>NZ_CP126535.1:4800000-6961392 GCF_030369595.1 Paenibacillus sp. PK1-4R
GCTTCGTCAAAAGAAAGTGATTAAAATACAAAAAAAACCGCCGAACGAGTCGGCGGCTCTTAATACATCAATAATAGCATATCGCTTTAATATTCCTATTATACGTAAGGTTCTGCAACCCAGTGACCTTTGGAAACCTCAATCAATTGAGCATTTTCCAGGTTGTAGGGGTCATTTGCAGGACCACCAGATCCATTCTGAATCGGGCTCATATGCTCTTCCGGCAGCAAGATGCGACGTTTGTTCGCTTCCACTTCCGGATCAGGTACAGGGATTGCTGAGAGCAATGTTTTGGTATAAGGGTGGACAGGGTTCGCATACAGTTCTTCACTTTCTGCGAGCTCAACCACTTTACCCATGTACATTACAGCGACACGGTCACTGATATGTTTAACCATCGACAAGTCATGCGCGATAAACAGGTATGTCAAGCCGAGACGTTGCTGAAGTTCTTCAAGCAATTTAACGACCTGCGCCTGAATGGATACATCCAGTGCAGACAATGGCTCATCACAGATGATGAATTTAGGGTCTACAGCAAGTGCACGTGCAATCCCGATCCGTTGTCTTTGACCACCGGAGAATTCATGCGGATAACGAAGAGCATGACTTGGATTCAAACCTACCAGATCAAGCAGTTCCTCCACTCGTCTCTTACGCTCTTTAGAGCTGGAAGCC
Organism: Paenibacillus sp. PK1-4R; assembly: GCF_030369595.1. NCBI lineage: Bacteria > Bacillati > Bacillota > Bacilli > Caryophanales > Paenibacillaceae > Paenibacillus > Paenibacillus sp. PK1-4R. The sequence goes on from NZ_CP126535.1 coordinate 4,800,679, forward strand.
AGACCATGAATATCGAGGGACTCCCCGATAATATCCATAACATTGAAACGCGGGTTAAGAGATGCATATGGATCTTGGAAGATCATCTGCATATCTTTACGCATTTCTTTCATTTTACGCGGGGACAACTTGTAGATATCCGTTCCGTTAAAGTTAACATTTCCGCCAGTTGGCTCATACAGACGCAGAATGGTACGACCTGTTGTGGATTTACCACAGCCAGACTCGCCTACAACGCCAAGTGTTTCACCTTCAAAGATATCAAAGCTTACGTCATTGACCGCTTTGAGAATGTTACCTTTACCCAAATTAAAGTACTGTTTCAAGTTTTTCACTTGTACCAGAGGCTTATTGCTGCCTTTGATAATACCAGCAGGAGCTGGTTTTTCCTTTTTGGGCTCGTCCAGACGAGGCAAAGCATTCAGCAATTTAATGGTGTATGGATGTTGAGGGTTACTAAAGATTTCAGCAGTTGTTCCTGTTTCAACAACTTCGCCTTCCTTCATAACAACAACACGGTCACACATACCCGCTACGACACCAAGGTCATGCGTAATCAGCATGATCGATGTTCCCAGCTTTTGCTGCATGTCTTTCATGACATCCAGAATTTGAGCCTGAATTGTAACGTCAAGTGCAGTTGTCGGCTCATCCGCAATCAGAAGGGATGGACGACATGCAAGCGCGATCGCAATCATGGCACGCTGACGCATACCACCAGAGAATTGGTGAGGATAATGATTCATGCGAATAGCCGCATTTTTAATACCTACAAGTTCCAGCATCTCCAAAGCCGCTTTATTCGCCGCTTGTTTGGACATGTTCTGATGCTTGCGCAATACTTCGGTAATTTGTTTACCAATTTTAATGGTAGGATTCAAAGAAGTCATTGGATCTTGGAAGATCATACCGATATCTTTACCACGAATCGCTTCCATTTGTTTGTCTGTCTTATTCAGCAGGTCTTGCCCGTGAAAAGTAATTTCTCCGCTTTTGACCTTCGAAGGCGGGGAGGGAATCAATTTCATGATGGTTTGGGCGGTAACACTCTTACCACTACCCGATTCACCTACGATCCCCAGCGTCTCTCCTTTGCCAAGTTCAAAACTCACATGTTTAACGGCATCAAATTCACCAGAACGTGTTGAGAACGACACACTCAGGTCTTTGACAGTTAAAATCGGCTCCATAATCCCACCTCCTGTTTCTATTTACGTAATTTCGGATCGAGTGCGTCACGCAGACCGTCTCCGAGCAAGTTAAATGCAAGCATTGTAAGAACCATTAGACCTGCTGGGAACCACATCCGCCACGGGAATAGCGTCCAGCCTGTAAGTGCATCATTGATCATAGAACCAAGTGAAGATCTTGGTGCTGAAACACCCAATCCAAGGAAGCTCAGGAACGCTTCAGCAAAGATTGCATTTGGAATAGACAATGTCAATGTTACAAGAATCGGTCCTATTGCATTGGGCAGCAAATGACGGAACAATTGACGCCCTGTGCTTGCTCCCATGGACCTTGCAGCAAGAATAAAGTCTCTGTTTTTGAGTTGCATAATCTCACCACGCACAATCCATGACATGCTGATCCAGCCTGTGATGGTGAGGGCAATGATAATCGTTGTCAGACTTGGTTCCAGTACAACCAGCAACAAAATTACAACAAGCATGTACGGCAAGGAGTAGAGGATTTCGGAAAACTTGTTCATAATTCCATCTACACGTCCACCGTAGAAACCCATGATCGCTCCATAAATAACCCCGATAACAAGGTCAATCAAGGCTGCGGCCAAACCTACAGTAAGGGATACACGTGCTCCTACCCAAGTTCTTACCCACACGTCACGACCAAGCTCGTCCGTACCGAACCAGTGCTCCGCACTCGGCGCTGCATTGGCATTCAACAAATCATTGGAATAATAATTATAACTTGTAAACAAAGAAGTTGGACCAATCAAAGAGAAAATCACGACAAGAACCAATACACCCAGACTTATCATAGCAGCCTTATTGGTTGCAAGTCTGTACATGGCATCTTTAAAAAGGGATACACTTTCTTGCGGTTTTACCGCTGCCTGACTAGTCAGGTTCGTGTTCGCCGTTTCATTCTTTTTATTATTCGTGCCAGACAACGTTATGCCCCCTTCCGGCTTTCCAGCTTAATTCTAGGATCAATCAGCACGTAAGCGATATCCGTAAAGAAACGAGCCAACATCAGGAGGATACCATAGAAAATTGTAATCCCCATGATCATAGTGTAATCACGGTTTGTGATACTCTCTACGAATACTTTACCAATTCCCCCGATGTTAAAGATCTGTTCAATTACAACGGAACCTGTGATGATATTCGCTGTCATTGGACCAACATAAGTTACTACTGGTAGAATACCGTTTCTTACAACGTGTTTAAACATAATTGCAGGCCATTTCAGACCTTTGGCTTTAGCTGTTTTGATATAATCTGCATGTAAGACTTCAAGCATGCTCGAACGCGTCAAACGAGCGATAAAAGCAATCGGAGATGCAGATAGCGCTGCAACCGGAAGAACGTAATCCAATGGACCATCAAAGCCCATAACGTTAAACCAGCCTAATTTAGTAGCAAAGAGATACTGCAATAGTGACGCAAGCAAGAAGCTCGGAACAGCTATACCTATAACAGCGAGGATCATCGTGATATCATCAATGAGTTTACGATGGTAAACTGCAGCAATAAGCCCCAGCAAAACACCCACGATAATGGAGATAACAATTGCAAACACTCCAAGCTTCAGCGAAGCGGTGAATGTTTCGCCGATCATTCCGGCTACATCTCGATTGAGATATTTCATTGAGACTCCGAAATCTCCCTTAAGGATTCCACCCATATACTTCAGGTATTGTTCATACATCGGTTTGTCCAATCCATACTTCTGTTCCAGCAAAACCCGAATTTCAGGCGATACTTTTTTCTCGGATGTAAAAGGGTCACCCGGAATAGCCTTCATCAGGAAGAAGGTTGCAGATGCGAGTATGAAAAGCGATAGCAGCATAAATAATAGTTTTTTCAACACATACTTAACCAACCCTTGCACACCTCCACAAACAATATTTTGTATACAAATCGATTGTAGAATTAGACAGAAATAAAGTCCAATCCATTTATCGGAAATTTCAAGAATTATAAGGAAAATCGGTGCACATACAAAAAATCGGGATATATATGGAATTCCACATATATATCCCGAAGTATTCATATTAGACTTCAGAACAACTTATTTCTCTTCCAGATATGCACGTGTGAAGTCAATAGCTCCACTGAAATCAAGTTGTACGCCTTTCAGGTAAGGCTTGGTCAAAGATACGTTAGTGTAGTAATAGATTGGCATAACGCCCATTTCATCTTGAATCAGGATTTTCTCAGCGTCAGCAAATGCAGCCATACGTGCAGCTGGATCAGCAGATTTTACAGTGTCTTTAACATCTTTGTCATACTGTTCGTTGCTGAATTTGGAATCATTGTTTGTGTTTCCAGTAGTCCACATTTCCAAGAAGTTGTATGGATCGTTGTAGTCAGCAGACCAACCTGCACGAGCTACTTGGAAGTTTTGGTTTTGACGGTTCTCAAGGAATACGCCCCACTCTTGGTTTTCTGTTTTCACATCAACACCAAGATTTTGTTTCCACATGTCAGCAACCGCCAAAGCGATTTTCGCGTGACCATCACTAGTGTTGTAGATCAACGTAACAGCTGGCAATGTTGTGTAACCTTCTTCTTTCATACCTTCAGCAAGCAATGCTTTAGCTTCTTCCACATTTTCTGTGAAGTAATCGTCTTTGTGCTCATCACGGAATTCGCCGTTTTCACCACGGATACCTGGAGGTACAAAGCCGAATGCTGGAATTTGTCCACCTTGTGTAACTTTGTCAACAATCAGCTGACGTTGAATTGCCATTGCAAATGCTTTACGGATTTTAACGTTGTTAAATGGTGCTTCGTTTACGTTGAACTGATAGTAGTACGTACTTGCAATACCAGTAGCTTTGAACTCGTCCGGCAATTCCGCTTTTACAGAAGGAATTTGGTCGGATGGAATTTCACCGTTAGGTGCACCAGTGTAGTCCAATTGTCCTGATTTGTAAGCTTGCAGTTCGGAAGCACTGCTGTTCGTCAGAGACATATCGATTTCAGCCAATTTAATATCGGCAGCTGCATGGTAACCATCGTTTTTCTTCACAACAATTTTTTGACCTTTGGAGTATTGATCCATTACAAATGGTCCGTTAACGATCATGTTTTTGTAGTCTGTGAAGAATTTGTCATTTGTGTCAGCAGATGCATGTACTGGGTAGTACGTGTAGAATGCTGTCAGACCCAAGAAGTAAGGTGTTGGGTTTTCCAACGTTACTTCCAATGTGTGCTCATCAGTAGCTTTAACGCCTACTTGTGAGAAATCTGTGACTTTAGTACCTTTGTATGTTTCATCTTTGCTGAGGTTGTAACCTTCAGCGCCTTTAATATAGTACAATTGGTATGCATATGGAGAAGCTGTTTCCGGTTTCAAAGCACGTTCCCAAGAACGAACAAAGTCTTCGGCAGTGATTGCATCACCGTTGCTCCATTTAGCATCCGGGTTCAGGTTGAAAACATATTTCAAACCATCTTCGGAGATTGTCCAGTCTTTAGCTACGCCCGCTTGTTCTTTACCATCAGCATCGATGCGTACAAGACCTTCATACAAGAATTTCAAAACTGTGTTGGTTTGGCTGTCTTTTGCTTGAGCCGGGTCCAACGTAGGAGGTTCAGCTGACAGGTTGATTTTCAGAATTTGATCTTTAGCAAGACCATTTCCTTCGCTTGCAGAACCAGTATCGGTGTTACCTGTGCCTTCGTTTTTCGATCCGCACGCTGCAAGTACGGTACCGAACGCCAAAATCAGCGTCAAAAGGACTAATAGACTTTTCCTTTTCATCTAACACGTTCCCCCTAAATTGATATGGTTTATATGTTTATAGATTATACAACCACCGGTCAAAAAAATCTACATTACTTTTTCAGAAAGTAATGTTTTTTTCAGTTTTCGACAAAATCGACACATTTTTTAGCCCTTTTGCGTTATGTAACCTCACATCTGTTGCATGAAGTATCTAATTAATCCAAATAAAGTAAACAAAACATACCCGAAACTCATAATGATGAAGGCCATGCGCCATACGGCCCGGAACATTCTCCCCCCATCGACCTTCCCCTTTAGTCGATTTTGCGCACCTCCGATGAATCCAAGTGCTAGTAGTATGAGTAATAGTGTCAGATAAAAACCAAAATTCGAATCAAATGTTAAGTTGAATAACGCCGATACTGAAAAAACAAGAAAAAAAGTGGTTACATCCATTGCCATCCGCATGGCGTTCCGTTTGTCTTTTTTCCATACGTACATTCCCCAATAAACAAGAAAGAACGGAAAAAAGGGCAATATGCTCAACACAATAAAAAGTCCCATTAATTCACTCCTTCCGGTTGCATTCCTTCAATCAGATGAAGCAGTATTTCATGTGTAGGTGCAACAAGGTCCAACTTCTGTGCCATTCTTACAATATGACCGTTAATTGACCTCACTTCTGTAACACGTCCAGCGAGAACATCTGCAAGCATGGAGGAAGTATTCGTGGCAGTAGAACGACAGACCGATATAAGTTGATCCCACATATCCTGACCCAAACATATTCCACTTGCAGAGTAGATTAACAATACTTCATCATATAACTGGCGCATTAGCCTCTTTCGTTCTTCCTTGACGATCAGTTCTCCATTAGGGATTCGCCATAGTGCCGTAAGCGGGTTAATGACTGAATTAATCAATAGTTTCCTGTATATCAGCTTATCGATTTCATTCGACACTGTACAGTCAAATCCTGCCTGCTGCAACGATCCCGACAGAGTAAATGTTCTCTCCTTCTCTATAGAGGCAGAAGCTACTATATGTATGTTGTACCTCCCCAGCCTGGTTTCACCTGTACCTGCACGAGTTACCTGACTTTGTGTGCGCTTCGCACCTTCTGTTGTAACCGCACTACACAGAAGCGACTTTGGCAAAGCTGCTTGAAGTTTTGCCAGATGGCCCATCCCATTTTGGAAACAAGCGATATTCAGCACATGATCTTGTAATGGACTAATCTCATGAATGAAATCATCAATGCTTGTCTGCTTAATCATGAGCAGCAACCATTCTCCTGGTGTGTTCTTCCATGTGTCAGCCAGCTCACTTATAGGTTTCGCCTGTATTTGATCCGGTAGAATATGTATCTCCTCGCCACGTTCCACAATGGTTACTCCATTATGGCTGAGGAGGTCAGCCTGAGCTGTTGTTCTCGTCCAAAATCTGACCTGGTTACCTGACGCCAGCAGTTTCCCGCCATACAAAAGACCCAGTGCCCCCGCTCCTACGATGTCAATGATCATATGATGCACTCCTCTCCGCTTCAGTAGTTGCTCTTCTATTATCTATAATAGAACAAAAACACCAAACTAAAAACCCGTCATACCTGCCGTTGTGTAACGGAGGTGTGGCGGGTTCATACCTGACTTTCACAAATCAAACGTCTGAACTTGTTATTCAATTCGTTCCAGATTCCCGTTGGCATCCATCTTGAAACGTGTCTTAAGTTCCTCTTCTTCTTCGGACAAAAATGCGAGTCTGCGAGCCCGATCCATAATCTGAATCAAAGCTTTGTAGTCGTCATTCACCACACGGTAATCCGTCTGTACTTCATTCACTTCCTTGGAGAGACGGTCATTCTCAAGACGTAGTTCAAGCAATTCATCTTCTTTCTCGCGAAGCTCCTTCTCCAGCATCTTGAGTTGACGATTACTCTCCTGCACTGTTCCCTTCCATTGCCGCAGGAAGCGGATTACTGCATCCATCGATAATGAATCGTCTGAGATCCCATCTGATTTGTACAGATGTTCTTCAGTGTCCAGTGTAGACAATGCTGCAACCTGCGGTCCGAGCATAGCTGGTTGCTTTCTGAGATAACTTCGTTTTTGTCGTTGCGCCTTGGCGTTACTGATGGCAGAATCATACTTTTTACGTACACAACTGTTCCAGCGAAAACCGCATGCGGCAGATGTTCTGCCTATTTTTTCGCCCACCTCTTCAAAAGCGGCCAATTGTGTACTGCCTTCCCGAATATGACGCAAAGTAACCTCAGCCAATATCAAATCGTCCTCTGTACTCCAAGCATCCTGTCTCACTGCAGTCATGCTATAATACCCTCCTAACAACATCCTAAAATAACCGTCCGCATTACCGGAAGCCCGGTATGTGAATTAGGTATAAAAGCTGCTTCATTCATTCTTATGCCTCTCATAGAGTTCATAGAATTGATTTCATACTAAAATGTATTTCCACATTCAGGCTTGCTCATACGTGACATACGTAAAACATATCCCTCTATACTTACATTGAGCAAAAAAAGAATTCGCTTTCATATCCAAATTTGTTTACACGTTTTTCCTTTCCCGGTATAATGTTGTGTAGACAATCTATGAACGTACTTAGGAGAGGAGGATTTACCGTGGCACGCATGTTTCGGGTACTCGGGTTCTTCACGCTTGCAATTGGCCTGATGGCTTTTGCGGGAGATCTGGTCGAAATGGCTTTGCTTTTTTTCCTGCAGACTGCGTTTTTTGTCATTTTGGGATACTTGAAATTTACCGAGCGAACGTACATATTGCTCTTCTGGGGTTATATGATCGTAACATTCACGGGGTTCAGCTACTGGACCGTATTCGAAATGGGGTTGCCGCTCTAATCCACCTGCAGCATCAAAGTGATCCGATATCTGTCGGGTTGCTTTTTTGTTGTGTTCAGACTAAATGATTGTTCGTGGTGTTATGTAACCACTAAGGATATTTCACGTATTTGTTTCATATATTGTCTGGAAGACAACAAGCCTGTACGATTGTCATTTAAGAAGTGGAAAGGAGAATGGATCGGTGAAACGTCAATACGGCATTGCCGCCTTTATATTATGCATCATTTTATTCCTCCAGCTACCTTTAGCCCATGCCTATGGAGAGTCTTCACCTGAGGATACACGTGAGATATTGCAAAAAAGTCTATCCATCGTTGAAATCGATCACGAAATCGAACGCATCGCCGAAAGGCAGAAGCAGCTGGCTCAACAATACGAGACATTATCCGTCCAGCTTCAGGAACAGGAAGAACAGATACATATTCAGCAAGATCGGGCCGGAGCTGTAGTAAGGTCTTACTACACAGGAGAACGCGACAGCCTCCTCATGACGGTCCTGGGAGCCAGGTCATTCAAAGACCTGTTTGTACTGTATGATTATTACCAGATTATTATCGGACGGGATCAAGCTGTGCTGGACAAGTATCAGGACCGTTATCACACCCTGCAACAGACTTCCACTCAGATTCATCAGACTACAACAGAATTAACCGAAATGAAGACTAATCTTCAAAACCAGCGGGAACGTGTAGTCACCTTGCAAAAAGAAATGGATGCCCAAATAGCCACCAGCGGAGATGCGGCAGCGATTCAGAAACTGATGGATGAACTGACCCTTTATTGGGAGAATATCGGCATCTATGAGGTGAAACGATATTTCAAAGCATTGTCATCTGCCATGCAGAACCTGCCCGATTTTATCCAAAAACAAAACGGAGGTATATCCACGACTGGAACAACGTATACGATTCGAATTGGGCAGGATGAGCTTAATGCATTTCTGCGTTCCCAAAATCCAATCTTTGAAGACTTTGCCTTTCAGTTTAACCAGGATAAGATTATAGCTTCCGGTCAGCGGGATCAATTGCAATTAAGCATTGAAGGACATTATACGGTAGAAAATGAACCCCAAAACTCCATTCGTTTTCATGTGGACAAACTTGTATTCAACCAGCTTGAACTACCAGACACTACTCGCCGAATGCTGGAAAGAGAATTTGACCTTGGCTTCTATCCACAGAAAATCCTGTCGTTTGTCAAAGCAACCGATGTTTCAACAAGTGAAGGCATACTGGAAGTAAAACTAGCTATATCCTTTTAAAGAGTTGTTCAAAAAGTCCGCTTTTGATTACGAAGGATGCCTATTGGCATCACCAGCATCGAAGTTGAAAACCAGACTTTTTGAACACGAACTTAAAGTTAGTTCGTCGTTCTAATACTGTCTACGTATTGATTCGCTGTAATTTCTCCCTTTAGGAATTGTTGTACTTTTTTATGAAAACGAGTTATTAGAGCATGACTTTTGGTCGTTGCAGCGGGGACATCTTGGGTGGTTGAGAACCAGGATTGTCCCTTTGTCATGTCATAAGGTCCAACGAGTTTCTCAGACTCCAAATCCAGCTCCTGTTGCTTTGCGGGCAACCGGTTGACCTGTTGGTACCATTTCAGCTGTGTCGTAGCAGAGGTCATTCCTTCAATCCATCTACTGGCCTCCTCAGCCTCAACCGAACCCGCAGTAATGACAAGGCTTCTGGAGTTTACAGTTTCCAAGGTTTCCAAAGAAATCCGCTCCAAAGAATCTTTATCAACTGTACTCGCTTGATCCGCATTCAATAATTGAGATAACAATGATACAACCATCGGTGTGTCGTTTTGGTCAGCAGTTGGAAAGAACCCTGGATTGGTAGACTCAAGCCTAATAAGGGGCTGAATCTGATTCATCAACTGAATCCCCTGCTGAAGATCCCCCGTTTGCGAATCTATTTGTGTTCGTTTAACTTGATCTGGTGCCATTCTCGGTTCCAAATGATTCAGCCACGCATTTGTCCCGTACATATCATTGATGTTCATTGTAATTAAAGGGATGCCTTCCGTAATGGCTTGTTGAGTAAGTTTGACCCACTGATCTTTATTTCGAGGTAATGACTCCAGACCAGCTCTCTTCAGAAATGAAGATTGTGCAGCCAGAATGTACGGATCAAAATCAAAAGGCATTCCCCACTGATAACCATTCCACTCTGTCATTCCCCGTAACCCAACTACCGTATCTCCTAGCGACTTCGATAATGTTGTTCCGTTTAACGGATACAGGTACCCTTTTTGGGCATAGTATTGCACTTCCTCACTATCAAGTAGAACAACATCACCGTTCTCCCCCAGTGAAAATTCAAGATCCAAAACATGCTTATATGTATCCGGCTTCTCATTCCGAAGATTAATTTCTACCAGCTGGGAAGCAGCAACTTCTTTAGCTATTTTTTGAAAGGCTTGAAACTCTTCATCCGACATGGCCACTACAATCTCCAGCGGAGCTTGAGCATCTTCATTACGGGACAACGAACCCGGAAAGGTATCCTTCTCCTGGTCGCGTTCCTGATTGAGCTGTGAACCTCTAAAGTCAAAACTCGGTGACAAGATCGTTAACGAAAGCAGCAATACCGCGAACAAAACAACCTGATGTCTACGCTTCATTAACTTCCCTCCCTGTTCACCTAGTTTTTTCCTGCAGCAATTATTGTAACAAATAAGTAGTACTCTTGTCCTACCCTGCCGAAAAACACTTTTTCGGATTTTTGCATAATACGAGCATATCGAGTTCTGTGTAATAACGCTTACTTATTTTTTCAGCAAAAAGCCGGCTCCAGGAGCCGGCTTCAATAACAACATTTTCCGGGAAATAAATCCCCTTAATTTTACAATAAATCAGCTGCAAGCTGTGCCAGCTTGGACCGTTCTCCTTTTTCGAGCATGATGTGTCCGCTGATTCCCTCTTGCTTGAACCGTTCCACGATATACGTCAGGCCGTTACTGGCAGAATCAAGATACGGATGGTCTATCTGCTCAGGGTCTCCCATCAAAATAATCTTACTGCCTTCACCGACCCTTGATACAATGGTCTTCACTTCATGGCGGGAGAGATTCTGGGCTTCATCAATTATGATAAACTGTCCAGGTATCGATCTTCCACGAATATACGTTAAAGCCTCCACCTGAATACTGCCAAGCCCCATTAGAATTTTATCGATATCTCCAGCTTTTTTGGTGTCAAACAAAAACTCCAGATTATCATAAATCGGCTGCATCCATGGACGAAGTTTTTCTTCCTTCTCACCAGGCAAGTAACCGATATCTTTCCCCATGGGAACAACAGGGCGAGCGATCAACAGTTTTTTGTATTTATGATCATCCTCTACCTTAAGCAGACCTGCTGCAAGTGCAAGCAAGGTTTTCCCTGTTCCAGCTTTACCGGTGATGGTAACAAGCGGGATGTCATCATTCAAAAGCAGTTCGAGTGCCATGCGTTGTTGTGCGTTACGTGCGCTAATGCCCCAGACATTGTCATTACTGAGGAAAAGCGGCTCCAGCTTGGTTCCCTCTGTGTTCACTTTAAGCAAAGCCGATTTATTGGTTCCCATCTCATCCTTGAGAATGACAAATTCATTCGGATACAACGAATAAGACAATTGTAACGGTTTGATTGGTAAAAAACGATATGTGTAAAACTCATCAATCACTGACGGATGAACTTTTAGGGCCGTATAACCTGGATATAACTCACTGAGTCCTGCCGTCCGATCTGATAAGTAATCCTGTGTGAACAGACCAAGTACATCCGCTTTGATACGCACAAGTACATCTTTACTGACAAGCACGACCTGACGTTCGACTACTTCCTTTTCATTCTCCTCAATCTGATAATTCAGTGCGACAGCCAAAATGCGATTATCGTTGGACACTTCACCAAACATTTCCTGAACTTTCACGAAACTCCGATGATTCAGCTCTACTTTCAGGTTACCTCCATTAGCCAAAGGTACCCCACTGTGCAAGTGACCCAGCTCACGTAATCCGTCTAACAGTCTGGATACATTACGGGCATTACGCCCAATTTCATCGGCATTTCTTTTTTTGGAGTCGATCTCCTCCAGTACAACCGCGGGAATGATTACCTCATGTTCCTCAAAGGCAAATATGGCATTGGGGTCATGCAGAAGCACGTTGGTATCCAATACAAAAATCTTTTTCATTCAATCCCCTCCAAAGCGGCGTCGTTAAAGGCATGGATAGTGTGATCTTTCAGCAGCGGCATGGACAATCATGATCCCATACATAAATGTATTCGACTAGGGCAAAATAATTGTCAACCATTCTGAAAAACTCCGAGAAAGGATGAACATTTATGAAAATATGGGTTTGCACGCTGCTTCTGATCTTTATACTTACAGGTTGCAACAGTTCCACACGCAGCGCTTCGCCGAATCAAGGGTCACATGCGAAAGGTTACGGAGGAAATGTAACAACTCAGCAAGATCAAGGGAAAGGATCTCACATGCTCAATGCACAGGAAGATCGGATGAATCCTTCACGTTTGGACCGCCTCAATGAGAATACAGGTGAAGTCCATGATACCAACATTGCGGATGATGCACAGAGTGGCCGGATGCCCAATGAAAAACGAATCAATCACCTTAAAGCCCTTGCCAAGCAAGTGGAAGGTGTTGAAGATGCGAACTGCGTCATACTCGGTAATACAGCCGTAGTTGGCATCGATGTTGATGGTGAACTGGAACGTGCTCGGGTTGGTACCATTAAGTACGCTGTTGCCGAGGCACTTCGCAAAGACCCCGAAGGTGTAGATTCCATCGTTACTGCTGATGCAGATGTCACTGAACGAATTAAAGAAATCGGTGAACATATTCGTCAAGGGCACCCCATCTCCGGTTTTGCTTCAGAACTTGCTGACATGGTGGGACGAATTATCCCTCAACTCCCGAAAGACGTCAAAGTCCGTCAAAATCCGGATGAAAACGTGAATCAAAAACAACAAATGCAGCAGCTGCATTCATCTGACAAAAGACAACAAAAAGCCCAGTGATCTCTCACTAGGCTTTTTTCATGGCAGCAAAAACCTGCTCATCTAATTTCTCAGCGGCACGCTGATCATATATTTTGACGTATTGAGGCACAGAGGACAATTGAGCGCCGTAAAACAGAGCATTCCTCACCGCTTCAATTGTAATGTCGAAACAGCACATATTAAATGGAACGTCCTGCAGCGGATCTTGTCGTACCGCAGCACGTCCGTTCACTGCGTACACCGTCTCTTCTCCAAAGACAGTCACCGTAATGAGCGGATTAGTAATCATGTTATTCACTAAACGTGAACGATGATCGATCGCTACACGAAAAGTAGAAGCATTCTCCGCATAAATCCAGGAGATGGCAGTTGAAGTCGGACCTCCGGATTCTACATCCACTGTGCTCAGAAGCACAAAGGTCTCATTCTTGAATTGCTGTAAAAGAGATTCAGTTAATTGTGTGACGGCTTCGGACATTCAACCAGCCCCCTAACCTTCTTTATGCAATTCTTGTACTTGGTTTATGTTATTATAGCATACCGATTAACGTGCTTCCAATCCCAAAAGAATGAAGGTTATTCGCCTGAAGGTGAAGCCATTACTTTACCTGAAAGAGTATCTTGTAAAGCCTGCTTGGCATTGGCGAGTTCCGTCTCATTAATATACACATATGGACTTCTCCACTCTCCGGTAACCGGAGTATAATGCACATCCGAGGTCGAAATGTTCCAATACGTCGAGATAAAGTTTTTCATTTGTTCCGATTCCACATCTGTCGTCATGTTCTTGTCAACTGCACCAATTACTTTGCTGATCTTTGTAATGCCCCCAAGAGATTTCATCTGATCCAGCATGGAGTTCAGCACTTGGTTTTGACGTTTGTTACGATCAAAGTCATTGGATTCATCAGTCTTTGGATTACAATTGGATTTGCGGTAACGAACAAAATCTAGTGCTGCTTTACCATCGAGATGTTGCGCGCCTGCGACCAGATTGATATCTGTACCATCGGCTGTATCTCTATAACACATATTTTTATCCACAGTCACATCCACGCCACCCACGGCATTGACAGCATCACGGAATGCCTGAAAATTCAGGACGGTTGTATAATTAATATCTACATCCAAATACTTGCCCATCATTTCTTTCATCTGATCCTCTGCATTTTTGCCAGTGGTTTTTTCCTGTGCTTTGAATCTTGGATAATAGGAATTCAGCTTGTTGGATTTGTACCCATCCAATTGAATACGCGTGTCTCGAGGCAAAGATACAATGGTTGCCGTCTTGGTCTCCGGATTCAACGAAGCCACCATAACAACATCCGAGAGATATGTGCCAGTTTCAGGACGGTTATCTGTGCCTAATAACAGCATCGTGATCGGTTTGGTTGTGGCTGACATCCCGGGAGGTACCGGTTTATCGATACCTGTATCCACGACTTGATTGTATACCCAGTACGCATATCCACCGCCTACCACAATGGCAATAACCAATAGACTTAAAAGGATTCTGCCAAAAGCATTCATTCTCTTTTTCTTCTTAGGCTGCTTGCCCTTGCCATTCTTCGATCCAGAAGCACCGGATTGCGTTGGTGCCTGTCTCCGTGGAGGCAGTCCGTTCGAATTTGAGTTCATATCTTCAACACCTTTATCACATCTGTTTTTGTCTAAATAAAAGACAACCGCTTTCCCTAAGGAAAACGGATGGTCTGTACAAGACAGGATTTATGAGTTTCGAGCGGCAGCTTCCGCTTTTTTCTTTTGACGACCTTCAATAAAATAACGCACTCTCACTAACAACATCAAACCAACCGCGACCAACAAACATTGAATGATGGGCAGCTTGTCAATCTGAAAAATAAGAAGCATGAATGTGCCCATCGCCATCAAAATATAGAGAACGATTTCCTTACCAAGTGGCAATTTCTGACGTACCCGAAACACCTTGTTATATACGTAAGTAATCAATACAAAGATGACGATGTAGGCTACGATCGGGTGTGATGCGAACCATGCTTGCATGCACAGCCAGCTCCTTTCGTGTTCATGCTAGGATATAAGTTAACTATTGTGAAACCCTTTCGATAACTCTGAATAAAACACACATCGGAGGTGACCGTTCCGGTATCGGATCGTTCTTTTGATCGCTGTTATCCCCAGATTTTTTTGATCCATTTTTCAATGGTAAAATCCGGGGATAAAGGCGAACGCTTCGCTTCTGCAGAATCGATTCCGATCCCTTCACTACTTCCACTGTGCGTAACATCGTTAACTTCTGTGTTCCATCAAATGCTAACTTATATATATTATTTTGTTGTTATTAGGCTTTCGAAGCCATTTTGCGTTGTTTTTCTGCACGTTCACGCTCGGATTTGTTCAGGATTTTCTTACGAAGACGAATAGATTTTGGTGTAATTTCACAATATTCATCTTCATTCAGATATTCAAGCGCCTGTTCCAAAGAGAAGATAATCGGAGTTTTAATTTTAACCGTATCATCTTTACCGGAAGAACGAACGTTAGTCAGTTGTTTTTCTTTGCAGATGTTAACAACGATATCATTGTCACGTGTATGTTCACCAACAATCATACCTTCGTAGATCTCAGTACCTGGCTCCAAGAAGAGCGTACCGCGATCCTCAACGCCCATCATTCCGTAGAACGTAGATGTACCCGTTTCAGTGGAGATCAGCACGCCTTGGTGACGTCCACCCACTTGACCGGATACTACTGGAGCGTAGCTGTCAAATGCATGGTTCATTACACCGTAACCACGAGTCAATGTCAGGAAGTTGGTGCTATATCCGATCAAACCACGTGCTGGAATTAGGAACTCCAGACGAACTTGACCACTACCTGTGTTGACCATGTTAACCATCTCTGCTTTACGTGCGCCCAGGCTCTCCATTACGGAACCCATGCTTTCTTCAGGGATATCAATCAACAAGCGCTCAAGAGGTTCCATTTTCTTACCGTCTACTTCTTTAACGATAACTTCTGGTTTGGATACTTGAAGCTCATATCCTTCACGACGCATATTCTCAATCAGGATACCTAAGTGAAGCTCACCACGTCCGGAAACGACAAATGCATCCGGGCTATCCGTTTCGTCAACACGAAGGGAAACGTCTGTTTCCAATTCTTTTAACAAACGCTCACGAAGTTTACGGGAAGTTACCCATTTACCTTCACGACCTGCGAATGGACTGTTGTTCACGAGGAACGTCATTTGCAGTGTAGGCTCATCAATTTTCAAAACTGGAAGTGCTTCTGGATTATTTGGATCAGCGATGGTTTCACCAATGTTGATGTCCTTGATTCCTGCAATGGCAACGATGTCGCCTGCTCCTGCTTCTTCCGTCTCAATACGTTTGAGACCCTGGAAACCGAACAGTTTCTCGATACGTGCAGTTTTGCTCTTACCATCACGCATAATAACCGTTACCGATTGTCCTTGACGGATCACACCGCGGTTAACACGACCAATGGCAATACGGCCAAGGTATTCATTGTAGTCCATCAAAGTAACGAGGAATTGAAGTGGTTCTTCAACATTTTCGGTAGGGTGTGGGATATGACTAACGATGGTATTGTAAATCGCCATCATGTTGTCATCCTGTTTTGCAGGATCATTATCCATGCTGGATGTTCCGTTCAATGCGGAAGCATATACAACAGGGAATTCAAGTTGTTGATCGTTGGCACCCAGTTCAATGAACAGGTCCAATACTTCATCAATAACCTCAGTGGGGCGAGCCGCTGGACGGTCAATTTTGTTAACAACAACGATTGGTGTCAGGTTATGCTCCAGAGCTTTACGAAGCACAAACTTCGTTTGTGGCATACAGCCTTCATATGCATCAACAACGAGCAATACGCCGTCAACCATTTTCATGATACGTTCCACTTCACCACCGAAGTCGGCGTGTCCTGGTGTATCCACAATGTTAATCAGGTAATCTTTATAAGTTATAGCCGTGTTTTTGGCCAAAATCGTAATACCGCGTTCACGCTCCAAATCGTTGGAGTCCATTGCGCGCTCCTGTACCGTTTCGTGATCACGGAAAGTACCGGATTGCTGGAGCAACTTGTCGACGAGCGTAGTTTTCCCGTGGTCGACGTGGGCAATAATCGCAATATTGCGAATGTGTTCTCTTGAATGCATGGTTTGTATCCATATCCTTTCCAATTTCAATTCTTATCTACTAAACTTCCCGCAATTTCGCAGGTTACTCACAAAATAAGCGTCGGTGATATCCCGACGCATGTCTATATCCCTTATATTATAGTTTATTATAGGTAAAAATCAAGATATTTCGCACGAAAAGACCACTGGGAATGTTACCAGCCTCTCCCTTGACGTCCTCGCCCAAGCAATAACCAGACTCCGGCCAAGATCAAAAGGACAGCAAGTACATAGATTATTCCCGTTTGCAGCAAGGTAAATCCGAATAATAGGATGGACACCGCACCAAGGATCAAAGCTGCAGGTAACACATATTCCGGTCTTCGCCGTTCAGCCATTCCATATTCGAGTAGCCCTATGGCGATCCCAAGCAAGAATGCTGGCCACAGCCTGCTCATAAGTCCAGCGCCCCATGTATTCGTAATACTGAATAAAACACCATACACCGTTAGTATGCCGGCAGGAACGAGTGACCATGATGGTGAAATGCGCGCATAATATAACGCATGAAGGGCGATGCCTGGCAGCAGGATCAGCAAAGGCCAGAAATTGCGACCAATAAATCCAAACACGCCAAACTTGCCAAGCAGAATAATCATTCCCGCAGCTACAATAAATAGTCCAATCGCTTTTTCATTTCTCATCCTCATCTGCAATCACCTCTTATACTATGGCTATGTACTTTATTTCTTCATAAACGATACGCATTCCATGCTGACTGTTGATTTTCAAACCTGTAATCCTGCTTCTAGTGTATCCGATGTTTCGGCAAAAAACTATACTTTATGTCGCACTCTGCGTGTGTCCTTTACCTGTATTACCCTAAAATGTGCAACTTATGACCAGCCCAATGGTTGTTGTATTTACAAGCGTATTCTCTCAACACAAAACCGCCTAAACCCGACGGTTCAGACGGTCATATGTTCAAGCTTTTATCCAAAATTAAACTATGCGTTCTTCCGCACAAATTTATGTGCGCCTCCAATCGCAACCACAAGACAAGCCATTGCTACGGGTAGCAGCGTATGCACCTCTGATGCCATACCTCCCAGCCATTCTCCTAACTTGGGGTCTTTCATCACCATCTCACCTGCTGTGAAGGCTAAGATGCCTGCTCCGGCGAATACAAGAATCGGAAATCGCTTCAACAAACCAACAATTAACCCGCTCCCCCATACGACGATGGGGATACTGATTGCAATACCAATGACAATTAAAGCCAAATCTCCATCTGCCAAAGCCGCTATGGCCAAAACGTTATCCAGACTCATTACAAAATCGGCAATCAGAATGGTTTGAATGGCTTTCCAGGTCGTAGAAACTTCTCGAATATGTACTTCATCATCATTTTGAAGCAGCAGCTTTACTGCAATCCAGAGTAGCAACAGCCCACCTGCTGCTTGGATAAAGGGAATTCCCAGCAATAATACCGCTACAAAGGTTAATACGCAGCGTAACACTACCGCACCAAAAGCCCCCCACCATACCGCCTTTTTACGTTGTATTGGTGGAAGATCCTTGCTGGCAAGCGCAATAACAACCGCATTATCTCCACTCAATACCAGATTGATCATTAAAATTTCAGTTAACAGCCATAGCGTATCCATGTCCTCATCCCCCCACATTAACTTGTATGTCAGAGTTGTCCATGCTATTCTTAATGATTGAACCGTATATAAGGAGTGACATATCTCATGGAGCTATTTAGTCCCACATTCTGGCTGGCTTTGCTGAACGTTGTCTTTATTGATCTAATTCTGGCTGGGGATAATGCCATCGTCATTGGTCTCGCAGCTCGAAATTTGCACCCTTCCGTGCAGAAAAAGGCGATTCTATATGGAACTGGCGGCGCACTTTTGATTCGAATTTTAGCAACAGTTGTTGTTTTATGGTTGCTTAAAGTTCCGTGGCTCTTGCTTGTGGGAGGCATACTTCTGATCTGGATTGCCTATAAATTATTGGCGGATCAGGGAGATGAACACAATGATGTTCAGGCGGGAACTTCCTTGTGGACCGCTATTCGTACCATCGTGATCGCAGATGCAGCCATGGGATTAGATAACGTGATTGCAGTTGCTGGAGCAGCGCAGCAGCATCTCGTGCTTGTCATCCTTGGACTCCTGATTAGTGTACCGATTATCGTCTGGGGCAGTACCCTGTTTATCAAGCTAATTAATCATTTTCCTTGGATCATCTATGTCGGAGCCATTGTTTTGGGGTATACGGCTTCTAATATGATCACTGAGGAACGGCGACTCTTGCCTTACTTTACTGAACATCCGGCATTGCGCATTCTCTTCATCGTTGTCGTTATTGCAGGCGTAGTCTTTGCAGGTTATCGCAAACGCTCCAGCAGTTCCAGCCACAAGGGATCTGGCGGGGAACAGCAACGCTCCTATTCGTAGGCTAATTCAAACTAAAAATTTCATCTGAATACAGCAAAGGACTGAACGATATTTCATCGGACAGTCCTTTTTTGCAGTTAACATAGCCCTTATTATGTCAGCCATGCTAATTTTTATTGAGTTTAGAACCAGTCATCCTTCATGCCATTGTCGCCCGTCTGATTCGTTACCACAGAAGTTTCACCCGCGTGCAGTGTGATCGTTTCAGTTTGTTCCACCGCTTGATCCACCCATTCTGACAGATGGCTCATTGTTGATTCAATTTTATCCACAATTCGAAGATTTGGATTGGTTGAAGGTGACTTTGGCACAAAGAGAGTACAGCAATCCTCATATGGCAAAATAGATATGTCATACGTTCCGATCTGTTTGGACAGGGTTATGATCTCCTGTTTATCCATCATAACCAGTGGTCGCAAAAGTGGCAGATCTGTCGCACGACCAATGACATTCATACTCGGAAGAGTCTGACTCGCTACTTGGCCCAGGCTATCCCCGGTGATCAGTGCGAGTGCCCGCTCACGCTCGGCAAGTTTGGAGGCAATTCGCAGCATTGAACGTCTCATCAGGGTAATAATCAGGTTGTCCTGACCCAGCTGGGTAAATGCCGTTTGGATCTCCGTAAATGGAACCAGATGCAGCTTGATTGTTCCTGCATGATCAGCAAGGGCACGCGCCAAATCAATGACTTTCTCTTTGGCACGTTGGCTTGTGAACGGGTAACTGTAAAAATGTACACATTCCACTTCCAGTCCACGGCGCATGGAAGACCAGGCTGCCACCGGGCTGTCTATCCCACCTGATAGCAGTACCATCGCTTTGCCATTTGTACCCAGCGGAAACCCACCTACTGCCGGAATGGTTTCGTTGAAAATATAGGTGCCCTGATCCCGAATTTCCACTCTCAGCTCAATATCAGGTTGGCGAACATCAACACTCAATTGCTGGAACTTCCGAAGGATCGGGGAACCGACCAAATGGTTCATTTCATGGGAAGAGTTCGGGAACTCCTTCCATACCCGCCTTACATTTACCTTAAATGTGGTGCCTTCTTTGAATTCGTCTTCCCTTTCGTCCATAAACGCAACTGCTGTTTTCACAATCTCATCAAGCTCTGATGGTGTAACTTTAACTGGACTAATTGACATCACACCGAATACCCGCTTCAGCACCTTAATCAGTTCAGTATGTGATTCACCGCCAAGATCCACATAGACACGGCCATATTCTTTGCGAAGGCTCGCTCCTGGATAAGGTTTAAGCAAAGCTTTCACCTGTGTAATGATCGTTTTTTCAAATCGGGCACGATTTTTCCCTTTTAACATAAACTCTCCGAAACGGAGAAGCAGCATATCATATTTCATATCCATTACATCCGCCTTTCGAGGGGCCGCAACTGCGCCACCATCTGATGTAAAGCCTGTTCAAGCAAGGCTACATCTTCTTCTGTATGTTCATCTCCAAGACTAATACGCAATCCGCCACCAGCACAAGCTGCATCTCTGCCCATCGCAATTAGAGCCCGACTCGGTTCAGCCGAACGCGAAGAACAGGCAGATTGGGTCGATATGGTTACACCAAGTTGCTCCAAGGTGTGCAGCGCCACTTCTGCCTTCATCCCGGGATAGGAGAAGTGTACAATATGAGGTGCACCCTCTGTGCGACTGTTCAATTCAAATTCAGGAATGGCACGTATCGTTTCCATCAGTCGATCACGGAGCACCGTTGTACGTCGGGCAAAATCAACCTGCCCTTCTGCTGCCATCCGCATGGCCTTTGCCATGCCTACCAGCAAGGCCACGTTTTCTGTGCCTGCTCTTAGGCCCTGCTCCTGTGATCCTCCTGACAATAGTGGCGTAAGTTCCACTCCACTTCGCACATACAGGAGACCTGCTCCCTTCGGTCCACGAATCTTGTGAGCAGACAGACTGTACAGATCTGCACCCCAAGCGACAGGTGTAGCCTTCATTTTTCCAAAGCCTTGAACACCATCCACATGGAAAAGCACTCGTGGTGCTTTCTTTTTGAGCTGTTTGCCGATTTCTGCAATCGGATGGATGGCTCCTGTTTCATTATTTACATGCATCAGACTCACGAGCACCGTGTCGGGCCTGATCACGTCTACAACCTGCTGAGCGTTGACCACTCCATCGGAATTCACAGGTAGTAATGTCACTTCCCATCCCCACTGCTGCAATTGCATAAAACTTTCATACACCGAGGCATGCTCGGTAGCCGTAGTGATGATGTGTTTGCCCCGTGACTGATAACGTAATGCCACACCTTTTATCGCAAGATTATTGCTCTCGGTCGCACCGGAAGTAAATACAATCTCCTCAGGCTTAACTCCTATAGCCGCAGCACAGCCGGATCGTGCACGACGCAGCAACTGATGAGCACGCTCTCCATACCCATGGATGGAGGACGGATTACCGAATTGTGTTTCCATAATCTCGGCCATCGTACGAATTACATCCGGATGGGGAGGTGTGGTTGCAGCATAATCAAAATATTTCAAATGAGGTTAGACCTCCCTTATCTCTTCGTTCATGAACCTACAGTGAGCATTGTAACATGATACCCGTACAACACAAAAAGACCAACCGGGAACAGGCGTTTCAAGCGCTACTGCTCCCACATTTGATCTTGGCTTGCCTATCATTGTTATCGCAAATGTCTTTCTGTGAATTTAGATCACATACTTCGACTGTGCCTTCTCCACCTTGGAGATATAATTCTGAGTTTCGGAAGGCAGACGGTTAAGTACACTCATCAGTTCGCTATCACTCGACACACCCAGACGTGAAACACGGCCAGGTCCTGCATTATATGCAGCAAGCGCCATCTTCACTTCTCCACCGAAACGCTGGAGCTGAAGGGAAAGATACTTCGTACCCGCATCAATGTTCTGGGCAGGATCAAATGAATTACTCACACCCAGCCCTGCAGCCGTGCCATCCATTAATTGCATGAGCCCTTTGGCACCGGCAGAGGACACCACATTTGGGTTAAAATTAGATTCTGTGTCAATGACGGCCTTGATCAATGATTCAGGAACACCGTATTTGGAACTTGCCTCGGCAATCAAAGATTCATAATCCGTAGGTACAGATGCACCGGAATCCACGATTCCTGTATTGGATGAAGATAATAAAGACTCAACGATGTTATTGGGGACAGAGGACGATCCTGCCGTATTTATATCCGGATTGTACGTGCTTCCGAGTTGCAGCCACAACAAACCATCACTGGATCTTTTGGAGACCGTAGCGGTGGAATCCGTATTGCTCGTCGAATTGGCACCCGTGCCTAACAGCCCGTCCATCACATTGGCGAAATCCACTGTTGAACCAGCATCCGATTGTGATCCACTGGTTTGGTTATTCACATTGGATAATTGCAGTTCCAACAACTGCCGCGATCCGCTTGGATCAATCTGCATGAGTTATACCCACTCCCGTATAATTAAGCGTATTATGACCTTATTCTACATCGTTTTACAGCAAGGTTCCATTGTTTTCAAAAAAATATATGAATCTTCCCACCTAACCTGCGCATATACGAAAAAAACCTTCTGTAATTCACCACATTTGGGTGAGAACAGAAGGCTTTTGAATGAACCATTTTACACGTTAGCGAGCAAATGGAATCATGAAAAAATAACTCAGCGTGGCTACAATACCCAGTCCAATGGACCAAGCTCCCGCTGTCTTACGACCATTCACATATGCATAGTAACCCAGTACGGCTGCGGCCGGTCCAAGTACGATTGACCACATGAACAAAGACGCGATCCCGAAGGCAAGTCCCATGTAACCCGCGACCTTGCCTGTTGATTCCATGACGCGGTCTGCCTCATGTTTCTCAGGTACAGGCTCTGCCCGTTCGGTACCTCCAGTTCTTACAACAGTCGGAGGAGCGACCTCTGCCCCATATTCTTCCCGATGTGCTTTTCTGGGATAATCGACGCGCATACGCTGTTTTTCACCGTCACCCTTGGTTTCAGGGCGATCTTCAATATTAAACTTATTATCATCATTTTTCATTGGGAAGCACCTCCGTTATGAATAGGGATGACTGCTCACTTGGGTTTGAACGTGTGACAGCATGTTGCAGAGGATGTGCGTGCGTGATCATGGTGATCGGAGTCAAATGTCTCACCGGCAAATTCCTCATGCAGACGACGGGTGGCATGTTGGTCAATGTCAATCATGATGGCATCAGCGTGGCAGAAGTTGTTTTCTCCCCAAAAGTTGCAGTTGGAGACGCTGCATTTGACAATTGGTTTGTCTTGGCTCATTTTTTATCACCTCGACTACTATTGTCTCCCCGCCACAAACCTGATATTCCCCGTCAAAATGCCAGATGATGACATGATCACACCTCGTCTGATTCTCACTAAAAACACAAAAAAACCGCCACAAGGGCGGTTTCGTCCAATTTCATATTAAGGTTTAAACGTTAATTAGGCGTGATTCCGTTGATTTTGCATACGGCGCTGAGTCAGGTAATCACTTTCATAATATGCCAGATCATCGCGCAATTCTTCGTACGTTTTGGAAACCTCAAGAATGACATCCCGTACTGCACGGATTGGCTTGTCACGGAAACGAATGGCATCTTGTCCTGTGTAAGCGTATCTTCCGTCTTCGGAATAACATTCATTTTTGGGATAGAAAAAGCTGTTTACGCATTGATGATACGTATTATAAAGAGCCTTTTCGGCAAAATCGACATCAAAGTTGGCACGACGCAGCACAACGCCAAGTTTTTCGTAAGAAACTTCAGAAAAAACGAGCAAATGACGGAGATCTGAAAGAAATCCTTTGTAGAAGGCTGTTGATTCTTCCGTCTGATTCTGATCCAGTTCAGGCAAAGCATTCTCATTCAAAAATTTTTCAATCCGATCGATAGCCGGTTTTAACTTTTCCCTAGTTGACTCACATGTTTTCTGTACATTGGCTGCTGACATAAAGGTAGCTCCCCCTTAAATAAGTCCTTACATATAGGTCGGCCAACGGTGGTTTTCCCCTGACCTTTGAATTCTCAGCTATAATCCTACCATAAAAAGATGACGAGCGGTATCCCTTAATCATGCTTTCCGCTTCTGCCGTTAAACATGCCTATTATCCGCAGTTAGACTCGAACTCGCCTGCATAAAAATATCCGCTTTTTCTAACGATAGATATAACCAGTGACAACGACGAAGCACTGTTAATGATTGTCCAAAATGAACGAAGGAGGTTCCATCCACCATGTCCAGACCGAAATGGATTAACTGGGCCCTTGCAGCTGGTGCAGGAGCACTCGCCCTGACGCTCTTGCTTCCAACATCCAATCGTCCAGAACCTAAGCCAAGTGCCCTGTCCGACTCTGCTCATGAAGAGCACACGAGTAAGCAGCGTCTGAAAGTGCAGGATGTCAAAGCAACCGATCTTCTGACCCGTATGGATGCCAAGCAACATCTCAGTATC
Organism: Paenibacillus sp. PK1-4R; assembly: GCF_030369595.1. Taxonomy (NCBI): domain Bacteria; kingdom Bacillati; phylum Bacillota; class Bacilli; order Caryophanales; family Paenibacillaceae; genus Paenibacillus; species Paenibacillus sp. PK1-4R. Next base: position 4,825,562 of record NZ_CP126535.1, read on the forward strand.
ATGCTGGAGAAAACCGCCACAATGAATGCTGCGCAGGTTAGCCGATATGTGAATGATCTCCAACGTTCACATGAACATATCAGATCCATTCATCTCATGAATACCAATGGCTCTTTTAATAAGCCCTTTGATCAGGCCTCTACACAAGGAAGCAAGTTGGAACAACAGAAGCTTCAACATTCGTTCAATCTTGCCAAAAAAGCGGTAAACAAACGTCAAAGTTTTGAATCCTCTTCTTTTCCTTTGGGAAAGGAAAAATATTTTGTTATGGGGCAACCCTCCAAAGATGGCAAAAGAGCTGTAATTGCCTTGTTCAGTCAGAACGTATTAAATGCTGTTGAACAACATCAGCGCAAAAATCTGCGTATGATCCCTTATCCGCGTGAGGGTAAGTTCAAAATTGAGTCTGTTCACCCGGATACGCTTAACGAAATTACAGTGAAAACTGGACATGATAATGCCAATGCCAGTCATTTTTATGAAAATGAAATCGTCATCCGTTTTCGCCAAGATCCCGGTGAACGGGATATGCGTATTATTAAATCCGATCTGAGAGCGCAATCTGCGCGCAAGCTGGGATACACGTATGTTTTTCGGTCAGAACACATGAGTTACAAACAATTGCATAGTTATTTCGAAAGCAAATGGAATCCACTCTATATGGAGCCCCACTATATGTATTTAACCAATGATACTGTAACTGAACAAACAGATGTAACGATACCCAATGACATTTTGTTCTCCGATTATCAGTGGAACCTGCCTGCGATTGAGACAAACAGAGGTTGGAATATTACCAAGGGAAACAAAGATGTCATCGTAGCAGTAGTTGATACGGGGGTTGATATGAATCACCCTGACCTGAAGGGCAAGCTCCTTGAGGGTTATAATGTGGTCGAGCCCGGAAGCCAACCTATGGATGATGTGGGACATGGGACACACGTTGCAGGCATTATCGGCGCTATTGTCAACAATAACGAAGGCGTAGCAGGCATGAGCTGGTATAACAAGGTACTACCCGTTAAAGTACTCGACAACTCAGGTTCTGGTACCACGTATGCCGTTGCCGAAGGCATCATCTGGGCAGCCGATCATGGAGCCAAAGTTATCAACATGAGTCTAGGCAATTATGCTGATGCGCAATTTCTTCATGATGCCATTAAATACGCTTTTGACCGGGATATCGTCCTGATTGCAGCCACGGGAAATGATAATACAGAGCGTCCAGGATACCCTGCTGCTTATCCGGAAGTATTTGCCGTATCTGCTACGGACCCGGATATGAGCAAAGCTTCCTATTCCAACTACGGAGACTATGTGGATGTGATGGCTCCGGGGTCCAGTATCGCCAGTACCTATCCAAACAATCAGTATGCGGCCTTGTCTGGAACGTCCATGGCCAGCCCTCATGTAGCGGCACTTGCAGGTTTGATTCGTTCGTTGAACCCGGACTTGACCAACACGGAAGTGATGGATTTGATGCGCCAAAGTGTTATTGACCTCGGTGATCCGGGTCACGACAAGTATTTCGGCTATGGTCAAATCGATGTCTATAAGGCACTGCAAGCCGCATCAGGCAACAGCGCTCCTTTGCAGTTCTGGCCGCAACATGTCAGACAACAAATGGATAATACGATGAAAAAGTATACGCAGTAAGCGTAATGAGGATAATCTGTAAAAAATACAAAAGCAGCTGCGCCCCGGGGCGTACGCTGCTCTTTTTGGTTTATATCCAATTCCCCGGGGCACCCGCTGCGATTAGCGTTTGCGAGAAGTTGTGCGGGCTTTGCTTGATTTTTTCACGGATTTTTTCTTCGGATTATGGCTGGATACATAACAAGGGTCTTCTTCTTTGACAACAACAGGATACATGTGGTGATGAATCGGAACACAGTGATGTTTTTTGATCACTTCAATCGGGTGGATTACAGGCACGATTTGTGGGATGTAATAATCCTCAACAACCTGGATCGGGTCACAGACAATCGGGCAAAGCGGTGGACAGTAATGGTTCATTTCAAAACCAACTCCCTTTCTGGTGATACTATAACCTATTGCAACAGATCGAAAGTGGATTGGATGTATGTCCATAGTCCGAAAAATTATATGAGCGGTAGCCTGTCCGCCACTGTCCCACCCTGCCCAGGTGTTACTCTGTCAATGACTTGGCACAGTACACGAAGTCCTTCACACAAAAGCTCAACGTTTGTTACAGTGAAGCAGATACGCAGACTTGGTGTATCCATCTCCCCTACATAACAGGCGGAACCGGGGAGGAAAGAGACCCCTGCAGCAAGTGACTGATGATGCAACTCACGCATATCCAAGTTACTCGGAAGTTGGAGCCACAGATTGAGTCCTCCCTCTGGCAAGCGCCATTGCATGCCCATAGTAGCATGCTCTTCCAGCACTTCAGATGCTGCGCACAAGCGAGAATACAATTCATCCCTCAATCGGGATACATAGGCACCGTACTGATTCTGAATGAAAGATTGCAGTGCCTTTTGTGTAAGCAGCGGACTCCCCAGATCCGCCGTAGATTTCGCGGCCACAAGCCGGGTCAATACACTTCCGTCTGCGATGGCGCAGGCTATACGGCAACCGGGAGACAACACCTTGCTGAAGCTTTTGATATATACGACATGACCTGTCCCATCCATCGATTTAATTGAGGCCGGGGGAGGGTCCCGAAAATAAAGATCTGCAAACGGATCGTCCTCCAGAATGAGGCAGTGGTAACTTTGCGCGAGATTAAGAAGTTGTGCTCGTCTTCTTGCGCTCATCGTGATACCTGTTGGATTGTGATAGGTCGGGATCGTATAGATCAGCTTGGGTGGATAGGTATCACATAATCGGGTCAACAGATCAATACGCATGCCTTCGTCATCCATCGGGACCGTAATGATCTTCGCGCCTCTACTCGTAAATACATCAATGGCTCCGGTATAGCTTGGTGCCTCCATGTATACAACATCCCCAGGTCCGACAAAAGTTCGTGCCACAAGATCGATCCCCTGCTGAGCACCACTTGTAATTAACATGCGTTCAGGTGCAGCCTGTAGTCCACGCTCGGCAAAGTGTTCGGCCAAGATCTGTCTAAGCTCCCGATCCCCCTGAAAAGATCCGTAAGCTGCCATACGCTCTGTATGATCAGAGGAGAGTCGGTAGGCGCTGTCGATAATCTCTCGTGTAGGCAACAGTTCAGGCTGAATCGCTGACATATGAAGTTCATACCGCACTTGAGGTGACGTATCAAAATGTCTCCAGAGCTGGGCTCGCGGTAAATAATCCACCAGTGCCATCTGCCAATTCCATGACGTACTGGATTCACTGTTGGCATTGTTTCGTTGCGTTCGGTCCACATCCTCCATCTGATCCACGTTCAATGTACCTCTCACATAACAACCTTTCCCCTGGGAGCAGGTGATCAATTGAATCGCTTCAAGTTCAGCATACGCTTTGGATACAGTGACCAGGCTGACACCCAAATCCGCGGTCATTTTGCGAACAGAAGGAAGTCGGGTTCCGGGTTCAATGAGTCCTGATCTGATGCGATCGGCAATCGTTAGCGCAATCTGCACGTACAATTTGGTACTGCTTCCCCGCTTTAATTCAATATGCATATGTGCTCCCCCAACTGTTATGATCTTCATTTTACTGTTATAGTGTAGTCCGTCTATTATAGTTTATAATATCAGTATAACAGTGAATAACAGGAGATGAGAATAACATGAGTATCCCTTGGTCCAAAATGGCACAAAACACCCCGTCCTCTGTCGTTCGCGACATGCTCCAGGCCGCTCAGGCACCTGGAATGATCTCTCTAGCCGGTGGATTACCAGCCCAGACTTCATTCCCGCTGGAAGCCATACGCGTTGCATATGAAAAAGTATTTATGAGCGGAGCAGCCGCTCTTCAATATGCGGAGACTGAGGGTTACCGTCCTCTTCGCGCCAAAATCGCCGAACGTCTTGAATCCAAGGGCATTCCCGCTTCACCCGATCACATGCTTCTCACTACGGGTTCACAGCAATCCATTGACTTGGTTTGCCGCATCCTTCTCGACCCAGGTGACCGCGTATTGGTTGAATCACCAACCTACCTCGCTGCTCTGCAAGTCATTCATTCCTATCAGGCTGAATCTCACGGCGTAGCCTGTGATGATCACGGCATGTTGCCTGAATCTCTGGAGGAACAGCTCCAGTTGCATCGTCCAAAACTTGTCTATATTAATCCCACGTTCTCCAATCCTACGGGAAAAGTATGGTCGCGAGAAAGAAGACAGCAGGCTGTGGATCTGTGCCGCAAGTATGGTGTACTCATTCTGGAAGATGATCCCTATGGTGAAATTCGGTTTAATCCGGAGCAATTGGATGTCCCTGCTCTCGCAGAACTGGATGCAGTATCCTATGACGGCCCTTCCAACGTTATCTACACCAGTACATTCTCCAAAACGGTAGCACCTGGCCTTCGTACGGGCTGGATACTGGCTGCCCCCGATATTGTCAAAATGGCAGCACGAGCCAAACAAGGTGCTGACTTGCACTCCAGCAGCATTGACCAAAGAGCGCTTCATGCACTACTTGAATCTTTCGATCTGGATGCGCATATCCGCCATATTTCAGAGGATTACGAACAACGCATGAAAACACTGACTACTCTTATGGCAGCCAAAGCTTGGGAAGGTATCTCGTGGAATTCACCTCAAGGTGGCATGTTCTTGTGGCTGCAATTGCCTGAAGGCATGCTTGCAAGCAATCTGTTCACTTATGGAATCCAGGAGAAAGTGTGCATTGTCCCTGGTGATTCCTTCTATGCAGGTACACCAGAGTTAAACCGCATGCGGATCAACTTTACTCATACGGACCCTGAGCTCCTTCCGGAAGCCGTGGAAAGAATGGATCGCGCCATCCAACGTTGGCATGCTTCCTTAACATCGGACAGTGTTGTTACACTGTAATGAACTGTCATAAACGTTTGACTATTCCATTAGCATATGAAGATTAATAACTTGATATGAGAAACAAAAATAAGGCGGCAGGCCCGAGAATATCGGAACTGCCGCCTTATTTTTATAGAACCTGTTATCAACAGGAGTTAAGTTTTTTTAGATGTTCATGGGTCCTTCTGATCAGTCAGGCCATCGGATAATTCATACGAGTTGTCCTCGACTGATAGGTGGACTACATTGTGTTGCAATAGTGTTGTTGTTGCAGTTAGGAAAGCTTACCGTAAGCCGGGTTCTGTGCTCTTCGTGGTTCATACGGGAACTACCCTCCCACCAGAAGCGACAATCATCTATCTAGGCCATACATTGCTGCACAGCTCAAGCGACCAACCTAGACACACCTCGGGCTAAGGTTGCCTCCTCCGAAGAGGCGGCTGTGTCCCATTAGGTCTTGCTCCAGATGGGGTTTACCAGGAACGAAGTCACCAGCGTTCCTCGGGGTCTCTTACACCTCGGTTCCATCCTTGCCTGTGCCGGAAAATCCGGCCATCGGCGGTCCATTTCTGTGGCACTATCCTTCAACTCGCGCTGACTGGACGTTATCCAGCATCCTGCCCTGTGGAGCCCGGACTTTCCTCTCGTGGCAACAAAGGCCACCAGCGATTGTCTGTCAAGCTTTCCGAACAACATTACATAGTATACAGGCATTTAGGTTCCCAGACAAGCTTAATATTACTGGGAGCTGCACAGCAACGATCTTTTTAGATAAACTGGAATACTTCCGTATTTACCTCTGAAGCTGTAACTTGCGTATCATATCGTTTTTCTTCCAAACGGGAACGAAGCCAATCCGCTGTTTTTGGTTTCATAATCTTCTCGGAATTATGTCCCGGGTCGATGATACACATACCTGCCATTAACGCATCATGAGCCGTGTGATAATCAATATCTCCGGTCACAATAACATCCGCACCTTTGAAGCGGGCAGTCAGCGCGTAACGGCTGCCAGAGCCGCCAAGAACCGCTGCTTTTTTGATCTGCTTGTTCAGATCTCCTACTACCCGCACATGAGGCACATTGAATTGGGTCTTCACGACCTCCACTAGCTCACCTAATGTCTTAGGATCCCTAAGGGGTCCCAAGCGTCCCAGACCGAGCGTACGGCCCTTTAAATCCATTGCATAGAGGTCATAGGCCACTTCCTCATACGGATGAGCCTTAAGCATCGCCTGAACGACCTTACTTCTCAGACTTTGGGGTACGATGGTCTCAATACGCATTTCTTCCACACGTTCCATCTGCCCTTGGGTACCGATAAACGGTTGAGTCCCTTCACCAGGTACAAACGTTCCTGTACCTTCCGTGTTAAAGCTGCACTTGTTGTATTGACCGATACTCCCCGCTCCGGCTTCCAGAATGGCCTGAAGAACCTGTTCATGATGGGTACGAGGCACAAAGACAGCCAGCTTGTACAGATGATCTGTGTGTACATCTTCCAGCGATTCTTTACTCTCGATGCCAAGTGCATCGGCCATCCAGTCATTCATCCCACCCTCGGCCACATCCAGGTTTGTATGACTGATATAGACAGCAATATCATGCTTAATCAGCTTTTCATACAATTTACCCATAGGTGTATCTGTACTCAGTGACTTAACCGGACGGAAAATGATCGCGTGATGAGCGATAATCAGGTTGGCACCGATACGAATCGCTTCGTCCACCACCTCATCCGTCACGTCCAAAGCTACTAACACGTGACGGATTTCTTTTTGCAAACTGCCAAGCTGGAGACCAATGCGGTCATCCGGTACAGCCAGATGTTTGGGAGCGAGTTGCTCCATCAGTTGAATTACAGTTTGACCTTTGGCAAACATGCCAAAACCTCCTTCAAGTTTGCGATAAGACGCTCTACCTCAGCCGCCTTGTCCCGGGAAGAATCCTGATCGGATTTGGAGATGGAGTTAACAACCCCTTGCAGTTTGACGATCTCACTTTCCCATTTGGAAAAAAATACATCCGTCGGTCGATCAACCAAATAAGGCCCCATCCGTAGCAGCAAATCTTCCGTCAATTCTGTCCCGCCTTGAAGCGGACGTGCACGATACACCTCTACATTGGCAATCGGGCTTACAGATTGTGGCATCGCCGTTATAATCTCATAAATCTTGCCCTCTTCTTCGAGCAACTGTTCTGCTACAACCACCCAGTGATGCTCCAGTAACCAGCGTCTGAGGATATCCTCACCCACATTTGGTTGCAAAATAAGTAACTGGACTCCTTCCAGTTTGGATAAACCTCTGTCCAAAATAGAAGCAATCAAGGCACCGCCCATGCCTGCGATGGTGATGACATCCACTTCACCCGCAGAGATCACATCAAGACCGTCTCCACGACGCACCGTGATTTTTTCTTTCAGGCCAGCATCACTGACTTGTTTGCATGCAGCATCATAAGGGCCAGGATTGACTTCCCCGGCTACTGCACTTGCAGCTTTCCCACTGCGGATTGCGGCTACTGGCAGCAACGCGTGGTCTGAACCGATATCAGCCATGCGGCTGCCATCGGGAATTTGATCATGTATTCGCTGTAATCGATTCGAAAGTTTCATGAAGCACCTACACCATTCATTTAATTTATTGATTTGCATTGAACAAGGAAAAGCGATAAAATAAAATCCAATAAAACATTTCAAGGATGAATTTCCAAAACCAAGAAATCAAGACGTTTAAATTAAAAATAAAGGAGACCCCGCCGCCGCTAAAGCGTCTTGCGGAAAGTCTCCCATAGTTCGATTATTCGAGGAAATCCTTGAGTCGTTTACTACGACTCGGGTGACGCAACTTACGAAGAGCCTTAGCTTCGATCTGACGAATACGCTCACGCGTAACACCAAATACCTTGCCGACTTCCTCCAGCGTTCTCGTCCGTCCATCGTCCAGACCAAAACGTAGACGAAGCACGTTCTCTTCACGTTCAGTCAATGTATCCAATACATCTTCGAGCTGTTCTTTCAGCAACTCATACGCAGCAGCATCCGCCGGAGCAAGTGCTTCCTGATCCTCAATGAAGTCACCCAGATGGGAATCATCTTCCTCACCAATCGGTGTTTCCAGAGAAACCGGTTCCTGTGCAATCTTCGTAATTTCACGAACTTTCTCTACACTCAGATCCATCTCAGCAGCGATTTCTTCTGGTGTCGGTTCACGCCCAAGTTCTTGCAACAGCTGACGGGATACCCGGATCAGCTTATTAATCGTCTCCACCATGTGCACAGGGATACGAATGGTACGCGCTTGGTCAGCAATAGCACGAGTGATCGCTTGGCGAATCCACCATGTTGCATACGTACTGAACTTGTATCCTTTTTTGTGGTCGAACTTCTCAACCGCTTTGATCAGACCCATATTACCTTCCTGAATCAAATCAAGGAACAACATTCCACGTCCAACGTAACGCTTGGCGATACTGACAACGAGTCGTAAGTTAGCTTCAGCCAGACGACGCTTGGCTTCTTCATCCCCGTTCTCAATCCGTTTAGCCAGTTGTACTTCATCATCTGCCGACAACAGTGGCACACGACCAATTTCCTTGAGGTACATACGGACAGGGTCATTGATTTTGATACCTGGCGGCAAGCTCAGATCATCATCAAAGTGGAATTCGTCCTCTCCCTCTCTGGTGTTGTTCTCGGAATCTTCACTAGGACGAAGTGTAACCTCTTCATTATTTTCATTCACTACATCGATACCCAGATCGCTCAGTTGCTCATAGAACTCATCCATTTGCTCTGCATCCTGCTCAAAAGGAGAGAGTTTCTCTATAATTTCCTTGTAATTCAGCGAAGCTCTTTTCTTACCTGATTCAATCAATTGATCTTTAACCTGATCCAGTGTCAATTCTGTTTCTAGTTCAGTATGCTGATCATTCGCCATAATTCGACTCCCTCCTCCCTAGAAACATCTAATCATCAGACGTTCACTGTCTCTCTAGGGCAATCATTTCAATTGCAATCTGTGCCGCGCGTACAGAATCACCTGCCCGCTCTGCAGCAATCATTTCTTCTTTTTTCAAATCGTACTCTTTCTTACGCGGATGCTTCAGCACTTCCCTGATGCAATCATCGAGCATTTGAATACTCCATTCACCTGGACCATCCATCATCGAGATTGAACTGACCGTTTTTTCCAGACGATCGTCATGCAGTGAAGACATAAAACGGCTTGTATCCGACGGTTTGCCTTGCGCATAGTAGGCATATAGATAAGCAGCAATAGCTGCATGATCATCCAAGTTAAAAGCTTCACCAAGATGCTCATTCACGTACTGGGCAGCCTCATCATCCTGCAACATCCAGGCAATCAGTTTGCGTTCGGCAGCGTGATAAGCCGGCAACAGATTGGGTGTAGGCACCTGCCTATTTTGTTGCCTACCATTATTCCACCTTTTCGGGTTATTATCCCCAAACTGGAGGTTATTTTTCATCGCCTCCCGTTCTTCATTACACTCCTGCTTCAATGTTTCGAACGATACGTCCACTTCTGCAGCCAGTTCACGAAGATACACTTCCCTTTCTGTTGGAGAAGGTAAGGGTGCAATCAACTTTACTGCTTCTTTCGAATAGGCGATTTGTCCGCCACCCTCTAGCAGTATATGGCTTTTTTTTAAGTTTATAAGTTTAAATTTTGTAGTTGTCACGGCACCGTCCACAATCTGGTTTCGGAACCGTTCACCACCATGCTTCCGGATAAAATCATCCGGGTCAAGTCCCTCGGGAATGAGAGCCACTTTGACCTGCAATCCAGCTTCCTCAAGAATAGGGAAGTTTTTGAGTGCAGCAGCCTGTCCTGCTCTGTCGCCGTCATAACATATGATGACTTCGTCGCACATCCCTTTGAGCATCAGTGCCTGATTCTCGGTTAACGCAGTGCCCATTGCCGCTACACCATTCTGGATATCCTGGTCCCATGCGGAGATGACATCACCATATCCCTCGAACAAAATGGCTTGTCTTTGTTTGCGAATTGCATTCTTGGCATGATGCAGATTATAGAGAACACGGCTTTTGTTAAATAACCGGGTTTCCGGTGAATTTAGATACTTCGGTTGCCCATCTCCCAATATGCGTCCTGCAAATGCAATCGGCTTACCGCTCCTACCATTAATCGGGAACATAATCCGGTCTCGGAATCGATCCACATATCCCTGACCTTCATTTCGGGGTGACAGAAGTCCACCCTTTTCCATCTCTTCGAGTGGATAGTTACGTTTCTCAAGAAATTGTACCAGTGTGTCCCAACGATTTGGTGCGAAACCAATCTGGAACTGGTCAATCAACTTGTCGCCAAAACCTCTTGAGCGTAAATACTCCATGGCTGACTTGCCGTGCTCTGTATTTTTCAACAAAAAATGATACAGCTTCGCGGTAAGCTCATAAGCCTCCAACAGACGTTCTGTCTCCGGATTCACATGAGCAGATTCACGCCCTTGCCAGTCCCCCATAGAGATGTGACTTTCTTCTGCCATCGTCTTGACAGCCTCGGGAAAGGATAACCCTTCGATTTCCATCCTGAATTTGATGGCATTTCCACCCGTGCCGCAACCGTAGCAGTAGAAAATTTGTTTCTCAGGTGTAACGGTGAACGAAGGCGTCTTCTCGGAATGAAAAGGACAGAGGCCTTTCATATACTTCCCCTGTTTGGTCAGATGCACAAATCGGCTCACCGTATCGACAATATCATTCTGCTGTAACACCGATTCAATAATACTTTCGGGTATACCGCCTTGTCCGGTACTCATCTCTGGCCACCTTCATCTCTTCAACACGTAAATATAATTCGATAAACTTACACATTCTCCTGCAAATCTTTTAAAAGTTTTGTCAGTTTATGTTGAAACATTTCTCGATCCTGCTCTGTGAAAGGCTTTGGGCCTTTCCCGTAATGGCCTCTTTTTCGTGCTTTGGCCGCAGTATGACGAGAATCCAACATGAAATCAATGTCACGATCGTTGAACTCACGACCACGAAAGGACAAAACATAACAACGTTTGCCAAGCGCAAGTGCCGCAAGTCCATAGTCCTGAGTGATAACCACATCATATGGCTTAATATGATTAGCAATATACAGGTCTGCGCTCTGATCACTGCGATCCACTTGCACGGTTCGTACCCCTTCTCCTCCTTGAAGCAAATGATCAAATGAAGAGACTAACAATACGGGGATGTTGAAAAGGCGAGCGGTTTGCGCAATCTCGGTTTTGACCGGGCAAGCATCACCATCCACAACAATGTGGCGTATATTTAACTCACTCAAACCCAGACCACCCGGTTTCATAAAATAGCTGCATATTGTTATATACGACCCCGGCCAGGCAAAATCCTTCTGCCGGAACGAGGGAAATCAAAGGCTAAAATACGGAGCGGTTGTAAAAAATACATTTCACAACCCGTTCCGTATATTTATACCCTCATATATCCTTCTTTAATACTGAATTTTAGCTTTGCGCAAAGTCTGTGGAAAAGGACTCATTAAATACGCTCAATTACCAAACCAACTTGGAAAAATCAGCAAATCCTTTTAAGTCACGATCAATCGCCGCGAGCAAGGCAAGTCGGTTCGCACGGACAGCCTCATCTTCGGCCATAACCATGACCGAATCGAAGAATGAGGTAATACCATCCTTCCAGGCAGATGCAATAGCCAGTGCTTCAGCAGCATGATGCTGAGTCAACGCCTGACGATATTCTGCATTCGTTTTGCTCCATGCCTCATGGAGCTGACGTTCTCCATCTTCTGTGAACAATTCTGGATGTACGGAAGCATTGGATGCTTTGGCAGCCAGATTGCCCACACGGTTGAACGATTCAACCGTTGTTTTGAATGCGTCTCCTGTCAGAACAGCCGCCATCAACGCTTCACCTTTTGGAACCACAGCGCTGATATCATCGAATCCCGAAGAAATTACGGCATCCACTACGTCGTAGCGAACTGTTTCGGACAACAATTTTTTCACACGAAGACCAAAGAAGTCTTGCAGATCTTTACGAACCTCTTCATCTGCACGTTTCAACAGGTTCATCTGGGCATGCACTTGAAGTGCCACTCCGAACACATCTGACAATGTCAGCGGAAGCTTGTGATCCAGCAAAATCTGTACAATACCTGCAGCCTGACGGCGCAGCGCATACGGATCCTGAGACCCCGTTGGAATAATGTTGATGGAGAAACAACCCACGATTGTATCCATTTTGTCCGCAGCACTCACAATGGCACCAACAAGAGAAGCAGGAGATTGATCTCCAGCGAAACGTGGCTGATAGTGTTCAAATACCGCTTTGGACACCTCTTCTTTTTCGCCAGCTTTACGAGCGTAATCCTCACCCATCACACCTTGCAGTTCCGGGAATTCTCCCACCATCAGTGTCACCAGATCGAATTTGCAGATATCTGCTGAGCGGCTAACGGATTCAGCAACATCACCGGATACTTGCAGTTTGGTAGCAAGTCCATCGGCAATCTTGCGAATACGACGCACTTTATCTCCAACCGTTCCCAATTCTTCCTGGAAGACGATACTTTCCAGCTTCGACAATGCATCCTTAATCTGTAGCTTCTGATCTTCCTCATAGAAGAACTTGGCATCAGACAGACGTGCACGCAGAACTTTTTCATTCCCTTTGGCAATAACGTCCAGTGAATCACTTCCACCGTTACGTACCGTCACGAAGAATGGCAACAATTGTCCTTCATTGTCCAGTACAGGGAAATAACGCTGATGCTCACGCATGGAAGTAATCAATACTTCTTGTGGAATATTCAAGAATGAGGAGTCAAATGTCCCGAACAATACGGTAGGTGTTTCCACCAGGAACAGAACTTCCTCCAGCAAGTCTTCCTTAATCGCAATATCCCATTTTTTCTCCGCAGCCAGTGCCTGAATCTGGGATACAATCATCTGTTCACGTTCCTGGATATCAGCAATGACATGTTCGGAACGCAACACTTCCACGTATGAAGACGGAGTGGAGATCACAGCCTCCTTACCGAGGAAACGATGTCCGCGAGTTACATTACCCGACTTAACACCTGTCACTTCCAGATCGATAACCTCACTGCCGAGCATAGCCACAATCCAGCGGATTGGACGTACAAATTTGAAATCATAGGAAGCCCAACGCATGAATTTCGGGAACGTCATGGCATGTAATACAGAAAGTAATCCTTCACCAACTACAGAAGCTGTTTCCACACCTTTGCTGCTCTTTGTTGCATAGATATATTCCACACCGTTCAGTTCCTTGAACGTGAACTGGTCGGGTTCAACACCTTGACTGCGGGCGAATCCGAGTGCAGCTTTGCTCCAATTGCCACTGTCGTCCAGGGCAATTTTGCGTGAAGGACCTTTCACTTCTTCCTCGATATCTTCCTGCTTTTCAGCCACATTGTGAATCAAAACAGCCAGACGGCGTGGTGTAGCATATGCATTCACTTCACCATAAGCAATGCGGGATGCGTCAAGCCATTTCACGAGACGCTCTTGCAGCTGTGCGATTGCTGCGCGCATAAAGCGTGCAGGTACTTCTTCCAGCCCGATTTCAAACAACAAATCCTTAGACATGCTCGGCTCCCCCTTTCTTGATCAGCGGGAAGCCTAGCTTCTCACGCTCTTCCATATATGTTGCAGCGACTTGGCGAGCCAGATTACGAACACGTGTGATGTAACCCGTACGTTCCGTTACACTGATGGCTCCACGTGCATCCAACAGGTTGAACGTGTGGGAACATTTCAGCACATAGTCATATGCCGGGAATACCAGATGCTGCGCCATGGCCTTGTTTGCTTCTTCTTCATGCATGTTGAAGAGTGTAAACAGCATTTTGACATCAGATACTTCAAATGTATATTTAGAGTGTTCGAATTCTGGCTGACGGAATACATCACCATAAGTGATACCTTCCACCCATTCCAGATCAAACACATTCTCTTTATCTTGAATGTAAGAAGCCAAACGCTCCATACCGTACGTAATTTCAACAGCTACCGGATTTGTCTCGATCCCACCAACCTGTTGGAAATACGTAAATTGCGTAATTTCCATTCCGTCCAACCATACTTCCCAACCAAGACCTGCACAACCAAGGGAAGGATTCTCCCAGTTATCTTCAACAAACCGAATATCATGTTTGAGCGGATCAATGCCAAGACGTTTCAGACTTTCCAGGTAAATTTCCTGAATATTGTCCGGAGAAGGCTTGATGATGACCTGGAACTGATGATGCTGGTACAGCCGGTTAGGGTTCTCACCATAACGTCCGTCCGAAGGACGACGGGAAGGCTCCACATAGGCCACTTTCCAAGGTTCGGGTCCAAGCGAGCGTAAAAAGGTCATCGGGTTCATCGTACCTGCCCCTTTTTCCGTATCGTATGGCTGGACAATAATACAGTTATGCTCGGCCCAGAATTGTTGCAGCGTTAGAATCATCTGCTGAAAATTCATAATCATGCTCCTTTTCAATGGTTTGTTAGCAAGCTTAGGACGGTGAAGACAACAATAAATAGCCCCCGTCCTACGCCTGTTGTACAGACGTAGGGACGAGAGCTATTCCCGCGGTTCCACCCTACTTGGCTTAGATCAAACAGGATGATCCTGTTCGTTCCAGCCCACTTTTCCGTGTCCATTCATGCTCCCGAGTGCCGTTTCAAAGACCGATTCAGCCAGGCTCCCACCATCCCCGGCTCGCTCATTCATGATTACCAAGTGTTATACAACGACTTGTGTCCATGAATGCAATAAATCCAGTCTTTTACTTTCTCGTTCAATGCATGTCTCATAAAGAGAAATTATATTTCATAATATATAAAATCTAGTATGAAGTCAAGATATAGTTTCGCTTCCACCAAAACGCCTCAAATCCCGTACTTCTCCATCTGATCGAGGAAAGAACGGGATTTAAGATTCAGACCGAGCTGATGATCCATAAAGGCACGCATCAACTTTTTGATCTCATCACGGGTAGACTCACTCACTGATATATTCCCCAAGCGCTGCAGATCCAACTGCGCGAACAAACGCAACAACTTCAGAGCCTTTGGACTTACTGACATCGCTGGAGGATCGAAATGTTTGCATGCTCGACACAAGACGCCACCAAGTCTGGGACTCATAAACAACTGCTCATCTGGTCGCTCCTGGTTGCAGGAGATGCACTCATCAAACTGTGGACCATATCCAGATGCCTGTAATATTTTCATTTCGTACAGACTTGTAATAACAACCGGATCTTTCTCTTCCTTCAACGCCTGCAAACACGCCTTTAACTGTTTGAACCAAAATGTCCCCGTCTCTTCATCCTGAAGCACACGATCCAATAGTTCACACGCATAAGAGGCATAAGAGGCCTTGACCAAATCTTCACGCAACTCATGATAAGATTCAACAATTTCTCCAGCGTTCAGTGTGCCTAGACCTGTATTTCGAAAATATACATATTGACCATACGTAAACGGCTGCACCAGTGCAGCATGTCGGCTCTTGGGCTTTTTGGCACCGCGGACGAGTACTCCTACTTTCCCGCCGCTTTCGGTGCAAAGCGTAATGATTTTGTTCCCTTCGCCGTAGTCCATGCTGCGGATGACAATCCCTTCCACCCTGTATAGCATGCCTCGTCACCTAACCATTCCCGAATCAGCCAATTATCCTTCGGCTTCTTCATCTTCAATCACTTCCCTTGCGTTATCCGACTCCTGTCCTAACGAGTTACATGCCTCGGTATATAACAAATAGGACTCTACATCCCCCGTCATCGCAAAAACCTTCCACGAAAAATCTCGCATCGGAATTTCATCCTCTCTTCGGAAATGACGTCTGCATCTACCAAATAGGATGGAGTCTTGCAAGGTAAACTATGTGTTGCAATTACTGGATACAATTCCGACGATCAGTCGCGGCCAAAGCCAAGGTCACGCAGAACTCTATCCTGATTTCTCCAGTCTTTTTTCACTTTAACCCACAGGTCCATGAAAATTTTGGAGCCGAGCAAGTTCTGAATATCGTGTCGAGCTCGTTTACCCACTTCTTTCAGAAGGGCACCCTGCTTCCCGATAATGATTCCTTTTTGCGAATCCCGTTCCACAAAAATGACAGCTGAGATATAAACGACACCGTTATCTTGCACTTTCATATCCTCAATCGTTACAGCAATGGAGTGTGGCACTTCTTCACGAGTCATCTGCAAAATTTTCTCACGGATCAACTCTGCACATACAAACTGCTCCGGATGGTCAGTAACCTGGTCATCAGGATAGTACTGTGGACCTTCTGGTAAATACTTGCCGAGCTGTTCCAATAGTGTGCTTACATTACTGCCGAGCATGGCTGATACAGGCACGATTTCAGCGAAATCATGCAGTTTGCGATACTCCTCAATAAGGGGCAGCAGCGCTTCCGGCTCAATTTTGTCAATTTTATTCATGACAAGAATGACAGGCGTACGAATATTTTTCAACTGTTCCGCAATATAACGGTCACCGCCACCCATGCCTTCCGAAGCGTCAATCAGGAACAGCGCTGCTTCTACTTCTCCAAGTGTGTTCAGAGCAGTCTGGTTCATGTAATCGCCAAGTTTGGATTGACGTTTGTGAATACCCGGTGTGTCCAAGAATACGATTTGCTGATGTTCGGATGTATATACACCATGAATTTTATTACGTGTGGTTTGTGGCTTGTCCGACATGATTGCAATTTTCTGTCCGATCACCTGGTTCATCAATGTGGATTTACCTACGTTTGGACGTCCAATAATAGCTACAAAACCGGATTTAAATGCTTGTTTTTTCATATGTTCCTCCTCAGGCGCCTAGGCCTGGAATATTGGTTTATTTTTTGGCAGAATTCAGATCAGAAGGCCCAAAAGCCCAAGGTAACAGTTCAGCAACGGTGGTCTCTTGCAGATCACCTTTCATGTTCCCCAAGATAACTTTCATATCTGGTTCACACAGTTCGTACATGACCTGACGACATACGCCACATGGAGCAATCGGACCATCCGTGTCTCCCACAATGGCAATCGCTTTGAAGCTGCGAGGCTTCTGCCCACCTGCAATGGCACTGAACATCGCTGTACGCTCAGCACAGTTACCTGGGGTATAAGCAGCATTCTCAATATTACAACCATGATGCACATGACCTTCACTGTCAAGCAAAGCCGCGCCTACACCAAAATGGGAGTAAGGCGTATACGCCTTCGTACGTGCCTTAATTGCTTCTTGCATTAACAAACCGTTATCCATCATTATTCTCTCCCTTAGGGTGCAATATAAAGTTAGTACCTACGAATTAAGTTCAACCAAAGCCAATTTTACACTAGCCACTCCGAGTCCAGAATAACCCTTCGATCGCTGTTATCCCCAGATTTTTTGATCCACTTTTTCAAAGTAAAAATCCGGGGATAAAGGCGAACGCTTCGCTTCTACAGGTTTATTTCTGTCTTCTTCGTTATCGTGTAACGTCTATAAGTTCAACTTAAAAAAGGTCTAACTTTACAAAGTTGTGTAGTATTAAAATCAAAAAACGAATCAAAATCAAAACAAAATCAGTACAAACCCAGCCAGCTCATCACCGGCTTAATGAAAACGATACAACCGATGATGACGGCGAATACCGCAGCCAGCAGAACTGCCCCGGCCGCGGTATCCTTTGCCGCTTTTGCCAGCGGATGGATATGGGGGTGTGCCAAGTCAACCGCTGCCTCTACAGCCGTGTTCATCAATTCAGTCACCAGCACCAAAAAGACAGCGGTCAGCACAAACATCCAATCCGTTCTTGAGATTCTGAAAAAAAAGCCGGCTACACACATCAAAATAGCCACTCCCGTGTGAACTCTCACATTACGCTGAGTCCGCAACCCATATGCGATTCCTTCCGCAGCATTGCGGAATACCAGACCCCAGGAGCGCCTTTTCATTATCGTGTCAACCCGGCCTGGGCCAATACCGCTTCTTGTTTACCCATCATTTCAGCCTCACTTGCTTCATCCTGATGGTCATATCCGAGCAGGTGTAAAAAACCATGGACAAACAGAAAACCAAGTTCACGTTCAAATGAGTGTCCATACTCCTCACTTTGCAGGATGGTCCGTGGTACGGAAATGATGATGTCTCCAAGAACATCCGGCATTTCTTCCATTTCTTCATCTTCGTCCAGCTCATAGATAATATCAAGCTCTTCATCAACCGTTTCGTTCATCGCAAAAGACAGTACATCCGTAGGACGGTCAATGCCGCGATAATCACGGTTCAACTCATGGATCTGCTCATCGTTTACAAAAGTCAGAGCCACTTCCCCGTCTGCAACACCTTCCGCTTCTCCTGCAAGGTTCAGCAACTGTTCCAGCATTGCAATCATCGGTTCTGTAATTTCTTTATCCTGTTGTTCATTATTCCATGCCAGATTAAGACTCATTCCTTCATAACTCCTATCTACTAATATTAGAGGTTGTTCAAAAAGACTTTCTAACTTCATCCCATCTTCTCGGTACTGAAAACCAACCTTTTTGAACACGAACTATTATTAAATTAGCCTGCTTCGGGTGAAGTCGGCTTTGGTTTCTTAATCTCCTCCGGATATTCGATCCTGGAGTGGAAGATACCCATCACCGTTTCCTTTAATGTTCTGGCGACGATATCCAGTTCACGCATCGTAAGGTCACAATCATTGAATTGATGATCGTCCAATCGTCCTTTAATAATCTTCTCAATCATGGACTCCACTTGCTCCACTGTCGGTTTGCGCAAAGATCTCACAGCAGCCTCCACACTATCGGCAATGCCAACAATAGCCGATTCCTTGGACTGAGCCTTTGGCCCAGGGTAACGGAAATCTTCTTCCGTGAAATCAGGCTCAACGCCTGCTTCTTCCGCCTGGCGCAGTGCTTTGTGATAGAAATAGTGGAGAAATGTCGTGCCGTGGTGCTGTTCCGCAATATCCCGAATAGGTCTGGGCAGCTTGTAATCCTTCTGCATTTCCACCCCATCGCGCGCATGGGCTACGATAATGGATTTGCTCAGTTTCGGATCAATTGAATCATGCGGATTCTCCATATTGTTCTGATTTTCAATAAAATAGATGGGGCGCTTCGTCTTGCCAATATCATGATAATACGAACCCACTCGGCAGAGCAATCCGTTAGCTCCTATGGCTTCTGCTGCTGCTTCGGACAGATTGCCTACCATAACGCTGTGATGATAGGTACCCGGTGTCTCCGTCAGCAACTTACGTAGAAGCGGATGGTTCGGATTAGACAGTTCTACCAGTTTGAGCGCTGACAAGATGCCAAATGAAGTTTCGAAAAATGGCATCAGCCCAATGACCAGTATGGCAGTTAATACGCCACCCGCAAATGCAAACCCAACGCCATACAGTGTCGTGGTTCGATTCCAATCGCCCGAGTCAATCAAAGCCAAGGTGAAGACGGCTATGGACCCGAACAGACAGACCATAATGGCTCCTTTCAGGATCGTTGATCGCTGGCTAGCCTTATGAGTTGCAAAGATCGCAACAAATGAAACCAATACAGCGAAGAAACCTAATTCGAAGTCAAAAAGCTGACCCTGATGGGTATTCAAAATGATGCTGGACAACATACCGATCAAAATCGAACATACAAAGGCAAGCGACGTATCCAGCAAGAGCGCAATTAACATCGCCCCTACCGCAACAGGTGCAAGGAAGCCCACATAAGACCTCTCATTGGTTTGGATAATCGCTGTCACATGCATAACCACAATCGTAATAATAAAAATGAGAACAAGCATCAACAGCTGCGCATTATTATATTTGAAATGCGTTCCGCTGCCTTGCTGAATATACATCAGAATGGCTGCCGACAACAGGCAGGAAAACATAAGAAGTCCGAGCTGCGGCCAGTAGTTCACTTCATTTTTCAGCAAATCATTTTCATCCAGCAAAGTATACATCTCCGGGGTGATCATCTCACCCTTGGCAACTAATGTGTCTCCTTGCTTGATAAAGACGGTTTGCGTGTTCTCACGCGCCTGAACTTTCGCTTCCTTCGTTCCCTCTTCATCGTAGAAACGGTTAGCGGTCACCACGAGGCGAGCAAGTTCTTGCACGACCTCACGTTGCGTACGCTTACCAAGAGAGCTGACACTCACCATCTCAGCTACTTTGGCACGGGCAGTAGTTGCATCGCTGATCTGATCCGTCATTAACCGGGCAACAATATCCCTCGCAACCGGTTTCATCTCCTGGATATCATCCGATGTCAGACGCGAGATTTTGATGTAAGTTTCTTCAGGAATACGGTAGCTTTGCTCCTGTACCACATTTCTGATCTCTTCCAAAAGAGTCTCGGAGTATGTACCGGCTTTCCGATTATTATTGATATAGTTGGTCACAAAGTCCTTCTGGCGCTGCGGAATTTCATCCCGATAAATATCTATCTTGTCCTGACTTGAAATCTGATCATCCTGATTTAATCGATCTACACGATCAAGCAGGGTAGTCATCAAATTTTCATTTCGTAACTGGACAATCTGAAATATCGGCTGTACCCGTTCAGCAGCTTCTTCCTGTGCTTTGAGTGTGGCCTTGTTATTCGGAATCTGCATGGGCGCAGCAATATCCACTTCACTCCGTGTACCTTCCTGAATATCATACCGCTCAGGGAGCAGCTTGGAAGCCAGACTCACGTAGAAAAGAATCACCAGAAACAAAAACAGAAGATAGCGTGCCCACACGCTATACTTCCATCCTGTAGCCTTATTCTGAAAAGATTTGCCTTTTGACGGTTCCTTCGAGGTCACTTTAGACAATCCCTTTCTATGCTTGATTTTCTGCGGCGTGGTTGTAAGCCACGATAATTTTCTGGACAAGGGAATGCCGTACAACATCTTGCTCGGCAAAATAGACAAATCCAATCTCGTTAACTTCATTCAAGATCGTATTCGCTTCCACAAGCCCGGATTTCTTACCACGCGGTAAATCAATCTGTGTCACGTCTCCGGTGATGACCATTTTGGAGCCAAAACCAAGACGAGTCAGAAACATCTTCATCTGTTCCGGCGTTGTGTTCTGTGCTTCATCGAGAATGATGAAGGAGTCATCCAGCGTACGCCCCCGCATGTAGGCGAGTGGCGCGATTTCGATTAACCCTCGCTCCAGTGCCTTAGCGGTCTGTTCTTGTCCCATAACGTCATACAGGGCATCGTACAGCGGTCTCAGATACGGGTCTACCTTTTCTTGAAGATCACCTGGCAAAAACCCAAGACTCTCTCCCGCTTCAACAGCAGGCCGTGTAAGCACAATGCGTTTGACGCTGCCTTCTTTAATTGCGGCAACAGCCAGAACAACAGCAAGGTAGGTTTTACCCGTACCGGCAGGACCAATGCCAAATACAATATCACGTTTTTTAATTGTAGTTACATAGTGCTTCTGCCCAATGGTTTTAACACGGATTGGTTTACCTCGGTATGTCGTTGTAATCTCACCCTTGAACAGATCCAATAGCTGGTCTGCCCGCATATCCTTGGCAAGTTCAATCGCATACTTCACATCTCTCTCGGTTAACACATATCCATTGCGTATCAATTGCAGTAACACGTCAAATAATTGTTCAAGCGATTCCACCTGCTGTGCGTTGCCAAATATCACAATCTCCGCTTCACGGGATGCAATCTGGGCGGGAATCTCGGATTCAATCAGTTTAAGAAAAGTATCTTGGGGTCCAAAAAGAGATTGGCCCTCTCCCGCACTCTGGAGGGAGATTTGTATGCTGCGTGTTTGCTCTGACAAATATCCTCATTCTCCTTGACTATGGACTAGCGGAAGTTCTTCCGCAATGCTTTCTTCTACTTCAAATAAGACTTTCATATAAACTTTACCATTCTCTTTCTTCTCATGCAAAATTTTTTCACTTATAATTTTTGTTCCTTTGCCGTTTTTGGCGATAATATCGTTCCTTGCTCCTTCCAATCCTTTCGTTCTGGCCCATTCTATCGTCTGTTGTTGCTCATGCTCTCGGGTCTCCAGATCTTTCTCTGTCAGCCAACCCATGGGAAGTGTAAAGGATCGCCACGTCAATGGTTTATGATTACTTTCGGTATCAAATGAACTGAACGGTGTACTTCCGTACCCCCACAGTTGGATCGCCCATTTCCCCAGCACCATATAAAAACGTTCTTTGCTCTCACCTGTCATTGTGTTATGTTTTTGCACCAGCGGAACCTCTACCTGATACTCACGCCATACCAGACCACGAACTTCGCCTTTGGCAACGATGGTTTTAGTGTTCTCCTCATCCCCGAGAATCCCCGAGATCAATACCTGACCCTTTTTGACACGCATGTCCTTTTGAACAACAGGGCGTCCCTGCTCCGCATAGATTTGAGTGACCACAGCATCTGACTTGCTGATCAAATGTCTGGGATTCAGCAATGGTTCGCGCTTGGGTTGCGCCGATTCTACGACCTGAATGGTAATGGTTGTCCCCTCTTTGCTCACGCCAATCCATGTTACATCCGGCAGAGCGAGTGCAAGCTGCCTGGAGAGCTTGTCTTGGCTTTGCAGACGGAACCCCCATTGCAAAGGATATATCCCCTCTTTCTTCGCTGCTGCAAGCACCTCGTCGGTGGGAATGGTGACGTTACCCTTGACCTCCACACTCCATACCATGGACGACAACGCAAACAAAGCTGCTACAAAAAACAGCATACCCCCAAGAAAGAACTTCCTCCGCAATAAACGGGCCGCAAAAAAGGGGAAACCGCTGCGATGGGTTACTTTCACCCTGCAGCCTGTCCGTTTCAACACAGGACGCAACCTGAAAAAATGCGGCAGCAGAATGTTCATCTCTGCCACGCGTCCATCGTAAGCACGCAGGTTCCACACTTCCAGCCCCTGCTCTGCCACCGTGTTGATCAATGTTTCAATGTCTCCCCCAGTGACCGTGATTCGGACTGCTCCCCGCAGTTTGTACAGACTGGGCTGCTTCATCCGTTCCCCTCCACTCCATTCATATGAATATCCAGAATCGTTCCTTCAACAGCTACTTCATCCGGCAAAATGTTACGTATCACCAAGGCAGTTCCTTTGATCTCCAACTGGCCTTGGGAAAGAGCCAGCACGATGCGATCCGGGGTGAAATGGATGACACCGCGATGATTCTCTATATACAGTTGCTTACTGCCGATCAGGGTTAACCGTGGCATATCATAAAGCACATCCTGCGGCAGATCCAACACTTCACTGGTCCATCTGCGCAGCTTGCGGCTGATCCGGGTCATTCGAAGGTCTTCCCCCTTCCTCTACAGTTCAACTTATGCGCAGATTCATGAATTTATGAAAATTCCGGGGCGTGTTAGGGACGAATGTTGAGAAAAAAGGATAGAACACAGAAAAAGCCGTCTCCGGCGGCTTTATGCTCACCAGAGACGGCTTTATTTCCGTCCAGCAACTTAACTTATTTATAGTTTCCCTCTTGTACCAAACGGCTGTTTGGAACGAGGAGAACCCAGTACTTCTGCCCACAGGACACCTGTGCGAATATCAGCAGGACGAAGCGGAGACGCTCCCGATTCATCAATGCTGGTCTCATCCCAACTGGAATCAGACACAACTGGCCGATTCGCAGAAGAGATGCGATTCAAACGTTCTTCAATCAAGCGCTGCTGTTCTTCCATGCCTCTCATCTGTTCCTCAAGTGAATTTTCCATGGCACTCATCGTGCCCTCACTTCTGT
Organism: Paenibacillus sp. PK1-4R; assembly: GCF_030369595.1. Classification (NCBI taxonomy): domain Bacteria; kingdom Bacillati; phylum Bacillota; class Bacilli; order Caryophanales; family Paenibacillaceae; genus Paenibacillus; species Paenibacillus sp. PK1-4R. Next base: position 4,849,268 of record NZ_CP126535.1, read on the forward strand.
AGTCAGTTGCGGGGCGAGAAGATGCAGCAGGCTCCGAGTACGGCTGATCATACTGATTCTCATATTGCACGTCATCATACCGATCGTCATACTGTTCATCATAACGTGGGTCTGCAGGTCCGGAAGACTGCTGCTGCGGAGATGAGTTGTCTCTTGAGCGTTCATCCCGGCCTGAATCACCGCTGCCTCCAAACGTAGGCATCCCGTTGGCAGGACGCTTTTTGTTCGGATCAGCCGATTTGGCAGCTTTCCCCAAGAAGGAGAAGAGCGCAAAACCGATGACGGCCACAATATACAGATTATCAAAAATCCATTCAAATAGGCCCATATGCACTCACCGCCTATCTTCCGTTTTTGGAATCACCCTGATCGTTGGAATTCGAACCTTCACCAGGTTTTCCCAAGGTATTACGCATTTGAGTATCCGCTTCAATATTCTTCAGGTTCATATAGTCCATAACACCAATCTTACCACTACGCAGAGCTTCAGACATTGCCAAAGGTACTTGGGATTCGGATTCTACAACGCGTGCTCTCATTTCCACTACGCGTGCTTTCATCTCTTGCTCTTGGGCTACGGCCATTGCGCGACGCTCTTCCGCTTTCGCTTGTGCGATACGTTTGTCAGCTTCTGCTTGCTCTGTTTGCAAGAAGGCACCAATGTTTTTACCTACATCAACGTCCGCAATATCAATGGACAGGATTTCAAAAGCAGTACCTGCATCCAGACCTTTGGACAATACGGTACGGGAGATCAGGTCCGGGTTTTCCAGGACGTCTTTGTGAGAATTGGAGGAACCGTTTGTACTTACGATACCTTCACCAACACGGGCGATGATCGTTTCTTCACCAGCACCACCGACAAGACGGTCAATATTGGCACGAACCGTAACCCGCGCTCTAACTTTAACTTCAATACCATCTTTGGCTACCGCAGAGACAATCGGTGTTTCGATAACACGTGGGTTAACGCTCATTTGTACGGCTTGTAATACGTCACGACCTGCGAGGTCAATAGCAGCAGCACGTTCAAATTCGAGTGGAATGTTGGCACGTTGTGCAGCAATCAGAGCGTTTACAACACGGTCAACATTACCACCGGCCAAGAAGTGACTTTCCAGTTGGTTCATTGAGAGTTTAAGACCGGCTTTAGTTGCTTTAATCATTGGATTAACGATACGGCTAGGCGTTACACGTCTCAGTCTCATCGCTACCAGAGTAATAATACTTACACGTACGCCGGATGCAATCGCTGAAACCCAGAGCATAACCGGGAAAAAGCTGAAGAATACGCTCAATACGATAATACCTACTACCGCAATGAGCAAAATCGTAATCATAGATGTGTCCATTGTTTAATTTCCTCCATTTGCAATTAGAATTTGATAAAAATATTTGAGAAGGCATTCATAAGTCCGCTGCTAAAATTAAAGAATGCACCACGCTGGCAGCTTCAGCTAATGGTTATGTACATTGCCGAAGCGTTAATCCGCTTCGACAACAGAGCGAGTTACACCGGCAAAGCTTGCTGAACCACAATCCGGGTACCTTCCGCTTTAATCACAATAATCGGAGTATCGATGGGAATAAAATCTCCATCCGTCACAACGTCAATTCGTTCCCCTTCAAACATCGCTGTTCCAGAAGGACGAAGTGGTGTCAGACTGATTCCTTGCAGACCAACCAGCTCTTTGCGTTCTGTGGCTGATGAATAACCCCGATCCGCAGACATGCTGTCACTCAATATGAACCGATTCCATATCCCTCGATCCTTAAAGATAATTGAGATGATCGCAATGACTACCAGTGCTGCTCCAAAAGCGATACCCAGAGATACAAATGCATCACTCGTATCATAAGCAGCCCTTACAACACCGGCCACAAGCGCAATTGATCCCAAAATCCCCAGAATACCAAAGCTCGGAATAAACATCTCCAGAATCATCATGATGAGTCCGACGGTAAATAGCACCCATGTCTCTGCTCCGGCAAATCCCGCAATGTAATTACCCGAGAAATACAACACGAAACACACGATACCTACAATACCAGGAACTCCAAAACCAGGAACAATCAATTCAATGATTACACCCGCGATTCCGAGGAATAATAACACAGTCATCACAACCGGATTGGTAAGAAAAGAGGAGATATTCTCCGCTGTCGTTCGTTCTACCTTAAATACGTCATCCTGACTGTAACCTGCCCAAGCTGCCGCTTCTTCCGGTGTGTTGCTGATGTGGTCGGCATAACCAACTTTCAGCGCTTCTTCAGCCGAGAGAGCAATAATTTCACCTTTTTGCTTGGTTTTATTGATCTCTGGCATTTCAACAACGATGTTAACATCCGTCATTCCAGCTGCAATCTTGCCATCACGACCACTGATTTCAGCCGCTCCCTGCATTTTGCTTTTCCAGAATGCAACAAGCTTTGGATCATCAACATGTTTACCCGTACTGTCGACCATTGCTGCCGCACCAATCATACTGCCTGGTGACATTACGATCTTATCTGCATTCAGAGCCAGAAAACTCCCGGCTGAAGCAGCATCTCCACGTACAAATGCAACAGTCTCAATCGGACTGTCCTTGATCAGGGTACCCAATGCTTCTGCAGTGTCGACACGGCCTCCCGGCGTATTGATATCAAGAACGATCAGGCCAGCATTCATCTCTTCTGCTTGCTTGAACCCGCGTTCCATGAACTTGCCAAGTCCCTGCTCGATTGGTTTATCAACCGGAATAATATATACGGCACCACTCTTCTCAGCTGCATGCGCTGACGGTGATCCAATCCAGACAGGAAGCAACAGCGTCAGCAGCATTAAGAGCATCAATGGCCCCGTAAGCTTCTTCCGGCGCTTTCCCTTCACAATAGTCCCCCCTTTTCCATTAATGTTATACTGTCCAGCTTATGGTATTTATTACGTGCAATGCAACATTTCGTTTCAAAATCTTAAAATTATATTTGAAAACTCGATCAATTGCAAGAATACAAATCCATAATAATATATATTAACCATTAAAAAGAAATTTCGTCATCCCAAGGACATCATACTTTCTGATAAATGGAAAAAACACCTCCTGACAAGTCAGAAGGTGTTTATTGATTTGCTTTATTGCAGAAATTGTTGAACTGCTTGATTTACCAGTTTGCCGTCCGCTTTGCCTTTAACTTTCGGCATAAGGGCCGCCATGACTTTCCCCATCTCGGCTTTCGAAGAAGCACCGGTTTCCTGGATGGTCTGCTGTACAATAACTTTAATTTCTTCTTCGGTAAGCTGTGTGGGAAGGTACTGGATGAGTACTTCAATTTCCGCTTTTGCATTTGCCGCGAGATCTTCACGGCCCGCTTTGTCAAATTCTTGGAGGGCATCTTTGCGCTGTTTGATTTCACGACTCAGGATATCAAGCACTTCGTTGTCATCCAAATCTCTTTTCAAATCTATTTCAAGATTCTTGATCGTCGAACGAATCAACCGAATGTTGGAGAGTCTGAACTTGTCCTTACTCTTCATCGCTTGCTTCATATCTTCGTTCAATCGTTCGCTAAGATTCATGTAGTTAAAATCCTCCTAAAACTTTCTCTTACGAGCAGCCTCGGACTTTTTCTTGCGCTTTACGCTTGGCTTCTCATAATGCTTACGTTTCTTCACCTCAGCCAATACGCCATCTTTAGCGATGGAGCGTTTAAAACGACGAAGTGCAGCATCAATAGTCTCGTTTTTGCGAACTTTAGTTTCAGACACCAGTTTTCCCTCCCTCCGACCAGACCGTCCAAGAGCAATAACACGGTTCATCATCTTTCATTATAGGCGAAAGGTAATAAAGGTGTCAACCTCAATGTAATGATCACTTATTTGAATCCATTTTATAACTCAAAGGTATTATGAAATGAATTCATTATATAAGCATTTGGTCACACATTCGTGGATTTAATGCATATGACTAAATCCTCAATATTAGTACCCATCAGCTCGTTTATTTGTGAGAATCGGACAGACTTGTCAACACGCCAAGTCTGGTACCACCCAACAAATGGTAATGCAGATGATGAACGGTTTGTTCTCCATCTTTACCACAATTGTTGATTAAGCGATATCCTGTCTCCTCCACGCCAAGACGCTTCGCCGCTTCTTGAGCAGCCAGATGAATCTCGCCGATCAATGGCAGATCTTCTGCAGTAACTTCATTCATGGAAGCAATATGTTTCTTCGGAATGACAAGAACATGCGTCGGTGCAGCGGGCTGGATGTCATGAAAAACGATAACATGGTCATTCTCAAGCACTTTATTGGAGGGAATGCTGCCCTCTACAATTTTGCAAAATAAGCAATCCATAGTTCATACCCTCCTTTGTATTCCAGTGTATGTATTCCCTTCTATCATACTAGAAGTAAAAACCCACGTCCAATCTCTAGACACACAACCAGGTTAATCTAGGTTAACTCTCCATCTATCATCGAGCCGAACATTATACAACATTGGATGTATACCAAGCCATTTTATCGAAATATGGTTTTATCACGCACTTTTCCCAATTAAACAAATATGTATGGTTAATGACACACAAAAGGAGATTGGTTAATTTGACCGTTTATCAACATGTACAGGAACTTATAGGTAATACACCTCTACTTGAATTAACTCGTTATCCATTACCGGAAGGAATCCGCCTGTTCGCCAAACTGGAATTCATGAATCCTGGAGGAAGTGTGAAGGACCGGATTGGCAAGTTTTTATTGGAGAAGGCCTTGGCACGAGGAGATGTTAAGCCAGGTGGAACGGTGATCGAAGCTACCGCAGGCAACACAGGAATTGGTCTTGCAATGGCGGCTGTAGGCCTGAATTTAAAGGTCATTTTCACCGTACCTCAGAAGTTCAGTGTTGAGAAGCAGCAGTTGATGAAAGCCCTTGGTGCTACGGTCGTCAACACACCCACATCCGAAGGAATCACTGGTGCCATACGCAAGGCGGAATCGCTGGCGAAAGAAATACCGGGTTCGTATATTCCAAGTCAGTTCTCTAATGCCGATAACCCACTCGCACATTATGAACATCTGGGCCCTGAGATTTGGCGTGATCTGAACGGGCAGGTGGATGTATATATCGCCGGAGCCGGGTCTGGCGGAACTTTCATGGGAGTATCTCGCTATTTGAAGGAGCAAAAACCGTTAATTAAAACATGTATCGTAGAACCCGAAGGTTCGATTCTCGGAGGAGGTCCATCGGGACCACATCGTACAGAAGGAATAGGGGTCGAAACGTTATCTCCTTTTATGGATGTGAGTTACTTTGATGCCATTCATACGATCTCAGATGAAGATGCCTTTGAGCGGGTCAAGGATCTGGCCTTGTTGGAAGGCATACTGGTAGGAAGTTCCTCAGGTGCAGCGATGCAAGCCGCATTAAACGAAGCCGTTCACGCACCTCCGGGAAGTAACATCGTCGTTATTTTTCCGGATAGCAGCGAACGGTATTTAAGCCAAAATATCTATAATGGAGGTCAATGAAATGAGACCAAAAACCAGGCTGATTCATGCAGGTATTGTTGGTGATCCACACACTGGAGCAGTGAGTGTACCGATCTATCAAGTAAGCACGTATGAGCAAGAATCGGTTGGCGTACACAAAGGATACGAGTATTCACGTACAGGCAACCCTACCCGTCATGCGTTGGAAGAAGTCATTAAAGAGTTGGAGGATGGCGTTCGAGGTTTTGCTTTTAGTTCGGGAATGGCTGCAATTCACGCTGTAATGTCTCTGTTGAAAACTGGAGATCACGTCATTCTAACGGATGATGTATACGGCGGGACCTATCGCATTTTCACCAAGGTGCTGAATCGTCTGGGGATCGAGTCTACCTTTGTAGATACTACCTCACTACAAGCACTGGAGCAAGCTTTGCAATCCAATACGAAGGCCATCTATGTAGAAACACCTACCAATCCGTTACTCAAGGTCACCGATATTGCTTCTGTAGCGAAATGGTCGAAACAACATGAATTGTTGTTCATCGTGGATAACACGTTTAGTACACCTTATTGGCAGACACCGCTGGCTCTGGGGGCAGATATTGTACTGCATTCTGCAACAAAATATATCGGTGGTCATAGTGATGTCGTGGCGGGACTTGCGGTTGTTAACAGCGAGCAACTTGGAGAAGATCTGCATTTTATCCAAAATGCAATCGGCGCAGTCCTGGGACCCATGGATTCCTGGTTGTTAATGCGAGGTCTTAAAACATTGGGATTGCGGATGGAAGCGCAAGAAAGCAATACAGAGCAGCTTGTGACATTTCTGAATCAGCATCCAACGGTGAGCAAAGTTTATTATCCCGGGTTGCCCGACCATCCACAGCATAAGCTCGCTTCCACGCAAGCGAGAGGACATGGCGGTATGGTTTCCTTTGATGTAGGCAGTGCTGAAAAAGTAGATGACGTGTTAAGCAAAGTCCGTTATTTCACATTGGCTGAAAGTCTGGGCGCGGTGGAAAGTTTAATTTCTGTCCCTGCCCGAATGACACATGCTTCCATTCCCTATGAACGTCGGCAAGAATTGGGGATCACGGATGGTTTGATTCGGATCTCCGTTGGGATCGAGGATGTTGAAGATTTACTTGAGGATTTGAAATCTGCATTAAGTTAAGTACATTTTGAAGTCCATGCTGGTTGATCTTGGAGAGGGAGTAGTGGACGATTTTCCAAGGAACACAGGACGTCTTATTTGATGTTCAGGCTCTCATTTGAAATTATAAGGAACATCAGGCACGTTATTTCCCGAAATAACTCAAAAAAATGCTGAAAGCGGCTCTTTATTCGGTTATAAGGTGTATCAGATTCCTTAAAATTCTGAGGGCGCTTCAAAGTCTTGAATAAGATGCCTCAGATTCGTCAGCATTCACATCATGCTTTGCTCCTCCAATCGTGGGCCAGAGAACAGCAGCGATTCCACCTGAAGCGAAGATTTTTATCGGGATAAGAATTAAAGCTTTATGTCTTGATCGTTTGCTCGCACTTAGGAACGTTCTCACATATTCAGGATGTGGTATGCCTCTGCTGCGACACGTTTAGACCTGCTTCTGCTTTCAGCAAGGTTTGAATACACGCTATATACTATCCGTTCATCCTCAACCTTACACTAATTAGGCTCAAAAAAAGGTCATGCCTTACAGAAGTTCGCTTCTGCACAGGCATGACCTTTTTGGATGTTCGTATGTTGCCAGTTGTATTGCAATGACTGTTGCGATACATCAGGCTGAGACTCCGTATGTGATAAGACCTCTCTGTTTCATGCTGTACGGTACCATGAATGAAACAGCCATCCTCAGCTAGTTATTTTTCGAGGATTTTCATAGGATGCCCATAGGGTACATAAGAATGTGTCACTTGCAGTTATGACTGTTTTTTCTAATTTCAATAGTACGGTAAAAGAGTTAACGCTGTAAGCGCAAATAACGGGAGCACCAGTCGGTTAAAACGTCTACGGCCATAACCATAATACGGATAAGGAGTAGGGTACCCGTATCCTGGGTAAAATCCGCGAGTATGGCCTATCGGATAGTTTGCTCCCGGCATTGCATTTGGAGCCCAGTTCGCATGATTCACCATGGCTTCCGGTCCAACGGGAACAGCCAAGTAGATCATTTCGTCATCCACATTTTCCATAATGCCATCGTAGTGCATACCGTCATTCATCTGTACACATACATAACGGTGCATGTGTTCCTTGCATATTTTCTTCGCTTCCACTTTTTCCACTTGCCAACGCCTCCCTGATTCTGCTCTTGATCACCTTTTCATGGTATTCAGAACTGGGCGAATTGACACTACTGACGAAAAAGCACAAAAAAGAAGCACCCCGTGAGCGGCTTCCTTGGAAGTCTGCTGCGCGGACATCTATTCAGGAAACGTCCTGATCAGATGTCCGCCGGGGTACTTAAATAAAGTTTGTCGGCTTAACTGTAGTATAACAGCGGGATGAACCTGTATCTGTGATGTAATTCACTCCGCTATGTTATAAAAGCAAGAAGAGAAATATTTTTGCAACATCAATTCGGTAATATTCAGTTGCTTGGATAATAAGAGGCACTTCTATCATTTATATTGCTGAGATTTGGGGCGAGAGAAGTGTAATGCCTCCCTCTTTTCTCCACGTCGTGCCGTTAAATCGGTAACAGGCCACATCCAGACAGATAAACCTACATCCGCACTATATTTTCGGCATTCTGGCAAAAGCCCGGACTGTAGGCGATATACATCATACATGTTTCCTCTACAGGGTCTCTAAGACCACCCGTGAGCCGTTTCCGGCCTCACCTGCCGGAATCACTACAAGTTTGCGCGGCAAGCGTGCACGCAGTTCAGGCACATGACTGATTACACCAACAGCCAATCGGTCGTCATGCAATTTTTCCAGAGACGTAATGACGGTATCCAACAGCTCAGGGTCAAGGGTACCGAAGCCTTCATCCAAGAAGAAGAATTGAAGTGGGTACTGACCTCGCAGTTGAATCTGGGCCGACAGTGCCAAAGCCAGTGACAGAGAGGTCAAAAATGTCTCGCCACCTGACAACGTTGATACCGGTCGTTTGACTCCCCCGTTGGCATCATCACAAATCACAAAACCACCACCGGAATCCACCTCCAGTGAATAACGCTGTTTGGTCAGGAAGCGCAGACGCTGAGATGCCGCATGACTAACCTGCATCAGTTGTTCTTCGGCAATATACTCGACAAAAGCATTGCCTCTGAACGCGGATTGCAGTTTGCTGAGCAGTTCGCCTTGATGGCTTACCTCCACCCGCTTGTTCTCCAGTTCGGTCCAGCGAACATGTCGCTGCTCCACATCCTCCAGATCACGTTCTGCACGTGCTTTAGCACGAAGGGCAGCCTCGTCCTCAATTCGGACCTGCTGCAAACGTTCGGTGCAGGCTAACCACTGTTCCTCCGATACAACAGCACCACCCAGCTTTTGTTCCAGTTCACGCAATTGGGATGCCAGTTCACGCTCACGTTCACGGTGCTGCTGGATCTCCCCTGCCAGTCGCTCTGCTTCCTGGGAAGGAATCGCCGCGGACACAACGGCATCATCCGAGTCAAACGGGGATTGTTCCAGCAATTGCCGCCAGCGTTCCTGTGCCTGTTGCAGATGTTCTGTGGCCGAGGCGGCTGCCTGCTGAGCCATAACGTCTTTCTTGGCTGATTCCTGCTTCAGCGTGTCCGCTTCTTTGAAGCGTTGTGCCGAGTCCGAAGCTGTTTTCCGCAGTCCATCCAGACGAGCCTGAGCCGCAGCAATCAGATCTTCTACCCGCTGCTCCCCAACCCACTGGCGCAAGCGCTCTTCCTTCTCGGCCAGCTGTTTGCTATTGCCCTGCCACTCCGTTTGCCACTGAATCAGTTGTTTGTCCAATTCCACTAGCTTCTGCTGAAGAGATTGGATGATTTGGTCTTTTTCCTCAAGGAACGTCACGCTTTTGTTCAGACGTTCCTTGATGTCTTCGGCGCGTGCATCGCGCTCCTGCATCGCCTGATAGAGGGCCTTGGCCTCCTCCTGAGCGATGCCCGGCAGTTCCGCGGCCCAGCGGCCCTGCAAGGCAGCCGCTGCAGCCTCGCTCTCGGCCAGCTTGCGCTCCGCCTGGGCGAGCCCGGCACGGCCGGCCTCCTGCGCAGCTGCCGCTTCCATGCGGCGCTGCTGCGCGCCTACAGCCGCCTGCTGCAACGCGGCGGCTTCGGCCTGGAGCGGCGCTGCTGCGGCAGCCAGCGCCTGCGCGGCTTCGCGCAGCGCAGCGGCACGCGATGCCCAGCCTGCCGGGGAGCGCCCGTGTTCGGGCGACCCGGCGGTCTCGGGCTCCGCTGCCGCAGGCGCGGCCTCGGCTGCGGCCGGAGCTTCGCCGGCCGCAGCGCCAAGCTGCGTCAGCAGGCTGCGACGTTCGTGCAGCTGCTGGCGCAACCCAAAGCGCAGCTCCTGCAGCTCTGCGTGCAGGCTGCGCAGCAGTTCCAGGTCCGCGTCGCCTGCGTGCGGACCTTCTCCCGGCGGCGCAGCCGGGAGTGGGTGATGCGGCGAGCCGCACACCGGGCATGGCTCGCCGTCACGCAGCTCGGCGCGCAATGCGGAGGACAGCCGGTGCAGCTCCTGCTCACGCATTGTGCCACGCAGCTGTTCCTCCGCAAGAGCCAGCAGGCTCTGTTCGCGGCTAATGTCCTGCTCACAGGCAAGCAAGGCCTCAAGACCTGCTGACGCCTGTTCTACCAGATGCTGACGCTGATCACTCAGGCGTCTTTCCTCCTCAGCCGCCGCCTTCAGCTTGTCGGCTCCTTGTTCCGCCGACTGCTTATAGGCTTGCATGTCAGCCTTGTATTGATGTAATTGCTCCGCAGCAGTATCCACACGATGTTTCAGTTCAAGCGCAGCCTGAAGTTGCCTGCGTTCCTCTGACTTCACCTCATTTGGCTTGAGGCTCTCCTGTAGTTCCTCACGCCGTTTGCGCCCGCGCAGCTGCAGCTCCTTTTCTTTCTCAAGTTGCTGTCCCAGCGCAGTCTGCTCGCCCTGCCCCTGTTCCAGAAACTGAGCAAGGCGCGAGCAATCGGCTTGAAGCCCGTCGCGTTCCCGTTGCAGCTCTTTCGCTTGTTCGAGCTGCTCAAGGCGCAGCAACAGTTTCGGTTCTTCCTCCGCCATTTGCTTGCGTGCCGTCTCGGCCTTCTCCGCTTCCTGAACAGCCATACGCTCATGTTCCAGTGCTTGCTGATGAGCTGTCTCGGCGGTATCCTGCCGCTGCTTCTGTGAAGCCATAGCATCTCGAACCGTCTGCAACGCAGGAAGTATTGCATCTGCCGCAACGGATTGTTTCAGCCGTTGTTCGCCTGCCTCTATCTGTGGTTCCAGTGCTTTCAGCTTCTGCTGTTCATCCGTCCGGGCCTGCCGTTCGTTACTTAACTCACGAATTTTGCCCAGTTGTTCAGCTTCCTTCGCAGCTTCATCCAGCGCTTTGCGGGACAATTCAGACTGCTGAACAGCGGCTTGAAGAAGACGTTTCGTTTCTTCCAGCGTCTCCTTGCTGGCATTGCCCAGTCCCTGTTGCTCCGCAGCAAGAGATTGGTGAACCATATCATTATCCTTGACCCGCCGACTTAATTTGATGGCCAACTGGTCCCCATACTTCTCCAGATGGAATAATCGTTGCAACATCTGGCGACGTTCACTGCCTTTGAGTGACAAAAACTCGGCAAACTTTCCTTGCGGAAGCACCACTGCCCGTGTAAAATCATCCATCTTCAAACCAATCACATCTTCAACGCAGCGATTAACATCTGCCAATTTATCGGCAAGTACCTGCTCTTCGCCATTAACCGTCTCTATGAATTTGCTGATCGTGTTACTCACCGACACTTCATTATTTCGTTTGAAACGTCGCTCTACCCGGAACCTGCGAGTGCCTTCCGCCGACATCAGTTCAAATGTAAAAGCAACCGACAACGAATCTTCTGCATGATTCATAATCCCTTGTGTGCCGTTCACCGCACGTTCCACTTTTCCGTACATGGCAAGTGTGATGGCATCCAGCAAGGAAGATTTACCACTACCCGTTGGACCGAAAATACCGAATAGTCCCGTCTCTGTCAGCACGGTAAAATCAATCTCTTGCATCTCCCGATAACTTTGCAGTCCGGCAACTTTTAATAAAATGGGCTTCATCTTTCCTCGACCTCCTCACGCACACCCGGCTCGTCTTCATCCACAAGTTCCAGGAAAAGCTGTACCAGGCTGTCTTCCGGCTGTGCACCGCCCGTCTGACGCTGATAGAACTTACGGAACAGTTCATGTACAGGTAACTCGGATCGTTGCTCCAAAAGTCCTGCTGCAGCCATTTCGGGATACACCGGGCGAATATGAATGATACCTTCATGTGATTTTCGCAGCTGCTGAATCTCCTTCAGAGACATCGCCTCGTCCAGCCACACTTCCATGTCGATAAAAGCCTGCGGATCACGTCCCTCGTCCAGCCAGCGATATACTTCAGCCAGACCACCACGCGCCTGCCAACGAACAAGCGGACGCCCGGACGTTAACAAAACTTCTTCTACATGCGCAGCTCCGCCCGGTGCCAGATCAACCATCGTGACAGACTTGCTCTGCCCCGCTTCCGAGAAGCTGTAGGCGAGAGGAGAACCGCTATATCGAATCACACCATCCCCTTTGACAGCCTGTGCACGATGAAGATGCCCAAGCGCCGTGTATTGCGCACCAGTCGATAGAGACGAAGGGTCCACCGTGTAAGCCCCACCGATCTGAATCGGACGTTCCGAATCACTCTCAAGTCCGCCGAGCACATAGATATGGCTCATGGCCAAGTTCACGGTATCCGGGCGAAAAGAAGCTGCCAGACGCTGCATTAACATGCCCACACGGTGACTGTATGCCTGACGAAGCACATTCTCGTCCCCATCCGTTGTCAGCAATTCATTCAATCTGGCTTCAGAAGGATAAGGTAATGCGGCAATCTGTGCAATTTCTCCGGTTCGCTTTGCATGAATGGTTACCGCTTCTGAAGTAGGCATCCCTACGAGTGTGATGCCCTGTCTGTTCACAAGTGGAGTTACAGAAGCTACACGTTCTGGCTGATCATGATTTCCTGCAATCACCACAAGAGGTCTTCCATGCTCCGTCAGACGCGCTGCCGCTTCATAAAAAAGCTGTTCCGCCGCTGCGGGAGGATTCACCGAATCATACACATCTCCGGCCATCAATATGGCATCCGCCTGCTGCTCATCAGCCACCCTGACGAGTTCATCAACAAAATCTTCCTGTTCACGCAGTCGGCTTCGTCCTTCCAACGTTTTTCCCAAATGCCAGTCCCCTGTATGCAAAATACGCATCGTCCGTTCCACCCCTCTCCCATATGAAATCCATAATTTTAAATTCCGATCCAGTTCTTTTACAATTTCACTGCATGTCCACCATCAAAAAAGTACAGCCATTTCCGGTCAACTTTCCGTCCCAATATATCTTCAATGGCCCGTCCATACAGATCCAGCTGGAAGCGATATTTTTTGGTGAGTTCATCCAAACCACCACGATGCTCCAACACCCGATCCGTCTTGTAATCAAGCAAGACAAGCTCGCCGTCCACCTCATACAGACAATCGATAATCCCTTGTACAAGCACGGTTTCATTTTCAATCGTTGCCTGCATTTTGCTATCTTCATTTAGCATCTGCATATCTGAGTTCGCCGCCTGTTCATGTAGCCATTCCACTGGAGACTGATGTGCCGGAAGTCCATACACAAACGGAATTTCCCGTTTCACCCACGCTGCACGCAATAATTCTTTTCCTGGTTCTGTATTGAAAAATCCGGCCAGTTCTTCAGGTTCGATAGCCGCAGCATGATGGGGTAGCAAAATCTGAAGCTTAATCAACCGCTCAATCGTCTGTTCAATAAGCTGTGAATCAACGGATGAGCCATCTATAGGAAGATGCTGCATCAACGTATGATACACGTTCCCCCGTTCTGCTCCTGTCAGTTGTTTCTCTCCCATAAATTTGGGACGACGCAGATGCAATTTAAAAGACGTGCCCGCAGATCCCGCATCCTGAACGTTCACTTTACCGTTTGAATCTAACCCTGATCCAGTCTCATGCTCGTTCAATTCACTGGATATGCCACGTAGTACATGGCTTGCTTCATCTTTGGTGTGATTGATTCCTGGTGTGTTGTAATCCAATAATGCCTCGGACTGCTCTCCCAGTTCCTCCATGACCTCTACCGACTGGATATCCTGCATCGCAAGTAACGTTTTCAACTCCGTGACAGATGTACTGGCTGCCACCTGAGTTGCTGCTTCATAGGGATATGTCCACGAAAGCCGTTGATCAACTTCGCGAATCAGCCGTGTCTCTTCTTCTTGAAGGGCTACTGTATCTGTACCTGCATCTTCAATGTTTTGGTTAGCCGTATCTTGTACACTCTTCATCAGCTCTTCTACGGTTGAGGATGGAACCAACTTCACAGGCTGAACCGCTTTTAGTGCAGCAAGTCGTTCTTTCCGCACCTCAGTCATCCCGTCTTCTTCTCCAAGTGTCTGATCCACCACATGATCACGGGATACCTGATCGGCGGAAATAATAGAAATCTCCCATCGTGATTGATCATCTGCAAGACAGGTTGAGAACGAATCATTGCTTCCAGCAAGTTCACGCAGCACAGCCGCATCTGGATGTCTCATCAGGGATGGTCCAATCCAGTCCAGGTAGCTCCGTCCTGCAGCAAGCAGATAGTCTGGCAATGCCAATTCAGGGCTGTCCTTGACCTGAGACCACGCCAGCGCTTTTTTCGCGGCATCTTTTACGGTACCCAGCAGAATCATTTTCTCTTTGGGGCGGGTCAATGCAACGTACAACACACGCATCTCTTCAGCAAGCAGTTCAAATTGCGCACGACGACGAATCGCCAGATTGGCTAATGTAGGATAGGCAACCCGGTTCTCACGATCCACAAACCTTGGACCAAATCCCAGTTCCTTATGCATTAGAAACGGTGCGTTCAGATCCTGTTGATTAAACATCTTGGATATGCCACCAACAAAGACAATCGGAAACTCCAAACCCTTACTCCGGTGAATCGTCATGATACGTACGGCGTTGTCCTGCTCACCAGAACTACCTGCTACAGTCCCGAGGTCTCCCCCGTTTTCCCGCAATCTTGAGACATAGGTCAGGAAACGGAACAAGCCGCGATTTGCAGTTGATTCCTCATATTGTCGTGCGCGATCATACAATGCCTTAAGATTACTTTGACGTTGCAGTCCTCCGGGAAGACCACCAACCCAGTCTAAATACCCGGTTTCCCGATACATACGCCAGATCAGTTCACTTAGACTGCCTTGTCTTGCCTCAAGTCTCCACTGCTCCAATTGACGCATAAAGCGAATTAACTTTTGCTGTAACTCCGAGCCTGAGATCTCCGTTATGCCCAGATCCTCACTCGCATGTCTCGCAACACCAGCATCTTGCATTCCATCTGTATGCAATGTATGCACATCGAATTCATAGACATCATCCAGGATCTCTGCCTCGACTGAAGCTGCTGTCTCCCGCTGTCCCTGTTCCATCTCTGACCAGGCTTCCGGCCACTGTAACTGGACGATATTGGTATCAGGATGATTATCCTGCCGGGATTGTTGTACGGCATTAGTGGAAGAATCGCTCCATTCTCCAGCAGCCGATATAACCGCATCATAGAATGACTGTCTTTTGTCACCAAGCCGAATCTGTGCCAGTTCTTCTTCATCCAGTCCTACAATCGGGGAACGAAGCACGGAAGCAAGCGGAATATCCTGCCTTGGATTATCAACAAGCTGAAGCAGAGACATCATGATTTCCACTTCCGTAGCCTGGAAGTAACCCTTGCTCTGTTCTCCTCCAGCAGGAATTCCCTGCTGTCTGAATTCTTCAATCATGAGCGGAGCCCACATTAAGGTTGAACGCAGCAAGATGACCATGTCACCGTAACGTGCCGGGCGCATCGTTTGCAGGGCTTTGTCATATACATGGAGGGCAGGTTTGTCCGTATCCCCAACCATCTCACGAATACGCCTTGCAATCGCCCGTGCTTCCAACTGGGCTGTCTCAAGTTCGGCACTCTCCAGTTCTGCGGAGACCGATGCATCCCCGTTCTCATCCGTACTCTCTGTCAGATCAGGACCACCGCCCTGACGATCGATCAGCATGAGTTCAGGTGTATACGCCTCATCACCAATCGTTTCTGACGGGAACGTAGCCCCGTATGCCAGTTGAGCTCGTTCATCGTAAGCAATCTCTGCCACACCTTCGTTCATGAGTTGCCGAAATATCATATTGACCGAATGCACGACTTCCGCACGACTGCGGAAATTCCGCGCAAGATCAATACGTTGACCTGTACGATTCAGATGATTTTCCACCATTCCGTCCTCACGTGTGCTCGCTCCATATTGGCGATACTTGTTCATAAACAGACCTGGCTCAGCCAACCGGAAACGGTAGATACTCTGTTTGACATCACCTACCATGAATCGGTTACCCGGGTTTTCTCTGGAGATCAGCTTGACGATATCTTCCTGAACTGTATTGGTGTCCTGATATTCATCTAGTAACACTTCATCGAATCGTGAACGGTACTCCATAGCCGCGTCGGAAGGCATCGACAGTTCAGGCGTTGAATCCTCATGCCGCAAAATGTGAAGGCAGTAATGCTCCAGATCACTGAAGTCAACTTGCCCACGTTCCTGTTTGGCCTGTCGATAACGTTCTCCAAATGTACTAACCAACCTCGACAACTCCTGCATGAGTGGTGCCGCTTGCTCCAGCTCCTGCCAGAACGAAAACGCACTTCTTCCAAACAATGAACCTTTCAGGTCGGTAACTGCCTTTTTCGCAGCCTCACGGAGTTCCTTCACCTGATCTTGTAAAGCAGGGTCCGTTTGATCCTTTTTGCAGGGTTTCAGTTTGCCAAATGTAGCGGGTTGAAACACTTCAGGCAACCTTTCCCATGGCATAACCTGGGCCGCAGACAACAGCTCTTCTACCATCACCAGGTCTTCTTTTAACGTATCTGCATAAGGTGCCGGTCCTTCAGGCTGCATGGAAATATGGATGCCTTGACGGAGCAGTCCTGCCGCACCACTCAAAGCAAGAGCCGCATCACGCAAAATACTCTGAACCCATGCTGAATGTCCAAGTGCCTCCACACTTTCCACCTGAAAAGCAGATGCCATCTCTGAGAGCCAATGATCCGGCCAGGAATGACTGCGGGAGAAATCATACAATCGTTGCACCAGTCGATGCATCGCATCATCATTTCGTTCTCCACTGAACCAGTCCACCAATTCGCGGAATGTACTCCCTTCATCTTCTTCGCCATACTTTTCCTCAAATAGTTCTTCGAGTAGTTCCTGGCGCATGATTTCCGCTTCATTTTCATTTAGGATACGGAAAGCCGGGTTCAACGGAATTTGCTGATAGTAACGGCGAATGACTTCCATACAGAATGAATGCAGCGTTGTAATCGATGCCCGTCCAAGCAGCGACAGCTGCTTACGCAGATGCTCTTCTCCAGGTTGTTCTTCAAGCGCACGTTCCAGCGCTTCCCGAATCCGTTGTTTCATCTCGGCGGCGGCCGCTTTGGTAAATGTAGCTACAAGCAAGCGATCCACACTGAATCCTTGGGAGGGATCTGCAATCTTACGAATAATTCGTTCAACCAATACAGCTGTTTTGCCTGATCCCGCTGCAGCGGCAACCAGAATGTCTTCTCCGCTTTCCGAGATGGCACTCCACTGGTCATCACTCCAGAAGCTTCCTTCCGGTTTGGGCATATTCGTCATGATGTTTCCCCTCCCTTGGTGTGAGATAACATATCCCAGATTTGTTGTTTGCCCGGTTTGGACAACAGGTTGTATTCATTTCCTTCTATATTCTCATCAAACTGACATACAGGCTTATACGGACAGAATGTGCACGCCACTTCCTGCTGAATACGATAAGGCTCAATGGCCACATCTCCATCCGTAATTCGGGTACCAATCTCGCGGATATTACTGCGTACCGAAGCAAGCAGCGTATCCCATTGCTCTGGCGTAGCTACAGCGGCACTGCTATAAAAGCTGCCATCTGCTTTGAGGGCAACCGGAATAATAGCTGAATACCCCTTATCCAGGGTGTTGTCCATTTGTGCAATTGCATCCCGGTCCGCGAGCAGCAAACCTTTCATTTTGAACCGTTTCAGCAGTTCTTGTCCTGCCTGCTCCGATGTCATGCCGTTTGCGGATTGCAACAGCGGGTTATGCACATGGAAATACAACGTCCCTCCCGGCATCGCCGTTTCCCCAAGCCATTCTTCGGCAGCACTAAGTAGCACCTCCAGATAGGTGAGCATCTGCAATGACAGACCATAGTACACTTCATGTAACTTGAGGTCCGTCTGGCTTGATTTATAGTCAATGACACGCAAGAGCAGACCATTCTCGCCTTCTGCCACATCCACACGGTCAATCCGACCCACGATCTCCATCACACATCCGTTCTCCAGTTCAAAACGTAGTGGCGGCAGTGTTTTATCCGGTCCAAAATCAAGCTCCAGCCCAATCGGTTCAAAACTTCCACGTCTGGACTGTTCACCGAGAATAACGGATGCCCGACTAACAATGTCCTTCAATTTGCGGAAAATATAACCGTATCGCTTGGTGCTTAGCAAAATTTCCCCTTGCAGCTGTGGTGCAATCTGCTCCACAGTTTGCTCGGCTTCCTGACGGCATTGGTCTGGAGTCAAACTGCCCCAACTACGATTTTCTTCGCGCAACCGCATAGCCAGCTGGCTTAGTGCAGCATGAAACAGCTGTCCGATATCAGGAGCCTGAAGACGGTACAATTGCCGTTCTTTGAGGCGTAGCCCATGCGAAGCAAAATGAGAGAACGGACAGGCTACGAACCGCTCCATTCGCGAGACACTCGTCCTCACCTCTGTGCCATACAATCTGCGACTGGTAGCTGTACGTAGTGGTAATGCCCGATTACGATAAAAGATCGATCCCATCAACCGCTCCAACTGAGGTCTGCTTGTCTCCCGAGATACATGCCAATTGTAGACCGCCCACCACATTTCAGGGATGTCTTCTCCGCGGCGCCATTTGCGCAATTGTCCAATAAGCGCAGATAGACTCTGACCTGGATGGGTGACATAGGACCAATGCGCTTCTTCCGAGTTCACAACCGGTGGTTGAGCGAGCAATGGCTGTTCTTGTAGACCAAACATTTTCCGTACATGGCGGACAATCTCGGAAGGAAGCAGTGCTTTTCCCTCATCATCAGCAACCGGGTAACTCAGCCACAACTGGCTGCTTGCCGCTGTAAGTGCCGTATAGATCAGAAAACGTTCATCTAACATTTGCCTTGTTGCACCTGGTCCAAGCGCCACGCCTCTTTCCGTCAGTAACGATCTCTCCAGTTCCGTTAATACGCCATCATCCTGAGGTACGGCAGGTAATTCACCATCAACCGCGCCGAGGATAAATACGTATTTGATGTCCTGAAGGCGTGTACGGTCCATGGAACCCACCAATACCTGATCAAGTGCTGGTGGTACCAGACCCAGCTTCAGTTCCGTCAATCCGGTCTCGATCATTCCGGCAAACAGCGTGATATCCAGCCGTTCATTCCCCATCATATCGACCATCTGATCCAATAAATCCAGCACAGCTCCCCACATCTGCCGATGTTCTCTCGACCGTTCGGGGTCACCCTGAGCCTTAGCTTCAGCAGACATATTCTCCAGCTTCCATGGAATCTCAGCATCTTCCAGCAGTCTGTATAGTGCCTCGCATTGGGCTTTGGCTGTCTTTGCCTTTTTCATTCGTTTCTCAAAAACACCCAAAGAATCTGTAATGACCGTTCGGCAGCTCTCCATTAAAGAAAGCATCTGGTCCCGTCCTCGACTACGGCCATCCTGACCGTTATCTTCCAGTGATAAGCTTGGTACATACTTCCACGGTTTGCCGTCAGTCCAGCGATATCCATGAATACCACAGGCCAGTACATAATTCTCAAGCTGGTCCATATCTTCACGGGTGATGGAACCATCACGCGGAAGCAGCAGATCCGTTTTCACACAACGAAATACATCCTCGTAACGCCAGTGGCGCCGAACAATATCCAGTGCGGAACGGATAAATTCAGATAATGGATGATGAAGTTCATTTCTTCTGCGGTCCAGAAAGACAGGCACGCCATAATCACTGAATAACGGTTCGGCTATATCCGCGTAGGTATCCAATTGGCGGACAAGTACCGCCATATCCCGATAACGCGCACCTTCGTTTTGCGCCAGACGCCGCATCTCACGCAGTGCTCCCTCCATCTCAGCTCGTCGGTTCTCCGCTGCAACCAGCCGGATTCCGGAATCAAGACCATCACTTTTCCACCGAATTCGGCGGTCGAAACCAGCCTCCAGATGAGCAAGTCCCGGACGATCCTTGTATCTCGGTGGAATCTCCGAATCTAGCACGGTTATATCGCTCGGTACACCCAGTTCGTCAGCCATCCCTTTGAGACGCGCGTAGGCACTTGCCGTAGGATAAAACAGTTCCAGTTCTCCAGGCAGTGCGCCGTGATCATAAGGACGATCCAATGTCAGTGCAATGGTCACGGAAGAGGACTGCAACATCAGCCGACCGATCACACTCATCTCCTGTGGTGTGAATCCCTGAAAACCATCAATCCAGATCTGGGCATCCTGCAGCAATGCACTTTCCGACAAACGATCTGTCAGCTCGGTCAACGTGTCTTCATCATCAATATACAAATTGGTCAATTCCTGTTCATAGTCACGATATATCAGATTCAAGTCATGCAACTTGTCCTCCAGAATTGGCGAAGTGAATGAGGTATTCCCTCCAAACATCCCTTCTTCCAGCAATGATGGATCAACTTCACAACGTTTAAATTCACTATATAAGTCATTTAATTCGCCTATAAAACCCAGCTGGCTGCCGGATGCACCAAACAGCTTTAATTCTTCCTTACGGCGCTGGATGACCTTATAGAGCAGCATCTTTTTGCCTTCGGCTCCGATCGGAATACGAGCAGAACCACCTGCTTCTTGCATTACACGATAGGCTAAACGGCGAAAGCCGAGCACTTCTGCACGCATGGTACCTTTAATTGCTCCAGAAGACACCAATGCCTGCTCTGTTCGAAAAGAACTCTGTTCGGGAACGAGCAAAATCAAAGGTGTTCCTTGCGGCTCCTTTTGAAGCAGGGATGTAATTTCCCGGGTAATCAGCGAGCTTTTGCCGCTGCCTGCCCGGCCAATAACAAAACGAACGGACATGTCTAATCCTCCAAACCACACGTACAAGATTTTAATTCCCAGTATAACATATCTGACTTGGTTCGGAACATACGTTTGCCACTATTCGGTAAAACCGGAGATCATCTCCGTTAACACAGTAAAACAGCAAAAAGCCCGCAGCTATCACACTGTGGACTTTTGACTTGATCTATACTTGATTGGAACGGAAATCATACAATTAATTCTTTTTACTGCGCACTTCGAAAATAGCAAATTTCAGGTAATGTCCTTCATCCACACCCAAAATTTGCGGGTGATCCTTACCGGCTGCTTTCCAGTCGATCAGACGAAGCACTTTGCCTGCATCTTCTGCTGCATCCGCAATCGTATCCAGGAAGAGGTCTGGACGCATATGATACGAACAGCTTGCTGTTACCAAATATCCGCCCTCATTAACCAGTTTCATTCCTTGCAGGTTGATATCCTTATATCCACGGCATGCACCTTTGACTGCTGATTTTGTTTTGGCAAACGCCGGGGGATCGAGGATAACGACATCGAATGTTTTACCGCCAGCTGTAAGCGCCTTGGATGTATCCACTTTCTGTTCGCCAGCACGCGCACGTGCAGTACGTTCATCCAGTCCTTTCACTTGTTCACGCAAGTACTGGAATGCGTCAGCAACGACGAATTCGACCCGGTCGGTGAAACCGTTCAGCTCCACATTTGTTCGTGCACTCTCAATGGCATGCTCCGAAATATCAAGACAAGTCACTTTTTTGGCTCCATACTTGCAAGCATTTAACGTGAAGCTGCCTGTGTGTGAGAAACACTCCAGTACGGTGGCACCATCCCAATAAGGGAATGTAACTACCTTACCGCTTTTATTCACAGGCAGGAGCTGCTCTGTGCCATCCTGCTCGGTCGTTTGGAGTGTGATTCCACTCTTGTAGCCCCACCCCTTCATGAGCGGTTCGATCGCTGCACGATTTTCGCGTTGGTCGAAGAAGTAACCTGTCTTCTGCCCTTCCACGATGTCCACTTTAATGAGTAGTCCATTTTCTGTAACGGTGACATGTCGTGGGCAATCTCCGTACAGCGGACCTTTGGTCTGCTCCAAACCTTCCAGTTCACGAATCGAGACATCACTGCGCTCATATATGCCTTCTGGCTGCATTACTTCAATGAGTGCCTGTACGATGGCTTCACGGCAACGATCCATGCCAAGTGTAAGCAACTGTACAACGAGGATGCTGCCGAACCGGTCAACGATCAAGCCTGGTAGAAAATCTGCTTCGCCGTAAACGAGACGGTATGCCTCTCCATCCTGGATAAAACGTTCCCGGTGACGCAAGCAATCGCGAAAACGCGCTGCAAAGAACGCCGTATCCATCTGTTCGGACTCCAGCGGTTGATAAGCTACAACTCTTACAGTGATCTGAGATGCAGGATTGTAATATCCTGTCGCCAGATAGCGACCTTGATGATTCAATACATTGACCAGATCTCCCGGCTCCGGGTTTCCGTCAACAGAGGCAATTTCATTGTTAAATATCCATGGATGGGCATGTTCAAGCCGCTTTTTGCGACTGCGTTCGAGTGTAACTGATGGCAAGGTAGATCCACTTCCTTTAATTTAATAGTTCAAAAGATAAGTTTTGTGCGGCGCGTAGGTGGCGTTCCGGTTACGAATCGATCTTCCGATCGCTGTTGTCTCCAGATTTTTTTGATTCCCTTTTTTAAAGGGAAAATCCGGAGACAAAGGCGCACGCTTCGCTTCTTCAGATTCGATTTCGCCCCCTCCACTACGCTTGCACGAATCACCGTATCTTTCGAATTGGGGTGCAGCAACTAGGTGGCGTTCCGGGTTCGAATTGATCTTTCGATCGTTGTTGTCTCCAGATTTTTTTTGATTCCCTTTCTTAAAAGGGAAAATCCGGGGACAAAGGCGCACGCTTCGCTTCTTCAGATTCGATTTCGTCCCCTCCACTACGTTTGCACGAATCACCGTATCTTTCGAATTGGGGTGGCACAATTAGATGGCGCTACGGCGACGAATTGTTCCTCTGATCGCTGTTATCCCCAGATTTTTTTGAACTCCCTTTTCTCAAAGGGAAAATCCGGGGATAAAGGCGAGCGCTTCGCTTCTTCGGTAACAATTTCGTCCCCTCCACTACGTTTGCACGAACCACTGTATCTTTCGAATTAGGGTGGGGTAATTTAGGTCGCTTCCCTCTGAATTCCTTTAGGCTTGTCATGGTTGTCTTTTCTTACTCATAGGATGAGTTAAGGAACCCGGACGGAAGGAATGATGTTTCTATGTTTAGAGATGTGATATTGCCCCTACTCTATGGGCTTATTATCTTTTTTGGTGGCATGAAACTGATGGAGAACGCCTTGCAACGTATGGCAGGGCCCATGTTGGCAGGTTGGCTCAATCGCGCTACCTCTGCTCCATGGAAAGGTATGGCCTTCAGTGCGGGCGCAACGGCCTTGTTACAGAGCAGTACTGCGGTCACCGTGCTCACCATTGGACTGGCTAATGCCAGATTAATTACCTATGGACGCACACTCGGCATCATCCTCGGCACCAACATAGGGACATGCCTGACAACAGAGCTGGTGGGGCTGCAGATTGGACGTGCTTCCCTGCCGCTACTCGTCCTGTCGCTAACGGGCTGGGCCATGTTTGTTGTTCTTGGTGAACGCAATCTGGCCGCTCCTGAACGCACGCGCCAGACTCTGTTTAACATCCAGTACAGCTTCCTCGCAGCCGCAGGATTTGCACTTGTTATGACAGGTATTCAGGTAATGCAATCCATTGCCTTACCCTTGCGGAGCATGGGCGTATTTCAATGGTTTCTCGACCGCTCGGCCGACAGCTTGTGGTGGGGCTTCCTGGCAGGTGCCTGTCTGACAGCGCTCATTCACAGCAGCGCAGCTGTCATTAGCATGGCGATTACGCTCGCAGCCACAGGGGTATTACCTGTGGAGATCGGCATCGCCATTGTGATCGGGTCCAATGTGGGGACCTGCATCACCGCTGTGATTGCTGCCGCGGGCGGAGCATCCGCAGGCAAATTTGTCGCAGCCTCCCATGTTGTATTAAACATTGCGGGAGCGCTGCTGTTTATGCCGCTGATCGGCCAGCTGCATGCAGCTTCGGCCTGGCTGTCAGCGGACTACGGGGCACAAATTGCGCATGCCCAGACCCTTTTTAACATCACCAGTTCACTGCTTGCTTTGCCATTCTGTTACTTGCCGATTTGGCACAAAAAACCACCGGTCCACGCCCCTGCGGCGAAGTCACCCGTGGCTTGATGATCTGCCTATCCAGACCCACAGAACGCGCGGCTAACTGACTCGATCTAGAACAATAATGCGTTATACGTTAATGCCTAACTTGTTCAGGGCTACACGCAAGATATCATCGTTATTATCATATCCGTTCTGCTGCTGTCTGGACCATGCTTCTTCCGGAGCATACCAATCCACACCCTTGATTTCTTCAATCTGAGGCTGCAGATCTCCACTCTCGGCTTCAACGAGATAATAATGAACTTCCTTGTCCACCGGGCCAAAATCTGCATGTTGGTACGTGTAAGCAATAATATCAACCGGCTCTACAATGCGGCCCACCATACCTGTCTCTTCCAAAATCTCGCGCAGTGCCGTCTGTTCGATTGTTTCTCCCTCTTCCATTTTGCCCTTGGCGAGAGTTGTTTTACCATAACGATCTACGATAAGCTGAATTTGAAGACGTCCGTCTTCCCCTGTTCTATAAACAACTCCGCCTGCTGAAATTTCTTTTTTGTTCATCATGCTCTCCCCCATCAACTTCGATATCTTTATCTTATTTTTTTGCAAAAGAAGGACCTCATCTCCCCGGGTAAGCTCCCCAAGGAAATGAAATCCTTGTTTCTGACGCCTCGATCACATCGCGGCGGACTTAAGATTCTCTTCCAACACACGTACCAGCGTAGCCTGACTCTCGTTGACGCCAGCTTCAACCACTTTGACCCGGCACACTTTACCGACCATATCCATGGTTCCGTCAAAGACCAGTTGAATGTAGTTGTCGCTATAACCGTGCAGCTTGCCACTTCCCTCGCGGCCCTTGGCTTCACCTTCGGGAATAACATCCAGTACCTGTCCAACAAACTGCTTAGCGTACTCCAGCTGCATCTGCTCGGACAAATCAATCAGTTCATGCACACGTGCATTTTTGACTTCTTCGTCCACCTGATCTTCCATCCGTGCTGCTGGTGTACCCGTACGCTTGGAATAAGGGAATACGTGCATTTCGGAAAAACCGATCTTACGCATCAACTCATAGCCATTACGGTACATCTCATCCGTCTCACCTGGAAATCCAACAATGATGTCTGTTGTAATCGCTACATCCGGCATTGCTTCCCGAATGCGAAGCATTTTGTTGTAAAACTCTTCTGTCGTATACTTACGGCGCATACGTTTCAACACCGTATCATCACCCGCTTGCAGCGGAATATGGAAGTGACGAACAAGTTTGTCCGAACGTTTGATCACGTCGAGCATGCGGTCATCGATCTGACTGGCTTCAATCGAGCTGATTCGAATACGCTCCAAACCTTCTACCTTATCCAAATCCCACAGCAGGTCGGTCAGATCATAGTTTTCCATGTCATCGCCATACCCGCCTGTATGAATACCGGTCAGAACAATCTCCTTGTATCCGGCGTGTACGAGTTGATGGGCCTGTTGAATAATGCTGTTCGCTTCCCGACTACGTGAGAGACCACGAGACCACGGAATGATGCAGAACGTGCAAAAGTTATTGCATCCATCCTGAATTTTCAGGAAAGCGCGGGTACGATCAGCAAAATCAGGTACATCCATTTCTTCAAACACACGAGTTTTCATAATATTACGTACCGCGTTAACGGGTTGACGGGACTCCTGAATTTCATTAACATATGGCAAAATCTTGTCACGGTCCTGTGTACCGATAACCAGATCCACCCCTGGGATGTCCAGAATCTCTGCCGGAGAAGTCTGCGCGTAGCAGCCTGTAACGGCCACAATCGCCTCCGGGTTGCGCCGAATGGCACGACGAATAATTTGACGGCTCTTTTTGTCGCCGGTATTGGTTACTGTACAAGTATTAATCAAGTATACATCCGCTGTCTGTTCATCAAAGTCCACTTGATCGTAACCTTCGTTTTTGAACAATTGCCAAATCGCCTCTGTATCATAGAAATTAACTTTGCAGCCTAAGGTGTAAAACGCCACGGATGGCATAATTACATTCCTCCCATTTCTCCGGATTCATATAACACGCAAGTTAGTGCTGCCATTCCAGCTGTCTCAGCACGCAAAATGCGTTTGCCCAGTCCAACAGATACAGCACCTGCCTGATCAGCCTCTGCCGTCTCCTTCTCAGAAAATCCACCTTCCGGTCCAACCACGATCAAAACTTCTGCACTTGCATCAGGTGCAAGCTGCTCTACAAACGGTTTCAGTGCATCTCTCAGCTGTTTACCGTTTTCTTTCTCATAACAATAACATACCAGGCTATAGCCCTCAAAAGAAGATAACAGCCCTTTCCAGGAAAGCGGCTGCTCGACAGATGGAATACGATTCCGGTGACTCTGTTCGGCAGCTTCCTTGGCAATTTTCCGCCACCGCTCCAACCGTTTGCCTTCTTTCTTGGCATCATATTGCACAATCGTACGTTCTGACAGGAAGGGTACAAATGAAACCGCCCCAATCTCAGTACATCTCTGGATGACTGTTTCCATCTTGTCGCCCTTGGGCAAACTCTGTGCCACGGTTACACGAATCCGTGCTTCATGGTCCATCTCGAGAGGTTCGACAATATTGGCTGTCACTTGGCCAACTTCAATAGTCTCAATTTCCACGAGTGCTTCTCTGGAGTTTCCGTCACTGACAATCAGTTTATCTCCAGGTTTACCACGCATGACCTTGCCGATATGGCGTGCATCATCACCTGTGATGATCACAGCGTGTTCATTAAACTGTTCTGCAGATACAAAATATCGCTGCATTAGTCAATCCACCCATTCTGTCCTGTTATGACTGAAATTCACCCCGCCTAATGACAGGCGTGAATCCAATCGCCACAGATGATCATACAACTTTTACGTGTTTCTGACCAGTATATCAGCCCAAAACACGATACGCTTTTAGCGATATAATTCAATAACCAGCTTTGCCAGATCCACATACATCGTTTGCGCAAACTCATACAAAGGTTGAATCGTCACATTTTGCAACGGAGGTATAACAAGAATCAATAAGAAGATAAAAATGGACCATTGCTCCACCCCTTGCAGCTTGCGGCTGATTGAAGGTGGCACTACATCTTCCAGAATCCGATAACCATCCAGTGGGGGCAACGGAATCAAGTTAAACAGGAACAGGAAAAAGTTGGTTAAGTTAAAGATAGCGAAAAACGTTGTGATTGCTGTCAGCAACCGCTCATTATCAATGCCGCCGAGTGCTCCCGAACCAACCAGTGAAGCATAGATGATTGTACCAATGATCGCGAGCAACAGATTGCTCAGAGGCCCTGCTGCGGATACGATGATGCCCATCAATCTAGGCTTGTCGAAGTTAGCACGATTAACCGGAACTGGACGTGCCCAACCAAAGCCGGCAATAATGAGCAACAGCACACCAAATAAGTCAAAGTGTACAACCGGATTCAGCGTGACCCGACCCAACAGCTTGGCTGTCGGATCACCGAATTTGTTGGCAAAATACGCATGCGAGAATTCATGCACCGTAAATGCGATCAGGATGGTCAGCAGGAAAAACGGAAGCTGATCGATCGGATAACGAAAGAACGAATTCCAAAAGTCCATACGTTACCCCTTTCTGGCTACAAACGCCAGCCAATCCTCATCACGATGGATCGCACTCACTTCAAACCCGGAGGCTACCAGTGCATCATGTACAACCTGCTCTTTGTTCTTCCAAATTCCGGATACAATATAGGTCCCACCAGACTCAAGCGCATTATAGACATCGTCTACGAACAACAAAATGATTTCAGCCAGAATGTTCGCCACGACAACCTTAACCGGTAGTTGTACACCAAGTGCAGGGTCCTGACTCCCGAGGACAGACAACAGATCACTCTCTTTAACTGTAATTTGTTGCTCCAGCCCATTCAGTTCCACATTCTCCCTAGCACTGATTACCGCAACCGGATCAAGATCAAGCGCCAGTACATGTTTTGCGCCAAGTTTTATCGCTCCAATAGCCAAAATACCAGAACCTGTACCTACGTCAATAACTTCCTCGCCGCCCTGAACAACCGTTTCCAGTGTACGCAAGCAGAGGGAGGTCGTTGGATGTGTTCCTGTACCAAAAGCCATGCCTGGGTCAAGCTCAATAATTTTCTCATCCGGACTTTCTGGCGTATACTCTTCCCACGTTGGCTTGATCGTCAGACGTTCCGATACACGTACCGGCTTGAAATATTGTTTCCAGGCTGTTGCCCAGTCATTTTCATCCACTGTACGCTTCTCATAACGAACCTCACCTGTATCAATTCCGAATTCAGAGAGTTCCTCGATTCTCGGATTAACTTCTGACTGTAGTGCATCCATGTCCGTACCTTCGGAGAAGTACCCTTTGATTACCGCAAAGCCTTCCGGAATATCATTCAAAGGAACGTCGTATAACTCACCATATGTCGTGTCCCGTTTTTTATTTAAAGTACCGGACTCTTCAATTGAAACCCCTCCAGCACCCGCTTCATGTAAAAAATTCGAAATCATCTCCACAGCTTCTTCTGTGGTATGTATTGTTAGTTCATGCCATAACATACTTGGTTTTTCCTCCTCATTTTTCAAACATCCCAACTATTGTACTACACAAGCTAGCCGGAGCACAAAGCCGCACCAGTAAAAGAAAAACAAAACAGGATATCCGCAGCCTGACTGCTCGAATATCCTGTCATCTATTCATACATATCTGTTTCATTTACTTCAGCATTTTGTATAATTCGAATCTCACTTAGCAAAAACGCCCACCATTCTGCGTGATCATCTCAGCGGCTTGCGGGAGCGAATCGTTGGATACGGACACGGTCAGCAAAATTTCTTGTTTTAGCCTGTTTGCCGAATCCTCTTCGGGTGTATCATACACCTGACCATTGGACAGCATTTCCGTTTCATCACTAATCAGGGCAAGTACATTCAGTTCTCCACTAAATCCTCCAACGACGGCTGTAGGGGAATTATCGAAGCCCTTAACATCGTTTGAATCCAATGCAGACGCTTCATTGCCAAGGCTCTCGATACTCAATTGGTTTGGGTGCAACAATTCCAGGGCTCTTCGTGCAGACTCGGCCTCAGTCCAGCTTGTAAAAACAGCTTCGAGTATCACTGCCGAGCGATCTTCAGTCATGAAGCTCCCGTCCCTGACGTCGATCAGCCGCTTCACTGCGGCGTAGTGCTTCGATATCTTCATGATCCGCAGCTTCAGCGCTGAATTCCACGTCCTCATTTTTCGCGGATTGCATACGTTTCATCTTTTCCGTTTTGGTTAAAATCTTGCCTGGACGTTCATGTTCTGCCATTGTAATGCTCCTCCTTCAAATTGTATAAGTTCAACTAAATCGTATTTACACTGACACTCCGATGACAGAACAACCTTCCGATCGCTGTTATCCCCAGATTTTTTTTAATTCCCTTCTTCCAAAGGGAAAATCCGGGGATAGCGTATGCTTCCGAAGTAGCTTTCTTGCGAAAGCTTTTAGGCGAACGCTTCGCTTCTTCAGGTTTTTTCTGTCCTCTCCGTTATTGTGTAAATGTTTAGATTGAATCTTATATTGTTGATCTAAATATATATTTCTTGAAACTAGATCATTCCACCGGCTTGTTCGATTATAGACATAGCGCGGTGATGTACCGATTCATCTACGATGACCGTTAGTAATACATCCCTTCCCGTAGGTCCACCCTGTCCACCATCACTCATGCCGCTTGCAGAAGGGTCCGCCGCAGCCATGATTCCAGCACTGGCATTTGTTTGCATCGAATCGGGCACCCATGATGAAAAACTGCCGGAAACGCCCGGCTTGTAGGAAGCCCCGCTTGGTCCTACACCCGCATATCGGCTGAATCGATTAATTGACAGGTCCTCCACTCGCAATGCCTCCAGTTTTTTGGCTGCCCCTTGAGCCTGTTCCGGGCTGTGAAAGTACGCCAAAATATTTTTCTCGGTCATCCGCTTCACCTGCTTCCCTAATTTCTCGCATATCAGCTATGCATATCATTCTCGCCATGCTATCTTTCCGCAAGTTCGCTCAGAATATACCGAAATGCTCCCACAAATTGCTGTCGTTCTTTATAGAATAAATCCATGGATTTTGCCAAAATCACTGAAACACTAAAAAAAGGCGTACAAAAAAGGACACCCTACGGTAAAAACCGCTGTGGTGTCCTTTTGGACTTGCTATATATTATTCTCAGTCGCCGCGGAAGGCACGTTTCACTCTATCAAAGAAAGATTGTTCATGCTCATGTGTTTGCTCTCCATCCAGCGCAGCGATTTGGCGAAGCAGATCTTTCTGCTCGTCATTCAGCTTACTAGGTGTAACCACAACCACTTTCACATGTTGATCCCCTTGCCCCATACCGCGCAGGCGTGGTACGCCTTTGCCTTTGAGTCGGAAATACGTTCCCGTTTGTGTACCAGCTGGTACTTTCAACTTCACTTTCTCGGTCAGCGTTGGGATTTCAACTTCATCTCCCAGAGCTGCCTGAGCAAAGGTAAGTGGGATTTCGCAATAAATATCGTCACCTTCACGCTCGAAGAAATCATGTGATTTCACACGAATGACAATATACAGATCTCCCGCTGGTCCGCCACGCAGACCTCCCTCGCCCTCACCTGTCATACGCAGTTGCGCGCCGTCATCTACACCCGCTGGAATGCGAACATGGATTTTGCGTTGCTTGCGGACTTTACCGCTACCACTGCACGTTGTACATTTTTCTTTGATAATTTGGCCCGAACCACTACAGTTCGAACATGCACGACGATTAACCATACGACCAAACGGTGTATTTTGCACGACTTCCTGCTGACCGCTACCTTGGCAGACCGAGCAAGTTTCCGGTTTCGTTCCAGGTTTGGCACCTGAGCCATGACAGGTATCACAGCCTTCGGTACGCGGAATCGTAATATCGGTTTCTTTACCAAATACAGCTTCCTTGAACTCAATCGTCATCGTATACTGCAGGTCATTCCCACGTTGCGGAGCATTGGGATCACGTCGTCCACCGCCACCGCCGCCAAAGAACATGTCGAA
Source organism: Paenibacillus sp. PK1-4R (assembly GCF_030369595.1). Classification (NCBI taxonomy): domain Bacteria; kingdom Bacillati; phylum Bacillota; class Bacilli; order Caryophanales; family Paenibacillaceae; genus Paenibacillus; species Paenibacillus sp. PK1-4R. The sequence continues at coordinate 4,880,417 of NZ_CP126535.1, forward strand.
GATGTCGCCAAATCCGCCGCCGCCAAAATCACCGCCACCACCGAATCCACCTTGATTCGGATCGACATGACCATATTGATCATATTGTGCACGCTTCTGACCGTCACTCACTACGTCGTAAGCTTCTTTAACTTCTTTAAATTTAGCTTCCGCATCAGCAGCCTTGTTTACGTCAGGGTGATACTGACGGGCAAGCTTACGGTAAGCCTTTTTAATTTCATCGTCGTTAGCCGTTTTACTAACGCCAAGCACCTCATAATAATCACGCTTTTCAGCCACTCTTCCACCCCCATATCATTCACCATATCGCACATCGTGACAAAAGGAAAGCCAAAGCGCGGGAGCCCCGGCTATGACTTTCCCTCTAATTCGAACGTCACCGATGTTTAATTCGCGTAGAACTACGAATTAGTTTTGTTTTTTATCTTCATCCACAACTTCGTAATCAGCGTCTACGACGTTATCACGTTTAGCGGAACCTTGTTGCTCTTCAGCACCTTGTGCTTCTTGGTCTTGCGCCTGAGCTTGCTCATACAGTTTCACGGACAGTTGTTGAACGATCTCTGTCAGTTCTTCTGTAGCAGCTTTGATCTCTTCCAGGTTGTCGGAAGCCAGAACACCTTGCAGTTTTTCTTTGGCAGCATTCGCTTTTTCAACTTCGCCAGCATCTGCTTTTTCGCCAAGATCTTTGATCGTTTTGTCAACAGAGTAGATCAATTGATCTGCACTGTTTTTCGCTTCAACGAGTTCTCTGCGCTTTTTATCTTCTTCAGCGTGCAACTCAGCATCTTTCATCATTTGCTCAACTTCAGCATCGCTCAAACCGCTGGAAGAAGTGATTGTGATTTTTTGAGTTTTGTTAGTACCTTTATCTGTTGCAGATACGTTAACGATACCGTTGGCATCAATATCGAAGCTAACTTCGATCTGTGGAACGCCACGTGGAGCTGGTGGAATATCACCCAACATGAAACGTCCAAGCGATTTGTTACCTGCTGCCATCTCACGCTCACCTTGCAGAACATGAATCTCAACGCTTGGTTGATTGTCTGCATAAGTGGAGAATACTTGAGATTTGCTTGTAGGGATCGTTGTGTTACGCTCGATCATTTTAGTGAATACGCCACCTGCTGTTTCGATACCCAGGGACAGTGGAGTTACGTCAAGCAATACAACGTCTTTCACGTCACCTGTCAATACGCCCGCTTGTACAGCAGCACCCAAAGCTACAACTTCATCCGGGTTAACACCTTTGTGAGGCTCTTTACCAGTCAGTTTTTTGATTGCTTCTTGGACTGCAGGAATACGTGTGGAACCACCAACCAATACGATCTTGTCGATATCGTTAGCCGTCATACCCGCATCACTCAATGCACGACGAGTTGGTTCAAGCGTACGCTCAACCAGACCTGCAGAGATTTCTTCAAATTTCGCACGGCTCAGGTTCAACTCCAAATGCTGAGGAACGCCATCAGCAACCGTGATGAACGGCAAGGAGATCGTTGTAGTCAATACGCCGGAAAGTTCTTTTTTCGCTTTTTCCGCTGCATCTTTCAAACGTTGAACCGCTGCTTTATCTTTACTCAAGTCAATGCCTTGATCTTTTTTGAATTCACTTACGAGATAATCAATGATTACTTGGTCGAAGTCATCCCCGCCCAGTTGGTTGTCCCCGCTCGTTGCTTTAACTTCGAAGAAGCCGTCACCCAGTTCAAGAATGGATACGTCGAACGTACCGCCACCCAGGTCATATACGAGAATCGTTTGGTCTTCGGATTTCTCCATACCGTATGCCAAAGCTGCTGCTGTAGGCTCGTTGACGATACGCAGAACTTCCAAACCTGCAATTTTACCCGCATCTTTAGTCGCTTGACGCTGACTGTCATTGAAGTAAGCTGGTACAGTGATAACTGCTTGAGTTACCGTTTGACCCAGATAAGCTTCAGCATCAGTTTTCAATTTTTGCAGGATGATTGCAGAGATCTCTTGTGCAGAGTAGTCTTTGCCATCAATTGTTTCCTTGTGGGAAGTACCCATGTGACGTTTGATCGACATGATGGTACGATCCGGATTGGTGATCGCTTGACGTTTTGCAGTTTCACCAACAACGCGCTCTCCATCTTTTTTGAAACCAACTACGGATGGAGTTGTACGTGCGCCCTCCGGATTTGGAATTACGACAGCCTCGCCGCCTTCCATTACTGCTACGCATGAGTTTGTTGTTCCTAAGTCAATACCAATTACTTTGCTCATCCGAAAATTTCCTCCCTCAACAATTTAAAATGAATGGGTCTGATCTGACCCTTATTTAGATGTTCATGTTGCTAATCGTGCTCTATGTGTACAAACCTTTATATTAAACTTCGCCCACATTGTTCAACTATGGAGCCGACCCATTCCTTCCTATAAGGAAATTATGAGCTGACTTTAACCATAGCTGGACGAAGCACTTTATCTTTCAGCATGTAGCCTTTTTGGACTTCCTCAACAACGATACCTTCTTCGTACTCGTCGCTCTCCACTTGCATAATAGCTTGGTGGAATTCAGGATTGAACGGTTGTCCTACCGATTCCATTGCCGTCAGACCTTCGTTATTCATCACGGTTTCCAATTGACGGAAAATCATTTGGATGCCCTTGGAGAAAGATTCGACCTCTGCTCCTTCCGGTACAGTAGCCATGGCACGCTCGAAGTTATCAATAACCGGTACCAGTTCGGTGACCAGCTTCATCGAAGCATATTTAGCCAATTCTTCTTTTTCCTTCTGAGTACGACGACGGAAGTTATCAAAATCAGCCTGTGCACGGACATAACGTTGCTGTTGCTCCTCAGCTTCTGCCTTCAGACGTGCAAGCTCATCCTGCTCCTGACCAGCCATCTCTTCAGCTTGTGCTTCTGCAGCGCCAGCTTCATTAATAGGCTCCTGCTCAGCTGCTGTTACCTCTTGTTCTTCTGTAAATGATTGCTCCTCTTTCAAGATGTTCACCTCCTTATACGAATGAAATGGTTCATTCCCGAATCTTATTTGAAACGATGTGTCAGCATCGCCGTCAAGTCACGGGATAGTGTATTTAGAATATGAATGACACGTGCATAATCCATCCGCGTGGGTCCTAGAATACCGATCGAACCCAATGCCTCACCGTCCAATGAATAGGAGGCTGTAATCAGGCTGCAGTTGGCAAAGGCTTCATGATCATTCTCAGTGCCGATTCGCACTTGAATACCAGATCCACCCGGCACGGGCATCATCAATTTCATGAGTGTTGGTGTCTCTTCCAGCAGGTCAAGAATATCTTTTACCTTTTCGATATCTTTAAACTCCGGTTGAGTCAACATATTGGTGGCACCACTGAGGAACAGACGATTATCATGTTCGTTGTCAAAGGCACTGTTCAGCACCTGCATAACTTCCTCGTAACGTGTAATATGCCGTTCCATCTCTTGCCCGAGTTCAGTATAGAGACGGGATTTCAATTTGTAAATTGGCACACCAACCAGCTTGGTGTTCAACAGTCGAACCACTTTCTCCATCTCGGCTACCGAGATTTCTGGAGGAATCTGGACCGTCTTGTTCTCCACCTGACCGGTATTGGTCACAATGATTGCCACAGCTTCACTTTCGTTCAACGGAAGCAATTGGAAGTGACGTAGGGACGTATGGAATACTTCCGGTCCAAGCAGGATCGAAGTATAATTCGTCATATGTGACAAAATATTGGATGCATGCTGAATAACTTGCTCCATGACGTTCAACTTTTCAGCGAAGAACGACTTCAGATCATCCAACTCCTGAGGCTCCACCTGATTCCAGGGAACCAAATGATCGACATAATATCGATAGCCTTTATGGGATGGAATGCGTCCAGCCGATGTATGCGGCTGTTCCAGAAAGCCCATATCTTCGAGGTCCGCCATTTCATTACGGATCGTCGCCGGACTGTATCCAACATCTCCCCTTTTGGAAATGCTCCGGGACCCTACGGGCTCAGCTGAACGGATATAGTCATCCACTATAGCGTTCAGAATCATTCGTTGACGCTCTGTTAACATGGTGAGTATTCCCTCCTTCTGACTGTACTGTCCCATGTCGTTAGCACTCCGGTTAGATGAGTGCTAAGCGGTAATACAAAAATACCAAACTGACGTGAACATTGTCAAGTGAGTTTGATGAGTGGGCTCATCTATTTATAGTATAGACCAATGTCGACGAGTCCTAACAACTTTATTGAACATACTTTGAAGTAAAAAAGGACTGCATGTAGGGCAGAGGCTGACTCGGCTCAATTCATGCAGTCCATTAGTTGTTAGGCTGAAACGTTAAGCTCTTTTAATACCGCGATCTCATCGCAACAATCCTGCTTGCTGCAATGAACACAGTCGGTCCATACTTTCTCGGGGAAAATCTCTTTTTCCACCACGGCAAAGCCGTTTTTGAGGAAGAAGGATACTTCATATGTCAACGCCATAATCTTAGGAATCTGTTGTTTCTCCGCTTCTTCTACCAGTCGGTCCAGCAATCGGGAGCCAATTCCGAGCCCTTTGTGTCCTTCCGAGATACCGAGTGATCTGACTTCCACCAAATCATTCCCCAGACGACAAAGCGATCCGCAACCCACCACTTCACCATCAACTTCGGCTACAACAAAGTGCTCCAGCTGTCGGTGCAGTATTTCCCGTGATCGCGGAAGCATGATCCCACGCTCTGCATAGCCCTTAATCATTTCATACAGTGGTTCAACATCTTCCGGCACGGCTTTTCTGCATATTACCGACATCCTGCTCTCCTCCTATTACCAAGCTTTCCAGAGGAAAGCTGACTTCGTAGTTGTTAAATTAACACGCTCTGTAAAATCAATATGAATAAATATACAACAGAGCGTATAGAATTTCAAGCTATGAATTCAGCGATATGGACCCGATAAACTCCGCAAAAACGTCATTTCCGAACAGGATACCCTGCTCGCTCAGTCGGAAGCCGTCTGCCGTCCGCTCAAGCAGCCCTGCGTTCAACATTTTGCCCAAAGGCTTCGCAAACACTTCTTCCATGGACTCTCCGAACTGTTCGCTAAAACGTGAGGCCGAAGCCCCCTCCAGCATTCTTAGTCCAACCATCAGATAATCTTCCATGGCCTCAGGGCGAGCAATCTCAAAATGATCCAGACGAGGCAGTCCTGCACGCGAAGCTTCAACATAAGGATTTATACCTTTAATATTCATATGCCGTTCGCGGCCTACATATCCATGCGCACCTGCACCCAGACCATAGTAGTCCTCATTACGCCAGTAGGTAATATTGTGACGACTCTCAAAGCCCGGCTTGGCAAAGTTACTGATCTCGTATTGTCCATAACCTGCTTCTTTCATACGTCTCATTAATAGAAGATACATCTCCAGCTCGTCATCTTCATGAGGAAGTGGCAACTGGTTCTTCTGATACAGTGTATGGAAAAGTGTATTCTCTTCCACTTTCAGGCTGTAGATGGAGTAATGCGGCAGATCCAGTTCCAGCGCTTTGTCGATACTCTCATTTAACATCTCTACGGTCTGGTTCGGCAAACCAAACATCAGGTCAATGGACAGGTTATTCAATCCTGCTTTACGAGCATTCTCCAAACTGCGATATACATCATCCGTATTATGAATACGGCCAATGCCTGTCAGCAGATCATTCTGAAAAGCCTGTACGCCAAAGCTGACACGGTTGACGCCGCCCTCTTTCATTGCAGCGAGCTTCTCCGCATCCGTGGTTCCCGGGTTGGCTTCCATCGAAAATTCAATATCGTCCGCCCAATTTGGGAAATACGTCTTCACGGAACGAAGAAATACTGCCATCTCATCCGGTTTCAGAGCTGTTGGCGTACCCCCACCTACAAATATGGTCTTGATCTCACCCGGTGGATTGGCCTTAACTGTATGTTCCATCTCCCGTTCCAGCGCTTCGAGATATTGCATCACGGGCTGATCTTTCAGAACGTAGGAGTTAAAGTCGCAATAAAAACATTTATTCGTGCAAAAGGGAATGTGAAGATACACCGCTTGGGGCGCACCTGTCTTCCGGCTGTGTGCTGCCAATGTCATGGCAAGTCCCCCTCTATTTGAAAAAAGGAAAGCCATCCGGCTTCCCTTTCAGCTTAGTTATTTAATATTCTGTGTTGTAACCATGTTTGCAAGCAAACGTCCTACAATTCAATTTCGATACACACAATCTGTGTTGTACCCGAAACAAAATATCGTTTATCCTTTCATACACAAATTATTGATGTACCAAAAGGATTCACGTGACGTTTGCAAGCAAACGTCCTAGTCATCAATTTTCAGTACCGCCATGAATGCCTCTTGTGGCACCTCAACGTTACCAACTTGCTTCATCCGCTTCTTACCTTCCTTCTGCTTCTCAAGCAGTTTCCGTTTCCGCGAGATGTCACCACCATAACACTTGGCAAGTACGTTTTTACGCATGGCTTTTACTGTTTCACGAGCAACGACCTTGGTGCCCACAGATGCCTGAATTGGCACCTCGAACATTTGCCGTGGAATCAGCTCGCGCAGTTTCTCACAGACAATGCGTCCGCGGTTATAGGCACGGTCACGGTGAACGATGAAGGACAGAGCATCCACCTGTTCGCCATTGAGTACAATATCCATTTTTGCCAGATTGGACTGACGGTAACCGGACAACTCATAATCCAGGGATGCATATCCTTTGGTACCGGATTTCAACTGGTCGAAGAAGTCATATACAATCTCGGACAACGGAATCTCATAGGTAATGGTAACCCGGGTTGTGTCCAAATATTCCATATTTACATATTCACCGCGTTTATTCTGACACAACTCCATAATGGTACCTACATAATCATTTGGTACGATAATATCTGCCTTGACGTACGGTTCCTCGACGTAATCAATCCGTCCCACCTCAGGATAGTTGGATGGGTTGTCGATTTTCATCACTTCACCATTGGTTAAGGTGACGTGATAGATTACACTTGGTGCCGTTGTGATCAACGGAATGTTAAACTCCCGCTCGATCCGCTCCTGGATAACGTCCATGTGAAGCAGTCCAAGGAATCCGCAACGGAATCCAAAACCGAGTGCACTGGATGTTTCCGGTTCAAAGCTCAGAGACGCATCGTTCAACTGCAATTTCTCCAACGCTTCACGCAGATCAACATAGTCCGATGTTTCGATCGGATAGAGACCACAATACACCATTGGGTTAATTTTACGATAACCCGGCAAAGGTTCCGGTGTTGGATTTTTGGCATCCGTTACCGTATCCCCGACTTGTGTATCGCCAACATGCCGGATACCTGCAACGATAAATCCAACATCCCCCACGTTCAGCTCGTCCACGATGGTCATACGAGGTTTGAACGCTCCAACTTCAATGACTTCAAATGATTTACCTGTTGCCATCATTTTGATTTTGGAACCGGATTTGATTTTGCCATCAACAACACGTACATATACGATTACACCTTTGTACGGGTCATAGTGCGAGTCAAAAATCAGCGCTTTCAAAGGCTGGTCAGGATCACCAGTCGGTGCCGGAACACTTTGCACCACTTGCTCCAAAATTTCTTTGATTCCGATTCCTGATTTGGCCGAAGCCAAAACCGCATTACTTGTGTCCAAACCAATAACATCTTCCACTTCCTGCTTCACCCGTTCAGGATCAGCGCTTGGAAGGTCAATTTTGTTGATAACCGGTAAAATTTCAAGGTTGTTATCCAATGCCAGATACACGTTGGCAAGTGTTTGGGCTTCAATTCCCTGAGCCGCATCCACAACCAGCAGAGCACCTTCACATGCAGCAAGACTGCGTGATACTTCATATGTGAAGTCTACGTGTCCCGGTGTATCAATCAGATTTAATAAATACTCTTCACCGTCATCCGCTTTGTAAGTCAAGGCTACTGCTTGTAGCTTGATCGTTATTCCACGTTCGCGTTCAAGGTCCATTTTATCCAGAACTTGTTCCTGCATTTCACGTGAAGTGAGCGCACCTGTGTGCTCCAAGATCCGGTCCGCAAGTGTTGATTTGCCGTGATCTATATGTGCAATAATAGAAAAGTTACGTATTTTACGTTGTCTTGCCCGAATGTCAGTCATTCCTTACCCCCAGAAACAGCCTAGTGTCAATCACTTCATTATAACAGTTGAAGCACAGTGCATCAATCCCGTGATGTCTCAACTTTATAATAAAGTGTTATCATGCACTCCCAGAGGTTATATTGTACCTTAAAATTATGGTATTTTATTCAGCAACGCCGCTAAAAAGAGAGACCACCCACTTGATTCCACTATGTGAGAGATTTTGCAATAGTCCAGCCGTTTTGTCTGCCAACACATCAACCGGAGCCTTATTTTGATCTGCCCCAAGCACTTGGCTTGGTGACTGAACAGGTACAAATGGTGGTTCTTTAATTTCCTTTTGGACAGGTGCAGTCGGAACAGATTCGGTCACCGATGAAGTTGGCTCTGTTGTCACAACGGTTGACGTGCCTCCCGATGGATTGCCCATATGAAAGTTGCTGCCAGCCAGCTGCATTCCAAACAGAACACCCAGCAACATTAATACAGCGATGGATAACAGTCTTTTACCGAATCTGGACATGTGCATTGCCTCCTGTCACTCTCTACTATTTTTCCTTCTTACATGTATGGTTCCTATCCACCCTGCGACGAGGTTTCCGCACTAGCTTTGTCCACCTTCTGATCTTCCCAATACACTTGGGCAATCATGTCTGCTAGAATCTTCGATGTCCGTTGGAGCTCAGCTCCTGTGTTGTCGATGCCACCAATCTCGATCAAAATGCTGTTAGGTGAAAGGGTTTGGTTATACTCTCCATTGTTGGCTCCTCCACCATCTTTGCCCCACACACCACGGGATACCCCAGGATACTTGGCTTCCAGTTTCTTATGAATTTTCGCTGCAAAGGCTTCATTCTGCCGCCAATTTGGATTTTCATGTCCAATAATGAAATACACTTTGGCGTAGCCCAAGTCATTAATAGTGGTTGTTGTTTTGCCGTGACGCTGTGAATCGCGATGAATGTCTATGAGATATGTCAGATCATCATTTTGAGCGAGTGCCGCTTTTACCGTTTGACGGGAGTATTTATAGGAATAGTTCCAGTTATAATCCTTTACTTTAGTGGGATAATCATCCTTGGCGTGTTCTACGCCGATTCCCAGCTTCTCCAGACTGTCTGAGAGGTAGGTCCCCACTTGAAATACATTGCCTGTTGATTTGCCTGATGATGGATTATCACTTTTCGTACCTAATAGTGGATTGTAGCCTTCACGTGGATGGGAATGATAGATAAGAATTGACTTTTTGCCTGTTGTTGGAGAGCCTGAATTGTCTTTCTCACCATTCTTCGCTGGGGGATCTTCCTTACCTTCTCCATCTCCAGGCTCACTCGACTCAGGCGGATCCGTATTGTCCTGGCCTGGTGGAACATGCAGTTCACTACCGGGTTTCCCTCCACCTGCGGAAGCCGTATCCGTAAGACCGGGACCGGGTTGATAATCTTCAGGAGCCTCGGCTTTTTCGTTACCAGATCCAGGACGGAGCAGAACAGGTTGGTTGGAACCCATGCCCGGCATTTCTCTCGCAATCAGGCTCTTGGGGTCTTGAGGATTTACATTCGTTAGTAATTGGAAAACAAATGAGGTGAGATTTTCACCGGATATGGCAGAGGTCTGTTCCTTCTGGGTGAGATGAGGCATCTCCATACCGAGCATATCAACAAAAAAGCGGCTTGATACGGCACTCGCAAATCCTTTCATGGAAGAAACGGGTGAATTATTCAAGCGTTTCTCTGCCATGCCCCCCAGACCCAGTACAACAAAAAACAAGGCAGATATGATCATAAGCAACAACAACGTACGGCCCATGGCCAGCACGTGCAGACATCTTTTTTTCCACTTTCCAATATTCCAGGCCAATATCTTGTTCATTCTGCTGTCTCCTTCCCTGCTGGACAACTCTTATACTTCAACTCTATGAGCCGGCCCAATTTGATAGAACAGGAAAATGAAAGATTCCAGAAACAAAAAAAGAAAGTCCGATAGATTCGGACCTTCTTCTCAGCAGTTTTAAGTTTTAATGTGTATAGGCGGCTACGTTATCCGGATTCACTGCATCGTGGAGTGCAGCGTTAAGTCCTGTAGCGATAACATTGGCAATTCCCTCAATAAACTCATCGATTTCCTTTGGGGTAACTATGAGGTCATGACCCAGTGGCTCAAGTACCTCTTTCACCAGACTCAAGCGATCTTGCTCACCGATGTCGTCCAGCATACCCATGATCTGTTTGGTCTGATCCGTTTCCTGGCGAAAGTGTGAACGCATCATCTCAATCACATTGTTCACAATAGTGGACGCATAACATACGGTTGGTACTCCGATGGCGATGCAAGGCACACCTAATATTTCACGAGTCAGGCCACGCCGTTTGTTTCCAATACCGGATCCCGGATGAATACCAATGTCCGCTACCTGAATCGTTGTATTTACACGCTCCAAGGAACGGGAGGCCAGCGCATCAATCGCAATAATCGCATCTGGCTTGGTCCGGTCTACAATCCCCTGTACAATGTCACTGGATTCAATGCCCGTTGTTCCTAACACGCCAGGAGCAATTGCGCTGACTTCCCGATACCCTGGCGCAACCTGATCTGGCACCAATTCGAAATACTGACGGGTCACCATCAGATTTTCCACAACAAGTGGACCGAGTGAATCCGGGGTGACATTCAAGTTGCCCAGGCCCACAATCAAGACCTTGGATGTTTTGTTGATTCCGGCCTTAATCATAAATTCTTCCATTTCACGTGTGAACTCGGCGGCAACTCGCTCCTGTAACTCCGTATCACCATTCCGTAGTGAAGGCACCTCCAAAGTGACATAGTGACCTTTCACCCGTCCAATGGCCTTGGCTGCTTCTTCATTCAGGACATCAATACGTGTAATCGTAATGCCCTCTTTTTTTTCTACATCTTCCCTTAATCCGGGAATCGTCTGTTTCTGTCCACCCTGCGCCATTTCCTTGGAGTCGATCGCCAAATCGGTACGAACTGTATAGTTTTGCAAATCCAGTGTCATTCTGTCCCTGCCTCCCTTACCGCATTTGAGCATATTGTGTGGGAAAAAGGGTTTCTTTATACAGCATGTCGAACATCGTAGGAATATCTGTTGCATTTTACATGCTAGCGTGATAGAATATTTTAAGTTGTGAAACGTTTGTATTCATGCAAATGCCTTACAGGAGGTGAATGTAATGCCAAACATCAAATCCGCTGTTAAACGCGTAAAAACGAGCGACAAGCGCCGCGCACTCAACGCTTCCCAGAAGTCTGCACTCCGTACAGCTGTTAAAGCTGCTGATGCTGCTCTGGTAAGTAACGAAGTTGATACTGCAAAAGCTGCGATTCAAGCTGCTTCCAAAAAGCTGGACAAGGCTGTAACTAAAGGTCTGGTTCATAAAAATGCTGCAGCACGCAAAAAGTCTCGCTTGGCGAAAAAACTGAACGCTCTTTCCGCACAAGCGTAAGAAGCGTTACTTATACGATCCAATGGAAAAATCCTGAACAGCATAGGCTTTCAGGATTTTTTAGTATCTGATTCGATAAGTATAAGACACAAACAAAAGCGACCTTTATTCCGATGATTAAACGATCATGGAGCAAAGGTCGCTTTGTTTGTTATTCACACTAGTAATCTATTACGTTTACGTGTCCATTCAGGCACCAAGTCTCAATAAGAACAGCTCCAGACCAAGCACTTTATCCACCGCTCCTGTTTTCATCTGGTAATCCAGTTCGCTGAGGTGACTCAAAATCATTCTCAGACGTTCCGGCTGAAATTTACGAGCTTGTTCACCCGCAATCTTAACAGCATACGGATGCAGACCAAGCTGACTGGCAATCTGCTGCTGGGAGTAACTTTGTTGGCCCAACTCTTTCACCTGGATCATGATCCGAAACTGACGTGCGATTAAAGCCGCAATTTTAATCGGTTCTTCCCGCTGCTTCAGCAACTCATAGAAAAGAGCCAACGCTTTCTCCAGTCGCAAATTAGCGAGTTCTTCGACCAGCGAGAATACATTCTGCTCTGTACTACGGGCAACCAGTGACTCGATATCAGCACGCTTGATTGTCCCCCCATTACCCGCAAACAAACATAACTTGTCTACTTCAGCAGACAGGGTCTGAAGACCTGTTCCTGCATAGCTGATCAACGTTTCCGCCGCTCCCGTCTCCAAGGAAACATCCCGCTGCTTCGCCAGTTTCACTATCCAATTCAATAACTCATCTCCACTGAGCGGAGCAAAAGCAAGAACTACTGCCTGTTTCTTGACAGCCTTCACCAGTTTCTTACGCTCATCCAGCTTATCCCCTTGGGCCAGGAAAACAATCGTACTGTAATCTGCCGGATTTTCCATATATGTAAGCAGACGATCAACCTGATGTTCAATCTTGGATTCTTTACCTGCGGTGAACAGGCTCGCGTCCCTTACAATAATTAATTTGCGAGGAACGAGAAAAGGTACAGTCTCTGCTTCTTCAATAACGACCTCCACAGCCGTTTCAGACAAATCATATGGAATAATCGCAAAATCACGATGTTCTTCTTCAATAACCTGTTCTTTTAACATATCCGTAAATTGCTGTATCTGGTACTTCTCCGTTCCGTACAGCACATAGATCGGTGCCGTTTCTCCATTAGGTATTGCCTTTGTTGCACTTTTTACATCCATTCACGGCGCCTCCTTATCCCTCTTATCCTACCAGAAAAAACGCAAGACAACAAAGGGACCTTACATCCAGTTATGGATGAAGGTCCCCTGTCCTACATCTATATAAACGCAGACACCAGCAGTTCTAGAAAAAGCCGGTGCGCGGTCATACGACGTCAGTTGTTTGAACTGAGATAGGACGTTTTGTTACTTCCACTATATGCTTGTCATACTGAAAATGTTCTTTCGTTTAGAGGAGCGCACTCCCCATTTTTAATTATTTCGCAGGAGCTCCACCTGAAACAGCAGGTACATTAAACGAGTTCTTCGCCGTTGTTCCGTCCTTGTCCGTTTCGTAATTAAATAGAGTACCATCCTTGGACCAACTCGCTGACTTCAGTGTCCCCTCTATACTGCGTTGTTCAACCAAATTTAGAACATCCGGTTCATTGGCAGGTTTGGAGTATATGCTGAGTTGATCACCAATAAGCATAACTACATAGGAGCCGTCAGGTGATTTCCATTCTTTTGGTGCTGCCGTTGTAGTCATTCCCTGATCCGGTCCTGCCGCGAATCCTTTGTTTCCTCCAGAAGCGTCTGCACCTGCACTGGAATCAGGTACAGTATTACCTTCAACCGGAACATCTTCAGTCATATTAGGTGTTGTATCCTGAGAAGTGAAGGATTTCGCATCTCCATTTTCCGTTTCTGTTACTCCATTCTCTTCCCCATCTGCAGAAGATTTAGGAGAATCTCCTGATCCCTGAATTCTCTGCTCAGAATCTTGGTTCTGAACCTGATTATTCTGATTATCGGTCGGAGGAGTTTTAGACGAATTATCCTGAGTTCCTTTATTCGGAGCAGGTGTTGATTCGGTAGCCGGTTGTTGAGGTGCCGGATCTGATTGAACTTCAGGCTCCTGTACCTTATCTCCACCATTCTCTTCAGGCAAGGTTTCTACGCCTTGGTTGTCTGGTTCAGTCGGTGAAACATTCGATTGATCCACAAACACATCGTTGCTGCTTGGTTGGGCTGAAGTGGCAGGATCAGAATTTTCAATACTCTTGCTCAATGGATTCTCATCCACATTGCCACTCTCTTGAGAAGCCCCGGAGCTCATCAGCATGGAATCGGCATTCTCAATCTGTTCAGGCTGGTATCCCCAGATGGCAAATCCCAAAACAACTGCTGCTGCCGCTGCACCCATGGACATACGTCCTGCCATTGAGTTAAGCCATTTTTGCTTCGTTTTCCGCTCACTTGAACGTTGTAAATTCTCAAATGCAGCGGGGACAGGATTCATTTCCTGTATGGTGCTACTTTGTTCCTTCCGTGCTTCGTCAATGGCATCAAGCTGTGGCATAATCGCATCAACCAGACTAAATTTCGGGCTTACTTGCGGTAATTCTTCCAGTTCTCTGGAAAGAGCTCTGAGTAAACTAAAATTCTCGGCGCACTCCGGACACTTCGCCACATGCTGTAGCATCTGCGCGGTTTCCGCCTCGCCCAGATCATGATCCAGATAGCGGTGCATCCATTCCACCACCTCTTCGCATTTCATCCTGTCACACCACCTTTCTGATATTCCTGTAGTAGATTCTGTAATTGCTGTCTGGCTCTAAATAAATAAGATTTCACCGTATTCAACGGAAGATCGAGACAATCCGCAATTTCATTGTAGGATAAGTCCTGCAAATATCTTAGAACAATAACGGTACGATGATGCTCGGGAAGCTTGTTGATCGCATCCTGAATGTCTTGGGCCACATATGTAGACATGACCTCGTATTCCACATCCTGATTATCCTGAAAAACCATGTCATGTTCGTCAATGGAGACAGACGGCTTGGTTCTTCTGAATTTATCAATACAGATGTTCGTAACGATGCGTTGTACCCATGTTTTGAATTGGGCCTTTTCTTCGTATGAGTTGATTTTGGTGTAAATTCGGATCAACGCTTCCTGCGCAGCATCCAAAGCGTCCTGTTCATTATTTAGAATGTAATATGCGGTCCGATAGACATGTTGTTCAATCTCCCGCAATAGGGTAATTAGAGCGTCGCGATCGCCCGATTGAGCGGCTCTGATGAGTTCCGGCTCTACCACAAAGGATCCCCCTCTCCCTGCAACCTTACAGACGTAATCATCAATAAAATTGTTGCAAAGTTAAGTATTTTTTTTAATTTGCCATAACAAAATAACGGCGTATGTATTAGGGCCGCTGAAATCTTCTCTTAGAATAACAGAAATTGCATAACGAGTCACCAAACGTATCCAAAAGGGATTCCATTACTTACACGACTCAATTCAAATGCAATGGCATACATTATAGCTAAGCACTTTTTTGGCTCCTAAAATAAAAAAAGTCGAAATTTGTCCAAATTTAAGCTGATTTTAATGCAATTTTCATGAAAATAGTGTATTGTAAATTTACATTCATAAACACGAGGTGATGAGCATGCCAGCTCTTGCGAAAATTCAAGCTTTAAAAGAACAAATGCCCAAAGAATACCAAAGTATTTCCCACTTTGTGGAACATGCATTGGAGTCCATTGATACTCTGGTCGAGGAACATCGGAAGTACGTAGCTGCACAGGCATTATACGGCGATAAAATCGTTGGATCGGAAGAACGCTTGTACAGAGAAACCGTACTTGATGTCAGAGCACAGCTGTTGATGACTCTTGAGAAAACGGTAGAAGATCTGTTGCACAAAGGCGATAAACACTGGAACAAACACTTTAAGGATGGCGTGGAGTAGTTCTTATATTTCTTCTACCATTTGAAAAAATGGCCCGTTTTCCGATATTCTCCCTCGTGGAGTGTAACGGAAAGCGGGCTTTTTTTGTGCTGTGCTGTAACCTGCAATCAAATGAACTGATTAAGTGATGAATTGGTATCATCTCAATCAGCATAAAATCGTTTAACTGTTTCTTCAACCTCTATATGTTAAAATATAGTAACTCCCTTAGTTTATCTCTTGTTGAATATAGTTATTTAAGATGGAGGTCAATATTCGAATGACAAAATCCCATAGAATCAATAGGCCGCGCGGAAAAATAGTTGCAGCTGTATTAACTGCAGTTCTCATTTCACTTGCAATGGGGATATATCACTATGTCCCTATAGATGAAAGATTAGAGAATACTTACTATTATTCATTCGGGTATAAATTTGCGGTTGGATTATTGATTAACCTCGCTATTTTACTTTTCTTACTTACGCCCCTTTCTATATTGGTGGATGGATTACTTTTATACAGTAAAAAAGTTAATACGTATAAAAGATTGCTCGTTGCAATCGTTGCATATGGTCTATTAGGCTTCATAGGTGGGATCATCTACTCGATATTTACACTTAACTTCACTACTTTCTCCGCTCAGACTATCCACATTATTGTATGTTCTCTTGTCTTTTTAACCTTCCAGTTGGTATTAAATCGGAGTTTTCTTCACTCATCTTCACACCGATAAATAGATTGCCTGCCGTCACTCAACCCCGACCAACTTGTACCGAATATCAATCTTCCCATCTTTCACTCTCATCTGAACCTCACCCATCTGATCCGTCCTATAGATCTCTGACCCGGTAGCCTCCAGACGTTCCATCACTCCCGGATTGGGATGCCCATATGTATTGTTAACTCCTGCAGATATCACAGCGGTTTTGGCATTCCAGTATTGGAGCCAGGCTTCGGTGGACGACGTTTTACTACCATGATGAGCCACCTTTAATACGTCAATGGAGATAGATGATGATGCTGAAAGATCATTTGAATTGTCCTGCAACTGGCGTGTAAGTACCCTTTGTACAACTCCCTCTGTAACTCCAATATCTGCACCTTTCTGTTCAAACTGAGCAGCCAACGAGCCATCCTGAATCATATAGAGCAGGTCCTGCTCGGCTGCTGCATCCATGTCTCCGGTGAACAACATGGAAGTCCCAGCCATGTCCAGCAAAAAGACAACGGAATCATGATTCTGGTGTTCAGATACAGGCAAACTGCCCGATACATTTACATCCATATGTGCCAGATCTGGAGCTATAAAATGTAAACTTGTCTCTTTATCAACCTTATAGGACATGCCTTGCTGAATGGCGTACAGAGGAATTTTACGTTCCATGGCTGTGTCCAGTAATTTATCAAAGTTTTCTTTACCACTGGTTGTGCCATTAAACATGAAACGTTTAACCGGAATCTGTTCCAGCACAGCCTGTAGTCCTCCGGCATGATCCTGATCTGCATGCGTTACAATGACAGCGTCCAGTTGATGGATGCCTCTTTTTTTCAACAGAGGAACAACCACCTTGGCACCTACCTCATAAGGATCACGTCTTGTTTTCCAAGTCTTTTCGGTGTTCCCAAAACTAACTGTTCCCCCGCCATCCACCAGAATGTGTTTGCCTTCCGGGGTTGTAATCAATGTGCTGTCTCCCTGACCAATATCCAAAAACTGCACAATGCCGGTTCCAGCAGGCTTGGGAGTCTGATATGCCAACCACAATCCAGCAACAAAGCTGATTGCGAGCAAGCCGCACAACCCACGCTGAACTTTACTCATTCGTTGATGCGCATAATAACCTGCACCTCGTGCAGTAAATGCACTTGTATACTCCGGCCAGGCAATACTGGCTCCTAATGTCGTTAATGAAGTTTCTTTTCCATCTACACGGTTCTTACCTTGATCCTGTGCCACCGTAGACACCGAAGAACGAATGCCCATATTCGCCATTGAAACTGAAGGTTGCCCCCTCACAAGAGGAGCCGTCTCTTCCTCAACAAACGCTGTTTCTTGCTGCTCACCATTGCCACGATGCAACAGGTAGAGTAAGGCATACAACACAGCATAATATGCAGCAATCCATAACAGGGAAGGTGTTGCCCAGATCAATACAAAACCTGGCAGGCTGTTCATCCACTCCACGCTTACAAATGTCAGTTGATTCAGTTGAATCGCAACCCACGCGAGAGGTTTCGCCAAGGGAACCCATAGGAATGACAACAGCATGGCAACCGTCCCTAGAGGTAATACAATGGCACTGATTAAAGAAACCAGCAGAAAGTTGGCCACAAATGAAAGTAATGAGAACTGATTGAAATAGAGAATGGTTACTGGGAATGAAATCAACTGAGCGGTCACCGTAACGGATGCTGTTGCAGCCAGAGATTTCGGCCAGCTGCTGAACAGTCGGTTAATCAATGGCATGTAGATCATCAAACCTGCGGTCACAAGAAAGGATAACTGGAAGCTCACACTTAGCAAAAAGTACGGGTCCCACCACATCATCAGTAATGCTGCTGCACTGATCATCTGAAGACCGTCTCTGGCGAGACCGCGACGTGCCATATACAACCCAATCATGGACATAATCCCTGCTCGAATAACTGAAGGTGATCCACCGGATAACAGTACATAAGCTGGAACCAGGATCAGAACAATCGTAAGTGCCGTCTCTCTGGTAAGCCTTAGCCAGGATAGAATAAGGAGAAGAGAAGCTACATATACAGCTACATGGGTCCCGGAGATTGCCAGGATATGCGTTAGACCCAGTTGTGAAAACTGACCATAGGTGCCTGGATCGATATCAGTAGCCATCCCGATAATAAGACCCTTCATATATCCTGAATGAGGCTCTGGAAATAACTGCTCAACCGCCGAGCCCAACTTATGCCTAGTCCAATCCGTCCACCGTAGTACGTTATATTGTCCAAGTCCCTCAGGAGCAACTGCTGTGACGGAACTGACTCCCTTCACTTTGAACAACCAGTGGATATGCAGGGTTCGCAAATAACTGCGATAATCAAACCCGCCAAAGTTCCTTGCTTCGCCAGGAAGGGCAAAAGAACCATTAAGCGTAATTACATCTCCCCTCTTCCAACCCGCTGCTACCTGTTGTTCTTCTTCCTCCAACAGTCTGACTTGTACCATTAATTGTTCATCTATTTGGAATGCAGATGATGCTGCCAGATCTGTATCTGCTGATGAATCCGATATGGGCAATATTGAAGACATCTGCATCTTAAAATCAGCCCGATCTCCATCAATACGTACATCTGACACAAGCTCACCCTGAATTTCGGCTACCAGACCATCTAATTCTCTAGTAGCGATATGGGTAGTCTCAGGCAGACGGCTATGATTGCGTGCGTCATTCCACTCCCAATGTGTAGCGCCTCCAATAAAGGCAGCGAGTAAAAATAAAACAGACCATCCACGCACATCCATAAAACGAAGTAAAAGTGGCAAACATGCCAGAGCTCCAATTAACCCCCAGATTAACGTCCAGCCTGTTAACGCGCAAGCTATCCCGCTCCCGCACAACCAACAAATCGTAAAACTTAATAATGGTCTGCCTTTCATTTCTACCCCTCCTTCATTTCACCCGTTAAACGCAGAAAAACCCCCGGAAAGCCAATTCAGGCTTACCGGAGGTTCTCCCTCGCGTATTCGACCATATTTACATTAATTGCTCACGGTCATCATCGTTTCCCGCGGGGGCTGGTAATTCTCCAGCCTGCGGAACGTTATTCCCTTCTGTTCCATCATATTTGTAACCTTGCCGGTATCTTTAGGATAAGAACGATGAAAGACGATTTCTGTAATCCCGCTATTCGCCAGCATATTGGCACATGTCCAGCACGGTTCGTCGGTCACATACACGGACGAGCCTTCGCGGTCGATTCGATCTGTGAATAAAAGCAAGTTTTGCTCCGCATGGATTGTGCGAATGCATCGTTGCTTTTTCACCATTTCTTCTTGCCCATCGGTCACGACCAACTCATACTCTTCCGATATCATACAACCTGCTTCAGAACAATCCGGGACGCCGGTGGGTGCACCATTATAGGCTGTTCCCAGCAGTTTCTTTCCCTGAACAAGAACTGCACCCACATGACGACGCGAACAGCGGGAACGGGTGGAAACCATATACGCGATGTCCATAAAATACGTATCCCAGTCCTTGCGTACCTCTACTGTACTCATGCTGCTTTCCTCCCGCTCAACACATTTTTTATTCTAATATTACCGGATCTGCACATACGGTGCCATCTTCTCCAGCATCTTCATGCCGATCCCTTTGACCTTTGTCAGATCACTGACTTTTGCAAAAGGACCATGTGCATTCCGATAGTCCACAATGGCCTGAGCTTTCTTCTCCCCGATTCCGGGAAGCTCTGTAAGTTTGGAGACAGGTGCGGTATTCACATCAATCTTGCCATTGTCGCCAGCTTCCTCACGAACTACAGGTGGATTACTGTTCGAGCCCGTCTCGGAGGTAACCGAAGGATTCGAATTCGTACCCTGCACAACCGGTTCAGTCAAAGTAGCAGTAGCCGATGGAATATCGTTCGTCTGACTTGTAGTTTGAACTACTGGATCACCTTCAACTGCAACGCTCGCAAGCTCTTTAGACTCTCCTGCCTTTGCCTCATTTCCAGTCTGCAGCCCACTTACATCCGTTCCCAAAGATGTTCCTGTATTGCCCTGAACCGAAGTAGCCGACTGAACAGCAGGGAGTTCCTGCTCTATCGTCGGCTTCTCGGTGCCGAGCTGCAAGGGTTCCCAGCCACTAGGTGGTTGTTCACTTTTGCCCGACCATAATATGAGTATACTTCCAACCACCGCAGCAGCAATGGTCATTCCTTTATTCCATCTCATTCTTCCACACCTCTCCCTGAATTCAAAATCATTCATTTCGAACACGGGCGGTGCTTCCGAACCGTTGAACTTTCCTGATGAAACAAGTTGTGCATTTTTCATGTCATGTGAAACAGGTCCTCACGCATAGAATAGAGGGAATGAACTGCGCCAGTACCGTAAAGCATGAAAGGAGGCCTGAAACAATGAAGGTTGGATTTATCGGAACCGGCAGCATGGGCAGCCTACTAATCTATGCCCTGATCCAATCGGGTGCACTTGAGCCCCGGCAGATCGCCGCCAGCAATCGAACCCCGTCCAAAGTACGTCAGTTATCCCTCCGTTACCCCGGTCTGCATGAATCCCAGAGCAATCGGGAAACGGTGATCCGAAGTAATATCATCTTCCTGTGCGTGAAGCCGCTTGAATTCAAACATGTCATTGACGACATCCTGCCTGTCGTGAATCCCAATCATATAATTGTCTCGATCACCAGTCCCGTGCAGCTGCGACATCTGGAGTCTTCACTTCCTTGCAAAGTCTCCAAGGTAATTCCCAGCGTCACACACCAAGTCGGCAGTGGAGCATCCCTCTGCATACATGGCGAACGAATGACCAGTGAAGACCGCGCTGTGTTGGAAAGTCTGCTCAGTCATATAGGCAGGCCGTACCAAGTGGATGAAGCCTGTACACGAATTACATCCGACTTCTCCAGTTGCGGACCTGCATTCATTTCGTTCTTTTTGGAACAGTGGATCGAAAGTGCCGTGAAACTGACTGGCATCAAAAGGGCAGATGCCTGCGCTCTGGCTGGCGAAATGCTCCTGGGCACAGGCAAGCTGCTCACCGAAGGAGGATACACTCCGCAAGAGCTTCAGGCTCGTGTCGCTGTACCTGGCGGTATTACCGCTCAGGCACTTGCACTGCTGAAGGTAAGTCTCGACGGTGTTTTCGACAGCCTGATCCACACGACACATGACAAATATGATGAAGATTTGTTAAAGCTGGATGAACTATTCCGAGCCGGTGAGATTAACCGGCAACAATATTAACGAGTTTGCCTGGAACGGCAATGACCTTGCGAATGGTCTTGCCTTCCAGCGCCTGCTTAACAGGTACCAGCTCCATCGTAAAGTCCTGCATACCCTGTGCATCCAGATCCTTCGCGATCGTAGCACGAGTTACAATTTTACCGTTTACCTGAACAACGATTTCTACTACCGCATCCACTGTCATGGACTCATCATATTCAGGCCAAGCCACGTAAGAGATTCCACCTTCATGACCCAAACGGCTCCACAGTTCCTCTGCCATATGCGGTGCCAGTGGTGACAACAGTTGCACAAAGTTCTCCATCGCTTCACGAGGCAGTGTATCGGCTTTGTATGCATCGTTGATGAAAATCATCAGCTGGCTGATGGATGTATTGAAGCGCAGGTGTTCCAGATCTTCCGTAACTTTTTTGATCGTTTTGTGAGCAGTCCGCTTGAACTCATCCGTTCCACCGTCCACCGTAATCTTGTCATTGATGGCTCCTGTGTCTTCGTTAATGAAAAGACGCCATACACGTGACAGGAAGCGGTGCATGCCTTCAACCCCGTTTGCATTCCACGGTTTTGTCGCTTCCAATGGTCCCATGAACATCTCGTACAGACGCAATGTATCTGCACCGAATTCATTCACGATTTCATCCGGGTTAATGACATTACCACGGGATTTACTCATTTTCTCATTATTGGTACCCAGGATCATACCTTGGTTAACCAGTTTGTAGAAAGGTTCTTTGGTCTCCACAACACCCAGATCATACAGCACTTTGTGCCAGAAACGAGCGTACAGCAAGTGAAGCACCGCGTGCTCTGCTCCGCCAATGTACAGATCAACTGGCAGCCACTGCTGCTGTTTCTCCTTGGAGATCAGTTCCTTGTCATTGTGCGGATCGATAAAGCGCAGGTAATACCAGCAGCTACCCGCCCATTGTGGCATGGTGTTGGTCTCACGACGTGCCTTCATTCCCGTTTCCGGATCTACCGTATTCACCCACTCCGTAACATTCGCCAGTGGTGATTCTCCTGTACCCGAAGGTTTGATCTGGTCGATATCAGGCAGCAGCAGTGGAAGTTGATCCTCCGGTACGGTCTTCATCGTTCCGTCTTCCAGATGCAGAATCGGGATTGGCTCACCCCAGTAACGCTGACGGCTGAACAGCCAATCACGCAGACGATAGGTTACTTTCCCTTGTCCTTTACCGTTCTCTTCCAGCCAAGCAATCATCTTGGCAACCGCTTCTTCATTGTTCAGTCCGTTCAGGAAATCGGAATTTACATGCGCGCCATCACCCGAATATGCCTCTTGTGTAACGTCTCCACCTTGAATAACCTCAATGATATCCAGACCGAACTGCTTCGCAAATTCCCAGTCACGTGCATCATGACCCGGAACAGCCATAACCGCGCCTGTACCGTAACCTGCAAGAACGTAATCAGCAATCCAGATCGGCAGTTTTGCACCATTAACGGGATTGATTGCATAAGCGCCAGTGAAAACACCTGTTTTGTCTTTGGCCAAATCTGTACGTTCCAGATCACTCTTACGAGAAGCCTGCTCCTGATAAGCCTGAATCGCTTCACGTTGGTCATCGGTTGTAATTGCTTCTACCAATTCATGTTCCGGAGCAAGTACTGCAAAGCTCGCACCAAACAATGTGTCCGCACGGGTAGTGAACACCTTAATGACTTCCTCGCGACCTTCAATGGCAAATACAACTTCTGCACCTGTCGATTTACCAATCCAGTTACGTTGCATATCCTTGATGCTTTCAGACCAATCCAGCTCTTCCAGGTCTTCCAACAGACGCTCTGCATACTCGGTAATTCTCAGGACCCACTGACGCATCGGTTTGCGTACAACCGGATGTCCACCACGTTCACTCTTGCCATCAATAACCTCTTCATTAGCAAGTACCGTTCCAAGGGCTTCACACCAGTTAACTGCAACTTCATCCACATAAGCGAGGCCCTTATTGTACAGCTGGATAAAGATCCATTGCGTCCATTTATAATATTCAGGGTCCGTTGTGCTGATCTCACGATCCCAGTCATAGGAAAAACCAAGCGATTTGATCTGGCGACGGAAATTGTCAATATTACGGAATGTAATATCTCGTGGATGTTCACCTGTATCCAGTGCATGCTGCTCAGCAGGCAGGCCGAAAGCATCCCAACCCATTGGGTGCAATACGTTGTAACCGCGCATACGTTTGTAACGGGAAACGATATCCGTTGCCGTATATCCTTCCGGGTGACCTACGTGCAGACCTGAACCGGATGGATAAGGGAACATATCCAGTGCATAAAATTTCGGTTTAGCAGGGTCCTCACCCGTTTTAAACGTTTTATTTGCATCCCAGTATTGCTGCCAACTTTTTTCCATGACTTGTGGCTGATAGCCGTGTTTCGGCTGGTTATTCTCACTCATCTATTGTTCCTCCTTCAGGTTATTCGCTTTAGCTTTAATTGCAACAAAAAAACCTCAGCATCCCGTAGCGTTTGCAGCGCTAGGGACGAGAGGTTGAATTCCCGTGGTACCACCCTAGTTAGCGGACGAACGTGCTTCGTCATCCACTCCCTTTGGACCTGTAACGGCGGTTAACCGATGCGGATTTCCATTCCTAAACCCAAGCTTTATACAAGCAGGTTAAACAGAATGGTGTAATCACCGCATTTCTCCAAGGCGAGTTCGCAAATCACTGTCAACCGGCTTGCACCAACCGCCGGCTCTCTGTTATGTACAGGAATTACTACTGATCCTTATCATCGAAATATGTATACAATATCGGGACCATTATATAAAAAAGCAAGCCCAAAGTCAATATTACACGTTATAATCGCCATCTTGAAGTCTACGGTTTGTACCCTTCATAACGCTGGTTGCTGTTCAGGATAACCGAAAACGCTCAAGGCCTTCCTCCAGATTATGAATGGTCCAATTCACATGTTCCTGATTATCATATTGGCGATAAGCGCACTCTATGCGCAGCACCAGATCAAAGTACAAGTCATAGAGACTTCTTCTTTTCAATTCACTTTCAGTCGTAATCGCAAGCCCATACCCTTTCACAAAACCAGGCGTATAGTTAAAATGACTGAAATAATGCTCCATCAGAGGATCTGCCCACAGTGAACGTTCAAAATCAATAATCGCTGTGATTCGACCTTTATCTATTAACACATTGCCATCCCACAGATCCCAACTGACAAGCACAGGTTCTTTGACATCGTTCAATACATTGGATTTTTCTTCAATCAAACGTCTCAATTCAGGGTAATCGATCGAAAATGTAATTCCGGCTTCTTCACCATCGGTAAGAATGTCATCCATCAAATTCATAAATGCTTCTTTCCATGTGGAATAACGCTGTTTTTGCTCCGAGAAATATCCAAACTTCTCACCCTTGATTTCATTAATTCGACGATTGTACCGGCCCAGCTGGTGTTCAATGGCTTCCTGCTCTTCCGCAGAATATTGATCCTTAACCTGATTATAGGGTGTTCCAGACATATACTCCATGATAAAATAACGCGCTGAAGCAATGGTTAACGAATCATCATAAACCAGCACTTGGGGTACGGGAACATCCTGTAGCTCCGTGATGAGGCGTAGTGCCTCAACTTCGGCAATCATGAGATCCTGTTCACAGCGCATCAGATTTGTCGAAGCCGACGGTGCAATTTTGAGTACCACCCGCTGTGCGTCACTTAGGGTAATGAGATATGCATGATTGGCCCAGCCATCCACCATTTCCTTGTAGTCCTGTATACTTGCAGAGAAATGCTGCTTTATTATGGCATTCAACTGTTCTGACGAAAGTCTTGTTTTATATGTACTTTCCACTTCTACACCTCACATTGACATTTGATTTATTTCCTCAGAAAACGCTTTCTATCCGACTATTATCACCTCCTTTACTTTAACTGGCAATACTTTTTGTCACGTCGATATATCTTTTCTTGCATTCCTTTACCCTATTTAAGAATATTGCTATTCATTCTCCATGGTAAATCAAACAAAAAAACTGCCCTTATGCAACATACATAAGGACAGTTCTCATTATTCGCTCTTACTTCACAGCCACGTAGAACAAGCGCTGTGCGCTGTCTCCGGCCTCTTTCCATTCAAAATCCGCATATACCTTCACGTCTCTAAAGCCTGCCTTGGACAACTCCAGCTTCATCCAGTCCGGATTATATGCACGCTGGACATGAACTTCTTCAAAGCGCTGGTACATATCCTTGCTACCATTATCCACACGCGAAAAAATACTGAGATGATGCTCAATCTCACAGCGATCCTGATCCAGATCACAAGTCCAAATATAAGATACGGAGCGCTCATCCAATACAAAAGGCTGCTCCTCATCATAACGAATAAGGGTATTGGGATGATGCACATCAAACAGGAACGTTCCACCAGGCTTCAACATCTCGTATGTCCGCTGGAATGTTCGAATGACATCTTCTTGTTCAAGCAGATAATTGACGCAATCACAGAAAGATATCACCGAATCCACAGGTTCCGGAACTCGCCATTCCCGCATATCCTGCTGCACCCAACAGACACTGCCCTCGCGATACAAGCGATGACCCTGAGGCGTAGCCTCCATCTTGCTGCGCGCAACCGACAGCATATCTGATGAGAGGTCAATGCCTGTCACTTCGAAACCGGAGTTCACGAGCGGGATTGTAATGGAGCCCGTTCCACAGCCAAGTTCAGCGACACTTTTGGGCATCCCATGCTTTTCCCATGCTGTTCTTGCAAACCTTATCCAGTCTGGATAAGGCATATCTTCCATTAATTCATCATACACATAGGCAAATTTCCGGTAAGACATGTCAGGCACCGCACTTTCAATTTCATTTTCCAATCCTGCTAACAAAAGAAAAAGCAGGGGCATCCGGTGTTTACCCAGCCTATCCCTGCCTTATCCGAGTTCCATATTACAACTATTTAATCAGGAAGATTACTTGTTTTCACTTTGATCCGCAGGAGCAGATTCGGACAGATACGTCCAGCTTTCCTTTTGGACCACCAATCCGTCCTTCATCAATTTGCCCAAGGCACGCTTGAAAGCTGACTTACTGATGCCAAAGCGCTGCTTGATGATATCCGGCGGAGTTGCATCAGAGTAAGGCATGCCGCCCATAGGACGCTCTTTCATAAAGGCGAGCAGCTTGTCTGCATCTTCGTTACGTCCAACTTGTTTGAGTTGAGTCATGGCCAGATTCACACGTCCGTCTTCACGTACCAGTGTCACCCGACATTTAACTTTCTCACCAAGACGTAGCATATGACTACGTTCAGATGAATGAATCATACCAATTGCACCAAAGCCCAGTACACCGCCTTCTACAAGTACAAAAGTACCCATCTGCAGTGGCTTGTATACCGTCGCTTCAACCCACTCGTTTAACCATGAAGTTGGCGCATGGAAAGACAATGGTGAAAGCTCACGTTCCCCGGCCAATTTGGCACGCAGACGTCCCTGCTTGTCATGTTCCATGATTACAAAGACTTCATCCCCCACTTGAGGACGCAGTTCTTCCAGCTCAGGCAATTCACGAATAGGAAGCAGCAATTGCCGTCCAAGTCCCATTTCCAGGAAACAGCCCAGTCGTGGGTGAACATCAGCCACAACCAGTCGTGCCATTTCGCCAAGCATGAGATAAGGCTTTTTCATCGTTACGGCCAGACGATCTTCCGTATCAAAGAATACAAAGACCTCAAGCGTCTCACCAATCTTAATATCACGCGTTAACTCGGTATAGTGAAGCAGTACATCTTCCGATCCTGTCGTCAAAAAGAAGCCAAACGGAGACACTTCACGTGACACCGGCAAAGAGACGACTGTTCCAGCAATCAAACTCATACAGTTTCCACCACTTTGGCATCAGACCATAGTCGTTCAATGTTGTAGTATTCACGCTCGTCACGGTGGAAGATATGAACAACAACATCGCCCATGTCCATCAATACCCAACGTGCTGAATCCATACCTTCGATACCTTTGATCGTCGCTCCGGCTGCATGAGCCTGTTTGCGAATCTCAGTGGCAATGGCTTGTACCTGTGTATCGGAATTCCCGTGACAAATAACAAAATAATCTGCCACCAGAGAAACATTAATCAGATCCAACGCTACAATATTGGATGCCTTTTTGTCGTCAGCGGCAGCAACCGCCATATTCATAAGTTCTTTCGATGATACTGTCATGAACCAACCTCCATAATCTATAATTGAGCAATCAAGTCATTGCGCGACAACACGGTTAAAGGATAAATCACACGGCGCTGCGAGATCAGCAAGCTGATCGTCGAGTCGAATCCGGCAATTAATCCTTCCTCCAGACTATGTTCAGCCTGTTCGCGAATGTGATCCACTCCCGGGAAATCTCGCCCCGGTTCAATATAATCGGCAAGACATACCACCTTGTCCAGCAGGCTCATGCCCACCCGACCCGAGGTATGCCACCGGATGGCATTAATCACTTCGGAATCCTCTACACCGTAATCACGCTTGGCTACAAAAGCACCGACTTCCGAATGCCAGAGCTGCTTGTCATGCTGCAGAAGTTCCTGGTTTAATCCGTTATCGCGGATGACCGCTTCCATCTCCGCTACGGGCCAGTACTTCGCCACATCATGCAATATCGCTGCCAGATCCGCTTTTACAGGATCAGCACCGTATTTTTCAGCCAACATCACTGCCGACTCCATCACGCCAAGTGTATGCTTCCAGCGTTTTTCCGGCATTTGCCCGGATACGGCTTGTATTAGTTTCTCACGGCTTAGTCCCATATAAACCGCTCCTTACAATGTATTGGTGCACCTCATCAGGAATCATGAAGCGTACCGAATGACCTTTGGCAAGACGTCTGCGTACGGCTGTTGATGAAATATCCACCAAGGGCATCTCGGCCAGCAAGACCCGATCCTGTAACTCGTCTGGTAGATCATCCAGATGTAACTGGAAACCCGGCCTACCAACCCCGATAAAGGTTAGGCGCTCGGCAAGTTCTTCAATCTGCTCCCATTTGGGAAGATAGTTCACCATATCCGCCCCGATAATGAAATAAAATTCATGTTCAGGATGGCGCCGCCACAGTTCCTTCATCGTATCAATTGTATAAGACACTCCGCCCAATTCCATCTCAATACCCAGCACCTCATATTGCTGCACACCCTTCACAGCCGCTTCCGTCATATCGAGACGTTGTTGTCCCGAAGCTCCGGCTCCGCGTTTGTGAGGTGGAACATGGGAAGGCATGAACCAGATCTCATCCAGTGCATGCGAGTCCCTTGCCGCTTCAGCTGCCAGGAGGTGTCCCATGTGGATCGGATCAAACGTACCACCCATGATGCCGATCTTCACCTGCGTCACGCTCCCTTATCTAGGTAGTTCGATTTGTTTGTTATCGCGAGATTCTTTGTACAGGATGATTGTGTTACCGATGAGTTGTACAAGCTCACTTCCCGTTTCACGGGCAACTTCTTCTGCCATCTCTTTTCTGTCCTCGTCATTGTTGTTCAATACTTGCACTTTCATCAATTCACGCTTCTCAATCGCATCTTCGATGTGACGGAACAGGTGCTCATTGGTTCCACCTTTACCAATCTGAAATACAGGGGTCAGGTGATGTGCCTGTGACCGCAAAAAGCGCTTTTGTTTACCGTTTAACATGAATACTCCATACTCCTTATGTTGAGCAGGCCCTGATCGACAACGCAAAAACTGTCCGGACCTGACCATTCAATTATTATTTTCACACTTCAAAACTGTTTAGTACTGCTCGCCTCATCGTCTCCACAGGAGCCGGAATGCCAAGCCAATGTTCAAAGGCCACTGCGCCCTGGTATACAAACATCCCCAGACCACCGTGAACCGTGCATCCGCGCATCCGCGACTCTCGAAGCAGACGGGTCTCAAGCGGATTGTAGATCAGATCACTCACCGCTGATCCTTCACGGATCATTGCAGGATCAACCGGTACGTCATCAACATGCGGATGCATTCCGGCAGCCGTTGTGTTAATCACGATATCAGCCGTAGCCAAGACCGTCGCAGCGTCTTCCATGCCACTGCCCGAGATTTCTCCCAAGCCATGGCCCCGCAAATCCGAAGCAAGTGCAATAGCCCTGTCTGCTGTACGGTTCAAAATGTGAATCCGCTCAGGCTTCTCCAGTGCAAGTGCGTATATGACACCTCTCGCTGCTCCACCTGCTCCCAGTACAGCAATACGCTTGCCCGCAAGCTCAGGCACTGCCTCTTCCTTCAGGGATCGGACATAGCCAATACCATCGGTATTGTACCCTGTCAGTGTTCCACCTTCATTAACGATGGTATTCACCGCACCAATCAGGCGAGCACTTTCATCGATCACATCCAGATACTGCATTACCTGCTCTTTGTGCGGGATGGTGACATTGACTCCACGATAGCCAAGTGCCACAATTCCCCGAACTGCTGCTTCCAGTTGATCCGGATGAACATGCAGTGGCATATACATTCCATTCACTTCTGCAGCCTGCAGAGCCGCATTGTGCATTGCCGGAGACTTGGAGTGAGCAATAGGATCACCCATAACACCAAGCAACACGGGAAGTGAAGAGTTGAATTTGTTCTGCTCAGACATAGGTCCGCCTCCGATCCATCTGATGTACAGCTTCTGAGATTACTAGATCAAGGATGGGCGGATCTGTACACGAATGCCTTTTGGAGCATGAACCGCAACCAGCGCTCCAATATCGCCATTGACCTTAATCCAGCCCAAGCCAGAGATGAAAACATCGGATTGACTGCCGCGTTTGATGCGGAATTCATGTCTGGTCCATTCAGCCATCTCTGCTGCATTCTCACGGGTTGGCGGAGATAACAATTCTCCCAGGTGGTCGCGGTACAGATCATCTGCACGCTCCAGCTTCGTCCGGTGAATATCAAGCGCAGTGCTGATAAAACAAGTGAACGATTGGCGATCACCTTCCACAAAGTCAAATCGAGCCATGCCGCCGAAGAACAGCGTCTGACCGGAATTCAACTGATACACAGCCGGTTTAAGCGGTTTTTCCGGCATGATGGCAGCGAGATCCTTACGTGAAACAATCTCGCTGAAACGCCATGGATATACGATTCCAGGCGTATCAATAATATATTTTCCATCATCCAGCGGAATGTTCACCATATCCAGCGTTGTTCCCGGATAACGGGATGTGGTCAGTTCCTGCTCCAGATCGCTGTAATCACGGATCAGACGGTTAATCAGTGTGGATTTGCCCACATTGGTACCGCCAACCACGTACACGTCACGATCTTCGCGATACGTTCCTACAAGCTCAAGCAGTCGGTCGAAGCCCTGATTTTGCTTTGCACTGCACAAGACGACATCCACGGTACGCAAACCCTGTTCTTTGGCTTGCTTCTGTACCCAGTTGCGAACCTTGTTCCAGTTGGTTACTTTTGGAAGCAAGTCCGTTTTGTTCACAGCAAGCAATACCGGATTGTTGCCTACAAAACGTTGCAGACCGGAGATAATGCTGCCATCAAAGTCAAACAAATCAACGATATGGATGACAAGTGCATCCTTATCCCCGATTTTGCTAAGCAGCGCCAGGAATTCGTCCTGATCCACCGTAACGGATGATGACTCATTGTAGTTTTTGATGCGGAAACAGCGCTGGCATATAACCGGTTCACGATCCAGTGCCTTCTCAGGGATAAACCCTGGTAATTCCGAATTTTCTGTTTGCAGATGCACGCCGCATCCGCTGCACCTTACGGCAAGATTGCCGTTATGCGGTTCTGTCATTTCTTCTTTTCCTCCTCAAGCCATAAGCCTTTCCTGCGTAAACTCGTTAGAGCAATCCGTTCCACGCGTCGATTGAAGCGGGTCATAAAACCTTCGTCCCCAATGGAGATTGGCAGTACCAGAACGGTATATAACCCCATTCGGTTCCCTCCATAAACGTCCGTAAGCATCTGATCGCCTACTACAATCGTGTTTTCAGGAGATAACTCCATCATTTTCATTGCTCTACGAAACGGTACATTCGATGGTTTGCGTGCACTATGCACAAACTGGATATCCAGCGGGGTCGCAAACAGGGATACACGATTCAAATTGTTATTGGACACAATCATCAGCTTGAAACCTGCCTCTTTCACACGTGCAAACCATTCAATCAGTTCGGGCGTAGCGTCAGGGGCTTTGGCTCCAACGAGTGTGTTATCCAGATCAGTTATAATTCCACGGTAGCCTTGAGCGTACAGCTCTTCCAGATTAATGTCAAAAACCGTGTCTACACGCAGCTTGGGCATTAACATTTTAAACAAAGAAGTCACCTCAGTTTCATACGACACACTATATCACAAATCCGTCTTTCCTGAAAATGCATACAGCGCCTGATGGCATAGGAAAAAAGGAAAAACGGGACGGGCAACAACTATGCCCGTTCCGCTTTCAGTTCCTTCCGCAGCTTCAAGGCGGTCTGATAGACGCCCTTCCAGTCGTCGGCAGTTACGGACGCCGGACTGTAACGAGTCTGTTCAAACTTCGTGAGAAGCTTATGCAATGTCGCTTCTGCAGCAGGTTTTGCCTGGCTCCAGCGGGCTACCGATTCACGAAGTGTCTCGTCTCCGCTCCGGGTTAACCCTTTGCGTTTCACATACTGAATCCAACGCTCGGTCTCTGCCACTACCTTCTGTTCAGGGGTGAGCGGTCCACCTGTCCGTAGACGAAGCAGGAAGAATCGCATGGAGAAACGATTACGCCAGAACATATATGCTACCCACAATACAATAATGGCTCCTGCAGCCCAGATAACAAAAGTCGGGATGGCAGACGATGTCTGCTCAGGTGCAGGGGTCTGCTCTTCCTCTTGTACCGGCTCCTCTTCTGGCTCTTCTTCAGGCTCATCTACAGGCTGTACATCAGGCTGTTCCGTCAGCAGCGGCATATCAAAGCCCGGCGTTGCTTCAACAGGAATCCATCCATACTCACCAAAGTAAACCTCTGCCCAAGAGTGTGCATCTGCATTGGTAACGGTGTAGGTCGTCTCAATCTCCGCGCCAGGTTGACGTGGAGCCTGCATGTCCGAATTCAGGGACAATTGTCCAGGCGCATAACCTTTAACCCATCTTGCAGGAATGCCCTCCGAGCGCGCCATCATCACCAGCGCAGTCGAGAAGTAATCACAGTAGCCTTCCATAATATCGAACAGGAAACCTTCCACAAAGTCGCCGCTTACTTTTCGAGATAAATCCGGATTGTTCGTGTATTCAAAATTAGTTTGTAAATAGTTTTGCAGTAATGCCACTTTTTCATACGGAGTATTCGCAGATGCCGTTATCTCGGCTGCCAGATTCGACACCCGGTCAGGGAAACGGGATGGTAACTGCAAGTACATATCATCTGCCGGATTACTGTTATACAGATCTTCAAATGACTTTGTACGAAGCTCATCTTCCACAATCACAGGGGCTTCCGACACGATAGTATATGTCTTGGGATACTGTGGTTGCTGACGGTCTGTCACCACATGCAGTTCAGCCTGTTCGGCATTCCACAACATCCGATCCGTTCTGTCCTCACCGTTAATCGAGCTAACTTCCGAGATCGAATAAGCACCAAAGAGAATCGGATAGACATTATCATTCAGCATCGTTACGTTCTGAGTCACTTGTTTGGTATTCACATTTCCGGATTCCTGGTTCTCCAGAAGCTGTCCGGCTTCAACATTTTCTGTCGCACCCCGTCCACGGTCATCCCAGCCTGTGCCTGTATACTCTGCACGTGTCTCACCACGCCAGTAACTGCGCTCATTGGTCGTGACAGACATGACAGGGGTATAGTCGAAGTTAAACCCCCCACCAAGCTGATTGTCTTCCCTGCTGTATCCCGATTCGGTAGCCGCGGGAATATCAAGGTTTCCGTTACCAGCCTGACTTGTGGAAGTTCCGGTATAGTTACGCCACGCCGTATAGGGGTCCGTCAAGGTGGGTGGAATCTCCGGCATATTGACGCTGGCTACAATAATCAAAGAAAAGATAATGGCAATATTGGCCAGGACTTTATAAGGATACCGGATAATTCGTTTCCAACCTTGTGGATACTGTAGCTGATAGTTACGGAAATGCTGACATACGAGCCATCCCATTCCCGCAAACATCACCCACGCGATTTCAATCCAGAGTGGAATCTGGGTGAAAGA
This sequence comes from Paenibacillus sp. PK1-4R, assembly GCF_030369595.1. Classification (NCBI taxonomy): domain Bacteria; kingdom Bacillati; phylum Bacillota; class Bacilli; order Caryophanales; family Paenibacillaceae; genus Paenibacillus; species Paenibacillus sp. PK1-4R. The sequence continues at coordinate 4,914,069 of NZ_CP126535.1, forward strand.
ATCGAGAATCCCCATCGAAATGATGTTAACACCCAGAAAAACAAGAATACGACGTGTTGTGGTCACGAGTCGAAGCGCAGCTTCAAGCATCACCCATGCACACAGGGAGAACCAGATGTACGGCGTCATGTGTAATATGAATTGCTCCGCTCGGTCCGTTAAAGAGCCATAAGGGATGTACACGGTGTAATCAATCAGCGTTTTATGCAAAATGTAACCAACAACGACCGCCTTGATGATCGCCCGATACATTGTTTTAAAGGGCAGAATGACCTCCAGCACACTGACTGCTGCAAGTGTCCATAACACCAGAGAAGTGGTCTCCGTGTACCACGATTCCTGCGTAAATGAAATCCACTGCATTCCAATCAGGAAAATCCAGAGCAATGACGCTGCATGATACCAGGATCGTTTGCCCGCAATACTTTCATTTCCTTTTGAACTCATACAGAACCTCCCCCCATCACCGTTGGAAGCTCCTGCAAGTGAGAAACAGTGAATGACCTCGTGCCTCTTCCACGCAACATGGCATTCCACTCGGCACTTCGGCGGGATTCACTGGTATCGATCAGAATATGACATGGAGTCATGCCCCGCGTATCGGCCCAGCGCAACAGTTCCATTATTTTTTCATCCTTCTGGGGAGAAATCACGACAAAGTAAGCTCCCTGAGGCAGTTGACGTGCGATTCTTTCCACGCCGGGCAACAGATGGGTATCCTGACCGTTATATTGAATATCCACCAGATGATGCATCATCTTCTGTCGTTCCATCAGACTTTCACTGGGGGCCATGAAGGATGTCTGGTCTGACAATGTCAATAACCCCATCCCCATTCGTTCCCTGACACCATACTCCAGCAGAGAGGCAGCCGTGGAAACGGCAATTTCAAATGCATCCCCATGTTCATAACTTGATGCCAGCGCATCCAGAACCAGAATGGTTTTGGGCACAGACTCATGTTCAAACTCCTTGGACTTCCAGTTCCCTGTCTTTGCCGTTGCATTCCAGTGAATGCGGGAAAGTCGATCTCCGTATACGTAGTCACGTACACCATTGATCTGAGTGGTCTCTCTCCGTGAGCGGGTTAACGCCGTCTGAGGACCGGATAACCGTGATTTGCGGTCGTAGAGCTGCCAATATGGAATAAATACCGTTCTTGGCAGTACGCGAAACTCACCTTTGGCCTTAAACTTTCCCCGATGTTCAATCAGTCCAAATATGTCCTCGCTGGCACATTCCGTTTCTGAAAAAACATACTTCCCCCGCTCAAGTGGCGGTGTCTGAAAAGACAACTCGCCATTACCTCTCATATTGGGAATCAAACTTTCCTTGAACGACCACGATTCTCCGTTATGCCGATGCAGCATTTCACGCACAACAACATAGGGAAGCGGGAGGAATCCCGGAATAGTCAAACTCAGCTGTACTTGAACCTGGTCACCCGCATGCAGCAATTCTTCGTGGTCTGGACCAGAAGATAACCTACGAACTCCTTGAGCACGTCTTACCCCGCTAAATCCAGCAATGGCAAGGTACACACAGAGCAGGGTCACCATCGACAGCAGCATAAGGGATGTCTTCCCGCCCTGAAACAAAACATAAGCCAGACAACACATCCACACCATTGCGATGCTCCATACGCGTGGGTGGCGTAACCCTCTATTGACTGTTCTCAAAAGCGGCTTCATGAACTATTGCCCCATGGAGACGGGCACGCGTACTTGCTGGAGTACGGCATTCAAAACGGCCTCGGAACTCATACTGTCCAGTCTCGATTCGGGACGAAGCACAATACGATGAGAGATCACATAAGGGGCCATCGTTTTCACATCATCCGGAAGCACATAATCACGTTCCTGTAAGAAAGCAAAGGCTTTTACGGCCATCATGAACGATATGGCTGCCCGTGGGCTGGCACCCAGCAATACAGATGGGTGGGAGCGGGTTTGGCGAACAACATCAAGCAGATAGTCCATAACCGGATCACCGATAAAGACCTCTTTAATCTCCTGCTGGATTGCCGAGATCTGGTCCATATGAGTCACGGATTCAAGGCGATCTACAGGCTGACCGAGCTGATGCTGTTTCAATAGAATTTTCTCAATTTCCTTATCAGGATAACCTAGACTTATTTTCAACATAAACCGGTCGAGTTGTGCTTCCGGCAACGTATACGTACCTTCAAAATCAATCGGATTCTGAGTTGCACAGAGCATGAATGGATGTGGCAGATCATACGTATCGCCATCAACGGTTACGCTGCGCTCCTCCATCACTTCGAGCAGAGCCGATTGGGTTTTTGTTGTGGCCCGGTTAATCTCATCAGCCAGCAAAATGTTGGTCATCACAGGACCTGGCCGGAAATAAAAACGCTCATCCTTCGGATGGAACACAGATACGCCCGTAATATCACTAGGTAAAATATCAGGATTACATTGAATACGCCGGTACTCACCACGCATGGATTTCGATAATGCCTTGATTAATTGCGTTTTGCCAGTTCCCGGTACGTCTTCAATCAGAACGTGCCCGCCTGCAAGCAAAGCTGTAAGTAAAAGTTGAATTTCAAAGGATTTCCCCATAATACAGGATTCCAGATTTGAACGAACTGCGGATATGATTTGGATCGACTCTTTGCGCACAGGCATGTGGTCTAACCTCCTAAAAAAGCATACAGATTTCCTTTTATTGTACATGATCCAGAGTCACGAGTACACTCGAAGGAACTCACAATTTGTTTCCAGCCCGTCAGATTCACCGCAGTTCACGCATGAATACGACAAAAAAGCCCCGGATAAAAGTTATCCGGAGCCTCTGCTGAATCGCAATATGTTCAAGGAGATTTCTCATTCTATGTTAACCTTTTGGTCTAACCACCAATGCCGCGAGAAAAGAAAAGATGATCGCTGACGATATTCCCGCTGCTGTCAGATCAAAGATCCCGGTAATAACTCCAATCCATCCCTCTTTCTCAAGTTCAGTCAATGCCCCATGTACCAAGGAGTTGCCAAAACTTGTGATGGGTACAGAAGCACCTGCTCCTGCAAACTTGACCAACGGATCATAGAGACCGAGTGCATCAGCAACTGCCCCTGCCACAACTAGTGTACTCATGGTATGAGCTGGCGTCAGTTTAACCCCATCCATTAGAAGCTGTCCGACAACACAGATCAAACCGCCAACAATAAATGCCCACAAGAACTGCATTACCTTTATCCCTCCTTTTCAATAGCTACGGCATGTGCAATACAAGGAATACTTTCACCCTGCTGGTACGAAATCGGAGATAACAGCGCCCCCGTAGCAACGACGAGCACCCGTTTAAGATCACCCTTCTGCATCCGGTTCAAAATGTGACCATAGGTGACGGTGGCAGAACATCCGCAGCCACTTCCCCCGGCAACAACATAAGGCTGTTTCTCCCGATCATAGATCATCAGGCCGCAGTCATTAAAAACCGTCTGTTCCATGGGAATGCCTTCTTTTTGCAAAAGCTCTTTCGTAATTGGCAGACCGACGGAAGCCAGATCCCCGGTCACAATGAGATCATAATAGCCGGGTTCCAATCCCGTATCCCTGAAATGAGAAATTATAGTGTCGGCTGCTGCTGGCGCCATGGCTGAACCCATATTAAAGGGATCTTTGATGCCCAAATCCATAATGCGTCCAATAGTGGCTTTGGTAACAACGGGACCATCACCAGTACGGGAGACCACACCACACCCTGATCCTGTGACGGTATATTGCGCATAAGGCGGCTTCTGGGAGCCATACTCCGTCGGATACCGAAATTGTTTCTCCACCGTACAGTTGTGGCTCACCGTTCCTGCAAGGACATAATCTCCAGCTCCAGAGTCAACAATCATGGACGCTAACGCTAACGTTTCCATGGAAGTAGAACAGGCTCCAAAGACACCCAGGTAAGGCACACCCAGTTTTCGCGCTGAAAAGGAACTGCTGATAATCTGGTTCATCAGATCTCCACCAACAAAAAATTGAAGCTCTTCCTTGGTGATATTTGCATTTACCAAAGCCAGCTGAGAGGCCTGTTCGAGCAGTTTGCGTTCTCCCTTTTCCCACGTTTTCTCGCCGATCTCGAGGTTGTCGTAGACATAATCGAAATCAGATGACAGTGGACCCTCGCCTTCTTCTGGTCCTACAACTGCGGCTTTACCGATGATCCGCGGACGATTCTCAAACTGCCATGTCTGGCGACCCAATCGTTTCACAGGTGCCCACCTCCAAATCCCAAAAAGGCGTAAACAATCCCTACGACAAATGCTGCCACGACACCAAACACGATAACGGAACCAGCAAGTTTAAACATGTTGGCCCCTACACCGAGCACCAGTCCTTCAGCACGATGTTCCAGTGCAGCAGAACACATGGAATTGGCAAAGCCGGTAACCGGCACAGCAGTTCCTGCTCCTGCCCATTGAGCCATTTTATCGTAAACGCCGAGACACGTTAGAATAACCGATATGAGAATCATGACCGCCACCGTAGGACTGGAAGCTTCCTTCGATGTCATGTCGAAACCGGCCATAAAAGCCTCTTGAATGGCCTGTCCAATCAAACAGACGGTACCCCCAACCAGAAATGCTTTGAGGCAATTTTTCAGGATTGGACGAGGCGGCTCATGTTTTTTTGCGACTTTTTTGTACTCCTTTTCATCCATGGACAGGGACGATGATTTTTTTTCGCTTCCGGATGCAGATTGAGCTGGCAAGATACAAGACCTCCTCTATGTGAAAATGGTTCAAAGCTACGGCTGAATGCCAATGTGTGTAATTCTATATTCATTGTTTGTTAATAATCGGAAGGTTATGTATCCGGCGACAGACAGTATATGTTTCCAACAAGATCATGTTGTGGAAGCAAGATGGGAATAGCAAGATGGGAATACGCCGGTTCTGAGGACTTTTAGATACATTCTATAAATAAAGAAGAACAATCACGAGCAAGATAAAAAGAACGATAAACAGTACTTTTTCCGTGCCCTCTTCTGGAGGCTTCATTGGATATATAGCTCCTTCCTATAAACAGACCAACAAATATTGAACAAAAAGAACATCACAAAATGATGACATCTCCTCCATATATTCATATTCATTGAAGTGGCATCAGGACTGCGACTACAGCGGATAGAGTCATGAAACTTGGACACGGTAAGCGCCCAAAACATGCCTTAAATACGTGACATAAACATGGACAATCACTTGCGCAAGGTTCATACTGTAATGTGACCAGTGGTTAAATAACAAGTCCTCAGCATATTAAAGTGCATGTTCAAAAAGATAAAAGACTTTTTGAACTACATCTTAAAGGACAACAGGCGGGTAGCCGTTCTACTGTGACCTGAAATACATACCAACAGAGGAGTTGTTGATACACATGAATGAAAAAACGATGGATATGTTTCGTACGTTGACGGAATTTCCTTCCGCATCCGGTTTTGAACGTGAGCTTCGCGGCTGGATGAAAGATAAGCTTTCCGCTTATACCGATGAGTTCGTCCAGGATCGCCTGGGGAGTCTATTTGGTGTATTACGCGGGGAGGAATCCGGTCCCAAAGTTATGGTAGCCGGACACTTTGACGAAGTCGGTTTCATGACTACTGGCATTACGGAAACGGGTATGGTCAAATTCCGTCCACTGGGTGGATGGTGGAGTCAGGCTGTACTGTCTCAGCGATTGGAAATCATCACACCTGATCGTCGCATTACCGGAGTTGTAGGTTCTACACCTACACACTTGCTGGACGAATCCCAGCGGAATAAACCTGTGGATCTGAATTCCATGTATCTCGATATTGGAGCAGACAACCGTGCGGAAGCAGAATCTTGGGGCATCCACCCAGGGATGCAGATCGTACCAATCTGTGAATTCACGCCGATGGCGAACCCGAAAAAAATTATGGCCAAAGCGTGGGATAATCGTTACGGCGTTGGACTTGCACTTGAACTGGTTGAAGCGCTGCACAAAGAAAAACTGCCTAACACGCTTTATGCTGGTGCAACGGTTCAGGAAGAACTGGGGCTTCGCGGTGCACGTACGGCGGCCAATCTGATTCAGCCTGATATTTTCTTTGCACTTGACTGTAGCGCGGCGAATGATATGACAGGTGACAAACAGTCATTTGGACATATCGGAGAAGGCGCATTGCTTCGTATTTTTGACCCGGGTATGTTCACCCATCGCGGCATGGTCGAATATGTTCAAGATACGGCTTCATCCAATCAGATCAAAATGCAGTATTTCATCTCACCAGGTGGTACCGACGCAGGTCAAGTGCACCTGAGTGGAATTGGTGTACCATCAACAGTTATTGGTATCTGCGCACGTTATATCCATACCTCATCTTCCATCATTCATACAGACGATTACGATGCAGCCAAAGAACTGATCGTGAAGCTGGTCAAAGGTCTGGATCGGACAACGATGAATACCATTATTAATAACGCGTAACAGTTGACAAGAGATCTCCTAACTATATTGGGAGGTCTCTTTTTTTATATCCACAACTATAGAATTGGACACATAGATTAATAGGCCGAACATTATAGGGGATTACACATAAGATACAATAACGGAAGATGAATTAAACACCAAGCAGCGGGGGACCTGTTATGGCAGTGAGAAGGAATGGAAAATCGAATAAAGGTTCCAAAAAAACAAATGCCGCAAACACCCTTCTCAATGGCAACCTTAAAGGAAGAAATCTGGAACTTATCGTTGCAGCATTACTGGTAAGTGGGAAGTTAAGAGTGGATGCGGTCACGTTGTTTCGAGAAGCTACTCTGGTCGTTGAACTGGTTGGGCAGTATAAAACGTTACAAAATATTACACCATCGAATCAAGACAAACTGGTGCAATTCCTCGATGAGATCGGTGGCGATATGACGTTGAATGACGTTATACGGGCTTTCCAACAGAGAATCAATTCCTAAACGCCAAGAAATGAGGTTGAAGTGATGTCTGACTTTGACGGAAATGGGTTCGCTGAGCTACTGATCATTGTCATTCTTGTTGTTTTATTTGTATTTGGTTCTTCCGATATTGACGACCTGACTGATTCTCCTTCTCAATCCTGAATTGGCTAGGTTATTACGATCCATTCATTATGAAATCCATACCTGTAAACGCCAGCCCACAATATGCGGGCTGGCGTTTTTTTGGATGGCTATAGAAATAGCGGTGAGAATGCAATCCAGGCCAAAATAAGAGTAAGCACAATGCAGACATTCTCTACAACGGCCCCACGCTTGGTCCCTGTACTCATCAGATTCACCCGTATGCGCCACTTGAGCGGTGGTAACGGACGAATACCCCGATTGGTTAGTGAATCGGCCAACAAATGCATCGCATATGCCGAGCCTCCCGCTACCCAGATCTCCGGTCCCTGCTGCTGGGTCGTGCTGTACAACAAGCCCGCCCATATTGCGGTTCCGTACAGGGTATGTGTCAGTCCCCTATGAGTCAGTGTGGTGCAGAGCATTAACAAACTGCCTGCAATCAAGTTCCACGGTGCGAACGCGTGACCATAGAAGACCAGTCCGAGTCCAATCGCAAACATCAACACTTTGCGAAGCGAACGTGAAGGCAGGAATGACACGAGCGCAACGAGGATCGCAAGCAACAGGTTCCATGGTTTGGCATGAACATAGAAGTACACAAATACAGCTGTGGGCAACAGAATCGTCTGTAACAACCTGATCAGACTGTTAGGCAAGGCTCTGGATACCAGCAGCGAATTCGGCTCATCAATGTCAGGCAATAACGAACCAATCAGTGCAACCGTAACTGCCGGCGCTGTCACTGGCATACCGGCCAACTGCAGAACAGAAAGTGACACGCCTGTCCCGATAATAAGGTGGGATCTTCCCATCATGATGCAAAAACGTCCTTTCGAAGAAATCGGGAACAATACGGCCCAGTTCCGATTTTACAACGAAAACAAAATAAGAACAATAGTTCGCATTTCTTATTTGTATGAAAATAAATATAAATTTCTGTGATGGGGCTCACAATATTATATTTATGACTCTTCTATCTTTATTAGTGAATTAAATCACATAAACTGTCGTCAACTACTTGTATAATTTCAAATATAAACCACTAAAATTGTTGGTAATGTACAGCGTCTATCCAAGGAGGCATACACACATGAACGGAAAAAAAGAGAAAATCGTTATCATAGGTAACGGAATGGCAGGAATCAGTACCGTTGAGCAAATTTTAAAATTAACTACGCGATTTGATATTACTGTTTTTGGCACAGAGCCCTACCCTAACTACAACCGCATTATGTTGTCCTATGTATTGGAAGGAAGCAAAACACTGGATGACATCGTACTGAATGATCTCCACTGGTATCAGGATTATGGTATTACCCTCCATACAGGAACAACCGTAACCCGAATTGATTCGGATACCCATGAAGTTGTGACTGAAGATGGAACTCGCGTTCCTTATGACAAAATCATCATTGCTACTGGCTCCAATTCCTTTATTCTCCCAGTACCTGGACATGACAAAGAAGGTGTTGTCGGTTTCCGTGATATCGCCGATTGCAATGTCATGCTGGAAGCTGCTAAGCAGTATAAACGAGCGGCCGTTATCGGAGGTGGATTGCTGGGTCTTGAAGCTGCCAAAGGTTTGGTACAACTTGGCATGGAAGTTACCGTAGTGCATCTGATGGAAGATCTGATGGAGCGTCAGCTTGATCCGCAAGCTTCAGCCATGTTGAAGGCAGAACTCGAACGTCAGGGTATCCGGTTCAAGATGGGTGCGCAGACTTCCGAACTGCTGGGCGGCGAACGCGTTGAAGGGATACGTTTTGTAGATGATACGGTTCTGAATGTTGATTTTGTGGTCATGGCTGTAGGCATTAAACCCAATACGACTGTAGCCCGCGAAAGCGGTATGGAAGTGAACCGGGGTATTGTCGTGAATGACTATATGCAGACTTCACTTGAGAATGTGTACTCGGTAGGGGAATGTACAGAGCACCGCGGGGTATGTTACGGCCTCGTTGCCCCATTGTTCGAGCAAGGTATGATTCTGGCGAAACATATCTGCGGGGTCGAAACGGCTCCGTATGAAGGTTCCGTAGTATCCACGAAATTGAAAATTTCGGGTGTGGACGTGTTTTCAACCGGTGAATTCATCGACAGCCCAGAGCACACCGTCATTTCGCACAAAGATGACTGGAAACGGACTTACAAAAAAATTCTGCTTCGTGATAAAAAAATGGTCGGCGCTGTTCTCTTCGGTGACATTACGGATTCTGCCGAATTGCAGAAACTGATTAAAAATCAAACCGAAATGACCGAAGAATTGTATGCTTCACTCATGGGTACAGGCTGCGGCGGTCATAAGAAAGCAACCTCTGTTGAAACGATGCCCGAGGACGAGATCGTCTGTGGATGTAACGGGGTAACCAAAGGAACCATTGTTGATGTCATTACAAACCAGGGCCTTACCACTGTAGATGAAATCAAAGCCTGTACCGGTGCAACCCGCTCTTGTGGTGGATGTAAACCAGTTGTGGAACAGATTCTGCAATATGTACTTGGAGACAGCTTCAGTACTGGAGCCAAACAGGGCATCTGCGGATGTACTTCCATGGGACGGGATGAGATTGTAGCCGAGATTCGTGCAAAAGGATTACAAACGACCAAAGAGGTCATGAATGTACTGGGTTGGAGTCAACCTGAAGGTTGTTCCAAATGTCGTCCGGCGATCAACTACTACCTTGGCATGATTGCACCAGACACACACGAAGATGAGAAAGAATCCCGTTTTGTTAACGAACGGATGAATGCAAATATTCAAAAGGATGGAACGTATACGGTTGTACCTCGGATGTACGGCGGGGTGACTACACCAGCGGACCTCAAACGTATCGCTGACGTTTCAGTCAAATATGATGTGAAAGCAGTCAAAGTGACTGGCGGTCAGCGTCTCGACTTGATTGGTGTCAAAAAAGAAGATCTGACCAAAGTCTGGGCTGAACTGGATATGCCTTCAGGTTATGCATACGCCAAATCGCTGCGTACGGTCAAAACATGTGTCGGCTCCCAATTCTGCCGATTCGGTACACAGGATTCCATGGCCATGGGCGCTCGCATTGAACGAAAATTCGAACGTCTGGATCTGCCAGCCAAGTTTAAATATGCTGTCAATGGTTGTCCGCGAAACTGTGCAGAGGCATGTACAAAAGATATCGGTATCGTTGGTAACGACGGAGGCTGGGAAATCTTCATCGGTGGTAACGGCGGTATTAAAGCTAGACTGGCTGATTCCTTATGCAAAGTGAAAACAGATGACGAGTTGATTGAACTGTGCGGAGCCATCATGCAATATTATCGCGAGACAGGTAACTATCTGGAACGGACGTCCGAGTGGGTGGAACGCTTGGGTCTGGAGCATATTCGTTCGGTTGTCGTGGATAACCTTGAGGAACGTAAAGCGTTGATGCAACGAATTGAATTTGCACTTGAGCATGTTGAAGAACCTTGGCAAAAAGCGATTCGCAATGAAGAAGGCCAAAGCAAAATGTTCCATGGTATCGAAGTATCGGCTCGTCCATAAGTAAGCTCGCAAGATTAATGCTGCCGGAATGTTAAATATAGATAAGGAGTGGTTTAAGATGACGACAAAACAATCAGGCACCTACTTCCCTGCCGGAGTAGTTGAAGAATTCCTGCCACGAATCGGAAGAGTAGTTGAAATTAAGGATCATCAGCTTGCTGTCTTTCGTGCATCGGATGGTACCATCTTCGCTGCAGATAATCACAACCCCCACCCTAAAGGTGGACCGCTGGCTGAAGGCATCGTGTCCGGGCATTATCTGTACGATCCGCTGTATGATTGGAAAATCGACCTGACTACCGGTCTTGTGCAAGCACCGGACAACGGTCAAGTACAGATGTATCCGGTGAAGGTAGAGAACGGCCAGGTCTGGATTGAAATATAGCTCCATTGAAACGTTCAAAGATTGATGCAAAATAATGGGGGAAACCGTGATGTATACACCAAGTGTTGAGGGAATTATTGAAGCTGCGGTTAAAAAACGGGATCAAATGAACGCAAGCCTGCCACGTTATATGGTTGCTGCCTTAATGGCTGGTGCCTATGTAGGGCTTGGCATCGTTCTGATCTTCAGTATTGGTGCTCCGCTCCTTGCGGCACAGTCACCACTGCAAACCATGTTGATGGGCATGTCCTTCGGACTTGCCCTCACGCTGGTCATCTTTGCCGGATCGGAATTGTTTACAGGTAACAATATGTTCTTCACCATGAGTACGCTGGCTGGCCGAACCACAGTGAACGAAACGCTGAAGAACTGGGGGCTCGTCTTTGTTGGTAACCTGCTCGGCGCAATTCTATTAAGTCTACTCATTGTCGGTAGCGGTCTGTTCAAAACGGCCACACCGGAACATCTGCTGTTTGTCGTCTCTGCCAAAAAGATGGCGGCGCCCGTGTCTGAGTTGTTCTTCCGAGGCATTCTGTGTAACTGGCTCGTCTGTCTGGCGATCTGGATGGCAGCTCGCTCCAAAGAAGATATCGCCAAACTTGTTCTTATCTGGTGGTGTCTGTACGCATTTATCGCAAGTGGTTATGAGCACAGTGTTGCCAATATGACTTTGCTCTCTTTATCCTGGTTGCTGCCAAACCACCCGGATACAATCACGATGGCAGGTTGGTTCCATAACATGATTCCGGTAACGCTTGGTAATATCATCGGCGGTGCCCTCTTTGTTGGAATGGCGTACTGGTATACTTCTCCGGTACGTAAAAAATCATAATTTTTGATTTAACTGCACTTATGTAGCGCTAGAGCACAACATCTCCACACTGAAGCCACGATGGATGCCGAACTCACGTTCAATCACACATCGTGGCTTTTTATTGTTTGTCGTTAAGCTACTACCCTCTCGTACGTTTCCCTTTCACCCTCTCGTCCTTCTATAGAGAATTAAAACTTCATTTTACTTTTGTCGCTATACGCGTTAATCCACAGTTGACATAACTGGCGTATAGTCGATGGATACTCACACTTATATTCAACCAGCAAAGGATGAACGCTTATATGGGAATTCACACGTACTTCAGGTCACTGAATGATCTTGAACGTATTATTCGCACACCTGGCAAATTCAAATTCGAAGAACACAGCGTATCCGCCCATTCCTGGAAAGTCGTACAGTACGCCAAAACGCTCGCAGATATTGAGGAGCAACATGGAACCACAATCGATTGGAAGAAGTTATACGAAATTACCAGCAGTCATGATTATGGCGAAATCTTCATCGGTGATATCAAAACACCAGTCAAACATTATTCACTGGAGCTGCGTTCGATGCTGCAGAAGGTGGAAGAAGGTATGGTTGAACATTTTATTAATGAAAATATTCCTGAAGAGTTCCAGCCTATTTTCCGCAGACAGCTGCGTGAAGGCAAAGACCAATCGGTCGAAGGACTGATTCTCGAAGTCGCAGACAAGATGGATCAAGTATATGAAGCCTTTGCTGAGCTCCAACGTGGCAATACGGAGAAAGAATTTATCGTTATGTACCGTTATGCGTTGGTCAAAATCAAAAATATCGACCTCCACTGTGTGCAGTATTTCCTGGAACAGATTCTCCCCGACATGATCGATGAAGGTATCCGCTCCCCGTTTGATATTCGCAAAATAACCGAAGAAGCTCTGGCCCAGTAATCAGCTCAAGTCAACATGGTTCTCATCATCCATGGACAGGGCTTTTTTTCGTTCCTGCAATTGCAGTCGGTACTCGCTAGGGTACATGCCCGTTTTGTTTTTGAAAATCCGGCTGAAATAGTGGGAATCACTATACCCTACCGCTCCACCAATGGTCTTGATATCCATATTCTCGTGCGTGACGAGCATACGCTTCGCTTCATTAATCCGCAGACCTGTCATATATTTCAGCGGAGTCTCGCCCGTTACTTTCTTAAAACACTTTCCCAGATAGTCCACACTAAAATGCATCTGTCCTGCCATGTCCTGGAGTGTAAACTCATGCATGTAATTCTGCTTCAAATACAACTTAACGGCCTCTGCGATATCCTCCGGCTTCACCTGTTCATCCAGCACGGCACTGACATGGGCAAGCGAATCCACAGCGCTCCCAAGCTTCAATTCCATCGCATCCAGCAGTGTCCGAAGCTGTTCTTCCGATAATGGTTTGAGCAGATAATCCTCCACCTTGTAACTGATCGCCTGCCGCGCATATTCGAATTCATGATAACCACTCAGAATGACAATTTTCACATGCGGATAGGCAAAATACAGATGTTTGGCGAGTTCCAATCCATTCATTACCGGCATCTGTATATCCGTTACAACCAGATCAGGTACGGAATGTTCAATGAGCTGTAACGCTTCCTGACCGTTCCGCGCTTCACCAATCACCTCAAACCGGGTGTCCAACTCTCTGAATTTGCGTGAGACATTCCGGCGAATCAGGGCTTCATCTTCCACAATAATCGTTCTGTATTTGATTGTCATGGGTTCAGTCATGCTCCTTTCCAATGGAACCACCTATGGTAATCTGGACACCGCCGGAAGGCTTGTTCCTAATCTGCATGCGGGCTGCCGTGCCATACCATAATTTCAATCGGACCCATATATTCTTGAGTCCCATTCCGTTAATTTTAAGGTCAGGCATACGCTCCCACTCCTGTGATTGTTCGATGTAATGCATGATCTTGGCAAGTGCTTCGGGTTCCATGCCAGGCCCGTTGTCTTCCACGTGGATCTGCCAGGTCTGCTGTTCCGCATCCATATCTCCAGTAATATTCAGTTTCCATGGCGGGGTATCACCCAGTCCATATTTCATGGCATTTTCGAGTAGTGGTTGTACCATCAGCATCGGAACCTGGATAAGCTGCATCTCTTCCGGAATATGAAACTCGTAGTGTAGATCATCCTCAAACCTAATCTTCATACACTCCAGATATCGCTCACAATAATCCAATTCTTGAGACAGTGGAACCCCACTCTTTCCCGGAGTAGAAATATAACGCAGCATAGACGCAATATTGGCGCAGAACGCGACAATCTGCTCATTCATGCTTTCTTCCGCCATGATGCTAATATTTGTGATGTTGTTATAGAGAAAATGCGGGTTCATCTGGGATTGCAGCGCCAGTAATCTCGCTTCTGTCTCCTGAGATTTCATCGCCAGCCTGTCCTGAAACGATTGCACAAGCTGTTGATTCAGCCGGATAAACGTATCATTTAGCTCATCCATCTCCCGGATAGAACCGGGATGCTCCAGCTTGAACAACTGACCGGAATCCTGACCCGATACCAGATCATTCTCACCCGTTTTCTGAATAATGCGCTGCAAGCGATGTAGCGGCAATGTAACCCGTTTGGAGATTAGATACGAGAGAACCAGAATCAGCATGAGAGTAGCTAACGTCGCACCGATAAACATCACAGCCATCCGGTTGAGACTCGCGAAAAGGGACTGTTTGGACTGCATGACAACAACGGTCCATCCTGTCTCCTGTGACGTCATGTACGTCATCATCTGTTTGGAATGATTCAACGGATCGGTGATCTCCTGCATCGTATCCGGTGGAAATGAAAGATTCTGAATCAAGTCCACATCATCGAAGTGGCTAGCTTGAGAAGCATCATCAACCGAAGAAAGTGGATACAACCGTGTATTTTGTTCATCCACTACATAGATCCGAAGATCATCGTTACTCGCCTGCAAATCATTCAAATGCTGGAACAGGGTTCCGGCATCCTGCAAAATCTCAACAACACCCTGGCTGACATAGTTGCCATCTTTGTACACCCGAGTAAGGGAAATGTAGGATTGATCTGATTTCCCCTCACCTGTTGGCATGGGCAAAGCTCCCCCCTCTAACAGTTGAATCACCCGCCAGCCGCTCCGCTCCCAGGTTTCCTTGTACCACGGTCGCTTAGTCAGATCCACAGACAGTTGACCGTTGAATGCACCCGCTCCCAGCATCTTGCCATTTACATCATAGATATTGGCCTGTTTGGCTGTATTGGAGCTGCTAATGATCGCGAGAATGACATCAATTAGTGTGGTTGTATCCTTATACAATGCCGGATCACTCGTCATTGTCTGCTCGCTATCCTCCGCTGGTGCCAAGTAGTGACTGAAGTGTTCTTTGACCAGATTGGAGTACACGATATTCATGGAGAAGTTGTTCATTTTCACCACTTCCTGATCCAGGTTACTGACGATTGACACCCCCAGTTGTCTCTGTTGTTCTTCACTTCGATGACGAATGTCACTTGCGAGAAAAACATACAGAAGCCCCGCCACAATCAGCGAAAAGATAATAAATACCGCAGAGTAATAGGCAAACAGACTTTGCTGAAGCGTTCCAAATCGATATCGCAATTCCCACACACCTCGTTCTATGATGATATCTGTCACACCATTCGAAAATGTCCACCCAACTGAACGCTTTTGTCTATTGAGCACATCCGCTGTTCACAGTAAAGTTATCCACATAAGAATACGCTTACATTAAGCGTTTCGGCAAGTGACAATTTTCTTTATATTCCGGGAGGTTTAATGATGAGAAAACGATTTCTATTTTCGCTTGCAAGTGTGCTCCTGCTCTCCACTCTGCTGCTTGCCGGGTGCAACTCAGGTAAAAGTACGGAAGGTTCGGGTAAGGTGACTCTCACGTTTGGAACAAGCCAATCCGGTATACCGCGTACAGGCATCATGCAGACGATGGCCAAGGAATATAAGCAGGAGACCGGTGTCAAAATTGATTTTCAGGTCGTACCTGACGCACAGTGGCGTGACCTGATCAAGGTAAAGCTGGCCTCTGGCGAAGCACCTGACATTTTCAATGTTGATGTGGACCCACTGAGCATGCCGGCTAACGTAAGACCAGAGGAAAATGCCATTGACCTAACCAATGAGGAATTCACAGGTCGGATGTCTGAAGAGATTTTGCCAACCGTCAGTCACAATGAAAAGGTGTATGGGGTTTCTTTTGCGCCAACGAAAATCTGGTATGTGTACTATAACAAACGTATCTTCCAAGAGCTCGGCATAGAGCCTCCTACATCCTATGCCGAATTCAAGGCGATCAGCCAGAAAATTAAGGATAAAGACATTATTCCGTTCTATCAGGCACCTGCCAGCGGGTGGTATCAGGTTCTGCCTTTGTTCGAAACGGGACCTAACTATGAGCAAACAACAGCGGGAACCTACGAGAAATTAAATAACAATGAGATGAAAGTCGCAGATATGACGCAACTCAAGACGGTCATTGAACAGTTAAAAGAATTTGCGGATCTCGGTTATTTCGGCAAAGACTTCTTGTCCAATACGGTAGAAGCGGGAATTGAAGCGTTTGGTCAGGAAAAAGCTGCTATGTTGCTTCGGGTTCCAGGGACGGAAAAGGAAGTTTCCGAAGCGTATCCGGCAATGAAAGACAATATGGGGTTCTTTGTCATGCCGTGGGGAGATAATCAGACGATTGGTGTGAATCCCGGCGGTTCAGCTGCCATGTTTGGTAACAAAAACAGTAAACATCCTGAAGAAGTGCTGAAATTCTTCCGCTGGATTACAGAGCATGATCATCTGCAACGTGTGTTCGATGAAGGTGAAGGCAATCTGACGATCTGCTGGCCGGAAATCGAACCTAAGCTGACACAGGACTATATTGATTATGAGAAAAATCATGAAAAAGGTACGGTCATGCAGGCCGCTGTGAAATATATTGATCCACAATGGATGGATATTGGCAAGGACTTGTCAGGCATGTTCGCTGGCGCAATGACACCGGATCAGATTTTGCAAAATATTGATAAACGTCGTGCTGAACAAGCCAAAGTGCTGAAAGATGAGAAGTGGCAGTAACAGCGCATATTTCAGATAAATATAAACGCTGAACAGTGTTACATGCAGCGGGCGTTTGCCCGCTCATGTATTTTGGCAGGAAGGAAAGGTGTTACCGGTTATGAATGCAAACAAAATCTATCCCTGGTATTTCTCATCTGGAGCGATTGTATTATATCTGCTGTTCATCGTTGCTCCCGCCCTGCTGGGCATCTATTATTCCTTCACTGACTGGAATAGTTATAGTTCGGAGAAGAACTTTATCGGTCTGGAGCATTTCCGCACTATTCTGGCGGGTGATCCGACCTATCTGCTTTTTATCAAAAACACAGTCCTCTTCACCCTGGTTACATCCATCGCCAAGACGGTTCTCGGCTTGTTTCTGGCCCTGCTGCTGGTCAGCGGTGTAAAGGCCGCGAATCTGCACCGGATGATCATCTTCTCCCCACAGGTGCTGTCGTTCCTGATTGTTGGGCTTGTGTTCAAAAGTCTGCTCGACCCAAACAACGGGTTCGTTAACGTAACCCTGCGTTCATTAGGGCTGGATGTTCTCGCCCAGAACTGGCTGGGCTCCCTAACCTGGGCCATGCCATCCATCATGGCAGTGGACACGTGGAAAGGCATGGGGTACATCATGGTGCTGTTCATCGCCGGACTGCTCGCCATCCCCCGGGATTATTACGAGGCAGCGTCCATTGACGGCGCCGGATTTGGGCAAAAGCTGTTCCGGATCACCATTCCGATGCTGATGCCTACCATTACCATCGCCACGGTACTCAATATTACGTATGGGCTGAGAGTATTCGATGCCGTATACGTGCTAACCAACGGTGGCCCCGGTAACGCAACAGATGTCATTAACACGGCTGTCTATTCCTCTTTTGCCAAAGGGTATTGGGGACTGGGGAGTGCGCTATCTACCATTCTGTTTGTCATCATGGCGATCATCTCCTTTTTCATCATTCGTTTGATGAACCGAAAGGTGGAATACTGACATGCGATTGAGAAAAAGATTGGCTTCGATCGGGTTAAATGCACTCGCCTGGCTGCTTAGCCTGATGGTCTTGATTCCTTTTGTGGTCATTGTACTGAATTCATTCAAGTCGGACGCCGAGGCCAAAGTGCTGAAGCTGACGCTGCCCGAGAAGTTTATCTTCGAAAATTACAAAATCGTCTATGAACAGGGACACTTGGGCGGTTCTTTTTTCAACAGTCTGCTGCATTCCGGGGCTTCTTCTCTGCTACTGGTGTTTGTTGTGGCCTTCTCAGCCTTCACGTTATCACGCAACCATTCGAAGCTCAGCAAGTTTCTGTACTTCTTCCTGATTCTCGGTATCACACTGCCGCTAAACTACATTCCGCTGATGGAAGTCATGAAGTCCATGGGTATGATCAATTCACATGTCGGCATGATTCTGCTCTACACGGCTATGGGTATTCCAATCTCGCTGTTCATTACGTATGCGTTTGTGTCTAACATCCCGAAGGAGCTGGATGAAGCCGCGATCATGGACGGATGTAATGGGATCAAGCTGTTCCTGAGAATCATTGTACCTTTGTTAACCTCGGTGCTGGTAACGGTATTTGTTCTTAATTTCCTGAGTGTCTGGAATGAGTTTACTGCCCCACTCTATATGCTGAATACAGTGGAGATGTGGCCGATGACACTGGCTGTATATAACTTCTTCGGGCAATTCAGTGCCCAGTGGAATCTGGTCAGTGCCGATATTGTGCTCACCTCATTGCCTGTGTTGATTGTGTTCCTCATTGGGCAAAAGTATATTGTAGGAGGACTAACTTCTGGGGCTGTTAAAGGGTAAGCTCCACCGACAATCCAATACACAAACGCATCTTGTCTAATTACATCTGCTGACTCCTCAGCACAAAAAAGCCCTTGTCTGCTCATCGTGTGAATAACTTCTTCGTACAGAAGAAGCATCACACGCTGCTGCGGACAAGGGCTTACGCTGTTGGATTCGAATTAATCGTGCGCCAATCCGCCAACATCGGATGGAGCCGCTATATCTGGGCTCTGCTCCAGAGATTTGATCATTTTCAAACGGGATGTGATTATTGCGATCAGAATAACAAACAGACCCGCGATGATAAACAGAAAGGCAATACCTCTGCCTGGCCCAGTTCCAATAATTTGACCAACAGACGAAGCCAGTGCTCCCCCCTCCATCAGCAACGGATTAAACACATGGTCGGCCAGAAATCCAGCCAAACTGTACGCGATAATAAACCCGAGTTGTGACAGAATACCAATGATTCCCCATACCCTGCCCTGCTTTTCGTTGGCGATATTGTTTCGCACCAGCACATCTGCGCTCATATTGACAAACGGCAGCGATGACAGGAACAGAAAACCTGCGAAGATAATAAAATAAATGTTGGTGGATATCCCCAGAAGCGAGAAGGACAAACCGCACAAAATCAGACCCATCACAAGCACACTTGCGTATCTCTTTGTTATTGTAAATATGCCGATGCACAAGCTGCTAATCAGCATGCCGATGGCGCTAACAGACTGAAACGTTCCAAGTGTCTTTGCATCCGTGAATGACAGAAGCATCGGACCAATGAGTGTCTCCAGGAATCCCAGATAAAAGGTGACAAGTGAAATAATCACCACCAGCAACAGTACTCCCTTGTTGGTTACAACTTCCCTCCAGCCCTCTTGCATATCGGTGATCCAGTTTTTGTCTTCTTGATCCTCTCGCTCCACCTTCATGCTCTTCCGAATAACCAGCACAGCCAGAATGGCAACCAGGAATGTCAGAATATTAATGACCAGAATGACTTCAATGGTTGTTATACTAAGCAGAATGCCCGCAATGATGGGTGAAAACAGAAACTTCGAGGATTCAGCCAGTTGTACAAGACCGCTTCCTTTCGAGAACTGATCCTTATCCAGCAGGTCCGTAGCAGAGGCCTTATATGCCGGGCTCTGCAGCGCGGAAAACACCGAACTAAAGGCCACTCCCACGTAGATATGCCATAATTGGATATCACCTGTGAGCATAATCGACAGAATGAAAATCAAACCGGCTGCCGACCCCAGGTCGCCGATAATCATCATCGTTCGACGGTCGAATCGGTCGGCCAGTACCCCTCCAATAGGTCGAAGCAGGATATTCGGCAGAAACGTGAATAAGGTAATCAATGCAACACTTGTTGCCGTATTCGTTTTTTCGAAGGCATACACCCCCAGGGAGAAGGCTGTCAGTCCAATCCCAATCATGGAGATGAGCTGACCGAACCATACTACCAGAAACTTTTTAAATGATTTTTGAACGGTATGTTCCATGGATGATACTCCTTTCTCGGCTAACCTTGATTCGGAAAATAAAGACGAGTGACGTAGGCGAAGCTTCCTTTTTCTGCTCCCAGCACACGTTCCATAATATGTGTGAATGCTTCAACCTTTTTTTGGAGTTCTTCCTCCTCCCATTGAAAGATGCCTCGATCCAGCAAAAATTGTGACGATACAAGCAGGAATTCGATGGATTCCTTTGGGTTAGGTGTATGAAATACCCCCTCCTGAATGCCCTGCTCTACCACCTCGGCCAAGATGGGACTTAATCGAATTACCGTCTCTACAAGACTCTTTTGGTGCATCTCCACATTATGAACACTGTGCAATTGCTCGATGAGATCATGTTTTCTGCCGTCTGGCTGATTCTGCGCCATCATGATGCGAAAAATTTTATCATGGGCGTTCAGTTTGGGGTCAGACACCACGTGTCTGGCCGATGCCTCTCCGCTCAGAATAAAACGCATAACGATGGCGTTCATAACCTCTTCCTTGGACTGAAAATAATAATAAAATGTACCCTTGGCAATGTTGCACGCCTGAAGGATATCCATGACCGTAGCTTTGGTATATCCCTTTGTTACAAACAGAATCTCGGCGGCATCCAAAATTTCATTCCTGCGTTCTTCCGGGTTTTTTATCAGTCTCATATCCTGGCCTCCGATACGTTCGACCGACTGTCGGTCTATTGTAGTCATGGAGTTCTTTTTTTAGAACCCCATTTCAGTCAACCATTGCGCCAAATGGCTTTCCCTTGTTTTCAGATCCTGACGCTCTCTTGCATATTTTCCAATATTTTTGTCTGCAACCAGCTTACCGTCCATCATAAACAGCACACGTTCAGATCTGGCAGCGACTTTCACATCATGGGTCACCAGCAGAATGGTTGTACCCGTTGCATTAATATCGCCCAGAATATCCATGATCTCATACGTTGATTTGGAATTCAGCGCCCCCGTTGGTTCATCGCCGAATAAAATATCTGGATTATTAATCAGCGCACGGCAGATGGCAATCCGTTGAAGCTGTCCGCCTGAGGCTTGGGTGATGTTATGCCCGGCCAGCTCATCAATCCCCATTTTTTTCATTAATGACATCGCCCGTGTATTAATCGTTTCTCTGCTGCTATTCTTGGCCAGATACGCGGAAAGTACGATATTGTCTAATAGATTCAGATTTTTGAGCAGATGAATATTTTGAAAGATGAACCCCATCTTGGTCAAACGTAGACTTGCCAGATCCCTCTCCTGAAATGCCGATATTTTTTTGCCATTAAAATAGACACTTCCAGCGCTAATCTGATCCATACCACTTATGTTGTACAGTAAGGTAGACTTACCTGAGCCAGATGGCCCCATGATGGAAACAAATTCTCCCTTTTTTAATTGAAGGTTGATATCTTTTAAGATGTTATGTTCTTCATTCTCGCCGATCGCTACCGATTTATTCACGTCTTTAGCCTCAAGTATAGTTGTCATCGTTGATCCTCCCTATTCGACAATCATTTTGGATATGCTCGTTTCCTTGATCGATTGGATGCTAATCCATGCTGTTAGTACAATCGTGCCTGCAAGTAACAATGGACATAAGATATATGCCTGTAACGGGTTAACAACAAAAACAATATTGGAAGCACCGAACGTCGACATAATGGCACTAACCAGCAACGGACCCAACGTATTCGACAATATCGTTCCAGTAACAACCCCTAAGATTAATATGACAAGTGACATCACGACATACTTGAACTTGATTTTAGACAAGGCAAACCCAAGGCTTCTTAGTACAGCAATGTCGTTGTTGTCCTTGGCTACTAACATCTGAAGGAACAGTGCTGTAATTAAAATAGATATGAAAACACCGATGACCAAGGCCAGCATCGTCACCAATTTCAATTGTTGGATGGTTCCGCCTAACGTCTGATCCAGATAACCTTGAAGATCGGTTACTTTGGCTGGCGAGAAAGCCGCCTCATATTCAGCAATTTTGGTAGCCATGTCCCCGCGATTATTCAGATCCAAACTGACCACGTACCACAACACACTATCCTTGTTGTAAGGTAATAAGGCCTTCGCCGTTTTGCCACCATTTGTAACGTCCTGGTATATTCCGCTGACCGTCATCATCTGGTCCTTGCCATTAACCAGCAAGGTAAGTTGCTCACCAGTCTTCAGGTGCAGCTCGCTACTGTTTGCATCAGATAACGCAATTTCATTCTCGGTTGTTGGCGCATTACCGCTAACATAAGACAATGGGAAAATACTGAAATCCCCAGTTTCTACACTCAGATTATCGTAACTTCCTTCCGCATTTTTAATCTTGAACTGGCTTGTCACCAATGGGGAATACGTTTTGATGTCTTTATCATTTTGGATCTGGGCAACCAGATTGTCATAACGCTGCTCCACATCATCTGTGTGCCTCAAGTCAATGCGAATATCACTTTGTCCAACACCCATATAAGAGATAAAACTTGGCGCCTGCAAAGTGTTCAGGAAATTGACCGGCACAATCATGATAAATGAACTGACTACAAAGACGAACAACAATAATCGGAACATCTTGATTCGCTGTATGACTTCCTTCAGACCAAGAAAGACAGGTACGGAAGACCAGCGATTGCGGGACAAACTGAGCCGGTTTCGAATGATCTGTGTATCTCCAAGGCTCCCGGTACGGAGAGCATCCACCGCGGAGATGGAACGAAAACGCCGCAGTACCGTTCGACAGAACAGAACAACCATGGCAAATATTATTCCAGCAGCTAATAACGGAATCGCGAAATGCAACAGGGTTGCAGGTGCTTTTCCCATATACAACATGATGTTGGAAACAAATAGTCTGTTAACGCCAAGTGATGCAATGTAACCAAGCACGGATGCAAATCCCGCCATAAATACATACTTCATCAGATATAGTCTCTTAATATCCTTCTCTGCGATCCCTATCGCTTTCATGACACTAATCTCACGATAATCCTCTTCGATGGTCGCAAGCATTGTGAATCGGATGCAAAGCATCGCGATCAGAATCAGTACAAGACTGACCAAAATAATAACGGCTGCAATAACTCCGTCGGTCATCGCATTCAGTACCTGGAACAGCCCATAGGTTACGACTGGACCCGCATTGGGAAGTCCGGCATTTTGGTAAGCCTGGGTAAATTCACTCGTCAGTCCGGGATCGGTCAACCGGAATTCAATGAGATACTCCATCTCTCCGATGCCCTGCTTCAATTCCTGCAAATTCCCATCACTCACAATAAAACGTTTGGAGTGCACAACCGATGGATTCATCTGAGCATCACGGACAAAATCAACGATGGTGTAAGAACGCTCAAATTGACCATTATCGATCCGAACCTGGTCGCCCACGCTCAATTTATTTTGCTGCATGTAATATACCGGAATCGCGATCTCGCCATCGTTAACCTGAATAATCTCACTGTCCAGATTCAACAAATAGTCGAAACCCTGATTCTGTGTAACAAAGTCAATGTCCATAACACTGTTCTTTTCGGACTCTGCTCCGAGAAACAGATTAGAGCCGTCAATGTTGACCATTTCCACAATCTGATGCTGCTGGACCATGGCATTTTCTTCAGCCCATGTGTTCACTTTGGCCTGATCGAGTTCTCCGGCATGCATTTGCACAAAGTGTGGTGTTTTGGATTCAGAAAATAGATATTGGATGGAACTCGTCAGTTCCATAATCATTCGTGACCCCGAAGATACCAGCAAGGCGGCCAGCAGCACAAAAATAAATAACGCAGCCGTAATCCCTTTTTTTCTCGTTATATCGTTTCTCAGCATTCGTAGCAGCATAAACGAACATGGCTCCTCTCATCTACAAGTTGTTCCTATTTATCTGGAGTCATAAAGCTTGTCAGACAATGCGCCACCGTTGAAGGTTGATGCATCATGAACATGTGAGCACCCTCTTTGATGGTTTGAAGCTTCATGGGTGTGTTAAAATATCGGCCCCATCTCAACGCTGATTGAAGGGTAACGGTACGATCTCGTTCTCCCCACAGATACAACACCGGCAATGAGAGCGGCTCATACTCAAGCGTTGCTGCAGATTCCAGCATCCTGAAATCCGCCCGGATGACGGGCAGAAAATAATTCAATAATTCTTTTTCGTGTATCAGTTCTTGCGGAAGAGCTTCATAGGAAAACAGATGATCAATCAGATTTCCGTCTGACATCCGATCATAATTCTGCATCCCGCATTCGTCAGGCGTGTTGCAGGCAGATAACACAAGCCGTAGCGTTTTAGCTACATCTGGACGTTCCTGACATAAGCGCTGCGCAACGAAGTAGGCTGTAATTCCTCCCAGACTATGTCCAAATAACAGACTGCCGGGCTGTATAACATCCAGCAGCTTGCTGGTATACAGTTCTACGAGTTGCTGCATATGCTCCAGGGGTCTTTCGGTGTTCAGACCATGACCCGGGGGCGTAAACGCCCAAATTTCCGTGTCAGGAAGGTAAGGCACTAGGGGCTGAAAACTGTTGGAGTTCCCACCGAGATAAGGAAAACAGACTATTTGTCTGTTTCCCTCCCCCTTTTGTAGCTGCTCCAAGTAGATCGGTTCCATCACTTATTCACCACCATAACCAGGCTTACTTTCTTTCCAGAACATATGCAGGGAATGTCTGAAGTGAAGTATCCACATTTTTACGCTTGAAGATGACATGTATGACAATAGCCGATATTACAAAAAAGAAGAATTGCATAATTTGAACTTGCGGATTAAAGTAGTACAAATCAATTTGACTTCCTGTGGCTACAAGCCAGAATGCAAGCAGATAAAACAGAAGTGTACCTTTGGTTGCATTGAAGATATAACTTTGGAACACGATAAATGCCATAAGCTGAACAACGTAGTATATGTAAGTGGTTGAGGTGCCAAAAGAGGAAATCAAGTATCCCGGAAGCACCCATAATCCGAACAACAGGCCGGTAATCAGACCACTTGTTATATTATTTTTTAACTTCCCTTGCAAGAATGGAAGCAAAAATCCGATCCAGCCAAACAGCCCACCAATCAGCCCCGTCTCCTTGATCAGATTCACAATCCCCAACCAGATCATTTCAGGTACACTATATGTCAACTCAGGGACCGGTATGCCGAATAACAAGGAACCAAAGTGCATTGTTGATGCAAAGATGATGGAAATTCCAATAATGAGCGGTATCCAGAACAGGTCCTGTCTGCGCGGAACCAGCTTCATAAACATTCCTTTTAATGCTTCCGTTCCGCCCATCACATAACATGTAATTAATCCGGCAATGGAAGGTGAATACAGAGCAACGATCGCAAGTGGATGCATCAGGGTTAACTCACCTGTTATGGGTACAATAAAATCCGCAAAGAACATGAACAAACTTGCGATTCCATAACATGTGCCAAAGGAAATTCCCAAAAACAAATACATATATTTGTTGGACGGGCTGGTTGCCGGACTTGTGACTGGACGAATGGATGCCTGATTAGCTGTAATCATAGTGCCGCCTCCTTCTCAGTCAACTTTCTCTCAATAAGATCATGCAAACGGTTAATTGTGCAGAAATTCGCCAAATCCAGATCTTCATTTGCTATCTCAATCTGGAATCTACGCTCTACAAAGTCCACCAAACGCATCGCAAAGAGCGAATTGACGAACCGCTGCTCAAAATAATTGTCATTATCATTAATCTGAGCGTCCTCATGATCCATGGTGAGGTTGTTCCCGATAAACTCCCGAATTTCCTGACGATAATCCACTGCCCTTCCCCCTTGTTATTGATGTTGCCCCTCGGGCACTAAAACCTCAATGTAGTCTGGAAACTCTACAGCCTGCTGCAAATCATGATGAAACAGTACTCTTCCTTCCTGATCTGCAGATTGCTGCTTGAAACCGGCAAAGCGATAGCTGATATTCATCATCCGGTTCCTTCCGGTATCCCTGAAGTCCGCAAGCATCTGTTTGCCCTGCTTCTGAGCTTCACGCATGATATACGTTAGCAGTACACTCCCTGCTCCCCTGGACATCACTCTGCAAGACATCAGAAGCATGTTTAGCCGCCATACTTTCTGCTGCATGTGAATAAGTGCAAGCCCAATTTTGCCATACGTCCCGTATTTGTCTTCGAGTTCACACACCAATAACATATGGTCCTGCGAGGTCATCAGTTGATGCAGCTCCTCGTAACTGTAGGTAATTCCGGTTGCATTTAGCTGATTGGTGCGAACGGTAAGTTCCTCTGCACGTTGAAGATCATCCTCAGTAGCCTCGTAGATGGAAAATTTCATGCCCAGCGTAGCCAGAAATTGTTCTGAAGGTCCTTCATACTGTTCCTCAGCCTGTTTACGGAGCGTATCCGCCTGATACATCTGCCTTCTGCACGCAGAGTCGGCTGTAATGAATCGGGGCATCAGCCTTGGGTCATCAAGCATGGTTTCATATTGATCCGCATGAAGTACCTGAATGTCAGCATGTACACTTTGCACTTCTTCCAGTTCAAAAGGTTGATCATCCACAAACAGAATGGCATCCATACCGATATTAATGTTCTGCTGAATCCGCTGAACAGAGACAGACTTCGCATCCCAATGGATTTCGGGATATAGAAAATATTCGGCGATGCCCAGTTCGTTTAGTTTCGTCCAAGCCAGCTCTGCATCATTTTTACTGGCAACAGAATGCAAAATACCTCGCTGGTCCAGTTTTTCAATCACCTCCTTTAAGCCCGGCTTCAGTTGCACATCTGCAGATTCAAGCAAAACTCCATCCCATATGGTGTGGTCCAGATCCCAAACGATGCATTTGATATCCTTGAGCTTTTCCATGGTCATGCCACCCTTCATCTTAGTAGGCATAGAATCCTTGACCCGTCTTCCGCCCCCACTGTCCTGCATCAACCATTTTCTGCAACATCGGACAGCATCTGAATTTGGGGTCCTGATAGCTGTCGTACAATACTTTCAATGAATGCACGACCGTATCCAGACCAATCAGATCCGCCGTCTCCAGCGGCCCCATCTGATAATTGAAGCCTTTCTTCATAATGGCGTCCACCTGCTCGGGTGTAGCGATTCCATCCTGTACAATGTACGCCGCTTCATTCATTAACAAGTGCGAGAGGCGATTAGAGACAAACCCAGGCAGATCCTCTATGACAACTGGACTTTTATCAAGAGTTTCCAAAAACGCTACCATCTCATGTTCCGTACCCTGCGTTGTATGATGTCCTTTGATCACCTCCACCATGGATTTAACGGGAACCGGATTCATCAGATGCACCCCAATGACTCGACCTGGGTCAGGCAAAAATGAAGCGAGCTTTGTCACGGATATACAGCTTGTATTTAGCGCAAATAAAGCATCCGGACGAGCCGTGTGGTATAGTCGTGCGTAAACTTCCTTTTTCAACTCCAGGTTCTCGGTTACATTTTCAATAATGATACTTGCCTCTTCCACACCTTCATCTTGTGTCTGGAACGAGATTCGTTCCATGATCTGATCCAAGGGCACCTGACCGTACCCTTGCTTCAGGAAACAAGCTGAACGATATTCACGACGTATAACATCAGGGGCGTGTTCGATGACCGACGCCGAAATATCCTGCAAAATTACACGATAACCAGCCCTCGCGACATCCAGTGCCGTGGCGCATCCCATCACCCCTGCGCCAATGATTGCAATGAGTCGATTATGCATACCTAATCACCTCCGTATTGAGCTACCATCAGACCAGCTCGTCGTAGAGCTCTTTCATTTCTGCAAGTGCTGCAGGGACACGCTCACTGAACCAGGCAACATCTTGCATATCAAGCAGGATATTCGGATACATCCGCGAGAGCGTAGATACCAGAATACCGTGCTCAGCAAGCTTGCTATTTAGCAAAATATCAAAAGACATCAATTCAAACGTATAATCAGCCGTATCCGTAAGCGGCTCCGTGCAGCAGTGATAAGAAGCACAGCCGGACGGCCCCTGAACAATTAAAGGCAGACCCACCTTCACTGCTTCCTGGCAGAGTATGTCATGCATCATCTCAGCGTGGCGATTCATGCTGTGCATCGCCTGTCCTCCATTGCGTCCCAACATTTCCAGCGTAGCTTTTACAGCAGCTGTACCTAATGGATAGCCATTAAACGTACCCGCATGAATTACTTTTTTGTCTACAAGCAACTTCATGATATCCGCTCGGCCAACCAGGGCTGACACCGGAACTCCGCCACCGGCGATTGCCTTCCCAAGTGTAGTCAGATCGGGTGTTACACCGAATAACTGTTGGGCACCACCGAGTCCCATACGGAATCCTGTTATAATCTCATCAAAAATGAGCACGACCTGGTACTGGTCACATAACTGTCTGACTTTTGGCAGATAACCCGGAGCAGGCATGACTCCGCCTCCATTTACACAAACCGGCTCCATGATTACTGCTGCAATGTCGTCTCCATGCTGGCGAAATAGTTCCTCCAGACGGGCTGCGTCATTCCATGGCAGGAGGTAGGATTGAGATTCCATGGCATCCCTTGCCCTCCCCTTTGTTCCTTTCATGTCACCAGGATAGTCTGAGGGTACAGGCAAACCTGTACGTGCAGTCTTGCCACCCATAATATTGTCCGCATTGCCATGATAATGGCCTTCAAAACGTACAAAGCGATTTTTACCTGTCCACGCCCGGGCAAGACGAAGTGCATTCTGGACAATCTCCGTTCCTGATAACCCAAAACGAATCATCTCTGCTGAAGGTACATATTGATGGATCAGTTCCAGAGCCTCTGCATCCAGATCGCAATGACTTACGGAAAGAACACGGTCAATGGTATCCTTCAGACACTCGTTATACTCCTCGTTGCCGTGGCCAACAATGAGGGCACCAAAGCGGGCATATAGATCCAAATACTCGTTGCCGTTCATATCCGTCACTCTGCTTCGGGAAGCATGCTTGAAATGGAGCGGCGTCTCTTCCCAAGGAAGGTGAAAATTATAGTGCACACCTCCAGGCAGCCATTGTTTCACCCGCTGATTGTACTGCATCATCTCCGTGATCATCCCTTATCGCCTCCCCCACTTGTCTGGTTTACTGCTTCATATCGCTCCAGTAACCTGGACCGATCTTGCGGACCATCCAGCGAATAGGCTGCAGGCAAGGTCTTATTCTCAGCCAGCATATTTCTTACGCTCTGGCCTGGACCGATATCGATCCATACCGTTGCTCCCAGATTTTGAACACGTGCCAATGCCTGATTCCAGCGAATGGGTTGCAAAAGCTGGCTGCTCAGCAGCTTAGGAATGTCCTCGGCTCCACGAATGAACTCCCCATGTACTGTAGAGCAGATGGGAAACACCGGTGCAGAGAAGGAAATCCCTGCAAGCATCTCTTCAAGCTCAGGCTGAATGAACTGCATCAACTCGCTATGATAAGGTGCATCTGCCTTCATTGGCATCATGCGAAAAGGAATGAATTCCCCACCGTAGCCATCCACCTGATCATCCAGCAATTGAAGCCCCTTCGCAGTACCTGCGACGACAAACTGTCCCGGTGAATTATAACCGGAGATCGTCACATACTCGTTCTGACGAATTTTCTCGACTAATTCTTCAAGCGCTTCTTGGGTTACATCAACAACAATACCCGCTCTTCCTTTTTGCTCCTGAATGGAGCGATGCATCAACGCACCACGCTGAGCTGTAAAACGGATTCCATCAGCAAATCGCAATGCTCCCGCCGCTACTAAAGCCGAAATTTCCCCCAAACTGTGACCTACTGCATAATCTGGAGTCATTCCAGTCCGCCGAACAAATGAGTCAAATAGAACGTAGCTTGCCGTCAGTACAGCAGGCTGAGCATATTCAGAGACCGTCAATTGATCCAGGGTCCCTTCCATAACCAGTGCTTTCAAATCAAATCCGATCACCTCGCTCGCTTCCGCAAAGATCTGATTCGCCTCCGGCTCACTGTCCAACAACTCGCTGCACATTCCGATATACTGGCTTCCCTGGCCGGGAAATAGCGCACAGAACGTCATACGCTACCGCCACGCTTGTAATAGGCTTTTAATCCGTAATGCGAGATCATCTCCTGCTGCATCTGAGAAGAACCTTCAATAATCTCCAGAATTTTGGCTTCCTTATACAACCTGGCAACAGGATATTGGTTACTAATTCCGTTCGCACCATGAACCTGTAGCGCATCGCTTGCAACTTCAACAGCAACTTTGGACGTAAAATATTTGGCGATCGTTGTCTCCATGGCGGCCTGCGGGTCCTTGGCTTCTCTCAGCTCGGCTGCCCGTAAACATAATGCTCGTGCTGCATGGACTTTTGTCACCGCATCTCCAATCATGCCGCGAATCAGCTGAAAATGACTCAGCTTCTGGTCAAATTGCTTCCGCTTCCTTGAGTAAGTCACCATGGCATCCAGCGCTTCCTGCGCGATCGCCAGCCCTGCCCAGGCTATGCTATATCTGCCCTGGTCCAGCGCCCCGGTTACGATGTACTCAAAACCTTCATTCAGACGTCCAATAATGTGATTCTTTGGTACACGCACCTCATGGAGATCAATCTCAGCTATACCTGTCTCTCCCGCAACCATGACACCTTCAATAGGTTTGGTCTGTACCCCCTCAAACTGGCGTTCGACCCAAAAAGCAGTGCTTCGTCCCTGATTCGAGGCAATAATGATAAATACATCTGCCAAATGTCCAAACGTGATCCACTTCTTTTTTCCATTCAAAACATAACAGTCCGATTCTTCTCTCCACTCGGTCTTTACACTTTTGGCATCCGAACCAACTTCCGGTTCAGTCAGGCCAAAGGCAGCAATCCATTCTCCCTTCACCAACTTGGGCAGCCAGGACGATTTTTGCTCAGGCGTTCCGAAACGTACCAAAGTTTCACTTACAAGTGAAGTATGTACCGTTAACAAGCTGCGAACGGCTGGAAGAGCCTTGCCAAATACTTCAGTCAACAGCCCGTACGCCTTGGGACCGAGACCCATTCCGCCATATTCAGCCGGGATCGAGGCAGCCAAGTAACCTTTTTCAGCCATGGCACGGATCAATGTTCTGGGAATGGCTTGCTGCTCTTGAATCTGTTGAGCATAAGGACGAATTTCACGGGCAGCAAACAATTCAGCTTCATGAATGATCTCTTGCTCTACATCCACTTCAATCATTCGGCAACCCCCTCTTGAAGAAGAGATTCATTGAGATAGGCGGCGAACTCGGCAATTGTTTTGTATTCAAACAACGCAACCGGACTGATGTCAACTTGAAGATGCTTACGCGCACGATTAATGATCTTGAGCGCCTGCACAGATGAGACACCAATTTTCAGAAAATTCATCTCTTCATCGATGTCCTCTGGCTCCTGATTCAACGCTGCAGCAATCTCGCTTTTTAGAAAAAGCTCAATTTCTTCTTTTGTCATATCATGACCTCCGTTCACTGATTCACATCTATCCAATGTACATACGGCTCGAATGGGTGTGCTGGCAGATGTACAATCTGGCCAGAGCCATTCGGATGTAACTGTTCCCAATCCAGCGCAGCACCACGTACATAAAGCTGTCCCAGCAATAAAGCAAGCTGATCCTCCATGGTAAGTGTCGGCTCGGCAGACAGGCGGATGAAGCTCTCCTTGCCACTGTATTCAAGCTGCTGCACTGTCTGATCTGCAGCAATCATAATTACAATGTCGGCGTTTGCCATCTTGCCAGGTGTGTCTTGCAGACTCTCTAACGTCACTCTGTTGTTCACTGGAATGGATTGGCTTGCATGAGCGTTGTGATGTTCCTCGCCATCCAGATGTAAACTGGATACAAGCTCCTCTCCTGAAGCTATTCCTCGAATCTCTTGAATGGAAGGGACTAGACGTACAAGTGTCTCAAGCAAGGTCACCCAGTAGTTCAAGGTAGATACCGTATCTTCATTAGAAACGTCTGGCCTGATTACTTGGCGTGCTTCCGCTTCATCTTCTCCGCGAATTTCATGCCCCCCAACCACAATATTGACACGAGCAGCTCGGTTTCTAGGCTTGAAGCCAAATTCCATCTCTTCGATGTTCCACTCTCCGGTTGAGCTGACAGCTACTGCTGCACGATACCGATAATGTTTTCTATATCTGTTCCGGGTAAAACAAAGATCCTCTAGTGCCAGGTCCGCATGTTTCTTCACATATTGCTCCGTGTTATCAATCAGCTTTTTTAAAGCCTGCTCTGATTTCGCAGAGAACGTTAACAATTGGCCTCGTGCCGGGGCATCTGCACGGACAGGGGCTTTCCATTCTTCCAGCACAATGTGGGCATTCGTACCTCCCAGGCCAAACGAACTGATGCCTGCCTTCCGTGTTTTTCCTTCAGGTACATCCCATGATCTACGCTCGCTAACGATATGGAACGGCGATTGGTCCAGTCGGAGGGCCGGATTCGGATTATCCATATGCAGACTTGGTGCCAGTTCCCCATGCTGCATACTGAGCAGAACCTTGGCAAGACTGGCTCCACTGGAGGCTGCAAATAAATGACCAATATTGGTTTTGACTGAACCTAATCCAATTGAATTGTCGCTTGTATATCCCTTTTCCCGGAACAGTCGGAGCAAGGCATTCACCTCAATTGGATCTCCAATCCTTGTCCCCGATCCATGTGCTTCAATATAAGAAATCTCGCTCGGGTTTAGGTTGGCATCGCGATAAGCGGCACGGAGTACCTCATATTGCCCCTGAGGGTTGGGTGCCATAATGCCCAGGGAATATCCGTCGTTATTCACCGCTGTCCCGCGAATCACACCATAAATATGCTTATTGTTGCGAACTGCCTCTGTTAGCGGCTCCAGATATACAACAACAGCACCTTCCCCCAGGACTGAACCATCTGCTTCCCGGTCAAATACCTTCGTATGTTGAGTGGAAGAACAGATTCCAGCATTGCGTGATAGTTGATGAACATGCGGTGTAGCCAAAATGTTCGCTCCACCTACAACTGCCCCAGAGATACGCTTGTCCTGAATGGCCGCCACAGCTTGTGTCAGTGCTACCAGAAAGGAAGAACATGCCGTATCTATGGACAGTGCCGGTCCTGTGAAATTGTACATGTGTGAAATGGAGGCTGCTGCAATATTGGACATATTGCCTACCATAGCGTGAGAATGAACAGCCTTTCCAAAACTCCGGTTCATATAATCAACAACCAGATCGAAGTATGTGCTAGGGTTAATCCCTACATACACACCCACATCACGCTTATCCTCATGGTCCACGAGCATACCCGCATCCTCCAGCGCCTCATGAGCAACTTCCAGCAGCTTGCGATGCTGCGGATCCATAAATGCAGCTTGTTCAGACGGGATTTCAAAGAACTCATGATCGAACGTATCCGGTTGCTTCAGTTCCCCAATCCAGTCATCCCAATCGGGTTGCTTGGAACGTGTTGCACGCTCTAGGCTAACCCGGTCAACACTATCTAACCCGTTAACCAGATTGCTCCAGAACTGCTCTTGGGTGTCGGCATCAGGCAGACGCAGAGACAGTCCGGTAATAGCAATAGCACGATGTACATTCAGGTGATTATCTGTGGTTTCAGCTTGTTCAAAGTCCTTCGTTTCTGCTGGAAGTTCCTGCAGATATTCCACCATCTCACGTACTGTACTGCAAAAAACAAGTAGTTCTTGTCCTAATTCACGTCCCATATGTGCAGACAGCTTGTCAAGTAATTGATAGGAGAGAATGGAATTGCCTCCAAGTGCGAGAAAAGAAGTATCCATCTCAATCTTTCCTGCGGGCAATTGAAGAATTTCGGCCCAGGCTTTACGTACGGTATACTCCAAAGACGATGCGGAAACCGTCTCGTGTCCTTGCTGTTGTGTGTTTTCGCGAATCAGTTCTTCAATGGCCTCGATGTCCTTGGTAAATGCTCCACGCTCATATTCGTTTCTCAGCATGAACCGCTGAACCTTGCCACTCGTCGTTTTTGGAATAACCTTGATTGGGAGAACATGGGTAATCTCAATACCCAATCCAGCCCTCATACGTTGGATCAGATCCTGTCGTACATCCAGAAACTGTGGAGTGCCCGATTTGTATTTAACAAATACAAGCAGCTCCTCTACTTGTTTGAGGCTGTTAAAGTGCCCGACTACCGTCAGATTCCCTCTCGGAATGCTGCTATTCTGGTACAAAATTTCTTCAAGATCATGCGCATAATGGTTCTGTCCCCGAATAAACACAATGTCCTTGATTCGTCCGCTTACAACCAGGGAGCCGTCAGCCATATAACCCAAGTCTCCAGTGCGAAGCCACCCATCCACATACATTTCACGATTGATCTCCGGAAGACTGTAATATCCGGAGGTTACCGATTCCCCACGGATCTGGATTTCGCCAACAACCCGCTCATCCAGCACTTCACCCTGTTCATCCGCAATCCGGATCTGAATCCCTGTCATGGGATATCCTTCATGGACAAATTCAATCACATCCGAAGTATGGCTATCACTGCTAGGCAGCTGGACTGGCACAGCCAGTCCTTCCTGCACCAGCCGCGAACGCGAAATACGTTCAATTCGTGGCTCTTCCCCCAGTCTGGAGGTACATACACCTACTGTCGCTTCAGCCATGCCATACGCAGGAAACATCATATTGGGACGATAGCCACAAGAGCTGAATTTTTTGACAAATCGCTCAATAACAGACGTTGATATAGGCTCTGCACCATTCAAGGTCATACGCAGTGAAGACAGATCCAGCGTTGAGAGCTTGGAATCCGGGATCTTCTGCACCATCCATTCGAAACCGAAATTGGTACAGCAAAACCATTTTCCCTGATACTCCGTAATCTTGCGCAAGAACAGATAAGGGGACCGTACGAAGGTATAAGGTGACATCACCATGATGTTGGCTCCACTCAGGACAGGTGTCAGATGCTGTCCAAATATCCCCATATCATGCGTATGCGGCAACCAGGTAAACACATTATCTCCTTCTTCAGCTCCAAGAAAAGTCTTGCATGCAATACTGTTGGCGATAATATTGTGATTTGTTAACTGCACGCCTTTGGGAATTCCCGTGCTTCCTGATGAGA
Source organism: Paenibacillus sp. PK1-4R (assembly GCF_030369595.1). NCBI lineage: Bacteria > Bacillati > Bacillota > Bacilli > Caryophanales > Paenibacillaceae > Paenibacillus > Paenibacillus sp. PK1-4R. Next base: position 4,949,350 of record NZ_CP126535.1, read on the forward strand.
ATTGCAGGAACACAATGTCGTCAGGAGAGGTTGGGCATAGATCAGCCATCTGCTGGCCTGCCTGAAGCTGGTTCACGCTAATCAACATAAGACCTTTGAATACCGGACTTTCCGCAAGCTGCTTATACTTGGGCATGTAGGCTTCCTCGACGATCACTACCGGACGCCCGAGTACCTCCCACACTTTCGTGAATTTCTCCAGACCGGCTGAGCCTGGTTCCCAGGCAGCCGGAGGACTAACCGGGGCGACAATAATGCCCCCCAGCATGCAAGCCCAAAAGGTACGGTAAAATTCCTGTGACTGGTCAATTTCCAAAATAACGACCTGTCCTTGTTGAATGCCTTGCTCCTGAAGAGACTGCAGGTACTTGCGCGCCTGCATCAGTAATTCAGGATAGGATTCAAACTGTTCGTCACCTGAAGAGCTGATATAGGTCATTCCCTTTTCTGGATGAGTATCTGCAATGTAGAGTAGCATCTCAGCCACTGTTGAATAATGTTCTGGCACAATCAGCTCGGGTCCTCGCTGTATGGATTTACTGGACATGTTGCACCTCCATTGCCTCATTGTGAACTACCACTTTCACATCGCTACCAAGCTTGTCATCAATCAGCTGTTTCATACGTTCGATGTCCAGACCAGCCTGACAGGCCAGATGTACGTACAGACACTCTTCGTCGTATCGAATAATCCATTCGAATTGGGCGAGTCCCGAATTCGAATCTTGGTCATCCGACGAGTGAGACGACATTGGGATCGCTTCGCTGCTGGAGATGAAGCCTTGATAATTAAACAGAATCATCTGACGCGTCTCCTGTTCTGCTTGCCTGTAGGCAGTTCCCAATTGTTCCTGTATGCCATCATATTGTGCCGAGAGGGAAGAATCATGTGTAAGTGCCATAAAGTTAATGCTGTGTTGCTTCGTAAATTCCAGACGTTTCAACAGATCTTCCTGTGTGAATTCACTGTCTACCAGCACTGGAATGAGATCTAGGAATTCTCCCACATAATCATAGTAGGATTTTTCGCCATACTCCCTTCCGTAATGCACCAGGGCTATTGGCAATTGGCTTATGTTCAGATAAGCCGCAATGATGTTGGCAAAAGTTTCAAAGCATGTCCACCAAACATCTGCAGGCTCCTTCCCTGCAAGGGACAACTCGACAGTCATCGCTGAAGGCGACAATGTTTCTGTTTCCTTCAACTTGTTCATGACGATGGTGTTACATCTATTCCATGCCTGAAGTGAAAATTGTTTCTTCATTTCATCTTCAGATACCCCTATGGGGCCTTGTGACAGAAAACTTACATAATCCTCATAATTTCGTACTTGGTACAGAAGATCACTCTCTGTCCCTACACCTTGCGGTCTATATAATGCCTTCGACTCAAGTTGCTGCTTGATGATCTGGGCACTCATACCATCAAACGCAAGGTGATCAAAACTCCAAATCAGCTTATGCTCTGTGGCTCCTGTACGCAAAATACACAGACGCCATGGTAGTTCCTTCAACGTATACGTTTTGTGTAACAGAGACTGAACCAGTTTGTACTCCAACTGCTCAATCGTATCCGAAGCATAATGACGAATATCAAGATAGGGGATTAGCTGTTGCAGCATGTCCGCCGCTAATGACATATCACATGGATGCCAATACAATTGTTCTTCCTCATATATCATGCTGTGCAGCAACTGATGCCGGGATATAACCCCAAGAATCAGGTGTTTTACAGCTTGTTCATTCAATTCGCCTTCCAGCGTTGTTGTAAATCCGCTTGCTCGTGAAGTCGTAGAAGCATGTGCTTGTTGAATTGGAGATAGTTGGAATCGACCCATAGGGGTCATGCCCGCCATAAAAGATGAAACCTGATTGCAGCTGTTTAAAACGTGCAGGACCAGGCTGTCCAGTTGTTTCTCATGAAGTGTTATGTCCTGTGGTATGACTATCGGGGACTGAATATGCAGGCTATCTTCGGACCAAACTGACGCCGGAGGATTAATGTCTACCAATTTGGCAAGTCCTCTAACTGTCGGATATTGGAATAATTCGTTCACATTGATGGCAATTCCTTCTTTTGACAAAATTTGAGTGAATGCAATTGCTTTGAGCGAATGCCCCCCATTTTGAAAGAAGTGATCTTCCACACCAATGCCCGGATTACCCAGAATCTGTCGCATGGCGGCAAGAATGACATGCTCCGTTTTTGTCCGAGGTGAATTCACTTCCAGAGACCTCTGCTGCTCTTCAACCAAATTCTCGAACAATGCTCTTCGGTCCACTTTGCCATTGGCATTAATCGGAAGATGATCCAGTCGAATAATTCGTGCAGGCACCATGTACTCTGGCAGTTGCTGGTGAAGTTCTCTTCGAATATACTCAGCATCTGCTCCAGTATCGGTTGTATAAAAAGCGGCAATGTATAGGCTTCCTGATGATTCTGTAGCTGTCATGACAAAGGCATCACGAACTCCCGAAAGACGCTCCATGCAATTGCCTATCTCTGATAACTCAATGCGAAAACCTCTAATTTTGACCTGGAAATCCGAACGTTCAATAAAAATCAGACTGCCGTCAATCAGACGTTTGACGATGTCACCTGTCCGATACATTCGTTCTCCCGTGCGGAAGGGATCATCAAGAAAGTGTTTTCGGGTAAGATCCTCACGGTTAAGATATCCAATACCTACCGCATCCCCACTAATATACAGTTCACCTGGAACGTTGGGTGGTACAGGCTTCAGCTCATCATCCAGAACATACAAGGCTGTGTTAGACAGGGGGTAACCTATGGGCAGTGAGCCAGTATAAGGCTCTGTTTGCATTAATAAGTGGTAGGAGGCAAAAAAGGTTGCTTCCGTTGGCCCATATCCATTTAACAGCCTGCCCGGCCCTACACATGCAAGCGCTTTGTTGGCATGACTCACCGATGCAGCTTCACCACCAAACATCACTCTACGCACACTCTTCAAGCAATCAGCATCCCAATCCACCAGCATATTAAACAAGGATGTCGGAATATAAAATACTGAAATCCGTTGCTGTCGGATGACATCCGCCAAACGAGCCATATCCAAAATGGTCTCTTTTGAGATTAATACAAGAGTAGCGCCATTTATTAATGAAGCAAAAATATCAAAAATGGAACCGTCAAACGCATAGTTAGAAATTTGCAGGATACGATCCTCTGGCACAACGGTGACAAAATTGCTATTTTTCATGACTTTTGTCACATTGCGATGACTCATCACAGTCCCTTTTGGGGTTCCTGTTGACCCCGATGTATAAATGATATAAGCAGGGTCAAGAGCGGTCATGTTCATATCTTCAACAGGCTCCTGCATGTCTCCTGAATCAAATGCTGCCAGTTCATCTGCCGGCACGATACAAGGTACTACAGATTGCCATGTGGAGACATACGCCGTTTCAGTCAATAACACAGCCGCATCGCAATCTTGCAAAACAAATTCAATTCTCGATGGCGGCGAAGCCGGGTCGATCGGAACATAACTGCAACCCACTTGGAGTGTAGCAAGAATACTGATCATCTGGATCGGTCCACGGTCCAGAATGAGAGCAATACTGGAGCCTGATTTTATCCCTTGTCCAAGCAACCTGCACGCCAGCCACTGAACACGTTCATACAGATCCGCATAGCTCCATTCACCGTCTTCCCAGACCAATGCTGTCTTCTGTGCATGCACATGTACTTGTTCCTCGAATAATTGGGAAATGGTCGCATCTCGCGGATACTGGGCGGCATTATCGTTGACTCCGTACAGCAGCCATTCCTCTTCCTCCGGTGTAGTGAGCTTAATCTGACCAATTCGTTCATTATGCCCTGTTGTGATCTGAGACAGGATATACCGGAATTTATCCAGCATCAGTTCCATGGACTCCGCTTTAAACAAATCTGAGCGATAGTCAAGTTCAACCGTGTAACATTGCTTATGCTCGACCAGTGTCCAAGTCAGATCAAATTTGGCATCCACCCTACCTTCGACCCATGGTTCAAGCATCAGTTCCCCGGCTTCAGGATCATCGGTTCCCATATTAATGTAATTTAACACCACATCAAATAGGGGGTTGCGGCTTAAATCACCGAATAGACCAAGTTGTTCCACCAGTGTTTCATAAGGATAATGCTGATGCTCATAACAAGATAACAGCTTGCCACGCATCTCATTCAAATACGCCTCTGTGGACCATTCTCTGTCCATGCTGGTGCGAATGGCGAGCATGTTCACGAACATACCCATAACGTTATTAAGTTCTGGCTTCTCACGCCCCGCAACCGCTGTACCAACGACCAAGTCTCCCTGACCCGTATACTTCCAGATTAATAGATTCAAAGTTGCCATGAACAACATGTAGGGTGTAAGCCCTTGTTGCGTACAGAAGTCATTGACCTGTGTGCTTAACGACTCACCAAGTTCAATGGAACGTCTGTCTCCGCTGTAGGATGACGCGCCATGTCTTGGGAAGTCTGTAAGCAATTCAACCGGTGCAGGCATGTCCTCGAATTCCCGTATCCAAAACTTGGCGTCTTCAACAGATTGTCCATGTGACGCAGCTTCATCACGCCATTCCGCATAATCCTTATACTGAATGTCAAGAGATTGCAATGTTTCTCCTCTGTACATGCGAGCAAACTCCTGCATCAGGATCGCAATGGAACTCTGATCAGAAATGATATGATGCATGTCGATGAATAAGATGTGTTCCTCTTGAGAAAGGCGAACCAGCTTAACACGAACCAATGGTGCGCTGGTCAGATCAAAAGGCTTGATCCATTCCATGACCTGCTCTAACCCTGCCGTTTCCAATTCCAGCAACTCCACAACGCTTGGAACCCGATCCTCGACAACCTGGAAAAGCTCACCGTCAATCATTTCAAACCTGGTACGGAATGCTTCATGTCTCTCTACCAGTGCATCCATTATTAATGTGAATTGGGTAGGGTCAAGTTTTCCTCTTACCCTATAGGAACTGGCGAGATTGTACGCCGTACTCTCACCTTTCATCCACTCATGCACCACATACATTCTTCGCTGTGCAGAAGTGGTCTTGTATTTCTCTTTCTTAGGTACAGGCAAGATTGGGTTCACTGAATCAGAGTCACTTGTAGCCTGATGTTCAGCAATCCATTGAACCATGTGTTCAAACACAGAATGATCAAAAACCTCTTCCAACCCCAAATTTAATCCAAACATTTCTTTAATCCTCGACGCCAAGGAAATCGCTTTTAAAGAATGACCTCCAAGCTCAAAGAAATCATCTTCAAGGCCGACTTCTCCATTACCAAGCAACTCCTGCCACAATTGCGACAATACATGCCTTATCTCATCATCAGTCCGTTGAACCCTGACTTTCCCAAATGGAGATTGGTCTAATGCTGCGATAGAACCCGCTGCAACCTGCGACATACCTGCAAGCTGATACAATGCAACATCATGTTGATGAACAATCGGATCAAAGGAATACGTCGGCAGGGAGATTTTTTGCCTGCGCCCCGTTCCGTTTAACTGTTCCCAATCAAGCTCCATGCCAGAGCACCAGCAAAAAGCAAGTACTTTCATTAAATACACGTCTGCCTCAAGCAAGCTCTGACGATCTCCAGTAAGAGCAATGATGTTTGGCTCTGATGAATCCGGGGCTATTTGGTCTGTATCCTGCTGCTGATTCGAAACGATCCACAGCGTATGCCCAGCAGATTCAGAAAGCGTCTTGCGATTTAGCAGCGTAAACAGGAAATTTGGAGATAACAGTGGTGCAATACTCGACGCATGGTCTGTTACAGTTGCATCTGTCATCCTTCCTGTCAAAGCATCTGACAATGCTCCTTCTTCTAGTGACCAATCCTCTAGATTGTATAGAAGCCCCACGGCATGTACTGGATCAAGTGCATCACTAATAACCAACCCCACCAGTTCGCCAACGCCTTGTCCACAGACAGCATCTGGCTTGACACCAAGCTGCATCACGGTTTTATAAAGAGCATATTGCACAACAAAGCACTGCATGCGCTCAAGCCTTGAATCGGTTAACGATCGCCCTATGCCTTGGCGAATGGCATACTGTTCCTTGGACTCAAAGAGGTTCAGTATCTCTTCAAAGTGCTGTTTGAATATCTCTGAGACCTGGCTGCGATACACAGAAGCATATAGTTCCCGAATCTTGCGCGCTTCCCAACTTGCATTTCCGCTGAGGTAAAACATGACCTTAGTCTTCCCATTTATCACACTTGCCTGTGTCTCAAACTCCACAGACTGCTCGCTTGGCGGAATATAACCGTCTACAACGATTAGCGCTTTACGATGAATGAATCTGCTTCTTCCCTTCTGTAGCGTCCACGCAGCATTGGGCAACTGCTCCGGCAATGCATGCATCGCCTGTAGAACCGAATCGTACGTGCGTTCCAGCGCAGATTCACTTTTGGCCGAGAAGGGCAGCAGAAGCAATGACTCATAATTGGCTTGGCTCTCTTGGACGGGCGGCTGCTCCAGAATGACGTGAGCATTGGTCCCACCGATCCCAAACGAACTGACACCTGCTCGCAGGATACGCTTCGCGTCTTCTAGTGGCTGTGGCTCCCTGTTGATATAGAAGGGACTTTGCTCCAGCTCCAACATCGGATTCGTCCGATTCATGTGAATCTGTGGCGGAACCACCCGGTGATAAAGCGTCAGTACGGTTTTAATAAAACCGGCGACACCTGCTGCCGCATCAAGATGCCCAATATTGGCTTTCACAGAACCTAGAGCACAATAATTTCTACGATCTGTTCCCCATGACTGCCTGAGAGCTTCAATTTCAATCGGGTCCCCCAGTTTGGTTCCTGTTCCATGCGCCTCCAGATAGGAGATCTCTTTAGGAGACACTCCCGAACGATGCAGGGCTAATTGAATAACCTTGACCTGCCCGGCCACACTCGGTGCCGTATATCCAATTTTGTCCATGCCATCATTATTAATCGCTGAACCTTTAATGACTGCATAGATATGATCTCCATCTCTCTGCGCGTCGCGGAGTGACTTGAGCACAACCATTCCGCATCCATTACCAGACACAGTACCAGATGCCTGCTCATCAAACGGTCTGCAATGACCATCTTTTGAATAAATCATGCCTTCATGCCAGTGATAACCTTCTTTGAGCGGATAGGAGATAGAGACACCTCCCGCAAGTGCCACATCACACTCTCCCCGGATCAGCGATTCAGCAGCTTGGTGGATGGCGACCAAAGAAGTCGAACATGCGGTCTGTACGGCCATACTTGGCCCTCTCAGATTTAATTTGTGAGATACTCGGGTTGTAATATAGTCCTTTTCATTCAAAGTCATGGCTTCAAAAGCCTGTAGCAAATTACCGGAACGACCTAGAAATTGCACCATCCATGGCAAGCTCAGTCCACTTCCGGCAAACAATCCTATAGCTCCCTCATAACTGTAAGGATCACACCCGGCATGCTCAAGCGCCTCCCATGAGCACTGATGCAGCAGCCGTATTTGCGGATCCATCATGTTGGATTCCTGATGCGGATATTCGAAAAATCCGGAGTCAAAATACTCAGTGTCTTGCAGTACACCTTTGGCCCGTACATAATCGGGATGTTTGAAGTCTTCCGGTCGTACACCCGCAGCGGTTAGATCCTCCTCATTCAGACGGGTGATACCATCCTTACCTGCCATTAGGTTATCCCAGAACTCCTCAATATTTCTTGAACCGGGAAAATGCCCTGCCATGCCAATGACTGCGATATCCGTCGAAGAAGAAATTCTGCTACTGTGTTCTGAAGCAAACGGGATACTCTGTTCCGGTCTGCTCTGCTCCACTTTGCTGTTTTCAACTGTGCTCCTCACATACTCTTTGGGAGCTGCTGTCGGGCCCGGGTTCGTAACAGGATATCCAACCGAAGCGATATTCCCGCTCTCCTCTTGTACCTGTTGTGTAACTGTCGGCAGCATCTGCTCCGCCACCAGATGATTGACCAGTGATGCAATGGAGGAATGCTCAAACAATTGCACCAGCGGAACGCTTTTATCCAGATAGGCATTCAGCCGATTATTAATCAGAATAAGCCCCAGCGAGTTGCCTCCGATGTCAAAAAAGTGGTCATGGATATTAACCGTATCCAGATTCAATATTTCCTTCCACGCTGCAATAAGCATCTGCTCCAGATCAACTTTTGCCTGCTCCATTCCTTGAATCGATGAGCCATAAACCAGAGCCGGATTAGCCTTCTCTCCCGTTTCAAAATCAGCCAGACGAAGGGCATTGCGATTCAGTTTGCCATTAGGCAGCACAGGCAGATTTTCCAGACGAATCAAGCGAGAAGGCATCATGTACTGTGGAAGCCGCTGCTTTAACCAGGTCCGAAGCTGTACGTCTTCATCTTCCATAACGGAAGGCTCAATCCCAGGCTTCAGACTGTAGAAAAGGATTAATTGCAATGAATGTTGCTCGGCCCCTTCTACCTTAACGACAGCTTCTCTTACAAGTTCATAATTCATCGCTGCCTGCTCAATCTCGTTCAGTTCAATCCGGTAGCCACGAATCTTCACCTGCTGATCCAACCGTCCCATTAACTCAACATCCCCATCCGGCAGTATACGGGCCAGATCACCAGTTCGGTATAAACGGCCTCCCAAAACATTGGGGTTTGCAATGAATCGGGCATCGGTCTCGGCTGCATTGTGCAGATAACCGCGGGATAATCCTTTTCCTGCAATGCACAGCTCTCCATAGCTGCCAGGTGGCAGTATTTCACCTTCATCATTCAGAATATAAATCTCTGTATTGGTAATGGGCTTGCCAATGGTAATCGCGGCTGTGTCATTCAATTCTTTGGTCGTTGACCAGATCGTAGTTTCCGTTGGTCCATACATATTAAAGACTCGAGCGGGCGTAAGCCGCTTCAGATCGGTGAGGAGTCCCACAGGGACATTTTCCCCTCCGGTAAGAACACACCGCAGATTGCCCAGCGCCTGAGCAAATTCCGGATTTTCGACAAATGCCTTAATGCGTGAGACAGTGCTAAGAATGTGTGTAACACCATGTTCACGTATTCGACGTGAAGCAAGAGCCGGGTCAAGCTGCTCCTCCTCATCGGCCAGATACAGCGAATATCCGGTGCATAATGGTGTCCACACTTCAAATCCGAAAATATCAAAAGATATGGTCGTTACACTGATGATGCGATCTGTCTCATGTGCAAAAATATGTCGGTGCCTGATGTCCTCAACAAAATTGACCATCGCCTCATGAGTAATCATGACCCCTTTGGGACGCCCCGTTGATCCTGAGGTAAAAATCACACAGGACAGGTCCGAAGACAGGAAGCTTATGTCCGGGTTAACGGATGAGCGCACATCCTGGGCAGTTGGATCATACACAAATCTCTCTCCGCTAAAAGTCACTGTGCCTTCTTCATCAGGCGTACACAGCAATACGTTCATTCGGCTATCTTCGATCATATTCACGATGCGCTGCGGCGGAAAAGCAGGGTCCAGAGGCACATAAGCCGCCCCAGCTTTCAGCACCGCCAATAGCATAATGATCAACGATTCATCTCGTCTGGATAATATGCCTACAGGTTCATCCCGGCGCACACCTTGATCAATCAGCTTCCAAGCCAGCGTATTAGCTTTTTCATTAAGCTCCCTGTAGGTAAAAGAGGCTCCGGATGATACAAGGAGAGCTTTCTTGTCTGGTGTGTGTTCTGCCTGCAGCTCAAACAGCCGATGCAGACCCCCCGCAGAATTGTAATCCAGACGTGGACCAGCAAGACGATGGACTGGGTGCTCATGAGAACGTTCGTTTCTCTCAAACAGTTCGCTCAGAGACAGATTAGGCTGTTGTACAACCTCTTGGCAGAGTCCGATAAACTCCTGCATCATACCTTCCACTGTGTCCCGGTGGAACAGATCCAGCGAGTATTCGATATATCCTTCAATCACCTGCTTCTCCCTGTTTTCTTGACAAGTCATTAACAGATCATAAGTAGACGTACCTGTCTCCACCGGAAAAGAACTGAATTGCAAACCATGAAGTTCAAGTCCATGCAAATCCATGTTCTGATAATCAAAACAAACATCAAATACCGGATTTCGGTTCAACTCACGTGTCACGCCCAGTTGTGCCACAAGCTCATTAAACGGATACTCCTGATACGCAAAAGCATCCAGAGTATGTTGTTTAAGTTCGCGTAAAAAATCAGTGTACGTACGATCAAACGTTGGAAAATTCCGCATCGCAATCATATTGACAAACATGCCTACCGTCTTTTTCCACTCCTCTTGCATCCTTCCTGCAACAGGCGTTCCTACCACAATGTCCTGCTGACCTGAGCGGCGTGCGAGAAGAAGATTCCACACACTTAGCATTACCATATACATGGATGCTTCCGATGAGGAAGCCAGCTCGTGCAAGTTTTGTGTTACCGAACGATTCAACGTGAAATGGAGACGTCCCCCTTGCATGGATCGCTGTGATGGACGTTCATGGTCAAGTGGGAGCTCCAGCACAGGTAAAGAAGGGCCAAGATGGTCCAACCAGTATGTTTGATGTAAATTGTATTCATTTGAAGCGAGACGCTGCTGCTGCCATACCGCGTAATCTTTATACTGCAATCGGACTGTATGCTCTTTGCCAAAATATAAATCATTGAAGTCACGAGTGATGATTTCGACAGATGTACCATCTGCGATAATATGGTGAATATCAAAGAATAGCAGGTGCCTGCGCTCGCCTATCTTAATCAGTTCAACCCGCATAAGCGGAGCACTCCCCAGATCAAAAGGACGAATCAATGTCTCGATCATCGCAGGCAACTCTTGGTCATCTGCCACATGCTGCTCTGCATAGCCCATAATTAAGCGAACCGAAGGTTGGATGATCTGAACGATCTGACCGCCCCGTATCTCAAACGATGTTCTGAGCGCCTCATGATGCTGTATCAACTTCTGCAAAGCAGCCTCAACTCTTATACGGTCCAATTCACCTTCAATAATGGTTGCAGACGGTAGGTTGTAAGCCGTATTGCCTGGATCAAGCATCGCTTGTGTGAACATACGCATCTGTGCAGAAGAGATTGGATACGCATCCATAGTGGGTGCAGATTGAATGGTCTGTTGGTCCACTTTTGGTTTCGCCATGACATAGAGATGCTCCGCCAGTTGAATAGGCGTTGAATAATTGAAAATATCTGCTACCTCAGGCTGAATTCCAAAATGAGACCGGATCCATGCAGACAAGCTGACTGCTTTGAGAGAATCTCCTCCGACCGCAAAGAAATTAACCTCTTCATCTAGATCATCGATGCCAAAAATCGTTCGATATGCGTCCAGGACAATCTGTTTCAGTTGGTCGAAATCACCTGTATAAACTGTCCCTTTTACTAGAGAAGAGCCACTTCCCTTACCCTGCTCTGCATGCCCCGTATCATCCCCCTTACCCATTCCTTCCGCTGATGATGAGCCAGAAAGAGAAACACTGACAGGATAGGATTGTTTGTTGAAAACATAAGTAGGCAGAGAGCATTTGCGTCGTACCGTCTTCCCTTTGAGCACCTTCCAGTCCGGTTCAATGCCTTCGCACCATAACTCCGCAAGTCTGCGGTTCACATAGATACTATCCTGCTCCGTTTCCCTTACGTGACGCAGCATATTCAGTACCGCCTGGGAATCTCTTGATTGACTGTGCTGTCTGGCAAAGGAACTTAGCGTTCGTCCTGCACCTACTTCAATTAATACAGCCCGCTCATCCTTCAACACTTCAGCCAGGTTTGATTCAAACAACACCGGCTGTAAAATATGACGGGACCAATAGTCAGGTTGTGTGATTTCATCTCCAAGCGCCCATGTTCCACTGGTGTTGGACAGTAATGGGATCTGTGGCGTATGAAGTGAATGCTCTGCTAGATAACGTCTAAATTCCTCGGCAGCCTGATTCATCATTGGCGTATGGAATGCATGGGAAGTCTTCACACGAATGCATTTCCAGCCCAGTCCTTCAGCCTTGGCTTCCATCCGTGAAATGGCTTCAGCTGTCCCACCAATTACACTGGAACCTGTAGTATTCACCAGGGCAAGCCACATGTCTTCCTCCAGTTGTGACTTCACCTGCTGTGCATCCGCCATAACGGCAAGCATGACCCCGGGTTGTTGTTGCTGCATCAGACGTCCGCGAAGTCGAACTAACTTGACAGCATCTCCGAGTTCGAACACACCCGCTACCGCTGCGGCAGCCAATTCACCAATGCTATGCCCGATCATGCCATCTGGCTTGATGCCCAGATCCAGCAGCGACTTGGCCAGCGCATAACTGGTCATGAACAGTGCGAATTGGCTGTACTCTGTCTGGTTTATTCGCTCAGGCTGCTGATCTCCGTATACAACGGACAGCATTTCTTCTCGTTCTTCTGTGGGCAGAAGGTCCAATATTTCCTGGATATAACTTCTGAAGATTGGAGCCAGGCCTGATTGCTCTGTAGATCTGTATAGTTCTGCACCCATTCCCTGATACTGACTGCCCTGTCCGGGGAACATAAAGTATACGGGACGGGTGCCTTGAGCTGAATGGTATACGCGTGCTTTCCCCAGCTGCTGTATCAGCTTGTCCGGATTATCCTTCCATGTCTTATCCAGAATGAGTGCCTTACGATACGCAAAAACAGATCTACCTGACTGCAAGGTCCACGCTGCGTTCGACACAGATTGATCCGGATGTTGAGTCAGATGTTCCATAATCCGTTCAGCGGTGCGGTTCAGCGAGTACTCTGTTTTGGCGGAAAAAAGCAATATATTTACGTCATCATCCGGACTGCACTTCTCCATCTCGGGAGCCTCCTCCAATACCATGTGAGCATTCGTGCCCCCCACACCAAATGAATTGATTCCAGCGCGCATGACTCCAACATGGCCCTGTTTCCAGTCCACACCTTGTGCATTAACTTTAAAAGGTGTATTCAAAAAATCAATTTTGGGATTAGGCTGCTCATAATTCGCTGTTCCAGGGATATAACCTTGTCCAAGACTGAGCGCTACCTTGATTAAACCAACCACACCTGCGGCTGTATCCATATGTCCCACATTGCCCTTTACCGAACCCAGATAGCAAAATTGCTTTTGGTCGGAAGCAAAGGCCCGAGTTAACGAGTTTACTTCAATTGGATCACCAAGCAACGTTCCCGTACCATGTGCTTCGATATAACTCACCGTTTCCGGGTCTACTCCGGCTACCTTATAAGCATCCTGAATGACTTCAGCCTGTCCGCTTACGCTTGGAGCAAGAAAACTGAGTTTCTCTTGTCCGTCATTGTTAATTGCTGAGCCTTTGATGACCCCGTAGATATGATCTCCGTCCCGCAGAGCATCGGTTACCCGCTTCAGCACCACAATTCCCATACCATTGGAGAAGACGGTTCCACTGGCTGCCGCATCAAATGGACGACAGTGTCCATCTGTGGAGAACATCATGCCATCCTCAAATATGTAACCCCCTTCATTGGGCAACTCCACGGTGATCCCACCAGCCACGGCCACATCACATTCTCCAACGATCAAAGATTGACATGCCAGATGAGGTGTAACCAGTGAAGTAGAACATCCCGTCAGAGCGGTATAGGCCGGCCCTTTTAAGTTCAGCTTATAAGCCATTCGGGTAGCGAGAAAATGATTGGTACTGAGGGTAAATGCTTCGTATTTACTGCTATAGTTAGCATCGTTAAAAAGTACTTGACGGTACCATTCGAAGTCATCTGACCCGCCAAGGAACACACCCACCTTACCGGCTTCATCCGGTCTGCAGCCTGCATCCTCCAGCGCTTCCCATATTCCCTGATACAAAAGTCTGAATTGGGGAGACATCATTTTGGCTTCACCGGGAGTATAGTCAAAGAACCCTGCGTCAAACTCATCGATGCCGTTGGCACGTCCTTTTGCCTTGACATAACGAGGTGAACGCAGCAGTGCTTCCTCCACGCCAAGCTCCCTCAATTCATCATCACTATAAAAGTGAATGCTTTCCCGCCGTTCAACAAGGTTACTCCAGAACTCCCTTATATCCTCAGCGCCCGGCACATTCACCGCCATGCCCACAATTGCAATGTCCTCACGCATAATGCCGTCTTTTCGTTGAAACAATTGTTCCCTTTCAGTTGGTATCCGAACTCCCTCATCTTTTGGTCCCAGCGCGGCAAATTGACGCAATGTCGGGCATTCGAAAAAACGAGGAACAGGGAACTCCACATCGGTATAATGTTTTAGTTTATTGTGAGCCTGAATGACAGAAAATGAATTTCCGCCCAATTCAAAGAAATGGTCATCGCGCCCTACTCTCTCAACACCGAGCACTTCGGCCCACACTTCGGCTATAACCTTCTCAAGCTCAGAAGACGGGGTGGTATAGAACGTACTGGAAGCGTGAGCATGCGTGATATCTGCCATGAGTGCCTTCCGGTCAATCTTCCCACTGCTATTCAATGGAAATTCGGATTTATGTACAAAAACGGATGGTATCATATATGCCGGTAACAAACGAGACAGGTGCTCTCTCAATTCGACAGAAGGCAGTTCCTGCTCTGACAGATAGTAGGCATACAGCAAGCCGGACCTACCTTCAAATGATTTCATGACTACCACGGTCTGGATGACACCCGGATAGGATGACAGGGTATTCTCAATTTCGCCTGTCTCCAGTCTGGCTCCCTGAACTTTAACCTGGAAATCAATGCGTCCCAGATATTCGATCGTACCGCTTGGGAGTGAACGTACCAGATCCCCTGTGCGGTACATGTACCTGAAATGCTCTGCGTCCTGTCCTTCTTGAAAGAAAGGATTAGGGATAAACTTCTCTCGGGTCATCTGTTCCAGATTCAGATATCCACGTGCAAGCCCAACACCGCTAAGACAAAGCTCCCCTGGAATACCTAACGGCTGAAGCTCATCATGATGTCCGACGACATACCATCTGGACTCATTGAGCGGGTAGCCAATCGGTACATTGCCCAAGCCTTCATAATGGCTTAACGGATAATGAGAAACCCATATGGTGCATTCGGTTGGACCATATACATTTTCCAGACTTGCTCTAATGCCTAACCTGTTAAATTTCTCAATGATGTCTGGCGTGACTGCCTCTCCGCCAACAAACATCCATTTTAGCGTTTCCAATGCTGACAGATCGGAGCGAAGCTCCATCGTTTCCAGAAAAAGACGGAATAACGTTGGAACAAAGTTAATGTGCGTCACCTTATGTGATGCCACCGTAGACACAATACGAGCAGGGTCTTTTTCTGCTCCAGGCTCAAGAATACTTAGTGCGCCTTCACCCATGAACCAGCCGAAAAGTTCCGTGGCGGACACATCAAAGGTATATGCTGTTTTCAGCAAGTAAACATCCTGCGCCTGCATTGGAAACCGACGCTCCAGATCAAGCAGTGTATTGACTACGCTATGATTTTCAACCATGACTCCTTTTGGCTTGCCTGTTGATCCAGATGTGTACATGATATAGGCAAGGCTATGCGGATTCAGCGCCTCTTCAAGATTTGAGGCATCCCCCGTATAGGCCTGATCTCCCTCAACGTAGATGTACTGGACATCCAGAGTCTTGTCATCTTTTTCGGGCTGCATAGCCAGCACTATGGATATGTCTGCATCCGATATAATATAGTCCTTTCTGGACAAAGGATAGGAAGGGTCTACAGGCACAAAAGCACATCCGGCTTTTAATACAGCCAATAGGGCAATGACCATATCCGAGGAACGTGGCATCTGCACGCCAACTGCCGCGTTATCACTTTTTTTACTCGCAACGATCTGCCTAGCCAATTGATTCGCTTTTGCGTTGACCTGCGCATAGGTCTGATGATGCTTCCCTTCCATTAGAGCTACCCGCTCCGGGAAACGTGCTACTTTATCGTGAAATATATCCATAATATGTTGTGGAGTGTAGGGAAAATAAGAAGTTTGATTGAATCGGTACAGTAGGTTTTCTTTCTCATCCTGCATCAGGAGGCTGAACTCACTGATTTTTTGATCAGAATTGGTTACTAGTTGATTCAGCAAGTATAGAAATCGTTGGCCCATTCGCTCCATTGAATCTTCACGGAACAAGCTCGGTTTATATTGCAGCTTCAACTGAGCTCCTTGCGGTAAACGACTCAACACCACCATTAGATCTCCTGGAAACGTAACCTTATCCTGATCCAGAATACGAGTTCCGAGCATATCTTCCTCATAGGAATCATAAACAAAGGAGATATCAAACAACGATGGTGATCCGGGTTGAGCCTGTAACATGCTGTCTCTGACAATGAGGTTATTCGGATATCCGATGTTTCTATACGTATCCATCCAGGTTGTGGCTACTTGTTGCAGCAGAGGTTTTAGAGTTGATTCGAGGTCAATATGGAATCGCATAGGCAACATATGGACAAAACATCCAATCGTTTCTTCCAAGTCCATACCGGGACGATGAGAATATGGGGAGGCAAAGGTGATATCGTCTGTACCGACATATTTGCTCATAAGAATGCCAAAGGCACCCATAAAAAACATAAAAACGGTTACTTCATTATCTTTGGACATCTGTGTAATATCAGCCATTAACGATTCCGAAATATCAAATCGCAGTTCATGACCAATTCCTTCTTGTAAGGAACCTGCTGGAAAGTCGTGCTTCAGAGAAAGAGGTTCCGCTCCCTTCATTTTGTTTAACCAGTATTCCCGCTCTTTGAAGTACTTGTTTTCGTGCAGTTTCTTGTTCTCTGCCTCAACATAAGAGATGAATCCTTCATCCAGCTTGACATCCACAGGCTGATCTTCAAGAAGACACGTATATGACTGAATAAGTTTGTTTTTCATAAGTTCAAGCGACATGCCATCACATATTAAATGATGAATACATAAGGTCAGAATATATCGGCTTTTATCCATCTGAACAATCATTATACGGAACAGAGGACCTTTCTCTAGATCAAAAGGTGTCCCGATGCATTCATCCACCAGTGCTTCTAACTGTTGTTCCTTGGGATTCTCCTGATTCTCGCTACTTAGGTCCCACAAGACAAGTGAATAATCCATATCTTCATGAACGGATAACACGGGTACATCATTTTGAATCTCAATCCGAGTACGCAGCACCACTTGCTCATACATAAGCAATTCGATGGCCCGGCGAAATATCTCCATTTGAAGATGATCAAATTTCATTGAAGCTGAGATGTTATACGAAGTGGGATCATTCACCTGACAATCAAAATAGATTCCCTTTTGTGTTTCGGAAAGTTCAACGGTTTTTTGTACCATCACGACCACACCTCATCGTTTAATTGAGATTCAAGCTGTGTAAGGCAAAAAATCAATTACAGCTTAGTGCATTACCCAGATTCCACCAGCCAATACGGAGAGAACCGTGATAAACGTTTGATACACCACATCCATAATGAGATTCCCGATACTGTCTCCATCTGCCTTGCGATTTTTAATCATGACATAAGTATGTGACCAAAGACCACTTAATCCGTATATGTACATCGTTACCAATACACCAACCCAAAAGTTCCCCTGGAACCAGATGGCCATAATCCCCATAACTCCAAGCCCTACCTGGGAAAAACCGTATTTAACCTGAAATGGTCCACCAGGCCATCCTAACATTTTGGCTGTCTGATCCGCTCTGGCAATGTTGACAACATAACCAATCACTCCAACCAATCCAAACGTAACCACAAACTGATGAAGCAGCAATACTCTGCTAATCTCGCTCATTTCTCCGGGAAAACCTAACACATATAGGTGTACTCCCCCTGAAATTAGACCTAACAACCATAGAACCAAAAACCACATGCCTGTCCCACTCCCGCCGTTTGTTATTTGGAATCATTTGTAACTAAATGTACAATCTTGTAGATACACACATTATATAATCGCTTTTACATTTGTCAATTCATACATAATTTTCTATTTTGTCGAAGCTTTTGTCCTTTTTCTTCTACTGTACGCAAACAAGAAAACCATATAGTTCCATTTAACTTGAAAATAATAGGAATTAAGCCCTATTATTACATTAAAAGGTTTGAAACCTACTTCTTTTTTAACGCTTCAAAAGAACCACAACTCATTTATTTGACATAGGTGATAGTTCAATTATCATCTGTTTAGTCAGATACGATTACAGGATAACAGCAACTATCAATTCACATATGATATAAAAGAATTGACATCCGATCACTTTGTAACTATTATTGTTACAACGGTGGTGATTATTCCATGAGACAAATCAGCAGTCGCTTTTCCATTGCGGTTCATACCCTGTCCCTGATCGCTGTTATGCCCAATGAATGCACCGGAGATGTTATCGCGCAGAGTGTGAATACAAATCCCGTGATTATTCGGCGGATTATGTCCAAGCTGAAACAGGCGGGTCTGATTGACGTCAGACCCGGTGTGGGCGGTGCTTCCTTGTTGAAAGATCCAGCCAACATTACCCTTCTTGATGTATATCGAGCGCTTGAGGTCGTGGAGGATGGGGAATTGTTTAACTTTCACAAACATCCGAATCCGAAATGTCCGGTCGGCAACATGATTGAACACACCTTGCGTGCCGAACTCATTGAGGCTCAGACAGCCATGGAACAGCGCTTGAATCGTGTAACCATACAGCAGATGATGGATCAGATTCATGTCTCTGAATAAAAAAGCTCATTATGAGCTTTTTTTAACCCTTTCGTTGTAATCACACCTGTTATAACATTTTTGATTACATCCATATGCAACCAACAACACATATCCTAGGAGGAAAAGAAAATGAAAATTTTGGTTACTGGCGCAACAGGTCATTTGGGTTCACTGGTTGTAGAGGCATTGTTAAAAACGGATTCTGCCAAAGATGTGGCAGTAAGTGTACGTAATCCGGAAAAAGCTGAAGCACTCCGCACTCAAGGCGTTGACGTGCGTCACGGTGATTTCGATCAACCGGGGACGTTGGAGAAAGCTTTTGCCGGTGTAGACCGTCTGTTGCTCATCTCGACTGATGGTGACAATGAAACGCGTATTCGCCAACATCAGGCTGCCATTGACACTGCCAAGAAAGCAGGCGTGGGTTTCATCGCTTATACAAGCGTTGTGAATGCAGAGAAAAATACCCTTTCCCTGGCGGAAGTTCACCGCGCTACAGAAAAAGCTATTCGCGAATCCGGCATTCCGTATTCCTTCCTGCGCAACAACTGGTACCTGGAAAATGAAGCAGGTAGTGTGCAAGCAGCTACACAAGGCGCACCTTGGGTTCATGCCACCAATGACAGCCAAGTAGGCTGGGCTACCCGCAGTGACTATGCCCATGCTGCAGCAGCTGTACTCGCAAGCGAAGGACACGAGAATACCGTATATGAATTGTCCGGCAAACTACGCACGCAAGCTGAACTGGCTGCCATTGTTGGTGAAGTGCTTGGGCAGGACATCAACGTGCAAAACGTGGACGATGCCGCTTACGCTGACATCATGAAAGGTGCAGGTCTACCGGATTTTGTCGTATCGATGCTTGTTGATATGCAAAGTGCTATTCGTGAAGGCGCATTGGCTGTAGAAAGTGATACATTAGAGAAATTGCTTGGCCGTCCGGCTCAGCCACTTAGCGAAGGTATTAAAGCGATTGTAGGCAAGTAAGTTTTGAATATAAGAAAGGGACACACCAACGAATGTTGGATGTGTCCCTTTTTGGTGTAGCTAACGATCCATACAAAGATATACCCGTTGTACGAATGACCGTACACTCACCCGTTGATTGCGACTGCTGTAATTCGAGATAGGTATTTATGCTTTCCACAACAGTTCATCACTCATTGGTCACTGCTCAAGAATATAACGTGCGGGAATGTGATCGGCCAGCCAGATATTTTCGTTTCCATGGTAAAAGAGGATTCCATCTATGGCCGCTTGAGCAGCATTGATTTTCAAAATGACAGGCTGATCATCACGTCTTCGCCCCACCTGATTGGCCGTATCAATTTCTGCGGACAGATGTACATATTGCCTTTGCCGCGGCTGTAAGCCATGTTCCATAATAGAATTTAAGGCGCGTGCCGGTGTACCATGGTAAAGGGTTTCCGGTGGCTCAGCAGCTATCTTGGATATCTTATGTGGCGTCGAATGTCCATACAATGCCCGGATGCGGCCAGAATGGATTTCATGTCTCTTTTTCTCCGAGGCTTGAATCATCTGCTCCAGATCGGCTTGCGTGACTTCCTTCCACTGCGGACTTTCTTGTAAAGCCACCAGCAATTGCGAGATTTCCACCCAACCCTCTTCATCCAGTTCCAACTCATACTCCCATGGTGCATGTCGCAGAGCGTATGAGAGTTCTTTGCTTAATTTCATCAGATCCAATGCAATCATCTCCCACATCTAATAAAACCGTCTAATTTTGCGATTGAACCGCGGTTAAAATCTCCTGAATGTTACGTTCCAATCCTTCATCGTCTTCCTGATTGAATTGGCGGTGACCATCAATCCCACGTTGGATAATCGTATTCATCACCGGATGAACCTCACGATCGGAAGCCACTCGAATCAGATCATCGGCAAAATCAACCGCCTGCTGTTCACTATAATTAAATGGTTTAATCAGCATCCGAATGCTCAAGGCATGGGCCTGCGGCTCTGCTAGCTGATCCCGATGAGTGATGCCATACACCGCGCCAAAACCAAAAGCAGCCATGACCTGACGCTCCAGTTCTGTCGTCTGTTCCAAAGGCGTGCCAATCAGCTCACACATTTTGTCCACCATCTGCTCCAGCTCGTTTGCTGCCGCAGCCAGAATTACGTCATTAATATCGTCAGCGTTGATAAATTCAGTCATATTGGTTTTCTCCATTTCTGCACCGTATTTGATCCATTCTCTCAGACTCTATGAGAACATTGTATCGGAGTTGGGGTGTTCGTTTCAAACCACTCATAGGTCGTCGACACTTCTCTTACTCTTATATTACCCTTATATAAGGGAAGTCGCTTGTGATTCAAAACGATTTTTTGCAAGCCTGAGCGCCTTATCCTTTTCCCCATGATCCATATAGTACTGAAACAATATCTCTTCATAACGTTCAGCGAGATACTGGGAACCAAGTTCACGATAATAAGGAAGAATTCGCTCTTCTATCATTTCGTAATACGCTTGCTCCTGCCCTTGTAAAATGACAGACTGGAGTTCCAATTCCATATAACTTGCGTCTGAAACAAGTTTAGAATTGCGCAAGGCTTCCAGAGACATGTCCAACAGTTTGTTTGCAGGAATGAGGTTCCCTAGCCTATTCGATTCTATGTAATTATTGAGTACCATCAGGTATAACGGTTGTTTCTCCGGAATGATATCAAGCGCTTGTCTGTACCAGTAAGCAGCATCCTCATATTGCTTCCGCCGGTTATATTCATAACCCAGATTGTTCAACAGCTTTGCTTTTCGGTCAGGGAGCCCACAATCATCACTAATCCGAATCAGATTTTCATATCTGCGTTTCGTCTCAGGAAAATCATGATACTCGCGGGAATTGAGCTGAACCAGCATAATGGTTTCGGTGTCAATGATTCGCACCATATTGAGCGTTTTCCGAAAATGCTGGATAGCTTTCTCGGCGTAATAGTAAGACGTAATATTCGAATATATCGAGTGATATGCCAGAGACAAATGATAGAAGTACTCATGATTCGTATATTTGGACTGATTGATTGAAGTTAACGTCTGGATGGACTTGCGATAATGTCCTGTAAGGAAATAATAAATCCCCATCACATGGTGATAAAAATAATGTTCATATGAATGCTCCAATTCATCAGGAATCTCAACCTCGGCTATAAGTCTCTCGGCTTCAACGATATTATTCATAAACAAGTAAAATCGAATCTGCAGCAAGTCATAGGATAAACGCAGGTCAGGTATGCCTTTTAACGGTTCCACTTCCAACTTGTCTTTGAGACGAATAGCTTCAGCTGTTCTCTGCATAATAATGGCCTCTTGCCATGAATCCAGAAGATCGTTCATTTCATGATATCTCGCTATTTCTCTTGCCATATCAATACATAGTCGATCACAGAGCATGTCCATAATTTCTTGTGAATACTCTGTCATTCCCCGTTCAATTTTGCTCAGATGTGTGACTGAACAGATCCCTTTCACCAGTTCGCCTTGAGTTCGTCTACTTTTCTCCCGGTAAAATTTAATAATCTTCCCTTCAATCATCACTACACCTCGTTTTAATCCATCATTTTATTCCTAATTATAGGGTTCGAATATGGACTCTGCCAGTTATATATTGGAGTCTGATGTACTTGGGAAGAGAAATTCAGGAGCTCAACGAAGTAAAATAACAAAAAAATAAGAGGCCCCTCTAATGCTAGAGGAACCTCTTATCTTTGTACTTCTTATTTGAGCAGCGTAAGTAAATTGTGAACCGTTTGGGCCGTTTCGGCACGTGTAGCACTATTTTGGGGTTTGAATTGCCCACCAGTAGAACCGTTCATTACACCAAGCTCGGAAGCTTTCTCAACAGCTTCTTTTGCCCAAGATGCAATGTCTGCTTCATCCGTATAATCAGCAACAGCTGAATTGGTATCGTTTGATTGGGATTGATATTCGTATGCTCTCATCATGAGCACTGCCATTTCTTCACGTGAAATGGTTTGGGTCGGAGCAAATTTATCATTCGCTATTCCCTGGACCAAACCTGCTTGATATGCAGCGGCAACGCTATCGACATACCAGGCATCCTTGCTTACATCACCAAATGGCAATTCGTTACCTTTCACCTCTAAACCAAGGGTTCTCACGATTAAAGCAGCGAATTCGGCACGAGTCGTTTGACCTTGTGGATCAAACGCAGTCTCTGTTTTGCCTGTCAGCACATGTTTCGCCGAAAGAGACTTGATTGCTTTACTTGCCCAATGCGTTGGTACCACGTCTTCGAAGGATTTATCGTAAACGAACGGTGCATACATGCCCATATCAGACAATTGGGAAGTAACGGTACCCTTCTCTTCATCTACGATCCCACCTGCGTAATCCCATTGATCCGCAGATGAATGTTCATGATACATTCCAATCAGATCGCTGTTTAACATTCTGTCGTAATGGAGTGTCAGTGAAAAATCTTCAGGAAGCGAGGACAGAGATAATTTCTCACTGGAAACCTGGAGATACAGTTCAACTTCATAAGCAGCACCTGCGGTTGTCCACGTAAGACCTTGTTTCGTTTCTGGTGCTTTCACATCTTGTTTCAATATATCCAAAATGATCTTGCCACCAGCAGCACCAGAACCTCCTTTGGTCTGCAGTTCTTTCAATACGCTAGATGGAATGGTGAGCGATAATACACCTTGCTGAGAAATTGTGAGTGAATTCGCACCCAACAAATCCCCCGCATTAACAGGCAACTCAATTTTCTTACCAACTGTAATATCCACATTTGCGGTACCGTTTGTCACAGCTTTCAATTCTTTTTCTGTAATGACCTGATTTTGGCTTGGATCTGGGTCTGTGGTTGGTGCAGGTGTTGGGACAGGTGCAGGGGTCGTAGAAGATCCGCCGCCACCGCTATTTCCCGAACCACCCCCATTATTACCAGAACCACCATTGTTCATTTCCTGAATTTTATTGAGGAAGTACCCTAAGTCTTTGTCTCCAATTTGCAAAACAGGCTTCTTGGTAGAATAGTTAGCAGTCATTCCAAAGTTATTCGTAATATAATTCACTTCGGCGTCTCCTACAGAGCCATCCTGGTCAATATCGGCGATCTCATCCGAAGTATGATAATGTTTCGTTACAAGCTCCATGTCATAGATATCGATGACTCCATCCCCATTAATATCTCCTGCATACGTAAAGTCGGACGAATTCATTTGATTGATGCCATAATATTCGCCATCAATCGTCTTGCTCAGAACCACTGCCAGCTTGGAAGGTAAATGACCCGGAACTCGTGTGTAGATGGTCGTCATTTCTCCTGTTGCCGGAATCCCATCGATCAGGAACTCACCATAATTTTGCACAGTCCCCTCATATTTCTCACCGGAAGCCGTCTCGGCATAAACTTCAATGCCCATTGCCGAATAGTCATTTTCAAAATCCAGATACTCTCCATCGACCATAAAAGCTTCCGGACGTACAAAACCATATGTTCTTGAGGATTTGGAGATCACTTCATAACTGTCTGTGTTAAACGCGGTTAATGTCAATTTCTCTTCGTTCTCTTTCATGCCAACAGTCGTGTATTTCACTTCAAGAAATGGTACGTCGCTTTTCTTAAAATAGAATTCATCCTTCGGTACATCAAAGACAACATGGAACAAATCAAGATCCCCTGTGATTCCTTCAAAGGACCCACCTGAGATGGATGCCTCAAAGCTGAGTTCTCTTTGGTCCACTACAGGTTCACTGATTTTCACTTCAGCACCTGTGTCATCCAGTAATGCCTGCAGCTCAGGCGTTGGTTCAATCCGGTTAAATTGTTTGTAGTCATACATTGATTCCAGGATAAACGAAATACCGTTTAACTTCTCCACATTGTTCAATTGAATGGTCTGGGTAATGGTATCTCCTTTACGCACTTCGTCTTTGTCATATTTGCTGGTCACATAAGGTTTGCCTTCGGAGATAAACCCATAGCGATGGTCCTTAACGGGATTGGCCGCTGTACCCACATCCAATCCAAAGAGTCGAAGTTCGTAACCATTATCATATTCTTCTTTGGTAATACCAAAAGATATATGTCCTTCTTTGGAAACAGGCAAATCACCGGAATAAAAGGGACTGCCATTCTCGTAGAAAATGACACGATTGGAAGATTGATCATAAGCCGTGATCCCATTATCAACAAAGGTTTGGATGGTTGAATCGATAGCTGTGCCATCATACCAGACGCCCTGTCCACCTTCCCTTTCCGTCAGCATACTATCATTGAGTTCGTGTACACCAGGCTCAATACCCAAATCAATCTCGGGGGCTGTATTGTCCACAACTACCAATCTTTCGGATGAATACTGCTTGGCGTCCGAATCTGTCCCGATGAATTCAAGTGTGTAGCTGCCCTCAGGGACAAATCGTGCAACGTTAGAGATTTCCCCGTTTTCAATTGGAAATGCATAACCTCTAAACACATTCAGGATCAGATATTCCACTCCCGGAAGCATGGACTGCGAATTCAAGGTACCTACAAACCCGATTTCCTCGCCAGTTTCGTGATCCTTCAGTAATACATCCACAGAGTCAATGGGACTTCCCAATTGAATAGCACTCAGTGTAATACGATTCAGGAACTGGTGGAATGGGGTATCGTTTGTGATGGATGGTGGAATTAATTCCACTGAATTAATGCCCTTTTCGCTAATACGGATGGAGAATGGGATCTGAATATGATCCGCCGCATTTTCCGTATCCAGATATACATATCCTTCATATCGACCACTTGGCGTGTCCTGTGGTATATCCACTGAAACAGTCATCTCTTCCGTACTTCCGCCACTTACAGTAATGGATTCTGGAAGATGAACATTTAAGTTCATATCGTTTAACAGCTTCATGGAAGTGTTATACGTTTTGGTACCGTCCCCTTTATTCTCGATCTTAACTGTTCGGCTGTCAGATACGATTCCCTGGTCGTTTTCTTCCAAATATGCACTATCAAATACGATGGAACCTGTAATTTCATCAATAAGGATGGATTCGTCATTCGAGAAGTGAATCGTTTTATCCTGAACTTTGGCAAATACGGATGTGTGGACTGCCCGGTACGGATCTACACGGCCTGCACCTACTTCATATACGGAATAATTCCCGTTCAGATCTACAGCTGTATTCATAAGAGCAGTCTTCACATCAAAAGGTGTATATTCTTCATGTGCCTGGAGCATAAGTGCTGCAATACCCGCCATATGCGGCGTTGCCATGGAAGTACCCGAAATTCGTGCATAGGCAATATTATAATTCTCACCCGTATGATCATTCACAAATACAGGATAGGTTGAAAAAACAGCTACGCCCGGGGCTACGATATCGGGTTTAATATCATCATTCACGGCGGCCGGACCTCGGGAACTGAAATCGGCCAGTTTATTCCCTTCCGTAACGGTTTGGCCTGCTGCGCCAAAGGTGACTGTCACGCCGTTCAACTCTTTTAGTTTTTCTCCAAGCTCTCTCATCATTTGGAATGTAGGAATATACCCGTTCATTTCACCCAAATAATTAGGGATTGTTCCTTCAACATTATTATATATAATTGCTGCTGCCGCCCCTGCTTTTCTTGCGTTGACAATCTTGGCATCGAGTGCAATATCTCCCCGAGCGATTAGGGCCACTTTGCCTTGTACATCAATACCTTCAAAATCAAAAGCATTACCAAGCCCTGTATAAACAAGTTCGTAGGTTTTGCCTTCAAGTGTGGTCAGATCGTCAGTAAAATCTTTACCAAACAGTGGTAACACCTCAGTATAAGTTGCAGCAGGTGTTTCTTCCTCCACTCCAGGTGTTTCATCTTCTGCTGCTGATGGTGCTTCTACTTCTGCATCAGGTGCATCTTCTACTGATAGTGGAGTTTCTACATCTGCTGCTGGTGTCTCTTCTTCTGTTGCCGATGCTTCTACATCTGCTGCAGATGGTTCTTCTGCTGTTGGTGGCGCTTCCTCTTCTATTACAGATGTTTCTTCTTCCTCCACTACGGATGTTTCCTCACCTTCAGCAGGTGCTTCTTCTTCCTCTGGGGATGTTCCTTCATCCACTACAGGTGTTTCCTCTGTCTCTCCCCCACCTGGATTGTTATACACATCCAGAGTCACAGTAGCCGTAGGAAGAGTTAACGGAACATCGGAAGCACCAATCGTAATGGCCAGCGCGCTCGCTCCCGGTGTACCTAACGTACCTTCATTGGGACCATCATTACCTGCCGCAACCATACTCACCACGCCTTGCAGCATTGCATTATTCAGTGCAATGGACGCAGGGTCCAACGGATCATTCGTTGCAGCACCCAGAGAGAGATTGATCACATCAAGTTCATCTTCAATGGCCTTGTCAATTCCGGCAATAATGCCACTCATCTCACCACTTCCACCAGGGCCAAGTACACGATACACATATAAGTCTACATCTGGAGCAACACCTTTTACAGCATACCCCACGTCATTTTTGGCCTGCCCAGCGATGGTTCCCGATACGTGTGTTCCATGGGAAGTATAATAAGCTTCTGCTAAAACACCTTGTTCCTTATAACCCGAATTTTCCCAATCTTCATAGGTCGTCTCCATTGGGTCAGCATCGTTATCAACAAAGTCCCATCCTTTTACCGTAGCCGGGTCCACTTGCTTTGGATCTTCACCCGCATGAGCGCGATACCCTTTATACGCCCCTGTTAAATCCGGATGATTATAATCAATTCCGGTGTCCAGTACACCCACTTTGATTCCTTTACCAGTGATACCCTCTTCATGAAGTTTGTCGATGCCAAGATATGGCACGCTATCAGCCATTCGAGGTTGCATTCCGGATGCAGATGCAAATTCACTTGATGTGTCTGTTTCTGGCAGATCAAGTACCACTTCCTGGTCAGCCCATACTTTTTTCACAACTCCGGATTTCATCAAATCTTCTACGGCTACGCCAGGGACTGTTAACGCAACACCATTTAGTGCGGTTTCATACTCCTGAGTGATTTGGATCGAGGCAGCATCATAAGATAGCCCTCTCTTCTGCTGCAAAGACTTAATGTGCTGCTTGAATTGCTGGTGATTTTGTTTCACTTTGCTTGTCGCCGTAAGCTCTGATAAATTCTCACTGTTTAGTCCAGCCCTTTTCAAGGCAACGGCAGCGGGTTCGCTTTTGAATTGGATGATCACTTTGACCAAATCGTTACTTTTGGTATTCACCTTGGGGTCGATGACTTCACCGTCCATGACTTGAAGCTGATTCAAAGCTTGTCTTTCTTCTGGCGTGAGTGATTGTAGAATGGACTTAGCGCTTTCACTCTGCTGTAGAGGACCATAGGAAGGTGCTGCGTAAGCAGGCAAGGAGAACATGGAAGACAACATGACTCCTGCTGCTACTAAACCGGATAACCATCGGGTTGATTTTCGTTTCATTTCATACCTCCTGCGATTTACGATCAGATTAGGCTTATCGTATTCCGCAGCGTAGGGGATGTAAATTGGGGTAATTGAGTATGTTAATAGATGAATCAGTTTGTTACCCTCCGGAAAAATTTACATATAAATAGACCGAATTATCTAATTTAGTGACTTTATTTAATGAATTCAGGATTCTATTCTTTTATTCACAACTGAATTTGATAAACAAGTTTCTTTAGACCTAAAATCACTTTCGAAAATGAAGAGTTTTTTCAAAAATAAATTACTTTTTTTGTTATTTTTCTATTGGATTCAATTAAATATCTGTTAAAAAACGCGAAAAAAACTTACACTATTGTTCTAAACAGAACGAGACATGTGAGCTATTTTAATCACTGCTAATGCTTCATAACTAAACAGGCAGACTTGGCAAAGAACGCACCCAACCATCTTAAGCTCTTCTACCTTTGTCTTTCAGGGGATAATATGTATAACAAAAGGATTAAACCCCATTCTTCTGCAACTTCTAAGTGATACTATGTTTTCCCTAAACTAGTTATGGTCTTCTTCCAATCATTAGGTACTTTATACGAACCAATCTCTTCTTCGTTCTATAAACTTTGCTTGCACTCCATTTGATGGTTTGCCCTTTAACTAGCTGTCCGGCTTATTCGGACTGACGCTTTTCATCCTCCCAAATAAGGAAACTTTAAATCTTTTATAGAGACTATCACATCGTGGCTTTGTACACTGTAAAGAATATCTGTGCACTCACGAATAAAATGAAACAACAACATTACTGCCAATTCTAATCTAGTATAGTTGTTACGGTCTTCTGTTCAATATTCTCTAATATTACCTTTCTGCGTGTATTAAGATCATTAAATTGTTCAAAAGACAACTTATCCTTTAGTTGATGTAGACTCAAGTCATTCAATTCTTTTAACAAACACTCTTTAGATTTATAAAACACTACTACATACGTTAATAAAATCTCACCGTAAACTAGAACTATTATAGATTTTTTAAAAAATACCGAGATTCATTGTTGTTTCAAATTCGTTAAGTATCATCTTCTAAATAAGGATAATACTGTTTTACCGATATCCACCATCAAATCAGCTTACCTAAATGCTCTCTCAGAGTTTCTAATGCTATAAAAAAACACCATAATATAAGTATATTACTTATATTATGGTATTCGGTATGATTATTAAATAATATTCAAACACTACAGGGTTTACACAAACTATTTTACAGACTCATCTAAATCTTTCCCTCATTTTTTTTGTTTCTAAATCTGCTTGTCTGACTGATACAGGGAGTCTACTTTCCTTATTAAATTAACGCTAATGTAAGGTCTGTAGCAGTATCAATACTTATCCAATTACCACAGGAGACGAAAATGGGCTTCACACTTTTATGTGTTCGTAATGCTCTCCCATAGATTTTGTTATTTATCACAATATCAGAGAAAGCCCCTTCTTCTTCATCGGGCATAATAAAATCAACCCCATCAATTTTCAAGTAGCTTTTTGCAATACCTATTGTTGGTTTATTTAAATAAAAGGAAGCATGCGTTGCAATCCCCATATTCCTAGGGTGTAAGTACCCATTTCCATCAAACATAACGATATCTGGTTCATTAATTAAGGTGTTAAATGTTTTTAAAATTAATGGTAATTCTCTGAAAGATAAATATCCTGGTATATACGGGACCGCAATTTCATCTGTCATAGATTTCGTCTCTATAACTTTTTTCGTCATAAAATCCACGACACATATACAACAAACTGCAATTGTCGTTTCATTTTCTTCCCAATATGCCAGGTCAATACCTGCAATCAGCAGAATATTTTCTTTGTGGAAATCATTTTCTAATTTTATTTTTCGAGTTAAATCATACTGAATTTTATCAAATTCATCTATTATTTTATTCATTAACTTATTTTGCACGCGCATCATATTTTTCGATCATTTTCTTTTCAAATTCACTTGGCTCTAATTTTTCATTAATTAGTACCCCTTCTATATCCCACTCTCTGTATGTTATGGCAAATCCATATTTGTAATTCGCGATTGATTTATGATTACCATTCTCAAACCAAGAGATAAATTCTCCTGTTATTACACCTTTGCTCATTTTCTGGAAGCTTGAAATTCTGCCAGATTCATAATAGTTCACATAGTCTCCATCAGCCAATCCATTTTTATAGTAAGAGTAATATGCTAAATTCCCATTATCGTATCTTTCATATAAAAGACCAGATATAGGTTTCCCTCCATCCTCTATGGGTTTATCAAAAACTTCTTGCCCACTATTTCCAGAAAAACAAACATCATCAGTAAATTCTATACCTGTTAACAATACGTCTTCCATTCGCAAAATATTTACATCAATCATTTAATATCATCCACTCCATTTAGATTATTTGGGTAAATCAGATTCTATTTTAAAATCCCGTAAAATATAATTACAGTGCGGACATGTTTGGAATGGTATATCGATGACTGGCTTTGATGAGCCTCCAGGTTTTATCACATATATTAAGATATCATCAATAGTAGCACTCGGATTATCCAATAATGCCTTATTAGCTGCATACACCTCAGCATGCGATCCTGAACCATATGTATACAAACTATAAGAATCATAAATATCGTCTGGCATATTTTCTATTCTATAATGTACCCTAATGAGATGGACTTTTTTCAAAGTGTCCATCTCATTAGGGTACACTTTAGTTTGGATTGTTTGGATAATAAAGGCGGATAAAAAACCACAATACAGCGTTTAGCTCGCATTGCGGCGTTGTTGTTTGTATCATTCTAAATACAGATCGTTGAAAAAACAAATTGATCTATAAATTTTGAAGTTTAGTTAAGACTTCCTTAATTCGTATAGAAAGATCTAACTTTTCATTTTCCGACAATTGTTCCCCCACATCATTCATATCGAATTGCTCTAATTCATTTTTTATTTTCAAAAACTCCCCTCTAGCATTAATTCTATATCTGATAAGTAGTTCTGCAAGTGTTGTTCTAACAACTATTTTTTCACTTAATGTACTCCTACATTCACGCTCGAATCGTTCCATTATTTCCTCAACAAGCTCAATTGCATCTTTCTTCTCATTGAATAAAATCCCAAAGTAATTTTTAACTTCCTTTTCTATTTCAAAGTAGTAATATCTTGTATTCGGACTATAATCTACAGGTATACTTTCAATTCCATCAAGCACCATATCTCTTCGTTCTAATATGTCCTGATAATCATCTGGAGCTATTTCATGTTGTAACTTATTTAAATCTAGAGAATTTAATGCATCAATTATCTGTTGTTTCGATTTGACAAAAATTTTCGAATGTGTTAAATGAATTCTCCCTTCCGCAATAGACAATACTGCTTTTTCCATTTCACCTCTTTTATCCATACCGATGTATGCCTCACATGTGCAAGCAAGAGCTTCAGGACCACTCATTCCCTCACTTTTAAAATAAAAATAGTTTTCATAAAAAGCTCCAAATAAAGCCTCATAGTTTCGTTTCACTTTATGTCCTCCCAATAAATTTCTTGTGGCTCAACTATCTTATCACCATTATGGATTACCTCAATATCAATATTGGGATAATCTTTGTGAAACTTTTCTATAATTCTACTACAAATTCCATATGTATCTATTCGGTAAATAATTTAATTTTCCCACGAGCTTTTGATGGATCTGGCAATTTATCAAGTCTAGAGGCCAAATCATTGAGAATTTTATACTCAGTATCATTGTCTCTTAATCTTACATTACCACTCCTATCTGGTGCTTCAGTAGCCTCGTACTTTGGTTTTGTTGGTTTTAATGAATAATCAGCATAGGTCTTTTCCTTATTATCCCCGTTCAAACTACTATGAGAATAAAATTCATTCTTGTCAATTCCTTCAATTTCTACCTTCGCATACGCAAAATTTAGATCACCTTTAATCCTATTAGAAAGCTTACTTCTTAACACTTTAACTTTATCAATAATAAAACCTTCTGTTTCTAAATCAATTACTCTTGTTAGGAATACTTTTCCATGACTTACATTTGGAACTTTTCCCGTCCCCTCAGTGCCTTCCGGATTATCCTTCGTTTTGTTTGTTTTTGTATTCTCCTGCGATTTCTCCAGTTCGGATGATTTAGGCGGTTTCGTATCGGCTTGCGGTTTACCTTCGTCCTTTTCTTAGATGGAGATCGCTTCCACGTATTCACTTCATTCGGCGTTTCATTTTCTGGTTTCGTCTTCGATGTCGTGCTGTTTTTCGGCGTTGTCGTTGCATTAGGTTCATTCGTTTTCGAAGAAGGTGTACTATCCGAAGTTTGTTTCGGTTTCGACGGGTTCTCCCCAGGTTTAGAGGTCGATCCTGTTTCACTGTTTGCTGTCTTACCGCCTCCAGAAGCAGCCTCGCCCGTTTTGTTCGTCTTATTATTGCTCCAATGACTTCCTCCACCAAACACGATCCCCATCTTCTGACTGTCTTCCCAATACTATTCGGAAAAATGTCTTCACTTTGGGCATGATGAACGAAGACGAGCTCATGTTCACTTTAGGCGGCGTTGTCCCACTTGCCTGTGGGATGTCGGCCTTGGCCTAAAAAACCAGCTGCCTAACCTCGTCTGCCCTTAAAATTAAATTCCGCATCCAGGCCTTTTTTGCATTGCGTCATTTGATTTTCCAGCATCATACGATATGTAGTCACGAGCACCTGGAATCATTGCTATTTATCTAAATCTTTTGTCATTTTTCATATTTTTTCACTGAATATAAATCTTAAAAACTTTATGTATTATATGGTTGATTTAAGTTTTGACTTTTAAAACGCAAGATTAACCCTTTCTAAAAAACCTCAAAACAAATAAGCCCCAGTCAAATAACTGGAGCCTGTCTGATTTATCTTTGAACTAAATATACAACTGGATATGACGCTCTTTTTCAGGAATATCTTCATCTTCTAGTAAATCCACTTCGGTTAGCGCACCCTCATGCTTAAGTTCAGCGATGAACAATGCATAGAAGTCTCCTGCTGTCGGATAAGAAAATAAACCGTATCCTTTTCGAGAAATCAGCTTGTTCACCTCCCTAATTTTCTCAGGGAGATATTTGTAGTCAAACTCTCCCAACTCTTCTAGCTGATCTGCAGTTCCCAATTCGATGTCATAGGCATACTCATAGTCTAAAATGTAATTGACGATTTCCTGATCCACTTCTCCCTTGTAGTCCAGAAATAAAAACCGTTTGGTCGCTAAGCCATGATTCAGCATACTATAATACGCCAGTGATTCGTCCGGATCATTCAAAATCAAATCGATTTCCTCTGCATCATCGAAAATTAACGGCA
Organism: Paenibacillus sp. PK1-4R; assembly: GCF_030369595.1. Taxonomy (NCBI): domain Bacteria; kingdom Bacillati; phylum Bacillota; class Bacilli; order Caryophanales; family Paenibacillaceae; genus Paenibacillus; species Paenibacillus sp. PK1-4R. The sequence goes on from NZ_CP126535.1 coordinate 4,982,827, forward strand.
CCAAATCTTCATCTGCCATGCAGTCTTCCTCCTCTCCTACCCAAACAGAACTCCATGGTGGTTCGGGATATACTCGGGATAGTTTTTGCGATAAAAGTCATCAATCATTCGTAGAACGGGATCCCACTCTGGATACGGTTCAGGATCTTGAATGTTCATTTTAGCCTCCGGTGAGTTCATCAGGAAATCATCAAAATGACTTGGATTGGGCAGACCTTGTTTTTTTCTCACATGAAGCAAATACAAAATTTCATAAGGATAAAAAGCGTAATCATAATTACCAAATTCAAGCGATTTCCCTAACTCCGATGCAAGCATGGAATGATGTTCGGACATTCTTCCAATTAAACGCGTAATTTCATCCAAATCAGGCGTATTCCATTGCTCCAATACTTCTCTGTAGATTCCAAGTTCTTCTGGAATCAAGCCACATGGCTGTTCCCGATCTGTTAATGCGGATTTCACTGCCAAGTGAACGTATTTATTAGTTCCTTCTATTGTTTGATTGGTGTATTGAAGATACAGCTCCACTAAAAACCAGATATGCTGATTCCAATCATTGGCTTCCATTAAATTATCTCCAAGATATTTGACTATAAAATCAAAAAATATCTGTTCCTCCTTCGCCCATCCAAATAAATTGAAGTGAACTAATGATACGATGCTATTTTGAAAAGAATAATCAATCAATTTCATATTCGGATAACGATCTTTATAAATATGCCTACCCATGCACTGATAAAATTTTGTTTGTTGAATTTTTTTTAGTGCACTTACATCTCGACCGTTTTTAATCAATACGTCATTTTTCCACACTTCTAACCAAAAGGAAGATATATTATCCATATCAATTAATAGAATATGATCTCTCTCTGTATCATTAATATCGATGATTTCAACAATCTCATTTTTACCTTCTTCGTATTCAATTACAGCATTACTATCAACAAAGTTTTTGACATACCTTTTGTAGGCTAAATGCATTTTTTTTGAATTAACCATTGTGTTCTCCTTATATTTTATTTTATCTCCTTACTCCAATCTTTTACTTTGACAACATCTACTCCAAAACCAACCGAAGTTTTCGAAATATCAACTTCTACTCTGATAAATTCAAACTCCAACCCTGGGTTATCTTTTAAAAGTTTCTTGTACTTTGCTTTAAAATCCGCAAAACTTTTATTTTTACGGCTTGACATCACTTCAAAATATTTTGGACCACCGAGTTTTTGCTCTATTGAATAGTTGAAATTTCCCCACTCGGAAGTCTTAGCCTCAATCATGGTTAATTTAGGAGGCGGACCTTTGGACAAAAAGGCTCCATCTATTCCGTTCCTACCAACTTGAAATTGATCGGAAATATCCATACCCAGATTGTTGTTTATTGCGATTTTTTTCGCAACTTCCTCGCCAAAGTCACCCTTATCATGATCATAATATTTTGTCTTATCGATTTTTCGCTCATACCCTTCTACACCGGATAAATCAAATTTACTACTTATATCATCTGGAGTATCTAGTTGATTGATTGGATACCTTACCCCGTTGTCTTGACTGATCATCAGCTTATTTAAAAGCTGTGAGAAAAAGAAGATAACAAAAAAGAGGTCAATTACGGTAATAACTGACCATAATCAACCTATTCAGTGTAACGAAATAGCTATGAAATTAAAGCATCTAATTTTCTTACAACCGAATGGAGGAATCTGTACATGGGTTATATTTGATATTGGTTGAATGATGATATAATTCCACTAACTAATATTTAAAATGTAAAAATAGTTCACTCGGCAGACAGATTATCTAGCGCATCCAAGATTTCATCACTAATATCTAATGGTTCCTTTTCATCCCAAGCAACATCTGCAATTATTATAGAATTACCATTTATATATAAATATCCTTCCCTTCTATAAAAAAAGCCACCCCTTTCATAAAGCTTTATTGCTGGCTCAAACAAATCCTTATTATCCATAGCTATTGGATTTTTTTCATCAATAAGAGCGCATAATTCAAGGTAACTCGTAACGAGAGTTTTGTGGTAAGAATTATTTATTTCATTCAGTATTTCAATCATTTCAATGTTTTCTTGTGGCTCAATGATCGAATTTGAAATCATAATAAAAGGAGGTATGCATGTACCTGGATAATTCTTTAAAAATTTGGTTGCTCTTCTTAAATATTCTCTACACAAATAACTCTGTGACACGAATTCCTTTTCTCCAAGACACCCCCAATCTATTACGGAAATACGTTTAATTGCCTGACTTAAATATCCCACATTCATTCTCCTTTTTCTCTTTCTAATTGTTTTTCTATTTTACCTTGTTCTTTAAGATTATAGCTAAACGCCCCATCAAACTCACCTCTAGGTTGAGGCTCAGCTGCATCGTGTGCTCCTGGAGGATCAGAACCAAAGGTGTTTGAGTCAGAATTGTATGCATTAGGGTTTTTATATGGATATCCTTGCTTCATAAGTTTAATTTCCGTAAGTTCATGTTTAATCATTTGTTGTAACCACTCTTTTTGTGAAAGTGTTAACTCCTTCTCTTTTTGTGCTTGCTTCCATGCGTAACCAAAATCAGCATCTGGAGTAAAGTGACCTACTCTATAGCTTTTATCACTCAATGGTATTTTATGTGAATCAAGAAAAATGTGTTGCTTCACTGCCCTTATTTCTTCTACTGATAAACCAGTGTTTTTTGCAACCTGTTCAATATCTTCCATACCCACACTTCTGATCTCATCATAGTGCTTTGATGCAAGCCTATGATTTGCTTCATCAGGTATAGTTTCAAAAGTCGGTTTATAATTATCTACACGGTTGTACTTACTCCAATCAATCTTTGGAATATTAACTGAATCTTTTCCCGTCCCCTCAGTGCCTTCCGTATTTTCCTTCGGTTTGCTTGTATCCTGTTCTCCCTCTGGTTCTGGTGGCTTGGGTGGTTTAGTATCCGCTTCAGAATTACCCTCAACCTTATTTGGCAGAGATTTCTTCCATGAATTCACTTCATTTGGAGTAGCATTTTTTTCTGGATTCGTCTTAGTTTCGGTATCTTTTGGTTTCTGTTTTGGTGGCTTCTGATCACTACCCGCTTGGTTAGGTTTAGTTTCAGTTTCACCTTCTGTTTTGCCACCAGAACTTGCTTGTCCCGTTTTTTTCGACTTTTCCCCGCTCCAATCACTTCCTCCACCAGAAGCGATCCTCATTTTCTGACCGTCTGTCCATTTCTTCTTTGCAAATGTCGCTGCTGTTTTTAATCCGTTACCAACAACTTGCATGACCTTTCCTTCAATGTCTGGCGTCCTTACCCTTAGATTACCACCAATCATCGTTCCGTTCTCTATTAAATCGCGATGCATTTCATAATCGTAGATCATCTCTACGAATTTCTCATCGCTAATCGGATTGTAAATCAACTGTGTCAGATATTTCATCTGTTCCAATGTCAGGTCCTGACGCAACCAAAAATCGTAATCTTTTACTTCCTCGACGGTAATATTATGATATATGCCCGCCCTGTCTAATGCCCATGAAATTTCTTGGTAATAGGGCGAAAAGAAGGTTTGATGTTGAACATCGTCTTTCTCCACACTCTTGAAAAATTCCAGCGACACCTGCAGGTCACGTTGGGCTTTTTCATGCGCCCACTTCTCACGGAAGTAACTCGGAATCTGCTCATAAGCAAGGCTAATCTCCTTGTTCTGTTGTTCCAGCTTCTTAAAGAAATCAGTCACCGAAGTCGATGTAGTCAACTCTTTGGCGGCCGTCAACATTTTCCCAAGCATCGTCCATTTCGCTTCGTTCTCCTGCTGTTGCAGTTCAGCAAAACCATTCGTAAATCGGTCCAGCAAATTCAAAGCCGAAGGCTTGAAGGAGCCTATCTTCGGCACGCTCGCGATGAGACCCGTGGCAACGGCAGCAATACCTACGCCGATGGCTGTCTGGGCAGCAATACCCCCTAGAGCTCCCAGGATCGGAATCATAGCAGTGATGGCCAACGCAGCTCCAGCCAACGATCCATCTTTCGGGTTCGTCGTTGATGCCTGCGTCACTGCAGCAGCCTCTGCGGCAGCTGTGGCCTGAGCTGCTTCGTACTCCTTAATCGGCATCAGCGGTGGCTCCGGCTCCGCAGGCAGATCCGCCACATGAACAGGCGCTTTGTTGCTTCCCTCCTGTTGCAATAGACCTGCTCGTACGTTGGTCTCCCCGTCCAAAATGAAGCTACCACCCCCGTCAAGCAGCCATTAGTTATTTTCGACACGCAAAAAGCTCTCTCCAACTCATAAATCAAGTAAGAAAGAGCTTTTGAATGTTAATCAAATGTTTGAATCATTTAATGTTGGGTTCGTTGGATATGGTTGTGCTATACGATTTAATTAGCCTGGTATCAAATTGCAACATCTTGGTATCCTACATCAGCTATTTCTTCATCTAATAAACGCAACCCTAAACCATTCTCTGAATCCCATGTACAACTAAAAAGAACTCCAATGTCACGTTCTTCATTAATGTCTCCATACGGAACAACAATCCCCTCTAAAGTAATCATCTTCATCAGTTGAGTTGTTGTTTCAACTAATGGATAATTCTCATTAAACGCAACATCATAACCCAATTCACTTCTTTTTTGTATGTAATAATCCAAAATAGGTTGTAATAAGTTAAATTGCACTTGTTTCCAATCTTGTATCAATGATTGATATGCCGAATATTGTTTTTCATCAAATCTTCCATCTTCATCTCCATCAATCATCAATGTAATTTCAAGTTCTCCTCCGAATAATTGAAACATAGTCTTCCTGGTCCAACCATAGTTATATTCGAGCACTCCAAAAACAGGATCATTCTTTATCATTGTGTACTCCCCTCTTTATTGTTTATTAGAAATCCCCCAGGTTCAAACGCTCCTGCATTCATTTCTCCCACACCTCCAAGATGCCCAAAAGTACTATTCATCTTTGTAGGTACTAGTTGCATTGTTTTAACATCATTTAATTCGTGCCATGTTAGTTTATTTCCATCTCGATAAATCTTTATATCTTTAGCAGTAATTTTACCAGACTCCATACCAAATTGGCGTGCTATTTCAGGAGAATTATTAAGTTGTTCAGCTAACCTTTGATCTGATTGAGCAAAATTAGCTCTTCTCGCTGCTCCTCCGTATGTGCCTTTTCCACCTAACATATACTCAATTTGCACTTCTGCTTTAGCTACTGGTGAAAGATCAGGGATCAGACAAATAAAAAAGCCAATTTCGACTTATAATTCAAGTTGAAATTAGCATTTCTGCATCCGTCATTTTCTAAAGATTAAACTTCATATAAACTATCTAAAAAGCTATCAAAAGAATCAGATATAAGAAACATATTGCTCATCTTCTCAGTAGGTTCTATATCATGAAGGAAAATATATATTTTCCCCGCATACTCTTCGCTAGTTCCCAGACAAATTTGATTTCCTCCAGAATCATCACCTATAGATATAAATTCGTTTGGGATTTCGCCATATAATGAGTCAAACACACTTGATAACTCATCGTAGGATTCATTGATATCTAGCCCATAAAGTGTGTTGAGAGCAGTCTCTCCTTCATCATCTGAAATTTTGAAAACATTTGGCTTTACATTACCACCGTTATACTCAAGCAAAAAATCGCGATATTGAACCGGAAGCAAGAAAGCATATTTTGCTTCAAATTCCTCAATATTTTTTAATTTAATTTTTTTATTTGTGTTATAAATCGTTGCCATGGTAATTCTCCTTTATAATCATTTTTTCCGTTAACTGTAGACTGACCACCTATATGTCTAAAGTCCCTATGGATATCCTTCTGAACAAGAACCATTGTCTTTCCATCTTCATGATGATGCCAAGTGTACCCAGTTGGAGGTTGATTTAGTTCAGTAACTGGTGGATCAGAATCCTTATTTAGTCCTGCTTCTAAGTTCGCCTTCTTGGAGTCCGCCTGAGGGTTTTTAGGAATAGTAATTTCTATTGTTACTTCTGGTTTAATAGCTGGTTTAATAGTTAGATGGTAAAATGCTGAAAAGTCAGGACACTCATTAGGATAACTAACTGATATTCCATTTTTGTTAGTATATGTCCATGTTCCATTCCCATCAATTGAAATATGTCCACCTTTATCCTACCATTTTTAGGGACAGGAAATTATTGGCTTCGTTTCCATTACTTCTTATGTCAAATCCGACAGTTTTAACTTCTTACCTTTACCCGTCTCCTCAGTGCCTTCCGTATTTTCCTTCGGATTCTACCTTTGGTTTTGGTGGCTTGGGTGGTTTTGTATCGCTTCAGAATTACCCTCCACCTTATTTGGCAGAGATTTCTTCCATGAGTAGCTTTTTTTTCTGGTTTCGTCTTCGATGTCGTGCTACTTTTCGGTGTTGTCGTTGCATTAGGTTCATTCGTTTTCGAAGAAGGTGTTATATCTTTTCCTTATATTCCCACCCTAATCTGGTGCAAGAGTGGCCTCATACTTTGGTTTAGGTAGCTTTAACGAGAAATCAGCATAGTCTTTTGCCTTGTTATCTCCATTCGAACTACAATGTGCATAAAACTCCTTTTTGTCTATTCCTGTTATGTCTACTACGGAATATGCAAAATTAAGCTCATCTACAGTTTTGAGTAAATTTGAAACGCAAGAAAACTAAGAAACAAAAAAACAGATCAATTACGGTGGTATCAGACCATAATCAACCTGTTTAATGTAACTAAAAAGTAGCTTTCAGAATATAAAATTAGAGCATTTAACTTTCTTATAATCTGGAATGGAGAAATCTTCAGACTTTTATTACATGAGTTAAATCATATGGAGTCAATTACCTGACTCATTTGACAGTAACTTTAAAGCTCATACTCCCACTCATTTTAATGGGTTTATATTGGATTATCGGGATACTCGTCTAGATACCTATCTATTAGTTGTCTGCTTTTTTCATCCTCTGGTATGTTACCCAAATATTTATATTCCCAAATAAGTAGCTGGTCATCAAAACTATATTTCGTATCAAACCAATTTGTATAATCATAATGAATCTTGAATTTCCCATTCCTATCAATAGATAATGTGAAGGAATACCAAGGTTCTTGTTCATTATCTATAAGATTCTTTCTTAGTTTTTCACTCAGTTCAAATAGAACTCTGCCTTTGATTTTATATTGATCTTTATAATCATGATAATAACGAGGGATTTCTAAACTATACTTAAAATTTTCCACATCCTCAGGTGTGTTATAAAAAAAGTATGTCCCGCCCCCTGTTTCAGAAATTTGTGCATAGTAATGAAATTTTTCCCATTCTTCCGGGATCATTTCATTAACTGTTTCAGCTATTTGATTATATATTTGATTCATCTCTTTTTCCATGCTCAACGAAATCAACCTCCAGCTTGATTTTTAATAGTTTTTTGTTCTGGCCTATTTCCTTCAATTTGATAAGTTACTTCAAAGGAATCTGGTCTTATTGAAGTACCTGAATAAACTGGTTCAATTTTTACAGTAACTTTTTTCGGAGGTATCTCTCTCAACGCATCCGCCCATTTAGACTCCATTTCATACCATTTCCCGCCACTTCTATTAATTTGACTATTCTGTGGGACTAGGTTATTGATATCCTTTGGTCTTTTAAACTGCGCCCCTATCAAGTGTCCACCATCGTCATCAGGTAACCTACCTTGTCCTTTCCCTACCGTCCTTTGGGCATACTCACTACGGTCCCCTTTGCCAAGCACAAGTGCTCCTTCACATTCAATAATACGCCCTTGACTGTCCGTACGATAAGTATAACCATCTGGTGATGTGTATTCTATATTTGGTTTTAAAACTTTTTTTCTATTCTTTCTTGTAAAATGATCACCATACTTAACTGTTTCATAGACTACTGGTGCCGGTTTAACAGCTTGTCCCGTCCCCTCAGTGCCTTCCGGATTATCCTTCGTTTTGTTTGTTTTAGGATTCTCCTCTGGTTTCTCCGGTTCGGATGATTTAGGTGGTTTCATATCGGCTTGCGGTTTACCTTTGTCCTTTTTCTTAGATGGAGCTGGCTTCCACGTATTCACTTCATTCGGCGTTTCATTTTTTTCTGGTTTCGTCTTCGATGTCGTGCTATTTTTCGGCGTTGTCGGTACATTAGGTTCATTCGTTTTCGAAGAAGGTGTTATCTCTTTTTCTTGTATTTCCACCCCTATCTAGTGCAAAAGTGGCCTCATACTTTGGTTTAGGTGGCTTTAACGAGAAATCAGCATAGTCTTTTGCCTTGTTATCTCTATTCAAACTACTATGTGCATAAAACTCCTTTTTGTCTATTCCTGTTATGTCTACTACGGGATATGCAAAATTAAGCTCATCTTTAAGCCTATTAGAAAGCTTGCTTCTTAATTCCCCTACTCTATCAAGAATATGCGCCTCCTTTTTCGGATCAAGCAGTCTAGTAAGAAATACTTTACCCTAACTTACATTTGAACCATCATTTCCCGTCCCCTAAGTTGTAATCTTAAACAGGATAATGAAAAATGTAGCAATCAGGCTTCCAATTGGCACCCATTATATCAGCTTACTTACCGACCGAACTAAAGCGGACAGGGGCGATTCCTGTCAACATTCTTATTATATAAATAGTAAGTTTAAAGTGTTTTGTAACAGCTTTTTTCATTGAGCATTACCACAATGGCATATCGAGATCAACCAGCGATTTATGATCAAGCTACTTTATTTTCGGCATGCAAAAAAGCTCATTCCTACTAAAGGTCCAAGTGGGAAAGAGCTTTTGAAAGTTTATCCAGTGTTTGAATCATTTTGTGTTTGGTTTGTTGGTTGTATTGTACGATTTTGTTGTTGGGCTTGTAAATAAGTTCATACTAAGTGTCTTATTACGGGCAATGCTAGCCTTTAATATAACTTATCAAAAAATTCATTAAAACTGTTATTTAATAAGAACATATTATCCATTTCTTTATTTGACTCCATGTCATGCATCCAAAGGTATACTTTTCCTAAGTATTTCTCACTAGTTCCAATACAGATCTCGTTCCCCCCTGGATCACTAGCAATCGAAATAAATCCCTCAGGCAGCTCACCATCTAAAACCTCAAATACCTTAGACAGATTCCCCTTCATATCACCGATCCCATAAAATTTATTTACAACACTTTCACCCTCTTCATCAGAAATTTTAAATGTAGATTCTTGAGGATACCCGCCATTATATTTAAGCAAAAAATCAACATACTGCTCAGGAAGCTTAAGATCATACTTACCTTCAAATTCATTAATTTCATTTATAGTTATTTTCTCGTTTCCTCGATCCATATTCGCCATAACTATTCTCCTTTTTTATTTTTTCCATTGACTGTAGACTGACCACCGATATGTCTAAACTCCCTATGAATATCTTCATCGACAAGGATCATCGTCTTTCCATCTTCATGATGATGCCATAGAAATTTTGTATTTGCTTCATGTGAGAAAAAAACAAGGTCTGCCCAATCCAAAGAGGTCAATCATGGTGGTATCTGACCATAATTAACCTGTTTGATGTAACGGAATAGTGATATTTAGGTTATAAAATTAAAGTGTTGCATTGTACAATCTTGTCTTAGGTATTGTAAATTGTTTAATAATCCGAACAAATCCATAAATTAATCAACATGTCCATTGTCAAGTGCATCCAAGGCTTCATCACTTATATCAAGTGGTTCCCTTTTAACTCGATTTGCAAGCGAAAGAAAATCAGTAGCACCAGCTACATTCAAATAACCTGCCCTTATAAAGAAATGGCCACCTCTTTCATAAAGTTTTATTGCTGGCTCAAACAAATCTTTATTATCAATAGCAATTTGATTTCCTTCATCAATGAGTGCGTTTAACTCTAAATAACTGGTAACAATTTCTCTAACATAACTATTGTCAATCTCCTTTAGTATCTGTAATTCATCAACACTTACTCGTGACTTAGTTATCGAATTTGAAATGATAATAAAAGGATACCTACAAGGACCAGGATAATATTGAAAAAATATTGATGCTCTTCTTAAGTATTCTTTACTCAAATGAACATGTGATCTTGCTTCCTTGTTTCCAATACAACTCCAATCTATTGCAGAAATACGCTTAATTGCCTGATTAAAATTTTCCATCAATTATTTCGCTCCATCTTCTGTATTTTTATTGCCCAAGAACATTTTTCGAATAATATTCATATGCTCCAGGGAGTTCAAATGAAGGTTGATCAGAGGCTACATCATGTGCACCAGGAGGATCTGAACCAAAATCACCACTATCTTTTTGATACGAACCAGGATTTTTATACGGGTAGCCTTGTTTCATTTTCTCGCTTTCAGTTAATTCATGTTTAGCTAACTCTTGAAACCACTTTTTTTGTTTTGGATCCAGCTCACCTTTTTGCGCTCTTTTCCATATAAACCCAACATCTAAATCAGGAGTAAAGTGCCCAACCCTATAACTTTGATTATCTAAAGGGATTTTATGTGTATCAAAAAACATGTGTTGTTTCATAGCCCTAATTTCCTCTATTGTCATACCAGTATTTTTTGCAACCTGTTCAATATCAGCCATACCAAAACTTCTAATATCATCATAATCCTTTGATGCAGCTTTATATTCTTTTTCTTGAAATTCATCCATAAATTTAGGTTTATAATCATCTACACGCTTGTATTCTTTCCAATCAACCTTTTTAAGCGTAGATATTGATTCAGGAACATTACCCGTCCCCTCAGTGCCTTCCGTATTTTCCTTCGGTTTGCTTGTATCCTGTTCTCCCTCTGGTTCTGGTGGCTTGGGTGGTTTAGTATCCGCTTCAGAATTACCCTCAACCTTATTTGGCAGAGATTTCTTCCATGAATTCACTTCATTTGGAGTAGCATTTTTTTCTGGATTCGTCTTAGTTTCGGTATCTTTTGGTTTCTGTTTTGGTGGCTTCTGATCACTACCCGCTTGGTTAGGTTTAGTTTCAGTTTCACCTTCTGTTTTGCCACCAGAACTTGCTTGTCCCGTTTTTTTCGACTTATTCCCGCTCCAATTGCTTCCTCCACCAGAAACGATCCTCATTTTCTGGCCGTCTGTCCATTTCTTCTTTGCAAATGTCGCTGCTGTTTTTAATCCGTTACCAACAACTTGCATGACCTTTCCTTCAATGTCTGGCGTCCTTACCCTTAGATTACCACCAATCATCGTTCCGTTCTCTATTAAATCGCGATGCATTTCATAATCGTAGATCATCTCTACGAATTTCTCATCGCTAATCGGATTGTAAATCAACTGTGTCAGATATTTCATCTGTTCCAATGTCAGGTCCTGACGCAACCAAAAATCGTAATCTTTTACTTCCTCGACGGTAATATTATGATATATGCCCGCCCTGTCTAATGCCCATGAAATTTCTTGGTAATAGGGCGAAAAGAAGGTTTGATGTTGAACATCGTCTTTCTCCACACTCTTGAAAAATTCCAGCGACTTCTGCAGGTCACGTTGGGCTTTTTCATGCGCCCACTTCTCACGGAAGTAACTCGGAATCTGCTCATAAGCAAGGCTAATCTCCTTGTTCTGTTGTTCCAACTTCTTAAAGAAATCAGTCACCGAAGTCGATGTAGTCAGCTCTTTGGCGGCCGTCAACATTTTTCCCAGCATCGTCCATTTCGCTTCGTTCTCCTGCTGTTGGAGCTCGGTAAATCCGTTCGTAAATCGGTTCAGCAAATTCAGAGCCGAAGGCTTGAAGGAGCCTATCTTCGGCACGCTCGCGATGAGACCCGTGGCAACGGCAGCAATACCTACGCCGATGGCTGTCTGGGCAGCAATACCCCCTAGAGCTCCCAGGATCGGAATCATAGCAGTGATGGCCAACGCAGCTCCAGCCAACGATCCATCTTTCGGGTTCGTCGTTGATGCCTGCGTCACTGCAGCAGCCTCTGCGGCAGCTGCGGCCTGAGCTGCTTCGTACTCCTCAATCGGCATCAGCGGTGGCTCCGGCTCCGGAGGCAGATCCGCCACATGAACAGGCGCTTTGTTGCTGCCCTCCTGTTGCAATAGACCTGCTCGTACGTTGGCCTCCCCGTCCAAAATGAAGCTACCACCCCCACCAATCAGCCAAATCGCTTCTGGTGCTGTGGCTTCGATCTGTCCGGCCGCAAGCAGGATATTGCTGCCTTGAATGGACAGATTGCCTGGACTATTCAATACGATCCCCTGATCATTCAAGGTAATCGTTAACCCGGATCCGGCTTGCAGTGTAACCTCCTCAGGCGACATCCCGATAGAGCTTCCGGCAGGATGCCCCCAGACTTTATGGTCTGTCCCTCCGTTAGTGGAACGTTTACCCTCAGAGATGGAATGACGAATGTACGCTCCGGATTCCAGACTACTTGGAAAATATAATTCCACCTGATCCCCGATCTCCGGCATCATGTATAATCCGCTATGCCCTTCCGCAGCATAAACTGGCGCGACCGGATAGGGGCAGGCGGAGCCTTGCGTCATCGGGCCCTCATCCATGGGTAATTTGATCTGAATGTGATCATGAATCACGCGGACCACCTCACCGTACAGCGATAACCCAATCAGGTCCGATAGGTTGCATCTAGGTACATGAATGTGGTCTTCGAGTACCATGCGGTATGTCGTCATGAGTAATCCGGATTCCAGTCGCGAATGGGCATACACCACTGTCAGCTCTCTGCCATCCGGAAGTTCGACCTTATCTCCCAACGCATAGGTCTCGACACTTTCCACCGTATATTGCAATACGCCTTGCGATCCCTTGGGACCCTGAATGATATATCGATCTTCCGTTCCGGAGCCGTGCCAGTCGATTCCAGCCAGTTCCTTACGAACCTGATAAGGTTGGTCTTCTGGCCATTTCCACAACTTGCCTGCGGGCAAACCGATATACAGTTTTGGTGATGCCGCTGTGATTTCGGGGACCAGCACTGTACCGAATCGCGAGGCAAGCCTGCGTAGGAACATCCAATCGGTCTCTTTATATTGTAATACAAGTCCGCTCAATGAGGTATTTCCGGTAACCTGATCCATGACATCCGAATAGCGGTAAGAATTCATAATGAATTGAATGAGTTCTTTGAACGTCCACCCTCTGTTTTGAAAGGCTCGTTCCTCAATTCGCATATCCATTTGATAGGAGTTGGACAAGGCTTCAAGTTCGAATCGATAGACCCCTCCCGACAAATGAACCGAGAGCGATGTCATTACGCCATGGAAGAGTCTCCTCACTGATCTACCATTTTCATCGACTTGTCTGAGTACGATAGATTCCCCTTCAGCCTGAACTTGAAGAATGCCCGGCCCATCCTCTTCCGGAATTATACCGCTGACGTAGAGTTTCGCATGCTCGTTCACTTGGCGGGTAATTTGCACGCCTTCTAACCACTGTGCACGATAAGGCCAATATAGACGTATTTGCTCATAGCCGATCTGGTCGAGTTTCTTCTCCGTAATTTCATTCATCGTCAAAAGTCCAATTGCTGTCCGTCATTCTCTATGACGATATCTCCGCCATACAGACACTTGTGCGTACAGTGACTGAGCAGTGCAGCTTTCCCTTCCACCTTGGTATCTCCCTTTCCATGAAGCCAAGGCATGGTCAGCACGGGAACACAAGGCGCTTTCTTAACCCCATAGATGTCAACCATCGTGCTTGCCGCTACTGCTGGATTAGCTGGATTGGAACAGTTACCGAATGATCCAATATGAATACCTGGAACATAATCCTCGACAGTCATCTTCGCCTTCCCCTTGATATATACGCCATGACTGAATGGTATCTTCAATCGTGTACGCTGCGTCCCGCAATTGCATTTAAGTATTGCTCCTGCAACGACATAGCTTTTAGAGGCTTCTCCAGCCGTATGAATCTGGGCATCATGATCTTGACTTTGCGCCATCATAACCTCTCCTTTCTAATTCGTTTGTTCCAAATCCAACGGAATGAATTGTACTCCTGCGACATCTCGCCGCAGAATGCTCTCCGACAACGCTAGATTGACAATGATCACGGTTTCGCGCAGCTCCATCAATTGGAACAGGGGTACCTCCGGGAAATCTCGCTTCAGTACGATCCGCTCCAGACTTCCATCCATGCGCCGACGAGTATGAGGAGATAATACGTTTGCCAGTGCAGGAGGGTGAATGGCCCAATACTTCTCTTGGGTCATTCGCTCCTTGTCCGTTAATACGGTAGCCCTTCGCTTGAGCTGAGGACAATACAAAATAAGTGTTTCAAGCAATTGATCTGAAACCAAGGGAACCGGCTGTTCCAAATAATCCGTATAATCCACATGGAATCCGCTTCGCACATAAAGGTTAATGGCTGTATGCTCACTGCCCGAATCATGAAAAGCCTGATTCCAGGTCCTGCGTTGCAGTTCACCAACAGGCTCAGTCTCTACGCGGTGTATCCATCTGGGATCGGCCATTAGACGAAAGTATCGGATAACCCTCGCCTCCTCTCGGCATCGTCAAAAATCGCACCCTCCACATCAGCACCCTCCCATAACGTATCTGTTAGATTGGCTCCACGGAATATGGCTCCACGAAGGTGTGCTCCTCGGAAGTCAGCACCTGAAAGGTTTGAATTCTCGAAGTTAAGCGCATCGTATTCTGGACCCTGAGCGAGTCCTTCCGGATGTCCTACCTCCCCTATGATCTCCCTGAAAACAGCTCTTTCCAGAGAACACCCGCTGAAATCTGCCCCATATAGAATGCTTCCGGTGAAATCGGTGTTCTCCAGACTACAATTGCGCCAACGTGTCCCTATCAAGATACAGCGTTGAAAATCGGTAGAATGCAGATCGATACGATCAAAACGGCTGTAACGAAAATCTAGATCGCTGCATTCCATTTCACTCATATCCAGTCCCTGAAAGTGCGCGTACATGACCTCCAGACCATCACTTTCTTCCAATGCTTCACCAATCTCCTCAATGCTCCTATTCCTTCGATCAAGACGAAATACGCACTCGCTGGCATCCAAGTATTCTCCCACACGTACTTCGAATATCTGTTCCAGATCCATAAGGGAGTTCCATTCGAAGTCCTCCAGCGCGCGACAGCTACGACGTATAAAATGCACAAGATACCGATTCACCAACGCCGCTTCCTGTAGCATGATTCGGTCCAGTTCTACCGCTGTAACGGTTCCTTGATAGTGAAGGAGTTCTTCTCCTAATCCATTGAGCATCCGTTCAAGACACTCATAGGCCCAGCGGGAAGAATAGAATGAACGGATGGGTGTTCGATCCAACAACCATGAATCATCGTATGCTTCCACCAGGACATTCATCGCCCCTCCAAGAAGTTCTGTTCGCAACATAGAATATTGAATGTAAGCGATCGGCCCTTTCGCCCCACGCTTTTGGGCGTCGCTGACTTCCTGAATCATCAACCTGAAATGACTTAGGAACTCGGCTGTCAATTCCGTATACCTTGTATGCAGCGTATGCTGCAAATCATCCATAAGTTTGGCCCGCGCAGGTTTTACCTGATGGGTATAAAAATGTAATATTGATTCCTTGCGATCCATTGGAAATTATCCCTCCTGCCCATACGTCACCCTATACTAGTTGGCTTTCACTTCTGATCCACTCATTTTTGCTTGTCCATCCAATTTGAATGTCCCTCCCCCGCCTTCCAGCAACAATTGTGAATCCGCAGATAACGTAATTTTCTTTCCGGCTTTGAGCGAGATATTGCCCCCAGCAGACATCCGAATCTGCTGGCTTCCGATGATCTGAATGCCCTCGTCCCCGCTGAGACGAATGAACACCTCGCCCTCTTTGCTGCTAATGGAGATGGAATCTGGGGTTAGTCTGATTTCTTTGCCATAAGGCGTACGGAAAATTTTATGATCCGGTTTGTTCAATTGGTTCGTTCCAGTTACCTTGTTATCCAGACGGGGTGCTCCTGTCGCATAGGCTTCTTCTTCGTTTTGCGTAGGAAAATATACGGCCACCGGATCACCCACTTCAGGCATGACATACCAACCTGTCTGCCCCTCTGCGATGTATGGCGACTGATACAACAGCCACAACGCTTCCTCTTCCTCCTGTTTTTCATCACAGTCCAGCTGAACTCTTACATGACCACCATGCACTGAAAGGATGCGACCAAGTAATGAGCTTCCGGCAATTATCGAATTGTAATATGTCTTTTGTCTTAGTCCTCTATGAAGGCTAAGTACATATTGGTGCTTCACTATTCCTCCCACAAGCTCGGTATATGCCTCAGTCACATATAGGCTTCTGCCTCGGAAGGTAATATGATGTCCAAGCTCCATCACCTGATCTGTCTCGATTTCGTATATAATGAAATCTGATTCGTTGACCTTTAACGTATCGTTTTCGGTGAAGTACATGAATGGTGCCATGTTTTTGCGGATTGTATAACGTGTATTGTCCAGATCGATTGAGTTTCCGTGCTCAAAGACGCCAAAATAAAATTTGGGGCTGTCAAACTGAGCGGCCGGCATCAAGCTGGTGTGAAAACGAGAAGCAAGTCTCCTGAGAAATGCCCAATCCGTTTCTTGATATTGCACGGCAACCTTCCCGATCTTGGCCCCACCTGTTCCCTCATCAATCACGTCCAGCCCCGGATAATCCTGATCCAGTTCCTTTAACAAATCGGGTAACTTCATTTTGACATTTTGAAATGTACGCGTTCGTTTTGTAATGTCCATCCGGTATGTATGTGAAATGGCCTCCACGTGGAGCGTATATACGCCTCTGACAACCTGCACTTCAACCGATAGTGGAATGCCTTTGAACAGAGGCTTCTTATTACCATCCTCATCTTTTTGCCACACTTCAATTGGGGTATTTTGATCCGTAACATCGACATAGCGATCCTTCCATTCCTCAGACACCATGCCCTTAAACACGAGCCGAGTGTGCTCATTCATTTTTTTCCGGATCATCAGTTCTTGCAAATGCACCAGTTCATATGGTTCAATAATCAGATTCTCATAAGTCAGACTCATGTTGCCCATCTCCTTTCAACTTCAATGGATCGCAAGTGAATTTAGAATCGTCTCGCCAGGCTCCAGCCAATCGCGCTTTTCTTCATCCGTGCAATTAAATCCGTAAACAAGAACTGACTGGTCTAAAATCGAAAAACCGATATGGTTATAAATCTGATTATTCAACCCCTGAACGGAAAACTGACAGTAGCCCGTGAACTGTCCCGTTTCAGTAATTCGAACGCCCTGTTTCTCCCATTGTCTGACAGGCTGCGTTCCCCGAATGACATTGGCCATCATTTCGGTAAAGGAAGTCAGCTCCTCTTCCGAAATTCGATGCTCCAGCCTGTTGAACGTAAAATTAACTGTCCCTGAATCATTGGTATATATCCATTCCGGCCGATGAGACGAAGGATACTTCATGCTTGCTTCCTTCTCTGAAATTAAACGCAATGAACGTGGAAGGGATATGGCTACCCTACTATCGTACAGCTCAGTTCGTTTTAGAAATACGCTTTCCTTTCCAATACGGAGCCTCGCTGGCAGCTCTGCTGAATCAACAGCCTGGGATTTATGTGCTGATTTAACCGCCTCTTCTACTTCACTGTTCTGACCATTCTCTTCATTTTCACGATGGTTATATAATATGGGAATTACTTTGCGATCGAGATATTCCATATCAAGAACAACTTCCTTTCCTTGTGCTGAATCAATCCACAATCATACGATGTGGTCCGCCCACCGGCATACCCGAACGTCCCGTTCCCCGACCTGCATTCGCCAGTATGCGATCCAGATATCGATGAATCTGCGCATTATCATATTCTCTGTACTCCAGCCCCAATCGACTGGCAATGTGATGCAAGATGACGCTACGCCCAACCGTTCCTTCATTGAGACACATCATGGCGAAGACCAGATCCTGGGGATCAGAGGTCCCCGTTCGAAGCAACCTCTCGGCATAATCCTTCATGACAACCGGAGATAAGGTGCTTGCTCCCTCAGCTGCATAAGGGACATGAATGACATGCAGCGTGTTGAACTCCGTTGCCAAGTCGGCAAAGTTCTGATAGTCCCGCCGCAGCCGGGCCCCTTCCTTCAGCTTGAATCGAGCCAGCTCCAACTCACTCGATGTACACGTTGTCTCTTCATCCATGAGAAGTTCCGAGTGGCTTATCGTCATGTCACTCACGGTCTCCTCCGCGGTAAACCGAAGCTTCAGCACATTGACCCGTCCCGTAGCTTGGTATGCCAGTTCCATAGGCTCTGTCAGCATATAAAGCCTTCCTTTATGCAGCACCATCCCAGGAGCAATAACCAGCTTGTCCGGGAACACTTCTACCTCTGCACCTGCAAGAATGCCATCTGCATAACCGCGATAGTACAGTTCGATATAATCTCTGGGAAAATCGCGTAGTCCCTCCAACATGGATGTTTTCAGAATTCTTCCCTTGTTAAAATGCGGATACGAATATGTGAACATGAGCGTTGTTCCCCCTTTCTGCTCGTGATCCTCACTTCATTCCGTCAAAGAAGTCCAGTTCCGACAAGTCTGTTTCAAACGGAAGCAGCTTCTGCGACCCCAGATACAGCCGTTCATTTCTGCGAGCTACAGGCAACACATGGAAGCCCCAATGACGATCATCCGGAAAGACAAAAAACTTCGTCTCTCCATTCACGATGGAATCCGTATCATCCTGCGGAATTTTATCTCCATATCGATCTCGAATGTCTTCATAAAGTACCTCTTTATAGAAGTCCGGGCGGTTGGCATATACGAACTTCTGTCTCAGCTGGCCATCACTTCCGCTAAGGTATAACTCCACTTCTGCCGTCTCGAATGGACGGGAAATACTACCCGGAATGCCATCACTTCGATCCAGACTGCTGATCAGCATTTTTTCACGTCCATTATGCGTGTAGGCACTTACGGTATACGGAATTACAGCGGCATCATGCGTGATGTCGGCTTGAACGCTTCCTGTTTTGCGGGCACTCAGATAACGAATCGCCCCTCGAAGGCAGGCAAGTTTAAGATCAGGCACACGCCCTTCTGCAGGTTTTTGCCGAAACTCAATGCTTCTGCCTGGAACAAACTCTTTCAATGCTTCCCTAAATACATCAATGCGGCAGGACTGACCTGTCAACTTGATAATCGAGTACTGGTTCATCCGCCCTTGACGATAAAAATCATCCAAAAACTTGCGAACTACTTCATAGATATCGGCCTTAATCAGCTGGGTAATTTCCTTGATATTGAACACCACATCAGGGAACTCATATTCATCCTTCAACTCCCCATTCCGTTCTACCGAGAGGAACCAACGCTCCATGGTGGTGATCTGCAGATCACTGTCCCCGTCGCCCTCCATCTCCGAGTGGAATCGGTTACGCAAGATGCCGGTTTTGCGGAAAAATTGCTGCTTCATCTCTTCTGCGATTTCCCATAGAAAGTAGAAGTTGCCTCTTACCCGCAAATACTCGTCCCGTGAACGATTCTCTCGACGTGCAAACGCAGTAGGGATGATATGTTCTGCCTCCTCATAGCGTTGCTCCAGCTTCTGATAAACGGACTTCACACCCTCTTCGTCCACCTGACGGAACACATCCGCACCAGGTGCCTCGATTAGACTATCAATATCCGTCACCTGACGGCGTCCGCTGTAGTATTCGGCGAACACGATTTTCATGAATTGCATAATACGATAGGTAATGTTGTGACCTCCGAAGTTCGTATCCCCATTTTCGTAGGTCGTATGGATATCGAGCTTGTACGCCATATGTCCATCCTCGATCGTAAAGGCACAGGAAGACAAATCGGTCGTTCCACCTCCACAATCAATCACGAGCGCATGGTACGTCTGCCCTTCCATGAAAGCACCACGTTCCATGCCGTCAGCAAGGGTGTTATAGAGCACAGCCATTCCCTCATCCAGCGCATACGTCTGCTCAATCCGATAATCCGGAAGCATCTCTCCGAACATCTGCAAAAACTGTGTTTTCATCTTCACGGGACTCGTAAAATGCACATGGCGAAACTTGCACTTGAACTGATGCTCTGCTGTTCGGATAATGTAATTCATGTACGCACGCAGCAGATCCATACGAGAAACCATAGCCGCATTGCCATGAACATCGACGATTTCTTCCATTTTGTTATAATTGTTCACCCAGCGCTTCATGCTGCGGAAGACACTCGCCCGGCTGCTGTATCCTCCCCGACGCATGCTTCGCAGCGCTTCATAGCCGAACTCGTAACGAATGTTCGCTGGATCCGAACACTCCGCCACCCCAATGGCCGTAGGCAGGACCTCGATCCAGTCCGTATCTTTGTATGTAGGATCGGGAAAAGCAACATAGTTAATGGCATCCATACGGACTCGTCCATTCAGCAAATCCTGGCTGCTCGGCGCCTGAATATAACCGTTATGCAAATAGGCGCCTGCCGTCGTATTGGAGGTGCCAAAATCAATCGCAAGCACCGCTTCTGTCGGTTCAAGCTCCCGGATGTCCAGATCTGCCAGTGGGATTTGGGTATATTGAATATGAACGGGTGGAAGCGGTCTGCTGGAATAATAGGTCTGATATAGGTACTCCGAGTCGCGTTTACGGAAAAAGAGGAGACTGTACTGTCTGTTGCCCGATCTCTTCCAGGTCGCCCCACTTCCTGCGGTCAAGTAAAAAGTTCCCGATACGGAGTCGTCCTTAACCAGGTTGAAGATGCCACACAGCTCCATGCTCTCATTGACTAAAAGTACGTTGGATTCGGTTAGTCCACCCGGTGCCGTAACCACATATCGATCCAGCTTGTCCACGTTCAATCCTTCGTACAGAATCAGTCGTGCAGGCACACTAATGCCTCCATCACTGCTCATGGGCGCCGTCATATGACGAGAAATAGCCTTTTGTATCCGCTCGAATCCGCCTTCAACAGACTGATTGATCCACAATATATCGTCCGCTCCCAGAAATTTTAAAATAATCCGAATCAGTTCTTCCCGCTCCGTCCGAGGGCTCAATCCCTCGATTAACCGTTCCTTGTAGCAAATGTTCCGTAATTGGAACGTGGTCATGTCCATCAATTCTTCACGCGTATAACGCATGGTTCCTCTGGAACGTTCCCTGTTCGTGGCATCAGGATACAATCGGTATGAATAGCCGTTCATCTATACTTCCTCCTTACAACTGCTGGTGCTGCTTAATATAGGGCAATCCCGTCCTGTATCATCGTATAGTCCACATCCAGAATGCCAAAATGATGCCCCCAGTATATTTCCGTGTCGAACCGAACCGGCAGAAAGAGTTCAAGAATCAGTTCCAGCTTCTCCTTCGCTTCCGTACGTTCTACCTGACCAATATACAAAAGCAATTCATCCTTTTCCTCACAATTGGCATATAGGGTTGAACGCGGGAACATTCGAACAAGGGTATCCCTCAGCAGATGAACCGCCTCACCCGTATCATACAAACGGAGCATATTGCAGGCGATCACTTCCTGCTCCTCCTGTCCGAACAGCTCCATTCGCCGCCGAACCCGATCCCCGTATACACCCGAATGCATATCCTTCAGAATGAAGCGAATATAATACTCCCTCTTGTTCATCCCCTGCATCAAATCCATATCCGCCAGAAAATGAATAACCAGATCAAAGAGTGCTTCCCGCAACTCCACCTGCTCTTCATTATTGATGTCGAAGAGGTCCCGGAAAATATCAAAGAAGCGATAATACGGATTGACTTCAACCGTGCCTTCCACGCCTGAAGCATTCAGGTTTGTCTGGCTAAGTTCCATATAAGGCGAATATACACGTGCTGGCACAAAGGTTACGTCGCGCAGATCGGTTCCATCACGTTTAGCTCGAATAATCAGATCCCAGATGTAATTCATGCTGTACTCACACCCATTCCCCTTCGCAGCAGTATTCGGGGAAAGCCAGCTGGATTTCGGATACCAGAAAGCTCAGCAGATCATCCAGAAAAATAGCCTGTTCGGGCTGCTTCCCGTGTCTGCTGAACCTTAAAATCATTCGATGTTTATCTGTCTCAACACGGACATGGTCGCTAACAAATGCATTAAGTGGATACGTAATGCCCAAAGCGGGTCCTGGCGCCACGACTTGTACATCTTCCAGTTCCAATCCCTCTGCTGCCTGAAAAGCGTGAACCATGCGGGCAATCTCCCCTTTGGACCGCACAGAACGTCCTTCCTGACGTGCATATTTGCCGGCAAACCCTTCCCGTTTGTTATTGGAAAACAGTGGATAGTCCATTCTGCCAATTCGAGTTGCGACAGGACCGGCTATTTTCAGCACCGTCCATGAATCGGATTTTTCCAGTGGTGATACGATGGTGATATCTTCTTCCGATCTTTTGATATACCGAATATGCGATTCGTCTCCATCCACCAGATATCCGTGTTCCGTTCCGGTTTTGCGGAGTGGCAACACATGTTCATAATTGATTCGGTCCGAAGCCGGAACAGGGAATCCACCCGTTTTCATATCCAACTTCTGGATGTTCCACAGCGGAATCATATTGGTTCTTTTATAAGACTCGAACTCCTCCAGATGGATGGAAAGTTCCTTGACAGTATGTTGTTTGTCCCATGCCTCTCCGTCATCCGAACCCACTAGAACACAATCAACGAATTTGAAAATATAAGGTGCATTAATCGATTTCCATGGCAGGCTGTTCTTACGAAAGACCCGGTACAATTCTTCAACTTTGGAGATATACGCAGTACTTGATTTCAACCGAACCGTTATGGCATGTCTGCCTTCATTGGTTACAATCTCCCCGCGAAATGTCCGATTACTGTTCAGCAGAGATTGGAGTTCCTGTTGCCCACATTCCATGTAGAATGTGAACAATTTCATGTCTTCCTGACGCGCCAGTGCCTCTGAGGCCTCGCTCAAATAGACGGTCTGTGGTTCAGCATCCTCAGGAATGATCGGGTACAGAAATTCATGAATGGGGTCCAGATCTTCCCGCGCGCATAATGTGACATATACATCATGACGTTCCTCCTGCGGCAACACCTCATCAAAAACTCGTTGCTCAATCTGTTTGTTCAGCGTCTCCTGATACTCCACAAGATTAAGAAAAACGCCTGTCATGAGATCTTTGAGCATGCGGCGTTGTTCCAGATCCTCCATCTTGTTAAGACGGTCACGAATCATGTCTTTCATCATGAATCTCCTCCTTCCGATGATTCCTGTTCGTTCACGTCAGCCTCCGTAGTGTCGGTGCTTCCGTCAGCCTTGGAGGCAGAATTACTGCTAGCATTACTTGTCGTTTTTCCAGAAGAAGCACCTGAGCCAGAAGCATCCGCATTGCCATTTCCAGCCGAGGTGACATCACCAGTGGAAGAACCGTTCCCCACTGTATTGCCTGCGCCCATACTTCCGGTACTGCCGGTCATATCCGAGGTCATTCCCGATGTGTTTGCTGTATCTAATCCTGCCGTATCCTGCGTAAGATCAGCCGCCGGTACAGGTGGGTTCAATTTCTCATCCAGCTTGTTTATTTTCCGCTCCATGGCCAGCACGCGTTCCAACATATCGATCTCCTGATAAATTTCTTGTGCCGAAGCATAAGCATCCATGGCTCCACTATAGTCTCCAGCTTCATTGAAGCGGTCACCCTTCTGTTCCAGCGTATCTGCTTGAAGCTGCCGGGATTGCCGTTTGATATCTGCACGTTTGGTCTCGGCCGTCTCCAGTTGCGTAGCAATTTCCTTCAGCGCATCCTTGTAAGCTGTCTCCGTCGCGGCTGTTCTGGCCCTTTTATACAAAATGATCGCTCCGCTGTAATCTCCATTCTGGAGTTTCAGATCGCCCTCGGTGATCCAGTCTTGCACTTGCTGGAAGGTGGTCATCTGCTCCAGACGCTCCTGAATAACTTCCCGGTTGAACATGCTATAGGATTCAGACAACTCCAATGCTTTGGTGTAACTCGCGGTTGCTTTGGTAATGTCGCCTTCTTTCAGGTGAGCTTCCCCATCAACCAGCGTCTGGGCAGCAGCCATCTTCGCAGTCAACAGCTTTTTATGTATCGGGTCCTTGATTTTGATGGAATTATTGCGCGCCAGGCTGTAGTCCGAGACTGCCTTGGCATACTCTTGTTCCTTGACGTACTGGTCTGCGGTCTGTTCATATTGCAGCATATCTACGGCCAATTCAGCTTTTTTGGCTGCACTTTTCACCGCGTAGAATATGCCGGCTCCACCAAAAATCAGGAGCATAACCAGCATGATGGCAATCCGCTTAATCCATTTCTTACGGTTCTTGGGCTCTTCATGAAAAATCTTGTTCACATATATGGCTGCCGCACTATAATTCTCGATACGGGTACGCTGCTTGCTAAGCATTACTTCTTCAAGCGTATCCGCCAGTGTCTGCGGGTCATTGGCACCTTCAACCGCATCAATCATCTCGGCATCCTGAACACCTTCCCATAATCCAGGGGTGCAGAGCACAAGCACATCGCCATCGGCCAGCTTAATCTTATCCGATACATACGGTCTGATCATGCCAGGTTTGCCCGCGTATTCGTTCAGATTGCCGCGTTCATCATGCTGATCCACACGATCTTCTGCAATCTGGCCTTCGGCTGCCAACTGGGCAGCAACGCTATGATCCTTGCTTTTTAGTGCAAGCCGATTTCCACGAAAATGATACAAACGGCTGTGTCCGGCAGATGCCCACACCATACGTGTATAATCTGTCACAACAATGACGAATCCCGCTTTGAGCCTGACTCGGCGGCTTTCATACTGAAGCCACTCATGTGCAATCTTGATATACTCTGTTAGTCTCCGTTTGGACATGGTTGGCTTTTCCAAAAAAGATTCCAGAATGGTCTGCACTGTGATCTGTGCGCTATTCACTTCCGTATCCGTATCCAAACCATCTGCAATGACATAACAGGCCCAATCTTCCAGCTCAACGCAGCCGTAGAAATCCCGATTTTTCAGGAAAGATCCCGCTTCCGAGACAAAAGCCGTCTTGAATTCACTGTTCTCCTTCCTCATCCGTCTCCCCATTTCCCTTCCCTGTGCGTTGCCTGATCCGTTACCATCCTTGCTCCAAAATGATAATCGTGGCATTATCCTGATGCACGAGCTGTTTTTCTTCAATCAAATCAATGATGGTCTGGGCTGCATCAAATGGCGACATGTCTTTCGCCAGTATAGTCTCCAGTTCCATCTCAGTAAGGGAGTTGTATACCCCGTCACTGCATAACACAATCTTGTCCGCCGGTTGCAGTGCAAACGGCTCGTCCGCGATTTCCATTTGTTTAAAATGGTCGTACCCCAAATAGTTGACCAGCCTTTTGCGCTGCGGATTATCCAACGCCTCCTGCTCCGATATTTCTCCAGACATATACTGTTCTTCGAGTTGAGTTTCCAGCGTATGTTTATGATTGATAGCAAGTAGCTCACCTTTGCGAAATACGGCCAAAATACTGTCTCCTACCGCGCCCCAATATAGCTCTCTGCCCTTGATCATGGCTGATACCAACGTTGTTCCGCCCGGAACGCCAAGCAAGTTACGAAGAATCGCCTGGTTTGCCGCATGGGAAGAAGCATCCCAAAACTCCTCTGGATCAGGAAACCGCTCCAACTCTTCAAACTCACGGATAAATGTTTCTACGGCAGTGGTACTGGCTACTTTCCCTCCAGATAATCCGCTAATTCCATCGGCAAGTACCGCAAGTACACCATAAGGCTCCACGGCGCAGGCAAAATAATCATCCTGCTCACTGCGAGCACCAATGGTCTGTCCATTCCCGATCTGAACACCCACTGGCCTATCGTCACGTTGCCTTACCGGAATCCGGCTTCGGACGAATAACAACAACCAGATCGACAAACAGCCTGCTGCCAGAACCCAATAAGGCGTTAGCTCCTTGTCGTTCCACAAGATCATGAAGGTATTCACTGTTGCTCCCATTCAAAATGCACACCACATAATGGGATGAAAATGAATTTGCTGCGTCCTAATTGAATGACGTCGTAGGCAGCCAGTTCCACCGGAGAATAGACCGCTTCATTGTTGTGATAGGCAAGGCCGGAAGCATCGCCGGGCAGCAGATAGAAATTCCGTTTTTTTGGATCATATACAATCACCGCATGATTACGCCTTGAAATCGTGTTATCCCCTAGGATTCGAACATGCATCTCTTCCGAACGTCCAATAAAGTTCTTTTCAGCCATAATTCGATAATCCTGGCCCATCTGCGGACCTTCGATACACACCATCCATCCCGTTACCGGTTCAATTCCTGTCGTTTCCCCCAGGTATGGCATCGTTCTGTCATCCTCTGCCGTGCGAGGCGCGCGTGGGATTGCTCCCGCTGCTTCACTATTGCCGGAAGCCGGTGACTCGACGGCCAGATTGCAATATGGACACGTGTTTCCGTGCCGTCTCGTGCTGAACATATGTCCGTTTCCACATCTTGTCAGACTCATTTCTTTTCATTCCCCCGTAGCTTGTATAATGGTACGCCAACGTTATTTCACCAAAATTCGGGTATTGGCAATATAAATTAAGTCCCCTGCCTCAATCAGGCTGGGTTCTTCGATTTCCAATTTGGATGATCTGCTTTGATTTCCCTTACGTACACCTACGCCGCTGGCCGAGTCAATATCCTCGATAAACCATTGGCCCGAGGCTTTGTTCAGCACAGCATGTTGCGGACTGATGAGGGAAGCATATGGAGTATCGGACAGATCAATGTCCGCCTCACTGTTCTTCGAACTTTTTCCGATCAATACACTCGTCTCACCCTGAATGTACCATTCCTTCACACTTGTACCGTCGTCGTCCAACAGCACGAGTTTCACAACACGTGAAGACAGCTTCTTCTTTTCCCCCTTGGTGGCAGGTATGTATTTAAAAAATAGGTATGCTCCCCCGGAGAGGACTACAATAATTCCAGTTATCCACTGGGCACCCATGTCCCGGTTAATGATGAATATGTAATACAGCACGGCTAACGAAATCATGGCGACGCATGCATCAAGCCCTATCGTCATTACCGACCTTCCTCGTCTCACTTCCATAACCTCCGCCTGAACCGGCACGATCCATTACAGGTCACCGGCTTACTTTTTTCGAACTCCGAAATATCGGTCAAACATGGCGGACATATCCATTCCTTTATTGGGATCGGCTTTGCCACTGTTTGAGCTTTCCTTGCCTTTGGGGCTATAGCCAAAAAATTGTTCAAACTGTTCCTGCATTCGTGATGGATCAGACCATACCTTCTCGGTATTCATAGGTCCATTTTTTGTATGTCCACTCTTTTCTCGAGCAGTATTGGATGTTGTTCCTTTTGCCCCTTCTGGATTCCCCGTAGATCGAGGTTGTTGATTGTATGTTGCCCTTAACTCGGGATTTCCGAGTGTACTGTAGGCCTCATGTACTTGCTTGAAACGCGCCTCTGCCTGCGGATCTCCCCCATTAACATCCGGGTGAAATTTCTTCGCCAATTGACGATAAGCCTTCTTGATCTGCTCCGGAGAAGCTTCACGTTCTACACCAAGTACGGCATAATAATCTTTCACGGTATTCGTTCCTGCCTCCCTGCCGTATTCGGGCGTAAATAAAGATTAAGGGGCACTAGGGCCCCTTAACATGACAGCGTTATTCTGGGCCAGTCATAACTGACCCGGAACATTAGTTGCCCCCTTTTATACCGGGAAGCCGCCTTCGATTTTAGTGAACTCAGTTTTGTCTTTTTTCTGTTTGATGAACAGGCTGAATTCACCCACGCCTTCGGTATCTCCGAAACGCTCTGTGTAATCCACAACGAACGCATTAGGCATATAAATTTTGCGTACCACTTGATCCGCTGCAACCACTTCCAGGGTTACTTTACGGTAGCAATCTGCTTTTTCAGCTGGAACGAGGGACCACAGAGCAAGTTTCATCGTGTCATCTGCATTGTCACCGTCTGTTGCTGTAATAATTTTGCCACTGATGCGAAGTGTTGCACCTACATCTGTGGATCTAGCGTTGGAATCATCCGGTGTATCTGTGTCATACACTACTGTGCGGATATTATCCATTCCCAATTCGATTGTTTCTGCGCCTTCTACTTTCAATACAAAACCCATTAATAAAAACCTCCTTAAGATTAGAAAACAATGTGCCCGGCATGCTCTCCATCTGGGGAGAGGTACCGGAATATATGTATAAGGTCAGCCAGTAAAGGCTGCCTCTAACACCAAAATAAATGTCTACAATTCGTTGTTTGAAGAATTATATTCAAAATCCAAAACTTGTATCTACTCCAGTCTCTTACACTTTCATCGCGCTGGTGCCTTTGGTAATCATGACCTCCAGGTTCTTCACGTTGCCGTTGAATACCAGATCAATGTGGCACATATTGCTCTTCTCATCGATGATAAAGCTCATGTCGTCACCTTCCTGAATGATCGAATTGATCGACCCTCGGGTTCCCAGCCACCGGCTCTTCTGACTGCTCGGATTGTTGCTGAAGAATTTGACGATATTTTCATGCTTGAAATCACCCGTCTGGAAACGGAGCAAGCGCTCAATGTAAGTACTTACGAGTGTTTTATACAAGGAATCAAAGCCATCTTCGGACATCGCCATGCTTCTCGCTTTGTATACCGTGATCCGCTTGATATCGCTATCCTGGATTTGGGCATTTTCCGATGAGAAAATAAATCCAAAGTTTTTGCGGTTAATCGAATCCTTGATGGTGTTCGTGAATCCGGAGATTTCTTTGGTCATCGTAGTCACGACACGCAGACTGTTATCGCCTGCCTCAATATCAAAACGCACACCTGGATAATCCCGGTTCACGGTTTTGAATGCGCCTCGTAGATACTCGGGGCACTGATATGCAGCCACAATTCCGGCAGATACATAAGACGCACCGACATACACACCTTCAATCCACAGCTTCAAAATGTCTTCTTTCTCCTTGGAAAGTTCCACACCATTCTCTGTCTGAAGCATACGACTGTCGATAACGACACCGGACTTCTCTTTCGGAATAATGGTGAAATTCGGAGCACTTGGAATGGCGAATTCACTGTAGTCCTTGCGAGTTAATACCGAGCATTTATCAATATATTTATCGATGCCCGCAGTAGCCATGCTACTGAATGTAGTCTCTTCTCCGGATTCAAAGCTGAAGAATACTTGTACTTTGTAGTCTTTAACGACTTGCAGGAGCATGGACAGGGATTCCATACTGTTTCCGTCTTGTTTAACCACTTTCTCGTTACCACGGAAACGGGCACGACTGACTTGAACTTGTCCCGTATTCTCCAGTTCAACGGAAGGAACAATACCGAACCAAATGGTGTCGGTAAAATCATTCTTCGCATTGACTGTGTTGAGATAGGTCTCCAGCCGCGGAATGTTACTGCTCTTAACAAGCATATCCAGCTTGGCATTGGCAATCAGCATGGAAGGCAGCATGCCTTTGTTTTTGGTCGCATATTGATCAAAGAACATTTTGACACCCAAAATTTTCTCTACCAGCGGTTTTACGGTTTTCACAAAGTCATCCTTGGCGTTCTTGTAAAATTCCAGGTATGTATTGTAATTCTGTACTTCAACTGCCGTATCAACATCCGTCTGAACCGCAGGAAGTGGGCAGAATGTACGAACGACCAGATCCTGTACATACGGTGAAGGTGCCTCGGAGAGTGAATCATAATCTTCGGCAAACACCTGAGTCAAATCTGTGCTTGTCGACTCATCCAGGAGCATCAACTCGTTGTTATCACTCTTTGGAGCTTCGATAATTTTCAATTCTCCGCTCTCACCAATCGTGAGTTGTCCTACCTGAATCGCTTCGGAAGAAGTTTCTTCTTGAGCACGGCCCAGCAACAAGCGGGTTTTGATATCTTCGATGGCCAGTGGCAGCATTGCCATAACATTGTTATAGTTCCGGCTGGCATCTTCAAACATGACATTAAGTTTATCCCCGATATCCAACTTCTTAGGGTCCCCGTCATCCAGCTTCTCATGCTGGCCATACATGTAATGAATTTCTTTCCGTACCTGCCGAATGTCATCCATAACCTTTTTCGGTGAAATCATATCCAGCAAATTTTCAAACTTGAAATCTACATTCGTAATCCCCTGACTACGTTTGGTATCGATCAGGGTAAAGAGCATTCTCAGGAAGTCATTGCTATGATCAATTTTGATCTCAGAGATTGCTTCATCCGGAATCCCTTCCGGTTTTTTAAGCGTATACATGACTTTCTGGTTTACCGCATTGAAAAAGGAATACACACTGGGAGAAAACTTGTCCAAAAACTCATCGAAGTTGCGTACAAGCAAGTGTTCGTTGATCTCCTTGATCTTGTCATCATTCAAACTGTCGATCCCTTTTACGTCACCGACAATCGTAATCAAATCCATTTTCTCAGGATTGATCTCTTCAAAAAGCATCGTTCGGTTCGTTTGATTAATAATATCCATTCAGGCAACATCCCCCAAATGATGGTTCATTCGGGCGAATGCTTCCCCCCCTCCATCAATTTTTGACACTCCGCACGCACTATCAGTCTTTGGTCATGATCTAAGAGAATCATCTTCTCAGGCCATCACAAGTCCAATAGAACGAGCTGTCAACATATGACTGGAACTTATGTACCAGATTATGCCGTTTGCTTTGGAGATTTATGGAATTCATCTTAATCATCAGCGATATGTTTTGTCAATATTCCCCTATATAGGTCTAAAAGCTCATTTATGTGACTTCGATATACCTATAGAACTATTTTCCGAATTTCGCTTCACTTCCCTTCGAATCATGCCGATGATAAAGAATATCCTATAATTTGGATGATGTTCAATGATTTAAGACTAGTGGAGTTTTTCCCCTAATCATAAGGAAATCACCTTAACGTATGCGGTGTTGCAATATTCTTAACTTATCAAAACTACGCATAACGGGGTTTTATCGAGTGAAAACAAAAGTTTTTCAACAAAAATCAGTTTCACCTCTAAAAACAATTGTAGTGCCCAAAACAGAAAGGAGATTCAAAGCATCGTATGATATTAATAAAATTAAAAAAAACAATTTTCTCTCTCTTGTTCATCAGCTTTTTAATTCCAGCATGGGACATGGGAAGCATATACGCTGAATCATCCGTCAAGACCCAGACGTATGAAGGACTCGATGCCATGTTTGTCCTGGATGTTAGCTACTCCATGAATGAGACCGACAAAGATCGCATCGCCGAAGAAGTTATACATATGTTTATGGATATGACTAGTGGACCTAAGACCCGATTGGGGTTTGTAGCTTATAATGACAAGATCACTTCATCCGTACCACTGATGGATATTTCATCCTCTGGAGCTCGCAATAATCTTCGTAGCCGTGTGGATGGCTTAAAACGTTCAGGATATACAGATCTCGGACTTGGCTTACGCCGAGGTGCTAGCCTGCTTGAACAATCACAGACGGACAAACGTAAACCATTTATGATTTTGCTCTCTGACGGAGAAACGGATTTACGAGGATCGACGAGCAGAACACCTGCCGACTCATCCAAGGATGTGGACAAGGTTATTGAGATGGCACAACAAGCTGGTTATCCCATCTATACTGTGGGACTAAACCGCGACGGTACGGTTAACCCCGCAGAATTGGAGCGCATCGCCAAAGAAACGGGTGGTTCTTCCTTCATTACCGGAAGTGCGGACGATCTGCCTGAAATCTTCAATCGTATTTTTGCAGATCAGATTCAATCTGTTCTTGTGTCTGTAGCGGCTGTGACTGCAACTGGAGCAATGCAGGAAGTAACCGTGGATATTCCTAACTCCAGCATGGCGGATGCCAACATTATCATGCTCTCTGATCATGCTGTCTCGGAAGCTCAGCTCTATTATCAGTCGAGCAATGTCAGCTTCATTCGATCTGATAAATATGCTCTGATGAAGATCATTCGTCCGGTCAAAGGACAGTTTAAACTGAAGTTTAAAGGTCGTAGTGGTGATCTGGTGAAGATTAATCTACTGGGCAATTACAACGTAGCTGCTACTGCAAATATGGCAACGGAGCAGCCAGTCAAGGGGAAAAGCATCACATTTGAGGCATCACTCTACGATCAGGCTGTGGACCCTAAACCCATTCAGGACTTGGATGTGTACAAGGGACTGGAAGCGGAACTCATTGTAACTCCATCTGATGGAAAGACAGAACGTATCCCTTTGACCAATACAGGTAGCGGATTTACGGGAAAATACACTTTTCCCAAGTCGGATCTGTACACATGGGGACTACGGATCGACGGTCCAGACTTTTATCGCGAAATTACTCCGGTTGAAGTAGACATTACGAATCAAGCACCCGTATCCACCGGCGAATCCATGGTGTTATCCAAAGATGACAGCAATACAGATGTCGACCTGAACAACTACTTTAAGGATGCCAATAATGATCCTTTAACGTATGTCCTTGCTGAAGGTGGAAATGAACGCAAGCTCGGGGAGGCCGTCATTGAAGGTAACCTGTTGCGATGGTCTTCTCTTCACACTGGAAGTTCCACCATTAAGGTGACAGCAACGGATTCTGAGGGAGCAAGTATAACTACAGACATTACGTTGCAAATTCAGTCTTTACGTGAAAAGGTACTTCTCTATACAGGATTGGGCCTGCTTCTTACTGGTGGTATTTTCGCACTGTATTGGTTCGTATTGAAACCAAAACCCGTATTCCGCGGAAGACTGGAAGGATACTTTCTAGCTACAGCGAACGGCGAGGATATACCAGTGACCAATTGGCCTCTAACCTCATTGGAACGTCGAAAAGTAAGTCTCAGTGAACTTTTTGATCGCATGGACATTGGGGTCAAAGTACCTGAAGCGGGACGAATCTGGCTGGAAGCGGGTAAGAAAGAAACGTTATTGGTACGGCACGATACGAATTGTACGGTTGTCCGAGGCCGAACGCCAGTGAAGCGTAGATACACGGAAGCTATGGAGTACAATGAAAAGTTGTATATTACGTTTGAGGATGGTGTTACGGAGATCGAAATTCGTTACAAAGCCATCAAACCAAGTACCAATATCTATGTAGGACAAAAGAGAGATCCCCAGTAAACTACGTGTTAACTAAGTGGAAATGAAGCACGCTGATGTATGTTCTCTCTGAAAATATAAAAGAAAACAAGCCAGTTCGTCCCCATCAAGGGGACGAACTGGCTTGTTAATGTTGTTCATGCATATAAATGCTATGCTCTCATTTAAGTGCATCCACTTTATGAACATAGATTATGACTGCTTACGCCGTCTCATGTTGCTTTTTCGACTCCACTTCATAGACCTGCGTATGTTCATTCTCGGCTAAAGACCATTCCACTGTACCTGGTTTGCGCACTTTCCATACCCAGGCTTGAACTCGTAGCGAACTTCTGACCCAAGCTAAGGAAGCACAGCGTTTCTCAGACCGAACCGTCAACCCCCAATGAATAACACGAGCAAGCCAAGGATTCACATACTCATTATGTGAGCGAACAGATGGCAATTCATCCTGGAACAACCGCTGTTTCACGTCCATAGGGGGTTGCCCGCATGTCCAATAATGGAGCAGAGCCGCCAGGCTATAGATGTCAGACATCGGTCCCTGACTGGATTTCTCCGAATAAAACTCCAGCGGAGAATAACCTGCCGATGTAAATATCACCTGTTTCTCTCCGGATTGCATTGGCCAACGGGTAGCTGAGCCAAAGTCCAGAAGTTTGGGTGTACCATCCTCCATAACCATAATGTTGGAAGGTTTCACATCCCGGTGAAGAATGCCTTGCTTATGTATGTAATCCAATGTATCCACCAGTGGAAGCAGCGTCTCCGTTATGAAGGCAGCATCAAGTGCATGATTGTGTTCATTCAAATACTCGGTTAATGTGATTCCCGTGCAGTATTCCATCACCAGATACCCCGTATCATTCGCTTCAAAATGATCCAAATACGAAACAATATGAGGATGATCCAGTTTCGATAACAATTCACCTTCGAGCAGAAATGCAGCCAGTAACTCCTGATATTGCCCACCGTATCCTCGCGAAGAGCAGAACACCCCACGCTTGTCTGCCTGACGTTCAGCCAGTCTCTGTGGGAAAAATTCCTTAATGGCTACCTTGGCACCTGTGTTACGATCTCGCCCTGCATATACAATAGCCAACTCACTGCTGGCTAATACCTGTCTTATTTGATATGTATCATTTATAATTACATTGCGTTGCAATGCCATTTTGCAATTGTCTTTTCTCATAACCAGACCTCTTTTCAACCTTGTCAATCGGAAGACTTTCCGCGTAAATGCATCATTTGGTTCAACCAGTAAGCAATTCATCGCCAACTATACATATAAACCAAATGATGCAATTTGAAACACCTTCACGCGAAATATTTAAATATAAATGATATCAAGCCTTCTACGATCCACTGCTAATCCCTATCCACACTATTCTATAGAAGAAAAGCATTCTCTTATATAGAGTATCGACAGATGGATGTAATTACTTTATTAAACTGGAGAAAAACATTTTTCATCCTTCATTTGCAGCTTTTATTAATAATTATTCTGTAAAAAACGCCCGATTTCCTCGTTCATCTGAACCAATACGTCCTGTGAAGGGAAATGTCCTGTATCATACTTGATGGCTTTTACATTCGTAATAATCTTTTGAGCTCGCTCAATACACTTATCCGCAGGGAAAAAGACATCCTTCTCCCCTACCAATAACAAGGTCGGTGACGTATAATTCATCAGTTCTTCCCGCTCCGTGAGCTTGGGCAGATCCTGATCTATGCTGACGTATTTAAAAAGTTTGCCGATAATGTTTTTATCCATTTCTTTCATGCAGTTGCACGACATGTTGTCCGTAATTTTTTGCAAAGAAGATGGTGAAGACGTCATACGATACTTGACGAGCGGCAGCGTGATATCCTGAGCTGTTTTAATTTTGGAGTTGACCGCAAGACCAGCAGGAGCAACCAATACGGCACACGAGATGCGTTCCGGAATATAGGTAGCCAATCTGAGAATAATGCCTCCTCCAAACGATGGACCGATAAATGCACTCTTTTCAATATCATAGTGATCCAGCAGATCCGACACCCATAAAGCCAAGCTATCAAACCGTGTGGAGATACTCGCTTCCTCACTATAACCAGGATGACCAATCGTATCAGGAGCAATAATCCGGTATTCTTTAAATAAAGAAGAGAACCATGACAACGTCATCGGATTCACACAATTACCGCCTTGGAGAATAAATAACGGCTTGCCATCTAGAGGACCCGTCAGTAAAACATGCGTCTTTCCAAAACGCGTCTCTACATACTCCCGCGTAAATTCCTCACCCAACTCGTTCAAATAAATCTCATACTCTTCAAGGATGCTGCTCTTGCCTTCTTCACTTCTATAAATGGAACTCATGTCTGCCTCCTGCAATATATACTCAAATAACTCATTCTAGTGAATGGACTTGCTAATCAATGGACCAAAAAGATAAAGAGGGCCTGCAGATGACAGGCTCCTCCATATGTTTAACTAATCATATTCAGATGATTATAGAGCGGAAACTGGAAATTGTAAATAACGATTCTAATAGACCAGAAATAAAGGGCTCATCTAAAAAAAATATACTTACTTCCGACCGTAATCGGCCTTGATTTCGCCCCACTGTTTGGTCTGCCATTTTAGCACTTTATTGCTATACGTATTTGTCTGGAGCCACTGCTCCGCACGATCGATCATCAGCCAGATTTCTTCCGTGGAGTTGTCTCTTGGTAATGTTGTGGCTACTTTTTTCTGCTTTAGCCATTTCATGGCATTGACCGAGTCGGTATACACCGTTTTGGTACTTCCTTCTTTTTTCAGATGTGCAAGGGCATGTACAATGGCCAAAAATTCACCCAGATTGTTCGTTCCTTTGGAGATCGGTCCAACAGAGAAAATAATCTCACCGGTGCGGGTGTCTACCCCTTTGTATTCTACAGGTCCGGGGTTACCGCGTGTCCCCACATCAACAGAGATACTGTCATAATCCACTTCTTCCGACGTTTCCATGCCTGCGCTTCTTCCGCTACCAGCCGACTTGGTCTTCGACGTTCCGCCGGCACTTGAACCCCAGTTCCCTTTCCATCCGGCACGATACGCTTCTTCTGCGGCCGCTTTAGACTCATAAGATTTATATTTAGCTCCGGTATACTGATCCGTCTGCGCTTTGCATTCTGCCCATGTGCTATATACGCCTGGCTTCTTACCTTCCCAGACAACATAGTATTTCTGTTTTGCCACTTTGACCCGCTCCTTTGTTTAACTTCATCAATACCCTATTGTAAACGATTGGGAGGGGTGAATGAAAGTTAAGTTGTTCGTCCAAGCTAAGGAATACGACACATGATTTGGTATAGAAAGGAATACAACCAATGGACTGGATATGGAAATCCATCTTGCTTGTACTGATTGGCATGATTCTGCTACGGATTGCTGGACGTAAATCCATCTCGCAAATGAGTGTAGCCACGACAGTCATTATTATCTCGATCGGAATAACGATCGTGCAGCCAATTGCGAATCATGAGTTAGGCAAAGCGATCGGGTCAGCGGCGGTATTTATCCTCATGCTTCTGATCGTTGAACAATTACAGTTGAAGTTTAATTGGTTTGAAACAATGATGAGCGGAAAATCCAAGGTTATCGTGGAAGATGGGAAGTTGAATCTACCGAATTTGAAACATATTCGCTTTTCCGTGGACCAATTGGAGATGCAGTTGCGGGAAAAAGGGATTACAAGTATTACCGATCTGGAAACGGCCACGATGGAACCAAACGGGCAACTCGGTTATGTGCTCAAACGGCACGCGCGCCCAGTAACCATAGGCGATTTGGAAGCACTCCTGAAGCAAGGTACGTGGCCCCACAGAATCCAAAAGACTGTTCCAGGAGGTCATCCAGGATGGACACTCTCGTCCGCTGGACTCCACGCTTGAATAGCTACTGCCTGTCCCTCGCCGCAATAGAAAAAGGAAGCCTGTATATCTTCGAATGAAGATATACAGGCTTCCTTTTTCAGTTTCTGTGTGAATTAATCCCCTCCCTCGTACCACAGTTCCAACGGCAGACCGACCAGAGACTTGCCAATCCACTCTCTGGCGATGTTGTTGGAGGGCCCCATGGCAATGCCTGCACGCGCGTCACGGAAGAGACGTTCAAACACGCCTTTTTTATAACCATAACCTCCGGTAACATCCAGTGCTGCTTTGGTCGCTTTATTCGCGACTTCGGCAGCATGAATTTTGAATTCAACCAGCGGCAGGAACAGCTCAACTTGCGGTTTCCCCTGTGCCTGAAGTTCGTCCAGCTGCCGCGCAAGTGATAACTGCCAAGGCTTCAAGCTGGAGATTAGCACCTTCACTTCAGCCAACTGCTGGCGGATGATCTGGTAATCGGCTAAGCGCTTGTTAAAATCCCGATGAACCATGCCCTTCACATATTCGGATGCAGCCTCAAGCGCAGCCTCGGCAACTCCAAGCCAGGTTGAGCCCAGGCCGATTAAATATACGGGGGATACACCACTCTCCAGAATTTCGCGACCCTGCCCCTCGGTTCCAAGCTTATCCTGAGCTGCAATTCGAACGCCTTCATATTTAATGGGTCCGCTATGGTTACCACGAACACCGAGCGCATCCCACACGCCGGACGTAATGCCTTCCAATTGTCCATCGACAAGGAAGAAGCTCACATCTGTCGGGGTTTGTGCTCCTGGCGTGCGAGTCTGGGTCACATAAAAATCAGCCTGTCCCGAGCTTGTCGTGAACGACTTTTCGGCATTCAGAATATAATCCTCGCCGTCTCGGGAAGCCTCGCTGAAATTAAACCACCAGTGACCTCCCGAAGCACGCTCACTTGTGGAATACGTACCAATAGCGCCATTACGTACCGGCTTCAGCCAGCGCTCCTTCTGATCCTCATCTCCGTAGAGAGCTATCGTCTGAACGGCTCCAACATGCATGACATACACCAGCGAAGTCGAAGGGCATCCCTTGGCAATTTCTTCTGCCGCAATCGCAAAGGCAACATGATCCAGTCCCCGTCCACCGAAGCGCTCGGGAATCAGCACCCCATTCCATCCAGCCTCAGCAAGGGCGGACAGATTCTCACGCGGGAAACGGCCCTCACGGTCGATCAGCTCAGCACGTGGTTTAATGACCTCGTCGACAATCCCCCGAATTTCAACTCTCAATTGCTCATAGTCTGGCTGGGTGTGAATGGTGTTTGCTTGAATACTCATTGCATCAACTCTCCTCTGATTAGAATAGGGATACATCCCTCAATAACAGTAATACAGATATGCCAATCCATTCCGTCTATTGAAGATCGATTGTTTGATCAGGAAGTTGCTACCCGGTTTAGTGCAGCCTCCTTCTCTCTAACCAGCGGGATTACCTTCTCACCGAAAGCCCGAATATCCTCATCGTAATGAAGAAAGCCAGTAAGAATGAGATTTACTCCAACCTTTTTCAACGCAATGATGCGGTCTGCCACCTGCTCCGGGGTACCAATCAACCCGGTTTTGAACCCGTCATTATATTGCACCAGGTCGTCGAAGTTGGAATTCGCCCACATTCCCTCCTGTTCAGGTGAAGCTTTGCCTGCAAATTGAACCTGACTGCGGAAGCCCTCCACGGCCTCGGGGTCAGCATGCAGAATAATCTGGCGCAGTACTTCCAATGCTTCTTCTTCCGTATCCCTCACGATGACAAAAGCATTTACTCCGAATTGCAGCTTGCGGTTGTAGGACGCAGCCCGCCCAGTCACATCCTCAATCTGGGTACGGAAGCCTTCGATGTTATTCCCGTTCATGAAATACCAATCCGAGACTCGTGCAGCCATGTCGCGTGCAGCCGCCGAATTCCCTCCCTGGAACACAGGTGGAAGTGCAACCGGTTTGGGTTTGTGTGGCGCTTCATGAATACGGTAAAAGTCTCCCTGGTGATTGGCTTCTTCTTGCGTCCACAGCTCCTTTATGACACGGATGAACTCTTCCGAGCGACGATAACGCTCGTTATGGTCCAGCCACGGTTCTCCAAATCCATGAAACTCTCCCTTGAACCAGCCGCTGACAATATTTACGGCAGCTCGTCCCTTGCTGATATGATCAATCGTCGTGATCGCTTTCGCTACTGGACCGGGATGCCATAATCCAGGCAATATGGCTGCTATCAGTTTTAAGCGATCTGTAACCACAGCCAGTGCGGAGGCAAGAGCAATGGCTTCCAGTTGATTATCAGCGCCGTAGCTGGCCATAAATCTGGTTTGCAATAACGCATAATCAAAGCCCACATCTTCTGCGATCTTGGCATACCTCGCGTTATCCTCAAATGACCAGCCTGTTTTTTGCGGGATGCTGGAGATAACCAGACCCCCACTTACATTAGGAACCCAATACGCGAATTGCATGGACATGTTGAATCACCTCTTCAATGGAATGATTTCTAGGCAAGGGCCAAGGCCCTCTCTACCGGAGTGGAATGCAACAAAAAAGACACCTACAACCTATAAGTTTGAGGCGCCTTTAGTTCGTCTAATCGGCCAGAATGTATGATGTTTTTAATGGAGACATCGTAAAAAGCAGACCCTATCATTTGGAAGCCGCAGGCGCTTTTACCACATGATCAGGAATGTTATTATTGGCGATGATCTCGCCAAAAGGGCTAATAAACGAGCGCTCGCCATTATCGCCATATTGTGCATAATTGAGCTTAGGAAACAACAGCTCAGCTGTACGGTAGGCTTCTTCCAGATGCGGGTACCCCGACATAATGAAGGTCTCAATTCCTAGTGCCTCGTACTCCCTAATTCTCGCTGCAACCTGGTCAGGATCACCTACAAGCGCTGTACCGGCACCCCCCCTGACCAGTCCAATGCCTGCCCACAGATTTGGGCTGATCTCCAGATTGGAACGATCCCCATTATGCAGTCTGGCCATTCGCTGTTGACCGACGGAATCCATGCGAGCGTAGATCTTCTGGGCAGAAGCAATCGTCTCTTCATCCAGATGAGCGATCAGGTCATTCGCGGCCTGCCAGGCCTCCTCTTCGGTTGGACGAACGATTACATGAAGTCGGATGCCGAAGCGCAGACTTCTTCCCTTTCTGGCAGCAAGCTCTCGCATTCGGTTGATCTTGGCCTCTACCTGGTCAGGTGGCTCACCCCACGTCAGGTATACGTCTACATGCTCGGCAGCCACCTCCATGGCAGCTTCAGAGGAGCCTCCAAAATAAAGTGGAGGATAAGGCTTCTGAATGGTCGGATACAGAACCGATCCACCGTTGACCTTTAAATATTTGCCCTCAAAATCGACTTCTTCGCCCGCCAGCTCCTTGCGCCATATGGTTAGAAATTCATCCGTCAATGCATAACGTTCATCATGATCCAGGAACACCCCGTCTCCCTCAAGCTCGATCGGATCCCCTCCGGCTACAACATTGATCAAAAGTCTTCCTTTGGAGAAGCGATCCAGTGTACTCGCCATTCGTGCCGCCGTGGTCGGAAGCATCAGACCCGGACGTGCAGCGACCAGAAACTTCAGCTTGTCCGTTACCGACACCAGCGAGGAAGCAACGACCCAGGCGTCTTCACATGATTTTCCCGTAGGTAGCAGCGCACCGGCAAACCCAAGCTCATCTGCAGCTTGCGCAACCTGCTTGCAATAATGATAGGTCACTGCCCTGGCACCTTCTCGGGTGCCCAGAAATCTTCCATCCCCATGTGTCGGGATAAACCAAAACAATTCCATTTTTCTCTCTCCTCCTGCTCAAATGGTGGCTACTCTGCCCTTGCTGTTCTCTTGAATCAGCTTCCAGACAGGACCTGTTAACGACAATTTGTCATGTCGAATGTAGTGGGATGCGAGCCCCCGGATCGGATCACCTGCATAAAATTTTTCATATAACAGATGTCTTGCGCCAAGCGGACTGCCGATGAGATCCCAAGCCAGCTTGAATAGCTCCACTTTTTTCTCTGCACTTACCGCAGCGCCTTCAAAATACAAATGCATAAATTCAGAAATCGGACCGTAGAAGTCCTCAATTCCGGAAGGGGTCTGAACAAAGCCACCTGCGCCGACTTGTTGAAGTATCTCAACAGCCCGTGGATAATATTTGGTTCCCAAACTTCGCGCCGTCTCTACATACGTCAGATCAGGAACGAGTACAGCTGCCGCATCAGGCACGGCTTTGGCCTCCGCTGCAATAATCAGCGCCTTGATTACATCAATTTGTGTCAGCAGCTCCCCCAGCTTCTCCTGTATATGCAGAAATCCGGTTACGCCAATCGACTCAGCCACCGCAAAGGCCACACCCGTGACAAATTCCAGCTTGGCGACAAAGCGTACGACATTTTGGTGGAAGGCCAATCCATTGGCTGTACGGTTCCCGCGAAGCTTCAGGACCTTGTCAGAATCGCCGTAGAGAAGCACCCTTTCCCAAGGAATCAGGACATCATCGAAAAAAAGGACCGCATCCATCTCATCGTATCGTGCACTGAGCGGATGATTGCGTTCTCTGGCATCAGCAAACGACTCCCTGCACACAATATGCAGTCCTGGTGAATTGGCGGGTACAATCAAGACATGCGCATGTTTCTGATGTCGGGTCTGAAATTGCAGGAACGAAAAGATCAGAAAGTCATGCGTATACGGTGCACCAGTCGCAATCATTTTGGCTCCTCTAACCACAATCCCTTCCGAAGTTTCCTTCACCACATGCAGGAATCGCTCTGCAATCCGCTGGTCATCCAGTCCGCTGGAACGATCAATCTGGGGATCAATAATGGCTGTTGTCAGAAAGAGGTCGCGGTCTCTGGCCTCATGGTAATAGGTGCTGATTTTATCCGCAAATTGCGGGTCCAGGTCGGATAATTCGTGCCGGGCAGCATACCAACCGGTGACCATGGAACGAGCGTAGTCGGATAACCGGCTCATCATGCCATTGGTGCTGGAAGACCAGACTGCAAAGGACTGACTGCGTTTGTTCAATTCGGCTGCTGTGTGCGGTATGAGAAATGAGCTGTGTGCATATCGCTCCTGTCCCTCGGGAACATAGCCCACTTGCTCCCGTTGAAGAGGATCATCCAGCATATTAAACAGCTGCCTGATGGTGGATAGTGTGCCTTTAAAAGCCGCATGTTCGGAAATATTCTTCACCTGCTGCCCTTCCAGCCAGACACGTCGTCCATCCTCCAGACTGGATATGAAAGTATCTCCCCTCAAAATGTCACCCCTAACTCAAATTTTATTTTTCCGATTGATTTGCTATGTTTTATTGTTTATCATAGCTAATATCCATTAAATCGCAACAATCAATGAGTCCAAATTTGACGGTTAACAAACACAAATGCTGGATCTGTCGGGCAACGTCAAAATAAACTACAATCCGGCTTGATTTGAAGGTGCCTGCATCTTAAGCGCATTCCCATGGATGCATGAAATAGGGATCTAGACGATGTTGCTTAACCAACAAAAAATCCTAATCTGTTGTTTTTGAGGTGATATGGAATGAATGAAACTCGAGGTGTTGACCGAAGAATTTACAGAACCCGTGTCATGATCTCTGAAGCTTTTTTGAAAATGATGAAGAAGCAGGATTACGTGGAAATCAGCATCGTGGACATTGCTGAACAAGCGAACATCAACCGTTCAACCTTCTATGCCCACTTTATAGACAAAGAGGATTTACTGGACAAGATGGTCAACGAGAAATTGGAGTTGCTGGAACATGTACTCAGTGAACGTTCTGCCCACATGGATGTGGCCCTTTCTTTTACCGAGCCTGACCCGATCTTTGCGGTCCTGTTTGAGCACATCTTTGAACATGATGAGTTCTACCGGGTCATGCTACTGATCAATCCTGTCGGCAATTTCAGTACCCGGCTGAACGAGGTGATTAAAGCTTATTTTTTTCAACGGATTACCCAACTCGGGATGGATCAGAAGGTTCAGGTACCGCTGGACATTTTACTCGATCATCTCAGCTTCTCCACCAGCGGAATTATTCATAAATGGCTTGAAAACAACAAAGTATACTCTCCCCATCATATGGCTTTGCAGCTTACCCGTCTTGCCCGACTAGGTGTCTACACGGCCATGGGCGCGCAGGCCCAGGATACACGCTCCCCCCATTCCTGACCTGCCTGTTCTGGAGCCAGAGGCTAACTTGACCAACCTCCTCTGAGAAGAAAGCTAAACACAAAAAAAACTGCCTTCCAAGCTGAAAATCAGCTAGAAAGACAGTTCACTGGAACACTAGACATATCAACGTGTACTCAGATAAGCAATTCCCAAGCCACCCGTAACCGGATTTTCATAGATTTCACAGTCTACATCAAATACCTCACCAATCATTTCACGGGTCAGGATATCGGCGGGTTTGCCATGGACCACAATCTGTCCCTTTTTCACCACATAGAGATAATCGCAATATTCTGCGGCGAGTTCGATATCATGCAGCGCTGCCAATATGCCAATGCCGAGTCCACGGACAATATTTAGAATCTGAAGTTGGTATTTGATGTCCAAATGGTTCGTCGGCTCGTCCAGGATCAGGAATTGGGGTTGCTGTGCCAGGACACGCGCCAATACCACACGCTGTTTCTCCCCACCAGACAGAGACACGTAATTGCGGTCTGCATGTCCAGTCAGATGTACTTTTTCCAAAGCCTGCTCCACGATTTCGTGGTCACGTTCATTATCCGTTTCCAACATTTTTTTGTGCGGGGTACGCCCCATCATGACCATCTCACGTACCGTAAAATCAAAACTCAATTCATTAAACTGGCCGACAACGCCCATATGTCTGGAAACAAGCTTTGGACTGGATTTGAGAATATCCGTATTATCCAGAAAAACCTTACCTTGCTGCGGTTTGATCACTTTATAGATGCTCTTGAGCAGCGTTGACTTGCCACAACCATTGGGTCCGATCAGTCCAACGAACTGTTTACCGTTTACCTGTAATGAAATATCCTTGATGATGTCCGTGTTCAGCACAGAGATGGATACATTTTCTACGTTCAGTTTCATGTTTAATTTCCTCCAAAACCGTAGCCTTTTTTGACCAGCATATACATAAACATCGGCGCACCAATCATGGCTGTAATAATCCCGATCGGTAACTCCACGCTGGATATGAGGGATCGTGCAATAACATCCGTCCAGATGAGGAAAATAGCTCCAAACAACACGGATACAGGCATCACTTTACGATGGTCGGAACCCACCAGACCTCTGACGATATGCGGAATAATGAGTCCGACAAAACCAATCATGCCACAGCTCGCCACCATGACTCCTGTCACCAGAGCGGTTAACAACATGTACACTCTGCGGTACACACTCAGATTAATGCCCAGTGTAACGGCTGCTTCATCCCCCAATAACATCGTATTGAGAACTCTGGACTGTAAAAGGAAGAATAGAATCGCTACCAGCACGACGACACCTACGAGTGGAAGCTTGTTCCAGCCGGAAGCCGCTAGGCTGCCCATGGTCCAGAACGTCACCGTTTTAATGCCTTCAGCATTGTTGGCAAAATAAATAATAAAGTTCGAAAAAGCGCTGCATAGCGCGTTAATCACCATTCCGGCAAGCACCAGCTTGACCGACGTCATTTTCCCCCGAATCCCTGCCAAAGTCAGGACCAGTAAGGACGCACCCATCGCTCCGGCAAAGGCCCAGAAAGCAACCCCCGTCTGACCAAGCCACCCAATCGCACCAAATCCAATGAGTATTGCAAAGGTTGCTCCAAGTGAAGCGCCTGAGGATATACCCAGTATGTAAGGGTCAGCGAGCGGATTCTGCACAGCAGCCTGCATAACAGCACCGCACAAGGCCAAGCCTGCACCGATAAACATCGCCATCAGCACACGAGGAAAGCGAATCT
This sequence comes from Paenibacillus sp. PK1-4R, assembly GCF_030369595.1. Lineage (NCBI taxonomy): Bacteria > Bacillati > Bacillota > Bacilli > Caryophanales > Paenibacillaceae > Paenibacillus > Paenibacillus sp. PK1-4R. The sequence goes on from NZ_CP126535.1 coordinate 5,027,789, forward strand.
GCCAGATAATATCGGTAAAGGAGCCTGCCTCAATTGGTGTTGTCCCCCACTGAAATCCCGTTAATTTGGTTAAAAGAATACGATATGACTCCGCCAGCGGAATTCGTACCTGTCCAATGGAAACTGCAATACCTACAGAAATAATCGTGATAATGATTAAAGCTGCGATCAGTAAAGCAAACCCGGATTTACTATGAATTAGAGACTCTCTTTTCCCCCTACGTTGTGTCTGAACCTGAACCGTCTGTGCCATCTCTTCCCCCATCAATTCGCGTAAAATGTAGAACAAATTAAATATAGCTATTTACAAAGCTTTTTCTCGGATTATAATTGAGAATGATTATCTTTGTCAATTTAAAACACATAGAAAAGGGGTTCATCATTTAATGAAATTCACATCCAGAACCATTGGCTTCGCTGCTCTAAGTCTCCTGTTACTGCTGCTTGCAGCCTGTTCGAATGTTTCAACTTCTTCCCCTGCCGAAGAAACAACTTCAACAACTAATACGACAGAAACTTCAGCTCCTGCTGAGAATACAAATAAAACGACGTACCCGCTCACCATTGAGAATTTCACAATCTCGGGTGAGGGCGGCGAGTGGAAACCAAAAGTGCAAGTATTCGATAAAGCACCTGAACGTGTGGTTGCGAATACCCAATCTGCGGCTGAGATGCTCATCAAATTGGGTCTGACCGATAAAATGGTCGGTGTTGCTGCTCTATACGGTTCCGTTACACCGGATGTGGCTGATGATTTTGCCAAAATTCCGGTATTGTCCAAGGATTATGTAGGTAAAGAGCTGGTTGTAGGTGCAAGCCCGGATCTGGTACTCGGACGGGGTGACCTGTTCGCTGATGCAGACTGGGGTGTGGGTACCGTCGATGGATTAAATGACATGAATATCCGCACGTTCCTGCAAACGACGAATCACAAAGGCACACTCGATAGCCTGTATAGCGATATTGCACAACTTGGGCAGATCTTCGACGTTCAAGAAAATGCCGCAACATTCACAGAAAGTCTGAAGACTCGTGTTGATGCCATTAAGGCAAGTGTAGCCGATCAGCCTGAGCATACTTTTGCCTACATCGTACCCGCTACAGAAGACACCATTACGGTAAGCAGCATGCAGAACGATACGTATCAGCTTGATGCACTTGGCCTGTTGAAGCTGAAAAATACGTTTGATGGTGTGCAAGGTGAGGTAAGTGTTGAACAATTGATCACAGCGAACCCGGACTATCTGCTCTTGTCCGCGTACGCCGGTTCACCGGATATCGACAAGCTGATTCAAAATCTGTATGCCAATCCTGCCCTGCAAAGTATGAACGCAATCAAGAACAAACAGATCTATGTCACAGATTTCAGCCAGTTCTGGGGTTATGGATATCAAATTCTGGATGGTATTGAGAAAATGGGACAGGAAATGAAAGCTAATCCGATTAAGTAATCCCAGGCGTTGGTTGGTAATATAATATTGCAGTGAAGTATTACAATGAAATAAAAACAAAGGAGCAGGAGAAGAAGTTCTCACTGCTCTTTTTTATGCCGTGAATGCAAGAAATCACGGATCAAAGCTTGACATTAGTTTGATAACAAACTATATTACACATATGAAAACAAGAGACGCTATTTCACTCATATCCAAAATTAAAGAGAAGGTCAACCGCTTCATCCTTACTGAGATGGCTGAGCAGGGAATCCAGGATCTTGCCACATCCCATGGGGATATCATCTATGCCCTGTACAACAATCACAGGATGACTATGGCTGAAATCGCCAAAAAAATTGGCAAGGATAAATCCACGGTGACTGCACTTGTGGACAAATTGGTGCGGACAGGATACGTCCTCAAGGAGCGTGATGCAACAGATTCACGAGTTGTTCATGTGGCTTTGACTGCAAAAGGCGAAGAATTAAAGCCTGTCTTTGAAGAGATATCTCAGCGCATGTTGGACGCGTTCTATGCGGACGTTACGGAAGCGGAGAAAAAAGAACTGCTTCGAATTTTAATGAAAATTCATGGCAACTTCTAATTTTTTTTGGAGAAATAGTTTGATATCAAACCAATAGTTTAGAGGAGGTTTTTGGTATGACGGACTACACTCAATTATTACCGGAACATGAAGTAAAGAAGATCGGAGAACATGATTTACACTTGGAAATATTCCAAGGAACCCCGCCTCATGACGAAGAAACAACGACCAAGAAGCCCCCACTGCTGTTCGTTCACGGTGCATACACAGGCAGCTGGATGTGGAGCAAATATATCCCCCACTTTGTCCAGCACGGTTGGACCTGTTATGTCATGAACCTGAGAAGTCACTACAAGAGTCGGGTCATGGACATGACAAAGATTACGTTTGACGATTATTTGGAGGATATTCGTGAAGTGTTAGCCGAGTTCAACGAACCTCCCGTTCTCATTGGCTTTAGCATGGGTGGGATTCTCAGTCAAAAGATTGCAGAAACCGTTACTCTGGCAGGCCTGGTTGTGATTGACGCCAGTCTGAGCAAGGAAGTCCATGAGCTAATCCCCTACCCGGAAAGCAATCGTATCACACCGGGGATCATCATGCCTGCACCTGTCCGTGATGAACTGACCAGTATAGATGAGACGGCAGAAGACATTGCTTTTCAGCGTAAATATCTGCAAACGGAGTCTGCGAAGGCATTTGCTACCTTTTCAGTTCTGTGTGGAGCCGATGGAGTATCCATTAATGGTGATCTGATCTGTTGCCCCAGCTTGGTGATCAAGGCTGTTTCCTGTGAAGACGAAGATCAGAGAGGCAAATTAACCACCAAGCAGCTGGATGCCGAATATGCCGGACTCTGGGATACAACACATACGGGTTTACTGGTAGGCCAACGGTACATGGAACCTGTCCAACTCATCCTTGGATGGTTGAACAGACAGCATCTTTTGAATTAACGGAGAAACTCACAAAATAAAATAAATACCATGTTAAAACCTCCTTCTCACCTTTAATCCTGTATGCAAAAGTTTGATTTTTTTAGATAAGCTTATATGCATAGTTCTGGATAGGATTAAACGATAAGAAAAGAGGTTTTTTATTCATGGCCATTAACACATCCCTCCCCAAGCAAAGGGAGCTGCCTTCCATATCTTCAGAACGCCTTCCGTGGGCTGGGCTACTTGCTTTAGCCATGGCTGGATTCATTTGCATCCTCACTGAAAGCCTGCCTGCGGGACTGCTGCCACAAATCGCAAAAGACTTGGGGGTCACTGAAGCCCTCACTGGACAGTTGGTGACTCTTTATGCCATTGGATCACTTGTTGCTGCGATTCCCTTGACTGCAGCTACACGTGGATGGAGACGCAGACCTTTACTGCTGGCATGCATTAGCGGCTTTCTTGTCTTTAACTCCGTTACCGCCATATCCTCAGATTATATCCTGACACTTGCTGCTCGTTTTATGGCCGGGGTCTCTGCGGGTGTGTTATGGGGAATGACAGCAGGTTATGCTCGTCGGATGGTCCCGGATTCGTTAAAAGGCAAGGCCATGGCTGTGGCTATGGTCGGCACTCCGGTAGCGTTAGCCCTAGGTGTCCCAATCGGTAGTTTTCTTAGTTCTTATATCGGCTGGCGCTTCATCTTCGGGATTGTATCTCTTCTGACCGCAGCTTTAATCGTATGGGTTCTCTGGAAAATGCCGGATTTTGCAGGAGAGCCAGCCGGAGAACGTCTTCCCCTGCATAAAGTGTTTTTAATTCCCGGCGTTAGGCCCATTCTGTTTGTTGTTCTGGCCTGGATGCTTGCCCATAATATCCTTTACACCTATATTTCTCCTTACCTTGCCCAGACGGTATTTGCTAACAGAGTAGACTTGATTTTGCTCATTTTTGGTATCACTTCCATTGTGGGAATTTGGTTAACCGGAATGCTCATTGACCGATTTTTGAGGAGATTAGTAATCATCAGCCTGGCAGCATTCGCCCTGGCGTCTGTCGTGATGGGAATCGGTACTCATCAACCTGTGATTATTATCCTTGGCATTATGATCTGGGGACTTACGTTTGGCGGGGCTGCCACACTACTACAAACTGCCATTGCTCAAACCGGAGGCAAAAGTGCAGATGTCGCCCAATCGATGCTGGTTACAGCATGGAATCTGGCGATTGGTGGAGGAGGCATCATCGGGGGCATCCTTCTTGAAGTATTTGGAGCAGGATACCTTGCCGGATCGCTGTTTATCTTGCTCATCCCCGCATTGCTCGTAGCTATGCGGGCTTATGAATATGGATTTCCCAAAGTAAAATAACAGGCAGGCATTTTGCATGAGTTACACGTAGGACAAAAGAGGAGTTCACTTGATGTGAACTCCTCTTTTGCATTTCATTTTATAGTTTTATAGGCTGCGGTCTTATTCTGCCTGTGCCAGTAGATTCGGTCCTTCCATGAGATTTTTATGTGCAATCGGAGAAGACATCGTAATTAAGGTCATGTAAGTGCCGTATGGATCACACTTATTCTCGAACTCTTCGAGTCCCTGGATCGTGTCTGTAAGGATTTTCAGTAAGTAATTATACTCCCCGCTTATCCGATAACATTCCACAACTTCAGGTGACGCACGACAGAAATCCAGGAAAGGATAACAATCCCGCGTACGAAAAAGAACATAGGCCGTGCTCTGCTTGCCCAATTTGGATGGGGAGATCACCGTACGATATTCCTCGATAACGCCCTTTTCTTCCATTCGTTTGACTCGTTCAGTAACAGCTGGTTGAGATAATCCTACTAATTTGCCTAATTCGGTCATGGATAATCTCGCCTGATTCTCCAAATGAAACAGAATATGCTGATCTATTTCGTCCATATAATACACCCCTTTGAATACATAAGATATATTCAAGAATAACCTTAAGTATATTCGATAATTCACTATAATACCTTTAGTAAGCCATGTAATACAAGATTAATCATTTATATAATAAACACAGTTATCCCGAGAAATCAAATACATCAGTTGATGAGAGGAAGATAAGAATGGGAAAAGAACACATTACAACATTGCATACTTATGTGGATCAGGCAATAGACCGCGCTATAAGCGAAAAAAGAATCGTAGGAACGGTTGTACAAGTTGCATTAGGAGGAGACCTGATATACAGCCGGGCTGCTGGTTTTGCAGACAGGGAGCAAAAACGTACCATGGCAGAAAACGCTCTGTTTCGACTTGCTTCCGTAACCAAACCCATTGTGTCAGCAGCAGCTCTGGCATTGGTCTCACAAGGAAAGCTGAGTCTGCATGATCCGGTGACTCGCTGGCTACCTGCATTCAAGCCCAAGCTTACCCATGGTCAGGACGCTCAAATAACAATTCGTCAATTGATGACACACACCGCTGGTTTAACCTATCGGTTCTTCCAAGAAGACCAAGGCACTTATGAACGCGCAGGAGTTTCGGATGGAATGGATTTATCTGGAATTAGTCTGGAGGAGAATCTCCAAAGGCTTGCTTCTGTTCCTCTTTTGTATGTGCCAGGAAACATGTGGAGATATTCCATCGCGACAGATGTACTCGGAGCGGTTATCGAAAAGGTAACCGGAATGTCACTAAGAGAAGCTGTTCAATTGCTGGTTACTCATCCACTTCGCATGACGGACACTGATTTTGTTGCAGTGGATTCGAATCGGTTGACCGCTGCATACGCTGATGGTTCTGAAGAACCGCGTCTTCTCCATAATGAGTTGGAGCAGGTTCCTTTTATTGAAGGTACTGCCGGTTTCCGGCTTGCCCCTAACCGTGCAAATCAACCTTCGGCTTATCCATCAGGCGGAGCGGGTATGGTTGGGAGTACCGGAGATTTTCTCACTTTACTTGAGACATTGCGGCAAGGGGGTCAGCCTATTCTTACGGAAGCTGTTGCCACCGAGATGGCCACGAATCAAATCGGTGAACTCGTCATGCCGTATTGGCCAGGAAGAGGGTTTGGCCTTGGTTTTACAGTACTTAAAGATCCTGTTGCAGCTGGCACCCCGGAATCCCCGGGCACGTGGCGGATGGGTGGAACTTACGGGCATTCCTGGTTTGTTGATCCAAAAGAAGAACTTAGTGTTGCAGCATTCACCAACACGGCACTTGAAGGGATGTCGGGCCCATACACTACCGATATCTGTGATGCCATCTACGCAGGCATTCGTGAAAGCAAAGGGGCTACAAGAATTTAAATACGAATAACCGCCCAATATCATTGGGCGGCTATTTATTTGGCAACGATGGTAAGACTTACTGTCTGTTACTGCTCAAGTTTCTTTTTTTGAGAAGGTAGATCCCAGCAACCAGAATAAACCACACCGGCGTGACAAACAGTGCAACACGCGTATCCTCGGCCAATGCCAACACCACCAGCACAAACGCCAGGAATGCCAGAATCAAGTAGTTCGAAAACGGATATAGTGGAAGTTTGAAGCGGCTGCGACTCGCCAGTTCCGGCTGAGTACGACGATATCTGAGATGACAGATCACCATGATACCCCAGACAAAGATGAAACACACGGTAGACACGCTCGTGATCAGCGTAAATACGCCTTCTGGCATGATATAATTCAGAACAATTGCGATCAAAATAACAATCGTAGAGAAAAACAGCGCGTTGGAAGGAACCTTCCTGTTATTCAGTCGTGCAAATGACTCGGGTGCGTTACGATCCTTTGCCATGGAGAACACCATACGGCTTGTACTAAAAATGGCACTGTTACACGCTGACGCTGCGGAAGTCAATACCACGAAGTTCACAATGCCGGCGGCAGCTGCAATACCCACAGCGGCAAACACTTGTACAAACGGACTTTCAGTAGGCACAATGGCGTTCCACGGGTAGATACTCATAATAATCAGCAGTGCGCCAACATAGAACAGCAGTACCCGGATCGGAATCTGGTTAATTGCTTTCGGAATAACCTTCTCTGGGTTCTCCGTTTCCCCTGCTGTGAGTCCTACCAGTTCCATGCCTACAAAGGCAAACACCACCATCTGGAACGATATGATAAAGCCATGCAGTCCATTCGGAAACCATCCCCCATGACTCCACAGATTGGTGAAGCTGGCTGGACCCTGATCCGTTGTAAAACCTTTGAAAATCATATATAAACCAACAACAATGAGTGCCAGAATAGCCACGACTTTAATCAGGGCAAACCAGAATTCCATCTCCCCAAACAACTTGACCGTTGCCAAGTTCATAATTAGCAAAATGACCAGCGCAATTAACCCTGGCATCCACTGAGGTACATTCGGAAACCAAAACTGCGTATATAAACCAACGGCCGTAATATCAGCCATGGCAATGGAAATCCAGCAGAACCAATAGGTCCAGCCTGTAATAAATGCCGCCATATTTCCCAGGTAATCACGCACAAAATCGACAAAGGAATGATACTGCAAGTTACTTAACAGCAGCTCCCCCAATGCACGCATGATCAGGAACAACACTACACCCGTAATGATGTAGGCCAGCAAGATGGATGGCCCTGTCAGCTGGATCGTTTTGCCTGCTCCGAGAAACAAACCTGTACCGATCGCCCCTCCAATCGCCATCAACTGCACGTGCCTGTTCTTTAATCCCCTTGTTAACGTTTCTTGCTGCATGATCAACCACCACTCTCTTTCTGCAAATGCTCTCTACGATGCAAAATATTATTACTCATCATATAATAATCTGCCCAGAATACATATCCCTCTTTTATATATTTTTTTGCACAGCAAAGAGGGCATCTTTGTGCAAGGCGCCCTCTGGTTTTGTACATACTTTTGTTGTGCACTTGCTGGTTATACTTGTAGAACTGATACAGCGCTCATGATAGCGCCCTCTTGATGATCTGGTTTTCATACTCTTTGCTTCTCTAATCTTGAGTTGCACCTGAGCTGCAATATCGTCGTCTTATGTATGATCCCTCGTTATCTCCCGTCATGCTGATTATACATATCTATAGAAGTATATTAAAATATAAGCCAAGCTTAGAGCGGCAACGACTAAAAAGGCAATGGCTAATGAACGTTCGGTTTTCCAAACTCGAATAGCATTAGCAACACTAATCATCAATAGCGCAATCAAGTTAATATTACCCGAGTTTGATTGGATCATGTTAAAAACGATCATCATAAATCCTACGATCCAGATTAACAAAAACCACAGTGGAGTTTTTTGAAAAAGCTGCTTCATTATGATTTACTCCTTATATATTAAATTGGTCTGTTTATAAGATATTCTTCAAAAAGGAGAGAAATTCCTTTATTTAGGTTATAATCCCAAATAATCAATACTATATAGACCAATTTTAAGTATCTTCACAGTAAAAAGGGCTCCCGATAAAGGTGCCCTCTGGTTGTTCAGCAACTATTTTTGCTTATAAAACTCATGATACAGCTTCATTAACGCCCGCTTCTCAATCCGTGATACGTATGAGCGTGAGATGCCCAGTTCCTTGGCAATTTCGCGTTGAGTTCGTTCCTCCCCGCCTGCTTCCAGGCCAAATCGACCGATCACAACTTCCTTCTCCCGGTCATCCAGGATGTCTAGATTGCGATAAATTTTGCTTTTTTCAATCTTGAGCTGTACCCGGTCTACGACATCATCAGCTTCTGTCCCAAGGATATCGATCAATGTAATTTCATTGCCTTCTTTGTCCGTACCGATGGGGTCATGCAAGGATACGTCTTTGCGTGTTTTCTTCAGGGAACGCAGATGCATAAGTATCTCGTTTTCAATACATCTAGCGGCAAATGTGGCAAGCTTTGTACCTTTGCCTTGTTGAAAACTTTCTATGGCTTTAATCAAACCAATGGTTCCGATGGAAATCAAGTCCTCTTGATCTTCACCCGTATTGTCGAACTTTTTGACGATATGCGCGACGAGGCGCAGATTGTGTTCAATGAGCAGATTGCGAGAGTGAGCATTGCCTTCAGCCATGAGGCGCAAATGTTTGGCTTCATCATCCTCAGCCAGTGGCTGGGGGAACGCATTATTTTTGACATACGAGACGAGTAACGTTAACTCTTTAATGAATAGAGCAATTGCGGTAAACAATCCGGGCACAGATGACACCTCCTGCAGTTTTACAACGATCTGGCCTGAGCACATGTGGGAACAGGGTCGATCTATTGTATGTAGGCAGAGGCCCAGAAGTGCACGTACACTTGAAAAAGGGGATGATCTTTCGAAGATTTCACAGACTCACAGAAACAATGGAACCCACCCGCTGAAGCAGGAGAAATTCTTTTTCCACACTTTCGATAAAATACTTCTTCTCACCAAATAGGACAACATCATTCTGGGCTAATGAAACATCACTTTTAAAATAGATCACATTGTCCGTTTCACGGAACGCACCTTTGTAATAAAACATCATATCCCTCTCCTTCATAACACTACCTATGTAATCAATTAAACCATTACTTACACTCTCATTAACCCCTTCCTCAAAAATAAAAATACCTCATATGTTCCATTCCGATCACTTGATTCATAACAAAAACCCCAGCTCTGCACAAAACAGAACTGAGGCTACGGCTCATCCAATATGAATCCCAGTAAATATCTGAGAATCCCTAGGAATACCGGTTAATTACTTGAAGATTCGTTGTGAGAACTGATACAAACCGCTGTTCCAGACAGATGGTTCATGTCCACCTACATCCAGATACCAAGTATGCGGAATGTTCATGCTGCTCAAGCCGTTTTTGAAATTCTGGCTGACCCATAACAGACCATCACTTGATCCACAGGAGATCCAGAGCAATTTGAGTTGGCTGGCAACTTGTCCCGGGTTGGAAACCAGCTGCGATACAGATTGCGTATTCGGTGCAGCCGAGAAGGCCCCTACCCAGGCGAAGGTATTCAGATTTTTCAATCCAAAGTTAAGCGATTGTCCACCACCCATGGACAGACCGGCCAACGCACGACTATTCTTGTCTTTGTACACCGGATAATTGGCCTCGATATGAGGAATCAGATCCTTGAGCAAGTCTTGCTCAAATCGTTCAAACGCAGCCACCTTGTCTGGAGCAAAAATGTCACCAACTGGACGGTCGTCCTTCATAGCACGTCCATTCGGCATGACAACGATCATATCTGACAGCTTACCTTCAGAATACAGGTTGTCCAGAATGTTCTTCGGTTTCATGGCGTTTACCCACTCATGCTCATCTCCGCCGATACCGTGCAAGAGATACAGGACGTTATACTTTTTATTTTGTGAATATCCTGGCGGTGTATACACCGTCGCTTTCCGTGTATTGCCTACCGTTGTGGAATAATAGGAGATCAGATTGGTATTGCCGTGTGGAATATTGTTACGATACGCATCATAACCCGGCGGTGCAGGCACAACCGGAGTGTTAGCCAGCGCATTTTGTCCCGTATTATCCATGGTGCCGGTCGCTCCCTGATCGATCACCGCCTGAATGGGGGTTGTAGCTGGAGTTTCCTGCATATCGGCTGCAGACGCCATCGTTGGTACAAGGAGTGCTGCTGTGATGGAGAGACTCAGAATCTTGGACAGACGTTTTTTCATCAATATCAATCTCCTTTGGAATATGATTTTCAACCGTGTTCGAACCTCGTAACAGGTCTTTCAGATACACACAAAACTTCAATTGAAAGCCCTTACATTTTAGAGTAAAGTTCCTCCTTTCCACGCATGAATACGGACCTGCATCCTTTGCCTTTCCCAATATGGAAGTAAAGATCCACGATCCATAATTTACAATGAATTCCAATTACAATTTTATTATATCACCTCCCAAGACTTGTACATCATCAAAAAACTTAAATAACTATATCTTATACTTTAAAAAGTATACTTCTGCACACCACCATACCGTCTATTCGCCTCCCCAACTCCGGATCTCATCATGATATAAAAAAAACCTCAACTCTCCGCGTTCAACGGAAGAATTGAGGCGAACAGTTTTCATTTTCAACTTGCCGACGCTGCCTCTGCAACCTCAACAATCTCTGGCCCATGATGTTTACGCTCCATGAACAGACTGAAGAGCAGTCCTAGCAAACCCAATCCGGCAATAACTGCTGCATACAAAGGTACGGATATAAGACCCGTGTGGGTAATTGCATACCCGCCCAGATAGGCACCGCCTGCATTCCCCAGGTTAAATGCGGAGTGACTTGATGTTGTCGCGAGCAGTGGCGCTTCGCGGGTCATATTCATGATTCGAATCTGCAATCCCGGCATAATGCCAAAAGCTGCAACGCCCCACAAGAATATAGTGATTACAGCAAGATAAGGGTTCTCCAGAGTAAGTGTAAGTGCAGCCAGAAGCACCGCCAGTATCCCAAAATTGACGATCAGGGAAGGCATCAGCTTCCAGTCCGCCAGACGGCCGCCAACCATGTTCCCCAAGGTAACGCCGAAGCCAAAGAGCACCAGAATCCAGGTCACATTCTGTTCGGCAAAACCACTAATGTCCACAAGCATCGGCGTGATGTAAGTGAACACGGCGAATAGACTTCCACATCCCATCGCTCCAACAAGCAGAACCAATAATACTTGGGGCCGAACCAAATTCCGAAATTGCTGTCCGAGGTTTGCTGGTGCTCCTTGCGGGAGCACGGGAATGAAACGAATGATGCCAATCAACGAAATGATGCCCAAGATCGTAATCGCCCCGAAAGATGAACGCCATCCAAGTTGTTGCCCGATAAACGTACCAAAAGGAACACCAATAATGTTGGCAATCGTAAGCCCCGCTAGAACAACCGATACCGCTCCTGCCCTTCTCTCGGGTGCAACAAGCCGCGTTGCCATGATTGAACCTACACCGAGGAACGTACCATGGGCAAATGCCGTTAATATCCGTGCCGAGATTAACAACCCGTATGTGGGAGCAATGACAGACAATGCGTTACCGATAATGAAAATGCACATAAGCAGCACCAGCAGTTTCTTCTGTGGAATCTTGTGAGTAAACACGGTTAATATCGGTGCACCTACCGCTACACCCAGCGCATATCCCGTAATGAGTTGTCCTGCCTGTGGAATGCTTACATTCAAATCTGTTGCTACATTGGGCAGCAGGCCCATAATAATAAATTCAGTCATACCAATCGCAAAAGCTCCAATAGTCAAGCATAACAGGGACAATGGAAACGCCCCTCGTTTACCTGACTGTGAAACCTGTGGTTGTATTGTGTGTCCAGTCGTGCTCATAGATGTTCTCTTCTCCTATCTCTTAATCAACGATGTTCTGTCGCCTTCAACCACAAGGCATCTGTTAGTTGTTCGAACGTTTCACGCATAGCCAGCTTGTCCCGCCAGTGTGCCGGAATACCACTCAGTCCATAATAAGCACCTGCAATCTGCCCATACACCGCACCTGTAGTATCCGCATCATCACCCAGATTCACAGCTAACAATGCGCCTTCTTCAAAACTTGCCGACTTATGGAACGCCCATAGTGCTGCCTCAAGTGAACGAACCACATAGCCACTGCCCTTAATTTCGGGCGGTTCTTTCCTCTGATAGGAGCCCCTAACAACCTCTTCAATAGCGGGTGAAAAAGAAACCTCTTCCCTCCACTGTCTGCATGTCTCCGGCATCAGCATGACGTTTTTGTCCGCTCCGCGCAGACCGGCAACAATTATGGCGGCCAGCACTTCACATGCTTCCACGCTTTCCGTTGCAGCATGTGTTGTCCGAGAGCTCAGCCCAGCATAGTGGACCGCCTCGTTTGGTTGATTAGCGTAAGCCATCACGACAGGAGCAAGCCTCATGATAGAGCCATTACCCGCCGTCATCGGGTCAGTTGATCCGCTGTAGGCTTCCCCAGTTACCTCAAACCTCTCCAAGGCACTTCGGGTGGCCCCGCCGATATCAAAGCAATCGCCTGTGCTGCTCATATACCCGATCTTGTACCAATTGACGTATCTGCGCATCTGATCCGCAGGATCAAAGTCTGCCTTGCGTACCAAACTTTCTGCCAGACATAGAGCCATGGATGTATCATCTGTCCATTGCCCTGCCTCCAGCCCAAATACGCCACCTCCCACCATATCCGTTACAGGTTCAAACGTGCCAGGGCTGCTGAATTCCACGGTAGTTCCGAGCGCATCACCCACTGCAAGCCCGATGAAGCAGCCATTGAAACGGTCTTTTTGCAGCATCCTTTTCTTCCTCCCTTACTCCATGTACTTTCAGAATCTTTCTTCCATTCTCCCACACGGCTTGATCCGGCGTAAAGCTAATAAAATCCAATCAATTAAGCTCCATTTCTTCTATTATAAAAGTGTCGAAAGCTGTTGAACGGCCTGATTATCAAATTTTCATAAAAAAAGTTTTATTTTTTTGAGCTGAAAATACAGTTTATTCGGTACACCGCTTACATGCAAAGGGGTTAACGGTTTGCAACGTTCATCATTTTCTGAAAACAAATCATATATGTGAAAATTTTCAATGTAAACAATCATGACGCGCTTGACCCCTCAGTTTGTCCTATGTTACGGTTTTATTAGCTTAAAACGCATATTTTTTCCCAAATTAATATTCATTTTCGATTTACTGCGTCAACTAACTTCCCGCAGGTTAATGAATATACGGAAATGAATTTGCAGAAAATTTTCATTCGTTTTTATTCCCAAACTAATTCTGAAACAGGAGGAACAAATTTATGATTAAGGCACTGGTGTTTGATTTCGACGGAACGATTATTGATACAGAGACAGCATGGTATATTGCTTTTCGTGATGCTTACAAGGAACACGGCGTGGATCTAACCCTGGAGATGTATTCACAATGCATCGGTACCAGTCTGAAAACATTTAATCCGTATGAGTACCTCATCACAGATTTGAATCTTCCGATCGATCGGGAAGCGTTCAGGGAATCCGTTCAGTTGCAGCACGCTGCATTGATGAACAAAGAGAAGGTTCGTCCTGGTATTCAGGAATATCTCGAACAAGCACGTGAAGCCGGACTGAAACTCGCTGTAGCATCCAGCTCCAAACGGGATTGGGTTGAACAGCATCTGGAACAACTGAAACTGAAAGATTATTTTGAAGTCATTCGTACGGCAGATGATGTTGCAAATGTGAAGCCTGACCCGGAACTCTACACTCAAGCGCTTGAAGCCCTTGGAGTAACTGCAGACGAAGCCGTAGCGATTGAGGATTCACCTAACGGCGCGCGTGCAGCTGCTGCGGCTGGTATGCACTGCGTAGTCATATCGAATACCATCACAGGAACACTGGAATTCGATATGCCTCACCAACGGCTGTCTTGCTTGACTGACCTCTCATTTAACGATTTGATTTCGAAGCCACTCGTCACTACCGTCTAAAGGTCTGCACGAATTTCGCGATTTAATCCTTAAAGGGGGAGTTCACACATGAAAGCTGTACATTTTGGTGCGGGCAATATAGGCCGCGGTTTTATCGGTCATATGTTGTCCGCTTCCGACTACGAAGTCTGCTTTGTCGCACGTAACCCGAAGAAAATCTCCATGCTTCAACAAAGACAGGAATACCCGATTACACTTGCCAACAGCGAACAGGATACAACGATTGTCAACAACGTGACGGCTATCAACGTAAGTGAGCAGAATCTGGTTGCTGAAGAGATCGCTTCAGCCGATCTGATCACAACCGCCGTCGGTGTATCTGCACTCGGAGATATCGCAGAGCCTATTGCCAAAGGCATTCAACTTCGCATGAAAAACAATAACCAGGCGCCACTGCATATTATCGCTTGCGAGAATGCTATCGGTGGTAGCACCCGGCTGAAGAAACGCATCTATCCATTTCTGGATGAACAAACTCGCAAAAAAGCCGAACGTTATGTTTCTTTCCCCAATGCAGCTGTGGACCGGATTGTTCCGGCTCAGAACCATAAAGACCCGCTGCAGGTCACTGTTGAACCTTTTTACGAATGGGTCGTTCATCGTCCAGCACTTCTGGATGGTTTTAAGAAAATAGATGGTGTCCACTATGTGGATTCGCTTGAACCTTATATTGAGCGTAAAATGTTTACTGTAAATACAGGCCATTGTGTCGCAGCATACTTCGGATATCTCGAAGGATTCAAGACAATCCGGCAAGTTATGAGCAACTCCACCCTGCGGGCCAAGGTACGCCATGTTATGGAAGAGACCGGTGAGATGCTCATCCAGAAGCACGGATTCAACGCACAGAAGCATAATAAATATATCGACACCATACTGGAACGCTTCGCCAATCCCAACCTGACGGATCAGGTCACCCGGGTTGGACGTTCCCCCCTTCGCAAGCTCTCGCCTCATGATCGGCTTGTTCGCCCAGCGATGCAGGCCAGTGAATTCGGAATCGACATTCCTCATTTAACTTCTGCTATGGCAGCCGCAATGCTGTTCAATGACAAACGCGACGAGGAAGCCATGAAGCTACAACACATGATTCGCGAAGATGGCGTCTCCGCCTTTATCCGTGAACGCATGGGAATTCCCAACGAACATCCCGTTCATCAGAATGTAATCGCCAGCTATCAGGAACTCAGAGGGCGTAAGGAATCGACGATACTAACCTGAATATGCCTATCAGTCCTATCAAGTCCTATCAAGGTTATTGGTTCGATCCCGCAAACTGAATAAAACACGGTGAAGAAGCCGGGAGGAACCTATGCATGGCACTGTTCCTTCCGGCTCTTTGTCTTTACATGGCACGGTACACTCTATATGGTAGTGTAGCTAATAAAAAAGCGTATCTCCTCTCTCAAGGAAACACGCTTTTTAGGTAATCTTTTTAATTTACTTAGCCGTTCGGCGTAACCGTGTGACTCATTCATTTTCTACTCATTCATGATGGAATTAAGAGATGCATAGGCCATGGGCAGGAACCCTTCCGAAGGTTCACCAATAGGTGCTTGGATGTGGAAAACGAAACCATTGCCGTCCAGTTCTTTCACAATAAAGTACTCTGTTTTCTTATCATTCTGGGACATCATGTACAATCTTGCATCCTTCATTGGCCCATTACTGAGTTGTTCAGCTGTTAATTGTTTCACTTCTCCGGTCTCGGACAACTCTTCCTTGGCATCCATCTTCAGCGCTTCCAGATTGTAATTCGCCGGCAACTTCTCAATCTCTATCTCATAACCCGGATCAATCTTCATTGTTAATTCATGGTCTTCCGCGTCAAAAGCCATCGGTTCAAACACATAAAGTGAATAACCTTTCGCTTGTGCCAATGTCACTGGGCGTTTCTCGGTCATTCCTTCTACCGTCACTTCCAGCTCTGATGTCTTCGGACGATCGGACGTTACTGTGCCGCCTGCATTGGAACCGTTATTCTCATCACTCGATTCAATCTTTGCAATCTCTGTAAGTACCAACTGTTTCGTTGTTGCATCAATCGTTTTCTCTACATATTTGAAGCGAACGGAATCTTCGTCATCAATATCATCCAGAGACTTCTGCAGATCTTCACTCACCTGGAATGACATCGGCTTCTCATTCACTCGAATCTCAACGGTATGCGGATCAGCCCATCCAGTCAGAATACCTTCTGCTTCTATTGCAGCACTTTCATTTGGTTGTTGCTCCGGTGCTGGTGACTGTTCTTCCGTATTATTCACTGGTGGCTGTGCAGCAGGATTACTGTTCCCACAGGCCACAAGCGAGAATCCCATAAGTAAAACCAGGAATGATGCACTGACTTTCATTGTATTTCTTTTTCGCATATGAACACCTCCGTTAGCTTATACGCAATGATGCTTGTCCATGTTGCTTCTCATCCATTGGCTTGGCTGTATACTAGTACTTACACGGGAGACAGGCAGCTCAATCATGCAAAATGTCTGAACGATTATTGTAGTCCTCTACCTAACTGGCTTGATCCATCTGTACCAGTTTGGCATTGGCTCCGTTAAACGCTTTGGTCTGGAGGTTAAATTGCTTTCGGAATTCAGCAAGCTTCGCATATTCGCTATTTCGTACCCGAATGGCTCGCTTAATCTTAACCAGATTAGGTTCTGCACTTTCTCTCATCAGATCATACAACTGCTCATCGGCACTCAGACTCAGCTGATACGAGGTAACAAAATTTTCCAATGCACGTGCTCTTGCTTCATATTGATCCAGCACCTTTTCAGCCTGTGCCAACGTTTCTTCTTTTTCAAATGATAGTTCTTCCAATGAACTGCGCAGGGCCACCGTCTTCTCGTTGGTCAGTTTCATGGCCTCTTCCGCCTGCTTCAACAACGTTCTTCGTTCATGAATATGACCTGCTGCCTGATCCAGCAGTGCTTCGAGATCACTATTTTTGTTCTTGCCTTTGTCTAAAATAGACTTGTATAACTTCATATCTTCCTGCTCATGACTGGCCAGCGTCTTCAAACTCTGATCGATCTCCTGACCGCTGAGCACCAATTGGTTTATCTGATTTGCCGCAGGCTCCTGCGGATCTCCACAACCACTTACCAGCAGAATTAGCAATACACTAACTGCCGCAAGCGCCACTTTTTTACTCGTTAGCACCCAAGCCCTTCCTCTCTTGCATCATTTTGTTGTTATATTACAAGCGGGTATCTCCGCTAAAATTCGCTATCCAATGTGCATCCGGATCGTATACTTCGAACTCGTAACCCCGATCCTCGAGTAACTTCAGAATGCGTGGTAACGCCTGAACCGTCTGCTCCCGCTCATGCATCAGAATTACTTCCTTATCCCGATGTACACTTTTGCTCACGCGGGCCACAATCTTGTCCGGCTGACCGGGAAGATTCCAATCGAGTGAATCTGTCGTCCAGTCCCACATTTTGAACCCGGCCGCCGCAATGTCACCTCTGAACTTTTCACCGATCTGTGGACTGCTGCCATAAGGTGCACGAATAAGATGAGGTGTAAAACCAATCAAGTCTTGCACCATCTTCTGCTCTTTCTTGAACTCTTTCACAAAGTTCGCAGAGCTGCCGCTCTTATACAGCTTTTTATAGTTATGCGTTATGCTGTGAAGTCCAGGGTAACTGCCTTCTTTCAACAGCCGTTTCACTGCCTCTGGATGCTGGTTCAACTGACGTCCGATCATGAAAAAGGTAGCCTTCGCCTCATGCTGCTTCAAAATATCCAGCAGTTGTTCCGTATATTCAGTTGGGCCATCATCAAACGTTATGTATGCCAATTTGCGAACCTGACCCTGGAACCGTACCGGCTCCTCCTTCGCATCCGGAGTAACTTGTATCATGCCGAGCTTGGCGGGCTGTTCGATTACAGTCATTGGAGGCGGCGCCACAACGCTTTTAATCCAATGCGTCATGCCAAGGAATATATATGTTATACCGGTAACGAACAGTACCAGGAGCATTAGAGCTATGCTAATCCTTCCATACCGGATTTTTCTTCGTTTATGTGTTTTCGTGCGACTTGTGCTAGGCGGAATACTTCCACGTTCTCCCGCTCTCTCTTGTTGGACTCTCACTTTCATGCCACTTCCTTACTTTCATTTTTTCCCGATTATTGGTAGATTATCTCGTTTCATGTCTCTATATAGAAGATTAATAGAAAAATGGATCGGGAGAATGACAGAATAGTTACAAGGCCGGTTACAATCTACTTATCTCTTTGTTCTCTTTATCTTTCCTGCGGTTACCTTCTCCTGTATAATGAAGTGATTTACGCTATCAGACTTCAAGAAGGAGCTACACCCAAGACAAGCTTGAACCGTGCCGGCAGATCCATCTATCTGTTATTCTTTGTCGGCATTATCGCCATTTCTTTTTCTTCGATCTTTGTACGTTGGTCTACCGCAGATGTTGCGGTCATTGCCATGTACCGTCTATTTCTGACCAATCTGCTGATGCTGCCTTTTGTCTGGAAATACAGACACGAGATGATGCGTCTGAGCTTACGCCAATGGGGCTTGCTGCTTGCATCCGGTGTGATGCTGGCCCTTCATTTCCTGCTCTGGATGGGTTCGCTGCGGCTCACCAGTGTTGCCAGTTCCACAGTTATTCTCGCGCTGGAGCCTATACTGATTCTGGCCGGTTCGGTATGGCTGTTCAAAGCCAAAATTAACCGCATGATGATCATCGGCATGGGCATCGCCCTGTTTGGATCAATCGTTATTGGCGCAGGAGATTTCCAGTTGGCAGGTACTGCCCTGCAAGGTGATATCCTGTCTTTACTTGGCACAATTGCAGTCGCTGTCCATATGCTGCTGGGTCAATTTTTGCGAGCGGGACTTAGTGCATTTTCGTATAACTTCTGGGTATTCTTCGTGGCTGCTTGCACGCTGGCGGTATATAATCTGATCATGGGCCACCCGTTTGGGGGTTACGCTGCGTCAGAGTGGGGAATCTTCCTGCTGCTCGCCATTGTGCCAACGATCTTTGGACATTATCTCTTCAACTGGCTGCTTCAATATATGAATGCCACGACGGTATCCATGGGCGTACTGGGGGAACCCGTATTTTCTTCATTGCTGGCCTGGATGCTGCTTGGCGAATCCCTCAGTGCATTACAGATGTCTGCCGGGGTTGTCATTATATTCGGGGTATGGATCTTCATTCGATATGGTAAAACCAAACCTCAACCCATTCCTGCTGATGCTCCTATCGCTGGCAAAGGGCCTGTTGAACCTACCACGGTATAACGTATTTTTTCGTAATGCATAGTTATAAACGACTCTACCACTCTCATAAGGCGGTGTATTTTGATGAAAAATATTGTATCCATGCGTTGGCTGCTCGCCAGAATGTACGAACCGGATGTGGTCATTGCAGATTGCCGATTCTTGCTCGGTCAGCCAGAGGCTGGAAGACAAGCCTATGAAGCTGGACATATTCCAGGCGCTGTCTATCTCGATTTGGAACAAGATCTATCCTCTCCTGTCTCTGCGCACGGAGGACGTCACCCGCTTCCTGATCCGGCTGTGCTCGCAAGTCGTCTATCCAAAGCTGGCATTGGCTCCAATGCACGCATTATTGCCTATGACGATCAAGGCGGCATGAATGCCTCACGATTGTGGTGGCTGCTTCGCTACATCGGTCATGAGCAAGTGTATATCATGGACGAAGGTTTCTCCGCTTGGCAAAATGCCAAATTCCCGGTGACTCAGGATGTGCCCGTTCAGATCCCGTCTTCCTTTGAGGTGAACGTACAGCCACAGATGCTTGCAAATGTGCAAGATGTGCAACAAGCCTCGGTAAGCGGCAGCGCTGTGTTAATCGACTCTCGCGACGCCCGCCGCTACGCCGGCCTGGAGGAACCGATTGATGCCAAGGCCGGACATATTCCGGGTGCGGTGAATTATTTTTGGAAAGATGTGTTGGATTGGGATGGACGTTGGACAGATACTGGGGTGTTAGAAGAGCGTTTCAATAATCTGGACAAGGATGGTGCGATTATCGTGTACTGCGGCTCCGGCGTGTCGGCTTGCCCGAACGTGATTGCGCTGGAAGAAGCGGGATATACGAATGTGAAATTGTATTCCGGGAGTTGGAGCGACTGGATTAGTTATGAGGGGAATCCGGTGGCTACGGGGGAAGAAGTTTAGGATTCTGATACATTGTGGATGATTGGAATAGCTAAGCGGAAATGCCGCCTGGGTCTAAGGACTCGTGGCGGCATTTTATCGTGATTTTCATGTTCCCATTTAATATAAGCGGCGGTTTTGGTAGGAATTGAAGAGTGAGGATCAGCTTCCGACTTTGAGAAACGTGTATAAAAGATTGCTTTAAGGGCGTCATCGGCTGAACTGTTTCTGCAGAGATCATTGACACTGCCATAGACGATTAGTAGGAGAATTTTTCGCGCACGATATTGAGGCGATATCGCTTGTTACGACTCGGTCCCACGTCGAATACCAATCCGAGAAAGAGACCGTCCAAACTTTTCCTTCTTGGTATTATCCCCTTATTCTCTTATAATGAGTAATTTAGCGACCAATATACAATTTTAAGGAGATGGAGTATGAAAGAGAGTAGGGTACGCTTTGCCACAAAGTTTCTGATCGTAGTAGCTATGATTTTATTTAGTGGGTTGCTACCGATTACAGGTGGAAAAGCAGAAGCAGCACAAGAGCGATACAAATCCGAATTCGAATTTGAATTCAAGTACGAGGAGGAAGCATCCAGAGTTATACCACAGGTTCGTGTAACAAAGTTTTATTTTGATGACGGTCGTGTGGAGACTGAACTTCATGAATTTCCAAAGCAGGCGCTGGCTGTATCGAAAGACGCTCAATATTCGGAGAGCCATCGCCAAAAAGATGATCCAGCGCTGAAGCAAACATTTTATCCAGGCTGCGGTTGGGACTTTGGCACATATGTGATGAATACAGAGAAAGGTCCGCTAGCTTTTACGATTTATTGTGATTCAACGACAGACAAACAACCAAATGCAAAAGGTGAACAGGAGTCAGTAAGCAATCATGTTATCTATAAATATGATCTCGAGCGCAACCTTCTAAGCGTTTTGAATCAGGTACAAACGTTCGGAAAAAGCCAACCTCCGTTTCAAATGTATTATGACTTTGGAGGCTATACCTTGCAAGAAGGTAACGGAAAAATAAACTATGAAGAACGAAATATTCGAGTCTATTCACTGCTCAGTAACAAACTGCTGGCGCGTATTTCTGAATATCCACAGGAAATCGACCAAACCTTAAGATACACCGAGTACAAAAAAATATCCAATGATCCAAAAGTTCTCGCTAAAATAGGAAATTATACAACACATGGGAATGATAATTACATAGGAGAAACATTCATTTTAAATGCAGACGGAACCCGAACAAAAAGTAAGATTCCTGCCGTACTGCCAAATAATATTTTTTATGAAAATAAAATCGGTTCATTTACCTATGTCTCGTATAAAAATCCAAAAAACGAAAATACCATGGTAGGTTATCGAACTTCTACAAGTACAGCAATCAAGCCATTATCTCGTGCAGATGCTTCAAGTTCCATAAGATTCAGTAAGTCCAAACGTTACGTTCTGATTCGTCAGCAAACTACCAAGGAAAAAACAATAAGAATCGTCGATACAAAAACGGCAAAAGTTGTATCCGAAATTCCGGATATCGGCGGTGGAGTATATAAGGAAGTAGGCAATTCAATTCTTTTATTCCAAGCCGAAAAGAAAGATTACTACCTGCATGTGCCGACAGGAATTGTTACCCGTAATATGGAAAATTCTCAATTGGTACAAGCCGATACAGGTGGGTACACGGGTGACCAATCGAAGCTGATCTCCATGCAAGCTCCACCACAAATGCTCGTAAACGGCAAACCGATGCGTTATGCCGGCCAAGGGCCTTTCCTGACGAAGGACAACCGCTGGTATGTGGAAGTGAACGATTTTGCAAAGGCTGCGGATGCTACAGTGTCCAAAACTGCAAACGGATTGACGATCAATCGTGGTAATTACCAAATGACCGTCTCCAAATCCGATAAAACGGTATTAACCTGGGCTGGGCAGACCTTCGTACCATTGGAGACACTGAACGAAAAATTGGGCATGGCTGGGGGGTTCTTGAATTCCCTTTTAGGTAAGGGCTACGAATACAAAGTGCTCCATGTTTTTTCCAAGGATCTGAAAGAAGCAGATATTATCGCTCGCCCTGATCTGTACGAGGCCATCGAAAATGATTCAGGGAATTATTATTCAATGGAAAATGGTAAACCTGCCGCAAGGCCGTTGTCGGAAGCCAACAGGTATTATTATGATGGAACTAATCTCATCTTCAAAGATGGCTTACTCGTAAATGTAGCTTCTATATACAATGCGGGTGGCCGTACGTTGCGAAATATTCTGTTCGATATCAATAAACTGAAGCATGTCATTGCCGTCTATGGAACGCCGAATGCAACCATGACCGGAGGACAAATGGTACGCTGGTACGAGGTGGATGGTAACGTGCTGGTATTCGAAGGTAACTCTAATTTGAAGGGTGCTTATTATATTTCACGATAAACACGAGGTGATATTCTGTGCTCCAAGCCCGTTTCCAAATAAGGACTCGGGCTTTTTTATTAGGCTTAAAGGAATGACGAATCCCCGCTCTCCATAACCCAATCACATAAATCAGTATGACTAACCTCTTATCATACTCATAGCGGAACAAATTATGGGAGCCGTCGAGGAAGAAAGAACGGTTGAAAGGCGATTTTCCCGTGCAGTTTAAAATCCCTTCGGCCGTAAATCCAAATGTGAAGCTGTATTCCGGAAGTTGGAGCGATTGGATTAGCTATGAAGGGAATGCAGTCGCTATAGGTGATTCGGAAGCGGACAAAGACGTATAGCAGTATATCGATTTGAATACATCGCCAGGTGGCTTATCTGCCCCGGCGATGTATTTTTCTATGTTCGGAGTCAACGAGGAAACAACGCAGACGCTCTTAAAATAATTACATGAAGATCTTCATCGAGAGCTTGTTTATATGATCTCAGATACATCCACAGCCCCGTCGAACATGAGCTTGAACGAGAACTTAGCAAGTGGTAAAACTGGAAGATCGTTCACGTTTCTCTTTTAATAAACGTGTAACACCACCAGCTAAAAATGTACCAGTATGTAAAAAAAGTGTACGATGCTATGAACAATGTAGTGAATAGCAACAGTATATATAAAGACTATAAAGTCCGATACTCAACAACCACTGTTAGTGTGATGAAAATAGAGAGAGGGAGACACACCTCCTTCAATATAGCAGAAAGTTCACAGAAAAATAACAGAGTTAACATGCTACAGCATACAACACCGCACAAATTATGTTTAAGTAACACTTTTGGTGGCTCGCACTATTGTGCGGGTCCAATTTTTTAAACGAGGATCACAACCTCCTAGCCCATCTAAATAATTAATGTTAAACAACGGTCTGAATCCAAATTTGTGCGACTTTAAAGGAATCAGCCTACTATACCTTTGTTCACAACTTGATAAGAGTGCTGAAGTAGATTTAATTCTTGATCTTGGTATAGACCCACAGCAATTAAATGTACATGGTGAAACTCCATTAATAACTGAGTTTATAGTTCAGGGTGGTCATTACATAGTAACAACGATTGAACTCATTTCATATAACTAGTTATTCTCAAAATATTTAAAAAATCTGATTGTTTCATTATAATCATCTTCGTCGGAATAAATATTTAACATTTTGCCTAGCTCAATCGCAAAATCTACATATCCGTTGGCTTTTGCAGTTATTATGTTCTGACTAACTGTGTATGTTTCGTCATTGTTTATTCTATTTTCAGTAAATTCCTTTCCTTCTAAAACCCCTGCTTGTTTAACAAGTTCAACTCCTGAGCAAATGGCACCAATATATTTCCCGTTAGTATCCAGTCTCTTGATAAGTGATGTTAGCTGATGATTTCCTTCTATTGCGCCAATATCTCCTCCTGGAATAAGCAGTATTTCTACTTCGTCAAAATCAATTTCTTTTATATCTTTATGGGGTTTAACAATTAAGCCCTCATAAGAATTGACCATTTCGGAATTTAAACCCACTGTTATAATTTCCCCCTGAGTTTTCATTAAATAAGTTGCCAGCATTATTTCAAAATTTACAAACCCGTCGTAGATTAAGACATGAGTATTAATGTTTACACCTGCTTTCATGTATTTTTAGTTCAAGTTGCTTTTTTTAACTCTTTAGAACGGTTGTAAGCACCCACAATCCATAGAGCCAGATTGAAGAAGGCCAAAACTATCACAATTGTACCGTCCCAAAAGTATAAGGACTGCCAAGAATTATTTGCTAGGTTAGTAATAGCTTTAGATACCGCTATCAAAAAACCCGGAATAGAAAAGAATGAAAAGAGCAATATTGCCGAAAGTATACCTACTAAATAAATAAATAAATGAAAATACTCTTGAGATAGCTTGTTCATTCTGTTTTAAATTACTCCATTCAATACGAGCACTTTTACTATAGATTTTTTTCAAATAAAGAACTGCTTGTCCCAACAGATTCGAAGAATTTGTAATAGTGATTAAAACATAATAAAGATCAGTTCTGAAGAAAATGAGAAGATGCCATAAAAACTTATATATTTGTATGAGGACTATCAGTCTCATGTATCCTACAATTATTAAATCCTGTTGATAGATGTACTGGAACACGAGCGCAAGCAAAAGAACCACTGAGTCCCATGCCATACCCGCTAGAAATGGCAAATATCTTTTTTCCTTTCAATCGCCCACAAAGAGTTCATGTTGGCTTCACTAACCATCCAAAACCATCTTATACTTATTTTAAAATTGACTGGCACCCCGAGTGATACTGCTGCAAAATAATGGGCAGATTCATGCAAAATCGTTAAACTCCATGATATTAAAAATAGAATAAGCAACTTAAACCAACTGACTCATTAAAAATAAAATAATCTTGATAAGACGGAAGAAATTCAGGGTTGTACGTAAAAATAATTAAAGATGCAATAAAAAAAGTTAAATAAATGAGAACTGCCAATTTGTTAAAGAAGAATCTACCAACCTTCTCTCTAATTCTGCCTTCATTGTTACTTGCCTTAAGAGCAACCAAGACTTCATCATTAAATTTATGAATCAGGTTTAACTCTAATAAAGGTTCCACAAAATCAATAATATCTACCTCAACATCGTGATTCTTTTTTTTATAAATTCGATATTTCATCCAGTGTATTTATTCCATCCATTAGTTCTATAGCTAGAACACCCTCGATGGGAATTCGAATATAAATAGTTTTATTCATAAGTTGGCTATTTGGAGACGTCTCTGAAAAAATTAATGAGCTTTCAATGAGATTTTTATTTTTTTTCGCTGTTCTTCAATATTTAGTTTTGTATCAGACCTTCAAGCATAGTTTCATCAATCGGAACTCCCATTTGCATTTTACGTTCAAGCTTTTCTTCCGTAGCTTTTTGAATATCCATTTTTTCACACTCCCTCATATCGACATTACATTATTACACGTAATTTATAAAGTCATTAGGTCGCGTTTCTCCCCCAAAAATAGAGTGAAGTTCTTCGCAAGTTGATTCCTGTGTTGTTTGTTCCTATAACACGAAAAGAAAACATTTTATTGCTATCGGACCGTAATCCCAATTCAGCATTTCATAGTTGCACACCACACTTACCTCATGTAGGACATATGTCTCCTTTTCTACGAAAACGATTAAAAAATCTTTATAATCCACACAAAATGTTCGATATACAACAAATGAACATCCGCATATCCCATGTATGCATCCTGAAATCTACCTCAGAAATGTGGCACGGGAGAACAGAACAATACATATAACAGGTGGTTAGGAAACAGAGAAAGTTCTGTCTGGTTGAAAGGCAGGAACTAACAAAGGAGAAGAAGATATGAAGGGACGAACGAGTCACAAACGAAACACACGCAGCATCTGCGTGAACTTGCTGTTATCCATGCTATTGTTGGTCAGCAGCTTGCCGCTATGGCCTAGCAAGGCAGCAAACGCTGCTGCAGAAGGGTCATATCTCTTATCCCTGAACAGACCGGTGTATAGCTCCTCATCCCTTGGTGGGAATACAGCCGATCATGCCGTGGATGGCAACAAAAATACCCGATGGGAAAGTGTGTGGCAACAGGACCCTCAGTGGATCTATGTTGATCTGGGTGCAGTTGCTTCCATCTCCAACATCTCGATTGAGTGGGAAAATGCCTATGCTTCCGCCTTCGATCTTGAAGTGTCGGATGACGAAGTCAACTGGAAGCAAGTGTACTCCACAACGAAGGGTCAAGGCGGTCTGACAGAAGTGGAGGTTTCCGTCAATGCACGATATGTACGTTTGTTCAGTCATGAACGGGCGCAGCAAGCCTATGGTATTTCTCTGTACGCGTTCGATGTGTATGGAACGGGTGGAGCAAATCCACCTCCAAAACCGACTGCCGCCAACCTTGCTCTTGGTAAATCGGTTATAGCGTCGTCGGAAGAGATTGACGAACCTAGCCGCTCCGCCGAAGACAAGGCCAAGATGGAGAAGCGCGATTATGAAGCGCGCAATGTGACAGATGGTGATCCAGGTACACGCTGGTCTTCCATATACAAGGATCAGGAATGGATTGTTGTGGACCTTGGTCAACGTCAGGAAATCGGAGAAATTTCTCTGCAATGGGAAAATGCGTTTGGACGTGCTTACGACATTCAGGTATCCGACGACGCAAAGCAATGGACTACGCTGTATCGGGAGTTACACAGCAATGGAGGACGGGATGAAATTCCTGTATATTCAGAAGCCAGATATGTCAAGCTCGCAGGTCATGGCCGAGGTACAACCAACGGTTATTCACTCTATGCCTTTGATGTATATGAGTATATTCAAGGAGATGAAAAACCGGTCTACACCATTCCGTCTATCCCGGAGATGAGCTCGGTACAAGTCGGCGCTGGCAGTTATGCCATTAATGACATCACGATGCTGCAGCCGAAAAACCCTAAAAATCGCACAGCTGACATCACCGCCCCGATTCCATCCAATGACTGGTGGCAATCGATTCTCGTCTCGGATTTAGGAGATGGAAACAGTCTGGTCACGCTCCCATTCAAAAATCGATACACCAAACAGGGGCTTCATATTTTGAATCCTGGTGCTGGATACGTTTCTGCTGATGGCAACTCGATGGATGCAGACGGTGAAGCAGACCTCATCCTGACAACAAGCGATATGAACCCAGCCAAGGTCAATACCAAGATCGCAGGATACGGGGATTACTCCGCTAACATCATCATGAGTGATGATGACACGGCAAAGGTCAATACAACCTTTGTAAAAGGCTCCCCTTTCCTGTACAACACGTTTGAGAACCCGGACACCATCCTGATTCGTTCACCGAACATTACACGTCTCTTTGATGATCAAAACCGTGAGATTGTGTTGCAGGATGGGGAATCATGGACAGGAGATCATATCGGTGTAGAAGTCACCAATCAGGACAGAGCGCCTTCGCCGCAAACTTTTACTAGAAACTATGGTCTTTATGCACCTGAAGGAACCACATTTATAAAGCTGGGCAATACACTTAAGATTAAGCTGGGATCAAGCGAAAATTATTTGTCGCTCTCTACCCTGCCATCTGCATCAGAATTAGCTTACTATTACCAACACGCCTATGCTTTTGTAACGGATACGAAGGTCGAATACGACTATAACGAGAGCACTTCACAAGTTACAACGACCTTTAACTCCGTTACACAAACGAAGCGTGCCAACTTTTCCGCCGACACATTAATGGCTTTGTTCCCGCACCAGTGGAAACTTGCAACAACTCCACTCACGGAGCTCGCTTATCCTTCTATTCGTGGAATGATGAAAGTGAGCGAAGGCAACAGCTTTACGACACAGGATCGTTTCTACGGCATTATTCCGCAATTTGTAGAGCCGGATGATCCGACATACTCACGCGCGCAATTAATCAGTTATCTGGATCAGCTTGATGCAGATACGTCAGGCAATTTAATGAGTGAAGATCCCTACTGGCAGGGGAAAAAGCTTCATCCGCTTGCGCTGGGTGTGCTCATTAGCGATCAGCTTGGTGATCACGAACGACGGGACCACTACCTGTCCCTGTTAAGAAGCATCTTGACCGACTGGTACACTTATTCACCGAATGAACGTCTGCACTCCTATTATTTCTATTACTCGGAGCAATGGGGAACGATCTTCCCTTATGGAAGCGGGTTCGGGGTCAATACCGGACTGACGGATCATCATTTTACGTATGGCTATTACGTCTTTGCATCTGCGGTGCTGGCTATGTATGATCCAACTTTTGTACAGGATTATGGCGATATGGTTGAACTGCTGATCCGGGATTATGCCAATCCTTCACACACAGACGATCAATTCCCATGGATGCGTAATTTTGATCCTTATTCTGGTCATTCCTGGGCGGGCGGTTATGCCGACAATCGCAGCGGAAACAATCAGGAAGCTGCAGGCGAAGCTCTGTTCAGTTGGGTCGGACAATATATGTGGGGCGAAGTAACGGGGAACAAAGCCTATCGCGATGCGGGCATCTGGGGCTTCGTCACCGAGGAAAAAGCGGCCGAGCAATATTGGTTCAACTACGATGGGGACAACTGGCTGGAAGGATACAAACACGCTACCGTAGGGCATGTATACGGCAGTGCTTACCTGTATGGCACGTACTTCTCCAACGAGGCCGAGCATATTTATGGCATTCACTGGTTGCCGCCCGCAGAGTGGATGACCTATTATGGTCGTGATCCGAAGAATACCGCGGCACTATACAACGGTCTGATCAAGGATCTTGGTGGTCAGCAGGAGCACACATGGCAACACATCATCTGGCCATTCCAATCCATCGGGGACCCGGAGACTGCTCTTGCAAAGTGGGATACAAAAGAGATGCAGCAAAACGAAGTCTTTAACGCCTACTGGTTCATGCATAGCATGGCATCCACAGGAACACGTACCATGGATATTTGGGCAGATTCTCCCGCAGCAACCGTATACGAAAAGGATGGTGTCTACACGGCGCAAATCTGGAATCCGTCAGACACCGCCAAAACGGTTCGTTTTTATAATGCAAGCGGAGCTTTGGGTTCAACTACCGTCTATGCGAAAGCTCAAGTGAAAGTCAATCCATTGGAGCATACAGTAGTCAAGCAGCCAGATGCCTCACAAGGCGTCACCTATCTGGATCGCAGCGAATGGACGATTACCGCCTCTTCCAGTTCGGAAGCAGTCGAACGCATGATTGACGGAGATTTGACTACCCGCTGGTCATCTGGACAAACGCAACAGCCTGGAGACTGGCTCCATATTGATCTGGGCAACGAGCAGATGATGGATACACTTTTCATGAACTCCGGCAACAGCGGAGGTGATTATGCCCACGGGTATGAAGTTTACATTTCGAAGGACGATGAAAACTGGAGCAAGCCAATTGCACAGGGAATAGGCTCTTCTCCAAGCCTGTCCGTCGATTTGGGAATGCAGATCGCACGTTATATCAAAATTGTATTGACTGCTCCCACAGACAGTTGGTGGTCCATCTCGGAACTCAAGCTCGCCCGATTTGGAAAGTTGCCTCAGACCCCTGAGTATCCAAATCCAGCTCCGTCGTCCGATCGCTCAAACTGGATCGTGACCGCTTCCTCCACGCAAGGAACGGATGTCACGGCTCACATGCTTGATGGAAATAAAGACACATTATGGACGAACGGGCGAAAGCAAACGAGCGGACAGTGGATTACGATTGATCTTGGGGAAACGAGTGCTTTTGACGCAGTAGAGCTGGACCCGGGGAACGCGAAGGATGACTATCCGCGGCAATATCGCATTTTCGTTTCCGATGACGGGCAAAACTGGGGAACCTCTATTGCTGGAGGCGAAGGCGTGTCAGGACGTCTCTCCATCACCTTCCCTGAGCAACAGGCTCGTTATGTGAAGATCATGCAGATGGGTGAATCCGATCAATGGTGGTCGGTCTCCGAGCTATTTGTTAATCACTATGGAACAGGAAAACAAAAACGTCTGCTTTCAGATGCATGGTCCGTCACAGCGTCTTCCGATGAGGAAGCTGCAACGGCGATACTGGATGGCTCGAACCAAACACGCTGGACTTCCGGTCAGGCACAAACAGGCGGTGAGTGGCTTCAGCTGGATCTGGGCAATTCAGAGACAGTGAACCGGATTGTATTGGATAGTGCACACAACATTGAGGATTATGCTCGCGGTTATGAAGTATACACCTCTCTGGATGGCATGGATTGGGGTAAAGCTGTGGCTACGGGTGAAGGGAAAAATGCCTTGCTCTTCATAGCATTCCCTGCTCATGAGGCCCGCTATATCAAAATAGTTCAGACCGGAACGGATTCTCACTGGTGGTCTGTAGCTGAAATCGCAGTTTATACTGCCGATCAGACACCATGGACACCCGGGGAACAGGATGATCTGCTGCCTACCGAACTGGATCGGACATCTTGGACAGCTACAGCTTCCACGTCTGAAGACATTGGTGCACTGCTGGATGATGATCTGAACTCACGCTGGACCTCTGCATCCGGACAACAAGCAGACCAGTGGATTCAGATCGATCTGGGAAGCATTCAGAATTTCAGCCGGTTAACTATGGACTCAGGCAGCAGTACCAATGACTATGCCCGCAGTTTTACAATCGTCACTTCAACGGATGGCGAGCATTGGAATTCGGTTTCAGAAGCTGTGGGAACAGATTCTTTAATCTCAGTGACATTCACGAACCAGAAGGCACGATATGTCAAAATTGCTTTGACTACGGACAATGCTGAGTGGTGGTGGTCTATTGCTGAATTGAAGCTGTACCATTGATACGCTGAATTCAAAACCATCAATTTTACGCAGTATTAAAAAATCATTAATCTAAGGAATTAAATATCGTTCATCCAGCCACCTCTCTCCCTCAATTTTGCGGGACAGGGGTGGTTTTTTGGCAATCACCCGCTTCTAAATGTAATAAGCAGTTATCTCGAATTAAATACGTATTTTCCAATCACGAATACGAACGGCGGCAAAACACACATATCCGCCTAAGCAACGTTAGAGACCAGCATATGCTTCTTTGCGCTGTTCCCGAGATCAAAATATTGGGAAATTGAGGATTGACAGCGCAAGTTATCCATTCTAATATAATCATAGCGGAAAACTATGAATAAAATCAGTATCAATAAACCCACTAAAGGAGACTACAAAATGGCTGCCCTCCAAACGTTTAAAGCATCTGCTCATCTGCAAAACGGAGTTCAAGTGAAAGTAGCATCTCGAAACTTCGAGTTTATTATCGACGAGCCCAAAAACTTGGGTGGAACCGATACCGGCATGAATCCGGTGGAAGCTTTACTCGCCTCGCTGGGAGCATGTCAGTCGATCGTAGCTAGGGTATATGCACCTAAATTTGGGGTGAATCTCAAGGATTTCTTTGTGGATGTAGAAGGCGATATTGACCTGGATGGCTTTTTCGACAAATCAGAGGTGCGTCCGGGCTATTCCGATATTCGGTATACATTCCGTATCAAAACAGATTCTCCCCAAGAGCAGGTTGAAGCATTTGTACAATTCCTGGAGAGCAAGTGCCCAGTTGGAGATACGTTGGCACATCCGGTTAATCTCAAGTTGGACAGAATTATCATCGAAAACTAAGCAGCCTATAACTACCGTGAAACCGGACTGATATTGAATTGCTAACCGTATAACATATTTAGATGTAACAAAAGCCCGCGTTTTTCGCGGGTTTCTGGTCATAACCTAATAAACTCGGCTATAAACTTCGTTTGGCCCTTTGAGAAAATATCTTGTTCGAATTAAAGACACTCTCCATTGAAAGCAACCATAGATACACAAGAACAGCTGTTAGTCTGGCATCGGACAGCGTTAAGCATTATGAGTATACGACACATTATTATAGAAGCTGGCGGTCAACACTCTCCTTATTCGTTTCCAGCAAGCGCCTTTCTGTACGATGCAGACATAAAGTGGCAGCTTTTTTTGATTCATGATAACAAAAAAACAAAAAAAACCGTGATGGACATCTGTCCACCACGGTTGAATAATGAAATCTATTATTGCTTTTTACTTAACGATACATTAGCTGTTAACGTCTTGTCGATCGTCGTCCAGTTTACATAAGCACCTAGTATTTCATTAATAACAGAAACCGGAACTACGGTTTCGCCTTTTAAAAGCTTTGGTACGTTACTATTGAACACTAGTTTATCGTTAATTGAATACACATCTGAACCAATTTGAGCACTTATATTTTTCGTGCCTAATTTGATTTGAGTTGTACGCGTCTTATGATCCCATACTACTGTACCGCCCAATAGCTCGGAAATGGTTCGAATCGGTACGTAGAACTCATCGTTATGAACAACCGGTTTGATTGTCGTACCCCCTACATTCATTGCAACGTCAACATATTCAAGAAAATCGGTCTTTCGAATGAGTCCATGAACCCCTTTCGTTCGATCTACGACCTGAGATACTTCATAATCCGTTGCGGCTGATAGGTACGCATAAGCTACACTTCTATCCATATCAAGCTTATCGGATAAGAATTGAATCGATTCACGTACGGATTCTTTCATGGCTTCATCCAAATCAGGGTCCAGTCCAATTGGAATCCAATAATCCTCGGTTTCAGCAAAGGGTTGCGTGAATTCTCCACTGTGTGGTAGTGATGGATCACCTTTCTTTAACACCGTTAACCGAACTGTCCCCCTTAAGGAAGCTTCCAATGCAGTTAACGCTACTTCTCCATCTCCTTGAGCAAAGTGTGGATCTCCAGTATAGAATAGCCCGCCTTTAACTTGAATCGGATAATAAATAGTTGCACCAACACCCAACTCATTAATATCCATATTCCCTCCTGTTTCAATAGGTGGGATCGAACTCACAACTTCGCTGGTATTTGGTGCAACCCCCATAACACCTAGAAACGGGTTAATTGGGAAACGTACATTCTTGCCAGCTTTTGTTGGTAATACCCCATACCAATTGCCGTTGATTTCTTCAATAGGCGTAAATATAGATACATTATTATATAATTCCGGTTTTGTTGCGCTAGCTCCCTCTTGTGGACCTGTGTTTTCTGGAAATTCGTTAGGAAGAGCACCTTTACCATGGCGGTTAGAAATAACACCATACGGAACTCGAGTCTGCAACGAAAGGACTTCTACTTTAAGAACATCTCCTGGCTCCGCTCCCTCAATCGCTACCGGCCCAGTGATAATATGAGGTCCGTCTTTTACATAATCATGCTTAATCGCAGAAGCCGCAATTGCCTTCGCATCATCCAACACTCCATCGGGTGAGATACCGAATTTACCGAAGTACTCCACTGGATTTCTCCCTTGATCCTCTATCAATCCCTCATGCGATACCGTATCAAATGTTACAGCACTTCCTGATGGCACAGTTAGAATCGGAGAGCTGTCTCGATTAGGCAGTGATCCCCAGCGAATGTTCTCAATCGCAGACGTTACATAATAATCACCTTCTACCTTATCAAGGGTTGTTGGTTGCAGTGGCATACTAAAGCCCACTGAAGGTAGAGCAAATGTAAACATACTTATAATCCCTACTGAAACCCCAAATTTCCTAATCGTTCGGTTAATAAACATTACGCTCCCCCTCTATACTATGTAATATTTTCTAACACAAACACACAATAACATATAAATACATTTACAACAATATTTTTTTGTCAATAAAAATAACATTATAGAGCTAAATATCAAGAATAAACTTATAAAAACAAACAACATGTCAATATACTTATCATATGGAAGGCGTGTAAAACTAAAATACTTCTAGTAAACTGAGGACCCTCCTTCAGAGATTGGAACAAACGAAATTAAGTTACAGGAAAATTATGTATGTCTTTCATGTATCCGATACCGCCACAGGAATACTACTACACTCCGGTTCAGGCATAATCACCTGTCCGCACGTGATTGCACTGGAAGAAGCGGAATTCTCGAATCTGAAGTTGTATCCCGGAGGATGGAGTGACTGGATTAGTTATGAGGAAAATCCGGTGGCTACCGGGGAAGAGTAGGTACGTAGCACCGGTCTACAGTGTCTCAAGACAAAAACACCGCCATGCAAGCTGATGCCTGGGGCGGTGCATTTTCAGTGACTGAGCGTCACCCGGGAATACGGGAGAGATAGAGGCATCGTTGCATGCGAAGACTGATCCAACCCAATCCTTTCTCGCTCAATGAAACAGGATCTGCAAAAGAAAATGAGGAGAAGCATTCATGAGTCCATGAATCAAGATAATCACCCATATTTTACGATAGTGGGCCCATAAATAACCAAGAAACAGACCTGTAACCCCATGATTTGCAATTACTGTTGCCACATCAATATCCCACTGACCATTTCCTTGAATGGCGACATGCCAAATGGACCATAGTATTGAAACTAGTAGTATGGCGGGCCATCTTCCAAGCAATGCCTCCAATCGGGTCTGCAGCCATACCCGATAAAAAACTTCCTCCAATACGCTATTGATCATAAAACCAATCAACATCAAGAGAAGTAATTCTGTCATATCGGTTGCTACGATTGCTCCTTCTGGTTGTGCAATTGGGGAATAGAACCTTAGATAACACCAGACCACAATAACGATTAGTGGTACGATGACGTGTCTGCGAGTGCGAGGTTTTACCGAGATAATGTCTTGTTGCCCGCCAGTCATTTTGCGATAAATCAGCAATAAAATCAACGGGATGAACAATAGTGTCGTCAACTTGAACGCCAAATAATATAGCTGGAAATGTAATCCTTGCTGGTTTATCGTTATCAGAGAAACCGTAAATAAAACGCCTGACAGCAATAATACAATCGATTGAACGACCAAGTGCTGTTTCTCCATTTGTTGGAAATACGGATGATATTGACTTTTATAAGGAATCATACGGATTAGAAAAATGCCAAGGAATGCCGGCAACATACTATGCCATATTGGAATCACTTCCTCACGATCAGCCGTGTACCTTATATTCAAGTTTCCGGTCCACACTAACCACAATACAGCAGCAAATATAATGATCATACATAATAAGCCGGTTGCCTTTCCCCATGCTGGAAGCATTACCTTGAATTGCTGATTCATTCCAATTGCACTCCTTTGAGTGGCATATCGCGTTTGCCCCCTTCTTTTTTTATTTCAGTTGAGTTAAATAAACTCTAGCACATTCCATCTTAATCGTCTATTTATTTCAGTTGAGTTAAATAATATGATATTCTGTGTGTATGCCAAAAATCGTGGATCATGAGAAAATGAAGAATATTATCGCTGAAGCTACTTGGAAAATCATTAGTGAGAAAGGCATTCATCATGCAACGTCAAGAACGATTGCAAAGGAGGCCGGATTATCACAAGGCGCTTTAAGACATTACTTTTCAAAACAAGAGAGCCTATTAGCTTTTGCAATGGAGTTAGTTAAGGAAAAGGTACTTACTCGACTAAGAAATTTGAATGCAAGAGAACTGGCGCCTCAAGAAAGAATTGTTGAATACTTGCTCGAACTAGTCCCGACGGATGAACAAACATTATTGGAAATGGAGGTTTGGTTTGCATTTGTAAGCTATGGAAAAACGCAAAAAGGGTTCGACGCCAATTATGAGGACCTGCAAAACGCAATCAAGAACTGCATTATGTACTTGAAAAATGAAGGACTTCTGCGCACAACCGATGAAGAGAAGGAACAAGAAAAACTGTATGCTTTTATGAATGGGATGGCTCTCAATTTGTATCTAGAGCCGGATAAGATAAATCGAACACAAAGCAAAGAATTGATACAAGACTATATCCATTGGATTATACGTTAGAGGAAAAATAAAGACTAAAGAGCCCACGTTTTGCGCGGGCTTCTCTGTGTTTTCATTATATTCATGTAGCATTTTAGATGCTTACATTTCCGACCTCTGTAACGTTCAGATTCAGCCTATGTGTTCGGCATACTTCGTAAAAATCTTTTGAAATAATGGGTTTGAAGATATTAATGTAATCCAGCATAAAAAATTCATGCTCGTCAATTTGCTCTTCATGAAGGCAGATTTGAGATACAACTTTGACGATCTTACGTGGAGGCTGTTGTACAGATGCAGCAATGACCGCTTTGCGCCCATATTCCGAACGTTCATAATCGAAAACATCCAAACGATCCAGCTGATGTGCAGTCCAATAGGTGTTTTCAACCGAACGACCGTTGTGGTAACACACGGTTGTCGGAATAAACTGTGTATTTGTTTTCGTTTCCTCCAACAGCGTTTTAAAACGATCTGATACGTGTCTCGTTCCTGTGATCGTCTCAAAATAATCTACGTTCAGGTTGCGTACCGTAGACAGTAGCTCAACTTCTGCTGTTGTCCCCTCTGGCAACGGATTCTCTATCGCCAAATAATTCATATCTAATTGGGGAGTGAAGGTTGTTCCGCCACTAATAAACCCTCTACGTGGATATTGAGATTCCAGAAAATAATAGTTCAAAGAATGATGTCTCCTTTTCGAATGAAGAGCTTTTCAATCAATTACACGGGTCAAATAGCCCCTCCAATTATTCCGCGGTTTTAAGCAAGTTGTCCACAATAAAATCAAGCTGTTTGTCTAACGAATAAATATCATTGTAGAAGAATAAACCAAAGCTCATATCAATCAGACGTCCTTCTTTGACTGCAGGGATGTTATTCCAAATTGAATTGTCTGACAGATCAACCATTCCTTCAAAGGAAGAACGGAATATATAATCACCCACATATTCAGGTAATACTTCATAAGAAACGTCCTTGCTTGTCGCATCGTTTCTTGCATTTTCAATTTCACGTTGCAAGACTTCAGGTGCTTTCATCCCTAAATACTGATAAATAATCTGCGACCCCCGGCCATAACCCAAGCCTGTCATTACAGCCATGGAACCTTTGTTGCTTTCCATAATTGTGACGGTTTTATCCAAAATACCTGCTTGTTCAAGTTTTTCCTTGCTTTGCTCAACCTTTTTGTGAAGGTTATCTAACATTTCCTGAGCTTGTCCCTCTTTACCCAGAATTTCTCCAAGCATATTCATACGTTCTTCTACTGGCAGGTCATAAGGAATATATACTGTAGGAGCAATCATTTTAAGTCCTTCATATATTTCTTCATTGGTAACAATAATGAGATCGGGATTAAGTGCAGTTACTGCTTCCGGGTCCGGTTTAAATGCTCCTAATGAGGTGGCACCTTCCAGTTCGCTCGCAAAAGCCGCTCCTTCTTCTATAGAAGAAATCCCCACAGGATTTACGCCTAAAGCAAGCAAATCACCCATTAGATACAGGACAACCACTCGTTGTGGATTAACCGGTACTTCAATATCACCTTTTATGGTGGTTACGGTCTTCATTTGAGATTGTGTATCTGTATTGTTAGCGTTGTTAGCCGCTATCTGATTCGTTGGCTTCTGAGAACCTTCATTGGCTGAAGGACTTCCTGTCCCACCAGTTGAACAAGCGCTGAGCAATAGGGTTAAACAAAGTAATAATGTGATAGCCAAGGGTGTCTTTCTACTTCTGTACATCAATAATTCCTCCTCAAATATATGCTGATTATGATAATCATTATCAATATATAAGGAAGTT
This sequence comes from Paenibacillus sp. PK1-4R, assembly GCF_030369595.1. Taxonomy (NCBI): domain Bacteria; kingdom Bacillati; phylum Bacillota; class Bacilli; order Caryophanales; family Paenibacillaceae; genus Paenibacillus; species Paenibacillus sp. PK1-4R. The sequence continues at coordinate 5,065,877 of NZ_CP126535.1, forward strand.
AGGTCCTGTACAATGCCTAATCGTGCCACATTCGATGGTACATTAGGACTTTCATGCTGCTTTCGATAACGAATAGGTGCAATACCCATATATTTTTTAAATATTTTAGCAAGATAATAACCATCTGGATAACCAACAGCCTTGGCAATTTCCTGTAAAGTAGCATCTGTAGCAAGCAGTAGTTCCTTCGCTTTGTTCATACGGATTTGAATGACAAAATCAATCGGACTATGACCAGTCTGGCGTTTGAATAGCCTTGATAAATGTCGTGGACTACTGTCCATAAGCTCTGCTAACAAGTCCATTGTAATGGGTTCAGCGTAATGTTCCTGCATATAATATTTCATATGTGCAACCAGGTCTGGCTTTATTGTTGGCACGCGCCCATTGTGGATTTGCCATAACAAATCGTATACAAATTGATAAAATAATGACTTTACATGGAACTGTTCCAGTGCCTCTTGCTCTTCCCAAGCTGTCATCATGTACTGTACTTTACCCAACAAGGAAACAGGATGATCAGGTGCAAAGCCGTATTGAAGCTTGAAGGGATTACGGTGCTCCATCAAAGCCAGGATATCCTGACGTTCAGGCAGCGGGATGATGGCTTTGTAATAAATCATATAATATTCAAGGACCTCTTCAACAGACAAAATGTTCAGGCAACAGCCCTTCCCACCATGCAAAACATGGAATCGCGAGACCTGATGATCTTTTCCATCCAACCGTATAACAGCATTGCCACGCACCGTGTATAAGAAACAGCTCGCAGGGAATCGGTAGGTGTGAAGTCTCTCCTGCCTTTGCATAGTTATATGGCGAATATCCATTATTTTAATAGATGCCTTGTTCCATAATAAAAGATGTTCATTGAAATGTAAGATGGCTTCCCAGCTCCTTAAAATCATTGGTCATATATAGTCAACAGAGAGTCAACTTGCATGCAAAATAGGGGCCGGATCACCCACTAACGTGAGTACCCGACCCCTTTCTTTAATATACATATGAATATACAGACCTTAATCAACACTTTAACAGATCGAAAAGAAACAGTCTATATTTTTGGGAAAATATTCTATATATTTAGGTAGCTGGCCGGCAAAATACAGTTGAAACGGAGCATAAATTGATGATTTCCAACAACCATCTTACTCGTGAGGAATTACAGGATTATGTGCACAAAGTATTTGGTGCCAGTTACTTCATAACGCAGTGCGCAAGAATTCATGGCGGTGCACAAAAAGTCATTTACAAAATTGACTGCACGAATGGTTTCACTTGTATGCTGTACGTTTGGGATATTTCCAGCAACTATTTTCAGGAAGAGATCTTGAATGAACCCACTTTCCACAGTTCCTATGGCAGCGAACTTTTCTCTTTGAATACTCGCTTTCTCGCTCAACATGGAATCCGAACGCCGACCTTATATGATCTGAATAACGATAAAGACCGGTACTCTTATGATTTTGCTCTTGTTGAGTATGTGGATGGACAGAAAGCCGAAGTCTATTTCCAGCATAAAAATCACAAAGATCGGGATGAGTTGTTTCAACGGATCAGGGATATGTTGTCTAATATGCATAACATCCAAAGAAACGTTTATGGAAACGCCAACGATAACAGCCAAAAGGCTGGGCCTTGCTACCAAGTTCAGCGGTTGGATGCCGAAACAGCCTTATCCTATGCATCCAAACATATGACAGATATCAGGAAAAATAACGAAAGGCTGCTTGAGAAACTTTACGAATTGGAAGCAGCAATTCACCCCAGAGACCTCTATAGTTTCATTCATGGAGAGCTAGGTCCGGATCATATATGGACAGATCATGCTATGCAACCATGCCTTATTGATATTGAGGGCGCAGGATTCTTCGATCTCGAATATGAGCATAGCTTTCTCCAGTTTCGATTTGGAGACTTTTATCACTACTTAAAAAATAACAATCTCGACCCGGAGCGGATGACATTTTATCGATTTTGCCATCATTTGTCCTTGATATCAGGAGGATTGAAGCTGCTTCACAGACAATTCCCCGATCAGCAATTTGCTAAAGGTCTCGCGGAGTATCATGCCAGATGCGCAGTTCAGATGCTTATGTGATAAGAACCATATACATGAATATGGATATAAGCCTGAAAGGAGGTTTGAGCATGGAATTTATTTACGAGGATGAAAAACTTGCAGTGAGCGTTATTCAAGCCATTCACACTGGAGATATTCCATCGTTACAGCAATTGCTGGCAGAGAGTCCGGGATTGGCAAAGATAAGAATATCGGAAAGAAAGCCTGACAACGTAGATTCAGACTCTAGCATCGCTCGAACGCTGCTGCACGTGGTGACGGATTGGCCGGGGCACTTCCCTCATGGAGCGGATACCGTGAGAGTATTGACCAAGTTTGGTGCGGAAGTGAACGCTCCTTTGGTTGGTCCAAACATCGAGACACCTTTGCATTGGGCTGCAAGCTCCAATGATGTACAAGTGCTCGATGCCCTTCTTGATGCTGGCGCAGACATGGAAGCGCCTGGCGCGGTGATCGCCGGTGGCACACCGCTGGACGATGCTATTGCTTTTGCACAATGGGATACAGCACGACGCTTGGTTGAGCGCGGTGCGGTCTTTGCCCTTTGGCATGCGGCCGCCCTTGGAAATATTGACGCCATACAAGAACATTTCCAAGGAGCCCAACTCCCGGAACGTTATCCTTGGGGAACAAGCACCTCCCCTTCTCCTCCCGATGCAGTAACCGTTGCCTTCTGGTGCGCTTGCCATGGAGGTCAAAGAGAAACAGCCGAATACCTGCTTGACCACGGCGCCGAACTGAACTGGATAGCCACCTGGGATGGAACAACTCCACTGGACACAGCAAAACGTAATTTTTCAGCCGAGCTGATCCCGTGGCTTGAAAGTCAAGGTGCCAAATCCGCTAGCTAGTTTCACAGGTAGATAAATGGCTAGCATGGAATTGCCAATCGCCAACGATTTAGTTATGAGGAGAATCCAGTGGCTACTGGGAAAGTGTAGAAGACTCCAACAAATATATACAACGAAAAGTACATCGCGACTTGAGCGATGTACTTTTCGTTGTGGAGTGATCCTAAAACCGTGAGAGGCGACAAGGGTCTAATTCATTTCTTGATTTGCCATCAATAATTTCACTTGCAGCCAGATGCGCAATCAGCGGCGCCAGCGTAATTGCAGAATGCATTAGCGTCAGATAAAGTCCATCAATGTGATCATGGAAGCCCACAATCGGATAACCGTCCTCAGGCATGGGTCTCCATCCAACCTTTATGCTCTCCAGTTCCAGTTGATTTCCGTGCTTGAGACTGTGACGCAATGTGTCGTAAGCTCGCTTACCGACCGCCTGTGGTCCGTTTTCCTCCGACTCGTCGATATAATCTTCCGCAGCCAGCAGCGTATAATCTGTCAGTTGACGCGCTTCAAATTGCGCATTGGATATTAATGTGTGTATCAGTTTATTAGCAGTTTTCATCCGAATCAGAATCGAAGGTGACGAAGTTACCGGCACGTGACAACCTAACGGGTTACAAAGTTCGGGCGTACCTGTTCCTGCCGCCAATACCACAACATCCGACTCCACAAAACCCTTGGATGTATGAACACCAACCAGACGGGAACCCTCTTGCTTCAGCTGTGTAACGTTGGTGTCGAACTGAATCTTTGCTCCGTACTCTTGCGCTTTGCTCAACAACAGCTCCGTTACAGCAATAGGGTCGACCGCACCTTCTTCGCTGACAAACATGGCTTCATCCGGATATTCCTTCAGATTGGGCTCCAATGCCTCAAGCTGCTCCCGGTTTAATTTTTGAAAGTGTTGCTCCCTTAGAGGCGGAGTGTCCCAAGTTAGCGCGCCATGCCAATGAATGTTCAGTTCGGACAACTCTTGCTGAAGTGTGTGATATTCTCCCACAGCTGCATCGTACAAATGCCAGTATTCAGGAGCCACTCTATGCGTCGTATGTATCCAGGCAAATGATTTTTCCGTGACTTCACGCGCCGCGGCTGAATGCCGTTCAATAACGGTTACATTTTGATTTCGTTTGGCTAGATGATAGGCCATACACGCCCCAACAATCCCTGCACCAATGATCACAATTTTTTGTTTATTCAAAACTAACTCTCCCTTGTCACCCTATCCCCCCAAGGAATCGATTTTCCGAGGTTAGGATGGGTGTGCTCCTTTTTCATCTTCTTCGCCGTAGAGCTTCTTCATATGCTGCATATGGCCGGCTCCCCAGTTGCTCATTGTCTGGAGCACAGGTTTCATGAGCTGTCCGTACTCCGTAATCGAGTATTCGACCTTTGGCGGAATTTGCGGATACACTTCCCGATGCACAATATCGTGATACTCCAGTTCTTTTAACTGCTGGGTCAGCATCTTTTTCGAAATATCTGGAATGGCTTTTTGTAATTCGCTGAACCGCATTGTACCGTTGCTCAGCAGGCGTAGAAGAATCAAAGATTTCCATTTACCCGTGAGGATATCCAAGGCCGTTCCGAATCTGCAATACACCGTCATTCTTTTTCCTCACTTTCTGACCATACCCAGGTTTACTTTTGGTTACCTGGTTAGGTTTAAGTGCCTACTTCCTGATTCGGCATTCTCACTTTAGTATAGAGGCAGATATTAAAATCGAGCAAGTAAGGGGAAAAGAAAAGATGAATGTAACGTTATGGATCGTACAAATCATATTGGCGGCAGGCTTTGTATATTCGGGATGGATGAAAACCATTCGTATCGAGTCGTCAAAAAAGACCTGGGCCTGGGTTAATGATGTGCCAAAAAGTCTAGTTGTTCTGATCGGTATCGCGGAGCTACTCGGAGCGCTTGGCCTTGTTTTTCCGTGGGCGCTGAACATCACTCCGGTGCTTACGCCGATCGCCGCAATCGCTTTGGCTGTTGTCACAATGCTTGGAATGCTGTTTCATATTCGGCGTAAAGAGTACCGGGAGCTTGGCGTAAATATCTTTTTTATAGTTTTGGCATTGATCATAGCCTTTGGAAGACTATAGAGGAAACGGGACACCGATCCGATGCGCTGTGCAATACGAACCCCATGTTTCGGGTGCCTGGTTTCCGGTGAACGAACCGCTATCGACCTGTGTGCCACATCCCGCCATAATAAAGATCATGCACATGGAGTTATCGGCGATTTTCTTTAGATTATGGAGAGGTCATGACATCAAAATTTTTTCGCCTTTATACTCAAAAGTTATGAGAAGAATCCGGTACTACCAGGGAACGTTCTGGAAAGTGACAAAAAGCCACTAATATTATTATATAATAACCTCACCACATAAAAGGCTGGCTTCAACAGCTCATGGAAGGAAGACAACTCTCTATTGAAAGCAACCTTGAATGTACAAGAGCACATACTCATCTGGAATTGTTCATCGCTCAAAATCATGGATGTACGACATATTGTCATACAGGCCGACGAGTGCGTACGTCCTTACCTGTTCCCTGCCAGCGCCTTTCTGTACGTAACGAATGGCAATGCGACTGTGATCTTAGACGGAAATGAGCATGCTACCAAACCATTTTATATGCTTCATGGGGGCAAAAACACCCGTCTGGACATCATCCCAACGAACGCATCCTTTCATTATTACCTGATTTTCTACAAAGCCTCCTTACCGCTACCTGGCAAGCAGCATACACTTCAACAACCGGATCAACCATTGCCATTCCACCTCCAGTACGGTTTTATTCCATATCATCCTGCCATCCTCTACGAAATCACTGAGCGAATGCTGGGCGAGTGGAATAAACCGGGACGCTTGGAGCGACTCCATACCAAAACACTATTCTATCAATTTGTATATGAGTTGCTCAGACAAATGGATCAACAGCAGGTAAGCATTGTTAGGCCTAACCTTGCTTCTCAGCTTATTCGCTATATGCAGGAGCACTACGCCAAGCCGCTGACGCGGGAAACCCTCGCTCATACATTCCATTACAGCGTCCCTTATCTGTCCAAGTACTTCCGACGTGAAACTGGCGCAAGTCTAATCGATTACTTAATCGGTATTAGGATGAACAAAGCAGTAACGCTGTTGCAAAGAACCGAGTTATCTCTGCAAGAAGTCGCTGCAAGCGTTGGATATGCTGATGTATCCTATTTTATAAGAATGTTCAAAAAACATACGGGAGTCACACCAAAGCAATTCAAGGATGAGTCTGGACAAGTGACAAAAGGTTCTTATCGTCCTATCCTTAGGCTTCGATCATCCATTGCTCCGCGTAAACTCCGTCGTTATATTGATATCAGAGATGATAATCATTATCAACATAGCGAAAAAGGAGATTTACGGATGTATAGAAGCAAACTACCTGTAGGAATTACCCTACTGTTGTGCCTAACTCTATTAGTTAGCGCATGTTCCAGGCCAGCAAACACGAATGGAAGCACTGGCAGTACGCAAAGCCCAACTGTAGGTGCAGAGAGTAATATCAGTAACACCACAAACGGAAGCTCGGAGATGCAAACCTATTCTGCGGTTAACGGTGAAATACAAATCCCCAAAAAACCTCAAAGGGTCGTAATGGTTGCAGGAGCCTTTACCGGTCATTTGCTAGCTCTTGGCCTTAAGCCTGTTGGAACTGGTGATGAGTCCTTTAACAGTTATACAGAAGGAAAGCTCGATGACGTTGTCAACATCGGTAACGATGTACCCTACGAGAAAATCATGGAGTTGCAGCCGGATTTAATTGTCGTTTGGAATGACCCTGAAACGATCGAAAAGCTGTCCAAAATTGCGCCGACCGTCGCTGTTGAATATGGAATACCTCTACGGGAGCAATTGATGGATTTTGGCAAGATGACTGGTAGAGAAGAGCAAGCGAAGGCCTGGATTGCAGAGTGGGATGCTAAAATCGCTGAATATAAACCACTCGTGGAGCAAGCGGTAGGTGATCGCACGGTTTCGATTTTTGATACGGGAAGTGCCAAAGAATTTTATGCCTACGGGAGCTTTGGTAGAGGTGGAGATATTATTTATGGCGAGTTTGGCCTGAAGGCACCGCCGATCATTCAGAAGGAAGCCATCGATAGCGGCAAAGGTTGGGCCAAGTTATCACTTGAATTGTTACCACAATATGCAGGAGATTATATCTTTATTAGTGGATGGACAGGTGATGAGAGTGGGGATTCCGTTTTTGAAGGTCCTATCTGGGATAACCTCCCTGCTGTCCAGAATAATCACGTTTATCGCGAGGAAAGCCGTGGCTTCGTGTTTAGTGACCCAATTTCGTTGGAAGCCCAACTAAAATTTGTCGTAGACAGCCTAACCAAAACAGAGTGAATTTGAGTAAGCCACGGTATGTACGAGGCGAGGAGCAATCCTCCTCTTTTTATGTTTTTGTATAGTCCTTATCTTTCATTTGAAGAGAGTTTGAAAACAAAAGCACACACATAAACAGGGACCTCTCACCATGTTGGCAAGGGTCCCTGTCTTTAAACTTGTTATATAGCCCATTTTCCGTTAAGTGATGGTAAGGCCGCCGCTTGCATATCCAGCTACGGTTGTAGCCACATCAATTCCGGCTGTTACTGATGCTGAGAACACCATAAGCAGGCGGTCACCGGCAGATACCGGAATACTCAGTCCTGTTGTCACTCCGCTGGATATTGTGCCCAGTGCCAAAATGCCGGTCAGTGGAGGAGCTAAGGTTACCAATGCACCCGGTACAGCTGTAAAGGAGTTATTAGGTGTAGTGGATCTGAATAATTGTGCAGTTAAGGTTACTGTAGATCCAACCAAACTAAGTCCGGCTGTCGTGCTGAAATAAGCGGCCAGTGAAGTAATCGTTCCTGCACGAGATGCCGAGAAAGCAAAGTTAAGCAATGTGCCTGCAGCGCCTGTGAGATCAATAATTCCTCCGTTAACACTTACTCCGGTAGCACTGTTGCCAAAACCAACTAAACTGGAGGTATTCAAAAGTCCACCCAAAACTGTAGTCAAGACAACTGGAAGTCCTGATGCATAAGGAATAATTGTTCCAGAACCAGTCGCACCCGTAGCCCCGGTTGCTCCGGTTGTACCTGCTGTACCTGTTTCTCCGGTTACTCCCGTTGTACCTGCTGTGCCTGTTGCTCCCGTTACTCCGGTTGTACCTGCTGTGCCTGTTGCTCCCGTTACTCCGGTTGTACCTGCTGTGCCTGTTGCTCCCGTTACTCCGGTTGTACCTGCTGTGCCTGTTTCTCCGGTTACTCCCGTTGTACCTGCTGTGCCTGTTGCTCCGGTTACACCCGTTGTACCTGCTGTGCCTGTCGCTCCCGTTACTCCGGTTGTACCTGCTGTGCCTGTTGCTCCGGTTACTCCGGTTGTACCTGCTGTGCCTGTTGCTCCGGTTACTCCCGTTGTACCTGCTGTGCCTGTTGCTCCGGTTACTCCCGTTGTACCTGCTGCGCCTGTTGCTCCCGTTACTCCGGTTGTACCTGCTGCGCCTGTTGCTCCCGTTACTCCGGTTGTACCTGCTGTACCCGTTGCTCCGGTTACTCCCGTTGTACCTGGCGTGCCTGTCGCTCCTGTTACTCCCGTTGTACCTGCTGCGCCTGTTGCTCCCGCTGTACCTTGTGCGCCTGTTGCACCTGTCACTCCAGCTGTCCCTGGTGTGCCTGTCGCTCCCGTAGCCCCGGTCGCGCCTGTAGCTCCGTTGATGCTTGGGGTTTCACCCAGCAATTCGGAAGAAACCAAACGATGGGCAGTTACCAATGCGCCTGTGCTGCTCTTACCCCATACTGATACTTGAACAGGATCATTAACCGTCGCTGGTGTTGAAAAAGTGAACTCGAAGGCATCAAAATTAGCATAATAGTTGTTGGTTATTACTTGATTGGGTACGATGTCAAAAGACTCACTGACGTACAGTACTCTTATTCCACTTTCCATGTAATACCCTTGTATCTGTACGGTTGAGGCTGTGGCATTACTACGGTTATCAATTCTGACAGTAACGGTCTGAGTCGGTCTTACACCGCTAACAGCATTATTTTCAATCGGCCCTGTTGATAAAAAGCTCATCGCTACATCTCCTCTTTTGGGGATTTTGATCTGCTAGATGTCATTAACTGTTTTTTCGTGCTGTACCACTCGGTGTGCATCAACCAATTGTCCAGAGGCTTGTTTGCCCCACACTGAAATCTCTACTTCCTCCACGCCTTCCACATCTGTTCCAAAAACAAACTCAAAAGCATCTAAATCTGCAAAATAATTTCTGGTCACTGCTTCATTAGGGGCAATACTGATTACTTCACTCACATACAGCGTTCTTGTTGTGCTTAGCACATACCCCTGAATGGATACTGTTACAGAATCCACCTCAGCCCGACTTACCAATCTAATCGTTACCTGTTGGGTCGGTCTAACCCCGGAAACCAGATTGTTTTCAATCGGCCCAGTTGACAAAATAGCCATTTTCCCATCCCACCTTTATGAACCTCTGAGTCTAGCAGTATTTGGCATAAGCTCACTCGATAGTAATATTCAAACACTCAATCAACGGTGTGGACAAAACACAGGGGGCAATCCACCATTATCACTTAACAACCTTTTACGCACAGGGCTTTAGCTATACAAAAACTGGGATATGTACAACAAAGAGAAGAAATTATGCAATATCAAAGTTGGTCAGCAAGTAAGAGTAGATTTTGTTATGTAACCAGGATCGATTTCAGAAAATAACGAAATGACCGTTCCCCCGGTAGATTCCAGGGAAACGGTCACAGCTTAAGACGTCTTTTTCTCGTATCTAATTGTTGGCCGGGCAAAGCTATGCTTGAAAGTGTAGTTTTATAGAATACGAGATAGTATTTTTACCATCAAGCCCAATGTTAAACACATAGAATAATAATGGTCTTCTTCATTCTCTACTAAAAATAGAAAAAGATTGTATTATCTTAAAATTGTGATATGATATCGTCAAGTTAATAAACATTTAAAAGAAAATATGAAAAATAATTACATTTAGACGTGACCAAACCTCTTTCTTCGCCAAATTTCAGTGTTCTAACCCATTTTATTGAAAGCGATTACAAAAAGAAACCTGACAGATTATAGCTTTTCTAATCGCACCCACAGATGCAGGCTTACTTCGGGTTATAGCCTCTCCCCTTGCTGCCGTGACCACGTACCCGGTGCACAGGTCGTCTGGCTTAAACCATATATGACAACATGAAGATTTAACCTAACAGCCAACCTAACCATTATTTCAGGAAGGGGGTGACATGAGGAACATCTCTTCATTTTTTGGCATTTCACCATTTCAGCTATTCTGAATTTCAGCTCACCAACTAATCCAATCTTATGGAGGCGAAACGTATGATTCGTAAACCGCTAGTTTTGTTGTTGTCTTGTCTGCTAATCTTTGTCACCCTGCCCGTTGAATCCAGCCATGCAGCCAATGCAGCCGTTGCCAAACTTCCTGGAAATTCCAATCCCCTCATCGATCATAAACTGGGAGCCGATCCTTATGTGCTCGTCCATAACAATCGGGTCTATGTCTACATGACAGGTGATGCATATCTGTACAACAGTGACGGCTCTGTCCGAGAGAACCAGTACAGCACGATCGGGAAAATTAACGTCATCTCTTCAGCTGATATGGTGAACTGGACAGACCATGGTTCCATCCCGGTAGCGGGTGCGAATAATGCGAATAATGGACAAGGGATTGCCAAATGGGCTACCCAGTCCTGGGCTCCTGCCATGGCGAAGAAAACCATTGCTGGCAAAGAAAAGTTTTTCCTGTATTTTGCCAACTCGGGTGGAGGTATTGGCGTGCTCACGGCGGATTCCCCCATTGGACCGTGGTCCGATCCACTTGGTCGTGCCCTCCTGACTCATAGTACACCGGGTATGTCCGGCGTAACCTGGCTCTTTGATCCGGCTGTCCTTGTCGATGATGATGGCTCTGCTTACTTATATGCTGGAGGCGGCATTCCGAATGATACCAACGCTGCTTCCATTGCTAATCCCAAAACAGCTCGAGTCATTCGTCTCGGTGCCGACATGACCAGTGTGGTGGGCAGTGCTGTGACTATTGATTCTCCTTATATGTTCGAGGATTCCGGCATCCACAAGTATAACGGCAAATATTATTACTCCTACTGCATCAACTTCGCGGGAACACATCCTACTGCATATCCAAAAGGTGAGATCGGATACATGGTCAGCGACAGCCCCATGGGACCTTTCACGTATAAAGGACACTTTCTGAAAAATCCTGGTACGTTCTTCGGTGTAGGCGGCAATAACCACCATGCCGTGTTTCAATTCAACAACGAATGGTATGTCGCGTACCATGCGCAAACGGTGAGTCGAGCATTTCTCGGTGAAGGCAAAGGATACCGTTCCACACATATCAACAAACTGACACATAATGCGGATGGAACAATCCAGGAAGTTCAAGGAAATATGACAGGTGTACCTCAGACCACTAACCTCAACCCGTATGTCCGGGTGGAAGCCGAAACCATTGGCTGGCAAGCAGGAATTAACACTGAACCGAGTCAAGCGAGCGGTGGACCTGTAGCCAATCAGAATGTCACTAACATTCATAATGGGGATTGGATCGCGGTGGGTAATGTTGATTTTGGCTCAGCTGGAGCCTCCAAATTCAAGGCCAATGTCGCTTCTACCGGAAATGGCAACATCGAGGTTCGACTGGACAGTCCGACAGGCCCACTAGTTGGAACACTTAACGTAAGTTCAACTGGCGGTTCGCAAACTTGGCGCGAGATGGAGACCAATGTTACCAACGCTACAGGGGTACATCGTTTGTATCTGGTGTTTACAGGCTCGGGCAATGGAAATCTGTTCAAACTGGACTACTGGCAATTCACATCAGGTTCGGGCGGCAACCCTAACCCAAACCCAAATCCTAATCCCAATCCAAACGTTACCCGTTACGAAGCCGAGAATATGACGCTTGGCGGCCAATACGCTGGCGTAATCAGTTCCCCTTTTAATGGAGTCGCTCTTTACGGGAACAATGATTATGCAGCATACAATCAATATTTTGCATTCCCAACCCATCAATTCTCTGTCCGCGGCGCTTCCAACAACAATAATACAGCCCGTGTTGATCTGGTCATCGGGGGTGTAACCGCTGGTTCTTTCTACTTCACGGGAACGGAGCCGACCGTTCAAACCCTCACCGGCATCACTCACGCTACAGGCAATCAGGAAATCAAGCTGGTCGTAACAACGGATAATGGCACTTGGGATGCTTACATTGATTATCTGGAGTACTCGCTTTAATTCATAGGACATGATCGATTGGGAGGATAGAATATGTGGAAAAAAATCAGTGCTCTTCTACTCGCTCTTCCTTTGCTTATAACATCATTCCCTTTGACAAGTCCCGCTGCTTCAGCCGCAACGTTCAGCAATCCGGTTATTTACGCGGATGTTCCTGACAGTGACGTCATTCGGGTGGGCAGTGCATTTTATATGACAAGCACAACGATGCATATGAATCCGGGAGTCCCGGTCATGAAGTCTTATGATCTGGTCAACTGGAGCATCGTAAACTATGTATACGATACGCTTGGAAACGGGGATATACAGAATCTGAACAATGGACAAAACGAGTATGGGCGTGGTTCCTGGGCGAGCAGTTTGCGGTACAACAACGGTATATATTATGTGGCCTTTGGCTCGCTTTCCACGGGCAAGACGTATATTTACCAAACCAGCAATATTGAAACAGGGCCATGGACACCTTACACATTGAACAGTTATTACCATGACCCCTCCCTTTTGTTTGACGGGAATCGAACCTTTCTTGTTCATGGCAGTGATAACATCAGTATCGTTGAGCTGACACCTGATGCCAAGGCCGTTAAATCCGGCGGGCTCAATCAGGTCCTGATTCCAAACGCAAGCAGTGTTGCCGGCTCCAACATGATTGTAAAGGCAGAAGGAGCACACATTCAGAAGATCAATGGTATGTACTATGTATTCCTGATTGCCTGGCCTTCGGGTGATGGTCGCATTCAGCTTGCCTATCGTGCAAACACATTGACAGGTCCATACACAGGTAAAGTTGTACTCAGAGACTCGGGAATCGCCCAAGGAGGCATCGTGGATACCGCATCCGGCGCTTGGTACGGCTTGCTGTTTCGTGATAGCGGGGCTATTGGACGCATCCCCTATCTCGTTCCAGTGACGTGGTCGGATAACTGGCCTGTGTTTGGGGTGAACGGCAAGGTTCCACTTAACATGAATATGCCCGTTGAAGGTCAGCCTGCTGCCAAAATCTACGGGTCCGATGAGTTCAACGCAACCACATCAGGCACACCCTCAGTAACGCAACTGTTAGTGAACGGCGGTTTTGAGGAAAGTAGCATTCAGCCGTGGACCAGCAACAATACGGCGAACATCATCGTAACAAATGCCGAAGCATTCATCGGTACAAAAAGCCTGCTCGTCAGCGGCAGACAGCAGACAGCAGGCGGAGCCAAACAGATGGTTACAGGGAAGCTGGTACCGGGAGGAACATACTCTTTTTCGGCAAAGATCAAATACACTACTGGTCCTGCAACCAAAACGTTCAATCTTAGCATCCAGAACGGTGCAAGTTATACCGGAATTACCATTATGGGCAGTGCGACGTTAACCCGCGGACAGTGGGGTACCATTCAAGGTACGTATACCGTTCCGTCGAATGCAGACTTGTCTCAAAGCTTTATTTTTGTGGAAACACCGTATAACTCGAATCCGGACCCGACCAATGATTTGATGGCGTTTTATGTGGATGACGTCTCCCTGACGAGCAATTCATCTTCCGGTACATCCAGTCTCGCTACTTTCTGGCAGTGGAATCATAACCCTGATGCTGCCAACTGGTCCCTGCTCCAGCGGCCGGGTTTCATGCGATTAACTACAGGCAAAATCAGCAAAAACCTGTTAGAAGCCCGCAACACGCTGACACAACGAACCTTTGGTCCAAAAAGTACGGGGGTTACCGCTTTGGATACAGCAGGCATGAAGGATGGTGATTATGCTGGACTCGCTGCTTTTCAGGCCAGATATGGTTTTGTCGGCGTAAAAATGACGGGCAGCACCAAATCCATCGTTATGGCTAATGCCAGTTCCGGCACCATGACCGAAGTAGCAACTATGCCATTAAACCAGAACAGAATCTATCTCCGCGTCATCTGTGATTTTACGAACCAGACAGACAAAGCCTACTTTGCTTATAGTCTGGATGGCAGCAACTGGACCACCATTGGCAATACACTTCAAATGTCTTACACACTGCCACACTTTATGGGATACCGGTTTGCACTATTCAATTATGCAACGAAGTCTACTGGAGGATATGCAGATTTTGATTATTTCCGCGTAGAATAAATGTGTTTTTATTCGGTTATTAATTTTTCGCTTATTGATTAGGACCTGGACTTCACCATGTGTGAGCCAGGTCCTTTTCAGTACATTTCTTATGAAGAGTTTCAGCTTTTAACTTTTAAGAATCCCGGAACTGTTTTATATAACGCATGTATTCTTCAGCACTTCGGTTAATCTCTTCATCCGTAGCCTGGAACGAGGCACCATAGACTGCATAATGCGGCAGCGCCTTAACCCCTACATGATTCATGCTTGCTACGAAAGGTGCAACAAGTTCCTCTACGCTGTAACCGATGGAACCATCTTTCGCATAATTCTCCTGCTTATCCCCTATGGACATTGCAAGTCCCATCCGCTTTCCCTTCAATCGATTTCCTTTCGATCCGTACGCCCATCCATGAGTGAACACGTCATCAAACCATTTTTTCAGCAGCGGTGGGTAACTGTACCAATATAACGGGAACTGCAACATCATATGATCATGCGTCTCCAGCAACTCTTGTTCTCGGCAAACATCAATCTTCCAATCGGGGTAGGCCGAATATAATTCGTGAAGAACAATATCATCTGTATGCTGCAACAACTCCTCCTTCCAGCGACGATTGACTCTTGAACTTTGCATATCGGGATGTGCCAGAATAACAAGTGTTTTCATCATAAGTTCCTTTCTTCCCATCCAGGGTGTTGGTTTCTTTAATTGAATATGGACCATTATCAGTCACATCCAGTCAAAAGAAAATACACACAATGAAGTAAGATGGTTACCTCAAAGTGTGTATGGACTTCAATGTTAGAACCGTGAGAAAATAAATAGTTACACTCTATAAAACACGTAAAACTTAAACTGAGGTAAATCAGGATGAAACAATACAATCTGGGCATTGAAGCGACGCTTGAAATTATAGGTGGCAAATGGAAAGCCTTAATCATCTGTTTATTGATGTCCGGAGTAAAGAGAACGAGCGTATTAGAGCGCAGCATTCCTGGCATTTCGCAAAAAGTGTTAATTCAACAATTGCGCGAGTTGGAGCGAGACGGCCTTGTCACCAGACATGTCTACCAACAGATGCCTCCCAAAGTGGAATACGGACTTACAGAATATGGCGTTACCGCCAACACCATCGTGGATGTCATGTGTGCTTGGGGGAGGGACAATATTGCTCTCAGGCAACAACGGGGCGAAGATATCGTATTGTTGGAGAACAACCATCCCGAATCTTGACAAGGATGAAGCATACCTCATTCAAACTTCATGTTCCATGTATCACCTCTATAGTAAGATATAGATTAATGTAAATATTATTAATTTTTAATCGATAAGGAGGGCTTTATTTGAAAAATATAATTGTCTTTGGTGCAAGCAAAGGATTAGGCGATGCATTTGTCAGAGGTGTGCCGCAATCCGGTGATAAGGTCTGGGTGGTCTCTCGCAGCAAGCCGGAAAGTCTGTCCGTGGAGGATGGCGTCGAGCGAATATGGATTCAGGCTGATCTTTCCGAGCTTCAGGCAGCGGAGCAAGTTGCCAGCCAACTTCAAGGCGAGACGTTGGATGTGCTTATTTATAACGTGGGAATCTGGGAAAAGGAAGGATTTGAAGAGCACTACACGTTTGATAAGGATGAACCCGCAGATATCAGTCAGCTGATCCATGTGAATGTGACTTCTACGATTGTATGTATACAGGCTTTACTGCCTCAGCTCCGCCAATCTGAAGCAGGGAAGATCATCCTGATCGGTTCAACAGCCGGTTTGAGCAATGCAGGCAGCAGCCAGGTTTCTTTTGTCGCCTCCAAATTTGCCATAAGGGGTATTACGGAAGCTCTAAGAGAGCATACGAGGAATGACCGCATCGCGGTGACATGCATCAACCCGGGAGAACTGGCGGCAGAAATTCCGTATGAAGACGGGATGGAACGTGCACTGGCCGAGTATGATGGGACCCGCATTCCCCTGCAGGATATGGTCGCCATCGTTCGATGTATCATCAGCTTGTCCAAAGCGGCCTGCGTGAAAGAGATCAACATACCCGCCTTAACGGATACGAACACCTAGATAGAAATGACATCTGCCCGCCTCAATCGGTCCGTTCACTGGAGTTCGCTCTGTATACACATGCTGGACAAAAGCCTGTTTACATTAATACATGCGACAAGTGCGCAATACCTATGGAATTCAGGCGTTCATGCTCAGGGATATTCTCATATAACAAATGGGATTTTCCGGCCTTGTCCAGGTGATCACGCATAGCTGCAATCCGTCCTTTGTTAACATCAATAAAACGAAAATCGATTTGGCGCAAATGCTCCAGCCCGGTTAATCCAGCAAAAGAATCCGCTTTGAGCGCTGTATTCATCTCTTTCAGTTCAATAGACTCCAGAGCACGGGCTGTCCATAGATGTTTGATATCCCGTAACGATTTCATATAGTCCAGTTCGAGCTGTCTGAGAGAGGTCATATGGGAAAAGTCGCATAAATGCTCCAGCTTGGGCAAGGACAGATGCAGATATTCCAGCCCACGCATCTGTTCGAGTCCCTGAATACTCGTCAGTTTGCGAACAGAGCTTAGCTTCAACATTGAGATGGTCGACTGTGTCAATACATCCAGTCCCCCTTTTAACTCACAGTGATCCAGGGACAGATACTGAAGCACGGGCAGTTCCGCCAACACATCAACACTTTCGACCGCGCAGTTCAGAATGAGCGTATGCAGTTGGAGGCATGCCGCAATGGAAGCAAATCCGTTGAATTTGCCACGCAGTTCAAGAAAGGTCAATCGTGTGTAGTGTTTAATAAAATCGAGCCCAGTCGCCTTTGCAGGTGAATTCAATCTTAGAAACTGCAGTTGATCCATCGCACCCAGAATCGTCAAATCCTGTGCCTGCGAAAGATCAAGCTGCAAGGCAGACACATGTTTCAACTGTGCAAGTCGCCCCAAAAATCCGGATGAATATACCCCTTTAGGGTCCATATGTGATATGTGTAGGATCAGATCCGGCCGGGCAAAGAATACTTTGGCATCGAGCTCGGCAAGGTCCTCGTATGTATCCGCGCCAACGCGGAAATGAACCGTTGCTCTGCGGCGCAACAGATGCACCGCCTGGTGCATCTTTTCGGCATTCCATGGAACCCCCTGTATTGATGCATGCCATAACTCACTCACAGATAATCCCCCTTTTCCACCCATAGTTCCAATTCATTCCATTATAAACAAGATCGCCTGGATGAACCACCACCGATCCCCGTTTTTTCATTCCTTTCCTCTTTTTTCATCCCTCCCATTGACTGTTCTTATACTCATGCCTTTCCTTCCCGTTGCTTTCAGGATTATTCGACAGAAATCTACATAAAACTATAGATCATGCCGACATATAACTAAGGCGTTTTGAGCTTTTTATTAATCATCTGGGGAGATGGAATATGTCGAACATGTTGAACAAGTGGGGGAAAATGGGAGCACGGACATCCAGTATGGCAAATACGTTGTCCATTGTGCTGCTGGTCATTATCGTAGTTGTCTTTGCCGTGCTGGGAACATTTATGTTTGCAAGCACACGAAACATTCTGGTGAAACAGCAGGAATCCATGCTCCAGACCAAGACACAAGCCATTGTTAGTGAATTTGATGCACTATTCAAGGAGAAGGGCGCACTCGTCAAGCAAATGTCCACCAACACATTATTTCAGCAATACATAGAAACAACAGCATCTGCTGCGGATGCGGCAAGTTCAACCTACGCTGCGGAAACACAGGCGACACTCGCCGCTATCGTTAAGGCAGAGCCTTCGTTTGCCGATGCCTGGGTCGCGGGTCTGGATGGAAAAGGCTTTTGGATTCAAAATGATGGTGTCGTATCTGCACCGGACTTTGATATCCAGTCGCGTCCATACTACAAGCCGGTTACCGCCGCAGACGGACTTTATTTCTCCGATCCGTACATTGATATTGCAGCAGGCGATGTACTCATGGGTATCTTTTATCCGATCAAAGACGACAACAACAACACGATCGGCTTTGCCGCAGCGGATATTGCATTCAAGGATATTCCGGCAATTATGGAGAGTTATTCCCTTGGAAGCACGGGCTATTCCATGTTGCTGTCCAAGAGCGGGGAAATTCTGTACCATCCAGATCAAGAGAAGGTATTGAAGGAGAACATCCTGGACAGTACGGGGGACATGGGGAACATCGGCAAGAAAATGCTTGCCGGTGAAAACGGCGTACAGCTTATGAACGACAATGGGGAACGTCGTTATATCGGCTACGCTACCAGCAAGGATACGGGATGGTCCGTTGGTCTGACCATATCCGAAGAAGAAGTTCTCGCGGAATTAAAAACGTTCACGTGGATCACGCTTGGCGGTTTTGCTGCAGCCACCCTTCTACTTGTGATTATCTGTTACATTACCCTTCGCCGTCTGTTACGCTCCATACCACAGCTGCTGGCTAAGATTAAACAGATTGAACAAGGTGACCTGACTGTCCAACTGGATATCAAATCTAATAATGAAATTGGACA
The DNA here is from genome assembly GCF_030369595.1 of Paenibacillus sp. PK1-4R. NCBI lineage: Bacteria > Bacillati > Bacillota > Bacilli > Caryophanales > Paenibacillaceae > Paenibacillus > Paenibacillus sp. PK1-4R. The sequence continues at coordinate 5,084,776 of NZ_CP126535.1, forward strand.
GATCGCTACAGGCTTGAATTCCATGGTGCAGAAAATTCAGGTCATGCTGCAAATGGTCGGCAGCTCGGCGCAAATCCTGAACCAGTCGTCGAATGATCTGCAAGCCATCTCCTCTCGAACAGCTGTGACTATGAATGATACATCAACAGCCATCAACGAAATTGCCAATGCAACGAATTATCAGTCCATCGAAACGGAAAATATTTTACGCAAAACAGGCTCTTTATCCAGCCAAATCGATGAAATTGCTACCGATGCGCAGGCTATGGGAACGGTCGTGCAGACATCTGCTGATCAGAGCAGCCAAGGACTGGCGGTCGTGGAACAATTATCGAAATGGTCCGAGGAAAACCATCAGTCCACCCAAGCAATGTCCTCTATTATCCAGGAGATTGACCTGAGTCGGAATGAAATATCCAGTTTTGTGGATACAGTCAAACAGATTGCCTCTCAGACGAACCTGCTCGCACTGAATGCCTCCATTGAAGCTGCACGTGCTGGCGAACATGGAAGAGGATTTGCCGTCGTTGCCGAAGAGGTCCGCAAACTTGCAGAACAGACGGCTCAGGCAACAGAGGAAATCAACAAAAAGGTAAATGTTATTGAAGAGAAAACAACCCTGTCGGTTGAACATACCATGCGCGGTATGAAGATTGCGGAGGAGAATGCCAAATCCGTAGAAGATACCAAACATGTATTCTTTAGTATTAACAAAGACCTAAAGGATCTACAGCAGCGTATGATGCAGATTACCAACAATACCTCCAATGTACACAAGCACAAAGATGAGATATTCCAGGCACTGGAGATTATCTCTTCCACCACAGAGGAGAACTCGGCATCGACGGAAGAAGTAAGCGCCAGCACGCAGGAGCAGCTGGATAGTATCGAACAGGTAGCAGATCTGTCAAAACAGTTGAACCAGTTATCTGGCAAACTGCAAGACGAACTAAGCCAGTTTAAAGTAAAGTCATGATCCGCAAGCGTTCCCCTGCTCTTCTCTTTTAGTCGCTGTCCATTTATTATTAATGAATATGCGTACGAAGAGGATTGGAGGCTGAATCATCATCATGAACTTTGCCAAACGAATGGATCATTTCAACGAAGGAATTTTCACCCGGTTGCTGGAGATCAAGCGCCGCAGACTGGAGAACGGACTGCCGGTTATTGATCTCAGTGTGGGTACGCCGAATATCCCACCTGCGCAGCATATTATAACTGCACTATGTGAGGCCGCAGCTAATCCGGCTAATTATATATATGCAGTGAATGATCAGAGTGAGTTGCTGCAAGCTGCAAGCGATTGGTACAAGCAGCGCTATCAGGTCGAGTTAGACCCGGCAACACAGATCTGTTCCTTGCTCGGTTCACAGGAAGGGCTGGCACATATATCCCTCTCCATTGTCGATGAAGGTGATCTCGTGCTGGTCCCTGACCCCTGTTATCCCGTCTTCGCGGATGGGCCGTTACTGGCAGGTGCAGAACTGTATTATATGCCGCAAAAAGAAGAAAACGGGTATGTTATTCAACTTCAGGATATACCGGAAGATATCGCTCATCGAGCGAAATTCATGCTGGTCTCCTATCCCAACAATCCAACAACCGCGATGGCACCGGATCAGTTCTATCTTGACCTGATTGCCTTTGCCAAGAAGTATGATATTATCGTGCTCCACGATAATGCGTACAGTGAACTCGTATTTGACGGAAAGTCATGTGGAAGCTTCCTTGCATTCCCTGGCGCCATGGACGTCGGTGTGGAGTTCAATTCCCTGTCAAAAACGTACGGACTGGCCGGAGCGCGAATCGGCTTCTGTGTGGGCAATACAACCATGGTCTCCATGCTGAAAAAGCTAAAATCCAATATGGATTACGGGATGTTCCTTCCGATTCAAAAAGCAGCAATTGCAGCCATTACCGGTGATCAATCCGAGGTTGAACGGGTCAGAGCTATTTATGAACAGCGTAGAGACATCCTCTGTGAGGGCTTCAGCAATCTCGGTTGGCCGATTGCCAAACCTGAAGCAACGATGTTCGTCTGGAGCCGGATTCCGGCGCACTACGACAGCTCAGAGCAATTTGCCATGGATCTGGTCACACATGCGGGTGTCATTGCAACCCCAGGCAGTGCCTTTGGTCCTTCAGGTGAAGGGTATGTGCGCTTCGCGCTTGTTCAGGATAATGAAATATTGCAGCAAGCCGTACAATCCGTCGATGACAGCGGGATTCTGAAATCCAGCTAACGGGAGTACGATTCGAATGTGCTCAAGCAAAAATCCCCTCAAGGTCCACAGGGAGTAAGAGTTTCACGTTTGAAAACGTGATCTCTACTTCTCGTAGACGTGAAGGGGATTTTTTTCATTTTCAGAGGACTAAACATTCATTGGGTGATTTAAGATCGCAGCTGAATGGTACCACGTGATAGCAAGAAGCCTGCTCGGGGAGCAGGCTTCTTGTTTCAACGATTTATACAGACTTGCGCCAATTAGAACGATACATCAGATACAGGAAGTACGGTGTTCCGATGATCGCAATGAGTATGCCTGATGGAATCTCTGTCGGTGCCATGACGGTTCTACCGATAGTATCGGCGAGCACCAGCATGACTGCACCCGCTAATGCGGATAGGAACATGGATCGTCTTAACTTATTCCCCGTCAGTAGCCGTACCATATGTGGTGCAATCAGCCCGATAAAACCAACGGTTCCTACACAAGCAACCGCACCTGCTGCAAGTAATACACCAACTGTCATGGCCAATAATCGTGTGCGACGTACTCCGAGACCAAGCCCGGATGCACTGTTGTCGTCAAATACCAGCAGTTCGAATCTGCGTGCCAGCCACCAAGCCACCGGTACCAGAATAACTAAAAATAATCCGATAACCCTCACCTGTTCCCAGGTACGAGCATAGGTGCTTCCTGTCAGCCAGATATATCCGCTGCTACCGTATACCGCACCACGGACAATCAGAATCTGAATACCTGCTCCAGCAATGGCAGACATCGCGATCCCCAGCAACACAACCGCCGAAGGGTTCAGTCCTTTCTTCCAGGCGAGGGAGAACACAACCACTGCAGCAATGGCTGCACCGATAATTGCCGCAATTGGCAGCAAGTATATCGGAAGACCCGGCCATAAGATGATGACCATCATTGCTCCAAGCCCTGCACCTGAGGACACACCAACAATTGAAGCATCTGCCAGCGGGTTACGTACCGCCATCTGAATGAGCACACCGCTGATTGCCAGTGCAGCTCCTGCACCTGCGGCAACAAGAGTACGCGGAATCCGAAGCTGAATCAGCGCGGAGAACAGTCCATCCGATTGGAACAGACTTGGTAACCAATCGGCCAGCGGAATTCGCATACCACCAAACATTGTACTGAGCAAGATAAGCACGACCGTTATGACTGAGAATAATACAGCCATCGGGCCAAATGCAAAGCGACGCGCAGCTCCTCCTGTGCTCATTGAAGTTGACATGCCTGATCCGTTTGCAGCCTTCATACGTGTAAGAACAAGCCAGATGAGCCAAGGTGCACCAATGATCGCCATAACGGCACCCGTTGGCAGTTCCATGCTGGAGTTATGCACCATCTTGGCGAGGACATCTGCTCCAACCAGGAGCGCTGCGCCCCATATGAACACACCGGGTAAAAGTAATCGATTAGAACGTACACCACTCAATCGAACCAGATGAGGTGCAACCAATCCCACAAAACCAATCGGTCCAATTACACTGACAATCACGGCGGCCAGCAATACAGCGAGGATTAACCCTCCTGCACGAGCCAATGCAACCTTTTGTCCCAAGGAAGAGGCCGTTGATTCATCCAACTCCAGCATATCCCACTGTCTGGACAGGATTAACGCGAGAAGGGTAATACCAACCACCCAAGGCAAAGCATAAAACACACCACTCCAGTCATTCTGGACAAGTGTTCCTGAACCCCAAAGGAACAACCCTTGTGTCTCCATGGAGAAAAAAATATGTAATGCACTCGTAAATGAACCAAGGACCATCGATACAATCATACCGGACAACGCAAGTCGAACCGGGCTTGATGTTCGTCCGCCGCCCATGAAATAAGCCGCAAATGCTGCCAGCAAACCACCTAGGGCTGCGAAAAGAAAAGGCGACTGACTTAATAGACTTGGAAAAGCGATAGCTCCCAGCACCACCACAAAGTATGCTCCCGCATTAATGCCCAGCGTATCTGAAGCAGCCAGTGGATTACGAGTAATCGTTTGCAGCAAAGCGCCCGCAACAGCCAGTGCGCCACCCGCAAGAATACCGATCACTGTACGCGGCATGCGCAAGTCCCAGACCATATTGTGCTCTAATGAATCCTGTCTGCCTGTAAGAGCGTCCCAAACGACATGCAAAGGAATGGATGCTTCTCCATAACACAGACTTACAAAAAAAAGCACGATGAGAGCGGTTAGACCGCCCCCATATATGCTTATTGTGCGCCAATTCATAGCTGGCTTAGATCCTTGAACCGAACTCATTTGGTAATCGCCTCGACTACCCCATCAACCAATACTTTGGAGGAGATCGGTCCACCAAATGTCCATGTTGTGCTATCGAGTTGATATGTGCGTTTTTCCTTCACAAAGTTCAGTCCGTTCCAAACCGAGTTATCTTTCATGGCTGTGCCAAAGACGTCATCGTCTGGTTGTGTAATATAAATGAAGTTACTGTCCTTCACATCGGTTAAGGATTCAATGCCTACTGTAGAGAAGCCATAGTTTTCAACTTTGTCCGGCTGCCAATCGTTAACCAGTCCGATTTTGTCCAAAGTACCAATCACAACCGAGTTATCGGTAAACATACGCAGGCTGACTGCATTTTGATATGTGAACGCTTGTGTCAGCGCAAAATTGAAGTTTTCTTTACCCGCAGCAGCCAGTTTTTCTTTGGCTTCTACATAGTGCTGATCGAGATCACTAAGAACTTCTTTTGCTTTGTCTTCTTTGCCCAGAGCCGTTGCAATGTTAGTAAAGATCTCTGTCATTTTGTCATAATCATAACCGTTACCATCGTACGGATCATATTCAATCGTTGGCGCAATCGCGTTAAGCTGATCGTAGACCGCCGTGTTATTATCTGCATTAGCAATGATCAGATCTGGCTTCAATGCAGCAATAGCTTCCAGATTTGGTTCACTGCGTGTTCCGATATCCGTTACACTGTCATCCAGTGCTGCTTCGGATGTTACCCACACTTTATAGTTAGCGTTATCTGCATTACCTACTGGTTGAACACCCAAGGCAACAACATCCTCCGTATATGTCCATTCAAGCGTAACGACACGCTCTGCTGGCTTGTCCAGCTTAAGCTCTCCACGTTTATGCTTCACGGTAACAGGACCTGCTGTCTCTTCAGCCGGAGCACTACCCGAGCCACTACCTTGACTTGTATCTGTTGTAGTCGTGGTTTTACCACAGCCCGCCAAAACCAGCACAAAGGCCAGCATAATCAACAGTCCATTCAACCCTTTTTTCATATCTCTATTCTCCCCTGTTAATATGTATTTATATGATAACAATTATCATTATCACTATTGGATTATGCCGTAGGAATGGATTTTTGTCAATGGAAAGTACCTTATTCCAATTCTTTTATGAAATAAAAAAGGAAAGGGAGAGCTCAAAAGCCATCCTTCCCTTCTACTGTTTGCTGTTTGCATTAACTCAACTGCATCGTAGTGATGCATGTATTATCATTTTCGTATGTAGACAATTGCGTTTCCGCAACCTTTCCATCTCGAACAATACGAATCAGATAGGTTCTGTCTCTAGGCACCCAAAAATCCATAAATCCGTTTGCACCAGACTTCATCACTTCATCTTTCATAAAAGTGTTGCCTTGAGAATCGTGAATGGTAACACTGAATTCCTTATTGCTCATTTCCCCCTGACAACCGGTCAAGCTATGAATTGCACAGGGATGGGTCTGATCCACATAGGGTGCAATGGAAAGGAAAAATTCATTTTCAGGCAAATCGTATGTAGTGGTCTTTTTATCTTGATCGGTTACGATTAACTGTTTGGCATTGATGGAGGCAGATTCGGGTGTCTCTTTTCCTGTGCTGATATCTTCCACCAATTTTCGGATGTTGGGCGCATTGGCTGTACCCGCCTCTTCCTTGCCCGTATTACTTGCAAACAGATAGGTTCCGATTACAATCACAGCTGCAATACCTGCAATGATCCCTATTTGTTTTTTCATCTGGAGTCCATCTCCTCGTCCGTTTTGGTTTATTATAAGGTAGAACACAGTGATACGGACAGTTTACGACACCAAAGTCACCATATATTCACATTTTTGTATTGTAGTAAGCGTAATCTGCTGCCTGTGCACTGTATCATTGATAAGTAAGGGAGGTTGTGTATATGTTTAAGTCTCCATCTGTATCTGACACCGATCGAAGAGTACACAAATCCAAACATGCTCTGAAGTCAGCCCTTCTGGAATGGATGTCCCGTAAGCCATTGGCCAGTATAACCATCACCGATATTGTCAAATCCGCCGATTTGAACCGCAGCACATTTTACAAGCATTATGTATACAAAGAAGACCTGTTTGATGAATTGTTAAATGACGTGATTGACGATTTAAAATTAGCCTATCGAGCACCCTATCAGCATTTCCGAGATTTCGATATTAAGGACCTTAACGCCTCAGCAATTCAAATTTTCGACCATGTGCTGGCTCATGCCTCCTTCTATACATTGCTGGTTAATTCTAACGTGCTACTGGATTTCAGGGATACACTCTATATAACACTTAAGAACTTGTATCTGGAGGATGTGACCGATCTGTCACCTGATCCACGGTTGGATAAGGAACTTCTCGCCTGTTATCAGGCTAATGCCGTTCTTGGTTTAGTTACGGGTTGGGTGAAAAGCAACTTCAAATACAGCGCCTCCTATATGGCTGAACAACTGTTGGAATTCACACGCATGAACCGTTCCCAAGAGATTTATCGGTCTAATCTCCATTCTGCAACGAGTCCATCAAGATAAAGTTATGCCATGACTCTGTAGTGGGATCTGCTCTTAAAAAGAGGTACTGTCTCCCCTGAAGCTTGAGATACAGTACCTCTTTATCATGTCGAAACATTTATTTTAATTAGTTGCTGATCCAGCCACCATCTACAGGCAACTCAACACCTGTAATGAATTTGGATTCATCAGATGCCAAAAACAGGTAGGCGTAAGCAATATCCATAGATTCACCAGCATGTGGAGGCAGTGGAGCAAGATTTTTGTAATTCTCCCCCATCTCCACCTGGGATTTGATGCCTGCTTTCTCCACCATCCCCGTAAACACAGCACCCGGATGTACGGAGTTCACACGAATATTGTCTTTGGCAAACCACTGTGCCCCGTGTTTGGTCAATGAACGTACAGATCCCTTGGAAGCACTATAAGCTGCGCCCTGGGCATCTGCTATTCCACCAATGATTGCTGCTATGGAAGAGGTATTAACGATGGAACCTTGTCCATTCTTCTGCATATAAGGAATGACTGCCTTCATGCCGAGCCATACACCTGTACCATTAATGGACATAACCTTGTCCCAATCCTCTAGCTCAGCTTCCAAAATGCCTTTGGCCATATGAATTCCGGCATTGTTGACCAGAATATCTATTTTTCCGAATTTCGATACGGTTTCTTCCACAACAGCGTTCCAGGACTCTGGACTGGATACATCCAGCTTCAACGCAATGGCTTCCCCGCCACCAGCTACGATCTGTTTAACCTGTTCCTCCAAAGCTTCGATTGCCACATCGGTAGCCACTACCTTGGCTCCTTCTCTTGCAAATAATTGAATACCTGCCAATCCCATTCCACTTGCGGCACCGGTTATAATTGCAACTTTTCCAGTTAATCTGCCCATTTCATATCATCCTTTCCTATTACGATGAATGCCTCATTATGACACCCAACCTGCTAACACCTTTAGTATACGGATGAAATGAAAGCTCTTTCAATCAGCAAATGGACAGGCTTTTGTGGGATAACCGATAGCTAAGTATGGATCTGTTTATTCCCCAGATGTTAATCAACAACATGGACAACTTATGTTGGTTTTATTTTCAATCTACGAGTACTGCCAAAATCCGGCGATGGGATCTGTCCATCTACATTCACTGAATTGGCAAGCAAGTACAGTGCCCCATAACCAAAGACATACTCTTCAAACATTCCATCCGAATAGCCATCCTCATCAATTTGGATGAAAAAATCGTATCCGTCCTTATGCAGAGCTAAAAAGTAACTATCCACTTGCTTAAGTATCTTGTCCAGCTTGAACATAAAGACGGTCGTAATCTTAGTGCCCCCATACCTTCGGTAGCTACTAGCACCGTGATTCTTTTACCCAGACTTGGGGAGCTTAGCTTCGAAAACGGAGAGAGTAGCGGCGATGCCCTTTAATGTCATCGTCCCGCCACTCTCAAGCCCCCGATAAATCAGACTATCTTTTTGAATAAATAGACTTATTGACTGGATAAAACACATAAACTTTTATTTTTATGCTGACATAGACTATATTGAGAATCGGAATTAAGGAGTCAGTTTTAGAATGGTCACAGTGGTATTTAGATTGTTATGCAACTGTGCAGGAGTTGCATTCGCATTTACCAGCTGGATCGTCGTCGGAACCGTTGTAACCGTAACAATAACTTCAGCAGATATAGGTCCTCCTCCATTACCTGTGAAAGGCACAGGTGTTATGGGCGTTCCATTTACCGTGAGGTTGAAATCCGCATTGCCCTGATTATGAATGCTAAAAGAGATCAAGTAACTTCCTGTTTCATTGATTGTTATCGTGGAGGACGGCGGCACAAAAGTGAATGCACCTCCAACATTAGCCAAAACCCCGGTTAAAGTTATTGGTGAGTTGCCAGGTACTGTGTCTGTGCCTGTGCCAGGGTCTGCTCGGAAAACACTTAGGAAATCGGATATTCCGGCCCCAACTGGACCGGCCGGACCTGTTGCTCCTACTGCTCCTACTGGACCTACGGGACCTACCGGACCTACCGGACCCACTGCTCCGAGCGCGCCTGCTGGCCCGACTGGCCCTTGTATACCCGGAATCCCTTGCAGTCCTTGTGGTCCCGGTATCCCTTGAGCACCGGTCGCTCCTCTGAGACCTATCGGTCCTTGTGGTCCCGGTATCCCTTGAGCGCCAGTTGCCCCTTTTGGACCTATCGGTCCTATTGGTCCAGAAGTTCCTTGAGCGCCTTGCGGTGCATTAACAACAACCTTAGGTCTAACCTTTACCACCTTAACCTTAACACGACAATGCATGCTTTGTTTAAATTTACGTCTACAAATGCGTTTTCCATGACGATTTAACAATGAACTCACCTCCGTGATATTTCTCCCCATACTATGTGTATCCATCACAAGGGGCATAGACTATTAACTATAAATTAGAAAATTTTAGTGCCCATAATTAGAAAATTGGTCTATGAATCCAGTCTATAACATGAATGTATAGACCCATTTTCAATATAAAATGCAGTTAAAAAAGCCAGTCGAACACGAGATATTCTCGATGTTTGACTGGCTTTTGCTATGCTTATCCCTTTCGCACAGGTTCTTCTTATTTTACAATAGTGCTTTGTTTTTCTCATAGAACCGGGCATTGTGAGAAGATACACCCGCCATATCGGAAGCAGCAGGTTCCAGATACGTCTTGGCGCTGTTGACGGCGAGCACCGCATCGTTAAAAGCACCTGCGATCAGCCTGACTTTGCTTCCATAAGTGATAAAGTCACCTGCTCCGAATATGCCTGGAATGTTGGTACGCATGCGCTGATCAACAGATACGCCGTAGTCTTCACGCGCTAGCCCCCATTGCACGAGGTTACCAAAATCACGATCATACCCATGGCTTACAACAACTTCATCCACTTCGACATGTGTGATCTCATCGGTTTCTAAATGGGCCAACTCGACACGATCGATTTTATCACCTTTACCGTATAAGCGAGAGATAGTATATGGCGTCATGACGTTGGCTTGAGCTTTCATCTGAGCAACAGGCGACTCATGTCCGGTAAATTCATGACGTCTGTGTGCTACTGTAACTTCACTTGCGATCTTGCCTATTTCATTCGCCCAGTCGACTGCGGAATCGCCGCCGCCTGAGATCAGAACACGCTTCCCGGCAAATCGAGATAGATCAGTTACGGTATAGTGCAGATTTGTCAGCTCATACCGATTGGCACCCTCGACATCCAGCTTTTGCACCTGGGTCATGCCTCTGCCCGCACATAACAGGATGGTACGTGTGTAATGACGTTCGCCTGTTTTGGAAATGAGTACAAATACACCATCCTCACGTCGTTCAAGCTCGGCTATTTCCTGCCCAAATACAATCGTTGGATCGAACGTTCTCGCCTGTCTCTCCAGCGATTCAATCAGCTTCTCACAGCGAATCGGATCAATCCCGCCCACATCCCAGATCAGCTTCTCCGGGTACGTACGCATGAATCCACCCAGTTCCTGCTTGGCTTCGATGATCTTGGTACGCATGGCTCTCATACCACTATAAAATGAGGCATACATGCCAGCAGGCCCACCACCAATGATCGTAATATCGTAGATGTCTAATTGTGTCTCCGTTGTCATTTAAGGCACCAACTTTTCAACAACATAGTCCATCAATTTTACAGATCCAATCGGACCCACACCGGATACGAATTGGCTTGTCTTCAACGGGAAGACATGATCATTCTTCACAGCCTCCAGATTCGACCACACCTGGCTTGCTTTCAGATCTTCCATGGATTTCTTCGTGTCATAACCTACGAGGGTTCTATCTTCCAGAAAAATATAATCCGGATTCATCTCAGGCAAAAACTCCAGTGAGAACTGGCTAAACCAATCTGTAGAGTCTTTGATCGCTTCAGGGCTATTCAGACCCAGGATATCATAGAAGAAAACACTGCTGCTTCCTCCTTTGGGACCCATGAAACGGTAACGATTGTGCTCTACCCGGAGAACCAATACGGTCTTGTCTCCCAGGGCTGCCGCAATTTTCTCTTTCGCTTGTGAGGCTTTCTCATCAAATTCAGCCAATACTTTGGCAGATTCTTCGGTCTTGTCAAATATGGCAGCCAGCTTTGGCATAGCACGTTTCATTTCACTGTTGGCATCCAGTGCCACCGTAGGAGCAATTTTGGACAATTCATCATATACGCCCTGTTCCATACCTTCGCCAGCTGCAAGGATCATATCCGGTGACAACGCAAGCAACTGCTCATAATTATATTGATATTGCTCAACTTCAATGATCTGGACTCCATGTTCTTTCAAATAATCAGGGCGGTATTCCGCTTCAACTTCTGGAGTTAACAAAACGATTTGAGGTGTAACACCCATTTCAATCAGATACTCGGCATAGATCGAATCAAACACAACCAGATTTTGAGGATGAGTTGGAATCGTTACTTCTCCAAACTGATCCTTCACCACCTTAGTCCCACTTTCAGTCGCTGTTTCTTCTGTTGTATTCGTTGCTCCTTCAGTTGGAGTACCTGCTGTTCCAGCTGTAGCGTTCTCTTCAGTAGTTCCACCGGAACATGCCGCCAGCATCATACTGATCACCAACAGCATGATGGCTAACCCTTTAAATCTTCGTAACATGATATACTTCGCCCCTTATGTACATTGATAATGATAATTATTATCAAATAGTATCAAATAAGAAGTGTTGCTTCCATAGCATATCGTGCGTATTCGGTTGGATTATTGTGCTCTCTCATGAAAAGGTTCCGTAAGATGGCGAACGATCTGATTTAGAATCAGAGTGTGACCCGTAATTCCGTGACCGTCTACCCACAGGTGAGTATCTACGTAAAATACCCGATTATTTTTCACAGCCTTCAGCTCGTTCCATTGCGGACTCTCCCATAGTTTCCTCATATTCTCTTCAGCGCTGAAGTGCTGCATGATCCGCTTCTCCACAAACACATAATCGGGATTGGCTTGTGTCAGTAATTCAAGCGAACAAGGATTAAACCAGGCTGTACCTGAATCCAGTGCTTGCGGCAGTGTTAATCCAAGCTGTTCATATAACAAGTGTGATACCCCGTGTGAATGCCCACCCAGATATCGATAACCAAACGCTTCTACCCTCAGCAACATGACTGTGGCCGCGGATTGGATGATGGGTTGCAACTGTTGCTTAGCTACGCTGACTTCGTGTTTCATCTGCTGATGCAGTCTATAAGCTTCTTCTTCTTTAAGAAACCAGACTGCCAATTGATCGAGCATTGGTTCTACATCTTGATGAAGTCCAGTTAGAATCGGTGCAATTGTGCGCAGCTCCCTTTTGACCTCTTCCGTCAATACGTTTCCTATCAACATCTCCGGTTGAATTTGTCGAACAAGTTCTATCTCCACCTCATACTGTGTTACCTCCAGCATCTCTACTCCATACGCTGTAAATTGTTCATGATGATGTGGGGACAACAAGATCGGGGTGACCACTACGGCATGGGGGATGACACCCAGATGAATCATAATTTCTGCACAGATTGGAGAAAGTGATACGATCTTGCGCTGCGTCATCGTCTGCCTATATATCTTAGGTGATACGCCAGTCAGTTGTTTGAAGCGTCGGCTAAAATAATGAGCATCTTCAAATCCAGTCTTTTTGGCAATATCCTGTGAGGTTGCAGCTGTTAATATCAATTCTTCCTGCGCACGGTAGATCCGGTAGTGTGCCAGATAATCCAGAGGTGGCTTACCATATCGCTCGCTAAATTTGCGGGAGTAATGCCATGGACTGATTCCGGCAATCTGAGCTAACTGTGTACGTGTAATGACCTGATCATAATGCTGCTGCATGTAGTCAATGGAGCGAAGTATACCGTGTTCTGGCTTCAACTCGTTATCCGGCTGTTTCCGATATAGATTACTTAACAACTCATATAACAAATGCTGATGGCCAACCCTTTCTGCACTCTGATCCTGTGTATGTACTTCACTCCAATGCTGAATGATACTTGCCAGACCTCCACCGGACAGTTGCACTTTCTGATACGCCTCTCCTGACGGTAACCGCCATTCAAACTTCTCAGCTTCCCGTCGATCATGCAGCACCGAATATGTATCGAACTGAACATGCCAGCCTGCCAGATCCAGGTTGCCACCTTCAATGACCTCCATTACAGAGTTCTCTTCAAGCGCAATTAATTCTCCATAGGAGACGTGAACTCGGTGTCCATTTATATTCCAGATCGCTTTTCCATCAATGATAAATATCAAGGTGTGACTGGGAAAGTGATGCAGCTCGCCTTTTGTTATCCATGCGTTGCTTAGTGCATTCGTTGACTTCCATTGCGCAATCCATTCCATGTTGTCAGACATAGGTTATCCTTTCAAAGGGATTAGTAATCCAGATTTATAGGTTTCACTATATCAAAATACATGACAACTCCATAACCAACAAGCTATGGCTTGAATAAAATGGTGGACAGCTACTGAGCATTTCATACTTGTATTATTCAGATAAAACTCAAAAGAGCCCGTACCATCAGGTATAGGCTCTTTCTTACAACTTTAACACTACTTTTTCAAAAGTACGTTTTACGTATTACTCAATGCTGGCCTTCGGTGACCCCTGTCCCCGTTTCTGTCCTTTTCTTGCCATCCAATACGTCAGTCCACCTGAGACACCGAAAGCAATAACCACACCAATGCATGTGTGTAACAGATTCAGGCTACCCTCTTCGATGAAGAGAGGGAGGCTGACCAAGCTCGGATTCCCCACCATAGAAAATGCCTTGACAGATAACAGTCCTAAATACAGTCCACCCGCAGCTCCACCCAGCAATGCAGCGTAGAAAGAGGATCTTTTTCTCATGTTGACCGCATACAATGCAGGCTCTACAACTCCAAGGAGGGCTGTTCCCGTTGCCCAGAAAGCAAGTCTTCTGGATGCTGGCTCTTTCGAATGCAAAGCGTTTGCAAGCGCAGCCCCTGCTTGTCCTACAATCGCCACTAACATGGCAGCAATCACCATAGAACCACCATTCATAACCATTTCATTAATGATGATGGCAATTATCCAGTAGTGTAATCCCGTAATTAACATCAGTGAGAAGACCGCTCCCAGTAACATCACCGACACCACTGGAGCATTAGTTACTAGTGTATCCAATGCCTCCGGCAGATGTTCATCAATCCAGGTGCCGACTGGACCAAGAATCATCAATACTAGCGGAACAAGAATCAGTAACGTCAGGAATGGAGCAACCATCCCTTTGGAAAATTTTGGACTACATCGTTCAACAACTCTTTCCAAGAAGGCGGCTACACAGATCGTTAGAATGACCCAGATGGGCGTAGAGTAAAAAGCAGGCTGGGACACCAGTGGCAAACCCAGGAAATGCACCTCTTTTTCCCCTGACATCAGCATCGTCATCTCCGGATAAAACATGAGTCCGCCAATCGATGCAGCAACATAGATGTTGCTCTTCAACCGATACGCTGTGCTGATTGCTACCAATATAGGCAGTACATAAAATACACCGTCTCCAATGATCCTGAAGATCGTAAAGGTCTGGCTGTCCATCAATGCTGAAGAGTCCGCAGAACTGTACGTATCCATTAACGCAATAATGGCGACTATAATTTTAATAACAGCGGCTCCGAGAATTGCAGGCATCAAGGGCCTGAACACATCGGATACAAAATGTAAGATCGAGAATCTGTTCTTCTTCGTGTGTCCCGCTTCCTGCAACGCTGTCCTTGTCGATTCCCAAGCGTCCATACCCAGTAACGTATTGTAGATAAGTGAAGATTCATCTCTTATTGCCAGATGGCACTGCTCACCCGTTATCCGAATATCTGCCACAACATCTGAGGAAGCAAGAATAGACATGTTCAATTGAGTACTGTCCTTTATTACCAGCGTTGTTGTGCCCTTTTCATGTTCTACGAGCTTGATGTTCTCCTTGCCACCTGCGAGTTTCAACCAATCTTCAATCTGTGTGTCATGCATTATGTACAATCTCCTCATATTACGGTAAACCCGTGTTTTGTGATGTGTTATGATCTAATATGCCTCTATCTATATACACATTTCCATGAAAAAACTTCAATAGGATAAAAAAACTAATTTCCCTGACATTGCATGTTCATTTATACAAGGTATATGGACCTATGAAGGTCGAAAAAGCAAAAAAAGCCTACTCTTATGTAGGCTCTTATCCATCTTTACTTATGGTCATACTCTTCATACTCACAAACGACATTCTCAGCCATCAGATGGCGAATGCACGTAAATATACATCCTTCATCCTATGACAGTGCCAACATCGCGTTCATATCTTCTTCTGCCGTTGTAATTAACTTCAGGCCAAACATATCCACGAGTACATCCAAGACACCTTCCGATATGAACTCAGGCGGTTTTGGTCCAATGCGAATGTCCTGAATGCCGAGGCTGAACAGGCCGAGCAGGATCGCAACTGCTTTTTGCTCAAACCAGGACAGCACAATGCTGACAGGCAACTCGTTCACGGTACAGCCAAAAGCATCCGCCAAAGCCATTGCAATTTTCACCGTGGAACCGGAATTGTTGCATTGACCCAGGTCGATATAACGCGGTATACCCGTGTCTCCAACCGTACCATAATCCACATCGTTGAAGCGGAACTTACCACAGGATGTCGTCAGAATTACAGTATCATTTGGCAAGGATGTCGCGAGTTCACGATAGTAGTTGCCACCTTTGCCTGGCGCATCACAACCTGCAATAACGAAGAATCGGCGGATATGACCGTCTTTTACCGCCTGAATAATCTCGGGCGCAAGTCCAATCACGGTCTCATGATGGTATCCTGTCGTTAAGACTTGCTCGGACTGTACATTAGCCGCAGGCAGGGACAATGCGCGTTCAATTAGAGGTGAGAAGTCATCCTCTGTAATTTTGGCAACACCCTCCAGACCCGCCACTTCGTATGAGAAAAAGCGGTCTGCATATGTGCCTTTGATCGGCATGACACAGTTGGTTGTTGCAAGAATAGCACCCGGAAATTGTTGGAACAGTCTGCGCTGATCGTACCAGGCTTTGCCGATATTACCCTTGAGATGGGCGTATTTCTTCAGCGCAGGATAACCGTGCGCAGGCAACATTTCCGAGTGGGTATAGATGTTGATTCCTTTCCCTTCAGTTTGACGCAGCAACTCCTCCAATGCATACAGATTATGTCCCGTCACCACAATGCACTGTCCTTCAATCTGGTTCTGGCTAACCGTAATCGGTTGCGGTACACCAAAGCGGTCCGTGTGCGCACGATCCAACACATCCATAATGCGGATTGCTGCATTACCTACCTTCATCGCCATCTCCAGATGTTCCTGTACATTAAAATTCGAGTTCGTTAATGTCATATATAATGCCTCATGTGTAATCCGATCCACCTCAGGATCAGAATATCCCAACTGGCGTGCATGTGTCGCATAAGCAGCGATGCCTTTTAACGCAAAAATCATCGTATCCTGCAAACTTGCGATTGTTTCGTTTTTGCCGCATACCCCAACCACGGTACACCCGCCACTTGGCGTCTGTTCGCACTGATAACAAAACATATGGTTTCCCCTCCAAACTTAGATTAAACGCAGTTCGTTATGTAATAGCGTAACAGACCCTGATATGAGCTAGTGTGATGGTGCACACAGTTTCTGATCCAACATCTATATATGGTTCTCCAGACGATCATCCAAACTGGAAATAATAACATTCAAAAAAAGGCATATCTCGGATCATTATGAAAAATACTGTGTACAGCTAAAAACGTATAAATCCATAATCTTAAAAAATACGGAAATGAAACGATTCTAGATTTTGCCCGTAAGGGTAATACACAGAGAAATCTAATATTCAAGGAGCTGGTCAATTGCAACATTACAGACACAGTGCGGAGGAAACCCTTCAGGATGTACAGAGTTCCTCCAAGGGACTCACAACATCCGAAGCTGCCAAGAGACTTGAAACGGAAGGATATAACGAGTTAAAAGGTAAAGATGCAACACCAGTCTGGAAACTGTTCCTCGAAAATTTCAAAGATCCGATGGTCATCGTGCTGCTGATTGCAGCCGCTGTACAGGTTGTACTTGGACACCTGATTGAATCGTTGATCATATTCCTGGTTATTTTGCTCAATGCGGTAATCAGCGTAGTTCAGACCAAAAAAGCCGAGAGCTCGCTCGACGCGCTGAAACAAATGTCTGCTCCTGAAGCCAAGGTCATTCGTGACGGGCAGAAAAAGACCATTCCTGCGAGGGAACTCGTTCCCGGTGATATTGTTATGCTGGATGCAGGTGATTATGTCCCGGCAGACGGGCGTATCCTGGAATCAGGAAGTTTGAAAATCAACGAAGGCATGCTGACCGGAGAATCGGAAGCTGCGGAGAAACACGCCGATACCATCCCGGATGAAGCTCCTATTGGAGATCGTCGCAATATGGCCTTCAGTGGCTCACTCGTCGTATATGGACGGGGCATGCTTGTCATTACAGGTACGGCTCTCAAAACCGAAATCGGTAAAATTGCCGAACTGATTGAAAATGCCGAAGCCAAAAACACGCCATTACAGCGCAAGTTGGAATCTTTCAGCAAAAAACTGGGCTTTTTCATCCTCGGCTTGTCGATTCTCATCTTTGGCATTGAAGCCGGTCGTGTATGGTTGACCGAAGGTACGGAGAATATCGGGCCATCCATCGTAAATGCACTGATGTTTGCCGTAGCTGTTGCGGTTGCTGCCATTCCTGAGGCGCTATCCTCCATTGTGACTATCGTATTGTCACTTGGAACAAATAAGATGGCCAAACAACATGCGATCATTCGCAGACTGCCTGCCGTGGAGGCGCTCGGTTCTGCCAGTATCATCTGTACAGATAAAACAGGAACACTAACCCAGAATAAGATGACTGTCGTCGATTATTACATTCCCCATGGCACCAAAGACGAATTCCCCGATGATCCCGATCAGTGGTCGGAAGAGGAACGACGTTTGTTACATATTGCGGTGCTCTGCAATGATTCGAATATTAACCAGGAAGGCAAGGAACTGGGTGATCCAACCGAAGTGGCCCTCATTGCCTTCAGCAACCGGGTGAACAAGGATTACAATGAAATCCGTGACCAGTTCCCGCGTGAAGCTGAGCTTCCTTTTGACTCGGATCGAAAGCTCATGAGTACGGTGCATACCTTCGAGGGACAGACGGCTTTGCTGACCAAAGGTGGACCGGATGTGCTGTTCAGTCGCTGTAGTCATGTATTTATCAACGGTGAGGTTCAGCCCCTCACACCCGAGATTCGCACACAGTTTGAAGAGAAAAATGAGGCATTCTCCAAACGCGCCTTCCGTGTGCTGGCCTATGCGTACAAAAAATTCGATGACAAAAACCAGGTCACCATTGATGACGAGCATGATCTGACACTGGTTGGCCTGACAGCGATGATTGACCCACCGCGTGAAGCGGTATACGGCTCTATTGAAGAGTCCAAAAAAGCGGGCATTCGCACCATCATGATCACTGGAGATCACAAAACGACGGCTCAGGCCATCGGTGTTGATATCGGCCTTGCCGAACCGGATGACCTCGCCATTACCGGAGCCGAACTGGACAAAATGTCCGATGAAGAACTGGATCAACAACTTGAACACATCTCGGTATACGCCAGAGTATCACCTGAGAATAAAATCCGGATTGTGCGTGCATGGCAGCGTAAAGGCAAAGTTGCAGCCATGACCGGAGATGGGGTTAACGACGCGCCTGCGCTGAAACAAGCCGACATCGGTGTAGCGATGGGTAGCGGAACAGATGTCGCCAAGGATGCGGCTGCCATGATTCTGACGGATGATAACTTTGTCTCCATCGTGAATGCAGTTAGTGTTGGGCGGATGGTGTTTGATAACATCAAAAAAGCCATCGCCTACCTGTTCGCCGGTAACCTCGGCGCGATTATCGCCATTTTGTTTGCCCTAGTGGTCGGTTGGGTTAATCCGTTTACGGCCCTTCAACTGCTGTTCATCAATCTGGTGAACGACTCCTTGCCTGCCATTGCTTTGGGTACAGAGAAACCCGAGCCGGATGTCATGCGGCGTAAACCGCGTGATATTAACGAGGGTATCTTCGCAGGTGGAACCCTGCAAGCTGTAATTACGCGTGGTGTCCTGATTGGTGCGGCTGTTATTGTGTCCCAATATATCGGACTTGGCATCTCGGAGGAAATCAGTGTGGCTATGGCATTCACAACCTTGATTCTGGCACGTAGTCTGCAAACATTTGCAGCACGTTCCAACACACAAACCATCTTCCAGGTGGGCTTTATGACCAATAAATTCGTGCTCGGTTCCATTCTGGTATGTCTCTGTCTCTATGCAATCACACTGATTCCAGGTGTTCGCGGCGTCTTCGCTATCCCTGATACATTCGGCTGGAATGAGTTCCTGATTGCAGGCGGACTTGCTCTTGCTGCCGTCATACTGATGGATGTCATCAAGTGGATTCGCAATCGCGGCAAGCAAGTCACTGCAGCATAAGTTCTGCAGATATCGTATGCACAAACAGGCGCCCATTATCGGAGCGCCTGTTTCTGTATCTAATTATCCCTGTTTAATGCCAAAAGCGATCCATCGTCCATCAATATCCTCGATCACAAACTCCTTGTTATTATAGTCTGTGTGATTAAGGACACGTACGATTTTCACATCGGCGTTGATCAATTCCTGCTGAAGCTCTTCCTGGTTCTTGGTAATAAAATAGGCATCATATCCATACCCATATAATTCTCTGTTGGGAATGACCTTCTGTCCATTGCTTTGGGTTAAAATAATCTCGGTAAGATCACGATACAGGCAGATATGGGGTTCCGCTGCATCAAGATATTCGACCACCCGGAAGCCCATCTTTTCTTCATAAAACTGCGCCGTTCGCTTCATATCCAGAGTCGGAAATACGCTGTGGGACATTAATAATAAGTGAGTCATACTGTAGTCTCCTTCAAAATCTCTTCAAAACATGATTATGTAATCCAACCATCATATTACCCAATTTCAGGGAACTAGTCTATAAATTCCGACTCCACGTCTCTTAAATCTCACTTATACTGCGCAATATACAGTATGACATTATTGCCATATATTAAAATGAAGTGTAAAATGATATATTGCTTTTCATCACATTTTCATCAAAGCTCAATCCGAATTCACATTCATAGATAAGACAGGAATGGTACCGTGAAAGATAAAATTGTCATGCCACTCTGGACGTGCTGTTTGTTCATCGTTGTGATGAATACCACCATGTTCAATGTTTCTTTGCCAGTCATTATTCATGATCTGCAGATTACCTCGGACCTGGGGTCTTGGGTTATCTCAAGCTATTCGATTGGTTACGCCCTGTCGACGGTGATTTACAGTCGATTGTCAGACCGTATTCCGGTACGCAAACTGTTAACGGTTGGACTCCTAATCCTGGGGTTATCTTCATTGCTCGGATTGTTCGCGCATAACTTCGCGATCCTGTTGCTGACACGTATTCTGCAATCTGCGGGTGCAGGGGTGATGGCCGGTCTGGGCCTCGTCATTGCGAGTCGTTACATTCCGGTGGAACGACGCGGAGCTGCCATCGCACTGATCTCATCAGGTAGCGCCATGGCTTTTGGACTTGGCCCCATTGTAGGCGGACTCATTAGCGAGTACTGGGGCTGGAACGGACTTTTTGCCATAACCGTGCTTGTCCTGCTCGCCCTGCCTGTATTACTCTATTTTCTCCCACGTGAATCCGTCAAAACAGATCAGCCGTTTGATGTTATTGGCGCCATTCTAACCGTCATTAATGCCACTACACTTCTCGTCGCGATCACCCAGCAATCCTGGTTATGGTTTGCCGTGGGCGTTATTTCACTTGTTGCACACCTCCTGTATATTCGGAAAGCGAGTCTTCCTTTTGTGAATCCACAAGTGTTCCAAACACCAGGGTATACCCGCTTAATCCTTATCGGATTCTGCGTGCTGGTCGTGAATCTGGGCAATCTGTTTTTGATGCCGCTTGTGCTTGCTGATTTATATGGGCGCTCTTCGCTCGCCATTGGTTTGCTGATTGCTCCTGGAGCCATTGTTGCAGCATTCTGCACCCGCTTCGTCGGACGTTGGATCGACCGTTATGGTAATATGCGATTTATGATCATCGGACACATCCTGCTCGCAGCGGTACTTGCCCTATTCATGCTCGGACTGGATCAATCCGCACTGATCATTACCAGTGGTTATCTCTTTTTCTCACCGGCACTGTCAGCCTCCATGGCTTCACTGAATAATGAAGCGTCACGAGTGCTGCCCAAAGCGCAAATAGGTTCCGGTATGGGCATGTTACAACTGATTCAGTTCTTCGGTGGTTCGGTGTCTGTAGCCGTGTGTGGGCTGCTGCTACACAGCATTCCGGGAGTCTCGGTCGAGGAAGCTTATCATGTGGTGTATGCTTGTCTGTTGCTCGTCTGCGTTGTTTCACTCGGGTTGACCGTCTGGCATAGCAGAGCTTCACGCTCAAGCATTAAACCTGTTACATTGGACAATTGATGTTTAAAGTTCAGAACCAAAAAGGCCCGCACCAAGCGCGAGCCTTTTTTTTAGTTTGGAACAGAAATGCCGTTTTTTCAAAGTGGATCACTCAATGAACTTGAACTTACAGGTTACTTTTCTTATTTCCTCCTACAGCAGCATGCCAACTATTTTCCGTCCAGTGCGAACTTCCAGGCCTCCATTATGCTAATTGGGGCTTTACTGCTGCTCTCGCCGTCACCTTCCTGCGTCCAAAGTGGTGGATAATACGCGAATACTTGCCCTGTCTGTAGTTGAGACATATCTTCCTGCCAGCCTTTCCAGCGAAAGGTCTGATAGAACTGCTCCAGATCACCATTCGCCAGCCAGTTGATGAAACCTGAATATGCCAGTTCTGTCGATTCCCATTCGAGTGTATCCGGTGCAAAATAATAAATGTGTCCCGTGCGGCCATACTTGCCTGTATCCAGTCCGAAGAAACCACCTGCCGCATCATATGCAACGACCATCATACCTTCCAGTACATCTACCCAAGGTTGCTCACTCACACCATTCCAACTGGTGAGACTCCCCGATGTACTGTCACCACCCGCACCAAGCAGCGTGATCCAGCCATGGTCCAGTACAATACCTTCTGTCTCATAAGCAACAGCCCCCAAATAGGATTTGGTGCTTATTTGCAGACGATAGAGGGTATCCTCTCCAGTCTCTTGTTTTGCTGGAACATACACATATGTATTTTGCCCACTATCCAGGAGTTCCTTGAGTTCTTCCCATGCGTGATTCTCCCGATCTACTAATTCAGCTATCGTTAATGTATTCATGAGCAGTCTCCTCGCTGATTTTATAAGAGCATATCATGGGTTATTAACCCGTTCAAATCTGCTATAATCTATCTTCAAAGCTAAATTCAAGGGGGAAACGATTTGATTCGCGTAGTTATACTTATGATTCCGATTCTGATGGTGCTTGTATCCGGTTGTCAGAATCATACATCTGCCATGAAGGAACCCGTTTCTGTTCAAAAGTCTGATCCTCAGGTCATCCATTACATATCCCCCCAAGGAAACGACTCGAATAAAGGAACCATTCAATCTCCGTGGAAAACGTTGCAGCACGCAGCCGACCACGCTTCGCCAGGAAGCACGATCTATTTGCGTGAAGGTGTCTATCATCAGAAAGTCAAAATCACCAGGAGCGGTAATTCTTCCGCTAATCCAACCCTATTTTCAAGTTATCCTCAGGAGCAGGTTATCATTGATGGTAAAGGTTTATCTGTCCGGGGTATTGAAGGGTTGATTGAAATTGAAAATGCCAGTTATATCACGATTCAGAATCTCGAAATTCGTAATTTTACAACCAAACTTGGGGGCCAAGTTCCAACCGGGATCTATGTCCACGGAGCAGGTGAGCATATTCAGCTGTTAGGCAACACCATACACGCGATTGCTAGTTATGCACCTCCTGAAGGTACCGATTTGCGGGGCAGGGATGCCCACGGTATTGCCATTTATGGCACAGAGCACCCTCAAGCATTACGCAATATCATCATCAAGGATAATGAATTGTATGATCTCACACTTGGTTCAAGCGAGTCACTTGCAGTCAACGGCAATGTTGATACCTTTGCCATACAGAATAATGTCATCCATGATACCGACAACATTGGTATTGATCTGATCGGGTACGAAGGTACGTCCGAGGACGACACGTACGATCAGGCTCGGAACGGCATTGTACGAGGCAACGAAGTATACGATATTACGTCCAATAACAATCCCTCCTATGGAACAGACCTGCCCAATGATACCAACTCGGCCGGTGGCATCTATGTAGATGGCGGGAAAGATCATATCATCGACCAGAACCGGGTATATCGGAGCGATATCGGAATTGAGATTGCCTCAGAGCATGCCGGACGTTCAACCAGCAACATTACCTTGCGGGATAACCTGATTTATTCCAACAGACTGACGGGTATTGC
This sequence comes from Paenibacillus sp. PK1-4R, assembly GCF_030369595.1. Classification (NCBI taxonomy): domain Bacteria; kingdom Bacillati; phylum Bacillota; class Bacilli; order Caryophanales; family Paenibacillaceae; genus Paenibacillus; species Paenibacillus sp. PK1-4R. The sequence goes on from NZ_CP126535.1 coordinate 5,108,368, forward strand.
CATGGGAGGTTATGACGAGGAACGAGGAGCTACCGAGGATAGCAAGATTATGTACAATACACTTGTGGGGAATGATACCCTGAATGCTGGCAATGGACAGTTATTCATGCAGTCACGGACAAAGAACAATACGTTCATGCATAACATTCTCGTATCGAGCAGCTCGGAAGTACTGATATACAACGAATACACTAGCAATACCGGCAATGTGTTTGACCATAATGTCTATTACTCACCAGGTGAGCAGGGAGATGCCCTGTGGGTTTGGAAAAATAAAGCCTACTCCGGCATCGCCGCCTACATCAAGGGATCTGGCAATGATGCACACTCCATATATGTGAACCCGGCATTTATGGATGAACTGAGCGAAGATTTTCGTCCTCAGGCCAACTCTCCGGCTAAGGCGTATGGTTACCTTGCTCCGCGATAAAGTTAATCTGATGTTACTCAAGCGGAATTAGCCCTGCCTATTTCCATACAAATAAAAGGAGCCTGTGCTATGTGGGATCATCTCCCTCACAGTGCACAGGCTCCTTTTCGCTTTTTTTTGATGCAAACCAATCCTTAACTTCTTACCATCTGAGCTGCATGTGTCACCCGGTTTCGTCCTCCGGTTTTGGAGACATACAGGGCGTTGTCCGCTCTTTGGAACAAGGTCTTTTCCGTATCTTCCTCTACTACAGTGGCCGCACCGATACTCACAGTAATGTTATATTCACCCCAGTCGGCTGAAGCAACCTGTGAACGATATCGTTCTGCGATACCGATCGCCTGCTCCTCTTCACAATCTGGAAGAATGATCACAAATTCCTCCCCGCCGTAACGTGCAACCACATCCGTACTTCGCGATACCGATTGCAGCAGCCCTGCCAGATTACCGAGCACCAGATCTCCGATCGGATGTCCATACGTATCATTAATGCTTTTGAAATGATCAATGTCCACAACAAGAAGGGAGAAATAACGTTGTTTCTCCTGGAACATCATCAAGCTTTCAAGCATTTTTTCCTGGAAAAACCTGCGGTTCTTCAATCCTGTCAACAAGTCGGTGGAGGCCATTGTCTCCAACTGATCATTCACTTTGATTAACGCTTGCTCTTTAATTTTATATTCCTCATGCAGTCGTTCAAGCTCTTTGTTCGCTTCTTGCGTCGCTTGATATAGCTCCTGTAGTTTCGTTTTGGTATGCAAAATATCCTTCTCATGTTCGATTCGCTTACGCATGACTACAACGACACAATCGACAACGCTTTCCCCGTTACGGGTCTGACGAACACCGTTAAGCAGAACAGGAACAGCCTGCTGATCACGGGTACGGAACGTGAAGTACATCTCGTCCACATGTCCATATAACTGGATGTAGGGATAGAAATACGTATGGAAAAACACCTTGTTGCTCACCGACATGGTGGATTCAATATGTTGCCCTATGAGCTCATCGCGTTCATATCCAAGCATCGTAAGCAAAGTTTGATTAACCGACTGTACGACGCCCGAATCAGAGATAGAGAAGTATCCACAGGGAGCCAGATCTAATTGTATATCCATGGAATAACTGCCTTTCTTCCGCGTTTTATGCGCTCGTTAAATAATCCTTAATCATTCGGATGGTTTCTTCAGGTTGACTTAGATGCGGATAATGTCCCTTGGCCGTCATCTGTTGCAACCTGCTATTCTTCAGATGAGCGTGTAAATAATCTCCTACTTCTACCGGGGCAATGCTGTCATCCGAGCACTGAAGAATTAATGTTGGTACAGTTGCCTGCTCCAGATCAATACGACAGTCCGATAAAAACGTCACTTCGGCAAATTGTCTCGCAATATGCGGATCTCTGGAGCAGAAGCTTTTCTCCAACTCTTCCGTCAACTCTTTCCGTTCCGGATTGTTCATCACAATGGGTGCCAGATAACTCGCCCACCCAATAAAATTCATCTGCATCATCTCAAGCAATTCATCGATATCATTCCGATCAAAACCCCCATAATAATTCGGCAGATCATTCACGTAACGTGGGGATGGTCCCAACATAATGATTTGTTTGAAATATTTGGGGTGCTGAATCGATGCCAGCATACCAATCATACTGCTGACGGAATGCCCGACAAATATGGTGTCCTTTAGCTCAAGCGCTTCCATAATTTCCAGCACATCCTGAGCGTATCCTTGAAGATTGCTATATTTGACAGCATCATAATAGTTAATTTGAGATTCACCAGATCCAACATAATCAAACAACACCACACGGTAGTTCTCCATAAAACCAGGAACAATGTAACGCCACATATCTTGATCGCATCCAAAACCATGAGCAAATACAATCGTTTGGCTACCCGAGCCAAGTACCTTAACATTATTTCTTACAAGTATATCAACCGTCATTGCATATCACCTCTCCGAGGTAGTATTCACTTGAATCATTTTATCTGATTATTATACCGGAAAATGTTGGGATATGGATTAAAAATGTTTAATAACTTCTCTCATCCACCAAAAAGTCATGAACCCCTGCTCTGAAAACACGCTTTACAATCTGACCATCGTCAGGTAAAATCAGTTCAACATGTCGCGCGACAAAGATCAACATTACGGAGGAAAACCATGAGTACTTCAACACATAGCTCTATACCTCAGCAACTCTGGGGAAGATCATTCCTATTTATCATGTTAGCCAACGCATTATTGTTTATGGCATTTGAAATGTTGCTTCCCACCTTGCCTTTATTTGTCTCAAGCCTTGGTGGCGAAGCCTCCCAAATTGGGCTTGTTACCGGCGTATTTATGTTTTCTGCCATCTTGATTCGACCCTTCACTTCTGTTTTGGCAGCTCGAATAGATAAAAAATATCTATTGATTATCGGTATCACTATCTGTGCATTAATGACAGGCGCATACTACCTTTCGTCAGGTATTTGGATGATTCTTGTATTCCGAGTAATCCACGGATTCGGATTTGGTTTGGCAACAACATATTTTGCAACGATTGCCACTGAAAACATACCAAGAGATCGCCGGGGAGAAGGCATGGGATATTTCGGCGTAGGGGAAACGGTCGCCATATCCATCGGTCCATTGATTGGAACAAGCCTGTTGTTTAGGTACGACTACCAGAGCCTGTTTATGGGAGGTATGTGCATTTTGCTGTTAGCTCTCCTGATGACAGTGTTTGTATCCAGAAAGCCGAAAACAGGAGGTAGTAGCGAGTCTATGCAAACTCATGTCCCTTCGGTGAAACTGATTGAAAAGAAGGTACTCTTCCCTTCCCTTCTCATTATGCTCGTTGGTATTGCAGCAGGTTCAATCATGTCCTTTGTGGCTTTATTCGCCGCCGAAAGAGGGTTCGAGAATATAGCCTGGTTTTTCTTCATCGTCGCCATCGCCAGCTTCGCCGTTCGACTGTTCTCGGGGAAAATGTTTGATCGATGGGGACCAGGTTCCGTGTTGTTACCTTCTGCCGTGTTTGCAATCGCGGGGCTACTGGTTCTGATTATCGCCCAGAGTGATGTGCAATTCCTGATCGCCGGCGCGTTATACGGCTTTGGCTTTGGTGCCATATTCCCGGCCATTCAGACCTGGTGTGTGAATCTTGTAGAAGAACATGAGCATGAAAATGCGATGGCTTCCTTCTTTAATTTTTTTGACCTCGGGATTGGCGGTGGCTCGTTGATTCTGGGCGTAGTGGCTTCTGCATTTTCCTATACGGTGGTGTATGCTATCTCTGTAGGCATTTTTGTGGTATATATCTTGTTATATTTGGTATACTCCCAAAAACAGCAGAGGTTTACAGCTCGCCAACTGGAGGTAGACATTGAGTAAAAAACGAATCAAGGAAATTGCCATTCAACATTTTAATCGTCTGGGTTACGAGGGGACCAAGATGGCGCAGATTGCCGAAGAGGCAGGCATTCGCAAGCAATCCCTGGCTTATCACTATTCATCCAAAAAAGCGTTATTGCTGGAGTTATATGAGGAAGTTGTGCAGGAGGAACAACAGTTTGTACGCCAATTTTTCAGCGAGTCTGTTACCCAAACTCTGGATCAGCAGTTATATGCCTTTTTGCATGAACACAAAAATCGCTTTCTGACTCATCCAAACGTTGCTTTTATGTATATCCTGTCCTTTATCACACCGCTGGAGGTGCATGATTTTGTGCTGGCCCAGTATCGAACGTACCTCGGGACACTGAAGGAAGAGCTGGCAGCCGTATTTACCAGACATTCCGATATACGCCTGAGTCCGGAAGAAGCCACCGTAGCTTTTGTCACCGTGATGGATGGATTGGATGTACAGCTCGTGTATGAGACACGGCAATCCTATGAACAAGCTTTGGCGATCACCTGGAATGTCTTCTGGTCAGGCATCCAGCGTTAAAGGATCAATTACGATCAGACTACACAAATAAGAGGGGCGTCCCACCAGCCATGTTGATGACTTTTGGGACAGCCCCTCTATTTCTCTATTTCACGGTTAGGATCACACGTTGATAATGCTTCAACTGATGCTCTCCATCATCCTGTACTTCGGCAACAATATGAATGGTATCTCCCGATTTGGCATCGTCAGGAACGGTAAATGTCACCGCTTCGGTGTCACTGCCCTGCAATTTTATCGTATCCACCTGCTCATCCTTTGCAAGTTCACGATGCAATCCAAGCTGCAGATCACCCGCCATTTCAGGCTGAACTTTGTTCATTGTTACTTTGGAATCCTCATAAGTGTCCGCTTCGAAATATCTCCACCACGTATACGTCAGTTGATCTCCATCCGGGTCTGTGCCTTCCGCGTGAAGAGTAACTTCCTCCCCGGGACTAACACTCAGATCCAGCCCTTCCTTAATCGTTAAAGACGGATTATGGTTGGCACCTTCGTAAGTGTCTGCAACTGCCCAGTCTGCACGTGCTGCAAAATCATCCTGAATATCGTCAAACCATCTCATCAGAGAGTATTCGGCTTCATATCGTTTGGTGTATGGATCGTAATCAAGCACATTGTTTCTAAACAGCTTGTCGTTCACAACGCCAAAGCGTCCACCCCAACCGCCGTAGGAAGGGTCTTCCATACTACGCAACCCATTATCGATCAGATAAAAGAAGGATGGAGAGTCACCCTCAGATATAAAATCGTACTTGTCATATTGCGGATTGTTCTTCAGATATTCAGCACTTCCCCGTTGTTCTTCGGCCAGTTCGCCCTCGATCATTTTGCCATCACCCATCGATGCATACATATCCATCAGCTTGCCATGTCCGTTCAGGATATTCTTGACCATCCAGTCTCCATGAAGTTTACTGTTCACTTCTTCGGCATGCATCTTCCATGCATAGGCAAAATGCCAGAAGTTTGATTGGTCGTTGAGAATGCGGATATCCGGCCAATTCTTCGCAATGTATTCGTTGTAGCTGTCATCCTGATCGAGGATGATGTAGAGGACCAGTTTGTCGCTGACTTTTTTGCGAATCGTATCCCACTCAGCTGTGTCCTTGTACTGTTCCTCAATCGATTTCAGCGCTCTGGCTGTGGTATTGGTGCCACCCCATGTCTGAACAATCAGATCCCGGGAATCATCGTCGAGGAAAAGAGTTTCGAGGAATTCGGAACCTTCGGTTTCCTTCTCCATCTCCCCTTTATCGGAAATATTACCGATCTTGGTCATCGCTCGAAGCTGTTCCGGCTCCGGGTACCCATCAGCATGTTTGGACAAGTTCGGATAAATCTCACCATAGGCATCGATCATGTCGTAGACCCACTGTGTGCCTGTCCAGCGGAACGGTTGGATTCCCGCTTCCTCGTCTCCGGCATAATGATACACGGAACTGGTCAGTACAATTCCGGCAAGGTCCATCTCATTCGAATACAAGAGGAAACGAATAACCGAGTTCATATCATCCACTTCACCGTCGGTTGTAATCACTGTTCTGCCTTTGGCAGCTTGGTTGTTTGCAGGTTCCTGGGTTTCATTCTCTGTCTGTTCTGTCGCCTGATTTGGTGTGTCACTCGCGGTTTGTGGCGCTTTGGATGCGCATCCACTAATCACCAGGATGATACTGAGACAACCTGCGGCAAAACCGTTTAACCATTTTCTCTTGTTCATAATGCTCCCCTTTCTTCTGTACAGCATGATGTTAGTTGGGTTGGAATAAGTACGTCCTCTGTTTTTCTATCCTTAATATGGACCGTAGAATGCAAAAAAACCCGAACAACATTATGAATGGAACAAAGTCCACACATAGTGATGTTCAGGTTTTGCCTGCCCGAAGCAGTAACAATCCTTATTTGAGTGAAAGTATATCATGTCCTCTCATGAATGTAAACGTATTCAAATGTTTTTTTGAATTTATCTTTGATATAGTATAATGCTTATAGCCAAGAATCAAACGAATCGGTCTGTTATTATATCAATGTTATTAGGAGGACTCAGACATCATGCAACAACTGGATGCGGCCTTGAGCCGTTTTGTGGAACAGCAGGATTTATATAATGAAGCTTATGGACTTTTCAAAAATCATGATCTGCGTCCACGCGAACAACATCACCAGCCGGAAGTGGATACACGAATACCTCTTTCTCCAGAACTTCAGTATCTGTACAGTCATTATGAAATGATGGATGCGGATGCGGAAGGTACACTCAAAATGAAAAATGCCGCCGTCGAAATCGGTGATGCCGCACTTATTTCCTTTGTCGCACCTGAACATCTGCTTCGTCAGCAACTGGGGTTCCGCTGGGTTGGCATGAATGAACCTTATGAGGAGTCCTCCACTTGGCCAAAAAATCACGTCGTCATCGCAAACTTTAACGATGATCCGTTAATTGTAGATGTGGAAGCACCAAACTCTCCCGTATATGCCGCTTTTACAGGTGGAGAACCAAACCGTGTTGCTGATTCGCTGTCAGACTTTTTCAGTGCACTAGCCATCCTGATTGAGGCGGCGCGCACCTATGCCGGAGAAGTAAAAGATGAAGAAACCTATGAAACCAAGCCCGAGTATCTGGAGCATGTGGAACCTTTATTGCAAGAACTGTTGGGAGATGAGTATTCTGCACATCTTTTCGAATATCTGTCATTATGTTAAAACGGTAAATTGAAGGAATTGGAGGGGCGCCCATATGATCTATGTGGCTTTGCTACGAGGCATTAATGTAGGCGGGAACAATAAAATCAATATGAAGCAGCTGAAAGAAACGTTTGAACAAGCAGGCATGCTGGATGTTGTTACCTACATCAACTCTGGCAATATTATTTTTGCCGATCATCAGGAACGTGCCAATGCAAATGTGGAGATATCCCATGTGTTAGAGCAGGCCATCGCCGCCGATTTTGGCTTACAGATCAGGGTAATGGTGCGGAATATGGATGAAATCCATAGCGTTATTCAGGCGCTGCCAGAAGAATGGGTAAATGATGACACAGCCAAAAGTGATGTGATGTTCCTCTGGGATGAGATCAATGAGCCCTCCGTGCTGGACCAACTGCCCATCAAACCGGAAATCGGCACACTGATCTATATTCCCGGAGCGATTTTATACTCAGTCAGTAGAGAAGATGCGTCCAAAAGTGGCATGAACAAGCTTGTGGGTTCCAAAGTCTATGCTTATATGACGGTTAGAAATGTGAATACCACACGTAAGATCTATGCATTAATGCAGGCAGCAGCAGACAAATAAATTGGACCAACAAAATGGATATTCAGTTATGTCTCATCTCGTCCAATTCATATGAAAAATAAAGCATGCAGAAAACATCCTTATGGATGTCTCCTGCATGCTTTTTGCCAGCTTAGGGAACAAATCTTTTCTCTGTATATTAGTTTATCTGAATTCGTCTGCGAGATTGATCATCCCCAGGACGTTTCGGAATTTCAAGCTTCAGCACACCATCTTCCAATCTGGCCTTAATGTTCTCCTCATCAATATGATCCACATAGAAACGCCGGATAAATTCACCTGAACGACGCTCTTGCCGAATGATCCGATTGGAGTCATCCTTCTGTTCAACCATGTCATGGCGTTTGGCGTGAATAATCAATTCTTTACCTTCAACCTGAATGTCTATATTCTCTTTGGCAATGCCCGGAAGCTCGGCTTCTACCCAGTATTTGTCTTCTTCCTCACGAATGTCAGTGCGAAATGGCTGGGAGCCAGTTCCAAAAGGGGAGAGGAATGAGTTCTCAACCATGTCATTGAAGGATTTCAACATGTGTCCGAACGGGTCTTCATTTCGTTTACGAAACGGAATCAGATCAAACATGAAAATCAGCTCCTTTTGTGTGGTTGGTTTATTGGTGTTGCTTACATTGATTATTATAATACCCTTGCAAATAAGGCTCAAAGTCCGTAAAAGACGAAAAAAACCGATTTTCTTTCATCATGGTTCACTATTTTAAAATAGATCCTTTTTTCTTTTATTTTGACCTTTTTTGACCTTCTGACTTTGTCTGACTATAACGAATGAATAGCGTCCGCTACAGTATTGGATTGATTCTTCCGCATTCCCAGCATCATGATTGCCAACAAGACAACCAGAACAGCTACGAGCATAAATGGAACATGTTTGTCCACTTGATAGAGTGTCGTTGTAAGTAAAGGCGTAATGACGGCGGATATCCCCTGAATCGCTGCTACCAATCCCGCTGCACCCCCCTGCTGTTCTTTGCTAACTGCCAGCGAAGCACCTGCCATGAACCCCGGCATCATCAGACCCGAACCCATACCAAACAGGAAGAATGAGAAATAATACATGGATAACACATGGAAGACCAAAAACAGAATCATGCTTGCGATCAGGAAAAGGGACCCGAGCAAAATCATTGGGCGTGGCTGCCATTTCAACCACTTCATCTGAATGACCTGCATGATCAACATCGCTGCTCCAGAGAACATGAGTCCAAACGAAACCATTCGGGCCGTCGCCGCTGGGGATAGAGCCAGTTGATCCTGAAAATAAAATCCTCCGACAACCTGCAATGTCATGATGCCCATCATCGTAACCAAGCCTGCAGCAAGGTACATTCGCAAACCACGTTGGAACGGGTTGACTTTAGGCGGTTTTGCCTGAATGACCGGTTTGGCTGCCGGGATTAACAACAAGGCGATAATAAAAGCAGCGATCGCTATAAAAATGCCAAAATAAAGCGGCCAGAGCAGACCGATAAGGGTAAAAGCTCCTGCAATCGCAGGTCCAAATACAAGGCCAAGTCCATTCGCAGCGCTGATAATCGCCATCCCGCTTCCCCGCTCTTCCCCTTCTGTCACATCACCCATATAGGCCTGGGCAGAAGAAAGTACAGCCGGAATAAACATACCGATCAGACTGCGCGTCACAATCAGAAGGGTTAACAAGAGCCCCCCTCCGATCCATGCATTTAATCCCCCGTACAATGCCAGTGCAAATAATGCACAGCTCACAGACATGCCTATGAATCCAATCAATATGATTGGTTTTCTTCCTCTTATATCACTCCATCTGCCCCATAAAGGAGCCATAACAGCCATCATAATGGACCCAAGCGAGATAATAAGACCGGAATGGCTTTCTTTCATGCCCAACTCGCGAATAAGCGGTGGCATGATGGGTGCAATCAGCATCAGACCCAGCATGGCTGCAAATACGCTAAAAAAAATACTTCCTCTGATTCGGTTCATGCTCATACACTCCTCTATATTTCAGTACAGTATCCACTGTACCTGGAGTATACAAGGCTGAGAGAATCCCCACTGCCTCTATACGGAACAATTCACGGCAAGCCGGATTTATTAATCTTATTTTTAAAAAGATGAACCCTTAAAACTTTACACAAGACCACTACGATTACAGTACCATCTTCCGATCGATGTTATCACCGGATTTCCGTGTTTCCCTTCTATATAAAGGGAGAAATCCGTTGATAAAGGCGAACGCTCCGCTTCTCCAGACTGGTTCTGCACTCTTCGTTCTCGTATAATCTTTCAGTTCATCTTATTTAATAAATCTTTTTCATCTCGGAAGGCTTCACGCCGAATTTGCGATAAAATTGCTGTGAAAAGGCACTGACATTGCTGTAACCGACCGCAATGGCGGCCTCGGTGACGTTGTTATTCTGATTGCGCAGCAACTTCATGGCGTTGTCGAGACGAACCTGACGCAAATATTCGAAGACCGTGCTTCCGAAAAGTGCCTTGAATCCTTTTTTTAATTTAAAATCATTAAGACCCACTTGTCTGGACAATGCTAACAAGGATGGAGGATCTACCATACAGGCCTCCATAATCTCCCGTGCCCTATGTAACTTCCGGATGTCCTCTCTGGAGAATCCCGCGGGGATTGGCGCCAGATCAAACAGTTGGAACATAAATTGATTCAAGATTTCCAAGGCTGTCGCTTCCATCATTAAGGAGGATCGATAACTGTTGTTTAATTCTACAATCAGACTGTCAATCATCGTTCGTATCCGGTTATCCAATTGAAATACAATCGGCTTGAACACTTTTCGCCCTAACACCTGATTAAACGCAATCGACTTGAAACCGCCCAGTTGCGCCGCCGCATAATTGAACAGAGAAACAGGAATCCCCAGCGAAAAGGACATATACAACTCCCTTGCCGGAGGATGAAACCACGCTTCGAAATCATGCATAAAAATAAGGGCCCCTTGCCCTATCGATAATGAATAATCCTGACCGGATATATCCACATGTCGCTCTCCTGACAAGGCAAATTGCAATTCCACAATGGGCGTTTCGGATGCAAAATACGTTGGATAAGGCTGATGATATTCAACCTGGGAATATAAAATCTCAATGCCACTGTATGTTGTCACTCTTTTGACCTTACCGCTACCCGCCTTGGGAGAGAGCAGATACGTGTGTTCATCTTGCTGACTGTAAGGTTCCTGGGTCAGGTAATGCTGATATACTACGCCTAATGCATCATCCGTGCGCATGGGTATTCACCTCGCCTATAACTTGATCAGACTCGTCAGTAAAGATAGCCTGAATTAATTGATAATGATTCTCAATTATAATTCTAGCGTATTTTCTCCCGTTCGAACAGACCCATGACAAGATCGTTACCCTTTATACTGAAACCGATCCAGAAAACGTCGAATAATATGGTTGGAGGATTTGCTCTCCCTCATGACCCAGCCAATTGAAATAACACGTTGTATGCCCTCAATCTCAAGGGTAGTAAAGTCATAATGCAGTACACTTCTGTCATGTGTGAAGGAGTATTCATGCCCAATCGTCACAGCATTTAATTGAGCAAGCGCAGCATTGACCACTTCAGAATTGTTGGTTCGAAAAAGTACATCCACTTCTCCCACCCTTTGTGAAAGTTCACCTATGAAATCATCCACCAGCTCATCATTAAATAACACAAGCGTCTCATTCTTCAGCTCGTGCAAGGAGATTGATTTTTGACCCGCCAACCGGTTCGTAAGATTCACGCACGCACGCATGACGCCCTCATCAATCGGTACAAAGTGTAGTCCTGCCAAGTGCTGCTCCATATCGTCTTGGTAGAGGGCAATCAGGCCGAGATCCACCTGTTTGTTACGGACATCTCTGATAATATTGCGTGCAGCACTCTCGGAAAGTTCAAATTTCAAATCAGGATATCGCTTCTTCATACTCGCGATCGTAGGTATAATACCGGGTACACCGCCGGGTATGGCTGACAATCGCAGTTCTCCACGGATGGACTCCCCAATATATTGGGCATCCTCTCTGATCGTTTGTACCATGTCCACGACGGATTTCATTTTATCCAAAATTGGCTTGGCCTGCTCCAGCATAAACGCACCATTACGGGAACGACTGAATAATGGCATGCCAAGCTCATTCTCCAGACGTGTTATAGCCTGACTGATGGTGGATTGTGTTACCGACAGGGCCGAAGCAGCCAGCGTAATCGATTTTGTTTTTTCCACTTCAAGTACATATTGCATTTGCTCCAAATTCATAGACAACCTCTATCCTTCTATCATTAATTTTATTTAAGTTAACTACATTTTTGTTAAATATACATGAATCATAAAATTAAGTATACTTTGAACGGAAGATAAATGTAAGCGAAATCATGTTATCTCATTAGACAAAGGAGTGTTACATATGAATACGTTTGAGAACCGTTTTGCGGGTAAAGTAGCGATTGTTACAGGCGGTGCATCCGGTATCGGTTACGCCATTGCCAGACGACTTGTCCAAGAAGGGGCTTCTGTGCTTGCCGCAGACCTGAATACGGAACGTTTGGAAGCCATTCAGGGCGAACTTGGGGAACGTTTTGTCGGAGTTAAAGCCAATGTGACCGTTGAAGCAGATGTGGAGGACATGGTTCAAGCCGCGGTTAAACAGTTCGGAAAGCTGGATCTGGCCTTTAATGTGGCTGGTGCATCCCGGGCAGGCGTAATCACTGAACTCTCCGAGAAGGACTGGGACTTTACCGTGGACCTATGTATGAAGGGAGTCTTCCTGAGCATGAAACACGAAGCGATTGAGATGTCCAAACATGGTGGCGGAGCCATTGTGAACGTAGCTTCTCTCAACTCCCAGGTACCTATGTATGCCGGATCGGCCTATGCTTCTGCCAAAGCTGGCGTCGAAATGCTAACCAAGAACGGAGCGCTTGAAATGGCTCGCAACGGTATTCGCGTGAATGCCATTCTTCCGGGCCTGATCGATACACCTTTAACTGCGGAACTGCTCTCCAATGCAGATATTAAAGAAGCTTATATGGAGCGCATTCCTATGAAACGGGCTGCACAGCCGGAGGAAATGACAGGACCTGCCTTGTTCCTCGCGAGTGAGGATGCGGGTTATGTATCGGGTTCCAGTCTGATCGTGGATGGCGCTTGGGCGACTACCGGTTATCCTGACTTGAGTCGCTGGTTCTAACCCAGCAAAAGGTATAGATCTCCTGGGCTCTGCCCCACACTAACGTAAAGTAAAGCCTATTGGACAGAAATCATTCTGCCAATAGGCTTTTTATTTGCATTCATATCTGGAAAACATCATATTTTACACAAATTGCAGACTTCTCTTACCTTTCCTTAACATAAGCTCCCTATACTAAAACAATTGTACAACTCATTACACACGATACGATAAAGGGGATCTGGAACATTGAAAAAGAGAAATCAATGGCTCGCCGTTCTGTCGATGACTGCCATTCTTACCACAGGAGCAACCAGCTACACATCCATGATTCATGCTGCTGACGCAACTAAACCTGCCAACGATCATATCGTACTGCGTACAGCCATCCAAAATATGCAGGGTACGGTCACATGGAACGGTAGCAGTCGCAGTGTAGATATCCAGATCGCAGATACTAAAATACAACTTCCTGTAGGGACGTCTTCAGCCACCATCAACGGTGTGAAAACTTCTTTGGACAGTAAAAGTTACATCACCAAAGGTACAACGTATGTATCTTCCCAAACGCTAAAATTAATTACGGATCAACTGATCCTAAACCAAAATAAAACCGGTTTTGAACAGACCGCATCGTTTCAGATGCCCGGTGGCAAAGCAGAAATATCAGCCTCTACGCCAGATGGACAGCGCCTGCTCGTAACCGAAGCAGACAATGGCAGCATTTCCGTGCTGGACATTACTGACTTGAAAAACATCAACGTATTGAAGACGGTAAGCTTCCATGACCTCTCCGCCAAAGCTGAAGTCACGAGCGTAACCGTGTCCAAAGATGGCAAATACGGTCTTGCTGTTATTCGTACAGGGGATACAGATAGCGAAGCAAACAAAGGATTGCTTGCCATTGTGGATCTGACAACCTACAAAACCGTCAAAACGTATGAACTCGGCATTGGTCCTGACTCCATTGCACTGTCACCTGACGGTCTGCATGCGGTTATCGCGATAGAGGATGAAGAGCTGAATAAAGCTGCCGATGAAATTGACTATGCCAACACCAAACGTCCGGGTAGCATTATGGTAGTATCTTTTGCTGGCGGGAACGTATTGGAGGGTGAAATCACCAACTTGCCAGTATCTCTGGACAATGTAGAAGGTGCCATCTATCCGCATGATCCACAACCAGAGTATGTTGCCATTAGTCCAGATAGTAAAACAGCAGCCATCACGTTACAGGAAAACAATGTTGTTGCCATTGTAGATCTGGAGACAAAAAAAATCAGCTCAATCTTCGCTCTGGGTACCACTTCACATCAAGCGGATCTGAAAGATGATGGTATCGTTCAGTTTAAAGAGACATTGACAGCTCGTTATGAACCGGATGGGATTGCTTTCTCGGCAGATGGTAAATACCTGCTGACAGCTAATGAAGGGGACTTGGGCAAGAATGAATTTGAGGATGGTGTAAAAGCAGGCGGACGTAATATTGCTGTCTGGGATCTGCAAGGCCAGCGGATGTACGATAGCCAGAACCTCATTGACGAGGCAACAGCTATGGTAGGCTTGTATCCGGATGATCGCAGTCCCAACAAGGGAAGTGAAGTGGAGAATCTGACCGTTGCTACTGTAGACGGCACAACATATGCCGCGGTAGCTTCCGAACGGGCAGATGCCATTTTGTTCTTTGATCTTGCTGATCCGGTCAATCCGGACTACCTGGGTCTGATTCCTACAGCCGGAGAATCACCGGAAGGAATTCACGGGGTAAATGGACGCAGCCTGTTTGTGAGTGCAGATGAAAGCACCGGAACACTTAGTTTTTTTGCCAAGAAATAGATTGAGTGCCCTTGGTATGCACAGGCTGAACTGAACGGTGTCACGTTATATTGAGTAGGTAGGGGCGTAGAGCCCCTGTCCTCTCCTACTGTTGTACCCACACCATTCCGCGTATCCAAAACTAGTGGTGTAAAGGTTATCGACGCTTCATATTTTCCAATTCCCGCCTGTTCCGCTCTACTTCCTCTTGTAACACTTGTACTTCCATCCTTAATGCGGATACTTCCTCTTTGACGCCAGACCTCTTCATCCCAAGATAGAAAACCAGATATAATACAAGACCAATCATAATAAAGAAAATTAATAGCGTTATAATACCTGCAATACCAAAATTACTAACTCCATCCATAATGTACGTTTTCCCCTTTCCCATATCTTATTAATTTATATTTACAACAATACCATATTTAAGTATAACGAACAGTACAAAAAGCCAAGAGAGCATGCTCCCTTGGCTTTCAATTTATCTATATATACCTTCCTATCCGGTGATCCTTATTCCCAGAAGAAACGACCTGCGAACACTTTTTCCGTCAACAGTTTATACGTTTCTTCAGGCAATTCTTTTTTCATCTTTGCCATAACGGCGTCTTTGCCTTGATTATATTGTGTGGACATGCCGATCTCTGCCGTTGTATTGCTAGCATCCAGACGCATGATTGGGGCTTGAGCATCTTTCGTCCAAGGTGTCCATGCCGCTAGATCAGGTGATCCACCCGTACCTGGATTGCCTGTGTACAGGAACTGCTTCAGATATGCTGCCATCGCGGCGGACAACTGATCACGTCCTGGTTTGTTTGTATCGCTAAAGTACCCATCAGGGAAATAGGCAGCAATTCCGTCTGCGTGTCCTGTATAAAAGTCCATATCCGCACCATGTGGTGCGCCCAGTAGTGTGAGCAAACGCTCAGAGATGACCCCAGGTTGTGTGCCCCATGCAAAACGATACGCATATACCGGCGGCTGACCTGCTTCACTTGTCAATTGCTCCGCTACACGCTCTGCATTAAAGCCTGCATAAGCTTCGCTACCGTATTTCAACGCAGCAGCATATTGCTCCGCCTTGGTTTTATCAGTAAACAGAGTCTCGTCGGCGATGGATGGAGAGAAGTTTGGATCACCGAAGGCAAAACCGGAGAACTCCGTTTCCAGGCTGCCGAGCAATACCGGTACTTTCGTGTAATTGCCATTATTGATGGCGTCAAATCCTTCTTTTGGAATCACTGTGCCATCACGGAACAGATGCGGGAATGGGTCCATACGGATTGCCGTTGCACCAAACGCGGTGACCAACTTGTCCGCAGGTAGTGCACGCAGGTAACTCTCCAGCTGTGCCTGAGATTGCTTGCCAATCCATGCTTTTGCTTCTTCTGCGTTAGCCGCTTTCCCCTCTTGCACGAGTAGCTTCACAAGCACATCCTCGGATTTTTGCTCGCCTTCTTCCGGTGATGCTGTCGTCAATCCTCCGCTGAAAGCAACTGCTTTTTGATATAATCCTTTGCTAAGTGGCGAGATCAGAGTTGCCAGCACATCACGTGCACCAGCAGATTGTCCGGCTAATGTAACATTGCCTGTATCTCCGCCAAAACCTTCGATATTATCCTGTACCCACTCTAGTGCACGGAATGCGTCAAGCAGACCATAGTTACCGGAATCATCCAAGGCATTGCCTGTTTTCAACGCTGCATTCTCGAAGAATCCGAGAGCTCCCAGACGGTAGTTCACCGAGATAATGATGCTGTTGGTGCTTCGTGCAAGCTGTTCACCCTGAAAATCTTTGCCTGATCCGGTCATATTCCCGCCACCGTGCAGGAACACCATAACCGGAAGTTTCGAGCTGGTTGTGTCGGGACGCCAGATATTGAGATACAACGAATCTTCGCTCCCCGCTGTAGTCTTGCCGGAGATCTGCAAGCTGTTCGCTGCAAATTCCTTAGCCGATCTGGTTCCTGTCCATGATTCCGGTTCTTGCGGGGCTTTCCAGCGCAGTTCCCCTACCGGAGGTGCCGCGTAAGGAACACCAAGCCAGCCGAGCGTGCCATATTGCTCATAGGTTTTGCCATCAATCGCGCCATACTTGGTCTGTTGCACCGTTTGAGGTTTGAACACTCCAGCTTCTTTATGTTTTAACCAGTTCTGTTCCAAAGTTCCACTGCCATTCTTGAGCGGCATCTGCAATGCTTGCGCGGTTGCCTCTGCCATCAGGCGATTGGTAAGTTGACTTGGGCCCTTCCCTTGAAGTGCCTTAATTCCTTTACCAGCCGCATAGGTGGAAGCCGATCCCTGCTCATAATCCGTACCTGCTTCATATCCAAGCACCTTCAGCAGCATTTCGGCATAACCTTCCGCTGTAAGTGGTGCATGAGGTTCAAACTTCTCCGTTCCTGTTACGATCTCAGACACATACGGATGCTGCTTCAAGTAACCAACGACCGGTTGCAATACTTTGCCTGCCTGAGCCGCATCGTCATACGTTTCCGATCCCTGATAGGCGAGTGCTTCTTTCTCCAATCCGGACAAACGCAAGTAAAGTACTGCGGCCTGAATGCGTGTAGCCTTTTTGTTCAGATAAGCTGCATTAACACCTTGACCGCTGCCGCGAATAAGCTCGGATTGGATCAACTTGTCCATCGCTGCTGAAGAAGAGGATGCTGTATTGCCTGCTGCATATTCCGGTAAACCGGATATACATAACCCCAGAATTGTTGCTACAGCAATCGAACGTTTAATGGTTTTCATGTCATAAATCTCCTCGCTGTCGAATAGTGTGTGATGGGATAAGTTCATTGGAATGTCCATTAGAGATGCGTATCTAAGAATCAGTATTCCAATGTCTGGATGAGTCTATATCTCTATTTAGGAAAAATGGTCTCTTACGCTCGCTCCTTTCTGCTCGAAATATCTGCTACGGCGCTTGCGGTCATGCCACCAGGCATTTTTTTATATAAAAAAAACCTGAACCGAAGGCAAACAGACATCGCTTTAGCGTGGTCTACTGCCCTCAATTCAGGTTTTGCCTGCAATCAGTAACAACCCTGAGGAATGAGGTTCATTCCATATGAAAATGTAAACGCAATCAATCGTTTGATGAACAAAGAACCAACGAATGAACTGACACAGGTATTGCCCTAAACACGGTTACAATCCTGTTGTTATGGTGATGTTAGCACATAATGTAAGCGTTCGCAATATCTTTTTCTAATCGTCTTCATAGGACTTCTGACAGGGCAACATAAAAAATTGCATTCTCATGCGGGTTTAAACTCAACATACAACATGATGATCTATAATACTGTCTCTTAATTCGTCGACTCTTCATTTTGTTCAGTTCACCTGAATTCCAGCATCCTTCACTAATCGTAAATTTTACATATAGTTAACCCATTTCATACGGTAGTTTAGCAATTGTTGTATACACTTGGTTTGAGATACCAAACTATACATATATTCTAGGAGGATGCATTCATGTTAAACCGGTTTAATGTCCGTGCAGCCAAAATGATGCTCGCGGTGACAACAATTGTTACGGCTACACTCGGAGGTAGCAGTGCAGCGTGGGCTGTGGAAGACACCACCTCAACGACATCTGCATCACCGATTAAAAATGTGATTATTCTGATTCCTGACGGTATGGCTAACGATGCTACCGCTCTGGCTCGTTGGTATAAGGGCTCGTCCCTGACACTGGACTCCATGGCAAGCGGCATGGTTCGGACTCACTCCGCCGATGCGCCGATTGCCGACTCGGCCCCTGCCGGAACCGCTTTTGCTACAGGTTATAAATCTCATACCGGATTTGTCGGTGTACTGCCGGACAAGGCTACCATGCCTGGACAAAAGGCTATTGCGCCTGGAGACGAAAGAAAACCGATCGCTTCCGTACTGGAAGCTTCCAAACTGGCGGGTAAAGCAACTGGCATTATCGCTACATCCGAGATTATGCACGCCACACCAGCGGACTTCTCCTCTCACTATCCGGACCGCAAAAACTATGATGCACTCAGCAAGCAACAAGTCTACAATGGCATGGATGTTGTGTTGGGTGGAGGTAGCAAATATCTTGAGCCAGCCGGACGTAAAGACGGCGAGAATCTGATTTCGTCCATCAAGGCACTGGGTTACGATTACATCACTACACCAGCCGCAATGAAAGCATCCGATTCAAATAAATTATGGGGCATGTTCGCACCCGCAGGCATGGCTTACAATATGGACCGTGATCCTGCCAAGCAGCCGAGCCTTGCCGAGATGACATCCAAAGCCATTGAAGTTCTGTCCAAAGACAAAGACGGCTTCTTCCTGATGGTCGAAGGCAGTAAAGTGGACTGGGCAGCTCATGCCAATGATCCGATTGGTATTATCAGTGACGTGCTGGCATTTGATGATGCCGTAAAAGTAGCCATGGATTTTGCCAAAGCGGATGGAGAGACTGCCGTTGTGGCTGTTACGGACCATGGTAATGGTGGACTCACCATTGGTAACAACGCAACTAGCGGCACGTACGATAAAGAGCCGTTGTCCACATTTATCGGACCTTTGAAAAAGGCCAAACTGACAGGCGAAGGCGTTGAAGCAAAGCTGAATGCGAAGCGTACAAACATCAAAGCAGTGATGAAACAATACTATGGCATTACGGACCTGACTTCCGAAGAGATTGCCACCATCAAAGCGGCCGAGCCAGGCAGTCTTAACTATGCAATTGGTCCAATGATTAGCAAACGTGCAGGGATCGGCTGGACAACCGGTGGTCATACAGGTGGAGATGTCGTGCTGTACACGTATGCTCCGAACAATGACCGTCCGTTCGGTGTGATTGATAACACGGATGTCGCCAAATATATGGCACGAGTACTGGATCTGGATCTCGACAGCGTGAGCAAACAATTGTTTGTACCTGCCAAACAGGCATTTACAGCCAAAGGTGCGACGTACAAACTGGACCTGACTGACGCTAAAAATCCGAAGATCCTCGTAACAAAAGGCAATACCAAGCTGGAACTGCAAATCTACAAAAATATTGCACTGGTAAACGGCAAAAAGACAACTTTGGAGGGTGTCATTGTCTATAACGGTGTAGAGGCATTTGTACCACAAACGGCCATTGATCTGATTCAATAATTCGTTAGCACTACCGGAACTGCAAGAGATTACACCATTTGGCTGCCGAATATTTCGGCAGCTATTTTATTGTTTACTGATAAGGGGTAGGTTCCTGCTAACGCCTAGCGTATAATGAACGTAACAAAAATACATATCATGCAAGAAAAAGGAGAGATTCACCCATGTTGATCAAATTAAACTGGATCACGCTGAGGGTCAGTAATTTGGAAGCTTCACTCGGGTTCTACCACGACATGCTCGGACTTCCAATTCAGCGCAGATTCGAAAGCCGTGGACGGCAGATTGCCATGCTGGGCATGGAGAATGAAACCAAACTGGAACTGATTGAGGGCAGTGAATCCATTCTTAAACCAGAGGCCGGCGTGTCGATCGGTTATGAGGTGAACTCGCTGGATGAAGCCATGGAACGACTGACAGAACTGAATATTCCGATTGTACGTGGCCCCATCCAGCCCAATCCGCATCTGCGCTTTATTTACATTACAGATCCCGATGGCTTCGAGGTACAACTCGCAGAGCATGTCTAATTAGGCGAGTGTAACTAAGCACTAAGTGTACATATCAGGATGACCGGTGGGGTGTGTATGTGTGCAGTCAAACCAGTTGCAAGCTCACACCTGCATCGGGCAGCGCAAAAACGTTATTATGTTTGTTTACAGCTTCATGCGGCGCATCAGCGGCACACCTATCCGATTCAACAATCGATCAAGCAGCAGCCAGCACCAGCGTCTGCCCCATGGAAGGTGGCGCTCATACACAGCCGAATACTCAAAATCCGCCACAGCACCGCGATTGCGCTTAAACTGCGCCGCCCCGGCGCTCTCATGTAACAGATGGCCGTTCTCGCGGGCCTGTCCGATCAGACAAGCGGATAACATGCGGTATAGCCCGACAGACTGGTGCACCGCTGTCTCGTAACCGAACAACGGCGTTGTCATGATTCCATTTCGGCAGAAATAACCCATGACCGCGTCCAGGCGCCCCTCCTTTTGCAATCCATAGATCCTGAGTGTTCCTGATGCCATCGCAGCAGCAATGAACCGCTCGGTGAACTGGGGATTGTGGTAGGAGTATTTTTCAAGGTATAACAGCTTGTACAGCTCAACGATTCGCGGAATATCTGCATCCGTCATATCTGATTCGGAAACGAATTCGTATCCATGCTTGCCCAATAATTCGTAATCCCGCTTCAACAGCCAGCGTGACTTCGAGTTCCCAAAATTCGGATCATGCGCTTGGTACAGGTAGATTTGTCGGCTCGGAATCAGTCGACACCCCACTTCCGTTAGCCTCGCCGTCAGATCGGGATGAAGTCCCGGGCACAAGGAGCGAAACACAATGACATGCTCAGGGTATCGCTCTTGTACCGCTGCAAGCAAACATTCTGCCTGTTCACCGGACATGGCTGGATACAGATTGGTGGACAACAACCAGTTGTTCACATGCACAACTTTGTTGATCTGCGATTGCTTCATTCCCCAACCTATTAGACTGAGCAGCACAGAAAGACCTTTTTCCAACACAGGCTTCTGCAACATGCTCAATTCCTGCTTGGCGTAACTCACATAATGCGTATATGGCGAACAAACGTAAGCATTATCATACTCTGTATCATTCACCGTCAGCGGAATAACGAGATCATCAATCCGGGCGAGCAACAATGTCGTTTCCACGTTGGACATAAAGCTTTGGGTCCCGTCCAGCATCATAGGTTCCAGATAAGCTCTGGCATATCTGCCGTCCTCTGTATCGGGCCAGTCCATGTCTTTGAACGAATGCTGATCATAAAAACGTACGCGTGCAGCGCAATTATCATTCCTAACCTCATATGTACGGTCATCACAGTCCAAATTATCTTTCATTCCTTTATTCTTCAACCTTTTACTCCCCCATGAGGTAACATCTTCTTTTAACTACCATGTACAGTTTCAGTTCTACTCTCTTCATACTCTACACACACTGTATAGGAAAAAAATGTCGGCTTCAAGCTGTACTGCAGATGAAAAAAAGCCCGTCCAGCACGATAAATACGTACAG
The DNA here is from genome assembly GCF_030369595.1 of Paenibacillus sp. PK1-4R. Lineage (NCBI taxonomy): Bacteria > Bacillati > Bacillota > Bacilli > Caryophanales > Paenibacillaceae > Paenibacillus > Paenibacillus sp. PK1-4R. The sequence continues at coordinate 5,130,211 of NZ_CP126535.1, forward strand.
ACGAACTTTCAACGATATAGTATTAAAGTTTATTCTCAACGGAAGAAGCCTGGTGATCCGAGACTAAGTCATTCAGGTTCACAATCAGTTGTTCCAGTTCTCCGAAACTTTCCACCATCTTCTGTGTCAGGTTACGTTGTTCTTCCATGCTCGCCAGAATCTCTTCTGTCGCTGCACTGGATTGCTCCGTTACACTCGAAATCTCGGAAACCTCATTCACTACTCTGGTGGAAGATTCCTTCATTGTAGCCGAACTCATCTCAATATCTGTCGCTTGATTCAACACATGCTGAGAGTTGCTGTTAATTGTACGGAACACTTCATCTGCCGTTTGCACACTGTCTCTTCCGTGTTGTAACGATAGACGAATACGTTCGAATCGATCTGTCAGTGCCTGCGTCTGTCCTTTTAATCGAGACAGAATGGTTGAAATATCATTCGCAGATTGACCTGAGCTCTCGGCCAGCTTGCGTACTTCCTCTGATACAACGGCAAACCCGCGTCCATGCTCGCCTGCACGAGCCGCTTCAATGGCTGCATTAAGCGCGAGCAGGTTGGTCTGAGTTGCGATATCCGCTATGCTGTTCAGCATAAGTGTCATGGATTCACTTTCCTCATTGAACTTTCGCATGTCATTTGCAGTTGTATTGATCGTTTCATATAACTCTTGCATCTGAATATTCAGTTGGTCCATATGTTCGCTTCCTGTTTGCGTACTCGTTGCCATACTTGCAGACAACTCTTTCATCTGCTGGGAGTACAACGCAACGTCCTTAATATGCCGATCCGATACAGCTAAGGATTCCGAAATGTCGGCCACACTGGTCGCCTGGAACTCCACGCCTTTGGCAACTTCACTGAATCCCAGGGTCACTTCATGGGTAATGGAACCTGTTGAATCCACCTTTTGCTTCAATTGATCCGTATAACGAGATAGTCCGCCAACAGACTCCTTAACCCGTTCAAGCATCGTTTCCACCCGGGTCCGCGACGCTTCGACCTCGCTCCATCTTTTTTCACTTTCATGAAAGAGCTTTTGGTTCAGATAGGACACCATGAACATGATTCCGCCCGTAACGGCGAACAGCCCTACGTTGATTGCATTAGTCACAAACTGATCCTGAGTCGTTGTAGGAATAATCACAAGTTGAAGAATGTTGTTCGCAAGCATAACCGAAAATCCGATGACAAATAATTTTTTATTTGGATAAATAAGCAGGATCGAAGAGATAAGAATGGCAAGCAGCGGTTCAACACTTCCCCATCCGGCGAATACCCCACACAACGAGATCAGCACAGTGTTCACCCAAGGAATTAGATGGATGTGCTTCTTTTTGGCGTTTGCATAAGCGAGCCATATTCCATACAAGATCACAACACCGTTGGAAATAAATAATTTGGGCTCAATTAAAGCTACAGAAAATCCTACAATTAATACAACCCATAGAATGATGCTGATGATCTTGTTCCGTTTCCATATAATTTCGTCAATACGATTCATGCATACCCCGTCCTTTAGATAAAATAACTTGCGATTGTAGGGCATACTCGCACTCACACCGGCCTCTTTATGGTTTTCTACCGTGCATATTTCGACGCAACGCTCAGGCCACCGCCATAGTACAATGTTACTTCACAAACATGAAAGCAGCGCTACATTATGTATATCGGTATTCCGGATATAAATTTAAATATTTACTTTTAATTAATGTGCTTCCATATAAAAAACATAAAAAGCCCTTCTTATACGCTGTTACGTACAAGAAAGGCTTCTTGGTTACGCTAATAAACATGAATACATGGTCTTATTTTCCGAATACAAGTGTCGTATTGGAGGAGCCTGCATACTTGGTGACGAACTCACGCGCATAGCTGGCACTCTCTACCTGATAACTGTAATTGGAGCTTGGTCTCCAGTTCGTTTTAGGAGAAGTCGGACTATTAAGCGCTGGTGTACTTCCCGTATCCGTAAACTCACCTTTTCCTTTGTCATCCAGGATGCCACCCTTTTCAGCGCCAGCACCAAAGTAGTTGTTTTCAGAATAAATCCGTGCTTTTTCACCAATTGTGATGGCCTGATTAAAGTTGTTTGCATAGTTGTTTTTGAGATGGAAGTAACCATATCTTAAGAGTCCAGGACCACGTACATATAAATTTTCGAAGTAATTATTGGACATCGTCACATGAGGTACTCCATTGTAACTGCTGTTACCATCATTCGGATGACCCAAGATGACGCCATACTTATGGTTCGCAAATTTGGAATTGCTAATCGTAATATAGTCGGCGCGATCGCCAATATACAGAAGTTTGTCCAGATCACTACCGCCAGAGCTGTAGCTGTGACCAGCAAACGTCACATGATCAATCCAGTAATTGGAGCCTGAAGTGATATACATCTGGATATCATCATTGGCATTAATATTGGAAGCGTGTTCAAAAGTCAGATTCTGAAAAATCACATTGCTTGAACTGCTTGTGGATCTGAAATGAATATTCGTTAATGTATGTTTGCCAAAGGAACCTACAAGTGTCTTGTTCGCTCCGAATTCAACCTTTTGTAGCGTGGAGGAAGAAATATTCTGTTCAACGACGACAATCTTGCCTGTAGAGCCTGCCATATGTGTTCTCAAGTCATTAAGATTACTAACGTAAACCACCTGGCCGTTCTTGCCACCTGTCGTAGCTGACTTGGACACACCATTTTCATTCTTGGCACTGCCTGCAAAACCAGTCAACCCATTCGTACCTGTGTTTGGATAACTGGCCGCACCATATGTAGACGGGGCTGTGGAGACAGTTAACAACAATAGAGTTACAGCGAGTAAAAGCATCGAAAATTTCTTCAAAATTTCACCATCCTTTATAATATTATCCTCAAAGACAACTCGATTATATCGTGTAACTTTGGCTGTGACAATACAAAAATTGCAAAAAGACAATTATTATCATTTTTATGCAACAGCAGATCAGATATAGTGAAAAAACGTAAAACCAGGCCATTTTTTCACACAAAATAGAGCCGCTAATTAGCGGCTCTATTAACGAGTACTATGTGATACAACTAGGAACTGATCTGCCCTCGGATCAGTTCCTGAAGCCTCTGACGAAAAACCATTCGTTTGCGGATAATAATATGTCACGACTTCTGATAGCTGCGTCGGAAGGCGCCAGGTGTAAGTCGTTCCAGCTTCTTGAAGATGGCTCCATAATAGCTGGTCGATTCGAAACCGACTTGCCGAGCAATATCCTCCATCCCGCGCTGCACATTGTCAAGCAGCAGTTCCTTGCTCTTGTTGACTCTTACCTGATTAACATAGCTGATGGGACGAAGACCTGTCGTCTTCTTAAACAAATGACAGAAATATTCTGGTGTGACACAGATCAATCCAGCCAGCGTTGGCAAAGTAATCTCTTCAGCATAATGCTGTTCAATATAGTCCAGAACCGGCTTTATTCGCTCATACTGCTGCCCGACGGTATCGCTGCCCTCCACAGATACGCGTTGAATAATCTCTGTCAATAAGGTATAGAGGACAGCGGAGCAGGCGTAATTGCTTAATGTCTGCTCTTGTGGTGTTAAGGCAGCTTGCAGCAGCTCCCGCATTCGGGATAGAAGGTATTCAGGCTGTGCAAGCGTGTATACGCATGTGTCGACAATGCCCACGGTTTCAAACAAGTTTGCTGACCCGTTGCCATCGAAAATGATCCAGTCGACTTCCCAACTGTCGGATAGCGCATAGTATTCGTGCTTCTGTCCAGGGAATAACAGCATGCCCATACCTGGCTTGACGATATGTTCCGTTTCACTTAGCTTGAGCTTACCCACACCGCTGCGGCATTGTATCCACTGATAATCCTCAATGCCTTGGTCTCGGCGGATATGCTCCTGTTCATGATGCAGGCCGATGCCAAGTAAATAAAAAGGGAGCAGCTTGTCTCGGGCAGATAACACCGGGAAATTACGATTGGGATGAGGCATACGACTAACTCTCCTGATCTTAATATTGTTATATCATATTAATTATTTAAGATATTCACTCGAATTAATATAACATATAATCGCAATATATTGATAAATAAAGGAGATCACAGGATGGAAATTAAGATAGGAATTGATTATTATCCAGAGCAATGGACCCCGGAGTTATGGGAGAAAGATGCCATACTTATGCAACAGACGGGGGTTGCTGTTGTGCGAATGGCAGAGTTCGCCTGGAGCCGAATGGAACCGACTGAGGGTAATTATCAGTTTGAATGGCTGGATGCGGCTATAGAAGTATTCGCTTCGCGCGGCATGGAAATTGTGTTATGCACCCCCACCAATACCCCGCCAAACTGGATGACAACCCGTTATCCGGATGTGCTGCCCATGGATGAACAACGCCACATCATTCGGCCAGGTGTGCGTGGACATCGTTGCAACAACAGCCCTTCCTTGAGAATGCTGGGCTCCAAATTTTTGGAAGCGATATCACAGCGCTATAGTAAGCATCCCGCCGTCATAGGCTGGCAAATCGATAACGAGATGCACTACCAGGAATGCCATTGTGATACATGTAATCGTTCATTTGTCGCTTGGCTTCAAAAGCGTTATTCCAATCTGGAGGAGTTGAACCGGGAGTGGGGAACGGTCGTCTGGAGTGGTGAGTACAGCAGCTGGGCTGAGGTAACAACACCACTCGGTGCCAGCAAACCGATGAATCCTTCCTATCTTCTGGAGTACAAACGATTTTGTTCTGACAGCGTAGGCTATCTGCTGGGATGGCAGCTTGAGATTTTACGCCGTAACTGTCCAGGCCAATTTGTGACGCATAACATGTGGCAGTATCCGAATAGCCTGGACTATTATGATATGCACAACGAATTGGACTTCGTCTCTGTTGATTATTATCCGAATGAGCTGTATCGCGATTATGGCGATCGGTTTCCGAGGAACGGAGCGCTTACGTTGGACTTGGTTCGCGGTATCAAACGCCGCAATTTCTGGGTAATGGAACAGCTCAGCGGAGCACAGGGCGCCTGGATGCCGATTCAGCGCACCCCGTATCCTGGACTGATCCGAGCTCGCTCCTGGCAGACAATCGCTCGCGGTGCAGATATGGTCGTCCATTTCCGCTGGCGGAGTGCAACCGTCGGAGCCGAACAATTCTGGCATGGGCTGATCGACCACAGCAATGTTCCTGGACGCAGGTTCAGGGAGTTCGCGGAGCTTACTCGCGAGGTGAACCAGTTAGGAGAACTGCTGGCCGACTCGACCATTGTTACCCAAGTTGCGATTCTGCATTCGCATGATCAGCATACGGCGCTTTCCCTTCAGCCGCAGGCGGAAGGAGGAATGCACTATATAGACAACCTGTCCTCAATGCATAATGCATTTCTAAAAATGGGCGTAGGTACAGACGTTATCAATTGGACCGAGGAGCTCGATGGGTACAAGCTGGTCGTTGTCCCTTCCCTCTTCCTGTTAAGTGAAGAAGTAGCACAACGACTGGAGCGATTCGCAGCTAAAGGGGGGACGGTTGTCCTCACCAATCGGACTGGTGTGAAGAACATGAGGAATGTATGTGAGATGCTGCCTCTGCCGGGGCTACTGGCAGAAGCGGCGGGTGTTGTCGTAAGTGAATATGATGCCATCGGCAGCAGTGAGCATCGGATACGGAACGCGGAGGGCAAGACATTCGCTGCGAAGCAATGGTGCGATTTACTGGAACTGCGAGGCGCAGAGCCGATCGCCTGGTATGACAACGACTTTTACGAGGGTGTACCGGCGGTTACTGTCAATAAGTTTGGTGAAGGTGAAGTGTATTATGTCGGCACTTGGCCCGAGCCATCGTATTTCTATCAGCTGTTTGAAGGCATATTGAAGGAAAAGGATTTGGCGCCCAAAATCCAGTTGCCGGAAGGTGTCGAGCTGTCGATTCGAACGAAGGGGGAGCAAAATTTCCTCTTCCTGATCAATTTGATGAATGAGCAACGAGAGATTACGCTGGACGTTCCTTATCGCAGCTTGTTGAACAGCGCGAGGTTGGATCAGAAGTTGACCCTTCCAGCTCTGGGAGTAGATATTTTAACTGTATAAGATCAGCCGTTTCCATATTTAAAAAGGGATGTCTCACAAGGCTTACGACCTTCAGGGACATCCCTTCTCTGCTTTCACTAACATCCACCTAATCTGAATAAGAGTATTTCCAGTTAGTTCATCTTATTTGATTTTGATTTCCAGTTCATCCTTCTTGGCTTCTTGTAAATCATCGTAGACCTTATCTGGTTTGCCACGAAGTATTAATATCATTGACTCCGGATTGTCCAGCAGATTGCTGCTGAAAGAATACATCATTCCGTCTTCCGTTCCGCTCCCGCCTACCATGGATAACTTGGTCTGCTTCCCATTCCTGGAGGTCGAAATGATCTCGATAGGCCAAACGACCTCGCTGATCGACAACTTCGTTTTGTAATCAATCTCTTGATCAGGTGCATGGACAAATTTGACCCGAGTTACTAGCGGAGACATCTCCACCTCCGACAATAAGACCTCATAGCCTCCAAGAGTAAAAGTCCGATTAACGTTAATGACTTCCGTTTTGGGGATAGAAAACTTAGGATCAAGAGGAAAAGAAAGATTCATTTTTTTGGAAAATTTATATTTTCGTTCTTTCTCCCCGTTGTCTGCATAATTCACCACATCTGGTACAACTGAGGACAGCTGGAATTGTAGATTCACTTGCTCAGGCAGCGGTTTATTTCGACTTCGCTCAATTGTATTCCGGCCATAAATGGTATGTTTATCATTCGAGAAATGCACCCCTCCTATATTTCCGTTATCAAGGACATAACCTGTTCTTGCATCCGTCATCTTGGTATTGACTATCGAATACATCTCTTGCGAAGCATCCGTTCTAGCGGTATACAATACCGTTATCCTGTTCTCATCTGCCAGAACCGCATTCACGGTAAACTGATATATGCCCGATGTAACCGTCCGATCCACGAGTTGCACATAACCATTATTGAGCGTTGAAGTAATCGTAGCACGGTCCATATCCGAAGTTAGCAGGCCACGGAAGGGCTCTAGAACTCCCCAATGGGTTACAGGCTCAGTATATGTTGCCGGTTGTTGCCCATAGTTTCCAAGCGGGCCTATAAGAAACCAACCTGCAGCCAGAACCGTGACCAGCACTGCCGTGATCCATTTGACACGAAAGGTCCTACCTGATCGTTTTGTTCTGCCCTTTGCGAGACCACGTTGAATTGCAGCAGTCGTGTCCGCCGGATTCCAGTGCTGCTTCTCTCTTTTCACCTGATATGCATCTGCAAGAAGTGCTTTCTCCTCCGGGTTAGTGGTCATGCCAATCCCTCCTATTCTTCATCAACTTGCGCAACTGCTGGAGTCCCTTGTGCTGCCAGGTCTTGATCGTCCCTTCTGGTTTGCCGAGGATCGAGGCAATATCCGTCAGTGTCATGTCGTTATAATATTTCAGCAATAATACATGGCGATATTTCGGTTTCACCTTTTGCAAAAGAGATTCCATAGCAATTCGGTTATCATCTACACTGATCATCCAAGACGCCGGAATGCTGTCCTCCAGATTCTCCTTCGCCAGAGGTGTCGCCCGCTTGCGGCGCCTCTGTTCATCGATGCAGACATAGATGAGAATCCGAATGATCCACGACTTGAACGCCTTCTCATTATTCAGCGTACGACGTTTGATCCAAGCTCGGCATGTCATCTCCTGCACAGCTTCCAGCGCATCTTGCCGGTTACGCAGGTAGCTGTAGGCAATAGAAATGAGCGTATCTTGATGTTCCATAATGGATTGCACAAATTCCGTCTCATCTTCGGTCTGTACATAGATCCTCTGGTTCATCTCTGCTTTTGTTTCCACCCCGCATCCCTCCTTCTCTCTCTTTCTGTGGTATAAGACGGGTGAGTGAAGCAAACGGTTTTTATTCATCAAAAAAAGCTCCGCCATCATCATGAGGGAGCTTGATTACATAGCACTTCTGCCGCAGGTATACTGAATTACGCACAAGCATGAACAATTCAAGATCAACTAACTTACAAATTGCCGGTGACTTCGATCCCGTCGGCCAATTGCAGATGGTTTCTCACCCAAGCTGTGAACTGATTCAAAAAATTCCGTAATTCAGGCTCTGCAACCACCTGTTGATCCAACTCTGATAAAATCTCTACCCATACATCCTTCGTAATGGGATTGTCCCAGCAGGGATCAAGTGCCTTCATCTCTTCTCCAGTTCGCGGGTCAGTTAATGGAAATGCACGATCCAATGCAGGACGAATATAGTCAAAGTCTTCATTATATATGAATAGCATGTCTTCCATCTCTACTTCAACCGATTCTTCTATGTATAAAGGGGATAAAACAAAACCCACATTCCGCTGTGGACCTTGATACTGATACATGAGCGCAGGAATTGTTCTCTTTGATTTTTTAGCCATATATGCTCCTCCTGTTTCAGGCAAATCTCTTACCGATCAGAGTTCAAACCAGATTAAACCACCATCAACCTGCCTGGTTTCTCGCTCCATCTGATGCATCCAGCTCCGACCTTTTTCACCCCAGATATGGAACAAACAGTAGATATACAACTCCCCATCCACAATTTCTTCTAACCCAGAGGCCTCTTCTATGCACACTTCAAGAGCTATAGGCCAGGAAGGATCTTCACGTTTCAATACAAAGCCGTTGGCTTGGTGTTCCAGACTATACACTTCGGTAAACGTTAATGCATCTGCCAGACGCTTCACAACTTCAGGTAAAATCACAGGCTCTGTTGCTCTGATTCCATATTCCCAGCCCATATGTACAACCTCCTTCAGACTTCGTTCGCTCCAGATTGTTGCTTTTGACCATGTATTTGATGGATGGAACGATCCAACCACAACTCATACCAGTCCAGAAAATGTAATCGATTCGTATTGCCCCAATACTGATCAGGATAAATTCCATTGCGGTTAGCCCGGTCATCAACCCAGATCTCTCCGTAGGAGGCTCCCTTAACAATTAGATTCATGGAGATGCCACAACCAAAATCACTGATGCGCAGCATACCTGCCGACCACTTTGGATCAAAATATTCGTGTTCCAGGGCATACCATTCCTCTTCTTCCTTGCTGTCATCGAACCAGTCATAGTTCCAGTTCCATGCTTCCGTGAATTGAAAAGGGTCCGAGACCGCGTTCAGCTCATCGTCATAACCCAGAACAGCGTATACGCCATCATCCGGGTTTTCCAGACCATAATAAGGTCCTGCACCAGCCGTTCCCATATGAAGAAGCCATATCTTATAGTCCTCCGGCAACTCAATTCGCCATTTCTGTTCAAATTGCGCGATATCCTTCTGCGTCCACACAGATGCCATTTCATATTTATGGTTCTCTGCGCCAAACAGGTCCAAATCGGGGTCGAGACTCCGGAGAGTGATCAACTTTTCACGCAGACGTTCCAATTGCATCTTGTACATGGCTTCCCCATCTCCCTTAGCTACTCTATTACGTTTGTCCCACGGCGTACCCGCGTTGCTGTAACTCATCCAGTGCTGCTGCCACATCTCGCTCAGGACACAACTGCTTAATCAGGCTGGCGGTCACTGGTTTTTCTTCATATATTTCAGCTACGGCTTCCAACGGAAGATCCGGCAAGTCGTAGTACCCTTTTGCCCAATCAACGTAATCTTCCGAGTTCTTCTCTATATATCCAAGTAAAAATTCCGCACCACCTCTGGCGTCCGCTTTGTCTTCCTCGGTCATCGCCAGCTGAATCCAGTTACCAACCTTCCATGACAAGTCGTTCCCTTCCTGCCATAGGCAAAAGGTCACATCTTCCATATCCAATGTTTCCTCCTGATCTCGCAGAACAGCCATCAACGTCTCCGGCACTTCATCATACATGCCCGGGTAGATCTCACCATCCTCACGAGCATGCGGACTTAAAGGTGACTCATGATCAAATCCCTTGATCAACGTGCCCGAATCCGTAAACAATACATGCAGATGATCACCTGCGCCGTTATTGATGCTTCCCCATGCCACACCTGGCTGAAGTTTATCTTCATAATGATGAACGCGTAGCCATTCTTCCTCCGAAAAGATAATATCCAAAGCAGCAAGTATTCTCATCCGTTTACGCAGGGCATCTGCATTCATCATCGTTATCTCGTTCCAATCCTGCATATGAATCCCTCCTGTTTGTATATGTACACTATATCCGGATTAATTCATCCAGCGTGTTATTTCCCTGAATACTTGGTGTCATGACAATGGTGATCCGACTGGCTTCTCTGGAGACGATACACGCATAATTTCCGGGCTTTAACTGAAACAGAACCCCTTCACACGTCTCATCCGGCTCCAATTCACCCCCAGTGACATCATCCGCCGCTCCCAGATAGATGTGCCCAGACGGAACTTGCAGATGATACACCTTATCCCGTTCCGCTGCGTGATCTGGACCTGAATCCTCCCCTACATCCTCCAGGCTCCATTCCACCTCATACACTCCATCCGCACCCAGATTCAGGAACAGACAATGACCTGCATTCACCTCAGCCAGCTCATCCACTGGAATGGACCACCAGTCCGAAGTATCCTCGGCACGATGTTTTAACGCTGCCAGATCATACAGGCACAATGTTGCCGTATCTGTAAGCATTTGAAATGTTCCTCTCATATTCACACGTCCCTTCTATCTGATCCAGGTCTGACCTCAGAAATATATTCAATCATTATATCAAGCCTGATACACGTGTAAAAGGAACCCATGGACCATCTCTGCTTTCGCAACTCTTCATTTCTCGCTCCAAATGGTCGATATAAGCATAACTGACTTTTTTTGAACCTGATGGAGGAAGCCAAGCCATGTCAATTAACAATAGAAAAGAACCCTTTCGCTACACATTGAAGGAACCGATTCACTTTGAGATCTATATTCTCAGCATCAACGGTGTTAACGCACCAGCCAAACCCATTCAGGCCGAACTCTGCGATATCAGTCGATCCGGCTGTCAGCTGTCATTTCCGCTATCCCTTCCTGTAGAGAATAACGATATTCGGATTGGAATGAATATGCTGCTCTTTGAAGACCCTCTATATATGGAAGGCACTCTCCGCTGGGGTCATGAAAAAAATACCTCATGGCACTATGGAGTTCAACTGGAAATGCAGGATGGAAACCAGGACCGCCTCTCCAGAGAGATGCGAATGCTTGCAGGACAAGGCAAAATTATCGTGAAATAGTGAACTAGCAATATAGCCTGATAACAAAAAACAAAAAAACAGCCCAATCAAATTGGACTGTCGCAAGATGAAACTCTTTATGCCGCTTTACTAACTGTCGCTGGTTGTTCCATTTTGGACCAGTTCACGGTTTTTTCAAGAACGAGTGAGACCAATACCCCAATGACGAGACCATTGCTTATGATTGGAATAAGATACATGGGCAAGGTTTGAAAGGCTTCAGCAGGAATATTCATGACAGCAACTCCCGTGAGGACCGGCAACGCTACACGATAGATCGTTTTAGAATTAAACGTTGTACCTTCAAGCGTTCTTAGTGCCGTGCCGAACATCTGAAGGTAAGCCACGAACAAAACAGCACTGCCAACGCTTGGTGGTATTTGTGCAAAAAATGCTGTCACAGAAGGTGTAAGACCCATCATACATAACAACCCCGCTCCAATCATAAAGGCAGCACGACGCAGAATACGAGTACTCTCCAGGAACCCGATCGATGATGCAAATAAACCAAAGGGCAGCACACCTACACAGGCTGACAACATCGTGAACAGACCCGTTAGCGCATAGGAATGCCTATACTGACGGCTTGTTGTTTCTGTCCGGTATAGTTTCTCAACTGTGCTTAATGTGGTGATCGAATTCGTCATATTCACCAACCCCACGAAAAATGCAGTAATGACAATACCGGGTTCCCATCTGGGTGCTCCCCACGGAAACAGTTCGAGACCAGCCGGGGCCTGATTAGGCTGTCCTCCATGTTGTCCAGGAAACAATAGACTATAAGCGATCCAGCCTGCCACAATCCCAATCAGGATCGCGTAGTTCCCCAGTTTTCCCCTACCCTTTAATTGAATCCATGCCACCAAAAATGCAATGACAACGGACAATGCGGCAACAGGCAGATTGAAGCGGCCAAACTCCGTATATCCTATCATACCTTTGAAAAAATTCATGGTTAATTGAATCGTCATTAGAAACAACATGGCACTCTTCACCATAGGTGTGAACAGCTTTTGCAGCACTTGCGCTGCTCCCAGCCAACCCAGAATCACCATCGTTAGTCCCGCTAACAGAAAACCTGCAGCCAGTCCACCGCCAATACGCTCCAGACTCATACCGGCCGATGAAGCAGATACCGTCAAACTTAGCGTCAATCCCCACCATAATCCTGACGGACCATCCATAATCGCATATCGATGACCGAATACAGCTTGAAGAATACACACTGCTCCGGTAAGGATAAATGCGTGCTGCATGGAGGCAGCGATGGCATCCGGAGACAGATGAAAATTATGTCCAATGGATAGCGGAACAACAACGGTATTGGTAAACAGGAAGAAAAACCACTGTATACCTGCCAAAATCAGTGAAGATACGTCCTTCATATTCTTTTGTAAAAAATGCTCTTGATGTCTGTTCATTCGTTCGGAATATCCTTTCACTGTTCTATATCATAAATGTGTAACTCTCTTCAGACTTGGGTTAATAGTCGTTCCATCTCGGCATACCGATGCCGGCTCGCATGTGCAAGCGGTGTAATCCCGTCCCGATCCGCGATCTTTGGATCTGCACCATATTGCAAAAGCAAGGCAACAATCTGCTGATGACGCGGCCCACCATCTCCCAAAATGACCGCTTCTAGCAAGGCTGTCCAACCCAGGTTGTTGATATGATTCACATCCACATCGCTGCGTGTCAGCAGAAGCTCCACAATGTCCACATGGCCCCGATCCGCTGCTGGAATAAGGGCTGTACCGCCAAAACGATTCGTTAACCTCGTATCTGCACCTGCTGTAATCGCCAAATCGACCATGTCATACATACCCTCAGCACTCGCGTATAACAACAGGTTGTCCAATCGTGCATCCTGAAGATTAATGTCGGCTCCGGCGTCCACTAACATCCTTGCCGTGTCTATCTTGTTACCCTGCACCGCAGCCATCAGAGGTGTTCGCCCCAATGCATCCCGTTCATTCAACCGGCTGCCCTGTTGTGTGATAAATCGAATGACCTCATCGGTATGGCCCGCTTGAGCGGCATCATGTATTGTTCTAACCACGTTGTTTCATCCTCCAATTCAAGGTCTTTCTCGTGCAGTAATATTTATATGGAAACCAAGTCCCGTTAGTCAGGTATGCAAATCTAATGTATGGTAACATAAGATCGTAGTATATTAAAAATACATGTTTTGTTGGCTTCCCATACGAATTACATATACATCGCAGGCGAAGGAGAACAACCACTTGGATATCAAACAATGTCGCTATTTCATTGCCATTGCTGAGGAGAAACAGATTACAGCAGCAGCCCGGAGACTTCACATGGCTCAGCCGCCCTTAAGCCAGCAGCTTAAGTTAATGGAAGAAGAGCTTGGTGTGATTCTATTTGAACGCAAAGGGCGCATGATGGAGCTAACTCAGGCGGGTCGCAGCTTTTATGATTATGCGGTTACCTTGACCAAATATATGGAGGAAGCTGTAATGGAGATGCAAAGTTTCCGTCACGGCATACGAGGCAAACTCGCCATCGGCATCAATACCATATCGGATCGCCTGATCCCGCAAGCACTGCAACAGTTTCGCACCACCCATCCACAGGTTACCTATAAAATTCAGCAAAATGAGTCTGCACAATTATGCCGCCTGCTGGAAGATGGCAAAGTTGAACTCGCCTGTGTACGCATGCCCGTCCAGACAGAACGCTATGAGGTGCTGCACCTGCCACAGGAGCCCCTCTTCTATATTTCTTCAACACCGCTGGATAGCCCAACGGAGATGACCCCTGGAGCGGAGATGCGGACCTATTTCAAGCAGCTTACAGGTATCCCTCTACTGTTGCCAAGCACGGAAGGACTCGGTATGTTCGAGCTAATTTTGGACAAGTTCCGGGAGCATCAGGTTACCCCCTCCATCATGGGTGAGTGCTCAGACATTAATATGTTGCTGGAACTGGTCCGACTCGGCTTCGCCAGTTCCATCGTGCCTCACACGGTACTACAGCTATATCACGAGCACCCATTCCACGTATATCGCATCCAGGATCAGCATTCCACGGTTGGCTCGGCGCTGGTCTGGCTGCAGAACCGTTATCTGTCCAAGCCTGCACAACACTTTGTGCAACTGGTCCAGGGCATGCTTCCCGTGGTGTAAAAGGCTATAAGCAAAAAACAGCAGCTTTACCGGATTACATTCCGGTGAAGCTGCTGTTTCATTTTTATGGTTAAGCTTTAGCAGTGAACAACAAGTCTTTTTCTTTGATCGTCGTGCGACCAGCAGACTCAATGGACTCATACTGATGCATGTTTGTAATAATGACTGGTGTAATCGTTGTATAACCGGCTTTTTCGATCTGTTCCCGGTCGAACTCCATCAGTACATCACCTACAGATACCTTCGCACCTGCTTGAACTTTAGGAGAGAAGAACTGACCTTTCAACTTCACGGTATCAATCCCGATATGAATCAACATCTCTGCGCCTGTATCACTTACCAGACCAATGGCATGTCCACTCTTCGATAACGAAAACACGGTTCCGTTGATCGGAGATACAACGCGGCCTTCAGATGGTTGAATCGCGAATCCTTTACCCATAATCTCTTCAGAGAACGCAGGGTCTGGCACTTCGCTCAGCGGTTTAACTTCACCTGTGATCGGGCTGAATACTTGCTCATCTTGTGCTTTTGCTTCTTCAGTTACAGCAGCAGAAGTTGTTGCTGCTGTTGCCGGCTCAGCTGCTGGTGCAGCTACTGGCTCCGATGCAGTTTCTTCTTGGAAGCCCAAGATATACGTAATGATTGCTGCTGCTACGATGGCAATCAAACCACCAACCAGAGCATAAATCAATGTGCTAATTGCTGGACTGACAAATGCCGCAATACTCGGCAGACCCGCAAGTCCTGTAATAACATACGATTTAACATTGAAGATCCCCATAAATGCACCTGCGATAGCTCCACCGATAAGTGCTGCAATAAACGGTTTTTTGAACTTCATGTTGATACCATACATCGCTGGTTCCGTAATCCCCATAATAGCCGTAAGACCTGTGGAATAGGCAAGGGATTTGGTTTTGCTATTTCTCGATCTGAGACCTACACCAAATGCTGCACCACCTTGTGCCAAGTTAGCTGCAAACATCAGTGGAATAATAAAGTCGTAACCCAGTGTTGTCATTGAACCTACAACGATTGGCAGCAACGCATAGTGCATACCTGTAATGATCAGCAGTGACATCGTACCACCAATCAGAATACTTGCGAAGATGGACATATTGTCGAACAACCATGAAATACCACCAGACAAACCATTACCAAGAACCGTACCCAGTGGTCCAACAGTCATCAACGTCAGTGGAACCATAATTAACAGGGTAACTGTTGGAACAATGAGTAACTTAAGTGAAGCATGTACAACACGATCAACGGCTTTTTCTACATATGAAGCAATCCAAACTGCTAGAACAATTGGAATAACTGTAGAAGAATACGTTGCCGCTATGACTGTAATCCCCATAAAGGATGAGTTGTGACCATCGGCCAGCAATGCTGTAATGGTCGGGTGCATAATACCCGCAGCAAGCGCCGCAGCAATATACATATTACTACCCAGCTTACGTGCAGCACTAATCGCCAGAATGATTGGCAGGAAGTAGAATGCACCGTCACCGATTGCAGACAAAATGATGTAGGTCGAACTGGTATCGGACAACCATCCAACTGCGACAAGGATGGCCACGATCCCTTTGATCATACCTGCACCCGTAATCGCAGGCAGAATTGGTGTAAACATACCTGAGATGAAGTCGAACAGCGCACTTATTGGATTTCTCTTTTTCTTTTCTCCAGTTGAAGCACCGGATGAGGCATTATCTGCGGTTGGTGATTTGGACATGTTGCCAACGAGTGCGTTATACACGATAGGCACATCGTTACCAATGATAACCTGGAACTGTCCACCGTTCTCCATCACGCCCATAACGCCTGGTGTATTTTTCAGCGTCGCTTTGTCCGCTTTTTGGTTGTCATTCAGGTTAAATCTGAGTCTTGTCATACAGTGTGTGACTTGATCGATATTCTCTTCGCCACCAACAAGCTTCAAAATATCCTTGGACAATTGTTGTTTATCCATTGTGTTTTGCTCCTTTTATGTGTAATGAAGGTTAAAAAAAAACCTAAACACTGAATAATGACAAAGCAGAAAAGCTTATCATTATTCAACGTTTAGGTTTTGCCTTTTTAGCAGTAACAATCCCAACTTTATTCAATTGTTTGTTCATTTCTGACAACTCGTTCAATATGAATGGTCAGATACAGTATTTCTTCCTTGGACAACACCCGATTATAGATCTTACGCGTATAATCACTGATCCTTACTGCACATGCATGTGCTTCCGGATACTGCTTGCTCACCAAGTCATGAAGCGGATTATCTTCTTCTTTATCTTCAATCGCCGTTCCTTGCAACACACGTTGGGCAAAGAACTTCAGATGAGTTAAAAATCGATAATAACTCAATGAATCTTCATCAAGTTCAATCACAAAGCTACGTCTTACGATGTTAAGTATGTCCTTAACAATGTTTGTAATACTGATCGTTTCCCTCATCTCACCGTTCATCTGGGCATTAACCAGATGCATTGCAATGAATGCGCATTCGTCTTCGGGTAGCAGGACCCCTAATGTTTCCTCAATAATCTGTAGCGCCTTGAGTCCAATGGCATATTCCTTCCGGTACATGCGCTTGATCTCCCAGAACAATGCGTTACGGATCTGCAATCCTTGACGATGTCGATCAATGGCAAAATGAATATGATCCGTCAGTGAAATGTAGATGCTTTCATGCAGCTTCTCACCTAACACCGTCTCGGCATAACGGATAATCTCATCCGAGCACTCGACATATTCAACCGGGATATCAGACAGAAGTGTTTTAAGTTTCTGTGATACTTCCTTACTTTCAAGCGAGAATATTTTTTCGACGAGACTCTCGTCTATCAATTCACCAGTATGCTTTTTGAAGGCAATTCCACGTCCCATAACGACCAGTTCGTTTCCTCCCGGATCAATTACGGTAACTACGTTGTTGTTCAACACCTTCTCAATTTTCATTTCTTCACATCACCTTGCACCGTCAAAGTAGTAAAAGGCAAAACCAAAGCAGGTCACGAAATATGCCCCGCCTCTGGTTTTGCCTGATTGAACAGTAACAATCCAGTATTCATTAGCCTTAGGCCCATCTTACCATATAATTATCCATATGACAATGTTTTTGTGAAAGCGGTTAATGTGCGTTAATGTGACAGATGAAGGTGCTTGTAGAACTATGCTCTAAGAACTAGCATTTACGCGTTGTTGTTCTTAAGACTTGCGCCATTGGTACTAATAACTTCTTTGTACCAATGGAATGATTTTTTCTTGTAACGATCCAATGTTCCGGAACCGTCATTGTTGCGGTCTACATAGATGAAACCATAACGTTTCTTCATTTCTGCTGTTGAAGCACTTACCAGGTCAATACAGCCCCATGACGTATACCCCATCACTTCTACGCCATCCTCAAGAGCTTCGCCCACCTGTACCAGATGGTCATTCAAGTATTGAATACGGTAATCATCGTTCACCGTTTTATTGCCATTTTCGTCCGTGATCAGCTCATCTACTGCACCCAGACCATTTTCGACAATAAACAATGGTTTTTGATAACGGTCCCAGTATTTGTTCAAGGTTACGCGCAGTCCTTGCGGATCGATCTGCCAGCCCCACTCACTCGCTTTGAGGTACGGGTTTTGTACACCCGCGAACAAGTTTCCTTTTCCTTCGATACGTTTCTCGGGATCACCTGTCTCACAGATACTTACATAATAACTGAACGAGATAAAGTCTACGGTATGCTTCAAAATTTCAGCATCGCCGTCTTCAAACTTGATATTGATATTATTTGCTTTGAAATAACGATTAATGTATTTCGGATAATAACCACGGGCATGGATATCAGCAAAGATATCATTGCGTTGTTCAGCATGCATCGCTGCAACCACATCATCCGGGTTAGGAGTCAGCGGATACGTAGGCATGCTCAATACCATACAGCCGATTTTGGCTTCAGGCATAATTTCATGACCCAGTTTCACTGCGAGCGCACTTGCTACCAATTCATGATGGATTGCTTGGTACAGATCCTGTTTGGACAGTTCTGCTTTTGGCGTATAGATCCCGCCGCTCATGAATGGCTCCTCCAGAATGGAGTTGATTTCGTTAAACGTCAGCCAGTATTTCACTTTGCCTTTGAAACGGTTAAATAGCACTGTTACATAACGCTCGTAGAACTCGATCATTTTACGGTTAACCCAGCCATCATACGTTTTGGACAAATGCAGTGGTGTCTCATAGTGAGAGATCGTTACGAGTGGTTCAATCCCATATTTATGGCATTCATCGAACAGGTCATCATAGAATTGCAGACCTTTCTCGTTTGGTTCCAATTCATCTCCCTTAGGGAAGATACGGGACCACGCGATAGATGTACGGAATACTTTGAAGCCCATTTCAGCAAACAGTTTAACATCCTCTTTATAACGGTTATAAAAGTCAATCCCGATCAGTTTCAAGTTATCTTCTGTAGGTGCTTCCGTTCTAGGCGTTGTAATCCCGTGTGGCATTACATCTTGAACAGACAGACCTTTGCCATCTGTATTATAAGCTCCTTCAAGTTGGTTGGCTGCTACAGCGCCGCCCCATAGGAAGTCTTTCGGAAATGGTGTAGTCATATCAATCATTCCTCTCTAAATTAACGATATTTTCATTCTTTGTCTAAATGCAATACTCTATCCTTTGCCAACAGGAAAAAGCGGACAATCTCCAACTAAAAGGGCCATCAGGAAAATTAGATTCCTTCCATGCCTACTTTCGCGTTAGGTTTTGCCCGCTTTTTATGCGGTAACAATCCTGAAAACGAGAATTCTACAGCTGCTCACCATTGCTGGAAATTACGTTTTTGTACCAGTCGAATGAATCCTTTTTGGAACGTTTGAGTGTTCCGTTACCTTCGTCATCCAGATCCACGTAGATGAAACCATATCGTTTGGACATTTCGGAAGTGGACATACTCACAAGGTCAATCGGGCCCCATGCTGTGAATCCAATCAGATCCACACCGTCTTTGATGGCTTCTTTCATTTGTTCGATGTGTTTTTTCAGGTAATCCACTCGATAGGAGTCATGGATCGAACCGTCTTCTTCAACACGGTCATATGCACCCAGACCATTTTCTACGATGAACAATGGTTTCTGGTAACGATCCCAGAAGTTGTTCAGGGTTACACGCAGACCGATCGGATCGATCTCCCAGCCCCAATCGGACGCTTCCAGATAAGGGTTTTTCACGCCGCCAGTCAGGTTACCCGATGTTTCTTCCTTGTCTGCGGATGCAGATTTGGTTACGGACATGTAGTAACTGAAGGAGATGAAATCAACGGTATTGTTCAGCAAGATCTCGTCATCGCCTGCTTCTTTTTGGATCACGATGTCGTTTTCTTCAAAATAACGAGCCATGTAGTTCGGGTATTTACCACGAGCATGCATGTCCGTGAAGAAGAGGTTGATCTGATTCTCGTGTTGAGCCAGACGAACATCTACCGGATTACATGTTGCTGCATAGGTTTCCATACGAGCAAGCATACAACCCACTTGGGAACCAGGGATAATCTCGTGAGCAAGCTTCGTAACCAATGCACTTGCTACAAATTGATGATGCAGCGCTTGATAAGTTGTTTGCAGTTTGTTGTCCACTTTATCGATCAGAATGCCGCCGCCAGTGTACGGGCTGAACAGCATGACGTTAATTTCATTAAACGTCAGCCAGTATTTCACTTTATTTTTATAACGGTTGAATACCGTTTCTGCATATCGAACATAGTGCTGGATTACTTCACGGCCAGCCCAGCCATTATATTTTTGCGTCAAGCCAAGCGGTGTCTCATAGTGAGACAGTGTAACGAGCGGCTCGATGCCATATTTCAACAATTCGTCAAATACTTCATCGTAGAATTTCAAGCCAGCTTCATTTGGCTCTTGATCATAACCGTTCGGGAAAATACGTGCCCAGTGAATGGACAAACGGAATACTTTGAAGCCCATTTCAGCGAACAATGCAATATCTTCTCTAAAGTGATGATAGAAATCGATACCAAAACGTTTCGGGAACCGTTCTTCGATTTTGCCGGAGAGGATCTCTTCGATTCGGGAAGAGGAAATTTCCATGGCATGTCCGCCTGTACGCTTCTCCTTGGGAACATGAGCGATCATGTCCGCTGTGGAGAGGCCTTTGCCGTCCTTATCGAATGCACCCTCCAATTGATTGGCAGCTGTAGCGCCGCCCCATAGGAAGTTTTCGGGGAATCCTTTTTTTGCCGTGGTCATGAACAACAACCTCTTTTCGAAATTTATTTTGGTTTTTCCAGGTAAAACATTGTGTAATTTAGAGCAGAAAACAAGAAAAACCTAAACTCAAGGTAAAATAGCACCAAAAAAAGGAGCCTTCATTTCACCATCAGTTTAGGTTTTGCCTGTCTTCACAGTTACAATCCATCAAAAGATGTTATTGCATATTCTGTTGTGTTTGCTCTTGTAATGTAAGCGTAACATATCTATTTTGCAAAATCAACTTCACTGGATCATATAATCGTTTGCACACTCTCAACATCGAAAAAATCAACGCGGCATACGCATAATCGCTGCCCTTAATGCCTGCGCTCCTTCCTCCGTTTCCAGGTAAACAGCGGGACTTTGGTCCCCTAAAGCCGGGATATCTTTCGCCATCCATTCAAAAGCGTACTCCCCCATTTCACACAAAAGCACCCGACTTATATCCGCCGGAATTCCTTGTAATCGCGCACGTTCTACCCACGCGGGGTCCAACTTTTGTCCAAGTTCTTCAAACAGTTCGGAAAATGAGTCCCAGCTTGTCTGATCAAACTCGCTTGAATAAATACCTTTCATACTCATGTAATTTCACTCCCCATATCGCCATTTGTAACCCTGTGGTCCTATTTAACACAATTCATCCTTAAGCCGCTTGAAACCACTTCAGTAACAGGTAGACTTAATTTTAAATGTTTTTCGGGGGAAAGAACAGTCTAGGAGGATTCAATAATGACTCATGAAGATAACACAGCTGGTTGGGATGCGATTGATCAATCCATGCGTGAATTGTATGGGGAACAAGAGCCAAAACACTACGGCACTGCCCTTCCGTATATGCTCGGTGGTCCTGATCCACTCGATGGCATTAGCGTTTATGAAGTGAACACACCTATGCCTCACTGGCATTTTGTCACCTATGGTTTCTCTGAATTATATGAAAAAGAGATGCAGGATGCATCCAAAAGCGGGTATGGATTCGAACTCACATTTCGTCTTACACGCACTGAAGAAGAAACTGAACCGCCAGCCTGGGCGCTGAATCTGTTACAGAATGTAGGACGATACGTCTTCAACAGTGGAAATATCTTTCAGCCAGGAGATTACATGGACGCTAATGGCCCCATCTGCCTGGAGTCCGATACTTTGCTGACTGCGCTCTCCTTTATAGAAGACCCGGATCTACCCGCAATCTCTACGCCTAATGGTTCAGTGCAATTTATTCAGATGGTAGGCATTACAGGTCGGGAACTGGAAATGATTCAAAGCTGGAATGCTCGTGGATTCCTGTCTGCCTCCTCCATGTTCATGCCCAAATATGTGACGGATCTGATGAGAAATTCGTACGCAGATATTCCTTCGGTTATACAAGCGGTTGAGGATGGAATTGAACAGGACGGGTCCAGCACAGCGTTTTTATTCATACAACAACTGGGCTGGGAGTCTCCTCGCAAAAAATTGCTGCAAAAAGCGATTCCGGCCAAACTCCAGCTCGGAGCCAAACAAGCTGTATTAGTTGGCACCATCCTTCGTAGCCGAATTTCGAAAGGTACCTCTCTATCCTTGATCGGACCTGATACTAATATTCTGTTTGAAGCAGGAGAACAACCAGCCGTATTGGAATCGGACAGACAAGTTACCCTGACGGTGAACAAACAAATTGTTGAGGAGCTGGCAAAGAACCTTCGCCCGGTTGAAGGAACATTCGAGATAACTTCATTGGATCATATTATCATTCAGATTGTTAGAACAGAAATCAAGGACCAGGAAGGACACGTCATTCAAACGATTGGATGAGAACATTCTCAAGTTCGATATAAGAACTACCTTTCTATCTAACGACTGTGCAGCAAGGAGGAACAACATGCCTGCCATTAGATTTTCTACAAGACACGAAGAGTCCCCGACTTGTTCGCATGCAGCAGGAACGGCTCCGTTCGACTATTTACCAAAATCCAGTCTGGACAGGCTTCGTAAAAACAATCATTTCCTGATTCATGCATTCCAGAACAGTATCTCGGTTATCCAAGAGAATTTAACGGGCACTTATCTTTTTCTACTCACAGATACGGACGGTGTGTTACTCACCATGGATTACAGTTCAGATCTTGAAGCTGTAGTAGAACATTCCCCCATTCGTCCGGGCATGTTCTTCACTGCAAAGAGCTGTGGAGTTAACGCCATATCAGAAACGATGGATAACAATAAACCTGTACTTCTGCTGCCCGAGCAGCATGAAAGTCCTTATTTTCAAAGCTGGCATTGTTACGCCGCACCTCTGTCCATGGAATCCCAACATTTTGGTTATCTGGATGTGTCCACCATTAACGCGGATATGCAGGGTGAACTGATTGCTATTGCCAAGTTGATTCCTGCATATATGCAGAACTGTTATCAGAGTCAACAGACTGCTGAACTGTGCGACAAACCGGCAGTGGAGTTCACCGAGCGTCAGTTAACCATCCTGGAGATGATAGCCGGAGGTCTCACGGTAAAAGCCATTGCTTCGAAATTAAAGATCAAGGAATGCACCGTGAATCATCACAAAAAAGTGATTTTTAACAAATTAGGTGTGCAATCCAGCACAGAAGCTGTTTCAATTGCCAGCCGAATGTCTTATGTATAGAAGACCCCTATAGATTCCTATAGGTAGTATATGAGAACGTTTGTGCTACAATTTAGGAAACAGGCAACATGTAGAGAGAGAGAAACAAACACACGATATTTCAGGAGGGTAATATGACAATTCCAAAAAAAGCTTCTTTATTCGCCATGCTCATTATGATTATGATGGTTGCAGCCGCTTGCGGTGACAAAGCAGATAACACAGCCGCAACAAATGACCCTACTCCAACAGAAACAACAACTGGTACTGGTTCTGAACCAGCGAATACAGAAGAAACAGAGAACACAGAACCAGCAACCGAAGAGTCCAAGGAAATCGATAATTCCCAAGACGTTGAACTGGGGACGACGGAAAAAGGTTCTTACACCAATGACTATTTCGGCGTATCTCTGAAACTCCCGAAAGCATGGGTGTTCCAGGATGCTGAAGGCATGAATGAGCTGACAAGTGCTTCAACCGAAGCGATTGCTGGTGATGATGAAACAAAGAAAAAACAAATTGAACTGTCTCAGACCAAAACATTGAATCTGCTTATGGCTTCAAAGTACCCATTGGACGGAGGTCAAGTTGGCCCTTCCGCTATAGCTATTGCTGAGAAAGTAAGCTTGTTGCAAGGTATTCGTACAGGTAAAGACTACCTTGAAGCAACCAAGAAAGTCATGGTGGATAGCCAGTTCCCTTACGATTATAAGGAAATAACAACGGAAACCATCGGTGGTAAAGAGATGGATCTGATGCAAATCACGATGGATCCAGGTGACGGTTCAACCGTTACTCAAGATTACTATAGTACAATTATTGAAGGATATGCTTTCAACTTCATCTTCACTTACATGGATGATAAGACCAAAGCCGAGATTGATACCATCAAAAAATCGGTTCAATTCAAATAATCGCTTTTGATTACTGCCATTATACGAAGATATAACTCAACCCCGATAACGATCTGTGGAGATCATCGTCGGGGTTCTTTTGTAGTTCAAAAGACTATATACTGCACTAGCTAGATATAGCTACCCAGTGGCCTTCGGTGATTTCTATCCACTTGGAATGTTCCAGATTATAACGGTCCTCTACTTCAACATTTTCTCTAGCTGTTTCTTTGACAACATGTCTCTTTTTCTTCGCTTCTACCGCTGGGTCAGGCACAGGAATAGCAGACAGCAATGCCTTGGTGTAGGCATGTTGCGGGTTGGAATAGAGTTCTTCACTCTCGGCCAGCTCTACAATTTTCCCGTTATACATGACAGCCACTCGATCACTGATATGTTTTACCATGGACAAGTCATGCGCGATGAAGAGATACGTCAATCCGAGTCGCTGCTGTAACTCTTCAAGTAATTGTACGATCTGAGCCTGTATCGACACATCCAGTGCAGACAACGGCTCATCACATACGATGAATTCAGGTTCCACAGCCAGAGCTCGTGCAATACCGATCCGCTGTCTCTGTCCACCCGAGAATTCATGTGGATAACGCTGCGCATGGGTAGGATCAAGACCCACCATCTCCAGTAGTTCCTCCACCCGCTTCTCCCGCTGAGATGCTGTACCTGCAAGTTGATGAATATCAAGCGCTTCTCCAATGATATCCATAATCCTCATTTTGGGATTCAGAGATGCATAGGGGTCTTGGAAAATAATCTGCATATGTCTGCGCATCGTTTTCATCTCTGAAGCTGACAGACGATTGAGCGGGACTCCTTTAAACAGTACATCTCCACCTGTTGGCTCATGCAACCGCAGAATCGCACGCCCCGTGGTTGATTTTCCGCTGCCGGATTCCCCTACAACGCCGAGTGTCTCTCCTTGACGAATATGGAAACTGATATCATTCACAGCCTTTAAGGTATTGCCTTTCCCCAGATTAAAATGTTGTCTGAGTGATTTCACCTCAAGCAACGGCTGATCATCCTCAAGATCTCTCGGAACCAATGATGCCGGTTTCGGCTTTTTCTTCTGATCCAGACGTGGTAATGCATTCAGAAGTCTAATCGTATACGGGTGTTTGGGATTAGCAAAAATCTCTGTTGTAGTCCCGGTTTCCACAATCTGTCCTTCTTTCATAACAACAACCCGATCACACATGCCTGCCACTACGCCCAGATCATGCGTGATCAGAATAATCGATGTACCCAGTTGGTCCTGCATATCTTTCATCAAATTCAGAATCTGAGCTTGAATTGTAACATCCAGTGCGGTTGTCGGCTCATCGGCAATGAGCAATTCAGGACGACAAGCAAGTGCAATACCAATCATGACCCGCTGGCGCATGCCTCCGGAGAATTCGTGCGGATACTGGTTGTAGCGTATTTCGCTGCGAGTTATCCCCACCCGCTCCATCATGGCAATCGCCTGTTTCTTGGCTTCCTTTTTGGACACCTTCTGGTGTTTGATGAGACTCTCGGAGATCTGTTTCCCCACTTTAATGGTCGGATTAAGAGAACTCATCGGGTCTTGAAAGATCATGCCAATATCACGCCCACGGATGCTTTCCATCTCTTTCTGCGTTTTATTGGCCAAGTCGACCCCTTTAAAAAGAATCTCTCCTTTTTTCATCTGTGAAGGCGGCGATGCAAGCAGCCTCATAATGGAACGTGCAGTTACACTTTTTCCGCTGCCTGATTCGCCTACAATGCCCAATGTCTCGCCTTTGCGCACTTCAAAACTCACTTCTCGCACTGCCTGAAACTCACTCTCTCCTGAGTGAAAAGAGACAGATAGATCATTAACTTTCAGTAAAGGTTCCATGTCATCACCAGCTCTCATCCGTTTTTTCACATTCACTCATCTCATATGTATACCATTTAATTCCTTGACAATTGTTTAGACCCTAAATAATATATACTATATCAATCGGAATAATGCAATTTAAACCTGAATGAAAGGAGGCACGCTTGGTTTGAATCTTGCAGAAAGCAGCAGACTCTCGCGGTTGGTGCACAATTTAAGTTTTATTTATGGCAAAATGCTGCTTCATCCTTCCTACCGATATGTTCTGTTCATTCTTGGATTACCGATCAATCTGGTCGTGTTTCTAATATGGCGTTCGAATCGAAAAAATGATGGCTGGGTAGCTGCCAGGCAGACGGCTGAGCAAGAACTGCTCGCTTCTTCCTATCGGAACAAGCTGAAGTTGGAAGTGGAAGAACAGCTGCGTCGCAAACATCGTTTTTTCCAGCAGCAGGTCAGTGAGGGAGAATTCACACGTCAGACCGAGGAATGGTTGGAAGAAAGTGTTCAGGCAGAGTTGAAGGAGCGGACGTCCCGCATACTTCAGGAAAAGGGAAGTCACCGTCTTACGATGGCCGATACATTCCACACCCTTATCGAAAAACCATGGTTTTTCGCGATATCGATTATTCCCGGCTGTCTGATGTATGGCATCCTGTTTTTGTATGGAAATCCTTATCTAAAGTACATATTTGAAAGAATACTGATGACGGTATTTGTCATTCTGGGCGTAGCAACACTCGTATTTACGATTTTGTATCTGTCTCCGTTCAACCCGGCAGCTAACATTCTCGGAGAGACAGCAACGCAGGAACAGATTGCAGCATTCAATCAGGTGTATGGCTTGGATCAGCCTTATCTTACACAGCTCTGGAACAATATTAAGGGAGTTGCTTTCTTCGACCTTGGCAAGTCTTTTGCAGGAAATGAAGACGTAACAGCAACGATTGCAAGGAAGTTTCCGATTACATTGACCCTCGCGGTCATCTCCCTGCTGTTAGCACTTGTCATTGCATTACCCATCGGTATTATCTCAGCGATTAAGCCTAATTCATGGTTCGATTATACATTTATGTTTATCGCTCTGATTGGATTATCGATCCCGAATTTCTGGCAAGGACTTATTTTCATTCTGAACTTTTCGATCAAACTGCAGTGGCTTCCCGCCACCTTCAACCCGCAGAACTGGCTGTCGATCATTATGCCAACCATTGTGCTGGGCACGGGACTTACGGCTGCGGTGGCACGAATGACCCGGTCTTCTACCCTGGAAGTCATTCATGAGGATTATGTCATGACTGCCCGCGCAAAGGGGTTAAGCGAACGTCAGGTCATGCTGAAACACGCTGTACGTAATGCATTGATTCCAATTGTAACGGTGGTTGGACTTCAATTCGGAGCCATGCTGGGCGGGGCAGCAGTGACGGAGAAAGTGTTTAATATAAGCGGTCTCGGCAGCTACATTGTGGATAAACAATTTATCCCCGATATTCCGAGTATCATGGGCGGAGTAATCTACACAGCCATTACAATCTCCATTATCAATGTAGCGGTTGATCTGCTGTACGCTTTTATTGATCCAAGAGTGCGCTCCAAGATGAAACAATATTAAAGTGTGTGTTGAACTACCTCTTAAAGCAGGTGTATTATGACAAACTCGTCCTTAACACAAGAAATGCGTTTCCGACTTAAGTCTTCTCGAGAATACAGTCAGGCAAGCTTCGCCTGGATCACGTCCCTTCTCTTGACTGCCTTGTTGCTGTTCAACAGTTATGACTGGAGCGGACAGACGTTCAAACCATTTCTGCTAACGATACTTGGGATCTATGTATTCTTCACACTGGTCCAGAGTGTCATCACCCTTCGGATTCGAAAAGACTTGATCCGTACCGGTACGGTCTCTGTTCTAACTCGCAGGTTAGCTTGGGTTCAGCTACTTGCCATCATTTCAGGCAATATATTTATCGTAACGGCAGCCTTTCATCTGATTCGAAAAGCGAGGAATGTGGAGTATACCTTTGCGGTGTATATGCTGTTAACTCAGTTGTTCGTCATCGGTGTATCTGCGTTAAATGTTTTCAAACCCTATGTGGCTGATCACTTTCTGCCAGCCATGGCGGTGCTCATATTTATTCTGATCATCGACCTGGTCGTACTGTTTATCGTATCCCGATATAACGCGACCTCTATCCTCCCTCGCTGGATGATCGGTGTCAGTGTAATACTGATTCTGACCTCCATCACTGGTAATGTATTTGCACTATTGCTCGGCATTTCCATCATTGGACGCATTCGCAGACAGGGGAAACAAAAATCAAACTTCTGGAACGATCTGTGGGAGCGCCTTGCTCCGAATATGACTGCCATGTCCGGTTTGTTTTTTATCATTTTTCTGTTCTCGATATCGATCTGCAGCTTTTTTACCTTTGACTACAGCATGGCTGTGGAAAATAACTACTCGGCTCTGCTTCAACCGCCTTCCCTTGCGTATCCCTTGGGAACGGACGACTTCGGACGATGTTTATTTTCCCGGATTGTATTTGGTGCCCGGATCTCCTTAATCGTAGGTTGCATGTCGACCATCATTCCTGTATTGATCGGCGGAGTCCTCGGAGCATTCTCCGGTTTCTACGGAAGGCATACGGATAACATCATCATGCGGCTGCTTGATATTCTCTATGCCATTCCGGGAATTCTGCTCGCCATTGCCATTATTGCGGCGTTTGGAGCCAATACGGTCAATCTCATTCTGGCGCTGAGTCTGGGTTCAATTCCAACCTACGCCCGTACGATGAGAGCCAGTGTGCTCTATGTATCCACTTTTGAATTTGTGGAAGCTGCACGTGCACTGGGGTACAACAATCGTACGATTATTTTCAAACACATTATTCCCAACTCCCTTGCGCCCATGATTATCAAGTCCACACTCACGATTGGTGGAGCGGTTATCGCTACCAGCAGTTTGAGTTATCTGGGACTCGGCGTGGAGCCGCATATTCCGGAATGGGGTAACATTCTGAAGCTCGGCAGTACATACCTGGAGACCCACTCTTATCTGGCGATTTATCCAGGCTTGGCTATTATTCTGCTGGTTCTTTCGTTTAACTTTCTCGGTGACGGTCTGCGTGATGCGCTTGATCCCAAGCTGGAAAAGGCATAAAAGATTCGTCATTGAAATGAATGATATAGAAAAAAAGAAATCACACATCACACATTCAAGATATGGAGGGTAATCCCATGAAAAAACGTACACTGATCTCATTACTATTAATTCTCGTCATTGTGATTTCCGGCTGCAGTGTAAAAACAAAAACCGAATCCCAGGCGGAGACCGCACCAGCGGATACAACAGAAACTGCACAAAAACCGGCTGACATTGAACTGCTCGCCATGAGTTCTTCCGAAAATGATGTAAACATTGTCCGCGACCAACTGACCAAAAACGGCTTCAATGTGAAGCTGAACCTGCAGCCGGATTACGGCAGCTTCAAATCCCAGCAAGATGCAGGGAATTATGACATTGCCTTGTCCAGCTGGACAACGGTAACGGGAAATCCCGATTATGCGGTACGTTCCCTTTTCAAAACAGGTGGAGATTACAGTATCCTTGCAGATGCGGAACTTGATAAACTCATCGATCAGGCAGCTACTCAAACTCCAGATGAATACAAAGACACGTACAAACAATTGGAAGATCGCTTGGTAACGGATCAGGCGTATATCGCGCCTTTGTACATTTCCCTGAAAAGTCAGGCTGTGAACAAAGACATTCTGAATGTCGACACTGTTCGTCTCTCCAAATCCCGCGCCATGGCTTGGGAACCGATTGAGTTCAAGGACAGCTCCAAAAATGCCAAAGATCCGTTGATTCTGACGCAGAGTGCATCCGTACTGACTTCCCTTGATCCCATCAAAGGAAACGACGGCTCCATCAACCAGTTGAACACCAATATGTATGTACGTCTCGTTAACTTGACAGATGACGATCAGCTGACAGCAGAAGGATCTCTGTCCCATAATTTCAGTATTGCTGAAGGTAATTCGGACTACTACTTCATTCTCAGAGACGATATCAACTTTGCGAAGATTGATAACAAAAAAGCTGTAGATACAGGAGAACGTGTCGGTGCAGATGATGTGATCTTCTCCCTGGATCGTGCTAAAAATAAAGATTCCGTTCCGGATCACCGGACGTACAGTCTGCATGAACACATCAAAGAAGCTGAGGTTGTAACGGATCTGAGTGCATTACAATCCATTAAACAATCCAGCGGTAACGGCACAATCCTCGAAGCATTGGAACAAGGATTGGGCAGCAAAATTACCGAACTTGTGACTGACAAAACCAAAGCAGATAATAGTGCAGGTAAATATCAGGTCGTTAAACTGACAACAACTGAACCTTTCCCGCAAGTACTGAACTACCTGGCTCACCAATCTGCGGGTATCGTGTCCAAAAAACAGGTGGAGAGCATCAACACATATGATGTAGCTTCCTTTGACGTCAACAAAGATATTCCTTACGGTGATCAGAACACGGTGACTGAAGGCGCAGCATACAATAACACCCTTTATACTAGTGGACCTTATATTTTGTCTTATAAAAATGACTATGAAGGTGTATTCTTAAAAAATCCGGGATACCGCAAAGGCACTGAATATGCACCAAAAATTGCTCAGGTCAATGTCCGGTTCATCGCGGATGCAGACAGCGCCCTCTCTGCTCTTCGCAGCAGTGAAATTCACTTATACTACGGTGTACCTGAAACCAAGTATGATATCATCGAAAATGACAGCAAGCTGAAATTGCAAAGTCTTCCAAGTAACGCTGTCTCCTATCTGTTGTTCAACACGGCCAATCGTGAAGTTGCCAAGAGCAGTGACCTGAGAAAAGCTGTGCTGTACTCCATTAATCAAGATGAGATTTTGAGTTTCTACAAGAACAACAAACTCAAAGCATACTCTACAGTAAGCCCGCTCGTTCAGACTGGGAATGAATTGAAAGCTGATCCTGCAAAAGTAAAAGAATTCTTGAGCAACTATAACGCTTCAAAGTAAACGTATTACAAAAAAAGGTTGTCACCAGGATCATCTATTTGATCCTGATGGCAGCCTTTTTTATTCTTCCAGCACACGGCAATCTGCCAGAACATCGGGGTAATTCCGCATGCTGTCCGCTTCCGTAATTTTGCGAATAACTTTGCACGGTACGCCTGCTGCAAAAGAATGCGGTGGAATATCACGAGTCACCACGCTACCTGCTCCGATCACACAGCCGTCTCCAATCGTTACGCCCCCGCACACTGTGACGTTTGCCGAGATCCATACATCGTTACCAATCGTGACCGGTTTGGCATAACATAGCGACTTCACATCACCGTTCTGGTCCACCATATGTCTCCGCTCGCTGGCAATCATGGGGTGAATGGGGGTAACAATCGTAACATTGGGTCCAAAACTGGTATAGTCCCCGATCGTCACTTGCGCATCGTCTTGTATCGTCAGATTGTAATTACCGAAGAAGTGATCGCCTATCCGGGTATGCACACCATAATGAAAGAAGATGGGGCCTTGCATAAATCCACCTTCACCGATCTGCCCCAGTAGCTCTTGCAATATCTGATTCCTTTCCTCAGTCTGTTCTTCAAAGGTCTGACTGTAACGCTGACTGAGATTATGCGCCCGCCTTTTGATGGTCTTTAATTCCGGATCACTTGGACTAAACAACATGCCCTGCATGATTCTCTCTTCTTCACGCATCATGAATCCTCCTCTACAAGAGTTAGCTTATAAAATAAAAGCCACAGACATGGCCTGTGGGGTTATAACGCTTCTGATAGAATGCCTGACTTCAACGCCTGAAGCACCATTCCTCGTAACCCAGCATCAAAATCATGTTGGAACGAGTCCTGATGTACAATCTCCGGCAACGACGGCATGGGGTGATCCTTCCCGTACTGTTTCCACGCCAAATCCAGTTCTTCTCTCTCCACACGTTCCTGATAAATGACAATCTGGTGCGGGGCAACGACGGCATTAATCGTTTGCAGAATATGACATACCTGCACTACAAAATCATCTTTGCTCATGTCGCGTTTCCAATCAGGTGAATATGGAAGATACTTGATCTCACCAAACATCCCGTTTTTCCCCCGGATCATCTGTCCATTCAACATCATGCCCATACCCGGCGGGTATCGGTTCGGAAAATAAATTCCTGCTACACTCTGTTCCTTCATATCCGCATGCTGTGTACAGTATCCGCTAATCGCTGCATTAACATCATTCTCCACGAGAACGTTCAGTTGGAACTCGCTCTCGATCTCCCGTATCAGATGTGAATGGATAAGCTCTTCATGACTGCTCACCGTGATATCCCCATCCACGGCTTGCCCCGGAATACCGATGCCGATCATATCAATGGAAGGGTACTCCGCAACGAAACGCGCGATAAGTTGCAGCACATGTTGTTTATCAAAAGCAGGCAAGATGCTCTCTTCCTTCAGCACAACCTTATTCTCCAGATTCATGACCGTTGCCGAAATCAACTCCTGGCCTTTCATCTCTTTGATGTAAAGAACCAAAGCAAGCTTGAAGTTATAATTATATCGATAAGCCTGAGCAGGACGACCACCGTTAGAGGGAACCACTTTATCCTGGAACAACTCTCCGCCATCACATAATTCCTGAATCAGTGCATTAATGGTAACAACACTAAGATTGGTTAGTGAAGCTAATTGCGGTTTGGTCGCCGTCTCAATCTGCTGCATGACTTCACGCACATTATTCAAATTGATGTATTTCATCATTGTAGCGTTGGCTTTTTTCATAACCCTCTCGTTTCTACTTTGGTTCAATTGAGCCAAAGCAATGGTATGGATGTTATTTCACACCATATCATAACATAATGCCTTATTCGAACACATGAGTTCCATCGTGCTGGCACTGGATCGAAATCGGCAGAGCTACTTTGTTCACTCAAACAAATCATCCATTGACTTCACAGGCTTCACTTCAATCGGTTGTTTTGACAAGACCATACTGGCATAGGTACCAGCCCAAATTATAATTGCCATAATAACGTATACCATCCATGCACACCTCCCTGTTCCTGCAGATTTATGATTTTGCGATATTCATCATATGTGCTTATCTCTTTAATTAATAAATATACTTTATAAAGTGTATTACGTAAGTATGCGAGGATAATAGTTCTTTGTCAATATGATTTAGATTTATCCGAGCCCTTTTCAGTCCAAGGAACATGTGGACAACATGACTACAACAACACGTATCATCTCGATGCCCATAAAAAATAGCTGCCAAAAGAATCATTTAACGAATCTTTCGGCAGCCGTTTGTTCAATATACAAGCAATTTATTTTGAATAGGTTCGCTGTACAGCAGGCAATAAGGTCACAACTTGAATACCCACTCCCCATGCAAAATAGACCAAGTGAATAATAGAGACATCCTGAATCCAGTACACCTGCGCCATAATCCAGATGATGAGTGCAAACCCCGTGTACAAGGAAAAAGTCCAAGCCCAGTAGCGGTCAGGATAGAGATTCAGTCTCTCACCCAAGCCCCAATGAGCGTACCGGATGAGCGCAATAGCAATTATTGTAGGCATCACGCCAAGTACCAGCAATAGGATGATCCCCGGGAACAAAAAACTGGCAAACGGAGAATTCTCTAATAAAGATGCGGGCAAATTCACCATACTTCCAGATGGGTCTATGATTAAAATGACGCCTCCAACAATCGCCCCAATTCCCAGCATTCCATGCATCAAAATGAGTAACCACGATCTGCCTATACGCTGCTTCATCATGAATGGCTCCTTCCGTTCTCTCGTTTCTCAACTTCATATATGGAGGATTATGCTCAAACCCTCTAGTACCATTCTCACACATGCCGCGTATTGTTCCTGTGCTTCTTTTCACTATATAGATCTCGAAAATCATTCGTAATGGAAAAACTTGATAAAAGAACGTACGTTCGGTATAATGGGATTATCCTGAATAAGCGAGAGGCAGATATGGACGACAAATTTATTAAGGAATTACGCGAGATTAGTCGGGATGACAGACGAAGATCGGAATTTATGATTCAAGGTTTGAAGGAAACACTGCAAGAACGCAAAGAAGAAGGCATACTCAAGCGCTGGATACGGCGTAAGAAAACAGAAAAAAAAATCTCTCAAAGATTTAATCAAGATCCTCACTCGGATCAAAAGTAACAACATAAAAAGGAGGCGGAATACGCCTCCCTTGCTATTTACATAAGTGAATTATTTAGAATTCATTAGTTGTGACTTAACCCATAAGTTTGCCAAAGCACACATTTATGCTTCTAAATAAATCAAATCCTAGCTGAACTTGGTTCCTAATAAGCTTACTTGCCTCTTGCTAGTTAGCTAAATGAAAAAAGAGCAGCCTGCCAACCTGCAGTCTGCCCCGTGTTTTATGAACTAACGTTTCCCGTTAGCTTAATGAAGGATTATTGTAGCTGAGTAATAATTAGTTTACTATTATCGTCCATCAAAGTCCTTTAGTCCATGAAGAAATGGCCACCTAATGGTGACCAAAACTGCAGTGAAACCATCTCTACTTCTTACTAACCGGAATCCATACCTCACAGATTGAATCTTGATGCGTATCATCAATCCAGAAGTATTTCTCTATACATGGTCCTTCTACTTGTTCAAAATTCGTCGAGGGAAACCACTCGGAATAGATACGTTTCCAGATGTTCAGAATACCCAGTCCGATTTCAACATCGTCCCGAACCATCTCCCTACTGTCGAATACTGCATAAGTTTGACCAGGAACATGAAGGACAGTAAATTCATCCGGAATGTGCTTTCCATTCGGTAGTTCTGCTCCCATCAGATAGCGTTTTGTACCATCCTCATCAAAATCAAAATGATAACCGTACAGCAGTGATCCCGCTGGTCTTCCTGCCAAATCGTTAATCTGATCATGAATGCCATTCTTCCAAATTTCCTCCACAAACATGGGTATCTCTTTGTAGGCATCCATACGTATAGTAACCCTCTTACCAAAAACTGTTGATTCCATTTCCTCCACGATTCGATAATTCATCTCGGTTTCCCCTTTAATCTGAATTTGAAAGGAGATTCGAGGAAATGCTTTAAGTTTTACATTCAATTTCTTTGCCGCAAGAGGCGTAACCCCATGCATCCGTTGAAAAGCTTTCGTAAAAGCCGCCGGACTGTCGTAACCGTACTTAAGCGCGACATCAATGACTTTACAATCCGTTCCCGCTAACTCCTGCGCCGCAAGCGTAAGCCGCCTATTCCTCACGTACTGAGTTACAGTCACACCGGTTACTGCATGAAACATGCGCTGAAAATGATATTTTGAACTCATTGCTGACCTAGCAATGTCCTCAATCTCAATCGGCAAGTGCAAATGTTGTTCCACATAATCAATGGATTGACGAAGCAACTTAAGTATTTCCAAGATCCGCATCTCCTTTCTCCTACAGTGTAAAAGAACCGTTGAATATCTTCTTGTTTAGGAATGCTCCATTTTGTCTAGAAATTCAAGTACAAAACGAGAAATTTTGTATGTAATGCTTCAGCATGTAGCATTCCTGACCGATTAACAACCCATATTTTGATTTATATTAACACATATTGAAAGAGTTCTGCCCATTAGCTTAAGAAAAACAACTGTGGTGGCAAACTATTCTTGGACTATTCCTAAACTATCCTGCCCGTTAGTTGAACTAAAGCAGCCGATCACGTTGGTCAGATGCTTTGTTGGATTTATTGAGCTATCGTTTCCCGTTAGCGTAACGTTCTGTACTTCTACCTATGATACGGATCACCGTAATGAATCAAAACATAAAGTATCTTTTGATCACAAGATATACATATCAACATAAACAAAATCCCACTCCATGGCCGAGTGGGATTTTGAATAGAACTTCTCTTTTGTGGAACTATCGTTCCGCTAAATCAAGGAAGAGTAGTATTTCTAACATACTTCATTCCAACTCTAAAATTGATTCGCCACTAATTATCGTACCATTATTCTTACCCTCACAGATTTCTTTCATCGAACCTGGTTTATCGAAGTTAAACACATGCATTGGCAAATTGTAGTCTCTTGCCAAAATGAAAGCTGATTGGTCCATTACCTTTAAGTTGTGTTCTAAAACGTCGTTGTAATGAAGCGAACGAAATTTCTTTGCATTTTTATCAAATTTAGGGTCTGCATTAAGAACACCATCAACACCTTGCTTTGCAACTAATAAGGCGTCACAATTAACCTCGATGGCTCTTTGTACTGAAGGATAGTCTGTTGTAACGTAAGGTTGACCGTTCCCTCCTGCAAAAATTACAATATAGCCTTTCTCTAGATGGTGAACTGCTCTTAGACGGATGTATGGTTCTGCAACTGAAGTAATAGGTATAGCGGTCATTACCCGTACTTCCTTTTTGGTCTTGGCTTTAAGAACTCCACGAAGCATTAAACTATTTACTACAGTCGCAAGTGTTCCAATGTTGTCAGCTTCTGCCCTTTCTATCCCCCAGCTTTCCGCCATATTACCAAAATATTACCCCCACCAATAACTAATGATACTTCAACTCCTAAGTTTACTATTGACATAATTTCATCAGCGATTTGGTCCAATCTTTCCGGTTCAAAACCAAATTCAGAGTTTCCGGCTACTGCTCCGCCACTTAGCTTAACGAGAACTCTTTTATACCTTGACAATTAATACACCCCCATAAAATAAAAACACTAAAGCAATAAATGCTTTAGTGTCCTACAGGAATGGAAATATGAAATTACACAAGTCGACTGAATATAAGTCTTACTTTTCCACCTCATACCCCCACCCCTTCCATGTTTTTCCGTTAAGTAATTTTACATTACGTGAGGCTAAATTGCAATTACCGTCAATATTAAATCTGCAAGCAATTTCAATAAGTTATAGAATGATTTACGATGAGCCGTATCAAAGAGCTACCTTGCCACTATCCTGCCCATTAACTGAAAAACAGCCGACTATTTAGCCGGCTTTCTACTTGAGTATCATTCTGAGTTCTGTGCCTTATTTATCTTATAGCTTTTGATCTACCCCGTTTTACGGCAAAATGGCAAAAGACCGGACTGGAAAGCCAGATGCTTTCTCCGCTTTGGGTACAATATTGAAAATAACAGCTCCCTTGGCAGGCACCTGATCCAGGTTTGTTAACAGCTCGACCTGGTATGTATCCTGAGCAAGTACATAATATTCTGCCAGAAGTGCTCCATTCTTCTGATAATCCACCGCTGAATCCGTGTCAAAGGTTTCATGCCCAATGGCTTGTACTTTTCTCTCCTCAAATAAAAACATGAGCGCACTAACCGACCATCCGGGTGCATGACTGTTGCCCTCCGCATCCTTGTTATCAAATGTTTCATGGTTAGGCCAGCGTTTGCTCCAATCGGTACGTAAGGCTACAAAGCTTCCAGCTTCAATCACGCCATGCTCTCTTTCAAATTCAAGAATATGCTCCACATCCAGTGTGAAATCCGGATTGTTCTCTACTTCGGCAGACTGGTCAATGACCACAAGCGGGAGCACAAGCTCCTTCAAGCCCAACTCATCCAGATACCGGGTATCCCGAACGAAGTGGATCGGCGCATCAAGATGTGTCCCGTATTGACCCGGGAACTTGAAGCTCTGGGCAAAGAAACCTTGATTGTGATCAAACAACGTATCGAAATGTGCTGCTTCAAAAGCTGAAAAATGTGGGGAGTCCGGTCCAAATGTATGGGTCAGATCCACCCACTTCTTTTCTTTTAACAACTGAATGGCTTGAATGAGTTCGTTGGACATCCTAATCACCTCATGCACAGAATGGAATAAATTTCTCCTATTATATCTTATTCAACCACAATTGGGGAGCAGTCCCTATATTGGTTCTTAGGGCTGTTAATTTTCAAATTTATAAACTTCACTGACCATAGTTGTCAGTGAAGTTTTTTTATAATACGAGAGTAATCCAATCAATCATAAATAACAAAAGGAGAGTGTATGATGCAAACGAGGAACGTATATCTATATGTATTTGATACGATGTCAGACTGGGAGGTAGGTTATTTAACTGCTGAACTTAACTCGGGAAGGTATTTCAGGAAAGAGATCACGCCTTTGCAGGTCGTAACAGTAGGTGTAGATAAACATCCGGTAACTACCATGGGCGGATTGAACATCCTTCCCCATATTTCTATTGATGAATGTACATTGAAAGGTGATGACGTCATTATTCTTCCAGGAGGAAACACCTGGATGGACACCATCCATGATCCTCTATTAAAAAAAGTTGCTGCCTCTATAGAAGAGGGTACGGTTATTGCGGCGATTTGTGGTGCCACAGTTGCACTTGCAAAAATAGGGATACTGGATTCCAGACACCATACAAGCAATGATTTAGAATACCTGAAGATCATATGCCCAGATTATACTGGAGAAACATATTATGAAACGGAGCCAGCAGTAACCGATGGAAATGTAGTTACTGCATCTGGAATAGCTCCGTTAGAATTTACGATGCATGTGTTAAAGCTGTTGAATGTCTATACACCAGAAACATTACAGGCCTGGTTCAATCTGTATCAGACTCATGAGTCCACATACTTCTACCAGTTAATGAATTCTATTGCACCTGAATAACCAGTTTCCCGCGGGAATGATGGGTTTCACTCTTCTCGTGTGCTTCCCGTACTCCCTGTTGAGTTAGCGGGTACGTTCCATCAATAACCGATTTGAGTTTGCCTTCCGCAGCCAGTTCAGCCAGCTGATCCAGTTGATCCCCTTTGGGCTCCATCATGAAGACGTTGGCCGTTACTCCGGCTTTCTTGGCAAGCTTCTCATCCGGTTGTTCCACCAAGGATACCAGATGCCCGCCAGACTTTAACACCTTGAAGCTGTTACGCTGAATATCACCGCCCATGGTGTCCAGCACAACATCATAACCGGAGAGAATCTCCGAGAAATCTTCTTTTTTATAGTTGATAAAATGATCCACACCCAACGAGCGAAGCAACGCTTCGTTTGATTCACTTGCCGTGGAAGCCACTTCAGCGCCGAGGGACTTGGCAATCTGAATGGCATACGTTCCCACACCACCTGCACCAGCATGAATGAGTACCTTCTGCCCTTTGCCTAAACGTCCGTGATCCACAAGTGCCTGCCAGGCGGTCATCGCAGCCAGGGGGATCGCTGCCGCTTCCTCGAAACTCAAGTTCTCCGGTATACGGGCAATAATGTCGGCATCAACAGCAACATATTCTGCATAGGTTCCGAATTGACGCGGACGCGCAAATACCCGATCACCTTCTCTGAACCGCGTGACATTTGAGCCTGCTTCAGCCACAATACCGGCAACATCGCCGCCCAGAATCAACGGAAAATTCTCCGCTGCTTCTTTCATATCACCTTGTCTGATTTTGAAGTCTACCGGATTCACCGACGTGGCATGCGTTCGGATTAACACCTGATTCACTCCACATGTTGGCTTGGCTACTTCCTTTTCTTTCAATTGTTCCGCTCCACCAAATTCCTCAATCACAATTGCTTTCATTAGAGATCCCAGCCTTTCCATTGGATTATCGTTATGCTCTCCTCCATCATTACCCTTTCCCAGCAATCACTTGACCTATTCATTCAAATTCACAACAATTTGGGATTCACAAGCCCGTTCAACAATCGTGATATAATATCGATTATCGATTACGTTAAATCTTAATCCAATAACTGAACAAGCGAGGTAACACGATGGAAGTAGAAGTAAGTACATTACATGCATTTTCGGACAAGGCTCATGGCGGAAACCCTGCAGGTGTTGTTTTAAAAGCAGTGCATTTGTCTGAGACCCAGATGCAGGAGATTGCCAGACAAGTCGGTTTTTCAGAGACTGCATTTGTTATGCCCTCGGATCAGGCTGATTTCAAAGTGCGTTATTTCACCCCAAGTGATGAAGTCGATCTATGTGGACATGCCACAATTGCTTTATTTTATCTAATGAAGACACAGCAGCTCGTTAATGTTGGTACATATACACTGGAGACACTGGCCGGAATTCTTAAAGTTGATATCGCAGTCAATGGAGAAGTCTATCTGTCTCAGACGTTGCCGGAGTTTGGGGAGATCGTGGATCGACAGCAGATTGCCGACTCGTTACGTATTTCTATGGAGGATTTGCATTCCGAGCTACCTGTACAGATTGTGTCTACCGGGCTACCCGATATCATGATAGGCGTTAAAGATGTTGATGTTCTGACCAAAATCGATCCTGACTTCCAGCGTATCACTGAAATAAGCAAGGCTCATCATGCCATAGGTTATCACGTGTTTACACTCGAATCAGATGTTAATGACGTTCTGGCAGAATGCCGTAATTTTGCACCGCTTTATGATATACCGGAAGAGAGCGCAACAGGCACATCCAATGGTGCAATGCTCTGTTATTTATACAAGTACAACCAACTCACAGATCCTCATCATCACATGTACACGATCAGACAAGGGTATACAATGAACCGCCCCTCTGAGATCCGAGCCAGATTAACTTTGGACAATTCCAATGAAATCACACAGATTCAGGTTGGAGGTAGCGCAGTTCATATCAAAAACATTAAAATACACCTCCCTTAATGGGAGGTGTTTTCCGTACTTAGGATATGTAAACTATCTTATGCGAAGCAGTAGTAGCCTGGCCTGTGGTCATCATTGAATTTGTTGTAAAAATCGTAGTACCGCTACCTCCAACTGGTTCAGTCCTGGCTGCTCTATAGGAAAATGGCCTGCCCCTTCCAAGATCACACATTCCTTGTCCACCACCAGACGATCAAAAAAAGATTGGCTGAACCTGATCGGTGTCATGGGGTCCAGTTCAGGGTGAACCAACAGGGCCGGACACTGGTTGAACTGTTCCGGGCTTACCTCCGGTTTTTTATTAAGGAATGTTCTTAATAATTCCAACGGAATACGTGTAGCTGCCGCTTGTGGATCATCCATAATAAGCCGGGTTAAGTCCTTGTTATTAGTAATCAGTTGCATTCGGGATACCTGTTTGACCGAAATACGTACATGATCCAGCAGACCAGGGAACAGATCCATCATCCGTTTTCCCGCCCGACTCACCAGACGATTCGGCGCAAGCTGATCACGCATTTCCGGGTTACTCGTATCTACAAATGTAGTTGCGATCAGACCCTTAACGCGCTTGCTGCGTGCACTGGTGTGATAGGCAAGCATCCCTCCGATGCTACTTCCCAATACAACGATTGGCTTGCCATCTTTTTTGTGTTCCCGTTCGATGAGTGACACAAGTAGCTCTATCCAAAGTTCGTAGTTAATACGTGTACCAGACATTGCGTAACTTAACCCATACGGCGGAAGATCTGGCGATACCACCTCGTATCCATGTCGCTGCAACATGCGGGCATACGGAGCGAGCAACCTGCCATTGCCCCCCGCACCATGAATGGACAAAATTTTGATTGAAGACTCCGGCGCAGGCAAGCGATCGATATGCAGATGAACCCCATTTGACTCCCACCATTCTTCCTCAGGAGCTGTATGCTTTCCTAACCTCACTTCCTCCGGGAAAAAGGCCTGATACTGTTTCCAATAGGGATGTGTTGTCTGATATGAAGGCAAACTTTTTTTCATACGGTACATTCTCCTCTTTTCGTATACAAAAAAAGCCGTACAGTGTACGACTTTTCGTTAAGAATACGTCTATGACCATACTTCTTTTTATAACACCTTCCGTATATCTGTCAATCGGGAAACTGTACATTGCCCGGTACGATATATGCACCGCCTGACCCATCATTAGGCAGAGCCGGGATCGTGTCATTTAATACCTGACCGCGAATATCGGTAATACGAACGTTTAGTTTTTCTTTGCCCAGTCCGGTTCCGAGGAAATGATTATAGTCTTGCTTTTCAAGATTGAGCCACGTACCATCCTTCTGTTTCACTTCGAACTTCAGCACCGGATATTTGTGATTACGAACCTGAATGGCTGCCCACCACTGACTGCTGCCTTCCTTGATCCGATAGGAGACGTTGCCTTGAATTGGGGCTTTGACCACTTTCCAACTGATATTGATTTTGCCTGCCTTTGGGTCACCGATCAGGTTAAAGGCATTCGGTGAGAGATCCAGCGCTCCGCTGGCGCCCTCTGGATAGAGGTCTGTTACATAGACGGTTGTTTTGCCTTTAGGACCCTGCACCTCGAGATAGGCTCCCGCTAAAGCGGCTTTGACACCGTTATAATTGAGTTGGAACGGATTAAGTGCAGTAATCTTCATGTCCGCCGGGATGGGATCAAGCAACACCGCACCTCCCGAGTAACCTGAGCCCGTATACGTCGCGTAACCCTGATATGTATCATTCCATGCAGCAGATGCAGGTAGAGCAAATAATACGAGACTGAGCAACATCCCTGTACCGACCCATTTTAATCGTTGAAATCTACTTTTCTTGTTCATGAGCTATTCCTCCTCGTCATTCTACCTTCTGTTACACTGAAACATAAGTTGAACAAAAGAATATTTACACTTGCCACTCCGATGACAGAATAACCTTCCGATCACTGTTATCCCCAGATTTTTTGATTCAATTTTGCAAAGGTGAAAACCTGTTGATAAAGGCGAAGTACATGCTTACGAAGTAGCTTTCTTCCAGAAAGCTTTTAGCTCCGCTTCTTCAGGTCTCTTCTGTCCTCTACGTTCTCGTGTAAAATATCTATTCAACTGCTAGATTCGAATATAACATTATTTTACATAATAACTGTTTATTTTCAATCCCTATCTACCAAATCACATCTATAGTCCTGCCCGTGGACTTGAACATTCATGACCACGCACAAGATATGGATACATACCATAATTTGGTGAAATTGATATAATAACAAGCCTGTATTGGATGGGTTCCCAGTAATAAAAAAACGCCACACCCCGGAGTAATTTCGCTCTCCGAATGGTGTGACGCCTATTAAACACTACGGTCAGAATACCCGATCTGTTCAAGGACAGTCATTTGACTCAACCCGTTTCCCTTCGTTTCATCCGCTTCCTTAGTCGCTCATACGATGCGTAAATCCGCGGAGATTCTTTTGTCAGGATAGGACCCAGCACAGCCAGAATTAACACATACAACACGGCAAACGATTGGATGGATGCCATCAGCCCTCCGGCCTTGCCGATGTTCGCCATGATAATGGAGAATTCGCCCCGGGAGACCAGGGTAAAGCCCACATTCAACGAGGCCTTAGGGCTCATTCCAGCCAATCTGCCAGCGATCATACCTGCACCATAGTTACTGGCAATCGTCAGAATAACGGCAATAATCGTCATCCCAATAGCTCCGCCAAGTGAAGCCGGCTCGATGGTCAGGCCAAAGCTGAAGAAGAAAATTGCACCAAAAAAATCTTTGAAAGGCATGATCTGATGTTCAATCCGACTTACATGTCTTGATTCGCCCAGCACAAGCCCCATCATCAACGCTCCAATAGCTTCCGCTACATGCAGTGTCTCCGAGAAACCAGCCACCAGGAAGAGCAGTGTCATGACGGTAAGCAGAAACAACTCTGATGACTTGATATTCAGTGCCTTATCAATATATTTGATGCTTTTCCTGCCAATAATCAGGAACAGCACAATAAACAGCAGGGCAGACAGTGATACCAGCAGAACACTTAAGAATGAAGTTGCCCCGCTGAGCACAAGCCCAGTCAGGATGGAGATATGAATCGCGATGAACAAGTCATCGAACATGATCATGCCCATGATAATCTCTGTTTCAGGGTTTGCCGTTCGTTTCAGATCAACCAGCACTTTAGCTACAATGGCTGTAGAAGAGCTGGTCATGATCCCGCAGACAACAAGTGTCTCCTGAAGGGGCAGATCCATGAACCACCCCAACAGCAATCCAGAGACAAAATTCAGGCCTACATAGAACATGCCTCCGGTCAGAATGGCTTTACCAGACTTTAATAAACGGGAGACCGAGAACTCCAGACCCAGATAAAATAGCAAAAACAAAATACCAAGCCTGCCCATAAATTCAATAAAGGTCGAACTTTCGATAAAACGTAAATCCACTATGCCGATCTGTGGTGCATGTGGTCCAACAGCCATACCAATCAGGATATAGAAGGGAATGACCGAAAATCGTAATCGTGAAGATATCAGCCCAGTAAGTGTAATCAGCGCAACGGCAATTCCCACTTCGAATATGAGCATATCCATAGGCTAAGTCCGTCCATCAGTCAACAATTGTTTGAGATGTTTGATCTGATTTCGTTCGCCAGCAACTACAATTGTAGCTCCAGCGGTAAAAGCATAATCCGGACCTGGATTAAAATGCTTCTCCTTATCCTTGGTCACAACAGCGAGAATAACGGCGCCCGTAGCCTGACGGATATCTAGTTCACCAATCGTCATGCCTACACTTGCTGCGTGAGGCTCAATTCGTAGCCATTCGATTAACAGCCCTTCAAGCATCACTTCACGCTCATCCTGAAACTTCGGTTTATAAGTCATACCACCAACGATAGCGGCTACCGCCCGGGCTTCATCATCGT
Organism: Paenibacillus sp. PK1-4R; assembly: GCF_030369595.1. Lineage (NCBI taxonomy): Bacteria > Bacillati > Bacillota > Bacilli > Caryophanales > Paenibacillaceae > Paenibacillus > Paenibacillus sp. PK1-4R. Next base: position 5,174,868 of record NZ_CP126535.1, read on the forward strand.
CCAGGGTGACAAGGGATACCATATCACCCACCTCTTCAGGCGTATCCCCTGACTCCATATGGAACAGGTCACGTCGCTCGTCGTTATGAATCACAATGACCAAGTGCTCACCACTACGGGTATGCAGCCAGTATTTACGTCCAATCCCTGGTAAGTCTGTCTCTTTAAAGTGCATGATCTGCACCCCCTAGGGCCGGCTCGTTCAAGGTTTCGCTCCTCAGCTCAATTCCCGTAATGCGGATTCTCATGGAACCTGATGGTGTATGAACAGACCTAACTTCCCCTTTACTGCCAAGCAGTAATTGACTCCCTACTGGAGAGAGGAAGGAAATACGACCCTCATCAGGATTGGTATCTTCTGGCATGACAATCATGAACGAATCTGACGTATGAAAATCGATATATTCAAAATCAATATGACTACCGATCAATACAGCCGAATCGAGATCTTCATCAGGGCCCAGGAGCAGTTTTTCCACATACTCCGTATATGCCGACAATTGTTTTTCTAATTGTATCCGCTCTGGATCGCGCACGTCGAAATAGGCGTCGAGAAATGTTCTTTTCTCTTCACCGAATGTAAATAGCTGGCTCACCAGCTTCTCTCTGCAATTATGGCGGGAAGTCCTATGGTTCATAATAGATTTCACCCCCTATACAAGCCTTGTTCTCCATGTTGATTGGCATGTTTCTCTTCATCATCTTGTTTTCCTCCTTTTTATTATAAAAAGACCCCGGGATACGAGACCTTCTTACCATCTTACCAAAACTAATATTTTAATCCAGTATATTCGTCTAACTTGCTTTTTTATTATCATTTGTGGTCATATCTTCCATTTAATAACTTAATTCTTCACATCATATGGTAGATCCATAGAACATTTTAATTACGGCATAAAAAACATTTTATGGATTTTCATCTCGTATTTTTATTTGCTTTACTGTATATTTAACTACAAACTTTTATGCAATTTATACAAATAAGCATCTACAGACTTTAACACAATAAAGGAGTGCATCGAAAAAGTGTCCACGATAACAAAAGAAACTACAGAGTCCGTTCAAGTTACTGCCGCAGATTATGTTCATTCCGTTTACGAGTCGGTTGTCGCCAGAAATCCGCATGAAGATGAGTTCCATCAGGCTGTCAAAGAAATTCTGGATTCCCTTATTCCTGTTATTGAAGCACACCCCAAGTATAGGAACCATAGTCTGCTGGAACAGCTTGTTGAACCCGAACGTGTAATCACATTCCGTGTCCCATGGGTAGATGATCAGGGCAAAGTTCAGGTTAACCGTGGATTCCGGGTGCAATTCAACAGTGCCATTGGCCCTTACAAAGGCGGACTTCGCTTCCATCCTTCTGTATACTCGGGCATCATCAAGTTCCTTGGCTTCGAACAGATCTTCAAAAATGCTTTGACCGGTCTGCCCATTGGCGGTGGTAAAGGCGGTTCTGACTTCGATCCCAAAGGAAAATCGGATCTGGAAGTGATGCGTTTCACGCAAAGCTTCATGACTGAGCTTTACAAATATATCGGTTCCGATACGGATGTACCGGCAGGTGACATTGGTGTAGGCGCAAGGGAAATCGGTTACATGTTCGGCCAATACAAACGTATTCACGGCGGGCATGAAGCAGGCGTTTTGACAGGTAAAGGACTGCTGTACGGAGGAAGCTTGGCACGTAAGGAAGCGACTGGCTTCGGCTGTGTGTACTTTGTAAAGGAGATGCTGCAATCCAAGGGTCTCAGCTTCCAAGACAGCACAGTCGTTGTCTCCGGCTCTGGTAATGTGTCCATCTATGCCATTCAGAAGGCACAGGAGCTTGGAGCTACAGTCGTGGCGTGTAGTGACTCAGGTGGCTACATACACGATCCACAAGGCATCAACCTGGATACCGTGAAACGTCTGAAAGAGGTTGATCGTCTTCGCATCAGCGAATACATCAAAGAACATCCGCATGCTACATATACCGAAGGCTGTGAAGGCATCTGGTCTATCCCTTGTGATATTGCTCTTCCATGTGCAACGCAAAACGAGATCGATGAAGAAGCTGCAGGCCTGCTGGTTAAAGGTGGCGTGAAGGCCATTGGCGAAGGCGCGAATATGCCTTCCACCCTGGCTGCCATTGACGTCTTCCACGGCGCAGGCGTGCTGTTTGGTCCAGCCAAAGCGGCTAATGCCGGAGGTGTAGCCGTGTCTGCTCTTGAAATGTCACAGAACAGCATGCGGTTGTCCTGGTCATTTGAAGAAGTAGACGCCAAGCTGCATGACATCATGAAGAACATCTACACCAGTTGTGTAGAAGCTGCTGAAGAGTATGGCTGTGAAGGTAACCTCGTAGCCGGAGCGAATATCGCCGGTTTCCTCAAAGTAGCCGATTCCATGATTGCTCAAGGTGTGGTTTAATTCATCTCTCACTAATCTATACGGAATGAATAAGGGCAGTTCCCCGTAAATTCGGAGAACTGCCCTTATTGGTATTGTTACATAATTATATTGAAATGCTATTGCTCTGACATATCATACGTTTTTATTTTACAGTGATCAAAGCTTCACCATGTTCGATGTTACCTTGTTGTTTAGCCTGAATGTCTGTGTAAATAGCTGTATTCGATACGATCACAGAGGTCATTATATCCAGCCCTGCGGCTGTAATGCCCTCCAGATCGAACTCCACCAGCTTGTCTCCTTTGCGAACAGTATCGCCATCAGAGACATATGAAGTAAAATGCTTGCCTTTGAGCGTCACGGTATTGATACCCACATGAATCAAAATCTCCACGCCATCCTCAGACAACAGTCCAATGGCATGTTTCGTCTTGAAAATCGTAACCACTACACCATCGAACGGGGCATATGCCACACCCTTTGTCGGAATGATCGCCGCTCCTTGACCCATGGCTCCACTAGAGAACGCCTCATCCCCGACCTCTGTCAACGGAATCAGTTGGCCCGTCAGCGGGCTGGACACGATCTTCTCTACATACACTTCCGTAGTTGCCTGAACTGGAGTCGTGGCAGAAACATCACCAGCAGATTCTTTGTCATCCGATGATATACGGTTTGGTTGCACCTGTTCTGCTTTTTCCAGCTTCATTGAAGCAGAAGACGTGGCTGCATTTTTGTAACCGAACATGTACGTCAGAATAAAGCCCAATACAAAGGCGATCAGGACAGAAAGAATGAAACCAATGAATCCGGTATCAATTCCATTAGGATTAATGAACAACGGAATACCGAACACCCCTGCACCAAAGCCATACGCAGTAGAACCCATGAAACCAGCGACAGATCCTGCGATACCACCTGCAATGGAAGCCATAATAAACGCTTTTTTTGCCGGTAATGTTACACCGTAAATGGCGGGTTCCGTTACACCCATGAGGCCTGAAATTGTCGCAGACATCGCAATCGGCTTCAACTTCTTATCCCGGGTTTTGATCGCAATTGCAAATGCTGCCCCGGTTTGGGCAAACGTAGTAGCATACAACATACCATTGATTGGATCGAATCCGTTTGTTACCAAATTATTTAGCAGGATGGGAATAAATGCCCAGTGTAACCCAAAAATAATAATGGTTTGCCAGAGGCCAGCCAGAAGCAATCCGGCAACAATAGGGCTTAGCCCGTAAGTCCACATTGCTCCTTTGGCCAAATAGTCACTGATTAGCGTTGCTACCGGCCCCACTGCCATAAAAACAACCGGGGTAATTACTGTCAGTGTAACCAGCGGTACGGCAAACATTCTAATGGGAGAAGGAGATATTTTTGTAACCCATCTCTCGAAATTTGCTGCCAGATAAGAAGCAATAATAATTGGAATAACCGATTGTGTATAGTTGATTAAAATGACCGGAATGCCCAGAAAGGACATGCCTGTCCCTGCCGTAGCGGCAGCGGTCATCGTTGGATATACGAGTGCAGCACCAATGGTTGCAGAGATAAATGGATTACCTCCAAACTTTTTCCCTGCAGAGAACCCAAGCAGAATCGGGAAGAAGTAGAACAGTGCATCTGCGGTTGCAAACAATATCTTGTATGTGCTCATGTCTTCCGTAAGCCATTTCAACGTACTGAACAGGGCTAGCAACCCTTTGAGAATACCCGCTGCCGCGAGCACACCGATTACCGGCATAAATACGCCAGATATCACGTCAACAAAGCGATTGAACAGACCATGCTTATCTCCTTGCCCCTTTTGTTCTGAAGTGGCTGACATCGGTTCTTTTCCCATTATTCCTATCAGGGACTCATAGACTTTGGGAACTTCATTGCCGATGACCACCTGGAACTGGCCACCACTCTCCACAACAGTGAGTACTCCGTCAATCTTCTTGATCTCTTCCTTGTTGGGTGCCTTCATATCTTTCAGGTTGAATCGGAGACGAGTTACACAATGAATGACGTTATTGATATTATCATTGCCACCGACGGCGCTGAGAATTTCCTTTGCTGTTTGGTCGTGATTCATGTCATATACTCCTTTACATGGATGCCGTAATATCTTGCAATAATTTCTTAATCAGACAAATTAGTGTTTATATAACGTTGTTAAATGATTTATATTTGAATGTCGTTCTTGATTGGTGTAGCCCATGCTGCTACAATCGCCGCACTGATGCCCCCTGTCAATTTGCCCACAATCATGGCAGTTACCATAGATTTGTCCATTCCTGCTACGAAACCCAGATGACCCCCAAGCACAAAGGAGCCGCTGACTGCAAAAGCAATACTAATAACTTTTCCCCTTGGATTCATATTTTTGACCATTCGAAAGGTCGGAATATTGTGAGCCAGTGAAGCAACGAGTCCGGCGGTTGTTGGCGCATCCAGATTCAGCAAACGGCCCGCTCGCTCAAGCGGGGTTTGGCAGACTTTATTGATTACCGCAACCATGGGAAAAGCACCCGCCAGCACAATCGCAATTGTACCTACCGTTGTAATGCCTTCCGAGAGCGGTGCCATATTGGGAATTAGTGCCCAACCTGTAAGGGTTTTTACAGCTATAGCCACCAGTCCAATCAGGGACAACAAGGTGATACCGCTTCCAAATATTTTAAACAACCTCACGGTCTGATTCGTAAAATAGCGCAAGCCGATCATAATAATTACAGATAACAGAATCGGTATCATCAGATTTCGGTATATCACTGTAAAATTGATGCCCGCTACCAGACCGCCGACTAAACAACCAACGGGAATGGTACTGATGCCGATCAGTACCCCTTTGGCAAAGTACGGATGATCCTTCCGATCCAGAATGCCCAGTGCAACAGGGATGGTAAACACGATAGTTGGCCCAAACATGGTACCCAGGAACACCCAGGAGAACAGGCCAGCCTGTTCACTCTGGGCCATCTGTCCAGCCAGAGCGTACCCTCCCATATCTACCGCGAGGATGGTATTGGCGAACGATGCCGGATCGGCACCGATCGCTTCATATAATGGAGATATCAGCGGCATAAGCATATTCGCTAGGAATGGTGCAAGTGATACAATTCCCACCATCACCAGGGCGAGTGTGCCCATCGCCATAATGCCCTCCGTGAATGCTGCTCCAAGGCCCAACCTGTTCCCGAAAGCCTTGTCCAGAGCGCCAAGCACCAGGAAAAATGCAATAAGGATCATGACAACATCATTAATGGGCATGATTACTCCTGTACATACCGCTTCACGTTGTGATGGGTTGCGCTTTCATACGTATCGAATACCAAGCGAAGCGTTTTAACATTATCCGAACCGCTGGTCTGGAATTCCGCACCTGTATTCAAACATTCAATAAAGTGGGATTGCAGTTTTCGATGACTGTCCTCGTAGTTTAACTCTGTACGTTCAGCATATACCGTCTCCACACCAGCATTATCAATGATGGACAACCTTCCGTCTTTATATAGCTTAATGGAAGCCTTATCCCCTTCAATGATGAGTTGCTCCTTATGATCCGGAAGCACCTGGCTCGGCAAAGGTTCACTCAGTTCACGACGGGTCGCCCAGCTCATATCCATGAGACCGACATAATCCCTGTATCCCAGCATGACCATACCGCTGTCTTCCCCCAACGTATATTTACTAATCTTTCTGGTCTCGGCATATAGACGTTCAGGCTCACCAAACAAGAACCGCCAGGTGTCAAACCAATGCACACCCATCTCATAGAACAGCAATTGTGGCATGTCTCTAAAAAAAGGCTGTGGCACCTTCTCTTCCGGTGCGAATCTCGGAGAATAATAATCCGTATGAATATACCGAATCGTATTCAATTGTCCCACAGTACTTTCCTCAAGCAGTTGCTTGATCAACTGAAAAGGTTCTAACCAGCGCCAATTCTCCGTCACCATCAGACGCACACCTGCCTCTTCCGCAATACGCACCATCTCTTCAGCTTCCTCAATAGAACGGGCAAACGGCTTCTGGCACATAATATGCTTCCCCGCTGCTGCAGCCATTTTCACCAGCTCCAGATGAGTTTCCGGTGGCGTGATGATATCGATTACATCGAGATTCGCATTATCTAGCATCACTGTCACATCCGAATAACGAAATGTTGCCGGGATGTTAAATTGTTCTGCTTTTTCATTCAATGTATCTTCGTGCCTGTCGCAAATTCCTGTTATCTCGGCATCAGCAACGAATTGCCAAGCCTTAATGTGTTTTTCTGACCAGTACCCTGTTCCGACAATACCAATTTTCCACATACCTTCACCCCATCTATAATGTAAATCTCTATTTGTGCCAGCTTTGGCACCTCTCTCTGGTAACTCTTATTTACGTGTACCAATCATCACCACGTCATGTTCAAAAGCATGCATGGGAATCACACCATATTCGTTCTCGCGATAAGCTGCTGTCTTGGCAAATCGGCGCTGTACGAGATCAATGGTCGTAAAATCGTATTCTTCAACCGGGAAGTCCAGACGTACCTTGGTATTTACCGGAACATACAGCACGAGCGTGTCCTCCGTGCCTGCCGCACGAATCTCCTTCGTTTTGTTTAATACGATATCCATCGGCTTCACACCCACCAACTTGTACTGCTCAAAGAGATACTTGATAAAGGAATAATCCCACGCACCTTCGAACCTTAGAGCTGATCTCCAATCATAAGGGCTATCAAAACCTTCACCCTCCACAATGCCAAAAGACTTGCCTTTCTTGTGCCAGCTCCAGATGCCATGTGCCCCATAAGTGACACCGGCCCCACCTCCGGCAAGCAAACTCTGCCATGCAGCCTTGCGAGCATCGAATGCAGAGTAGCGCCCATAGACGTTGCGGCTATAACTAATCTGTTCATAACAAGGCTCACCGTTGATCACTGGACGTACAGGCGACTGATGATAGAAGTGATATGCAATCTCATGCGCATAGGCTTGGAATTCCGAGTTATGCCCAGACTGATACATGTAAAAGTCCAGCCCTTCATGGTTTGCAAACACTTCAGGAATCTCTCGTAGTCTGCCTTGGATGTGTAGCGTCGTCAGACTGGATGGGCTGATGCGTTTTACAGTCTCCAGCGCTATCTGATAGTAGGCATTCGCCTCTTCGGAAGGAAAATCGGTATCCCCACTGACCAGATACATCGGATTAAACTCCGAGAATCGATTTACCGCATAGGTCACATAAGGCTCAACAGCTTCAAGTGGCATCTTGCCATCCTTCTGAAACATGGTGGCCCAGGTATCGGGTACATAGTTGCACCAAAGGAGCACAAGTGCGGGTGTGAATCCACGTTCTGTTGCCATACGAACCATGTCTTGTGCACGGTCAAAATAAGCTTCATTAAGTGAAAAATAGTCCGTCGAGCCATCTCCTTGCTGGTTAAAAGGTTCGATATTCAGATCAGAACCACTTGCATCCCATTGGCGCAAAATATTGATCTGTACGACGTTGAATCCCTGCATACTGCGATAATCGAGGTATTCTTCCCATTCTTCCAATGAAGCATTGGTAAATGCACTCCAAACCGTATCCGCCAAATAAAAGAACGGATTGCCTTCTTTCTCAAACGTCCTGCGGTGAGTCGTAACCTCAACAGACATCATTTCACCTATCCTTCCAACTAAATTAATTAATATTATTTTAGTTAAATTAATATAAACAGTCATTCAAAAGGGATTATAAATGCGTTTTCAATTTGAATGTTAGCACCGTAAACATAAACAGTCAATTACAATTTTAGTTTACACCCCAAATATTTTAGTTAAGTTTAGTTTAGTAATCAGCTAAACTAAACGCTTAATTCATGGTATACTGAACCAATGTACACTATTTAGGAGGTTCCCTATTGAAGATTGATGATATTGCAAGGCTTGCTGGAGTTTCCAAAGCAGCGGTCTCTCTGGCATTCAACAACAAACCTGGTGTCAGCGAACAGACACGTGAACATATACTTAACATCGCACAAGCACATGGCTACAAACCAAGAACAGTCAAAGTTGGAAGAGAAGCACCGAAAAGCAATGCTATTATTCGTTTTGTTGCCTGCAAAAATTCCGACATCGTCACAGAGCATTATGATTCTCTCCCGTTCTTCAATGAATTGATCCACCACATCACGGAACAGGTCAAGCAACATGGCAGTACACTTGTCATCTCTTCCATTGACGTACAGGATTTGCAGCAAGAACTGCAAACGTTAGAAAAGGAACAACCGTCCGCCGGCCTTTTATTGCTCGGGATCAACCTGACTGCGCCCATGATTGAAACCATTCAATCCATTCATGACAATGTCGTCATTCTGGACACGTCATTTGAACATGTGGATGCAAATTTCGTATCTATTAATAATACATTGGGCGGATATCAGGCAGGTCAACATCTGGTTAAGCTGGGGCACAGTCGTATCGGATATGTGAAATCCGGTACACGAATCCCAAACTTCATCAAACGGGAAGATGGATTTCGCACCGCGCTGGCCGAACATCATCTGACCGTTGCTGAGACACTAACCTTCCATCTGCAGCCCATGCTGGTGATGGCGCAGGAACATTTGCAGCAATCGATCCTCCACCTAGAGGAACGACCTACTGCTATTTTCTGCGAGAACGATTATATGGCAATCAGCACGATCAAATCATTGCAAAATATCGGCATCCGGGTGCCCGAAGATATTTCGGTAATGGGTTTTGACAACATTTTCGAAGCCAATGTAATCAGCCCTGAATTAACCACCGTACATGTCAAAAAAGATATGATGGCCAAAACGGCCGTCAATCTGATTATGACTAACCTGGGGAACAATGAGAAAAACGGTACTCACATCTATGTGAATACAGAAATTGTGGAACGCAGATCCTGTGTACCTGTCGCCACGCCCGCTGTTGAATAATTGTTAACAATACAATTGATCGCATTCCGGTGGGATGGTAAAGTGGTACTGACGTAATTCCATCTATTTGTACTATTATAAGGAAGTGTTTACATTGTCTAACCAACCATATGCCAGCACTGCGAGTCCGCATCTGAGCGCAGACTGTGAGCAATGTTTTGGGCTGTGCTGTGTTGCCTTGCCCTACGGCAAGTCATCTGACTTTGCTTTTGATAAAGCCAGCGGCACACCCTGTCCCAATCTGCGCACGGACAATCGCTGCGGTATCCATACCCAGCTTCGGCAGAAAGGGTTCAAAGGTTGCACGGTATACGACTGTTTCGGAGCTGGACAGAAGCTGTCCCAAGTGACCTACGCGGGCAAAGATTGGCGTGATCATCCAGAGTCTGCAAAGGAGATGTTTGATTGTCTGCCTGCCTTGCGACAACTTCACGAGTTGCTCAGTTATATGAAGGAAATGATGATGAGACCAGAGACGTCATCCCTTCACTCGGCATTTGGTGAGTTATATGAGGAGATTGAGCGCTTGAGCAATCTGGAGCCTGCGGCCCTCCTCCGTCTGGACATCGCCGATTATCGGTCCAGTGTGAATCAACTCTTGGTCCAGGCAAGTGAAATGGTACGCGCGCATGTGCCATCTATCTCTCAAGGACAAGGGAAGTCGAAGAAGAGCAAAAAACGTACCGGAAGTGACTTTTTTGGTGCCAACTTAAAAGGGGCTGACCTGCGGGGCGCAAGCTTCCGAGGGGCTTTAATGATCGCAGCCAACCTCCAACATGCAGATATACGAAATGCCGATTGGATTGGCGCGGACTTGCGGGATACGGATCTGGGCGGTGCAGACCTGCGAGGTGGCATCTTCCTCACGCAATCGCAGATTAATGCAGCGAAAGGTAATGTGAATACCAAGTTGCCGAATCATCTCAACATTCCCTCACACTGGGTGTAGGGTGCCATTTCCGCAAGAGCACGAGCAAAAATACAGGCAGGAATGTACCTGCTAATTCATATGAATGTATGAATCGTATACCGCAATAGTAAAAAAACAGCTCGTCCTATGGTATCCAAGGACGAGCTGTTTGTTATCGAAACTACAGGAACGAATCAGAATTATAACAAGTCGCGGCGAAGATCTTCAGCCGATTTCGGAGACAAGTGACCCAGTGGAATATCAAATACCGTTTTCGCTCCCTTATGTCCTTCCACGCTCAAGCGTTGTGCGGCTCTTGCATAGGCCACAAGTACGCTTGCTGTAAATTCAGGATTGCTGTCGAGTTTCAGACCAAATTCAATAATTTGCTTTTGACCGGCACCTGTAACTCCACTGCGAATTACAAATCCACCATGCGGCATGCCTTCATGCTCGGATTTCAATTCTTCTTCGGTAATGAACGTTACCGTTGTATCGTAATCTGCAAAGTAGTTAGGCATCGACACAATCGTCTCACGGATCTCATCCTGATTAGCACCATCTTCTGCTACCACATAACATTGACGCAGATGTTTCTCGCGTGTAGACAGCTCTGGTGTTTCCCCTGCACGAATGCGGTTGATCACCTCTTCAACAGGAACCGTATACTGCACACCCGCTTTAACGCCTGGAACACGACGAATCGCATCCGAGTGACCTTGACTCACACCTTTACCCCAGAACGTGTACTCTTTTCCTTCTGGCAGGATGGACTGTGCAAGCAGACGGTTCATGGAGAACAAGCCTGGGTCCCAACCTGTGGAAATGACACTTACGTGACCGCCTTGCTCTGCCGCAGCATTCACTTCTTTGTAGAATTCAGGAATCTTCGCATGTGTATCGAAGCTATCTACCGTATTGAACAACTTGGCAATGGCTGGTGTCTGCTCTGGAAGGTCGGTTGCAGAACCACCACAGAGGATCATAACATCAATCTTGCCTATGTATTGCTCCGCTGCAGAGATATGCTCAAAACGTACTTCTGTACCTTCAGCGACCATCTGCTCCGGATTACGACGTGTAAACACAGCAATCAGTTCCAGATCCTCGTTCTGGGAAATGGCTTTCTCTACACCTTTACCCAAGTTACCGTAACCAACAATACCCACTCTAATCATGTTCAATCCTCTCCTGTCTTCTTCTATAGTTGTCTATTACTCTATTCTAATGATATAACATACCATGTAACCTGTCAGGTTTCCAGTTCGAAATAAAAATACCTTGCAGCGGTGCAGCAATAATGCGGCTCCGTATGCAAGGTATTATGGCGTTCATTCGTTATTTTAGGAAGAAAAAAAGCAGGAAAGAAAAGTAGCCCTTATCTTCTGCTTATGATTCTGTCCAGGTCAACGTCAGTTCAATGACGCCTTCCTGTCCCGCCAATGTTCCTCCAATCAAGGACCAGACATCCTGCGTCTCCGGATCGGTTCCCTGAATGATAATATTTTTGTCATCGATTGTCTGACCCGCATCCGTCAACTTTTTGGCGTTGAAGTAATCTTTATACAACTCAGATACGGTTTTCATATCTTGTTCAGTTGAGAAAATCACCATGGCCGATTGCTTGCCTTCATTCTCACCAGAATTGGCTAAACGAATCGTTGCATCTTCCGGCAATGGGAAATCACTTGGTAAGTTCTCCGGCAACTCATTGGTTCCAGTAGCCGCTTCCTCACCACGATCTGAATCGGAGTCTGCTGGTGCAGTAGTACCCTCCGTTTCGGTCACTTCACTTGTTGTTGCTTCGCTTGCACCTTCATTAGTCTCTTGTTCACCAGTTTCGGAGGAAACTTCAGTGTCCACCTTCTCAGTATCACTCGGTTCGTCTGCTGCGCTGCTGCAAGCACTTAAGGCCACTACCATAGCCAGTGCCGCACAAGCCAATAAAAGCTTCCTCCTCTTCACCATCCGTTACCACTCCTTCTTCTTCATTTCATGTGCTAATCACGTTCAAACGGCTGGATCACAGGCACCGCATGAACATTATTCTTAACCCATATCACAGATACAGATAATACACTTAAAGACAATAGACAACTGGCTACAAGAATGGATAGGAAGCGGGTGATCACTCTAAACTTTTTCATCCATCCCTCCTCCTCATCCTGTTCATCATGTGTTTGTGGAATCATGTTACTCATAGATCACTGGACGTTCTGACTAATTTCATGATCTCGGCAGCGACAATATCCGGTTGACTGTTGTGGATACTGTGTGTCGCTTGTGGAACCGTCAGCTGTGTTCCGTGTCTTGACCATGAAGCAAAATTCGCTTGGTCGGCCTGCCATGCATGACTGTCCTCATCCGACTCCTCCGAACCGGCTGTGAGAATCGTCAGGGGGAAGCCAAACTTCGTTTTGTTCTCAAGCACACACGCTGCATTTGTTCTGGAATTCCGAACCTCTTCCATGACATTGTCATTGTACGCATGTCTCAGCGTGGATATCGTGACGGCTTTTTTCATCGGTTCCGTTACCAGATTTGGGTCAATGACCAGAGATGCCATCATGCGATCCGATTGCAGCAATGTTCGCGCGATGCCTGTTTTCACCAGAAAACGGGACCAATCCATCATCCATTCTGGTGTATTCAGGTCCGTACGACTGTAATACTCCGGGCTTCCGCCATCGATCATGACCATGCCAGCCACCTCATCAGGATACCTTTGCGCAAACCGCAGTGTCTCCAGCGCACCCAGGGAGTGACCGACCATGATGTAAGGTGGACGTTGACCGGATGTTCGCAGCAATTGGTGGATCTCTTCCGAGATGGTATCGACATCACGAGGTTCATCCGTATAGTCGCTGTATCCGTACCCGAACCGATCATATACCGCAATTTTTACCTGTGATTTCAACTTGTCATATAGCGGACTGAAATCCACATACGGATTAGGTGTACCCCAGCCTGAGGCAAACACCACGGTTACCTCTCCTTTGCCAGCGGTGTAGAGGTGCATGTTGCGACCACTCACTTCATAATACTTGCCTGGCGGGGGATAGGACTTCATATCCTGCGTGGATTGATACGTTTCATACGCTGTACCTGCCAGCAGCAAAAGTCCTGTGGCAAGCATGATGCCTCCCAGCACTTTTAACCCTCTCCGTAACCCCTTCTTCATCTTCTCTACCCCTTACCCCAAAGGTTCATCTATATATGTATGCTTCAATCGTACCCAAGAAATAGCGGGATTGAAACAATCCCGAGTCCAGTTCTTTCCCCAACCAAAGTCCAGTGTTCCTCCCCTACCTGTGAATGCAAAAAAACTGCAAATCTCCCATTCAGGAAACTTGCAGTTCATCTATACTTGTATTCTAAAACTCTTACCTCAATCTATCTCACGATGATCCTTACCTATAATTGCAAAGTAAGACCCACGGGGCAATGATCACTGCCCATCACGTGGCAGTCGATATGCGCATCTGCCACCTTAGGTGCCAATTGATTGGATACTAGAAAATAATCAATGCGCCAGCCCACATTCCGTTCTCTAACTTTTGGCATATAAGACCACCAGCTGTACACATCCGTACGATCCGGGTAAAGATGGCGGAAGCTGTCCACATAACCAGAAGCAAGCAAATCGGTCATCTTGCCACGCTCTTCAAGGGTAAATCCCGAGTTGCCCAGATTGGGCTTCGGATTCTTCAGATCAATCTCCTGATGAGCCACATTCAGGTCACCACAGACGATAACCGGCTTAGTCTGCTCCAATTGCAGAATGTACCCCCGGAATCGATCCTCCCATTCCAGACGGTAAGGCAGCCGGGTCAGATCCCGCTTTGCGTTAGGGGTATAGACGTTCACCAGATAAAACTCATCATACTCCAGTGTAATCATCCGTCCTTCCGGCTCGCTGTCCTCCTCCATCCCGTAACGAACGGATAAAGGCTTGATTCGGCTAAATACAGCCGTACCGGAATAACCTTTTTTGATCGCATAATTCCAATATTGATAAACATCTTCCCCCAGGTCCATCTCAATCTGTCCGGCTTGTAATTTGGTCTCCTGAAGGCAGAAAATATCCGCCTGACTCTCCTGATAATAATCCATGAATCCTTTGGTCACACATGCCCTTAAGCCATTCACATTCCAGGACACCAGCTTCATATCCTCATCTCCTCACATCTCTCCAATATAGCATGGGCCCATTCCGGGGGACAAGCCTTGCGGCTCTGGAATGAGATGGAGTCATTGGAATCCTTAGGGGGCTAGCTTGCCTATATTTCGCTTCGTAACTTAGAGAACACCGCAAGGTCAATATATCTGCCTTTCTCAAACTCATGTTGCCGCAGTACACCTTCCTGTTGAAAACCAAGCTTGTGTAACAGGCGAATTGACGCCTCGTTCTCCGGTTCAACCTTTGCTTCAATCTTGTTGAGCTGCATGCTTGTGAATCCAAAATGTAACACAGCACGGGCCACTTCAGTCATCACACCGCTGCCCCAGAAAGAGGAACGCAAGTCGTATCCGATCTCTGCACGGTTATGTACATCTTCATAGTTCAGGAACCCACAGGTTCCGATCACTTTACGAGTTTCACGGTCTTCAATCATCCAGCGTAAACCCGTGTGTTCCTTGAAAATCTTCGTATACCAGTTCATCTCACCCTGTGCATCCTCCACGGATTCAAAGGGAGTGAATGGCATATATTGCACCACAGCTTCATCCGAATATAACTCCACCAGATCATGGCTGTCCTCAGCCTCTGCCGACCGGAGGATGAATCGTTCTGTCTGAATTAACGGAAATAGATCAAACCTAAATTGCTCACTCATGCTTGGTCTCCTTTGCCAACATTTATTGTAGAAGTCCATTTTACTACACTTGCCTTCATCAAGCTTTTACTATTAATATGTTCTATTAAGGCATTACTGTATAAAAGGGTACATAGGAAAGGACGTGCTATTATCACACAATCATATGACGTTATTATCGTTGGAGCCGGCTCCATGGGTATGAGTGCTGGGTATTATCTATCGCGCAGTGGATGCAAAACTTTATTAATTGATGCCTTTGACCCTCCGCATACGGAAGGAAGTCATCATGGGGATACCAGACTGATGCGCCATGTGTACAGTGGAGGGCCTGACTATATTGCCATGGCATTACTTGCACAGAAGTTATGGCATGAGCTGGAGGAAACGACCGGAGACCAACTGTTTGTTCCTTCCGGTGTACTAAATGTGGTTGATCCGGAGATTCATTCCTTCCGCAACCGATTGAGCCATGCAGATGATGCAGGTATTCGGTATGAAACATTGCACGCAGCCGAGGTAATGAAACGCTGGCCAGGTATTACAGTACCTGAACATTACGAGGGCATGTATGAACCTGATGCGGGTTATTTGTATAGTGAACCCTGTATTCGTGCCTACCGCAAAGCAGCCGAGACTCATGGTGCCACCTTGTTAACTCACACTCGGGTAGAGCATATCGAATACGGACCACATTCCGTCGCAGTTCAGACTTCAGGTGGTGAGACCTACCATGCCAACCAAATCATCCTGAGCGCTGGTGCCTGGTTTCAGACATTAAAACCTTTCGTGGATCTCCCGATCCAGGCAGTGCGTAAAACGGTTGGATGGTTTGATGCACCAGAAGCCTTATACGGAGAGGCACACTTCCCCGGTTTTACACTGGCAGGAAAAGAAGGTACATATTATGGATTTCCAAGCATGGGCGGATCAGGTCTGAAGATGGGTCGTCATGATACGGGCCAAATGTGGACACCAGGAAGTACAATGGCTCCATTTGGTACGGAAGAAACGGACGAGGGCGATCTGCGCAGGCTGCTCGAACTTCATATGCCTCAGGCAGCAGGAGAATTGAAGCGTGGTAGTGTATGCAAATATGAATTCACTTCGGATGAAGATTTTATTATCGACCGACACCCTGCCCATGAACGTGTGTGGCTCGCAGGCGGTTTCTCCGGTCACGGCTTCAAGTTTGCAAGTGCCATTGGGCAGATTCTATCCGACTTGGTGCAAACAGGGCACACGGATCAGGATATTAGCAGGTTCACCCTATCCCGTTTTCGTTAAGTACCAGCTGGGTGGATGAATATATGTATGTCTAAAATAGTTACTTTCTTAGAGGGTGCAGTGATGCTTAGAGCACTGCACCTCCAAGAAAAAAGGACACGTAATAACGTTTAATTCATGCGTACTCACACTAATTAACTTTGACTAGGCTCCATTGCTGATTGGCTCCGCCATTGTCGGCCCACTGAATCGTGGAGGCACCCGCGGTCAGAGAACCTTGATTGATGTCAACCGTCAGGCCACTGTTTCGATTCGCAAGTACCACATATCCTCCCACATCAATTGGCAGCCATTGCTGATTGTTGCCCCCGTTATCCTGCCACTGAATCAGAGCGGCTCCGCCTTGTGTGGAACTCGAATTCACGTCCAACAAAAGCCCACTGCCCACATTGCGGATGTTGTAATATCCGTTACCTGCCGACTCCAGCTTCCATTGCTGGTTGGCTGCTCCATTATCATTCCACTGAATGATCGTTGCCCCACCCGTAGAAGAAGCACCGTTAACATCAAGTGCAAGTCCACTGTTACGGTTGATTAATTTGTAGACGGCCCCAGCTTCATATCCTGTACCACCATTGTAAGTTGCACCGGAAATGACGTAAGTTGTGACCGAGTTGGCCTTGGCTGTAGCGGTAAAGGTTTTGTTTTGCACCGAAATATTGGTCAGTTGCTGCAACTTCTCTGTTGAAGAGGTACGATATACTTGAGCAGACGTGCCTGTGTTAGTAAAACGACTGAGATCATAGGTTACCGTTGTATCCGTCGATTCCGAATTGGTTGTAACCAGCACTACTTTGCCGGAAGCTGCATCATAGGCTGCAAGGGTATTGGCATCACTCATGCCGATAATCTTGTACCCAGGACGAATAAATTTGCTGTAGTTGCCCATGACATAATATTTTTGGTTTACGGTGTAACTGGTCGTTTGTGTATTGTTCAACACGTTTTTGAAGAATCCCCATCCTTCTGCACTATCCACGGCTTGCCAATACACCCATCCACTTGCGCCCATATTGCGAATATCCTTGAGGATGGTACGTGACATCGTAAGTCCGCTTGCATCCCCATCTCCATATTCAGAGGTCCACAGATGTTTGCCCGCAGACGTCGCTGTGTTGCGCAAAGCAGTACGATTGCTTCCGCCATACGTATGGGTGTTGATCTGAGTGATCGCTGATTTAACGGCATTGCTATAGCTGTTGAACGACACATTGGTATCATCGATACTGTATTCTTCCGGTGCGCTCAGCTTTGTAGACAGGCCCTTCGCATTCAATGAACCTTGTACCTGACTCAGAATGGTGTTCTGATCCGCCCGGTCAAAGTGCATGCCCTCCTGGTCATTACCCTGCTTCCACCACGTCGAGATCGGTTCATTCAGCGGAGTTACACTATCAAATGTGATCCCCCAGTTATCCCGAAAATGCTTCACAACTTCGGTTAAGTAATCAGCAAAATCATCGTAGTAATCGGGCTTGAGGTTGTTCCCACCATTGGCCGAACCGGACACATTGCCACTGATCGTCATCCAGTAAGGTGCGGAATTCGCAAAAGCTTCGATGACATTCACACCTTGTGCTTTGGCAGCTTGCAGCATATATCGTTGGTTTGCATCTGCATTCCAGTCATACACGCCGGGAGAAGGCTGGTAGCCAGGAACGGCTTTGCGGTATTCGAGGATATTGGATGATGGATTATCCCCGCCTCCAATGTTGTACCGCAGGATGTTCAGTCCCAGTCCAGTATTCGCGTTGAACATTTTCTCCACATACTCATCCCGATTGGAATATTCTCCAACCACCTTGCCCCACCACGCGAGGGATGTTCCCCATCCTTCCATCGTCTGATATTGCTTTGATGGATCGGCAATAGCCGTGTAAGCTCCCGCAGCAGATACCTCTGTCCCCAAACCCAAACTCCCTGTTAGCAGACTTCCTGCCAGCAGCAGCGAGCTCATTCGTTTTAACCACTTCATTCGCTTCACTCCTTATCATTTTACACTTGCACTCCGATGTCAGAACAACTTTCCGATCGCTGTTATCCCCAGATTTTTTTAATTATTCTCTAAAAGAGGAAAATCCGGGGATAGCGTATGCTTCCGATGCAGCTTTCTTTCAGAAAGCTTGTAGGCGCACGCTTCGCTTCTTCAAGTTATTTCTGACATCTCCGTTATCGTGTAAATGTATAGTTTAACTTAGAAAATAAACACCTATTATTGTGCAACCTCTCTGAAGGTCGCGTCTGACTTATCGAGTGCAGTAACGACAGCTTCCAATTTCAGCACATTATTGTAATGTCTCAGATACAGGTTCGGGCTACTAAATGACGCGTAGGATGTCCAACTAGCATTAGCAAGTCCATTTACACGTTTGAACGTGGCGTCATTTCGGAACGTAGCGCTGCCGTCATTTTTCACAAGTGTAATGCTGCCATTATTATTGCGCAGGAAATAACCCGGATAATTCATGGACTCAAACGAAATGCCTGTTGCATTTGACAGACCTGAAACGATACGGAATTGTGCATCCTCCGCTGGACTGACATTCGCATCAATCCGTGCCTGATAGTTGTAATGACGAATGAAGCTGCCCGGCACATTGAATGACTCCAGCTTGCGGATATCACCCGGTTGTCCGGACTCTTTCAATACGGTCATATGCCGGACGAGTCCGGTAAGACCTGCAATCTCTTGCTTGGCACCCCAAGTCTGGAAGTTGTCAGCAGAGTCGCTGTAATAATATTTTTGTGTCGCATAGCCGTCAAAGTAGATTCGCCATGAACCATTATCCAGCTGAACAAGCGCCGGGCCTTCCACCCAAGATCCCCAACCTGCCCAATCCCCTGTGCCTTTAAAGGTATAAGGGCCTGTTAGCGAAGTGGATGTCGCATATTCAATGTATTTGGTGGTCTCGTTTTTGGTAAAAGCATGATAGGTTGAGCCTGTCTTCACGATAAAAGTGTCGATATAATTGGGAGCAATGCCTGCCAGTTCAGTAGGTGCAGACCATGAGGTAGAAGTTAGATTGCTACCTGAAGCTGTGAGGACATATGGTTTGAAATTCTCATAGTTGCCTGGTGAGAGGGACACGATAATGTTCAGACTGCCGTTGCTGTCTTTGAACCATTCTGGTGCCCAGGTGTGTGCGATTGTGGTCGGTGTGGATAATGTAATGTTACGGACAAATGTCCAGTTTACCTTATCCGGGCTGGAGGCGATGCCGATGGTGTTACCCGACCAGTTCGTGGTATAGACGACGTAATATAGACCATCTGTGTGCTTCATGATGCTGGGATCGCGGATCAGATTGGCCGGAGGTGTATAGGCTGGCCCTTTTAGCAAACCATAGTGGGTTGCATTATACGATTCATAGATATACATATTGGACTCACTTGTGTTCGTAAAGGCTGATATCGTATAAACACTTGTCGCTGCTCTGGCTGTATTGGGGAATAACATCGTTAATAGAAGCAATGTTCCAAGCAGCAGAATCATTCCGGCCTTAAAACCTTTGGACTTTCCTACTCCTATTCCTCCTATTCCCTCTTCCTTCTTCGTCAACATTGGGTCATCTCCTTATCCATGATCGAATGGAATAATTAATTAGACTTAACATACCCTATGGCAGAATACACGTTATCTTGGAGTCAACCTCTATAAACACACCTTACGACTACCTGTTCAAATTCCAATTACATGAAGCATCACTCCCTTCACAGATCATGGATGAACACTCTTTATATATGTAAACGTTTACAAATAATAATGCTACAAATGTTCCCTATGCTTATCGTACAAACCTGATTACCACAGTTCCCCATCCTCTTAGCCGAACTCACTCCCAAGACCGAATCCGAAGATTCACAAATCCAGGTCAATTGGGCTAAGAAAATGAGGGGGTAAAACTGCGGTAAAAATAAACTTTTGCGTTATGTGATGCTATTTTCTAATCCTGGTCCATTACTATAAAAGGCTGCTTCAAACTCGAACGATCTCGTTCCAGTCATCGCTCCCTTGCATCTCTAAATCAATAAGACAGCTAAAGATCAATACATGAGCTACTTCACCACAACCCATGGATAACGGGATGGCGCATCTAAAAGAAAACGTACACGTTCTGGTGTTTTACCTTCTTCATCGAACAAAAGTAATTCATTCTCTTCCTGTAGCCAGGCTACCGGGATCTTGTAATCCTCTTGCGGACCAATCTGCCAGTAACGACCCAGATGATGTCCGTTCAGGTGAATGGTTCCTTTGCTCATCCCGGTCAGGCGAAGCATCAAGTTCACTTTATGATGCCCCGAAACCGCAGGCTTCGCGAAACGCCAGCGGTACCAGACCGGCTGACCATACGATCCTCTGACTGGAGTATGATTGGATACAGGGTGAGACTTCTCGCTCAATGTAGCACTATTAACCGATCCATTCGTGGTGCGGGGAACCAAATTGGCAGTACAATTGCCACCTTCAGCGATACCAGGCTGTGTCGCACGTTGGATCGCCCCCTGTGCACTATGTTGAACCGTTTCTTGCACTGCCTCGTATCTCTCCCATTGTTGCGGAAGCAATACATCCGTCCCTGCCATACGCCAATCCTTCAGTTCTCCCTGACTTGGATACGTGATCAGTTCCAGTCTGTCCAGCGATGAACGGCTATACGGCATTTCCAGTGTATTCGTCTCTCCGGGCTTGATATACAAGGCTATGTCTAACGTCTGGAAGGCAAACCAATCCTGATATCCTTCCATTGGAACTTCGATGCCATTGATACAAAGACCTTTGCTCAAGGCACCCACAAGAATCGCCCGATCCATGCCATCCAGCGTAAAGCTTCTGCTCAGAAGTGGCGCCCCATGTATAGAGTTCACCTCATCGAGATGCACAAGTCCACTCTCCATACGCCAATCCCGACGAATATCCTGAACCTTGCCATCCAGATACACAGCACCAACCAGACCTTTACTCTCACCCAAATACGGGGAGAAGTTCAATCTGCCCATATGTTGCACCAAAATCTGAAGTGTATTCTTTCCTTTGGCCACCTGCAACTGCAATCCAGCGGCACCTACCTGACGCAATAATGCCTGCTGAACACCATTAACGATGATTCTGGCAGTATCCTGGATATTCGGCAAAATGAGGTTAGTGATTCCTTCGGTTGGACTCTCGAAATCACATTCGTACAATAGATAACCAAAATCTTGTCCGTATCGGGAAAAATCTTCGGGTTGTCCACTCACCGGACGCTGCTTCGCAGTTAACGTAACACGTGACAACTCGGGAGAATCAGACAACGTCGGTGCAATTGGCGATGTCCATGGAAGCTGCTGCTGTATTCCAGCGATGGACTCCTGACTGACGAGAAACTCGTGACCTGTTAACGTTTGTTCTCCATCGGTCCAGTCACCAAGCAGCGTAATTGTGCGATCCGGATCCGTGATCAAGCCCTTGACCTGACCAGATGGTAATACGTCCACGTCATCAAACCCGATTACATAACGTAGTCCCTCCTGATCTGTTGCTTCCAATCGCCATGTTCGATTCATCGTCTCTTGATCCAAAATGACGAAACGGATCGGTGTGCCGTTTGCTTCCAGTTGGATCGTTCCATGCTCTTGGAAATGGAACAGATCTAAGCGGTATACGTTCCTTGCTGAATCATGTTCAACCAGCACTTGCACCGTACTGCCCGTGACATTCAATGCCCCGGCTTCCAGTTCAACAACAGAACGCTGTCCCGCAGCGGCCACGATGAACAGGGTTAATTCTCCGTTTATCATTTCATTGCCCGTAATCATCGTACCCGCAGTCAGATATACGTGTTCAGCAATCTGTACTCGATCCAGCAACGGAACAATCTGTCCTGGATTCAGCGATACGGGAAGAGTCCGACCTTCCTTCAGCGTAATGTGCATGGTCTCCCGTTCATCCTTGTGACTCTCTAGGAACCAAATCTTCTGGTTGTTAGCCTGTCTGCCTCGTACAGATATGCCTTCAGGATGACGTACAACGATCTGTTCTTCTGGAATTTCCTCTGTTTCCATCAGAAGGGCCCCGAAAGCATGGACGAAATAGGACAAATTCTTGGTTATTGCATACTTCGGTGTCACCCGTCCATATTCGTTCAGGGGTGCATCATAGTCATAGGACGTAATCATGAAAATATCACTGCTACCCATCGTTCTGCCGCCATATCCACCAAAGTTCGTGCCACCATAGAACATGTAGTGACTGATTCCGGTATACCCGGCACGCAGGATTTCCATGATGCGTCTCTCCAGCAAAGGCGCTGTCTTCTGAATGGCTGAAGGTCCTCCCCAATTCTCAAACCATCCGGTCCAGAATTCCGTGACCATCTTCGGGGTGTCCGGCTGTTTGGCTCGGAGTTTCTCATAATGCCCGTCAGCACCTGACCAGAAATTAGCCCCTTCAATTGTGCCTTCCGCCCCGCCAACGCAAGTGATCAGCGTAGCGTCAATGCCACGTTGCAACAATCCATCTCTCAGCGTATTCATATGGTCACTTGCAGCAGCGTCATCCATCAGATACCCGTATTCATTCTCCACCTGAACCAGAATGACCGTGCCTCCAGCGGACAGCTGGCGTTCCCGAATAATCGGCACAAGCCGGTCAAAATACAAATTCACATAGTGCAAATACGTCTCATTATTTTCCCGGAATTTCACGCCGTCCTTCGTACCAAGCCAGTATGGAAAACCGCCAAAATCCCATTCTGCACAGATAAACGGACCCGGACGCGCGATGACCCACATGCCCAGTTCTGCGCACAAATCCAGAAATGCTCCGCAATCGTTGTCCCCTTCAAAGGACCACTGTCCTTCTTCCGGTTCATGCACATTCCACGCAAAGTAGGTGTCGATGCAATTCATGCCTGCCAGCTTCGCCTTCAGTAGAACCTCACGCCATTCCTCCTTAGGCATACGGAAATAATGGATCGTCGCACTGTTCAGAAATACACGCTCTCCGTTTAGGAAAAAGCTGCGTGCATCGTATGTTAATTCAGATTGAACACCGTTCTCAGCCCTGGCGATGTACTTCTCCTTTTCCTGCAGTAAAAGGGATGCTTTCTCTGTCAAAGTGATCCCCTCCTTCTCTTTATTTATATAAATTGAACTAAAGATTATTTACACTGCACACTTCGATGACAGAACAACCTTCCGATCGCTGTTATCCCCAGATTTTTTGATTCCCTTTTCTCAAGGGGAAAATCTGGTTATAGCGTATGCTTCCGATGTAGCTTTCTTGCAGGAAGCTTGTAGGCGCACGCTCCGCTTCTTCAGGTCCTTTCTGTCCTCTCCGTTCGGTGTAAATGTTTAGTTCAATTTATATAGGTTCATATGTCCTGTAATTAATTTAAGGTGAACCAAATTCGTTGAACTGAAAGATGATCTATACTGGCACTACGATGTCAGAACAACTTTCCGATTGCTATCATCAGTTCCCCTGCAACGTCACGCCTTCCAGTACAACCGTTGTGATAGAATTATCTGCGGTAGGTACTTCCAGTCCGTTGGCATACACCGGAATGTCTTCAAGCTGTTCCATGTTCCGGTCCGGTGAAGTCTGATACACCTGCGCAGTGGCTGATTTTCCATACGTGTACCCTTCCAGTTCAAACGCCGTTGTTCCAGCTGACAATTCGTTACGAATCACCAGCACCAGTCTCTGACGTTCCGCGTCATAAGCAGCCAGTGTGCGTCCACCATCCGTTGGAATAATCGTCGCGCCGGGACGAATGAACTTCGTAAACTGGGCCATACCATAATACTGTTTGGTCATCTCATACTGCTCTTCTCCGTTAAAGTTGGCGTGAATGAAGCCCCAATTGTTATTGGCGCCTTCATCTTCAACGGCCTGCCAGTATACCCAAGCGGATGGCTGCATGATTTTCAGATCAAACATGATTCGCTCTGCCAACTCTTGCACCGAGGTCATATCCTCATGACTGTGCGGCTCGCTGCCGCCCGTTCCGTACTCGGACATCCACAGCTTTTTGCCATGGCGTTCTGCCAATGTGCGCAGCTCTTCCATTTTGCTACCATTATAGGAGTGGGTATTGATCTGCTGGATTACGTCCAGCGTGTCCTGATCATAGAGGTTGAAATTAAACACCGTCTCATCAATGCTGTTATCGTCTGCGGCACTAATGACGGTTCCATCCAGTCCTTTGCTCTTCAACGATGCAGCAACTTTCTTGATAATCTCGGCCTGTTTCTCATTGGTAAAATGACTGCCTTCCTGCATATTGCCCTTCTTCCACCAGTCGGAGGAAGGTTCATTGAGCGGATTCAGTGTGCGGAAGGTGATCCCCCAGTCGTCCCGATAATGTTTCACAACTTCGGTCAGATAATCGGCAAACGCATCATACTGATCGTCACGAAGATTATTGCTGCCATCCACGGCTCCGGTAACTGATCCACTGATCGTCATCCAGTAAGGTGGTGAATTGGAGAATGCTTCAGCAATATTCACGCCACGCTCCATCGAGCCTTGTAATACAGCCCGCTGACCTGCATCAGCCTCCCAATCCCACTCTCCAGGTTCAGGCTGGAAGCCAGGTACATCCCCGCCGGGACGGAGGGCTTTCATCTCCGGATTCTCCTCACCGCCAATATTGTAACGAACGATGTTCAGACCTAATCCTTTCTCCGGATCAAAGACCAGATCCATCACTTCACTAACCTTCGCCTGATCCTTCCATCCGCCCAGATCGTTGGCCCACCAGGCAAGTGACGTGCCCCAGCCTTCAAAATGATCATAGGACTGATCCAGCTTCAGACGTACCGGTTCCTCTTGAAATACAAGTGTTTTGGATGATTCATTGGCAAAATGATTGATAACAATTCCTCCTCCTGCCAGCAGGGCAATCAGGGCTACACCCATAATGATATAGTTCCGTTTGCTCCTGCTGCGTTGTTCTTTATGCGCCATGGGCTATACAATCCCTTCTCCATGTACGATGATTACTTCGTTGACCTTGAACGTCAGGTTCAATACATACACACATTACAGACACTTCGGTTACTTGATTCCGCTGCTTCCGCCGCTAATGTTGGCTTCATAGACATAACGTTGTCCGAACAGATATACCAGCACCATCGGAATAGTGAGGAACAGGGAAGCGATCATCACAAGGTTCCATGGCGGCATCTGCCCACCACCTACCGTAGTCAACAGCTGCACTCCGAGTGCCAGCGGCATTTTCTCCGGATCATTGATATAGATGAGCGGCCCCATGAAGTTGCCCCAGTTATAGGAGAACGAAAAGATCGCAATGGCAGCAAGTATCGGATAAGTCAGTGGCATAATGATCTTCCAGTAGATTCCCGGGTGTCCCATACCATCGATCATGGCGGCTTCATCCAGTGATTTTGGAATACTCATGACAAACTGCCGAATCAGGAATACGTTGAATGCTCCGGCGAAGAAGCTTGGTACGATCAGCGGGTAAAATGTATTAATCCAGTCCAGATGACGGAAGATGATGAACTGCGGTACCATCGTCACCTCACCAGGAATCATCATCGTACTGAGCAACACAATAAACAGGAAACGGCTGCCTTTTGCCTTGATTCGGGCAAAGCCGTAGGATACGATCGAAGCTGATAATACCGATCCGACAATCGTAAAGACGGTAATGATGACCGAATTTTTGAGATATGTTCCAAGATTGTTATTCGTAAAAATCGTATAAAAGTTCGACCATTGGAACTCCATTGGAACGAAGGTAAAAGCTGATTTGACGGTTGTTGCGTCACTTGCCAGTGCAATGGAGATCATGTACAGGAAAGGCGAAGCAAGCAGCACCCCGACCAGAATCAGAAAAATATAGGATATCGTCTTCTCCACAGTCGATGGATTACTCATTGGCTTTTCCCTCCTCGTAGTGCACCCATAGCGCCGATGAACGGAATACAACGAGTGTCAACGCCATGATGATGATGAATAGTACCCAGGCAATCGCCGATGCATATCCCATTTTGTAGAATTGGAACGCATTCTGGAATAAGTAGGGAACAACCATCTGACTTGAATTGTCAGGTCCGCCGGCAGTAACGATGAATACCTGCGCGAAGGTCTGGAGCGCTCCAATCATACCAGTCACGAGATTGAAGAAAATGACGGGAGTCAGCATCGGGAATGTAATATGGAAGAACGATTGCGTACTCTTCGCTCCATCAATGGCAGCGGCCTCGTACAGCTCCTGTGGAATACCTTTCATACCTGCAAGCAGCAATACCACGCCACCACCTACACCCCATAAGGACATGAGAATCAATGCAGGCTTAACCCAGTTCGGATCAAGAAGCCAGGCGGGACCCTGAATACCGAAGATCGCAAGTGCCTGGTTGATCAACCCTTCCGTCGGTGCAAGCAAGTGGATGAAGAGCAATGAACTCGCAACCACCGGAACAACGGAAGGCAGATAGAACAGAATACGGAAGAAGGTGATCCCTTTGATTTTCTTGTTCAGGTAATAGGCAATCCAGAGCGAGATCGACATGCCCAGCGGAATGGATATCAGTGCATAGAAGAATGTATTGCCGACGGATTTCCAGAAGATCGGATCATCGGTCAGTAACGTTTTGTAATTGTCGATACCGATGAATTCAGGGGACTGGAACAGATCCCAATTCGTGAAGCTCATATAGATGGAAAACAGGATCGGACCCAGAGTCAGCCCCAGAAATCCGATCAGCCAAGGCGAGATGAAGATGTAGAACCATTTCCCGTCCTTTTTTCTCACGTTAAGCCCTCCCATGACGCAGAGAGCAGATGGAACCCGCATTCACGCCGATTCCACCTGTCCTGCTGTCGCTGCTATTTGTGCATGTTCAGAAAAATCCTCTATTTGTAGAGTCTTTCCAGTCCACTCTGAATTTCAGTTACGGTATCATCAAGCGAGGCTTTGT
Source organism: Paenibacillus sp. PK1-4R (assembly GCF_030369595.1). Taxonomy (NCBI): domain Bacteria; kingdom Bacillati; phylum Bacillota; class Bacilli; order Caryophanales; family Paenibacillaceae; genus Paenibacillus; species Paenibacillus sp. PK1-4R. Next base: position 5,202,145 of record NZ_CP126535.1, read on the forward strand.
TGTTGAAATACACACCCAGCTTATCGTTAATGAGCTTCATCATTTCGTTCCATTGCGGGTTGAATGGTTCCGCATAGATCGTCGATTCACTGAACGCAGCCATGTTGATTTTTTTGCCGCCGTATTCAGCATTGAGGAATTCATCACTGGACAAACCTGCTTTGGTTGCAGGAGCATCCTGACCGGCTTTGACCATTGGCATCTGTGCTTCCGGTGTGGTCAGTGCTTCGATGACTTTGAAAGCTTCTTCCTTGTGTTTGGAAGCGTTGGTAATCGTTAACCCGTTAAAGAATGCGTTTGTTTCGCCCCATACCGGAGAGATATCCCAATTAATGCCTTCCACCTTGGCAAGTGAACCGATGTTCCAGAACCCTGTCGTTTCCATGGCGATCTTGCCTTGAGCGAACAACGGATCGGCTCCGATATTCCCCATGTCGGCAATCTCGGTTGGCGTTGGTCCCGCACCGTGTGTGAAGGTAAGGTCATTCATGAATTGTAATGCTTTCCGCACAGGCTCTGTATTGAAGGTTGGTTTACCACTCTCATCGAACAATGAGCCACCGTTCTGGTAGATCAGCTGCATCCATTGCGGCCACCAGCTACCCGGGTAGTAACCCCATTGAACCGTTTTGCCATTCTCCTTCACCGTCAGCTTCTGAGCTGCCGCCATCAGATCGTCCTGCGTCCAATCTTTGGTTGGATATTCCACCCCAGCCTTGTCGAACAGATCTTTGTTATAAAAGAGGACCATCGCACCTGCCCGATCCGGCAAACCAAATTGTTTGCCATCATACTTCATCAGGTTGGCAATATCATCGGAATAACGCTCGGACATGTTCACATTGTTCGCCTGAATCATGTCATCCAGCGGTATAATCTGATTCTTGGAGGCGTAAGCCTGATAGTTCTCGGCAATCATCATGATGTCCGGTGCCGTTCCTCCGGCGATCATGGTCTGTACCTTCTGGTCATAATCTCCTGCAACCACGTTCAGCTTCACGTTAATATCGGGATACGTCTGTTTCACAATGTCGAGTCGTTCCTGATAAATTTTCTTCTCATCCTCCGAGCCCCAGATCGTCATGCTCAAATCAACCTTGCCACCGGACTCGCCGGAAGAACCGTTTTTACTCCCGCTGCTACAGGCTGTCAGACCCATTACCATGACCAGCATCAATAACGAAATGACCTTTAAACTTCTTCTCATACGTTACGCCCCCTTGATATAATGAATGGATGACTACACTGAAACCCGTTTCATGAAATGGGTTTCATTAAGCTGAAACATAAAACCCGTTCCACTTTATGAAAGGGGTTTCATTCACGCACTCATTATATTTCACCCTTCGAGGAAATGTCAACGCTTTCTTTTCCAATTACAGGCCCTTTATCTTGCAGCAGGTCCTGTACTTTGACGCACAATCAACTCCGGTTGCAGAATGATCTGCTTCTTCGGTTTGCCTTGGTTAATCAGCTCATGCAGCACATCCACAGCCTGTTTGCCAAGCTGATACGTGTTCTGGGATACGGTTGTCAGTTCCGGTATAACGGCACTGGCGAGCGGTGTATCATCATAACCCACAATGGATATATCCTTCGGAATCGAGAGCCCATGCTCAATCGTTGACTTAATGGCACCAATCGCTGTGTTGTCGTTGACACAGATGACTGCGGTTGGCGGATTGTCACGATCCAGTAGTTTGGACATCTCCCGTTTGCCGTCGTCGATGGAGAAGCTGCCGAGCAGTTGCCGTTCTTTTGGTATTTCGAGCCCATGCTCCCGAAGTTTTTTCTGCACAGCTCTGACCTTGACCATGGTGGTGGACAACTCTTTCAGGCCGCCAACAAAGGCGATATCGCGATGCCCCAGTTCAAGCAAATGCTCAGCTGCAAGGGCTGCCCCTGCACCTTCATCCGTGTATACCCGGTGAAACCCGCCTTTGGCAATATTGCCATTGACCAGCACGATTGGCATACGTTTGCCCATATCAATCAATTCCTGAGCCATGTCATCCGGACAGACCTGCATGTTGATTCGCCCGCCGAGAAAAATAATCCCGTCTACCCGCTTCTCTCGCAGGATGGACAAATATTCAGATTCCCTGTTGTAGTCACCTGCGGTATTACACAGAAAGAAGGTATACCCCAATCCTCGAGCCTCATTCTCCGCACCCCAGAACACTTCCGGGAAGAAGGGATTTGTAATGTCCGGCAGGATGATGGCAATGGTGCCCGTCTCTTTCTTGATCAGACTGCGCGCCTGCGCATTGGGCTGAAACTGGTGTTTTTCAATGATGGACATAATCTTCTCTCGGGTGCTTGCACGCACAGGTGCCGTATCATTCAGTACCCGGGAGACCGTCGCTACAGATACATTTGCTTCTTTGGCGATGTCGTATATGGTGATCGGTGTCATAGCGGAACCTTCCTTTTTCTCTAATTTTCCCTATTTTCCCTGCTTATCATACCAGATAAGGAATGCCGATGAAATGGGTTTCATTGACGGGCTTCTCCCACGATGACATTTTACGTGATTTGTTCAACGCGCTTATCGCCTAACGTTACAATTCTCATGGGACATCCTCCTTTTCCTTTATTTTACCTTCTAATCTGTATTCATGGTCCATATATTAAAATGTAAGCGAATTCAATGGAGATTAGAGGAGTGTGAACAACGTCATGATCATTCAAGTCAGTCCGCTGGCAGAAGCAAGACTTACTGAAAAGCTGGGAGATCGACCAGGCTATTTCAAATTGTTTTATGATACCGATGGATGCGGTTGTGACGGAATTGCGGTACTTCTGATCTTAAACGAGCCGGATAGCGATGATGTTACCGTAGAGGCGGAGTCGCTTCCCTTTGTAATCAACAAACAGCAGCAGATTTACTTTGAACCCTCTCTACGTCTGCAATCCGAGCACAGTTTCCCTTCGTTCCGACTGAGCAGTGATTCCATGATCTATGGCAGTAATGTCAAAGTCCATGATTTACGAGATACCGCAGACGTAGCCCCACAGCCCACTGGATGGTTTGTACGATAAACGTTGAATTAGCACTATAATCAAAACCTCCCAAGCCCAGATGTCATGCGGGACGGGAGGTTTTTTATCAATTTTAATGAATTCATTAGGCATTATGTTCGTAAACATTTCATATTCGTGCAGTGCTCTGTACCTCTGCTGCTCTATTTCCGAATATTTTTCGGGACAAAAGAGGTGAAAATTTGATTAATTAATATGGACTTTAGTTTAATACAAATAATTACAAGTAAACCGTATACTTAGATAACCACATATGAATTTAGGAGATCCACAAAACGGAATCCCTAATTAAAGATATAAGTTTAGTTATACCAAAAACACGGTTAGAACATTGTATCCGTTTAGAAGTGTCGAGGAGGAAAATTAAAACTTATGAAGTTACCCATGATCCTGAACGTAGTCCGCATCTTGTTGAGTATTAAAGTCATATACCTTATTATTTCTTTCAGTGTATTTCTCTATATTTTCAGTCAAAATCCTGAAGCCTTTGCCGGTTATCAAGTGAACGGCAATGATTTGATTAATTTCTCTAATGAAATTACTGGGAGAATCATATTTTTGATCATTCCTAGTTTGCTTGCTATCATTTGCATCACCAAACGACAATTCAGATCGACTGTTACGTTCCTGAGTATCGCTTTATTTATCGGACTACTGAATGAAGGACTATTAACTGGACTTATTCAACTATTCGCCTTGTTAGTTGTGCTCTTACATCGACCAAGTAAGATATTTTTAAAGCGCCAGGATTCAAATGACACAGAGACACAATATATCGCCAAGAAGAGCCTAACTTAAACGTTTGGCTCTCTTTGTTTTGGTTTCTTTGCATCACTAAGCCTACTTCTAAACCCTATCACTCAGATTACTTCACAAGAATTTCAATTGGATTCATGGTTAATGAGATATCCGCGGTCATATCCACAATGAGATTTTGTTTCCCTTTCTTGGTTACCATAAATTCATCCTCAACCTCAACCAGTTGACCTGATTTAAATTCAGTTACATATCCCACATCCGTATAATTACGCTCCTCGTCACTACCGGAAAAGAAAAAACGAATGATAGGTTTTCCATGGGTTACTTCAACAGGTTTAATACCTGTATATTTTAATGTTCCTTTTACTTTAATTGTCTCACCCATACTTAAAACTGTTGGTGTTGTTACTTCGAGAATAAAATCAGATGTTACTACACGTTCAGTAACATTATCCTCATTTTTTTCGGTTGATGAACACCCAGCTATTGTCATGGATACCGCTAATACCAACATTAAGATGTTATTACTTATTATTAATAATTTCATCTCACCTCTCTCATACTCTAACGAATGATGTATAGAAAGGGTTGCTCAAATTGTTCCTTAATTCCCCTTAAATATCGTTTACTGTTAGTTCAATCATGTATTACACGAATTCAATTAACTTCCTATCTATTTCCGCGATATCACCAATCTCCGATGTACCATCCCAAAGGATAATGGAAGAAGCTTCATCGTTTTCAACAAAATCATCAAGTTGGCACAATTCACCCATGAACAGAGCTCCATACTCCGTCCGTTCGGGTCCATGAAAACTTGGCTGGAGTCTAAACTTCATTAGCCCTTTGAATTCAACCGTATCCATATTTTGATTGGTTTCCTCAAACAATTCTCTAATTACACATTGCTCCGCATTCTCTCCAGCTTCAATAATACCACCTGGAAGTTCCCAGTTGTTTCTCCACTTATTATGCATGAATAGATACTTTCCTTGGCACTTCACCACAATTAGAGCATGTGTTAGTGGAGCATCCAGTGTGCTTGTAATGACCTTATCGTACTCGATACGAATATATTCCAAAAAAATGTTACCTCTTGTATCTGTCATGATTGCCATTTCTACTCCTCCATTTCTTTGTAACCAAAATAAAAAAACGCGCTGGACCTAAGTCCTGCGCGTTCATATATCACAGGATGGGAAGCGCGAATAGCGTTAACCCACCCCAATTTTTTTAGGAATGAATTAACGCTATTCATGATGATGAGATTGTTTTAATTCTAAAATTAACATCGGCTATTCTCCTAATCATCAATATATGGAAATGATACCCACTATAGTACTTTAGAGTCAAGTATATAATTTTGCTGATTTACCAATAACGTAACCTTGCCGTTAACTGAACAAAAGCAGCCGATCATATTGATCAGCTGCTTTCTTGGTTTTATGAGCTCTCGTTTTTAAGTTAGTTTAATCTGTTCTGCATGTTTTCTTTTGTTTTGAAGCATGGTCATTGCGTCCTTATCTTCAAATATTATTTCTGTAATTTCATTATGCTACTTAATTTTTGAAAATCAAGACCATATGCTTGCTTCCCATATATTCAACGGAAGTATTTAACTGCTCCGCCACAAAACGAACAGGAACGAACGCACTGCCGTTCTTCAGAAGTAAAGAAGCATCTTGCATCACCGTTTGCTGGTTTACTTTTACCTGCCTGTTCCCTACAGCCCAACGAATCGTTTTACCATCCTTCTGAATCGTTACCTCTTTGGTGCTCTGGTTCCAATTCACGGTTGCCCCAAGCTTCTCGGAGATGAAGCGGATCGGCACATAGGTACGTCCCGTCTTAATAAATGGCGCTGCGATAATACGATAAGCACTTTCTCCCACATAAGCTGTCGTGCTGCCGATCACTAAGCGCTGTGTCTTACGCTGACCGCTAGGCAACTCATTTCCTGCCAGTTTCACAAATAATTTATATGTTTTCGATCCCTTGCTTAAATCTAAATAGTTATTTTGCAGCGCAAGTGGTTCAATGAATGCACCCGTATCATAATACGGAAAAAAACTACGTTGTTGGATCGGCTCTAAATCCCAGACTCGATTGTTGTTCAAATAGAGGTAAGCCAAACTTTGAAGATTTCTCAACGGCTCCAAATCATAGATCTGGTTAGATGATAAATCCAGAGAAAGTAAGTTAGTTAATTTAGATAACGGAGTAAGATCTTTGATGTTATTATTCGCAGCATCGAGTCTCCAAAGATTAACCAATCCTGCTAGCGACTTTAGATCTGTGATCTTGTTAGAACTTATGGACAACGTATTCAAATTAACTAGTCCCGTTAGCGCTGAAAGATCATTGAATTGGTTCCTAGATACCGATAAATCTGTCAACTTCGTTAACTTCCCAAGGGGCTTAATATCCTCAATTTGATTGCCACTCAAATCCAAAGTTGTCAAATTTACAGCATCGGATAGAGGTGAAATATCAGCAATTTGATTTCTGCTTAAAGAGAGCTTCGTCACATTGACTGCATACTCCAAACCCTGCAAACTCTTAATTCCTTTACCCGATAAAGAAACGTCGGTCAGTGACTCTAAATCCTCTTTTGTTAGGGATTCATCGTCGTTTTTATTCAAGAATGACTTAAGCGCTTGTTCTAGATTGAGATCCTCAAAAGCCAAAGGCTGTTGGTTAGACACCTCCATGTAAGCCTGTCCTGGTAAGCCCAAACATAGGAAAAAAATAATTAATAATCCAGCAAGGTATTTCTTCATTCTGACCATTCCTCTCTAATGACTGTGTAAACTAGCCAATAGTTGCTTAGATTAAGACGCAATTTACAAAGAAAAGTTGTATTGAAGAGTAATGGTAAGTAGTTGAATAAAAGCAGCCAATCACAATGATCAGCTGCTTTCTTGTTGTTATGAGCTAACGTTTCCCGTTAGTTGAATCACTTAACAGGCTTCTCAGCGTCAATAATTAGAGAGACAAGCCTAATTTACCATTAATATTTCGATGATCAATACGTTTGGAATAGAAAAATATACCTTGTTCTTATCCCACTCCTTGTAATGAAAATTACCTTCTTCATCAGAGTACTCAAGTAACTTTACGTTGAATCCAGCAGCTTTAAACATAATAGTTATAGTTCTAGCATACACGTTCTTGATAGAAATGGTTCTAAATCATTTCCAAATGGAATTATGTGATCTCTATTTTATGAATTAGTTTCAGAAGAAGAAAGAGTTCACATGTCTAAAATTAACTAAAAGTTTTGCAAACATGGGACCAAGGAGACAAACATGTAAGTGCCATCTATTGGAGAAAAGAGGATTTAACTTACTCTCTTATTTCAGGAAAAACAACAATCTTGAACCGTTATACGATTACCAAACATTAATTGAAATAGCAAATACAATAAATTGATTTTTAGTATGCGTATAGATTAATAATTACTCATATTCAAAGAGATCGCTTCTTCATAAAACAAAATTTACATTCTTTCTTAAGAATGAGATGAATCCAGCTTTCGTTTACGAAGCATGAACAGAAATAACGCAGCAATAATCAGACCATATAGTAGTGATGCTCCAATGACAGTTAGTTTACTATAAAGCGTCGCAGCATCATAATCAACCAGCACGTTTACTGTGCTATTTAATGGAGGCAATAAAAGAATCGCGTTTTCTAAGCTTTCAGGCAAAATATTTTTAATTCCCTGTACGGAAAGCGTAATGACAACGACAACACTTAACAATAATAAAGACATTACTCGGGATCGAAAAAATTTAGAACTGAACCAACAAGCTAGTGCGACACCTAACCAGGATGAAGATACATGATAAATCAACGACATGCATAGTTCTCCAAGGCTGGGATTTCTATCAAATTTTTGAAATAATGCAGGAAACAACACCGCATATAACGCCAACGGGACAGAAAATAGCCAGCTATATACCAATTTAGAAATATACAGTTTAAGTATACTTCCACTGTGCAACATCGTTACAGATTCCTGATTCGCCGTTTCAATATCTATGAGCGTATAACAAATAATCGCAGAAATAATAAATAAAAATGTCGTTGAAAACGCATAACTTGCCATCACTGGATTTGGAACTACACTATACACAAATATGATACCCAGAAAAAAGACAAATGTAGGCGAGCCATACCGATAAGAACGCATGTAGCAAATATGTAAGAAGGACACCAGTGAAGTCATTCATTCAGCTCCTTTCTTGAAAGGCTGTTAATCTCTCCACCTTTATGTATAAATTCAATTAAAAAGTCACGATAATCTTTCTTCATAATGGTGAACAGGAGATCACCATTATCGTATGTTTTCCAAGTAACGTCAGAAAATAAATTTGAAAGATGATCTACAGTCTCCTGGTCCACTGAACCTTCCATTTCGAAAAAATCAGTCGAATGAGCTGAAGAATCATCTACATCATCCATCAGTATTCGCCCTTGCCTGATCCAGTATGTCCTACTCTCCAATTGACTTGCTAGTAACGGATCATGAACCGCCGCAAGTATTGAAGTTCCTTGAGATTTTATTCTCTTTAATGAGCTTAGTAAGTGCCCTGTAGATTCTTTATCTAATCCTGAAAACGGCTCATCCAGTATAAGGATATCCGGTGCTTTGATCATTGCTTGCATTAGGTTCGTTTTTTGCAACATTCCTTTAGAAAAATGAGTCATTTTCAACGTATTAGTCTGTTCAAGACTAAAAAACTCATGCAACTCCCTAATACGAGTCTTCAGATTTATTTTTGATACACCAGATATTCTCCCCATGTGTGTCAGGTACTCAGTAGACGTCATCCTTAGTTTTGAGAGTCGGTCAGGGGTGTACCCAATAACTAAATCAGAATGCTTCAGTAACCTTTCTCCTGAACTTATTGGAATTAGCCCACCCACAATTCGGAGCATCGTACTTTTTCCGGATCCATTGTTACCCCTTAAAATTATACAATCTCCTTTGTTCATCGTAAGAGAGACATCAATTAATACATCTCTATTTCCATATTTTTTGGAAACTTCCTTAAGTGTTAATAGTGCCTGCGTTGTCATTTGCCCACCACCTAAAAAAAATCACTACCGTTACATTTTTGAATTGATGGAACTTAAACTTAGGCATCTCGTTTACGGTAAAATACAATAGCTACTGTAATAAAGATCAATGTCCATAACATTAAAATACCTGTCCCTTGCGTGGGTGTAAGGATATTTATTTCATCAGAGGAAAGCGGCATATACATATAATATCCTGCCGTATCCGGAAAATATATTTTAGTACTAGGTAGAAAATCTCTCGACAAAGGACTGACAACGAAATAACAACCAAGCAGTATCACTAATGCAGGAGTGGTTCGTCTTAGTAAACTACCTATAGCTGCACTGAGAAGTGTGGTTAATGTCAGATAGCCTGTTGCACCTGCTAATGTCTTGATCAGTGTGTCGATTTCAATCTCTACTGCTGTGTCTCTCATCATCATAAAAGTATATAGTATACCGGATCCAGCAATAATAAACGCCGCAGGAACGGTTATGATTGCCAATGCCAAATGCTTCATGGATAATTGAATCCCACGCCAAGGTATCGTAGCTAACGTCGTTCGGATCTGTCCACTGGTATACTCCGAACAAGTAGCTATGATCCCAAGAATAATGAATCCTGCTTGAAGATATCCCATAGAAGCAAGCCCTATATTCAGTATACTTTGCGTCCCTGCTGCCCCTTGTAGACCAATAGAAGTAAAAGCTGCGGCTAATAGTAAATTAAGAATGAATGTACTTATTAGAGTGAGCCATATCAATGGTAATGTAACTAATTTATCCAGTTCAGCACGAAGAATTTGTGTTATCTTTCTACTAGAAGGGACACTCATGCTGCAACGTCCCTCCTATGGAATACAATTGCTGAAGCAATGAAAAGAACGACTACCCAGGCAGACATGACTAAGCCGCCAGTGAACGGGGTGAGAAATCTGTCGCTCAGAAACATAAACATTTCAAGGCCAGCCCGATCCGGTAAGTATAACGCTAACTGTGTAACCTTAGAAAGCAGGAAACTAAATGATACAACGGAAGTATTTATGATGAGCACAGCAAGCGGAATAGTGCCATTCTTAGTTAGAACAGTAATCCCAAATGCTAAAAGAGCAGTGAATGTCCAGTAACAAACTGCACCGAGCAGTTTAGACCATTCAAATGCAGGGGTATACTCACCAAGAACAAGATGCGTGGCTGACACAGTTGTCATTATAGCAACAATACAAAGCAGTACGCTGATTACGGTCACAGCGCCTGCTTTTGCCAGCAAAAAATGAATACGGGATGAAACAACCGTTAAACTCGTTGTAATCTGTTGTCCTCCACCAGATTCACTGCTCTCCATCAAATACTCGCTACTGACAGCATACACACCAAGAATGATGACACCTTGTACACCAAGAGCCAATCCAATATAGCCAACTTCCGATACCCGTGTGCTAACTCCAGCTATAATCTCCTCTTTTTGTGCCATACTGTCCATGGCAGCAATGAACGCTGGGGCAAAGGCCCCAATAAGAAAGGCAAGCCAAATGCCGGGCAGGGAGAGTAATTTAGATAGTTCCGAGTTAAATGCTCTCATACAACTTCACCTGCATTTTCGGAGGTCAGAGCAAAAAAGGCTTCCTCTAGGTTGGAATGGTTACCTATTACTTCTTCCAATGTTCCATCTACAACGATTTTTCCATGCTTAATAATCACCACATCATCAACAGTCTCTGCAAGCTCTCCCATTAGATGACTAGAAAGTAACACCGTGTTTCCAGACTCAGCACGTTCACGTAAAAATGTCCGAATAAAGCGAATTCCTTCTGGGTCGAGCCCATTTACGGGCTCATCTAAAATCAATATATGGGGATCACCAAGTAATGCAGCCGCCATTCCAAGCCTTCTCCCCATACCAAGGGAATACTTCCCAACTCTTTTGCCAGCTGCATTCGTAAGACCTACGATTTCCAGAACTTCCTCGACACGGGAGCGGGGCAACCCTGCGGCACGGGCAATCCAACGCAAATGAGCTCGTCCTGTTCGCATACGATGAGCTCCCGATCCATCAAGTGCGGCACCTACGGTTGTTAGAGGATTATGTAATTCTGCGAACGGCTTTCCATTAATCAGTGCACTCCCTGAGGTGGCACGATCTAATCCAAGCAGTATGCGAAGTGTAGAGCTTTTACCTGCCCCATTTGGACCTAAAAAACCAGTTACTCTACCTGGTCTAGCTTTAAAACTGATACCTGATAGGATTTCCCCAGTTCCACGATGTTTGACTAAATTATTAATGGTAAGCAACCATAACACTCCCTTTCTGTTATGGTTCTCATTATAAAGAAGCAAAGTTACATCTCGGTTATCATGCTGTTTACTTCTGGTTTAACTTTAGGTTGAGCTCTACCAATAGCTACTCTTGTGCCAATGTCATTTGATGTAAAGTCAGCTTTCAGCTTCATTTTTTTCAACATATAATTTGAAGTCGATAAACCAATTCCCGACCCGCCCTCATAGGAAGAGTTATCCATACCGGGACCTCTGTCTGCAACAATGATCAGTTCTTTTTCTACATCAACCACAATATTTGTATATTTCCCCTCTGCTGCATGGCGAAGAATATTCTGAAATAAATTATCCAGAACCCGTGTCATCCATTTAGGATCTGCTTCCCAATAAAAAGTCTTCTCTGTCGATAAATCAACATCTAACTGAATTTCTTTTTCTTCAAATGCAGGATACCACGCAGCAACAGATGCTCTTACTAAACGTACAATATCTGTTGAAGTGGGATGAAACGGATGTTTCCCTGATGTAAGCAATGTGTAGGAAAGTAAATCATCCATTAAATCTCCGACTCTTGTAATCGTATGGTTCATTTCTGCTAATGAGTCTTGCCCTTCTAAACTCATTGATTCTTTATTTAATCTGTTGATATGTCCTCTCAAAATGGTAAGTGGCGTCCGTAAGTCGTGAGATAAATTCGCAATGAGCCGATGTCGTAATAATTCCTCTTCATATTCTCGCTTGCGACTGTCTTCAAGCTGCTGAATCATCCAATTAAAAGAACTTCCTAACTGGTCTATTTCATCCATACGATCCGTTTGAACAGATATTGGTTTAGGAAATGAATTATGACTAGCTGAAAATGACATAACCTCCTGTAAATAGGTGAGACGTTTACGAAGTCTCAAGAAGAACAGCCAAGACATTACAACAAATGCGACAATTATAAAACCAAACAAAAGTACGGTAACGTAAAATAGATTTAACGTATTCAGATGTTCTCCTTTGTTAGAAACCCCAATGAACGTAGATAAGAAAATCAGCAAAATTGGAGGAAAAAAGATAAACAGAAAATGTCCTTTTAGATAACGACGAAATAATGATCTAGTCTGATTCATAGTTTCACCCGATAGCCTATTCCCTTCAACGTTTCAATTATCTCTGGGGAATCTGGATCACGTTCCAACTTCTGACGCAGTCGACGGATATGCACCATTAAAGTTTTATCACCAGTGATATAAGCTTCTTCCCAAACGGCTTCATATATTTGTTCTTTTGGTAAAACTTGATTAGGGTGGCGTAAGAAGTACATTAAAATTTGATGCTGTTTCCCCGTCAATATGACTTCTTTTCCTGTGCGTTTGTCAAATACCATATGGCCTTCTGGATCCACTTCGATATGATTTCCTAATGAAATGCGTTCGGAATGTATTCCACGGCTTCGACGAATTAATACTTCTAATCTTGCAACTAATTCATCCGTATGGAAGGGCTTCGTTACATAGTCATCAGCAAATTGTAAACCATCTACCTTATCATCTATCGATGTTCGGGCAGACAACAGCAAAATAGGAACAGCAGGAGCTGCCTTTTTTAATCGTTTTCCCACAGTAAAGCCGTCTAAACCGGGTAACATGATATCCAAAATAACGATTTCATGTTGATTTACTTCTTTTTCGGCCCCTTCCCCAGAAAGCAGCCACTGAACTGAAAATCCTCGCTGTTCCAATTCTTCTTTTACCCAACTCCCTATTTTCTCATTATCTTCAATGTATAATACGTTTCTTTTCAAGTAACATCCCTCTCTCTAAATGGAGTCCACTAGTAAACAGATTAACACAATCAAAAAAATGTTTTCCAGTTAAGACAATTTGTTCGTTAATTGAGTTTTAAAAAATACTGCTCGGAATACCAGGACTACAACTTCATAACGTACTCATTATCAATGCTAATGAGGTTCATCAGGAGGCGAAGTCTGTTGCATACAAGCAAGCATGTCCCATGTACCAATCGGAATAAGATGTAATCCATAACGGACACAATCTGCCGCGTAAGATTCGGTATCTGAATCTCTTAGGAAAAAAATGTTACTTAGTCGTACCGTCGCTTCGTTTGGTTTGCTCTCATTGCTGAATCGGCTTTGTCTGGATCTAAGATTTAGTGGGTACTTAGTAATCTTTTTCGGGTGAAACCCTGCTCGCCTTCTCACCTTGGTTACGCAAGGTCTGAGGAAGGGAGTCTTTTCCCGCTAGTACGACTACTCGCCGAATGTTCAGGTAGTCGCCCTGGGCTTTCATCGTTGGCTTCAGCAAGGCGAAAACATCGATTATGATCTGTTCAAAGTACCTTAAAACATCCTCATCTACAAAGCTAATTGTTATTTTTGTATTTATTTCCAATTAAATCAACTCTTTTGATAGCATAATTCCACATTAATTGATGAAAAAAAGAAAAAACCGTTTTTTTTAAGCGGACTTTAAACTGCTACTCTTCTGTATGAATTTAACTAACCCGCATGTTAGTTGAACAAAAGCAGCCGATCACGTTGGTCAGCTGCTTTGTTGGTTTTATTGAGCTAACGTTCCCCGTTAGTTCAATTGATTGGAGGGTTATAAATTGAAAGATTCCAATCAAGATGAGCTGAACTTGCTTTTCCAGAAAGCTCAATACGTTTTTTAAGCTCCATTGGTAATCCTCACTTAATACCACATAGCCGAATTGCCTTTACGCTTTGCTTTTTCGGGGTTTAAAAAAAGTGGAGTGGCGTCGTGTAATATAATTTTAAAACGATGTGGCTTTTTACCTCCCTTCGGTGTCTAATGAATTGTAAGTTCAGGAGGAGGTATTACTGGTGTCACGAGCTCAAGACAAAAAGAAAATCCCTGTTCTTCCGGAGGATCAGGAGCACATCCAGCATTTCGAAGCCATTTATAATCAATATCGAGATAGAATTCGAAATTATATTGCAGTAAAGACAAATTCGGCAACTGCCGATGACTTAACGCAACAAGCTTTTTTAAAAGCAATGGAAAACTTTCACTTGTTTAAGTGTAACTCCAGTATATTTACTTGGCTATTCAAAATCGCGCAAAATATTGTGAAAAACGAGTATCCCACGAAATCACGAAATAAAGAAATGGTGTACGAAGTAATCGATTTTCAGTCCCAATCGATATCCCTCGATATTGCTAGAGATGTCGATATCCGTCTTGATATTAGTGCTGCATTAGCCCGATTGAATGAATTAGATCAGCAAATTATATCATTGCGTTTTTTCGTCGATTGCACTTTATTGGAAATATCCGAAATCATCGGGATGCCTCAAAGCGCAGTCAAGAACAGACTCTATCGTGCCTTAAACAAACTAAAAAAAGAATTAAAAGAATGGGGTGACATTACAATCATGTCTATTAGCGAATTGATATCAATTGTGGATAAAAGCGAGGCTCCCTCCAAGAATGATGGTATGAACAAGGTGTACCATGACTTATTTGAAGAGTTGAAAAGAAATGTAGATCGAATTATTACAACCTATCGTCATCGACCTTCTCAGAAAATCGCTATTGAGATCTATCCGGATCTGCCTACTTTTCATCAAGCAATAAACGAGCCAGATGCGCCCAATTGGTTTATGGGAACCTATGAAGACAATAAAATTAAAATCGTATCCCCACTCAACCCGACTGTTCGTAGTCTTGTCCTGCATACTTTTGAACTACATAAAGTTGAACTTCATCCGTATTGATTTGTTTGCTTTCCACAATTTCATACCCTGTAGTTGGATTGGTCTTAAAGTCCTTCACATATCCTTCTTCACGACTTTTCTCATCCAAATAATTTGTATCTTTAGAATAAAACATCATTCCCTCTACATCCTTAGCAATGTAAGCCTGAAAATACTCCGTTGCTGCTTCCATCGGAGTTTGGGCTACAACTCTTTCCGCAGTCGTAGTCGATGCTACTAAAATAGAACCAGCAACAACACTGGCAAGTAAAAGCGATACTAATCCTTTTCGTTTCATGGATTGAGAACTCCTTTTTAGTGATAGAGTTAGTAATAGTGATCAAATTTTCTTTAGATCTATTTAGGGCGTGTCTTCAAACTCAAGTAAGCTACACCATAATGGATGTCAAGGCCTAAAAAGACTTGAAAGTACACGCTAATTTATCATAGCGAGTCGCCAAACGACGATAATTCTTTACTTTATTAAAGAAGCATTCCACTAAATGGCGTTCTTATTCGGCGATTTTTCTTCCCTGGAATCACCGGTATGGCCTGTTGTTCTTTCAAAAAGGTCCGAATGACATTCTTATCGTACGCTCGGTCGGCTAGAACTTGCTTCCGGGTCAGTTTCATGCTTTTAAGGATGTTGAAACCTTGGACGGAGTCATGCGCTTCGCCTCCGGTCAAGTCGAAGCGAAGTGGATTTTCTAACGCGTCAACGACCGCATGAATTTTCGTGCTTAATCCACGTCGGGAACGTCCGAACGCTTGCTTGATTTGCTCCCTTTTGCGCCTGATCCATGCTGGTGAACTCGCACAATCGTGGCGTCAATCATCACACTTTCCTCGTCAGGATCCAGGGAAACATGCTTTAACACTTCATCCCAAATCACCGCTTTCTGCCAGCGTCGAAAGCGGCTGTAGACGGATTTCAATTGGGGAAGTGGTCTGGTAGATCACGCCAAGAGAATGTCTACTATTTGTTATCTTTTTACTGTTGATAAAAAGCTTATCACTTGTTGTCCCCATTTATCTTTTGTGAAATATTGAAAATAATGAAGAATAAAGAAGCCTGATTCCTCCTTCTTTTAGAGAGAAATTAGGCTTTCGTATCTGATCTGTAGATTTATAACTTTTTAAGTTTGCATCCTTAAAAAGGGAAAGATTACTTATACGGAATATTAAATTCAATACGTGCCCCCGATAACACTAAGGGATCTACAACTTCAATATTTCCGTATAGTTCATCAACAAGTTTTTTAGTAATAAACAAACCTAAACCAGCGTTACCCAACGAATTAGATCTTGATCTATCTTCCCTAAAGTGTTTGGAAAACACCAAATCACGGTGTTCCTTTTCTATTCCCACTCCCGAATCCTCAATGGCGAAATGAATGTTATTGCCTTTTTCCTTAACAAAAAAACGAATTTCACCATTTTCTGGCGTATATTGAATAGCATTGGCAAAAAGATTCTCTAAGATTCGATTGACCTTTAGGTAAGGAATTTCCACGTGATTATTTATTTTTAAATCATGCTCATATTGAATATTTTTCTTTTCCATTAAGTGAATAAAATCATTTTCCACGTCTTTGATTAATTCATCAATAGATGTAACATCATAAATCAGTGTTGGATCCTTGATGTTACTTGCTTGTCCCATACTTTCTAATATATTATTTACCTTTAAGATGTTTCTATTTATAATGTCTATCTGTAATTGTTGATTAGGTGTTAAATCGTCCACACTATTTAACATTTCAGTACTTAAAGCAATGAGTGTAGCAGGTGTTTTTAGATCGTGTGACAAGCTAGACATCATAACTGCCCACTCTGAGTCGTGTTGCCAATTTTTATATAAAGACTTCTTTAGTTCTCCTTGCATTTGTCTAAATGACTGTGTTAATTCGCCAATTTCATTATTACTATTATAACTAAGGTTAAATTCCAAATTTTTATTTTTAATCATAATCGACGCATTTAATAACTCCTCCAAAGGAGCTTTTACGGAATAATAAAGCTTATTAATAAAGGATCTCGAAAATATAATGAAATAAATAATCGGTGATATTAAAGGGATAATTATTAACCCAAACATAATATAGCCAGAAACAGAATGCCGACTTTTTATCTGATAAGAATATACCCAAAGTCCTTTAATTTGATTTTCAATTACTATTGGCTGGACGAGATGATAGTAATCTTTGTAAAAATGAGTACTATTAAACATATCAACAACATTTACTCCCTGAAATAAACCACTGAATTTTTCACTACCATCAATGAACTCACCAATGGGGCTAAATTTGTTTAGGATGATATCATTCTTTTTCAGATTCCCTTTCATCTCATTAAATTTAGAAGACTTCATATATTCAGATGGATGATCCGTCATGCTTTTGCTCTGTTTATGGACTAGTTTTTCACTATGATTAGCTGTCCGTTCAATAGTTGCAAAAATAACCAAAATTGAAATAATAATTGTAAATACACTCATTATAATAGTCCATATTATGCTTTTGATATATAACCTTCTTATATCCTTGATTATTGACTGTTCCATTGGTACCCTATTCCCCAAACGGTTTGTAGATAATTTTCAGGAAAACCGGCAAACGATAATTTACTTCTTATATTTTTAATATGCTCCACTACAGAACTTGCATCTCCTTGTCCATCAATTCCACTTATACGCTCATATATATGTTCTTTGGTAAAAACCTGCTTTGGCGATGAAAGTAACAAGACCAATAAATCAAATTCTTTTTTAGTAAAGGGGATCACCTTTTTACTATACATAATCTCTCGTGAAGTTATATCAACAACTAGGTCGTCAATCAATATTTTTTTTCGTTTACTTTCATCATGATTTTGCAGAAGACGTTCTCTCATTTTAAATAAGGCTTCAACCTTATATGTTAACAGCTTCAAGGAGAAAGGTTTAGATATAAAATCATCACCTCCTAAAGAAAATGCCTTCATCTTATTCATATAATCTGAAGCGGCACTAATGAATATTATTGGGCAAATTACTTGATTACGAATTTGTTTGCACACTTCTAACCCATCATACCCTGGCATCATGATATCCAGCAGAATTAAGTCAACATCTGCTTCTGCCTTATCAATCGCTTCTATGCCATCTTTTGCTTCCGAAACTATATACCCCTTGGAAGTCAGATGAAGCGAGAGTATCTGTCTCATATCTTCTTCGTCTTCCGCAATCAATATTTTCTTATTCACTAATTGTCCTCCCCTCCCATTTATTAAACCATATTACAAATGCTACGAATAAAATCACACTCACACTAGTGTATAGCCCCCACACCAAAGTGGAAACTCCATAGTCACCAATGGTTAGCAGATGTAAATATCTTGTGCCATACAGTAAAGGAATGTACTGCCATATGGAATCCCCTAAACTGTTTGCACCAAAATAGATAAGAAATATACTGAAAAAGATTCCCATACCGAGACATACACTTGTATTTATTTTTAATGCTATGAAACATAAAATAATTATAACGGGTAAAGAGAATATCGTTGTTAAAATAGAATATAATAAAATATCCCCTGTGAAATGATTACCAATAAGCATCCATAATGGTATGCAACTAACTAACGTACTGAACATAACTGAACCTAAACTTACCAAGATTAAATCCGTACTCCACTCTTTTCTGCTTCGCAACTGTAAAAGGTGATTGAAGTGTCCTATCTGTTCTTCGTATCTAACATACAGACTTATCATTAGCGAAATACCAAATGGTATTGCACTATTAAAATAGACCGTATAGTCAACGAATATATGGTTTAGAGAATCATACCTCTCAAGATATAAAAATAAGCTAACCCCATATATAATAGGAGCTAAAATCATTATAAGAAACCAAAAGGATTTTGCCATTTTATAAAGCATAACATTTAAATATTTCATATATACATCTTCCTTTTAAAAATCTTATTGGATAACCACATTAAAATTAGGAAATATACCACACTAACTCCCATTGCTATAGCTAAAACCTGAAAGTCTGGTACTAAATTGAAGTTTTCAATGGGTGTACCATTAGGATGGATTCCCATTGTTTCCACTGGTACCCTTAACATACTTCCCCAAGGAAGAACCCAAAAATAAGATTTTAAAGCGATAAACACTGAGCCGACGGCACCAATCAGGTTTATTAGAGTCGTCATAAGTACACCGATATACTTGCTCACAATTAAACTGAAAGGAATTAATGGTAAAGCAACAATTATTATGAACGCGGTTGTCATAATTACTTGGGGTATGATTGGCAATTCATTATATATTAGCAATGAACCCAATATAGACGCAGCAGCTATCAATACTGCCGAGACACATTGGTAAATTAAAATTACAACAACTTTAGAAAAGAACATTTTGGATAAAGATATGTTGTTTGTCAAAACGTTTTTATAATCACCAATTTTTTTCTCTTGATTAATATTCATCCCACATGCCATAGCCAAACCCACAGGCAGGAAAAATATAGGCCAAAGATTATAAACAATTGTTAAAAAAACATTTGTAGACGACTGTTGCTCCGCATATATATTTGAAAAAACAGCAAAGGCTAGAAAGAAAATTGGAATAGCTAAAAGTAATTTCTTCGATAAAGATGATTTCATTTTTAATAATTCAGCTTGAATAAAATTAGACATACTTATACGTCCTTTCTATTGCCTGAAGTAATTTCAAAGAACAAGTCTTCAAGGCTATCTTGGTGATTAAATTTATTTTGATACTCCAACTTGCCATTATGAATAATACCAATGGTATCTGATAAGATTTGTATTTCATTTAAAATATGACTAGAAATCATGGTTGTCACACCATCTTTCTTTAACTCGTTCAAAAGATTTCTTAATTCTCTTATTCCTGCCGGATCTAATCCATTTGCTGGTTCATCCAAAACTAGAAATACTGGTTTTTTTATTAAAGCTAGAGCAATTCCTAACCTTTGTTTCATTCCTAAAGAGAACTCTTTTGTCTTTTTCTTACCTGTATTAGAGAGATTTACTTTTTTTAAAACTTCATTAATTTCCTCAGAAGGAATACCTTCCTGTAAACAAAAGATTTTTAAATTGTCGTACGCACTTAGATTTCCATATATAGCAGGACCTTCTATGAGTGATCCAATCTTTTTTAAATCATCTCTTTTCCACTTATCATCCTCAAATAGCACTTCGCCATTTGTTTCTTGGAAAATTCCACTTATTATTTTCATTAGTGTGGATTTACCAGCTCCGTTTAGTCCGAGAAGACCATAAATTTCTCCATAATTCACATGCAGGTTTATGTCTGACAGCACTTTTTCGTTTTTGAATTTCTTTTCTAAATGTCTTGTTTCTAAAATGTAATTAGCCATTATTACAACCCCTTATCTTTATTTAATACAAATATAGAAAATAAATATCAAGAAACTATAAGGAAGGTATTTTTAATATGGACAAATAAGAATTGACTTATCATTTTTCAGTTAAACTTATATTTCAGCATGAAAAAAAAATCCATCTTGAAAAGATTGATCAAAATGGATTTTAATTCTGAAATTATATATGACTTTAAATGTTCTATTTTCGAGTATGTTATTCAGATTCTGCAATACAAAACGCATTTCTCAGATATCCGCCCTTTAACGGAATAAGCAGCTCTATCCATTTGTTAAAATCACCTTGCCTTGATGTCCATCCGAAGATTCAACTGGCATTGCATCCATTATGGTGTAGCTTGCTTGAGTTTGAAGACACGCCCTAGTATAATGCATTAAATTATTGGAAAGTTTTTATATTTATGAGAAATTTATTCACATCGAATCTCCCATGACTCTTCTGCAAGCTACTTGTTCTCCGTAACATTCTCCACGTATCCGTAAACCCCTTCACTTAAAGCAGACGGCCTCCCATTGACAGCATCCGCTGATCACCGAATCAAGCAGCTGTTAATCATCCTAATCATATGTAATTTTACTTCACGCAAATTAATAGACGAACACCTTATTACCTCAACACCTTGTACAATTAGCTTAAAAAATCCGATATCTTTTATCCTCTTTATCCAGACTCTTCTTTACGCCCACCTCACTTAATGTTAGATTTTATAACATATCACTATGAAAGCGAGTGGGTTGAAGATGGATCTGCAACAGTTATTAACTATCCCCATTCTCTCCAAAGCAAAGGTTATTGCCGGGCATCGCGGCCTTGATCGCTTGGTGCAATCTATTAATATTATGGATGCCCCAGATATTGTACAATTCCTGAAGACGGGAGATATGCTGCTGACAAACGGTTATATCCTGAAAGATCGCCCCGATGCTCATCTTACATTCATTACAGATATGCACGCGATTGGTTGTGCGGCGCTTGCTGTCAAGACACAGCGTTTCTCTCTTGAATTATCTCCGCAACTGCTTGAGACAGCCGACAGGCTGGGCTTCCCAATCATCGAACTGTCCGAGATAGACAATACTCTCGGTGAAATATTTCAACATTCAATCAGTGCTATCCTTCAGAACAAAACCCATGAGCTACACTACGCCTTGTCTATTCATAAGCAATTTTCCACGATGGTGATGCAGGGAAAAGGCATACCATCTATCGTAGATACGTTGTCTCAGTTGCTATCCTCACCTGTACTTCTGCTTGGTTCAAAGAAGCAGATTACGGCAAGCTCCCATTATGCACAACAGATGGATCATCAGTCTCTCGCCGCGCCCATACTGACAATTATAGATGAGCATCCTTCCTTCCATACCGCAATCTCGATCTGCCTGCTTACTGTTGATAAATATCGACACGCCGAGCTTCATCCCATCTTCACGGATCGGCACGAGGGCTATTTGATCGCACTATACGACAGTTCCGCAAGCTCTAAGCTCTCCACTCTGGCACTGGAACAAGCCGTCAATGTGATCGGTCTGGAGTTAACCAAGAAACAAGCCGTCAAGGAACGCTCCCGCCGTTACAAAAATGAATATTTCTCCGATCTCATTCAAGGCTTCATTCGTTCGGAACAAGAAGCGCTGCACCGTGGCAAGAAATATGGGCTGCAAGCCAAAGGAAGTTCTGTTCTCATCGTTGCCAAAAAGGATGAATCCTTAGCGGGCATACCTAAGCAGAACTCTACTTCCTCCGGGGAAGAGCGGTTCATCTCGGAACGAGACGCTAATTATGAGCTGATTAAGCAGGAGTTCGCCAGATTGGATCTCTCCTTTGTCATGTTCACTAAGAACGACCAGTTCGGCATACTCGTCTTTTTGGCCGAATCGTCTTGGGACGAACATACCGTTGTTCAGCAGCTTGAGCGGATCGCGAGCAATCTGTATACGGAGTCGCAGCTCAGCCTATCCTTCGGAATAGGTAATCCCTACACGAACGTATTGGATATTGGACTCTCCTATAAAGAAGCAGTCAAGGCGCTCCAATCCGGCTATCAGATGCGCAAGACACGCTTCGCTCATTCCTATCAAACCATGGATATAAGCCGTCTGCTGCGCATGATTCCTTACGATGAGATGCTGCAATTTCATCAAGAAACCTTTAAACCCTTCGAAGACCGAGATCCGAACGAGCGCAGTGAACTTATGAAAACCCTGTCCTCTTTCTATGAGAATCATTGCCAGATCGTCGATACAGCGAAAGAGTTGTTCGTACATCGCAATACAGTGATCTACAGATTGGAGAAATGCGAGAAACTAACCGGCAGGAACATTAAGGACCCGATGGAGAGCCTGCGCTTCCGACTTGCCTTCGCACTTGAGTCCCTTCTGAATGTTCATCCAGCCCCTAGCGAAGCTAATCATACGACTTGAACCGATGACGTGTCATGTATAATGACACGTTTTTTTGTTTTCTTTTCATATTCAATTCAGATTCAATCTTCATTTGTGCATTTTAACTGATTTAATTCTATTTTTATGTTCAGAGTAACTAATGACAATTCGTCAATCAGTCTATATGATTAGGAATATATTCATCAATGTTATATTACTTAACACCATTTCACATCAAGAAATAAACAAACATCAGGCTGTAGGAAAGGGGCTACCTATCATGGCTATACAGATACAAGGCGTATCCAAATCATTTGTCAGTGCAACCGGAGAAGATATTCAGGTCCTGGCTGAGGTTTCGATGCAAATCAAGAAACAGGAGTTCTTCAGTATCGTGGGACCGAGCGGCTGCGGCAAAAGTACGATTTTTAATATTATCGCAGGTCTGCTTAAGCCAACAAATGGCAAGGTAATCGTCTGTGGCGAAGAGATCGATCAGACCACCGGGCATGTCGGTTATATGATGCAGAAGGACCTGTTACTTCCTTGGAGAAGCATCCTGGACAATGTCACGTTAGGCTTGGAAGTGAAGGGCTTGTCCAAAAAGGATCGCGGCGATATTGCCATGGATTATCTGGATCGTTATGGCCTGGCTTCATTCGCAGGAGCCTACCCCTCCACACTATCAGGCGGTATGCGCCAACGTGTAGCCCTCATACGTACCCTCGTTACCCAGCCCGATATTATATTACTGGATGAACCCTTCTCCGCACTTGATTATCAGACCAGACTCATTCTGGAAGATGAAATCTTGTCCATCCTGAAATCCGAGGGCAAGACAGGCGTCCTTATAACACATGACATCGAGGAAGCGATCGCCATCTCCGACCGTATTGCCGTCATGAGTAAACGACCAACGACCGTGAAGCAGGTGTATGACATTGGGCTCGCTTCGCAATACGGTTCAGCACTGAAAGCCCGCTCCGACCACAAGTTCAAGCAGTATTTTGAATCGATCTGGTCAGAGCTTGATATCCAAATGGGGAGGATCAGCTAATGAAGAGCACATCACCTGAAATTACCCTTGCCGGGAAGCCTGCTGGAGTTGCGAAGAGCAAACGCAGACAGTCCACTTTCTCCAAGGAATGGCTGATGACGATGCTGTGGCGGTTCATTATTGTAGCGGTCATCCTGGTGATCTGGGAATCCGCCGTTCGTTTGAATCTTGTTAATGGATTTCTCATGGGATCACCAAGCGCCATTCTTGATGCCGCCATCACCATGGCCAGCTCAGGGCAACTGCTTACAGACGCGTTTGCAACGGTGAATGCCACCGTTATCGGATTCGTAGCCGGAAGCTTAATCGGCTCATTGGCAGGACTGCTCATGTGGTATTCCAAGTCCGTTGCCCGTGTGCTTGATCCGTTCATTGTTGCGATGAACGGTATTCCGAAGATCGCACTCGCTCCCATGATTATCATCTGGTTTGGTTCAGGCATCTTCTCCAAGATTGCTCTGGCCTCCGTAGCAACATTTATCGTAGCGCTATTATCCGCCTATCAAGCGACTCATCAAATCGACGAATCCCAGATCAACCTGATGAAATCCTTCGGTGCAAAGAAATCACAAATTTTCCGTAAAATTATCGTTCCTTCCTCTCTGCCATGGATCATCTCGGCCTTCCGGATCAATATCGGTTTGGCATTGGTGTCTGTTGTAGGTGGAGAATTCATCTCTTCTGACAAAGGACTTGGACATATGGTATTTGTCGAAGGCAACCTGTTCAACCTTCCGGCCGTATGGGTCGGCGTGTTCATGCTTATGCTGGTCGCCATGCTCCTCTACACCTGTGTCGGTTATATCGAATCCCGTCTCCTTCCATGGAATGACAACAAGACCAGCAGCAAATCCACATCTGTATAGCTGACCTACAACGATTAAAGGGGACTGATGACTAATGCGTACATTCAAAAAGATAGCTATTCTAGCAGCGATGACACTTCTATTGACTACACTGCTCAGCGGGTGTGGCAGCAATGCCACAACACCTGCTAACGGCGCAGGTGCATCTAATAGCGAGGGGCAAGCAAATACACAGGTGGACAAAATTATGGTGTCCGAGGTGTATCACAACCTGCTCTACCTTCCTCTGTATGTAGCGAATAACCAAGGATTCCTAGAGGAGAATCGCATTGAGCTATCTTCCATCCGTGCTGCCGGAAGTGGACCAACAGCATTGTCTTCGGTGATCTCAGGCGAGTCTGCGTTCTCCTTCCACGGTCCTGAGCATGTCGCATTTGCTAATGCAAAGGGCGGAGATGCTCGCTCACTGGTCCTTCTATCCGGCAGTGCTCCAGTATGGGCAGTTGCGCGAGAAGGAGTAACCGTGAACTCGACAGCGGATTTCAAAGGTAAAACCATCGTTGTGGGCTTGGCACCTACAAGCTCGAACAGCTTACTGCGGAAACTATTCGCTGACAATAACATCGATATCGACAAGGATGTGACGATCACTGAGGTTCAGAATGGCTCCGAGCTTGGTGCTGTATTAGCCGGCAAAGCCGACATTGCTATCGTTTACGAGCCTCAGCTGGATCAAGGCATTGCAGAAGGGCTGCATATTGTCCATGATTTCACGAAGGACTATCCTGATTTCGCTTTTGCAACGATGAATACAACTGCAAGCTTCATTAAGAAAAATCCTGATCTCACCCAGCGCTTTGTCAACTCTATCGAGCAAGCCCTGGAGTTTATTCAATCGAACCCTGAAGGCGCCAAAGCTGTTGCAGTGAAGGAATTTCCGAATCTGGACCAGAAAGTCGTGGAGCAAGCAGTACAACGCATGATCGACAGCAAGGTATACCCTGCTGATGGGCTCATCAATGAATCAGCTTTTAACACCGCAATCGATATGCAGCGATTCATCGGTAATCTGAAGGAAGAACTCGCTTACGAGGATATTATCGATTCAAGCTTCACCAAATAGAGAGAGAAAGGTTGATTACTCTGAACCAAGACGACTATCACACACACCGCCGTACGGAAAGTGCGAAATACGCGAACGGAGTTATTACCAGCGAGGAGCTTGCCCTATTTACAGCCGACTTGAAACTGATTCGTGGCTTCAAGTTGCCAGAAGAAATAGGGCCCAATCCCCCGTATAGGAGCGTGCCTCTGCGATGATTACCAAGCCACTGAACGAGCTGACGATTGCTGAAGCCGCAAAATTGATTAAAAACAAGTTGATATCTCCTGTAGAGCTTACGAAATCCTATCTGAATCGCATTGAGAAAGTAGAGCCTGCGGTGCAAGCCTTCGTTACAGTCACCGCCGAACAGGCTTTGCAGGCCGCAAGAGAGTCTGAACAACAACTGATGAATGGCGAATATCTCGGTCCTCTGCATGGCATTCCCTATGGAGCCAAAGACATTATCCATACCGCTGGCATACGCACCTCGGCCGGATCAAATACCTTTCCAGACTTCGTACCCGGAACGAATGCAACTGTGATTAATAAGTTGCAAGCTGCAGGCGCTATTCTGCTCGGCAAGACAACAACGACGGAATATGCCTTCCAGGGAGGAGAACCACCAACCCGCAACCCGTGGAATCTAGAACATACCCCAGGCGGTTCCAGTTCAGGCTCCGCCGCTGCTGTAGCGGCCGGCATGGCCTCCTTCACACTCGGAACACAGACCTTCGGATCTCTGCTTAGACCCGCAGCTTACAACGGATTAACCTGCATGAAGCCGACTTACGGCAGGGTTAGCCGTAATGGTGTCATCACAGCCAGCTGGAGCCTGGATCATATTGGCGCCTTCACTCGATCTGCACAAGATAACGCAATCGTTCTGGAAGCGATGGCCGGGCAAGATGAGCTGGACTCCTTCACGCTTCCTTATGGCAAGCCAGACTTAACAAGTGCTCTTGAGCATCCTATTTCAGGAATGGTGATCGGGCTACCGAGCAACTTCTTCCAGACCGATGAACCGGCGATCTTGTTAGCAGTAGAGTCGGCAATCGCTGTGCTTGAGAAGCTGGGCATGCAATGGAAGAAAGTTGACCTGCCTTCTTATATGGAAGAAACTATTGCTGCTCATCGTACGGTTATGCGAGCGGAAGCTGCCGCCTTCCATCAGGAACGCTTCGCGGAAGCCTCTGATCGTTACGGCCACACAATGCGGGAACAGCTTGAGCTCGGCTACCAGACGAGTGCCGTTGATTATTTGCAGGCACAACGCATCCGAACGATATTCCGGAGCGAGATGATGATGATGTTCGATGAAGTGGATGTGTTATTGACTCCATCAACACCACATGTAGCTCCACATGGATACAAGACAGGCAGCCCGATTTTCAACGGACCGTTTACCAATACAGGTCTACCGTCCATCACCGTACCCATCGGGTTTGATACCACCTCAGGGAAGCCATTGCCTATCGGCATGCAGCTTGCCGGTCCACACATGAGAGAAGACCGCTTGTTGTCCATCGCTCATCATTATCAGCAGGCTACAAACTGGAATCAGATAACACCGAATATACACACTCATTAGGAAAGGAATGACAGCTACGATGTCTACCATCATACATGCAAGTGCAGCACCCAAATTCCCGCTTCCTTTCTCCCATGCTGTCCGCGCAGGAGATTTGGTCTACGTTGCAGGTCAGGTAGGCGTTGATCCACAGACGCTTGAGCCTATCGGCGGCATTAAGGAGCAGACTGAGCAGTGCATTCGTAATATTGAGGTGATCCTTCAAGAAGCCGGACTTACACTCGATCATGTTGTGAAGGTAACCACTCATCTGGCCCGAGTCGAGGATCAGCCCGAATACAACGAAGTGTATGCGCGAATGATTAAGCAGCCCTATCCCGCCCGTATTACCGTATTTAGCGGGTTAGGCCCTTATTTAATTGAAATGGAAGTGCTGGCGTATGCGCCTTCCGTCCGAGGAGAGTAACACATCACCAAAGAGCACCTGTAGCCATAGATGGGTACAGGTGCTCTCTTTGTCTAGAAACCCGGTTCTCTTTTGAGAAATCGGTTTCTTTTCGTATTCCTATTTTGTTTTGAAGCGAGATGCTTCTTCGGCAAGTTGTTTGGTCAGTTCATCGATTCTCTGCACCATATCTGTCAAATGTTCCGTCATGCCGGACTGTTCCTGCATTGTTGCTGTGACTTCCTCAACAGAAGCCGACACCTCTTCACCGGAAGCGGACAAGTTCTGTGCAGCTCCAATGACGTCATCCTTATCACGTTCAATGGATTCGATCTCAGTGGCAATAGCCTGAACCTGGCTCATCATCTCATTCATATTCTCGGTGACAAAATTGAATGTCTCCTTGGTCTGGCTAACGCTGCTCTTATGCTGTTCCGCAATCGCTTCAATAGCCTGAACACTTCGGTTATTCTGCTCCACGTGATCAATGGTCTGCATCACAATTCGGTTGATATCCTCCGATTGAGCTGTTGTCTGCTCTGCCAGCTTGCGAATCTCGGAAGCAACCACGGCAAAGCCGCGCCCTTGCTCACCTGCTCTTGCGGCCTCAATCGAAGCATTCAACGCAAGTAATTTCGTCTGATTTGCGATTTCAGCAATCGTACCCGTGATCTGGTGAATGCCCGAGGAGCTTTCAGCGAGTTGGACTGTAATTTTGGAGATGTTGCCAACTTCAATCTCGTTTTGCCCGTTCACCGCAATGAGTGCATCAATAACTTCATGATTATTTTTGAATGCATCCGTAATTTCATCTGCCTTGAACTTCACTGCCTGCGACATCCCATTCACGTTGGCAATCTTGTTACCAACATTCATGAATTTATCCACAATGGCTCCCGTATCGTTCGCCTGGGACTCCATGGCTCGTGAAATCTCAAATGCTGTTGTCGTTGTTTCGGCAATCGTGGTCGAAGTTTGCTGAGTGGACTGTTCCAGCTCGGATGTACTTGTTTTCAGGATGCCGATGGAATGGTTCATGCTGGAGATCAACTGTTTATTGCCTGCTGCCATGGTATTGAAGCTGTCCACCAATTGTTTGAATTCTCCGCTATATTTACCTTGAGCCTGCACCGTCAGATCGCCGCCCGCAAGCTGTCTGAACAACACAGTTAGTCTTGTAATTGGTCTGGTTACCAGCAAAGAGATCAGGATACCCGCTACGACGGAAACCGCAATAGCACTAAACAAAACAATATACATCTGTTTTGCCATCGCACGTAAAGGCTTCTGCACATCGCTCATTTTATCTTCTACAACGACAGTCCAGTCGGATCTTGGGATTTTGGAGTAATACGCCACTTTCTCATCTGTGCTAATATCCCCTTGCTGTAGTTCAGCGCCAGGAGCAAGATCTATCAATGATTGGTATTCGCCGGACTCCATCTTCTGGCCTGCCAACTTCTCATCCGCTGAATCGTAGATGACCGTACCTACACGGTCCAGAATGATCACTTTTCCCTCATCATTAATATTGATATTTTGTAGCTGATTAACGAAGAACGAGGTGGATGCCGCAGATACGAGCACTCCCTGTACTTCTTGATTCTCATTGTAGATTGGCATGGCAAAAGCCGTACCAAGTTGTCCTGAGGACTTGGCTACAATCCCTTCACTAATCACGTTTTTACCCTGAATCGCTTCTTGGAAATATGCCCGATCTCCGCGTTCTGCCTTGATAACTGCCGGATCATTCGCTGCAACAATAATGCCATTCCGATCCAACAAAATCAGACTGTTGTTACCTTCCATACCTGCAAGACTGTCCGCGAGAATACCACTTGCCTTATCCAGCAGTTCATTGTTTTCCGAGAAAAAGTTCTCACCTTCCTGCCCATCCGTATTCCGAATCTCTAGCAGATCCCGGAAGGTACGATGTGTTGTAATCAGAAAGGTAGATTGTTCTTCCAAACTTAGTGAAGCATACAAACCTGCCCCCACCCGGTCCGAGGTTGCCTTAATTTCATCTTTGCTTTTGTCGAGTGTAATAACTGCCGCTACGCTGTAACACACTACCGCAGTTACCGCCAGTACGATACACACCAGCAGACTGATCATAAGTGGCAGTTTGACTCTGAACGACATGTTGCGCATGCGTTCTCTTGCCTTGCTAAATACCATGATTACATTCACCATCCATTTTCATTTTCATCATTATGAAGTCCAAATTCTATGTATCTACTTTATATCGGTCGATATCAAATAATCTGTAAGCTGTTCCCCCAGTTATACTAGGTCAAAGGCCACTGCACACGATTGGAAAATGAAGACTTTGGGTTAATACAAAATATGACATCAACATCGTATAATATATGAAATACATATCGTGCAGGAAGAGGGACAACGCATTGAATCCGAAAATGCCTACTTTATTAAATGTTATCCGTGCCCTGTTAGGCGTACAATCCATCTTCATTGGGATTTCCATGACATTCCTTATTGCAGATCTATTCCGTAATAGTGCGGATTACTCCGCGTTTCCGCTATCTGATCAGATCGCCTATTTTACAAGTATCGGGCTCCGTGTGCTCTTGGTTCTGGTTCCCCCAATTCTGACTATCGTATTTGTCTCCAAACGAAGTTATAAGCTAACAATTACATTTATGAGCCTGGCCTTATTTTTTGGCGTTGTTTTCTTTCAGAATTTTCTCGTCTTGCTGCACATCTTTATGTTGCTTACCCTGTTGCTCCACAAGCCCAGCAAGGTGTATCTGAAGCAGGAAAGCTCTTGGGAAGAATACAACCAGAAGAATCTGCGGTTATAGATTGGAAGAGAATAGGAGAAGTGATATGGTAAAAACAGCATTACCTACGCTATTAAATGTCGTGCGCATTTTATTGAGTGTGAAACTGATCTACGTGATTGTGTCCTTTATCGTGTTCCTCATTGACTTCAACCAGAATATGGAGGCCTATCTGGGTTTCTTACGCAAAGGAGATGATCTGGCTTACGCCTCTGGCGTAATCTCAGCCAGAATGTTGTTTATCATCAGTCCCAGCCTGCTCGCTGTTATATTCATCACCAAAAAAAAGTTCAAGCTCACCGTGACGTTTCTGAGTCTGGCGCTATTCGTTGCCATTCCGAATGAGAGTAACCTGTTTACCCTGATTCATCTCTTCGCCCTGCTTATCGTACTCTTGCATCGTCCAAGCAAGTTGTATCTGAAACGAAAGGATACCCCTGTCAATGAAACCGTAGTTGAACCGAAGGATTAATTCGAAAAGGGGATCACATGACATTGAAGTCCAGATAAACGGTGGAGCGCACAAGATATGATGTCATAATAAAAACAAGGACTTTCCTAAGTAATACAGGAAGGTCCTTGTTTAATATGACTCACTATACAAAGTGATTGTGAGATTTACAATTACAGTGCAGCTTGATAAATTTGTACTACATCTTCACGCTGCAAGTTTTTGAAGAATCCGAACGGACCGAATCGCATCGCTTTATCAGCCATCACATCAATCTGGCTGTCGTCGATGTCATAGTCCGCCAGACGGCTAGGGGCACCAATTGAAGTCCAGAATGTACGCAGCGCTTGAATACCTTCTTCAGCCACTTGTTTGTCCGACTTTCCAGCAGGGTTGATATCAAATACATTAACAGCCATACGTTTGAATCGATCTACATCCACATCCAGATTATGTTTCATCCAGTGTGGGAAAAGGATCGCAAGGCCTCCCCCATGGGGAATGTCATAGACAGCCGAAACGGCATGTTCAATATTGTGAGAAGCCCAATCTCCGGCAAGACCCATATTCAGGACATCGTTAAGCGCCATTGTTCCACAGTAGAGAATGGTTTCGCGCAGTTCATAGTTTTCTGGATCTTTAATCAGACGAGGGGCCGTATCAATAACGGTACGAAGAATCGTCTCACAGAATCCAAGCTGAACCGGTGTATTGGTATCCAGATGGAAATAATGTTCAAACACATGAGACATCATGTCCACCATGCCGTATACCGTCTGATCCAATGGTACGGTGTATGTGTACTCCGGATCAAGAATGGAGAACGCTGGGAAAGAATACTCGCTGAACCATGCCCATTTTTCCTGTGTGTCCTGATTGGTTATTACTGAACCGTTGTTCATCTCAGAGCCTGTCGCTGCCATCGTTAGAATTGTACCCAGTGGAAGTCCGCCTTCCGGGGTTGCTTCACGTACAACAACATCCCACATGTCTCCTTCGTATTTGGCTCCTACTGCGATGGCTTTCCCGCAGTCAAGTACACTGCCGCCGCCAACCGCAAGAACCAGATCAATGTTATGTGTTCTGCATAGCTCTACGCCCTTATGAACCGTAGAAAGACGGGGGTTCGGTTCTACTCCAGCGAGTTCCGTAACCTCTGCTCCGATTTCGTTCAACTGGCTGATTACCTGATCGTACAGCCCGCTACGTTTGATGCTTCCACCACCATATACAAGCAAAATACGATTTCCGTATTTTGGAACTTCGGTTTGTAGTGCTTGCAGTTGCCCTTTGCCAAAAATCAGCCGGGTCGGATTATAAAACTGAAAAGATCTCATTACGTATGTTCCTCCAAAGAAGTCTGAAATTTTGTGCATCCACCATTATAGTTCTCTTTATTCGTAAAAACAAATACAGGCAAGAAGGAGATAACCGATGAGTATGGAGTCTATCACATTACAACATTTAATAAAACAAACCATTAATCAATATGTATCCTCGGATATTCACATTCAAAGTATTAAAAGTAACCCTATCGGTGCGGGATCTCAGGCTGTTGCATTGCTTCGACATCATATTGAATTCCTTATAAATGGTGTGAAAAAGGATATTTCTTTCGTAACAAAGAAGGCCACGTTCATTGAACGCTCTGCCTTGTCCAGATTATTTTTACAGGGCGCCAATGTACCCTATAGTCTATCAAATGAAGTTCATACTCAAGATCGCAGTCTGATCTGCATTCAGGATGTGGACTACCAAACTGATTATAGTCATCTGGATATAGATCTGCTTCAGAATAAAGAATTACAAGCACTGGCTTACATACATGGAACGAATATGGGGTCGAAAAAAGAACTGCCATGGATACCTATTGTGGATCGATTTCATATCATTGAAATGATGGAAAGACGCTGGAGGCCTTTGTGGAACACCGCCATAAAAAGTCCATCATTCATTAAGGAATTCGGATCACCGCTCATTTCGGAAATTGAAGCTGTAGCAAATAATATTGTAGATGATCTTGAAAATCTCATCGAGGATGAACACACACATACGATGATTCATAATGATCTGAATCCTGGCAATGTATTGGTATACAACAATGAAGATGTATATTTTATCGATTGGGAGGAAGCAAGGTATGGCTCCCTGTTCTTTGATATCCCTCTACGCTGTACACATCTGAAACAAGTTGAGATCTATCGGGAGGCCCTAAGTTCTCACGGATACGATATTCCACAACATCAATTCGAAAAGTACTTCTCCCTGGCATCCCGATATCTCGGCATCCGTTATATGAGTTGGAACCTTGGGGTTTGGGAACAGTACCCACATGCAAAAGACGACTTAAAAAAGTATATGAAAATGGTGACTCAACCTTTGTTCGCCTGATCCCTCATTCCACATTAGTAAGACGAATTCACTGTTTTCCTGGACAAAAAAAGCTCCTGCCAGCAAAGTGGCAGGAGCTTACATCACAGGGATCCAATATAACCATCGCATGCTTCCATAACATACATGGTCTACATCCCCTCAGATATTAAGAATTCGGTACTTAGGTTCTAACCCAGGTCGGCAATCCGCTGTCCAATACGTGGAAACAGCCCAAAGGCATTCTCGTAGAATACCTTATCATGATGCTGCTCCGGTACAAGTCGGCGGACAAATTCGGCATACAGATCGATGGGCGCAAGCGGCCAGTCGGTGCCAAACAGCATTTTCTCGTAATGATCCGAATAGACCAACGCCCGGCGGAAATGATCCATGAATAAAGGTTCGTTCATGAACCTTTCAAAATGAGGCCGATCCCCCACCACAAGACCAGACAAATCTGCATACACGTTAGGATTCTTCGCCACCACTTCAGCTGCATCCATCACCCAGGGATCACCCAGATGACAGATCATGAAGTTCACACCGCGCTGCTGCAAGGCTAATTCATCCACCGTCAGTGGATGCGAATACTTGAGCAATCCATTCATCGAGTACGTGTCACCCGTATGAATCACGACAGGCAGGTTGTACTTGGCTGCGAGTTCATAGACCGGAGTATAGATTTTGTCATACACATAGTGATGATAGTATCCGGCATAGAGTTTGATTCCGGCTACTTCAGGGGATTGCAGTCTTGCTTCAATCCGGTCAAGCTCGTCCTGCGCGTTTTTACCATCTAGCGCATTGGGATTAATCCCCACACATTCCATGAGGAATGACGGAACCTTCTCTTCCAGGTCAAGTCCCATCGGGTTAGGGGAACTGGAATCCGGGAATGCTCCCTTCGTCTGCTCCGTAACCCCCATTCCGATGCCCAGAATGACGTCGTTTTTATCAAACTCCGCTTTAAGACCAGCGGCAGAGTAATCCACTTTGGACAGATCAATCGCTGTTTGATGAAAGCTGTCGATGTCCGACAGATGAATGTGAATATCAATGATCGGCATGTGAAGCCTCCTTTTCATCGGTAGAAGTTACAAAATTCAGTTTGAGAAGGTCATGCACATCTGCTGAACTCAGCGGAATTGGTCCCAGAACCAGATATGTCGGCTCCGTCCAGACCGTTTCCCCCTGATGGAGTGTCAGATGATGATTCACGTTTAGACCCGTCACCTGATTATTGGCAAAAGCCCATGCACTCTGATTCGGGTAACGATGGACCGCATGCAGCATGTTTTCACGCGAAACCGATCCGACTCGCAAAAGGTCATCAAGTGGCAGGCCCACATCCACCTTTCCGAGCGGGAATCGATCTTTACCCGGTTGCTCAATCCAACCTTCCGCAAAGACAGATGAAGGCTGGAGGAAACGTTCTTCCGCAAGCGAGTAATTCGTCAGCGTCAGGCCGCTTTCGTTTGTCACGGCAAGCAGCGTGCAGAGCACAGGAACACCCGGGAGCATCAGATAATGCTGGTTGATCGTGATTCCACGATTCGC
The DNA here is from genome assembly GCF_030369595.1 of Paenibacillus sp. PK1-4R. Lineage (NCBI taxonomy): Bacteria > Bacillati > Bacillota > Bacilli > Caryophanales > Paenibacillaceae > Paenibacillus > Paenibacillus sp. PK1-4R. The sequence goes on from NZ_CP126535.1 coordinate 5,236,933, forward strand.
TTCATGCTTTTCAATCCGGGTGGTCAGCTTGATACCCTTCCAGACGTTTCCGTATTGATCTTTGTGCTCTGTCCAGGAAGCGGCTCTTTGTTCCAACTGGCGGCTGAAACCATTCATGCCCGGAGCCCCCACACCCAGCCCACCATACCACGGATTCCACCACGAGCGTGGAGCCGGTTCAGGGTACGAGCTGTCCAGCCATTCTTCTCCTGCATATTTCAGAGAGTGTACTACACTCCCGAATTCAGGAGCAACGGCGATCGACAATACTCCATTGTCTACGGTATACAAAGGTCCAGATGAACCTTCTTCAATCTTCTGCTTCACCTCTGTTCCGCTCTGCGGGAACCAAAGGGCAGTTCGCTCCTGAATCCGATCTTCGCCCCGATATAGCCCACGAACTTTCCAACCACTCACGTGCTGGTCTCGGTCCGCTTCGTCTGGTGAAAATGTCAGCTTGGCGGAGTTTAGATTCTGCTCCGGAATGAATTCCTTCACAGCGGCCATAACCTCCGATTCGCCACCCTGCTGTACATACAGCTCCAGCTTGCCCGCAAGCGAAACCAGTTTATGTTCAGTCAACGTTGCTTGCAGCACATCCGGGGCAAATGGATTCCCCTCACTCAGTGTCAGATCCAGATGACTGTCCAGCAACGGAATGACCGGGTTACGCTGCTTCCGTGCAAACGCACGAAAATCCGACCATTTAGCAAACGTGTTCAGGGCAAACACCGTTTCCTTGGTTTGTGCCACAGCCCCAGCCTCCAAACGTCCAAGCTCATGCTGCAACCCCAACGTGTATTCCGGACGAAGCAACTTCAGAGAAGGGTCCCAATAGATGCCGCACGCGCCATACTCTTCCTTGCAAAACAGCCAGTTTTCCGTAATCTGTGAACTGTCCCAATGGTTCGGATCACCTGCATAATCATCTTCCATATCCACAAAACGACCTTGGTAAGGTAGAATTAACCGGTTTCCGTAGAAACCAAAGTTATTCATTAGATACAGGTCTTCTTCCCAGGCGGTGTCTCGTGTGTTTTCAACCTCGTGGTAAAATTCGGCGATTCCATTCGCAGACAGCTTGACCACGGACTTAATCTGCAAACCAGGGAAATCCTCCGAGTCATACAGTGCTTCAAGAACCTGACGTTCCCCTTCGGGATAAATATTCACTTCTTTGGCTTGTTTCTTGGATAACTCTTCGGCAAACGGCCTACCCAGCTTCGGATAAGTCCACCAGAATGAATGACGGGAACCGGGATATTCAATCCACATGACATTATCATGCTTGTTCATATGGAGCGAGAATGCGCCGTTAACAGCCACCCATTGACCCTCAATCTGCCCGCCATATTTCCCTTCGATTCCCTTCATCAGGACAGAAATTTTGCTTGTAAAAGAGATCGCATGGTTCCCCACTGGGACAGCCGTCACTTCTACTTCTTGGGAATAGAGACCATATGAACGCAAGGTGAAAGGCACTGGCATAGACATTTTACCTTTGGCTGGCACCTTAAAGCGCACCGAACGCTCCGCCCATTCAAGGAATTCATCCTCTGGCAGGTCCAAGCTGAACTCCGTTTCTGCATCCACATTATTTTCCACGTTCAGAACCAACTCAGCCGGAATACCTGGATAGAGCTCCTTCACAGGCAAGATAGTCATGATCTTGGCCGGGAATTTCGGAGCGATACCCAACCTGAACTCCGCTTTCTTACCGTTGATTAACCATGTGCTGGCAACCACGGGATGAGTCTTATTGTTATTCTGTTCCTCTGTAATCGGATCAAGGTGAAACTCACCTTCCACGATGATGGTTTGTCCCGGAGCCACTGCTTGTGCAATGTCCAGCGCAAATCGAATGTTTTTGTTATCCTCACCCTTGATCTCGACTGCCAATTCGGACGCAGAAGTGTTTTTAATGCGATAGCAAACCTTATAGCTGGAACCGAATACCAGATCATGATCATCGACTTCTGTTGAGATTTCGTAATCCGGTGTTTCGAGGGCAGTCAGCCCGCGACCCGACTTTTCAAATTCAGCCCGCAGGGAAACATCTCCCTTTTTCCACGTATAGTCAAAGAAATCAAAACCACGCTCCCGTCGGCCATCCGGCTCAATGACGAGTTCACGCGTGCTGTCTGCATACCAATCCAACTCCTCAAAATAAGGGGCAAGTGCTTCGGTCTGCAAAATGGTAGGGATGAAATTCATCAGATGCACATTATCATCTTTTTTCTCCCAAAAGAATCCGCATTTCTTGTACATGGGTACAGCCTTTGTATTCCCTGCCCATGTGAACAGATCCAGGCGAGGCCATCCGGCCTCTACGGTCTTGCGCACAGCATTCAGGATCAGATTACGTCCAACCTTGTAACCGTGATAGTCGGGGCGCACGTTAAGCAGCGGTACATATAGCGCTCTCTCGTCATAGCGGTAATGAGCAAAACTGCAGAAGCCAACAACCTCTTTCTCATGAACAGCTAGAAACGCATAAAGATTGGACGAACTCTCCATCTCCCGACGAACTGTTTCCTCTGTTCTAAGATTGGTCCCACCTCCCCAGCTTTCGTTACTACGGTTCCACATATCCGCAAGTGCGGCAGCGTAAGAGGGGGCGTATTCAATAATATGGATCTGGTCGATAATCGAAGTTACGGTCATGTTCTGATCTCCTTCTCTTTATGTACAGGATGGTGAAGAAGCTAGTGATAGTCTTATCATACTATAATTGGAAGCATTTTCAGAGCGTTATATTGGTGTTAGGGGTGATTATGGAGTTCAACTTGTTCGAGAAGCAACCTCCTGCTCAATACATGTCGAATGAGATATCACTTATGTATGACCTAACATATCCCGCCGTGACGGGCTAAATCGGATATGCGTGTGAGTTTTGACAAGCTCTATTCGCTATTGTTACTCTTTGTAGAGGAGTGTTTATTAAATATAAAAAATAGATAGATTCGTGGAGGGAAAGCATGACAGAATGGATCACGCAATTTATACTCTTTTTTAAAGATTTGTCATACGCAGGTCTCGTTATTGCCTTGTCGTTTGAATTCGTACCCGCTGAACTTGTGCTGCCCATGGCAGGATATTGGGTGTATCTTGGGGATATGAAGCTTTGGCTGGCTATACTCGCTGGTACCGTAGGCGGAACGTTTGGACCTCTGACGTTGTATGCGTTGGGACGATACGGCGGCAGGCCGATGGTCGAAAAATACGGCAAGTATTTCTTGATTCGCCCCCACCATCTGGACGCTTCCGATACGTTCTTCGAGAAATATGGCAGTGGGGTAGCTTTCTATGGACGTTTTGTACCCGGCATTCGGACCGTGATCTCCATCCCTTGTGGTATGGCGAAAATGAATGTGTTTAAATTCAGTATCTTTACATTCTTGGCCATGCTTCCGATTACTTCATTGTACATTTACTTAGGATTCAAACTAGGCTCTCAATGGGAGCATGTTGATGAGATTGTTAAACCTTATATCGTTCCGGCAGCGGTGGTTTTCTTAGGTGCTTTTGGATTGTACGTGCTTTTGAAACGTTGGAAAAGAAGAACGGCTTTGAACAAGTCATAGGCTTGCCTGAGGAAATGCGGGCTGTATAGTAGAGTAGCTGGTATATGATGAAAAAAATTCTTACTCTACATGGCCTGTGGTTATGATTTGTTAAGTTACTAGTGATAGATGATATACCGTACTAATCTACTCTTATATTCATATGCAAAGCCCCACCGATCATGGCGATCAGTGGGGCTTTATCGTTTCAATTGATTTCTAAATCAATTCCTGCCTTCTTTTCAAATACACATACAACACTACGCCAGATACCGCACAGATCACAGCACATAAACCGATGAATCCATATCCCGCCTGAAGTCCGCGCAGCAGTCCCAACTGAGTCGTTGAACCGTACAGATTCTTCACACCTTCAATCACCCAACCAATTACATAGTTACCGATGACACTACCAACCCCCATCAAGGTAACCGTGAACGTAATCGCGGTGTCACTGCCGTTCGGATATCTGCGTGCGATAAATGCCATAACTGTTGGATAGATCATCGCTATTCCCGCGCCAGATATCGCAAAGAAAATCGCAAGACGCTCTCCCCCTGCAAGCGCTACGAACGTACATACTCCCGAGAAAGCCGAGAACAGAATCAGTGACAATACAAATCCGATCCGGTCCGTCAATGGTCCAAGCAGCAGTCGTCCCAGCGAGAACGTGAGGAAGAACGCAGATAATAACCCGGAGGCTTTGACCGTGTCCCACGTGTAGGCTTTTTCCAGGAAATTAACCAGCCAACCCCCAACCGCCAGCTCCGATACCACGCCAAAAGAAAGAATGAGCACCATCAGCCAAAGGGCAGGATCACGTGTTAACGTCTTCAGTGAAGTCCGATCCTCATGAGGAAGATCATCCCCCGGGAATTTGCTGCGCAGCGCCGCAATGATCGGCAGCAGACAGAGTGACAACATCACCAGATACATACCGCGCCAGTCCAGCTCGTGTCCAAACACCTTCAAGGACATGACACCCGTCGCCAGCAAAGGCGCTACCGTTGAACTCAGTCCATAGAAGAAATGGGACAGGTTCATCATCGTACCTGTGTTTTTCACAAAGATACGCGCACCCAGAATCGCCAAAGCAATCTCCAGCATGCCGTTACCGATGTACATGAAGAAGTACGATGAAGCAAAGAGTGGATAGGTATGAGACACATAAATGAACACACCCGAGAGGATCATCGATGCAAACGATATGATGCTAACCGCCTTGATGCCCCATTTGCGAACCAGAATAGCCGTGAAGGAGCATGCGATCAGGTACCCCAGTGCATTCAGGGACAATAACGTCCCGAGCTGTTTCTCATCCAGATTGAAGTCGAATTGAATGCGCGGAATGGCCGGCCCCTTAATATTTTCTGATATACCAAATACGATAAATCCGAGAAAGATCGTTGCCAGTTGCATGGCGTACAGCTTGTTGAACTTTCGTTTGTTGCCTTGCGTACCTGCTTGCTGATTCAAAATAAGTTCCTCCAGTGTGTTCAGGAAAATGATTGCACGTTATAACTACGATTGCAGTACCATCTTCCGACCGCTGTTATCCCTGTATTTTTTGAATCTTTTCTAAAGGTGAAAATACAGGGATAAAGGCGTTCTTCAGATTGGTTCTGCCTTCTCCGTTATCGTGTCAATGATTTGTACATATGAAATAGGAAACATAGTTAAGCATTATTCCTAAAAATAGAATACTTGTAAAAGTTCCTTTGTCCTTTACCACTGCTTCTCAATCACCTGAATGCGGTAGGTCAGGCTCTCCAGCGTCACTGCGACCAGCCCCGTAACATACTCGCGCCGAGTGTCTCTTTGGATGATCAACTCCGGCATATGCTCCTGTGGGATCAGGTGATCCAGACAGCCTTGTAACAGGTCATTCCGCATAGCCGGGTCCATCGTATCGCCCGTAACGACAATCGCTGCCGGGTTGATAATCGCAATGATGGAAATCAGCGTCTTTGTGACGAGTTCCTGCAACCCTTCCGTCGTTTTCAACATTCGCAACTGCTCTTCCCGTGACACGCCAAAAGGTAAGAAGGATACCTCGCCCCCAAATTGCGTGTTCCCGGTCAGCGGACGACCATCAATGATAAAACCTGCACCCGGAAAATGATTCTCCGGGAAAGTCACCACCGCAAAGTTCTTCTCTTCCTCAAACTGCTGCTGGTTGTAAAGTCCGTAGACCGTCAGGTTCATATCATTGCCAATGACCACTTCCACGTCTTCATATTGCTCTTTGAGCCTTGGGCCGAGCGGCTGATACATCAGCTCAGGTACATCACAGATCCCAATAACGCCGTTGTGTGCCACCCCAGGTATGCCGATACCAATGGCCTGCACATTGTGGTGTTGTTCGATCAGGTTTGCAATCAAATCCTCTACCACCGTGACATTAATCTCATCCAAAATGAGTGTCTGTTCGTCGGCCATCTCTCCGTTCAGATTGGCATATGTATGTGTGATCGAGTGAATGCCACCCTCCGTTCGAATAATCAGGCACAGCACACTGGCGTAGTCAGCATTAAACTGATACCGACTGGCAGGTCTTCCCCCACTCGATTCATCCGGGCCCAGATCGATAATCTCACCCGTTTGGAGTAATTCGTTCAGGATCGTGCCGCATGTCGCTACGCTGAGTTTGGTCAGGCTCGCAATGGAAGCTTTTGTGCCTACGCCCATGGATCGGAGTGTATTCTTCACCAGTTCAACATTGATGCGCTTCACCTGCTGAGTGTTGTGTGATGTGGGTAACATCGTTAGTTATATGCCTCCTTTCGTTCATTTCGAACCATTCAATGAAAGTTTTTAAAAGTATTTTAATAATTGAAGTGTATGGCGATTTGGAAGGAAAGTCAATGCTTAATTGGGAGCGAAAAACGTTTGGATAGACAGACAAAAAGACAGTTCAAGATCATCTTGTGTGATCCTGCACCGTCCTTTAGTTAGGTGGTTTATGTAGACTGGCTCATTTGATTTGCCAAGATGCTCTTCTCCAGTCGGACTTTAAATAATTTTCGATTTAGATCCTGTTCCATGGCATGTAGGTGATATGCTGCTTGTTTCACCGTGTCCATGTCTAACACACCTGCCTGCTTTGCGATGATGTCCATGGCGTCCAAAATGAGTTTGTTACAGGTGACCAGTTGGTTGACGTAATCGTCTTCATGTTGGATTAGTTGTGCGTACTGCGAAGCCAGATCCTCGCTGTTGGTACTTGTCATGTTATCACTCCTTTGTTAAGGAGAGGGTAACATCTCACTAGAAAAGATGTGGTACGTGAGAACGTACCATTGTATTCCTATTCACATCATTGTTTATTAAAAGTAATCATCTATTTGACTGAATTTATAGTGATTTTTAAGCTTTGCATGTGTAGCAGGTAGCGTCAAGATTTTTGTGTAAATGAAAACTTTGACGTTGCCAGAAGCAAATGCGGCTTTATAAAGTATTATTATTTTAGATTTCCAACATAAAACAATCATTAATTCATTTTTTATATAAATATTTGAAACATTTCAATAAATTCCACTGTCTAATTATTGGAAAGAACATAAATTTTGATTGGAGGTTAGCTTTATGAATAAAAAATTTGTTTTTTTAACAGTCATACTCTCTTTAATGACAGGTGGAATGATTTACTCAGGTACACTTGATCAAAAGAATTCAGGGACAGTCGTTAATGGGGATGCTCAGACTTCAGGACCTATTAATATTCAAGAAACGAATGAAAAGAAAACCTTCAGAGGTCAACTAGAGGTATTTCCCTTCGAGGATGGAGTTAAACAAGCAGATTTAATTGTCAAAGTAGTATTACGTGAAAACCTTGGTGAACTTACCGAACCTGTCCCTAAAAGTATATTCAATGCTCAAATTCTAAGTACTCAAAAAAGTGACCCTACACTAGTATCAGAAACTATTAGTATCATGCAACAAGGTAATAGTGAAGTCTTGTTTAATGATAATCCGTTATTCCAAGAAAATGAAGAATATATTCTATTCTTGAAAAAAGCTGTTGGTTCTGTGGCAGAAGAATATCCAAACCTTTATTGGATACTGGGTGAAGAGACTAATATGTATAATAATATTAGAAATAACACTGTTAAAAAATTAGGATATATTGACAAAGAACTTTATGATGTTGAGAATAACCATACTTTAAATCTCAATGAAACGACTAACACCCAAGTGCTCAACGAAGAAGAATTCATTAAGAAAATAGAATCAGTAACTAAGTAGTTATTAACAATGAGAAAGAAATGGGGTATAGATTATGAGAAAATTCCTAGTAAAATTGTCAGTATCATCTCTTCTTTTATCAACTCTTGTTCCTATAAATGCATATGCACATAAGTCTCCTAATACTTGTCACCCGAATGGAGAATCTTCTGGATACTCTGTTGATTGTAACAATCATCAAGGTTCTTCAAATTTCACTTATAATCTCCAAAATGTTGACTCAACATACGCTGGATATGTCAGTAACGGAGCCTCAAGGTGGAATACTACTGGTGTTGTTAATATTACAAAAACTAATACTGAGTCTACTAACGGAAGAGTTATTAAATAACACGAGTACCATTGCTTACTTTGGTAATTATTATTCTGACGTTAACGGAAATTTATATGCTTGGACTCTAGGAATGAACACATCAATTATGTCTTCTAGGACAGTTGCCAAAAATCCCTAAGCAGCCTTGGTTCAATATTCGACTGAACTATGGATGCTTAATTTTTCTTGTATTCGAGTCCGACAAAATAAATAATATCCACTTGGCTACAACTTAGATAGCATATTTGTTACATTATTGTTGGCATTCCCTCCCCCATTTGACACCCCCCTCAAAAAGGTCTATCCTAATAACGAATCATTTATTCACTATTAAGGAGTCGTTCCCGATGGTGCAAGCCAAGAAAGACGAAGTCAGGAAAGAGATTGAATACGCGGCGCTCAAGGTCTTTTTTGAAAAAGGCTATGTGGATGCCAAGATGAGTGATATCGCGGATGAGATCAATATTTCCGTAGGCAACATCTATACTTATTTTAAGAACAAGAAAGAACTATTCTACGCCGTTGTGCCGCCGGATCTGGTGGATTATTTGAAAAATGTGCTGGTGGAGACCATTCACTTTGATAACCAGACCTTGTTCGAGGAAACGGATAACGAGCGAAAGTCGGCGCTGTTGCAGGAACAGGTGGATGTACTACGTAAATACCGGAATCAGATTGTGATTATCTTCGAAAAGAATAAAGGCACCATCTACACCAACGCCAAGAATGAGCTTGTTGAGCTGATGATCGAAACCAAGAAGGCCTATCTGAAGAACCAATATAAACGGTATGAGATTGGCACCGAGGAGAACCTGATCTTACTGAACATCCTCGCACACAATGTGATCGATATGAACCTGGATCTATTGAAGCGGGATATGAGTGAGGACAGCCGGAAGCAAATTTTCGAAGCGTTGTATGTATACAGACTGTACGGTATGAAGAGTCTCAACGAATAACCTCCATCTCATCACTTATGCTGGTTAGACAAAGCGTGCAGATCAGATCAACTTCACTTGGTTTGCACGCAAAAAAAACTTCATCATAGATCTGCCTATTTTTTTGACCCAAAAATGAATTTTTTATTCATTATTGAAAAAGGCATCGTCGTTACCCTAACCACTCACCTCACCCACCATTCTAAGGAGGAACACACATGAACACCGCTTACGCATTAAAAAACGTCAATCTGATCCACGGCGACTCCAACCGAAATCTGCAAAAAAACATGACGATTCTCGTCAATGAGCAAGGTCTTATTCAGGATATCGGCCGAGATCATGAACTGAATATCCCAAGTCACTACACAACAATCGACCTCTCAGGCAAATACGTGATGCCTGGACTGATCAACGCCCACGTCCACCTCTTTGCAGACGGTAAACCGTTCAGTCTCTCGGTCAGTGAAGGTTTGTTGCAGTTTGCCTATGATCGGATATTGAACACGAAGTTCGGCAGAAACGTATTGAAAAAACGCATGAAACGCAACGCGCTGACCGCACTCCATGCGGGTGTGACAACGATGCGCAGCGTGGGGGAATTCTTTTACACGGACGTCCAACTGCGTGATGAGATTAACAACGGTGACTTTGTCGGTCCCAATTTGCTAGTATCCGGATTTTTCCTGAGTGTCATGGGCGGACATGGTGCTCCATTTCTGGCTCTGGTGGGCGATTCCCCGTGGGAAGCACGAAAAAATGTACGCATCAATGTGAAACACGGCGTGGATCTGATCAAAATCTGCGTGACGGGCGGCGTGACGGATGCGAAGATGGTCGGCGAAGCTGGCCGTTTGCAGATGACGGTGGAGGAAGTTGCGGCGATCTGTGATGAAGCGCATAAGATTGGCTTGCGGGTGGCAGCACATGTGGAAAGCACGGAAGGTGTAAGGGTTGCGTTACAAGGTGGCGTCGATACCATTGAACACGGTTCGGAGATGGACGACGAAATCATTCGTTTGTACAAAAATAATCCCAATGCCCTGAATGGCTACACCACACTCATCCCCACCCTACAAGCTGCCTATCCATCCGCTTCACTGGATACCAACGTAACGAAGGTAAGTGCAACGGTAAAAGAGAATTCAAGACTCGTCTACGATTCCATGCTCAAAGGTGTGAAACAAGCGATCGAAAACGGCATCACCATTGGTATCGGCACCGATGCCGCCATGCCTTACGTGACTCACTATGATATGTGGAGAGAGATGGACCATTACATGAGACAGGCCAACCTGAACAACAAACAGGTCATCGACATGGTGACGCGAACCAATGCGAAGATCCTCGGTGTTGACGATGTTACAGGGACGATGGATATCGGGAAACATGCCGATCTGATTATCATGGAGCAAAATCCGCTGGAACATATTGAGGCCTTGTCAGACATCGCTATGGTCATGGTCAAAGGAAATCTAATTCAAACACCATCTGTCACAAGAATCAAAGAAGTCGACGATGTTCTAAACTCAGTTTGGTGAATTCAGGAGTGAAATCATGCTTGGGATATTGATCAATTGTTTTTCCGTTATATGCGGAAGTACCCTTGGAGCCATCTCCAAAAGGTTCATGAATGACGGTTACAAGTCCATACTCAATCAAGTGATTGGGATCAGCGCGCTCATCATAGGCATTAGTACAACCATGAGCAGCATATCCACCAGCCAATATCAGATTATGTTTATCATCTTCCTGACCTTAGGCGGGATCATTGGGCTACTGATTAATATCGAGAACATCTTGTCCAACATCATGACCAAATTCTCGTCCAATGGTTTAAATGAAGGATTAACGGTTGCCATATCACTGTTGTGCGTGGGATCAATCCCGATTCTGGGGCCCCTACAAAGTGCCTTACAGGGGGATAATACCTTTTTGCAAATTAATACGATTTTCTCGGGCATTACGTCATTGATTCTGGCATCCACCTTCGGGATCGGCATCATCTTCTCGGCGTTCATTCTTTTAGTGATCGAAGTTCTGGTCTTCTTCTCCGCTGATTTCTTATCCGTCTTCATGACGACGAACATCATAAACGAAATTACTCTCATTGGTGGCATCCTGGCGCTTTGTACGGGGTTAAACATCTTGAAGATTACGAAGATCAAAGTGTTAAACCTGTTGCCTGCCTTATTTATTCCGATATTTCTGCTATAGCTTCAGCATACCGAGGTCTTTCCATAAACATAAAAAGATAGTCAAGCGGCGGCCTTGGTCCTGAATTCATCAGGGCTGATGTCTTTTATGTCCAACCTGAGACGGAGAACACATTCAATCTGGCGTACGATTTGAATCAATGACGAATCACGTAAGATAGAGTTATGAGTTTATGAACGATAATCACTTCAAGACATTGAACTAGAGGAGGCATATCCTATGAACAAAATGAAAAAAACAGGTTTGTGGCTTGGTGTTACGACTCTAACCCTATCACTCGCAGTTCTTTATTTTCCAACATGGACGCCAAAAATAAAAGGAACAAACCCTATTCATGTATTGGAACAAGTTAAAATCAACGGCACGGGACATGAAATCATGATCAGAGGACAGGATCTGGACAACCCAGTTATCCTTTATTTACACGGTGGACCGGGCGCATCTGAACTTCCGTACGCGAAAAAGGTCCAAGATTTATTAGAATCTCAGTTTACGATTGTGAACTACGATCAGAGAGCAAGCGGCAAATCCTATCATTTTTTCGAGGACTATTCCAATCTCTCAGCTGACTTGCTGGTTGAGGATCTACTAGCCGTCACGGATTATATTACTCAACGTCTGGGGAAGAAAAAGGTGATCCTGATGGGGCATTCGTACGGAACATACATAGGAACTCTTGCTGCGCATCGAGCACCCGATAAATATGAAGCCTACATTGGGATCGGTCAGATGGCAGATACACAACAGAGCGAGATGGACGGATGGAATTACGTTATGGAGCAAGCTCAACTAGCCGATAATCATGAAGACATAAACCAGTTGGAGCAGATCTATGAACCGATCAAACAAGGACAGGCATTCACGCCGCGAGATATCGTTAAACGTTATGGAGGCGCATCAAGGTTGATGGACAGCCCTGACACCAGCTTCCTGGGAATGACGTTCAGTCATGAATATAATATGCTGGATGCCATTCGTTTTAATAAAGGGATCATTTATTCGCAAGAAATACTGATAAGTGAAGCCCTGAGCCGTCCTTTGCCATCCTTGATTACGAAGCTGGACCTCCCCTTTTATTTTGTCATGGGAGATTACGACTTCATGACTTCATCCCATGCCGCCAAGGTGTTTTTTGACCAGATTGAAGGAAATCAAAAGGAATTTATTGCCTATAAAAACTCGGCTCACTACCCACATTATGAAGAGAAGCAAAGATTCTTGGATTGGATGGTAGATACCTTTATCAAGCAAACACCTTAATCATTCAATCCTTTGCCCTCCAGGATCGGCTGCATGTACTTCTCGATTCGTGACACTTTTGTCTTGGATTGCTTTGGTTGTGAGAAATAATAGAGATATGCCCGCTGACGTCCGGGTGTCAGTGCTTCAAATGCATCTCGGAAAGCAGGATTCTCATCGAATTGCTGCTGAAGTTCCTCGGGAACGCTATATTCGGCAGTTTTTTTCATTTCCACTTGCAGTCCGGCCTGTTCCACTTCAATTGCTTGCTGGATATAGGCTTTGATCATAGCCTCCTGCTCCACAATTTGCTCCAGACTGGTGAAGCGAAGCTGGCGTTCTGCCTGTACATTCTCCGTTTGCTGGACCAAAATGCCGTGCGAGTCCTTCAGCAGAGCACCTTTGAAGAACAAAATAGCCACGTATTCTTTGAATCCATGGATTAAAACGATGTTTTTCCCATCCAGCATGTAACAAGGGTGCATCCATTTCATATCCTCTGTCAGTTCAAAATCCCGAATAATCTCTCTCAGCTTTGTGGACTCTTCCTTCCACGTTTTGAGTTTCTTTAGATAGCCGTCAACTTTGCGATTCCCACTTGTATCGGTCATGGAGAAATTCCTCTCTTTATCTCATGTTCTTATAGGTTCAATTGTACTGGTTTTCAGTGGATTGTACAGCGTTGCTTACAGAGCTTTTATTGACTTTTCCACTTGAATTTAAACCTTCATAGAAACAAAACACTTCATAAAGTGGAAGCGATCTTCCTTAATATTGAAAGTGGTAAGGCTACTTTGTTTTTCTGGGGAGAAGGCTTATCAGAAGACTGATCCAATGCCCAAACGTCACTAAAGATACAGCGACTGCGGATGAGATGAACAGCCCCTCATTGAAATCGATCATAGGAGATGGAGAAGGAAAGAAAGTGATTTAAGAAGACGGACCCACAACTTTTTGATAAGCTCATAGAATAGTCTGAAATCCAGTCAAATTAATTCCGGCTACGGATAAGAAATAAGACAGCCAGCTCTCAAGTACGGGGCTGGCTGTCTTATTTAATTGTACTTGTTGATGGAACAGAAAGTCTTATGAACCTTCAAGCACCTTATCTTCAATTACAGGCGCCGGTATTTCTTTAATTTTTACGGATTCTTCCGGAGCAAAGTTCTGGATCTTCATCGGCATAGAATCCAGGTACTTGTACTCTTCGGTCTTGGTAGAGCTAGTTACAATTTCACCGTTTTTGTCTTTCTGATAAATCACACGTTTTGTCGGTAAACCCGTATGTACATCAATGGTTACAACTTCCTTGTGGAGGTTATCCTCCGAAACAGCTTTTTGCTCGTTACTCTGTGTAGCAGAACGGAATTGTGTGCCCGCTGCTTCCAGTACTGTCCAATCCTGACTCTGTAATTCTTCTTTAGCATTCTCCAACAGCGAGATCTGTAGCAACTTCTCATTTTCAGCAGCTATGTTGTCCGGCATGGTCCAAGTATTCCCAACCAATTTTCCTGTCTCGAAATCTCGACCATACGAAGTGATCTTCTTACCGCCATCTTCAATAATCAATTTATTATGAAGCTGGTTATCACGGTATTCCTCAGTGATTTCTGTCAAATTCAAACGGTCCCGGTAGCGAACGATATATGATCCGTCTTCAAACGATTCTTTAATGTAATCGACCTTACCCTGGGTCGCCTTAAGTGCTGCGTTTTCAACATCGCTTTGAGCACTAACTACAGACGGTTCATTCAAGTACATGTAGCCACTCACAGATGCAGCTACCAGTGGTATGGTGAGTAGTGAAACCAATGTTTTTTTCTTCACAGATTGGCCCTCCTCTAATTTAGTCAGTATATATTCTTAACGCTTTATTCTGCTTTTAAGTTCCAGCCATTTACATATCCACTATCAAAATATCCTGTTGAGTTAGATACTGCTTGGTGATCCTGCAACCTCCACGCATTTGGATTACATGTAGAAGCCATCAATTCAGCATCAAAAGATTGCATATAATAGTCAGACTGAAGCCCTTTCATTACACCAGACAAATTATTACAAGAGCTAGAATACATTGGAGTCGCTCTACTTGTTTTGGCAACCGAAGTGTGATAATAATTGAAAGTCGTAGGCCCACCCGTAGTATTGTACCAGGCAGCCCAACCTAACGCTGCATTAGCATAATATCCAATACTGGAACTAGGATAATAATTCCGCATCCATTCAAATCCCCCAGCGGTTGTAGTGCCGAATTGTTACATTTTGTAATAATATTTTCTTATGTAGATAATCCCCATAAAAAGCCGATATGGTTTTAGTTTCATCTTCAGAGTTATGGTTCTTCAATTAAAAATCAAAAAAAGCCGCATAATTAGTGGCTCGTCATGCATTCTTAAGTTATCCTACGCTCACTATTGGTCTGTTGACCGACTATTTATAACATGTACACGACGGTTACTCATTGAAGTCTCACACATCCGTAATGATCGTCAGAGCTTTTTATGATTATCCATAAAGCAAAAAGGTCCATAGACAATCTATGGGCCTTTTGGTTTGGTTAACATTTATGGCTTAAGCTAATATCCAGTAGTGACTGTGCCTCATTTTCCAACATGGAGGAAGCTATCATCCTGAAGTCTTCAGCCCCAATTTCAAAGTGACCTTTACGAAATGGAAAACCCCAATTGCGATTCCCGCGTGTAAAACTGAGTTGGTCTAACAACGTTGCGATCTTTACTTCTCGACACGGAAGATAACGGAGATCCCGGCGAAAGGGTACAAAGGATTCCGACATCTGATATTGGTATATCCTATCATCGTTAATTTGACCAATAGCGGTAAACGCCTGAAGTGGCTTGCCAGTTGATATGTCTGTACGTGGAGAGTAGTATATCATCCAATCACCCGCGGACATCTGTCGCAACATTGCTGACTTGCCATGGCATAGCTGCGCAAACCCTCCCTCTACGGCTACATTCACATGAGAAGCAGACACAACACCAATCCAATATCTGCTGTCTGCCATTTCTAATGATTTCAATGCTTCCGTTGTACTTCTCATCCTTCAACCCACTCCTCTTGATCTGTGATATATCAAAGTATAAAAAAACACTACTGACAAGTGTATGTCAGTAGTGTTTTAAGATGTTTTTGGCTACTTCCTGCATTCGAAAGCGTAAAGACTCCGGCTCCAAGACCTCGATATCTCCACCCCAACCAAGTAAATAATGCAAGATTTCCTCCGGGTAGCGGACACGAAAATGAAAAATGACACCTTCCTCTTGCTCCTCAAATGCATCCATATAAAAATGAAGGGCCTCCATAACTTTGTCAGCGATTTCAGGTTTAGCCCTGATTAATATGTGTTCGTTACGGTCGTCAGGAGGTCGATAACTGTTTAGATCAAAATCCGGCGGCAAAAGGAATTGATCCTCCAGCACGGAAAGTTCAGTCATGCGTGACAAACGAAAATGACGGATGTCTTGTCGCATATCACAACGTGCAATTAACATCCAATTCTCCTGAACCAGTGAGAGGCCATAGGGTGAAACCTCACGCATGTTATACCGATTTCCATCCGTTCCTGGCATTTTTTTCAGATACATAAAGCTGATTTTACGTTGATCCAGAATGGCATTACGTATCTGGTTAAGGTATGTTTTCACCCGTGCTCGGGTTAAAGGTTCAACCGTATGAAGCAGTCGCATCGTTTCCCGAACACGTGTTGATTCATTACGAACGGATTCTGGTAAGATCGCTTCAATTTTTCGTTGAGCCGACTTAGCCTCCATCGCGTATTCTGTATCCATTCTCTGTTCGATAAAATCAGCTCCCATTAGCAGGGATACGGCTTCTTCTGCGGTGAAGCTTACCGGGGGCAGAAAATATCCTTCCATGAGGGAATACCCCTGACCCGGAGCACCCATGATCGGAACACCAGCCTCACTTAATGCCTGAATATCTCGATATATCGTACGTACACTCGTCTCCAATTGAGCAGCTAAATCTTCTGCTCTTAACATCTTTCTTCGCTGCAATTCAAGCGTAATCGCAAGCTGTCGCTCAGTTTTGTTCATTTTCTAAGCCCCCACCGTTTCATCATCCCAACCTAAATCATTCTATCACAGTAACGTGTCTTTTCGTTTCGTGAATTAAAGCTATGGAACGTCTTACATGCCACCCCCGAAGAGATGAGCAACTCTTAATCTCAAAAAAACTGATACCCCAAAAGGATATCAGTTTTTTATCTACATTATATCTGTTGTAAATACGGTTAATTCTCTTTGTTACTTCTTACACGTACATGGCGAGCAACAAATTATAGATCATCGTCGCAGCTTCCGCTCGGGTCGTTTCACTTCCTGCACGAACCGTATGGTCCGTATATCCGCTCACAATCTTGGCCTGCACGGCTGTATCCAGTGCTTCTTGTGCCCAAGATGGCGTCTGCGATGCATCGGTGAAACTTGGTTTAACGGATGTATTGCCAGACATTCCGGCTTGTGCATCTGAACTTACTTTCAGCGCATTCGCCATCATGACTGCCATCTCGGCACGGGTAATCGTCCGATCGGGCTTAAATGTATTATCACCATAACCTTTCACGATTCCGGCTTGCACGGCTGCGGCAATATCACCTTTTGCCCAGTCTGGCAGACTGCCTTGATCTGCAAATGTCAGATCGGACTCCACGGACTTCAATGCCAGCGCCTTACTGAGCAACGTAACAAACTCTGCCCGTGTGATCTTCTTGGATGGTTGGAATGTTCCATCTGTGTAACCTTGAATCACGTTCATGCCCAACAAACGATCTGCATAGTTAGAAGCCCAGTGTCCATTCAGGTCAGACAGATTCACCGGTGTGTAACTGGACACAACAAATGTACCCAGATGATTAACATTAGCCGTTATGCTTCCTGCTGCATTCATCTTGCCACCGATAAATACCCAGTTCTGACGAGCTTCATTATAATAGTAGATTGCAGGTTGGGTGCCATTCGGCAGAGCAGCCGAATCCACATTCAGGCTTAATGCCGCCTGATCATTCAACGTTCTTCCGCCACTGCGGCTGATCTGTACAGCTTGTCCAAGTACATTCAGGGAAGCTGTATTCTGCAACTTGTCCTTGGCAACCACAGACACTTGCAACGTATCCTTGGAACCAATGGCTCCCGATGGAACATCGAATTGCACGATGTCTTTCAAACCCGTTTGGACAGACTGATTCGCTTCCACCTCTACCTTCACTTCAGTGGATGAATCTGACCCCGTTTCCGGGTTGGTTGGTGTGGTTGGAATGGTAGGCGTTGTTGGCACACTTGGTGTACTTCCTCCAGAATTCCCACCAGAGTTGCCTCCATTACCTCCACCTGAACCCCCGCCACCATTGCCTGAGCGGGCTTGTACAGTCACGGTACGGATAACTTCCTGTGCTTCATTACCAGCGATATCCTTCACGTTATACCGAAGGGTGTAGATCCCTGCTGCTTGTGTGTTCACCGTGCCATCCACCTGCACGGAACCACGGATGCCGACATTATCAGAAGCCTGTGCTCCAGGCTCGTTATATGTGTCTCCCACATTCAGCGTCATCTGGCTGCTACCTTGCAGGGTGATGACGGGAATCTCACGGTCTATTTTAATGACCAGAGGTAGAGTATACGTTTGTTCAAGATCATCTGTTGCTCGGAATAAAAGGTTATGCTCTCCCGGCTCCGTTACCTCCATAGGTGTATTCTCTGTATATGGTTCGTACGTCTGCCCTCCATCACGGGAAAACTCGATAATCGCGGAAGTAGCAGGTGCGTATACTGCGCTGGTTACACTAACGCTTACAGACTGGTTCGTCCATGTATCCGTGTGATACGGCTGGCCCTCAGCGGTTGTCATGTTGCTTTTTAACACCAGCGCCTGATTATTCGTGCCTTCTACAATGACAGTGAACGTTTTGGGTTGAGATTCCGTGCCACGTTGCACGGTTGCCGTCAGTTCCAGTCGCTCATTATTGTCCGGTTGCATTAGCAGCTTGCCCTCGTTATTCATTAGTTCCGGCTTGGAGCTAGACCAACTAATGGTTGCACCATGCTTCCCCTCAACAGGAAGGGTAAGATCGGAATGGACCGCGTTCAGATCGCCCAGATCAATTGCTTGAAGCGTATCGGTTACAGCCTGTGCGTCACTGTAAGGTGTGGCACTCATGAAGATTGGGTTGGAGTAGAACCACAGATCGCGATAGTTGCTATCGTTAATTTGATTAAAACGGGTCGTTGCATCAGCTGTCGTATTTTTCGGATCAAGCTGTGGTTCACCATTTACAGTCTCACCTGTCACGTTCATGCCCAGATTCGTACCGCGCAGGCGGAAATACTTGTCCTGATCTGTAGCTTTGATCTTGTACGTGATGACATTATAACCTTCGGCATCTGTCGTCCAATCGTTGGATGTGAAGGTAGCCAGTACTTTGGTAGAGTCGTTGGTGTCTTTGGTATATGCGGCTGTGCCCTTCTGGGCCTTGGCTGTCACATCCCCAGCGATGAGATCGACGTGATCCACCACGGGTACTTGTCCAGCAGACGTGCCGCTGTTGATTGGATTTTCATAGTTGTTGCTCGTCGTTGGACTCTTGAAGCGGATCTTCAGCTCAACTTCATCGCCTTGGGTCACATTAAGGTCTCCGCCCATCTCAACTTGAGCACCCGCTCCGGAAGCCGTGAAATCCAGTGCGTTGATCAGGTCACCAAATACGGAAAATGATTTTCCCGAACGCAGTCCATCCAGAACAGCCTGCATGCCTGTACCCTCAACCCAGGAATATGTCTTGGCATATTCGCCAGGAAAATAACCACTGGAATTCGTGCCAATCGTCTTGAAGTGGTAATCTGAATTGCCATAGTTCCAGAAGTGACGTCCTTCTCCAAGCAATGCATCCCATAGTCCGCCAACCTTGGCGACCATATAGTCTACACCGCCGTATGTACGGTATTTGTATCCATCATCAGCGGTCGGATTAGCTACATTGTAGCTTGTGTTGTACCCTCCACGATCCGGTTCCATCTGGTTACCCAGCATGCCTTCGATACCAAATACCACTTGTGGAGCCAGATCGTTGAAATCACGGAAGTCCGCGATGGTATATTTGTTTTTGCCGCGTGAAGGATGGTTGATCATCGCATAACTTGTCATTGGATAGTTCGTTGCGAGCCAATTGATGGCGTTTAAGGCATCCTGATGAGTTGTGTAGGCACGCCCTCCGTTCTGATCCCATTTGGCTACGTCATCCGCATTAAACAAGTTCGCTGCGCGATTCGTGAAACGGTATTCGAATTCCTTGGCAGCGTTCAGCGCTTCGGTTGAGTTCGGCTCATCCGTAAGAATCCCCACCCCAACGTGTTCATGTGTCGGCATGTCCCATTCGAAACCGGAGAAGATCGTTTTACCTGCATATTTGCCTGCATCCTGAAGTGCCTTGATCTGTGGTACCTGATATTCATTCATTCCTTGGGACATGGGTATTGGTCCACCCGAAATGTCGTTCCCGTTGTGATCTCGCTTGGATAACCGCAAATGATCCGTAAGCGCGATCCAATCCAGCCCATATTTGGTTAAACCCGCATCGAGCACGTTCTCCAGTGAAACCTGTGCATCATCGGACTCAAACGTATGTACATGCAAATCTCCCGTTTGCCAAGAACCTGTTGCCGACCTGTTGGTTGGTGTGTTATCTCCTGCATCTGCATACGTTATCGCAGCAGGGAAAGCTCCCATGACCATCCCTGTAGCCAAGGGTATAAGTGTAAGCATAGCGAGCACTTTCTTGCCTTTATTTTTGAACAAAATCATCCCACCACCCGTTCTGAGTTGTTGTGTCGGGAGTAAATATAAGAGACTTTTGGGGCAGGGTCAACGGCCTGGAAGCATGTATTTAAAATTTTACATATACCTGCATTCTTTCATATCCCGTTAAAGGTTTTTCTAACTTATCCTAACGAAGTTATACTCTATACTGCTCCATATTGAGGGAGTGAATCTAGGAAAAACGCAGCATATAGGAGGTGATACAAAATTCAGAGATTGTTCACGATTCAGGAAAGTTCCACCACTGCTGTGGATCATTAGGAGGAGACCTCGTGTAGGAGAAATGATGAAACCGAGAACATAGTAGGTTTTGTAAAAAGATCAGGGTTACGTATACGCTGAGTATAGAAAAAAGCACCCACGAATCACAGGCATGATATGCCCAGAAGCCGCAGGTACTTTGAGTTGAGCGGGATTTTGTTTCAGCCTTTACATCTTTACTTTTGTAAACTGGGGACGAGTTGTTTGTGAAATCCGACCTATCTCCACTTTATATTTAAACTGGAAAAATACGATACATAAACCGATAATGTTGAAGATGGCTAATAACGCAAAGATCATTATTTATTGAAGGAGTTGCACAATTTTGAAAAGATTCTATCAAAGTTTTGGATTAACAATCATCGTTATCATTGTACTATTATCAAGCTCTTCTACAACTGAAGCAGCATCGAAGAAAGTAAACTTAAAATTGTCAGATGGAGCGACGTACTATGGTGAAGTTTTAAACGGGAAACCTCATGGTAAAGGAACCGCAAGATGGGGAGAAACCGAAGTTTACTCTGGAGATTGGGTGAGTGGTAAGCGGCAAGGAAAAGGCAAATATACATATACATTAGTTGAAGGTGGAGGTGTCCCCTTTGAGGATTACAATGAATCTAATATGGGCCATGGAACAGGTGAATTCACTACAAAAACCTACACCGGATCATGGATTAATGATACATATCATGGTAAAGGAAAAGAAATTACGCAATGGTTAGAAGTACAGTATCTTACTTCTGATGGTAAGGTTTACCCTATACTTGACAGATACATCAACACCATTAACAATGGAACATTCAATCAGTGCAAGATGACTCAAGGATATTACGCAATTCACTCTTCAGATACTGTCTCACTAGGATATACTGATCACACAACTACGATTGCTCTCAAAAATGATTATTTCAACGAAAAGTTAACCGGGGATAAGGACTTTTTTGACACGATTATCGATTATAAAAAGAAACATGGTTCTTCTGAAAAATATATTGGGATTAAACCATCCGAATTCTCCAAAGGTACATTAACTAATGGCAAATTCACGGGGGTTACACATCTAATCGATTATAGTAATTCAGTTAGTTATTCTAAACAAGTCATAATGAACGATAACGTATTAAAAGAGAATCACATAACATCTGCCGTCTTTGATGAGGATCGCAAGAAAACCATTAATGAATTCCTGCAAGCTATTAAGCCCTATTCAGTCAAAATCAATACCATCTCTGACGAGATTATGTCATTAAAAGACATTAACTATGAGGGAATGATCCCTAGGTAGTGGAGGTCACAAAATGAGCAAAAAGCGATGGATTGTGAGCATAGTCATTTTGATTATCATACTTTTCATGAGCGAATTGATAATGTTGTCCTCAGGAAAGGTTGGAGTTCTCAACATAACGCAGAGAATCATTTCAGGTGCACCTCATGTTATCGTTCAAGGGCAGACACTGTCTTACCAAGGTAAGGTTCATTGGGAGGATATCCAAAGTAGTATCGAAGAATATTCCGCAAGCGATGAAGGAACGGTCTTGTATAAAGCACTAGGCACCCCTGTCCCACCACCTTGGATATATGTGAGAAAAGGAAACCATCAGGGTTTCCGATATAAAATCCCGCAGCTTCCCTGGAAACTATAAAATGATCTGGGAACTTCACGAGCGGACATCACCAGATGTTCGCTTTTGCAATGAATTTGTAGTCTACCTCGCTCAATGGTGACATGTCCTATGGTTCAGGTATCAAATACAATCCACACTATTGTTCATCTCACTTTTCTTCCAATCCATTAAACTGCCTGAGCATGGCGGTGAAAAGTTCTAGTTCCTTATCATCCCATCTGGATATACGGTCATAAAAAGCTGACTCCTTCTCCTTGAGCGCACCAACCGTCGATTGTTGACCAAGTTCCGTAAGAGACAGTAACACCCCGCGCCGATCCTTGGGGTCTTGCTCTTTGCTAACATATCCCGACTTTTCGAGTTGTTTGATTAATCGGCTGACCGAGCTGCGGTCCATTGCATTCGCTTCTGCCAAAGCCGCGGCGCTTGTTGGGCCATAGGAGTAGAGCCACCGTACCAGTTGAAAAGCGGCAGGTTGCAGATTCGCATCAAAACGCTCGGCAGATCGAACGTTAAGCGCATGCGAAGCACTGATCAGTGCATGAATCTGCTCACCCAGCGCTAGCTCCAGGGTTGCTCTATCTTTGGTTTTGACTGGATTTTCACTCATTATTGTTAACTCCCTCTCCCAGATACATGAAAGTAGACTTCTCGAAATATAGTTGACAAATATCAATTAATATTTATAGTTGATTTATGTCCATTATATAATTCCGAATCTATTCGTGTCAAAAGGAGATCTTCTCATGAAAACTAAACATCCCATTATTGTAATTACCGGAGCAACAAGCGGTTTAGGGCAGCTTGCAGCCATGGAACTCGCCAAACGCGGGGCACATCTTATACTCACAGCCCGAAGCAAGGAACGTGCCGAGGCTACCAGGTACAAAATCAAGGAAATCATGCCTTCTGCCAAAATTGAATTTTTCTATGGAGACTTGTCCTTACTGAGTGATGTAAAACGTGTTGGGCTTGAGATTGCAGCCGCTTATCCACGTATAGACGTACTTCTGAACAATGCCGGACTTCATGCTTTTGAACAGAGAGTCACGTCCGAAGGATTTGCCGAGATGATTGCCGTGAATTATTTGGCACCTTGGCTGTTAACGCACACATTGCAATCTTCCCTGTTTCAGGCGGGCCATGCCCGAGTCGTCAATGTTGCATCTGAAGCTTCGCGGAATCATGGCACACTGGTATTGCCAGATGACTTAACGGATATCGCTCCTTTTACTGCACGCGGTTCCTCTCCAATCTATGGCAAAACCAAACTGCTCAATATTATGTTTACTGGTGAACTAGCCAGACAATGGCGTGGAACCGGAATTTGCGTAAATGCCTTGAATCCTGGCTTTAATGTTACGGGTCTTGGACGAGAGCTATGGTTTGCAAGTGTGCTTGAACGCATTTTAACCTTTTTGCACATTGGCGACCCGCGCCGGGGTGCGGATATCATAACTCGGTTGGCTGTGGATTCGAAGTATGGCGAGGTATCAGGAGGATATTTCAATGTGGGAACTGGAGCATCTATTGTTCCTATACATCCTGGCGGAGATGAGGCCATGCAAAACAGACTGTGGGTGGTTACGACACAATTACTGAAAGAACGTGGTTTGTTGGATTAATAGAAAGCAGAAAAGGGCTGTTCCATAGCCCTTAACATGGCTGGAACAGTCCTCCTTTTTTCAGTAGCTTATATTGTCGCAAACACCTTATCGAATCCAGCTTTTGACTTGGCGAACAACTCACTTAAACCAAGATTCGATGCCGGGGCCAGTACTTCCTGAGCCACCACACCATTGTAGCCAATCGCCTGCAGATTTCTCAGAAATCCGCCCAGATCAATGACCCCTTCGCCGGGGTACAAACGCTCATAATCCAGTAATTCCTCGATCGGCAAATCATAAGCATCGTTGATATGCACATGAACAATCTGCTCTTTCTTCAACTTCAACAGATCTTCCATCGGTAAACCATTCGTATGCCAGTGATAGGAATCTACGAGCAAACCTACGTTAGACGCATGGATCGTCTCGATCCAGTCCAGCGTATCTTCCACACGCCAGATAAACGGGTTCTTCCATTGCGTCCGCAAGTGATGGCAGCCAACAAACTCCAGCCCTAACTTAATCCCGTAAGCATCCAAGATATCTGCGCAGAGTCTCAAGCGTTTCGTAGCCGCTGCCATAAATTGCGCTGCCGGTTGATCCGTTGAGGG
The DNA here is from genome assembly GCF_030369595.1 of Paenibacillus sp. PK1-4R. Classification (NCBI taxonomy): domain Bacteria; kingdom Bacillati; phylum Bacillota; class Bacilli; order Caryophanales; family Paenibacillaceae; genus Paenibacillus; species Paenibacillus sp. PK1-4R. Next base: position 5,261,406 of record NZ_CP126535.1, read on the forward strand.
TAAAATATACGTGCAACAGCTGTAACAGTCCAGCGAAGCAGAAGCTTCTGCCATAGCGACCAACGATTGCAAGCCCTCACGGAATTGCTCATCTGTCGTCCGCCACTCTACCGTCAGCCCCGATGAACCGATAATCACCTGATTGCTTTCCAGCAGATGTTGTGCCTGTTCTTTGCCATACGTTTCAATCAATGAGAGCGGATTCAAATCTACAGATCCGAATCCGTGCCTGGCCGCCTCTGTGATATATTGTTCATCAGACTCGATGTTGCCCAGTCCCGCATTCGTTAACCCTCTAATCATCCCAATCTCCTCCTGTGACTCGTCTGGAATTGCAACTTGTGTATCATTTTCTTTATCATTTTATAATAGCAGCACTCTCCAAAAAAGAAACCATTAAAAAAGAGCCGCAACAACGTTATATTAACGTCATTACCGCTCTAACTTCTCTATCTCACGCTCTCTAACGTATACCGGTTACGCGGAATCTCAAGACCCAGATTCTCCCTTAGCGTCTCATGTTCATACTCCGTGCGGAACAGCCCTCGTTCTTGCAGAACCGGGACAACTAGCTCCACGAAATCTTCCAATCCATTGGGCACCACGGTACGAACATTGAATCCGTCTGCCGCTTCGCCTTCAAACCATTCCTGAATCTGATCTGCGATCTGATCCGGTGTACCAATGAACGATGTACGTGGAGTTGATGCCAGCAACGCGACTTGGCGCAGGGTCAGCCCCTCTTCCCGTGCCTGCTGCTTAATCTTATCTGTTGTACTGCGGAAGCTGTTGCTGCCGATCTCCCCAATCTCGGGAAAAGGTTCGTCCAGCGGGAATTGGGAGAAGTCGTAATGATCGAAGTACCGCCCCAGATAGTTCAACGCCTGATCAACACTCACCAGTTCGGCAATTTCCTGATACTTCTGCTCCGCTTCTTCCGCTGTTCTACCTACAATGGGACCGATGCCCGGGAAGATCAGGATATCTTCTGCCTTGCGTCCATAAGCCACCGCTCTTGCCTTCACATCCCGGTAGAACTCCCTTGCTTCCTCGAGCGTCTCATGTCCTGTGTAGACGGCATCTGCCGATCGGGCGGCCAGATCTTTACCAGATTCAGATGAGCCCGCCTGAAAAATCACCGGGTGACCCTGCTTCGAACGCCCTACATTAAGCGGACCCTGTACCGAGAAGTGTGCTCCTTTGTGATTCAGCGTATGTAACTTGGCAGGATCGAAAAATACGCCCTGTTCCTTGTCTCCGATAAAGGCATCGTCCTCCCAGGAATCCCAAAGTCCTTTGACCACATTCAGATGTTCTTCCGCAATCTCGTAGCGCAGCGCATGGTTCGGATGTTCGCCTTTGCCAAAATTAAGTGCCGATCCTTCCAGAGGTGAAGTGACCACATTCCATCCGGCTCTCCCACCGCTTAATTGATCCAACGAGGCAAATTGCCGCGCAACCGTGAAGGGTTCACTATAGGAAGTAGACAATGTAGCAACCAGCCCGATGTGAGAAGTTGACCCGGCGAGTGCGGACAGAAGCGTGAGAGGTTCAAAGCGATTGAGAAAATGAGGATTGGACTTCTCGTTAATGAAGAGGCCATCTGCAATAAAGAGCAGATCAAATTTCCCTTTTTCCGCGATACGCACCTGCTTCTTGTAGAATTCCAGACTAACGCTCGCGTTAATTGGAATATCCGGGTGACGCCAAAAGGAAATGCTGTTACCCACTCCGTTCAGATTGGCTCCCAACTTCAATTGTCGTTGCGACATATATATTCCTCCCTATGTTGTGGTGATGACCATTCAGTTCGAGTATCCTTTTATCTCTGAGAGTCGTTTCATCATTTCTTTATGCTGTTTCCGCTAACTTCTGCTGTTGCCATGCCTAATCCCGGTTTATCCGCCTGTTTCACATCACTTACCCGGACTGCCCAAGCCGCTCCAAGCAATACAATCCCTGTAAATAGAAAAATAAACGGAATGCCGATCCATCCACCGAGAAAACCACCGATTAACGGTCCAAGCACAATACCGAACTGACTCGCCGTCTGACTCAGACTGACAGCCCTCCCACGAAAATCGTGATCAGCATATTTGATGATCAGCGCATTAAGCGCGGGATATACTGCGGCAAAGAACAAACCATAAACAAATCGCAGGCTGCCAAAATAAATCAGATTCGTTGCTGTCATTTGCAGCAGACTGCCAATTCCGCCGCCAATCAGACCGATAAACAGGGTTTTCTCGTATCCGATCCTTCCACCAATCTTCCCCCATCGCGGCCCCATAATGACGGTTGCCACACCAATCGCCGAGAAGACAATTCCTGCACTGAGTGTTGCACTGCCAATATCTCCGCCAATCTGGACCACATAGAGCGTCAGCACCGGTTCGATGATGAGCACGGAGGTCGAGACTAAGAGAATCAAACCGTAGATTCGCATCAAACCCGGCGTGGAAGCCGCTCTTTTCAAATCCCCTATGATCTTCGTTGGAACGATCGTACGAGTTTGTCGTGACTCCTTAACACCGAGGACCATCAGAGCCGCGAGTAATGTAATTACAGCGGATGCAATGAAACATCCCCGCAGTCCGATCCAGTGACTCAATACACCACCGGCAAGAGGACCAAGAATTCCGCCCGCAGCGCTGGCCGTAGAGATCACGCCAAGTGCATAACCCACCTGTTTCTCCGGAGTATTGGTGCCGATCAGTGTAATCGAGGCGGGATGAAAACCAGCCATGAGTCCCTGAAAGACCCTCACTGCGATAAACGTATATGGATCGTAAACAAAGAAATTAGCCAGATGTGCAATGCCTAGCCCAACTCCTGAACGGACGAGCATCAGTTTACTGCCATATTTATCAGCCAGTGATCCCCAGAAGGGTGCGCATAATCCGCTGATCAGAAAGCTGATGGAGATGGAGATACCCGACCAAGCTTCCAAGCCACTCTGGATACCGAGATCATTTTGCAGGAATATAGGAAAGAACGGAACGGATAGTGAGTACGCCATATGATTGAAAAACAGGCCGAACCACAGAATATACAGATTTCGTTTCCATTGTGGCATCTTGGCATTCTCCATACTATATAATTCCTATATAAAAAGTAGGTTATTATCCATATTAGGGTAACGTCATCGGAAAGTATAATAGAAAAGTTCAATAGACCCATTCAAGAATTAAATGAATGGGTCTATTACGTAACCGTTACACTGACCACTACGCAGTCAGAACGCAAATATGAAGTTAATTTTCAATACGTATGGTAATCATACTATTCCGGCAATTGGACCGACATAAACACATCGACCTCATCTTCACTGTCCAATATAAATCCAAATCGTTCATACAATCGCCGAGCAGGGCTTCCCTGCAAAACATTTAAAATAATCTGTTTCCCCTGAACTTCATCCTGTTCCAGCAACATGTTCAATACCTGAGTTCCTATTCTCTGGCCCTGATAATCGGGATGTATGTAGAAATGTTCCAATAGATATGCCTCAGACTTGGGCTTCAATGCTACACAACCCACCATTGATCCTTCAAGTTCAATAATCTTTGTCTGCGCAGGGTCGAATGTATTGCGGAAACGTTCACGTACCTTCACATCATCGTACCTTCCCAGCCTGGTTAGATCATCGTATAGTACCAAGGCTCGCAAATCGGCCAGTTGCTCTTGGTCTGCCTGTACAGCTTGACGTATTGTTATTGGGTTCATTGGTTGAATTCCTTTCCAGTGGAGACACGTTAATTTTTGAATATCTTATCGCACTATAGAACACTAAAAATCATACCTTTGGCAGCTCACTTGAGCAACATCGGATTTTAGAACGCACTTTTTTTTCAAACCTATTGAACTCCTCAAAAAATAAAAAAGCCCAAAAAGGACGGTGCAGTCTTGCTTATACAAATAAGCGAACCCGCAGCCATCCCTTCTGGGATGTAGATTATTTTAGAAAACTATGAAACATGTGAAGCTTGTGCTGCATGCTGCTGCAATGCTTCCAGACCCAATGCGAGCGCACCACACAAGCCTGCATGCTGGCCCAATCCGGGCTGCACAATATATTGGTCGATATGTTGCGTGATTGGGGCTGCATTCACATAACCATTAAGATTCCGCACTACCTGTTCCCGGATCATAGGAAACAGATGATCTTGCTGCATCACACCACCGCCCAAGATGATCTTCTGCGGCGAATGAAGCAAGATGGCCGTTGTAATCGACTCCGCAATGTAAAAGGATTCGATCTCCCACGCCGGATGATCTGCCGGCAGTTCACTGCCAGGGATCTGCCAACGGGCTTCAATGGCTGGTCCTGCAGCCATACCCTCCAGACAATCGCCATGATACGGGCATAATCCGGCAAAGTGATCGTCTGGATGGCGTCTTGTGCGAATATGTCCACCCTCGGGATGTAACAATCCATGGACTCGTTGGCCCCCTGCCACAAGTCCAACACCAACGCCTGTACCAATCGTGTAATATACACAGTTGTCCAGCCCTTGCGCCGCTCCCCACGTCACTTCACCGAGCGCGGCAGCATTCACATCCGTATCCCATCCAAAAGGAACCGGAAATTCATGCTTCAAGGTTCCAATCACATTACAGTTTCCCCACCCAGGCTTAGGTGTGGTCGTAATATAACCATAGGTGGGACTATCCGGTTGCAGATCAATCGGACCAAAGGAGCCAACCCCCATTGCTTCCACATCTTTATCCCTGAAATAGTCGATCACCTTGGCAAGAGTGGTCTCCGGATGTTCTGTTGGAAAGCTGATCCGATCTTCTATCTGTCCATGCTCATTACCTACACCACATACAAACTTTGTTCCGCCCGCTTCTATGGCTCCAATACGCATCGTTCTGGACTCCTTTCCTTCATTACAATTAACCTTTAGCCTTGGTTGGTGATATCTCATAGATATGAAGTGAAGAGAAGACCAGATCAGTATTTTCGGCATGAGCAGAGATGCCCTTGGAATCCACATCCGGATAGATAAGATCCGTAATAACCGCCTGACCATCATTTGCAAATACCTCCACAGATGAATGATCTACAAAGATACGCAAACTTTGATTCGCACTCGGTGCCTTTAACTCAGCTGTATGACGGCTCAGGAAATGTTCATGAAAATCGCCGATACCCGATCCACTACGATCGATATACACTTCCCCTCGGTTGGCGTCTACGCCAACGAGTGTTTCGTTGTCAGCTCCGCTTCTTAAGGCAAAATGGAACGACTGATTTGGAGTCCACTCTGCATGGATCTCATAGTTCACTATTTGCAAAGCGTTCAACTGCTCACTCACTTGCTGAATCGAAGCATCCTGTAGGGACAATAATGGCGTACGGGCTTGCTTAAGCTCACGCGCAGGACGTTGAATCAGTATTACTTCTCCGGCTCTTGTCTCCAGTGACAGCTCCCGTGCAATGGTCATTGCTCCACGATAATCATTGGTTGGCGTCTGGTTGGCATACATCCAGTTGCTCATCCACCCCATAAACAGGCGTCTGCCGTCTTCAGCCGGAATGTCTGACCAACTAACTCCCGCGTAGTTATCCCGGCCATGATCAATCCAGCGAACCGTATGGGATGCCTCATCTGGGACAAATGTACTTCCATCAAAATCTCCGGTAAAATATTGTGTTCTGGATCCTTCTTTAAAAGCAGGATCTGCACCGATGCTAACGAGCATCACCCACTTCACCTGCTCTGAATCTCCATCCACTGCAAGCGGGAACAGGTCCGGGCATTCCCACACGCCATCGTGTGAACCAATCCCGGCGCCAAATTCACTTCCTAGCGTCCAATCCTTCAGATTGGGAGATCGGTACAGACATACCGTTTGACCACAAGCGATAATCATAACCCATTCCTTGGTCTGCTCATGCCAGAACACCTTGGGATCACGGAAATCTACAAAGGACTCATGCTTTAATACCGGATTACCCTCGTATTTAGCCCAGGTTCTGCCGTTGTCTTTGCTATACGCCAGACTCTGACGCTGAACAGGATGCTCATTTGGTACTTCCAGATGATGTGTAAAAATGGCTACCAACCCCGGCTCATCTTCGAAAAATCCGGAAGTATTGTTCCAGTCCACCACCGCACTGCCGGAGAAAATCATGCCATGTTCATCCGGTGCCAGAGCTACAGGAAGTTCATCCCAAGTGACGAGATCTCGGGTTACCGCGTGACCCCAATGCATCGGTCCCCATGTAGTACCAAACGGATGATACTGGTAGAACAAGTGATACTCCCCATTGAAAAACACCATGCCGTTTGGGTCGTTCATCCACTTCTCTTTCGGTGAAAAATGGTATTCATTTCTGTAATCTTGTTTAAGAATTGTCGACATTATGGTTTCTCCTCCGTACTTTTCTTTATTTGTTATTACGGTCATATCCCGCTTGTTTAATCTGTAGCCATTCTTGCAATCCAAGGCGATCCAACTCTTTCAAGTAAGCATCCCATTCCTGATCTATTTTCCCGTTCTGATACCATTCTGTACGCAGACGTAACACGTAGGCGAAGAGATCGGTCTCAATCGTGGACAATCGATCCAGTTCATCAATGGAGAAGAACACACTTGGATATACGTTCTCCGCTTTCATATGCGGAACCATAACCTTGTCGAGAAGTTCCATCCGCCAAGCCGCATCTTCCGGTTTGGTTGTGTATTTGTCATAATAACTGTCGAGAATGGCCAATGGTCCTGCGATACTGGTTTTTTGTCTAAGTTCCACAGGTGCAGATCCTTCCAGCGGAAGATGCTTCAGCATCCCTTTGGCTTCATCAAATTCAAAAATATTTTGCTGACTCTCATCTCCATAGGTACCCCAGTTGTTCTGTACGGATTGGAGCGGATCGTACAATTGGTCTACCCACTTCGCTGTGGATTCCAGGTTTTTATTGCTGCTGGTGATGACCATGCGACCACGATCAAGCCCAATCCCGTTTGTTCTTGTGACATTAACTTCGCCGTTAGGTCCAGCAACCGGAGGCAGAACATCATACGTATCATTCATGCCTGTAATGTTAGCCTTATCCCAAGTGAAGTACATGCCGTACTTGTTGTCCTTGCCTTTCGCAAGATACGTGTTCCAATCCTGCTGATACGACTCAACATCGACGAGACCTTCCTGAACCAGCTCATGAATGTATTTAACCGCTTCCTTGTAGCCTTCATCAGCTGCCGTGAAGACCACTTTCCCATCATTGGTTACCACGGTATGATCCCAGTTCTCTCCGAGTCCAAATGCCGCAAAGAGGAATGTTAGATCTTCTCCGCCCGGTTTGTTAATGAAAGATAACGGAATTTCGTCTGCCTTACCGTTGCCGTTAGGATCTTGGGTTTTGAACGCGATCAATACTTCTTTCAGTTCTTCGGTTGTCGTCGGCATCTTCAGTCCAAGCTTGTTCAGCCATTCCACATTAATCCAGGGCAAGTTATCCACTGCCTGAATCCGTTGTTTGCCACTTCCGAGTTCTTCAATCCATGGGAATGAATAGATATGTCCGTCTGGAGCCGTGATCATGCTCTTGTATTCGGGAGCTTCCTCCAGCACCTTTTTCAGATTGGGCATGTGTTGTTCAATCATGTCCTCAAGTGGAATGATCGCCCCGTCCTTCGCCAGTTTCAGGAGATCATAATCCCCGTAACCTGCATCAAAAATGGCATCCGGCAAATCACCGCTGGCCACCGCCAGATTTCTTTTTTCTGCAAACACATCACTCGTATAGTTCTTCCAGTTGATATGCACATTGGTTTTCTCTTCGAGTCGCTTGTTAATCAGCTTGTCGTTCGGATCAGCGGGAGCCAGCGGAGAGCTCTGTGTTATAAAATTCAATGTCACCTTGCCATCAGGTGATTGCGCCTCACTAGCCGCGCCGCCTCCACCCCCGCCACAGGCGGTTAGAAAGAGCATTGCAGATAACATGGAAATGGATGCCGTTGTAACGGCTTTTCTGGACTTGTTCACTTTTTTCATAATAATGACCTCCATGAGTTGGATTGGATCAACTTACTGTATCGCAGGCTGTTCACTATTTGAGGGAACCGACCATGACACCTTTTTCGAAATACTTCTGGAAGAACGGGTACATGATGATGAGTGGCAGACTCGAAATGACAATCGCTGAGTATTTAATCATCTCGGAGAGCCGTTTCAGTTCTGCCATCGCAAGCTGATCACTGATCATGCCAGGTGCAGCCTGATTCTGAATCAAAATGGAACGCAGAACGAGCTGTAACGGATGCAGTTTCGGATTATCCAGATAGATCATTGCATCAAAATAGGAATTCCATTGCCCAACGAACGCATAGAGGGCGAGTACAAAAATGATCGGTTTCGACAACGGAATGACGATCTGGAAGAAAATCTTCATCTCAGAGGCGCCATCCACGTTTGCAGCTTCTTTCAGTTCTCGAGGGACTCCTTTGAAAAAGGTTCTGGAGAGAATGATGTTCCAGACGTTAACGGCTCCAGGGATGATGATTGCCCACACCGTATCGAGCATGCCGAGATTACGTATGAGTAGATAGGTAGGGATCAATCCCCCGCCGAAGAACATTGTAATGATAAAGATAATCATGAAAAATCCACGTCCCGCGAGCCTATCATCCGACAATGCATAACCTGCAAATATGGATACGGTCACGGTGATCAGCGCAAAGGAAACCGAGTACAGTACCGCATTTGCAAACCCCCGAATCATGGCTGGATTGGACAAAATCATCTGATAACCGTCCAGACTCCAGTCCGATACATTAAAGGACAGTCCACGATTCAGTAGCACCGTGGGGTCCATGAATGAGGCGATAACAATATAAATCAGGGGAACAACCACAACCAGTACAGCACAAGTGAGAAAGATGGCATTGAGTGTGAGGATCAATCGATCCATTCCCGTGTGTTTAACAACCATGGATAATACTCCTTTCCTAATAGAGGCCTTCGCCTTCATTCAATTTCTTCACAATCAGATTCACCGTCACCAGCAAAATCACATTGATCACCGAGTTGAACAATCCAACTGCCGCAGAATAAGCGTAATCTCCAGACTGTAACCCCACCTTGTAGACATATGTGGCAATAATCTCGGAGGACGGCAGGTTCATGGACGTCTGCATCAGATAGGCCTTCTCAAATCCAATGGACATAATCCCGCCAGCTGCAAGGATAAAGACGATGGCCATAATCGGACGAATCGTTGGAAGGTCAATGTGGCGAATACGCTGAAGGAGATTGGCTCCATCCAGATTAGCCGCATTATGAAGCTCCGGATCAACATTGGCCAAAGCCGCAACGTATATGATGGAAGCCCAGCCGGCTCCGGTCCAGATATCGGACAAAATGTAGATCCAGCGGAAATATTCCGGTTCAGACATGAACATGATCGGCTGACCTGTAATCCATGTGGCTAATTGATTAATTGGCCCTGTCGGTGAGAGGAAGATGAACAGCATACCCACAACCACAACAACCGAGATGAAATTGGGTGCGTACAGAAACAATTGAATATTTTTTTTGATGCCAGCTTTGCGTACCTGATTCAGCATGAGTGCCAGTAAAATGGGCACCGGGAAACTGAATATCAATCCCAAAAAGCTGAGTTTAAGCGTATTCATTAAAATGATATCGAAATTGGGTGAAGCTATAAATTTCTCGAAATGCTTCAGTCCTACCCAATCACTACCCATGATACCTTTGATCGGACTGAAATCCTTAAACGCAATGATGGCTCCGTACATCGGAATGTACTTGAAGATAAGAGTCAAAATTAAGGCTGGTGCAAGCAACATATATAAAAAGTAATTTTTTTTGAGCTGCTGCAACCTATGACTGCTTGTCGTCCTCACTTTCAGTACCCTTCCCTCGCCCTTTTTGCTGTCAGCTATGTTATCCAACACGATACCCCCGTTCATTCTAAAAGTTGACAATTGTTTTCAGTAAGGGCTTTCAATATTTACAATTGCCTATTTAATAATTTACAATTTATCAGGTTTCAACGGATTTAGTCAATACGTTTTGTAAAAAAACATTTGTGCATTTGATCATTTTATCTTTGCATCAATGTAACTAAAGAGGATTAAATTTGCATATATATAGCACTGAATCGTTAATACCAGCATAGATGTTTCTATACTATTACTGTAATAGATCATCATTGTTACACTAATTAACGAAACTTCTGGAACAATTATGAAAATAGAATTCGCTCATCTAAATGTAAACACAATTGTGCATTTGTAAAACAGAGATTGCTATTTGTCCCGTTCTATTATACATTTGACTTAGAGAAGAATATGGATGACTATTGATGATTAGAGGTGAAGCATTAGATGGCAAAGGAAAAAGTCACGATACAAGACATCGCTGATGCTTTGGGGATCTCCAGGAATACGGCTTCCAAAGCATTAAATGATAGCGGAAACATCCCGGATGAGACCCGAAATCGTGTAATTAAAAAAGCAATTGAACTTAAATATAAACAGTTTGCCTATATGGACAATGAGCATGTTCTAACCAAGCCTCCGGGCAATATCGCCCTGTTAACTGAAAACCTGCCTAATACATCTCACTTTGGTTCATTGTTAATCAGCGGTTTGGAGAAAAGAATCAGTGCGGAGGGATACAATCTCTCGATCCATATCGTGCGTGAAGACGATCAAGATACACTTACACTTCCCAACAATTTTGATATAGCCAAAGTAGACGGCATTATTTGCATTGAATTATTTGATCTGGAATATACAAAGCTGATTACCGATCTGGGCATTCCCACCATCTTTATCGATTGCGCTTCCAACATATGTTATCCCGAATTCCAAGCAGATTTGCTACTCATGGAGAATGAACATAGCATCTATCAGTTAACCACAAAATTAATTGAGAGCGGCTACACAAGTATTGGATTCGTCGGAGATTACAATCACTGCAAGAGCTTTAATGAACGATGGGTTGGATATCACCGTGCTATGCTGGAAGCGGGGTTGCAAGTCGACCTGTCCCATTGCATCCTAGATAATGATCGCCTGTGTTTCTCCAAGCCAGGGTGGTTGAACCAGCGAGTGGCAGAGCTGGCATCCCTACCTTCCGCTTACGTATGCGCTAATGACTTTATAGCAGTTGATCTGATCAGGGCGTTAAAAGATAGAAATGTCGCTGTTCCACAGGATATTGCGATATGCGGATTCGATAATGCACCCCAATCTCGAATTATTGAGCCTGCATTAACAACGGTTCATATTTATAGCAATGAGATGGGCATTAAGACTGCGGAGATGCTGTTATCCCGGATTAATAGCCCAACACAGCCGTATCAGGTCTCACACATTGTGACCAAACCCATCATCAGGGAGTCCACACCAGCAATCATGGCCGATCATTCTCAGATGGTTCATAGTTCTGCAAAATAAAATAACCGTATGTCTCACGAGTAACAACTCGTGAAGCATACGGTTTTTTGTGGTTTCGATTTGGTTGGATGAAAGCTCTATCCTATCCATCGCGGCCTAGATAGAAATCATCTCGCGATTAGATCTCTTTCAAGATGCCTTTTACCAAACCAATAAAGGTTGTTTTCACTTGCGCAGCCACTTCAATAACTTCATCATGACTTAATGGCTGATCCAGAATACCACAGGCCATGTTGGTCAGACAGGAAATGCCTAGTACCTTCATACCGCCATGAATGGCAACAATGGCTTCAGGTACCGTGGACATCCCCACTGCATCCGCACCCATCGTACGAATCATGCGAATCTCCGCTGGTGTCTCATATGCCGGGCCACTCCACCATGCATAGACACCTTGCTGCAAGCCAACATTCTGCTCTTCTGCAACCTTAAGGGCAATACTGCGCAGTTCGCGGTTGTATACCTGTGATACGTCTGGGAAACGAACCCCCAGTTCGGCGTTATTCGGCCCCATCAACGGATTATTGGCTACCAGGTTAATATGATCTGTAATGAGCATCAGTTGACCCGGCTCAAAGCTTGTGTTTATGGCTCCGCAGGCATTGGTGATAAGCAATTGCTCGACACCCAGTGCTTTCATGATCCGAACGGGGAAAGTCACTTCGTCCAATGTAAAACCTTCATAATAATGAAGGCGGCCTTTCATCGCTACAACCGTTTTGCCCATCAGTTCACCAATAACCAATTCATTGGCATGACCGATAGCCTCCGATTGGGCGAAATACGGAATATCTGTATACGGGATAACGGTCGCATTTTCAATCTCGTCCGCGAGCGCCCCCAGTCCCGAACCCAGAATCATGCCTACGGCTGGTTTGGTATGGATTCGGTTTAATATGTAATCTCTTGCTTCCTGAATATGTGCGGATTGATGCATAATGATATCCTCCTGATGATCTGAATTGAGTTAACAAAAACTGAGGTAATGAGGTGCTACTCATCAAGTGTAATGAACAATGGTCTTGATGTAAATGGAAGCTGTTCTATATACAATAAAAAACGACCCTATGCTCCAGAATCGTTTAAAAACATGGACATCCCCTAATCCAATGTATATTTGTTTCTACTTTTCATGTAATCGATTGTCATGATCAGCAACAGCATGAATGTAGCAAACATCAGCGGTTTGGCAAAAGTACCTTCTTCAAAAATATAATAACTAAATGTAAAATTTCCGGCGAAAGTAATTAAATAGTTTCGGATGTAATCCATCTTCTCATCTCATTTCAGGAAAGAATTTGGTTCACCATTTATTCTACCCTATCACATACTTCCATTTAAAACCATATTTTTATGATCCACACAAATCAACGTCTCTAATCATGCACGAGATAGCCGTACTGTATAATCTATATTGAGTAAAGCAAAAAATCGGCCACATCGTGACCGATTCTCTCCACTTCCCTGATGTTCAGGACATAGGGTTAATGATACGCCAAAATGATTCCTTAGGCTGCAACTGCTGATCAAAAACAAAGGGCCAATTTTTGCGCCCACGAACCGGGAAATGGTCCAGCCAGGTATAATTGTCCGCTACTCCCCAGAACGTCACAGAGGTAATGGACGATTTATACTCACGGAACAAATTGAAGATTTCTTCATATCGACGCTCCTGTAGCTCAGCCATCTCCGAAGTTGGCGCGATGAGGTCCGTTCGACGATCCTCATAACGAAACACGGACATATCCAGCTCGGTAACATGCAACTGAACATCCAGTGAAGCATAACGCTCAATAGCCATTCGGATCTCCTCAATCGAAGGACCATGAATATTCCAATGCCCCTGCAACCCAATCCCGTGTACAGGCGCTCCCTTGTCCAGCAAAGACCGAATCAGATTGTAGATCTTCTCCCGTTTGACCGGATCCGTCTCATTGTAGTCATTATAGAAAAGAAGCGCATTTGGATCAGCTTCATGAGCCATACTGAACGCTTGCAGCAAATAATCTTCCCCCACCAGTTCTAACCACTTCGTGTCCCGCATGAACAGGTCGGTCTTATCTTCAATAGCTTCATTGACGACATCCCATGCATATATTTGCCCCTTATACCGACCTACTACCGTATCGATATGTTGCTTCAAGCGGGATAATAGCAGCTCTCTGGAAGCGGGAGTACCTGAGGTATCCTCAAAGACCCATTTCGATGTCTGATTATGCCACACCAAAGTATGTCCGCGAACCCCAATCCCTTGGGCAACAGCAAAATCAACAATTTTATCCGCCGCCTCAAAAGTATAACGATTCTCTTCCGGGTGAATTTCTTCAAATTTCATCTGATTTTCAGCCGTGATGCTATTGAAGTGTTTGGCGATGAAATCCCCTTCGGACTGCAACATTCTGGTATGTACAGCAGCACCTATTTTGAACGTATTAGCATACGCAGCATGTAGTGATGGAATTTCGGTTGGCATTTACAATTCCTCCCTGCCATTTTTTATCCATCATATCGTTTGTTGAATACGCTTACAATGAACAAATTATACTTCTTCCCCCTCATATTTAACTATTTATGATCCTGGGCCCAGTTCGGACAACAAACGTTTGTTCCACTGCTCATCGCAACAGAACATTTCTCGGAAGGTGTTTTGTGATCGTGATGTTCATTTAAATTCAACTCATGTACAAAGAGGGTATGAAGCGTTACAGCTTGTCTACCTGTAACAAGGTCACCTGTTTCACTGTGCATGCCGGGTTAATTTGCTCCTCGGACAGAATGTTTAGCTTAATCAGGCTTTTCAGCTTATGGCTGTCTACCTTGGACAACAATCGCCAGATGTCCGGGTCTGGAAGAGAAGCATACAGCTTCTGATCATCGTATTCCTTCCGGTTCTGAAGCACTGTTTTCACGGTGTAACCACCAACCTGCGTCTCATACACCCCTTGTTCTGCACAATACGCAACAATCTCATCTCGTAGTACAGACAACTGCTGCTCAATATCTTTTTGCTGCTGCTTCAGGTCAAAGTAAGTTTGCACTTTCTGCTCCATATCGATCACGCTCCTCTACTATCATAGGTATGCGAGGATCGCTAGTTTAGGACTGGCTGTTTATTTTATTTAAAAAGTGGTCTTTCTATTACTTAATCGTATACTGACGTCATTGTGTATCCCCGTATTATGATTACAGCAGGTGTTCATTCAAATATGGATTATGGAAAACCATGCTGTGAACCCTTTCCATTACATCTGGCCCCATGGGTACATCCCCAACGCGCCTTAACAGAATCCAGCGCAGGCAAGCTATTGCTCCAAAAACCTGCTCCTCTTCCAGCGTGTACGTATAACTTGCAGAACGTGCAAATTGAGCGTGATACATCTCGCCGTAACTTTCCCCATTATAGATGGTGATCAGAAACACAGACCATGCCATATCGTACCTTGGATCACCATACTGCCCATTAGTCCAATCGATGATGGTGTAATGGTCGTCCATCTCAAGAATGTTACCCAGATTATAATCGCCATGAATCAAGCGGTCCTGTCTGATCTGGACCTGCTGGATCAAGTTTGCCAGAAGATCATTTATATCGTCATGTAATTCAATTTGAGGAAAAAAGTATTGAACAAAATCGTACCTGAATATGTATTCTTCATCTTCTCCAGTCCCCACTTCATTCACCGAATAACGATGGACCTCCATTAATCGCTCAGCCAAATGTGTCAGTTTGGTTTGTGTTAATTGGGTAACCGGCTTCCCATCATAGCTCGTTAACAGCACTTGATTCTCTTGCTCGTCTAATCCCCAACCGTAGGGTTTGGAAACACGAATTCCACTTTGATAAAGCTTGGACAATAATCGATATTGTTTGGCGATATCCGGTTTGGAATCCTTGTCCCAGACTTTCAATACGTACCGCTGATCACCCATTTCGATTCTCATCACACTCGCTTCCAGTCCAGGTGACAAGGGAGTGATCTGATACTGCTGTTCAATCATCTGCTGAACACGCTCATCCAGTTCTATCCAACTCATCTGGCTAAGTTGAATCGTCATCGTTCTCCTCCTTCCATGTTATGACCGACTCCCCTGTTATTCAGGTATAATCAGGCCTTTGCCAATCACATTGGCGGATACTGGCTGCTTGCCCAATTCTCTGCCCCATACCGACAGCTGTCCCATATGGTGAATTTCATGGGCGATCACATGTCGCATAACTTCTCCCCATGAATCTGTATTGGCCTTGCCAGCTGAGCGATGATCGATAAAAGCTCTTTTTTCCATACTCGAATCCCAGGCTGTGACAAATGCCTCCACATCAGGACGTAACTTGCGATCCAATTGCCTTACCGCCTCAAGATTCTGGTAGTTTGCAAAATCTTCCGCATCATCCGGTTTGCCCTGAAGCAACTGAAGCCAGCTCCACTCTACATCAATGATATGAAATAACGTTTGTAATATGTTGCCTACTCCGCCCGTGCGAGGCCGAAGCAATTCTTCAAGCGGTACATCTTCACACCACACATACCATTGCTCACGCACCATCCAGTTATAACGAAAGAATGTTTCCATTGGTATATTCCCCTTTACTAGCTAGTTTTTCAGAGAGATTTGATCAATTCTGTATTGGCAAAGGTATCCTCCGAATGTTCAAGATCACCATAAATTCCGCTAATCTGATTGAATCCGGATTTAATCCAGAAGCGTAATGCAGGCCAATTTTTGAGCGCCACGTTAATTCGAATTTCCTTGTAACCAAGCTCAGAAAAGTGAAGAGTCAGTGCCTGAATTAATTCTTGTCCATATCCCTGCTTCTGGATCTCGCTCTGGATATATAGAAATTCGAGATAGATCGAATCCTCGGAGGGATACCCATGGTATACACTTAACAAACCAATATAGCGGTCATCCTCATTCGTGCGAATGGATTGAATTCGATAATTCTCCAGCCTGCCTCCCGGCGGAAGGTGGCCTTCTTCAAAACATTCTTTCACATAGTTCCGATCATGCTCTTGTCCATCCCATTGATGTAAGTACCGACTGGTCTCATATATGGACTCGAGTTCAGGAATATCGGACTCCTTCACGTCCGAAATAATGAGCCTGTCTGACTTCCATTCTACTGGAAGTTGTTTCATCGTAATCACTCCATCTTTATATTCTATATAAGTTAAACTATTGAATATTTACACTGGCCACTACGATGACAGAACAACCTTCCGATCGCTGTTATCCCCAGAGTTTTTTGATTCATTTTATAATGGGAAACTCCGGGGATAAAGGCGAACGCTCCGCTTCTTCAGGTCCTTTCTGTCCTCTCCGTTTCGTGCAACTATTCAGTTCAAATTTATTTAGTTAATTTCTTTTTTATATATAAGATTACATGAATACCTGCATAAATAAACAGGACATTGAACAAATATAGAAGTACATTTAAATAGATGCCAGATATAAACCAGATTGTTCCCTCAGAATTAGCATAATGATAATCCGTAAAGAATCGGAGCGGGAAACCATACTCTGTTCGGAGCGGTCCATCTTCAGTATGTAAAGTTCCAGGAATACATAGGATGGCTAATACAGCAAGCCAGGCTGATAGATTCATTATTCTTTTGTTAATCTTCAATACCTCTCCTCCTCATTCATCCCTAACGGGATCTTTACCAAAATACGTTCCTTTCAACTTTTGATCCATAAAGTCTCTTAAGTCCTTTTGATCAAGTATATATTTCGAATCTCTATTAAATCTGCTTTTTGTGGATACAATAATCTGTTTCCGATTGTATTGAATTGTAATTTCAGCGTTATGCTTTAATCTCAAAGCAATTCCTGCACTAATGCTTCCTGTGACATCATCTACTGGTATTTTGGCTGATTCCGGGGCGCCATTCAGCCAGCCGACTATACGGCTAATGTCTTCTTTACTTAACGTAACATTGTCAATCCTAGTATGTGCTCCACCGTCGCCTGTCCTGGTGTACACGACTATGCTCATCTCTGTGCTTATCACTTGATTTCTCGAAATCGGCTTATTTGGATCAGGGTTACTCGTGATTAGAAAATACAGAAACATGATTGCCGCACCTATGAAAAACCAGAATCGCCTACGTTTTCCTAGCATTACAGCGCATTCTCAGTATCCACCACGTTGGCAAACAGTCTCAGTACCGTATTGTGATGTGCAATAATCTGCTCTGCTTGAAGCGTCTTTGAATTCCATGTGCTGTGTGCATCTTGAACCAGATTGACCGTGTATCCCAGACTGTACGCTCTGCGGCAAGTCGTGTCTACACATACCTCGGTCTGCATTCCCGTAAGGACTAACTCCTTCACGCCATTATCTTGCAATTTCAGATGTAGATCGGTTTTGTGAAACGAATCCGGTGTCTCCTTTTCAATAACGAGGTCACCAGCTATAGGTGCAATGGACGGATGAATGGCCCACCCCGGAGTTCCTCGTTCCAGTGGACTGCCTGCCCCTTCGCTGTGCTGGATATATATGATGGCATGCCCTGCTTCACGGGCCCTGGCAATTAACACCTGGATCTTCTGAAGCAATCGTTCCCCCTGATATACGGGATCTGCTTCATCAAACATCGCTACCTGTACGTCAATGATTAGAAGTGTACAATGTGTTGTCATTTTGCTTTCCTCCTGACAAATCAATTTAATTCAAATCTTTCTTCTTCGTATCTTTAACAAAACTTCCAATACCATATCAATCAATACAAATAAAATAGCAGCAAGAACACCAAATAAGGTCAGAACTAACGTCTCTTTGAAATCCAAGATTGCTTCTCCTGCGCCCATGACCGCATAATAAATATACATCCCTAGAACTCCAGCACATGCATAGCCTAATATCCTCGTACTTAGATACAACACATGATTAGGGAATTGTATTCGGCTGAGCAGATAGTCTAGCAAAATCGATAAAGGTAGCCCAATCAACAGGATCAGGGGAGTCGCGTATACCAGATAAATAAGAATGTAAAAATCAAAACTGTAGGATTGATTCATCGATATGATACTTGCAACCAAAGTAAAACAAATGATGGTTAGAACGGTTGTTATCAGCTTTCTTCCCATGTTCATCTCATCACTCCAATACAGTTATCTCTTATTCATTGGATGTGCTCATGCATCAGATTTTGCCGGTTGCCATCCGATTTCTTGAGACCAACGATGTGCTTTCTGTAATATGCTCCACACCATCGGTCCTTTTCCTTCAACATATTTGGGACGCTCATCTTTATACAATGACATGAGTCTGTGCTTTTCTTCCGCATAGTTCAAACAATCTTCTGGATGCTCCCTTAAATAGTCTCTGAACAGCAAGGTCATCTGCTCAGAGAAACTGCCTGCCTGTCTAACGTGTATATGTATCCTTCTGCTTCCGGGCTCTTCACGAAAGTAACGTTTAGTTTTATCTGGATTTTCTGCTCTGAATACAAATCCGACTGTTTCGATCTCATGTTTGTAGTCCAACAAATTTTCATAATTAGAAACAGATATTTGTATATCGATAATAGGTTTGGCGTCTATTCCAACAATTGCAGTAGACCCAACATGATCAATACGCACGGCCTTTTCTCCTAACGCTTCTCTTAATTTCGAACCCGTTTCGAGAAACAAATCACGCCATGCCGGATCATACTTTGCAATTCTCCATTGATCCTCCATACAACTCCTCCTTGGTTATTCAATCAAGCTATATAATTAAATAACACGTTCTTTTAACCTTTTGTTACATGTGGATTATTTGACACAAATTAAAAAAAAGAGAAGGCCCCTTAGGCCCTCCCCTTAACTTCTTAATGATAATCACACTTGAAATTTGTAAACTCAGCTGAAGCATCTTGCCCGCTCGTGTATAACCCAATAAGTACGCCTGTAAAACCTCCTGCCACCTCCGAGGATAGGTATCTCGTCTGTGCCGTGCCCAGCAGAATCTCTTCACCATCTACTTGAAACAGGAAGCTGTAGCGTTCCTGGCTTGAACGGATTACCAGCGTTGCATGCTGTTTATTTCCCAGATTCACTTCATGTTCTATCGATTTGACATCACCGATATTCAGACGCTCGATCACCTTATAGCCGTCCTGCTGCCCACGAATAGCCACTTCATAATGATGATTCTCATCCATGTAGATCGTGATCCCAGCTTCTCCACTCGTCACACCGACATCGACTGAAATTGTGGCATTAAAGTCTTTTTGACGTAGCCCGATGAACGTTGGGGATGCCGGAACGTCCAGCGTTACATCGGTTCCTGTTAGCGTAAGCTTATCTGATTCAAGCTGATAGTGCTCTGTATTTGGATGACGAAGGTAACACCAGTCAAGGTTCCAGTCTGTATTTGCAAACGTATAATTCTTCTTATCCTGCTGGATCACCGTGTCCGGGATACGATTAGTCTCAAAACTCGTCAGCGTTGTTCCTTCATGCCCAGCTGTAAACCATCCGTCTTCACCAAACGTAATTGGAGTCAGAAATACTTCACGGCCCAGATGATGGTACGTAGCCCATCTGCCGATCTGTCGGAATCCCAGGTGAAAGAGCCACCAGTTTCCCCGATCATCCTGAACTAGATCACCATGCCCTACTCCCTGCAACTCATAACCTCCCAGATTACGGTTGGTCAGAACTGGATTGTGTGCATAGGCTTCGAACGGGCCTGAAGATGAAATTCCCCGGGCATACGTTACCATGTGACCATACTCGGTGCCACCTTCAGCTGCAAGCAGGTAATAGTAACCGTTCATTTTATAGAGATGCGGGCTTTCCAGATATCGTCCACCTGTCCCATTCCAAATCGACCGACTTGGGCTAAGTTTGCGGCCCGTTTCAATCTCAATCTCACACTGGACAATTCCGCCAACGCCTTCATCATCCACCCCGTTACTCATAAACAAGGTTTTCCCATCTTCAAAATACAAATCGGGATCAATCCCGCCTTGATCCACATAGATAGGCTCAGACCATTCTCCGTAGATATCGTCTGTCCATACATAGAAATTCTGATGCGTTGTATCATTCGTTGTAACCATATAAAAACGCCCGTTATTATGCCTGATGGTTGGGGCAAATACACCCCCGGAGCTGTTCACCGTCTCGAGCTGAATCTGGCTTTTACGAGTCAGGCAGTGACCAATCTGCTTCCAATTCAGCAGATCCTTGCTTTCAAAGAGCGGTACGCCCGGAAAATATTGAAAAGAACTGCACACCATATAGTAGGTATCGTGCACCTTAATCACACTAGGGTCTGGATAAAAACCTTTTACAACAGGGTTATTGTATTTCATTACTCCACTCCACCTCTTATTATAAAATTCACAAATATAAGAATTCAACTTCGTAACAACTACAAAAATTAAACACCATCGGGCATAAACTTGCAATGAATCTGAATTGCATCTTGGAGCTAATTTTATTAAATTAATATATATGTGATTTTAGAAGATTGAGGGTAGGGAGTTGTACAGATGATCAAAGCAAATGGGGAGCCCCGGTTCCTTCCTTTATATGAGGCGCTGGCAAGCGAAGTCAGATGGAGAATCATGGATATGATTGCAGATCGCGAAATGAATGTGAAGGATCTTGCGGCAGTATTAGAGCTTAGCCCCTCCATTGTCACGATGCATATTCGCAAACTGGAGGATGCGGGTCTAATTGGCAGCAGACGAGTTCGGATCAACGGAGGGACGCACAAATTATGTTACCTCAAGCAAAATCAGATTGAGATCGATCTTCCATCCCCAAGCCAAACTTCACGAACCAGAGAACAGACGATAGCCGTTGGACACTACACTGCTTTTGATATCCACGCTACCTGTGGGCTAGGAACACTTGAGAAAGAAATCGGCGTATGGGATGATCCACGTTACTTTCTTGATCCCGAGCGGGTACACGCCGCTATCCTGTGGTTTGGGAAGGGCTATGTTGAATATAAAACACCGAACTTTGTCCTTCCTGACCAGACAACCGCTGCTATTGAAATTTCAATGGAACTGGCGTCTGAGGCTCCGGGATTGCGGGATCATTGGCCTTCCGATATTCGTTTCACCTTCAATGGCGTTTCCCTTGGAACGTGGACAAGCCCTGCCGACTTTGGCAGAGCAGCGCGCGGCAAATATACACCAGAATGGTGGCATCGCAATGTGAATCAATATGGATTATTGAAGACCATCCGAATAGATGCCTCCGGTACGTATATGGATGGTGAGCGGATGTCGGATATTACTCTTGCGGATGTTAAGCTTAGCGAACCGTTCTGGACGCTTCGTTTTACGGTTGACGAGGAAAGCCCCAACGTAGGCGGTTTAACGATCTATGGTGCCGGTTTCGGTAACCATGATCAGGATATTGTTATTCGTGTACTGGGGTAACTTTCTCATCTAATCGATTAACTCGATTTTGTCAAAAACATTATATTTCTCCATATTTGAAGTGACCTCAAAGGGTAGGTAATGATATAATTCAGATCTGGTTGCCCACATGTACTCACTATGTTCTTCTGAAAGATTCACTTGATGATCTTTGGTTCTGCACAAATACATTAGAAGAATGACCTGTCTATGCGGATCGGTAAAGAACGTATTGGCAAACAGTAATTCATCTATTTGAACTTTAATGCCTACTTCCTCTCTAATTTCACGGACCAAGGCCACTTCCAACTCTTCTCCAAAGTGAACTTTTCCCCCAACGGTTTCCCAACTTCCTGCGCCCACCTCATCCACTAATGAGCGCTTGACAATCAATACTTTGCCTTCATTCTCGATCAGTCCTTTAACGACATTCACCATTTTATTTTCCAATTGCTTAGTTTCAACCCCTTTTTTTGTATTAGCAATCAGTTTGTGTTTGGAACCATCTTCTTAACTGATTAATATGAGCTTGATGATAACGGTTATGGTCAGCCATGTGCCATAATCCCCAACGTACCGTAGCTTGCTTTTCATTCTGATGTCCAAAAGTAACTACTCGGTCTAGGTCAGCATCTGCTACTTGTGTGCATGTTTCTTTCAGAAGGGTTAATACACCCTCATATTGAGAGATAAGTGTGTCACGTGAGACACCTTGAACCAGTGGAAGTCTATTATTTTCATCAATCATGGGGCCATATTGCTCTATTAATGGCTGCGGAAGAACAACCCCCTTTATTCTATAAACCCAATTCATATCAACAAACGTAATATGTCGTATTAATTGAGCTGTACTATTAAACTGGTTCTGTTCCCCTTTGTAATCTACCTCTTCTTGCGACATCCCCTCAGTAATCGATTGAAGTCGCTCACTATTCTCTCTTACTGCGGAAAATAACATTCCAACAATAGGCTCCATATTGGCTTCACATTGTAAATCGTAAATCAAAGTCATCCCTCCTCGCTTGAGTACATGTCTATTTCAATGACTCTCTGATCAGTCTTTGATTCAATTCCCAGATTGCTACTCTATTACTATCCCATTTAAGTATTTTACGAGCTTCTTCATAAGCCACCCATTTATATTCTGAGTGCTCATTGGATATAGACAGATCCATTTCATCCAGTTCTACTCCAAAGCAATACTCAGGAATAACAAATGTATCAGGTCCCCACATAAAATAACCAACCACATCTACCACGGAGTGAGTCGAGCTTGAATTAAGGCTCCTGTATTGACTATTTAAGGGGATTCCCGCCTCTTCAAATGCTTCTCTCATGGCTGCTTCTAATGGTTTTTCTTCATCTTCACCTCCCCCAGCTATGCCCTGCCAGTAACCTTCTCTTGATCTTCGAAAGATAGCATATGCATAGTCATTTGAATCTTTCAACCTGGTATAAGGAAAAACTAATATTTGAAATGGCGCTCGAGACACAGGTACATCCCTCCTCTTTACCTTCGCTCTTTCAACAGGTCCTTAATTTCCCTTAACTCTGATAATATTTCTTTGGTGTGCTGGCTATTTTTTGAGTTATCTATTCCAACTTTCACAACATAAATACCGAGGAACAGATACACCACCAACATAATGATCATTCCCATGTACATCTCTCCTTTCCAAAGTAGCAGCACATTGCTACGAACGTTTACTGCCGTCTATATGCTCTCTCTCCAACTGATTCCCATGGAATGCCTTCAAAAGAAAAGCCCGATCCGGAACGTTCAACCGTTCATACGATTTCAGATACTCCCTATTGTCATATGGAACGCCAATGAATTTCACATCCAGTTTGCCCTCTTGGAGATCCACGATCCCATATCTGGCAATGGCAAGATCGTTACAACCTAAAGCTCCCGGATTGATATATACTCTTTGATCTGTCCTATAATAATGAAGAATATGATGATGACCAAAACAAACCAAATCATGGGCCGTACCCTGATACCTTGCATCCAATTTGACCCCGGATGGTTCTTTATTGATGACATCCAACTTGTCGTTGTTCATATGATAGTGAGTCAAAAGGAACTGATGTCCTTCTACCTCTTTTTCAACGAATTTCGGCAGAGCTTGGATTTTCTTGATCGATTCTGCACTTAGATGTTGACCAATCCATTCATGGTGCTCAGCTATGCCTTTATGCCCTTCTAATGGCCCCTTATTCTGAAGCAAACTCAATACGGCCTCTTCGTGATTCCCTGAAATCGCTATCATATTTTTACGACTGCACAACATCTCGATCACTTCATTGGAGTAAGGGCCAATGCCGATCATATCCCCCAAACAAAACGTATGCTCAATGTCTTCTCTGGAATCCATATCAGCTAATACTGCTTGAAGCGCAGGAATATTCCCATGAATATCGGTTAAGATGGCAACCTTCATTGTGATTCCTCCTCAGGAATATACATCGTTTGAATCTCCTGTACACCCGGAATAAAGCCCAGATTCAGATACACGGACTCCGCATCATTTCCTTGCATCACATACAATCGCAGCACGGGATACTGACCTTTAAGTGCATTCAAAGCTCTCTGTAACATCAGTGTAGCAAGCCCTCTTCCTCTATATGCCGGCCGAACCCCTATGCTATATACGGCAGCCTGATTATCTTGCAAGCACAAGCGACAATTTGCAATAAGCTGTCCCGTTTCCTTATCGTATACAAGCGTGGAGGCTTGAGTCAGAATTTCATTGGTATAATTAGGATCATCACTTGGAATAAAATCTGCAAGCGTGGTATGTTTTCTTCGTGTAGCTTCAAGACTTCCTGCAAAACTCTCCAGGTCACATTGAGCAATTTCATCTTCATTCACATATTTTCTGGTGCCGGTTTCACTTTCAATAATCTCTGGACTCTTCACGGTTACCCTTCTGTCCCACTCGATCTCAAAATGATCTGTAGGCCGCTGCATCCAGCGACATCTGAACTCCACTGGCCAGAATCCAGCTCTTGCGTATAGATCAACTTGGTCTGGAAGAATCTCAAAGGTCAGAATGCGTTTGGTGCGATCGGACCACTGCATTAATTTATCCTTCAGAAGTTTCAATACCTCAAAGCACTGCTGGAATGGCGGGATAAAAAACAAATGATACATCCGGTTAGGCTCCATTCTCACGCCACCTATTTTGCTTTCTCCCTTGTAAATCCAGTACGCACTGATCTTGGAAGAACTGAACTCTTCTTCCCTGAAAAATCCGACATAACGCATATCATAATAAACCGTGCAATATAATCCCCATTCGGCAAAATCAGCTTTGCGAATCGAATATTCATCCGACAGATCATATTGAAGAATATCTGTAGACCATTCCGTTAAACTCATACGTCATTCCTCCTCAATTCTAATTACATGTACAGCAATTAAAGAACCTTTCTATACGCCACCCCGTGAACATGAATTAACACATGCTCTGCTTCCAAATGTTCAAAGAAATCCAACATGTCCTTAAACGGATTCTCGAAATACGAAGTCAGGTATGCAAGCTCTGGCGTTGTTTTTATAAAATTGTAAAAAAAGTAGGGGTCCATGTTGCCCACATCCTCTGGACTACCAAGGAAAACCTCTAATGTCTGCCCTGTTTCTGTATTCTTGAACATACAGTGCTCACCGTGAACATCAAAATACCAGTTTCCCGTTAATTCTCTTCTCCATGGATTACATCCGCATTGGACAGCAAATGGTACGCCCCTTCGAGAATTGCCGTCCGATCAGGCTGATCCGTTTCCAATATCAATTGCTCGATCAATTGCCGCGCGATTCTTTGGTACATATCCATCACAGCCAATAATTCTTCTGTAATTTCCTGCGTTATCGCCTTCATACCTTCAGATCCTTATCCGGGTATCCAATTTCTGCAATTTCACCTTCGATATCACTTAATCTCAGTTCATCATTTAATTGCTGTAGTAAGACCTCATCGATCGGCTTCATATCAAATACCTGTTCAACCAGTGTGATATCCAACGTTATCTCGTAGTAATCCTGTGCCCAAGCATGATAATATTTCGCGCCGCCTACCAAAATCTCTAACAGTTCGTATTCATGATCCCCTAGCTCCGTGCCCGCAGACCACCCTTCCTGATCCGCCACACTCCAGATACAGAACGTCGTCTGATCCATTACAAATGCCGGCTCTACCACAAAAGTATTAAATGCTTCTGGAACGCTTTTTACCACCTCACTCCTATCAACCTTATGCTGAAGTGTATACTCTTTATCAAAGCCTTTTATAATCAGCCCATTCGGACTGAATATTGCAAAATAATGATCTCCTTGCCCATCTCTCATGGATGCCATTTGCTCATTCGTGTCCCACTGGGAATTATACGAGTAATACCTGTACTCCCATTCCGGCATCAGAATGGCATCCAGCATAGCTGCTGCCTTTAGAATATGTTTGCATTCACTAATGTGAGGAAGTTTATCGATAAAATTAAGATTACCCATCGTGTGATATTGCCTCCTTGGTGTCATTTTTATAAATAAATACGCAATGGCTGTTCCTTTACCCTTTCAAATGGAATAATTAGTTGCCCGACCTTGCGGTTAGCAAAGATACGATAACGTATCCAAAAAGTTGAACCGTAAATACAACGGCGACAAACTCAACCATTATGCTGTTCGCTGCATTAAAATCATTCACAAGATCCACGAAGATCTTCCCAGGTCGGGATAATACATCCCACGAATTCCACCGATTAAATCTACCAATGTAGACCCCTATACTGCTCAATAGCAAAATAACACCGACAACCATCATACTAATGTACTTATTTACTAATTTGTTTAACATGCCATGGATTTGAATGATCGAACAAGTTGAGAGCAGCAATCCGATGATCGCTACGGCAAACGTCAGAGTGAGTCCATACCAAAAATCAATATTAATCCAAAATCTAACCTCCCCTTGAGCATCAAAATATCTGAATGAATGCAGAATCTCCGTAAAAAGATAGGCCGCATTGGGCAGGAAAAAGAGCCATACTCCACACATCAGCCCCATACATATCATGCTCGTTGTGGTTAATTTCTTATTGAATATGTATCTAATGCAGGATGAGATGATGAATGGTACCCATGCCAGGAACATATCCCAACTTAAAAATCGATACATATTCGTATCTGTTTGGGCACGTAAATACATCACAACACCTAGACAACAAAGAGTAGCCACGAGCAAGGTAAAGAAGAGTCGGAGATCTTGGACCGGATATTTGTTATCTTTCATTTCTTTGCTTCTACTTCCTTTTCCTTGATGAATGTTATACGTTATAAATACTTTTTAAATGCCTTGCTGGATTCTCCGTTGTACCCCAATTTCGTATAAAAGTGATGTGCTTCGTTTCTGGAAGATCCGCTCGTAAGAAACACCTTCACACAATTTTTCTGCACACACACTTGCTCTACATATTTCATCAATTCAGATCCATATCCCTTGCTCTGCACATGTTCCGTAATGATAACCCGCTCAACTACGCCGAATGGTCTATTTTCCACCAAAGCATCCAGACATATATGTAAATGAGCCGTTCCGATCACCTGATCACCCAGTTCATACACAAACAAGAAACTGTTTGGGTTATTCCGAACCTCTTCAATCCGTTCTGCCAGCACCTTTGTGTTTAAGTTGTTCGGCAATAATTCTGTATACAGCCTTTCGATAACCGCTGCATCCCTAGCTTCTGCCTCTCTTATCATCAAGCTTCCCCTCCCTGTTACCTCACTTGATAACTTAAAATGATATCACCGTTGTCTTCAAACTCTCCCGTTTCTTGAAACCCGATACGCTTATACAGCGCATTTGCCGCAATGTTATGCGGAACATGGGATACCCTGATTTGCTGGCAGTCACTTCTCTCTTGCAACATACGAACCACTTCTTGAATAGCAAGTTTCCCGTAACCCTTCCCCTGGTACTTCTCATCAATCATGAAGCGCAGAATCCAGTAATACCCGTCATTGTAGATCTCGTTATCAAATAAAATAAAACCGACCATCTGATCCTCTGCCAAAATGCCGTATGGTTTGGACGTAATCTCCTTCGTTGCATGAATCAATGAATCCGCATTGCTAGCTACCAAATCTAGCTGATCTTCCCGTGGCTTAAGGTGGATGCACTCAAGTTCATTTTCTGTGGTTATAGGTCGTAACGTCACTTGTTCCATACCCACAATCCTCTCTCCTTGCAGGCTTATTCACTAGATTTTCTTGATCAATATAATCTCCAAGGGTTGTGTATCCAGCAACAGAGCCCCTGCATCAACATACCCCAGCTTTCGATAGAAATGTTGGGCATGTTCGTCTGATTGCGTTGAAGTCATCACCGTATCAAAGCCTTGTTGCTTCATTAAACTTTCCCAGTGATGCACGACTTTTTTACCATACCCGCCGTTTCGATAGGGTTCATCAATCCAGATCATATTCATAAAGGGAAGGTTGTCCCAAAAGTATCCGTACCTCATCCATCCAACTCTGGATCCCTCGTCCTCGTCCCATAGGATGAATATTTCTTTCTCACGAATCTTCGTTTTCACAAGTGGCTGATGGATATGCCGATCTCTTTCAATGATATAGTCATAGTCAGCTTCCGTTGCATACTCAATCTTCATTTGAATTACTCCCTTCATTAACTACGTCCATCATAACCTAAAATGTGGTAGTTGCGAACAGTTCTTTCCTCTTTTTCTCCCATGCCAAAAAACCACGGTTTCCCGTGGCTTCACCCGCTCTATTTTCCTCAATCCGCTGTTGATCCGCTGACCAATTGCCCCTTGCACCATACGGCCTGCCGCGCAGATCGCCGCGCAACGGCTTCCGCCGAACAACTCGCATGCACCAATACAAAACTCGCGGTGTCGCCTACCTTCGGCCATACCTGTTCCCCTTGTGAATCCAGCGGTGTGATCCCCCCTGTAACGAATGCCAAAGATTGAGACAAGGACAGTTCGTCACTATATCCGTACAGTTCTGCAAATCGCCCCGCTTTCTCAAGCATATCCCCATTGCCAAAAGGAGACCAATGATCCGTCAGGCTGTCTGTGGCCAGCTTCACGTTCACGCCCATTCGGTGGAGCATGGGAAGAGGCATCATCGTTCTGCCAATGGGCACCGTGGAAGCAATGCTCATCCCGAGCGAGGCCATTCGCTGCGCCATATCTTCCGCTTCCTGCTGCTCTGCGCGGGCAAACCAGAACGCATGACTCACCGTAACTTTGCCCTGGAGCCCTGCTGCTTCGGTCAGATTCGCTAGTTCCAGTAGCGTTTGTTTGCCGGCCTGCCCACCATCATGCAGATGAATATCGATGCCCGCCTGGTGCTGAACAGCAAGTTCAACCATGGCGTTCAGTGATTTCTCGATCTGTTCGTCCACCGTATGAGGATCAAGTCCGCCCACATGTGTTGCACCTTCCTTCATCGCTTGGCCCATAAGCTCCACTGAATGGGAGCGAAGCAGTCCATGCTGCGGGAAAGCCACGATCTCCGAAGAGATTTTGCCCAAAAATGATTCCAGAGCCTGCCGCGTTGCTTCCAGTCTTTTCAACCCACTGACGGGTTCGATATTGCAATGACTACGTACATGAGTGGAGCCGTACCCCTGAATCAAGGTCAGAATACTCTCCGCTTGACGCTTCGCATCTGGTAGCAGCTTGGGCAACAGAACCTTCTCTTCTTCAATACGTTCGAAAATACTGGAGATACGTTTAACAGCTGTCCACGGCCCATCGTAGTACGTTTTATCCAGATGAATATGTGCCTCCTCGAACGAAGGCAACAGCAGAAGTCCCTTGCCATCTACTTGTGGTAGATCGCTAGACAGCGGGTTGTTTCCTTCCACAATCTCCGCGATCACTCCCTCTTCAATCCGCAGTTGAGCAGGGCTTGTCCGTGTCCCCGTCACCTGTTCCCCCTCCCAAACATAACCCCGCTCCACATTCACGTTTGTTAACCAATAAGCCTGCTTCATCATATCATCCCTCTTTTCTTACCCGGCATTACGTCCCCCGGATACCGATTGATCTATGATCCATGGTACCATACGGTTTCACCGGGCAAAAATACGTAAAACGTTGGTGTTCCATATGCGGAACGTTTGTATTACGCTACCTTAATACATGCAAAAAAACAGGCACAATACGTGCCTGCCCTGTCCATATCACCTTAATCTTCTATGTTCCCTCTTCCATTAAAAATGAAACCGCGCATGCCCTCCATCGGTCACGCCTTCAATCTGTTCGATATCCAGCAGTCTGCGCTTCATCTCCAAACCTCCACGGAACCCGGTCAGCTTGCGATTAGCCCCAATAATACGGTGGCATGGTAGCAGAACCGGAATTGGATTGGCCCCATTTGCAGCCCCAACTGCTCGCACAGCTGAAGGTCTTCCAATCGCAGCAGCTATATCACCATAGGTCCGAATTTCACCATAAGGCACACGCCCTAGCTCTCTCCATACCTCCTGCTGGAAGTTCGTTCCGATCAAGTCCAGTGGGATCGCATCTGTATAAGCCATCGGTTCCCCTGCAAAATAGGACTGTAACCAGTCCATCATACCTGTTTGTTTCAGAGCATCCTCGTTCTCTTCCAGTTCCACGCCAGGTGCAACTTTCTGTATCCAGCCGTTCCAGTCCTCCAGTGTTTCGTTGGGCATGACCACTCGGCACAATCCTTGTTCCGTAGCGAGCAGCACCCATGGACGACCGTCCAACTGCATCGTAGTGTACATCAACTTTTTTCTCATCCGTTTATCGCCCTCTCCCCGGTGGAATGCTTAATGCTAGAACTAGGAGGTAATCTGCTTCTTCACCTTACGTTTCATACTGCGGATTATCTGCTTGCTCTCCGGATCAACGCGATAAGATTCCGTGATTTTCTGAAGTGCCTTATTATACGTAAAATCGTCCAAGGTATTATGGTTCAGATAACGCAGAGTCACCTCAGGTTGTTTCACATAAGCCATTGAGATGGCCCAAGCAACTGCCATTTTCACATAATACGCCTCGTGTCTAATCTGATCCAATGCGGTTAGAACCTGATCGATATATCTCTCATTCAGATAAAAATTCAACAGCATTACCACACCAAACCGGATTTCATATTCCTGATCTGATCTCAGATACGGCTGCAAAAACGCCCACATCGGCTCCGAATGGAGCTTCGTATATTTCAGTCCGGCACAGAAGCTGTCACACACCGACCAGTTGTCAATCTTCGGTACAAATGTTTCAATAGCCTTTAACAGTTCGTCCAAATCAGCCTGTACATGTCCAATGACCATCGCTTGCAACATCACTTCTTCAAAATATTCATCCTCTGCCGTTTCCAGATACGTGCGCCAGTCGCCGGCGGCAAGCTGCTTGGCAATTTTTCGTAAGGCCGGCAACCTTACACCAAGTACATTCGTGATGTTGGGAATAAGCGCAGCCGAGAATTTCTGATACTCCGGCTCAACCATGCTGAGCAATTGTGTTCTGATATCTGCTTCCACTAGCGCATGTCCTCCTCGTCTGTTGCTGTACAACAAGTATATCCTTGCAGCGGCTGTTTGTAAGCCCATATCGAATGTTTGAGCAAGATTACAATATCATTTTGGATATTCTCTTTTTTTCTCCATTTGTTTAACCGCCAACCTATTTCGTTTAAAAATATGAAGCTGACCGAATAGAAAGGAGTGTCGATATGAACGGACCTCATACCAAGAAAGATTTCTCCGTGGAGGAGATCACCGAACAACTCGTACAACATGTACAATCCCGGAACCTTCCCGACTTCTATAAATTGGTGAAAGAACTGCATCCCTACGACCTCTCACTTGTATATAAAAAGTTCCCTGAAGAAGAAACCAATCGGTTTCTGCTCCTGTTCAAACCTGATGCTCTGGCGGATCTCGCCGAGACCTTGAAGCTGCACGAACAGATTCAACTGTTTGAACGACTTGGGCCGGAACGAACACTTGAAGTCATGCAGCAGATGGACAAAAGTGACCTGATCCGGTTCATGCACGATTTGCCTGCCAAACGCAGAGAAGAATTGCTGTCCAACATGAATCTGGACCACTCTGCCATTATCCGATCCGTGCTTAATTATCCGCCGGAAACGGCAGGACGCATCATGACAGATCAATATCGGACCCTGCTCGCTCATGAGACAGCCAAGGAAGCCTTACGACAATCGCAAGGTACCATGCATATCTCAGCCTCCAGTTATCTCTATGTAACCGATAATGAAGGCAAACTGGTCGGTGTCGTGAGTTATCGATCCCTTGCCTTGGCTGACGATAAGACCCAGGTTGAAGAACTGATGACCCGGCGGGTGATCCATGCAACGGTTGATATGGACCAGGAAGAAGCAGCACAGCTTCTACAGCGTTATGAGTTCATTGCACTTCCGGTGGTAGATGAAAATCACAGATTATGCGGTATCATTCAGATGGATGATGTCATCGATATTATTATGGACGAAGCCAGTGAAGATTTGGCCAAGATGGGGGGTGGCAGCAAGGATATCGACTTTGATACCAAACCACTCGTGGCCGTCAGACGCAGGCTTCCCTGGCTCATTCTATTGCTGCTGATTGGTCTAATCTCGGGAAGTATTGTGGATTTCTTCGAGGATACACTCAATCAGGTTGTGGCATTGGCATTTTTCATGCCGATGATCGCAGGTATGACCGGTAACACAGGAACGCAGTCTCTGGCTGTTGTGGTACGCGGACTGATCGGACGCAAACTCGACAAAGCCACTGTACTCGCACTGATTGGTCGGGAGATCAAGGTAGGCATAATGATTGGCTTGGTCTGTGGATTGCTGATTACTGTCATCGCTTATTTCTGGCAAGGGGACTGGCTGCTAGGCGCCATTATTGGGGTGTCTCTGTTCCTCACTCTTGTCATTGGTACACTGACCGGTACCTGCATCCCGCTTCTGCTTAGTCGTTTCAAAGTCGACCCGGCTGTTGCCTCTGGCCCGTTAATCACCACATTAAATGATATCTTGTCCCTGTTTATCTATTTTGGAATCGCCACACGTTTCCTCGATGCCTTGATGTAACTAAGTTGGGCATACAGCAAAACAGACCTGATCCTGAGATCAAGGTCTGTTTTTTCATTTTATCCAGTGTTACGCTGATCTTTTATTTTTATTATAGATATCAAACGCTACAGCGAGCAGTAGTACCAATCCCTTAATCCCCTGTTGCCAGTCAATACCGAGACCAATCAGGGACATCCCGTTATTCAGCACACCCATAACCAAACCACCGATGATAGCACCAAATACCGTACCTATGCCCCCTGAAGCGGAAGCACCACCGATGAAACAGGCCGCAATGGCATCCAGCTCAAAGTTGGTGCCCGCTCTTGGCGTAGCCGCATTCAGACGTGCGGCGAAGATTAACCCGGATACCGCGGCAAGCGTACCCATGTTCACGAAAACCCAGAAGGTTACCTTTTTTGTTTTGACACCGGACAGACCTGCGGCCTTCTCATTACCTCCAAGCGCATACACATGTCGTCCCATGACAGTACGATTCATAACGAAGGAATACACAACGATCAGGACAAAGAGCAGGACCAGAATATTCGGAATACCTGCATAACTTGCGAGTACAAACGTAAATAGATTCGTCACAACAGCCACCACAATCAACTTGAGCAAGAACAGTCCCTGTGACACAACCTCGAATCCATATTTTCGCTGGGAACGGCGTTCACGCAGCTCATTGACAATGTACCAGACGGTGAGCACAAGACCAACAATGATCGATACCAGACCAAAGCCTGAGAATTGAATGTCTGCCAGGAAGCCCGAACTTATTTTCTGGAATCCACCCGGGAAAGGAGAGATCGATTGCCCCTCCAGGACAATCATCGTTAAGCCGCGGAACAGCAACATCCCTGCCAACGTTACGATAAATGCCGGAATCCGCACATACGCGATCCAGAAGCCTTGCCATGCACCGATCAAAGCACCAACTAGCAAGGAAGCAATGACTGCAAGCCAAGCCGGAAGCTGCCAATCAACCATCATAATCGCAGCAACTGCACCAACAAAGGCTGCAATGGAACCAACAGACAGGTCAATATGCCCGGTAATGATGACCAGCACCATTCCGATCGCCAGCACCAAAATGTAGCTGTTCTGCAAAATCAAATTTGTAATATTAATCGGCTTGAGCAACAGCCCGCCTGTAAGTACCTCGAACAAAAGCATAATCACTACCAAGGCAATAATCATGCCGTATTGACGGATATTATTTTTGAACAGCTTTGTTATCATTTCCATGCTTGCCGCCTCCAGACTTGGTCATATATCTCATCAACGTTTCCTGCGATGCTTGCTCCCGGCTGACTTCACCGGTGATTCGTCCGGCATTCATCACATAGATCCGGTCACACAGGCCAAGAACCTCCGGAAGCTCGGATGAGATTACCAGTACGCCCTTGCCTTCAGCAGCAAGCCGATGAATGATCGTATAGATTTCGAATTTCGCTCCCACATCAATACCGCGGGTAGGTTCATCCAGGATAAGAATATCTGGTCCGGCAAAAATCCATTTGCTGAGCACCACTTTTTGCTGGTTGCCTCCACTCAGATTACCGGTCTTCTGCAAAATACTTGGTGCTTTGATGTTCATGCTTTTTTTCATCTTTTCCGCCACCAATACTTCTTCACGCTCATTCACTACGGCGTTTCGCGTCAGCTTGCTCAGACCCGTTAAGGAAATATTGCGCTTGATGTCATCCATCAGAATGAGTCCGTATTCCTTGCGATCTTCTGTCACATAAGCAAACCCATTCTGAATGGCCTCGGTGACGGTATTGTTGTGGATCGGTTTACCATTCTTGATGAGTTGCCCCGAAATATTCCGGCCATAGGATTTGCCAAAGATACTCATGGCAAGTTCGGTACGCCCAGCGCCCATCAGCCCGGCAATACCTACAATCTCACCACGTCTGATATTCATATGGATCTGATCCAGCACTTTTCGCTCGGCATGATGTTCGTGATATACCGTCCAGTCCTTTACCTCAAGGATAACTTCACCAATGGTGGCATGACGCTCCGGATAACGGCTGGTGAGATCACGTCCTACCATGCCGCTAATAATCCGGTCCTCCGTCACTTTTTCGTTCTTCATATCCAACGTCTCAATCGTCTTACCATCCCGTAAAATGGTCACTGAATCGGATACCTTGGATACCTCATTCAGTTTGTGTGAGATCAGGATACAGGCGATGCCCTGTTTCTTGAATTCCAGCATCAATTGCAGCAGATTTTCACTGTCGTCTTCGTTCAACGCAGCGGTTGGCTCATCCAAAATAAGCAGCCGCACCTTTTTGGAGAGCGCTTTCGCAATTTCGACCAGTTGCTGCTTGCCTACCCCGATGCTGGATACCAGCGTGTTTGGATTTTCGCTCAGTCCCACCTTCGAGAGCAGCTCCCGTGTACCTACAAAAGTTTCCTTCCAGTTGACAATTCCTCTGCTGGCACGCTCATTGCCCAGATATATATTTTCTGCGATCGAGAGGTAGGGAATCAGGGCCAACTCCTGATGGATAATGACAATTCCCAGATCCTCGCTCTGTTTGATATCCTTGAACTCACATTTCTTGCCCTGAAATAAAATGTCGCCTTCATACGTGCCATGTGGATATACACCACTCAACACCTTCATCAACGTAGATTTACCTGCGCCATTTTCACCACATATGGAATGAATTTCGCCTTCACGGACTTTCAGATTGACATTTTCCAGCGCTTTGACGCCAGGAAAGGTTTTGGTGATGTTTTTCATTTCCAGAATGATTCCGGCCATGGGATGTGCTCCTTTCACTTATTATTTCAGTCCGATTTCTTCCTTCGTGTAATAATGGGTACCAACGATATCCTGCTCCACATTTGTACGATCCACGGAGATGGGATCCAAGAGATATGCCGGAACAACGTTAATTCCGTTGTTATACGATGTTGTATCATTAACTTCCGCCTGTTTTCCTTGCAAAATACTATTGGCCATCTCTACCGTCTTCTCCGCTAGCTTCCGTGTATCCTTGAACACCGTCTGCGTCTGTTCCCCGGCCACAATTGACTTGATCGAGGCAAGTTCGGCATCCTGTCCTGTAATAACGGGGAGCGGCTTGTTCGAAGTACCGTAACCAATCCCTTTCAAGGATGAGATGATACCAATACTGATTCCATCATAAGGAGATAATACTGCATCCAGATTATCACCCGAGTAATACGCACTCAGCAGGTTATCCATCCGTGACTGGGCAAGTGCCCCGTCCCAGCGCAAGGTAGCAATCTGGGCCATCGTCATCTGCTTGCTGCGTACCACCAGTTTGCCGGAATCGATGTACGGCTTCAGCACAGACATCGCACCGTCGAAGAAGAAATAGGCGTTATTATCATCAGGAGAGCCGCCAAACAGCTCAATGTTATACGGTCCTTTTCCATCCTTGAGCCCAAGCTTTTGTTCGATGTAGGAGGCTTGAAGCACACCCACCTTAAAATTGTCGAACGTGGCGTAATAGGTCAAGTAAGGCGTATTGCGAATGAGCCGATCGTACGAGATCACTTGTATCCCTTCGTCATGTGCCTTCTTGATCACATCCGTTAATGTGTTGCCATCCACGGACGCGATGACCATCACATCCACACCTTTGGTGATCATGTTTTCAATCTGTGAAATCTGATTCTCGACCACATCCTCAGCATACTGAAGATCGGTTTTGTACCCCTGCTCCTGAAACAGACGGACCATGTTCTCCCCGTCCCCCACCCATCGTTCTGATGATTTGGTTGGCATCGATATACCGACATATCCCTTTTCTTTACTGCCTGGGCCACTCTCTGCCAGATTGCAGGCCGAGAGCATCAAGGTCATCACCAGAAGCCAGATGAGCATTGCTCCTTTTTTCATATGAAGTTCCCCTTTCCTCACGTCATACGGTTCTGAATGAGTTCTAAGATAACGCTTACAACGTATGTGGTACATTCTGTTGCTTGGTGTTCCTATCTGAGACCAATGGTAGCATTGGAGATACTGCAAGGTCTTTGCACGTTTTGAACCTTTTTTATAAAAATTTAACTTTTGATGGAAACGCTTTAAGTACAAGTGTGACCCATGAGATACCATTCCAGAGTCAAAAAAAAAGGACATGCTCCACTTCGCTTCACACGAAGTAGAACACATCCATCTCATTCCTCATACGTCTTAATGATCAAGTATTGCGTTTATATCGGTTGAGGTAAGTCTTTTGATTGTCCTCATATGCTACATATTATATTCGATTCGCTGAAGGACGATAAGCCGTCCCTCCGTCTTTTCGATACTGCACAGGCGAAATGCCCATTGTTTTCTTAAACGCGGTACTGAAATAATGCTGGGTGTCATAACCTACACGCTCAGCTATGGTGTGGATCGGAAGTGTTGTTGAGTCCAACAGCTGTATAGCCTTGCGAATGCGAGCATGGGTGACAAGCGTGACAAAGGAATCATTCAGCTCTTTCTTCAACACACGACTAAGATATACGGCAGATACTTGTAGACGGGAAGCGAGCGACTCCAGGGTCAGTTCCCGCTCGGCATACTCTTCGTGAATAAGTTGTCTCGCCCGGCGAACCAGAGGGGACAACTGCACTTCTTCGTGTACCCGTTCACGGCAATGACGGTACGTATCCGGCGTCTCCTCCAGTGTCCCTGCATGTGTCTCCACATGAGCATGAATAGCAATATTCAGGCAAGAACTGATCTGCTGTTCCAGAAGGGACTCTATTTCTTCGGGGGCTTCCTGCCACAGACACATGCCAATTAACCCGCTTACGTCCCGGAACAGAACATGCGGCAGGTCTGCCAGCAGTTCACTCACTATATTTTCTACTGCAAACAGAAACAACTGACGATCATTCTCTCTCAGTATCGTCTGACGCGCTTCAGCGGCAGGCCAGCGCACAATCCCAATCTGCACAGGTGGAACCGCGGGCAGACGTAGAAACACAAGCTGCTCCGTCAGATCTCTCCCTTCAGCCTGCCCCTCCAGCCACTCCAGCATAAATCGCTGGCGAAGCAGCGGGATATTACGTTCAATCTGATGAGCTGCCTGTTGTACATATGCCGTCCTCTGGTACTCTTCAGTAAGTCGCTGATGCAAACGCTCAAGTGCCGCATATAATTGTTCTGCTTGCACAGGCTTCAAGATGTAATCCTCTACGCCAAGACGCACCGCCTCCTGTGCATATGCAAATTCATCATGTCCAGAGATGATCAGATAACGACAGCCCGGGCACTTCTGCTGAAGGGCACGGATTAGTTCGATTCCGTTCAGGAATGGCATGTTCATATCCACGAGAACAATATCCACCCCCAAGTCAGCCGCCCGTTCCAGCGCTTCCTCGCCATCTTCCGCTTCACCTACAACTTCCATCCCGAGAGTTGTCCAGTCAATGGCATCCCGAATCCCCTCACGAATGATCGGTTCATCATCCGCGATGAGCACGCGGTATTTTTTTGCCATGTGGCTATCCGGCGTAATCTCCATTACCTTGGTTGATTCGGATGTCTCATCTATCCCAGTGGAAGTTGTCACGGTCGATTTTATGAATTTTCCCATTCATTCTCCTGCCTCTCTTCGTTATTGATTTGCTGGATTGGTGGGAGCTCTCGCATCAACGGATGAATGATGGTCACACGAGTTCCTTCCCCTTCCTGGCTCTCCAGTTCAATACCGTACTCATCACCAAAGGACAGCCGGAGACGGGCCTGCACGTTCAACATTCCATAACTTTTGCCTGTCATCCCAGGCGAAGACGCTTCCAAACTTGCTAGAGGAGCTTCGAGCAGATGCTGCATCTCGGCAAGCCGTTCGTTGGACATGCCTGCTCCATTATCCTGAACAGTCAGCAGCAGTCTGTTATGTTCCAATCTGGCCTCCACCCGAATGTGTCCTGGCCCACGCCTGCCCTTGATTCCATGATAGATTGCATTCTCTATTAGGGGCTGAAGCAGCAGCTTTAACACAAAAAGGTCCTGCAGTTCCTCTGGAATATTCAATGTATACTGAAGACGATCGCGGTATCGTGTCTGCTGAATTTGCATATAGCTGGTCATATGCTCAAGCTCGGAGTGCAGCGGAATATAATCCTGTCCTTTACTAAGCCCTATGCGAAATAATCGAGATAACGCACCAACCATGCCGGAGACATCTTCTGCACCCTCTTTGCGTGCCATCCAATGAATCGTATCCAGGGTATTGTACAAAAAGTGTGGTTTGATATGCTCCTGCAAACTCCGCATTTCAGCGTCGCGCTTCTGCCGCTCCCGCAATTCATTTAGTGATATCAGTTGTCTAATCTGTGCCAGCATTCGGTTATAACTGTTGCCAAGCATACCAATCTCGTCAGCGCGATCACTCCAGCGGCCTGGTCTGAGATTGCCGGTCTCCGCCCTGCGCATATAGGACATCAGCCGGAAAATGGGCTGAGCAATAGAACGGGAGAACCATAAAGAGGCGCTCAGGCCGAACAAACACACCACAAATACAAAGCTAACCACGTAAAACTGGATCTGGCGCACTTCGGAGATCGAGTCTCTTGTGGGAAATACCCCTACCGTTCTCCAACCCGTAAAGGTAGACGACTGGTACATGAATAATAACGTTCCACCCTCTGTTTCGGCGGTAAACGTTCCACTCTCACCGGAGGGGAACCAGTCTGTGGGAATGTGTTCTATTAGCGGATGCTCAGGCTTGTATACACTGTGACCCTCTGCATCCGTTACCATCACATAACCGGATTTCCCCAAGGTTACATTACGGGCAGCTTGAGAGACGGACCTTAGTTTAAGATCAATCATAATAACG
This sequence comes from Paenibacillus sp. PK1-4R, assembly GCF_030369595.1. Classification (NCBI taxonomy): domain Bacteria; kingdom Bacillati; phylum Bacillota; class Bacilli; order Caryophanales; family Paenibacillaceae; genus Paenibacillus; species Paenibacillus sp. PK1-4R. The sequence goes on from NZ_CP126535.1 coordinate 5,301,131, forward strand.
CCCCGTACACGTCCTGACGCTTCATCCGTTATGGAACGTGCAACCGATACAATCTCATCGTCCTTGTACCGTACATGTGTCGTGAGATTACGCTCTTTTGGCTGACCCAATACCATGAAAATGCCCGGATTGGCCGAAGCTTTTTGATACCATTTTTCCTGGATCAGGCTCTGTTCCGCCCGGGGATACATCTCGTTGCTAATATAGTCACCACGTTCATTAACAAGAACAATCCCGGCGATTTCAGGATACAACGTTGTGAACCCCTGCAAGGTTTGCTTGATGCCATATAACCGATTTTGCTCCGTTGCGGCATTGGTGTCCATGTTCATCGGTTCGATGCCTGCATCATCATTCGGTGGCATTTTGTCGTTCATAAAAGCATCAATATCCGGGTTAAAGGCAATCAGGTAGGTCATGTTTTGCAAATTCTCCATTTTGCTGTTCAGAGCTTCATTCACTTTGCCAATCAGCTGCATGGTATGACCTTCAACCTGTCGCTCAACTACCCGCTCCACCGTCCAGTTCACAAGCAACCCAAGTCCTACGGAAGGTACAATGGCGAATAACAGAAAAAGCAGCATCAGCTGGTAGCGGAGGGGCATATTACGCAAGCGTAAACGCCGAATCCCGTTCCTGAAAGTGGAGAGAATTGCTCTCCTGCTCCAAGGCCTTGGACTCTTGAAATCTCCCTTGTTATTTGGCATAGTAATCATCCACATCCGAGCGTGTCACCACAGAGATCCCTGTGTCCACCATCACGGGAAGCGGTGCATTTTCACCGGATGAGGATGGGGCAGGGACCGTTAACTGGTGATGCAGATGGAACAAATATTGGAGTGACCAATATCCCATATTCCAGGTTCCCTGTGCAATGGTAGCTGAGATCGTACCGTTCTTGATCATGTCCAATGTATCCTTATTCGTATCAAACGAAATAATCTGCAATGGATGTCTGTCCCCGGCAGTCTGAACGGCTTCACCCGCTCCTGCTCCTCCGGTAGCTTCAGTCACAAAAATACCCGCCAGCTCCGGGTGTTCCTTCATCATTCTCAGTGTTTCGTCTCTGGATACCATCGCATCACCGTGTCCGTCTGCAACTTCAACGATCTGCATGGAAGGGTATCTCTCCTTGATCGTATCGCGGAAACCCTTCGTCCTCTCTTCATGATTTTGTTGCCCAGGTAAGGTTAATACCGCGACCTCTCCCTCACGACCCAGTAGTTCAGCCATTTTATCTGCAGCCATTACACCCGACTTGTAATTATCTGTCCCAAGAAAAGAATAGGCCTGGCTATCAGGTGCATCCGCGTCAAATAATACAACAGGGATATCTGCGTCGATTGCCTTGTTAATCGCTGGAACTAGCGATTGTGGATCAATCGCAGATATGGCAATACCCGCCGGTTTACGAGCGATGGCCTGCTCGATCACCATGGTCTGCTCCTTCGCATCATACCGGGTAGCACCGCGATATTCTACGGTCACGCCAAGCGCATCCGCGGCATCCTCGAAACCTTTGAGCGGGCTTTTCCAATACTCCAGCCCGGACTGGAATGTAATCATGATATACGTTTCTCCGATATCGCCGCGCAACCCCCGGTCCTCCCAAGAACTGTTTACCTGACTGGTGTATTCGAATCTCAACACATACAATGCAAAGGCTGAGATTAGTAAAATGTATACCAGCAGCATTTTTTTCATTCCGTTCACTTCCTCAAGTGGTCTTATCACCTTGTACATCGTCTAAATTGTAAACGCAATCATTCAAAAAGAAAACTACTCCTTATCTTTTATAAGCAAGCTCCTGTTGCCAACCGTGTATCTGCTGCAATAATGTACTATATGGTTTCTCCCTCTGGACGTATGATCATGGAACTAGACTACAACCAGAGGAGAGCATCATCATTATGAATCTTGCATCTTTTTTAATCTACTGCATCGTTGTTACATTCACACCCGGCCCCAGCAATATCGTAATTCTTTCTTCTACACAGATCGTTGGCGCACGAAAAACAATGCGTTATGTCTGGGGAGCTACACTGGCATTTGGTCTGCTGCTTACCGCATCAGCGTTTCTTAATCATCTTCTTGCGGGCGTGTTGCCCGGAATTCTGAAGGTGATGCAGATCGTCGGCGGTCTGTACATGGTGTATCTGGCGTACCAGATCTACAAGATGGGTACCACCGAGGATGCACCGAAACAAGTTACCGGATTCTGGAACGGTTTCATCATGCAATTTGTGAATCCAAAGGTGGTCTTGTTTACTTTCACGGTCATTCCAAGTTATGTATTGCCCTTTTATCAAAGTTCATTCTCATCGTTTCTGTTCGTGCTGCTCATTACATTCATTGGTTTTCTGGCCTATTCCAGTTGGGTTGTTTTTGGTACGGTTTTCAAAACGTTGCTAAATCGGCACCAAAAATTACTGAGTATTCTCATGGCCCTTTTTTTGTTATACTCAGCCATTATAGTCTCCGGATTGATCTAAAGCTTGGGAGGTGTGCTGCATGGAACGGTTTAACTATAAAAAGTCGCAAGACGTGCTGGCACTATCCGCCAGCTTTACCGATTTCACTTATAAAAAACATTGCCACGAAGAGTATGCAGTTGGCGTAACGCTGCGCGGCATTCAACAATACAACCTCGACGGACAATATCAGGCTTCTCACCAAAATGGTGTGATGTTGTTTAACCGCGAACAGTCTCATGACGGAAGCTCCTATGATAAGGCTGGCATTGATTATGTGATGCTGTATTTGAAGCCTGAATTGGTTGAGGAGATTATAGGCAAAAAGGAATTGCGTTTTGGAAGTCCCATCGTCTATGATCCCGAGCTTGCACGTAAGATCCTGATGCTGAACGACGCCGTTCAACTCAGACAGGACGAAGCCGAGTGCAGCGAACGGGTCTTCGATCTGGTTCACCTTCTGGCTCAGAAGGAAATGGACACCAAGCTCTGGTTGCCTCAGGACAACCTGGTCCGCAAAGCCAAGGAAATCATGTTTTGCAGCACCGAAGATGTACTCAAGCTGGACAACCTGAGCTCCGAATTTGGCATGTCCAAGTTTCAATTTATCCGTGAATTCAAGGCACAAGCCGGCATATCCCCTTACCAGTTTTTCTTAAACTGCAAGGTAGAGCGTGCCCGTCAATCCATCGAAACACACAAGGACGTATATACTGCTGTTGCCGATTGCGGATTTGTTGATCTGACCCATCTGAATCGTCATTTCAAACGGGTATTTGGCGTCACAGCTTATGAATACATGTTGCAGCTAAACTAGTTTCATAAGATCGATAGTCCCTGCTCCAATTGGATACAATTTTGACGCCAATCCTGAAAATCCCCGTATAGAACGTTAATGTACCTTAACACTCTGTACGGGGATTAGTTTCTTTTTTTGTCATACAAACCTTATGTTATACAATCCAACTTTCAAATTTCATTAGACCTGCAATCAGATTCTTTTCTTTCGTTTCCATATCCACACGATTGCCAACGCTGCCAATAAAATGACTCCACCGTATAAAATAAGCAGGTAATATTCACTTCGCCCATCATTTGTTTCTCCAAAATCTTCTTTACTTACAACCTTGCCCGCGCCAAGCAATTTCAGATCGTCCCCGGCTTGTTCAACAGGAACATTGCCACTGCACAGATTCGTATGCAGCCTGTTGTCTCGTTCATCTAGACTGGCAAAGATCAGGTAGGACTGATTCTTTTCAAATTGAATGCCACAGGAGTCAGACCCACCGTCCTTCCCCACAATTTTCATCTTTTTGGCACTGACTCCCTTCCATGCAGAATCTACATCAAAGGTATACTCTCTTACGCCATTATACCGGTATAGCTGCGATCCGCCTTTCTTCACTACTTTTCCTGTAAATACCGTGGTATACGTTTCCAATCTCTTTTGAACATCACTCTCGACACAACTGCAAGCATACACTTTCTCTCCGGGAAATAGAGCTAACCCAGACGTAACCAACAGTAAGATCAACATGCACATCACCAACCATCGTTTCATTCCGACTGCTCCCCTCCTACATTCTCTGCTTAAATAAGCGTTGTTAAGGTTACATATTTTTATTGCTGCTATATTTATTGTAAAATTATAGCATAATATAAATATCGTTATGTCCGACATACGCAAGGACACAACATACGAAATCAACTATCACGGAGGAACTCAACATTTGATGCACAACTGGAAAAAGAATATCTCATTCCCGCTGCTCGTTGCAGCGTTATGCATGATCGCCTTTGTAAGCATCGCCCTGTCCATCAGTGACAACCAGATTCATCGATTTGATGATACGCTGATCGGCTGGATTCAGGGGTTGGAGTCCCCCGGCATGACGCAATTCATGCACCTTTTTACCTGGATCGGCAGTGAAATGCCTGTGGTCTTCATTACCATCATCGCCATGATTGTGTTATACGTCTATCTGCGACACAAACGCGAACTGCTCTTCCTGGCTTGTGTGCTCGCAGGTTCAACCCTGTTAAATGCATTGCTCAAAATGATATTCCAGCGTGCTAGACCTACCATTAACCGGATCATCGAAGTGAGCGGCTACAGCTTCCCCAGTGGGCATTCCATGGCCGCATTTAGCCTGTATGGTGGATTGGCCTTTCTGATCTGGAAACATGTACCCACTGTTACGGGCCGTGTGCTGATGATTATTGCCAGCGCCGTATTTATACTGACCATTGGTATAAGTCGTATCTACTTGGGTGTGCATTATCCAAGTGATATCGTCGGAGGATACTTCTTGAGTGGTTGCTGGCTCTCCACATGCATATGGTTTTACCGGCGGCATTTGGAGCGCATGTCCCAACTGCAAAGCAGAAGGCTCGCCTAGGCGGTCCGCTATTGAACTACACAAAGAAATACCCGGCTTTCCTTAACTGAAGGATAACCGGGTATTTTTTATATTCATATATAGTAGTCCTGAACTCGTTCAGGACTACATGGACCGCTTGTCCCATTTAAGGGAACAGACCGATCTGGTTTTTTCACACCAACTTATAACTCTTCACCATTGGATTCGATAACTTTTTTGTACCAGTGGAAGCTCTTCTTCGGTGTTCTGCTTAAGTCACCATTACCATCGTTGTCCTTGTTGACATGAATGAAGCCATAACGCTTCTTCATCTCTCCAGTGGATGCACTAACCAGGTCGATACATCCCCACATGGTGTAGGCAATCAGATCTACGCCGTCAGCTACCGCTTCTTTCATCTGTTCAATGTGACCTTTCAGATAATCAATGCGATAGTCATCTTGAATGGAGCCATCTTCCTCTACCACATCGACAGCACCCAAACCGTTCTCAACCACCATCAGTGGAATCTGATAACGATCATACAGATGATTCAGTGTATAACGCAGTCCTTTTGGATCGATCTGCCAACCCCAGTCGGAAGCTTCGAGATATGGATTTTTGATACCGCCCAGTAGATTACCTTCTGCTCTCTCGAGGGACTCGTCCGCACTCTCAACCAGAGACATGTAATAACTGAAGGAATAGAAGTCTACGCAGCCTTCACGCAAAGTCTGCTCATCTCCCGGTTGCATCTCGATCTGGATACCTTCTTCGGCGAAGAAACGTTTGGCGAATCCAGGATATGCTCCACGAACCTGTACATCACCGCAGATCATATTGGAGATTTGGTCTTTCTTCTGTGCAAGCAGCATGTCGTCCGGGTTACAAGTATTTGGATAGGTTGTCATAAAAGCGACCATACAGCCGATCTGGAAATCAGGGTTAATTTCATGTCCCAGCTTCACCGCTTTAGCACTCGCAACGAATTGATGATGTAATGCCTGGAAACGAGTCTGTGGATCATCCACTCCGTCGACCAGCGTCTCTTTGCCTTCAAACAGAATACCTGCAGCCATATAAGCACCCATCGGCATCGTCAGACAGTTGATTTCGTTGAACGTCAGCCAGTATTTGACCTGATCCTTGTAACGGTTGAACAGGGTTGTACAATAACGGATATAACAATCGATAACTTCACGGGAAGCCCAGCCGTTATACTTCTGCGTCAGACCAAATGGCGTTTCATAATGGGAGATCGTTACGAGCGGCTCAATATTGTACTTTTTCAACTCGGCAAAAACATTATCGTAGAACTGCAACCCCTCTTCGTTTGGCTCCAGATCGTAACCGTTCGGATAGATTCGGGACCAGTTGATGGACATGCGGAACATTTTGAATCCCATTTCTGCCATCATGGCAATATCTTCTTTGTAGTGTCCGTAAAAATCAACCGCTTCATGGCTCGGATAATACGTGCCCTCTTCCAGTACAGGTGTAATCCGGCGTGGAATCGTGTGGGTTCCCCCTGTCATCATGTCAGACGTGCTTGGCCCCTTGCCACCCTGGTTCCATCCACCCTCGAATTGATTGGCAGCCGTTGCGCCACCCCAGTAAAATCCTTCTTTCATTGTCATGACCAGTTCCTCCTTCATATTTAACTCATTTCGATATAAAGTGCTGATATTATGCGAGTAGCCGTTCCGGTCACGAATCGTTCTTCTGATCGCTGTTATCCTCGGATTTCTTTTATTCCCATTTTTAGATGGAAAAATCCGATGATAAATGCGAACACTTCGTTTTTTCAGAATCGATATCGTCCCCTTCACTACTTCGCAATAAATGAAGAACAAATTATAAATCTGAGTCAAAATGTCTTGGTAAGACTTTTATACCAGTGTACCATCCATACCCTGACACCTATTGTCATGGTATAATCAGAGCATGGAAAATAACCGACTATTTCGAATGTTGCTTTTGTTATTGGAGAAAAAGAAAGCCACCGCACCAGAACTCGCCCGTATGTTCGAGATTTCTGTACGCACGGTGTACCGTGATATCGACCGGTTGAGCGCTGCGGGCATTCCCGTCTATACGACAACCGGCAAACATGGCGGTATCCATCTGATGGACAACTATGTCATGGACAAGTCCCTGTTGTCGGAAGAAGACCAGAACGAAATTTTGATGGGACTATACAGCATCAGTGCGATCCCACACCTTAATAGTGCTCATATGCTGCAACGGCTGACCGCTCTGTTTGATCACAAGCTGGATTGGATCGAATTCAATTTCTCACCATGGGGCAGCATCCCCCTGCAAGAGAGAGAACTGTTCAATCAGGTGAAACAAGCCATATTAACGAATCAACTGATTACGTTTCATTATGTTAATTCGGATGGTGAGAAGAGCATTCCAACCGTGGAGCCACAGAAACTTATATTCAAAAACAGTACATGGTACTTCAAAGGATATATCCATGATGACCCTGATCGGAGAGAATTCGAGACATTTAAGATGAAACGGATCACCCAATTGACTTTTCTAACGAGAAAACACGATCACCCTGTTGATGCGGGGTCAACCCACCCTGAATCAGAGATAGCTCCAGCCCTGACTCCTTTGACACTCTCGTTTTCCAGCACCATTGCATACCGAGTACATGATTTTTTCGAACCGTCCCTCATTAAAAAAGAGCCTGATGGCAGGCTCCGTGTGTCTCTCGAACTGAATGTAGGGGAATGGCTCTACTCCTTCCTGCTGTCATTTGGTTCCGAGCTGACCGTAATCGATCCTGTTCATGTAGGACAGGAATTGCTCAGACGTCATATCAAAGCCGTTGAACATTTGCAGAACGTCATGAACAAACTTCCCAACAATGAATGATATAATATAGGCCTATACAACTTTTGATCACAGCTGACTCTCCGTCATCCATCTGACCGAAGGAGGTTTATTCATGCAAGACATTAGACGCAACAATGTGGAACGTTTCAAAGGTTTTGGTACGTTATACGATCAGAACCGACCAGCCGCTCCCACTGAAGTCGTGGATATTCTAACGACATATCTTGGCAGCACACCGCGTATGGTCGCAGATGTTGGCTGTGGCACCGGCTTATCCTCGTGGATCTGGCTTAATGAGGCAGAACGCATTATCGGCTTTGAACCCAGCGATGACATGAGGTCTGTAGCAGAATCCAAGTGGGAATCTGCCGGGAAGCCGGATAACCTGCGGTTTGTGTCCGGCTTGTCTCACGACCTCGGACTACCAGATGGCAGTGTTGATGTGCTTACCTGCTCCCAATCATTCCACTGGATGGAGCCGCAACCCACACTACGCGAGTTTGCACGTGTACTTCGCACAGGGGGCATATTTGCAGCCTACGATTGCGACTGGCCACCAATGTTAGACTGGCAGTTAGAACAAGCCTATCTGCAGCTGAATCAAGAAGCAGATCAACGAGCAGCCAGTCTGGCTCCCCAGGATAGCCAGGCACATAAATGGAGCAAGGATGGGCATTTGCAGCAGATTCAGGAGTCCGGTCTGTTCCGATATGTGCGGGAAATCGTGTTTCATCACCACGAGACATTCACTGCCGATCGATACGTCAATCTCGCCCTAAGCCAAGGCGGGCTGCAAACGGCGTTGAAGCTTGGGGCGGATGATTTATTAACAGCTGCTGACGAGTTCAGAACGCTGGCTAATCGTGTATTTAACGGAGAATCAAGAAAAGTACTCTTTTCTTATCGCATGCGCCTTGGTATTGTCTGAAAGTAGTCCGTTGCTTGCATCTCTCGTACATACCAAATGCAATAGGGAGGACCTACACGTCATAAACATGATCTGTAGGTCCTCCTTTTGTCTACATCATCAGGAGGAGAACAAGTCACTTAATTGTCGCTCCTGTACATTCAATGCCAACACCAATTTTGTTGGGTCTTGTCTTGAATAAATGACGTTAATGATATGACCTTGCTGCACCTGGGGCAGCGCAGATGACAAAATCTCTTTTTGCGTTGTCACATTGAAGGTTTCACCGTTCGTCTTTGTTATGCTGAGTTTGAGCTGAAGCTTGATCTTATTACTGCCTCCACTCCCAAGTGGAGTGACATCAAGGATCTTGGCCATCGCTTTTTCCCCTGTTCTTGCAATGTCTATCATTTCAGGTGATACCCCTTGCTGTACCATCTTTTCATCCAACAATTGCTGCATATCCTCCTGTGATAATTGCCCCTTCATATCAAGCCCTACCTTGCGCTCATCCTTTACGGAGACCACTAACGGAATAAAACTGCCCGGCTGAAACTGTGCCATGGATGTCAGCGGAATGACGGCTTTCATCTCGGTATCGTATTTCTCACGCCCCTTACGCGACACCGTCAGACCCAATCGAACCTCAGGCTGTTCATTAATATACGTACCTGTCTGTTGTATAGTTTTAATGACCCCAACTGCTGGTAAACCTGTCTTCACTCGACCTACGCCAAAAATATTGCTCAAAATCGCAGGAACAAAGATCAGTGCAAACCCGGCAAAGATTGCCGGAGTATACCACCATGCCTGCATAATCATAAATGGATCGTTCCACAGCTGCTGTGCCAGAAATGGGGAGAACCCCACTCCGAACACCGTTAATACGCCAATCAATCTCAGGAAACCTACCATATGATCCACCCTTTCTTAATCCTTCTCTTAATATCTCTATCAAAACCTCTAATGATATATCCATTAATCGTTGTTATACGCATTATTCAAATAGAGTATCGCTGTCTATAACCAAATACCTTCTAGATGGATACTAGACCCATGTAGATCAGTTCGGACGGATTCGATGGATTCTGGCCCAATCCCACCCGATCTCCAACTCGCGGAATCTGCATTTTGGACACCAGTGTCTCCAATGTTCGCTGATACTGGTTACCGTTTGTCTCTGTCACATCCAATACAAGTACAACAATCGGATCAAAGTTGATCAGTTTGCCTGTATCGGTGATCGTCACCACCGTTGCTGTTGCCGTTAATGGAAGCGAACCACTCGCCGCCAACTGTGCCTGCTTTGCCGAATCCAGACTTTGGTTGATCGCCTCCCGATGTTCCTTGGATACAAAACCTTTCATCATCATGCCAGTGAGTCCTTTATTCATCATTTTATCCGCTTTAGCAATCGCATCTTCCTGTTTGTTCTTTTTACCGAACCATCCCATAATAAACACCTCATTTGTTTTATTTGTTTTTATATTATAGTTAAATTATAAACACGGCTGCTTGTCCTTGAATACCCTTCTGGCGGCATACAAAAAAAACGAAAAATCCGGTAATTGAATTACCGGATAATCGTTTCTTTGGTAAGGAAGTATGCTAATTCCGCAAAAAAAATCTGCTAATCCGATCTTCATTTCACGATTGGCAGCTATATTTTGTGCCAAGTGCTTTGGCAATGCACCAAATCATGCCATAATCAGGCTCTTCCAAGCCGATTTCCACTCTATTTTTTGCGTAACAGATAGACCAGTTTCCGATAATACATGGCTGCTTCCTTGTATTTCCGCTGATCCTCGGATACTACGGCCATCCCCTCATATAACGGTTCAAGCCGCAGGACATGCTGCGCGGATTCAAAATAAGGCAGACACGCAAGTGCCCGCTCCATGAAAACTTCGCGATCTCCATGCGCAAGAGCCAGATGGCTCTGGTAGAAGGTTGCGCTCATCTGCTGGTCCTGTGTGGTTGCACATTTCAAAAGTTGATCTACACTTTGCGCGAGCACGCCCCAGTTCTTCCGCGCCAGAGCCACTTCGCATCGATATACACTGACGAGCGGTCGCATCGCGAGCTGTGTTTCTTCCGTTTCCTGCTGCAATAGCGACTCGAATCGTTCAATCTCCGTCTGTGCCTGATCCAGTTCACCTGTCATCGTTAACATGACTATCCGATTGTTCGCAATCGCCGTTACCAGATCTCCCTGGTTGCCGGCATACACGAGGTTTGCCTCCGCCATTGTTAATGCCGAGAGTGCCTCCTGAACCAGCCCCATTGCGAAGCAATAGCCACTATATGCTACATATAACCCGGACAACCGATGGAACATCCGCTGATCATAGACATGACGCATCGTAAGCTCAAATACCTGTTTTGCCTCTTCATACTGTTTGACCTGAATGTAGGCTTCCATCTTGATATTTTGCACAGACAGCCAGAATTCACTGCCAGGAAGCGCCAACTCACTGAGCCTGGTTGCATGAGTTAGTACATCTACAAAAGCCATTTTGGAGCGATAATATTGTATTTTATAGAACAAAAGTGCCTTGACTAACGGACGCGGCAGATCAATATCGTCTGGACGACCGTATTTTTCCAGGTAAAAATTGAGGTAGGACGTATGTATATACTCATGAGCCGTTGCATCGTTTAATTGTTGATAATAGACCGCCTTCATCAAGGCCGTTGTCAGCTCGACGGTCAGCGTGTCATCCCGATCTGCCAGTGCATGCACCGTTTCTTCGGATATCGCCGACGCTGGAACAGACATTTGTTCGAAAATAAACTCTGCACGTTCGAGTGTTTCCTCGTCCTGAGCCGCAGCTTTTAGAATATAGGAAGGGGATACCCCGAGACGCCCGGCGATGGCTTCTGCCAAGTCCTCAGGTAGCGGATAACGATCAGCCAGGATATTGGCAAAGTGGGCCTGCGTGACCAGACCTTCCACAAGGTCTTTACGGGAGATTTGTTTTCTTTTGCTTAGCAGTTCAATCCGTTCCTTCAGCATGGTATCCCTGTCCTTTCTATCCTAACAAGCGAGTACATTCTATTCACATCATCGCAAAATTAGAGATATAACGCCACCCTTCCGGCGAAATCAAACGAAACGGTTTCCGTTTCCGAGGTAATTGTTTTACAATAAGAAAGTATGTGTAAGAGCATTTTATCGAAATGCTGAAACATGAGCTGAATATGAAAGGATGCAAATAAATGATTATTAAACCAAGAACACGTGGTTTTATTTGTACCACTTCCCATCCTGTAGGTTGCGCTGCCCAAGTGCAGGAACAGATCGATTATGTGAAATCCCAGCCTGAGCTGAAAGGACCGCGTAATGTACTCGTGATCGGTGCTTCCACCGGATACGGTCTGGCGTCACGCGTCGTTTCTGCTTTTGGAGCGGGAGCGAATACAGTCGGCATTTACCGTCCGAGCAGTTCTACAGAAAAACGTACGGCGTCAGCAGGTTGGTACAACTCCGCTGCATTCGAAAAAGCCGCTGAGGAAGCAGGCCTGAAATCGTACAGCATTACAGGTGATGCATTTGCAAACGAAACACGAGACAAAGCCGTTGAACTGATTCGCAGTGAACTCGGTCAAGTCGATCTGGTTGTATACAGCGTAGCCTCCGCACGCCGTACCGATCCGAACACAGGGGAAGTATTCAACTCTGTGCTGAAGCCAATCGGACAATCCTACACGAACAAAACGGTAAACTTCCACACAGGCGAAATCAGCTCCGTTACTCTTGAGCCGGCAACCGAAGAGGAAATTCGTCAAACGGTAACCGTTATGGGTGGAGACGATTGGGAACTGTGGATGGATGCCCTGCAACAAGGCGGTGTGCTTGCTGACGATGCAACAACGATCGCTTTCTCCTATATCGGTCCTGAACTTACGCATGCCATTTATCGTGATGGTTCCATCGGTCAAGCCAAGAATCATTTGGAAGCAACTGCACATAAGCTGAATGATCGTCTGAGTGCCAAAGGTGGACGTGCTTACGTAACTGTAGCCAAAGCGCTGGTGACTCAATCCAGCTCCGCGATTCCAGTGGTGCCGCTGTACATCTCAGCATTGTACAAAGTCATGAAAGAAAAAGGCTTGCATGAGGGATGCATCGAGCAATTGCATCGTCTGTTCGCTGATCGCCTGTATGCAGGAGGGGAAGTTCCAACCGATGCAGAAGGTCGCATTCGCATTGACGATTGGGAGATGAGAGCTGACGTTCAGGAAGAAGTGGCGAAGCTTTGGAATGAGTTGACCACAGAGAACATCTACGATCTGTCTGATCTGGAAGGTTACCGTCGCGAATTCTTCCAGCTGTTCGGTTTTGAAACCGATGGTGTGGATTATGAAGCAGATGTTGATCCAAACGTTGAAGTGCCTCATCTGGTGAACTAAAGAAGTTTTTGCGTGGACGTGAGCTTAGGTTTTCGTTAGAGCTAACTTGCGGATATCATGTTAAAAATATGATTTTAAAATCAATGAAGGAGGGGCCCTCTGGCTCCTCCTTTTTTGTCCTTTTTAGATCCTCCCCCCTTAACAATTCCAATCTCCCGTATCCATACATTCTTTCGTATATCTCCTAATCAAATCGATTTAAGCAGCTTTTTCAGCTCTTTTGGTACCGTCTTCTCGATAGTAATGGAACGTGCTCCATGCATGGACGCAAAGAATTGAAGTCCCTCCCGAAAATCCGTGATCCATTCCTCCACAGGTGGAGCAGTCTCTTCCATCGATAACAAACGAACGGTAAGTACTCCGGTTTTGCGATCAAGTCGTGGGTCCATACGTCCAATCAACCGATCACCGTGAAGAATAGGCATGGCATAATAACCGTAGGTTCTTTTCACCTCTGGGGTATAAATCTCCCATTTATAATGAAAATCGAATAAATCAACAATACGTTCTCTTCTCCATAATAGGTTGTCCAGCGGTGGCAAGAAACGGACCGGGCCTGATGGATCATAGTGTGGCTCTTCCCTTTCCATGCGCAGCAGCAAATCCTCATCTTCAGCACGTATATAATAAGGCGTCACCACGTCCTCCACCTTAAGCGGGATCATTCGCCCATCTGACACACGGGCAGCAATATCGGCGCGTCGTTCAGCCGCTGTAGATTTCAGCCAACCGAGTCGGGGATCACGGGCATCTACGACACGATACGCATGAATGTATTTATCCAGCAGAGCCTGTCTCTGGGCAAATAAACCGATGTCTTCTTTTATCGTAAGTCCCTGTTGTTGCAATCCGGATTCGGTAATATGAAAATAACGTTCATTCCCCTGCCTCGCCACCACACGAATCACAGCGGAGTCTAACAGTAAATTCAGAGCAAGTGTAGTATCCTTTGTCTTTGGCACATCTGCACTGTCCCAATAACCACTTACCCGCTCAACAGCACGGAAGGCTCTGGAAGGTAAAGGTCCTTCTTCCTTCAAACGTTGTAACACATGCTGCACTGTTTTCTCCAGACCTTGCAGGGACGGAGCCAGACGCTCCCTTAATCGGGCACGCACAGGTTCAAAGAGAGCATAATCCTCGATTGGAATGACACAGGCAGCATTTGCAAAATATTCAAACACCTTGTGATCACTCAGCAGCGTATTTAAGCTGTCAGCAGTATAACCAGGATCACGAGCCCCCAGCACCAAATGCTGGTTTCCAGTTACAGCAGCCACAGGATCGATCTGCACGCAACCGAGGGAGCGAATCAAACTCAAAACTTGGTCCGGTCCTGAAGGTAAGGAAACTGCGGGCCAACGTCCAAGTAAAGCTTGCGTTTGCAGTAAAAAACGCCGAACGATTTTTTTATTCATGTGCAGCGCTGTTGTCATATGTATAGTTTCTTCCCTTCATTAGATATACAAGGATTTATAGTCCAATTCATTAGAATGATTTTAACAGTCCACATGATTACTTTCCAACCAAAGAAAGAATTTTATCGTCTTATCCAGCAATCGGCGCCTCACAGACAAAATAAAAAGAAGCACTACCATCCTGGATGATCTGCTTCTTGTGTTTAACCTTTTGCAATTTTTCCTGCTTTGTAGGCATGAGCCGTACATGCTGGGATAACGCACCATAATCTCCGTTAACTCTTCGGCTCTGTTCCGAGCACCATTGACCTGACCGCTCTGCTTTACGTAATGCTTTTTGTGTTTGTGTACGTGCCATAATGGATCACACACTCCTTTGGTTGATATACACTCAATATATCATGTGCAGCTACGCAAGTGAAGGTGAAGCTTTTTTGTTGAAGCGGATAAATTAGTACAAAAGTTCTTGAAATCAAAAAAGGACGCTATTATTTGCGGCCTTTTTTGATCTTTCATCTTCTTTATTGTTCAACTTTAAACCATGGACCTGCATTTTGTATGACACCCCATAATTTCGCTGGCAACATAAGATCTCTAACGTTAGATGATTTAATCACGTTTTGAATTTCCGATCCTCTTCCTTGTTGAACTTTTTCAATCCACTCTGGATCGGAGATTAATACACGTCCAATTACCGCTAATGAAAGTCCTTTCTCCAAGCTTTCAGAGACATCCTCTGGGCTTTCCAAAGAACCCGCTGCAATTACTGAAATTCGATTATTCGCATGTTCAACAATCAGCTCAAGATACGTTTTTTTGTGATCTTGGTTATATTTTGGTTTTGACGTAAGGGCTTGTACCAAGGAACCATGAACATAATCAACATTTTCTTCAATCAGTTTATCAATCAGTGCGTACGTATCTTTCATTCTAAGGGCATCTTGTTGATGTTCTTCTGGGGAAATTCGGTAACCTAAAATAAAGGGTTTTGTCGAATATCTCTCAATAGCTTTTTTCACCTCTCGAATAACAGCTAGTGGAAAACTCAGACGTTTTTCCAGTGATCCCCCCCATTCGTCTTGACGTTTGTTGAAGAATGGAGATAAAAAGCTTTGAAGTAAAAAACCGTGGGCTCCATGGAGTTCAACACCATCAAAACCAGCTTCAATTGCACGTCTTGTAGCTTCACCGAACGCATGTATAATTTCCAGAATTTCTTCATGTGTGAGTTCTCTAGGGGGTACTGCTTCAGTCAGAGCAACACCGCTCGGACTAACCACGTCACCATTAGGAACTAATTCAGCAATCGCTTTATCTCCAGCATGGAACAATTGAAGAATTGCTGGAGCTCCTCCACTCTTAGCAGCATCTGCCAATTTTTTTAGACTAGGGATAAATGAATCATTATATGCAGCGAATTCATGTGTAAATCCAATACCATTGGGTAGGACATGAGTACAGCCCGTGATAACTAAACCTACACCATTCACTCTTTTTTTATAATATGCAACTTCCTCATCGGAAATCGTGTAATCATCATTGCTTGACCATGTCGTCATCGGAGACATAACCACTCTATTCTTTAATGTAATCCCTTTATTGAATGTAAAAGGTTCAAACAAGTTATTAAATTTACTCATTGTACGTTCTCCTTTATATTTTGATTTCTAAGTGCTTATGTATGGAACAGATGAAGGTAACCCTATCTCATTCATCCCAATCACAAGTTCTACTCAAGAATATCAGGTTAACCTAAGGGGAAGTAAAGTAGGAATTTGACACGCAATTTAAAACGATTTACTTTTAATAATTTTCTATTGTGATAAAATAACAGTTACAGTAACTGTAACTATGGAGGCGATCAGATGTTTTTTTCAATGAAATATGTGGTGGAGAATTATAATATAACTGCAAAGACACTTCGATTTTATGAAGAGCAAGGGATATTACCGAATATTTCGCGCGACGAAAAAGGGAATAGAGTTTATACCGAACAACAAATCGATTGGATTTCTTTTATTCTTTGTCTCAAAGAAACAGGAATGCCGCTTTCTAAAATTAAAAACTACAAGGAATCTTATGAGATGGGGAACTCCACCTATTTAGAAAGAGAGGAAATGTTAAAGAAACATAAAAATGAATTACAAAAGAAAATCGAAGAAAGTTTGAAACATATGGAAGAAATAAATTATAAATTAGCTATGTATGAACTTCAAAAAGATGAGGTTAGGAAAAATCCTAACCACAATTTTAAATGTCACGGCCTTGAGGTGAACATTGTCGATACCAGGGGGGATGAATCAAATATTCGGAATACTACAACTAACAGATGAACAAACAAGAGCTCGAAATACCTATCCAGAAAAATAACCAGTCGCCTGTATCTACCTAGCGATTGGTTATAATCGTTTTAAAATCTGCATTTGTCCCAGTCATCCGTTTTTTTGAGGGAGTCTCCACAGTTTAAAACGTTAATCCTGACTACATTACTACTTTTGATTATATTTAAAAAAATCTACGTTAGAGCACAGTAATACAAAGCAACCTAGCGGGATTGCCGCTTTCGCCGGGACTGCCACGTCTCGATTGGTTCGTGATCATCTTCTTCGATCAGTTCCAGTGCTTCTTCCACTCTTCTGGCTTTGAATAACAGAATTAATTCCATCAGGTCTTCCCGGTCCAGCAGCTTCACTCCATTAACTGCTGCAAGCGTCCGACAGGCTTCGGTGTAACGAGATGACGTTAATACAATGGAACGGTCGGCTTCATAATAACGCATCGATGTATATATCTCCTGCACTGCACTCAATCCTACCGGATGGTTCGCACCATATCTCTTCGCTTGTATCACACTTCGTCTGCCTAGCCTATCAACAAACACCAGATCTGCCCCAAAATCCCGGCTGCTCGTTGTCTTATGCACCTCATCGTACCCGAGCTCTTCGAATAAATGATAGAGATATAATTCAAATTCCGAACCATCCTCCATCTTGTCGATGTCCTTTATTGTGATCTTACGAGGATTGGCTTCACTTCGTATCCGTTGTCCGCGCCCGATAACACGCCGAATAATCCAGGCCAGCAGTAGTAATATGACAATAATTCCTATGACCCATAGGGTCACATTTTCACTCCAGTTCATAGCTGTTCTCCTTGTTCATTTCCTATGTTCTATCCAACGTCTTACGCAGATATGGCTTGTCACCGCACTAAATATATCAGACTTCCACCTTCATCGAAAGAAGATGAATTCCCTGTAACCGCAACACTTCTTCAAACATGGTTATTTCGAGAAACCAATGATAAAAGGTTACAGTGTGTTCGGTTGAATTCCACTTCACTTCAATGGTAAAATTCAACAATCGGTTCTATTTGAACCGAAGAAGAAAGGTGGTTTATCACTTGCATACATTGACCAAACACAAGTCCAAAACATTGGCTGCCCTCATTTTTAGCGGCATGCTCCTCTTCACCATGAATACAACAGGTTACGCCGCTGCTTCAACCGAATCCATGCCCGAACCGGCTTGGACGTCATCTTCCCTGATGTTATCTGAAGCTAATACAGAGAAAGATGTTCTGATTAAGGGAATCCATGCCGTGCCATCCAAAAATCTTGTATATGTACATGCCTCCCAGCCCGTGACCAAAACAAGCAGCAAAACAACACTCGACTGGCAACTGGACTCTCTCCAAGCATTCGATGCTACAACTGGACAATTGAAGTGGAATACGATATTCCATGAGAAAAGTGGTCCTTATACCACCTACTCCGATTCGGTATATGCCAGCAACGGTACAGCTTATGTGTATATGGAATATTCGGACAAAACCAAAAAATTGTACTCATTCAATACATCCGGTAAAACCAACTGGGTCAAAACGGTGAATTCACCTGCAAGCATATCCCTATTGGATAACGATACGCTGATGGTTGCTTCAAGTCAGGGCGTGCAATCGAATGGTTCGGTTCGCTCCAACATCTCGTTATATGACAAAAAGGGCAAGCTGATTACCGAAAAGACCATCAACGGCAACGTGCTTAAGGCTGACCATGGTCGAATTGTAGTGGATGCCAGTAAACAAACCAAGGTAGGCAACTTCTGGCAGCAAGCTGCGAATCCCAAAGTGGAGATCTATGATCGTACGTTGAATCGTCTGTCCTTCTACCAATTCCCTGCCAATGCAAATACATTAGGAGATGGCGGCGGTGAATCCCTGGCCATTCTGGACGATGGTTCCATCATTATGCGCGCCAATTTTGAGAACACAGGTAACCGACTGATGGGCTTTGGCATCGATGGCAAGCTTGCTTGGGGACGTGCCATTGCTGGTGATGCCTACATTCAGACAGCTGGCAACGGTTATACAGTCTTTACAGGGCAGAAGCTGGAATTGTACACGATGAAAGGTAAAGTGACCGAGCGTACATTCAAAGACGCACAGCCTGCATTGATGCATGTCGACCAGACACAGGATGGTCAGTATCAGCTTGATTTTTCCAAAACAGGATACATTCTTGATCCTCAGACGCTGGAAGACGTGCACATCTACACGACCAGTGCCTCAGTTCCTTCATTAGAAGGTGTCTCAACCTATGTCGATGATGTCATCTATTCCATGAACAATGAGACATTGTCCAAATATGTACTGAAGTCCAATTCTGCAAAATAACAAAAGAGTCTTTCCGGCTCTTTATCGTATACCAATGAACCGAACTAAATACTCGATCTAATAATAAGCCGGGAGAGTTCCATAAGGAGCTCTCCCGGCTTATTCATTGGCAGGATAGAATCATCCTATTTCCAATTCTCGTCTATAAATTCGTCCCGTCCGGATAACGCACGGTCTTCCTTATAATGTTTTTCGTTTTTCTTGTGGTAATCCTGATGATAGTCTTCAGCCGGATAGAATACAGCTGCATCGCGAATTTCCGTAACAATCGGTTGACTGAATCGTCCGCTGGCTGCAAGTTCCTGTTTGGACTGTTCAGCAAGCTCACGTTGACGTTCATTATGCACAAAGATTGCCGTACGATACTGTGTCCCCCGATCCTGGAACTGGCCTCCGTCATCCGTGGGATCAATCTGCGGCCAGTATAGCTCCAGCAGTCGTTCATAAGGAAATACATCTGGATCAAATGTAATTTCAACCACTTCGACATGACCGGTCTCCCCGGTTTTGACCTGCTCATATGTTGGATTGTCGACGTGACCGCCGGCATAACCCGATATAATGCCATGAATGCCCGGTTGTTCTTCAAACGGTGTAACCATACACCAGAAACATCCGCCGGCGAATGTAGCTTTTTCCATTCCGTTCATCCCCTCTTATCTAAACTACCTTTTACACTTACCACTCCGATGACAGAACAACCTTCTGATCTCTGTTATCCCCAGATTTTTTATATTTGGCTTTACAAGGAGAAAATCTGGTGATAAAGGCGAGTGTATGCTTTCGAAGCAGCTTTCTTGCAGAAAGCTTTTAGCTCCACTTCTTCAGGTTATTTCTGTCCTCTACGTTCTCGTGTAAATGTTTAGTCCATTTTATATAGATAGCTTAATACGCATATCTTTATATATTTTAAAACAACAAGAGGTTGATTGAAAGCCATCGTTATGGCTCTCAATCAACCTCTTCATTGATAATGCATTTGGCTGACAACTTATTCAAGAAATTATCTTGAAATGGTTACCCGCGACTACGTCCCATCGAACGGAAGATCAAGCTTACGATGGCTACAAGAACGATCGCACCAATCAATGCAGGTACAATGTGGAATCCGCCCATCTCAGGACCCATATCGCCCAAGATTACTCCACCTAACCATCCACCGATGAAACCAGCAATGATGTTACCAATAACACCACCTGGAATGTCACGACCAACGATCAAACCTGCCAACCATCCAATGATACCACCGATAATTAATGACCATAACCAACCCATATCATTCACCTCTAATTAAAGTTTTTGTTGTTGTCTGTCTACTATTAACCGCTACAGAAGCATTTAAACAATTGGCATAAAAATTTTTGCATATTACCTTTTGTCCCCATGCATCTTCCTCTGCAAAACAAGCCTTAGTCAGGTATGGAACAGATCGCGTTACTTTCCGGCATCTCACCAGCTCAGGGCTGCGTTATGTACCTCCCGAAAGTCATTGTATGTTAGAGCAGACAAGGTTAGTATCACCAATTGAGGTAGGATTATTTATAAAATTGCGTCATATTATAGGATGGATGGGTTAGATCTGATCAATAAAAGCCTGCACGGCCCTTACCTGGCTGCGCCAGCCAAGTATGTTTATGGCTCTTATCCAGCTCGCCACGCATCGACTGAATGACTTTTACAATGTCTGTCTGTCCATTCTGATGCCATTCGAGCGCAACGCTCACATACAACTCACCCAGCTGCGCAAGAGAAAACGTGTCGGTCAGACGAGCAGCTTCAATTGTTCCTTCTTCACCCGCAAATACGGTGAAGCCTCGTTGGCGCAAGTATTGCAGGCGCAGCGCTTCATCTGGCAGCGGAATTTCGTAAGCTCGGTCAAACCGTCCAGCACGGTTCATGAGGCCCGGATCTATTTTCTCCGGATAATTCGTTGTCCCGATCAGGAAGATGCCTTCTTTGGACGTAGCTCCATCCAGTGTATTCAAGAAAAAGGAACGGACTTCATCCGGCATCGAATCGATGTCCTCAATGATCAGTACCATCGGTGCCAACCGCTTGGCAGCCTCGAACACTTCACGCACCGATTCACTGTTGGTATACTCTGTAATCTGCCAATACGCAGCCGGGCCCGGGATACTTCCAGCAATGGATTTTACCAACGTGGTCTTACCATTCCCTGGATGCCCATACAATAAAATGCCCCGTTTGTACGGGATATCATAATCTCGGTAAAAAGAACGATCCGCTTCGAAAAACTGATCCAGCGAGCGGAAAATATCCTGCTTGATCTGTGCCGAGAGAACAACATCCTCTCTTCCCACGGAACGAGTGATGGATTCCACATGGCGATCGCTACCATTCCGGGCATCGGTGTAGACCGTTACTTTTTTCATATTTTGCTGACGTTCCCGTTCCCGGACACTTCCCAGAAATTGCTTCATCTCCTCATCACCGACGGCAAAGACAAAGTCTTCACTGTAGATCCCGTTCTCTCGGAAAAACGGAACCCGCACAAGTGCTACGCCCCATTTCGGATAAGCAAATACGTTATTGCGAATGGAGTAATGCACACCATAAGTGGGTACATCTCCATCATCGTCGTAATGCAACGTCTGAAGCTCCAAATCCTCGAATATGCGGGCTACCAATTCCACTTCGTCACTGCCATTTTGCAAGTCTTCCCGGAGTAACTCCCAGTATTCATTGTTCGGGTCAGAACTGGCATAAAGCTTGTACTCAACTCCATAGCGCTGGAGGAGCGCCTCACTGATTCCACGAATCAGCCTTGAATAGATGGCGTACCCTTCCACTCGAATTCGGGTATCATGTTGTTCGTCATAGGTATAGATCGCCTGGGTTGGATCTGTTTGTTTTTCGTTTATTGTCATTATTTCGCTCCCTTTACCGCTACAAGCGGTTTGCATTTGGCTACAACTTGAGCCAGGCCTGCGCCGGTAACACTGTCTATAATTTCATCTACATTTTTATAAGCCTGAGGTGATTCATCAATAATGGATTCAAGTGAGCGTTGGTTTACCACGATCTCATCTTCTGTACCCACACCCAGTGCCGTTGCAAAATCTTCCACGCTAATCAATCGTTTCGTTGCCGTCCGTGAACGGATGCGACCCGCACCGTGACATATTGAATAATAATTATCAGCCCCCTGCGGCTGACCTACCATGATATATGAAGCAGTTCCCATGGAACCGGGAATAAGCGCCGGATGTCCTGTTGCCAGATAAGGCTTTGGATTGTCCGGGTGACCTGCCGGCAACGCACGTGTTGCCCCTTTGCGATGCACAAAAACGGAGCCTTGGTCTACATGAGATTCCTCCCAGGCATAGTTGTGCATCAGATCGTATAACGTACGAAATTCACATTTGGAGCCAAACACATCCCGGAATGCTTCGCGAATAGCATACGCAATCAGATGACGATTGACAACAGCGTAATTTAATGCAGAATACATCATGTTCACATAATGACGACCTTCCGCATGCTCCAGTGGAGCAAATACCAGTCTGGGATCGGATGTACCCAGGTTAAGCCGCTGCATGACTTTGGCAATCGCTGACGAACTCGTCTGACTTACATAACCACCCCATGCACGAGAGCCGGAATGAATCATGACCACGACTTGTCCATCATACAATCCCCAAGCTTCGGCGATTTCACGATTCTCTTCAGCGATCTCAATCGCCTGGATCTCGGCAAAATGATTTCCCCCACCCAGTGTTCCAAGCTGACGATGCGAACGATGCCACGTCATATCAGGAACGTGGTTTAACACATCCTCATCGTAACTGAACTTGCTGCTTTCCACATGTGTCATCGAGGTTGATTTTTTCGGTGTATAGCTGTCCGGAATATACTTTTTGGGTAAACCATGCAGCCCTTTACGAACAATATGCTCCAGTCTTATATCCGAGTAATGACCTCGCTGGTTTGCCTCCATCGGCAATACTTTCTCAATGGCCTTGACGAGTTTACGGCGGAGCTTGATGTCTTTCAATTCGTCCTTGTGCAAGTTTGTCATATGCACTCGCATGCCACAGCCAATGTCACTGCCAACAATGGAAGGAGAAACGTATCCGCTCTGCGCATCCCACACGGCTGTCGTTCCAATGCACGTACCTACACCGACGTGTACGTCTGGCGTGTAACTCATGTAAGAGATTCCCGGAATCTGCAGATTATTGTTTGCCATCTCGAATACCTTGTAATCGAGCGAGGAGAAGAGCTGTTGCGCCGCATATACGGTTAGGTCGCCTGCAGGCAATTTTACTTCATGCCGGTAGCCACCTGCGATTTCATTTGGATTAGTAAATAAATTAAATTCTGTATTCATAAAAGTGTATTATTCCTTCCTGTACGTTCAGCAAATTCGGTTTGCTGATTCATCTGTAAAATAAAACTAAAAAAAGCCATAGGCTAATCGCCCATGACTTCTACTGAATGACAATAACGGAGAACAGAGCAGCATAAACATGCTGTGTGTCTGTCATCCATCGCTATAATATAAGCGAAGAACGCATATCGATTATAAAAACCGCTAAACGATATGCCTATCCCCTATGTCGACCGTATGAGGCCAATGAAACGATGAGCCGGATATGCTATTGTGTCTACGTTGCGCCCTGTTTGAATCAAATCATAACCAAGCATCATGTCTCTCGGCCTCCCTTCGTTAATGTTAGTCTTATATTAAAGGGACTAGAATTCATGTGTCAACCCTTTTCTTGGAAATTGGACCATGTTGCATATTGCATATGTAAACAAAAACAGGAGATTGTCCTAGGACAATCTCCTGTTTTCCAGTTAATAATGATGTTGTTAGCGTAACATGATTATTACAGTCCTGCTTGTTTTTCCAACTCATCAACCGGATTTTCGTCTTCTTTTTCAGGAACTTTGGAAGACAGGAACCAGCCACATACCGCAATGGTGATCAGTACAATATAGAATCCGAATTTCCAAATTTTATTTTCCGGGAAATGCTCATCCAGAACACCCAATGAAGGGTGTGCGAGTGTAATAACTGCCAGCTTAACCCCTACCCAACCTACGATTACAAATGCCGCAACTTCAAGTCCTGGACGGGAATGAAGCAATTTCACAAAGTATGAGGCTGCAAAACGCATAATCACAAGCCCGATGAATCCACCGAGGAAGATAACGATAAACTGTCCTCCGTCGAGTCCGCCAATTGCAGGCAATCCACTTGGTGGCAACGCCACGGCCAAAGCAACAGCAGCCAGAATGGAATCAACTGCAAATGCGATATCCGCTACTTCGACCTTGAAAACGGTCATCCAGAAACCGGATTGTTTTTTCGGTTTCTTAGGCGTTGAATCAGCTGCTTCATCTGTCTTATTGCGACTACCCAGTATCTTTTTAACGATGTGGTTAATGGAAATATACAGGAGATACAGGGCACCGATCGCTTGCACCTGCCATACATCGACGAGGAAAGAGATCAGGAACAACGAACCTAAACGGAAAACAAATGCACCCATCAAACCATAGAACAACGCTTTTTTGCGCTTATCTTCAGGCAAGTGTTTAACCATGATTGCGAGTACCAATGCATTATCTGCTGCGAGTAATCCTTCAAGGACCACTAAGACAGCAAGCACCCACCCATATTCTAATAATAATGAAACATCCAACATTGACTCCTCCTTAATATTCTTATGATGTACAAAAAAAAGGACCTTTACCATCACTGGTAAGGTCCTTTTATATCCACAAAAAGAGACCTTTACCGAGCATGAAAACTTGGTAAAGGTCTCGCTAACAACAAAATTGCTGCCAATAAAGCCGGGGATATAATCCCGAATTGACGACTTTACTGTAAAAGCTACTCCCCTTTAACAGGAATATGTAGTTTTAGTTGGAACGGGTTGTTTAACCTGTACTCATCATATTTCATAACGTTAAATAAAGTCAAGCTTTATTTCGTTGACGATACAGCTTACGGAATACGACAACATCGTAGATCATATTCCCCAGTGGAATGAAAGAAACAAAGAACAGAGCAATCGGACGGCGCAGACGCCACTTCTGTGAGGTGTACATACTCACCATAAATAACAAATACATTAAAAACAAAAAACCGTACAAATTTCCAAACCACGTGACAGCCTGCGGCATAACCCCGGCATCTCTCAACGGAAAAGCAACAAACAGTAGCAACACGTACGAAATGCCCTGCAACCACAACATCAGCCGGAAGCGACCCAGCGTAGAATGTAACATTATTTTCCTCCTGCTTTTATACATGTAACGAATTCAATTGTTCTAGTACAGTATATCACAAAAGCTGAATATCTCGCTTAATGCCATGCAGCAGATTATTCCTGCACACTTATATGGGTGGTTCATCTACCATTTCGCAGGAGCCAAATGCTTTAACTTCTCATAAGATATATGACGAAGATTGTTACAGATGTCGGACAAGGAGGAGCCGGATCATGAAAATAGCTATGGTTGCACCCGAGAAATTGCCTTTGCCCGGTAATGGTTCCGTGGAAATCTGTATCCTGGGCATCGCTCGTGAACTAGCCCATCGCCATCAGGTAACCATTATAAGTCGTCAAATGCAAGGTCTCGCCGCCACAGAACAGATCGATGGGATCACCATTCAACGTGTCCCTGCGTCGAGTCCTGTCATGTACACCAAAGCAGTCATACGTTTGTTATCCCAACAACCCTATGATGTAATTCAAGTGGATAACAGGCCACGAAGTATGGCGACCATCAAACGAGCTTTTCCACGCACCCCTGTTGTACTCTATCTTCACTCATTAACGTTTGCTCAGCCCGGACCTTCCAAACTCACATTAATGAAAAAAGCTGATTGGATTGCCGTCAACAGTCATTCCCTGCGACAAAGGTTAGGCCGCAGATTTCCGTTGGTAAAACACCGGATGAGTGTTGTTCCACTGGGTGCAGATCTAAGCCGCTTCAGGCCTGTTGAATCCAGCGAAGAACAGATTCATCTGCGTACACAATTTGGAGTAACTAAACCTTTCTCTATTCTGTATGTCGGCAGGCTGATCCCTGGAAAAGGTGTAGACGTATTAATTCGTGCAACTGCTCTCCTTCAGCAAAAGATGCCTGTTCAACTGGTTGTTGCAGGCAAAGGACCTCCGTATTACATGCGTAAACTTCGCGAACTTGCCCAAAAACAAAAAGTCCATGTTTCCTTCCGTGGTCAGATAAACCATGAGCATATCGATCAATTGTATCGGGCAGTCGATTGTCTGGTCTGTCCGTCTCAAGAACATGAAGCTTTTGGCCTGGTTAATGTTGAGGCGATGGCTTCAGGATTACCCGTCATTGCTTCGGATAACGGAGGTATTCGTGAGATTATTGAATCAGGTATCAATGGATACCTTGTCACCGCTTATAAGCGTCCCCAACGTTTCACCTCCTACCTATACAAACTTGCAAGCAACCCCACTTTTGCCGAGATGTTAGGGAAGGCTGGCCGAGACAGCGCAAGGGCACACTTCAGTTGGGCAAGAACAGCCATGCATCTGGAAGCGACCTATACCAGGCTCATCCGTAAATGAGCCTTCCTTCTGTTAGGATGATCAAGCTTTTTCACGAAATTGCCATCCCTTAATCAAAGAATCCATCTGCGGAACAGGAATGTGACTCATCTCAATTAACTCCATAATAACCATATCTCTCATCATGAATCGTACTTTGGCACACGTGAGTTGATGAAATACATCGTAGAATGCCGTCCCGGTCCAACATCCATGAGGTACGACAAGTGGATCATTAACGATATAACCTACGGCTCCGATCGGGGGAATAACAACCTTAATCGCTTGATGATCCAAACGATTATCTGGATCTTTGACGAGATACACGGTATCCCCCACTTGTAAAACCTGTACTCCATGGTAGTGGTCCATCCCATACATAGCTGCGAATAATTTGGTGCTCATATTACCTGCTCCCTTTTCCTGTATTTATCCATGATTAAAATTTTAAAGATATATCGTTTTCATAACGTTCCAACCACTCGACAAGTTGCCTGCGTATCTCTCTACGAAACTCACGAGGTTCAAGTACCTCTGCCTCGGGCCCAAATTGATACAACCATTTCAAAAATTCTCTGCTGCTATTCAGTGTCACTTCAAATAACAATCCCCCATCCGACATATTCGTCATTCGCGGGCGAACAAACATTTCTTCTTCTTTTATGTAGGGGGCCACTTTCTCAGAGAATCTTACCTTGAAATGGATATTTTCGTCGCCAGGGTCAATAGACCATGTGTTCTTCATGTACTGTGTTATGTTGAAATCACCCTTGTCGAAACCGGCATTTGTTCGTGTCACATCCAAAAAACGGCTAATTCGAAACAATCGAACTTTTTGCAGCAAATGGCAGTATCCGATCAAATAAAAACGTTGATCACGTGGAATGAGATAATAGGGATCGATATCCCGGACTGTGATCTCATTTCTTGTCAGCGTATGATATTGAGTACGAATGGTTTGCTGGCTTAGAATAGATTCAATAATGGGAATCAGCAAATTAGGGTCTTTTCCTTCCTCGCGATAAGCTGGCGTGCCCATCCGAATAATTCCCGCAATATTCTCTACAATGTCACTGTTTCTTGATTTTAATTTGGTATGAGCCGACATGACCTTGTCAAACGCTGAATCAAACTCAGCAGGTAACTTGGAGGTATCAACTACGGACGGAAGCATGGAGAAGACCATCGCTTCCTGTTCAGTAAAATCTAATGGATACATCGCAAACTCACCAATAAATCGGTAACCCTTGCCGTATCCTTCATTCATAATCGGGGCGACCCTATCCAAAATCCGGAGATCACGATAAATCGTGCGTACAGTCGTACCGCATTTCAGCGCCAACTCCTTGGCCGAAATTCCAGGATTTGCTTGTATAGCCTGAAGTATACGCAGCAGACGAATTAATTTCTCTGTCATGTAGTTTCTCCCCTTCGATATTTTATCGGCAAGGAAAACTAGTTCCTTTAGTACAGAACTAAATCTTTAGTCCCAATATCATTTTCGCAATTTCACCATTTTTGTATAGTCCAATTGCACTCTTACCCCCTTTTAATATACATTCTCTTACTTGCTTGCGTAAAACATTAACCCAAAAGCCCTTAAACCTAAGCCTGAAAGCCTATACAATTTTCTAAAAATAATACAAAAAAAGCCCTGATCTCTACAAAGAGACAAGGCTTTTCTCGGAATTACTGGTTATGCAACTGTAATAATTGATCCATCACATTTGCCATATGCTCACAGAGTTCAGGAATGTCCCCCATCTGGTCTTCATTCACACTGCGGTCAAAATAAACGTGAGCCGTGACGTTATACATGATTGGCTGTTCATCAAATATATATCGGATGTTCTGGCACATCCTCTGCTCAGGCCAGCTCTTCTGTAATATCGGACGAATAACCGGGCACTGCTTCTCAGGTTCCTTCACAACCATACTAAACCGTAGTTCCAAACGGCAACCCGGATTCGCACCAGGCGTCTCCAGGATCTCCGCTGCAAGCTCCTCAAGGGAACTGCTTAATACAACTTCCCCTGTTACTTCCGGGTGATCCCTGAGACAGAATTGTAATGTGAACTCTCTGGACATCACTGCCATCTCCAGGCGATCGTTACGCCCCGTAATCTGAATACGTTCGTCCAGGTTATCCATATCATAGAGATAATTCTCAAACCCGACTTTCAGATTGTCATACACCGTTGGATCAAACATTGAATTAAACCTACTTTCTAACCCTTTAACATGTATTGTAGTACATTCTCATTTTTCATGCGACTAGCACAATCTTTTGTCCTGGAAATTTAAAAAGCCCAGTCACTAGGACTGGGCTTCGGCTAAGCATGGGATCTGATGAGATCCCTCCGCTTCGCTTATTCTTCTGTAGCTTTTTCTTCAGCTGCCGGTTCAGCTTCCTCAGCAGAAGCCGTTGGCTCTTCCTCAGCGGCTTGTGGCGGCATGACGGACGCGATGATGGACTCAGGTGATGTTATGAGTGTCAAACCTTTGTCCAGTTTGATATCCGCAGCAGTCAAGCGATCGCCAATATCCAATCCGCTAACATCCACCTCAATGGACGTTGGCAGATCCGCAGGCAATCCTTCTACTTCCAATTGTGTCTCCTGTGTCTGGAATACACCGCCAGCTTTTGAGCCAGCCGCTGTACCCTGGAAGTCGATCGTTACACTTACGCTGATTGGCTTGTTCTTGGAAATTTGCAAAAAGTCTACATGCAGCAAACGTCCGTTACGCTCTTGCTGATCCTTGATCAGTACCGGAACCGTTTTGCCACCCTCAACATTCAGGTTGAACATTTCGGAGCGGCCTGTGCGTGCCACTTTCAGCATCTCTTTTTCATCTACATGTATTGAAGCACCTTCAAGTCCTGGGCCGTAAACGACTGCAGGAACTCGTCCGCCTTGTCTTAACAGGCGCAGTGCTGCACCTTTCTTTTCCGTTCTTGGCGTTGCTGTAAGTTGAGCCATTTTTCCGTTGGATTTCATGATTGAACATCCTCCTTCAAGGGATCACTACATTATATTTGTTGGAAAGCGCTGAGCTTATCTCATAGACCATGATGGTCTTTTTTCCTTTGGCCGAATCGTGGGCCATATCTATATTTACCCCAATGATAGAGGATCTCAAACACGAAACAGGACAATTAATTATTTTTTGGCAAGTTATGCGGCTTATAATCAGACCAAAAAAGCAGTCGGAATCTCTTCCAACTGCTGGTTTAACAAGGTTTTTCCGAACTACATTCGACGTTATAAATAAAGAAACTATGCGCTATTACGATCCTCTGTTTTTTCACTTTCACGAATGATCTGCATCTCGTCTGATCCGCTACGGACAATAATGTGCACATCCCCGTCTTCAGGTACAATGTCCACGTAACGGTCTCCGCACGTATCTTTAGCTTCCCATTCGTTCAATCGAATGATCAATCCCAGATGATGTAGACCCGGAGCAACGCGGAAGCGGGCTTCGGCGGCATTTCCGACTTGTTCCAGCCGTACTGCTCCGTCCTCCATACCTGTGCCCCATACCCAGACATCCCAACCTTCATAATGTTGGTCTTCCCTTTCGTATCGAAGCGTGACGGTTCGCGAAATCTGTTTATGAATCGTCAAGGCAAGCGTTGCCCGGATTCCTCCAGCTTCAGCATTAATATGGGTTACTCCAGTTGTCATCGCACGTACGATCCCTGCTGCACTCACCGCTGCAAGTTCTGGATGAGAAGAGCTCCAGCGTATATTTGAATCCTGAAGCGGCTGACCAAATTGATCCAGAACCAAAGCACGGAAGCGACTGATTCGAGTCATGTACATGATAGGTTCGCCCACAATTTCGATTCGTTCAGCATGACGATAATCCACTTGTAACATACAGCTTGCCGTTATGTCCCCACAGTGGACTGTAATCGAAGCTTCCCCCCGTTCCAGTGCATGGATTGTTCCATCAGGCTGGATCTGAATAATATCCGGATCAGAAGAAGTCCAGGTAACTGGAGCTTTTTCCACCACATTGCCAATGCTGTCCCTTACAATCGCTCGCAGTTGAGTGGTCTCCTTCGGACTATATACCTGGCGAGGAAAACTAATCTCCACTGTTGATGGTTCAGCGCCTCCAGCATGCTCTGTGTCATACAGTACCATTAAGGACCATCGTTCTACCTGAACAGTACCACGAACAGTCTCGATCAAGTCTGTGCCTGCCTGATGATCATTGACTACAACATGCCAGTCCCCTTCCCCCAGGTCGACATGCTGCTCATGTTCCGTTCCGTTATAGATGACCATAATCTGATTCCAGGTGTCCTGATTCGCACCATCCTGAAGTATAAAGGCAACTACATTGCCATCCGCACGAATAACACGAAGGTGATTTCGTACCTGTTCAGCATCAATCATACGAAAAGCGGGATGTGTTCGCCGCAAATGAATAAGACCACGATAGTAGTCGAACACCGGTCTGAACCGTGATTTGTTGGCCCATGTGATGGCGTTCACCGCATCCCCGCTCCGATAACTGTTATGATCACCGGCTTTGGATCTGAGCATCTCATCCCCTGAATGCAGAAACGGAATTCCCTGAGAAGTAAGCAGAATCCCGGAAGACAGTAAAGAGCGACGAACCATCTCATGATTCAAAACATCATCTGCATCCACATACCGATAAGGATCTGCTGCTTTTACAGCGGACTCAGCACTCCCACCACCTACGGGCTGTCCGTCCTTCCATACGGGAAATCCTAATTCATGCCTAAGGTTCATCGTTGTTGCAATTTTATCCCACAGATTGAGATTGTCATGGGCAGTCACATAATTGACAACTTCCACAGGTGAAGATGTGAAATCATCCAGTCCTCCCGCTAATCCCCTAATAAGCTCATATTCCTGCCCTCCGGCACCCGTGACAAACCCTCTGCCACTGCCATCACTATCGCCCTTGATTGCACTGCGAAAATGATCATTAAATACAGCAAATCCCTGACCTCGCTGGGTTCCTTTTAATGTTTTGCGGTCCAAAGGTGAGTCTCCACCCATCCAGGGTTCCCCATAGATCAGAAACGCCGGATCGATCTGCTCCCTCAATTCGCGTGTCAATTCATTCATGGTTTCCGTATCAATCAGGGCCATAAGGTCAAATCGAAATCCGTCCACATGATATTCTTCTGCCCAATATCGGAGAGAATCCAGAATATATTTTCGCACCATTGGACGTTCTGTCGCCAATTCATTGCCTACACCCGAACCATTACTGAGGGTGCCATCCTCCCGATAACGGTAATAATAACCTGGTACAACTCGTTCAAAAGGCCCCTCTTCCACGCTATACGTGTGATTATAGACAACATCAAGTACAACGCGAATGCCTTGTCTGTGCAGCGATTGGACGAGTGATTTGAGCTCCCGAATTCGAACTGCAGGATCACGAGGATCTGTCGCATACGAACCTTCGGGAACGTTATAATGCTGGGGATCATACCCCCAGTTGTATGGTGCTCTGACATTTGAACCCACATCTGCTGTAGCGAGTTCATTCACCGTCTGATAATCCGCCACAGGCAGAAGATGTACATGAGTGACTCCCAGTTCTGCAAGATGGTCTACGCCAATACTATTGCCTGCTCTATCCGTCAGACCGGATGCCGTGAATGCCAGATATTTCCCCTTATACGGAATATCTGCATGTGGGTCTGAGGAGAAATCACGGACATGTAACTCATATAACACGGCATCGACAGGACGCAGAAAAGCAGGTTTGACATCCAGGTCCCAATCGACTGGATTGGTGGTCTCCGGATCGATAATAGCCGTTCGTTGCCCATTAGCCGTTACCGCTCTGGCGTAAGGATCAACAACCACTTCAATCCGCTGATCATCATGAATAATTCGGTACATATAATAATGTCCTGCCCAATCGCCTGTAAGCTCCAAAGTCCATATTCCATCCGCATCACGTGTCAAGGGATGTTCCCGTCCACCTGTATGCTCTTGCACCTTACCATCCTCGTTGTAATGCCCTTCATCGTCAAAAACCAATATATAAACCCGTTGTGCCGTAGGTGCCCACAATTTAAAAGTACTTGCAGCACGAGTATATGTTAAGCCAAGATCGTTGCCTTCGTAACGAAAAGAAGTCCATTCCGGCATCGTTCCCACCGCCTTTATATCCATTGTTTTCGTGTTGTCCCGATGTTACGGAGCGGGACGTGATTTGTCAACCCGGGGTTGTCTGTACTCATCATATCGGTCCAATTTGCGTATTCAATTAGCAATCGCTTTCAAAATATAGGATATGAAAACAAGCGCCATAGATTGACAGCATTTGTACCTGTCCCGACAAAAAAAGTTTGAAATATACAAGAATAAATTGCAGGATGTCAATTGGTTGAGATTAAAGTGCACCAACAGGTGCACAGCATAAAGAAGGTCAGACATGACAATGTATAGTCCTGCGACCCAGGCAATGGTTTCTGAAGCATCAACAAATCCCCCTTTCATACGGGAAAGGGGGATTTGTTTTATCTCAATTTATTTGATTAGATTTGATTGGATATCTTGAACGTGGCCTTGTTAGCGATTTTACTAATGTTTACTAATTGTTTGTTGGCAGCCTTCAATTCAATTCTTGGCAAGCATGGTTTTCATCAGGCATTGGAATACATCACTGTTATAGATAGTGCATTCACATTTACCTCTCCGTCCTGTACGCTACGTATCGTATCAACGCCTGCTTGTCCTTTCTCTACAATCACATTCCATGTCCCTGTGGGAACAGCGATGTCACGGTTTTCTTTCGCAGCGTTATAGATGACAACAATGCGTTCCCATGAATCGCTGGCTGCTGTACCGTTCAGTTCATAGGCTAGCAACCCATTGCCTTTTTTTATTAGACGAACATGCTTCTCGATCTCTTCCCGTGTACGAAGCCGAAAGGCTGGATGTTCTCGCCGAAGACGGATCAGCCCACGATAATAATCAAATACCGGCTTGAACAGCTTCTTCTGCTCCCAATGTATGGCATTGACTACGTCCCCACTCTGGTGGCTGTTGGCGTCCCCATATTTGCTGCGAAGCAGCTCATCTCCAGCCGCGATCAGGGGGACACCCTGGGAGGTTAGAACGATACCATTGGCAAGCAGACAACGCCTAACGGTCTCATTCTCCAGAATGTGTTCCGAATCGATCTTCAGGTAAGGCTTAGCCTTCTCTACGGCCTCCTCCACACTCTGGCATCCACGAATACTTCCATCCTCGTCATAGGTGAGGAAATTCAAGGTATCGTGGAGTCCTTGTGTACGTGCGACTTTGTCCCACAGGTTAAGATTATCATGCACTGTTACATAGTTAATCGTCTCGGATGGACCATCCGTAAAATCTTGAATGGCTCCCCGGACGCCAGTCCACAATTCGTCTTCTTTTCCGTCCGCACCCGTGGCGAATCCCGTACCCATGCCATCGCTGTCTCCCTTGATCACTCCACGGAAATTATCGTTAAACACAGCAAAACCCGACCTGCGCTGCGTTCCTTTTAGGGTCATATCATCCCCAAGCGGTGAATCCAGTGCGCCCCATGGTTCACCATATAACAATATGGAAGGTGAAACATCTGTGTGCAATTCCGCTGCAAGCTGTTTCATCGTAGTTGTGTCGATCAGGCCCATGAGATCAAATCGAAAACCGTCCACATGGTACTTCTCTGCCCAGTAACGGACAGAGTCGATGATAAACTTACGAACCATGGTGCGTTCAGTAGCCACTTCATTACCCGTACCTGAACCATTGCTATAGGTCCCATCGGCGTTTTGTCGATAGTAGTACCCGGGTACCAATTTTTCAAAAGAGCTGCCTGCCGTATCAAACGTATGATTATATACCACATCCATAATGACACCTATTCCCTTATTATGAAGGGCAAGCACCATTGATTTAAACTCACGAATTCGTGTCTCCGGATCATTTGCACGTGATGCATAGGAACCTTCCGGGACATTGTAATGAAGTGGATCATATCCCCAGTTATAGTTGGACGCATCAGACGTATCACCATCCACCCTGGATTCATCCACCGTCGCAAAATCAAATACAGGCAGCAGATGCACATGGGTAATCCCGAGTTCAACCAAATGATCGATCCCCAGTGTGTTGCCCTCCGAATCACGCAGACCCGTCTCGGTAAAAGCCATGTATTTGCCTTTATTCGTTATACCAGATGATGGATGAATGGAAAAATCACGTACATGCAGTTCGTACAGGACTGCATCTACAGGACTGGTCAATTCCGGACGAATATCCTCACTCCATCCCTTCGGATGTGTCTGCTCCAGTCTTACAATTACACCCATTTCTCCATTCATGGTCACTGCTCGTGCGTAAGGATCTACAGCATGGGTTGAATGTCCATCTTCGAAAGTAGGCTTGTACATGTAACGGTAGCTACTTAAATCGCCCTCCAGTTCCAGAACCCAGACGCCTTGTTCTTTCTTTTGCATAGGTAACGCCTGCTGTTTCCGTTGATCGGGCTCTTCCTCCGGGGTCCCCCCTGTCAAAGGTGGATACAGAAGTAGTTCCATCTGAACTGCTAACGGTGACCAGACTTTGAAGCGACAGGCTTGTGCTTCTAATGTGACACCCAGATCTCTTCCTTCGTATGTATCTTCTGAAATCAACATATCCTGCTTATTCTCTTCAATCATATGTGTGGTTCCCCTCTCGTTGAGAAAATTAATGAATATGGATGGAACGAATGCTCCTTACCCTTTATACCCGTTCTGCTGCCCAGCCATAATCCAAATTACACAAAAGAAGACAAACGTCATGTAGATTCACATTACGCCTGCCTTCTTTATAAGTAAAACGATATCTCTCTAATGTGGTACCTGGGATTGGAAATCATTACGGCTGGATTGATCGGCATGGTACAAAACCACGTCCCCATCTTGCATCGACCAGCTTCTCCCCTGACCATCTACCGGGCTGTTATCAAAACCTTCCATTTGCCATTGATTCATCAACGGTGCATGAATATATTGCAGATGTGGTGCATTCGTATTGCCGCTGCGCAAAGTTTCGATATTGAAGTTAACCACAATGTAACCGTCCCTCAGAAATACCGTTGCCTTCTCATCCAATTGATTTTGTCTGGCAAGTGACTCGAGATCGGTTCCTTTGGGCACTGCATATACATCTGCTGGCAAGCTATATTCCCCATACCAGCGCTGAATCGCTGCATTCGCCCGATCCACATTAACACTGGAGGGAATATCTGTTTTTGGGCCAATGAGTGTGCGGATCTGTGAAGGAAGAATCATCCAGTCATAACGACCTACCCACGTTTTATGATGAGAGGTCTGATCCACGAAACGAACCATATGTTCCGCCATTGTACCCTGATTACGTTCCTCCGCCGACAGTTCATAGGTATACTGATAACGCGCTGTATCACCCAACTCCGTACCGGGGACATTCCGCAACCGTGAGTTCAGGACAACAAAACGTTTTTCTAAATCTTGTGCCGATCCGATACGAATGAGTCGATCCTGTCCTCGATGGTAGTATAAATCCACTTCTTGCCGGGTGGTGCCATCTTTACTCACAAAAGAGAACGTCGACGTGATTCGTATACCATCCTGTTTCCCAAACATATTGCCCTTGGTTTTCAGATCAAACTTGAAATGGTAACCTGTCTTCACTGCAGCATTTCGGAAACCCTGTACCGGATGACTGCCGGGACGAATAGGCAGTACATAGGGAGCCAAGTTACCTCGGGGATCTCCGTCAATACCGTTTCCTCCGGTCCAATAGCTCACACCCGTTGGTTCCGGGCTGCCCATCCGCTTGCGGAACACATTCTCCCAGTTGTAGTCTGAAATATCGGTAATGTGAAAATCATACAACCTTCCGATAACCTCTACAGCAACGGTATCTGCTGCGACATGATGGCTCAGATTCGTATTGGCATCCTGTTGTTCTGTGAAGTTTGCCGGTGCATTTTCGGCGATATTACGAAACTCGATCTGGTAATTTCCTTCATCTACCCATACAGGAAGATAAAAAGGGGTGTCCAACTGATTTACCGGAATATCCACCCATGTCAGGGCCGGAATAAACTGACTTCTGGCACCGTTATAGACATCAAATGGGAAACGAACCTGTTTGATCCGGAAATATTTCGCATAATCATGGTTTCCATAACCTGGGTAACTCGCTACATCCAAATGTTGACCTGAGGTCGGTATCCGCACAATGAATGGACGTTCTAAAATAAGTGCAGCTCTGGTCGGATCAGGCGTGGTCTTCTGGTTATGCGGCTGATCATCTGACACCCAGGCATAGTTCACAACTGGAGTGTGTACCGTCACCGAGTTGATGCCCAGAATGGGGAACTTCTGATCCTGCCCTCCGTTAACATTGCCAGGGAGCAGTCCATACGTTATCTCACCCGTGGTCGGCTGGTTAGCTTTGTTCATCAACGTGTTCTTGATCGTAAGCCGGTTCTGGTACAGAACATCGTCTCCGATCATGCCAGGCTGCGGGATCGTCCCAGGTCTTGGAGCTGTTTTCTCCACAGGAGCAGGATCAACAATCGTTGCTCCATTAAAGGTTACCTTGTCGTTATTAACGGTGTTCTCTCTAACCTCCGCTTCAGCTTCAGATTGAAACAATGACGTTTCATCTGGCGTAGAGGGTTCAGTAGAACCACCTGGGACCCCTTTGATGCCAAGATCAATTTCTCGACATGGTGCAGGTTTCACATGACTGGTAACCGCAGTATCCATAGCCGATTGCAAAATCGGTGGTGTATATGCATTGGGCATAAGGGTCACGGTATCACCATAACCGCCTAGCGCATAGTTAGATACCTTTGCCTCATTTAGCTTGTATACCTCCAGGTTATCGATCTGCCAATAGCTATATGTCCTTGTTACTTGCATCGTTTTATCCCCAGGCACATCACGCTCTCTGGGCTGAGGAGGTGTTCCTGGATCCCCCTCACCACTAGATGCTCTTCCCGGGATCGTCCAGGTTTTATGATAAACCCTTTTCACTTTAACGGTGTAAGTCACCGTCCCTGTCATATTAACCCAACGGTGCTGAAACAGATATTCCTTGGCCAAGACATTGGCATAGATATCTTCCGAAGTCGGAATACCACGGGTAACATCGAACTTCTCAGATCCCCGATCGTCTGCCTTCAACACACCTCGAACAGACGGGTCCATAACCGATGCTTCAATAACCGTGCCTCTACTCGGTGGGCTGATGGTCACAGGGCAAGCGTTCGCAGGGTCGCCCCCCGGATCGCCATCATTACCACCTTCTCCATTATCCGTGCAGTCCTTCACCTCAAGCACCTGAGTTCCTTGTTCATCCAGTTGCTGAGCCGAATCAAGAAAATGAGCTTTTATGGTAGTGCTACCCACGATCCCTTTTGTCGTGATTTTGCCATCAGCACCAATCGTGGCTATAGTCGGATTCGAGCTCTGCCACGTCAATTTGGGATGAGCCGTCAGTTTATGAACAGAGCGATCCGGTTTGGTTAGAACGGCTTCTGCCTGTAGAGGTGTCGTATTGGCTTTACAAGCATTCGGCAGATTCACAACAAGTCCTGGCTCAGACGTGACTGTTATGGTGGCAGTATCCGAGATCAGATATGTACCATTGTTCCAGATCGCACGCACAGTGACCGTGCCCGGACTTTCGGCCGTTAACATCCCTGTTTTGAGCTCTATACTCGCAATCGTCTCGTCAGAAGAAAACCATTTGATCTCTGCCTCTCTTCGCGATACGTCGATGCCCCCATTAAAATCTGTTTCGCCATAATGTCTTGTGCTAACTTCGGCTTTCATCTGCTTTGTTTGTCCAATAGTCATAACCGAATCCGGTGTTACATCGATTTCTTTTTCTTCAACCAAATCACCTTCCCAGATGATATCCATTGGTGTATGGTAGGCTACCACTTGCTTGAGACAACCTTGATTTGTTCTACCACCGTTCTCATAATCATTCCACTCCGTTACTTGGTGTGAACCTCCTGTTTTGGTAATGATTTTTACTATGGTACTACCTTCTCTTATAACCGTAGTACCAACCCCAGTATAGAATAACTGCTTATTGCTTGTTTGATAATCTACACTCTTAATCCGAATGTTTTCTACCATTCGCTGTGTAATTCTTTGGGATTGGAACTCTGGCCAATGTTCAGCAGGCCACCTGGAAAAATCAACTTCGTTAGGTATTTCTTTCTCAGCCGGGAATGGTCTAGAGCATGAATTACTATTAAGGTTATCCGAGTAAGTTGGTCCATTAGTATGGTCTGCCCTGAAGCTACCATTATCAAGCTGATACCAATAAACACCTGGATTTGCTACCCTTTCTAACGACTGTATTGTATTAGATATTTCTTGTTTCTTGGGCCCATACGGATCCGAGCCTGCAGCTTCTATAGGCGATGAAAAATTCAAACACAGTATATTAAAAAGAAAAATTAAGATAACAATTAAAGATTTCTTCTCACCATGGACCCACAATAATACTTCACCACCATTTAATACTACTTACATATTTTGAATTTGTAGAACATTTTTACTTTTTTCGTTAAAAATATATGCCCCCCTTTTTCCATCCAAAACGGATGTGATCCAAAATCTCTTCTTTATATCTTTCTTAATCAATTCACTCGAACTCTCAGGGATAGTAACCAAGCCATTTTTAGAGGTTTGTTTAAGATCCAATCGATTAAATTGTAAAAAACCACTATATAGGCCGCCATTGAAGGTGATTAAATTGGATTTCTCAATTTTTGATGTAAAAGATATATCTGCAAAAGCCATATAATTACCTTTGAAAAGATGTGTCTCTGAACCAATAAATAATGGTGCATAGATACCTTTTGCTTTACCTTGGGTAACATCTATGACGATATATCTATGGAGTGTAACTACACCAGATTTATTGGATAAATTAATTTCTTCTTTTGATATATCACTTACTTTGACAGAGTTCTTAGTATAAAAATAATCACTAATTGTCGTTAAATTCGTACCCGTCGTGCCAACCTCTCTCATTTCATTCAGGTCACTATACTTCCCGGCATCCGTGCCCTCTACGTCCATATAACGCAGTAAAATGGCTGATACTTCTGCACGAGTGGTAGAATCCGCAGGTTTTAATGTACCATCCTGGAATCCACCGACAATGCCTGTCCCACGAACAAGGGCAAGATACGGAATCTGCTCGGCACGAATGGTGCCGCGGTTCACTTCCGGTGTGGGGAGCAGCGTATTTTTTGTATCGTTAAAAGCATCCTGAAAGCTGCTACCGGACTTAATCAGTCCATTGGCAATCCATTTCATCATCTCGTAACGCGTTAACTCCGCATTTGGATTGAACCCTTTGGCGTAATCGCCCGCGTTAATGAACCCTTGTCCTACAAGCTGGCTAACCGCCGATTCAGACCAATGGCCCTTGAGATCAGCAAAGGGATTCTGCCCCTCCACCTTCTCCAGTCCAGTCGCGCGGGCGAGTATTGTCGCATATTCCCCACGCGTGATTTTGCCATTGGGACGAAACGTTCCGTCCTGGTAACCAGAGATCAGATTTTTTTCATAAGCTTTGGCAATTGTCGCTTGAGCCCAGTGACCCTTGATATCCTTGAACTTGCTAAGGGCAGTGTCACTTGTTCCCGATGCAGCCTTCGCTGTTGACGTCAAATGTACGGGGCCAATCGGTAATAGTGTTGCTGCCAATACAGCTGTCGTTACCAACCCGACGATCCAAACATTCCGTTTTTTCTTCTTCTCATGACCTTCAATTCGTTTCTTCAATCTACTCACGCTCCTATGTACCTTAGTATGGGGATGCTTTACTTGGTCAACCTAGTCACTTCTCTTCATAAACAAAACCTAAATTTGTCATAATAATCAATATTCTACCATGTTGTACTAGGCTATTGGTATTATTTTTCGTCCATCCCCATCACTTCAAGGCGTGCAACACTCCTTCCATAGACCCACTTCATTCGCCTAAAACACAAAAAAAGGCCATGAATCCGCAGATTCATAGCCTTATGCTTTAAGGGTGTGGTCTTTCTTATGATATTGGAAAAATGAACTCACTCATAGAATAAACCATATCATTCCATTTGATCAACCTTTTTTTATCTCAGCCAGCTTTATTTTCCGTTCAATTCCTTATAGGACGCTTCGAGTTCCGTGATCAATTGATCACCACCGGCTTTTCTCCAGCTTGCGATTTCCTGCTCCCAACCTGCATCATCGATTTTACCCATAATGTACTTGGTCTGCGCATCCCAGATCATCTGATCCAGCTCCTGACCACGCTCGGTATAGATCGCAGAAGACAATGTGAGTGCCGGATTTGCAATGGCATATTGCTCATTCTCACGCGCCATCTTTGTACCTTTCATACCAATGGGAACATCA
Organism: Paenibacillus sp. PK1-4R; assembly: GCF_030369595.1. Taxonomy (NCBI): domain Bacteria; kingdom Bacillati; phylum Bacillota; class Bacilli; order Caryophanales; family Paenibacillaceae; genus Paenibacillus; species Paenibacillus sp. PK1-4R. The sequence continues at coordinate 5,342,229 of NZ_CP126535.1, forward strand.
ACCAGTTCAGGCACGTTATAACCTTCAATGCTTAACAAATTATCCCGATATGGCTTTACTTCACGCTGATAAGCGTCAAAATCTTTGAGTTCGGTTTTCCCATCAGCAGTCTTGGTGTAGTGCACATCAAGCAATCCACGGAGCTGCAAAGTGCTCAATTCCTCGTCCATTAACTGGTCCAGGAACGTGAGAACTTGTTTCAATTGCTCCTCATCCGTAACGGATGCTTTCGGGATGACCAGCATTCCGTAGTTTCCTGGCTCCCCGGCGATTCGAATACCATCGGTTCCCTGAAACGGAGCCACATCAATCTCTCCATCCGGAGCATTAGGCGTAAGCCTCTGCTGAGAGGACTTTCCGTTCTGGGCCACACCGTTAAGCTTCATGCCAACTAGACCCGAATCCATTTTTTTGTCCGCATCAGAAGGGTCCAGGGCAGGAAAATCACTATTAATCAGTCCCTCGCTGAACAGTCGCTTGAAGAGTTTCATTGTGTCCACATATTCGGTGGTCAAGAACTCCGGGGTCAGTTTCCCAGCATCATCCACACCCCATTTGTTGACACCGCCAATACTCACAGCAATCCGCGTCAGTGGGGAAGAGACGCCCTCATTATACTTTTTGAAGAGCAGTGCACCGTACGTATCTTCTTTCCCATTCCCGTCAGGGTCATCCTTACGAATAGAGCGCATCACTTCATACCAGTCATCCAGCGTTTTGGGTATATCCAGCTTCAATGTATCGAACCAGTCTTTGCGATATACGATCGCAGTCCGTCCAATATCCCGAAAGTTTGGAATACCGTAAACCTTGCCCTCAATTTTGATATTGTTAAAATAAGCTTCGGATTGGGCAGACAGGTTTTTATAATCCTTCAGGTACGGCCCCAGTTCCCAGAACAGTCCCGTTTTAGCGGCATTAAATGTTGTCGGTACATAATTCACACGCATAATGGTCGGCATCTCGCCTGAAGCAACCATAACATTCACCTTATCATCAAAAGCAGACTGCGGAATCCACTGTACATTGACATCCGTATTTGTATATTCCTCAATCTTCTGTTCAATCCCGTTCTCCTTGGCCGGTATATCACCTACCTGCATTAAAGAGATGGAAATGGGAAGTTTACCTTCCCCTGCAGCAGGTGCTTTTTCTCCCCCGCAACCTGCAAGCAATCCAGCGGACATTGCACCAATTACAACGATTCCGCCTAAACGGGACATTGGACCTTTTGGACTCATGAACCATCTCTCCTTTTGGATAAGGTTATGTACACAGACCACTCCGATGACAGAACAACCTTCAGATCGCTGTTATCCCCAGATTTTTTGATTCTCTTTTAAAAAGGGGAAAATCCGGGGATAAGCCTATGCTTCCGATGCAGCTTTCTTTCAGAAAGCTTTTAGGCGAACGCTTCGCTTCCTCAAGTTATTTCTGTCCTCTACGTTCTCATGTACATGTTAGTTGGACTTGTAAAGTTCAATCTCCACTCCTGCCAAAATGAACGGAGCGACCGATTTCGGATCATTGATCCGAATGGACTCGGTCACATAATACTCATAGGACCCGTCACGATACGGGCTTCCTCCGAGACCTGCTCCGCCATTACACTGCGTCAAGGAAAGTACGCCTTCACGGTCCGTTTGCAGCAGATGCTGCACCAGACCCTGATATCCTTTTTCAGCAATCGCTTTGAACTTGCCACTCAGATACCCTCTACGCACACCTTTGGCCAATGCATAGACAAACATCGAGGTCCCGGAAGCCTCCAGATAGTTCCGCTCACGTCCCGGTTGATCCAACAAATGTGGCCATAGTCCGGTCTGCTGATCCTGCACATGCACTAGTGCGTTTGCTACCCGTTCGAAGATACCCACAATCTGCCCTCGCTGCGGATGATCTACTGGCAGGTGATCCAATGTATCCACAACCGCCATCACATACCAGCCCATCGCCCGGCTCCAGACATGTGGAGAACATCCGGTTTCTCCCGAACTCCAGCGCTGCTCTTTGCTCTCATCCCAGGCATGGTACAAGAGACCGCTACGTGGATCACGTGTACGTTGCTCCACCAGCAAAAGCTGCAGAGCCGCCTTGTCAAACCACTTCTCTTCACCCGTCACTGCGCCATACTGGGTCAGATACGGAGTCGCCATGTACAATCCATCCAGCCACATCTGGAAAGGGTAAATCTTTTTGTGCCAGAATCCGCCTTCACTCGTATGTGGCTGTCCCTTAAGCTGAGTCATAAGCAAATCCGCAGCTTTGCGATACTTCTCTTCACCCGTTTTCTCAAGCAGCAGGAACAACAATTTCCCCTGATTGATCTGATCCAGATTATATTCCTCAACCGTATAGGATTGAATGGAGCCATCTTCCTGAACAAAATGATCCATCAACTCACGGATGTAGTCAAAATACTTTTGCTCCCCCGTGTGCGTATACAGCTCCTCCAGTGCTTTCAGCAGGCAGCCATTCTCATAATGCCAAGTGGAGTACAGCTCATGGTTGCGATAACTTTCCATGAACTGCTGTGCCATGCGCACCGATGTGAATTGCAGTGTTTCTTTCATGATCAAGCCTCCGCTTCTGGCTCTTATTGAGCCTGTTTTTTATAGTCTTCGGCATATTCCTCACGAATCTTGTTTCCACCAGCATTGCCCCAATTCTCGATTTCCTTTTCCCAGCCACTTTGATCGATCTTGCCCATAATGTATTTGGTTTGCGCATCTGCAATTACCTGATCCAGGTCTGCCCCGCGGTCACCATACGTTGGAGAGTATAACGTCAGCGCAGGGTTTGGCACAGCGTGCTCCGCCAGTTCCTTGGCAAGTGCCGTACCTTTTTCACCCAGTTCGGTATCCTTCAACTTCGGTACGTTATATCCTTCGACATAAGGCAGGTTGTCACGGTAAGGCTTCACTTCACGCTGGAATGCATCGAAGTCACTCATCTCCACCTGATCTTCGCCCACTTTGGTGTAATGTTTGTCTTCCATACCACGCATCAACAAGGTCGCCATCTCAGGGTCCATCAGTTTATCCAGGAAGGAGAGCAGGTTTTTGAGTTCTTCTTCCGATTTCACCGTCGATTTAGGGAATGCCAGGATTCCGGAGTTACCCGTCTGTCCTGCAACACGATCTCCGTTCGCTCCAAGCAAACCAGCGATGTCTACCACACCATCCGGATTGTTTTTGGACAAACGCTCTTGCTGACTTTTTCCGTTCTGAGCAACACCAACACGGATACCGACAACGCCGGAATCATACTTTTTCTCCGCTTCCGTAGAGTCGAATACGGCAAAGTCCTGGTTCAGCAGTTTCTCATCATACAACCGTTTTAGCAGATCCAATACCTGCATGTATTCCGGTGTCATGAACTCCGGTGTGAAGCTGCCATCATCCTCGACCTTCCACTTGTTGGGAGCACCAAAACTTACGCCAAGGCGCGTCGTGAAGGAATATTGGTCCTCATTATATTTTTTGAAAAGCATCAGTCCAAACGTATTATCCTGACCGTCTCCATCCGGATCGGAGGTGGCCAGTGTTTTAATCGTTTCATACCATTCATCCGGTGTAGTTGGCACCTTCAGATTCAGCTTCTCAAACCAGTCCTTGCGATAGATCACCGTAGCCCGCGCAATATCCGAGAATACAGGAACCCCGTAGATCTTGCCCTCTACCTTGATGTTGTCAAAAAAACGCTCGTTCTGTGCCGACAGATTTTTGTAGTCTTTCAGCAATGGGCCAACTTCCCAGAACACGTCATTCCGCATCGCGCTGGTCACGGTCGGGTTATATTGCACTTTCACAATTTTCGGCATATCGCTTGAAGCGATCATCACGTTGATTTTGTCATTGTAGGCCGAAGCCGGAATCCATTGGATATCCAGTTTGGTATTCGTATACGCTTCAATCTTTTGCTGAACTTCATTGCCTTTGCTTGGCACATCACCCACTTGCGCAATAGCTATGGACACATTTTGTACGCCGCCCTCGGCAGCCTGACCCTCGTCTGATCCGCATCCTGCCAGCAAACCTGTCACCAGTGCCAGTGTGCTCAAGACAGCTACGGCTTTCTTTTTTGTTGCTTTCATAACATAAAAACCTCCCTTTTTTATACAGTCATACTGAACTGACTTTGAACCATGTGACGACTCAACCTTTCACCGAACCCAGCATCACTCCTTTTGCAAAGTGCTTTTGCAGGAATGGATACACCAGCATAATCGGGATTGTGGAGAATACGATAACCGCCATGCGAATGGTAAGCGGCTGGATCTCGGTCTCTTCAATACTTGTATCTCCGATTCGGCTCTGTGCCAGAATGACAATCTCACGTAGCCAGACTTGGACAGGCCACTTCTCACTATCGTTGATATAGATAACAGCGCTGAAGAAACTGTTCCAGTGGGCCACCGCGTAAAAGAGTGAAAATGTCGCCATGGCTGGCATGGACAACGGCAGTACAATCCGGAACAATACGCCGACATCGTTACATCCATCAATTTTGGCTGCATCCTCCAGTTCGTCGGGAATGGCCTGGAAGAAGTTTTTGAGTACGATCAAGTTAAAAGCACTAATAGCAGTAGGCAGCATCAGCGACCATAACGTATCCGTCAGGTGCAAGGATTTCACGACAAAGTATGTTGGAATCATCCCCCCACTGAAGAGCATCGTGAACAATACACCGAGCAAAATAGGCTGGCGTCCACGCAAATATCTTCTGGAGAGCGGATACGCCATAAGTGACGTAAACAGCAGGTTAATGAAGGTACCGATCACGGTAATATAGACCGATACACCCAGACTGCGAATCAAGGTATCTGTAGAGAAAATGTAACGGTACGCAGCCAGAGAGAACTCTTTTGGAAAAAGAATAAACCCTCCCTTAGCTACTTCATGTGGACTGGTAAATGAAACAGCCAAAATATAAATGAACGGGATGACCGTCACAATTCCAATCAACAGCAGCAAGCCATGATTCACAAAATCAAAGATCCGGTTGCCCCACGTTTTATCCTGTTGCATCTTAATGTTCACTCCTGTCTGGTGAAGAACGTCTGCTCCCGAGGGTTAGTAGACGCCTTCCTCCCCGAATTTTTTGGCCAGCGTATTGGCACCAAGGACAAGCGCCAGTCCGACAACCGATTTGAACAACCCGACAGCAGCACTATAACTGTACTGTGCCTGTGTAAGACCCTTCGTGTACACGTAGGTATCAAATACCTCGCCCACATCCCGGTTTGTCGGAGTCAGCATCAGGAAGATCTGTTCAAAGCCTGTATCCAGGAAGTTGCCCAGACGCAGAATGAGCAAAATGACGATTGTACTGCGAATGGCCGGCAGCGTAATATGCCAGGTTTGGCGCCAACGATTGGCACCATCAATCCGTGCAGCTTCATAGAGCTGTGTATCCACACCGGAAAGCGCAGCCAGGAAGATAATTGTGCCCCAACCGACTTCTTTCCAGATGGATTGTCCGACAATCATGGTGCGGAACCATCCGGGTTCAAGTAGGAACGCCACTTTTTGTCCAGTCAGGTTATAGAGCAATTCATTAATCGCACCACCCTCAGTTGTGAACAGCATGTAGAACACACCGACAACAACAACCCAAGAAACAAAGTGTGGAACATAAACAAGAGTTTGTACAAATCGTTTGAAGCGTTCACGGCGAACTTCATTCATCATGAGTGCCAGTACAATCGGCAGTGGGAAAAAGAATACAATGTTATAAATGGCAAGTAAAAAGGTGTTCCGAAATAATGTCCAGAACTGCGGTTCTCCGAAGAAACGCTGAAAATGTTTGAACCCTACCCAGTCACTTCCCAAGATGCCCTTGTAAGGCGTGTAATCCTGAAAAGCCATCGTGATGCCATACATGGGTATGTATTTGAAAATAACAAAGTAAAGCACACCCGGTATTAACATGATATACAGCCACCGGTTTTTGATAATGTCCCTCCACAGCAGGTTTTTGTCACTGCGGGTAGCGGGCCGTGTTCGAGCCGCCGTTTCGGCTTTCATATTGTCTTCCTCCCCACATTGGAAACGATTACAAAATATCACTTCCTGAATTCATGTCTTCATTGTGGAGGATAAACGAATGACTGGCTATCGTCTCGTTTTAGCCTTTTGTTTTTCCTTATGTAGCAAGGGTTTAGTCCATTTCCCTCACAGAATCTAAAGGCGCAATGAACTGCTTTCAACCTCCATATTCCTGTCTTAACTTCATAGAGGAAAGTGGTCTTCTTCCTTCATCCGAACATAAAAAAGCCTGCCTGCCATGGCGGGCAGAGCAGGTTTGTTTTATCGCTGTTGCTCCCGGTACTTGCCGGGGGTTGTTCCTGTGATTTTGCGAAACGTACGGATAAAGGCGGTTGGATTGGTATAGTTTAATTTCTCGGCAATCTCCGATATTTTAAGATTTGTTGTTTGCAGCCATGTCTTTGCTTTTTCCATACGATACTCTGCGAGATATTCCGTAAAATTGACTCCTGCTTCCTTCTTGAATACCCGACTTAGATAGACAGGGTGAAAATTAAGCTCCGCGGCACAGGCTTCCAGCGATAATTCACGGTCATAACGTTCCTCGATCAAACGAATCATACGTCTCGCAATGTTCATGTATTGGGATTCTTCCTGTTCTCGCCAGAAACGGATGACTGGCAGGAACAGCCGCTTGCGGAACCAATTGGTCATTTCGTCCAATGTGGACAATTTCAGCAAATGTGACATGGATGCTTTTTCACCCAGTACTTCAGCTACATCCCCGCCCTGCTCCTGCACAAGCTGATATACACGAGACAATAACTGAACCATTATGACGGGGTACTCACTGAAATGAAGTTTTTTGTCTGCAAGCAGTCCCAAATATTGCTTAAAGTAGGCGTCCGTTTTCTCTTCATCTCCTTGCTTGAGCGCAGAAGCAAGCTGATCCTCGATCATACGTAACTGGGTATACAACGCGGCCTCCATCTGACCACGTGGCTGTATATCCTCGTAATGCAAAATAATACGGCTGCCCAGACTTACCCGGCCCTGCAGAGCCTCTCGGCTCTCTTGAACCGCTCTTGGCGTATCTCCGATACAAGCATAGGAACGGCTGATGCCGATACTTACGGGCAGATTCAGATAAGTCACGACACGTTCGCGAATCCAGTCTGCCTGGGTATGCATCCATTCCTTCAGCTTCACCTCATCCGTCAGTTCGGAGGCAAGAACGGTGACCTGAGCATCATCCAGCATGACAGGGGTGAACCGAACTGCCGAAGGAAGGAGCTCACCTACCATATTGTTGACAGCAAACAGCAGCAGATCGCGATCCTGTTCCTCATATCGTGTCCCTTCCAAGGTATCAATCTGGAGCATGAGTACGCCAAGATTTGCCCACCCTGTCGGGAAATCGTACAATTCTCCCTGATATCTGAAATCCTCTTCCGAGATTTTGCCTGTGAGCAGTTTGGTCATAAAAAACTCCTGGAGGTGCACATGCTGCCCCTTCATCTGCTCACGCATCGTTTTCTCCGAGCTGAACAAGGTTGACAATTGCTCCTCAATATAAATAAATTCATCCTGTCGGCGTCCTGACGGAGCAACTGGGGAATCCAACCCCTTCGTAAATTGTAGCAGTCTGGAGATCGGTGAGTACATCCGCCGACTGCCGTATATGGCGAACAATCCCGTTACACATAACATGACCAGTGTAGCGATACCGGTAACCAATGCAATTTTCTGTGACTGGGCCGTAATCTGTCCAAGAGATACAACGGACACGTATAACCAGCCATTGAGCGGAGATTGCCTATAACTAACCGCCACTTGATTACCTTCCACCTCCGCACTGAAGAAACCCTCTGGCTGGGCCGTCGTTTGTACCATTTCCTGAATTTCTTTATTCAGTGCGTCATATTTCCCGCCTTGCTGCATATCGTTCAGAAAATACTTTTGCTCCCGATCCAGAACGTACATATCTCCAGAATTCGTATTTCGGCTCAAGTAGGTACTCAGTTCCGTATCGGCGATATCAATTACAAGAAATCCCTTTGGTTTCACATTGGTTGGTATCATCGGGATTTTGAATACCATACTGACCACATTATCCGATGATATAAGGGTAGGTGCCTGTTCGGGTGTTAGTTCACCCATACCTGCTGACACAGGTACACTTTCTTTGGCTGAACTGGCATTCTGAGTGACCCAGAACAGGCTGTTGGTATAACTTAGGTAGGAGCCAATTCGGTCTCGAATGCTGAAATCATCCAATTTGCCAAAAGAACGCATCGAAACAACCCAATCTTCATCCAGATTAACCAGATAGGCTTGGTCAATGTTCGTAACCGCTTGCAAGTTGTTAAAACCGGATGTCAGATCACGAATCTCCTGAAACTCGCTGCTGTCTAGTGGTTTCTTCATCGCTTGTAGTACCAGGGGCGAATTAACATACTGGATGGATGATAATTGCAGGCTGCGCAGAACTTGTTCTACCCTCATTTGGGTCTGATGTAATATCTGAAGATTGCTCTCACGCACTTTCTGTTCAATGTCACGTGATGCAATCGTATACGAGACCGAACCAATAACAATGACCGGAAGGGCTCCGAGGATCAGGGTAAAGCAGAGCAAACGCAGTAAATACTTAGGCAAGAAGAGCATCCTCCTTTATACATAGGTTCATTAAATTAAATCGCTTTCATTGGATTATTTTACTATTGTTATTTTAAAACCCATTCTTATTCAAGTCCACTCATTTATTCTAAAGGTTGACTTCAAACCAATTTCCAGTTTATATTGGTTGCATATTCCTCAATCAAAGGAGAGATTTTTAATGTCGGTGAATGTTCTTAACTAACCAAGTTTCATATTCAGGAGTTTGGCCTTTCATTGCGCTTGTGCCCATATGGCATACGTGTATTTCATGATGCGCCAGATCCCTGTACTTAGTTAAGAACAGCGGATATCATAAATCGCCTCCGGGATTGTCATTGTCCGGGTCTATTTCCGCGCTGAGTTCAGCGCGGATTTTTTAATATAGACCTGTAGTGGACTCTGCTTTCCCATATATTTAGGGCGGAGAATGACGTTTGTTCATTCTCCGCCCTTTTTGCGTTTTCCAGGAATATGTTTCAGCGCATCAACTGAAATTCCAATTCAAATTCAAGGAGAGATTACGCATGAATGAAAACACATTAAACAGTCTGGGTTATCCACAAATTCAAAAAAACGTTGCAGACTGCGCCCTGTCTTACCTGGGCAAACGTTATGCGAGAGAACTAAAACCGATGGTAGATGCTCACCTTATTCAGATTCGCCTGGAAGAAACTGCAGAAGCGGCTGCGTTGATTCGCTTCGGGGCCAGTATTCCCCTCCCTTCACTCGACGGAATGGAAACCATTATGGATCTGCTTGGCACCGGTTATCTATTCAGTGAACGCGACTTCAGTCATCTCGCTCAGTTCCTGCGGAGCTGTGCACAACTCATGAAGTACATGGAGGGCAAATCTGGGGCCGCTCCCACCGTCAGTCGTTATGCAGCATCCATGATTCTGATCGAACCTTTGCTGAGTGAGATTGAGCGCTGCATCCATAGTGGACGCATTCAGGATCAGGCGAGCAAGGAACTCATTCGTATTCGTAAAAAAATAACGGTCAATGCGGAACGCATGAAACGAAAACTTGATTCTCTGGTGAGTAAACATCGCTCCATTATGCAGGAACATGTCATCAGCCAACGGGGAGGAAGAACGGTTCTGCCCATTAAGAAAGAGTTCCGTAAACAGGTGAAAGGCAGTGTACTGGATGAATCCGGGAGCGGGCAAACCGTATATATCGAACCTGTTGAATTAGTAAGTTTACAGATGGAATTGGCCGCTCTACAAGCGGAGGAGTCCCGAGAGGAGATGAGAATTCTCGGTGATTTAACCTCCCTGGCCGAATCGTATAACCGTGAAATCGCACTGAACACCGAAACGGTAGGTGTATTGGACTTCCTGTTTGCCAAAGCCAAATATGCGGCCACCATGGACGGACGTACCGTTCGAGTCAATACTCAGGGCCACATTAGCCTTCAACGTGCACGTCATCCGTTCATGGGTTCTTCCATGGTTCCCCTTGATTTTGCAATCGGCAAAACGTACTCGTCGCTCATTATAACGGGCCCGAATACAGGGGGTAAAACGGTCGCACTCAAAACACTTGGTTTGTTAACCCTGATGATGCAATCTGGTTTGCTTATTCCGGTGGAGGAAGGTGGCGAGATGGCTGTTTATAACGAGGTAGCGGTTGATATTGGTGACGGGCAGAGTTTGGAACAAGCACTCAGTACATTCTCTGCACATATTCGCAATATGATTGGCATACTGGAACAGGCCAATACGTCAACTCTGGTGCTCATTGATGAGATGGCTTCCGGCACAGATCCCGGTGAAGGTGTTGGACTATCTATCGCCATGCTGGAGGAACTTCACAGCCGCGGAGCAACCGTTGTGGCAACAACACATTTTGGTGAAATCAAACATTTTGCCGCTGCCACGCCAGGATTCGAAAATGCCCGTATGGAATTTGACACCGTTTCTCTCCAGCCGCTGTATCGATTGCATATCGGAGAAGCTGGTGAGAGCTATGCTTATTCCATCGCATTAAAGCTGGGCATGCCACAGCGAATTATCGAGCGATCCAAGTCCCTGTCCGATCAAAGTATTTCAAGAGATCGTACATTAGTGTTCACATCACCTCCTTTGGAAAATCCGGCCCTGACGCCTGATCGTTCCGTTGCAGAAGCAGACGGCCCAGCAGAGTTATCCAAGCGGAACCAGTCGAAACAGTCAAAGGATTCAATCGGTCCCCACAAAAAGACAACAACTAGAGAGTCGGATTCTCCTGCTCCTGCCAAAACTTTTCGCAAAGGGGATCGGGTGTATGCGGCCTATCTTAATCAGTCGGGCATCGTCTGTGATGTCGAGGATAGCCGTGGAAATATCGGGGTCATGCTGCGAGGACGCAAAGTCAAAATCCATAAGAAACGCCTGACCCTGCATATATCAGCCGATGAGCTTTATCCGGGTGACGATTATGACTTGGACATTGTGCTAGAAACAAAGGAAAATCGAAAGAAGCGTAAGTTGATGGGACGCAAACATGTGGAAGGCCTACAGATCGAATTACCGCCTGAAGAATAGCCGATGGGAGAAACAGATGTGGTGAACTGGAAGTCATATATACAGAGTGAAATCCATAATCACCGGCACATTTCTGTTATACTGGGGACCAGTATGTTTAACTTCAGCTCGTAGCTATTGCACAGGGAGGGAAGAACTGAATGTCTGCAGAACAAGACGATCAAGAGCACATCCATATCGATGTTCTTGTCTGCCCATTATGCGGGGAAGCTAATCGCTGTTCCTATGCCGCAGGACATCCTCATTCGGAATGCTGGTGTAACCGGGCTACTTTCCCCGAGGGTGTGTTTGACCGCATTCCGGCAGAGCAGCGCCGAAAATCGTGCGTATGTCAACGCTGTTTGGACGAATATGCCGATAAAAGCCAACCAAAAGAAGAGCCACACAGTTAACAACTGTATGGCTCTTCTTCATTATGCCTCATCTATACTGTTAACTGGCTGCCACTGTTCTTACATTTGGTTATACTGGGCAACAGCCTGTTCAAGCACCGGATGATGCTCATCCATGGACGTATAATGATGCAGTACAGCTGTAATCCCCTTCTGGCGGATCATGTTCTGCAGTTCAACTGCTTCCGGATCATCGGAGACATCGAACTTGCAGGCTGCTGCCATACCCATAGCCAGATAAGTCGTATCAGTTCCATCCGCATAGGCCTGAAGGGCCGGGCGAACCAGACGATCATTCGGAGACAACTTGCGCAGCGGGGAACGACCAACTCGAGTAACCTCATCGGTGAGATACGGGTTGACGAACCGTCCCAATATTTTGACAATATACTGCTCATGTTCTTCCGGGTTGAATGCAAAACGCTTCACCAGAACTTTTCCAGTTTCCTGTAAAGCACCGTAGACAATCGATTTCACCTTTTCATCGGCAATAGCCTTTTGAATCGTGTCATACCCGTGCACATTACCGATATATGCTGCAACGCAGTGTCCTGTATTAACAGTGAACAGCTTCCGTTCGATATACGGCTCCAGATCATCGACATATACAATGCCCTCAACCGGTTTGAATGCAGGAGCCATCTGGGAACGATCCACCACCCACTCGTAAAAAGGCTCCACCTGTACATGCAACGGGTCTTCATGGTGCTGAATAGGCACAATCCGGTCTACGGCCGAGTCGGGAAAATAAATGTACTGATCTGCGAGGGAACGTACCTCTTCATTGAGCAGAGCATATACATGTTCTTTCAATTGTGTACTGGCTCCAATGGCGTTCTCGCAAGCGATAATGTGAAGCGGGTTTTGAGCAGGACCGGAATTCAGTCTTTTCTCAAGTCCCTTCGCGATACCTGGTGCAATATGCTTTAGCACGCCCACACCCACTGCGGTTGTAATCAGATCAGCTTCCACCACCGTTTGGGCAACCGTCTCCAGCTGGGTTCCATCGATTGCATTTACACCTGTGACGGTCTCCTGATCCTTGCTCTCGTTGGCCAGTTCCACCGTATACTGCCCCCGTTGCTGGAGAGCTGTAACCAAGTTCTGATTTACGTCGGAGAAAACCACCTCATAGCCCGCACGGGACAGAATCAAGCCGATAAACCCGCGTCCAATGTTACCTGCGCCAAAGTGTAGGGCCTTCATAGCTCCATTTCACTTTCCAGAATAGCAATAACTTCTTCGGCAGTTTTAGCCAAACGCAGGGCCTCCATATTTTCATCTTCAGCACAGATCACCGCGATGCTAGTCAGGATCTCCATATGTTCCCCGCCTTGAGCCGCGATACCAATGACCATATAAGCCTTTTCTTCGCCAAAATCAACACCTTGAGGATACTGAATGACAGAGATACCTGTGGATAAAATGAAAGCTTTGGATTCCTTCGTACCGTGCGGAATAGCCAAGCCGTTCCCTACATAGGTCGAGACAATCTCTTCACGTTCAATCATCTTCTCAATGTAATCAGCGGTAATATGTCCTGCATCCTTCAGAATCTGCCCTGCCATACGAATCGCTTCGTATTTGTCCTGAGCCGTCGCATTCATGATGACTTTATCTGTTGTTAACATACTCATAATGGTTGACCTCCAATTTCGGTTTTACTGCGATAAAATCCAACAAGTTCCTGGGACAGGTAATGAATGAGTTCATCCCTAATTCCCTTTTCCAGCAATGTAATCATTTCTTCCTGCAATAACAGTGCGCTGATCTCACTGAGAACCTCCAGGCTTTCCTTGGATAATTCTCTGGGACCGAGCATCAAGAGGACATGGGTAACTCCTGCCGGATCATCCGGCGTACGAAGGAGTGGCTCAGTGAGCTGAAACAAGCTAATGGACGGCCTGTAGATCCCCTCACTGCGTGTATGAAACAGCGCAAGTCTTGTGCCGGGAATCTTCTGACTCCCCACTGCCTCACGTGCCTCCAACCGTTTTGCGATCTCCCCCGGTTCCTTTAGCACACCAGATCCATGGAGTACGTTGCACATCGCATACACCGTTTTATAGAACCCGATGTCCTGATTATCCAGCGGGTACACCTGAAACTTGCCAATAATTCGGACGATTTCAACTAAAATAGCTTCCATTCCATCAGGGTCAGAGTAACGACTTGTCGTCTGAACCTCTGCTTCACGGGGCTTATTATGCTGTCGTTGTAACGTTGTTGTTCGGATAAAATGACGCAGACGTTCGCTCTCTTCTGCCGTAAGCAGTGGACTCACTTTGTAATACTGATGCTCATCCATCGGCAGATCAACAGTAGATAAGACCAGATCATATTGATCTGTAGGTATCCGGGCAGCCTCGTACCAGGACACGCTATCCATAATCCGAATCTCGGGAATCTCCTTGGATAATCGGCTGGAAAGCATGCGTGATGATCCGATTCCGCTTGTACACACGATGATCGCCCTGATCTCCCGTTTCAATGCACGTAACCTCTCGATGGAAGCTCCAAAGTGCATAACCAAGAAACCAATCTCCTCATCCGGAACGTCTGTGCCTGGCCAAGCTTGCCCCACAGATTTTTTGACCTCTTCAAAGAGGGAATCATAATCCTTGCGAATCTGCTGCAAAAGCGGATTACGAATCATCTGTTGTCCTTCAATTCGCTCCATGACAGGTTGCATATGACCAAGCAGACCTTCACGAAGCAAACGATCCTCATGAAAGGCGTAATGCGTCCTCGCCTGCATCTGATCAATCAGTGAATGTACCCTGTCCAGTAAAATCAAGTCGTCTATTGGCAACAGCCGCGAAGAGTGAATCCGCTGCTCTGTCTCAACTAATAGTCTGTGAAAATAAGCTTGCTCATCTTGGGAGAATGTCAGCCCCAGCTGGGTCGATAACACACCACACAAGCGGGAAGCCATATAAGGTGGAACCTTCATCTCATCCTGCTCTGCAACTGCATCTCCCGTTTTCTCTCGTGGAGACATACGGCCAATGCCAATGCCTTTACGAATACGTACAACCGCTACGGATAATTGAATCAGCAACTTCATGTATTGGCGTTCCGGGATGTTCTCCAGCCATTCGATGTCTGGTTGCCATAACGCATTTTCGATCGTAAGCACATCACCGTGTCCAATCATATCCAGCAGTTTTTGGTTTACGATGGAGCCCCCTTGTTCAGGTTGTCTTCCGAACAGGTCGGACTCATCCAGAAATTCCAGTGCAAGTGCAGCTATGGCTGTGCGATGAATCGTCTCACTTCCATTAATCTTGACGCCATATCCACGTCTGCGAACCAGCTTCAGTCCCGCCTGACGAATCCGTGACTCCAGATCGTCCAGATCAGTGGTTACGGTGGATACGGTCACTTTCAGATCCGAGGCCAGGGCGAGCAACTTTACAGGCTCCGGTTCATCAAGCAGGATGCAAAGCATGAAGAGCTTACGCTCTTCCGGCGTAAACTCTACATATTCTTTACCCTCTAGTTGCTGGCGCAATATAGCCAGATCATCGGAACCAGCATCAATTCGGATACCGGTTCCTGATTTTTTTTCCAGCCTCATGCCCAAAGGTTCAAGCCATTGTTCAATCATTTGCAGCTCCCGGTGAACTGTTCGGGTACTGACCTTAACTTCAACGGCGATTTCGCCGGCAGTGACTTCATGTGGATGCTCCAGCAGAAACTCCACGATTTCACGTTGTCTTTTGGTAATACTCATATCTCAGCCTCCGGCTCAGGGAAAACAAATGCGTACAATTACTTTAGACGTTCAACGAGCGCATCGTATTCCGGGCTTTTTAGGAAGTTGTCGATGGATATATGTTCTGCGTTCGGCGCAACGGAGCGGGCACGATCGGTTAATATTTGTTGTGTGATTACCACATCTGCATCCGGCGGGATATCACTGATAGCCGTATTGGTCACCGTAACGTCAATCCCCTCTGCCTTCATCTTCTTGCGTAGAATGGAAGCACCCATGGCACTCGACCCCATCCCTGCATCACAGGAGAAGACAATTTTCTTCACGTCTGTTTTGACTGTAGAAGAAGCCATATCTGCGGCTCTGTCTGCTTCACGATGATTAGCCGTAATGCCAGCGTTTGGCACGGTTCCTTGACTCTTCATGTCTTTCATCCGACTGGATGCGGACTCCAGATCTTCGTCCTTTTGTTTACCCGTTTTCAGCAACACTGCTGCTACCAGGAAGGAAACGACGGCTGCTACAAGCACCCCTGCAAGCATTGGCAGGTATCCACCTTTCGGTGTTAAGAGGAAATACGCGATAATACTACCCGGTGATGGTGCTGAAACAAGTCCTGCTCCGGTGAGCATAAATGTTAATGTACCTGCGACGCCACCCGCAATTGCGGCAAGAATCAGAATCGGTCTCATCAAAATGTAAGGGAAGTAGATCTCATGAATTCCCCCGAAGAAATGAATGATAACGGCACCTGGTGCAGAAGATTTGGCCATTCCGCGTCCGAAGAAACAGTAAGCAAGCAAGATACCAAGTCCCGGACCCGGGTTCGATTCAAGCATGTATAATACGGATTGCCCTAATTCTCTCGCTTGATCTGTTGCAATTGGTGTTAGAATCCCGTGGTTGATTGCATTGTTCAGGAACAATACTTTACCTGGTTCAATGATTAGGTTGACCAACGGCAGCAAACCAAGATTCATTAAGCCTTGTACCCCGGCAGATAATACTTTGCTAATTGCTTCTACAGCAGGCCCGATGCCCAGTAGCGCAAAAATCCCCAAGATCCCGCCAATAATACCGGCTGAGAAGTTGTTAACCAGCATTTCAAATCCGGCTCTAACTTTACCTTCGATCGATTTATCAAACTTTTTGATGATCCATGCTGCCAGTGGTCCGGCAATCATGGCACCTAGGAACATCGGGATATCACTACCCACGATGACCCCAATGGTCATAATGGCACCCACGACACCACCACGCTGACCATGCACCATCGTACCCCCGGTGTAACCGATTAACAGTGGCAGCAAATATTTGATCATCGGATCGACTAGCTGTGCCAGTGTCTCGTTAGGGAACCAGCCTGTTGGAATGAACATGGCCGTAATTAATCCCCAGGCGATGAACGCTCCCATATTCGGCATGACCATACCACTCAGGAAACGGCCAAAACGCTGCACACCTACCCGTAGCCCACCTTTGGAATTGGACGATTGGTCCAAATTACTCATTGTATTATCCTCCTTGGATCAAGTGATTATGATTTATGAAAGGGGTATCATTTCTCCCCTGCTGTAATCCTAAGCGAGAATGCTCTCCTGTTCAATGAAATGAAAGCGTACTTTCGTCATGAACAATGATGACAACATTAGGTTATGTAATCGTTTTAATCGATGCATAATGGCTGAACCCATTGGTACACAAGGTTTTTCTTGCCTATGACTTTTATCATTTCCAGAGTCATTTTCTAACCTATAGCTTGGTCCAATCAGATGATTTACATCCACAATCTGCTCAAATCTACATTCAAAACCATTCTTGGAAAGCACAAAAAACCTGTGCAAGCATCCGGCTCACACAGGTCGAAACAATATGAAACTCATTTCATTTGCTTATAAAATATATGTTAATAAGTACAAGTTCGTTGATACTATTCTTCCGTATGTTTACGATACGCGTCTGCATTCATCAATGTAGACAATGCTGCTGTCAGATCTCCCTCAACACGAATCTCAATCATCCAACCTTCCTCGTAAGGAGAGCTGTTCACAAGTTCAGGGGAGTCCTGCAACGAATCATTGACTGCAATAATTGAACCTGTGACGGGAGAGAACAAGTCGGAAACCGTTTTGACCGATTCAATCGTTCCAATGCTGTCCTCTGCTTTTACATTGGTTTCAAGGTCAGGCAATTCCACAAACACAATGTCACCCAGCTGATGCTGCGCGAACTCGGTAATGCCAATACGTACAGTATCCTCCCCTACGGTTTGCACCCATTCGTGCTCTTCACTGTACAGGAAATCACTTTTCAATTCGCTCATCGATATCCGCCTCGCTTTTCATTAAATGAGTGCATGCGTTCTTTGACCTTAACCTTTTTCCCAGAACATAGCGTATGATATTTTTGATTCAAATGTCAAGATACCTCACAATTTATTTATTGATCACCTCTAAATCCTGTAACCCGATTACACTCTTTCTTCATATACTGGTGAATATTAGAATAGTAAGCGCAGTCTTTTTAAATACACGAACAATAAAATTGAAACCAAATTAAATATTCGGTTTTTAATTATAATCTATGACATCGTTCTTGACATCGGTAGTGGATTCACGTTTTAATGAGAGGAGTAAATGTGTTTATTGGACTATGTTATACCCGCGGATGAATGTAAAGGGAGAGATTACCCGTGACACCCGATTCGGGATGTACATGAGGTAACGCCGAAGGAGTAAACCACCGATAAGCGGGGGTGAATCTCTCAGGCAAAAGGACTTTTACGGGACGCAACTCTGGAGAGCATCTATTCGCCCTGTGCGGGCGTTATGATCACCCAAGGGGAAACCTGCTGCACAACGCAGCGGGGTAACTCTCAGGTACAAGGGACAGAGCCTTAGAATACAGCGTGCTACTTGGCATGCCGATTCTTTGGCCTGTCCTTTTCCTTTTTCCCAAAAAACGAAAAACAGGATGTAGAACGGCGCTGTCATAGCTGCCTTACCATACTTATCTACGAAAAATCTCTGCTGAAAAATGTAAAAATACCCTGGTTCATTGATCCACGATTGTATATCCGGCCAGTTGACGGCCCATGACGAGGTGATTTGATGTCCGATTTGCTTAGAACACCACTCTTCCCACTGTATCAGCAATACGAAGGCGTACGGTGCATTGATTTTGGAGGCTGGGAGCTTCCGGTGCAATTTAGCGGAATCCAAAAAGAACATGAAGCGGTACGTGAGCGTGCTGGACTGTTCGATGTATCCCATATGGGCGAATTCACAGTACAGGGTGAGCAGGCTGAAGTTTTTTTGCAACAAATGATGACCAATGATGTGACCACGCTCGTTCCGGGTCAAGCCCAGTATACCCTGATGTGTTATCCAGATGGCGGTGTGGTGGATGATCTGCTCGTGTATAAGCTGGAAGATCAGCATTACATGCTCGTTGTTAATGCCTCCAACATCGACAAGGATTGGGCGTGGCTGCAAGAGCACTTGATCCCTGGCGTAAGCATGACTAACGATTCGGAGCAGACGGCGCTGCTCGCCTTGCAAGGTCCACTGGCTGTAGATATTATCGGGAAAGTTACAGATACGGATGTATCCTCGATTGAGCCTTTCCGTTTTGTACAGCAGGCAGAGGTATGCGGCGTTAAATTACTGTTGTCCCGTACAGGTTATACCGGTGAGGACGGCTTTGAACTATATGTACCTGCGGACCAGGCTGCTGCGGTGTGGAATGGATTAATGCAAGCTGGTGAAGGTTACGGACTGGTACCGACCGGACTTGGTGCCAGGGATACACTGCGCTTTGAAGCGAGGCTCCCCCTGTATGGACAGGAATTGTCGGCAACCATCTCTCCACTCGAAGCTGGCGTTGGCATGTTTGTGAAGCTGAATGCCGGACCTTTTATCGGACACGAAGCCTTGTTACAGCAAAAAACTGACGGGCCCGCCCGTAAACTGGTCGGCATCGAAGTGCTGGAGCGCGGTATTCCCCGCCCCCACTATCCGATTTACGCCGAAGGCGTACAGATTGGCGAAGTGACGACAGGCACACAATCACCTACATTGAAGCGTAATCTGGGGCTGGCCCTCATTGACAGCAAATACGCTGCGCTGGGAACCCCGCTTGAGATTGAGATCCGCGGCAAGAAACTAAAAGCCGAGGTCGTGAAGACCCCTTTTCATAAACGGACACGTACGTCAAAGACACCTACTCAAGGAGCTGATCAAGCATGAGCAAGCACCGTTACATTCCCATGACTGAACAAGATCAGAGCGCCATGCTCGCAACCATCGGTGTGGATACGCTGGAGGAACTGTTTCAGGACATTCCAAAAGAGATCCGTTATCAGGGCGAACTGCCCGTATCCTCCAAACTCGATGAATATGCACTGACACGTCACATGTCCAAACAAGCTGGTGCCAACGCCAATTTCGAAACACATGCCAGCTTCCTCGGCGCAGGCATATATGATCATCATGTTCCTTCCGTCATCAATCATGTCATTTCCCGTTCCGAATTCTACACCGCCTACACACCATATCAGCCTGAGATCAGCCAAGGTGAACTACAGGCCATTTTCGAATTTCAATCCTACATCTGTGAATTAACAGGTATGACTGTAGCCAATGCCAGTATGTATGACGGTGCAACTGCCTTTGCGGAAGCAGGTAATCTGGCCGCAGCGGCAACGCGTCGCAAACAGCTTATCGTATCTCGTACCGTTCATCCGGAAGCCCGTCAGGTATTGCAGGCATATGCGCACGGATTAAGTCTGGAGATTGTCGAGATTGGTTATAAGGATGGCGTCACTGATTGGGATGCCCTGCAAGCCGCCATATCGGACGATACCGCTGCTGTCATGATCCAGAGTCCGAACTTCTTTGGTGCTGTGGAAAATGTGAAGCAGGCTGCCGACCTCGTGCATGCGCACAAGGGCCTGCTCGTTGTAAGTGCTAACCCGCTATCGCTGGGTCTGCTGGAAGCCCCAGGCAAGCTGGGTGCCGACATCGTTGTAGGTGATGCGCAGCCCCTCGGCATCGCCGCTTCACTCGGCGGTCCGACATGCGGATATTTCGCCGTATCCCAGCCTCATATGCGCCGAATTCCTGGCCGAATTGTAGGCCAGACCACCGATCGCAACGGCAAGCGTGGTTTTGTACTCACACTGCAAGCACGTGAACAGCACATCCGCCGCGAAAAGGCGACATCCAACATCTGTTCCAACCAGGCTTTGCTTGCACTCAGCGCATCTGTGTACATGTCCATCATGGGTAAACAGGGCATGATCGATGTCGCGGATCTGAATCTGCAAAAGAGTCATTACACCCTGAATACATTAACTGCGATTCCTGGAGTTAGCCTTACTTTTAATGCACCAACATTTAATGAGTTTGTTATTAAGCTTCCTGAAGGAACCGACGTGGATGCTCTTCAGTTGAAACTGCTGGATGCGGGCTTTATTGGTGGGTACGAACTCGGACGTGATTATCCGGAGCTTGCCGGACATATGCTGATTGCTGTTACGGAACGGCGCACTAAGGAAGAGATTGACGAATTCGCACGAGCATTGGAGGGATCGCTGTGACTCAGGAAACGACGACAACAACGACAACATCGGTACAAGGACTATCGGAAACAGGTACCTCTGTCTCCACTTCGGTTCAACCTGAGACGGATACAACATTTAGTGCACAGACCTTATCTCCTGCTTCGGAACAATCATTGATTTTTGAACTCAGCAGCCCTGGACGTGTCGCTTATTCCTTGCCAGAATGTGACGTTCCTCGTCAGGCTGCCGATACGTTGATTCCCCGGGAAATGCTCCGTTCGGAAACAGCAGCACTGCCGGAAGTGTTTGAGGTAGATGTTATTCGACACTATACCGCTCTGTCCCGCCGCAACTTCGGGGTAGATAACGGATTTTATCCACTGGGCTCTTGTACAATGAAATACAATCCGAAGATCAATGAGGACGTGGCCCGTTACAATGGATTCGCCAAAATCCATCCGTACCAGCACGAATCCAGCATTCAAGGTGCTCTTGAACTGTTATATACATTGCAAAATGACCTTGCAGGTCTGACAGGTATGGACGCTGTGACCCTGCAACCAGCCGCTGGTGCCCATGGAGAATGGACTGGACTCATGATGATTCGTGCTTACCACGAAGGTCGTGGCGAACAACGTACCAAAGTCATCGTGCCCGATTCTTCGCATGGTACCAACCCGGCAAGTGCAACCGTTGCAGGATTTGAGACTGTGACGATTCCGTCTCGTGCAGACGGATTGGTCGATCTGGATGCACTCCGTGCAGCAGTCGGTTCGGATACGGCAGCATTGATGCTGACAAACCCAAATACACTTGGTTTGTTCGAGAAAGACATTCAGGAGATTGCATCCATCGTACATCAGGCTGGTGGCTTGCTGTACTACGATGGGGCGAACTCGAATGCCATTATGGGCATTACCCGTCCGGGTGATATGGGCTTTGACGTGGTGCATCTGAACTTGCACAAAACGATGAGCACACCTCATGGCGGTGGTGGACCAGGCGCCGGACCAGTCGGCGTGAAGAGTCGTTTAGTTCCGTTCCTGCCTAAGCCAATGGTGATCAAAAATGATGACGGTATGTATGCATTCGATCGTGAAGGAGATCAATCCATTGGTCGAGTGAAAGCCTACTACGGCAACTTCGGTATTCTGGTACGTGCCTATGCCTACATTCGTACCTATGGACCGGAAGGGTTACGCCGTGTCTCTGAATGTGCGGTACTGAATGCTAACTATATGATGGCCCGTCTCGCCCCTTACTACGAGATTCCATATCCGGGTGTGTGCAAACATGAATTCGTCATGTCTGGACGGGGGTTGAAGCAGTATGGTGTACGCACACTTGACGTTGCCAAACGATTGCTTGATTTTGGATATCACCCACCTACGGTGTACTTCCCGCTCAACGTGGAGGAATGCATCATGATCGAGCCGACCGAAACCGAAAGTAAAGAAACGTTGGATGGATTCATTGATACGATGATACGCATTGCCAAAGAAGCGGAAGAGACACCAGAATTGGTACTCAACGCACCTTACGGAACACCGGTCACTCGTCTTGATGAGACCACCGCTGCCCGCAAACCTGTACTGAACTGTGCTTGTAGCTAAATAAGAGAATAAAAAAACAGCAACGACATTATCCATGAACAGGAAAAGGTCGTTGCTGTTTTAGTTTTATTTTATACACTTAAAGGGCTATCTAATATATTGAGGGATCGATAAATTATTACGATTTTACAATTTCCTCATTAGGATTTGACTTTATCCTTTATAAAAGAGCTTATAAATATTAATATGAACGCTATCAAAGACATTAATGGTATTGTAAGAAAGTTGAAATATTCCACATAGACTTGATCGCAAGAAACGGTACCAAATCCACACGATGTACCTTTCACCACACTTAGTTGAATAAGGTAGTGGTAGCCCGCAATAATTATGCCAATTACTGAAAAACAACGGGTGTAATATTTAAGATATGGATCATTTTTTATTGCACCAATTACGATGATTAACGGTAGAGGATACATTAGGATTCTTTGATACCAGCATAACTTACAAGGAATTAACCCTGCAATCTCACTAAAGTACAAACTTCCAAGCATTGCTACTAAAGAAACCAAGAAACTTGCTGGAATCAACGTTCTTCCTCCTTCAGAGTGCTTAACCAATCATTTATTTCATTCAACATATTTGAAAAGATGATTTTTTTTTCCTCACTTCTTATTTCATGATTTATTTTATTGGCCTCATCCCAATTATTCATTAGCCACATTATATTAATTAACATCAATCTAATATGGTCTTTGGTAGAGTTAATGTAGCTATACTTTTTATTATCGTGTAAAGACTCTTTAACATAGTTAGCCAACTTCGTAGTACGGACATTTATATCTTGTAGAACTATAACAGCTCTGTAGTAATCAACATCAACACAACTTGGTGAGATTTGTTCTAACAAATCTATATACTTACTCAATTTGGAGTAGGAATTAGTTCTAACTAATAAATCACACAAAAACAATATAGCTTCCGGTAAGTATCTTTTATACTCTGAAGATTCGTATCTTTTAATAGCTTCTATAAGAATAGACTTTACCTCTTCAATATTAAAGTTATTCTGAGTATAATAAACTTCCTTTGCTTGAAAATATAACCACTTGGGATGTCCAGGCTCATCTTCTAGCATCATTTGGGTTAGTCTCAAATTTCGGTTTGTTTTATCCTTCATATTGACCTTTTGCGGATCATAACCATCATGATGAACTAGAATTTCCATAGTAACATGCATCGGAGACTGACCATTCTCTAACAGAGGTTCTTCATGAACTCTTCCGAAGTATCGTATTCTGCTATTAATCGAAAAAAGTTTCCGATTATCTGTATAAACATGACCATCATGTTCTTTTATAACTGGACTTACAACGCCACTAAAACCAATATAACTGAGTAATTTTACAATTCTATGAATCTTACCTTCATTGGTGGGATCGTAAGTATTGTCAGAATCGATATAATATATCCATTCAGAATTCGCAGAGGATCTTAGTAAATTACGATGAAATGAAAAATCATCCCTCCATTTCTCTGTAATTACCTTCACTTTAGGATAGTTTTCCTTAATTAATTCAACCGTCTGATCTGAGGATAAAGAATCCAGTACAATAATCTCATCGAATTCATCAATTACACTTTGCAAACATCTCTTTATTCTATTTTCTTCATTATAAGTTAATATTCCACATGCAATGGTCGGACATGAATATCTATTGTAGGAATCAACCCAGTCATTGAGTTGCTGTCCATTTAAGTTAATATTGAATTCTTCAGGGATTCCGGATACTAATTTTAGATCCTCGCTCAATTTACTCTCTAAAACCGAAAAGTTAAGAGAAGATTTAAGTTCATTTAGATACACTGTACAAGCCTCCTCTTTAGCAGATTAACTTTTTATATATTTTGTCACGAATTCTCTTATTTCTTCTTTTGTCTGATACCCCTCCAAACGATCTTTTTCTTGACCTGCCTCATAATAAAGAATCGTAGGTGATTTCTCCAGATTGTGCTCTTTGAAGAAATTCACATTAAGATTTCCTTCTTCATCAGCATCCAGGGCTAACATATTGACATTCTCAGTTTCAATCACTTCATTGATAAAAGGTTTTACTTCCTGACAAACGACGCAACTGGCCTTGTAAACATAGATCATAAAGTTCTGTCCACTACTTAAGTTATCTTCATATTTTTGGAGTGATATTTTTTCATATTTTGGCTTTTCTAGCGTTTCTGAATTTATGACCCAAACTAAAAGAAATACAGCAACGACAGCAAGCGTAATGGAGATCAGCTTTTTATTCATGGTCGGACTCCTTCTTATTTCATTTCATAGATTAGATTATTTTCAAAAATCACCTTTTTATCGAACTTCTCAATCAAATTGGTATTGTGCGTAATATAAATTACAGTAGCATCCATTTGAATCATGTGATCATATATTTTTTTCAAACTCGACTCATCTACATTACTTAACGCCTCATCTAATACAATAACTGAGGGGTTCAATAAGATCATTCTTGCATAGGCCAGCCGTTGTCTTTGTCCAGAAGAGAGATTGGCCCCATTTTCAGTAATCATATAATCCAGAACACCTGGAAACTTATAGATGAAATCTAGACATTCAGCTACTCTACAAGCATATAATATTTCCGCATCACTGAAGGTATCCCCCATCGTCAAATTCTCTCTAATGGAACCTTTAAATATGAATGGGGCTTCGTCTATCAGCATGATTTCTTTCCTTAGGCTCTCCTCAGCATAATTGCGAAGATCCTCACCGTTAATCAAAATTTGATGAGGTTCAGAATCATACAATCCAACGATAAGTTTTGCAAATGTACTTTTACCTACACCGCTCTCGCCTACACAAACTACTTTATCCCCAGCATTAATATTTAGGTTAACCTTTTCGAATATGCACTTGTTATTTGGAAAACGATAAGACATATTGTTGATTTTAATGCTGCTCACATGATCTATATCTAATTTATTTTCGCCGGTTTTGAGTTCAGGATAATTCAAAATATCCATATATCTCGAAGCAGAAACCACTGCTTTTTGAAAATCCGATTGAAGTGTTAATAAACCTTCGAAAGAACTCATCATGAAGATAACTAAAGAATTAATAAACAGTAAATCCCCTAATGTTAGAGAATCCGCTATGATTTGCTGCGCACCTATAGAGATGAATGCAATAGAAAATATTCCTTGCACTAAAAATTTGCAGGTAGAGAAGAGATTATCGGTTTTTTGATCTCTCAAAATTGCCTTTAATTGTCCCTCAAATACATGATGGAAGCGATCCAAAAAGTACTTCTTTTTATTCAATGAAAATAGAGTCGGCATATATTTAATAAATTGAACCAGATATGAATTCGTTTCAGCTTTAGTGAGCATGAACGCCCTACTCCGCGCTTGGATAGAGCCATAGAACAAGATGGTGAGTGCAGTTAATATCAAAATAAAGGCGAGTACAACAACAAAAAGAAGGGCATTGAACCTATAAATAATAAAGCCTAATGAAAGTACAATTACGAAATCTAACAGGGCCGAAATAAATGTGACGCTTATGAATCCCCTGATGAAGGAAACATCATTGAATCTAGATATGACTTCACCATCAGCTCTATTTTCAAAAAAATAAACTTTAAGCCTCGTTATTTTTTCAAAATAACTTCTTGAAAACGACTTATCTAGGTTATTGGATAACTTAATGATAAAACGACCTCTTATATAGATGAATAAACCATGCAGTAATACAATCCCTATAAATAAAAAACTCAATTGAGATATAAAACCATCTAAATTCCGGGGAATGATATAATCCACAATTAATTTAAAATAGAAGGAACTTGCGATAGCTAAGATCACAATTAGTACCGAAGCTAAAAAAGCAAAGATTATGCTCTTTAAGTTTTTCATAACGATTTCTTTGATCAAAATTAAAAAAGAACTCTTATGAAGATCAGACTTTACTGGATTGGGTTGACCTTCAATTAAAACAAAGATTCCATTAGACATTTTTTCAAACTGCGCTAATGAAATTGAAGTAATATTATCATGGTTAGGGTCACTTATTGTCAATTTATTATTACGGGGACTCCAGTCATAGATCACGATATAGTGTCCTTCATTGTTCAAACTAGACATAGCGATAAACGGATACTTTACGGTCTGTAGTGCTTCTTCCAGTCTAGTTTTGTCAATCTCAACGATTTTGGTTTTTAGGTGATCTTCAATACCTAATAAAAAAATCATTTCTTTTAAAGAGTATCTGTTATTTGAGGCAAGATAATCTGAGAGAAAATCAATACTATAGTCATAACCATAGAATTTATAAACTGATGAAGCGCATGCTACACCACAATCGTACTTTTTTGTCTGTTTAGTATGGATAAATTTTGCTTTAGACACAATACTCTCCCTTTAGTGCTTAGAAGTCGATGTCTTTATGCCTCCTCAAGTCCTACGTAAACCAATAGATAGTTTATGTACTTCATCTTACCTTACTTTAAAGATGGTTTAACTGAGTGACACGACCAACAGCATTCTGCATTGATATCAATAACTAAAAAGAAATTTCATTCTAGAATGAAATTTCTTTTTAGTTATGTTTTGTTATATTTTATTAACAGAAGTCATGGTAATATTTGCAATTGGCAGCTGTACTGCCACAACCTCCGTGAGATCCGAGGTTTTCACTAGCTGCAGTAACACATAATGTCCAAAAATAAGCACATTGTGCAGCCCCAATACCATTTCCATTTCCATTGCCACTGCCGTTACCAACTACCCCTCCGACAGCTGCTCCATTCCCACCTTCAAATAAATCCAATTCTTCCATGTTTAATTCTCTCATAAGTTCTTTCACAAGTAAAACCTCCTAATATTTATTTAAACAACAGATATATTGTATCATAGTTTTGTATAATTTTACAAATTTATATTCTTATATTTTAAGTACTTAAAGCTAACTTTCATCAAAAAAACTTCTATTTACTCTTTAATACTCTATAATTATCGTATTACAAAACTCATTAAGTACAGAATAATCTTATGTAATAATATAAACCTATTTATTAATTATTAAAGTAGTAATTTTATTAAAGTTATAAACCCAGCCTATATTCAGTTGATACATTAGGTGTGAAAGACAGCCACTCTAGCTAAGCGCCTGGTCTGGAAAAGGCATGATCAAATGCTTCTTTTCGCATCTCAAGTCAGTGAAGTTGTAGCGGACATTTGACAGACGATTACATCATCTACGGTTATAACTCGACGCCATCAAACCAAACTTAAACAACTCGCACCGATTGAATACCGATGTGCACTGGTAGCATCGTATCTTTTATTTGAAAAGGGGATGATTCGACTTCAGTTTATAAAATAAAGGGTTGTAATATGAATTGCGACACCTATAAAAAATATAAAAGGAGCCATGTCAGATTCGTGTAGAATTAAAGTTCACACACATTCACTCTAGGAGAATTTACAATGAGTAACGCACATCTCACCATAATCGACGCAGCAAGTTAGGAAATCCTGCAAAAACTTGGCCAAAGTTTACGAGCAATTGCAAAAGAGCTGGGTAGGTATCTTTCGACCATTTTCCATGAGTTTGAGCGAACGGATTCATCGCATCTATTCCGGCGGAAGAAGCTCAGAATGCTTATGAGGAGACCCATACAGTTTCGGTATCTCTCGGTAATTGGCCAAACCAAATGGCTGTTACCTTGGAGGAAAAACTTCGGGCGGCGCGGTCTCGGCATGTTACAGGTTCTCCTGCACAAAGAAGGCGTCAAGAAACCGCAGAAACTCGTGGTAAATTCGCCATCGGTAGATCGATTTTCTGATCGTCGGAAAAGTAAAGAATCCGTAACACACTGATTGAACTTAAAAGATGTCTGTACTGCCATTCTCATGCCTTACCGTTGACCGAGGTAAGGAATTACTTGCTATGCGAATCTGGAAACCACGCACGGACTACAATTTTATTTGGCGACCCGTATTTTTCCTGGCAACGGTTAACAGATGAACTGGAGATGGGTTACTTCGGGAGTTACACCCCAAGGGTGAGGATTTCACCCAAGTAGAGGATGAAGATCTAACTCATTCACTTTGTCTAATGAATGACGACCACAAAAATTCTTGAATTATAGAACTACTCGTAAACCTTTCAGAGGAACTGTGGCACTTGTTTTGACAATATGTCAAAACAAAAAAAACGGCATCATATAAGATGCCGTTAAAATCATTTGGAAAAGAAAAAGAAACCTTTTAATCGGGTGAAAATCTCACAAAATTACGCTTTAATGCTTTGAACCAAATCAACGACTTGTTCAGCCGTTTGCATATCCAGAGCTTTAGCAGCCAGTTCCTGCATATCCGCACGGGACAGCTTGGTGATCTGACTACGAGCAGGCAGGATGGAGGTTGCACTCATGCTGAACTCATCCAATCCAAGACCAAGCAGCAGTGGAATTGCTGTTTCGTCTCCCGCCATCTCACCACACATGCCAACCCATTTGCCTTCCCGATGCGCTGCATCGATAACCATTTTAACCAAACGCAAAATGGCTGGGTTGTAAGGTTGGTACAGATACGCTACTCTTTCGTTCATACGGTCAGCAGCCATTGTGTATTGAATCAGATCGTTCGTTCCGATACTGAAGAAATCCACTTCTTTGGCAAACTGATCCGCCAGAACAGCAGTCGAAGGAATTTCGACCATGATTCCGAGTTGAATGCTGTCAGAAACAGCAATACCTTCAGCAACCAGCTTTTCTTTCTCTTCGAGCAAGACAGCTTTTGCTTCACGGAATTCACCGAGTGTTGCGATCATTGGGAACATGACACGCAGGTTTCCATGTACGCTTGCACGCAGCAATGCACGCAATTGTGTACGGAAGATATCCAGACGGTCCAAACACAGACGAACTGCGCGGAAGCCGAGGAATGGATTCATTTCTTTTGGCAGATCCAGGTATGGAAGCTCTTTGTCTCCACCGATGTCGAGTGTACGAACAACGACAGGTTTACCTTCCATTTTTTCCAGTACCGCTTTGTAAGCATTATACTGAATGTCTTCGGAAGGAAGCTTGTCTCTGCCCATGTAAAGGAACTCGGTACGGTACAGGCCTACAGCCTCGCCGCCGTTCTCCAGAACACCTGTTACATCATTCGGTGTACCGATATTGGCTGCAAGTTCAACATGAACGTTGTCCACCGTTACCGTTGGCTCATCACGAAGTTTTCTCCACTCTGCACGTTGTGCATCATACTGTTCCTGTTTGGCACGATATTCAGCAATAACTTCATCAGTAGGGTTAACCAATACGTGACCATCCAGACCGTCAACAATAATCATATCGCCTTGTTTCGCTTGAGCCAAGATGTCCTTGGTTCCAACAACAGCCGGAATTTCAAGAGAGCGAGCCATAATTGCCGAGTGAGAAGTACGTCCACCAATGTTAGTTGCAAAACCTTTAACAAATTGGCGATTCAATTGAGCCGTGTCGGAAGGTGTTAGATCCTCCGCAAGCACAATCACTTCTTCATTGATCTCAGCTGGACTCATGAAGTCGATACCAAGCAAGTGATTTAGCACACGTTTGGTAACGTCACGCATATCTGCAGCACGTTCCTGCAGGTAAGCACTCTTCATGTTCTCAAACATGGAGATAAATTGCGATGCCGTTTCGTTCAAAGCAAATTCTGCATTGATCATGTCATCCGCAATTCTAGCTTTAACCGGATCAATCAGTTCCGGGTCATTCAAAATGAGCAAATGCGAAGCAAAAATCTCTGCTTTTTTCTCGCCAAGCTCTTGTAAAGTACGCTCTTTGATCGCCTCAAGCTCAGCCTGGGATTTACCCAGAGCTGAGTCGAGTTTTGCGATCTCTGCGTCAACGTCGTTAATTTGGCGTTTTTCTACAGAGTAGTCAGGATGCTCCAAGATAAACGCCTTGGCGATAGCAATACCCGCCGAAGCCGCGATCCCGGAGACATTAAGCATTAATTTCGCCCAACCCTTCGTTAACCATAACGTCAGTCAAAGCTTGAAGAGCTTCAGCTTCGCCTTCGCCTTCAACGATGATGCTGATGGTGTCGCCTTGTTCCAATCCGAGGGAAAGAACACCCAGAATGGATTTCAAAGTTACTTTTTTACCGTTAGCTTCTGCAAAGGATTCTGCACCTTTGAATTTGTTTGCTGTATTAACCAGGGCTGTCGCCGGACGTGCGTGGATACCATCTTCGTCTGTAATTCTGAATGTTTGTTGCATTACAATCATCTCACTTTCAGTAGTTTGGTTTAGGCATTGCATATATTTACACTTGCTTGCCATCGTCGTAACACTTCTTATTTTATCTCAATGATTGGCTGTTCGCCAACTTTCAGCACTCCACTCTTCTTCAGAGTTACTGTGGAGCCCTCTGGCAGGTTAGTGAAAATAACTGGTGAAATGATCGAAGGAGCGTTTGCTTTGACATACTCCAGATCCACTTCCATAATCGGCTGACCTGCCGATACCAGATCACCTTCCTGTACCAGTACGTTAAAGCCTTGACCTTTCAGCTTCACCGTATTAACACCTATATGAACAAGCACTTCCTTGCCACCATCGGACATGATGCCCACGGCATGTTTGCTTGGAAATACATTAAACACTTTACCATACACAGGAGAAGTTATCGTACCATCATGTGGCAAAATTGCGAACCCATCACCTGTCATTTTCTCAGCAAAGACCGGATCAGGTACGTTTGTAATGTCCAGCAATTCACCATTGACTGGCATGACGATATCCTCAGCAACAATGCGCTCGCCTTGCTCACCTTGTGCCTTCTCCTCTTCAGGAGTTGGTTTGGCAGCTGCTGGCGTTGGTGCTGGTGTTCGTCCTGCAATAATATCCTGCATTTGAGATTTGATCGTGTCAGAACGTGTACCGAAGATGGCTTGAACATTATTACCCACTTCAAGTACACCAGATGCACCCAATTGTTTCAAACGATCTTTTTTCACATTGGATTTCTCATTAACTTCAATCCGCAAACGAGTAATACAAGCGTCCAGATGTTTGATATTTTCCTTGCCACCGAAAGCTTCGAGAATGTTATGTGGCAGGTCATCCGTTGAACCAGAGCCTCCGCCAGATTCGGTTTCAGGCGTTGCATCCTCTCGTCCAGGTGTTTTGAGATTGAATTTGCGAATGATAAACCGGAAACCGAAGTAATAGATCACCGCAAGAATCAATCCGACAATAATCACGTCCCACCAAGGTGTACGGTTTTGGAATACACCAAATATCAGAAAATCAATCAACCCACCTGAAAAAGTCATACCAATTTTAACATCCAGAAGCTGCATTGTCATAAATGACAATCCTGCAAACAAACAATGAATTCCGAACAACACAGGTGCGACAAACAAGAACGAGAACTCAAGTGGTTCGGTAATTCCTGTAAGAAACGAAGTCAGTGCTGCTGAACCCATTATTCCAGCAACATATTTTTTATGCTGTGGTTTTGCTTCATGGTACATTGCAAGTGCTGCAGCTGGAAGGCCAAACATCATAAAAGGATATTTACCAACCTGGAATGTACTCCCAGTCAAGGTGACATTATCTTTCAATTGAGCAAAGAAAATATTATAATCACCTTTCACAATTTGACCTGCCTTGTTCACATATTCACCAAATTCAAACCAGAAAGGTGAGTAAAAAATATGATGCAGCCCAAATGGAATCAGCGCTCTTTCAATAACTCCAAAAATAAAGGTTGCCAGTGTTGGGTTTGAATCAACCATCAGATGAGAAACAGCATTCAAACCTTGTTGAATTGGTGGCCAAATGACTACCAAAATCAATCCTAAAAACATTGAAGCAACAGCCGTCACGATAGGTACGAATCTTTTCCCTGCAAAGAAACCCAAGTAAGAAGGTAATTCAATCTTAAAGAATCGATTATACATTGCAGCGGCTAAAACACCAACTATTATACCTCCAAACACTCCTGTGCTGAGTGTAGGAATACCTAGGATATTTGCATAGCCGGCTCCAGAGTTAACCAGTGCAGGTGTAACACCGACAGCTGTGCCAAGAGTTACATTCATAACCAAGTAACCTATGATGGCAGCCAGTCCCGCAACACCTTCGCCACCTGCGAGACCAATTGCCACACCAACTGCGAACAGCAAAGCAAGATTGTTAAATACAATCTGACCCGCGTTCATCATGATTGTTGCAAATCCATTCACCCAAGCATGATCTAAAATTGGCGCATACTCCAAAAAATTTGGATTAACCAGCATGTTACCAATTCCGAGCAGCAAACCTGCCGCAGGTAGAATGGCTACAGGCAGCATGAGAGCTTTACCTACTCTTTGCAATACACCAAAAAGCTTTTTAAACATCGCGTCGTTTCTCCCTTTCGTCTAATTTATATGTTGTGATGCAAGCAAGGGAACACAAAAAAAGGCATGAATTAATAAAGTAAACTGTGCCAACCTTGGGGTATAGCATACCCTGTACAAGGAAAGAACAATCACACTTTAATTAACTCATGCCTGATCGAGTCAGTAACACGTCGCTTATGTTTATTCAGTTGCTTGATTACGGAAACCATTGTAGCACCAGTTCTAATCTATTGCAAGCCTTTACACCAAAAAAATAAATTCCGCATTCCATCACTGGAATGATCTCACTTATTCTCTTCTTCCTTCCGCTGATTCAGCCTTTGCAGATGAATGGTAAGATAACCTACCTCCGCAGGATAAACCGGCAGTTTCAGTCTTTTCTCCATTACTTTGGTCAGTTTCCATGCAAGCGAGTACATTTCGGGATACTCCAACTTAAGCAGGGAATCTAACTTATGAAGCTCTTCCACTTTGTCTCCACGGCGAACACGCTCAAGGGCGAAACGAAGATGAGTCAGCAAACGAGAGTAATCAAGCGATTCCGTTTCAAACGAATAATCAAGTTGATCAGACACCAGGTTCACCAAATCAGTGATCAATTGTGAATGTTCACGTACCTGGGATATATTTTGATTGGTCATTGCACTATAGATATGGAGGGCAACAAAACCAATCTCGTCCATCCCCAGATCTACACCCATTTTCTCTTTGATCAGACGAACAGCGTATTCTCCCATTCGATATTCTTCAGGATAAATCTCGCGGGTTTCATATAAAAATGGATTTTGTATGATAATGCCCTGCTCCTTGCGTTTTAACGCGAAAGAAATGTGATCGGTTAATGCAATATGGATATGTTCATTCAGAGGAACGTCCGTACGCTCTGCAATATACGTAATAACTTCGTTAATAATCTCGATCAGTGCTTCATCCACCTGTGGAAGAAGCTGTTTGTACTGCTCTTGCTCCTGCTGGTTTTTCAAAATGAACATTTTCTCCACAGCCATCAATGGAATGTGATCACTCGGTTTTCGGTTAAAGCCAATGCCTTTACCAATAACAACGACTTCCCCGTGTTCAGGATGCTGTGCAATGATTACATTATTATTTAGCGCTTTATCTACATGCAGGCTGCTCATTGTTTGCACCTCTTTTTCACACCATCTTAGGTGTGATTAAGTCACACCCTGTTACGAACGAAAAGACACCCGGAGCGGGCAAACCGCGCCGGACGTCTCGCTTAAAAAGTAACAAAAATTCGTCTTAAGGTCAATAGAGCAACCATGCAAGATTCGAAGTGCTTCTTACTCGTCAACTCCAGCTCTTTCCACAATCTTGTCGATTATAGAAGGAGTTGTAACAGCCTCGCTCTGTTGAATGGCAACTGGCGCAGGTGTTTTAGACTTCGTAAGGCCTTTAATTAGCTGCTCTACATCAATGCCGGATACACTTTTGAGCATCTCTGGAGCGGTCGCCATAAGTTCAGTAACATAGTTACTCACTCGCGCTGCACCTTCACCTTTACCTGTATCTACCACCGTCAGTTTATCAATGGATGCAATTGGCTCTGCAATTTTACCAGCCAGTTCAGGCAGCATTTTGACAATGATATCGAGTACAGCTGCTTCGCCAAACTTCTGGAACGCTTCGGCCAGTTTTTCCTTCGCTTCTGCTTCTGCAAGACCACGCAAACGAATAACTTCTGCATCTGCTGTACCTTTGGCAAGTTCTGCATCCGCCATGGCCTGACCTTCAAGTCGCTTCTGTTCAGCTGTTGCTTTGGCATGTGTTTCGATGGAATACTGTACAGCATCGGCTTCACGCATTCTTTTGGCTTTATCTGCTTCGGCAGCCTGCTCTACCGCATAACGATCCGCTTCTGCCTTTTTCTTCACTTCAGCATCATATTGCTTCTCACGTACGACGATTTCTTTTTCTTGGAGATCGATCTCACGTTCTTTACGAACGAGTTCAACCTTCATTTCTTCTTCCACCACGGTTTGTCTCGCGCGCGCTTCATGGATATGGTATGCCTGATCGGCTTCCGCTTTGGCTGTATCCTGATCCCGCTTAAACGTGGCTACTTTCAGTTCCTTTTCTTTGGCTGCCTCGGCGATATTGGTATCACGCAGCAATTCTGCTTTTTGACCCTGTTCTTCCGCATTAGCCTTCTGAATACGTGCATCACGCATCGCTTCCGCTTCAGCAATCTCGGCATCCCGCTTCACTGCGGCAATTCTCGGTTTACCGAGAGCATCCAGGTAACC
Organism: Paenibacillus sp. PK1-4R; assembly: GCF_030369595.1. Classification (NCBI taxonomy): domain Bacteria; kingdom Bacillati; phylum Bacillota; class Bacilli; order Caryophanales; family Paenibacillaceae; genus Paenibacillus; species Paenibacillus sp. PK1-4R. Next base: position 5,377,324 of record NZ_CP126535.1, read on the forward strand.
CTGTTTGTCACGAACATCCTTGATGGTAAATGAAACAATTTGCAGTCCCATTTTCTTCAAATCTCTAGCTGCTACGCCTTGAACCTCTTGCGCAAATCGATCCCGGTTCCGATATACTTCTTCCACCGTCATTGTACCCAGGATGGCCCGCAAATGCCCCTCCAGTACCTCCTGTGCTTCGCTTCTCAGCGCTTCTACAGGTTTACCGATGAATTGCTCAGCTGCCGTAGCAACGTCCTCTACAGCGCCTCCAACCTTGATAATAGCTACACCGTCAGCAATAACCGGAACCCCTTGCTCCGTGTACACTTCAGGTGTGGAGACATCCAGCTTGTGGGACAATAAGGAGATAAACTCGGATTGCTGGAATACCGGCAAGATAAATGCACCGCCACCACGAACAATCTTAATTTTTCGGCCAGAATCATCATCGGAGATATTTTTGCTACCCAGAAATGATCCCGTAACGATCATCGCTTCATCCGGTCCAACCGTTTTGTATCTCGCCCAGAAAGCCAGACCTAAAATTAGAATGACTCCGACTACAACTATGGGAATCAATAAAACATCCCAATTCAAATTCAAATTTTCCATTCCACATCTCTCCCCTTATTCATTCATGATGAGTGCTTAAACTAATTAGGTGATAAGAGTACTTTATAAATCTTTAAGTACATTTTCATCCCATTCCGACACACGTAGTACACCATCTACAACATCCACCACGACAACACGGGCTCCCGCCGCAATGGGGAGGTGTTCAAAACTGGATGCCGTTTGAATCGTACTACCGGATGCAAAGCGGATCATCACTTCGCCAAAACCTTTTTCCGGCACCGGAATGGTAATTTCCCCAATTTTTCCAGATAACTCTTTCATTGAAAATGCAATCGAGACATCGCTGTTACGCATCGGTTTGATATATGCGAAGAATACCAGCATGGCTGCAGCAATACCTATAAGCAGGGATAATATTAGACCCGACATCGCACTTAATGAACTATAACGTGTCAGCATAATGCCTGCCCCACCGAAGGTTGTAATGGAACCAGCTAGCACAACGGGTTTGAAAAAATCAAGACCTGGCATTTCGAAGGCTCCGTCCAGCAAGCCGTCAATCAAGTCACCCAGCACAAGGCTGACAACCGCAAATATTGCTCCTCCGATTAGACACCCCCAATAAATTGTCTCCATCCCCTGTTCCTCCTCTCCTCTGCCGCAAATTCATCCTAACTGAGCATTCCACATGTAAATAAATACGTAGTTAACACCAAAATGTTTCAAAATCTTTCCTCAAATGTATTCTGGAGCCGATAATGGGTATTATCACGACATTCTGTTCTTCTTGCTTCATGTTCCTCCATCATTCACGTTCGCATGCAAGACATAGAAAAACCGCAAGCCCCATGAAGGGGACTTGCGGTTATTGGACAACAGGATGTGTCCGTTCACTTGTCAGTGATTATAGAATTACAGAGAAGCCTTGTAGATGGATACAACATCTTCCCGTTGCAGTTTCTTGAAGTTACCGAATGGACCAAACAGCATAGCTTTATCAGCCATTACGTCGATCTGGCTATCATCGATATCGTAATCTGCCAAACGGTTAGGTGCACCAATGGATGTCCAGAATTTGCTGAGCGCATCGATACCTTCTTCAGCAATCTGTCTGTCCGACTTGCCTTCAGGGTTCACTTCGAATACATTAATTGCCAGACGTTTGAATCGATCCACATTCACATCCAGGTTATGTTTCATCCAGTGTGGGAACAAGATTGCAAGTCCACCGCCGTGTGGGATATCATACACTGCGGATACCGCGTGTTCAATATTATGTGTTGCCCAGTCTCCTGCGAGACCCATATTCAGCACGCCATTCAGTGCCATTGTTCCGCAATACAGAATCGTTTCGCGCAGTTCATAGTTCTCCAGGTCTTCAACCAGACGAGGCGCTGCTTCCATGACGGTACGCAGAATCGTCTCACAGAAACCGAGTTGAACCGGTGTGTTGGCATCCAGATGGAAGTAATGCTCCAATACGTGGGACATCATATCTACCATACCGTATACCGTTTGGTCCAGTGGAACCGTGTATGTATTCACCGGATCCAGGATGGAGAAAGCAGGGAATGAATAAGCGCTACCCCAGCCCAATTTTTCTTGTGTATCCTGATTCGTAATAACCGAACCGGAGTTCATCTCCGAACCAGTTGCCGCCATCGTCAATACGGTACCGAGTGGAAGAGCATCCTGTGCAACAGCTTTGCGCTGTGCAAAATCCCACATATCGCCATCATATTTGGCACCTACCGCAATAGCTTTGGAGCAGTCCAATACACTACCGCCACCTACAGCAAGGATCAGGTCGATATTATTTGTTTTGCAGAGGTCTACCCCTTTATGCACCGTAGAGAGACGCGGGTTAGGTTCCACACCTGCCAGTTCAGTCACTTCTGCTCCAGCTTCCTTAAGCAATCCGATCACTTGATCGTATAGACCACTGCGTTTGATACTGCCGCCACCATATACAAGCAGAACCCGTTTACCGTATTTCGGCACTTCTGTTTTCAATGCTTCCAGTTGTCCTTTACCAAAAATCAGACGGGTTGGATTATAGAATTGGAAAGATCTCATATCTATTGTCGCCTCCAATGGAGTTTAGAATTTTTAGTGCAACTCCAATTATAGTACCCCGTTTATAGAAAAACAAATCGATAGCCACTCACTTTATAACAACCCGTTAATCTCCAAATGGGCTCGAAACATCTCGCTCGTTGAAGGCAAATCCTCAGCATCGACCCATGTTTCTGAGGCCCATAATCCAGCCTGTTTGAATGCCCGAGGACAATGGATAAAACACTCTTCCACATCTACAATGACAGCCGCACCTATGGTTTTACCACTCCAGCCCATACTGGCGATGAATTCCTCATCCTTGGTAATAGATGCTGTACCATTAATACGCAGCACTTCATTCATACCCGGAATCAAAAAGAGCATACCAATACCAGGGTTCGACAACATGTTCAACAACGAGTCTATGCGCCGATTGCCTGGGCGTTCGGGATAGACAAGCCGGCATGTATCATACACTTTTACAAATCCCGCTCCATCACCCCGTGGCGATACATCGCTTTTTCCATCACGATCGGAGGTGGAGAGGAAAAATAACGGTGACATGGATAGAAAGTTCTGAACATGTGAATCCACAAATGAAATTGCCTTGTTACGCACATGTTCATGCGGTTCACCCACCATGCCTTGCAGTTCCTCAGCATCTGTAATCAACGGAATATTCAATGCTTTTTTTTCCAAGTTATTAACCCCATTTCCTCAATTCATTGTGGTACTCTAGGACTTCACTCCATTATAACTTGCCCGGAATTTCTTTCCAATGCATACAAATGTCTAGAATAACAAGAACAACACCCGCTCATGATTGGGCGGGTGTTTTGGTTTGTTGACTACTATTCAGTGTATCCCATGCTGCTTACAAAACGACGGAAAGCCTGACGTCCTGCTTCATCATATTTGTAGACACCTGCATGTTCCAGAATCTCGGCAAATTTCAAGCCGACTTCCTGTTGTACAATGGCAACGGCTTGTTCTTTGTCCAGGTTAGGACCAAACCGTTCAATCAATTCTTCCGCCCAGCCCAGATGTTTGTTCAACACATGATCAGAAGCTTTGGCGACTTCAGCAAGTTTGGCATCTCCAGCGAGGATATCCGCGATACTGTCCAGTTCTTCTTTCAAACGACCTGGCAGGATGGCAAGCCCCATCACTTCGATCAGACCAATGTTTTCTTTCTTCAGATGGTGCATTTCACGGTGCGGATGGAAAATCCCTTCAGGATGCACATCATTCGTACGGTTGTTACGCAATACAAGATCCATCTCATAACCACCATCTGCACTTCGACGAACGATTGGTGTTACCGTATTGTGTGGTACTTGTTCCCCGTCCACTTCACTGAATGCTTCGATATCCACAGCAGAATCACTGTAGACCTTCCACGCTTCATATACGGCGTTACCCGCTTCTAGCAGCTCTGCAGGGTCGTGAGAAGCCAGACGCATTACAGACATTGGCCATTTCACAAGACTCAAAGTAAGTCCAGGTGCATCCGCATGGCGGAAGACCGCTTCAGGCTGTGCATTTTGAATGGCGAACGTATGACGACCACCTTGGAAATGGTCATGTGTCAGAATCGATCCACCTACGATCGGCAAATCCGCATTAGATCCGATAAAGTAATGCGGGTACTCCCCGACAAAGGCAAGCAGTCTGCGCAGTGTATCTTTGGTCAGTTTCATCGGCACATGATCATGATGGAAAATGATGCAGTGCTCGTTGTAGTATACATACGGCGAGTATTGGAACAACCAAGGCTCGTTGTTAAGTTCCAACGGAATGACTCTCAGATTCTGGCGGGCCGGGTGATTCACCCGACCAGCGTAACCTACATTTTCACGACACAGTTGGCATTTTGGATATACCGGTGGCGGAAGCAACTTCGCCATGGCAATTTCCTTTGGACTTTTCTCCGGTTTTGACAGGTTGATAGTAATCTCCATGTCTCCATAGGCCGTGTCCTGTGTCCAGTAGACGTTCTTCGAGATCCGATCCATCCGAATATAGTTGGAGTTAATTGACAAGTCATAGAATTGAGATGTAGCTGCCTCAATACCTTCCGTCTGCTCCGTGTGGCGGAATGCGCGTACCACTTCGGATGGGCGTGCCATCAGATGGCCCATGATTTTGGCATCCAGCAAATCACGGAATGTATCGCTATTTTCAGGAATGAGTCCAATGGAAAATCCATAATCGATCAACGTATCCAGCATAGCCTGTGGACCATCAGGCACAGTCGTGTCCAACTCGCCGGCATAAGGCTCTGAGAATCCGAATTGTTCCAGCAAGAGGTTGCGGCTATAATCCCAATCCGCTTCCTCGATTAATTGTTTCTGCAAGGCAAATGCAACCAGACGTTCAATGGCATGCAGTGCTTCCTGCTGCTCCGGTGTCCGCTCTGTGGCACCTGCTGCAATATGAGTCTGTGACATAAGGTGTTCGCCTCCTAGTTTTTTCCGTAGCCGTCAGGACGTGATTGGTGCCAGCTCCAAGCGCTTTGAATGACATCTTCCAGATTGGTCCATTTCGGATTCCAACCCAGGACAGATCTCGCTTTTGCAGATGAAGCTACCAGCACAGCCGGGTCACCTGCACGACGTGGTTCCTGTACAACCGGAATATCGAGGCCAGTCACTTTTTTAGCTGTTTCGATCACTTGTTTTACCGAGAATCCTGTGCCGTTACCCAGGTTGAACACATTACTGTTCTCACCTTTGCGAAGATAATCTACTGCACGCAGATGTGCATCAGCCAAGTCGCTTACGTGGATATAGTCACGGATACATGTGCCATCTTCTGTTGCATAGTCGTCCCCAAACACGGCGATGTGCGGGCGTTGTTTCAATGCTGTTTGCAGTACAAGTGGAATCAAGTGACTCTCTGGTTGGTGATCTTCACCAATTTTACCGCTGTCATGAGCACCGGCTGCATTGAAGTAACGCAGGGAAACGTATTTGATATCCTGAACTTTATCGAACCATGACATCATGCGCTCCATCATCAGCTTTGTTTCGCCGTATACGTTGGTTGGCTCTGTACGATCACTTTCTTCGATTGGCACTTTCTCAGGCTCACCGTAGGTAGCTGCCGTAGAGGAGAAGACGATGCGGCGTACGTTCGCTGCATTCATCGCTTCCAAGAGACAGAGTGTACCAAACACATTGTTGTCATAATATTTAACCGGGTCTTTCATACTCTCGCCTACGAGTGAGTTGGCCGCAAAGTGAATGACTGCATCGATTGAATTCTCAGCGAACAGCTTCGCCAGAATTTCTTTGTCACGCAAATCCCCTTCATACAATTTACCGCCGAGCAACGCCTCACGATGCCCTGTCTGCAAGTTATCCAGTACGACAACCTCTTCCCCACGTTCCAACAATGCTGCTACCGTATGAGAACCAATATACCCTGCTCCACCTGTCACCAAAATTGCCATTTTACTTCGCCTCCTTCAATTCTTTAACACCGTCGCCTACACCGCATACATAGAAATCACCTTTAAGACTGGTACGCGCTTCATATGCAGCGCCCACTTCACTTACAAAACGCTCGACATCATTTTCATGCACAAGTGATACGGTACAACCGCCAAATCCTGCGCCAGTCATCCGAGCACCAAGCGTGCCTGGAATCCGCTGAGCCTCTTCAACCATAACATCCAGCTCATCACAGCTTACTTCGTACAAATCGCGAAGCGATTCATGAGAAGCGTTCATCAGCTTGCCAAAGGTTTCCAGATCGTTACCCTGCAATGCTTCGACCGATGCGAGCACGCGAGCGTTCTCTTCCACAACATGTTGTGCACGCTGTCTTACTTTCTCATCCTTGATCTGATCCTGTAGTGTTACGAACTGCTCTGGCGTCAATTGAGCCAGGTAATTCAGTGCAGGCAGCTGTTCCTTCAAGATGGCAAGTGCCTGCTCGCATTGGGAGCGACGTTCATTGTATGCCGAATCTACCAGACCGCGGCGTTTGTTTGTGTTACCGATGACCAATTTGTAGGAGCCTGTACGGAAAGGAACCTTTTCGTACTCCAGTGTGTCACACATCAGCAGGATCGCGTGATCCTGAGCACCGTTTGCAACAGCGAACTGATCCATGATTCCACAGTTGACGCCTACGAACTCATTTTCCGCTTTCTGGGACAGAAGCGCCAGTTGAACCGTATCAATATCCGATACACCCTCCAGAGACTGAATCGCAAATCCGGTGAGTACCTCCAGAGATGCAGATGATGAAAGTCCTGCCCCGTTCGGAATCTCCCCGTGGTACAGGAAGTCGTAGCCTTTTGTTACATTTACGCCTTTGCCTTGCAATTCAACCATGACACCAACAGGATAGTCGGTCCATTCTCCGGTTTTTTCCTTACCGATGGAGGAAGTGTCTAGTACCCCTTCGTAAGACATGTTCGTGGAAGCCAGTTGCAACTTGTTGTCCTGACGCTCACGAATGATCAATGTAGTTCCGAATTCAAGTGCTGCCGGGAGCACGTATCCACCGTTATAGTCAATGTGCTCACCGATCAGATTCACACGCCCAGGGGCATGAAACACACTGATGTCCGCTCCACTCTCTCCGTACTTCTCAATAAACTTTTGTTTCAATTCAGTTACGTTCACTGCTGCTGCACCTCGCCTCGTTGTTGTGGTTTTCTTAATGTTATTATATAAGAAAGCGGTGCCTCTTGTAATGCAACCATGTGTGTTTCATATGGATAAATGTGACCTTAAGGCGTATAATGATCGGAGCATCCCAGAAAGAAGGAAACGAGCATGACAGACCCATTCAACGGCAAGAAAGACCCTCTTGCATCTACTATCGAAAAAATACAGGAATCACCTTCCGGTAAAAGTGGAGCACTCAGTTATTCGGTTGCCTCCAATCCGGTCTATTATGAGCAAGGCATGCTGCATGTCCTGTTTGCCGGAGCAAGCCAGACCCTTCCGGGTCACGCCGTCGGACCGAAACTGTTTGATTATTATCTGTTGCACTATGTAGAAAAAGGGGCGGGTACGTTCCGTACCGAACTGCACACCTACGAGTTATCCGCAGGTGACTGTTTTCTCATTCATCCCGGGCAACTGGTAAGCTACCAGTCTCACGCCCGCAATCCATGGCAATACCGCTGGATCGCTTTCACGGGCAGCCAGGCTGCCCAGCATGCCGAGGAGGCGGGATTCCGCCCCGAGAAGTCCGTTTTTCATGCCGGACCCTCGTGTGGAATTTCCGATTGGTTATCCGTGATGCAAGATGCTTTTGCCGAGCGCAAAGAAAGCTCCCATTTCACATCACTGGGTACGTTATATATGATTCTAGCCGAAGCACAGAATCACCTTTCGCAGGGCCAAACCTTAATTCCAGGTGAATCATCCATCCGACGTACGGTGAAACAGATGATTCAATATATGTCCACCCAATATGCCTATCCTGTCTCCATTGAACAAATGTCTGCAAGTCTCGGGTACAATCGTGCGTATCTATCCCGTATTTTCAAACAGGAAACCGGACTTTCGCCAGTCACTTATCTGCTAAAACTGCGGATCGACAAGTCGCGCCAACTCCTGAGAGAACGCCCGGATCTGTCCATCGAACAGGTATCTGCCTCAGTGGGACTGCCAGACGCGCTGTATTTCTCCAAACAGTTCAAACGATTTCACGGTGAAGCGCCTAGCTTGTATCGAGAGAAAATACTGTCCCGCCCACTAAATCAGGGGATACAGAAGAATGCTCAACAAAACAAACGGTAAGCAACTTAACGGACGGAACCACGTAAGACAAAAAAAGGTGCATTCCGCCATTATGGCTAAGATGCACCTTTTGCACTTTATTTATTTGTCATCAGGCTCCGGAGACAGGATGGATTCAATCCGTTCCAATTCCTCTGTAGAGAAATCCAGTTGACTGAGCGCAGCCACATTCTCTTCAATCTGGGAAGGACGACTTGCGCCAATCAGCGCGGAAGTTACCCTGCCATTACGCAGCACCCATGAGAGTGAAAATTGGGCCAAACTCTGACCGCGGGCTGCTGCAATCTGGTTCAGCGCACGCACTTTGCGGAGCGTCTCTGGAGAGATGTTGTTTTCATTCAGGAATACCGACGGTCCTTTGGCACGTGAGTCTTCCGGGATACCATTCAAGTATTTGTTTGTGAGCACACCTTGTGCCAATGGACAGAATGCAATACTGCCTGTTCCATACTCATCCAGCACGTCCTGCAAACCATCTTCAATCCAGCGGTCCAGCAGCGAGTATTTCGGTTGATGGATTAACAGGGGCGTACCCAGACTTTTCAAAATTTCGGCAGCCTGTCTTGTTTGCTCTGCGGGATAGTTGGAGATCCCTACATAAAGGGCTTTGCCCGAGCGAACAATATGATCCAGTGCCATCATCGTTTCTTCCAAAGGCGTTTCGGGATCATAACGATGTGAATAGAAGATATCCACATAATCCAGGCCCATACGCTTCAAGCTCTGATTCAGACTGGACACCAGATTTTTGCGTGAACCCCACTCGCCATACGGCCCGGGCCACATATAATAACCCGCTTTGGTGGAGATCACCAGTTCATCCCGATAAGGTTTCAGATCTTGGGCCAGTACCTGTCCAAATAATTGCTCTGCCGAACCTGCCGGTGGACCATAATTGTTGGCAAGGTCAAAGTGTGTAATCCCCAGATCAAATGATCGGGTAATCATATTACGGCCATTCTCAGCGTTATTGATACCGCCAAAATTATGCCACAGCCCCAGTGAAATCGCTGGCAGTTTCAAACCAGAACGTCCAACGCGGTTATATTTCATCGTTTCATAGCGAGTATCGCTTGCTACGTAGACCATTATGAATCCCTTCTTTCCCCAGGTTCCGCCTCTTGTATCCGGTCTATGCCAGAGAATGCGGTTATTCAGTCCATACGTTCAACCAAGAAGCTGGTCCACAATATTCATTACCTCACCAATCGGCTCTGTAATCAGCAAATTAGCCCTGCGGTCGTAAGCGGTAGGTGTGGCGTTAAGAAGAACGGTATGTTTTCCTTGAAAATACGTAATTAACTGGGCGGCTGGATATACCGTCAGTGACGTGCCGCCCACGAGTAACAGATCGGCAGAAGACAATGCATCAATAGAGCGATACAATGTCGTCTGGTCCAGCTCTTCCTCGTACAGCACTACATCCGGCTTGATTACACCACCACATGCGGTACAGCGAGGTACGGTATCTTGGGATTGTATAATATCATTCAGCGTATAAAACTGTTTGCAATCCATGCAGGCATTACGATGAACTGAGCCATGAAGCTCCAAGACAGTGCTGTTGCCTGCCTTCTGATGTAGTCCGTCGATATTTTGCGTGATCACTGCCTGAAGTTTTCCTTCCTGCTCCAGACGGGCCAATAGTCGATGACACCCATTCGGTTCCGCATCTGGATGAAGCATTTTGCCACGATAAAAATCATAAAAAATATCGGCATGTTGATCAAAAAAATGCCGGCTTAACAATTCTTCCGGTGGATAAGGCGAATGCTGCTCTGTCTGATACAGACCCGCAGCCGAGCGGAAGTCGGGAATCCCGCTTTCCGTTGAAGTCCCGGCCCCTCCGAAAAAAACAATCCGGGAGCTTTCCTGAATCCAGGCAGCCAGTTGTTCTGTTGCGTTCATCCTCTCTCCTCCTTTTACTTACTATATAAATTGAACTAAAGAATATTTACACTGGCCACTCCGTGAGTTCAATTTATATCCTTCAACCAAGCAAGGGTGACTTATATAATTACGCTAAGCTCATTATAATGACGAATAATGGCATGGGCATCAACCAGATGAGATCCTTGATCTAACTGTGGACAGTAACCAAGCGTATAGGATACCTCTGCGTGACGCCCCATCTGCATATCCCCATTGCTGTCTCCAATTACAACGGCCTCGGCAGGATCGATATGTAATTCACGGCAAGCCAAGAGTGCTGCTTCTCTATCCGGTTTGCCCTGGGTCACCCGATCACAGCCCACAATGGAGGTGAAAAAGGAACGAATCCCCATCCAATCCAGATGTGTTTCTGCTGCCGCTGTACTGTCTGAAGTGACGACCGCCAGTGGTATGTCTGCTGCCCTGCATTTCTGCAAGAAATCCAGCAATCCTGACATTGGTTCAGCGGATTTGCGCTCTCTTACCGATCTCATAGCCACACTTGAAAATTGGCGTATCGTTGTGATCGCTTCATTCCATGGCATGCCTGCTGCATATAGCTGCCCGGCAAGCAATCCCGTGCACTCATCCACAGTCGCAATGGCCAGCGGGCCTTGCGGATCATATCCAACAATGTGACCTTCTGCATTATGAATGGTGCCCAGGACGTGCTCCCGTTCAACCGTAAATGAAGCTCCAAGCTCATTCATACGTGATTGTAACTGACTCAGCAACGTCTCTGCCCACGGCCCCCATAGCTGGAGGAATTCCAGCAGTGTTCCATCTTTATCAAACAGGATACCTTTACATGGGATCTGCGCTCCATTCACTTGAAGCATGGTCATCCGTATCGCCTCCATCAAGTATGCTATAAATGCATACGGCCCTTAGTGCAGAATAATCAAAACCTACTTAATCGTACTTAACCAACCCAGAACTGTCTTGACGGTCTGATTTAGCTGTTCTTCTCCACTCACTTCCGGCTCGCCATCTCCTTTTTGATGACCATAATCACCGAACTGGGCGTGGTTACCACCTTCAATGGTGTAATATACCGTGTCTTCTGGAAGATACATCCGTCCACTTTGATACTTCGTGGCATTCACGACCTCATCTTTAGTTCCCAGAATGGATAAAGCAGGTATTCCAAGTGACTTTACGCTTCCTTTTTCATCCGGGTAGGATGCCAGAAAGAAGATGCCCTGTAGAGCATCAGGATGCGATGCTACATAACGTGCAGCCATCGACCCGCCGAGAGAATGTCCACCCATAACAAATTGTTCGTCCGGATATGCGGCCAGAATCTCATCTGCCAAGTTTGGCTTGAGTACTGCCAGATTAACTGGCATTTTGGCAATAATCGTGTGATGACCGGCAGCAGCCAGCTCATGGGCAAGTGGTGCGTAACTTTCCGGTTTTACCAGTCCACCAGGGTAGAAAAGTACACTTTTCCCCGTCGGTTTATCTGGCACAAAATCAATCCAGTTCTCTTGTTCGCTCACGGTCACCTTATTTGCTGTTTCCATGGCTGTTTGAGCTGTTTCCTGTGGACCGTATGGTGTGAATAATTTCCACGCAACAAATCCACATCCAATGACAATGAGCGCCAGAAGTACGAGCAGGAATTTCCCGATGCCCCTCTTCTTGCGCCCTGTATTATACCGATTTCTCAACATTAATCACCTTTCTTCACTTCCGCAGGTGCCGCGGCTCACAGAATTGGGAGCCTTTGTCCATCAGGCTCCCCTTCTACGAATTAAAAAATATTATTCAGCCTTGGCCTTGCGGTAAGCATCCATATATTGTTCCGCTTTGCGACGGACATGACTCAGGTCACCCGTCTTCACAGCTTCCGATGTCAAGTCGGAGCCGATACCTACAGCCACTGCTCCACCTTTGATCCAATCTCCCAGATTAGACAAGGATACCCCGCCAGTTGGCATAAAATTCGCCTGCGGCATAGGGCCCTTCATCGTTTTGATAATCGAAGGATCATACAGATTACCCGGGAACAACTTCACAATGTCCACGCCGAGTTCCAATGCGCGTTGAACATCAGCAATCGTCATCACACCAGGCAGAATCGGAATTCGATACAGGTTGCAGATCTGAACCGTATCCGGGTTCAGGGAAGGTCCGACTACAAACTCGGCACCCGACATGATAGCCGCTCTCGCCGTTTGCGGTTCAAGCACCGTTCCCGCACCAATAATCGCGAATTTCTCTGGATCTTGTGTGTTCCAATGGTATACACGGCTTAATTTTTCAATGGCTTTGAGTGCACTGGGTACTGTCATCGTAATTTCGATAACTTTAATACCACCCGCAATCGCTTGCTCGGCCATGGCAATGACTTGATCCGCAGAATCTGCACGCAGAACTGCCACAACCCCATTGTCCGTAATCTTTTGCAACAGCTGAAGCTTCTTCATTTCATTCTCTCCCTTGTCAATGTGGTGGTTGTGTATACAAGCCTTACATTTAAGAACGAAGATGAGCCATATATGATTTCAGCAGCGACTAACGCTCAACATGGGCAACGTTGTTCAGCTTGGCCTCGACCTGCCCCCACGTCGGGAGCGCCTCCCAATCGCCAACAGCCTGTATAACCATGGAACCGGTCAAATTGCCGAGACGGGTTGCTTCCTGCGGGGAGTATCCTTTTAATAAACCCGACAAAAATCCCGCGCAGAATCCATCTCCTGCACCTACCGTATCCAGAACATAATCCGCCTTAAAGTACGGAACTTCCGTTAGGGTACCATTCGCCAATACGTAGGTCAAATCAGGGCCACCCTTCACGATGCACACAGCATTCATGGCAGATAAACGCTCAAGTACTTTTTGATCATTTTCTTCGTTATATAGAAGTTTCATCTCGTCCAGCCCCGGTAAAAAGTAGTCCGCCAGTTCAGCTAAACGCAGTAAAACTGGACGGGCCTCTTCCGCAGACCATAGTTTGAGACGCAGATTTGGATCAAAGCTTACTTTCACCCCTGCCTGTTTGGCAATATGTATGGCAGCCTCTACGGTTGCAAGTCCGGACGGGCTTATCGCTGCCGTTATACCCGTAACATGCAATATCTTCGCCCCGGCAATATAGTCGGGATCCAGATCATCAGGTGTGATCGCACTTGCAGCAGATAGCTTCCTATAATAATGCACCGAGGCTTTCCCGGAAGCGTTCTCACGAATCATCAAACCAGTGGGCTCGTGATCACTTAACCTTACCCGGGATACATCTACGCCTTCACCGCGAATGGCTTTCAGAATCATGTTGCCGATCGGATCATTGCCCAAGCGTCCAAACCAACCACTGGTATGCCCCAGGCGGGATACGCCAATAGCCAGATTGCTCTCAGCACCCCCGAAAGACTTGTCCAGTGTGGCTGCATATTCCAGCCCTCTTGTATCCTTGGCAGTCAGCAAACCCATACTCTCCCCAAACGTAATAATTTCCGGGCTTGGATAGGGACTCGTTGACATGATTTCTTCCCTCCTTATAATTACATTCCCTCATCTTCTTTTTCTATTGTCATCCTCTATGCAACCGTTGTCAATCCCGGAGCGTTCATTTTGTTGTCACAGCTTTGAGAAAAGATAACGCTTACCAATGTGAATTAAATCACAATAGATAATGCACATCCATATTACCCTTATTACAGATGCAAATGACCTGGCAACCAGGGTCTATAAGGGGGCTGCACCATGAAAAATCAGACACTGATCCGGGATGATCAGGAATCTTTCTTTTACAATCTGCGCTTTATGCTTATCGTCTGTGTCCTTGCTGGTAATGCACTTGAACCACTCATTACACGTTTTGCAGGAGCGGAAGCTCTGTTCCTGTGGATATATACGTTTCACATGCCACTATTTGTATGGGTAACCGGGTATTTTGCGACACACTCACTCCAAGGTGCATCTGGGCGAAACGTCCTGAAGCAGATTGCACTACAGTATGTACTGTTTCAGTCCTTATACGCATTGATGGACTTTACCGTATTCCACACACCCCATATGCGGCTATCCTTCTTTGCACCTTACTTGCTGTTATGGTTTCTCGCGAGTCATTTCTGTTGGCGACTGTTGCTTCGTCTGACGATTTCCTGGAAACCGATATATCGGCTGATTGGATCGATTACGCTCGGTGTAATTGCGGGGTATTTGCCAATCGACGGATTCTGGCTCAGCTTCAGCCGTACGTTTGTATTTCTGCCGTTCTTTGTCATCGGTTATGACTATGGAGCAACCATCCGTTCACATTTATTATCCGGTTGGGGGCGAAAAACCGCAGCCATCCTCTCTGCTGCACTGTTGGTGTGGATTGGGTATGGTGGTTTGAACATATCATCCGGATGGTTACTCGGCAGCATGACGTACGCCGAACTGGGTCACCACGAATGGTATGCCGGCATCTTCCGACTTGGAGTCTACCTATTGGAGATCGCATCGGCAGCACTGTTCTTGGCCTGGGTACCTTCCTTGACTTCCAGACTGACGGACCTTGGACGACGTACACTCTATGTATTTCTGCTGCATGGGTTTCTCGTTCGTCTCGCGATCTGGTCCGGAGTCTACAGTTATATGGGAAGCTCGGCGTATATTCCAGTCATACTGGTCATTGCCGTACTCTTCGCAGTCACACTGGCTCTGCCGGCTGTACGTCACACGTTCAAACCCTTAATTGAACCGGATATATCCCGATTTTCTTTCAATCGACATGAGGTGTTTAAACGATCGGCCTAATGCTCTGACGTGTCTCTTCACCATCCGTTCTATCCTGGTGTGTTGTTTCAGGCTGGAAATAAGGTGGTAAATTAGGGATACGCGCTACAAAAAACAACTTATCGTTGTAAGGAGTGATTTGTAATGGCACGTCAACCGACGTCAGAACGCAAGATGAGCCGTGAGGAAGCTGGCAGATTAGGTGGCAAAGCGACTTCCAAGAACCATGATCGAAGCTTCTACCAGATGATTGGAAAAAAGGGTGGAGAAGCGACTTCAGATGCCCATGACACTAACTTTTACAAGCAGATTGGTCGCAAGGGCGGCGAAGCAACCTCCGAAACTCATAATAAGGAATTCTATCGTGAGATTGGACGCAAAGGCGGAAGCAACTAATGAATTCCGCTTGCCACATCGAAACATGATCATAGCTTTCCCGTAAAATCAAGAAGTCTAATTCCATGAAAATGGTTTAAGGCTTCTTTCTATTGATTGTAGAAATATGACGACGGTTGTGATAGACTCAATAGAAAAACCGGGTGTTCACGGGTTTAAAGCAGCAAAGAATTTCACAAACTACGGGGAGCTCGACACCGGCATGCCGGTCCTTTTTTTTAGAGTACGGATGAAATTAAACGACAGATGCACTGCCATTTACTTTTCCATTCATGTTGCTCAATATTATATATTTGGGGGGAATACACCATGTCAGCCAAGAAGATGCGTTCCGATATGATCAAAAAAGGTTTTGACCGTGCACCACACCGGAGTTTGCTCCGCGCAGCGGGCGTTAAAGAAGAGGATTTCGGCAAGCCGTTTATTGCCGTATGTAACTCATACATCGATATCGTGCCCGGGCACGTCCACCTTCAGGAATTCGGTAAAATTGTAAAGGATGCTATTCGTGAAGCCGGTGGCGTTCCATTCGAATTCAACACCATCGGAGTAGATGATGGTATTGCCATGGGACACATTGGTATGCGTTACTCGCTGCCAAGCCGTGACATTATCGCGGATTCCGTGGAAACCGTTGTATCTGCACACTGGTTCGACGGCATGGTATGTATCCCGAACTGCGATAAAATTACACCCGGCATGATGATGGGTGCACTCCGCTGTAATATCCCTACCGTGTTTGTCAGCGGTGGACCGATGAAAGCCGGTCGTGACAGCAATGGTAAAGCTCTGTCCTTGACCTCTGTATTTGAAGGCGTAGGCGCTTATCAAGCAGGTAAAATCGATGATAAGAGCTTGCTTGAACTTGAACAGTTTGGCTGTCCAACATGTGGATCATGTTCCGGTATGTTTACGGCAAACTCCATGAACTGTCTGGCTGAAGCGATGGGACTGGCTATGCCAGGTAACGGAACCATCCTGGCTGTTGCTCCTGAGCGTCGTGAGTTTGTTAAACAATCTGCTAAACAACTGATGGAACTTATTAAAATGGATCTGAAACCACGTGATATCGTTACTGTAGAAGCGATCGATAACGCGTTTGCACTGGATATGGCGATGGGTGGATCTACGAATACAGTACTGCACACGCTGGCACTGGCTCATGAAGCAGGCATCGAGTATCCAATCGAGCGCATCAATGAAGTAGCTAACCGCGTTCCGCATCTGGCGAAACTTGCACCTGCTTCCGATCTTCACATCGAAGACGTTCACAATGCAGGTGGCGTAAGCGCAGTGCTGAACGAATTGCTCAAGAAACCAGGTGCAATTCATGGAGACTGCATTACAGTTACGGGTAAAACGATCCGTGAGAACGTTGAAGGAAAAGAAATCCAGGATACAAATGTCATCCACCATCTGGATAACCCGCATTCCGAAAAAGGCGGCCTGGCTGTATTGTTTGGTAACCTTGCACCACAAGGAGCTATCATCAAAGTTGGTGCTGTTGATGCTTCGGTTGGTGGATACCACAAAGGTCCTGCCATCTGCTTTGACTCCCAGGAGCAAGCGCTCGAAGGTATTGCTAACGGCAAAGTAAAAGAAGGACATGTTGTTGTTATCCGTTATGAAGGACCAAAAGGCGGACCAGGTATGCCTGAGATGCTGGCTCCTACTTCGCAGATCGTAGGTATGGGATTGGGTGCCAAAGTTGGTCTGATCACCGATGGACGCTTCTCTGGCGCATCCCGCGGAATCAGTATCGGACATATTTCTCCGGAAGCAGCTGAGGGTGGTCCAATCGCCTTTGTTGAAGAAGGAGACATCATCGAGCTGGATCTGAACAACCGTATCATCGAGTTGCACATCAGTGACGAAGAGTTTGAACGTCGTCGCGCTGATTGGAAAGGCTTTGAACCGAAAGTAAAAACCGGTTACCTGGCTCGTTATTCCAAACTGGTTACCAATGCAAGCAACGGTGGCGTACTGAGTATCTAATTCACTAATAAATAAAGGGTTGCTCTTCTGCCAAATCTGGCGAAGGGCAACCCTTTTCTTTTGCTGGTTGGTGGGATCAGTCCGTTTAGTTCCGCTCTGGTATTATCTCTTGTTCAATTAACAACGATTCATCTCTGGATTCTTCTACCGTTGCCGCCACCTGCATCGTATGTTGACCGTAACGTTCCAACAGTAGATCCAGCGGCATGGCAATCATCTTGGGTACCAATTGTTCTGTTCGCTGTTTCAGACGTTTGGTTCCTGCCGGGTGGATTACACTTAACAGCAGCTTCAAGTATACTTTGGATGCAGCACTGAACGGTCCAGGAGGCAATTCTTGTATGGTAAATCCGAATTTTTCTGGGCCTCTGTTAATCATGCTCACACCGTATATCGCCTTGGCAGAGCGTAACTCCGGTTCGAGTGCCACCATGCGTGCCAGATCCGGCAATTGCTGTTCCATGGTCCGAATCATGCGAATAGCCAAATGCATACTGGAACGTGATGTCACTCCAAGTTCAAACAACTTCTGATTGTCAAAATGTAGTTCTATCACCGGATCTCCATTTTGAATAACATGGCCATCATTCATCTCCACCCGCGCTCCGTGATATACTCGTGATCTGAAGTGCAGCATTGGGTCCTCTGGCGAAGCCGTCCGTAGATGATATACCCAGTGGAACAACTTCTCCCAGCCCAGCCATAAGGCAACAACGGTTCGTTTCCATAGCTTCAATGGTGTCTGTAATTGCGTTTTGTTCTGAGATTCGCTCACTGTGATACCTCCCATCAACGTATCAACGCGTACACTTTGCAGGCCTAGCCGTTCAGCTTCCTGTAATACGACTTCCAGCGCCTGAAGCATCTGCTCCGGCGCGTGTGCATCTGCACCAAGGGTCGTTCCTCGATCATGCAGCAGCATGACCTCTCCACCTCTCAGTTCCTTCAGCATCCGTTCGGTCAATCTCTGGGCACCTACTCGGCTTCTCCAGTCTTCAAACATGGAAGACCACAGTACAATCTTTCGTTCTTTCTTGCTGAAAAAATCAAACAAGTTCATAATCCCCCACGGTGGACGATAATAACAAGTCTTCACGCCGGTTACTTCATGAATAATCTGACCTGTTCGCTGAATCTGATCTCGAACGGTACGTGGCCGCATGAGCCAGTTCGTCTTGTGAATATAATTATGAATGCCAATAAGATGACCTTCCTCATGTATGCGCTGTATGAGTTCAGGATGACTCGAAGCATGTTCTCCAACGACAAAAAATGTGGCTTTTGCTTGATGCTGACGAAGCAGATCGAGCAGTCTCGGCGTATAATGTGGATCTGGCCCATCGTCAAACGTTAATGCAAATTGTGTATCACTTCTTCCCCGTCGAAATACACGAAAACCAAAAAGCCTGCTAATCAAACTTGGAATAAAGGCGTAAAAAGATGAAAGATACAATAACCACAGTAAAATACTATGAAGTATCGTTGTCATGATACAAGCTCCCCACTTCTCATGCTGAATTACGGTGCACAATGGCACTATCTAAAATAAACCGCCTTTAATTTTATCATAGTTCAGACTTTTCTTGAATCCTGTTTTCCCAAAAAGATAGCTATCGTGTACAATAAATACAATCTAATTATTGCCATCAAAGGAGCCATGTCCATGTTACCGCTTTACAAAAAATACGGGCGAACTGTCTTTGACATCGCGTTGCTCGTATTAACCGTGTATGTGATCATGTACGGTTTCAGTCAATTATACCAAGTGGCTGCACCGGTCTTTCTATCATTCATTGTGTATTGGATGATTGAACCGCTGGCCAAATTTTTACATCGCAAAGGATTACCCAAGACACTGGGAGCCGCCATCTCCGTCTTGTTGTTTCTTGCATTGATTGTCGCTGCTTTTTTTGGTGTAGGTTTAATTATCATTTCACAAATTTCCAATCTTCAAGATAATTTCCCCGTATACATTGAAATGATACAACGTGAATTCACCAATCTGGTGTTGTTCATTCAGGACAAGTCAGACGCTCTCCCTGATGGAGTTATGGAAAAAGCGAATGATTATTTTGCAACACTGACCGGGTTCCTGTCCAAATGGGTAACTAGCGGAGCGCAATTCGTCGTAGGTTTCCTCAGTTCATTCTCTTCGTTTATTACGAATTTCGGAATTGCGATTATTCTGGCATTTTTCCTCAGTATCGAGATTGAATCCTGGCGCAAGTTCGCCCGTGCGAAAACGCCCAAAACATTAAAGTTAGCTATTGAATTCATGCGTAATCACGTGTTCAAGACGATCCGCTCGTATCTGAAGGCACAGATGATCATGATGCTCATTACGTTTGTATTGATTTATGCAGGTTTGTTGATTTTGGGAACCTCTAACGCGTTTACCATTGCAGCAGTTTGTGCGGTTTTTGATCTGGTACCATTGCTTGGCGTTCCTGTTGTGTTTATTCCATGGATCGTCTACCTATTCATTATTGGCAATAGTAGCCTGGCGATTGGCCTGATTGTGATTCTGGCAGTGACGATGCTGACAAGACAATTGCTGGAACCGAAAATATCGGGTAACTCGATTGGTGTATCTTCGGCGTACTTGATGCTTTCGTTTATGCTGATCTCCCTTTCGATCTTTGGCCTGGCTGGTGTAGTGTTATCTCCAGTGCTTCTGATCCTTCTGAAAGAACTGTTACAACAAGGGTACCTGCAAAAGTGGATTCACCTGCCAAAAGATGAATTTGAATCCTCTCCATTAGTCATGGACCCACCCGTTAATAAGGCCTCAGCGAATTCTGCCGAGTCTACTGTACAACGTCCCGTTTCTGCGAAGGATCATGAGGACTCAGCCAAATAGTCCATCACCTTCCTGAAGAGAGCCGTCGCCTGATGTTGGCTGTCAGGAGAGACATTTTGAACAAGAACGGCTACAGCATATTGGGGTTGTTCTACCGGACCATAACCAATGAACCATTGATTGTTGCGCTTCTCCCCATGTTTCTGTACCTGAGCTGTACCTGATTTCCCTGCAACATGCCACCGTGCACGCTGCAGGGATTTTCCTGTTCCCTCACGGACTACCTTATTCATCCAGGATAACAGTTTATGCGCTGTTGCGGGAGCAATCTGTCCTGATGCTGAAGGTGAATCATGCAAGGGCATCTCCAGCATGGTGCCACCATCCGCATATCGGATGCGCTTAACGAGACGTGGGGCACTAACCTTTCCATCATGTAACAGTGTAACGATCAGATTGGCAGCTTGCAGCGGTGTGACCAAGACATCGCGCTGACCGATTGCTGTCTGTATTTTCGCACCTTCATCAGCAGAAGAAACAGCCTCTGTTCTCACACGCCCGTGATCCTCATGATCAAAGTGTCGTAACACGGGCATTCCTGCCATCTGCTTCCCCTCCCAGCCAATCGGACGCCCGAGCCCCAGACGATCTGCCGTGTTCTCCAGTTGTTCCATACTAAGCCTGCGCGCCGTTTCCGCGAATACGATGTTACAAGACTCAGCGAATCCTTGCTCCAGATTCAGGTCTCCATGACCATGCTCCTTCCAGCAAGACAGCCCATATCTTCCGTACTCACCACCGCAATGGAATTCTTCTCCGTTAGAAACCGCATGATACTCCAAAGCAGCAGCCGCAGTGACAATTTTGAAAATGGAACCCGGTACGGCTCCCTGTACTGCACGATTCCCCCAGGACGATTCTTTAGGGTTCACATGTTGTGGCTGATAGAAAGGGCGGGAGATCATGGCGCGAACATCTGCGTTAGCGGCATCTAACACAACAATGGCCCCTTCTTGTAATCCAGATTCTTGTGTCAACTCCTCCAACCCACGCTGTAACTCAGCATCCACTGTGGTTTCTACATGTAAAGGATAATGGCTATTGGCCGGTGCAATGACGTGCGGCTGAATATCAGGGATAATCTCTCCACCACCTGAGACCATGCGTGATACAAGCGTAGGGCCAATTCCCCTTAACAGCGGTTCAAGTGTCCTCTCCAGCCCAGCTGCCCCTGATTTCATAGCAAATGGCTGTTTTACTTCATCCTGATGCCCATTTAGAACTTTGGAGGACTCAGGCTGTTCAGCCAGATAACCCATCCACTGCATCCCTGTATGCCCCTGTAGATACCTTGTCATCATCGGATAGATGCCAGCTCCTTGCAGATGCAAACTACGTAGGCGCTCCACCTGAGCAGCGGTCAAATGAACAGGCTGATGTGTACCTGCTGTCCAGAAATGAGGAATACTTTCCTGAATCCATTCCTTCTTCAATTGATCTAGATCGGTATGTAATATAGCTGCTAACTCTGTCATCTTGGAGCCTTCTAATGTCCCATGCTTGCGTAATTTCTCTAATGGACCTGTCTGTGGAAAAAGAACCAGTCCCCATTGCAGCTTACCAGTCAACGCTTCACCTTTGTAATCCGTAAATTGTCCCCGCCCCGGGTCAAGCATCACCCCGCGTTCACGCTGCAATACAGACATTTCACGTACCGTGCGGTGAAATCCAGGCATCGTCTGATTCACCTGAACGATCTGGACCCATCCCAATCGTAATATAAGCAATCCAAAGACAAGAGTTAGAAGAATACAAGTTATATAGATTCGCCGTTTCGCAAGGAGATGCATCCCAATCTCACCTTTTGTCGTTTTGACCATATTATTGCTGATATGACTTGGAATTATCCGGTAAACAAAAAGAAAACCTGTCCCATGTGCGGGACAGGTTCTCCTCATTTCAACCTTGGCTTGTTACACCGTAAAGCGTGACAAGGTTTCTTTCAGTTCAGTGGACACATTCTCCAGTTTGCCAGACAGATTGACCAGCTGGTTACTGATATTTTGCTGTTCACTGCTCAAGGAAGCTACTTCTTGAGACGTTGCAGAAGATTCTTCAGCTACAGCGCTGACATTACTCATGGCTTCAGACAATGTACCTTGGGATTTGTTTAATTCTCCAATAGAACCTGTCACCATGCCCAGACGTTCCACAAATGCACCCATCTGTTCCTGTACGGAAGCAAAGATGACGTTGGTATCTTTAACCGCATCCATCTGTTCCTTGAATAATGGATAAGCTGCAGACAAAGCATCCACGGTCTCATTCATTTCAGTCATGATTTTGTCTGTGATCTCTCCAACCATCTCAATGGATTGTCTGGATTGAGCCGCAAGCTGACGAACCTCATCTGCCACCACCATGAATCCGCGTCCGGCTGCACCGGCACGTGCTGCTTCAATGGTCGCATTCAGGGAAAGGATATTTGTCTGTTTCGTTATGTTTTGCAGCACTTCAAGCACTTTCAGAACAGAGGACGTGCTCTCTTTCAGCGAATCAACCTTATTCACCAGTGCACCAATCATTTCTTCTGTCTTCTGGGTTTTGGTCATCAACTGATTCAGATGTTGTGTTCCTGTCTGACTGGACTTCTCTACATGACGAGCAGAATCACCCATCTGTTCATTAGCAGCGATTACACTCTGCATCTGACGAGAGATATTGTCAGTTAATTCATTACCACGTTCCGCTTCAGTTGCCAAGCTGCCTGCACCGCCTGCGATCTCCTCTGTAGCTACGGCGATCTCCGAAGCAGATACAGCCGTTTTCTTGGATGCACTGCTCAGCTCAGAGGCTGTATCCAATACTTCCTGCGCAGAACGATTGGTTTGTTCAACCAGCTTAGTAATCTGCTCCATCATCAGATTGAAGGCAGATGAGAGCTGACCAATTTCATCTTTGGAGCTGTATGGTGTACGAACTTTAAGATTACCTTTCGCACCTTCCTGCATCAGGTCTTTCAATTTGCCAAGTGGACGAGCGATCATACGCACCATCCAGATTCCAATCAATACTGCAATCCCCGCATCAATCAGCGCCATCCACAGGGTTAGGGTCAGAATACCCTTTGCATCCTGAACCAAAACAGAGGTAGGTATCATACCAACCAGTTTCCAATTGGATGTATCCATCGTACTGTATACAGCCAGCATTTCCGTAGATTTGCCATCTACCGTATACTCCGTATTCGTGCTACCTGCTGGTTCGGTCAACTCTTTGACAAATGCAAGCTCTGTATCTTGTCCCGTACGATCCGAGATCGAGGATGCAACCACTTTATTATCCGGAGCAATCAGTTGAAGAATAGCTCCTGGCCCCAGATCAAGCGATTTCAGTTGTTCCTCCAAAACTTCCAGTTTCAGTTCAATAACCAGAACATACGACTGAGTAGTCCCCTGCAAGTTTTTCATGGAACGTGCGATTTTAAACGTTGGGGTTGAGCCATCTTCCTTGACCTCTGTTGGAAGCCAGCGATAACCGCCCGCCTCAATCAACTCACTGTACCATGCTTCCTGGCGAATGTTGCCCATGGATGAACTGTTGCTACCTGTACCCATAATGGACTTTGTATCGTCCGTAGGTACCAAATAAATCGCTTCCATAGATTTATTTGTAAATGCAACATTGGACAATTGCTTGTTGATTGAACTTGAGTTTATGAATGTATCATACGCAGTCAGATTTTGATCTGACATTTTTTGTAGCAAGGACTGCATTTCCGGATCAAAGAAAATCTGTGTGGATGTATCCACAAACCTCTCCAAAATAATGTCCATTTTTTGTTTGGTCTGATCAATGGTCTCCTGATTGGCACGTGAGGCATTTTTCTCTATCGTACCTTTGGCTTTTGAATAGGATAATAGACCTAAACTTACTACAAAAATCATAATTCCAGCAAAGAAGATCAAGAACAGTTTAACCCCTACGGATTTAACCGGATTTGCCTTCTTAATCTGTTCGAAAGAAGCCCCCCCAAAGTTTTTCCAATCCCGGTTTTTTAATTGTTTCTTCACCCAATCGGTCTTGATCCAGCCCAGCTTGAGCTTGCTGCGGTCAATCTTAAACATTCTTTTGCCACTGCCTGTTGTTTTGCTTTTGACTACTTTTTCTTTCTTCACTTTCTGAACCTTCTCAGGATTAACCTGCTCGGCTTTTGTCACTTGCTCCCCACTGTCGTTCTGCTTCTTTTGAACCAATCCCATTCACCTGCCAGTAATTTACTTGTTGGATTTTTCTTTCTCTCCCCTATAAATATGTAGTATTCGACAGCTTTCTTCGTTCCCCTTTCACTTTCCAGAAATATTTTACAACTTTATTCCTATTTTTCTATAAAAAAAAGACCCCCATCTGCCGATAAACGGAGGTCCCCATGTAAATTTCATAACACTATATTGTTAAATCATAATACAATATTGACACATTATAGGTATTTGAGCCTATTTCTTTTTTCTCATCATATCGAAGTACGAAACCGGTTGATCTACCTTCATTTTAATCAGTTGCAACGGGTGACGAGCAGCATCTAGAACATTGCCTTCTTCATCCTGTATTTCACCGACCACCTGTTTGAAAAAGTGACCTCCCGGACCGAAAAATTCGATTTCCTGTCCTGGTTTGAAGTGATTGCGCTGTTGAATGGTTGCCATTCCTGTTTCAGCATCATATCCCATGACCAATCCAGCGAAGTCAAAAGGTACAGCCTTTTCTTCCGGTTCATAGATATGATCTTCATGGTCTGGTGTATCATAGAAAAATCCGGTATTCAGCGGGCGATTCGCCGCTTTGTTCATTTCTTCAACCCATTCAGGTTTCAGAACATAATTTTCCGGGTCTGCCATATAGGAGTCAATAGCTTGACGGTATACATTAACCACAGTTGCCACGTAGTGGATCGATTTCATACGTCCTTCGATCTTGAAACTGTCCACGCCCACATCAATCAACTCGGGAATATGGCCAATCATGCACAGATCCTTAGATCCCATGGAGAATGAATTATCCTGTTCCTGGAACAGAGGAAGCTGATTCTCACCCAGTTTGAATGGCGCAGGTGCCTTCATCTGCATGTCCTCTTCGCTGACCCACACCGTATCTTCTCTCGCATCCTCGAACAGATCATACTTCCAGCGACAAGACTGGCAACAGCCACCCCGGTTGGAGTCCCGATCCGTAAAGTGATTGGATAGTACACAACGTCCGGAATACGAGGAACACATTGCCCCGTGAATAAAGGCTTCAATTTCAATATCCACATTGGCCTTGATCTCTTCAATCTCTTCAAAGCTGGTCTCACGTCCGAGAACAACACGTGGAAGTCCTTCATCTTTCCAGAACTTCACGGCTTGCCAGTTGAGTGTGGATTGTTGAGTACTTAGATGTACCTCAAGGCCTGGCACAGCACGAAGGGCTACTTCAATAATAGCTGGATCGGCTACGATGATCGCAGAGATTCCCGCATTATAGAGGTTTTGCAGGTATGTTTCGATACCCTCAACATCCTCATTATGTGCATAGATGTTCGTCGCTACGAACACTTTGGCTCCATACTTTTTGGCAAACTCCACACCTTCACGCATCTCTTCAAAGCTAAAGTTATCCGCGTTGGAACGCAGTCCATAGGCCTGTCCACCGATATAAACGGCATCTGCACCGTAATGGATCGCAAATTTCAGTTTTTCCAGATTACCCGCCGGAGCTAGCAACTCCGGTTTGTCCAGACGGTTACGTTTACCCGAGAACTTCCGCTGTACCGCCACTGTTTCCATTCTGTTCACCTCGTCTATTAATACACTTGTTCTTTATAGAAAAATCCAAACGACAATTCACGTTCAGGGTCCTGTAACTTCCGTACCTCAGCGAGCCACTCTTCAGAGAACGCATATGCATCAGCATCGGCTACATAACTGTCAATCGCTGTCCGATATGCACGTACAACAGCTTCATTGTAGGTAAGTGATTTTAACATACCTTCAATTTTGAAACTGTGCACACCCGCTTCCATCAACAGATGAAGATCTTCGAGGATACATATATCCTCAGAACTCATAATGTGCGTGCCGTTAATGTCCTCATAGATCGGAAACTTCTCATCCCGGCGTTCAGCCTCGATCAGGAACAATCCCCGTTCTTTGCCCAGATGTCCCTCAACCGGCCGCCCTTGATGAGCCATGTAACTTTGCACCAGACTGCGCTTGGAATGATAAATATTCGTCATACCATGCACCTGAACCTGAGCTTCCACCTTCAAAAAAGGAACCATTTCGGTCAACTCGTCCATATTCAACTCACGGGCAAGCACAACACGACTCGCTCCCTTAGTTCCCCAATAGTTGGCTGTCGCATAGTTCGTTGAAGTCATCTCCGCATTCCAGTGCAGCTTCACATGTGGCGCGTATTCCTTCATGGTAGACAGCACAGATGGATCATTAAACTCCACACCATCAATACCGATTCTGCCAAGTGCTTGAACATATTCAGGCAATTCTTTTAACAATTCGTTGGACATCAGATTAGTCATGGATACATACACACGCGCCTGATGTTTGGCTGCAATGGCAACCACCTCTGCTGTCTCTTCCACGCTAAAGCTGCCTGGAAGACGCATGCCGAATCGATCATCTCCAATAACCAGAGCATCTGCTCCCGCCTGGAGCAGCACTTCTGCCTCTTTCACATTCGCCGCTGTAACAAGCAGTTCATGTTTCTTACTCATATAATCCCCTCCGCTTATTGCGCAGCCTTACTTTTGGCTATATTTTGCTGGTGTTCCTTATACGTTTTGGCAAATAGATGTCCAGATGAGCCATCCTTTTTTGTCACATAGAACAGATACTCCGAAGCTTCCGGATTTAGCGCTGCCTCAATGGACGGAAGACTTGGACTGGCAATTGGACCTGGTGGCAAGCCTTTATTCAGATACGTATTATACGGACTTTTCACCTTAAGATCTTTGTAAAACAATCGTTCCTTTGGCCTATCGAGCAGATATTGCACGGTAGCATCAATCTCCAACTTCATATCCTGATTGATCCGATTGTAGATTACACCTGCAACCAGAGCACGTTCCTCATCCACCACAACTTCTTTCTCCACAAGTGATGCAATCGTCAGCAGTTCATGCAGGGATAGGTTCTTTTCCTTAAGCTTGGCTTCCAAATCAGGAATGGAATTAATCTTGGTCTGGAATTCTTCCAGCATCCGTTGCATCACATCATGCGTGGAACTTCCCTTTTTCAGCTCGTAGGTCTCCGGGAATAGATACCCTTCCAATACGTAGCGAAGTTCTTCATCCACTGGAATATCTTTGATGATATCTACATCAAAGGCCGAGGGATCATTGGCCAGCTTGATGAATTCATCCCGATCTACAACATGCTCATAAGAAAGCTTACCCGCCATTTGCAAAACGTTATAACCCTCCGGAATCGTAAATTTCACCATTTCCTCAGGTACAACTTCCCCACTACTCAGCTTGCTAACAATCTCATCATATGTCACGCCAGGATTCATAGAATATGTACCCGCCATGAAATTAGAACCTAGTTTCTTCCACTTTAAGTACCCTTTAAAGGTTAACCCGCTTCGAATAAGGCCTTCTTCTTGAAGCTGATCCGCGATTTTCGAAGTTCCCGATCCGCTCTTAATCTCGAATACGATCGGTTCTGTAGAAGCTTCCACAGGACGCATCATACTCCATACGTAACCGCCTGCGCCTCCGGCAAGAACTACAATGATAAGCAGTATGACTACAATTGCTTTCCCTTTCAAAAAAGAAACAACTCCTTTACACAACCAAAAAGAGCGGACTTCTCCGCCCTCCCGGTTTTTTTCAATTTGAAGCTGATTTAATCTTCGTCAATGGGGAGAGTACATTCATCATACAGTTCCGAGATGTTCTCCCACTCATCATCATCGTCGATCGTAACTAACTCTGGCATGATCTGGTCTTCACTTCCAGGCGATACTCGCAGAAGTTCAACCTCGTCATAAGGTCGCAACGAACTGCGGAGCACCGCGTACTGCTGACCGTTCACTTCGAACTCAGCCAACAAGTCATACGGTTGTGATTTACCGTTCTCTTCCTCGAGCTCAACATGAGCACCGAATGCCAGACGCAGTGAATCTGTCCATTTCAGGTCTTTGCGGCTATATTCCGTCATTTAGTTCGCTTCCTCTTCATCTTCAGCAAGAAATGTATTAAACGTCTCCTCGACGATATCCCATTCGGCATCATCTTGGATGACGAAAAGTTTAATATCGTCGCCCTCTTCTTCATAACGGAATGCATATACATCCGTTTCGCCATCTTCAGGTTCAACCGGAGCAACCATCATGTACTTGGCCTCCGAACCATCTACTTCAAACTTCATGATGACTTCAAATTCCTCTTCATTACCCTCGTCATCCGCAATGTAAATAATTTCCGCTTCTTCTTCCATACCCAGTTGATCTTCAGCCATTGTTGATCCCCCTCACCTTCTACTATTGGCATCCAAATAATTTTGCAAAATCAAGCTTGCGGCCATTTTGTCCACAACCTGCTTGCGTTTTTTCCGACTGACATCCGCTTCGATCAGCGTACGTTCTGCTGCCATGGTTGTCAGCCGTTCATCCCAAAGGTGAACAGGTAAATTCAGTTCATCCCGCAGGCGTTCGGCAAAAGCAATGCATATCTCACCGCGCGGTCCTACGGTGCCGTTCATGTTTTTGGGAAGTCCGACTACGATCTCACTAATCTCATGCTCACGCACAAGTTCGGCAATCCGAGCGAACTCGCCTTCATCACGGCGGCGTTCTAGCACTTCCAATCCCTGGGCAGTCCAACCGAAGGCGTCACTCGCGGCAACTCCGATTCTTCGGTCCCCATAGTCCAAACCTAATATTTTCATCCATGCTCTCCCATCCTGGGGCCTGCTCAGGTCGATTCAACATCGCCTTCTCAAGCTTCAGGCTGTCTTCTGTCGGTTCATTTCCCGCTGCCTGCATGGCTGCAACACAGCGGAAGCGGCGTACATTACCGGTGATTGGCCAGATAGGAACGTACAAGCTCTTCAATCAGCTCATCGCGCTCCTTTTTACGGACCAGACTACGTGCGTTGTTGTGACGAGGAATGTATGCCGGGTCTCCGGAAATCAGATACCCAACAATCTGGTTGATCGGATTATACTCCTTATCGACCAATGCATCATATACCGTGAGAAGAATCTCTTTGGATGATGCTTCCTGTTCGTCACCTTTCACATTAAATTTAACCGTCTTATCCATGGAGTCCATTGATGACACCTCGCTCCTGCATGAACATGGGGACCATGTCCTGCCGAATTGATTTCTGTTTATATAATAACATATTCTGACTGCCACAAGTAAACAAAGGATAAGGCAATTGTGTTTTTTGCTTGTCCTTTACTGGCTTCAGCATATTGCATCAGTCGATTCCACTCGCTCTCAGGTACAAAAGTTGGACGGGAAGAAGCATCCCGATCCAACCTCCGTATAACGAACAGAACCTTTCAAACTATTTTTTGGCCTTTGAAAGCCCTCGTTCGATTTATGCAGTATGCCCGCTAACCAGCGAAACCGCCAGTTTCAGCGCTTCATCCAGCTTGGTCGCATCCTTGCCTCCGGCTTGCGCCATATCTGGACGTCCACCGCCACCGCCGCCGCATACTGCTGCGACTTCTTTGACGATTTTACCAGCGTGCAGTCCTTGTTTTACTTGTTCAGCAGGTACAACTACAACAAAATTCACTTTGCCGTCCGCTGGAGCACCCAATACGAGTACCGCGTTAGGCAATTTTACTTTCAACTCATCTGCCACTGTACGCAGTGCATCCATGTTCGGAGCATCTACGCGTGCTGCCAGCAATTGTGTATTTCCTGCTTGTACCACTTGATCGGTCAATTGACCCGCTTCCATGGCACTCAGCTTGCTTTGCAGGGATTCAGTCTCTCTGGCTGCTTCTTTCAGTTGCAGGTTCAGACCTTCAATCCGTTTAGGTACATCAGCCACATTTGCTTTGAGCAGTGCTGCTGATTGTTTGAGCAGTTCCAACTGGCTTTCCACATACAGATATGCGCCGCGGCCAGTTACAGCTTCGATCCGACGAACGCCGGAGCCGATTCCGCTCTCGCTCACCAGTTTGAAGATTCCAATCTCTGAAGTATTATTTACGTGACAGCCGCCACAAAGTTCCAAACTGTAGTCTCCAACTTGAACGACACGTACAATATCTCCATATTTTTCGCCAAACAGGGCCATCGCGCCCATTTCTTTGGCTTCATCAATAGCTTTCAGCTCGATGTTCACGTTCAGACGATTCCAGACCTGTTCATTCACCTGACGTTCAATCTCTGTCAACTCTTCCGGTGTGATGCTGCCGAAGTGAGAGAAGTCAAACCGCAGACGCTGTGGCTCTACGAGCGATCCGGCCTGGTTTACGTGTGTGCCGAGCACATCTTTGAGTGCCTTGTGCAGCAAGTGGGTTGCCGTATGGTTTTTGATAATGTCGCCACGTTTCGCTGAGTCTACTTCGGCGTTGATCACATCACCTACACGCAGTTCACCGGACTCCACAGTCACCAGATGTACATGTTGTCCGAGTGGAGCTTTGAACAAACCTTGTACTTTCGCTGTTACACCAGCACCGCGCAGCAAGCCCTGATCACTCACTTGACCGCCACTTTCCGCGTAGAACGGAGTCTTGTCCAGAACAACCTGACACGTTTGGCCTTCGCCTACAGTTTCAACAAGGGCGTCACCAGCTACGATGGCTACCACTTTTGCTTCCGTCAACAGGTCAGTATAACCAACAAACTCGCTTTTAACCTCCAGGTCAGCAAGTGGTCCACCTTGAACTTTCATGCTCTCGTTCTCTTGACGCCCAGCACGTCCAAGCTCACGTTGTTTCTGCATGGAAGCATCAAAACCTTCACGATCCACAGTCAGACCATGCTCTGCGGCATAATCTTCTGTCAGGTCAAACGGGAATCCGTACGTATCATACAGTTTGAAAGCTTCAGGTCCGCTAATAACCGTGCGTCCTTCGGATTTGGCAGTACCGCTGATATCAGCCAGAATAGCCAGACCATCTGTGAGTGTCTCGTGGAAACGCTCTTCTTCGGTTTTAATCACTTTGGCGATGAATTCCTGTTTGTCCACTACCTCAGGGTAGTACATTCCCATCACTTCACCAACGGTTGTAGTCAGTTCATACAGGAATGGACGGTCAAGTCCAAGCACTTTTCCATAACGAACTGCACGACGAAGCAAGCGACGGATGACATATCCACGTCCTTCATTACTTGGCAGAACGCCATCACCTACTGCAAAGGCAACCGTACGAATATGATCGGCAATGACTTTCAGTGCAACATCAATCTCTACGCTGTCGTTATATTTCACACCCGCAAGAGCGGCTGTTCTTTGAATCATCGGTTGGAACAGGTCTGTGTCGAAGTTGGAATCCACATTTTGCAGAATGGAAGCAAAACGCTCCAAACCTGCACCTGTATCAATGTTTTTGTTAGGAAGCGGTGTGTAGCTGCCATCTTTGTTATGGTTGAACTGGGAGAATACCAGATTCCATACTTCCAGATAACGTTCGTTTTCCCCACCTGGATACATTTCAGGATCACTCATGTCGTTTCCATAAGCTTCGCCGCGGTCATAGAAGATCTCGGTACAAGGTCCACACGGGCCTTCGCCGATATCCCAGAAGTTTTCATCCAATTTAATGATACGCTCAGCAGGTAGCCCCACTTTTTCGTTCCACAGTTTGAATGCTTCTTCATCTTCCGGATATACCGTTACGGACAGACGCTCCGGATCGAATCCGATCCACTCTTTGCTGGTCAAGAATTCCCACGCCCATGTTACGGTCTCTTCCTTGAAGTAATCTCCAATAGAGAAGTTGCCGAGCATTTCAAAGAACGTATGGTGACGACGCGTTTTGCCAACATTCTCGATATCATTGGTACGGATACATTTTTGGGAGTTCGCAAGGCGCGGGTTCTCCGGCTTTTCACGTCCATCAAAATATGGTTTGAGCGGTGCCATACCCGCATTGATCCACAGAAGGGAAGGATCGTTGTGAGGTACGAGCGATGCGCTCGGCTCGATTTTGTGACCTTTACTTGCAAAAAACTCTATCCATTTGGACCGGATTTCACTGGCTTTCATACTGGATGCCCCCATTAAATTATAATAGTCCGTTGCGTATTCGCTCCGGTTGGTCAACATTGATTTTGTAAAAATAAACACAAAAAACGCCCCTGAATAATCAGGGACGATGTTATCGCGGTACCACCCTGGTTATTGCTGTTCATCCCTTGCTGCCCGGACAAACAAACAATCTCCTCGTTCATGCGAAATAACGGTCGCTCCCGGCAGGGTTGTCCTGCACTCCGAAATTAGCTTTCCGCCGCTTCATCTTTCAAGACTCTTCCAGCCATCAGCTCAGGCTCACCCTGATCTGAAGAAGTCTTTTCTCTGAGGAAAGGAACCCTCGGCGTACTTTATTTCATCATCGATTTCATGTTCTAAACATACACACTCATTATATCGGTAGCACAAGCGGGTGTCAACGCGGGCCAGTTGATGTTTTAGGTCTACTATTTAGTCGGTCCTTCGTTTGATGTAATAGGCGAAAAAGTGTTGCACAATCACCTTCAGTACGGCAAAAACAGGTACTGCCAGAATTAAACCTACAATGCCTGCCAGTTCACCTCCGACGAGCAGTGCAAATATAATCGACAGTGGGTGCAGATGCAACGTACGCCCCACCACTTGAGGAGAAATAACGTTGCTCTCCAGCACCTGGCACAGTGTATTCACAATAACAACAAGCAGCACCATTTTAAACGATACAGTTGATGCCATGACCACAGCAGGAGCAGCTCCAAGGAACGGCCCCAAATAGGGCACAATGTTAAACACAGCTACGATGCTTGCAAGCAGCAGGGCATACGGCATATCAATGATGATGTAACCAATGTAGGCAAAGATACCAACAATGACACAGACAATAAACTGTCCTCGAATGTAGTTCCCCAGTGCAGTATCGATCTCTTTCATCACCGAGACAATCGCTTTACGACGTGAACGCGGCAGATACGCCACAATGGTGCGCTCAAACACCTCAAAGTCTTTTAACATGTAAAAGATCAGAAATGGCACGATAAACACATTAAATAACACATTAATGGTCGCCCCGATATTGTCCATGAGCACGGTAATTCCCTGAGTTAGTCGATCCTCCATCTGAAAAAACCAACTGTTCATGCCTGTTCGCACACTTGGCGGCATTAATTTGTGATCCATATTGTTCATCAGGCTCTGTGCACGCATGGACAGTTCCGGCATATGCTCGTTGAGTTCCCCCAGCTGTTCAATCAATACCGGAATGACATTCATCAGAATGACACCGAGACAGGTCAGGAAAAAGGCATATATGAGGAGTACCGCAATCGTACGCGGCACCTTGCGCCCTCCCAGCATGCTGACAATCGGATTGAGTACATAGGATATGATAAGGGCTACGATAAAGGGTGCCAACACTGTTTTCAGGAACGCATATATGTGAAGCAGCAAAGGCCGCAGCAGCCAAATAAAATATAAAATGATCAATCCGAGCAGCAGCCAGATCGCGTAACGGAACAGCTTGTTTTTGGTTAATTGCTCCACTTGCATCTCTCCTTTTGGACTGGCTCTGAGAGTCAGTATATGTAGGAAAGGTAATATTTATTAACACAGCGCAGAAGTGGAAAGAGCAATCCTAACTTTTTTTCTTAAACCCAAAAAACGCCTCCTTCATCAGAGAAGGAAGCGCATTTTGCAGTACAGGTTAGCATATAATCATACATACACCAGCCGAACCACTATGTAACCGCATCTATATACATCTGCCAACAATTAACGACAGCCTCCCATGACAGACATTGTCATGAAACCGCATATAGAGGAAGTTATTCTGCTTATTAAGAAGAAGCGTGAATATGAGGGAAGTCTTGTGGCAGCTCGTCCCCGAAGAACAAATCATCCAGGGAGCTCAGCGTACCGTCTTCTTCCACCTGATATACAGACATTTTCTCACCGTTCACCGTTAATTCAATAAAGCATCCCCAGCAATAAAACTGGTGGGAACCAATTTTCCCGATATCTTTGGAACTACAGTTTGGACATTTCATATTCATTCACCTATCCATTAACAGAATGAATGGCATTTTCCAAGCGTTGTTCACTCAGAGACGGCACCATAATGGCACTTTCCCCGATGGACATATCGCTTGTACATGGCAGCCATTTGCGGCCCTCGATCAGATCGGACACAAAACCGTCCGTAATTTCAATCCCTATTATTGTATTTCCCAACTCTTGGTCAAAATAAACATCGGAGACACGCCCAAGCAGCAAACCTTCTTCGGTGAGCACGGACATCTCCTTCAATTTAGACCGACCGAGGAGGTACGTGTATTTTATGTCGTCGGCTCCCGTCTTGCGGACAGCCTGTTGATTACGGATCATGACGGCATCTTCGCCGTAGGCAACGATATCTTGCCACTGCACGATTTTGACATGATTGGTAAACAGACCTTTGTTCTCAAGCTCAATGCCTTCGATCTCCCAATCATCATTCACAATGAAATCCTGGATTTTACCGACCTGCTTCCCGTCCTCAACATCAAAAACGGCAAGTCCGATCATTTCCTGAAGCTTCATCGCTGGGTCCCCCTCATCTTCTTATCATTAAATAGGCGCGGCGCTTTTGCTAGGTATGCCCAAAGTTGATGAGTGGCAATCAGACGCCGATCATCAAAACCGCTTCTATCCAACCGATGAAATGGAACTTCTTCCCTCCTTCTGTTCCATGTGTAAAGTTCCCCTTAGGGTCTATTACGCAGTCGTCCAAGAATGGTTCCAATTTTTTCGGCGGTTATCATGATTTCTTCCGTAGTATTACCCAATCCCCAGCTAAATCGAATCGCAGAGTGTAAAAATGTTTCAGGCAATTTCATCGCTTTGAGCACATGAGAGACTTCAAGTGA
This sequence comes from Paenibacillus sp. PK1-4R, assembly GCF_030369595.1. Lineage (NCBI taxonomy): Bacteria > Bacillati > Bacillota > Bacilli > Caryophanales > Paenibacillaceae > Paenibacillus > Paenibacillus sp. PK1-4R. Next base: position 5,412,659 of record NZ_CP126535.1, read on the forward strand.
ACCGGAAGTGCAGGCAGAACCGCTTGCAACAGCAATCCCTTCCATATCCAGATTCATTAACATCGTCTCTGTGGACACTTCCGGAAAGCTGATATTCAGGATGTTTGGCAGCGTATGCTCCAGGTGTCCATTCACGTGAAAGTGCTCCGTCCCCACATGAATTTCAAGCTGTTCCAACAAAAGTTTACGCAATTCCAAATCATGCTGCCGATGCGCCTCCGTTTGTGCTGATGCAATCTTGAGCGCCTCTGCAAATCCGGTAATACCTGCGATATTTTCCGTACCAGCGCGACGCTGACGCTCTTGCAACCCACCGTGAGCTCTTGCTTCCAGCACAATTCCTCGCCGGACATAGAGTGCACCCACGCCCTGAGGTCCATTGATTTTATGCGCTGAGAAGCTGATCAGGTCCACAGGCAGTTCCTTACAGGAAATATTCTGGCTGCCCAGAGCCTGAACTGCATCGGTATGGAAAAGGATATTATGCTGACGGGCAAGCTCACCTACCTCGCGGATCGGCTGAATCGTGCCTACTTCATTGTTGGCATACATCATGGTGATTAACACCGTATCCGGTCGAATGGCCTCTTGCAACTCATCCAAATTTATTCGTCCATAACGATCCACAGATAGATAGGTTACTTCATAACCTTGCCGCTCCAATTCCTGACACGTATGCAAGACAGCATGGTGCTCAATTGCAGTCGTAATGACGTGTTTCCCCTTATCCTGCCTGGATGAGACTACTCCAAAGATTGCCAGATTGTCGCTCTCCGTGCCGCCTCCGGTGAATACCAATTCGTCCGGGAAACAGCCCAAAGACGCCGCAATGACATCCCTTGCTCCGCTGACAGTCCGTTTGGCCTCACGCCCAAAGGCATGGATACTTGATGCATTGCCAAATTGTCCTGTCATGACGTTCATCATCGCTTCTGCGACTTGTGGATGCATAGGTGTCGATGCGGCGTGATCCAAATAAATTCGTTTCATTTATCTTCACCCCGTTATATGTTAAATTTCTATCTGATGGAAAACTGTCAAAATTGGAAACTGAAACGGATGCTCTGTTGTCACATCTTCGTGTATAATGTTATATATCCATTTCAAAAAGGAGAGAGAGACATGAGTGATCCCATTCTCGGGCAGATTCTGAATCAGCTTCAACAAATGGACAAACGATTCGACAGTATCGACGTACGTCTTGAAAAGATGGAAGACAGACTGAATACCATGGATAGCAGACTGGACACCATAGAGGAACAAACTAAAAACATTCCGCTTCTTCAAGAAGCTGTTCTGGAAACATTGACCGTTACGAAACGTCTTGACGCTTCCCAATCCGCCTCTGAACGCAAAGTAACTACCGAATTGAATACCCATCAGCACAGCATTGATATTTTGAATCGCCGTCAGTTACGCATGGAAGCTGATATAGAAACCTTAAAAAGTCGCTGATTCACAAGATAGACAGTTAGGCTCCAACTTGACCAACTTGTAAATCTGCAGCTTTGAATACATAGTCCCTGCTCAATTAAAGTAATCTGTAGAAAAAATGAAGAACAAAGTACCCATTGGCATGTCTAAAGCCCCCAAGTTGGGGGCTTTATTGTGTCTTCTGTGATACGAATTAGTGACCTTAAATGTAAAACATGTAGCTGTCTTTTTTGTCCTGATCCTGAAAGGTAATCAGGTCTTTCAGTGTTGTGGAATCCAGCACTTCCGCAATCCCGTCACGAATACGCAACCACAGATCACGTTTCGCCGGATCATCTTCCTCCGTGAAGTCTACTGGAGAAATTGGCCCTTCCAGTACACGGATTACATCGCCTGCAGTCACGGTTGCAGGATCACCCGCAAGGATATAACCGCCGTAAGCACCTCTAATGCTCTTCACCAGTCCTGCATTACGTAGTGGAGCAATCAGCTGCTCCAGGTAATGCTCCGAGAGCTGGTTGCGCTCGGCAATGCTTTTAAGTGATGTAGGGCCTTCGCCTGTTCTGGCAGCAAGCTCCATCATGATTGTGAGGCCGTAACGGCCTTTTGTCGATATTTTCAAAGGAGTCACCTCTTTCAATTTTCAGAAACGATTGGAAACTTTATATTTTATCCTGTGGTCCACGACCTTTTGTTTCACGATCTGTCCACAGCAGAGATTCATAGAACTAATCTTTAACCTTCTAATTCTCCGTATTCCGATCATAACCCTCAGCTAATGTTAACATATCTGCATGCTTTATGGAAAAGAAAGATTGACGATATTCCAAAATGTGCGTCTGTGGTGGACACTATCCAAAATTGGCCGGGTGTATCGTATCTTGAGTCCGGTTATGCTAGAATAAGAAACGAAACACATTTATATATAGAAATGGTGATAACGATGTCCAAAACAATTGAAAATACACGGGTCGTCGTTGGCATGTCCGGAGGTGTCGATTCTTCCGTTACCGCACTGCTGCTGAAAGAGCAAGGGTACGATGTCATCGGCATTTTCATGAAAAACTGGGATGACACCGACGAGTTCGGCCACTGTACCGCTGAAGAAGATTCAGAGGATGTACGCCGCGTATGTGAACAGATCGGCATTCCTTACTACACTGTCAACTTCGAGAAAGAGTATTTTGATAAAGTATTTACCTATTTCCTTGATGAATATAAGTCGGGCCGCACGCCAAATCCGGATGTCATGTGTAATCGTGAGATCAAATTTGGTGAATTCCTGAACAAAGCTCTGGATCTCGGCGCAGATTATGTAGCTACAGGACACTATGCTCGTCTGATTGAAGAAGATGGCACACTCAAGTTGCTGCGTGGTGTGGACAACAATAAGGATCAAACGTATTTCCTTAACGCACTCAATCAGAACCAGCTGTCCAAAGCCATGTTCCCGATTGGTCATCTGCCCAAACCGGAAGTACGCAAAATCGCAGAAGCGGCTGGTTTGTATACTGCCAAGAAAAAAGACAGCACAGGTGTCTGCTTCATCGGTGAGCGTAATTTCAAAGAGTTCCTGAGTAACTATCTGCCTGCCAAAGGTGGAGACATGGTTGATATCGCAACTGGTGAAGTCAAAGGTCGTCATGATGGTCTGATGTACTACACACTTGGCCAACGCCAAGGTCTTGGCATTGGCGGTTCCGGCAATGGTGAACCCTGGTTCGTTGCAGACAAGAATCTGGAGAAGAATCAACTGCTTGTTGTTCAGGGCGATGCCCATGCAAGCTTGTACTCCACAGGTCTAACCGCAACGGGTGTGAACTGGATTGCTGGTGCAGAGCACATGCCTAATGTGCCATACCGTTGTACTGCCAAATTCCGCTATCGTCAACCGGATCAAGGTGTTACATTGACCTGGCAGGAAGATGGAAGTGTGGAGGTACAATTTGACCAGCAACAAAAAGCCATTACGCCAGGACAAGCCGTTGTTTTCTACGACGGAGAGGTCTGCCTGGGTGGGGGTACGATCGATCAGGTGCAAAAAGTACCTGTACCCGCAATGCAATAATAGAGCTTGTCCATTAAAATGCGGATTATACACAATACCGTGTATCCCTATTAAAAAAGCCGTCTTTCATGTATACCATGAAGGATGGCTTTTTTCCTGCTTTTCTTTGCAAAAAATATAAAAATAGTTCGTTATGCAGTCAACCAGACTCCTGCCAAGCAGGCCAACACCCCAACTACAACCGAACTGACGACGTAGAGCGCCGCGCTTGCGTATCGTTGTCGACCCATAAGTCCTAACGTTTCATAGCCAAAGGTGGAGAACGTGGTGTACGCACCGCAGAACCCGGTTCCCCAGATCACCCAGATTCCATCTGAGATCATTGCAGATTGATGCCACCCGTATAACAGCCCAAGCAGCAGTGAACCACTGATGTTGATGATCCATGTTCCCCATGGAAAAGCCGTTCCCAGCAAGCCAGAGACCCATTTTCCCAGACTGAAACGCAGTACCGCACCCAGCACACCTGCAAAACCAATCCACAGGATCATGAGGCATCACCCTCTTGTCTTTGTGCTCCCAACATACGATGTCCAAGGCTCATTCCCAGCGCACAGAGCAACAACCCTGCCAACAGACTTACGATCATATAAATAGTGGGACTGATCCATTCGCCCCCTTCGGATAAACGAACAATATCCAGTGTAAACGTGGAGAATGTCGTAAATGCGCCAGTAAAACCTGTGCCAATCGCGAGTCGAAGTTGTGGTGTTATTTTGCCTGGAACAGCTATGGTAAAGAACCACCCTAAAAAAAGACTGCCCATCGCATTGATTAGCAACACTGCCCAAGGAAAGCCCACATGAGCAGTTGGTAGCGCTAACTGTATGGCATATCGGGTTAATGTACCGAGAAATCCACCCGCCCCTATATACAAAAGCTCTTTCATGTTGTGTGCATCTCCCGAGTGATCTGTCTGTCTTACAGTTCTCTGCGCCGCTGTTGGTTCAGCCTGATCTTCGATTCGTTCCCCTGCTCCGTGGCCTCATAGAATACTCTCCGTGAGAGCTGCTTCGGCAAATATTCTTGTTTCACGTAATGCCCCGGATAGTTGTGTGGATATTGATAGCCCTCATGTCCAAGCTTCACGGCACCGGAATAATGCGTATCTCGCAAGTGAAGCGGAACTTCTGCCGATTTCACCTCATCAATCGCGTTCATGGCTTTGGAAATGGCGGTATACACCGCATTGGATTTCGGACTTTCGACTGCAAACAAAATCGCTTGTGCAATGTTCAGCTTGGCTTCGGGCCAACCGTTATTCCGGTACGCATCAAGTGCTCCAATGGCTTGAGTCATAGCTTGCGGGTTCGCTAGTCCAATATCTTCACTGCTCGCTGCAATCAGACGCCGAATGAAGGTCATCGGGTCCATGCCGAGCTTCTCCACCGCGTATAGAAACCAGAACAAAGCCGCATCACTGGAACCCCGAATACTCTTGTGAAATGCAGACAGCACATCATACTGTGTGGATTCATCTGCCTTCACAATGGGGCGCCGAATAGACTCTTCTGCTACACCAAGCGTAATATGAATGGATCCATCTTTCTCCGGTGGCGTCGTCAACGCAGCCAGTTCAAGCGCGTTAAGCGCACGTCGAATATCCCCATTGGCCATCGTAGCAATATGCTCAAGCGCCTCATCGTCCGCCTGCAGTTCCATGAACCCCAGACCTTTGTCCGCATCACTCAATGCTCTGCGCATTGCAATTAGGGAATGATCCTTATTTAGCGATTCTAGCTGGAACAGAGTGGATCGGCTCATCAAGGCTCCATTGACATAATGAAAGGGATTCTCTGTTGTCGCGCCGATAAAAATAATCGTGCCCTTCTCTACCGCTGGTAATAGCGCGTCCTGACGTGAACTGTTAAACCGGTGTACCTCATCCAGGAACAGAATAGTTTTGGTTCCATACAGCTGTTTGTTCGTTTGCGCCTGTTCGATGACTTCACGCACATCCTTGACGGAAGCTTCTACTGCATTCAGACGTACGAACTGTCCTTGCGTTTGCTGGGAAATAATATGTGCCAAGGTTGTCTTGCCGCATCCCGGAGGGCCGTATAACAAGATCGACGAAATCTGATCGGCCTCGATGGCGCGCCGGAGTAATTTCCCCGGTCCAATAATATGTTCCTGTCCAATATATTCATCCAGATGCTCTGGCCGCATGCGGTCTGCGAGCAATCTAGCTTGTGGTTTTGAGTCTTGTTGAAACGAAAATAAATCCATTGCTCATCACTTCCTTAACGGATTGCCTTGCCTTGAATATAATTACACTTCTGATGGTTCTCCACTCTCTATCATATCATACTCTCGCGGTAACATAGCCATAAATGCATGAAGTGCACTGCTGACAAAGGCATCCTTGCGAGTAATAAAATGAGTCATCATGCGATTCATACCTACGGGGAGTGTATGCGTGCGCAGTAATCCATTTTTGATCTGATGTCTAATTACAATCTCTGGTAATAAGGAAATTCCCATGCCTGATGTAACCCCACTAATAATCGCTTCAAGGGTTCCAAATTCCATAATTACTGGGCGGGTAACACCACCCACCTCTAACCATTCCTCCAAAATCTGACGATAGGAACACCCCATACTGTATACAAGAATGGGTTTACTCTTAAGATCTTCTTCCGTAGGACCCATACCAGAATAGACAACAAATAGTTCTTCATCAAATATGGGAATAGAAACGATGTCGGGATGATCACAGGGACAACCAATGAAAGCCCCTTCCAATTCATACCCAATCACCTGATCCATAAGCATCTGCGAATTGCCAGTAACCAGTGACAAGGAGACATCTGGATACTGTTTATAATATCTGACGAAAAGTTCAGGTAGTCGCACGGCCGCAGCGGTTTGTGTAGACCCTATTCGCATTGGACCCGATGGTGTGCTCGTCGCCCGAAGCGCCTTGGAAGCATCATTCAGCAAACCGATAATTTTATCTGCATAGGTCAGCAACATTTCTCCGGCTGGAGATAACGTCATGCCTCGGTTATGACGAATGAACAACGTTGTACCTACTTCTGCTTCCAGATGCCGGATTCGTGCCGTTACGTTCGATTGAACATACCCCAGTTTAGAAGCAGCTTTGGTCAGATTCCCTTCCTGTGCAACACACTGAAATATTCTAAGATCCCCGCTCTCCATGGTCCCTCCACTCTGACATCATTCAAAATGATATCCGTTTCATTACCAATCATTATACTTCATGTGTAAACCGGACTACAATTCATGTAGATCCCAAACCAGTCATCTGACTGGATGATGATAAGGAGTGTTCAGCATGACATACTGGAAAAATAGAGTTGCTCTGATCACAGGTGGTGGAACAGGTATAGGACGTGCTGTAAGTGAGATGCTCGCTGAACGCGGAGCCTTGGTCGCTGTTAACTATTCCCGCTCACAAGAGGCAGCAAGAGAGACTGTTCAACACATTTTGGATACGGGAGGCCATGCATTCGCCGTTCAAGCCAATGTTGCCAATGATCTTGATGTCCGGCGGATGGTCACTACAATAACTGAAACCTATGGCCCGATCACTGCACTTGTAAATAACGCCGGAATCACGCGTCATATCCCCATGCACGATCTGGAGTCTGTTACAGATGACGTCTGGAATGAGCTGGTTGATGTGAATGTGAAAGGCATGTTTCATTGCGCTCGTGCAGTAACGGAAGGCATGAGACAGGCTGGTAGTGGTTCCATCGTGAATTTGGGCAGCATTGCAGGAAGTACGGGTTCTGGCTCATCCCTCCCTTACGCCGTCTCCAAAGCGGCAGTTCACGGTCTGACATTATCACTTGCGCACGCACTCTCCCCACACATTCGGGTGAATGCTATCGTCCCTGGCGCAGTTGCGACAAGGTGGTGGGCTGGAAACGAGGAGCGCATGCATCATCTCGGTGGAGAAGTGTTATTGCAGCACATTGCCTCACCTGAGGATATCGCACACATGATCTGTGCTGCGCTTGAACAGCAATCCATGACCGGGCAGCTAATTACTGTAGATAGCGGACAGACGTTATGAGCTCCAGTCATGATAAAGATACCCGGATCATAAAACCATTAAAATATACACTATTGATCATTTTGACAACGCTAATCATGGGTACTTCTTTTCCAGTTGGCAAGATCGGCATGTTATATGCCCCACCTTTCCTGCTCATGGGCATACGTTATGTACTGGCTGGTGGATTGATGGCCTTGTTCCTTCGTAAACGTCCTTTGCCTACTGGATGGCAGTCTTGGTTGAAAATAACCCTCATTGGTCTGTTCCAATCCGCAGGAGTGATGGGCTGCGCCTACTACAGCATGAACTGGATTACATCCGGTGAATCCGCCATTATTACGTTTACCAATCCGCTACTGGTCATTATCCTCAGTGCTCTCTTATATAGAGTGACCTACCGTTTCAGTCAGTGGATCGGTGTTATACTCGGTTTCATCGGGATAATGTTAACTTTTGGGTGGCAGATGAGCTTTAGCCCCGGAACCTGGATTGGATTTGGTGGAGCGATTTCCTTTGCCGTGTCCACATTGCTCATCAAACGCTGGGGTAATGGCTATGATACTTTTGTCTTAACAGCCTATCAGATGCTTGCTGGAGGTGCTGCGTTGCTTCTGCTGAGCGTATGGACTGAACAACCTCACTTTATGGTCAATACCACCTCGGTTATGGCGCTGCTCTGGTTAACGCTTGTTTGCTCCATCATTCAGTTTTCACTCTGGTTTTATCTGCTGCAGAATAGTGACCCAGCCCAAACCAGTTCGTATCTGTTTCTGGCACCGTTCTTTGGTGTACTATCGAGTTGGATTTTGCTGGGAGAGCACGTTCAGTGGTTTGCATTAGCAGGCGGTTTATTCATTGGTGTTGGTATATTCCTGGTGAACCGTCGCTCATCCAAAATGAGAAATAGCGTAACATAAACTTGAACTCCCCCGTCGTTCTTCGTTGGAAGATTAAGCAATTCTCGCACAAAAGCAAAAAAGGCATGCGCTTATGGGATTTTCCCATGAACGCCATGCCTTTTCTTGTATAAGCAAACTTTATCTAACCAAGCTCTGGCCAACCCTGAATGGTTACGGGTTCGCCATCGGGATTATGTGTTGCAGCCGCATAGATCGGCAGTACACCGTCATGGAACAACCACAATTCGTGCAAGGCCCGTGTACAACCAACGTACAACAGCTTTGCATCACCCGCATTTGGCAAATAATGCTTCTGGTCTACGTCTGCCACAATAACGGCATCAAACTCCAACCCTTTGGACAAGTAGACCGGTAAAACGGAGTGTCCACCCGTGTACTGCTTTTTGCCACCATCGATCAGGTTTAGATCCCAGCCTGCGTCCTGAAGTTCACGATGAAGTTCCTCTGCTTCATGCAGTGTACGGGTCAGGATGGAGACTGTTCGGTAGTCTTTGACCGTTAACACCTTCAAAGCCTGCTCCAGACTCGCCGTCCGCCCTTCGCCTCCATAAGCCAGCGTCCGAACCGGATCACCACTCCGGAAAACAGGAATCGCCGTAATTCCGCTCTTGACGCCACGTTCCAGAATCGTATTGGCATAATCGATAATTTCCATCGTTGAACGATAACTTCGGGTCAATGCAAAGTATGCATTCTGTTCCTCAGGAAACAGAGAACTCATCTCTTCCCACGCATGAACACCACGGTACTCATGAATGCCTTGAGACAAGTCACCCAGTATAGTGAAGGAATGCCCTTTGACGAACTGATCCAATAACGCCACATGAAAAGGAGAAAAGTCCTGTGCTTCATCAATCACGACATGATCGAACCGCTCCGAACCCTCAATATCATGGACCAATGTATGAATGTATACCAATGCAGGCAGATCCTCTTCACGGACGATATCCTGCTTCAGATCTGCTGCCGTTTGTTTCATGACTAGTTTTGGAATAAGCCCGCTGAGCGAGGCTGGCACAGAACCACCCTTTGCAGCTTTGAACAGCTGTTTGTATAACGTAAGCGGCTCGTATTGAGGCCATTTTTTGGCATAGGCTTTCTCACGAGTAGACGCTTTTTTCTTGCGTTCTTTGCGCACAGCTTCTGGCATCGGTTTCTTAAGTTCCATCTCAATCCAGCGGTGAACTCGCGCCATGACCCGTTCTTTGCGTTTGGCCAACGGATAATGTTTGTATTCCTCACCGAACCAGTTCTCGATCTCCGTCTTGCTGAGCACCTTACCATCCCATGGACTGAAGTCCATATCTGGTACGGAATCCGCTTCCATCCCCGAGAGCCACTCTCGAATAAGCTCCATGAAACGGATCGATCCTTTGTAACGTCCAGGTACATCATCATTCAACTCAGGTCGTGCATCAGGTGTTTCAAACCATGTGTTCAATGTATCCGACGTATTCGCCAAAGGCATTTCCAGCCCCAACAGATTCATCGCCCAATCCGGGAATGTCCGCTGCTGAATATCCCCTACTCCGAGTTCCGGGAGCACATCCGAGATGTAATCCAGGAACATGTGGTTGGGTGCAAAAATAACCATTTTCTCTGCAGATACCTGCTCCTTATACTGATACAGCAAAAAGGCAAGCCGATGCAGGGCAACCGTTGTTTTCCCGGATCCGGCTACACCTTGAATGATTAATGCGGTATTTCGAGCCGCACGAATGATCAGATCCTGCTCCGCCTGAATCGTAGATACGATATCACGCAGTTTGTTATCCTTGTTCTCTCCCAGACGATAAACGAGGAATTCATCAGATACCGCTGGCTGGTCGCTGTCACGGTTATATGTATCCGCCACACGTTCCAATATCCGCTGTCGAATGACAACGTTTCGTTTCAGGTATACCAGACCTTCAATAAGCCCTTCCGGGGCTTCATACGTAGCGGAGGCTTCGCCTCCGGTAAATGAGTAAAACAGGCTGGCGACAGGAGCACGCCAGTCGATGACGAGCGGATGCTCTCCCACCTCTTCGCGGTCTACGCCGATTTTGCCAATATACAGCGGTTTCCGTGCACCACTGCCCTGTTCTTCGAAATCCAAGCGTCCGAAATAGGGTTGCTGCGCGCTCTTGGACAAGGCGGTGCGGCGCTCTTCGCGTCCAGCTTCCAGCACTTGTTCTGTGAAGTCGTGGCCGGTATACACCGGAATGTTCTGAAGTCGTTCCAGCTGACTGTCCACTTCCTCCATCGTTCGCTCTAACCTGTACTCTTCTTCTTGATAGGCACTTTGAAAGCTGTCTGACATGTTTCAGTTACCTCCTAAGAATATGTTTTGCTCTGCATCACCTAGATCTGGCAATACAAAAGGATACTTACTATATCACATAGAGCAATTGAAAGCCACATCCGTTTTGTAGTCTTACTTTTGTAATATATGAGGCTCATCTGAATTGATAATTAATGATGGCACTGACAAGCGCACAACAACCAAACAAAATAAACCACCAGGCCCACTTGTTTCTGGCCAGCCTGCGCCTACTGTTCAATGCGCCGTAAATCCCAATTAGCAGTACGATGGAGGAAAAGCTAATTCCTACGATCCAACCAGCCATTATATCTGCCCCCTTTATTATCAGTACACGATCGGTGTCTCATTTCCTGGATTTTAGATGAAAAGCTCCTCCTCGAATATCCACATGGAATTCACTTTTTCCACTTTTGTGTATTAGATCGTTGCTGTCCCCATGAAGGGGAGTCAGATCAAATTCACTTTTAAACGCTCCTGATCTTTCTTTAAGTATAATTTGAAAACCTTCGTTATCTGGAATGGAAACCACTGCCTTTGCCCCTGTTGATACGGAATGCAATCTCTCTGGCATCTTGAGACAGTCCATATTTAATCCTCTGCCTGTTGTGTTAATTTGCAAGTGACGAAACTCCCCCGAAATGTCGATCTTGGCTGAACTGGATTGAAGATTGAGCTTATCTGCACTAAGGTGTTGCGCTTTCACTACGGATGCCACTGCGCTCAGTTCAAGCTCCTCCATCCTCCCTGATAGATCTACACTACCTGAGGTGATCTTACATTGACAGCGAGTAGCCAAAAGCCGATTCAACCGGAGTTGTCCTCCTGTGGAGTTTAGTAAAATACGATCAAAAACCCGAGCAGGAAGCTGAATCTCCAATGCTGTTCTACCGATATTTATTCCAACGAGGCCTCTCCTTTTTCTTCCGTCCACAATGCTTAAGGTATCCCCTCGTATGTTAACTTGCAGCAGCCTTCGCTTGGAAAAGCACGCATCCGCATATTGCATGACGTGAATCAGTTCATCCACACTCGGAAGAACTCTGATATCTCCTGACAACCAATTTAGCTGTATATCTTGAATGGATTGATCAATGTCTATGGTCTTGCATATGGCAAGCTCACTACTTTTCAACATCTTTTCCCTCTCCATTTCAAACAATAGGTGTATGTTTATTCCGCCTCCGCATAGCCCCCCGTGCTGGCATGCCGATTCGTAATTCGCTGAATGAGCTGTTCGCTAACGATATCTGCTCCCAAGAGCTTCATCATGTGCTGTAGAAACTTGAGTCTCTCCAATGTCTGTCCCTGATCTCGGCCAAAAAGTAAGGGATTAATCCAAATGTTGACGAGCAACATGAATATTTCGGCACACTCCAAAGGAAATTCGACTGAAATGGACCCATCCTCCTTGCCCTGTTCCATAATGTCGGCAATAATTCGAGCATCCTTCAGAACACCCTTCCTGATTCCACCAAGTACAAACTGTGGATTCTTGATCTGAGTGCTTAGAACCTGATCAATTGAGTTGGACTGGATTCCAGGATCAACGATAATATTTTCCAAAATACTGATGAGCTTCTGTCTGGCATCCGGAGCATGCGTGTTCTGGATGAGTTCCATAAACATCTCTTCTGCCCGCCCAAGCTCCTTCTCCATCACTGCACTAAGGATATCCTCCTTGGATTTGAAATGATGATATATTGCACCTTTGGACATACCTAATTCATCTATAATGTCTTGAATACTGGTCTTTTCATATCCCTTTTCGGTAAACATTTGAGTTGAGACTGTCAGAATCAGGTCCAGTGTCTGCTCAGGGTATTTATTTCTGGCCATAAGTTCCTCCTTATACATACCAACGGTCGGTATCTATAATATAGATTATGTCGGTCCTATTGTAAATATTATGAATTTATAGAACTAGAAAAAGGATCTCCGTTGAAATACCTCATGGGTATAACGGAGACCCTGCATTAATGAGAATTACTCTTCGTTTTGCACCGTAGCTGCATTTCCTTCCTGTGCCACAAACTGTTTTTGAGCTAATTCACGGTATACCGGATGATTGCTAATTAATTCCTTATGAGTTCCTGTTCCGGTAACATGTCCATGCTCCAATACAACAATCTGATCGGAGTCCACTACTGTGGACAACCGATGTGCTATCACAATCGTGGTTCTGCCTTCCATCAGGTTGGACAAAGCCTGTTGTACTTCATATTCTGAGGTACTGTCCAAACTGGATGTGGCTTCATCCAACATAAGAATATCCGGACTGCGCAGTAAGGCACGAGCAATAGCAATCCGCTGACGTTGGCCCCCGGATAACTTAATTCCTCTCTCGCCCACTTCCGTGTCATAACCCTGTGGCAGCTTGTCGATAAAGTCGGCAGAATAGGCCATCTCAGCAGCTCGCCGGATCTCATCCATCGTGGCCTCACGATCCAATCCGTACGTGATGTTGTCTTTGATCGTGCCCGCCATAAGTGGACTTTCCTGAGATACATACCCAATCTTGCTACGCCAGGAGGCCAAAGAATAATCTGTTATGGCTTGTCCCCCATACGAAATGTGGCCTGAATCGGGCATATAAAACTGCTCCATCAAAGAAAACAGTGTTGATTTACCGCTACCGCTTGGACCCACAATGGCTGTCACCTTGCGCGTGGGAACCGTCAGATTGATCCCGTGCAGCACTTCCTCACCTGTGACATAGGAAAAGTGCACATCATGGAATGTAATCGTCTCATTTCCTTTTGGCGCTACCTTGGTGCTGTCATGTGGCTCTTCCTCATCGGCAAGGATCGCTTGTATGCGCTCCGTTGCACCTACAACTTTTTGCAAACGGGAGTATAACGTCGTGAATTGTCCCATTGGCATAATGACCTGGAACAACAGCAAAATGAACGCAACCAGTTCACCAGGCGACAACAGTCCAGACGCTACACGCATTCCCCCCACACCCAGAATAACGACCAACACGGCAGTCATGACAAATGTAAACAAGGGACCGATCAAAGCAAGAATGCGTGCTTCCTGCAAACCAAAAGCAAACATTTTACGAATTCGGGAATCCCCTGCTTCCGATTCCTGTTTCTCCGTGCCGTAGGCCTTCACCAAGCGAATCTCGCCAATAACCTGACTGAGCACGGACGTAAGACCTGCCATCTCATCCTGTTGTTTCTTGGAGATCTTGTACATCTTCTTCCCGACCGGCAACAGAATCAACAACGTAAGTGGCACCAGACTCAGGATAATGAGCGACATCACCCAATCCAAATAGAACAGTAACGCCACACCACCCACAACGGCAACGATGTTTGACACAAAGGAAACCAGATAGTCTGCGATCAACGTCATGATCTGGCTTGTATCATTCGTAATTCGGCTCATGGTATCGCCAGTGCGGTTGCGATCGAAATACGGCATTCGCAGCGACAATACCTTGTTCCACAGCTTCGTGCGAAGCGTTGCGACCACGCGTTGTCCTGCGTAATTTAACATATAAATGCTGATACCTGAGGCAATCGCCTGAATCACAAATGCCCCAAGCAATAACAAAATAACAGATTTGTTCAGTGCCGAAGTGGTAAGTCCATCAATCAGACCTTTGGTCATCAGTGGCACAATCAGTCCGGCCGTCGTTTGAATCAGGGTTAAAATGAGGGCCAGAATCAGGATCAGTTTTGGCGGGTTCGTGGAAGCAATAAGCTTGACGAAATCCTTAAATCCCTTTTTTCCTACCTTCGGTTCATTATGCCCTGCTTGTTGCTGTTCTTCCATTCCCGTTCCTCCCGTTCTCCATCAGCTCACCAGAGATCATACGTATGAAATTACATGACGTTGCCTTTTGTTAGTTAACATAGCTTTACAAGATACCATGTAACACAAAATTGGCTAAAAAGAGGATGGAAATGCCATACATGACCACAGGTACCTGTTTACCTTGACCTGCTGCCAGCTTCGCTAATGGATAGGCAATAAACCCAAACGCCATACCGTCCACAATGCTATATGTAAATGGAATCATGACCATGATTAGAAATGCTGGGAATGCCTCTGTGAAGTCACCAAAATCCATATCTTTCACACCTTGCACCATCAGGCCACCAATAATGATCAAAATGGGAGCAATGGCACTGTCCGGAATGTAACCGAGTAGCGGGATGAAGAAGAAAGTAGCCCCGAATAACACAGCTGTAACGAGTGGAGTCAAACCTGTGCGTCCGCCTGCGGCAATTCCGGCTGTAGTCTCTGCTGCGGCAACTGGAGGACTGCTTCCGAATACACCTGCCAACACGGTGCTAATGGATAGGGCGCGCAGACTTCCTTTGAACCGCTCTGGACGACCAATCATCTGTGTCTGAGCGGTAATTAATCCGATATTTTCGAACACCACAATTAGCAGTAGCAAAAATACTGCGATCCAGAAGGCGACATCAGCCAGCTTCATCAAAGACAATTCGCCAAACAACCCACCGTATTGACGCAACGCATCCATCGCTGATACGGACTCACCCGGGTTCACTGCTCCAAGTACATAGGCAAGACCTGTCCCGACCAGAATACTGATCAGAAGTCCACCCTGTACGTTCCGTATAAATAAAATTAAGGCAAGCACCAGCGTAACGCAGGCTGTAATGACATTTGGATCATTGAAATGCCCAATCGCAACAAACGTGGTCTGGTGTGCGATAACGATTCCACTTTTTTGCAAACCGATAAATGTCAGAAACAAACCTATCCCGACCGTAATGCCATGCTGCAAATTTTTTGGAATTGCTTCGCTGATCATTTTGTATAGTGACGTAAACGCAACAATGGCAAACAGTATACCTGTAACGGTTACAACGGCCAGTGCTTCTTGCCAGCTTAATTTCATGGAATGTACGAGTGTATACGTAAAAAATGCATTAATCCCCATTCCGGGTACCACGATAATCGGTGATTTTCCGCCAAATGCCATGAGCAAACAGCCTGCAATAGATGTCAGCAAGGTTCCAACCATAGCTGCCTGCAATGGCATTCCGGCATCGGAAAGAATTGTAGCATTGACCATAACGATATAGACCACGGCAAAATAGGAAATGGCTCCCGCCACAACTTCCTTTTTCCACTGGTCTCCTGGTTCCATGCCAAGACGTTTGGTCATCCATCCGTGTTTCATTTCGTTTTATTCCCCTCTCTCTATATAGGCTGAATAACTGAGTATTTACACTCCACCACTACGCGGACAGAACAACCTTCCGATCGCTGTTATCCCCAGATTTTTTTGCATTTCCTTCTCCAAAGGGAAAATCTGGTGATAGCGTATGCTTCCGATGTAGCTTTCTTTCAGAAAGCTTTTAGGCGCACGCTTCGCATCTCCAGCTTTTTTCTGTCCTCTCCGTTCTCGTGTAAAAAGTTAAATTGAACCTATATGCCGCAAATCTTTATGTATGTATCATCATTTCGCGCAGCAGTGAATATCATACACGGTTTTGACTTTGAAGTACATGACGTAACTCTGACATTTCTCCGGGTATGCAGTTCGTCTATCATAGACGATTGACGTCCCATCCGCTCCGTCTTGCGAAGTATGATCACACCAAAAAGCGCAGATGCCTTATCAGCATCCACGCTTCTTCAGTTGGCAGCAAGTTACTGCTGCTTGTTCTCTGCAATTTCTAACAAATCCTTAATCGCAACACTGACCATAATCAGTCCGGCTACCGGAGGTACAAATGAGTTACTCGCAGGTGGCTGTTTAGCCTTACGAATTTCCGGAGCATTCTCTGGAACGATTTTTTGTGTTACGTCCTCGCGCGGTTTCATCGGCTTTTCAGTCGAGAAGACCACTTTCACGCCTTTTTTAATGCCGTCTTTGCGAAGTGTGGTACGCACAACACGGGCAATTGGGTCCATGGTCGTTTTCGAAATATCCGCAACCTGGAATTTCGTTGGATCCATTTTATTCGCCGCACCCATGCTGGAAATCATCGGAATTTTACGTTTCAGGCACTCTTTAATGAGATGGATTTTGTAGATAATCGTGTCGGATGCATCCAGCACATAATCCAGTTCATATTTGAACAATTCCTCATACGTCTCTTCCGTGTAAAACATATTTAATGCAATTGCATCACATTCGGGATTGATCAGTTTTACACGTTCCACCATGAGGTCCGCTTTTTTCTGTCCCACTGTCGTGGTCAGAGCATGAATCTGGCGGTTAATATTGGTGATGTCCACGACGTCTTTATCAATCAGGATGATGCGCCCAACACCGCTACGGGCAAGAGCTTCTACAGCAATACCACCTACGCCGCCAATACCGAGCACAGCGACTGTACTATTCTTTAATGCATCCAGACCTTCAGGTCCGATCGCAAGTTCTGTTCTTGAAAATTGATGGAGCATTGAGAATCGATGCCTCCTTTATTTCTTTTCCGCTACCGGTTTACGGGCTACGCGGATATGAAGTTGTTCCAATTGCGAGTCATCCACTTCAGAAGGTGCATTCATCAGCAGATCCGTTGCACTTGCCGTTTTCGGGAAGGCAATCGTTTCACGCAGATTCGTGCGGCCCGCCAGCAACATCACGAGGCGGTCCAGACCAAAGGCAATACCACCATGCGGTGGAGTTCCATATTCGAATGCTTCCAACAGATAGCCGAATTTCTCATTCGCTACTTCTGGTGAGAGTCCAAGGGCAGCAAACATTTTCTCCTGAACATCACGTTTGTAGATACGCATCGAACCGCCACCTACTTCATAACCATTGAGAACAAGGTCATAGGCTTGAGCACGGATTGAACCTGGATCTGTATCGAACAGATGTACATCTTCGTCTTTTGGACGTGTGAACGGATGGTGTTCTGCCACATAACGTTTTGCATCTTCATCATATCCGAGGAGTGGGAAGTCCACAACCCAAGCAAATTTGAATTTACTGTCATCGATCAATCCAAGTTGACGGCCGATTTTCAGACGCAAAGCACCCAGAACGTCAGCAACCACTTTTTTCGTATCTGCGGAGAAGAGCAACAAGTCGCCATCCTCAGCACCTGTACGTTCTTTGACAGCTTCGATTTCTTCAGGCGTGAAGAACTTCACGATTGGCCCTTTGAACTCGCCGTCTTTTACTTGAATCCAAGCCAGACCTTTCGCACCGTAACGTGCAGCAAATGGTCCAAGATCATCGATCTCTTTACGACTCCATGTGCCACAGCCTTTAGCGTTCAGCACTTTCACTTCTCCACCTTTTTCGATGACAGAAGCAAATACTTTTACACCACTGTTTGCTACGATATCGTTCATTTCAACCAGTTCCATACCAAAGCGCAGATCTGGTTTGTCTGAACCGTATTTACCCATTGCATCTGCATACGTAATCCGTTGGAAAGGCAGTTCCAGCTCAATGCCTTTGGTTTCACGCAGCAATTTGGCCATCAGTTCTTCCATCATTGGCAGCAGGTCATCCTGTTGCAGGAAAGAAGTCTCGATGTCGACTTGAGTGAATTCTGGTTGACGGTCTGCACGCAGATCCTCATCCCGGAAACAACGAGCGATCTGATAATAACGCTCAAGTCCGCCGACCATCAGCAATTGTTTGTAAATTTGTGGGGATTGCGGCAGGGCGAAGAATTCACCTTCATGCACACGGCTTGGTACGAGATAATCACGCGCACCTTCCGGGGAGCTCTTAGTCAGGATCGGTGTTTCCACTTCAACGAACTCTTCTCCATCCAGGTAGTCACGGAACACTTTGGATGCTTTGGAACGCAGTTTCAGTGTTTCGAACATTTCCGGACGACGCAGGTCCAGGTAACGATATTTCAAACGAAGGGATTCATCAACTTCGACACCATCTTCAATGAAGAATGGAGGTGTTTTTGCCGCGTTCAGCACTTCGATTTCAGTGATTTGAACTTCAATTTCGCCAGTAGGCAGGTTTTTATTAACTGTTTCTGCATCACGTTTAACAACTTTACCTTTTACAGCGATAACATACTCGCTACGTACGCGATCTGCGATTTGCAGAGCTTCACCGGAATATGCCGGGTTAAAGACAACTTGTACAATCCCGCTGCGGTCACGCAGATCGATGAAGAGTACGCCCCCCAAGTCACGACGGGTCTGAACCCAACCGTTCAATGTTACTGTTTCACCGATGTGTGCGGGTGTTAATGCGCCGCAATGATGACTTCTTTTCATAACCAAACTCCTCATTATGTGAATTTCCGTTCTGTATGGGCAGTTAGTACCTGCTCTTCAACAGTCCGGTTACGTGTAGACCATGTATTCGAAAAGGCATGTTACCTCTGGCTCGCCAACTTCCGGTTAATTGGAATCGTCGGTGAACCTCAGTAATTTTGCCGGATCAATTGTTTTACTTGAATGTTTAAGACTTAATGTAACAATTCGTGCTTATTTGCCTTCGCGAATTGCTGTTACCAGATCATCAAGCTTCACGGTTTGTTGCTCACCCGTATCCATCGACTTGAGGGCGATCTCACCACGCTCCAGCTCGTCATCACCAAGGATGGCGGTATAGCGGGATTTGAAACGGTCAGCTGATTTCATCTGTGCTTTCATCTTGCGGCCCAGATAATCACGTTCCCCAGACAGTCCAGACTGACGAAGTTTGAACAACAGTCGGTTTACTTCACGATCAGCAGCCTCTCCCAGAGCAACAAAGTACACATCAAGTGGAGCCAGCGTAGTAACCTCAATATTTTGGTGCTCCAGAATCAGTTGAATACGCTCCAGACCAATACCGAAGCCGATGCCCGGCTGATCAGGTCCGCCGATATCACCAACAAGACCATTGTATCGACCACCGCCGCCAACCGTATCAATCGCTCCAATACCTTGGGCTTTTAATTCAAACGCAGTCAGCGTGTAATAATCCAAGCCCCGTACCAGACGATTGTTCACAGCATAATCCACTCCGAAATCATCCAGGTATGCCTGCAGCTTGGCAAAGTGATTCAAAGACTCTTCATCCAAGCTATCCAGTATGGACGGTGCCCCAACGAATTTGTCCTGATCGACTTTGCAGTCGAGCACACGTAGCGGATTACGCTCCATCCGGGACTGACAGTCCTTGCACAGGCTGTCTTTCATCGGTCTAAGGAATCCAAGTAACGTCTCACGATATTCTGCACGGCTGGTCGAGTTACCAACAGAGTTGATCTCCACTTTGACATCCTTCAAACCGAGCTCTACACACAACTGGTAGCCCAGTGCAATTACTTCGGCATCAATCGCCGGGTCCAGCGCACCGATGGCTTCTACACCAAACTGGTGAAACTGACGCTGACGGCCTGCCTGCGGACGCTCGTACCGGAACATCGGACCGATATAATACAGCTTGCTTACATCCGGTTCTCCGTAAATTTTATTCTCTACATACGCACGGACAACCCCCGCTGTTCCCTCTGGACGAAGAGTCATGCTGCGATTGCCTTTGTCATCAAAGGTATACATTTCTTTCTCAACGATATCGGTAGTCTCTCCTACACCGCGTACAAATAAAGAAGTCTGTTCGAAGATCGGTGTACGAATCTCACGGTAATTAAACCGTCGACACAGATCTCGTGCTTTTTCTTCTACGTACTGCCATTTCTCGACAACTCCAGGCAGTAAGTCCTGCGTTCCAGTCGGTTTTTGAAAAGCCATCTTGATCCCTCCAGCATTGATTTTTTCCTCTAAAAGTTAAAAAATTCTACACGTGATCACTGCGCGGGCAGAACAACCTTACAATCGCTGTTATCCCCAGATTTTTTTAATTTTCATTTTAAATGTGGAAATCCGGTGATAAAGGCGAACGCTTCGCTTTTACAGGTTTTTTCTGCCCTCTCCGTTTTCGTGTATTTCTTTTAAATCAACTTATATAACAAAAAAATCCCTCGCCCTGTCTGCTATGTATAGCAAACAAAGGGACGAGAGATTGTGTAATATACATTCACCCGTGGTACCACCCACATTCCGGAAACCTGACACTTTAGCCGTTCAGGTGATCTCTGGTGATTCAGGATTGCCAAGGGCACCCTGATCAAGCAGATATTCCGCTCTACGTGTAACGCACGTCCTGCGCAGGCCGGCTACTAGTCAACAGATCATTTCTGTTATGTTCGCCGTCTGTTCTCGGGGAAGTCATTCGTCCGCTCATCAAGAGAATCCTTACAGCCTTGGGATTCCTCTCTGGTCATGTGGGCACGGAGTACTTGGTCCCGTCATCAAATCAGTAATATAGTTCAAAAATCGACTTGTATTGACTATAGTCAACGTATTATTTTCTGATTGTAATGAACCGCAGTGCTAAAGTCAAGGGTTAACACAAAAAGATAGCTCTAAAAAATTTGCTCACACGCTGCACGGGATGGGAGTCAACAGAAATAACGGCGAATAGAAGCTGGATTCATCATATGAATTCCAACTTCTATTCGCTTCTTATTCCTCTATTGTTTCAGCATCCACTTCAACAGATCCGGCGCGCTCGCCCATAAACGGGAATGCATAATGACATATGCAATCGCTTCGTCTGAGTCGCCCATTCCGACAAAGTCAGGGAGGTTATGCGGCAGCCGTTTCAAACCCAACAGGTAATCAGGCACATGTTTGTTCACACCTCGGGCCACACGGTATAGCATTTTAAGCTGGGAGGTGATTCCGTTTTTCTTATACTCCAGAATGATCTGGTCATAGGCAAAGGCCGTTGCAGCGTCACCTTTTCCATACTCCTCCAGCAATTGCTCTGCCTGATCCAATTGGTTGCTGTACAAATACACAGCAGCGAGCAGGTAACGTGCTCCGGTATTATCTTCCGTATTAAGCTCTAGCATATGCTCCAGGATCTGTGCTGCTTCTTTCGTATCTCCGCCAAACCAGCAGGATTCGGCATAGCTTTTGCATATCCGGATATAGGGACGAGTCTCATGAAGCCCCCAGAAGTCCCCTTTGTTCTCCTCAAAAAACAGTTCGCCCAGTTCACGTTTGCCAGCAGCGATTCCTTCCTTGAGGTAAGATCGTGCATCATTCTCATTGTCCGATTCCTCAGCCAAAATGAGATACGCATCAGAACTGTCAGGATACATCTCCAGCGCTGTTTCCGCCAGCTGTACTCTCCGTTTGGAAGAACTGGCTTCCCTCGCCTTATCCAGCAGAGCCTGTGCTTTGTCTTTCGATGTGCCTGGGCCGTTCAGCATCAATAGCTCATCCGTTTCACCGCCCATGCCGTATTCTTCGATGTAACTATTCATCTCCTTAACCTTCCGGGAGATCGTGCCTGTCGTTACCTCATATTTATCAGCCAGCTCAGCCTTTGAGACATTGAAGCCGTATTCCTCGGACAGCAAATACTCAATTGCAGCAGAGAACGAGCCTGTCTTCTTCACAGTAGGGCGGGTCTGACGGGAGTAGCCGTTCCATAACACCAGAGCTTCCAAAATTACCTCTGGCTCGTATTGTTTCCTCATGTTCTCAATAGTCTGCAGGGCCAGCTGTTCGTGAGCCGGATGCTCCCATTTCAAATCGCTTGCCACCATTTTTTTCAGCTTGGTCAAGGTCAGTTTGCTCTCAGGCTGAATGGAGGCTTCCCGAACCGGTTGCTCCGTTGATATTATCCCTAGTATGGATTCTACTGCAGAGGACTCCTTGTTCAGACAACATTTCTTATATTTTTTCCCACTACCGCATGGGCATAAATCATTTCTTCCAACCTTACTCAAAACTAATTCCCCCTTAAATCTGTCTCTAGCCATTCGCATGAGAACTCTGTTGCTTTAGCATTGTAGGTGTCATTTCTCAAACGAGGCATTCTATATAACTTTCAAATTCCATCGATCAAGCAGAAACGGCTGCCCCGTACTTATATAAAAAGGCGGGGCCGTTTCAGCGAGTATATGTTCATCTGGAATATGACGGATCACTCTGGCGATGAATTCCTCATACTCTTTGTCATAGGATTGGATTCGCCTGAACCCAATCGCTGGAGCTAGATTTACCGTCCAATGTAGCCCAACTATGAAAACAATTCGCTGTAGAATATATAAACCCATCTCTCTATTCTAGCAAAAATTGAATAAAGGGGTAAGCTCTGCCCAAAACATACACATTCTCAGTTCAAAAAAAATAGCCTGCACACGGTGTGCAGGCTCAAAGGATATATAAAAAAAGGGGGTCATGTGTGTTATTATAAGCCCACTATGTTAAAGGCTTATGTAACTAATATTACAGTAATATTACAAAAATGATAGCGCTTTATAATTGTGTTTTTTAATATATTTATAATTGAAAAACCCTTGCACATTACCCGACTCTGTAGTCAAGCAGTGCAAGGGCCAAGAAGTATCTACACGTTAGTTCAACTCTTCCACATAGGCATGGTTGGAACGAAGCTTATGAACAATCTCGTCATAATCCTCATCCCTTACTTTGGCAGACAGAACATAATGCAGATCATCATAATCGGCCGAAGACACATCCGCAGCATTCAGCATGTCTCCATCCTCATTCACTCTGTCACGAGTATCCCGTTCTGCATCACGATCCACATTGGCTACCACGGGGATCACATTTTCACTGGCTGGAACGCCTGGGGCTGCACCTACACCCATTGCTCCGTTAGTGCCTACGCCACCCGCCGTATTATATGGCACCAGTGGTACCATAACACGCGTGTCTCTACCTACCGCACTATCGAGTTGACCTACTTCCAAATGCTCTGTACGGAACGTCTGAAGTGAAGTTCTTGCTCCCTCTGCCTCGTCTTCGGTTCGAAAATACGCCTGAATATGTTTTGTCATGTCAAACCCTCCTTTTTCGGAATGAAATGCAACGTGAAGTTTCGTAGCCCCACGATGTAACGTAGTTAAGATACATCAATATATGTCAGTTGCACTAGCTGAAGTTATATAACATTTAGCAGTTCACGTACAAACGCTGGCTCATCTTCAGGCGTACGGGATGTAATATAGTTTCCATCCACAACCGCCTCATGATCCTTGAACTCTGCTCCTGCGTTTACCATGTCATCCTTAAGTGGTGGATAGGATGTAATGGTGCGGCCTTTCAACAGACCGGCACTAGCCAAAATTTGCGGACCATGGCAGATCGCTGCGATTGGTTTCTTCGCACTGTTGATCTCGGTGACAAACTTCAAGATGTGCGCATCACTTCGCAAATTCTCAGGGGATGATCCACCTGGAATCACGACTGCATCATAATCTGAAGCGGATGCCTCAGCGATTGCCTTATCTGTAGTGTAGGAGGCCTTTCCTCCTTTACCTTTAAGGGTCTCACCGGCTTTTAACCCGATAATCTCCACTTCATGTCCAGCTTTTTTTACTTCGTCATACGGAACCTGCATCTCCGAATCTTCAAAGTCATTCGCCAATAAAAAAGCAACTTTACTCATAACGTATGTTCTCCTTTCCGTGTTCGAACTTTCTTTATAAAATCGGGTCTTGCAGTACATTGGCACTCCGTTGTGCCTCGTTTTGTTATTACCCTCACCAGAGCAATTTATAACAATTTGATGTAATTTCATTTTGTAACGAAGTCGTCAAACAAATACTTAAAAAGTTCTACTCACGAAAAAAAGTCCTGATTCGGGAAGGAATCAGGACTTTTTCAGAATCTGGATAATCCAAATATCGGATATTTATATACCTGTGTAAACATTCAAGATCGCGGAAGATGACTCTGCTTCCCTTTGTCCGAATCCTGAAGTGCCCAGATCGTTGCAACATAATCAGCAGCCGAACGGGCAAGGTGCAATGATTCATACAGGTTGCCAGGGAGTAACAAAGGTTCTGAACGGGTACGTGTTTCTTTCGCAGATTGGCGCATAATTGGATGGATACTCCTTTGATCATGAAATAGTCATCAACGAATTATCCCTTATTATGGCCTGAACCCAATGAAATTATGCACGTGGTTCCTGACGAACCGGACTTTCAAGCATCAAAGTCACGGGTCCCCAGTTGGTAAATGTTACATCCATCATCGCTCCGAAACGCCCGGTTTCAACCTGAATACCTTTATCCCGTAGTAGTTGATTAAACGTTCCATATAACCGTTCCGCCGCTTCAGGTCGGGCCGCAGCCGCAAAGCTCGGACGCTTTCCTTTGCGACAATCTCCGTACAGGGTGAACTGGGAAACAGACAATACAGCACCGCCTACATCAAGAAGGCTGAGATTCATCTTCTCCTGATCATCCTCAAATATCCGCAACCCACTAACTTTGTCAGCCAGATACTGGGCATCCTTCTCGGTGTCCTCATGGGTAATGCCTACGAGCAGCATTAATCCGGATTCGATCTTACCTGTCAGCTCGTCTCCCACGGTCACCTGAGCCTCTTTACAGCGTTGTACAAGCACCCTCATCTTACAGGCTCCTTACTGCATAATCCGATGCACCGAGTAAACATCTTTCACCCGTTTGATCCGTTCTACAACGGATTGCAGATGATCCGTATTACGAATCAGTATTGTGACGTGCACCAATGCTAATTTATTTTTGTCTGTCCGTCCTGTAACGGCAGATATATTGGTTTTACTTTCGGATACAGCCTGAAGTACCTCGTTGAGCAAGCCATTCCGATCATGACCTGTAATCTCAATATCCACACTGTAACTCGCTTCGATATTCTCTTCCCACTCGACCTCAATCACACGTGCTGCTTCTTCTCCGTCTGCACTTGTCGGGATATTTGGACAGTCACTACGGTGAACGGAAACGCCGCGTCCGCGTGTAACATATCCGATAATGTCATCCCCAGGTACAGGATTACAGCATCGTGCGAAACGAACAAGCAGATTATCGATGCCTTTGACACGAATACCGTTGGTTGGTCGATTTCTCCGCTCAGGTGCAGGTTTCAGCTCGCGCATCTCGGAATTTAATTCCAGCAAACTGGACTCTTCCTGCTCTTTACGCAGTTTTTCAGTTGCTTTGGTTACAATCTGTGCAGCAGTAATCCCACCGAATCCAACAGCCGCAAGCATGTCATCAATATCGTTAAACGCATATTTTTTGGCAGCTTCCATCAACTTGTCATCCGTCATCCACGCAGAAGGATCAAGCCCCATGCGTTTCAGTTCACGCTCACAGCTCTCTCGACCTTTTTCAACGTTTTCTTCACGGCGTTCCTTCTTGAACCATTGCTTGATCTTCGCACGTGCATGAGAAGATTTCGCAATTTTCAACCAGTCCTGGCTCGGTCCGTAAGAATGTTTGGACGTCAAAATTTCGATGATATCACCTGTCTTCAGATGATAATCGAGCGGAACAATCCGACCGTTTACTTTGGCACCAATGGTCCGATTACCAACCTCCGTATGGATTCGATAAGCAAAATCCAAAGGAACAGAGCCAATTGGCAATTCGATGACTTCTCCTTTTGGCGTAAATACAAATACCAGATCAGAGAAGAAATCCATTTTGAGTGACTCTACGAATTCTGATGCATCCTGTGCTTCGTTTTGAAGTTCAAGAATTTCACGGAAGAACGTAATCTTATCTTCAAAATGATTTCCGTTCGCAGCGCCTTCTTTGTAGGCCCAGTGGGCAGCAATACCAAATTCTGCAGTCCGGTGCATATCCCATGTCCGGATCTGTACTTCCGTTGGTTCGCCATTGGGACCAACTACCGTTGTATGGAGCGATTGATACATATTCGCCTTCGGCATCGCAATGTAGTCTTTAAAGCGTCCAGGCATCGGTTTCCATAACGTGTGTATAATTCCCAGGGTAGCATAACAATCCTTGATATTATCCACAATAATACGAATGGCAAGCAGATCATAAATTTCGTTAAACTGCTTATTTTTGGTGGTCATTTTCTTGAACACGCTGTAGATATGTTTCGGGCGGCCCGAAAGGTCTGCCTGAATTCCCATCTCATCGAGTTTGTTCGTAATCCCATCCATAACCGTATCAATATATTGCTCACGTTCCGCACGCTTTTTGTGCATCAGGTTTGCAATTCGATAGTACTGCTGCGGATTCAAATAACGGAGGGCGATGTCCTCCATTTCCCATTTGATCGCAGAGATACCCAAACGGTTCGCAATCGGACAGAAAATTTCCAGCGTCTCATATGAGATCCGGCGCTGGCTTTCTTCCGACTGAAACTTGAGTGTCCGCATATTATGCAGACGGTCAGCCAATTTAATCACGATGACACGGATGTCCTGCGCCATGGCGATGAACATTTTGCGGTAGTTCTCGTTCTGCTGTTCTTCCTTGGAGCGAAACTGAATACGTTCCAGCTTCGTCAAGCCGTCAACAAGCATGGCACACGTATTGCCGAAATGATTGCGGATCTCTTCAAGTGAGACCGTAGTATCCTCTACTACATCATGAAGAAGCGCTGCTATTATGGAGATGGTGTCCATCTGCATGTTCACAACAATGTCGGCAACCGCAAGCGGATGCAGAATATACGGTTCTCCCGATTTTCGCGTCTGTCCATGGTGGGCCTGATCAGCAAATTCGTAAGCTTCTCGTATGCGCACCAGATCGGGTTCTTTGATATATGCCCCGGCCTTCTCGAGTAATTGCTCTATGCCCATTCTGATCTGTTCCGTGTCCTTTCTATACCAAATGGAACCCGTGACAGTGCTGCAACACAGGTTCCCCGTAAAAGTAATTTCCTATAATTATGACGCTTCGCCCGTTTCCCGTCAACTGCTGACGAATAAGAGCGCTTATCCAATTTTTATATTCGTGATCTGAATTACTTCTAACCCATTTCCCTATGACTCACAGGGGATTGAATGTATTTCTTATTTCTTATGTATTATTGCCGTTATTTGCTGAAATAGAAGGAAAATTCATGAAAATATAAATTCCATCGCTCTGCTACGTCAAAAATGTTATTGCTTAATTAAGAGAAACTCTGTAATCTATTGAAAGTTTGTGTTTCGGAAAAGGAGATGAAATTCATTGCAACGCGAAATTCAGGTTAATCAAAAGATGCCACTTGGCTCAGGTTCACTGCTTAGCCTTCAGCATTTGTTCGCCATGTTTGGCAGTACGGTGCTTGTACCTAACCTGTTCGGTGTCGATCCAAGTATGATCCTGTTGATGAACGGAATTGGAACACTGTTGTACATACTGATGTGTAAAGGAAAGATCCCCGCATACCTTGGGTCCAGTTTTGCCTTTATTGCTCCTGTCACTTCGGTATTGAAAACCCATCCAGAGAACGGTTATTCCATGGCACTTGGAGCTTTTATTATAACTGGACTTGTTTTCTGCCTGGTGGCTTTAATTATTAAATATGCCGGGACAGGATGGATTAACGTAGTCTTCCCACCAGCAGTTATGGGTGCCATCGTTGCTCTGATCGGCCTGGAGCTTGTACCTGTTGCAGCTGGTATGGCAGGATTGATTAACTCTGATCCTGTTGCTAACCCCAACTGGGTGCCTCAGGCCAAACCCATTATTTTATCCATGGCCACACTCGGTATCACTGTCATTGGAGCCGTAACGTTCCGTGGATTCCCCAAAATCATTCATATTCTAATCGGTATTGTAGTGGGTTATATCCTTGGCTATTCTATGGGTCTGGTTGATAAACAGGCTATTGGAAACGCTGATTTTCTCTCACTGCCAACCGTAACCACTCCTACATTTGACTGGTCTGTTGTCTTCACCATTTTACCTGTAGCACTCGTGGTTATTGTAGAACATATTGGACATTTGCTTGTAACGAGCAGCATTGTGGGTAAAGATCTTTCGAAAGACCCTGGCCTTCATCGTTCCCTACTTGGTAATGGGGTCTCCACCATTTTGTCCGGGTTTGTAGGATCTACTCCCAATACAACCTATGGTGAGAACATCGGTGTTATGGCACTGACTCGCGTATACTCCACATATGTCATTGGTGGCGCAGCAGTCATTGCAATTGTACTCTCCTTCTCAGGAACATTCTCTGCGCTTGTAGCTAACATTCCTGTGCCTGTTATGGGTGGGGTATCCCTGCTTCTGTTCGGAGTTATTGCTGCATCCGGTCTGCGTATTCTGGTTGAACAGAAAGTCGATTTTGCCAAACCGACCAATCTGCTGCTTACTACACTTGTATTGGTCATCGGACTGAGTGGTACAGAAGTTACCTTCTACGGCGTTCATCTGAAAGGGATGGCATTGGCAACCATCGTCGGAATCCTGATGAGCTTGTTGTTCAAACTGTTTGAAGTCCTGGGTTGGTTAAATGACGATTCGCAAAAACAGCCTATTACTGAAAAAACGCCCGATTAATTTTCATCGTATACACATCAAAAAGCCTGTTCTCCCTAACCTTTAGGTTGGAAGAACAGGCTTTTTGATAATCATTAATGCTGTATATTATTTCCCGGGAAAAGGGAAAAGCAATTCAGGTTTTAATCACAACACTCCAAGTGGAGATTTTAAACTTAGTAGTTCATCAATGTGAATACATCGATTTTCTCTGGCAATTTAGCACGACCATTCAGATCAGACAGCTCGATCAGGAACGCAGCACCGACAACTTTCCCACCCAATTGTTCAATCAAGTTGATGGAAGTTGCAATCGTTCCACCCGTTGCGAGCAGATCATCTGCGATCAGGACATTTTGACCTTTTTCAATCGCATCTGTGTGCATTGCGAGTGTATCCTTGCCATACTCGAGATCATAACCAACTTCAATCGTCTCTCCAGGCAGTTTTCCACTTTTGCGAATCGGAGCAAAACCGACACCGAGAGCGTATGCCAGAGGGGCGCCCACAACGAATCCACGTGCTTCAGGTCCAGCAATAACGTCAATTTTAAGATCAGAAACCATCACTTTCAGTTCATTGATCGCATTGCGGTACATTTCTCCATCCTTCAACAATGTTGTAATGTCCTTAAAGCTGATTCCCGGTTGTGGAAAGTCAGGAATGACACGAATATAATCTTTAAAATCCAAAATAATCTCCTCCTAAAATAAATACACAAACTTCCATCTAAGATACGCCCTTCATCCGGGATATCATCCATTGTGTCAGTTGCGGTGTGGCTGCATCCAGCATCACCTGTTCTATCTCGGCCATATTTTCGAGCGCCTGATAGTGACGTGAAGCGGTTAGTTCACGCTTAGGCGGGTTATCCACAAACGCAATTTTGCCGTTATCACGGGTAATGAAGGATAACTCTTCGAATACATCCAACATCATCGTAATCATGCGCGGCGAACAACCACACTGACGACTGAGCACAGGAGTAATCTCTTGTTCCTCCACGGGTTCAGCTTTCCATTTCAACACCTGCATATAAATACGCTTAAAGAGTTCTCTGGAAGGCATCTGAAGGCGATCTCGGCGGTTGCCTGATCCGTGCAGAAGGATGATATTCTCAGCTCCACTGAACAAAGCCAGCATGGCATTAAGTTGTTCCGGGGTTTCCGGCGTATCAAACACAAATAACGTCCGGACTTGTTCCTGTCCATAATGCTGTGCAGCAGCATTACACGGAAATAACCCGACCTTTCTATCATATACCCAAAGGCAAGGTTCATACAATGAATTTCCCTCGGAAACGTCTGTTTCTTTCCGAACAATAGCACCAACAGAACCAGATTTATATCGCAGATGTACCTCAAGTGAGCTCAAGAAATGTTTCATCGCATTTAATGGCTCGGCATTACCGCGCAAATCAAACACTTGGACCTGAGGAACATGAATGTCTTGAAGCATCAGTTGAGGTTTTCTCATCCCATTCCATTCATTGATGGACAGTTCTCCCATCACATCAATAACGGAACCAGGGAGAAGAAACTCTGCTAACGCTCCCTTGCCAAAAGCAACGGTTTCCAGTTGCTGACCATCCTGTTCCAGAACCAGTTTCAGATGGCGTTTCTCTCGTCCCATTGTTCTGGTTTCCTTCACAGTCACACTTCTCAATACAAACCGCGGCGAAGGATTACTCATCCCAAAAGGCTGCAATCTGTCGATCTCCTGGATTACTTTCAGTGGAACATCACTGATTCTGCATTCATCATCCGCAAGACGTTGAGGTACAAAGTCCTCTTCAGTCAATACAGATGCAGCAAACTTATTCAAACCAGCCTCAAGTTCTTCCAACTGATCCCGATGCAAGGTCATACCTGCTGCAGCAGGATGTCCCCCGTAATGGTCCATAGTGTGTTTATTGACTGTGAGCGCCTCGTAGATATCCAAGCCCTCAATGGAGCGCGCTGAGCCCTTGCAGACACCGCTCTCTGGATCGATCCCAAGGATAAGTGTAGGTCGGTAATAACGCTCCAGCAATTTGGAAGCCACAATACCAATCACTCCAACGTTCCAGCCCTCACCAGCCAATACGATTACATCTGGAACGGATCCTGAACGAAGCTGTATCTTTTGTTCCAACTGTGCCGTTGCTTCTTGTAATATGCCCTCTACGACTTGCTGCCGTTCCCGATTCAATAGATCAAGCTGGCCCGCAAGCGTATGAGCTTCATCCAGATTCTCGGTGGTGAGAAGTGATACGGCTCTCCCAGCATGATCCAAACGTCCACTGGCATTAATACGAGGTGCCATGGCAAAGGCAATATTAATTGAAGTCACCTGACTCTGATCCACACCACTGATTTCCAGCAATGCACTTACACCGGGAAGACGTGAACCACGCATCGATTCTATTCCATAACTGACGATAACCCGGTTCTCCCCTTCCAAAGGCATCAGATCGGCAACGGTACCGATGGCGGCAATCTCCATCCATTCACCGGGCACTTCCCCGATTAATGCCTGAGCGAGCTTC
This sequence comes from Paenibacillus sp. PK1-4R, assembly GCF_030369595.1. Taxonomy (NCBI): domain Bacteria; kingdom Bacillati; phylum Bacillota; class Bacilli; order Caryophanales; family Paenibacillaceae; genus Paenibacillus; species Paenibacillus sp. PK1-4R. The sequence goes on from NZ_CP126535.1 coordinate 5,444,170, forward strand.
AAGGCTACTCCTGCTCCTGCCAAACCTTTAAAAGGATACGGACAGCCTGGAAGTTTCGGATTAATAAGTGTAAAGGCTTCGGGCAAAATTTCAGGCGGCTCATGGTGATCTGTCACAATGACTTCGATGCCCAGCGTTGCCGCATAGGCAATCTGTTCAACAGCACTGATTCCGGTGTCCACGGTAATTATCAATGAGACGCCCTGTTGATGTGCCCAATCCAACGCATGATTGTGCAATCCATACCCTTCATTCGAGCGATGAGGGATATATATATCGTACGAAGCCCCAAGATGACGCATCAAATGGATCATGAGTGATGTGCTGGATACGCCATCAGCGTCATAATCCCCGTAGATCAAAATATGTTCTTCCCGCTCCAATGCCAGCTTGATACGTGGCACAGCTTCATTCATGCCGAGGAGCAGATAGGGATCATGCATCTGATTAAGGTCAGGATGCAAAAAACGTTCGGCCTCCTTCTCATTGTGCACTCCTCGACTCACAAGCAAACGTCCAACAAGGGGTGAAACGGAAAGCGCCTGCGAGAGTCCCGCAGCCGCCTCCAAATCGATATTCGGTGTATTCCACCGGTATTGCGAATAAAGCAATGATAACGCTCCTTTCCTGATCTACTGGACCCGCGCTTCACTACTGAATTAATGTCGCTTCGTGATCGGGCAGTTCATGATTGGATTTATAAGGATAACCTGGATCATAAGGTATCGCTTGAATCTGTACTTCTTTCACATGACTGAACCGGGTTAGCAGTAGTGTCTTGGCCCGATTCGCAATCTCCTGTGCTTCCAGTATTGAGATTCTTGGATTCACACTAATGACCAGCTCAATCGTAACGTCATGTTCCTGTTCACGTGCAACCAAATGTTCAATGGTAATGATGCCATACACCCGCTGTACAGTCTCTTTGAAATCGGACGCTTCTTCCTGTTCCAGTTCCTGAACAAGTGAACCATACACCGTGTCCACAATCATTCGGTAACCCTTGTGAAGCACAAAACAGGAAGCAATCAACGCAGCCGTGGGGTCCAGGTAGAGCAACATGCTCAAGCCCGTCTCTTCACCAGCCATCGAACCGATAATACCGATTAATACGGTGAGCGAGCAATAGAGTGCACGGCGATGTTGCTGTGCATAAGCCAGCGCCTGAGACTGATTTCGTTTACGGAAATATCTGTACTGAAATTGAAAAATCGCTTCTTTCACAGCCAGAGCTGCAACAGCCACCAAAAGTACCGACTTGCCGGGTGCTTCCGGATCACTTCCGGAGAGACTACCCAATGCGGAGATGGCAAGCTGTAATCCACCCATAAGGATTAGCACAGATAACAATACTGAGATTCCGGGTCTAGCAACACTTGAATGTTCTTTAAACCGTCCCCTGCGAGCCTTGCTCTTATCGCGTACAGACTTGGAGGGAAAGAGACCAGCCAGGGCAGAACCAGCTTCAGAAGCAGAATACAAGCCGTCAGCGAGCAATGATTTGCTGTTTGCCATATAACCGACTCCCGCTTTGATCACCGCAAGTCCCATATTACCGGCAATACCGCTCCATGTGGCAGCCTGAGCAGATGGGATATGTTCTCTGGTCATGAATATTCCCCCTTAATTCTGTACATAAAGTTGCAAAACCGCGCCTGGCAGACGCGGCTTCACAATAAGATGTTTAGTTAGATTCTTTAGCTACTGTTTTTGGCTTTTCCACTTGTTTACCTTTGAGCATCAGCCATAGTGGAGCGGCGATATAGATTGAAGAATATGCGCCGAACAGTGTTCCGATAACCATCGCAAGCGAGAACATGCGAATGGATTCTCCACCAAATATGAACAAACAGATTGAAGCTGCAAACACGGTGAATGTTGTATTCAGGGAACGTGTCATCGTTTGAGCCAAACTGCGGTTGACTACCTCACGCAAGTCGGCTTTGGTTGTCTTTTTGGCAAAACGCAGATTCTCACGAATTCGGTCAAAGATAACGATCGTATCGTTGATCGAGAACCCGACAATGGTTAATACTGCAGTAATAAAGGTCAGATCGACTTCCAAACGGAAGATAGAGAACACACTTATTACAACAAATGCGTCATGGAAGAGTGCGATAACCGCAGCCAAACCAAAGCGCCACTCAAACCGGATCGCAACATAGATCATGATCCCGATACTTGCAATGAGTACCGCGTAGATCGCGTTGCGCTCCAATTCTTTGGCCATCTCTGGATCAACGGTATTTACTTCATAGGAAGCCGATGCATCCAGTTTAGCAAATTCTTCTTTGAACTTACTTTCTTGATTTTCATCCAATACGTTCGAGAAACGAACATTTACACGGTCAGCCCCCGGTGTAATGGTAACATCACCCTCATCAACACCGATGTCCTTAACGATAGGTTTAATCTGCTCCGCTGTGATTGCTTTGGATACCGAGATATCCACATTTGATCCAGCACGGAAATCAACCGCATAATTCAAACCCAAAGCCAGAATGCTGACAATCCCCGTAATCGTCAGAATAATCGAGAAGATATAGGCAATCTTACTACCTTTAACATAATCAAAATTCCAATTAAAGCGCACGAATTTCACTCTCCTTCACTCCGAAGTACTTAGGCTTCTTCAACACGTTACCCCGTACAAGCAGGGTCAACAGGAAGCGGGAGAAGAAAATATTCGTGATAATACTGGTGACAATATCAAAAATCAGCACGAGTGCAAAACCTTTAACCGCACCTGTTCCCAAGAAGAACATAACAGCCGCAGCAATAATGGTTGTGATGTTGGAGTCAATGATTGTTCGGAAGGAATGTTTACCACCCGCTTTAACCGAAGACAAGATCGACTTACCACTGCGCATCTCTTCTTTAATCCGTTCGTACGTGATGATATTGGCATCCACCGCCATCCCTATACCCAGGATAAACGCCGCAATACCTGGAAGGGTAAGCACGAATTCTCCTAAATAGAAGATTGCAAGTACCAGCCACGTATGTGTGATCAAGGCAAAACTCGCGATAATACCAGGAATGCGATAAAGCCCAATCATGAACACTAGAATAATAACGGAACCAATCAATCCCGCTTTAATGGTCTGATCCAGAGAAAGCTTACCAAGTGTTGCACCAACACTTTGTGAATACTTCTCTGTAAGTTTCAGTGGCAATGCACCCAGGTTAATGGTGTCACGAAGCTGGTTTGCTTCGTCACGTGAATAGGCACCTGAGATTTGGGCAGATCCATCTGTCAACTGTTGTTGAACTGTTGGTGCAGAAAGTAGTTGATCATCCAGATAGATAGCAAGAGGTTGTCCGATCAAACGTTTGGTAATCTCGGAAAACTTAGCTTTGTCTTTCACTTGAATGTCAATCATCGGCTGATTCAAACTTGTAAAAACAACTTTGGCTGCATTCTCAACAAATTCATTTCCGCGAAGTTCAATTTTGGTGTATTCGCCTTCCTTGTCGTTCTCAGCTTTACTACGGAAGGTCAAAACAGCCGGTTCTTTCATTTTGGCTCTAACTTCAGCCTCATCCGTAACCCCTGCCAACTTCAATCGAATCCGGTTGCTTCCTTCAGTGGTTACCTCCGGTTCGCTTGTTCCGAGCGCGTTGGCGCGGCTTTCAAGACTTTTGGCCGTTTGCACCAAAGATGCTTTGGTGACTTGTTGACCTGCTTCGAGCGGCTCTGCTTCATATAAGATCTCGTAGCCTCCCTTTAAATCAAGGCCCAAGCGTATATTTTTGAGCAGTTCCGGGCTTGTTCCCACCATTACCCCTGTGGTGACAAGCACGACCAGAATGAAACTGATAATTCTTTTCATGCCGTTCCTAGATCCCCTTTCGTTCTCAATATTCCTATTATAGCGATGCCGTAAAAAGCAGTCAATTTTCAACAAAAAAGATCCCTTTCGTCTAGAAAGAGGACCCCCGGTATGCAGACACGGTCATAAAGTTCATAAAGCTTGTTGCTTTCAGTGACAAAATGTCGTTCACCAGCTGGTGAAGCGGTGGAATGCCCTGTTTTTCATATTTATGACTGACGCAATTCCAGACATCTTTGCTGGTGACATATTCGTAACCGACAAGCCTTAATTCCTCCGCTTTGCTACGGCAGAGCATCTCTATTGACTGTTCCAACTCCACATCATTCATTTCTTCCAACGGGGAGCCTCCCTTCATACATCCAAGCCTTTATGCGGCATCAATATTACATGATTCGACTTCGCCTGATCATATTCCTTCTTGCTGATTATGGTTCTTTTTGTTAATCGTGTCCAAGTTGTCATGAGAAGATAAAGGACTGGCATAGGATGAAGAACAACGGCTTTGTCCCGTTTATGTTGATAGCCTGTACTTTCAACCGGGAAAGAGGGGTAGTCTTGAAGAAACAGACATTTATCCAGGGGGCCATGATCCTGCTCGCGGCAGGCATAATTAATCGAATACTTGGTTTCATTCCGCGCATTGCGCTGCCACGAGTCATTGGTGCAGAAGGTGTTGGCATCTACCAATTGAGCTATCCCTTTTTTATCGTACTGGTGACATTAATTACGGGTGGTATTCCGCTCGCCGTAGCCAAGCTCGTAGCCGAAGCTGATACCGGTGCCAATCGTTATTCCCCCCAGCGAATCCTGCAAGTAAGCTTAAGCTTTACGTTGACCCTGGGTGTTGTATTCATGTTTTTATGCATTCTATTTGCGCCCTGGGTTACCAAGTACGTGCTCACAGATGAGCGGGTGTACCATACGTTCGTTAGTATGAGCCCCATGATTGCCATTATCGCCGTATCTGCTGTCTACAGAGGGTATTTCCAAGGTAAGCAAAACATGATGCCTACTGCCATTTCATCCATTGTTGAAACCATCATTCGTATCGTCTGTGTCATTTGGTTTGCCTGGCTTCTCCTCCCCCACGGTATTGCCCAAGCTGCTGCTGGTGCCATGCTGGGCGCGCTCGTTGGAGAATTCGGCGGTATGCTTGTACTCTTGTGGAAGTATAACAGGCAGAAGAAAGAGTTACCGCTCGCTAAGCAACAGAACATGTCCAATCTCACAACCAAACCTTCAGCCAAACCTTTAAACCCAATACCTTCAGTTCTGAAAGAAACGGGTACTCCACAGCCCGGATTAATCCGGCGTTTGCTTGCAATCTCTATTCCTGTTACAGCAGGCCGATTGGTTGGCTCCTTATCCTATTTGGCCGAAACCATCGTTACTGCCCAGAGTCTGGCTCTGGCAGGCATATCCAAAGGGCTCGCTACAGCACAATATGGTGCATTACAAGGTATGATTATTCCTTTGCTGCTGCTGCCGGGGGCACTAACCTCTTCGCTCGCGACATCACTTGTGCCTTCACTGTCCGAAGCTTCTGCTCAGGGAGATCGCGCACTGATTCACAAAAGAATGCATCAGGCCTTACGTTTGGCACTTGTGACAGGTGCTCCGTTTTCTGTGTTTATGTATGTGCTTGCCGAACCGATGTGTCTTGTTCTGTATAATGATGCATCGATCGGAAGCATGCTGAAACTAATGGCTCCTTTTGCTTTGTTCATTTATATTCAAGCTCCTCTTCAAGCTGCATTACAAGCTCTTGACCGTCCGGGTAAAGCATTGCTGAATACGTTTATCGGTGCTGTTATCAAAATCACGTTGATTTTAACGCTTGCTTCCCGGCCTGAATATGGCATCTTCGGTGCAGTCATCGCCATCTGTGTGAATTCTACGGTAGTTACCCTGTTACATGCCCAAAGCGTACGTAGCCTGCTACAGTTCCGCTTCAAAATGATGGATTGGGTCAAGACGGGTGCAGGAATGTTTATCATGGGAGCAGCGACCCTACTCGTATACGAAGAGACTGCCATGATATTGCCTTTTTGGGTCAGGATGCTTCTCGCTCCTTTTGTCGGGCTTATCGTGTATTTCATCGTCATGGGCTGGACCAAAATGATTGACTTTCATGATCTGTCCCGTGCTCCTTTGATTGGTTCATGGTTCAAGCGCCGCTCAGGCAAATGATTTTCATTTTTTATCATCTTTTGGACTGACATATATCTTCCCATTGTGATCAATGGAGCATATAAATACATCCTTAAAATCCAGAATTCCGTTATGTTGAATTTGATTTTTCAGCCAAAATCTCGTTTTCTGAATGATCTCCAGATTCTGATCCTGGACCTTTCCGTCCATAATTAAGGGTAGTGGCAGACCTTCATATTTAATATTTGGAAATTTGATATTTGGAGATCCGTCAATCTGGTTTTTTCCCGTTTTGGATTTACTGGAAGAAGAATCTTCTGAGTCAGAACCAGAAGAATTGCTATCGTTAGAAGTATTCTCATCCTTGGGAAAAACGGTCAGCTTGCCTGTTGTCTCCAAAATAGCGAAATCAACCTCACCGATACTGTCTACATTCTGTTCACGGAGTTGTTGCAATAGATCATCCAGATTATATCGTTGCTTCCGCATCTCATCCCGGTGAAGAACACCTTTGGAGATCAAAACAGTAGGTTTGCCATCAATTATCAGGCGAAGACGCCGACTTTTAAGACCTATAAAGGCCATTCCGATCTGTACAATAATCAAGGTAAGCATGGGGGCAATCCCATGAGAGAGCGGTTTATCAATATCTTCAATGACAAAAGCAGCCATTTCAGCAAGCATAATGGAGACAACAAGATCAAACATGGATAGCTTACCAATCTCACGTTTACCCATAACCCTCATTGCACAGTACACCAGAAAGTACATGAGAATGGTTCGAAAGATATGTGATCCGACATCTGGGAAGTTCACAACAGGGGTCCTCCTTCGAAACTGAGTTTTTAACAGTTTGCTGGGTAGTGCAATCCCTATTTTGACCTGAACCTTACATGCTCATGCAGAAATAATCCGTTCATTTAATGGAAAACAGTTCATAAGTCCGAAGGCTTGACCATACACTGTATTAACTTATAACTTGTACAAGGGGGTTGCTTCATGCAATTGATCCGCCGCTTGGTTTCGTTTCGAGTGTCCAATCCGATTCTGTCAGGCCTCTGTCAGGCTTTTGTATGGATGTTTATCGGGGCATTAATTCTCTCCTTGTTTCTCTGGATGAGCGGAATGCGGGAACAGGACCTCTCGTTGTATACCTATGTTGTTCATGGCTTGTCATTATTGGTCGGTGGTTTTGTCGCAGGCAAACGATCTGGTGAAAAAGGATGGTACTACGGAGGAATTACCGGAATCGTATATGGACTCCTTGTGCTGTTGATCGGATTTCTCGCGCTGGATGCTTCGTTTAATTGGAAAGATAGTTTACAACTGCTTAGCGCTTTCTTCATTTCAGCTCTCGGTGGCATGTTCGGTGTTAATACGCATCGCTCCTAACTGACTGGTAAAGAACATCAACCTTCCCTCATAAATCAAAAAAGAGAACCGGGTCTCCAAGGAGATCCGGTTCTCTACTAGGGAATACGCCACAAACGCACCCTCGTTATTCTATGTTACAGTAACTATTCAACAGCCGTATCACGAGCTACAGCCGTGCTGATTGCATTACGGTCAAATGTAAGCTTAGTTACATCGTTTACACGCAATACAACCACATCGTCCGTAATCTCAGCGATCGTACCGTGAAGGCCACCAATCGTTACAATTTTATCGCCCTTTTTCAATTGGCTAAGCATCGAATTCCGTTGCTTTTGCTTTTTGTTCTGTGGACGAATCATCAAGAAGTAGAAAATTGCAACCATGAGTACCAGAGGTACAATCAAAGATACAATGCCTCCGCCTGCTTGTGTTCCTGCTAGAGTCATTCCCTGAAACATTCAAACTCCCCCTTATCGACTATACATACAGATATTGCTTGTTAAGCCGGTTCCCTTAAAACCTCAATCAGAAACCTTTGTCATTGTCATGAAGACCATATTGATCGAAAAATTCATCCCGGAAATCAAGCAAACGATCTTCCATAATGGCTTTACGTACATTACGCATCAAATTCTGCAAGAAATGAAGATTATGGATCGTTGTCAAACGCAAGCCAAATGTTTCATCTGCTTTGATCAAATGACGCAGATAAGCTCTGGAATAGTTGCGACAAGTGTAGCAATCACATTCAGGATCTAATGGTCCAAAATCAGTTGCAAACTTGGCATTACGAACTACCAGACGTCCTTGACTGGTCATCGTTGTTCCGTTACGGGCAATCCGAGTAGGCAGAACACAATCGAACATGTCCACTCCACGAATAGATCCCTCAATCAACGCATCGGGCGAACCTACCCCCATCAAATATCGTGGTTTATTGGACGGCAACAAAGGTAACGTATAATCCAATACACCATACATCAAATGTTTCGGTTCTCCAACACTCAGTCCACCAATAGCATACCCCGGGAAATCCATGGAAGTCAAATCTGCGGCGCTCTGACGGCGAAGATCTTCATGCATGCCTCCCTGTACGATGGCAAACAGACCTTGGTCATGCGGACGAGCGTGACTTTCGAGACAACGTTCTGCCCAGCGGCTTGTTCTTTCGAGTGATTTTTTTACATATTCATATTCAGCCGGATACGGTGGGCATTCGTCAAACGCCATCATAATATCGGAGCCAAGTGCATTCTGGATTTCCATCGCCACTTCAGGAGAAAGGAACTTTTTGTCTCCATTCAGATGAGAACGGAAGTTAACGCCTTCTTCCGTAATCTTGCGCATCTCGCTAAGAGAAAACACTTGGAATCCGCCGCTGTCCGTCAGAATTGGACGATCCCAGTTCATGAATTTGTGCAATCCGCCAGCTTCACGGATGATTTCATGTCCTGGTCTCAGAAACAGGTGATAGGTATTACTCAAAATAATCTGAGCATCCATTTCTTTCAATTCTTCAGGGCTCATTGTTTTGACAGTCGCCTGTGTACCTACAGGCATAAAGGTTGGTGTCTCAATAATACCGTGAGGTGTATGTACACGTCCCAGACGTGCACCGGATTGTTTGCAAGTTTTGATATGTTCATACGTAATTGCTGCCATTGGTTTTAATCATCCTCTAAAAGTTAATCGTTATACCGTTATACTAATATATCAACATGGCATCGCCGAAGCTGAAGAACCGGTATTTCTCTTGGATGGCTTCCTCATATGCCTGCATAATATGTTCCCTGCCTGCTAGTGCACTAACCAACATAACCAACGTGGATTTCGGGAGATGAAAATTCGTAAGCATCCCATCAATCACTTTGAAGGAATAGCCCGGATAGATGAAAATGCTGGTCCATCCGCTGCTCGCTTGCAGTATTCCATTTTCAAATTTGCTGCCTACCGTTTCCAAAGTCCGGCAGCTCGTTGTCCCAACCGCAAAAACACGGTGTCCATTCTCTTTGGTCTGGTTAATCAGATCTGCCGTTTCTTGTGACAAGGAGTAATACTCTTCATGCATGACATGATCTTCAACAACGTCAACCGACATCGGTCTGAATGTTCCCAGTCCTACATGAAGCGTGATGAAGGCCACATTAACACCTTTGGCACGAATCTGATCCAACAATTCATCCGTAAAGTGCAGTCCCGCTGTAGGTGCAGCCGCCGATCCTTCATGCTTGGCATACACGGTCTGATACCGTTCGCGGTCATCCAATGTCTCCTTGATATAAGGTGGCAACGGCATCTCACCCAGACGGTCCAGAATCTCCTGAAAGATTCCATCATACGTAAACGTAAGTGTACGTGCCCCCATCTCGCCCTCTTCTTCAATGATTGCCTTCAGTTCCTCACCGAATACAATGACCGAACCGGCTTTCAGCTTTTTACCCGGCTTAACCAGTGCTTCCCACTTGTCGCCTTCCACATTTTTAAGCAATAACACTTCCGCTTTTGCTCCGGTATCTTCCTTTGTACCGAACAGACGGGCTGGTAGAACACGTGTATCATTCAGAATCAATGTATCGCCGGGATTCAGAAAATCGATAATATCGGGAAACGTTTGATGATTAATCTCACCACTATCTTTGTTCAAGGTAAGCAAACGGGATGCCGTGCGATCAAGCAACGGCGTCTGTGCTATCAATTGCTCTGGTAATTCAAAATCATATAAGTTCACATTCATTTAGTTTCATTCCTTAACAATAGTCGCATTTTGATAATAGTGTTTCAATATTGCCTGGTAATCATACCCTTCATCTGCCATGCCTTTGGCTCCCCATTGGGACAAGCCCAAACCGTGGCCATTGCCCTGACCGATGAACATGAAGGTCTGACCCTGCGTTACCGCTCTCGCTTGACCATCACCACTCATAACGACAAGTGCATTACCGGATGATGTTCCTGCGCCAGAAGAAGACAATACAGAGGCACCATTTGAGCCGGTTTTACTGGCTGTTTTGCCGTCAGCGCCTAATACAGTATAACTTCCGGTCCCTGCAATATCAATTAAAGTGCTCGGTAATCCACCGAGTGCAGAGCGGTATGTATCGGCATATTTCACCGTCATTGCCTGTCCGTTGGCAGTGACTTCAAGTGCTCTTCCGGAAGGTCCACGCTTGGTCACTTCCAAGGTTGAGATTGAAGCAGGAACAGACGCTGTTGTTTTACCCTGAAGGGATTTAACCAACTGAGCTGACGTGAAAGGTCCTCTCACCCAGGCATAGTCATTGGATTGAGGCACTTTTGCCAATACAACAGCTTCGTTGCCTGGATTCATTTTGGCTACAGGTTCAACGGTGGATTGAATTAACGGAACGGCACGCACATTGGTGTTCTGAGCCGTTACCGTTACTTTTGCCAGTCCTGCATTGGTCTTGGTCGTTAATTCTTTGATGTTATCCTCACGAATGTACCCGCTAACGCCTGAACTGAGCAGCACATGGTACCACGTATGTAATCCTGCCTGGGCTGATGTATCTCCCGAGCTAACCACATTGGTGAACACACCTGCTCCGCCGTTCCATACCTCAGAAGGATGAGCCGTCTGGCCGCCAGCATTGGAGGAGAATACAGCTTCAATGATTTTCCCACCGCTCTTGACCACTTCTCCAGCAGTTGCATCCACTGCACTGGTTACTTTATCGTTCTCCGAACCAATCCCGTTATAGGCTTGGCTGAGCGTTGTATCCACGACATTCGCAATTTTGAATCGTTCACCCTGTTGAAGCGCGTAGGATCGAGCAGCTACAGCTTGAACTTTCAGAGCTTCAGCAGGCCAGGAGGAATACACCTCTGCCCCTACGACAGAGTACAGGTATTGCTCCAGTGGAACGACGTTGACCAACGCCAGATCACCACTTACGATGCTGATTTCCATATCTCCACGATACGTTCGCTGAGAACGTTCCACTACTTTGATCCCATTGCCATTCCCTTGTACCAATGCTTTGGATTCAGTACCTGCAATGGTGTAATGCGGAGCTGTTTTGATTGCATCCGTACTTAATCCTGCATCTTGGCGGATGATGAGTCCTGCACTATTGTTGACAGGTGAAAGGCTTACCCCTGGAGCTTTGGCTTCCACACTGTTCTTCAATGCGGTTAATTCCGCATCCGTTGAAGCTTCACCCACCCATACCGTGTATGCTTGGCTTCCTCCACTCAGTTGAAGGACTGGATAGACACTACTAACTCCTGCTGATAAAAGGTTGGCTTGTGCTGCCTCTGCTTCCTGAATCGAACCATAGGTTCCAGCAGACAGGCGTTTACTTCCTGTTACAGCTGGCTTTTGACCAGCCAATTGAGCTGCTGCTACCTTTTGTACTCGTGTAACAGCTTGTCCTGCCAGTGCCTCCGTTGCATAGTTGCCTGTGTAGAGCTGGTAAATGGCATTTCCATTCACAGACGTTGTGAACAGCAACGGTTTATCTGCGGTTGCCTGCAACAATTTTGCTGCTGCAGATGCTGCCTTAAAGTCCGCTGTTTCCAACACCTTTACTCGGAATCCATCTGCACTGAAACGGACTTGTCCTGCCGGAAGGTTTACATTTGCGCCGCTCTCCGATTGGATGCTCCATTGTCCTGTCGATTCAAGCGTAATGAGTGGTGTAGTTGATTTATACGTACTGCCCAGATTCGCAAACATGGCTACCCGGATCGTCTGTCCATCATTTCCTGCTGCATATGCAGGCACTTGCAGACAACCCACTGTCAAAAGAGCTGCCGCCAGTACCTTCAATCGACGACTCCACTTCTTCGTTCGTATTGCTTTTCCCACAATCAGACTCCTCTCCATGCATTTCTTTCACTTTATATCGGGTTAACACGTGATTATTTCAATGTTTATGATGAATGTTCAACAGATTTGATTATTTACCGTCTCTTGGAGGAACAGGTAGACCCAAATGATGATAGGCGAGATCTGTTACGATCCTGCCCCTTGGTGTACGCTGAATCATACCAATCTGAAGCAGATACGGTTCATAGACATCCTCTATCGTCTGACTTTCTTCACCAATCGTAGCAGCAATTGTATCCAGCCCTACCGGGCCTCCCCGGAAGCTATTGATCATCGATTTGAGCATCTTGTGATCAATCTCATCCAGGCCACGCGGATCAATCTGGAGACGTTGCAGTGCTTCTTCCGCCAGTGTCTGCGTTATAATCCCATCACCACGCACCTGTGCAAAGTCGCGTACTCGTTTTAACAAACGGTTCGCGATCCTCGGTGTCCCACGTGAGCGCAATGCAATCTCTTGCGCAGCATCTCCCACAATCTCCACACCCAAAATTTCGGTAGAGCGTGAGACGATATAAGCCAGCTCATCAACCGTATAGAATTCCAAGCGACTGATAACACCAAATCGGTCTCGAAGTGGAGCAGACAGCAAGCCAGCACGCGTTGTAGCCCCAATCAGAGTGAATGGTGGCAGATCCAGCCGAACGGAACGTGCACTTGGACCTTTACCAATCATAATGTCCAATGCGGAATCTTCCATAGCGGGGTACATGACTTCTTCAACTGTACGATGCAAACGATGAATCTCATCAATAAACAAGACATCGCCTTCCTGCAGATTGGTTAACAATGCTGCAAGATCACCCGGGCGTTCAATAGCCGGTCCTGACGTAGTTCGTAAATTAACACCCAATTCGTTGGCAATAATGTTGGCAAGTGTTGTTTTACCCAGTCCAGGTGGGCCATATAACAAAACGTGATCCAATGCCTCATTACGGAATTTGGCAGCTTCAATATATATCTTTAAATTTTCCTTCACCTGATTCTGCCCGATATATTCATTCAGATACCGGGGACGAAGACTCAATTCAACATTTTGGTCCTCCATCATCAGGTTCGCGGAAATAATCCGATCATCCATGTTCATCCCTACCTTTTTTTGCAGGCTACAGCTATATTATAATATGCAATTTGTATTATCCCGTAAACAGCATTTGCAGCGCCTTTTTCATCAACACATCAACGGAATCTGCTGTAGTAACATCCTTTTTCAATTTGAGCCATACTTTATCAAGCTCACTGTCAGTATACCCAAGTGCTTTGAGACCTTCACGTGCCTCATCCCAGGCTGAACCACTTCCCGACTCTTCCGATGGAGGAGCGAACAACCCTGTTGCATACGCTGCCGCGCCGAAGCTATCCAGCTTATCCTTGAGATCCAGAATCATGCGTTGTGCAGTCTTCTTGCCGATGCCTGGCAATTTGGTCAAGAACGTAAGATTCTCCTGGTAAATCGCCGTAACCACATGTTCTGGTGTACCTCCAGCAAGTATGCCCAGAGCTACTTTTGGACCGATACCGGATACTTCAATCAGTTTACGGAACAAACGTTGCTCATCCCGTGTAACAAATCCAAACAGCAACATCGCATCCTCACGCACATGATGGTGCGTGTACACGGTAATTTCGCCTTCTTGCTTCGCAAACGCAAATGGATTTGGACAGAATACGCGATACCCTACACCATGAACATCCAGCACAATATAATCATTCTCTACATGAATGAACTGTCCTCTTAGAAAATCAATCATTTTCGCAATACCTCATTCAACTTGGAATTTAATGTATAAGAGTGTGCGTGGCACACGGCTACAGCCAATGCATCCGCTACGTCATCCGGCTTGGGAACGACCTGAAGACGCAAGAACATTTTGACCATCTCCTGTACTTGCTTCTTCTCCGCTTTACCGTACCCCACAACGGCCTGCTTGATCTGCATTGGCGTATACTCTGCAATAGGCAAACCCTTCTGTGCGGCAGCGAGTACCATGACGCCTCTAGCCTGACTGACAGACATCGCTGTTGTAACGTTCCGATTGAAAAAAAGTTTCTCCAGCGCTACTGCGTCCGGTTTGTATTTATCAATCAATTGCACCATACCTTCATATACGTGAAGCAACCGTTCCTCTTCAGGGGTATGAGCTTCCGTCTGAATACATCCATATTGTACGGGTACCACCTTACTGCCGATTTTATCCACAAAACCAAAACCAACAATCGCAATCCCCGGGTCAATTCCCAAAAAACGCAAAACCATCTCTCCCTCACAAAAGCGAACATATGTATCGTTCATTTCATTATAACAAAAGATAGACCCTGCGGCAGGAAAAACTTTGTCTAACTGATTACTCGTCTTTATTCGCGGATTTTTTACATGTTTATTCGTATTTCCAACTATTTCAGTTCAAACCACAAAAAGGACATCTCTTCGATGTCCTTCATCATATTCCACATATTTTTGGGTCTATCGCTTGATTCCCTAAACCACCATTGTTATTGCTATTGCCATCATCGTTTCAGTACGTAACAATCTTAATACTGTAGGTGAGGACGTTTGGATTACCCGCCATTGCGGATTAAATGATGATCTTCATCCACGGCATAGTCACTGAACGTAGAGATCACGCTATCATACTCATCCTTGTCCTGAATCCGAATACCCTGCTGCAATTGCTCCAGTACGCCTTCAGGCAAAGAACTCTCCAACGTCCCAACATCCAACTGAAAGAACGTACGAATAACCTTCTCATCTGTAGGCTTACCTTCGTACAAATTAAGGTTCCCTACAGCATCTATGCTGATATAAGCCTGCTGTTTACAAAGCGGTGAAAGGTCATCTACACGTTGCTTCAAATGTAACTCATCTGATGTTCCAACGGTAGCATCCCATTCCGGATGTTGAGCCAGCAGCATCTTCAACTGCGGTCTAGCCATCTTGCCTAACTGCTCTGTCTCCACTCCGCAGATGTACTGTGTTTCCAAAACCACACTTGTTAAATGATCCGGATCAGAATCAAGTTGCTCTACTAACGCCTGAATCTCCTGTTCAGATCTTGTTTCCTGCGTAACAGGGCCCATCACACTGGTTGCCTCACTAAAATTAGTTGTCAACAAACGCTCTATGGCCGATGAGATAGACAACCCGCTGTAAGCCAATATCGTAACTGCAAGCAAAGCCGCCGTCATCCATACTGTTCGTTTCCACCGTCGCCACCGTCTCTTGAATTGTTTTCTAAAGTTAAACGTGTTCACATGAACCCCTTCTATCACTTTTTAAACCTATTGTGACCTAAAGATTGAGGCTTTATGCACAACTAGCTTATCGTCTGAAGAAGGAACACACATGTGTTAGGTTAGAGAACTTGTCATAGTGAATACCGGAACCTGCATTTATAGAATCTTATATAGATAAATATAAAAAAGCACTATCTATAATTAGATAGTGCTTTTTAGAGATCGGGATGACACGATTTGAACATGCGACCCCCTGGTCCCAAACCAGGTGCTCTACCAAGCTGAGCTACATCCCGTTATATATACCGGCGAGAGGACTCGAACCTCCACGGTTTCCCACTCGATTTTGAGTCGAGCGCGTCTGCCATTCCGCCACGCCGGCAAATTTGAAGTTATAATGGCGCGCCCTGAGAGATTCGAACTCCCGGCCTTTTGATTCGTAGTCAAACGCTCTATCCAGCTGAGCTAAGGGCGCAAATATTGGAGCGGAAGACGGGAATCGAACCCGCGACCCTCGCCTTGGCAAGGCGATGCTCTACCGCTGAGCCACTTCCGCACACGGTATTATTAATATAAAAATGGCGGAACCGACGGGATTCGAACCCGCGATCTCCTGCGTGACAGGCAGGCATGTTAGGCCAACTACACCACGGTTCCAGATCACTTTCGCAAAGGAAAGTATAATTGCGGGGGCAGGATTTGAACCTGCGGCCTTCGGGTTATGAGCCCGACGAGCTACCGGGCTGCTCCACCCCGCGTCGTTATTAAAGTTCATATGGTGGAGGCTGAGGGGATCGAACCCCCGACCCTCTGCTTGTAAGGCAGATGCTCTCCCAGCTGAGCTAAGCCTCCATCTATATGACCCGTAGGGGATTCGAACCCCTGTTACCTCCGTGAAAGGGAGGTGTCTTAACCCCTTGACCAACGGGCCTTAATGGCTCCCCGAACAGGGCTCGAACCTGTGACAACTCGATTAACAGTCGAGTGCTCTACCAACTGAGCTATCAGGGAATATATGCATTTGCACTGCAAATGCAATTCATCGTACAACATCAACATGCAGAGCCTGTTTTCTATGTATGATGAAAGAGTTCGCTTGGCGGCGTCCTACTCTCCCAGGACCCTGCGGTCCAAGTACCATCGGCGCTAGAGGGCTTAACGGTCGTGTTCGGGATGGGTACGTGTGGAACCCCTCCGCCATCGCCACCAAACGCATAGCTTACATTCAGAGATCTTTCTCTGAAAACTAGATTCGAAACGAAACATGCGATTTAGAACTTGCTAATTGGATAAGCCCTCGACCGATTAGTACTGGTCAGCTCCATGCATTGCTGCACTTCCACCCCCAGCCTATCTACCTCGTCGTCTTCAAGGGGTCTTACATACTGGGAAATCTCATCTTGAGGGGGGCTTCACGCTTAGATGCTTTCAGCGTTTATCCCGTCCGTACATAGCTACCCAGCGGTGCTCCTGGCGGAACAACTGGTACACCAGCGGTACGTCCATCCCGGTCCTCTCGTACTAAGGACAGCTCCTCTCAAATTTCCTACGCCCACGACAGATAGGGACCGAACTGTCTCACGACGTTCTGAACCCAGCTCGCGTACCGCTTTAATGGGCGAACAGCCCAACCCTTGGGACCTACTTCAGCCCCAGGATGCGATGAGCCGACATCGAGGTGCCAAACCTCCCCGTCGATGTGGACTCTTGGGGGAGATAAGCCTGTTATCCCCAGGGTAGCTTTTATCCGTTGAGCGATGGCCCTTCCATGCGGTACCACCGGATCACTAAGCCCGACTTTCGTCCCTGCTCGACTTGTAGGTCTCGCAGTCAAGCTCCCTTATGCCTTTGCACTCTTCGAATGATTTCCAACCATTCTGAGGGAACCTTTGGGCGCCTCCGTTACTCTTTAGGAGGCGACCGCCCCAGTCAAACTGCCCACCTGACACTGTCCCCGCACCGGATTACGGTACCAGGTTAGAACCTAGATACGATCAGGGTGGTATCCCAACGTTGCCTCCATGGAAGCTTGCGCTCCCACTTCAAAGGCTCCCACCTATCCTGTACAGATCGTACCCAAATTCAATATCAAGCTGCAGTAAAGCTCCATGGGGTCTTTCCGTCTTGTCGCGGGTAACCTGCATCTTCACAGGTATTAAAATTTCACCGGATCTCTCGTTGAGACAGCGCCCAAGTCGTTACGCCATTCGTGCGGGTCAGAATTTACCTGACAAGGAATTTCGCTACCTTAGGACCGTTATAGTTACGGCCGCCGTTTACTGGGGCTTCGGTTCACAGCTTCGGGATTACTCCCTAACCACTCCCCTTAACCTTCCAGCACCGGGCAGGCGTCAGCCCGTATACTTCGCCTTACGGCTTCGCACAGACCTGTGTTTTTGCTAAACAGTCGCTTGGGCCTTTTCACTGCGGCCCCCTCGTGCTATTCACACTACCGGGGCACCCCTTCTCCCGAAGTTACGGGGTCATTTTGCCGAGTTCCTTAACGAGAGTTCTTCCGCGCGCCTTAGAATACTCTTCTCGCCTACCTGTGTCGGTTTGCGGTACGGGCACCTTCACCTGGCTAGAGGCTTTTCTTGGCAGTGTGAGATCATGACCTTCGCTACTATAATTTTCGCTCCCCATCACAGCTCAGCCTTACAATGTGCGGATTTGCCTACACATCAGCCTCACTGCTTAGACGGACATCCATCAGTCCGCGTCACTACCCTACTGCGTCCCCCCATTGCTCATAACGGCTTACGGTGGTACAGGAATTTCGACCTGTTGTCCTTCGACTACGCCTTTCGGCCTCGCCTTAGGTCCCGACTTACCCTGAGCGGACGAGCCTTCCTCAGGAACCCTTAGGCTTTCGGCGGATCAGATTCTCACTGATCTTTTCGTTACTCATACCGGCATTCTCACTTGTATAATGTCCAGCGCTCCTTACGGTACACCTTCAACCCTCATACAACGCTCCCCTACCCCTGATGCAAAGCATCAAGCCATAGCTTCGGTGGTGTGTTTAGCCCCGTTACATTTTCGGCGCAGAGTCACTCGACCAGTGAGCTATTACGCACTCTTTCAATGGTGGCTGCTTCTAAGCCAACATCCTGGTTGTCTGTGCAACTCCACATCCTTTCCCACTTAACACACACTTGGGGACCTTAGCTGATGGTCTGGGCTGTTTCCCTTTTGACAATGGATCTTAGCACTCACTGTCTGACTCCCGGAAGTAAGTCTATGGCATTCGGAGTTTGACTGAGCTTGGTAACCCTTGCGGGCCCCGCACCCAATCAGTGCTCTACCTCCACGACTCTGTTTTCCGAGGCTAGCCCTAAAGCTATTTCGGGGAGAACCAGCTATCTCCGAGTTCGATTGGAATTTCTCCGCTACCCCCACCTCATCCCCGCATTTTTCAACATGCGTGGGTTCGGGCCTCCAGTGCGTGTTACCGCACCTTCACCCTGGACAGGGGTAGATCACCCGGTTTCGGGTCTACGTCCACGTACTATGTCGCCCTATTCAGACTCGCTTTCGCTGCGGCTCCGGCTCTTCACCTTAACCTTGCACGGGAACGTAACTCGCCGGTTCATTCTACAAAAGGCACGCCATCACCCCTAAAACGGGCTCTGACTTTTTGTAAGCACACGGTTTCAGGTTCTATTTCACTCCCCTTCCGGGGTGCTTTTCACCTTTCCCTCACGGTACTGCTTCACTATCGGTCGCTAGGAAGTATTTAGCCTTGGCAGATGGTCCTGCCGGATTCATACGGGGTTTCACGTGCCCCGCACTACTCGGGATCCGTCTCGGAGGGAACAGACTTTCAACTACAGGGCTTTTACCTTCTTTGGCGGGCCTTTCCAGACCTCTTCACTTAACCGGTTCCTTTGTAACTCCATGTGAGACGTCCCACAACCCCAAAGAGCAAGCTCTCTGGTTTGGGCTTCTCCGCGTTCGCTCGCCGCTACTGACGGAATCACTATTGTTTTCTCTTCCTCAGGGTACTTAGATGTTTCAGTTCCCCTGGTATGCCTCTACACAACCTATGTATTCAGTTGTGAGTAACTGGAAATTACCCCAGCTGGGTTTCCCCATTCGGACACCCCCGGATCAAAGCTTGCTTACAGCTCCCCGAGGCAGTTTCGTTGTTCGCCACGTCCTTCATCGGCTCCTAGCGCCTAGGCATCCTCCGTGTGCTCTTAGTAGCTTAACCATATCGCTCGTGTTCGAGCTGTCACTCCACTTGGTTTGCTTGCGCAAATCCAAAAGTCGTTCCATTTCGATCACTCGCTCATGCAATCTACCTTATAAACACTTCACTTGTTTACACAAGATCAGCTTAAAGGAATGTTCTAATTCGCGTTTGTTTCGTTTCGATATCTAGTTTTCAAAGAACAAGCTCCATGCAAAAGCAAGCTGTTTGAGAGTTTGAGCTCTCAAAACTGAGCAACGAGTGAGTGTTTTTGCAGCTAAGCTGCATATTTGAATGTTTCCGTTGCAGGAAACGATTCTCCATAGAAAGGAGGTGATCCAGCCGCACCTTCCGATACGGCTACCTTGTTACGACTTCACCCCAATCATCTATCCCACCTTCGGCGGCTGGCTCCTTGCGGTTACCCCACCGACTTCGGGTGTTATAAACTCTCGTGGTGTGACGGGCGGTGTGTACAAGACCCGGGAACGTATTCACCGCGGCATGCTGATCCGCGATTACTAGCAATTCCGACTTCATGCAGGCGAGTTGCAGCCTGCAATCCGAACTGAGACCGGCTTTGTTGGGATTGGCTCCATCTCGCGATTTCGCAGCCCGTTGTACCGGCCATTGTAGTACGTGTGTAGCCCAGGTCATAAGGGGCATGATGATTTGACGTCATCCCCACCTTCCTCCGGTTTGTCACCGGCAGTCTATCTAGAGTGCCCACCCGAAGTGCTGGCAACTAAATATAAGGGTTGCGCTCGTTGCGGGACTTAACCCAACATCTCACGACACGAGCTGACGACAACCATGCACCACCTGTCTTGAATGTTCCGAAGAAAAGGTACATCTCTGTACCGGTCATTCAGATGTCAAGACCTGGTAAGGTTCTTCGCGTTGCTTCGAATTAAACCACATACTCCACTGCTTGTGCGGGTCCCCGTCAATTCCTTTGAGTTTCAGTCTTGCGACCGTACTCCCCAGGCGGAGTGCTTAATGTGTTAACTTCGGCACCAAGGGTATCGAAACCCCTAACACCTAGCACTCATCGTTTACGGCGTGGACTACCAGGGTATCTAATCCTGTTTGCTCCCCACGCTTTCGCGCCTCAGCGTCAGTTACAGCCCAGAGAGTCGCCTTCGCCACTGGTGTTCCTCCACATATCTACGCATTTCACCGCTACACGTGGAATTCCACTCTCCTCTTCTGCACTCAAGTCACCCAGTTTCCAGTGCGATCCGGGGTTGAGCCCCGGGATTAAACACCAGACTTAAATGACCGCCTGCGCGCGCTTTACGCCCAATAATTCCGGACAACGCTTGCCCCCTACGTATTACCGCGGCTGCTGGCACGTAGTTAGCCGGGGCTTTCTTCTCAGGTACCGTCACCTTGAGAGCAGTTACTCTCCCAAGCGTTCTTCCCTGGCAACAGAGCTTTACGATCCGAAAACCTTCATCACTCACGCGGCATTGCTCCGTCAGGCTTTCGCCCATTGCGGAAGATTCCCTACTGCTGCCTCCCGTAGGAGTCTGGGCCGTGTCTCAGTCCCAGTGTGGCCGATCACCCTCTCAGGTCGGCTACGCATCGTCGCCTTGGTGAGCCGTTACCCCACCAACTAGCTAATGCGCCGCAGGCCCATCCCCAAGTGACAGATTGCTCCGTCTTTCCAGTTTCCTTCAGGCGAAGAAAACAACTATTCGGTATTAGCTACCGTTTCCGGTAGTTGTCCCAAACTTGAGGGCAGGTTGCCTACGTGTTACTCACCCGTCCGCCGCTAAGTATCAAGGAAGCAAGCTTCCTATCAACTCCGCTCGACTTGCATGTATTAGGCATGCCGCCAGCGTTCGTCCTGAGCCAGGATCAAACTCTCCAATAAAGTATTGAAAAGAGCGATAAGCTCATTTTGAATCTGACGAGATTAAAAATCTCATTTGTGCTCCAGTCGATTCAAGCCAAGGCTCGTCTCAACTTTCGCGTTCATTCTGCAAGCAGAATGTTTACTCACTCGTTGTTCAGTTTTCAAAGATCAAACTTATTTCATTATTTATTGTGTTTCCCGTGTCAGCCGTGTGTTTCAGCGGCGACTTAAATAATATATCATACGGCTGAATGTAATGCAACAGTTTTTTTCATTTCTTTTCTTTAGTAGTTTTACATTAGCTAAAGCTATCATATCCGTTCCCTATCTTTTCCTAATCATATTAGGTCATGCTCATAGGGTACAAATATTTTAACACATTTATGAAAGGGTTTACAATAACTTCTTAATAAAATACTTTATATCATTTCCTGAGCAACTATATCTCCGTTGTGTGCAACTCAATGTTCACTCAGGTAAGCGGGAAGCCAGCTCTCTATTGCAGAGCTGGCTTCCCGCTTATATAACAGGTACCTCACTTATTCATTAATCGCAATCCCCAGGTTAGTTTTGTATCCATGGATTACGACGCTTTTTATCGGATTTCCGTTGGTTGGAAGTAGCTGCACCCTCTCTGGATGTTTTCCCGGACACGGATACCTTGGATTTATTCTTCAGAGGAGCCTTGCTTGTTCTGCGTTTTGCAGCTCCCGGCTTATTCCCTGCTTGTTTGGACTTCCCTTCCGAATCTGATCCAACCTCTTCAATTGCTACCTGACTTAAGTTAGCGTCTTCACGCCCCCCTTTTTTACCACCCTTGCCTTGCTCTTGAGGAGGATACATTTCACCAAATGCTCCAAGCGGGGACGGCGGAACCATGTTCTGAGTAGGATACGGATTCTGATAAGCATACTCAATAGGCTGGTTTGGCATCGTTGATGTGGACATTTCAGGCGGCATACCGTACGAAGGACCATACATATTCCAAGCCGGATCCTGATAACCATGAGAAGGATAAGTATACTGAGGCATATGTGTATGTGAGCCACATCCGCATGGAGGGTACGGAAGCATTGAGTATGGAGATATGAAAGGCGGCTGATGATTCATATGACTAGGTGCTGCATACGTTGGGAATGGACTATTCACTTCGCCAGCTGGCGCAATCGGAAATGAGTTGTTTTGTATTTCTGCGGACAGATTCGGCATAACGTTATTGTGGTTATAACCCTGCTCCGCGCCAGTCCACGGACTGTTAGGCAGATCACTGCCACTATATGGACTAACTTCCGGAATCCCTGGAAACGACGCATTGTTACTCGCTCCTGCCGTGTACATGTCTTGCTGAGCACCATACACCTCTTGTACAGGAACCGGGATTTGAACATAAGGGTGCTCGGCTGGAGCATGATGCAACTTATTACCACAACCACAAGGCTTTTTCGTTGCCGGTGCAACCTCAGTTGGAGACTTAGTATTAGGCATTACAGGCAAAGGCATAATTTCAGGCGAAAGATTAGGCATTGTGTATTTCTTGGATTCTGCTACCGGTTTTACATGAACTTCGGGTTTAACCTCTTCTTTTTTGTGCGTTTCCTTTTCAGGTTTCACTTCTGGAAGCTCTGGTAACTGCGGCAGTACCTCCAGTTCAGGCTTCACATTCGGCTTCTCCGTATTGGCTGGTGGTGGAGCAGGAACTGGGACTGGAACAGGAACCTCTGCTACCGGAGCAGGAGGAGTTGGCATAACTGGCGCCGGTGGTTCCGGTTCTTTGACTCCCGTGTATTCCTTACCTTCAGGTGACAACTTTTCTTGAGCAGCAATGTTGCCAGCACCCGAATTAGATGTACTGTTTCCTTGTGCGTGCATAGATGGAATATAAACTGTCTCCCCCACCAGCAGAGCATTCGGATTTTTCAACTGTGGATTGGCATTGATCATATCTTTTAAAGGAACTCCCCAGGCTTGTGCCAACTTCCATAACGAATCTCCTTGCTGCACCTTGTGACTGTGGAGCACACCCTCCGGCTTCGGTGTTACTGGCTCTGCAGGGATTTTGATCTTCATGCCAATATCCAGCTTGTCGGGATTTGTGATTTGCGGATTAGCCGCGATCAATTTGTCCAGCGCTACATTGTATTTTTGGGACAGCAGATATAATGTGTCGCCTTTTTTCACCATGTGTATTTTCACAGGGAACTAACCTCCTAGACGTCATACTTGGGCAGTACATTCGCCCATACCGTTACTACATCCTATGCAGAAACCGGGCTAATGACATCAACTAAACAAAAAAAATCCTCCTGTCTCTAAAATCCCCATACACTAGGTATGCAGAATTTTATCGGACAAGGAGGATTCCTGTTCCCTATGCTATGCAATTCTAACTTAAGATTCCCACACTTTATATCCATCTTTGTCAACAATCTGACGGAATGCTTCCAGCAGTCTCAGCGTTACCGGACCTGCTACTCCCGTGCCAATTGTTCTTCCATCGACTTCATATGCAGCGATAACTTCTGCAGCTGTCCCGGTGAAAAAGACTTCGTCTGCGATATACACATCATGCAGGGTGAATGGCACTTCTTTTAATTCAAGCTCCAGTTCGCCACATAGATCGATAATGGCTTGACGTGTAATCCCTTCAAGTGCTCCGAGATAACAAGGCGGCGTATACACTACACCATTTTTGATGATGAAGATGTTATCACTTGAACCCTCAGTAACGTAACCTTGGGAATTCAACATAATAGCTTCTCCGGCACCTGAATAGTTAGACTGGATTTTAACCAGGATGTTATTCAGATAGTTCAATGATTTAATTTTTGGATTCAAGGCGTCCGGGATATTCCGGCGTTGGGATACAGACACTGCTTTCAATCCAGTAAGATACGCTTCCTCCGGATAGATCGCCAATTGCTCCACAATGATAATTACGGATGCCTTGGGGCAACGAAGCGGGTCCAACCCCAGATTACCAGGGCCACGCGATACAATAAGACGAATATAACCATTACGCATATCATTGCGGCGCACCGTTTCAGCCATCACTTCCAGCATCTCATCAATGGACAGCGGGATGTTCAAACTGATGGATTTGGCCGAATCATACAAACGATCCAAGTGGGCCTTACATCTGAAAATATTTCCGTTATATATCCGAATACCTTCGAAAATCCCGTCTCCATACAAAAATCCATGATCATATACCGAAACGGTTGCGTTCTCCTTGGTCACATACTGACCATCCAAATAGATCCATTGTTCTGCCACCGATGACTGCACCTCCATAAAATATCCATTCACTGTACTCCGAAACGTTTATTAACCCGTCCATTGTACACCAAAATGACAAGCTCTTACTTGTTCACTCTACCCAGAATTATGACAACCTTCTAACAATCACAACCAGCATAAAGGTCGATTACCTCGAAGGATATGTATAACAAGGATAGCTACCAAGAACGCGCACCTGACAATTCAACGCCTCAATCTCCCCCATGGCTGCGGTGAGCAATACCGAATCCACCGTTTCCACAACGTCAATGTAGAAATAGTAACTGCCCAATTGTTTCTTCGTTGGACGAGATTCAAGTCGGGTCAAATTCAGCTTCCGCCAGGCAAATGCCGACAATACCTGATGCAACGCACCCGGTGCATCTTCTGGCAACGTCACCAGCAAGCTGGTTTTCACATGATCCGGTTCACGTGGAATGTTCACAGGTTCATGGCCGATGAGCACAAAACGGGTATAGTTGTTGTCATGATCTGTAACCCGTTCAGCCATAATGTCCAGACCATGCTTCTGAGCAGCAAGCTTGGTACCGATGGCTACCCAGCCCTTACCCGGATTTTTTTTCACAATTTCTACAGCTTCGGCTGTACTGTTCACACCTTCAAGGTTCGCCCCAGGCGAATGCAGCCGAATAAAATTCTGACACTGCGGAATAGCCACAGGATGAGACATGATCTTGGTAATTTTACTGAAATCATACTCGCCGCTCTCCGTCTTAAATTCCGAGCCATGTCCAATGACATTCTGGATGGATGGGTATACCCACTCCGCTTGCATTGGAATGTCGACTTCATTCACAAGCCAGTCCATATGCAGACTAACGGAACCCTCAATGGTATTTTCAATCGGAATGACACTGTATTGTGTAGTCCCGCTGTCCGTTGCTCGAAAAACATCCGAAATCAGCTTGGAGTGATGCAAATCTAACGGTTCACTGTTAAAAAGGAAATCTATCGCTTCATGGGAAACCGAGCCTTCAGGTAACACTGCAATTCGTTTCATACATTAACTTCCCCTTTGATTCTGTCCAGAAAAGGACGTTCGTCTTGATCAGGCAATACGGTTACACCGTCCAAATCCGGATCGAGCCACAGTGCAGTAGCAGATATGCCTTCCCGCTTCATGGTCTCCAGCAAATATTGTTCCAATTCCGCTTTTCGGGTGTCATGACGATCCACCAAAGTCAATACGGTCGGTCCGGCTCCGCTCAGGGCAGCTCCCAACGCTCCATGATCGACAGCATGTTCCAATATCTCAGCCATGCCTGGCACCAATGATGCCCGGTACGGTTGGTGAATTCGATCTGACATCGCCTTCTGAATCATATCCAGTCGCCCACTCGCCAAAGCAGCAACGAGCAGTGAGGATCTGCTGATGTTATGCACCACATCAGACATGCCAAATTGCTCAGGAATCACATTCCTAGCTTTTGAAGTAGACAGCTGGAATTCAGGTACAATAACCAAAGCCTGCAAATCCTGGTGTGGTTCAATACGTATATGATCTACCTGTTGACCATTCCATGCAGCCGTAATAATACCGCCATACAGAGATGCTCCCACATTGTCAGGATGCTTCTCGAGGGATGTGGCCATATCCAGGAGTTTCGCATCGGATAAAGGAGCACCAATTAATGCATTCGCTGCCGCCAGTGCACCAACGATGGCTGATGCACTACTCCCAAGTCCCCGCGTAAGCGGAATATCGGAATACATGGAAATCTCCAATTCAGGTACGGATACCCCAGCTTCATCAAATACCATCTGTGCGACTTCATAGATCAAATTCGATTTATCCGTAGGCAGTCCTGTCAAATGATCGCCGTGAAGATGAAATGTCGTCTGCTCGGCAGGTTTCATTTCCAACCAGGCGTACAAAGACAATGCCATGCCCAGGGTGTCAAACCCCGGACCGAGATTGGCTGTGCTTGCAGGTATTTTTACGGTTACCTTTTCACGCAAACTCATACAGATTGCTGCTCCAACTGTGCAATGGCCGCCATTACTGCTTCTTCCGTATCTTCAACAACAAGTGGCTCAGTCGCTACTGTTTTGATCGCAATATTAGGATCTTTCAGGCCATTACCTGTCAGTACACAAACTACAGTCTCTCCGCCTTTAAAGTACCCTTCACTCTTCAGTTTGTATACACCGGCAAGGGAAGCCGCAGAAGCAGGTTCAGCAAAAATTCCTTCCCGAGAAGCAAGCGTACGATACGCTGTCAGGATTTGTTCATCCGTTACATAGTTGATTTGTCCACCAGATTCCTCAGCTGCAGCTACTGCCGTTTTCCAGCTCGCCGGATTACCGATTCGAATCGCTGTTGCTACTGTTTCAGGTTCAAGGATCGGCTCACCTTTTACAATGGCCATCGCACCTTCTGCTTCGAAACCAACCATACGTGGAAGTGTGCTGGACTTGCCTGCCTCTTTATATTCTTTGAAACCTTTCCAATACGCCGAGATATTCCCCGCATTGCCGACTGGAATTGCCAGAACGTCAGGCGCTTCGCCAAGTTGTTCAATTACTTCAAACGCTGCTGTCTTCTGTCCTTCAATCCGGAACGGATTCACAGAGTTTACAAGCGTGATCGGATGTTTGGCTGTGATCTCACGCACAATCTCCAGTGCACGGTCAAAGTTACCATTGATCGCAATCACCTTAGCTCCATAGATCATGGCTTGGGCCAGTTTACCCAGTGCAATGTTGTTATTCGGGATTAGTACGATACAATTGAGGCCACCACGTGCGGCGTAGGCTGCTGCAGCTGCTGATGTATTACCTGTGGATGCACACATGATCGTACGGCTACCCTCTTCCATAGCTTTGGCAACAGCCATAACCATACCGCGGTCTTTGAAAGATCCCGTAGGGTTCAAACCTTCGTATTTGAAGTAAACATTCAAGCCAAGTTCCTCAGACAGATTCTCTGCATGAATCAACGGTGTATTTCCTTCCTGAAGCGTAAGCAGGGGTGTATTTTCATTAACCGGAAGGTGCTCTCTGTACGTTTGCAAAAGTCCTTGATATCTCATTGTGGGTAATCTCCTTTATGTTTTAATAATCTGAAATGATGACCTGTTGAACCGGATATGATTAACTTGTACGTTATAACTGAAATAATTGAGATGCCGTATGGGATAGTGACATTTATCCTTCGACCCGGTAGACACTCTTAATGCGGCGAATGACGCTGAGTGATTCAAAATGTTTTAACACCTTATCCATGCTTGCCTTGCTTGCATTATGTGTAACGATAATGATCTCGGCATCCGGGTTGTGCTCATTCGGCTGTTGAACAACCGACGCCAGACTGACATCATACTCTGCGAAAATTTGTGTGATTTGTGCCAATACACCGGCTTTATCGTCTACGTGTAATAAAATAAAGTTTTTCGACACGATCTGCTCGTCGCTTTGCAGTCGCTTCGTCTTATAAGGCACAATGGCTTTGAGACCGTTCACGCCAAGTTTAAGGTTTTTGGTAACCGCTACAATGTCAGCTACAACCGAAGTTGCCGTTGGGAGTTCTCCCGCACCTGCACCGTAGAACATCGTCTCCCCTACAGCTTCACCGTGTACATATACTGCGTTGAACACACCGTTGACTGAAGCAATCGGGTGATTTTGTCTAACCATCGTCGGCTGAACGCTAATTGTGATCTCATCGCCAATACGGTCCGCAATACCAAGTAACTTCATCTCATAGCCCAATCTTTTGGCATACATAATGTCTTCACGAGTTACGGAGGATATTCCTTTAACGGTTACATCCTTCAACTCCACATTGGTGCGGAAACCGAGTGTACTCAAGATCGCCATTTTGCGAGCTGCGTCAAGTCCCTCCACATCGGAAGTTGGATCGGATTCGGCGTATCCCAGAGCCTGTGCTTCAGCCAGTACTTCTTCATAGGATGCACCTTCCTGACTCATTTTGGTCAGAATAAAGTTCGTTGTTCCGTTCACAATCCCCATAATGCGGGTAATCCTGTCAGAAGAGAACCCTTCAATCAGCGTACGAATGATCGGAATCCCTCCAGCAACACTTGCCTCATAGAATACGTCACATTGCTTCTCCTGGGCCTTCGCCAAAATCTCTGTACCATGCAGTGCCATGAGATCTTTGTTTGCTGTTACGATATGTTTCCCACGTTCCAATGCTTCAAGAATATACTCCTTCGTCTGATCAATGCCGCCCATGACTTCAACGATGACATCAATATCCGGATGACGAATGACTTCCCAAGGATCTTCCGTAAGCTTGGCACGGTCTACAGCAATAACACGTTCTTTCTCTGTATTTTTCACTGCGATCTTCTCGATGACAATCGGCGATCCAACCTGACTGCTCAGATCCTCCTGATTCCCTTCCACAATGCGAACGACTCCCGTTCCAACAGTTCCCAGACCCAACAATCCGACTTTTACTGGTTTCACTAACGATCTACCCCCTAATGTCTATTCTTGTCTGTCAGTCCTGTATGTTAAAGCCTAATTACCCTTGGCCTACAATACGTGTACGTCTTACGCCAGGCATATCTTGCATTCGATCCAGCATTTCACCAATTTCGCCATGAAGATGTGTCGTTTCCACCGAAATGACAACATTGGCTCTTCCTTGAAGCGGGATACTCTGATTAATCGTGAGTACATTAGCTCCATAACCAGCTACATGTCCAAGCACACGAGACAAGATACCCGACTGATGCTCCAGATCAATGGAGATCGTTACAATTCTCTCACGCTCAAGCTGGTTGATCAGATGAATCCCATCTTTGTACTTGTAAAAGGCACTCCGGCTTAATCCGACCTGCTCAACCGCCTCATGCACTGTTTTAACATCACCAGAAGCCAGTAGTTCTTTTACCTGCATGGTCTTCACCACTGCCTCTGGTAAAATATCTTCCCGTACTAAGTAATAGCGTTCGTTCACAGAACGTCCTCTCCTCAAAGACTCATGTATTCATATAGTGGACATTATATAGGATCTATGACAAAAGGGCAATACATGACACGCCTATTTTTTGAAATACGTTCCTCACAGTATACAAGTTTATCCCTCTCCCATGTCAGGAAAAAACAAAAAAAACGCAGAGTTGCGGGTCAACTTCCCACTTCTCTGCGTTCCTATATCAATCTGTCTCTCCACGGAAGACGGCTACTTAGTAGTAACTGCTGCCTTCCACGAATTCGAATTCAAAGTCTCCAATACGCACGATGGTGCCTTCTACAGCTCCACGCTTACGCAACTCAGCGTCCACACCCATATAACGCAGTGTACGTGCGAGCTTCAGTATAGCTTCATGTGAGTTCAATTGCATCCGTTTCATCATGCGGTCAATCTTGGCACTTTCGACAACGAACATTTCGTTCTCACGCACAATTTTGAAACCATCGTCTTCTTTTTTGTCCAGACTGTATACTTTACGTTCAGATACATCTGCTACCTCTTCAACCACTCGCTCGTCTGGAACCTGATCCAGCAGATCAGCTGCACGATACAGAAGTTCTTGAATCCCTTTTCGGGTCAAGGATGAAATTGGCATCACTTCAATATCAGGTTGAACTTCACGAACTTGCTGTAAAAATTGCTCCAGGTTCGCTTCAGAGTCTGGCATATCCATCTTATTAGCTGCTACAATTTGTGTTCTCTCGGCGAGAAGCGGATTGTACAACTTCAATTCGTCATTGATTTTCTGCCAGTCTTCAAAAGGATCGCGCCCTTCCGAACCCGACATATCTACGACATGAACAATAATACGAGTACGCTCGACATGACGCAAGAACTCATGTCCCAGTCCGACCCCTTCATGCGCACCTTCAATCAGTCCAGGCAAATCGGCCATGACGAAGCTTCGGCCTTCTCCTACACCGACTACACCCAGATTCGGTGTAATGGTTGTGAAATGGTATGCACCGATCTTTGGCTTGGCTGACGAAACGACAGAAAGCAATGTGGACTTTCCGACACTCGGGAAACCAACCAGACCAACATCTGCCATAACTTTCAGTTCGAGTACAATGTAACGCTCTTGTCCTTCTTCACCGTTCTCA
Organism: Paenibacillus sp. PK1-4R; assembly: GCF_030369595.1. NCBI lineage: Bacteria > Bacillati > Bacillota > Bacilli > Caryophanales > Paenibacillaceae > Paenibacillus > Paenibacillus sp. PK1-4R. The sequence goes on from NZ_CP126535.1 coordinate 5,475,015, forward strand.
GCAAGTTCAGGTGCAGGATTGTTCGGTGTAGCAAATCGGATGTTACCCCGTCCGCCCCGTCCACCACGTGCAATAACAACCTGTTGACCGTGACGTGTCATATCCGCCAGTACTTCTCCACTGTCTTCATCCAAGATGATAGTTCCTGGTGGAATGCGCACAATCATGTTCTCCGCGTTTGCACCATGCTGACTTTTATTACGTCCCTTCTCACCACGCGGGGCCTTGAAGTGACGCTGGTAACGGAAATCCATCAATGTACGCAAACCTTCATCCACGCGGAAAATGATGTCAGCTCCTCTGCCTCCATCGCCCCCGGCAGGTCCGCCGTTTGGTACATACTTCTCACGACGGAACGAAATAATTCCGTCCCCTCCGTCTCCGGCTTTTACATAAATCTTCGCTTTATCTACAAACATTGGTTAACCCCTTCTTCCTATATTCCACACGGCATTCTGAATTGTATAAACGTATCCTCAGACGGAAACTGCTCCGTTCTGACTTTTTTTCCTTTGAGTACGGCAGTAAGCTGCCGCAGTGTTTCCGGATCGGGTGTTTGATCCCCATCCAGTCGGACAACCACATCTCCATGATCCTGTCCGAAGTTCAAGGTCAGTTTGCGAACCTCTCCCCAAGAAGACCGGCCGCCGCCATATTGATAGGCCCTGATTGCATCCGCAATCGCCCCGGTAAGTGACTCGCCATCCTCGGGAGAGACCAGAGCACTAAGCTGCAACTCATCTTCTATTTCCACATGCAAGTCCAGCGCAATTCCACTGGCGCGAAAAGACTGAAGATAAAATACGAGGGAAGGAATGCCTAATCTGGAGATTCGGCTTTCTTCTGTAACCCGCTCTTTTATTCTTTCCACACATTGCAAGGATTTATCAAGTTTGCCCAGCCGAAGATATCCATATAACACCTGAAGGTCGTTCATCCAGTCGTGTCGATGATGATTTAATGAAGCAATTGCTGTTTTTTCCATGGATTGTATGATGGCTCTGCGTTCCGCCTCCGCCTGTTTCTTCATCGCATTCACAGAAATGAGCAATACTGCGACGGACCACAATGCGCACACGACGCTTGAGATCATCGCCGGATACAACATAACGAAAACCAAAGGAATCAGAAGTGAACATGCCGCAATCCACGGCACTCTTTTCCAAGATTTCATGGCTTCTCCCCGTTCTACAAAACTCGGTTGGTCTACACCCACCGTAACCAAGTATAACATGTCTTTTCTGCCAGTTCATTATCGAATAACCGTTGAATACAAAAAACCTTCGGCAAAAATGCCGAAGGCTCCTTAGGCGGAATGCCGATATTACGCTTCTACTGCTGCTGCTACAGGAGCAACATTAACAGGATAGATGCTTACTTTTTTGCGATCGCGTCCCCAACGTTCGAATTTTACAACGCCGTCGATTTTCGCGAACAAAGTGTCATCTTTACCGATGCCAACGTTAGTTCCTGGGTGAATTTTCGTTCCGCGTTGGCGAACGAGAATGCTACCACCAGTTACAGTTTGACCATCAGCACGTTTAACACCCAGACGTTGAGCATTACTGTCACGTCCGTTCTTCGTGGAACCTACACCTTTTTTCGATGCGAATAACTGAAGATTTAATTTCAACATGATTGGTTGTCCTCCTTCTTTGCTTATTTGAGTTGCTGTATTTTAATATACTTCCCGTATGACTCTGCAATATTAGAGAGCATAACCACCATGGATTCGAGTAACAATTGTACCTGGGACCAAGTTTCTCCTCTATCTAACAAAGGTAAAGAACCACTTAAAAAGCCATTCTTCATCTTGGCATCCATTTCGACACCGGTCAATGTTTCAATCGAGTTCACCGTACCCACTGTGACAGCGGATACCCCGGCACATACGATGTCTTCTCCCCGCTTGGCAAAATTAGCATGCCCTTCGATGGAAAATCGTTCGATGTTCCCGTCCTCATCACGAAAGATTTGAACGATAATCACTTATCGCACCTTCTTTACGCTTTGATTTTTTCGATAGTTACTTTAGTGTACGGTTGACGGTGACCTTGCTTCACATGGTAGTTCTTTTTAGGTTTGTATTTGTATACGATAACCTTTTGTCCTTTGCCATGTTTCTCCACTTTAGCCGTTACAGTAGCTCCGGAAATCAATGGTGTACCTGCTGTCAAACCTTGATCGTTAGATACAGCCAGGACACGGTCGAACGTTACGCTTTCGCCATCGTTCGCAGTCAATTTCTCGATGAACAGAACATCGCCCTCTTGGACTTTGTACTGTTTGCCGCCTGTTTCAATAATTGCGTACATTTGCCTTGCACCTCCTCATGTCTCAGACTCGCCCGTTCTCAGGTGACAGTGTCCTTGCGGAACTGTTCTTATACCCGGCCAGTGCGGTTACAGCATGTGCAAGACCATTAGGCTAAACACATACTTGAAGATTATATCACGCAATATATCAAAAATCAATGCAAAGGTGAAATATATCTTTTTCCCGTACCATGGCAGGAAGAACACGGCTCCACATAGGGTAACGTACTTTCTTCCCGCACTTTCTTACGGGTAAGTTCCAGCAAGCCCAGCTTGGTCCAACCCATTACAAACGCTTTAGTCCGATCCTTCTTGAGCTCACCCTCCAAAGTTGCTGCGACTTCATGCCGATTCGAGGCTTCCTCCATATCAATGAAGTCGACAATAATCATGCCACCGATATCTCGCAGGCGCATCAGACGGGCAATCTCCACTGCTGCCTGTATGTTGGTCTCTGTCACGGTCTCTTCCAGACTGTCACCGCCAGCTCCCGTATATTTGCCTGTGTTCACATCCACTACAGTCAGAGCTTCGGTATGATCAATGACAATGTATCCGCCTCCGGGTAACCACACTTTCCGGGCAAAATCCTTATTCAACTGTTCCTGCACACCATAGGCAGCAAAGATGGATTCTGTTCCCCGATACACCTGTACTTTGGGTTGATGACCAGGACTAATCTCTTCCAGCAATGCTTTTACCTCACGGGCTTGTCCTTCACTATCAGTGATGACTTCGTCACTCCCTGGGGTATACACATCTCTGATGATTCGCTGTACCATGCTATGATCCCGATGCAAGAGGCTTGGTGAAGGCAAACTGTCCGCTTTTTCGCGAATTAGATACCACTGCGCGCGTAATGTTTCCAAGTCCGACTTAATGGCTTCATGCTGCTCTTCTCCAGATACGGTTCGAATAATAAGTCCTTCTTCATCCCGCCTCAGTTGCTCCCCAAGTGCCTTAAGACGGGAACGATCCCCTTCACGGGCAATTTTCTTGGATACCGCTACATAGTCAGCAACAGGCATGTAGACAAGCCAACGGCCCGGGAGTGAATAATGAGTCGTCACCCGGGCTCCCTTGCCTCCTACCGGTTCTTTCAGAACCTGAACAATGACTTCCTGACCCGGACGAAGCAACTCCGAGATGGAAGGCTTCACCTTGGGCTGTTTCTCCAGATGGGGATGCAACACATCGTCCACATAGAGAAACGCATTCTTTTTCTGACCAATATCCACAAAAGCAGCCTGCATACCCGGTAACACATTCACGACCCGTCCCTTGAAAAAGGAACCCAGCAGTCCACGCTCGCGTGTACGCTCTGCCGTAAATTCCACAGCTTTGCCTTCTTCCAGAAGCGCCATTTGCATGAGGTTATGTTCATTATGTACTATCATTTGTTTCATGGCTTCACCTCTAGAAGACAATTCAATTCATCCACATCCATTTCAATATCTTTTCAATTCTCATTGTACATGTATTAACCCATTTCAGAACAGGTCCACCAGAACACTACAATTTATCACCATTTTGTTGAAAATAGGAACCGATAATCCGTTGCTCAGGCAAGACGGCCATAATTCGACCCTGTCTGTTCATCACGTATACCATATGGTATCTTTCTCTCTTTAATAGACGCAAAATAGTGTCCAAAGGTTTCGCCGGAAATGAGATTATTGGCTGCGCCAAACTGCCGGTAGCCGCATGACGAGCGAACACACCCTCACGATTCATGAGAAAACGGATGAAGCGATAGGGCACATTTCGGTAATCCGTTACGTTGGAATAAAACAAAAAAAGTCCGATTAACAGAATGTTGAGCGGTAAGCCGTAGTCCCCAGTAAACCATCGGCTGATAGCATATAAAATAACCCCTACGCTACACAGAATGCTAATTCTGTAAGTCCACATTAATGTTGTATAGTAGGGTGCCCACAGACTGACAAGTGCCTGAACAATTTTACCTCCGTCCAGAGGAAGTACAGGCAGCAGATTGAAGAGGGCGATAAGCAGATTCCCCTGAATGATATAATTGAGAAAAACCGGATCGCCCAGATTGCCATACTGCAACAGCAAAACCACACCAACCATCAGCATGTTTTGTAATGGACCTGCCAGAGCAATCATGATTTCCCGGTAGGCCGTTATAGTACCTCCATCTTCGATAACCGCTACTCCTCCAAAAGGGAGCATCTGGATTGACAAGACACGATAGCCCAGAAGGGCTGCAGCCGCAGCATGTCCACATTCATGAATGAATACGATGGCAAACAACGTAATAAGCTCAATAAAATGTCCAGTCAGAAGGGAGGCCATCATGATAATTACAAAAAAAGGATGAAACGTAATGCGGACTCCCCACACCCTAATCAAGGGCAACGACTTCCGCCGGGTCTACGTACTCCTCCCCCTCTTTGACTGCAAAATAGAGCGTGGCCGGTTGTTCACCACCCGTAGCCTTGAGACTCCCCACTGGATTCCCCGCTTCCACCCAATCATTCACGTTCACTTCACTTTCGTTCAACCGACCGTATATTGCCGTGACATTGCCTGTATGTTGGATGACAACTGTGAATCCACTGGCTGCATCCCCGATAACCTCCATGACACGCCCTGCATCCGAACTTGCGACCTGTATAAGTTCTGCACCCGCGGCATCCGGAACGATCTCAATTCCCTTCATGCTTAGCGCAAATGGCTGCACGACTGTGCCTGAGATCGGTTTGCCCAGTAACTGCCTTACTTTCAATCCGTTCACGGCATCCGTCGTATGTCCGAGAACTGGAAGAAACGAAGGTGTTCCTCCAAAATGCCGTTCATACCAGACCGCTGCTGAGGCAAAATCCATATCCCGATGGAGTGCATCGGCAATTACTGTTTTGGGTGATGTCGTCCACGATGTATCCAACTGAAACAGACCCCATACTCCGCCAAATATCAAAGCGCTAATAACCGTCCGTTTGAGAAGTGACTTGAACAGGTTGAATCTCGAATGCCCCCCTGGAACGAAATGACCATTCTCTTTTTTCCACAACCATTCCGGATCTCTTTCCTGTATCCCCTCACTAGGCGTAAATGGTTTTGGGTGTATGTTCTCATTCTTGTCCAACAGTGAACCTAATTTCTGCTCCTGTAGGACCTCCACAGTGGCACCATCCATCAGTCGCCGGATGCGTTCTTCTCGTCTCTGCTTGATTCTGAGTTTCATGTTCATGGAATGTCCTCCCGCCGAGGCTTGTTTACTACATCCTATGAAGAGGCGCTTGATAATATGAACAAGCCTGCCAGCAGGTAACAAAAAAAGCCGGGCTATGAGCCACGGCTGTCATGTAATTGCTTTATGAATAAGTTCGTTTAATGAGTTAACCCATTCCGAAGAACTTTTTGAAACGAGTGAAAGCTCCCTTTTTCTGCTCCAGCTGCATCAATGGAACCGTATCTCCCAGAATGCGTCGTGCGATATTCCGATACGCAATCGCCGCAAGTGAATCCGGATTCATGACCGTAGGTTCTCCTGAATTGGCAGCTTTGATGACCAGTTCATCATCAGGCACGATGCCAATCAGGTCAATATTAAGTACTTGTAAAATACCATCGATATCTAACATGTCACCCGATTTAACCATATTATTGCGAATTCGATTCACCACCAGCTTTGGTGATTGAATGTGTGAGCTCTCCAGCAGGCCAATGACACGATCCGCATCACGTACTGCAGCATTTTCCGGTGTAGTGACCACGATGGCCTGATCTGCTCCTGCTACCGCATTTTTGAAACCCTGCTCTATGCCGGCTGGGCAATCAATAATGACGTATTCAAAATCTTTTTTCAATTCAAGGATAATATCCTTGACCTGCTCTGGCGACACTGAGTTTTTGTCTCTCGTCTGCGCCGCAGGCAACATATATAATTCTTCGAAACGCTTGTCTTTGACCAAAGCCTGATTCAGACGGCAGCGGCCGTCCGCAACGTCGCACAGATCGTAAATAATACGGTTTTCGAGTCCCATCACGACATCCAAATTACGAAGGCCGATATCGGTATCTACCAGACAAACCTTTTTGCCGAGCAGCGCCAGCGCTGTCCCGATGTTTGCCGAGGTGGTTGTTTTACCCACGCCGCCTTTACCCGAAGTGATCACGATCGCCTCTCCCATGAGCTACACTCCTTTAAACACATTAAAATCTCGGCGTAACCGAACGATATTGCTCATTTTGTCTATCTGCATCTGATTGTCCTGTAAGTAAGCAAATTCCATTCCGGTCTCTCGGCTCTCCCATTCATCGGGAGGACGACTGATTATATCCGCAATCCGTAGCTGCGTCGGTGCAAATACCGAAGCGGCAATGATCGCTTCCTCGTCCCCGCCAATTCCGGCATGAGCCATACCTCTGAGTGAACCCAACACATATATATCTCCGGTACACGTCACTGTGCCCCCCGGATTGATATCCCCAAGAAACAGGAGATTTCCTTCATGATGAAGCACCTGACCTGAACGCACCATACCACACATGGTTACAATCGGCGGCGGTCCTTTAACCTCCGGTTGGAGTGCAGGTGAGTCGATGGATCGGATAAGAAGATTCCCTTTTTGCTTCAATATATCGAGAATTGCTTCTTTCTGGTCCTCTGTCACTTCGCGGGCACCCAACTTGATATCCACATGAACAATCGGTCCGGTCAAAATATTTTGATGGCTGTGTTCCAGCTTATAGCGGAGCTCATAGAGCAATTCCTCGAATTCACATTGATCGTCCAACAGGAAAACCAGGCCGTCTCGGATGCCTTTAATCGTTACGTGATTCGATTTTACCGTCATAAGCCTGTCCCTCCCATCTCATTACATTTCGTGCCCGGGGCCCCAAGTTCCTGCTTTGCGCTCCATAAATGTATTTAGGAAGCTTCTTCTGTCTTGCTCCGTCTCTTGCCGATCCGCTCCAATTGTTTCCGAAGCGGGACATATATGATCAAGGCAAACACAAAATGAATGAACAAATTAGGAATCATGTATTCAATCAACGCCCAGTCAAAGGTCACGTGGTTAAGTTGGAAGAGCTTGTACAGGAAGAATAGCATGGTGTCATTAAGCAGACTTCCCAAAATGACAACCGATACCATAACCGGCAGTGGTGCACGCGGTGCTTGAAAAATGAGTCCCATCATGTATGCCGATAATCCCATCGAGAATCCATAAGGTCCAATCATCTCGCCGTAGAATACGACGTCATGCAATAGTCCAAAAAATATACCGAGCACTAGTGCCGTGTGTCGATGATGATATACAGCAATAAACAAAATTACGATATAGACCAGATTGGCAGAAATACGCATCTGCCAGCCAGAAGGGATGAGCAACGGCAAAATTGTACCTTCCGCAATGAACAAAACGAATAGTAACAGAAACAAAACTTGCTTGCGCGTTACCATTATTCTTTTACCTCAGGCGGGATAATGACAATCAGCTCTTTCCAGTCAAGGAAGCTAGCATATGGTTTGATAATCGCAGTCCGAGTTAAACCGTACTCCCCAACTTCAACCTTTTCCACTTCACCAATCCGCATATACTTGGGAAAGTTATTGATGATCCCCGAAGAGATGATCTCATCACCCTTTTTGATGTTTGAATCCTCCGAGATTTTGGTCATCTTGAGCATGCCCGTCTTCGGATCGTAGCTCTCAATCATACCAAACACCTTCTCTTTACCTACTGCTGTTGCTGCAATGGCATTGGATGTCGGATCGTTGGCGTCCATGGACGTTAACAGATTAACCGTTGATGTATATGAGCTAACATGACTGATTACGCCGACCAGCCCTTCCTGGGAGGTAACGGCCATCCCCGGCTTAATTCCCGCATTTTCACCGATATCAATGTTAATGGTTCTACTATTTGGATCCGAATTGGCACTGATAACCTGAGCAATTCGTGAACCGTAATTATAACGATTTTTCTGTTCTTCGGTGAAATTGAGCGCTTTCTGAAGCTGCTCATTCACTTGCTCCATATCATTGTACTTCAGCCGATCACGGGTATAGTGACCCATTGCGATACGAAGCTCTTCATTCTCTTCATATACCGTACGCATGTTCGCTACATCTTTGAAAAAGCCCGCTACATAGGAAGCGGGCTTGTAAAATACGTATTGTACAAATCCAACTGAATCCTTCAGGAATTTCTCCGGCCAGGATAGAGTGGTTCGCGGACTGAGCGTAAAGCCCATTAACGCGATAAATGTAACAAGGCCCACCAGCAAAACAAAAAGTCTTTTGTTGCCTAGCAGTTTAAACAGTTCGAACACCCTCTAACATCCATATTCTCTTCCGAGCCATGCCCGGCGGGGAGACTGTCAGACCTGTAGTCCCTGCGAGAATATCAGCCGATCCTCCCCTGTTAAGCGGGTAATAGCTCATCCCCGGGGTTAACCGGGTCCTCTATAAAGATACCTTGCCACTTGGTCGCTATGCCAAGTTAGGCAAATACCAATTAACGTTTGGAACGAACTGCCGAACTGCTTCTGCTTTTGAACAAATGAATATTCTCTAGCGCTTTACCTGTTCCGATTGCTACACAATCCAGCGGGTTCTCAGCCACAATGACAGGCATTCCTGTCTCACCAGCCAGAAGCTTGTCCAGGTTGCGAAGCAATGCCCCACCACCTGTAAGAACGATACCCCGATCCATGATATCAGCTGCAAGTTCAGGCGGGCATTTTTCCAGTGTTACTTTTACCGCTTCAACAATTGCATTCACGGTATCAGCCAGCGCTTCACTGATCTCGTCCGAAGTAATCGTAATTGTCTTCGGCAGACCTGTTACAAGGTCACGTCCACGAATTTCCATCGTTTCTACTTGTTCCAATGGCATTGCTGATCCGATGTCCATCTTCAATTGCTCCGATGTACGCTCACCGATCATCAGATTGTATTGACGTTTGATGTACTGGATAACGGATTCGTCCATCTCGTCACCTGCTACACGAACCGAACGGCTCGTCACAATACCACCAAGAGAGATAACAGCCACTTCCGTTGTACCGCCACCAATATCTACAACCATACTACCTGTTGGTTCCCATACAGGAAGATCTGCACCAATTGCAGCTGCAAAAGGCTCTTCAATTGTATAGGCTTCACGTGCTCCAGCCTGTTTTGTTGCATCTTCAACCGCACGTTGTTCTACTGCCGTGATCCCGGATGGTACACATACCATCACGTTTGGATGACGTTGGAACATGGAGCGTTGTTTCTGCGCCTCACGGATGAAATATTTGATCATCGTTGCCGTTGTATCAAAATCGGCAATAACGCCATCTTTCATTGGACGAATGGCACGAATGTTACCTGGTGTACGACCAATCATTTTTTTGGCGGCTTCACCTACTGCCTCAATGCTTTTTGTATCTGTCCGTATAGCGACAACCGAAGGTTCGCGCACCACAATTCCTTTTCCTCGTACATAAACCAACGTATTTGCTGTCCCCAAGTCAATACCCAAATCTTTCGTAAAACCACCAAACATAACATAATCTCCTTTTCTGCCTCATATAGCCGCTCTATTCTGATCCAGAGCGTGATAATTTCATTCCCACGCAACACGTGGAGCTAATATTCGCATTTGTTTTTTTGCATTAGTAAAGTGAACCTATCTTTTACGGACAACGCCGTTAACATTCATAGGAAAACATCAACGCCAACCATTATATTATACTAAGCCCTTCTCCTTCAAACTTACGTACGTTCCATCTCCGATAATAATATGATCAAGCACGTCAATGCCAACAATAGCGCCTGCTTCAATCAGTCTCTTGGTTATTTGGATATCCTCCGGACTGGGCGTAGGATCACCACTCGGATGGTTGTGTGCGCACACAATCGATGCGCTGCTGCATTTGATGGCAGCCCGGAACACTTCACGCGGATGTACAATCGAAGCGTTAAGGCTGCCCATGGAGAGTGTTTCCTGGGCAATAATATGATTTTTGCTATTCAGAAAGAGACACACAAAATGTTCTTTTTGCAAATAACGCAATTGTTCGATCAGGATATCAGCTGCATCACGCGGTGTACGAATTGAAGTCGACTGTGTGAGTCTGCTCTTGGCAATCCGATGCCCCAGCTCAATGCCAGCTTTCAATTGCACAGCCTTGGCATTGCCGATCCCTTTCATCGCAGTCAATTCTTCCAGACTCAGATCCATTAACGAGCGAATTCCACCCGCCTCGGTCAGAATCCGCTGTGCCATATGCACCGCCGATTCCTGTCTTGTGCCTGTTCGAAGTAAAATTGCCAACAATTCAGCATGGCTTAAGGCGCCCGCCCCGTATTCCATCATGCGTTCTCTCGGGCGTTCTTCCTGGGGGATGTCGCGCATCATGTATTGAGGCGACTCCATATGTTCCCTCTTTTCATTTCACAACATTTTGCTTCATTCATGTTCGTGGCAACACATGTACGCCGAACCCGTCCAACATATCACTTAGCAAGGATAGCGGCAAGCCAACCACATTAAAATAACATCCTTCAATGCGGTCGATCAGTGAAGCACCAATGCCCTGAATGGCATATGATCCTGCTTTGTCTGAAGGCTCACCTGTCTGCACATAAGCACGAATGGTCGCATCCGACAGTTCTTTCATCGTTACATCGGTCTGGCGGTAATGAACTAACGACTGTCCATTGCCCGCATCAATACAAGCGACGCCCGTAAACACCCGATGTACACGGCCCTGCAGCCGGGATAACATACGTTCAGCATCCGCTTCGTCTACGGGTTTGCCTAAAATCTCACCATCCAGAACAACAACGGTGTCACTACCTACAATAATGGCTTCCTGCTCGCGGCCTTCAAGCCCGCGATACACGGCAAGCGCCTTGCGCAAAGCAAGCTCCTGTACCGTCTGTTCAGGTGTCCACTCTGGTGGTGTATCTTCATTGGCATGACTTGGTATTACATCAAACGCTAGGTGGAGTGATGCGATCAGTTCTTTGCGCCGAGGCGATGTGGAGGCCAGAATAATAGGGCGCTGTTGAGTGTTATCCAAAATGAACGGCTCCTTATGCCACGGCAACATCCTGTCCGGATCACGATAATAGATGTCACTGGTTTAATTTTTTTTCGTCATAACTCGTCATTCTCCTACAGTCTGCGATACAGCCACACAGCGGCAATCATACCGATCAGACTCAGAAGGCTCATTTGAAATTGAAGTGAAATATCATAACTGATAATATCCAGATCAGCCTGCGGCGACCAACGTATGGTCGTGGCTTTCGTAAGAAAGGCTACTGCCTTAACAGGCTGCAGTGCCTTGGCGATCCACGCTCCGGCCATCCAGCCGAGCAGCAGAAACAGCAATAACATGCCGAAGTTTTTTTTCATCGGTAATCTTCCCTCGCCATTTTTTGACACCCACATTATTATACGGGGTTTTGTACGTCAATACAAACACAAATCCGGCAAGGGGAACTATTTCCAGTTCCTTGCCGGATGGGTATTTCCAAGCGTTGTTATGGGAAAGAGCATGTTACTGCTTTATCGCTTCGAGCCATTTTTTCTGCTGCAGTACATATTCCATCAGATCGGACTGCACGGACCACATGTGCACATCATCCGGGTTTTTGTTGTACTCCGCGATAGCCGTAATTGCGCTGTTCATTGATTTCTCCATTCCGCCAATAATAGGTTGTACATCTGTGGTCAGACCAGGTGTAAGACTATTCAATCCCGTCAGCCATGACTCGTGCTTATTTTGAATCGCGGTCATTGTTTCTGTAGAGACTGCTGCCGGAGCAGACTGACCCAGTTGCTGAATGGACAAGGTAGATAATTGTTCAACCAGTGCAGAACTGTTTGTGAAGAAAAGCTGCACATCCTCTTGCTTGCCACCGAATATAGCCGGATTGATCTCAGGGTTCACGATCTCCTTGACGTACAGTTCAACTCCCTGGGCTTTTAGCCTGGAGCTAAGTAGCTTGGCCTCTTCACGATCAGCTGAAATGCCTGCATATACTCGATTGCCATCTTCAGGATCAGAACCCGCGGCTATACCTGCCTGAGCCAGCTCAAGCTTGGCTTGCTCAGCTCGTTCAGGAGAACTGAATACGCCGTATTGAAGTGCATAATACGTGCTGCCAGTCGCCGCTGTCTGAACCTGCTGTTCTGTACCTGCAGCCCCCTCCTGACCCGTCACAGTGGAAACTGCCTGATTGACGGGCAGAAGATCGCCTGGCTTGACGGCTCCTTCTTTATTGAAAAATGAAAGAATAACCATGCCGAAAAGCGCTCCGGTAACAAGTGCCCCAGTGACAGAACCAATCATTTTCCATCCCCTTGGAGGGCGATTGCGTTTATAGGAATAGTTCTCTGAATCTGCAAGCCAGTCGTGGCCTTGATCATCATGTGTATTGGACAGATCACGACGCTCTTCCTCCGGATTATCGGTGTGATTAACATAACCGTAACCGGTACGGTTCCCAAAATAATGGGCCTCATCCAAGTTCAAGTTCGAATCATGGCTCACCCGCTCGTCAGGTTCAGGTACAGTAGAGCTTGTCAGCACCGTCTCTCCCCAGTCTCCGGGGATATCCTCAGGCGTCCATGATGGGGTTGTATCCATCTGCTTAGGCGTTAGCGGTTGATTATGCGGTAATTCTTCACTTAACGTCACCAATGGACTGGACGCGGATATCCTCTTGTTTTCAGGCTTGTCCGACTCATGATCCCCGAAGCGAAACGTCATTCTAGCATTGCTCACCCGTACCCTCTCCTTTGTCCCATTTATATCAGCTATATGCAGAGACTGGAGAAAACATTCCATATAACGCAAAAAAACGCCTGCTTCGTATCGAAGACAGGCGATTTCTCATTTGATTTATTTCAAACCTTTGGCAAGTGTATCGCCGACTTTCCAAATATCACCTGCACCCATCGTAATCACAAGATCTCCTGGCTGCAAACGATGCTGCAGATCAGCTACAACTTCTTCTTTTGTAGGGAGGTAACGTGCAGAAGCATTACTGTTTTGAACGATCAGTTCAACCAGTCTGGCTGAGGTTACGCCTTCGATCTGTTTTTCGCCTGCAGGAGAATAGATATCCGTAATAAGCACCTCATCCGCTTCCGCGAAAGCACGACTGAACGCATCCAGCAGGAAGAACGTACGCGTATAACGCTGTGGCTGGAATACCGCAATAATACGTTTGCCCGTTGCTTTGGCGGCACTAATGGTAGCTTCAATCTCAGTCGGGTGATGAGCATAATCATCAATGATCAGCATATCGCGCGCCTCGCCCAATACCTGGAATCTGCGTTTGGCTCCGTGGAACTGAATGATAGCTGCCACAATCTTCTCAAATGGAATGCCTGCTTCCAGACAGGTAATCACAGTAGCCATCGCATTATAAACGTTATGCTTACCCGGCACTGATAATTCCACCGTGCCCATAGCAGCACCCTGATGATTCATCGTAAAGGAGATACGGCGATCGCCCAATACAATATCCGTTGCCGTATAATCCGCAGCACGATCAATACCATAAGTTGTAATCCGTGACTTGAGTTCTGGCAAAATCGCTTGAACATTCTCGTCGTCAGAACACACAATCGCTGTTCCTTCCGGACGAATCTGGCTCAGGAACTGCACATAAGCCTTTTTGAGCTCCTCAAAATCACTGTTATAATTCTCCAGATGATCTGCCTCAATATTCGTTACAATACCGAGCCATGGATGGTACTGCAAAAATGAGCCATCGCTCTCATCCGCCTCAGCGACAACCCAGTCTCCTTGGCCTGCTTTGGCATTGGTACCCACATTCATGATTTCTCCGCCAATGATATATGTCGGGTCCGTATCACATTTATCCATAACAAGTGCAATCATGGATGAGGTGGTTGTTTTACCGTGAGCTCCAGCAACAGCCACACCTTTACGTTCGTTCAACAAACGTGCAAGCATCTGGGAACGATGCAGAATCGGAATGTTCAGCTCTGCAGCTGCTACCCGTTCCACATTATCAGCAGGCGCTGCCGTAGAGTAGACAACAAGATCTGCTCCAGTGACGTGCTCTGCCGTATGTCCGATATATATTTTCGCTCCCTTGGCTGCCAACTTCTCGGTCAACTCCTGTGAAGCGACATCCGATCCGGTAACGGTGTATCCCATTTCCAACATAACTCTTGCGATGGCACTCATGCCATATCCGCCAATCCCTATAAAATGAACGTGTTCCGATGTATTTAACAAAACTTTCACCAACCTTTTTCAGAATCGGTTTGATGCAAAAGGGCTGCCCGCACATCCGCAATCAGGTACAGTGTGCCGGAGACCACCCCCAGATCTTCCGCTTCCGTCCGTGACTTCAATAGATCAAGTGCCTTTGCCCATTCGGGCTCGACGATGATTTCCAGTTCCTGCTTCGCAATGGCGGGACGTACCCGTTCGACAATCTGCAGCAATTCGGCTGCATCCATTTTGCGTCGGAAATCTGGCTCGGTCAGGATCAGCGTATCCACTAGTGGCAGTATATGCTGCAAATACGCTTCGTGATGCTTATTTGCCAACATACCCATCATCAAAATTAACTTGTTGTGCGGATAGACATCCATAATGCTCTTGGCCAGTGACTCTGCCCCTTCCGGATTATGTGCTCCATCGAGCACAATTCGAGGTTCATCGACGACTTTTTCGAATCTCCCTGCCCAGAAAGCATTCTCCAGTCCAAGTGCAATATCGTTGTCATCCAGCATAAATGCCATGTATTGTCTGAGCAATTCAAGCACCATAAGTGCGGCCGCTGCATTGTCACATTGATGTGAGCCCTGCATGCGTATGCGAACGTCCAGATCACGAAACGGGCCTGTAAAATGAAAAGATTGTCCGTTCTCATTGCTGTCCAGTCTATGATAAGAGAATTG
This sequence comes from Paenibacillus sp. PK1-4R, assembly GCF_030369595.1. Lineage (NCBI taxonomy): Bacteria > Bacillati > Bacillota > Bacilli > Caryophanales > Paenibacillaceae > Paenibacillus > Paenibacillus sp. PK1-4R. The sequence continues at coordinate 5,490,247 of NZ_CP126535.1, forward strand.
ATCTCCAGCCAAATACACGCTTGATTGAAGCTGCTGTGCTTTCTCCTGAATCACCTTCACAGCTTCGGGTTGAGTCGCGCAAGTCACAACGGGTACTCCCGGCTTGATAATACCTGCCTTTTCTCCAGCAATCTGCTCAATCGTATCTCCAAGCACATCCGTATGATCCATACCAATGTTGGTGATGACGGACACAACAGGTGCGACAATATTCGTTACGTCCATCCTTCCCCCTAGCCCCGTCTCCCATACCACAACGTCAGGGTAACACTCCTCTGCATAGTACAGAAGCGCGAGAGCCGTGGACACCTCAAACATCGTGGGTGATCCAAGCGGAGTGGAGGCCATTTCCATGACCAGTGGTTGTAATCGATTCGAGAGCTTAAGCAGGATTTCTTCAGGAATATCCTCACCGTTGTATTGAAAACGGTTTGTAAACTTGGTGATATAAGGCGACGTAAAGGTACCCACATCATATCCCGCCTGAAGAAGCACTGACGTCAAAAAAGCGCAAGTCGAACCTTTGCCGTTCGTTCCCGCGACATGAATAAATTTGAGACGTTGGTGTGGATTGCCTAACATGGACATCAGACTCTCGATTCGTTCCAATCCAGGTCGGATGCCAAAAGGAATAAGGCCATTGATCCAGTCCACGGCCTCGTTATACGTAAGTAAAGGAGCTGCTGCATCTGTCCCGTCTAATTCCGTCATCTGATTCACCTTCGGTCCCGAGTTTGAGTGAAAAAAGCGGCCGGATGGCATAATCGCTCTCCATCCGACCCAAATATATTAACCTTTAAGTTCCTTGATTCGTGCAATCACTTTATCCCGTTTATCGGAATAATCTGCTTGCTTGGCGCGCTCTTCCTCAATAACTTTGGCAGGAGCTTTGGCAACAAAGCCTTCGTTCGCCAGCTTTTTCTCTACACGGAGAACTTCGCCCTCAAGGTTCTCCAACTCTTTCTCCAAACGAGCCACTTCCTGCTCGATATCAATGAGACCTGCGAGCGGCAAGTATAGTTCTGCCCCCGTAATGATCGCAGTCATTGCCTTATCCGGTGAGTTTAGATCCAGCCCACTATCGAACTCGGACGTATTACAGAAACGTTTGATGTAGTGACTGTTACGCGCAATGATGCTGGACGTCTCAGCACTATTTGCTTTGACCATCAACTCGATCTTTTTGCTCATCGGCACGTTCACTTCTGCACGAATGTTTCGAACTGCACGAATGGTATCCATGAGCAGGTTCATCTCGGCAACAGCCTCTGGGTTCTCAAGAGCAGGATCATATACCGGCCACGCTGCCAGCGTAATGGTCTCACCTTCATGTGGGAGATGCTGCCAGATCTCTTCGGAGATGTATGGCATAAACGGATGAATCAGGCGCATCGTCTGATCCAGAACATAAGCAAGTACTGATTGTGTTTTCTTCTTGGCAACCGGATCTTCCCCATAGAAGGACAGCTTAGCAAACTCAATGTACCAGTCACACAGGTCATCCCAGATAAAGTTATACAACACACGACCCGTTTCCCCAAATTCATACGCTTCGATTAGACGCGTAATATCGCGGGAAGTTTCGTTCAGACGGTGCAAAATCCAATAATCCGCTGTACCAAGCTCTCCGCTAATGTCACGTTCCTCATAAGTGAATCCTTCCAGATTCATCAATGCAAAGCGCGAAGCATTCCAGATCTTGTTGGCGAAATTCCGAGCCTGTTCCACCCGTTCCCAACGGAAACGGAGATCCTGACCTGGCGTGCTGCTGGTTGAGATCATGTAACGCATTGCATCTGCGCCGTATTTCTCAATCACATCCAGCGGATCTACACCGTTGCCCAGTGATTTGGACATTTTGCGTCCATCTGCATCACGAACAAGACCATGCATCAGCACATCCTTGAACGGAATCTCATCGGTGAATTCCAATGCAGTGAAAATCATACGTGCAACCCAGAAATATATGATGTCATACCCTGTCACAAGTACACTTGTCGGATAATAACGTTTCAGGTCTTCCGTATCTTCCGGCCAGCCTAGTGTGGAGAATGGCCATAAGCCGGAGCTAAACCAAGTATCGAGTACGTCTTCGTCCTGTCTGAGCTTGCGTCCAGCATACTCTGGCAGCGTTGTTGGATCTTCAGCAGATACAATGATTTCACCCGTTTCTTCATCATACCAAGCAGGAATACGATGTCCCCACCACAGTTGACGGGAAATACACCAGTCACGAACGTTTTCGATCCAGTTCAGATAGGTTTTCTCAAAACGATCTGGAACAAAATTAACTCCTTCACCACTCTGTTGTTTCTTAATCGCTCTCTCTGCAAGTGGCTTCATCTCAACGAACCACTGTGTAGACAGATACGGCTCAACAACAGCTCCGGTACGCTCACTGTGTCCAACCTGATGCGTGTGATCCTCGATATTGATCAATACGCCCTGCTCTTTCAAGTCAGCAACAATCTGCTTGCGGCAGTCACTGCGATCCAGTCCCTGATACTTGCCAGCCTCAGCATTCATTGTGCCGCTCTCATCCATTACCGTAATTTGAGGCAGATCATGACGAAGACCTACTTCAAAGTCATTTGGATCATGCGCAGGCGTGATTTTAACTGCACCACTTCCAAACTCTTTATCCACATAATCATCAGCGATAATTGGAATTTCTCGTCCAATGATAGGCAGTACAAGTACTTTACCAATCATATCTGCATAGCGCTCATCCTTCGGATGAACAGCAACCGCTGTATCACCCAGCATCGTTTCAGGACGTGTTGTTGCCACTGTAACGTAGCCACTTCCGTCTTTGAGCGGGTAACGCAGATGGTACAAGTGACCCTGAACCTCTTTATATTCAACCTCAATGTCGGACAGAGCTGTCCGGTTCACCGGGTCCCAGTTAATGATGCGTTTGCCTCGGTAAATAAGGCCTTTTTCATACAGTTGAACAAATACTTTGCGAACCGCTTGGGACAGACCTTCATCCAGCGTAAAACGTTCACGTGAGTAATCAAGCGACAATCCCATTTTGCCCCATTGTTGACGAATGGTAGTGGCATATTGATCTTTCCAGTCCCATACCTTTTCCAAAAACTTCTCGCGTCCCAGATCATAACGAGTCAGACCTTCTTCACGCAGCTTCTGCTCCACTTTGGTTTGGGTAGCAATACCTGCATGGTCGGAACCCGGAAGCCACAGTCCGTCGTAACCTTGCATCCGTTTGGTACGGATCAGAATATCCTGCAGTGTAAAATCGAGCGCATGCCCAATGTGCAGCATCCCGGTTACATTCGGGGGTGGAATTACAATCGTATACGGCTCGGCATCCTTACGTTGACCGGCTTTGAAATATCCGCGCTCCATCCAGGTGGAGTACCATTTGTCCTCTGCCGCCTTAGGATCATAAGTGGTCGGCATTTCTGTTGCAGCTGATTTTTTTTCCTCAGACATGTGTCATTCCTCCGTTACTTCATCATCTTCGCCAAAAAAAACAAAAAAAACCTTTCATCCATCAAAGGACGAAAGGTTAGCTTTCGCGGTACCACCTTTGTTTCACGCCTACAGCAAGATAGACTTCACCCTCTGTACATGACGTGACACTTCAAGCAGATAACGGCTGCTACCGGCCCATCCTACCTCAGAAATAAATGACGATAGATCTCATTCATCTCTTGTATTCAAACAGGCAACTCCCGGGCGACTTCGATCAGTTGGTTCCTGCGGAATCTCACAGCGCTGCAATTCCACTCTCTGAAAGGTCATACTGTCTACTACTCCCGTTCCACGTTGTTCTTCAAAAAACCTACACACATCATACCTTGCTCGTGCGCGATAGTCAACCTGACAACAGCGGATAAAGAGCGCTGGAATGCAGGTTTAGGGCGAATTATGCAAAAACCCGCAATCCTCAAGGGGATCACGGGTTGTCACGAAGGCTTTAACTACGGATTAAGGGATGTACAATATCTGACCTTCTTCCACAACTTGTTCAGATAATCGGTTATACAACTGAAGTTCCCTCGTGCTCAATTGATATCGATCTGCAATGGCATCCAGTGTGTCTTCTCGCTGAACGATGCACAGTTTCACCTTGCGGAATGGGGTCTGGTCGACAATCGTTCCCAGGAACAGGTTCTTCCATTCCCCATCATCAGCTGGATATGTTTCTTCCTGTACCACACCCGCAGGAACCTCATCGCCTCGCTCCACTTCAGCATCGCGTGCCGCTCTGCCCGAGGATAACAAGGAAGAGATACCTACGCCCTCTTCTTGCCGTGGTGCGGATTCTTTTTTGCTGCCAAAAGCAACCTTCAGCTCCGGCTTGTCTTCCGTCTCAGCCACAGGTTCAGGAACAAATGCTTCGTTCTGTACGAACTCGTCTACCCCAGTCGCTTCAAAAGACGGTCGGTCTTCCTCAGCGTTGCCTGGTGGTTCAGACGAAGCAAATACACCTTGCCAGTTCTCCGCCTGTGATTCGCTCGGGACATCGGCAACTGCCTGATTCTCCTGCTGAGGTACAGATCTCGCTGATTCGAAGTGCCATACCTCTGGTGCGTCCGGTACATCCGGTGCTGCCAACTCATTAGATGATTGAGCAGTAGGCTCTGTGACTGCTTGATCTGCACTTCTCGAGTTCGCAGGCAATGCATCCACGGAAGGCTCGGACCAACCCGAAGACTCATCTTCCAGAGGCAGCAATGGTTCCGACTCAGGGTAAGAAGCTAACCGATCTGCGGTCTCAGCCATAAATGACGAGATCGGAGAAGGTTCGCTGTATTGCTCATGAGATGCCAATTCATCCCCATTCTCTGTCAGAGAGGCGGGATCTTCGTTTACATCAGGTTGTCTGTTTTCGTTAGCGTACTCCGCACTTTGCTCCTCAGATTGAATTGGCTCGGCCGATGACGAATCCGCATATTCTTGCTGCCATTCTTCGCTATTCCTTAATGTCTCTTCCCTTGTAGACAGGTCAGCGAATTCCGGGGCACCATATGCAAGTTCTGCTGCATTCGCAAGTCTCTCTTCCTCACTCCGCTGGAGCAGGTACTCTTGTGCAAATGTGTTGGGGTCGCTGCCTGTCTGTGCTGCTTCATCGGAACGGTTGGATTGCTGAGCATCAGGTGAATGAACAACTGTAAACTCATCTGCTGACCACACTTGTGGCTCTTCAACAGGAAACCCCTCGATGCCTCGCAGCGACAATACGCCTGTAATGTTCAGACTGCGATTGGATAACAGATCCACGTCAAAATTTTCGATCTCGATGGAAATATCCTCAATCGATCTGACCCGGTTCAGCGGCACTGTGATCTCCACGGGAATAAAATGTTTGAGCTCCTCTGAAGCCTCATTTTCTCCTCTGTACGCACCTGTAAGTAAAAGATGTCCTCTTAACGTGGCATGATCATCCTGCCCTATGACTTGAATGCGCGGGTAAAGTTCAATCTCCTCCAATTCCTCAATCGCAGGGACTCCCTCAGACAAATGAACGCGCTCATAAATATCGAACCGTAAACCATAAGGTTGATTCAACAAAGGTGGCGTCCTCCTTTCGGCATATGTTCACCATGATCCTTCTCATGGGACTGATCCATGGTCCAAATCCTTCGTTACCCCATCTATATGCCTTGAATGAGAGGAGCATGCCACCTTTTGAAAAACCTTGCTATATATGTTCAACTCATGGTTATTTACACTGTCACTCCAATGACAGAACAACCCTCTGATCGCTGTTATCCCCAGATTTTTTTCATTCCTTTTTATAAAAGGGAAAATCCGGGGATAGCTTATGCTTCCGAAGCAGCTTTCTTTCAGAAAGCTTTTAGGCGAACGCTTTGCTTCTTCTGGTTGTTTCTATCCTTTCCGTTTTCGTGTAAATAGTTAGTCGAACTTAAATAGTGTATTAGTAAGCCACCTCACGCTCTGCCAATTGTGTGAAATCGGATGGCCAAGGGTCGCTCACTTCAATCATCGCTCCGGTTAACGGATGACTAAACCTAAGCATCTCTCCGTGAAGTGCTTGTCGCCCAATGGCATCCGCTCTACCTCCATACAACGCATCACCAATGAGCGGGTGTCCCGCGTAGCTCAGGTGTACACGAATTTGGTGTGTACGTCCTGTATCCAGCTTTAATCGTACAAGGGTTGCTCGTTCCCACACTTCGACGATCTCCACATGAGTAACAGCTTCCTGTCCACCTTCCGAGACACGCCTGCGCTGTTTGTGATGTCTGTCCTTGCCAATCGGAGCATCAATTTTGTGGAGTTCAAGGGGGATTTGTCCACCTGCAATGGCTACATAATGACGGCCAATCTCTTTGCGACGCATCGCTTCATCCAGTTTGGCGAGGGCAAAAGCATTTTTGGCATATAGGACAGGTCCCGTTGTATCCTCATCCAGTCGATGAACATGGCGTACACTCGCCTGTATTCCGTTCATTTCATAATAGGAGGCAACCACATGATCCAGCGTGATGGCCTGATCAGCACGGCTTCCATCTGGATGCAGTTTCATGCCTGCCGGTTTGTGCATAACCAGACAGAAATCATCCTCAAACAATACATCCACATCAGCCCAGCGTGGCTCAACATCGATTGGCTGGGACGCAAAAAGGGCCAGCCGAAGCCGGTCCCCTGCAAGTTGTATTCCTTGGTTTGATTTCAGCTGACGAAGCAGTTTCTCCGGAAACTGAAGCTCAGACAATAGCCATTGCTCTGCAGCCATCGGTTTGTCTGAACTGCCTGTTACGGCTTTCCCTGGCATCAGCTCAAGCCATTCCCCGCGGCGTTTCCAACTTTTGATGGTCATAGCGATTGAAGAGCTTTACGATTCGCCTCAATCGTATCGTCAATATCCTGCTCTGTATGCACACCAGAGACAAACATACCTTCGTATTGCGAAGGAGCAACACTCACACCTTGATCAATCATGGCCGCAAAATAACGACGGAATTGATCCAGATTGCTTTCTTTGGCAATATCATAATTAGTTACGGGAACGGCACTGAAGAATGGACAAACCATGGAACCCACACGGTTGATGGTTATCGCAACACCCGTCTCAGCTGCATTTTTCTCGAATCCGGCTTGCAGACGTGCAGACAATGTCTCCAGACGGTCATAGACCTCTGGTGTTAACAATTTGAGCGTCGTATATCCTGCGGCCATAGCCAGCGGGTTCCCACTAAGTGTACCCGCCTGATAGATCGGTCCTGTTGGAGCAATCTGTTCCATCAGATCGCGACGGCCACCATAAGCACCAACCGGGAGTCCGCCACCGATCACTTTACCCAGACAAGTCAGGTCAGGTGTAACCCCATACCGTCCCTGAGCACAGTTCAACCCTACGCGGAAACCGGTCATGACTTCGTCAAAAATAAGCAGGCTGCCATATTGGGTCGTCAAACTGCGCAGGCCTTCAAGGAAACCGGAAGCCGGAGGTACAACCCCCATGTTACCTGCCACAGGTTCCACAATAACAGCGGCCAGTTCTTCACCATAACGTTCAAAAGCAAGCTTAACGGATTGCAGATCGTTGTAAGGTACCGTAATTGTATTCACAGCTACACCTTCAGGTACACCTGGACTATCCGGTAGACCCAGTGTTGCAACACCTGAACCCGCCTTGATCAGCAAGCTGTCGGCATGTCCATGATATGATCCTTCAAACTTCAGAATTTTACTACGTCCGGTTACTCCGCGTGCCAGTCGAATGGCACTCATCGTTGCTTCCGTACCGGAATTAACCATCCGCACGATATCGATAGAAGGTACACGCTCACAGACGAGTTTTGCCATCTCGGTCTCCAGCAAGGTAGGCGCACCAAAACTTGTTCCTTTGAGGGCTGTCTCACGCAAAGCTTCTACAACGTCAGGGTGTGCATGTCCCATAATGAGTGGGCCCCACGATCCCACATAGTCAATAAAAACATTGCCATCAATATCGTAGATTTTGGACCCTTCGCCGCGTTCTGCATAGATCGGAGTAAGTCCCACCGATTTGAATGCGCGTACAGGGCTGTTCACACCCCCGGGTATGTACTGCTTCGCTTCCTCAAACGCGCTGCGTGAGCGCTCATCATTTCGACGATTACCTTGTTGTGCAGTCATGAATATCCTCCTTAATGTAATTTATTTTATTTCTCAGCCAACCAGCGTGAAGCGTCTTTTCCGTAGTAGGTAATGATCATATCTGCACCTGCGCGTTTCATGCTGAGCAGGATTTCCATGGCGACTTTTTTCTCATCGATCCAGCCTTGAATCGCCGCCGCCTTCACCATGGCATACTCGCCACTTACATTATAGGCAACAAGCGGAAGATCAAATTGATCCTTGATGGTGCGCATAACATCCAGATAGGAAAGGGATGGTTTTACCATCAACATGTCCGCTCCTTCGAGCACATCCGTCTCTGCTTCACGCAAGGCTTCACGCGCGTTCGCCGGGTCCATCTGATACGACTTGCGGTCTCCGAATTGTGGCGTGGAATCTGCCGCCTCGCGGAATGGGCCATAGAATGCAGATGCATATTTAACAGAGTAAGACATAATCGGAATGTGACTGAATCCATTCTCATCCAGCCCGGCACGGATCGCTTGTACAAATCCATCCATCATGTTGGATGGTGCAATAATGTCCGCTCCTGCTTTGGCTTGTGACACTGCAGTTTGCACGAGCAGATCCAATGATTCGTCATTTAATACATCTCCGCAGATATGGCCGTCAATCTCCACGGTGTGTACCATACCGCAGTGACCGTGATCCGTGAATTCACACAGACAAGTATCCGCAACAACCAGCAGTTCTGGATACCAGGATTTGATCAATCTCGTCGCTTCCTGCACGATGCCATCTTCAGCGAAGCCAGATGAACCCACACTGTCCTTGGTCTCCGGAATACCGAACAATAACACGGCTGGAATTCCCAGCTCGGCAATTTCCGTTACTTCCTCCTGAAGACGATCCAGCGAAAAGCGGAATACGCCAGGCATGGATTTAATTTCAGATTTTACATTTTCTCCATACGTAACATAGATTGGTTGAATAAAATCATCCACGGTCAGATGGGTCTCTCTAACCATATTGCGAATACCTGCGGATTGACGTAAACGGCGATGCCGTACAATTGGAAAACTCATACGAGTAAAACCTCCCTGAAAGTTAAATAGAGCAAAAAGGGAAGCGCGCTGGTATCCTATCGAATTCAGCACGCTTCATATGTTGACATGATTACATGTGTATTAATTTCGAAGAGCACCTTCTTTGGTGCCTGACCGTTTCCAGTCGCATAGCACTGTGATCAAGCTATCCATCGTTGCTTCCTCTGCCATCAGTGTAACCTTTAGTCCAGCGGCTTCTGCCGTCTTCGCTGTAACAGGTCCGATACACGCAACCTCCACATCTTTTAATAAAGGCAGTGGATCTTGCAACCCCATACGTTTCAACATACTCATGAAGTTGGTAACTGTGGACGAACTTGTAAAGGTCACCGCATGAATACCACCTTCTTCAAGCAGCTTGAGCAGTTCATCATCATTCTCACCAGCGAGGATCGTATCGTAGGTGATGGCTTCGGTGACCTGAAGTCCTCGTTCTCTCAACTGATCACGTAACCATGTACGTGCAAGATCACCGTGCGGAAGCAATACTCTCTGACCTTCCTTCAATTCGCTTTCAAAAGCCTCAAGCATACCTTCGGCCTGGAAAGGACCTTTGACAACCTCTGCAACGATGCCATGTTTGCGCAAAGCATCTGCCGTGGAAGGTCCTACGGCGGCAATTCTCGCTTGATGAATCGAGCGAATATCCTTGCCTTCCTGTTCCAGATGGCGGAAGAAAAACTCCACGCCGTTCACACTTGTGAAAAACACCCAGTCATAGGTATTTAAAGCACTGAAGGCGTCTTTGACACTTTGCTGCGCAGATTCACTGGACGGCATGACCGTCTCAATAACCGGAAACTCATACGGTTCCCCGCCGAGTTCCTCAATGCGATTCACCAGTTCACTCGCCTGACTGCGAGCACGGGTTACCAGAATTCGTTTGCCAAACAGCGGCAGCGCTTCTGCCCATTTCAATTGTTCCCTTTGATTGACGACATCCCCCACCACAATAACAGCTGGTGGTTGGAAATTGGCTGCGATCACTTTCGCTTCTATATCCTCAAGGGTACCTGTAATGGTATCCTGTTCCGCTCGTGTTCCCCAACGAATCAGAGCGACCGGTGTTTGCGCTGGACGACCATGACGAATCAATTGTTCGCTGATATATCCAATTTTGGCAACCCCCATCATAAATACCAGTGTACCCGTTGCATTCGTCACTTTATCCCAATGGATACTGCGATCAAGCTTGTCCGGACTCTCGTGCCCCGTAATAATAGAGATGGAAGATGCATAGTCACGGTGAGTCACAGGAATTCCGGCATACGCAGGTACACTTATTGCAGCGGTTACCCCAGGCACAATCTCAAACGGAATCCCGTTTTTGTACAGCAAACCTGCCTCTTCGCCCACGCGTCCAAAGATCGTTGGATCCCCACCCTTAAGCCGAACCACAACCTTGCCTTCAAGAGCCAGATCAACCAACAGTTGATTGATCTCTTCCTGTTTCATCGTATGCCGATCCGGGCGCTTGCCCACGTAAATCTTGACTGCGCCGGGTTTCATTTGTTTCAACAATCTCGGACTTGCCAAACGATCATAGACTACAGCATCGGCTTTACCGATGGATTCCCACCCTTTTACCGTAATCAGCTTTGCATCCCCAGGACCTGCTCCTACCAAAAAGACCTTTCCCACCATGTCTTCATCCCCTAACTTCTGCCAGTATCTGCTCTGCTCCCCGTTCAATCAATCTCCAAGCCACTTCTTCTCCCAGACGAACCGGGTCCTTGCCGATCATAGCTTCCTTAAGAATCAGTCCACCATCCGGCGTGCCGACCATACCTGTTAATTGTAACGTGTTTTCACCATTCAGGGAATCCGCATCTTCCTGAGGCAGCCATACCGCATGAGCACCAATTGGAACCTGACAGCCCCCATTCAATACACTGAGAAAACGGCGTTCCGCCTGTACAGGAAATGCTGTCTCCGGATCGTTATACAGCTGCAGCAAGTGCAATAGTTCCTCATCGTCTTCACGACATTCGATACCAAGCGCGCCTTGACCCACTGCCGGAAGGCAAGCTGTTTCCGTCAGGTATTCTGTGATCCGGTCTTCCCAGCCCATACGGTACAATCCTGCAGCTGCCAGAATAATCGCATCGAATCCTTCGGTCTCCAGCTTCCGCAGACGGGAATCAATATTGCCGCGAATCGATTCCAATTGCAAATCTGGACGATAGGCCTTTAATTGACTCGACCGGCGCAGACTGCTTGTTCCGACTCTAGCTCCTTCTGGCAGTTGATCCAGAGTAAGTCCACCATTGGAGATCAGCGCATCCCGTGGATCTGCACGACGGGGAATAGCGCCATTGATTAATCCTTCGGGTAACTCGGAGGGCATATCTTTCATGCTATGCACAGCCATATCAATCGTACGATCAAGCATCGCCTGTTCAATCTCTTTGACAAACAAACCTTTGCCTCCGACTTTTGACAACGTTACATCCAGAATGAGATCTCCCTTGGTAACAATCTTATGTACTTCAAAGTCAAAAGCTAATCCTTCCCGCTCACAAATATCACGTAAATCCTGAATGACATGGCCTGTCTGGGTTAGCGCAAGCGCGCTCTGTCTACTTCCAACTTTAATTGTACGCATATCTACACTTCCTCCTGATTACGGGATATCCAGTCCCCGATTTCTTCTTCGGTCCACCAACGAAAATGGCCTGTACGAATATCTTCTAATATGTGCATTTCAGTTAATTGCCGAAGCAACGCATTTCTGAGACTTGAACATGATACGCGTGACTTCACCTCGGTCCTCATCTGGTGCAAAAACTCAAGGTACGTCTCATACTCATCACCGAACTGTCGTTCGAGTGTGGCACGTATCTCCGCAGCTGCTGCCGGTCCCGCTCCTGCTGTGGATATCGCTATGCTTAATCTCCCGCGCCTTACCACGCTTGGTGTGATAAAGCTGCTGTGCTTCGAAGACATTGCGTCATTCACCAATATGCCCGCAGCCTCAGCATCCCGAACCACAGTTGAATTGACCTCTGAATGGTCAGTCGCTGCATATACGAGAAAGGCCCCCCGCAAATCTCCATTGCGGTAGGACCGGTCTATCCATTGAATTCGGGATTCATGATGCAGTTGTTTTAATACGGGAGTAAGCTCCGGACTAATGACCGTAATCTGTGCCTCAGCATGCAGCAATCCCTTAATTTTACGTTCGGAAACACGTCCACCACCAACCACGCAGCACTTCTTGCCTGAAGTATTCACAAATATCGGCGTGTAACGGTCCATCCCCTTCACTCTCCCGTCCAACGATGAAACGCTGAATACGCATTGGATAAAAAACTTATAATGACAAATCCATACCCGATCAGTGTCCATCTTGCCATGATAATTGTAGAGAACTGTTTCCTTCTCTTGGATACGAAGTAACCCACATAGATGGCTATAGCAAGACCTGTCGAAATAACTTTGAGATCCAAGAGTAGAATCCAGCGTCTTTCCGCCACAATGGATAATACGGCAAGCATCACAGAAACACCAAGGAGCGGTGTTCCTATCAACGTAGCACCATCCATATACTTACCGATCACTTCCAGGCTTGGCAGCCGTCGCATCGTATCATTCCACTTTTTCTTCTTCAACTTACGGTGCAAGAACAGATATAACAAGGCAAATACCGTAGCAACGGTTAACGCCGCAAAACCAAGATTCGCCAAGGTAATATGCATAATGAGTAATCCATGTACCGTTTGCCAGTTATGCAGTGATATCTCTCCGGCCGTAAACCATAGTCGGTTTAATACCGTAACGGAAAAACCTACAACATTCAGCAACAAAATCACAAATTCGGAACGCTGAATGCGAGTCATGACAAGAGACATCAGCACAATACTGAATGAAAATATAAACAAAAAATCAAAGGTGGTGTAGATGGGGAAATGGCCTTCAGTCCACATGCGCAATATGACATGCGTCACCTGCAGTCCCCAAACAACGACAAGAAACCCTGTGCCTGTCCGCTTCGCCCCCGCATTGCGTCGAATGCAGTCCGAGAAATAGAACAGTAGGCTCAGGGCATACATATAGATTAGAGCTTCATAGACTTGTTCAGCAAGGGTCAAGCTGCCCACCCGCCTTATACGCCTGCCGGAGCATAAGCCGGCACGGGGTCTTGCCGGTTTTCGTTAAGGTGAGCAGCTGGTTTCGCCAGAGCTGTAGCATCACTCTGACTCACTTTTTCAGCGGCCACCTCTACTGCATCTTCCAGAGCGAAGATCTGAGTAAACATGCGCAGAGCTTCATCACCTTGCTTCGTGCCTGCCATTTCCTTAATCCGATTAATCGGATCTGTCGTCATTTGGTTCACAATACTCTTGGTCAAACGACGAATGACTTTACGTTGATGTTCATCGAGCTCAGGCAGTTTATTAAACAGGCTATCCATCGTTTCTTCATGAATGGAGACACCTTTTTCCTGCAAAGCGCGAATAACGGGACGAACACCCAGCGTTTTGAGCCAATGGTAATAATCCTCCATCTCAAGCTCGATCATTCTCTCAATCTTGGCAGCTTCCACCTTACGCATCTCCAGGTTGCTCTCCACGATTCCTTCCAGATCATCAATGTCATAGAGAAATACATTGGATAATTCACCAATCGCCGGATCAATATCGCGTGGAACCGCAATATCAATCAGGAACAATGGACGAGATTGACGACGCTTCATGCTCTCCCGTACCACTGCTGCATCCATGACATAACGTTCAGCTCCAGTGGAACTAATCACAATATCAACTTCATTAAGTCGATTTAATGCCTGTTCCATCGTACAAGGTGTACCCCGGAACTTGGCTGCCAATTCTTCTGCTCTTGCAAGCGTACGATTCGCCACGATGACCTCGGATGCCCCGTTGGCATAGAGATGTTTCACGGTTAGTTCACTCATCTTGCCGGCACCCAGAATGAGCACCTTCTTGTCTGTGAACATGCCAAAAATCCTCTTACCGAGTTCAACAGCAGCATAACTGACAGATACGGCGCTTTCCCCAATGGAAGTCTCCGAATGTGCCCGTTTGCCCAATGTAACTGCCTGCTTAAATAACTTATTAAACCATGTACCTGTTGATTTCTCTTCCTGCGCTTTAAGAAAAGCCTGTTTCACCTGTCCAAGAATCTGAGTCTCACCAATGACCATGGAATCTAGTCCGCAGATGACACGGAACAAATGGCGCATGGCTTGATCATCTTCATATATATATAAGTGTTGCGTAAATTCTTCCCGTGGTACATTAAACCATTGTTCCATGAATGTTCGAATAAAATAACCACACATGTGAAGACGGTCCACCACAACATACAACTCGGTACGGTTACATGTGGCTACGATTACACCTTCCAATACACTCTTGGTCAGCTTGAGCTGCTGCAGCGCTTCAGACAAGTCCTTTTCTGCAAATGTGAATCGTTCCCTAACCTCTACAGGCGCCGTGCGATAATTCAAACCAACGACAACGATGTGCATTGCAAGTTCACCTGCCTAATAAATTTCCAATCAAAGTGCTTACTGCATATGTCTATCCATTTATGATTGACATGGTTAATTATATCACACATCATAGCCGTGACCGGGTCCTTTTTATGAAATGTTTATGAAATCACCATGTTCATCATCATATGCACTGTCATTTATTGTAGTGTCTCACCAAAGTTCACCGTTATGCGTTAAAAAGTGTCGATTATGAATATTCATAACGATACGCATATTAAAACAAATAGCCATGGAATTATTCCATGACTATTAGAGTTTGGGAGGTTATGTGTCCATCCCGATATGTGAACATTGTGTATGCAATATACTTTTTATTTAAACCCGTTCAGTCTGGTTGTTCATGTCTGGTGTTTCAACTTGCAATTCGCCCAAACCACGTACCAACTTCTTTGCATACGTTTTTTCAGGCTTTAATACGGATACCAGGTAGTCAATAGCAAGCTGTGGATCTACAGTCTCCCCACAAGTGTAACAATCAATCGCTGCAAAACCTCTCTCAGGATACGTATGAATGGAGAGATGGCTCTCAGACAATAGTACAAGTACGGTCGCTCCCTGTGGATCAAACTGCTTGGACTGTACGGACATCACTGTCGCGCCACATGCCTCTGCTGCTTCAACCATTTGGGCTTCCAGATACTCTGCATTGTTCAGTAGATTAAAGTCGACACCCCAAGTATCAACAGCAACGTGTCTTCCGAAAGTTGAATATTCCATCCTTCGGTTCCCCCTTCCTAGGAATAAAATGTTTGAAAAATTTCATCCGCTAGGACCTACGTCATTCACTTCCCGAGGGAAAAATCTCTCGCAACATATAATGTCCTGAGTGAATCCTGGTTCCTATATTGTTTTCAACGAGATTAAAAATAACATTGAATCAGAGTGAAATCAACCCTTTTCCAGAAGATTGTAAAATAAATATTTTCTAATCGGAATATTCGATCTCACATTAAAAAATCCCCTGAAACCTCCACATTGGCGAGTGCCACTGCCCGGAAGATACAAGGGAATTCATTACATTCATATACGTTTATAAACATACAACTTTAAGTTAATAAGCTTCAAGCTCAAACAACCGTTTTTGATGACGAGCAAGGGTCTCATCAATCTGATGGAGCTGATCAGCAGTCGCATCTTTTCTAGTGTCCAGCAGTGAATCGATCTCGGCATACACACGGTTGATTTCGCGTTCTACATCTCTTGCCTGGAACAGATGTTGCAATTCAAGCAACGTATTTTTGTATTCATAGATCACTCGGGTGTTCTCCCCGGTTTTCTCCACAATTTTACGGACAGTGCCTTGAGCATAAACATACGTCATGGTGAACCCTTTATAGATCCGATGCACGACCCCGTCACCTTTGAAAGTCACAAAGAGCTTCCGGACAACGTTGGTCAAATGCAGATTCACCAGGCGGCAAGATAACTCACAGATATAAAACCCTTCTATGCGGTCAAAAGGGAAATGCACTTCTTCTCCACTTACATCCCCCAGCACAACCTCCTGACAACCATTGTCCAACACCTTAACCCGATGATGAAGCCTGCCGTCTTCTGTCATGCGCAAAAACTGATGCATCTGGGGTTCTGACAATTTCATAGTGGCCTTAACATACTCTGTGGCTAACCGCTGAGCCATACAAATCCCTCAATTCTTTCCCGATTGTTTTGTCTTCCTGCACATGTAGCAGTCATCTCAAAATTCTTCAGGCCGGCAAGGCCGGTATTTTTGGTACTGTTGGCAATATGCACCTATGCTCATTATACACTACCCTAACACTATTTTTCTCCAGACCCAGATGATGAATTCTCACGAAATTCCATAAAAAACCGGATTAATCTTGATCTCATCTAAGATTCACTTAGCATGCTCACTTTCCTGCACTAAAACGATATACTATCTCGGTTATCCGTTAATTTCGTTGGTTTCTTCCTCATCAGAAGCACCCTCTGCATCCGGCACTGGTGCATACTTATCTATCTGAGCATGGCGGGTTATGATGTCCCATAACTCTTCTTTCCCCAATCCCTCTTCGGATGAAAACGGCACAAACAAATCTCCTGAACGAAGGCCCAGTGATTCCTTAATGACTTTGATGTGTTTGGCTCTGCGTGTTTTTGGAATCTTGTCCATCTTGGTCGCTACGACAACCAGAGGCAATCCGTTATGACGAAGCCACTCATTCATCATCTTGTCATCCTTCGATGGCTCATGTCTCATATCCACCATCTGCATAACCAGTTTCAATTCTTCGCGTCCTAGCAAGTATTTCTCCATCATTTTGCCCCAAGCAAAGCGTTGCTCTTTGGAAACTTTAGCGTAGCCATATCCCGGGAAATCGACGAAGTAGAGATCCTGATTAATTTTATAATAGTTGAGTTGCTGTGTCTTACCCGGTGTTGAGCTCGTCCGAGCCAAATTTTTACGATTGATCAAACGGTTGATCAGGGAAGATTTTCCCACATTGGAGCGTCCCGCCAAAGCAATCTCTGGCAGACCGTCCTCGGGGTATTGTTCAGGCCGAACGGCACTGATAATAAATTCAGATTGATTTACTTTCATATTGTATCTTTCCTCTCTTGAACGCCTGTGCTATGCATCACCTGTTGAAGGTATTATGCCATGGATTGTTCTATCATACCAAAAAAACCGTTCCAGCGGACGCCGAAGCCTCCGCAGAACGGTCTAATCTTCATACGAACCTTTCGGATACGTGGATTACAGGTGAATTCCTGTCTGCTCAACAAGTGCATGCTGCAATACCTGATCCATATGGGCTACAGGGACAAACTCCACATCTTCCTTGATGCTGTCTGGAATGTCACGCAGGTCCCGTTCGTTATCCTTAGGCAATAATATTTTTTTATAGCCGGCACGATGGGCTGCCAGTGATTTCTCTTTCAGACCACCAATCGGCAGCACACGTCCACGCAGTGTTATTTCACCAGTCATCGCGATATCCTTGGACACATGTTTGTTCGTCAAGGCAGAGATTAACGCTGTTGCCATCGTAATCCCGGCAGATGGACCATCCTTCGGAATCGCTCCTTCCGGAACGTGGATATGAATATCGTTTTTCTCATGGAAATCAGGCGAAATTCCAAGCTGTGTAGCTTTGGAACGGGTGTAACTGAATGCGGCTTGTGCCGATTCCTTCATGACATCCCCCAGTTTACCTGTGAGAGTCAATTTACCTGTTCCAGGCACAACAGTCACTTCAATGACAAGTGTATCTCCACCTACTTCAGTCCACGCCAGACCCGTTACGGTACCAATCTGATCTTCCAGTTCGGCCATACCATAACGGAACTTGCCAGGTCCAAGGTAGTCTTTGATCTCATCTGATGAGATGTTAATCTGACCTTCCACACCAGATACGATGTTCTTCGCAGCTTTCCTGCACAACGAAGCCATCTGCTGTTCCAGATTACGTACACCTGACTCCCGTGTATATTCACGAATTACACGCAACAACGCGTCATCCGGGATTTCCAATTGCTCTTCTTCCAGACCATGGTCCTGCTTCTGTTTGGGCAACAAATAGTTTTTCGCAATTTGCAGCTTCTCCAGCTCCGTGTAACCAGGGATGTTGAGCATTTCCATCCGATCCAGCAATGGACGCGGAATATTGTGCACCGTGTTGGCAGTTGTTATAAACATAACGTTGGATAAGTCAAACGGCAATTCTACAAAGTGATCACTAAACGTATTATTCTGTTCCGGATCAAGCACCTCAAGTAACGCTGCGGAAGGATCTCCGCGGAAATCTGAAGCCATCTTATCAATCTCGTCCAGCAGGAATACCGGATTAAGTGAACCCGCCGTTTTCATCCCCTGGATGATACGCCCAGGCATGGCGCCTACATAGGTGCGTCGGTGACCACGAATCTCGGCTTCATCACGCACGCCGCCAAGAGATATTCTTACAAACTCCCGACCCAGCGATCTGGCGATCGAACGGGCAAGTGATGTTTTACCGACCCCTGGAGGTCCAACCAGACAGAGAATTGGCCCTTTGAGCTTCTTGACGAGCTTCTGGACAGCCAGATATTCAAGCACACGCTCTTTGGGTTTTTCCAATCCGTAATGATCTGCATTGAGCACATCTTCGGCTTTTTGGATATCCAGGTCATCCGCTGTCATCTGACTCCAAGGAAGGCCAAGCAGCCAATCCACGTAGTTGCGAATGACTCCGCCCTCGGCTGAACTTGCAGGCATTTTCTCCAGTCGATCAATTTCTTTCTCGACCTTTTCTTTCACCTTGTCCGGCAAGCCGAGTTCTTCCATCTGAGTGCGAAGTTCCTCGACCTCACCCGCACGGCCTTCTTTTTCACCCAGTTCTTTCTGGATCGCTTTCATCTGCTCGCGCAAATAATATTCCTTCTGCGTTTTCTCCATCTGTTTCTTCACACGTTGGCTAATCTTGCGTTCAAGCTCCAGCACCTCGCGCTCATTGTTCAGGATATCCAGCAATTTCTCCAGACGTTCCCGAACGTCGATGGTCTCCAGAATTTCCTGTTTGTCCTTGATCTTCAAGGACAGGTGACTCGTGATGACATCGGCCAGACGCCCTGGTTCTTCGATGTCAGACACCGCTGCGAGTGTCTCTGGTGTCACTTTTTTGGACAGATTAATATAATTCTCGAACTGGTTCAGAACGGTACGCATCAAGGCATCCGTCTCCGGATGGGTATTCTCCTCTTCAGGCAGCTCTTTAGCCAGTACTTCATAATATTCCTCGTTGTCCGTATATTCAATAATTTCAGCCCGTTCCAAGCCTTCCACGAGTACACGAATCGTACCGTTCGGAAGCTTCAGCATCTGTCTGACCTTGGCCACGGTTCCGATTCTGAAAATGTCCTCTTGTGTTGGTTCTTCAATATTTACTTCGGCTTGGGAACATAGGAGAATCAGATGTTCTTCTACCATCGCTTTTTCTAAAGCCTTGACCGATTTCTCCCGGCCCACATCGAGATGCAGTACCATACTCGGGTAGACGAGAAGTCCTCTTAAAGGCAGTAAAGGAAAACGACGACCTTTCGCTTTGCTCGGTCCCATCGCTTTCGCACCTCCAATGGCTCTCAGGTTGTAGTCATTCATTATTCTATCAAATGTTCACATAAAAAACCAATGAAGGGAAGCGCTTAGCAGCTTCCCGAATCTGTAACCTGTCCTGGACGAGGCACGTCCGCACGCAAATAGGAAGCGGATGCTGGTGGAAAAATCTCCGGTGCAGGTGCAACTGTCTCCTCTGCAAGCTTCGTTTGTTCCATCTGTTGTGATTCCGGAACCCAGGCAAACACTTCACGGAATACGTCCTGTACCGTATCTACCGGGATAACGCGCAAGCCATCCAGATTCTCAAAAATGGACTGCCAGTTCTCCGCGGGAATAATAACGGTCTTCGCTCCTGCCTGAAAGGCAGCCTCCACCTTGGCCAGCACGCCACCAATAGGCTTAACCCTACCATGAATACTGATCTCGCCAGTCATCGCTGTCTCATGATCCACAGGGCGTCCCTGAATGGCTGATGTAATGGCAGTCGCCATCGCAATCCCGGCGGATGGACCATCAATAGGCGTCCCACCTGGGAAATTCACGTGTAAATCGTAATCATTCGGACGAATACCCATGGCTTTTAATACGGTTAACACATTTTCAACCGAGCCTTTGGCCATACTTTTTCGCCGGAGTGTACGCGAACCGCCTCCAATCTCTTCCTCATCCACAACGCCTGTAATGTTGATTCGGCCTTGATCTTTAAGAGCCGGAACAGCAGACACTTCGATCTCCAAAATGGTTCCCATATTCGGTCCGTATACGGCCAAGCCGTTAACAAACCCCACCTGCGGCTGTGTAGGGACCTTCCGATCAGGCCGTGGCTGAATCTGGCTGCTACCCGCCACCCACTCCACATCAGACGCCTGAAGCGTCTCACGCTTCTCTGTCAGCGCAAGTCCAGCAGCCAGCTGGATGATATTGACCGCTTCACGTCCATTGGTTGCATATCGCTTGACCACATCAACGGCATCCGGACATGGACTGAACCCTATTTTCTGAACAGCATCCTCTGCAATTCGCCCAATCTCCTCAGGCAACAAAGGACGGAAATAAACTTCCATGCAGCGTGAACGCAAAGCTGGTGGCAGTTCATGAGGCGAACGTGTCGTCGCTCCAACAAGGCGGAAATCGGCCGGCAGCCCATTTTGAAAAATATCGTGGATATAAGCAGGAGTATGCGTGTCTTCCGAGTTATAGTACGCACTCTCCAAAAACACCTTGCGATCCTCCAACACTTTCAACAGCTTATTCATCTGAATCGAATGTAATTCACCAATTTCATCAATAAAAAGCATTCCCCCATGCGCTTTCGTCACAGCGCCTGGTTTTGGTTGGGGAATACCAGCAACGCCCATAGCTCCTGCTCCCTGATATATCGGATCATGAACCGAGCCAATTAAGGGGTCCGCAATACCACGTTCATCAAAACGGGCTGTTGTTGCATCCAGCTCCGTGAATTTGGCGTCTGGCTTGAAAGGAGAAGATGGATTCTTCTTGGCCTCTTCCAACACAACCCTTGCGGCAGCTGTCTTCCCGACTCCGGGAGGGCCATAAATGATAACATGTTGCGGATTCGCACTGCATAATGCAGCTTTAAGGGCACGTAGCCCGTCTTTTTGCCCAACAATATCGTTAATGGTAGCTGGACGCGTCTTCTCCGACAGCGGCTTGGTGAGTGAGATCGAACGCAGCTTGCGCAGCTTCTCCAGTTCCTTGCGAGATTCACGCTCAACGGCACTGCGGTTCGTTTTCTGGCCACGCAGCAGGTTCCAGAAATACAAACCAATCACCACTCCAAAAAATAACTGAATCAACATGATGACCATACCAAATTCCATGTCTTCACATCCTCCTATTTTGTCGCTATTCTCATATGAGATCATGCTAATACTTGGTAGTATAGCCTTTTCGACGCGACGTAAACGGGCGATGCGGAATTTGTATGCGAGAAAATAAAAAGCCCGCCATAACTGGCGAGCTTTTGTTGTAACAAGATATGAATCAATCAGTGCGAACGACCAGGAATAACACCTGTCTCTTCGTAGGCTTCGACGATTTTGTCGATCTCTTTTTTTAATTCCTCAACCATGATTTCTTCAGGCACTTTACGGATCATCTTGCCGTGACGGAACAAGAGACCTTCTCCACGAGCACCGGCAATCCCGATATCCGCTTCTTTGGCCTCACCTGGACCATTAACCGCACAACCCAACACCGATACTTTAATCGGTACCTTCAGTTTGGAGATATACTCTTCCACTTCGTTGGCAATGGAGAACAGGTCGATATCCAAACGTCCACACGTTGGGCAGGAGATCAATGTGGCTGCATTTGTAATGAGTCCAAATGTTTTGAGCAGATCACGAGCAACCTTGATTTCTTCTACCGGGTCCGCACTCAGTGAGATCCGCATCGTTGAACCAATACCCATCGACAACAAGGCTCCCATACCTGCGGAGCTTTTGATCGTACCGGAGAACAGTGTACCTGCTTCGGTAATCCCGAGATGCAACGGATACGGAATGATTTGAGCTGCTTTGGTATATGCCTCAATCGCCATCGGCACATCCGATGCTTTGAGAGACACGATGATATCATGGAAATCAAGCTCTTCCAAAATACCAATGTGATACAATGCACTTTCTACCATAGCATCTGCCGTAGGATACCCATACTTCTCAAGGAGATGGTTTTCCAAAGACCCCGCATTTACTCCAATCCGAATCGGAATGCCGCGGTCTTTACAAGCCTTAACCACTTCTTCCACTTTTGCACGTTTACCGATGTTACCTGGATTAATCCGAACTTTATCGATGCCGTTTTCAATCGCAAGTAAAGCCAACTTATAGTTGAAATGAATGTCCGCTACGAGCGGTATATGAATGCGTTTTTTAATTTCCTTGATGGCTGCGGCAGCTTCCTCATTATTCACCGTTACACGTACCACTTGACAGCCCGCTTCTTCCAGTCGCAGAATCTCTGCAACCGTGGCTTCAACGTCTGCCGTTTTGGTTGTACACATACTTTGGATAATGACTTCGTTACTGCCACCGATCGTTACGTTTCCCACTTTCACGGGACGTGTATCCTGTCTTAAATACATGAGTGATTTCTCTCCCCACAACGTCAAAGCTCCACCCTGACAGAGACATGAATTCGCCTTCTGCCAAAGTGGAGAACTGACAAGTCTATATTTCAGAGTTCAACGGGATTCAGGCCTTTTATTAGGCACTCTCTTCCTGCTTATCGTCCTTCGATTGGCTTAGTTCAGGCACGACTCTTTTCTCAACAACTTCTTCGGTAATGACACAGTTCGTAACATCTTCACGTGAAGGCACTTCATACATGATTTCCAGCATGATACCTTCAATGATGGCACGCAATCCACGTGCACCTGTGTTACGCTTAATTGCTTCTTTTGCAATCGCGAGCAATGCAGCTGGTTCAAATACCAGATTCACATTATCCAGCTCAAGCAGTTTTTGGTACTGTTTGGTAAGCGCGTTTTTTGGTTCGGAAAGAATCCGTACCAGCGTATCTTCATCCAGCGGCTCCAAAGTGGAGATGACTGGCAGACGGCCTACAAATTCTGGAATCAGACCAAATTTCAGCAAATCTTCCGGCAATACCATACCCAGGTATTCACCTGGTTTCAGATCTTTTTGCTCAGAAACGGTATTGAAGCCAATGACTTTTTTACCGATCCGGCGTTTGATCATTTGCTCCAGACCATCAAAGGCACCGCCGCAAATGAACAGGATGTTCGTTGTATCGATCTGAATGAATTCTTGATGAGGGTGTTTACGACCACCTTGCGGTGGTACAGAAGCCACAGTTCCTTCAAGAATTTTCAAGAGAGCCTGTTGCACACCTTCGCCCGATACATCACGAGTAATGGATGGGTTTTCGGATTTACGCGCTACTTTATCAATCTCATCGATATAAATAATGCCACGCTCTGCTTTTTCCACATCATAATCAGCAGCTTGAATCAGTTTGAGCAGGATGTTCTCTACATCCTCACCTACATAACCCGCTTCTGTTAATGACGTAGCATCCGCAATAGCAAAAGGAACATTCAAAATTTTCGCCATCGTTTGCGCAAGCAACGTTTTACCAGAACCTGTTGGTCCTAACAGCAAAATGTTACTCTTTGACAATTCAACGTCTTCAATTTTGCTTTGTGTGTTGATCCGTTTGTAGTGATTATACACGGCAACAGACAATGATTTTTTCGCTTGTTCCTGTCCAATAACATATTGATCCAGAATATTACGAATTTCTTTTGGTTTCGGAATATCTTTCAGGTCTACTTCTTCATCATGACCAAGTTCTTCCTCAACGATTTCGGTGCAAAGTTCGATACATTCATCACAAATGTACACGCCTGGTCCAGCGACCAACTTGCGTACCTGCTCCTGAGATTTACCGCAAAAAGAGCATTTCAATTGCCCTTTCTCATCGTTAAATTTAAACATGAAACCACCCCTTTAGGAATTGATCGGTCTACTGAGCACCTGGTCAATAATGCCGTACGTCTTAGCTTCTTCAGCGCTCATGAAGAAGTCACGGTCGGTATCCCGCTCAATTTTCTCAAGAGGCTGACCCGTACGATCGACGTATATTTGATTCAGTTTCTGACGTGTTTTAATAATCCATTCTGCGTGTATCTTAATATCCGCAGCCTGTCCTTGAATGCCGCCAAGCGGCTGATGAATCATTACTTCGCTGTTTGTCAGCGCATATCTCTTGCCAGGTGCACCGGCTGTCAGCAATAACGAGCCCATGCTTGCTGCCATCCCTACGCAAATGGTAGATACATCCGGCTTGATAAATTGCATCGTATCGTATATACCCATCCCTGCGGTGACAGAACCACCAGGTGAGTTAATGTACAAGCTGATATCCTTCTCAGGATCGTCGGCTGCCAAAAACAAAAGCTGTGCTATGACAAGATTGGCTACATCGTCATCAATCGCACTGGTTAGAAAGATAATGCGATCTTTCAGCAAACGTGAATATATATCGTAAGACCGCTCGCCTCGATTGGTTTGTTCTATAACCATTGGCACCAGACTCATGAGACCAACCTCTTTTCTACATGTAATTAGACATAGGCCACCTGTAAAGCAAACCCAAATTCATTCTAACACTTTCCTGTGACAATGTCATTTTTCACAAGAGGGGTCAGACATCCGTTTGTTTACTTTTTTAGCCTGATCATATTTAACCATGTTTTCTATGTATGTGCAAATTGAAGCCATCCTATGCCGTCTTGCCGTTTTTTATTTGCATGAAGTACATAGGTATGTAAAAAGTGTACACGGATCAATAAAATTAGTGTTCATCCATATAATTACTTCATTTTCTATAAAATGGATGTCATAATTTAAAAATAAGGCACGCAATAATTCACGTGCCTTATCGTTTATTCAACTGACAAGTTGATAACAGCTTGTCTTATTTTTCGTCAGCTTCTGCAACAACTTCTTCAGCTGGAGCTTCAACTGGTTCAACAACTGTGCTGTTCTCAACAAGAACGTCAATCGTTTTGCGCAGTTTAACTTCATCGCGAAGGCTGTCCAGGGAACCATTACCTTCGAGGATGCCACGGATCTCATCAGCAGGACGCTTGTAAGATTCAGCCATTTTCTCCAGTTCTTGATTCACTTCTTCGTCAGATACTTCAATGTTTTCCGCTTTACCTACAGCTTCCAGCACCAGGTTGTTGCGAACACGTTTGGAAGCATCTTCTTGCATTTGTCCTCTCAGGTCAGCTTGAGTCTGGCCAGAGAAGCTCAGGAACATTTCAAGGTTCATACCTTGGTTACGCAGACGGTTGTCGAAATCACGCATCATGTTTTGTACTTCGCTCTCAACCATTGCAGCAGGAATGTCCACTTCAGCGTTCTCAGCCACTTTTTCTACAACTGCATTTTCTTGTGCAGCTTTGGCTTCGTCAGCTTTACGGGATTCCAATTGTGTTTTCAGGTCAGCTTTGTACTCTTCCAGTGTATCGAATTCACTAACATCTTTAGCAAACTCATCATCCAATGCAGGAAGTTGTTTGCGTTTGATTTCGTGAATTTTCACTTTGAATACCGCTTGTTTGCCAGCAAGTTCTGCTGCATGGTAGCTCTCTGGGAAAGTCACTTCTACGTCTTTGAAGTCGCCTGTGGAAAGACCCACAACTTGTTCTTCAAATCCAGGAATGAATGTGTTGGAACCCAGTTCCAGGGAATAACGCTCAGCTTGTCCACCTTCGAAAGGTACACCATCAACGGAACCGTCGAAGTCGATTACTGCAACGTCGCCGTTAGCAGCGGAACCTTCGTCGATTACAACGAGTTCAGCGTGACGTTGTTGAAGGCGCTCAAGTTCTTCAGCCACTTCTGCGTCAGTTACTTCACCTTTTGCTACAGCAACTTCGATTCCTTTGTACTCACCAAGAGTAACTTCAGGTTTCACAGTTACTTTTGCTTTAAACTTGAATGTTTGTCCTTTAGCGAATTGTTCAACATCTACGTCAGGACGATCAACCGGGAAAATATCCGTTTGGTCGATTGCTTCTGTATAAGCTTCAGGAAGCAAAATGTCGATTGCTTCTTGATAAAGGCTCTCTACACCAAAACGTGCTTCGAAGATGGAACGTGGTACTTTACCTTTACGGAATCCAGGTACGTTTGCTTGTTTAACCACTTTATTAAAAGCTTTGTCGAGTGCTGCAGTTACACGATCTGCATCCACTTCAACCTCAAGAACCCCAAGGTTCTTCTCTATCTTTTCCCAAGTTGCTTTCATTGTATACTTTCCCCTCCAAAATTCACATGTTCACGTAGGCAATCACGTACAAAATAACCATTTTAGTATAAACAAGATTAGATTCTTTTTCAAGGGGAATCCCTTGATACGGTTTAAGGAAAACGTTTCCGGCCTCGATTAACCGTCCAAACCGGCAGATACAAACTGTTTCATGGAACGATAAGCCTGCTCCAGTCGAAAGCGCATCGCGCCTGTCACAGCATACATTGAGCGGGTATTTTCCTCATCATGAGAACCACCCAGACTGTCTGCAACGGTCATATGTAGAGCTGCTGCCCATATATCTGTCATGGAATCATTTTCTTCCAGCATCGATACATAATCACGGGTTCCATACACCGCCATGACATATTGTATCCACAGTTCCTGGGCAAAATAAAAGAGCGTAGGTTCATGAACCTCCGTCTGATCTGCCACTCGTTCCAGAATCTGAACGATTTGGATTGGGAATTCCTCTGGTCTAAGAGGCACGGTGTCGATCTCGACTTCAACCTGCTCTTCGCCTCTCGTAAACAGGATCATACCTTGAACACCTCGGCGACGCAAGGTTTGCAGCACCCGGAATTGAAGCAGAGGGTGAAGCGACTTATCTTTTAACCAACTCGTAAGTGCCTCGTCAATCTTCGGCAGATCAAGATAGGCAAGCTGCTCCAAAGCCAGCATCGTCTGTTCAGACAGCGGCTCCTCCATTACTGTGCGAAGCATCTTATCTGCATAGCCATCATCCTGCTCAAGCTTCATTCGGGCATGCTGCCGTGCCATGTCCTCCTCACTAATCTCTTCTTCCTCTTCTCGTTCTTCAAGAACGGCAGGCGAGGTTTCTTCATATTGAGGAAACGCAGCCTGAAGCCATTCAAGCAGGGCCCGCCATTCATCATAGTGGCGCTCTTCCTGTCCCTGACATTGCAGCAAAAAGTGAAGCAATTTCATCGCTTCACCATACCGTTCATTTTCAAGCATAACTGTCAATTGAATCTGGTAATAGTCCAGCGTCTTAGGAAACAGCACAATATTGTTGTTATGCTCGGTTTCCGGGGTCGTGGATTCCTTAATGGGAGCACCTCCTCTATATCCTGAATATCCAGTTGGAATCAACCTAAATAGATGTATATATTAAAACGATTGTTGATCTATTTTTGAGTTCTCCTGATATTCTAACATAACCTTAAATATAATGAAAAAAACGTTACTGCCGCCAAATATCATATACGAAAAACAGTTTAAAATAAAATGCTTGATATTCCTGTATGCATATGATAAAATCAATTTTGCTTGAAAAAATTCATGTCTCAGTAGCTCAGCTGGATAGAGCAACGCCCTTCTAAGGCGTCGGTCGGGGGTTCGAATCCCTCCTGGGACGTATAAAAAGAAAACTTCCTTCGGGAAGTTTTTTTGCGTTCTGGGGATGAGAACCCCCAAGGGTTCGTCGGAGCATTCACTTCGTTAGCACTACTTCGCAGTCTCGACTGTAAGGAGAGTATCCCTCCTGGGACGTAAAAAAGAAAACTTCCTTCGGGAAGTTTTTTTGCGTTCTGGGGATGAGAACCCCCAAGGGTTCGTCGGAGCATTCGCTTCGTTAGCAACACTTCGCAGTCTCGACTGCAAGGAGAGTATCCCTCCTGGGACGTATAAAAAGAAAACTTCCTTCGGGAAGTTTTTTTGCGTTCTGGGGATGAGAACCCCAACGGTTCGTCGGAGCATTCGCTTCGTTAGCAACACTTCGCAGTCTCGACTGCAAGGAGAGTATCCCTCCTGGGACGTATTAAAAGAAGCTTCCTTCGGGAAGCTTTTTTTGCGTTCTGGGGATGAGAACCCCGACGGTTCGTCGGAGCATTCACTTCGTTATATGCTCTATGTCGCTGCATTGGAGCGTCCGCATTTGCTCACTCTATAAGCAACACGTTGAAGAATCGATGTTCTAACGAACGCGGGACACTTTATTTGCTCCAAATTCAGCATCACTGAATTCTAACGAATCTTAGAGAGCTTATCTCACCAATTCTGGGGATTAACTCACTTATTTACACTTCATAGCCAGATTAACGTCGCTGAGGTTCGTTAGAATCTGAAAATAGCGATTTTACCCATTATAAGACCTCGTGGATTCGTTAGAGTTCACCGGCTAGTCGAGGCACCCACGGTCCATTGGGTGTTTTTTTCATTTCATTGCTCAATATTGACATAGAATGTTATGCTTACGGAGTGGATTATGTAACAATCCATACATATCAACTTCTTAGGAAACAGGAGATTTTATCAATGTCATCTTCAATACAGCAACACTCATCTATCCATACGGAGGAAGAACATTCTTCGACATCCAAAAGATTCGGCCTGTTGTTAGCAGGCATTATCGTCATCGCCGCTACCATGAGATCACCGATTACAGCAACCGGACCTGTAGTGGAGATGATCCGCTCAGATACAGGTATCGGCCATACGATGGTCGGGCTTCTGACCTCACTACCTTTGCTCGCCTTTGCAGCAGTCTCCCCCTTTGCACCACGTCTTGCCAAACGTTTAGGACTCGAATCTGCTCTGCTATTGGCTGTTATGATCGTAACCATGGGGGTGGCCTTACGCTTGTTGCCTTCCGTTCTCTCCTTATATGCAGGAACCGCAATTTTGGGGTGCGGCATTGCATTAAGCAACGTGCTTTTGCCAAGTTTGATCAAACGTGATTTTCCATTGCGGGTAGGTATCGTCACCGGATTATACTCTGTATCCATGAACATATTTGGCGCCATCGCCTCAGGTGTGAGTGTGCCCGTAGCAGGAGCCACATCTATGGGTTGGCGTGCTTCGTTAGGCATGTGGGCCTTATTGTCCATACTGGCGCTTCTCTTGTGGCTCCCCCAGATCGCCGCAGGACGTCAGCGAATGTTATTTATAGCCACACAAAGTGAAGGGACGCCTGTACGTCTACGGACCTCTTCTCTGGCCTGGTTCATTACTTTATTTATGGGTCTGCAATCTCTAATATTCTATACAACGATTACCTGGCTTCCCGAGATTCTCGCTGAGCAAGGATTCAGCCCCACCTCAGCAGGGTGGATGCTCTCCCTAATGCAGATGGTTAGTGTACCGGCTACCTTTATCGTTCCAATCCTCGCCGGCCGAACGCAAGATCAGCGTGTTCTAACTGCGATAACGTGCTCTTCTTTAATTGTCGGGTATGCTTTATTGTTAAGTGGTATCGCTTCGCTCGTTACCATCGGTGTCACGTTGGCAGGAATAGGTGCTGGAGCTTCATTTGGAATGGTAACCATGTTCTTCGTCCTTCGCACAAAAGATGCCAGACAAGCTGCCAGCCTGTCCGGAATGGCTCAGTCCTTCGGATATATGCTTGCTGCAGTGGGACCTCTACTGTTCGGCATGCTTCATGACTGGACAAAAGGATGGACCCTGCCGTTGCTAATACAGGTCATTCTGGCCGTCGCTCTGCTAATCGCAGGGATTCAGGCCAGCAAAAATAGAATGATCGGTTAGTCATATAATTCATTTATAAAAAAACAAAACGGCCTCTATCCTGCAAATCAGGATGGAGGCCGTTTATTCATAGAACAATTCCTTCATTAATTTAATCAATTTTAATCAATTTCAATGAGGAATGAACTTACTTCACTTTTACCTTAATCGTGTCTGTGCTGGTAACTCCGGCTGCGTTAATTAACTCTGCCCGATACGTATACGTGCCCGATGCTTTCCCGGACAGTGTAGTCACAGCACTTTGCGCATAAGGTGTAGCCGAACGGAGTTCTTGCGTATCGATCAACTTATCATTTTCATAGAGACGATACTCTGTAGCGTTGGTTCCCCACCACAGGTTCATAGACACCTTATAATTGCCATCGCCATCCCAGTTATCGTGAGAAAGAACCGCTTTGCCTGGCGTTGCGTTGGTAACCCGAACAGTCAACGTCTGACTACGCGTTGTTCCCTTGTCGTTAGTCAGCTCAGCCACGTACGTATACGTGCCATTGGCTTTGCCCGTGATCTTCGTCTGAGCAAACTGCGCCCACGGCGCGTTGTAAGTCAACTTTTGCGTATCAACCAAAACCCCATCCTCATATAACTTGTAGCTAGTTGCGTTCTCGCCCCACCACAGGTTCATTGTAACGATATACGCGCCCTCTGGTAAGCCGTTGCCTACCCAGTTATTGTGAGACAATACAGGTGTACCTGGGGCCTTAGTTGCCGGAGTTTCAGGTTCGGTCTCCACGGCTTCCAATTTCAGTGCCGTATTGGCTGTACCCGAAAGCCCCTGTTGGTCTTTTACTGTAAGGTCAACAGCATACTCGCCTGCTTCAATCCCCTCCAAAGGAAGGCTGAAGCTGCCATCAGCTTGTACTTCAAAGACTCCTTCTTTATAAAGCGATCCATCCTCTTTTTTCACAACATACGTTGCTTCCAGGGAAGCTGCCGGATCAAACGTGATGTCCCATCCGCTGGCAAGCGCAGGAGCTACACGGAAGTACAAGTCCTCCACGCTACCATTAAGAACAGCAGACTCATCCTCTGTGAACTCTAACGCTTCTGGTGCAGTTATAGCCGGAGCTGTCTTTTTCACCAAAAATGGCGAAGTGTCTTCCTTATAGGTTTTGCCGTCCGTACCAATGGTAGTGATGTCTACCGTATATAAACCATCCGGAATCTCAGTCACTTCATCGGTTGTGTAATCTGCATATGAGCCGTCCCAAGCAAGGTTGTATCTTGCATTGGCATTGAAGTTAAAATAGTTACCAAAGATGGAGCCGATATAACCATCTTGATAATATCCGCCTTCCGGATTAAGACCATCATAGATCTCAATCAGGGCAAATGTCATTGGATTATAGAATTCCATCGCTACATTAAGGGTATCCAACGTACCATCAGCCTTCAATGGATAGTGGAATGGATTTTTTTCAGTGCCTTTTACGGTTTCAATATATTTAACTCCAGTCAACGTAACGTTGAAATGAGCAACATATGGCACCGTAAAGGTATTGGTTCCGTTCGACAACTCGATGTATCCTTGTGCTTCTGTAGTCGCAGTAACCCCTCGTGGTACGGTGATTGTTACTGCAAGTTCTTCCTCACCATTCAGTGTGAAGGAACTCTTGTCTACCGCAACGGATACACCAGCAACATTACGAGTTGGATTCACATTTACGGTGTAATCCCCGCCACTACCATTCAGCGCTTCAACTTTAATCGTTTTGGTAATCGTCTTTTCATCTGTGCTCAGGAAATTACCGTAGTTGATGCTTCCAGTAATATTTTCTTTTTCAACAACAGAGCCACTTTCTGTGTATTGAGTTACATCAAGCACTTTGACAAAAGCAGCAGGATCGATGGTGTTTACAGCCTGAATGCGGCCAGCACCTTGATCAAATACATCAAACTTGGTTGTATCCAGCACCTTACTATTGTTCATGAGCGCAACTTTGATATCAAATGGCGTCCAGTCCGGATGTTTCTCAATCAACAGCGCAATCAGACCTGCTACATGAGGTGTAGCCATACTTGTACCTGATTTACGATCATAAGCTTGTGCGTAATCTGCATCTGGCTCATCCTTGCCGTAGGCGGGAATCGTAGACAAAATGCTTGTACCTGGTGCAACAATATCCGGTTTGATATCCAGCGTTACCTTAGCAGGTCCACGTGAACTGGATGAATTCATTTCATCGCCCGGAGTTTGAGAACGTTCAAAGTCACTAAAGCTCACTTCAACTGCTTGGCCTGCGTCCAGCTCAGCCTTGATCACATCTCCATCTTCCTTGGACATGCTCAGTGTTGGAATGAGTTCAAAGTTATCGCCCAGACTTACACCGATTGGACCCGGAATGTTGTTATATACAATAACAGCCACGGCTCCGGCCGCTTTAGCATTGGCGATTTTCTCTACAAATGCGATTTCACCACGCTCTATTAATGCCACTTTACCTGTAAAATCCTTACCTTCAAAGTCAGTTGGCTTACCCAGTGTTGCAAATTCAAGCTCATATTTCCCTGTCAAAACAGTTTCAGGATCTGCTGACAGACTCCATCCCATCAGATCCAGACGGTAAACCGACTCTGTAATAGCCAGTGGAGCTTCAGTCGGAGCAATTATAGACTCTTCTTCCACTGGAGCAGCTTCAGGAGAAGCTTCCACCGGTGCAGAAGGTGATGCAGATGGAGTATTTTCTTCCGTTGTAGCTTCTTCTACATTCGGAACTTCAACTTCGTTAGAAACTGTGTCCTCCACAGCTGCTGCACTTTCCTCATCAGCAGTTGCGGGTACACCTTGCTCTGAACTTTCAGGCCCTTCTGTTCCAGGTGCCGTCCCCAGTTCAGGAGATAGTTCAACCTCTGGCACCGGTTGTTGTTCAGGTTGTGTTTCTTCTCCTTCTTCACCAATCCAGAAGTGAGTATCAGCTGTAATCAGCTGACTAGGTCCTGTAGAGTTACCTACCGTGATAGCCATTGCAGACGCACCCGGAGAACCGAGTGTATAACGGTTAGGTCCACTGTTACCACTTGCTACAACCGCTGTCACACCAGACAACATCGCATTGTTCAGGGCAACAGAAGTGATATAACTCGGGTCGTTGGCGGCGTTACCTAATGAGAGATTGATTACGTCCATGCCATCTTCAACAGAACGATCAATTCCGCCCAGTACCCATGAGGTTTGACCACTACCATACGGTCCAAGTACACGGTAAGCATAAATATCCGCTTCTGGAGCAACACCAACAATGCCGTAGTCCCCTGCTTCACGAGCAGCAATCGTACCTGCTACGTGCGTACCGTGGGAGGTGTAATAGGCACTTCCAGTAGCATTGAACTCAGGTTCGCCCGAAGCTTTCCATTCCTGATATGTTGCTTCATACGGATCATTGTCGTTTCCAACAAAGTCCCATCCGCCTTTGTAAGCTTCCTGCAAATTAGGATGTTCATAGTCAATGCCTGTATCAATGACTCCGACTTTGATGCCATTTCCTTTGTAACCCAGATCCCATACTTCAGGTGCACCAATAAAAGGCGCTGTGTCTTTCATGTACGGGTTCACTTCATCTGTCTCTGGCGCTATTGTAACTTCAAGGTCAGGATATACACTGACCACGCCAGGTATTTGAAGCAATTGTCCCACCTGGTTTCCTTTAAGCTCAATCGCTACACCATTCAGGGCATATGCATATTCTTCCAATACTTCATGTTTGATTTTCTTCTGAGTGAGGCTATGTACAAATGACTGTTGTTGTTGCTCAACTTGAGTCACAGCCTTTGTTTCCATAGAGGAGGTAAAAGATTTTCCGGAGAGGGTTGATTCACCTTGCGCTACTGCAACAGGTTTATTGGAAAGCTCAACGATCACTCGGGTGTTCTCTCCACCCAGACCTTCCAAGCTTTTATCCAAAAATGGATCTGCGGCAAGTTTTGCTTCCCGTCCTGCAAGAATCTCTCTCCATTGTTTGGCTTCGGCCGTACTTGGTAAATTCTCAAGTTGAATACCTGAATCTGCGGGAGCGGCTCCAGCCGCGGGGAGAATAATGGAAAAGACCATCAGAACACTTAATAACGTGGATATTAATCGTTTACTCAAGGCTTTGCCCCTCCTTTTAAATGTGAATACCTCACCAAATGATGGGTTCCTGCTGTTTGTGCGTACTGCAATACACACTCCAATTTCACCACCTATCTGCAAGAAGATTGACCCTTGGTAAATTATTCTATCAAAATACCACATTTTCCTTCTAAATACTTACAAATATGATATAGAAATTACTTATATGGGTCTTGAGTACGATAAAAATATCCATTTGTAATTATTTGTCGTTTGAATATTTCATTTTTAAAATAATGCATCAAAAAAAGACCAAGAGCCTCTTTATCCGAAAGAGATTCCTGGTGTATAGGGGAAGCGTGGTTAGTATACAAAGGATCGCGATAATTCGTTTAACATCAATAAAAATTGCTACTATCGCAAAATTCTAGTTATTCTGGCTTCACGGCTTCAATACGCAGGCGCTTGTAATCGGCATAGAGAGCATCTTCTTTCCAAAGGTGAGGCTTCACGATCTGACTGGTTTCCTTGCATATTTGTTGTACCTCTTCATGACTGAGACCCTCAAAATAGTCCCCTCCAAAATGAGTCAACCAGCCTACTATACCTTGCTCACCATCTTCCAATCTGGTAAGACGGTCATAGTGATAGGCATGACGCACCACAAATCCACGTTGTTCTAAAATATAGCTATATTCTCCGATCGAAGGAAAATACCAAGGATTGCGTTCCGATGCACGAATGCCCGTGTTACGCTCCATAACCTGCTCTAATGCATTCACAATGGTCTGAACGTTCCCTTTACCACCGAATTCTGCTACAAAACGCCCTCCAGGCTTCAAAGAGTTCCATATACTATCCACCACTAATCGTGGGCTTCGCATCCAGTGCAGGGCTGCATTGGAGAAAACGGCATCATACACTCTATTTGTCACAAACTGATGACCGTCTCCTTCCACGAACTCAAGTTCAGGGAATTTCTCCCTCGCCCGACGAATCATGTCCGTCGATGCATCCATGCCGATAACTTCAGCACCGGTCAGAGAAATTTCATACGTCAAATCCCCCGTCCCACAACCCAGATCAAGAATGTTTTCCCCTTTTTGGGGTTGAAGCCAAGAGATCAGATTTTTGCCATATCCGGACACAAAAGCCAGTTTGTTGTCATACTCATCTGGTTGCCATTGATTTAATGATTTCATGAATACCACCATCGCTTTCGTTATTGATATCCTCATTGTGGCATAGAATTGTTTATTCTTTAAATATATAAATTCTATATTGTTTATAGGTATAACCAATAAAACAATTTTACCTTGAACGCAAAAAAACTTCCCGAAGGAAGTTTCTTTTTTAAGTCCCAGTAAGGATACTCTCCTTCCAGTCGAGACTGCGTTGTATTGCTATCGAAGCGAATACTCCGACGAAACATTGGGGTTCTCTTCCCTTGAACGAAGAACAAGAAGCTTCCCGAAGGAAGCTTCTTGTTCTTTACGTCCCAGGAGGGATTCGAACCCCCGACCGACGCCTTAGAAGGGCGTTGCTCTATCCAGCTGAGCTACTGAGACAAATATGTATAATAAATTTTCGGCGCGGTTCTTATTATACTCTGATTTCTATATTTTTCAATAGTTTTATAAAAAAATTAATAATTATACTTAAATACAGGTTCAGAAAGTCCGGTTTTCAGTACCGAGAAGATGGAATGAAGCTAGAAATGGAGTAGCGGAGCGTAGGCAAACTACGTGAGCAACTACAATGTTTCCGAAGGAAACATACTTCGTAAGCTTATGCTTATTAGGCTGAATTCCATATTCGATGTTGATGATGCCACTAGGCATCATTCGTAATCAAAGGCGATAAATGTACTTTACCGTGTTATTCTCATACTTCAGCCCCTTTGAGAATATGATAGCTTGAACCAGGTTATATTGAGGAGATTGATACATTTAGAGTAAGATTAACAAAACATTTTCAATGTCAGAATTGCTGGGTAATCTTTTGCATACATACATTCAATGATCCATTGAAGGAGAGAATCGTCATGAGACAACTTTTATCAGCGCTATCCTACTTTAGTATTTTCTTTGCCCCGTTCCTGTTTCCGATCATTATATGGATTGTTGCCAAGGATGATTACATTGAGGGACATGCAAAACGCGCCTTATTCTCACATGTATTCCCCTTCCTCGCTGCCATTCCGTTATTTTATTTCTTCGTAACTGCGCATAGTCTGGGTTCCGCCGTTGGGTTTGTCATTCTATTCTTTGTGATCTACGGATTAAGCTTTGTGTACAATGTGGTTAAAGGAATTCAAGTACTGCGCGAGTATGCTTGATCACACCTGATCTGACCATCGCATAACAAAACCCGCCGTTCAACAACGGCGGGTTTTTACTGTTACAGATACAGTCAGAGCAACCAGCAACAGGTCACACCTACATATAGCTCAACATCGAACTCTATCCCGCTAACACCACATCTGTTGCTGTGGCATTCCCTCTTAAGCCTGCCCAACCAGGTACCGCTGAAGTGTTGGACCCAGCAAACCAAAAGCAAACAGCTCACTCTGAAACCGAGCCTTATCTTCTTCGGCAGTAATGCCTTCGCTGTTCTCAAATGCGGTTTCTGTCGCCTCTTCAAACGCGGTATGCATATTATTGTTATACCAGTCGATCGCTGAATCGGAGTGATTGCGTACAATTCGAACAACTTCCAGCGAATTTCCGGGCTGTGTTGAGGCCACGTATACAAGTAACGACGGATCTCCGGCATTCCCAGGCTGCACTTCAACCTCTGCACAAGACAATCCATCTACCTCGGTTAATCTGCGTATTTTGGCATCTTGAATGGCATACATTCGTCATCGCTCCTTTTCCTTTGTGCTTATCATGTACTTTGTTCAATCTGGTATCGTGTCTCTGGTGTACCCAATCGGTAAATCTCCCGATATACCTGTTGTAATACCGTTTCATAAGCTCGGTTTACGGACTCCTCCGGTGTATCTGGCCATGGGAATACCATGCCAGGAAAGGCCTCTTCCTCCTTTTCCTGCATGAGGCTCAGCAGTCCCAGTAATTGCTCCGCTTCCTGCGGCGTTGCCTGAATGATCCATTCATACGATGTTACCGACGGATCCGGAATAACGGAGCGGCCCATGACAGACACATAATACTTCATACTGTCCATTGCATGTTCTCTCCTTCACAGGCATGTTGAGGCCGTTGTCCCTAGAACTAGTTTCCGAAGAGGACAGACATTTTATGCCTGCTTTCGGCATATATTTGTTACGACCTCTGACGAAAAAGACAACATTTGCTGGTTGCCAGTAACTAAGCAGCCATACGGATGAATGACTCGACCAAGAAAGGATGAACAAACCATGTGCGGTATTACCGGCTTCATACAGTGGAATCGGGATTTGACCCAGGAATCAGAGCTGCTGGTCCGTATGACGGATAGCTTGTCGAACCGGGGGCCCGACGCTTCAGGTACATGGATCTCCAATCCTTGTGCCTTTGGACATCGGCGTCTTAGTGTAATGGACCCCGAGAACGGCGCACAGCCCATGCATGCGTTACAGGGAGATACCTCCTATACCGTCGTGTATAACGGAGAACTATACAATGCACCCGAGTTGAAAAAGGAATTACTCCAGCGAGGGCATCAGTTCCGCACGCAATGTGATACGGAAGTGTTGCTCGCCTCTTATATTGAGTGGGGACCGGCATGTGTTGACCGGTTTAACGGTATTTTTGCTTTTGCCATATGGGATGGGGGACGCGAACAGGTTTTTATCGCACGAGATCGCCTTGGCGTGAAACCTCTGTTCTACAGTAATGCCAAAGACACACTCGTATTTGGATCAGAGCCCAAAGCTCTGCTCATTCACCCCGATGTGGAAGCCGCTATTGGCCCGGAAGGATTGGCCGAAGTGTTTATCGTAGGTCCTGCACGGACACCAGGACACGGCGTATACTCTTCACTAAGCGAACTCAAGCCTGCGCACGCGCTGATCTATAACCGAAACGGGATCCGAACCTATGCCTACTGGAAACTGGAAAGCCAGAATCACGAACATAACCTGGAAGAGACGGCAGCCGAGGTGCGAACTCTCTTGCAAGATACACTGGAGCGCCAGTTGGCTTCGGATGTTCCGGTATGCTCTCTTTTATCAGGAGGACTGGACTCCAGTGCCTTGTCTGCATTAGCCGTGGATTATTACAACCGGACCGGGCAAGGCCAAGTCAGCACGTATTCTGTCGATTATGTGGATAACGCCAAGCATTTCCAGGCGCATTCCTTTCAGCCGGGTGCAGATGGTCCCTGGATTAAGCGAATGGTGGATGAACTCAAGACCGACCATCACTGGATTGAGATTGAGAACGGAGAACTGGTTCATGCACTGACACAGGCCATGCTAGTAAGGGATCTGCCAGGTATGGCAGATGTAGACTCCTCGCTCTATTTGTTCTGTAAAGAAATCAAAAAAGGAGCCACGGTTGCCATTTCAGGCGAAGCAGCGGATGAAGTGTTTGGCGGTTACCCCTGGTTCCATCGAGAAGATATGTTGAACTCCGGTACGTTTCCGTGGTCTGTAGCGCCTGATATGCGAGCCGCGTTGTTATCCCCGGACATTCGGGAATGGATTCGGCCACTCGATTATTTGGCAGACCGCTATTCGGATGCAGTGGCTGAAGTGCCTCTGTTGGATGGGGAAACAGGTAAAGCAGCACAAATGCGTGTGATGTCCTATCTGAACATCACACGTTTCATGCCTACACTTCTGGATCGCAAAGACCGGATGAGCATGGGGGCAGGATTGGAAGTACGGGTACCTTACTGTGACCATCGTCTGATCCAGTATGTGTTTAACATCCCGTGGGAAATGAAAATAACCGGCGGGCGGGAAAAAGGTATTCTGCGTAAAGCGCTCGAAGGTGTCCTGCCTGACGATGTGTTATATCGCAAAAAGAGTCCATACCCGAAAACACATAATCCGCAATATCTGGCCGCGGTCAAACAGCAGGTACTTGATATCCTGGATGATCCCACATCACCTATTTTGCCTTTGATCGACAAAACTCAGATCCGCAATCTTGCGTCTTCACCGGATGCAGCTTCCAACCTCCCCTGGTTCGGACAGTTAATGTCAGGGCCACAGTTATTTGCATATCTGACTCAGATCAATACCTGGTTGCGGACATATAAAGTCGCTATTCGTTAAAATGACCCACTGATCGCTACTTCACCAAAAAAGGGGTGCCAGGAGAACAGCATAACTGTTGTTCTCTTGGGCACCCACTTGTTTTACATACACGATATGATCGTTCATAAATATTGAACTTCACCCAGAAGTATACCCATGATTACACCTTAAATCGACTGACGGACTCCTGTAACTCTTCCGCCATAGAGGAAAGGTCATTAGCCGCCGAAGCGATTTCCTGCATGGCAGACAGTTGTTCCTCGGACGTTGCGCTGACTTCCTCTGTTCCGGCAGCTGCATTCTCTGTTACTTCCATGATAGTCTTCATGGACACATTGATCTGCTCCACACCCGCCGCCATTTGTTCAATGGATGCAGATACCTCCTGAGTCTGACCTGCGACATTGCTGACAGCTTCACGAATCTCCTCAAAGATACCTCCCGCTTTACGGACAAGTTCTATACCTTCCTGAACCTCAGCGTTTACTTCTCCCATGGATTGTGATGCATTATTCATCCCTTTGCGTATAGCAGCTACGAGTACACTAATCTGTTCCGCTGATTTCGCAGATTGATCAGACAGCTTGCGCACCTCGGTAGCAACCACCTCGAATCCACGCCCATGCTCCCCTGCTCTTGCCGCTTCAATAGCCGCATTAAGAGACAGCAGATTGGTTTGTGCCGATATTTCGGAGATACTTTCAACCATGGATCCAATCTCATCGGAATGATTACCCAGTTCTTCAATAACCGTAGCAAGTACACGTACAGTCTGATGAATCGAGTTCATCTGCTCAACAGCCGATTGAACTGCATCATTACCAGTTATGGTTTTTGCTGACGCATTGGTTGCTTCATCCGACATATTTTGTGTATTCTCTGTCATCTGCTGGAAGCCTGTGGACAATTCACTAATCGTATGAAATCCGTCTCCAACCATACTCACTTGCGTATCCATACCCGTAGCAATCTCTTCCATCGTCGTAGCTACCTGTTCGGTCGCTGTCGCCGTTTGCTCTGTACTTGCCGTTAATTCCTCAGATGAAGCAGCTACCCGATCCGCATTATGACCCACCTGATGGATTAAATGACGCAAGTTGTCCATCATTTTGTTGAAGGATTCCGCCAGTTCTCCGATCTCATCCCGATTACGAACAACAATCGCCTCACCCGTCAGGTCCCCATCAGCAATTCGGCT
Organism: Paenibacillus sp. PK1-4R; assembly: GCF_030369595.1. NCBI lineage: Bacteria > Bacillati > Bacillota > Bacilli > Caryophanales > Paenibacillaceae > Paenibacillus > Paenibacillus sp. PK1-4R. Next base: position 5,530,757 of record NZ_CP126535.1, read on the forward strand.
TGCAGCCCTTGCAACATGTGCAACCGGTTTGGATATGATTCTCCCCATGATCAAAGCAATTACCACGCCTAAAACGATCGAGACAATACCAATAATTATGATTAAACGAAGCACTGTTTGAATGAGTTGATTGGCATTAACAATGCCGGTGTCCAACGAGTTTTGTTGATGTTGTTCCATGGCCGTTACCGTTTCTTCAAATCCGGATATAATCGTTGGACCTGTCTCTAACAGCATCCTTGTGATTTCGCCAGTTTCCCCTTGTCTCTTCAACTCGATGACATTCTGTCCAAAGGCATAATATTCCTCCGCACTGCGGTCTGAACGATCCAGATAATCAATCATCGTTGGGGTTTGTATCCCTGATCTTAATTCTTCGCTTGTTTTACGGTAATCTTCATAAAAAGACTTGAATTGTTGCTCGCTTTGATCATTCTCTTCCGTCACAAAATTCCGTAAAGCAACCTGCTGGGATTTCACATCAATGATCATATTTTTGATAATGAGCAGTTTCGCGGTTCGCTCCCGGATTAAATCTGTAAACGTTTTCTCAACCGATACAAACTGAGTATATGAGATGATTACAACGGCCACCAATAACAGCAGTACAGAACCAAAACCTAAAAGCAACTTCCTACTAATGGATACTCTTTTCATTTCATTTCCCCCATACGTTTCAATGTATTTCAATCATGAATTATGTAGTCAGTCTAAATGCTAAAATTCTCCCTCCTTTTTATTCAATTAAAAATGGATAAATATGAGAATAATTAAAATAGGTTAGCATATTGCGCAATCAAATATAGGTCTATAGTATCTACCCATACTATAATTTAGGTTTTTATACATAACCAACCGACAATATACTACATCTCTTTTATCCTAAATTACACATTTTGAATCGTTAGACTAAAATAAAAAAAAGACTTTACCCAGCAGTACCTACTGGTGTAAAGTCTTTATCGTTTTCAGCGCATTTCAATTCAAAATTACCGATTGATCAATACCGGATTTCGTTCAAGCAGCCCGCTACCAAAGGTTTCTCTGAATGGGGAATCCTCCATATGGATATAACCGATGTAACAGCCACATTTTTTCATGCGACAAGGCCGATCAGCGGCCAAAGCCTGCAAACCATCGCGATATAGATGTCCGATGATCCGGCGATCCTTGTAACACCTCTTCACATGCCCTGACCCTTGTACATAAAACACTTCCGAACCGGCAGCACATCGTTTGCCCAAGCTCTCATAATCCTGCAGATTACCTTCAAAAAGCGGATCAAGCCCACGTAAAAACTGAATCTCTTCCGGCGTGTAATACTTGGGTCGATCTTTGAAGGCATTTACCCACATATACACATCATCCGGCAAAGCCTGTCTCATGGACTCAATTGCGGGGAAAGCACTACGGAGTCCGACAGTACCGACACTAAAAGCAAGTCCCATCTGACGCAAGGTCAGACATTGTTTTACAAAAGAAGCCTCTTTTGTCTCACGAGGATGATACGTCGCCCAAAAGGCTGCTTTATTCGCATCCAGCTCCCTCGCCCAATCCAGTTTGACGGACAGGTTGGTTTGAATTGCAACTTTATCCACATGTGGCATATGTGACAGCTCTACCATCGCTTCCCGGTACCAACGACGTACCAAAGCTTCACCGTAAGGATTGAAAAAAATCGAAAATTGGTGCCCCTCAACTTCCTGCTCCCTCACCCAGTTCACAAATTGACGCAATTGTTGTTCATCCACTTCCAACGTCTCTTTGGAGTCCACCGTTTTGCTAAAAGGGCAGTATGGACAGTCGTAATTACAGGAAGACAACTTCCCCCGATAATACAAAGTCGCTCTCATGAGAAAACAAACCCTTCCATCTGTTCACGAATTTCGGCAGATATAAGCCAATCTCCAATCGCATCGGAGTAACCCAGTCCTTCTTCTGTCAGACGCAGCACCTGCTTGCCCTCATCGCTCTCCAACTCCGCCATGCCCTCGGTCAAAAGTTCAGCCAACCAGACATAGTCGGACATCACATCGGTACCAAAGCGCTGTTGGTAGTCAGACAACGTCAATCCCTCGCGATGCAGCAAGGCTTTCAGAATAAAGCGACGTCTCTGTTCCTCACGGCTTAACACGATGCCATAATCCGCCACATCGTAGCGCTCAGTTGCTACATAATCGGCAATGATGCTTTGTGTGGCCTTGTAACTCACGCCATACTTGGAAGCATAATGTACTTCACTCGTATAAGAGCGTGCGCCACATCCCAGACCAACCATGCCCTCCTCCTGACAGCTATAAGGCAGAAGCACTTTGGAGGACGACTGTTCCTTGGCAAATCTGCGCATCGAATATTGCACATAACCTTTACTTTTTAAAGTCTCACGTGCAGCTTTATACAGTTCCATCCGGATGTCAGGTCCCTGACGGCGAATATCATCAGGCTTCACGATTGTATTTTCCCGTGTATACAAGGGATAGATAAAGATTTCGCCCGGTTCGTAGGCCAGAACTCTTTCCAATGAATAGATCCACGATTCAACCGTTTGCCCTGGCAGACCATAGATCAGATCCAGATTTAACAATGGGAAATCATACCGAGTAAGCTTCTCAAGCGCTCGTTCGACCTCCTGCGGTTTTTGCGGACGATAGATGGCAGATGCTTCAGCTTCAATAAAACTCTGGATGCCCATGCTAATACGATCCACACTTCGTTCCTTCATAATGGCCAGCTTGGCTTCCGTAACGGTATCCGGCGACGTTTCCACCGAAATCGATGCTTTCGCAGGGTCCAGCCCCATCACATGTTCGGCAATATCAAACAGACGATTCAACTGAACCTCATTCAATAATGTAGGCGTTCCTCCACCAATCGCAAACCGCGAATACGGTCTCCGAGATGTAATGGGTGCCCACTGCTTCGCCTGACGCTCCAGTGCATCCACATAGCGTTCATGCGTATCATCCCGTCGATCCGGCAGTGTGAACAGATTACAGAATCCGCAACGAGCAGCGCAAAAGGGAATATGCATATATAAAAAATACGTATCGGTATTTTCTCGTTCCCACAGTGGCCCCAACGGCAGTGGTGGGTCAAGCTCCCGATAGGCGGTCTTGTGCGGGTACGAGTATAAGTAAGAACGATAAGGGAATGCCAATACTTCACTGAGACCTGTAGCTATATTGGATCCGGACTGTGTGGAATGGCCTGTTGTTGTATGTTGTAAATGTTTCTCCATCGGTTTCCTCCTGTCTCCGGTTGTTGTCCTCATAAGATCAATACACACTATACTAAAAATTCACGGTAAGGCACCGTCCAGACGACATCATGCGCAAGCCGGTGTCCTTGATACCCGTCTTCACCGTAAGCTGTACCATGATCGGAAAAAGCTAGGCAATACGCAGGCCGGGCGCGTTTCCTCATCGCCTCGAACAATGGACCAAGAGCCTCATCTACATATCGAAGTGCAGCTCGCTGAGTCTCCACCGAGTCCTCCTTGGCTCCTTCTACAAAGTAACGATTGGGACCATGAATGGCAGACACGTTCAAAAACATAAATATCTTTTCATCCGGCGCTGTCTGTTCAAGCAGCTTTAATGCATGCTTTACCTGATGTTCTGTCGATTTGGGGTTGGTTACCCCAAAGTTCATTCGCCAGTAGCTCTGTTGGAAATAACCGGGCAATACTTTCGCAAGCGGGTTTTTTTTCGTAAAAAAGATGACGCCGCCAATACAGATTGTACGGTAACCTTCAGCTGCGAACCCGGATACGATATCCGGTGTATCAAACAACCAGGTGTGCGGATGTGTCTTGAGCCCAGTATTCCGGGAATGAAATAGCCTTACATGAGATGCCTTATCTGTATTGGCAGGAGTCGGCATAAAACCACCAAAAAAAGCATGGTGCGCTGCATATGTAAAACTGCCCGGGGTATGACGTTTCTCCCACGGACCCGAACCACACAGATTAGGACAATTTTTCTCTTCCAGCTTGGCTACGTCATATCGTAACGTATCCAGCGTAATCATTAACAGATCATGGGAGCCCACAATGGTGTTCATATCAGGCATGTTGAATAGGCTCCTTTCGTAAAAGTTCCATTTCCCACTCGTAGGTTCCGAGGCCATGGTGCTCAACCCTGTATAACAGATCTCCAAACGGATTCACATCCAGCACATAGGCACGCGGATTTGGACCACTCGTAAGCATCACATCAATCCCGGCTGACCACGAGTTGGGAAATGCAGACATCGCTGCTTGCGCCGCCGACCGAACCAGCGACATCCGCTGTTCATCCAGTCCTGCTTCAGCAGGCAGCATACGTTCATTACGCAGATGCAGATTGGTAATTGGCGTATGGCTCAACCGCATAATCGCATGACCTGCCTGTCCACCCGCAACCAATTGGCGAATATCATAGGCCCGTTGATCAAGCGTGGCTTTGGGCATCCATCGTTCAATCTGTGCACCTTCTGCACATAACCAGTTCATCAGCGTAGCAATCTCTTCACTGCGGGTATACTTGCGTAGACGTCCTTCATTGAAGAAAATTGTCTTGCCCTGTATCTGTTCGATCCCCATCGTTGTTACAGCGATCTCATCACCCGTTCGGGGATTGACTTGATAGGCAACAACTCCTGAAGCCCCGGAGCCGCACGCAAGCTTCACAAACACACGATGCATCTCGGCAGCCTTCATTGAGGCACACAAGTCCGTATAATTGCGGATTGGCTGCGAAGATTGAAGCGCCGGAGGTACATCAACTCCATGTGAAGATAGATGCTGCTGACATACTCTCTTGTCAAACATCAATTGGATATCGGCGGGATCATTCATAAATCGGCCTCCAGGCCATATTTCCCGAGTCTCACGGCTGATTCGATCCAAACATGCTTTCCAGCCGCGGAACCACTGAGCAGTGGCGTAGATCCTTCCCCACTCCTGTTCCAGCGCAAGTACCTGCTCTGCGGAGAATGCTTCTGCACCCATTCCATCTGTTAAGGGTGACGTATCGTTCATAGCTCCAAGGAACAACAATTCACGCTCTACTTCCCAATCCTCACCAGGAGCATCAATGCGAATCAGGGGTGTAGGCAGATTGAAATCAACTGTATCAGCGATCGTTCGTCCCTGTCTCCAGTTCTGGAGCAATTGGGCATAAGGCAATACAACGGCAGGTTTCAAACCTAATCTATGCCTGGCCTCTTGCATCCCTTGCGTTCTTCGGTTATTAGGGTTTCCAATCAACAATAAGGGCTGATCTTGCGTTGGATCAGGTATACCTATTGGTTGATGCATGCTTTCTTTCATTTCCGTAACACCTGACATCATCTATTCCGTTAACGACGGGTAACGCCAGTCATCCTCATCACTCTGTTGCTGGTCGCTAACATCTACAGATATACCCGATTGGTTCCAGCGAAGGATCATTTCATTGGTCATGTAATGGTAACTTAGATCGAGATGTTTCAGTTTCTTGATTTTGTCACTGGCAAGCAAGGCCTCAGCCCCTTCATCGGACAACGTTCCTTGCGATAGATCCAGTATTTCAAGTTGATCCAGAATAGGTGCTTGAGCTGCTGCTTTGGCAATCTCATCCTGAATTTCACTGTCTTTCAGCCCCAAGTAAACCAGCTTTGGAAATAATCCTTTTTCTAGCAAAGGGAGTACATCTTCAAGTGATCCATCAAAACCATAATTATCCACACCCAAGTACAGTTCCAGTTTACGCAATTCAGGCAATTCAGCGTGGGTGATTGAAGATAACACTTCTTTCGGGAGACCACCACAAATAATAATCAGTTCTTCAAGCTTGGCATGCTGGAGTGGTTCCAGACTAAGATCGCTACTACCCATTACAGAGAATGATTTTAACTCTGGAAAAGCACACAACAACGGTGTGAGATTCGTCTGGATAATCCATGATACTTCACATTCTTCGAATCCCATTTCTCCAATAAACAGTTTCTTCAATGACGGAAAGCTTGGAGCCGACTCGACGAGCGCACCCATGAACTCATCAGGCGAATTTTCATAAGCCTGTCCCCAATCTCCGATGACCAGACTTTCCAATGAGCTGGCCTCCGGTTTAGCCGCCAGTTCCTTGATTAATTTTTCCATACGAATGCCGTCCTCATAATCATCGTAGGATACAACAAGCTTCACTTCTTGCATGAGCAAATCCCTCCGTTTAAGGTTCATATATGATTCGTTAATTTGAATGTTAACCCATACCACACAAGGCTTGCAACTTCTTCCAACTCCAGTCCCAATGAGATTCCCAATCGTGCAATGTAAACCAATTTGTATGTAGGTACAAGAACATACGTTCTATATAACAGTCACAGAAATAACCCTTAGCATTAGGTATATGGATGGACCTTACCAACCACGCCCACCCCCTCCATCCCCCATTACATCAAAAAAGCGTTAATGGCGGGTGAACCATTCCATTGGAATGCTTCTGTCCTTCCATTAACGCTTTAATGTTATTTCTTATCCTTCAAGTCTGGATACAAGTGCTCTCAGCGCATGACCACGGTGGCTAATCGCCTGTTTTTGCTCAAGCGTCAGCTCTGCCATCGTCATCTCGTATTCAGGTACATAAAAGAGTGGGTCATATCCAAAACCGCCAGCACCTGCAGCTTGGGCCGTGATCCAACCTTCCGCAGTGCCTTCCGATTCATACTTATCACCTGTTGTCGGATCGTACAGTACCAATGCACAGACAAAACGAGCCGGACTTAGTAGCGGCTGCTCGGTGTCCTCACCGGATTTCAACGATTCCAGCGTCTCCAGCAACTTCGCATTATTCTGTGCATCCGTTGCTCCTTCGCCTGCATATCTCGCTGAATATACTCCCGGCTCCCCGTCCAACAGATCTACGCAAAGTCCTGAATCGTCTGCCAGAACAGGCAATCCAAGCGCATCACCAACCGCCTTGGCTTTCTTCCAGGCATTCTCCGCAAACGTTACGCCATCTTCCACCACATCCGGCAGCTCCGGGTAGTCAAACATGCTCTTAACCTCTTTGCCAAGCGGTGCGAAAGCATGAGCGAATTCACGGACTTTACCCGCATTGCGGGTTGCAACAATGAGGATTGGGCTGTCCAAACTCATCTTAAGCTTCCCCTAATCCACGCGCGCCGATCTTAAGCGCAATCGGTCCAAGCACTTCTTTTTGACGCTCGATCATTTCCAAAATCCCCTGCTCGCCCAGTTCCAACATCGCGTTCAACTCACGGCGATCAAATGGAGCTTCCTCACCTGTTCCCTGAAGCTCGACGTATTTACCGCCACCTGTCATCACCAGGTTCATATCCACCTTGGCTTTGGAATCTTCATCATAGTTCAGATCCAGTACAGGCTGTTCACCCACAACACCCACACTTACTGCGGCAATGAAATCCGTAATCGGGAACACTTGCAGTTTGTGCTGTTGGGAGATCTTGTTCACGGCAAGCGCCAGCGCTACAAACGCACCGGTAATGGACGTTGTGCGTGTGCCTCCGTCAGCTTGAATGACATCACAGTCCAAGGTAATGGTACGCTCACCAAGAGCCTGCAGATTAACTACCGAGCGAAGTGCCCGACCAATCAGACGCTGGATTTCCATGGTGCGTCCAGTTAATTTGCCGCGATTGGCTTCACGTTGGTTCCGGGTATGTGTTGCACGTGGCAGCATGGAATATTCAGCTGTTACCCAGCCTTTACCCTGCCCTTTCATAAAGGGAGGTACACGTTCCTCTACTGTAGCTGTACAGATCACCTTTGTATCTCCAACTTCAATCAGTACAGAGCCCTCGGCGTATTTATTCGTGTTCACTGTTAAATTCAGCGGGCGCAGCTGTTCGCTGGTTCGTCCGTTTGATCTCATATTTTCTGCCTCCTACGACTTAAGCATCCTGTAATGTTGAACTTATTCACACTTTTACTAATCCCTTATATTTTACCAAAGAGTTCGGTTAAAAGCATCCTTAAGCATTCTCCGTGAATTAAATCGGAATTTCGTTGATATATTCAGGCTTGGAAACCGGCGCACTGTAATCCCTGTTGTCGTCACCCATGACCGTTTTTTGGCCGTTCCACTCGATCTGTACTTTGGCATCCTTGCTGGCTGTGTTCTCCGCAGTGGTTAATACGACAGACTGTAACAGCTCGCTTGGCACGATATCCCCTTCGGCAAACATATCATCTTTCAAGGCAACCGTGACCGTGCCATCCTCTGCCGTTTTGACCGATTGCAGCTCCGTTCCGCCTGTCATGACCTCTTCCAGTTCTCCACCTTTGTCAGGTCCTTTGATCAGTTCATTCAATGCTGCCTGCACCCGATCTTCACCAGGTGTAACCAGACGTGTCACCGGAACATAATATTGGATGCCTGCTGGTGAAGCAGCGGAGAAATAAACCGTGACCGGACTACTGTTGGTCACAAACGTATCACCCAGATCCAGATTGATTCCCACAGCCCGATTCAGCGGTTCAGGCAGCGGCGTGCTGTTCACCGGCATTTGTGTTAACTTTTTGCCATCCACCCAGATCTGCACATTCTCTACATCAGGCGTTCCCGTCAATGTCCACGTGACAGCTTCTAGCATTTTCCGTTCTTCCTTCGCATCATACTTGGCAAAATTACCCGAGAACTCAACAACCGCCAGCTTGTCATCCGCGTGAATCGTTACATTCTGCACAACCGTTCCCTGCGGGAGAACGCCCTGGAATCCTTCAGGCAGCATACCCGCATAGGCTCCACCTGTGACAAGTGTATCCAGTGCTGTCTTTGGACTGCTGGCGTCTGTTCCAGAAGGAAGTGTCAGGGATACCGGAGCGAGCAGCCCCTGCTGGTCTTGCAGATATACCGTCGTTAATGGGAGCGTTACGAGTGCACCATTTCCTTCGGCTGCCTGAATCATGGCTGCTTCCTGAATGGGCGGTGGTGGATCAACAGCTTCGGAAGACTGTGCTCCAAACATGCCGCAGCCTGACAATACCATAGGAATGCTCAGCAGCGCTGCTGCCGATACCGTACGCAAAGATTGGATCTTTCTCATGATCACGTTCCCCCTCATCATTTTTACAGTTTGTACTACCATGTATACGAGCCTTTGTCCAAAAAATAACTAAAAGATAATCGCTTTGCTGAAAACTTATATATTATCTTAAAGAAACGTAAAACAGGTTAATAACGTATTAGGAAGCAAGAGTAGGGACATTGCTAACTTCAGAGGAGGAATCGCCCATGGAACATCCTGAGCAAGAAAAAATCCCTTACAGCCTGAATAGCCGCAAAGTGGCGGAGGCAACAAGGGAATGGCTGCATAAGCGGGGCGTCACGATCCCTGAGATCGCAGAGCTGGTCATGTTATTGCAGAAAAAATATTATCCAGGTCTTACGATGGAAGAATGTATCGAAAATGTGGAGATGGTTCTCCGTAAACGTGAGGTACAGAACGCCGTTCTGACCGGGATTCAGCTTGATATTCTGGCAGAACAGGGGCAGCTCATATCTCCTTTGCAGGAGATGATTGAGAACGATGAAGGACTGTATGGCGTGGATGAGATTTTGGCATTCTCCATCGTCAATGTATATGGCAGTATTGGATTTACGAATTATGGTTATGTGGACAAGCTGAAACCAGGGGTGCTTGAACGACTGAATGACAAGAGCCTGGGCCCTGTTCACACGTTCTTCGATGATATTGTCGGTGCGATTGCATCGGCAGCGAGCAGTCGGATCGCCCATCGCAAACAATCCGAGCTTGAAGAAGCACTGGGAGAAAAACCTGTCAGTGATGACGCTGTATAATGCGTAACTCGTTTCATATCTGAAGCCATGTGGAACATTGGACATGTGTGTGGATGCTTCGTGAAATAACTGTTTGAGGAAATAACTATTCATGAAAAAAGCGGCCTGATGGCCGCTTCTTTTGCATGTGTAACGATACATATTGGATAATCCACATGTTATTATTTCAGATGTTTAGGTCGTACCGTTCTCACCAAACCAATACCTTCAACCCAATTCTGCTCGGAATGTGAACCAGATGTTGCCCGTTTCGGTCCAATCGTGATTTCCGGGCCTTTGCGTTCTCGCAACATGCCACGCAACACCGTGATACCGAGAATGCTGAGTCCGGTAAATACATACATCATCCGCATGATGATATTGCCAGAATCCGTTCCGGTAACCATGCCGTGAACCAGCAGACCAATGAACACCGGATAGGACAACAGGTGGAACATGAACCACCATTTACGGCCCAGCTTGTTCCGCAGATCACTGGATAACAGGACAATCACTAATCCGTAGAAGGCTAACGTTCCCAGACCACTGCCGATCGGATGCACGGAAGCTGTAAAAGGAATCAGAAGTTCTCCCCAGGTAAACGGGCTATAGTGATCAATATATAACGTTAATGCGTGCACGAGTCCAAGTCCGAAGGCGAGCCAGGTCGTTCGAATATGCCATTTGAACATGGTTGCTTTTGGTTTGCCTTTGGCCATAGGCATCCCTTGCGCAATGCCCAGAAACACACCTGTAAAGAGCAGCACATAAGCAGCAATTCCACTAATTCGAATGATATTCCACGTTGGCAGGTAATCTACAATCCATTGTGCCATAACCGGCTCCCCCATATCTGTTAGACTTGTCCTAGATCAGACTGAAGCGATGATCCGGATCAAAACCGGGCCAGTGCTCAGCAAGCGTATCCGTATTCCCTCTAAAATAAGTAATCCCATCCCGTGTCATCCACAGGACGTCATGCCGATCGTAATGTCGGTTTAACCAGCCCACCGCTTCAGCACTTCCCAAAATGCAGACCGTCTTGGCAATGATCTCGCATTGCGAAGCATGCTGTCCCAGAACGGTACACTGTAACACATCCGTATCCGCCGGTTCCATCGTCCGAGGGTCAATAAGATGGTGCGCAAGACTTCCATCCGTATTCTGCCATTGTCTGCGGGAAATACCCGAAGTGGCAACAGCTCCTCGCTGTAAACGGATCACTCCCGACACAGCACCCTGATTCTGCAAAGGATCTGCTACTTGCAAGGTCCACTGGGAATGGTCTGGTGAACCCCATACTTGAATATCTCCACCCGCGTTAATCAAACCTGCCGGAATATGCAACGTTCGCTGTAACCAGTCTGCGATACGCTCCACTGCCCAGCCCTTAACAATGCCTCCCAGGTCCAACTCAGCTCCGGGGTCCAAATGAACCATCCTGCTACCTTCCCGCTGAATCCAGCTCGGACGACTGTGGTCATATCGATCTTCTTTCATCCCTGAACATTCAGGCGTTTTAGTTCGCAATATGCGTTCAAGCAACGGACGTTGCGGTTGTCGTTGTTGCACTTTCTCGAAACTTATATCATATCCCGAAGCCTGAAGAGCCTGCGAGATACCTGGTTGAAAAATCCCTTCAGTCAGTCCAATATATCCATAGGCCAGACTCAAAACTTCATCCATCGCAGCGGAGATGGGCATCCATCCGGTCGAACCATTCAGACGATTTAGTTCACTGTCTGCCACAAATCGGCTGAAGCGCTGCTCCTGCGTCTCAAACCAATTCTTCACCAAGGTTGCTGCATGTTCAGCTTCTTCCCGCCCAGCGGACAGTTGCACTTCAACATCCGTGTTCATCGCACGGAATTGAAATCGGAGCGGACGAGCAACTTGCTCCGTGCGGCTCATGATGAACCTGTGCTCTGATCTGGCAGAGCTGCTTTTGTGCTATCAGATGTTCCATTATATTGACTATCATTAATGTCATTGTCCTGCGTGTTCCAGTTGTTGCTGTCCGTTGTACTGTTGATCCATTCATCCATCACATCATCATGCGTATCCACTTGGCTTGAAGCAGTAACACTTGTATCTGTGCCATTTGCTGCTGCATAGGCCACATCAAAGGCATCCGAAGTTCTTACATATTGAAAGAGTGCAGCCACAGTCAACGTTGCTGCCGCTGAAGCTTGCCATTTTCTCCATTGATTCCGTTTTCTTCTGGTCATCGCTCTTCCCTACTTTCTTTAGGGTATGTCTCAAGACACGCCCTAGCGAAGTTCATAGATGTATCATAGGCGCGCTGGCTTAAAAATAGATGAATGAACCGTTAAGAGAGGCTAAAAAGGCCCAGAACAGGTGAATTTCCTGTCCAGAGCCTTTATATAGATCGTATTATCTTTTCATATCCATATCATCATTTCGTTTAGATTTGAAAATAGAACGTGCCATCCGGTTGCTGCTCTTGCTTCACTACTTCGCGTCGAAGTAACTCCTGCAAATGGGCCAACGTCTCACTCATGGCAAACCGCAGTTGATGGGTACCCAGCCGATTGCCAAACATGTGCACACAGATGTCATAAGCATTCGCCGGTGACTCCTGAATTCGCTCCGTCATCTTCTGAAGACGTTCCTCGTGATGAGCCAGCAATTGTACTGTCCGTTCGTTGAACTGGGCAAAAGGATTCCGATGTCCGGGATACGCCTGCTTGACGTTCAGCTCACCAAGACGTTGCAATCCTTCCATATAAGACAATAATGGCTGAGGGTCACTGCCGGGTTGCAGACTGATGTTCGGTGAAATCTGTGGCAAAACTGCATCTCCGCACAGAATCTCCATGGACTCCGGCGCATAAAAGGATAAATGGCCTGGGGCATGTCCACCCGTCTCCACAGCAATCCAACGTCTCCCGCCCATATCGAGCCACTCGCCATCTTCAACGGGTGTGACATTCGGAAGTGGCGTGATCTGCGAAGTAAATGCCTTCATATGTTCATGTATCTGCTCAGTCTTGTCTTCCGGCATACCATGACGACCATAATAATCAGGTAATATTGTATTGATACGTGAATCAGGTCCCCACATATAGTCGGCCTCTTGGCGGGAGCGTGTGGACATTCGAACGGGTGCCCCCGTCATCTGTTGCATCCAACCCGACAACCCAAGATGATCGGGGTGATGGTGGGTGAGTACAATTTGACGAATATCACTAAAGGTCAGGCCAAGATCTGCCAGCGCTTCACTCCACTCCTGTTCTGTTTCCGAATTACGCGGTCCCGGATCTATAATGGTTATCTTCCCACCCGATTCTGATAACACATAACTGTTCACCCATCGCAAGGGAAACGACATGCTGATCTTGACCCGGTGTATGCCCTCTGTCATGGACATCTCTTCTGTGCGCTTCATGTTATCCCCCTTCCAGACTGTCTCTGTTCACTCCACAGGACGACGACCCACAAAAATCATGCGTGGAGAAGTCTGCTCGTCATATTTCTCTTCGTCATAACCGCCATGTACCTGATCTACCCGGAGTCCGGCGGCACTTAACATCTGACTCAGTTGATCCCGTGTGTACAACTTCACACGCTCCTGATATACCCGCGGTTCATGTCCGGATGTGGTATCCGTAATGCGAATTTCCTTTTGCACAAACCCTTCCTCAATCTTGCGATACTCCTCAATCCGCTGCCCCTCATCCTCTCGGACGGAGTGCGGTACCAGATGACGAGTCACATAAGCCGTATTCATAAAATCAATTATAAAGCTGCCACCTGGGCGAAGCATCCGATGAATGGCACGTAATACTTTCAGTTGTTCTCCGTCCTCTAGGAAATAACCAAACGATGTGAACAGATTGACTACGGCATCAAAGCCGCCTTTCAGCGGGAGTTCACGCATGTCTGCGTGACACCAAGATACTCGGTGTTCAGTGTCTATTAGGCGTGCTTCACGTAAAAGCACATCGGACAGATCAACTCCGGTCACTCGTAAACCTGCGTCAGCAAGTGCCATGGAGTGCCGTCCCATACCGCAGCATAGATCCAGTACTTCAGCATTGGGCTCAAGCTTCAACCAATTGATCATTTTATGTACTTCCTGATAGGCACCCTGCACATCCCGGTGCTTGTATACGAGAAGATAATCTTCTCCAAAACTCTTTTCATACCATTCCGTCATCCATTCTCGCCCTCCACTTGGTCACTGGCTCTCTATCTATAGTCACTGTTGTACAAGCCTGATCATTTCCCCTAGCTTTAATGTATTGTAACGTCTTTATTCTGCAAACTCAAAAAATTCCAGTAAGTTTCCAACATTGAAGAGCCAAAATGCACACGATATAATGTTAGACATATGCCTGCAAATCGGTTAATTACAAGAGGTTGTTCAAAAAGTCCGCTTTTGATTACGAAGGATGCCTATCGGCATCATCAGCATCGAATATGGAATTCAGCCGAAATGTCCGTTGCTCACGTAGTTTTCCCTACGCTCCGCTACTCCATTTCTAGCTTCATCCCATCTTCTCGGTACTGAAAACCGGTCTTTTTGAACACTTACTATAAGCAACAGGAGGTGTTCTTATGATTCGCATCGGACTTACCGGATGGGGGGATCAGGAAGATCTCTATCCAAACCGTACCAAAGCCAAAGACAAGCTCAGTCTATACGGACAATACTTCTCCACCGTGGAGGTGGATAGTTCCTTCTACGCGGTTCAGCCGCGGGATCGAATGGCACGATGGGCTGCAGAGACGCCCGAATCCTTTGCTTTTATCATCAAAGCCTATCAGGGAATGACCGGACATCTACGGGGCAAGCCCTACTTCACCAGCACGTCAGAGATGTATAAGGCTTTTCGAGAATCACTAGAGCCCGTCATTGAAGCTGGCAAGATGCAGGCAGCCTTGTTTCAATATCCACCTTGGTTTGAGTGCAATAAAGACAACGTGAAAGAGCTTCGTGAAGTGAAACTGAGAATGGAGGGTATTCCGTGTGCCCTCGAATTCCGTCATCGTAGCTGGTATGAAGGTGACATGCGAGAGCGCACACTTGCGTTCCTGAAAGAACAAGGCTGGGTTCACAGCGTCTGTGACGAACCTCAGGCGGGTCCAGGTTCCATTCCCATCGTTCCACAGGCGACGGATTCGGAGATGACACTGGTTCGCATGCACGGACGCAACGTGTCCGGCTGGCATCAGAATGGTGCGCCCAATTGGCGCGAGACCCGTTACCTGTACCGTTACAACAAGGAAGAATTGTTGGAATGGAAAGGATATCTGGAGCAATTGCAGGAGCAGAGCAAGGATGTCTATGTTATTTTTAATAACAACTCCGGAGGCGATGCAGCGGCGAATGCCCAGATGATGATGGACCTGCTGGACCTGCCAGTGAAGCCTTTTCCTGACCGTACTGAACCGGAGAAGGAAGAAGGACCGGAGCAACTAGAGCTATTTTAATGCGTGCTAAAAACGGAGTTATTCATATTATTGGGTGAAGGTAAGTGTATTTATATATTGCTATTATGCAGATCAGATTCGGGATTGGAATAAAACTAAAAGCGGCAAGCCTGAGGGCATTGCCGCTTTCTTTAGCTGGTAATCTACCAATAGAAGGCTATCCACATACATTCGTTTCGTTGCGTCAAACATCAGCGCTGCGCGGCTGTAACCGAAGAATCGATATGCGCCTCACGGAGCTGCTGATTCATTTTATGCGCTTCAATGCCAGCCAAGAGCACAATGCCGATCCCATGGGTATCATTCAGATTCCATCCCAGATCATCGCGATAATACAAGGCGGTAAACGAGTACCCCGAACCCCGACATACCCCGTATACATTACCTCTATAGTCAATTGACAAACGTGTCATGCCTTCCCATCCTTTGCGCACTGCCTCCAGATAAGGCTCTGGCTGTTCCAGCCAGCCCTCCCGAATACCACGGGCATAAGCGTAGATAAACATGGATGTGCAGGAGGTTTCCTCATACGAATCCGGGCGGTTCAGCACCTGATGCCATAGTCCATTTCCCCCTTGCAGCGCCAGATAACCTTGACTTAAATCACGGTAGAAACGTAGCAGTTCCGGTCGTTTAACATGATCATGTGGCAGGATGGATAACAATTCGGTTAATGAGAAAAGCACCCAGCCGTTCCCTCGTCCCCATGGAATACCAGTCGCCCGACCACGTACAAAATCATACACATGGGACATGATCTGTTGTTCGGGAAGATAGAGGTATTTACGGAACATCAGGAACTGATTGACCGCATCATCCCAATACGTCGCATCTCCTGTCAATTGACCATAACGCATCAGAAATGGTGTGCTCATGTACAAGTCATCACACCACATCGTCTCCTGACGCATCTCTCCACTGCCGCGAACCCGATAAAAGGTACCATCCTCCAGACGTTCCTGCTCATTCGTAATGTAGCCCGCAATTCGATCCGCGGTATCTCTTCCCCCACAAATATCGCCCAACTCCATCGCAGCAAGCAACGTAGATCCAAACGAACCGCAATCATCCAGACTGTCTATCGCAGACAGTTGATTATTGATTCCTGCCGCACCGTACCCTTCCCGATCCCACAGACCGTAGCGATCAAATGAAGTGCTCAGTTCAATATGTTGCCGCACATACTGAATGTAATCATCCCGTCCCAATTCCTGTCCCGTCTGGAGAAGTCCAAGCAGGGTAACGCCGAGCGGATAATTCCACTTTCCGTAATGTGTATTTTCCAGGTAAGGACGAACATGAGTGTCGGGAAGATCTACCCGCCAATACACACCTTGTGCGCCATCATCAAATACAGTGTCTGTTCGCACGATGTCGGCGTGGGATGGTTCAGCACCAGGAGCAAACACGCCTGTGTACAGCCAGGGGTCAGAACACCCCGCAACCGGATGAGGTGATTTCAGTCTCCACCCTCTGGAACCCGAACGCTCGGCATCTTCCAACGTGAATCCCCATGAGCCACCAGCTTCCTGGATTACACTTTTCACGACCAAATCCGAGGAACCGTAACGCCGTGGGAGTTCAACATAGAAGTTAGCACTACTTCCAGCAGAGTATACTTCCGTGCCATCCACATACAGGGTCAAAGCACCATCATGACGGCCTTTTAAAATAACTGGTGTTGTTCCTGGCAAGGTTACATCCATTCTGGACCACGCATAGGCAACAGCCGGTTGTTCCGTACCAAAGATTCGAGCAAATGAACCTGCGCTCTGCTCCTCGTCTGTCCAGTCCCTGCGCGGATACCAGGCAAGACCTGTTTCTTCTTCCGTCATACCGTCACGAGGAAGAGATAATACAGGTTCATCAATGGGTTCCGAATATAACCAGCCTTCCTGACCCTGACGATCTGCCCCAGGAGTGAGGAAGTGGAGCGGGAAATTTTTGAATGAGGCTGTTCCGTAGATACCGCCGAATCCCACTTCTGTTTTGACAAAACACAGCAACACATCATTCCAGCCATAGTTCACGGAAATTGGAATCTGGGTTCTTCGCTCGGGAAATAACTCCTGCAACAACTCGGACTTGAACACCTCTTCACCGTTCACGTAAATCGTCACCGGACTATAACAGTTCAAACCCGTATTTAACGTTGCATTCTGCTCGCTCCATAACTTGCCCCATACATACACGTACTGCCCTGCACGAGCCTCTACGCATTTCTCATTCAAATTCAGGTCGTAGCGATAGTCCCCTAGCCTGCGAAAACCTCCCTGATGATAGGCTCTGAACAAAAATGAATGTTTTGGATGATCGCCAATATAACGCTGAGCCACCGTTGTTAATATATCCGGAATTGAATCGTACACCTTGCCTGCAATCGCCTCGTTCTCATGAAAATAACGAATGACCGTCAGCTCCCTTCCTTATACCTTGATTCGTTCGCTTAGCCGCAATGTCTCTCCGCCCTGCACTTCAACAACCTGCTGGTCAGCCGTGAACCAAACCGGGATGGCAGACGGATTATGGATGATGGAGCGATCGGCCGAACACTCCAATCGTTGCACCGCTTTCCAATAGGCAATCACTTCGATGTTCGTGGCATACCAAATATCGTCCCTGCCGCCAATCTGCTCACCAAACTGTTCGATGATCTCCCAGTTGTCGTTGTCGTTGAACTCATAACTGTGACCCCAGACATAGAGTAATAGTGGCGTACCTGTTTTGGAATGTTGGATAAAACGTTCGGCATGCCCCGCCAGATCATGGTTATGATGACAGGTCGGATGCCATTCAAGCGGCCGGTCTGGCAACGTGTATCTGCCATGAGATTCAACGGTACGGGCATAATCGATGCCAAGCCACTCCAGCTTGGTACTTAACGCACGGTCGTACCCTCCGTTGGGATAAGCCATGCCTCGTACCGGATAACCGACGAGCTGCTCCAATGCTTTTCGGTCTTCGATAATCTCTTCCGTCAACAATTCATTCGGAACATAAGGCAACGTAGGGTGAGTAACCGTGTGAACGGCTACTTCATGCCCCTCATATAATTCAGCGACTTCCTCCGGATCAATACGGCCTGGATTGCCTAGCGTACCGGAGTTCAGATTAAATGTTCCCCGCAGTCCATACCGATTACAGATTTCCACCAGTCTGCGATCATGCACCACTCCATCGTCATAACTGAGCGTTAACGCTTTCATCACACCACCTGGATAACGGTCAAACTGAATACGATGTCCCATGCCCTACTTCCACTCCTTTATCCGAATTCTGCAAAAGGTACATGACCGGCATCCTGTAATCGATGATGTTCCGAATCAAAATACGTACCTTCCAGCAGGCCAATCAATGTGTTGGTAATCCGAACTTCAATGTCGTTATCTCCCGGACGCAACCAGGAGACCTCTCCCTTCCAGCGATACGGAGACCAGCATCGTACACCCAGGCTATGCCCGTTTACCCGCACTTCCACCACATCCTGTACCCGCCAATCGCTGAATTCCAGTTCAAACGTGATCATATCTTCCCCTGGCTCATCCAACCAGAACGTGCGTTTATAACTCATTTCCCCGGAAAAATGGGGATACAGTGGCTGCGGTTCGGGTCCGATACGAAGGGCCGTATCCGACTCCCGTACAAGCGAAGCCATGCCTTCATGATGGAACTCCACGCCGAATCTTCCCTGTAGATACAAGGGATCAACGATACCATCCTCATCTTTCGTTACCTGCACACTCACCGTCATTTCGTTGAGACCGCTGTGCAGCAGCTCCGTAATATCACAAGCGATGTTATTGTGGTCGGTTATTTCGATTGGATCGAACTGTTCTTTTCCAAGTGGTTGCCCATTAATTTCCATGGACCAAGTGCCCGAGATCGCCGTTCTGTCCATGAATAAAAGGCATGCAGGCAATGCCGTTCTCAGCTCAAATGTGGTCGTATAACGGCACTCGATCGGGTAAGCAACGGATGCCTTTTTCGGTGTGCCAAATACCTGATTAAACTGGATTGGCAGATGCTGCTGTTCCGATAATTCTGCCGCCTGATCAATAAACGGTTTCACAGCTACATGCTGGCTTTCCAGAATTACACCGTGATCATTGGAGGCGAGAAGATGGAATTGTCCCATTCGCAGGATGTTAGACTGCACCGTTTCCATTCGCCATGGCCCTTCTGAAGGAACTCTGATCTTACGGGCCTGATTCGCTCCTGCCGATACATCCGTTACAAACGCCGAACCCGTTTTGTCTGCTACATCCACCTTCATTGTTAATGCCTCTTCCTTCGCAGGTTGTAAAGTAAGGCGTAGAGCATGCGCTTCGTAAGGCGCGAGCGTTAGCGCAATGCACCATTCCCCGCCACTGCTCGTATACGGCAATGCCTGAAGCTGCCCTGTCTCCAGATCGAGTTGTTCTGCCACCAGACAAGCGTTCTCTGCCAGCTCCTCTCCATCCCACAGCTGTCTGGCGACCACCTTCAATTGCCCCTTCAGATTCTGCCCCTCCTGATTGGTCAAGAAAACCATGTGCTCCCCAGCCGACAATTGACGGGTGTGCATCAGCAGAGATGCACTTTCCTCCTCCATTATCCAACAGATGGGTTCGGGCAATACCTGATCGAGCAGGAGAGAGATTAGCTCCAGCGAAAAGTCATCTCCCTGCCCCGTTCCTGCGGGTAGAAAAAAGGCATTCCCCTCACCCTGATGCCACATGGTTTCACGGTTATCATGATCTGTTGTCACGTTACGGCCCCAGTACACTTCTTGAGGCTGCTCGCCCGCACCAAAGAACTGGGCAGCTTCCTCTCCCTCCGGACTTCCCGGCTGAATCGCAATATGCGGAGGCATCCCAACAGAAATAACAGTTCCTCCCTGCTGAACGAATCTCTTCACCTGTTCCCAGGCCGCGGCCTCCAGATTCAGCATCGGTGGGAGAATTAATACGTCATAACGGGCAACGCCGATCCGAATGGTGCCATCCGTTAAGTCAGCTTCAGCCAACAATTCGGGGTCAAGGTGATCATAATCTCGTCTGTTTTCGAGTAAATGGGTAGTAATCCGCATCCAGTCCTTCGTCAGACGCTCCAGTTGCGCCCGTTCTAATTCGTCTTCGCCGCTATACTCAAATCCATGCAGCGGATTACCCATCAGACTCCAGAATGTCGTCGTTGGGTCAAGTACGGCGATACGAATGTCTGCTGTTCCGGTGCTCATGAGATAACTCAACCGTCCGGTGTAATCCCCCAACTGCCGGAAATGCTTCCAGTAGGGATTCTGCAAAAATTGAGACGGTGGTGCGTCATGCTTCGCAAGCCCACCAATCGTATAGAAAAAGGCGTGAAAGTTATAAAAATTGGTGCCCATGGCAGCCATGCGATCAATCATCCACTTGGCATCCTGTAGCGTCATCGACCAGCCCACACTGTGAAAACATTCAATCAGATTGCGACTTCGGCCCAATTGTCGGGCAAGCGAACTGACCATCTTGGGATTGTCACGCATCTTTTGGCCATATCGTTCCAGAATCCACGATAAGGACCGTCCGATTTTCTCATGTGCCGAATCACCGCCTGGCATATGGCTGAACAACTGGGTGGTCATCCGTACGCCAGGTACCTCAGCGGCGTACTGGATTCCTGCTTCCTCACACCAGTCATGCACCTGTTTGTGATAGGACTCCCTGAGAAGCAGGTGGAGTGACTGGTAATAGTCATACCGAATTCGATGCGCGTCCGGAACATCACCATATAACAGGGCCGGTAGCGAATCGATCAGACTATATCCACAACGCTCACTGAAATAACGGGGGAGCTGTGGTGACCAGGGGATACGACCCAGCGGTGCGATCTCATCCGAGAACATGCCTTTGATCACGCTTTCAAATTGATCTCCAACCGCTGACTTATAACGCTCATGCGTCAGTTCAATAAAACGACTCATCGCTTCCTTGTGGCAAGGATCAACAAAGTTGCCGTAATATTTGAAATCATCGATCACTTTTTCCTGAAATATAATCAACTCCCAATCACCTGCCGGAACTTCCCACAACAAGCGGAACGCTGTTCGGTAGGTGAAGAACCGCTTGCGGTTATACGATGTGAGTCCGGTCTCCTGAAAGACCTGATCGGTCTGGATATTGCCGATTTTGCTGCGCAGATCGATGGACCCATGCCACAGACGCTTGCCCTGTTCATCCTTGGGAATCGCCTTGGCAACCAAGACTCGTCCCCACGGCAACTCCAGATCCACAGCTTCTCCGCCCTGAACCACCAGATGATGATGCACGAGCTGTCGCTGCTTCGCTTCAGGGAAATCAAGGGTCACTTCTCCGCCAGCCATCCCGCTTGGATATGGATATTCGTCATATAACCATACCTGCATGCCATGGTCGGCAGCTGCCTGCACTGCAACCCGCACCTTATCAAACCATGCTTCAGAGAGATAGGGAATCTGTAGTCCCTGACGCGGACAGATGAAGAATCCGCCTACACCTTGCGTGGCCATCTCAGCCACCTGCCGCTTAATCTGCTCTTCTTCCATATCCCCATTCCAGAACCAAAAGGGATGGACCCTGTACTGCGCCTCGGGATTTTCAAAAGCATCCCCGTTCCACATGTTGCCTTCCTCCCTGCATGTTCAAGAGTGTATGGTAACCAGCTTTACCAATACCGTTCATTTCAGTTCAAATAGGTTTTTTTTGCTTTGATTATACATCAAAAACCATATTCAGGAAGTCATAATTTCCAGAAAGTTGGATGAAATTTTGTTCACGGATCAAGCCAACAAAGCGATAAGAAAAGCCCGGCTGTTTCCGCTACACTGAAAGCACGGCTACCGGGCTCTGGCTTATACGACTACTTCAGTGCAGCGTACAGTTCATTAACTTCTTTCACATAATCATCTCCGCCGTTGTTCTTCCACAGGGCAACAGCATCTTCGAATCCTTTCTCATCAATCTGACCTACGATATATTTGATCCGCGCATCGTTAATGATATTATCCAGCTGCGGTCCTTTCTGGGCGTAAACATCAGAGATCAGCGGTTCGCCAGGATTGGCGATGACAATCTCTTCGTTGGCTTTCTGCACCTGTGCAACCTTTTCACGGACAGGTGTCTGTTGTACACGAAGCGTTCTGTCTTCCGGCACAAACATCAAAATCTGGTTTAAACCCTGTAGGTCGCGGAGCGCAAGCTTGTCAGTGCTCGGTATGATGTAGTCTTCTTTTTTCTCATACTGCTTGCCTTCTAGTCCGTTGTACAACAATGCCTGTAATTCCGGTTCGTTCAACTGATCCAGGAAGCCCAACACCTTCTTCAGGTCCTCTTCCGTTTTGACACTGCTTTTGGAAATGGCAATCAGGCCGGAGTAGCCGGACGTTGGCATATCACGTAATCCCTTTGGACCTTCCATCGCTTGCAGCACGTCCACACGTCCTGTCGCATTTGGATCTTTATCGAGTATTTTCTGATCCATGCGCTGGGCATTATCTGCTACATCCACCATGACACCGGCTTGCCCATTCACAAATGGATCAGGCAGTTTCGTTGCATCCATCACGGCAAAGTCCTTGTTGACCAGACCCTCACTATAAATTTGCCGGAAAAATTTCAGGGCTTCCATGTATTCTGGTGTCTCATGCGCCGGGATCAGACCTCCACTGCCATCATCTCCCCATTTGTTGGGCGCACCAAACCATACCTGCATGTTATCCCACGGGCCCGTGAATTTGCTGGCAACCAGACCGTACGTATCATCTTTGCCGTTACCGTCCGGATCATCCTTCGTGAACGCTTTCAACACATTGTAAAATTCATCAATCGTCTTCGGCTCTTCCAGCCTCAGATTCTCCAGCCAATCTTTGCGGATTGTAACCCCATTACGTCCCAGGGCCCGTGCCCGGTAGATCCCATAGGTTTTGCCATCGATTGACGCATTGTTGGTGATGATTTCATTCATTTGACTCAGATTCGGATAGTCTTTCAGATAAGGACCCAGCTCCCAGAAAGCCCCGGTTCGGGCCGCATTAATGAAACTTGGGGACTTCCCTAACACCACCATAATCTGAGGAAGCTTTCCCGAGGCCAATGTGATGTTGAATTTGTCTTCGTACGAGCTGCTTGGCACCCACTGCAGGTTCACATCCACCTTGGTCAATTCCTCAAGTTTCTGGATGACCGGGCTGTTCTCCGGCGGATTCTCCGCTTCGAAGTTCGGAAGCATAATGGTAATTTCGTCGGTGCCACCCGCAGCGGTTCCTGAACCTGCTTTGTCCGTGGAGCATGCTCCCAGAATTGTACTTAGTACCAGTGACGCAGAGAGTAACAGTGCACCTTTTTTGAATCCCGTTTTTTGTCCCATACGTTCTCCCCCTTGGCTTTAACCTTTAATTGAACCTAACATGACACCTTTGGCAAAATGTTTCTGCAAAAACGGATACACCAGCAAAATCGGAATGGTACCTACAACGATCACTGCCATTTTGATCGACTGCTCTGGTGGCTGTACAAAATTGGGGTCCATGTTTGCCATATCTCCGACACTGGCTTGCGAGAGTAACACGATCTGTCTCAGCATGACTTGCAGAGGCCATTTGTCACTATCGGAAATGTACAGGAGTGCCGAGAAAAAGTTGTTCCAGTGGCCTACGGCGTAGAACAAAGCAAACGTGGCAATGACCGGTTTCGATAAAGGCAGAACAATTCGCCACAGCACGCCGAGATCCGAACAGCCGTCGATGCGGGCCGCTTCCTCCAGCCCGGGCGGCATTTGCTGAAAAAAGTTTTTGACAACGATTAAGTTAAAAGCGCTGATCGCGCCAGGAAGCATAAGAGCCCAGTAAGAATCGAGCAGTCCCAGTCCTCGAATAACGAGATACGTTGGAATCATGCCACCGCCGAATAACATCGAGAAGATCACCATGTTCATCATGACGTTACGGCCCCAGAAGTCACTTCTGGATAGTGGATAAGCCATTGTTAGAGTGAAAAACAGATTGACCAGTGTGCCTGCCACCGTGATGAAAATGGAAACACCAATGCTGCGAAAGATCGTGGACGAGGAGAAAATATACTCATACGCGCTGAAGGAAAACACCTTCGGAATGAGAAAAAAACTGCGTTCGGTGATCTCGGCTTCCGTTGCGAAAGAATTCCCTATAATATACAGGAACGGAAGGACGGTTAATATGCCCAGAATCCCCAGCATGACGTAATTGAAGATATCAAATACCTTGCCGGCAGGGCTGTTGTATAGACGGCTGTTCATGGGCGCTCCTCCTTAATAAATTCCGGGATGGCCGAATTTTTTCGCAAGTTTATTACTGCCAAGCACCAGGATAATCCCCACCACAGACTTGAATAGTCCAACAGCGGTACTGTAACTGAATGCACCTTGCGTAATCCCCACCGTGTACACATACGTATCAAATACATCTGCCACATCCCGGTTGAGGGAGTTGGTCATCAGATAGATCTGCTCAAATCCGGTATCGAGGAAGTTCCCCAGTCTGAGAATGAGCAAAATGACTATGGTCGTACGAATGGCTGGAAGTGTGATATGCCACATCCGCCGTAATCGTCCGGCGCCATCCACAATGGAGGCTTCATATTGTTCCGTATCGACACCTGCGAGGGCAGCAAGGAAAATGATTGTGCCCCAACCCATCTCCTTCCACATCATCTGAACAATAATGAGCGGGCGGAACGAACCCGGGCTGGAAAGTACATCAATGGGCTTGCCTGTAATCCAGGCGATCAGGTCGTATAACACCCCGCCCTGTGGGGTCAGGAACACGTACGTGATACTGGCGATAATCACCATGGATACAAAATGGGGTACATAAACCAGCGTTTGAATCGTTCTTTTGAAGAAAGCGACCCGAATTTCATTTAATAACAAGGCGATAATGATCGGTGCCGGGAAAAAGAAGATAAGATCATACAGGGCAAGGACCAATGTATTGCGTAATAGTCGGAAGAAGTCCGGGTTGGAGAAAAAGTTCGTAAAGTTCTCTAACCCCACCCAGTTACTCTCCCGGATGCCCAGGAAAGGCTGGTAGTCCTGAAAGGCAATGATGATCCCCCACATGGGCAAGTATTTAAAGATGACAAAGTACAAAAAGCCGGGAAGCACAAGCACATATAACCATTTGTTTCGTTTAATCTGCCTTTTCCAATTGGACTCCTGTTTTAATGGTCTTGTTGCCATATCCGCTTGAGCAGTTGCAGTGCCGTTGGTATTCCAGTCCGTCTTCCCGTTCATCATGTCTCCCCTTTCTCAACGATGTAAGCGTTATCAAATAACCTGATACTCAGACTATACAGCCGATCTTTTTCCGGCAACCTTCATTTTTTGCATTGCTCCGGCTCATTGGCCGAAAAGCCCGCTATAACGCCATTTCCACAAGAAACTGAACATAACGTAGCAGGTAGAATTGCACATTTTTGCGGGTTTATCCTTCTTTGTATCACGGTAAAAAAAAGAAAAAACCGACATCCGTTAAAGCTGAATGTCGGTCTGAAATGACAAAGATATAAAAGGTTATTGTCCAAACCATTGATCGCGATACTGACTCGGGGTAACTCCCTCCTGTTTCTTGAAGATCCGATTAAAATAACTGTGCTGATATCCCACAGCCGCCGCAACATCATTGATTTTCATCGTTGTCTCACGTAACAATTGCTTCGCCGTATCCATTCTCACACGTGTCAGATAATCAATAAAGTTGATGCCCGATACCTGTTTGAAAGCCTTACTCAGTGCATAGGGTGTCATCTGCTCCTCGTCAGCACAGTTTTCCAGCGAAATGTCGCTGCGGTAATGTGTATCGATATACAACATCGTTCGTTCCACCACCAGTTTCAGCGGTTCCTGCGATCGTACCTCAACCTCTTGTATATACGGTATGAATACCTCATTCATCATCCACTGCCTCATCTGTACAGGTTCACGAATACCGGATAGTTGCTCATACATATTGTAACCACCAAACAGCTTATAAGGTGTGACACCCGTTTGCAACATCATGTGCTGAATACTGCCGAGCAATTGAAGCATCATCTGTTGCACCTGAAATTCGGTACTGCCCGTCCGCGTAATCTCACTCATGAATTGTTCCAGCACACGTTCTGCTTCGGCTTGTTTGCCCAGCCTGACCGCCTGTAACAACTCCCGTTCCAGCCCAAGTGGATAGGAAGCTGCTTCATTTCTACGGAAACACGCCTCATCCTCCAGATCGAGAATCTGACTTCCTTCCTCCACACTGCGATAAGCCACGGCCTGTTCCATCTCAACGAATCGTCCGGGCAGTTCCTGAAGTGAAGCTGCTGGGCGACTGATCATCAAAGTCACCTTCAGTTTGAGTGTTCTTCCAATGACCTCCACAAGCTCCTGCCCCCATAACATCGCTTGTGATTTCACAGGTTCGTCCTGGGGAGCAATCACAAGCATGGCGGAAGACAGATCATGAAAATTCATGACACTGATCTGTCTAAAATAATTCTTTGCCACTTCCTGAGTGATATTCACGGCTGCAAAGGTGACTAATCCCGTGTCCTGGCTCCCAAATCTGCCTTGCAGCTGCTCATACCCCGTAAAATACATCTGCACCAGCAAATACTGCTGGCCCTCCAGCTCAAATCCAAGATGACGCATGCGCTGCTGGAGATCCTGCTCGTTATAGGCATATAGATGCCCCTGTACAAGTTGTAGGACAAAGCTGTCGCGCAGATGGGGAAGCTGCTCCTGCAACTGGCGATGTGCCGTAACACTGCGGGAGGTCAGTTCGTTCCACTGTTGCTCCAGCAGCTCAAACTCATCCAGCTTGGCATCCGTTGGTGTGGTTTCGTTTCTGCCAGGCGTAAGCAGATGGAGCATCCGCGCTACAGGTGAATATATGCGGCGTGAAGCAAACCAGGATAACAATAATCCCAGGATGAGACTGCCTATACTCGCAATGACGATGATTTTGGACACCAGTTTAACTGGCGAAGTGACTGAGGTCAAAGGTGCTGCGGAGACGTAAGTCCAGTCTGAATCGATCCGACTCAATGAACCGTATGAGACAGAATAGGTCTGATCCTCATATCGGAACAGGAATGAGCGGCTGCCCGCATGCAGGGCTACTTCTTCTTTTAGCTGCTGCTCAAAAGCAGAAGTCTCTCCCGCCGTTCCCGGATTTCCGGTAACCAGTGTGTTACCTTCCTGATCCATGAGGAACGTCAAACCTTCGTCATAAGGAGTAAGCGTTTTCAATAAACTGGCAACTTTCTCGTTATCCAGCGTGATGATCAGTGCACCAAACGGATTAATGCTCTCGCCTGGTATCTTATGTACTAGAACAAGTGCATTGCCTGCATCCGTATGCAGTGGACTATCGTTAGTCGAAGGTTCGGTATCTCTGTTGATGCTGGAAACCCAGTCTGTCCAGTACACGTGGTTACCCATGGAAAGGTATCGATCATAGGCTTGTACTTTGGCTTCATCGTTCAACTCGGTATAATCCCGATTAAACAAGATTGGCTTTGGTTCCTGCAAATACAGCTGTGCTGACTTGATCAGTGGATGGGAACCTTGTAATACGTATAAGGTAGTCACAATCTCCTGCGTTTCATTAAAATAATACACAAAATCCAGTGTTCGCAAAGCATTGCCAAACCTCGGTTCAAAAGCCCAATGGGATAAGTTCATCTCCAGATAAGCCAGCTGGTCATCCACATTGCGTGCCCGGTTCTCAATCTGGTTCTGGTGCATCTGATTGAACTCGGTTTCCATCCGGCCAACAACCTGTTGATACATGACGATACCTGTGATTAGTCCGGGAATGCTGGCAATGAGTAAAATAAGCATCAGGCTGTTTCGATAAAATCGTCCTTTATGCCTTCCAGCCTTCAGATCGGATAATCGCTTGAATCTGCCAAATATTCGATCGCTCCTAGTCGGTTCCATCGCTGCTCACCTGCCTGCTTGCATCGGGTCTGACTGTCATGGAAACTTCCTCAACTCCCCTGAGAATATATGGATGAAATCCTTTTCTTGTATTATACGCACAATCCTCAGGTGAATGAAACGATCTGTAACCGATCATTTTTTTAACCAATGTTTTATTAACATGACAAAATGGATTACAATGAGATAAAGCAAACATGAAGGAGGCCTTTTTAATGAAAGAACAGACTTATTTTGAACAAAATAGAGAAAAACACCTGGCAGAACTGAATGAATGGTTGTCCATTCCAAGTATTTCCGCCATTTCCGAGCATAAAGAGGATGTTAATCGTGCAGCACAATGGGCAGCAGATGCGCTCACACGTGCAGGCATGGAAAACGTAGAGGTCATTCAAACGGCTGGACATCCGATTGTCTATGCAGATCACCTGCATGCACCCGGCAAACCGACAGCGCTGATCTATGGACACTATGATGTACAACCAGTTGATCCGCTTAACCTGTGGGAGACACCTCCTTTCGAACCTACCGTTCGTGATGGGAAGCTGTTCGCCCGTGGTGCGACGGATGACAAAGGACAGATTTTCCTACATATCAAGGCAGTAGAAGCCATTCTTGCCGAAAACAAAGAACTTCCGGTTAACATCAAGTTCTGTATCGAAGGCGAAGAGGAAATCTCCAGCCCGAACTTGCCCATCTATCTTAATGATAATACAGACAAGCTGCGTGCAGACATGGTACTGATCTCGGATACGTCCCTGCTTGAAAAAGGTAAACCAGCGATCTCCACTGGCCTGCGCGGCCTCTGCTCGCTTCACGTAGATCTGAACACAGCCAATACCGACTTGCACTCCGGTTCATTTGGTGGTGGTGTACCTAACGCACTGCACGCACTCGTATCCCTGCTCGCTTCGTTGCATGATGAGCAAGGCCGTGTGAGTGTAGATGGTTTCTACGACGGCGTTCTACCACTATCTCCTGAGATGAGAGAAGAATTTGTGAAACAGGGCTTCAATGAAGAACAACTTCGTCAAGACCTCGGACTGGAGCAATTGTACGGCGAAGAAGGTTACTCGTTCGTGGAACGTGTTGGCGCTCGTCCAACATTGGAACTAAACGGCGTATGGGGTGGTTTCCAAGGCGAAGGTAGCAAAACGGTTATTCCGAAGGAAGCTCATGCCAAAATCACCTGCCGCCTCGTGGCGGATCAAGATCCACAACATGTATTGGATCGTATCGAAGCACATCTGCGCGCTCACGTTCAACCGGGTGCAACGCTGCATGTGAAACAGATTGAAAAAGCTTTTGCTTTCAACACTGATCCTTCCAATCCAATTCTGCAAAAAGCGGCAGATGCGTATGA
This sequence comes from Paenibacillus sp. PK1-4R, assembly GCF_030369595.1. Classification (NCBI taxonomy): domain Bacteria; kingdom Bacillati; phylum Bacillota; class Bacilli; order Caryophanales; family Paenibacillaceae; genus Paenibacillus; species Paenibacillus sp. PK1-4R. The sequence goes on from NZ_CP126535.1 coordinate 5,560,313, forward strand.
GCACGTGTATGGCGTTCGTGCCCTCTTTACCAAAGATGGCGGCTCCATTCCGATTGTTGAGAAGCTCTCACGTGTACTCGAAATCCCTGCTGTTATGATGGGCTTTGGTTTGCCGGATGAGAACCTTCATGCACCAAACGAGCACTTCAACCTGGAGAACTTTGATAAAGGGTTGTTGACGATTGTGCAGTTTCTGAAGAGTTTGTAATAGTCGGGCTCATCATTACTAAAATAAGTGCTGGGGCAAGGTGCTAGTGGACGTTCCGGGGCCGAATCGTTCTTTTGATCGCTGTTATCCCCGGATTTCCTTGATTCCCTTTCTAAAGGGAGAAATCCGGGGATAAAGGCGAACGCTCCGCTTCTTCAGAATCGATTTCGTCCCCTTCACTACGTTGCAGCTTCTCGCAGACTGATTTTAAGATTGAGCCTAACTATTGATTGGTTAGTGTAATGGGGAGAAAAAAGAACGGCCTTCGGGTCGTCTTTTTTTATTTATTTGATTTATTTGTTTCTTTTTTTTGTTTTTTTGGTGAAGTTGTTTCTTTTTTCTTTGGTGAAATTGTGGTTTTTTCGTGGCTGCTTTTTATGAAGGGAGACGATGGTGACTTACTTTTAAATGGGTTAGTGTATTAGAGATAAAAACATGGTGACCTTTAGGCCGTTCTTTGAATTTTGTATCGATCATTGCGTACAGTTTGCTTTATTATGGCTTCTTTAAAGGTATGGGTTTAACTTTGAAGGTTAGTGTGATAGATCACAAAACGATGGGCTACTGAACAGTTTTTCGATTTTTTCTCGATCATTTCGTTATCGTTCTTCCTATGACTGATTTTATAGACGGGGTCTCGGTTTTAATGGTTTAGTGTTATAGAGATAATATACGCGACCTTATCGGCCGTTTTTTTAGATTGATTACGTCTCCTTCACTAGGTTTCAGGCTTTTACCATGGTTGCTCTTTATTGTGACTGGTTTTAGACGACGGCTAACTTTTAAGGGATTGTGATAGAGACAACACAAGTGGCCTTTAGGAGTTTATTTGAAGCGATTGATATTCAATATTTAGGATGCACCCTTATGGAATATGGTGCGGATCGGGTAACGAAGATGTTGATAGCTACAGGGGTTTTGTGGATTGGAGGATCTTTCGGATTCCTGCGTTTTGACTTGCTTATACTCGTGACTTCGCTGCGGGGCTTTTGCCATGAGTGTTTACCTGCTGGTGCATACCAGCAAGCTAATCCAAAATGATGAGGTGAATGTTGTGTCTGCTTCTCACTTAACCAAACATGCGCTGGCTCACTCGCTTAAATCACTGATGGAGCACACCCCGCTGAACAAGATTACGGTCAAACATCTGGTTGACCATTGCGGCGTGAACCGGCAAACCTTTTATTATCATTTTCAGGATATTTACGCGCTGCTTGGGTGGATATATCAGACTGAAGCGGTAGAGAGCCTTACGGAGTACCGAAGCTACAGCACATGGACGGACGGATTCCATAAAATCTTTTGTTACATCGAGAACAATAAAACGTTCTGCTTCAATACACTCGACTCGCTCGGGCGCACCCACTTGGACACATACCTCTATGAAGTAACCCATGATCTGATCATGGGTGTTATTGATGAGCTGGCCTGTGGGATACAGGTCCGCAGTGAGGACAAAGAGTTCGTCGCCAACTTCTATACCTTGGCCTTCACGGGGCTGATTATCCAATGGATGAGGGGCGACATGCGAGAACCTCCCAAACATATTATCGAGAAGCTCAGTGAGCTGATCGAAGGCAGTGTCCTGAGGGCGTTGCACAAGTATGAGAATAAGCTGCCATCCGATTAGGATGTGCGGCTTTTTTTACATGTGATCTACGCATAATCTTTAGACACTTTTCCAAAAGTGACCAAAAAATGGACACTCCCTTTCTTTTGATCATACCTTACGGGACCTGCAAGGTTTACATTAGGGATGTGATTACAGAACCCTTTGGAGGCGAATGATCGTGAAGAAAGAACATGGTAATAAACAGGTCTATTTTGTAGGCGGCGGCATTGCATCATTGGCGGGTGCAGCTTATCTTGTCAGAGATTGTGGCTTTCCTGGAGAACATATTCACATTATCGAAGAAATGCCAATTCTCGGCGGTAGCAATGACGGGGCTGGTAATCCTGATCAAGGATATATCATCCGCGGCGGGCGGATGCTCAATGACGAGGCCTATGAGAATCTGTGGGAGCTGCTGGCTTCCATCCCTTCCATCGACCATCCAGGCATATCTGTCCGACAGGAAATTACCGAATTTGACGATGCCAATCCCACACATTCCAATGCACGGCTCATCAACCGTGACGGGAAGGTCGAAGATGTGCTCTCGATGGGCTTTGATATGGCGGACCGTCTGGCGATGGGTAAACTGATTATTACTCCTGAAGACACGCTGGGTAAACTGCGCATCAACGACTGGTTTGGCCCTCACTTTTTTAAAACAAACTTTTGGTATATGTGGGCGACCACCTTTGCCTTCCAACCTTGGCACAGCGCCGTGGAATTTAAAAGATACATGCTTCGCTTTTTTCACGAATTCCCGAGAATTCAGACGCTGGAAGGCGTTACCCGCACGCCCTTCAACCAATATGACTCGATCATCCTTCCATTGCATAATTATCTGGAACCGTTTGGCGTAGATTTCACGCTGAAATGTACCGTCACGGATCTGGATTTCAAAGACGGCGAGGGCATTACGGTAAGTCGGATGCATGTGAGCCGGAATGGTACCGAGGAAGTCATTGACATCCACGAAGGTGATCTGGTCATTGTTACAAACGGTTCGATGACCGAAGGGGCCGACATCGGCTCCATGACTTCCGCCCCGAAACTGAATGGCAAGGGCAGCTCATGGAAGCTGTGGGAGAACATTGCCGCCAAGAAACCGATGCTGGGCAACCCTTCTTCTTTTAATGATCATGTGAATGAGTCCAAATGGGAGTCGTTTACGGTCACCTTCCAGGATTCGGTCTTCTTTGATCTGATGGAGAAATTCACACGCAACCGGGCAGGTACCGGCGCGCTGGTTACTTTCAAGGATTCCAGCTGGTTCATGTCTGTCGTTCTAGCCTTCCAACCGCATTTCCGTGGTCAGCCGGAGCATGTCAACGTATTCTGGGGATACGGATTATATCCGGATAACGTGGGCGATTACGTGAAGAAAAGAATGTGCGACTGTACCGGGGAAGAGATTATGCAAGAGTTGATCGGCCATCTTCATTTCCAGGAACATCAAGAGGAGATCATGGCTACCGCCAACTGCATTCCTTGTATGATGCCTTACATTACAGCCCAATTCATGCCAAGACTGAATAGCGACAGACCTAAGGTTGTGCCTGAAGGCTCCACCAACCTGGCCTTTATCAGCCAATTCTGCGAAATTCCCGATGACGTGGTATTCACCGAAGAATATTCAGTCCGGGCAGCACGGATCGCCGTCTACACCCTGCTTGGAGAGAAACGTCCGATTGAGCCGATCAATAAATATCAGTATGATGTCCGGACGCTGTTCAGCAGTTTTGTGACTTCGTTTAGATAATTGCTTATATAGAGAATGTGTGTTGTTGAATTGTATAAAGCAAATAAAGAGAGTTCCGTCAGCTATGACAGGACTCTCTCTTTATGTTTACTCGTTTACTATCTAAACCCAACACATAGCTTTCATGGAAATTGCCAACTGTCGTCTAAAGAACCTCACAAGCCTTATTACTTGAAATTTCGCAGGTTTGAAAATCTAACGAATCGTAGACAACTTATTTGGAGTGTAAGCATGATTTTGTAACGTAATATCGCTCATTTACATTAAATAGCGTGTCTAAGATTCGTTACATTTTGTATGACAGCCAAATCATTGAAATAAGGCTTCGCAGGTTCGTTAGAACTGAGCGACCCTTCGGAGATTACTACTTATGAGATGCACTCGTTGTCATGTCTTGGTGTTTATTTTCATTTTTCGTTGTTACTCATCGCTTATGAGAGCCACATATTATACTCTACTCTTCCTACTCACGCCGCTTATTACAGCCCACATATCACACTTCGCTTATGTGCGGAATGTTGTGAACTTCAACATGTGCACAAGCTTGGATAAATGTGCGATCTCCTGCTGGACTCCAGAGGTGTCCGTGCCTGCCATTGCCTGGTTCGCCCGCAGCGTTCTGCGTGTGTTCAGCATACCTTCGATCAATTTCATGACCGTGTTGCGTCCACGATGATCGACAATCATATACTTTTTGCGTGCATCCAGCTCTACCCATACGATGTTGCTGAATGATGTAAACAGATGCCTGCGGTACAGCTCCATATCGGTCTCATTGTAATGCTCGCCATAAAAGGCATAATATCCGTGTATGTGCAACTTCTCCGCCAGCACTGTGATGAACGGATCATGTTCGAGCATAGCGTTACGTTCCATGTTTCACGCCTCCGTTATGCGTGATCCGCAGATCCCGTCTTTTTGAGATCTATTTTAACATAATTGAACAAATAAATTGAAGTTATCTCATTTCAAGTTATATAAATAGTTGCACATAATTTATTATAAATATATAGAACAGAGATAATATTCACGTAAAAAAATTGTTGAAATTTGGAAATACCAGTCACCTTACTAAGTTATTATGTGATATTATTAAGTAAAACAACACTGAGGTGGCTATGCATGAAATTAAGTTGGTTTCAAATAAAAAATTTTAGATCTATAGTGGATTCGGGCAAATGTTACATAAATGATAATCTAACAATTTTCGCAGGTAAAAATGAATCAGGAAAAAGTAATATACTAAAAGCATTACAAGCATTTCAAGACAATAATTTTGATAAGGAATATGATTTCCCAAATTCACTATCAGCAGAACCTCCAGAAATTACGATATGCTACAGTATTTCTGAAATGGAGATTCAAAGGATCATGCTTGACAAACTCATTTTCTCTGAGGAATACAAATTTGAAGTCAGCCCTACTAATAAAACTCATGAAATTGTAGTCTCTAAGACCGTTGGGGCAGCTACTACTACCGAAGGTAGTTATATCGAATATACTAGACATGTTAATGACGAAGAATATGCCTATTGGGAAAAGCAGTTGATTAAAACCATTAAACTGCTAATGAAAAACATTGAACTAATCGATAATTCAATCTCTCAGCAATTAAATGATTATTTTACAGAGAACGAATACATAGCTTTTGCTGAAACACTATTTGAATTCTATGATGTAACTTCTTTAGATGAAAATTCACCAATATTAAAAGTATTAGACAATTTTGATAGTCTTAATTCATTCTCTGACTCAAAAAAATATGACGATATAGAATTACCTAAATTAATACTATTTTCTTCTTTTACGGATTTACTTCCTGACAAAGCAAATCGTACTACTGCTGCAAGCAGTACAATTATACAAAGATTCTTTAAAATTGTGGGTATTTCAGAAGAAGTCATATTTGATGAAACATCTAAACAAAAAAGAAAATTATTAGTTAATGACGCCTCCTCAAAGATAACAGGAGATTTCTCTAGTTTTTACCAACAAAATTCTGTTGATTTATCTCTTGATATTGACGGTGACGAGTTAAGTTTTTATCTATATGAAAAAAATAATGTTGCTCCCTTCAAACCCGATCAAAGAAGTCAAGGATTTCAATGGTTTCTTTCATTTTATATTACTTTAGTTGCTGAACAGCAATCTGCTCCAAATATTATTTTACTTGATGAACCTGGGTTATATTTACATGCTAAGGCACAACAAGATATGCTACGAGTGCTAGAATCATTGTCAAAGGAAAATCAAATATTAATGACTACTCATAGCCCCTATTTAATTGATACAGATAGATTAGATCGTTTAAAATTAGTTATGAGAAATGATAAGTCAACCTATATTGAGAATAAGTTCCATAAAGTTTCTGATAGAGACACTTTAACTCCTATAATAACTGCATTAGGGTACGACTTATCTACAGGCATATCCTTCAATAGCAATACTAATATTATTGTTGAAGGAATATCTGATTACTATTATATTTTAGCTATGAAAAACTATTTGGGAGTGTCTCAAGATTTCACTATAATCCCCTCAATTGGAGTTGACCAGATTCCAAATATAGCAGCCATACTTTTAGGTTGGGGAGTTCCCTTTATTTGTTTACTTGATCAGGACAAGCAGGGAAAAATCGTGAGCAATAAATTAAAAAAAATCGGTTTAGATGAAGATAAAGAGTATATTTTTGTAGGAGACACTAAACTAGCTATTGAAGATCTCTTTTCTGCAAATGACTTCCATAAATTCATTCTATTAGAAAGCACTTCACAACAACAAACAATCAACATTTCTAATTCGATATTAGCCGGAAATCGTAAAGCTATTTTGTCTCGAGGATTTTATGATCGAGTAAGTTCAATTAATAAATCTGAAGAGACAGGATTTGATCAAACAACCATAGATAATTTTCGTAATCTTTTTAATAAAATATCTGATTGCTCAGCTCCAAATAAAATTGCTCAATAAACACTCCCATCTTATACCAAATAGCTAATCAGTAGATTGGACTACTGATTAGCTATTTGGTTTGTATTTATTCTTTTAGAGTTCTGCCCTTCACCCATACACCCTCAATATCCAGCTCCGCATTCAGTAAAACGATATCTGCCTGTTTTCCTTGAGCCAGGGAACCTGTCCGGTGATCAATGCCGAGCAGGCGTGCAGGAGTCAGACTTGCTGCTCTTGATGCAGCGTTCAGACTCAAGCCCACTTCCTGTATCAGGTAACGGAAACCACGAATCATCGTCAGTGTGCTTCCAGCCAGTGCGCCGCCGTCCTTCAGTCTGGCCTCGCCATGCTTCACGATTACGGGCAGGTCGCCGATCTTGTATTCCCCATCATCCAGTCCCGCAGCAGACATGGCATCCGTAATCAACACGAGTTGATCATCATGTTGCTTCAGCTGAGCGAGGATTGAGATCGCCGCAGGGTGAACATGAATGCCGTCGGCAATTACCTCGGCACTGATACGTGGATCACTCAGCACGGCTCCGGCAGCCCCGGGTAACCGATGATGCAACGGTGTCATGGCATTGAATGTATGTACCGCATGATGCAGTCCGGCTTCCACTGCCCGCTCCACCTCTTCATAGGTCGCATCTGTATGGCCAAGTGCCGCTGTAATCCGTTGTTCTCGCAGCCATGAAATGACTTCCAGCGCGCCTTCACGTTCCGGTGCCAACGTAACTTGACGGATCAGGCCAGGATATTGCTTCTCCCATGCTTCGAGCCAAGATACATCAGGCAGTATGATATGTTCCGGATTTTGCGCACCAGGCCATTTCGGACTAAAAAACGGACCTTCCAAGTGTACACCTTCAAGCTGAGCATAAGGCATTTCACCGGAACGGTACCGATTGACCTCAGCAAGTACGTTATCCAGTCGCTCTTTTGGAGCTGTCATGGAAGTCGCAAGCATCGCTGTTGTTCCCTGCGTACTATGGAAAGAAGTGATCTTGTCCAACACCTCAGGGCTTGCGTCCATAAAGTCTTCTCCGTTCCCACCATGCACATGGATATCAATGAATCCAGGCACAATGAGACCACGTTCCGGTACTGACAGCGGCAAAGCCTCGCTCCGAATCTGTTCAGGAAGACCTTCCGGTATCCCAGCATAGATGATTTTCCCATCCCTCCAAGCTAATACACCGTCTTCCAATATCTCATCTGCAAGGAGCAGCTTGCCCCGAAGAAGAGAAATATTTTCATCACGCTGACTCCTAGGTTCATGGCTATTCACCTCGGTCATCTCACCAGCCTCCCAGCTGCACGGTCCAGCAATACCACCACATTTGGATGACATTGCAAAAGCGATGCAGGACAGGCCGTTGTGATTGGGCCCATGAATGCTTCGCGAATAATCTCGGCTTTTTCCTCGCCACGGGCAATGAGCAGAATTTGTTTGGCTTTCAAAATGGTACCAACACCCATCGTAATCGCCTGAGCCGGAACTTCATCAATGCTGTCAAAGAAGCGTGCGTTTGCCTTTCGCGTCTCGTCTTTCAGATCCACAACATGTGTTCGTCCTGTAAGTTCAGTTCCCGGTTCATTGAAGCCAATATGACCATTATGTCCAATGCCAAGCAGTTGCAGATCTACAGGTCCACGATCGTCCAGCCGTTGTTCATAGGAATTACATTCCTGTTCCAGATCGGCAGCCTGACCATCAGGCACTTGCGTTCTAGCAATATCTATATCGATATGTTTGAATAATTGTTCGTTCATGAAACTGCGGTAACTCTCGCGATGTTCTGTTGGAAGTCCAACATACTCATCGAGATTAAAAGAAGAAGCCTGTGAGAAGCTGACAAGCCCCTTCTGGTACAACGTGATAAGCTGTTTATATATGCCCACAGGAGAACTTCCTGTTGCGAGCCCCAATACAGCCCGTGGTTTGGTCTGCAACAAGCTGGCAATGAGGCCAGCACCCGTGGCGTTCAAGTCTTCTTCATTTTCAAAAATTCGTATATTCATCTTCATCTGTCAGGCACCTCCGTTGTGTTGGACTCGATAAGATTGCACATTATGATAGGATTGTTCCAGTCTGGGGATAAAACGGTCGAAGTCGGCACTTACCATGCCTGTGAACAAAATATCGACCACATGCAGCAGTGCAATACGTGAAGCCATATCTCCACGCCTCATGCCTTCTTCCAGAGAAGAGGTGAATAGTGGGATATCGGATACAGTTGCAAGCGTGTTACTGCCATAGGAAGTCAGTGAAATCGTAGAAGCTCCGGCCTGTTTGGCACAATGCAGGGCATCGATGGTCTCCGGTGTTTCGCCTGAATAGGATACGGCCATCGCCACATCTCCCTCGGCGAGCGAAGATGCGGATGTAATCTGCATATGTGAGTCGGAAAAAGCCGTACAGCTCTTGCCAATCCGCACCAGTTTCTGATAGAAATCCTGTGTAACAATCGATGAGGTAGCCACACCGTACAGATCGATGCGGCGAGCCTGGCACAATAATTGAACGGCTTGCTCCAATCTGCCCAAATCCAGCAAACGGGTGGTATCTGAAATAGACGCAAGGTGGTTGGCTTCGATAGCTTCAACAATTTTGGATAGTGAATTGCCCGCTACAATATCCTGATACGCCGTTTCATCAGATGCGTGGGACAATTCTGCGGCGAGCTTCATTTTGAAATCGGGGAAGCCTTTAAAATGAAACGACTTGCAAAAGCGGGTCACCGTCGCCGCACTTGTGCCACTCTGCTCTGCCAGATGACTAATCGTCCACCCGGGAATGTCCGATGGAGATTGCATAATGACTTCGGCAATACGTCGCTCCTGAGACGGAAGGTTATTCAGTTCTTGCTGCAACGCACGTAATATGGCTGCCATGAGGACCTCACTTTATGAAAATTATTTTTATTTATTTTTAATAAATCAAGAAAATTATTTTTATAACTTCATTTTAATCAAGACGATCCTGCAAATCAAGAGGAATTTAACATGACTTTTGCAATGATCTGAGCGTGTATAGCCCCTCACCTGCTTGATACGCATAGTTGATGTCCTTTATATTGAGAATCGAGAGGGGTGCAATTCTAATGAATCGAAGACAACGGGAAAAGCTCATTCCTTCCATCTGGATTATGGCTTCCAAACAAACAGAAGGACACGCCTATTATGCCCTCTATGCTATCGACTGGAAACGCGGAGGTCGGTTGAGTTGGGAAGGTTGGAATCAGCTCGAAGACTTGCTACAATTTCATATTCCGATCAAACGAAAAGCCGGAGGAAGGAAATCCGCTTCCCAACCTGCCGCAAAAATTGCGAAAATAGCGCTCCATCTTCATCTGAACGAAGCACAATTTGAGGAATTGGAGCAGCTCTTTTATCAGCCATTTTCGAAGAAAAAATGGAGGATGTTCCTTCAAATGAATAGGAATCAATAAGTGTATGGATTCGTTTGTTTCATTTTTTCACGCAAAAACAAAAAAGCCTCTTCCTTCTTTAGTTTAGTTAAAGAATAGGAAAGACTTTCGCGGTACTAAGATTCAATTCGTTTTGATTCGAGTTAACTCGTTCTAATTGATGCCATCATATCGTTTTAAGAATTTGCTGGCTAAGCCGGGTACAGTCATTTGATGAACCGATTGATTTTCAATCTCCTCCGCTAGATCGTCATCTGTTAGAGAAACAAAGAACGTAATGTCTGCTTTTGCTTGTCCATACCGGGCGAAAACGTCATTTGCTGTCTCATTCACAACTTTGGCGATGATTCGAATGATCTCATCCTTATACTTCTGGACATCTTCTGTTGCATACAACAATCGGCTGATATGCTTAAAGTGCGTCTCCTCGCCATATTGATATTCGGAGCAACCCCATCTGTAATAGATCTCGTCCTCCTCACTATCACATAGCCCTTGCTCTTTCATACTCACAATATGCCCAGCAAGGGATTCCTCTGTATTTACCGCCAAAAACAGGGTAACCCAATCACTGTCCGTTCCAAAAGCACAAGCATATACTTTTTCATGCTGCACCTTAGCCAGCATTTGTTCCAGATCGGGCAGAAAACCCGCACGAAAATGATCTTCAAATTCATTTAAGAAACGGTCCATTTAGATCGTCCTTTCTACCATTGTTTCAATTTCAAGCCTTACCTACTGCCTTATCTGTTTCATATATGTAATCATTATGGTCTACTAAAATAATGAAAACAAGCGATGCTACGTTTCGGATCTTCCCTCAATTTATTGTTAACTCCCTTATTTTATGGTCCATTGCAGCAAAAAAGCCTTGCCCCATTCTTCATGACAAAGAATAGAGAAAGGCTTTCATGCTGCTACGTAATCCTAACTGTAATTCGCAACTAAATCTTCAGTTCTCCAAGCTTAATCAGCTCGACAACTGCCTGCGAACGACCCTTAACATTGAGTTTCTGCATCACATTCGAAATATGGTTACGCACCGTTTTCTCGCTGATGAATAACTGCCCTGCGATGTCACGCGTTGTTTTGTCTTGAACCAGTAATTCGAATACTTCGCGTTCACGGTGGGTTAACAAAAATTTGCTTTTATGATCGATACCCTTCAATGTTCACCCCTCCTTGCTCGGGTTGTGTTGGTGTAACAAGGTTAAGGGGATACAGTCAACTCATCTTATGTCAGGTCAAGGGCGTTGGTTCAGTTTTATAAGAAAAATGGGCAGTAAAACATGTGATTCATTGTCCAAAGAGAACGTATGCAGTTGTCTATGTATTTGAGATTATGTAAAACAAACATGCCCCTGCAGCTGATGTTACCATCTGCGCAAAGGCACACTTGTTCAGTCAAAAAACTACCGATTCATTCGATTCATGACCCCACCATTGTGATTACGGTTCATCAGGCCATCGTCAAGGATGCCATCACGGTGATTGGTATCCGTACCGTTGGTTGGGAAAATACGCTCTACCATCGATTGGAATGTATCGATCATGCCACTGACTGGCTTACCATTACGAATATCTGTGGCGTAGTTCTCCACTTGCTCCACAAAATCCGGATTGGCTGATACATATACATTCTCGATGTTCGGTGCAAACTGCTTGATTTTTGCTGAAATCTTACCTTTAATCTCAGCTGATGTGTTATCATCCGTGCTATCTACACGTTGTCCTTCACTTTTCATACCATAATGCCCATCGTCCGTCCCACGTGCTTTGCCGCTATTTGTCAGACCACGCATCATACCAATTGTACCTGTGCCCATGGTTCCATAGATGCTGCGGTCATTCCCCATATGGCTGCGATCCGTTGCTGAATTCGTGTTCAGTCCTGGAGCAATTCCGCTAGTGCTGTACGGAGACATTGTGCCCGTACCACCATTCACACGCATGCCACCCATATCGTGATTCATGTTTCCCCCACGCATGGTATCACTGGCATGATTACGCATCGTTCCATTCAGCATGCTCGTACGACCATTGGACTTGCTTTCCAACTTGCCTGCGTGACCATCTGCCAAACGAACGGCCACATAAGCATTACGATCCGTTAACATGACACGGGCAGATTTAACTTCCTTCATCTCCGTGATGCGTTTTGCCAGCTCTTCACTGGATTTCAGGTCAGTGACATTATGCATGCGATAACTTTTCGCACGGATGCCATCCATGCCATTTGTTTCCACACCATAACGGTTAATGCCGCTCGCTTGCTGACGAACACTTTGTGTATGCATATTGTTGGTATCCCGATTCGTGCCACAACCTGTCAAACCGGCCATTACAAAGATCGCAGTAGATAATGATAACGTAATAGCTGTTGCCTTTTTGACTGCTGGCATGTACTCATCCTCCAATGTTTGTTGGTTTTGGTCACAAAGATAGGATGTGCTTCTGTACGTACCGATATGCTGAAAGGATATGGTACCTTACCCTATAGATTCGGGTCTTCTGGTTCTGGTCTTTGTTTATAGTTTTTGATCTGTGGACCGTGAATTTCTTGCTATATAAAATAAAAAAACAGTGCTGCTTGTTCGCAGCACTGCCTCGAAATAATATTTGCATCATAATATTTGCATCTCAACACAATAATATCACTTATCTTCCGCCCCACTCATTTCCCGTCTGTTGATGAGGATGTCGTTGCTTCATTTGCCGAACTTGATGACTCTTCCGAAGAAGTTGTGGATGCTTTAATTGTATCCGGGAATTTCTCGGCTTCCGTTAGACTCGTCGCCTCCATGGCATATGCCCATTGACCATCCGGCGTAATGACCCAGATCTGATCCGATTCGGATGGCACCGTAATTCCTCGATACACATCTCGAACTTGTTGCCCATTGACCGTCTGTTCAACAGACAGGGTGAATCGGGGAACCGAATTCTTCAGCTCGGACGCTTTGCGCACATCATCTGCTGTCGACAAGTTTTTGATTTTGCCGATAAGAGATACGGCATCTGTGGCTTCAATCGTTTTTCCATTCAGTGTCCAAGTCTGCTCTGCCGCATCGTTCTCCGATGTCGATGTTAACATCCAGGTAGCTGCTTCACCTTCCCACTCCAGAGACCCAACATTTGTCTCATCCATGTTAAAAGGTGTCGTGTCCAACAAATCACGACGAGACAAAGCTATGCTGGTAATCGCCTCTGTCTGCACGGCAACCACAGGACCCGAATCAACACGCACATAACATGCATCATCTGCTGGAAGCTGGCCACCAATAGCCAGTTTGATCTCCCGATTATCTTTGAGTTTGATATCCATACGTGTAGCATCTGTTCCTAATCCATACTTATCCAGATCCGTCGGCGCTTCTTCCACCACCAGTTCCTGATTCGCACCACTCAGAGCATCTAACCAACTGCTGACACTGTAACCGTTCAGAGGATAGGCTTTTGGCTCAACCATCTGCCATACGCCATTTTCAAGCGACAAAGTCGAAGATCCTGCTGCACCAGATGTCTCCTCCGTAGTATCATGTATCGTGATGGATTGGATATCCCCGGATTGAATACCGAGCAATTTGGCTTGTACCGCTTCTTCTTCTCGAAAATAATTTTGACTGGCCGCGTACACCCAGCCCACAATCAGTACGATGACTACCAGAATCGTTGGGACCCATTTTCTCATACCCGTCTGCGCCTCCACCATAAGAGTACACCGATGATAACAAAGATGAGCGGGAACGCTACAATAGCCACAAAGAAAATCGTTCTGGCCTGTTCGCCATTCAGGTATGCCATCTCATACCCGGCTTGTACCCTTGGGCGAATCGTCAATCCATTTTCTTTCTCACTCAGATAGTTTACCGTATTCAAAATAAAGTCCCGATTGCCGCCATTTGCAATTTCCGAATCCTGCATGAAAATGGACGAGCCCAGAATAACCGCCTTCGGTTTACCATCCGTTGTATCGGCTGCATACCCCAGTTCCACTGGTCCCTGAATGTCCTCTTCGGCATCATTGCTTGTTTCATTTTGCAATAAACCGCCGATATTTGTCTCCCCATAACTGTCATTCGAAGAATGAATTAACGGTGAAAGGGTATATTTATCCTGTTCTTTGCTAGTCAACGCAATCGACAGCGACAACATCGGATACAATTGGCTTGCAGCAAGTTTGTCCGTAATTGCATGTGTACCATACTCCGGCACCACCCAGAGTGGCCCCATCGTACTGGCTTGCTGATTATCCACCATGACCGCATGCTCATCAACGACGCCATAGTCAGCCATCAGAGCATCGATGTTTTTCCAACTGGATTTCATATCTTCCACAAATCCGAGGGATAATAACAGCTTGCCTCCATTACTCAGATAGGTGCGAATGGCTTTCATTTCCGTATCACTGAGATCGCGTTGTGGACCAATAATGGCAAGCACATCTGCATCTTCCGGAACTTTCCCGGCCTGATTCAGCTGCAACTCTTCCGTCTGCACATTATTTTGTTCCAAGGAGGATTTCAGCGTAGTCATCTGATCGAGACTCAGTTCTTCATGTCCGGTCAAAAAGACCATTTTGTGCATATCGGTGGATGACATATTCATGAGCGCCTGCGTAAGTTTTTCCTCACCTGTGAACTGATATGATCCATCACTGCCGTCACCTGTCGCGGTGAACAAACTGGCGATATCAATCACTTTGTGTTGATCTCCCTGCTCCAACACAATGGAGCTGCCTGTTATGCCGTATTTGGATGCAAGCGCAGGTTCCTGCGTCAGATTATATTGTTTTATTTTCAACTTGCTGTTACGTTTCGTGTATTCCTCGACCATATCCTTGACCTCACGGTTCAGGACGGTGTTGTTGGCATTTTCGACCGTTAACACCAGAATGTTGACGTCATCCTTCACATTTTTGATCGCAGTAAGGGACTGGTCAGACAACGTGTATTGTTTGTTCGAGGTCAGATCCAGCTGGAAGCCGCCAAGTGAATTCAGGAACAGTGTTAGCAAAATAAAGATGCCAATCACCGCTACGGACAGCACGGTACTGTTGGTATGACTTAACCATTTTTTCATCTTCTCACCTCCACCGCTTCCGTTCCACAATTTGAATGCTTAACAGCAGAAACACACCCGAAAGGGTGACATAATACAAGATATCCGGTCCACTAAGTACACCTTTCATGAAGCTGTCGAACCGGTTAGTCAGTGCAAACGGGTCCAGCCACTGTTGCAAAGCAGAACCTGTATTACCTGCGAATGAATCAAGCATCCACAAAACGAGCAAAATAATAAAACCCGCCACCGCAGACACCATCTGATGTTGAGATAACGTGGAAGCGAACAGTCCAATCGCCATCATGCTTCCGCCCAGGAAAAATAACCCCAGCGCAGACATCCATACCGTCGTCATATCCAATGTCCCATAAAATGACATGATGAAAGGGTACACCAGACTGCACAGGATGAGCACAACCAGAATGGCCAGAGAAGCAAGATATTTACCAAAAATAATTTCCGTTACTCGTGCCGGAGAAGTCAGCAACAATTCATCTGTTCCCTGTCTGAATTCCTCTGCAACCAGTCGCATCGTTAACAACGGCACGACAAACAGCAGCATGGACAACGTATCGCCCAACACGAGACGATAATCGACAATGCTCGGCTGGTAATATACAAAGCTTGAATAGAACAGCAGACTGGTCATCAGTACATATACGGCAAAAGCAAAATAGGACGTGGGTGACAGAAAATAAGCTTGCAGCTCTTTATTGCATACCGCCATCATTCGTCTCATTTGGAGTCCTCCCCTTTGCGAGAATGGGGCGAAGCATCGGCTGCTGTACTAACTGTTGTTCCCGATATACTCGACGAGTCGATGTCCGAAGTTACATCCTGATCCATCTCTGCCCCAGCAACCTTATCCACATCTGCCGAATTTGCGTCTGTGTCTGTGGCCTCGGTTGTGGTCAGCTTCAGGAAGATTTGCTCCAGACTTAGGTTCTCCTTCTTCATCTCCAGTATCGGTAATCCTGCACCTGACAAAAGGTAGAACAGCTCCTCCCGGAAATCTTCCGAGTTTTCTCCAGTAAGCAGCATTTTAACCGTATCCGCTGAGTTAAGTGAAGTATCTTTGGCGGTATTCGCATCCGATGTTTGAATGACTTCACTCCGCACCTTCTCCCATGGGGTCAGCACATTATGTAATTGCTCCGCAGAGGCCTTCACTTCAATCGACACCTTGAACTGATCCCCCATTGCTGATCCGAAATGCTGAGGTGAACCATCCAGCACGAGCTGTCCCTGATTGATGATCAACATTCGATTACAGAGCGTGCTCACTTCAGGCAAAATATGCGTACTTAGCAGCACTGTATGGTTCTCCCCCAGTTCTCGAATCAGATCTCTGATCTCGATAATCTGGTTTGGATCAAGGCCCGATGTTGGCTCATCCAGGACCAGCAGATCCGGCTTGTGAATAATGGCTCCTGCCAGCCCAAGGCGTTGTTTGTATCCTTTGGATAACCCACGTACCATTTGCCTTTCCCGACCCTGAAGCCCCAGTCTGCTAACCATCTCACTGACCCGCAGCTTAACCTCACGTGCCGGGACATCTCGTAAATTGGCTACGAATTTAAGATAGGACTGCACGGTCATATCGGGATACAGTGGCGGAGTTTCAGGCAGATACCCAATCTTGGAACGAACACGCTGACCCTGCTCATGCACCGATACCCCATCCACCATGATGGAACCCGCGGTTGGATGCACATAACCCGTAATCATACGCATCGTTGTTGTTTTTCCGGCACCATTGGGCCCGAGAAAGCCAACAATCTCACCACGTTCCATGGTGAAATCCAGTTGATGTACGCCGCGTTGCCCTTCGTAAACTTTGCTGACCTGTTTCACTTCGAGCACATCATTCATCCTTTCCCGTTAAAATACCCGTGCACCATCGTTCGTTATATAAATTCAACTGAAAATATTTACACTTGCACTCCGATGGCAGAATAACCTTCCGATCACTGTTATCCCCAGATTTTTTGATTCCTTCTCAGAAGGAAAAATCCGGGGATAGCGTATGCTTCCGATGTAGCTTTCTTTTCAGAAAGCTTTTAGGCGAACGCTTCGCTTCTTCAAGTTATTTCTGCCTCTCCGTTTATCGTGTAAATGTTATGTTGAACTTATGTAATAGATGATAGACACGGGAAGTTCCTTGTATCTTACGTGAGCTATCCTAGCCTCAGCTTAATGACACTTAAAAGACAGCTTAAAAATTTTTGTCCAAAATGTGAACAATCCGGTTAACACCCACACCCTGCACTTAGAGCCAACGTAACATAGAGTACAGGAGAATGTGCTCCTGACCAAAAGTCAGAGGGTGAATCGTGTGAAAGTATTATTCACGTTTTATATTCCAAGCGGTGGCGTGGATACGTTAAATCGACTGCGCACCGCTGTTCTGAAACGTCATGGCATTGAAGCGCACCTATTGTATCTCAACACAGGCTCGGGATTGCAGAACAACAGTGATACGCCCATTTTCACCGCATCCAGTGACGAGGATATCCATCATATCATCCATACTCATCATTATGATGCCATCATTGCCACTTCAGACATCGCTATGCCCGGCCGCTTGAGAGGACTTGGTTATACGGGACGAATTATTTTTGAAGCGCAGGGACTCGGAACTCGCGATCAGGCTCTGGAAACGATACAGATGGGTGTCCCTTACCTCCAAGCTCATTGCGATGCTGCCGTTATACCTCCCACAGACCACCTGCTGGATATGTTCATTCATATCTGCCCTTGGCTTCATCGATTTGTTATTCCCAATATGCTGGATACGGACACCTTCGCACCAATCTTAGTGGATACCCCACCCTATCCGGTGCTGGCTTGGGTAGGACGACTTGAACACAACAAAAACTGGCGTGAATATTTAATCATAACGAGTGAAATCGTCAAAAAAAATCCGGAAGCCAGACTATGGTTGTTCCACGATCCAACTTTGGCTAATCCAGAAGATGAAGTCATGTTCCGGCACATGCTGGCAGAATACGGGCTTGAGGATCGGATTGGCATTTTTATCAATGTTCCTCATTCTCAGATGCCTGCATATTATTCCATGATTGCCGCTTCAGGGGGCATCATGTTATCCACTTCCCTGCTTGAAGGATTCGGTTATGCCGTTGCTGAAGCCATCAGTTGTGGCTGCCCGGTGCTCAGCACGGATTCGGATGGTGTGCGTTCATTTATCACACATAATAAGACTGGTAAGTTTTATCCAATTGGAAATGTAGAGGCCGCTGTAGCCGAAGCAAGGGACCTGATGAATAACAAGAAACTGCGTGAGTATATTCGCATTCAGGGCAGACAGCATATGAGCTTGTCTTTTTCACCAGATCGATATGCCATTTCTTTCCGTGAAATGATGACAGCACTGCGAATTTTCCATTGAGCATAACAAAAAAGGCAGTTCAGCAAAATTTCTCTGAACTGCCTTAGTATGGTTTTTATAGAGTCTTAGTGTCCCATCATCATCGCGGGATCAGGCTTGTCGCCATTTTGAAGTTCTTCTTCCTGCATCGGTTTAGGTTTGCGCAGAATCAGACTGAGCAAACATCCGAACAATGCAATACAAGCGGCCAGGAAAAACGTATCATTGAAACCAGCCACCAAACCATGAACGATAGCGGTCGGCTCTGTACTCGTTGTATTGTCTGCGATTCTTGAAGTAAGGAAGCCTGTAAGCCCTGCAACCGCAAAGGACACGACCACTTGCTGTGCAGCCGCCGTGAGCGGTGTCACCCGTCCAACCAACTTACGCGGTGCAGCATTTAATACATGCGTATTGAGTGGCATCATGGACAGGCCCATACCCAGACCCATCATAACCAGAGCTGTTATAATCAGGCCAAGACCTGTCTCTGCCGTAATGGAGGACAGAATAAACAATGCTCCCGAAATAATACCCAGACCCACAAAGGCCAGAGGTCTAGCACCGATTTTATCAAACAACCGACCACCAAGAGGCATACCCACTCCGGAAGCCAACGCCTGTGGCAGTAGAATCAATCCTGTTTCCAGTGCAGTGTATCCTTTGATCTGCTGCAAATAAAGCGGGATCAGGATCATCGCACCGAACAGCGCCACTTGTGACACCCATGCGAGAATAATTCCCCGTGAGAAATCAGATGATTTGAATACCCGGAGTTCGAGCAATGGATTTTGATGACGAAGCTCCACAATAATGAACATAATGAGCGCTACACCACCCACAATGACACCCGTCAAAGTTGTTGCAGACGTCCAGCTCGTTCCACCCTCACTCACACCGTAAGCCAGCATCGAGAACGCAATTGGCGCCAGAATCATGCCGAGCAGATCCAGTGCAGGTGTGCGTCCACGATCTGTATCCGGCAAAAACTTGATACATAGAATGAAAGCTGCAATACCAATGGGCAAGTTAATCAGGAAGATCCAGTGCCAGCTCAGTGATTCAATAAACCACCCGGACAAGACCGGACCCAATGCAGGGGCAAGCAGCATCGGAATTCCCAGCATCCCCATGATGGAACCTCTTCGCTCAGGAGGAGCCAGACGAAAGACCATTGCCATACCAATAGGAGCAACCATGCCTCCACCAAGGCCCTGAATGACACGGTAAATGATTAATTGCTCAGGTGATTGGGCAATCGAGCATAATACAGAACCCAAGGTAAACATGGCAATCGTGAACAGAAATACTCTTTTGGCACCAAAGCGGTCTGTTAACCAGCCTGCCAGTGGAATAACCGCAGACAAAGCCAGGGTATAACCCGTAACCGTCCATTGGATGGTTTTAAGATCCGTCTCGAAATATTGAACGAGATTCGGAATGGCTACATTCACCACCGTGCTGTCCAGAATAACCATGATCATACCGACGATAATAGCCAGGAGTGGCAGTATAATCGTTTTGATTGAAAACTCTGCGGGCTCCTGGGATACTGCTGTTTGTTCTTTCACGTTCTCCACACTCTTTTCCAGCCAGGAGATCGCAGGCTTATCCATGCGTCTCACTCAGCCTATATTGACGACTAATTTCAAACTATCGTTTTAAATCGTCGTTTTAAACTTTCGTTTAATACTGATCTAATTCTAATGAAAATACCTTTGCTGTCAAGCTATTTTTTCAGGCATTTCTTTTATGGATCCACCACAAAAAAATGGAACAGGCACCTTCCCTGCTCCACACGTTGGTTAATCATGACTATGCAATGATGTCCATATCAATCTGCAAGCTTCATCATCTGATATTCTGACAGTATGCCCAATGTCTGACCGTGAATACTTCTGCAATATATTCGAATAACCAGATGCTTCGGTGAAGAGCTGTTGCTGATGATCCTCAGTTCATGAGGCTCGGATGACACATCCAGATTATGAATGACCTGATTACCGCCCGCTCCCCCCGAATATGCCGTTAGGTGAAACAGGTGTCGGTACAGTTCTCCGTGAATACTGGCTCCACCAACAAATACATCCGTCCCTTCCTCGCCGCCCACATAGGCCAACTCCACATCCATGTACTTGACGGGAACAAATGTCTGTAACAGATTCTCATGAATCTCAAGTAAATATACCGCCACTGTAGATCCCTCCTTCGGAGCACATGAACCTTCCTGTACATAGGATATGCTTCCTCTCGTCCATTGCCATTTGCATTCACCCATTTTCGACCAATTACACGGAAATGCCCGACCTTCCGGTCCTCTTTTTTCATAGAATAAAAGGATAGAAGCTCGGCCGGTGCAGGTCGTGACAAGGAGGTAGCTATGAAAGTTCTGCTCGTTACGTATTGGGAGCTTACACATATGGGAGGCATATGGACATATGTTAAACAACTGGCCGACAGGCTGATGGCGCTTGGTGTAGAGGTTGATATCATGGGCACAAATGGTGCCAATAACGAAGTATATGTTCGTAATCTGAATCGCGCTTTCTCCAAGGATAAGGTGTGGCCCATGCTGCAAGCCAAACTCAATCCGACTGATCTGCCACAATTCACTGCCGATCCTCTTCTCGCTTATTATGAACTGAATAGATATGCCTTCGAGATGGCGGCCGCTTATCTGGGAGTGGACCACTATGACGTTATTCATGCGCAAGATCCGGTAGCTGCCGTAGCCATAAAACGCATTTTGAACCGCAATATCCCACTGGTTACAAGCTATCATGGCGCTCTTGCACGCGAAGCCTTTTACGATGCTCAAAATTCCAACCCACAGCTTACTCTCCCTTCATATTTGCAATCCAAGCGTGGACGTTATTTTCTCTCATTGGAAGAGAGAAGTGCAGCACAGTCCGAGCTCATTCTCGTGTCAAGCCACTGGATCAAGAGTACGCTTACAGAACTTGCCGTTCCTGAATCAAAGTTCAGACAGATTCCCTATGCTGTAGATCTCCCAGCCTACCGTGCCTCAGCAGCTGTGAAGTTCCGCCAGCGACCACCTGCGGGCAAGAAAGTCATTGCCTTTACCGGACGACTTGAATACATCAAGGGTGTTCATGTGTTAATCAAGGCCTTAGCCAGTCTGAAAAATAAACGTTCTGATTGGGTCTGCTGGATCGCAGGTGAAGGCAATCTAACCGATGAATTGCGAGCACAGGCCGCGTCAACGGGTATTGGAGCGGATGTTGTGTTCTGGGGCAAGTTGGACAATATTCCTTCCTTCCTGCGCCATGCAGATATCTATGTCCAGCCCAGCCTGCAGGACACCCAGCCGTTCTCCGTTACCGAAGCGCAACTTGCGGGTGTACCTGTTATCGTCAGTGGCACAGCCGGCATGCCCGAGATGGTTGAACCTGGACGTACGGGATGGGTTGTTCCTCCGCAGGATGTCGACTCGCTCCGTGAACTGTTGGATGCACTACTTGAGGATAATGTTACCCGGAGAACAGTGGGTGCGGCGGCGAAAGCCTGGGCTGAACAACACCGTTCACTGGAAGTGATGGGATTGCGTACATTTCAAGTCTACCAAGAAGCCATCTACAGAGGAGGACTTACGATATGACGTTACTTGTACCGAGTGATCTGTACAACCGCTGGTTTTCGACTCCAGTTTCCACACCTCACATCGACGTGGATTACGCTGTAATGAATGAATTGATGAAAAAGCTGCCTAAAGGATATGTATTTCCCGATCCTGCATCCATGGCGATCATGAATTCAAAAGATTGAGTCGTCCAATGATATGCCGTCTTTATATAACATGCCGAAATATCAAACAAGGGGTGTCCCATCTGTCATATGAATGACTGAGGACACCCCTTGCTCGCTTCAAATGTGTTCTAATGGACCGAGAACACGCTATTACAGATCTTATTAATCTGTCGCCAACTTGGAATACATATTCAGATCAATGAACGTTTCGCCTACCCTCTCGTATGCTCTGAGAGTGCCTTCATATGTGAAATTTAGCTTTTGTAATAGCTTGATTGAATTCACATTATGGGGGTCAACCTTTGCTTCAATTCGATTCAGCTTCATAGTCGAGAAGGCGTGAGCTAATAAAGAAGAGATCGCTTCCGTAGCATATCCTTTTCCCCAGTGTGATCTGGCAATATCATACCCAATTTCTGCTTTAAGATTGTCAAAATCCAGCGAATTATAACCACATGAACCTATGATTTCGTTGGACTCTTGCGCAATGATGGAGAACCGAATAGCCTTGTTATCCTGAGAAAGATCATTCAGAAGATTAATCATCGCTATAGCTTGATTCTCATCCGTAAAATGACTGATATTCATGAATCTAGTAACATCCGGATCAGACCAAATCTTAAACAAGCTGGCCGAATCCGATACGTTCATTTTTCGCAAATATAACCGTTCTGTGTGTAACTCTGTAATCAATTCTTTTACCTCCATTAGTTTATTAATGATTCGGTTTAAGATATTGATATCTGCGCATAGTCCAGTCCCTTCCGTGTATGAATCATTTCATTATACAGAGACTTCAGCAACCCATCTACATTTCTATCCACGGATCGTCCATGGAACAAAAAAAGAGCTCCCCACTTATAGCACATTAAAAGTGCTTCATAAAGGTGCTCTCCTACCATTTTAAAAACTAATCCACTCAGCCATCATTGCCAAATCCATCTACTTCCAATACCCGCCAACCTGAAGCAAATTGAGTAAAATAGGTCTATGCTTCTCTTGAACTTTTTCCATCTCGGCAACCAGTGCCTTGAAGTGACGTTTGGTACCCATCGACTCATGCAATCGGTAACACATCAGAGGTTCATTGTAGTAGAACAGCTCATACATTGGAAACAGCCTCATCCACATCTCATAGTCATGGGTGTAGCGAAAATCAGTATCGAACAGTCCAAACCGCTCAAATGCTTCCATCTCTAACATGACAGTACAGCCGTTGATCGGACAACCTTCCAGCAGTACCTGCAACATCTCCAGACGACTTCCCACTTCCGGATGCACCGTATCCAACCATTCACTCTTCTCATTCACATAATGGTAGGCACCATGGCAGAATGAAGCCTTGACCTCTCGCATAAACTTCAGTTGTTTCTCCACCCGATCCAGCAGCATCACATCATCCGAGCTGAGCCAGACAAAGTAATCCCCTGTTGCATGTTTGATGCCCTCATTTAATGCTGTCGCGGTTCCACCGTTTTCTTTGTGAATATAGCGGATGGAATCCATGAATGGTTGTAGCTTCTCCACGTGCTCGGTTGACCCATCATCCACCACGATGACTTCAATATGTTGATACGTCTGGTGAATGGCACTGTGAACAGCCTGCTCGATATAAGCACAATTGTAAAAAGGAATGACGATCGATACTTTTGGCTCCATTCAGGCCTTCCCCTCCTCCGCTTGTCTGTGCGCAGCGATTGCTTTCCTTTATTATATGAAGATCAATTCGATCGGTATTGGACATCTGCGGTATCCCGGAAGCACATTTAAGTATAATTTCATAAATAACAAACATAAAATTCTATTGTATATCGCCATGTCTCGCATCATTCAACGTTAGCTTTTGGAATTCCAATTCCTCCAGCCTCTTTAAAAGGGGATCTTAGAAAAAAAAATAAATCACTTAAATTTCAAAACTACTATATTTGATTCCTTGGCATTATAAACTTTACCCTCTTGGTTATTGAACTAGCACTTGGAAAATGATTAGATACACCTCAAACCTCTATAAGAACATGTTTTCACACCGCGAAAAATAATTATTCATAATACCTCTAACAGGTATAGTAACGTTTAACTTACAGTTAACGGTCTCATAAATACAACAATAGCCCATGTATAAATTACAGAAATAAACATTACAAACCAAGTATATCTTATATATTTTTTTCTTCTTATCCTTTCAATCCCCAAATTTCGCACAGTCCACCCTATGATATTTAACTTCATAAGCGATCCACACTTTCGAAATGACATAGTCTATTGATCTTGAGTTTCGATTCTCTTTTACATATAATCTATTTGGACGGTATACAGACGTTTTATGAATATGATTTAAGCATTTCAATGACCGATCTTGAGTAATAAACTCAAAATAAAAGCGTGGTGAGGAATTAATTCTAATGAATAATATTGATAAACAGAGACTATAAAATTTGAAAATTGGTGTTGTTGATCTTGACCACCTTGATCTTAAAGACGAACAAAGAATTTTTCTCAAATCAAACCAATTTTTGAAGCGTATGTTACTCCAGGAATTACACTTGAAACACTAAAATTAGCCATTACTTTGGGTATTATCATAGCTCCCCATAAGTAAAGGCTGAATTGGAAGAGGAAATAACTAAACCTTACTGAAACTAAGAGGTGAAACACTGTGAAGTTTATTGGAGCGTATCTAAAACAATACTGGTATCTCTATATACCCTTAGCCTTTACAATGCTTATTGGCATTGCACTAAATTTATCCTTTGCTTGGTTTATCTCCAGAATAACTGATGCGGCCATAATACAAGACTCCTCACAATTGATATTCATGGTTTATGCAGGATGTACTATTCTAGCTATACTCGGTTTAAATGCATACACTGATACATATTTAAAAGCTAAAGTGGCCAGTATGATCCGTAACGATCTCAAGAAAAAGACAATGACTACACTTCTTCAATTAAAACAACCTTTTTATGATAAAAATCATTCCGGACAATTGGTTACCCGACTGACCAATGACAATTCATTGGTAGGTGACGCGCTTGGAAATACACTTATAGAACTAATTAAAAACCCTCTGCTCGCTATCTTTTCCTTCATCTATTTAGTTTCAATAAACTGGAAACTTGCGATTATATGCTTATTGATTAGCCCAGTCACCTTAGCTATTGCAATCGTTTTCGGTAGAGCTATGAGAAAGCTTTCTAACGATTTACAAAATCAGAACGGACAGACTTCTAGTTTTTTACAGGATGTTTTGGGATCAAGCATCCTCTTCAAAACTTTTGCACTAGAAAATATTTTCCACAAAAAATTCGTGAAACAAGCAGAGACAATATTTGAGTTAGAACTTAAAAACGGTAAAATGAGAGGCGCATTAGATTCCACTACACAAGTCGTTGCAAACATTGCATTCCTTATTGCATTCATTCTCGGTGCATATTTCGTTTCTCAAGGTGATATGACTGTAGGAAGCTTAGTCGCTTTTACCCAACTTATGAATTACTTAATTATGCCCTTCATAGCATTCTCAGGCATATGGGGATATTTCCAATATTCTATGGGAGCCGCAGACAGAATTTCTGAAATTTTGGACGTATTGCCAGAACAATTAAGCGCACCAAAAGATGCGAAACACGTTCAGAATTCGTTTAACAATTTAATAATGAATCAAGTTCACTTTGAATACGATAATGAATCTGTAATACAAAACTTGTCCTTAAATATTAACAAAGGTGAGTTTGTTGCCATTGTTGGTCCCAGTGGGAGCGGAAAATCAACCTTATTTAAACTATTACTAAGTTTGTATCCTAGTTCAAAAGGAACCATTTCAGTTGATGGTCAGTCCTATGAAAACTTAAGTGAGGAAGAAATTCGAAGTTACTTCTCTATGGTACCTCAAGAGCCTTACCTTTTTTCCGGAACTATTCTTGAAAACATCATATACGGAAATCAGAAGGCTACAGAGGAAGAATTAGTCCAGGTAGCAATTCATGCAAATGCTTACGAATTCATCACTAACTTGAAAGATGGCTTCCAAACTGAAGTTGGTGAAAGAGGCTCAAACCTTTCAGGTGGCCAGAAGCAACGCATTGCTATAGCAAGAGCAATTCTTCGTAATGCGCCGATCTTACTTTTAGATGAAGCTACTGCATCTTTAGATAATGAGTCTGAGCGACTTGTTCAGGAAGCGTTGAATACAATGATGATTGGAAAGACAACATTAGTCATTGCACACCGATTATCGACCATTCAAAATGCAGACCGGATTCTGGTAATGAAGGACGGTCAAATCGTCGAGAGCGGTAAACACGATGAATTGCTAAGAAGACAGGCACACTACTTTAATTTGTACAATAAAAGCTTATCAACAGCAACCTAAATTCATAATTGAATTTCCAGTCAGTGCTTGAGTAGTTTTCTAATGCACTGTCCTTAAACATTTATTTGTCTTTATTTTTTAATCTTGACTGCTGAAATCATAATTTGGTATCCCTTTATTTCTCATGCACTTGAGAAATTGAAAATGTAAGCTTTTAAACTAGTAACCGAGAGATAACCAGGCAACTTAAGATTCGAAATAAGATACGAGTCGAAGTGTGAGCGGATCGTTATTGATAGGATACCATCTGAGCAAGAAACATTTGCGTAGGACGCCCACAGAAAAAGTTCGCGAGCGTTGGAACATGGCGTAGTTTAAGGCAAATATCGATCTTTTAAAAAGGGGTGGCTAACTCTACGTGGGGAGTACGACATAAATCTACTCGTTATGAAATTGCTAGGGAAATGAGACTGAATTCTCTCTTAATATGGACCCTTAAAGCGAATTCACTCAGGCATACTACTACAAGTCGAGTAAATAGGTATCTAATCCTCCTAAAACGATTTCTGTTTTCACTACGCTTGTGACACCATGTTAAACCCTTTTTGAATCCATCATTATATGATTCAAACTTTTTAAAGTATCCTATGCTTTCTATACAGAATTGACGAACTCCTCTGTTAATATCATAAATAATTTAGATCTCATATTTCTGATCATTCTCAACGCATCCAGCATGGAGCTAGAATGAAAAGTGGACACCCGTTAACGGACGGAAGGATAATAAGACTAACGGAGGTGTCCACATGGGAGAACAGCGGCAACGATATAACGAAGAATTCAAGAAACAAACGTTCAAATTCATTCAAGAGCAGACGAAGACACTTGGAGATTTGGCAGAAGAACTCAACATTCCAAAAAGTACGTTGCACCAATGGATGAGTAAGTACCGCGAACTAAAACATGAGCCTGTTGCCAGCATAGATCGAGTGAAGGAACTGGAAGCAGAGCTTCATGAGATGCGCCGGTAGCTTCATTAGAAAGAGCACACGCTTGCGGATACACAAGAAGAACTGGCGATTGTAAAAAAAGCAGTGCACATCTTCAGCAAACCAAAGAGCTAAGATTTCAGTTTGTGGAAGATCATCGCTCCGAGTTTTCTTTGGAGAAGATGTGCAGAACCTTTCAAGTATCACGGAGCGGATATTAAAAATGGCGAATGGACCAAACCAGCAAGCGGCAGAACCGAAAAGGCCAGGTCATGAAGCGTATTCGCTATCATTTTTACGACCACCAGATGCGGTGTGAAGCCCTAAAATTACGTATCTGCTCCGTTTAGAAGGGTTGCGAATCTCTTCCCGTACCGTCAGTATATACATGCGTCAAATGAATCTACGTTCTGTGGTCATGCCCAAATATCGCGTTCAGACTATGGATTCCAAACACGACCATCCCCTTGCGCTAAATACGCTGAATCAGCAATTTGAAACGTCCAAACCGAATACGGTATGGGTTACCGACATCACCTACATTCCTTGCCGACGAGGTCGTCTATACCTCGCCAGCGTTCTGGATTTGTGCACACGTGAAATTGTAGGCTGGCGTCTATATAACCTATGGAAGTGCACTGGAGGAAGCTTACAAGGCCAAACGCCCCGCTCCGGGATTACTCCATCACTCGGATCGCTGCTCTCAATACACGTCAAAAGAATACGTGGAGCAACTAAAAATTATACTGAATGGAATAAAGCATGAGCCGCCGAGGAAACTGTTATGATAACGCCTGTATTGAGTCATGGCACAGTATTTTAAAGAAGGAACTCAATACTGCAACCCTCGTTTTAAGACACCGGAAGAGGCCTATACTGCTATCTATCAGTACATTGAGTTCTATTACAACCCCAAGCGAATGCATGGCGCGCTAGGATATCTTTCCCCTGCTCGTTTTGCGATGAAATTTACGGACAAATCCGCAGCGTAGTGTCTACTTTTTTGACATAGGTCCAGCAAGTCTTTTATTCATATCAATAAAATGATTAAAACACTTTATAAAGTGAAAATACGACATAAAACTGCGCAACTATATATTTCTCAGTAATTATAGTTCTATTATTAATTATGACAACACAATTAGATGTCCCTCCTCTTACTGTCTTAGGTAAAATGCTGCGCAAAGAGGGCGTTAATCAGCCATCTTTTGGCTTTCATAACTGCCCTCCCTACGCTACCCGCCAAGCGTCGCTATTCGCTGCAACAGCGGTTCCCGATATCTGGACCATACCATGGATGCCTCTCTGCCGATGACATCCGCATGACGTACCGATCCCATTCCACCATGCCAACGATATGCGGTAAGTGACTCGTTCAGGTACGGAAACCGATGACCGTTCAGCAAAATCCGCATCCAGAGATCCAGATCATGGGTGTAGGGCAGAAGCTCATCAAACAATCCCACTCCGCTGAACAGATCCTTGCGGATCATGACAGTACAACCGTTGACTGGATTGCTGTTAACGAACACTCGCAGCCAATCCAGATCGGCCATCGGTGCAGGTCCTCCGTTTAACTTGGTCACTGCGGAATGTTCATTGATATAATGAAAGTTCGTATGGGAGACGAGCACATTCTCACGTTGCATAAACTCCAGCTGATGCCGAATTTTATCCGGGTACAGATAATCATCCGAACTGAGCCAGGCTACATAATCACCAGAGGCATGACGGATGCCATGATTAAGTGCCGAAGCCGTCCCGCCATTGCTTTTGCCAAGCACATTAATATAAGGAAGATAGGGTTGAAGCAACTCTGCATGCCGGGTTGAACCGTCATTCACAACAACGATCTCCACATCGGGATACGTCTGGTTCAGCGCACTTTGAATTGCCTGAGGCACATAAGGGCAGTTGTAAAATGGAATGACAATGGATACTCTCGGATTCAACTTGTCGTCCTCCCTTGCTGGACACGAACATCACTCAGGATATCCTGAAGCGATGTGGCAAATGGAATCATCGGCTGCCAGCCAAGCTTGCGCAGCAGTGATAATTCCTCCTGTTTTCCCGAACCATCCGGACCAGAAGATGCCCCATCCCAGCGAACAGGGACTTCCGCTTCTGTCATGGACAACAGCAGATCTGCAATTTCACCAAGACTGCGCTCGACTCCAGACACCACCGGGTATACTGTACCGCTGGACCCGTGTACCAGGAGGGTCGCATATGCTCTGACGGCATCCCGCACATCCAGAAAGTCACGGGTATTGTCCCGTCCGGACAGACGGAATGCCTCGGTTTTGCCCGCCTGCTCACAGGCAACAACATGGCGTGCAAGCAGTGAACAGATGCCTGTGGAAGGACCCGCACCAATCAGATTGCCTGGCTCCGCCAGCATGATCTGTTGTCCAAAGAGCGACATCCACGACAACGACACCATCTCTTCCAGCGCTTTACTGAGGCTGTATGGATGCGGAGGCCGGGGAATCCGGCCAGGTTCCGGCGTATATTTTAACCGCGATCCTACAATAACGGTTCGTGCTGTCGGACAACTACGAAGCGCATCCAGCAAATACAGCACGGCCATCACATTGGTCTCCAGGACCAGTAGCGGATCAGACCACGAATCAGGCACTGAATTTTTGCCAGCGAGATGCAGCACATAGTCGGGCTGCACCTCGCCGATCAGATGACGTACTTGCTGTTTATCGTTCAGATCACAGACATGGACTTGTGCATCTTTACCAAATGAATACACATCCGGCCTCCGGACTACCGCTGCAACCACTGCACCCGCTTCCCGAAAATAAGATACGGCATGTCGCCCGGTAAAACCGGAGGCGCCTGTAATCAGTACGTTCTTGCCTCTCAGCTCTGCTCCATCCATAATGCCAACTCCTTCAGCATTGTAGAATAATCCGGCAGGTCTGTCTTCACATCCTCGCGAGTGGACACCAGCGTACGGTCCTGCACTACACTGTCATCACGCACAATCGTCACATCCTGCTTATCCCAGGTCTGCTTGAACAATACAAGCAGGTCATGCTTGCTGACAGGTGCCGGATGAGCTAGGTGGATCAGACCACTAACCGATGAGGCCAGGTAATGGTCTACCCATTTGGCCAGCTCAAGTGTGGTCACACCGTTCCAGAATACGCGGGTATACCCCCCGACTTCACCTGTGCTGGACATAAACCATTGCATCAGACCAATGCCGCCCTGGCGAATCTCGGGTCCAATGATGGACGTACGGATCGTCAGATGACCTTCATCCTGAACTTCGCCTAGGGCTTTGGTGATGGCGTAAGCTGAAGTCCCATCCGTAACATCATCTTCCCGGTATGCTCCCCGTTCCCCGCTGAACACACAGTCCGTGCTGATATGAATCAGGCGTGCACCAATCGTATCTGCAACCCGCCGCAGACGATGTGGCAGGAAACCGTTAATATGATATGCAGTAATTTTGTCCTCATCTGCGAAGTTGTTCAACACACCTACAGCATTAATAATCACATCCGGGTGCACAGCTTCTACCAATCGATCAACCATGAAGCTGTCGTTCACATCCAGGAGCAGACCATTGGGGTCCGTTACATCCCGAGATGTGTAGAAGACGCTGTGTACACCTTGACGGCGGAAATAGTCGACCAAAATATGGCCGGCCATTCCGTTTCCACCAAGTATCAGCAGTTTCATGACAAGAATCCTCCGCGTTTCAGAATTTCACGAATCTCCTCTTTGGTCATGAGTTGGTGTTCAGAACTGAAACTGTTAAAGGAGACCGGGGGACAATTGGTATAATGTTCACGCAGACCCGGTATACCCAGGGTAGGAAGAATAACCAGGTACTGCTCATCGTAGACAACGGTGGTCATGCTCTCGAATTCACTCATCAATATTTCATGGATTTTCTCCCCTGGACGAATGCCACGTTCCACAATGCTCACATTCTCCACACCGGAATCCTCAATCAGCACTTCTGCGAGATCAACGATTTTGCAGGTAGGCATCGTCATGACAAAGATCTCTCCGCCGACACTTTCCACCGAAGCTTTGAACAGCAAGGTAATTGCATCCTTCAGCGTAAGAAAGAATCGAGTCATACTCATATCCGTGATGGAGACCTGCCCTTTCTGGCGGATCTGATTCTTGAACAGATGTACCACACTTCCGTTTGTTCCCAGTACATTCCCACCCCGTACCGTAACAAACTTGGTATCGCTGTGTAACAAGTTTGCATATACAATTAATTTCTCGCCGATCGCTTTTGTCATGCCATAGAAGTTGGACGGATTGGCAGCCTTGTCAGTCGAGATATAGATTACTTTTTCCACCTTGTTCTCAATAGCAGCCTCAATTACGTTTTGTGTACCAATCACATTGGTTTTGAGTGCTTCGTACGGTTGGTCTTCACACACCGGAACATGCTTGAGCGCTGCCAGATGAAATACATAGTCTACATGCTGGCAAGCCGCCGTCAAGGCATCCTTGTCACGAATATCTCCAATCCGGAAATGAAGACGCGGGTCTTCAAATTCACGACTCATAGCCACTTGGCTGGACTCGTTCCGGGAATATACAATAATTTCTTTGGGCTGCTGGGGCAGTAGTTGAGCCACAAGTTCATAACCCCATGATCCCGTACCGCCAGTCACGAGTATACGCTTATTTTCAAACATGCATTTTCCCTCCAAGCAGAAATTTAACCACTTTACTGGATACATCTGTGGCTTTGTAACCTTGCGGGCAATCCCAGTCGCTAGACATCTTTGTCATGACTCTCACGCAATCAGCGATGCGCGCGGCATCCAGACCGGAGACTACATTGCTGCCGCAATCGACCGTTTCCGGTCGCTCGGTAGTTCGACGCATCGTTACGGTCGGCACGCCCATAATGCAACACTCCTCCTGCACGGTACCGCTATCCGTAAGTGCACAGCGTGCATGACGTTCAAGCATTACAAAGTCGAAGAATCCAAACGGTTCGTGAAACTCCACCAGCGGGTTCATCTCCAGTTGCAGATGCTCCGCAATCCGGATCGCGGTACGCGGATGAATACTGCAGATCACACGCAACCCGTGTTCCTCTGCGACCTGGTTCAGTCCTTTCATAATCTCCAGCAAATGAGGGGCATGATCCACATTCTCGGCTCGATGGGCAGTAACCAGGAAGTATTGCCCGGATTTCAGCTTGAGCTTTTTGAGTATTTTGCTCGAACTTACTTGCGCGTCGTAGTGCTGCATGACTTCATAGATGGGATTGCCCGTTAGTACGATGCGCCTGCTTGGTACCCCTTCGCTGACCAAATGTTTCTTGCTCTGTTCCGTGTAAGGCATATTAACGGTGGAGATGGCATCAATAACCTTACGATTTTTCTCTTCAGGCACATCCAGGTCGAAGCAACGATTGCCTGCTTCCATATGAATAACAGGAACACCCATGCGCTCAGCCAATATTGCACATAATGCGCTATTGGTATCGCCAAGCAGCAGCAATTTATCGGGCTTCTCCTGCATTATCAGATCTTCCATCTGCGTAAACATCGAGGATAGCTGTCGTCCCAGAGAGGCCGCTTCATCCTGAAGAACGTAATCCGGTGCGCGCAGGCCCATTTCCTTGAAAAAGAGACCGCTGAGACTTTCCGTGAAGTTCTGTCCCGTGTGCACCAGAATATGTTTGGACGCGTACTGGTCCAGCTTGGAGATGATCAGGCTGAGCCGTATGATCTCAGGTCTCGTACCCAGCACCGTCATGATCTTCATCGTAATCCCTGCCTTCATCTTGTATTGGAACCCTTGCGCCCTGCTCGGCTACGTCCTGCCTTGGCAGATTTGCGTCTGCGACTAGCCGATTTCCCCATATGTGGACGCGGTCCCTTCGTTGTACGGGTTCTCCCCTTACGTCTGCCAGTTCCGGAAGTACGTTTCAGCCCCTCACGGTCTCGGCGAGAATGAGGTGCAAGTGGCTTGCGACGACGTTTCCGCGTTTTGCCCCTCTGTTGAATCGGCTTTGCAGCTGGGCCAGTACCTGAGGCAACAGGAGCATCGTGACCCAATGCGATTGGAGGTAATGAGGAATGTGGCAACGCCTGTATGACGGTCAGTGGGAATAACAGTGCCCGCACCGTAGTCGGCTCCAGAACCAGTACAGTGCGTAGTCCTCCCTCCCCATGGGTATACACAGGTCCATTCGGAGGTTGGATATAAGCAAACCATCCGGGAAAACGCAATAACCACTGTGTCACCATCGTATGCAGTTTCGTTCGGTAGGTTTCAACGCCGTAGAGCCTTTCCGCTTCTGTCCGATTGCGCCACCCCGTATTTGAGGCCAGCTCTGCATCATTCAGCAAGGTTGTTGCCAAAGTGACAAGCGCTTCGGTATCGCCCGGCGGGGCCAAAAATGTATCACTGCCTACGGATTCCATTAATTCCTTCAGTCCACCCTGGGCAAAAGCGATGACCGGTTTGGCAAAATAGAGCCCCTCCAGTGCGGTCATGCCAAATCCTTCCTTGACCATGCTTGGGATGACCAGGATATCCATCGCGGTATACGCTAGAGATACGTTCTCTTCAAATGTGGTGAAGGTAAACCGGCGTGAATACCCGGATTTTCTCACCCGTGATACACACTCGTCGTAATACTTTTTATCCGATGGTGCCCCGATGATCCAGAAGCGACAGCGCGAATGCGTTTCACAGATCCTCAAGGCCATATCCACAAAAGGTTTCAACCCTTTGGCATCATATATAAATGAAGAAATATAACCGATACAGGTCTGGGATGATTTGAAACCGAGCTCCTTACGCTTGCGTTCACGCAGATGAACCCAGCGGTCCGGTGCGGGTAGCGCGGGTTCCCAAGTTGGGGAAATGATGGTCACTTTGTCACCCATGCCGGCTTCTTGAAATGGGGCTACCGCTGTCTCGGATATACCGATAATCCAATCCGCGTAACGCCCAATCATCTGGATCGCCTCGGTTGTATGTTCATTCGTATGAATGATCTCGGTAATCTTCCAGATGACCGGAATCTGAAGGGACTTTGCCGCTACAGCCGGCATCACATTAACGCAGGTGTTCGTTAACACCATATCGGGAGCAGTCTCCCGTATGAGGGAGACCGCTTCCTGATACGCTGGTGTATGGCGAAGATGCTCCGCATCATCTGCAATGCCCAGGTAAGGTGTGTACACACCGTGAAGCATCGGCAGAGTGCATATTTTGACCTGAATGCCGAATCTCCGCGCAAGCCCCGCAAGCTTCCCCTCCTGAGGGACTACGAGCACACATTCAAAGATTGCACCGATCTCTCTCATAAAATGAAGCAGCAGCTTCTCGGCGCCTGTAATGCTGCGAGTATTGCACACATGTGAAAATAACATCATCTTTGGTTTCGTTGCCATGGCCGCACGGACCCTGTACACGGGTAACCGATACAGGGTACTGTGCACACCTCCTCCCGGCCAGAATTAAGGGAATATGATGGTTAACATTTCATTAATTCTTTTGCCATACGTGTGGTCTTTCAGTGTACGTTCGAGTCCACGAAGTGCAATCTCACGGCGTTCCTTTTCATGAGTAAGATAATATTCCACTTTGTCGAGTAACTCCTGTGGCGAGGAATATGTCTCAATCTCCACACCCGGTTTGTAGAAACGCGCAATGTCATCCCGGGCGTCGGTCAGCTGCAGCGTCGTGGACGCGGCAATTTCAAACGTTCTCGGGTTCGGTGAGGCTGGTGGGATTTTGAGGTGATTATTATTGACGGAATCATCTTCGTGGGATCGGTGCAGGTTGATGACAATTTTGGTGCCATTGTACACATCATTGGTCTCCGGCGGACTCATCCAGCGCCCGAGTTCAATCTTCTCGCCATAGGCAGTATAGTCAGGCAGACGGTCCCACCAGATTCCGTTAAATACCGTATTGTGTGACATCAACTGAGGCATGATCGGATTGAAGAAGTATACCCGGTTCCAATAGGCCGAGCCGATAAAGCTGACATCCCGTTTTAACGGGGAAGGAGTTGTAATCGGAAAGTAATGATTAGTGAATGCGGCAAAAGGGAGGTAGTGAACTGACGCGCAGCCGATTTGTCGATATAGATCGATACAGTTCAGTTCCAACGTGAAGACATGGTCAAAATGTGTCACAATATCCAGCGTCATATCTGTATAGTACGGGTCATCCGTGAGCCAGATCGCCGTCTGAATGCCCGCTTGGCGAATCGCATCGATATGCTCGATGGGGATATCCATTCCATCCAGCACAAGCACAAGATCAGGACGCGTCTGCAGCGCAATTTCAGATACCGGTTGACGCGGATCAGAGAGGGTTACTTGAGCTACCATACCCTGTAGCGTGGCCATAATGGCCTCATCCAACGGGGAGTAAGGGAAGCCTTTACCCGAGGATACATACAGCACGTGAAGCTGTCGGAAAGGCAACGGTTCCTGTGCGCAATTCACAATATAGTTGGCCCGACCGCGCAGATATCCTTCTTCCTTACCTGCGTCATATCCGGCATGTTGCCCATTTTTGCGTGCTTGATCAGCCAGGCTCAGTACGGGTGCATGAACCTTTTTGGTTTTACGGTGTTTGAGAGACATACCGCCACTCCTTTATTTTTTGGGATAGGGTTCTCGTTGATGCTGCACTTCAGACGGGGATTACAAATGTTCCAGCAACTGACCGATGCGGCGAGTGAATGTGTGCTGGTTCATCGTGGTGAGAAGTCCCCGCCACGCCATCGCCTGTCGTTCTTCTTCATGCTTCAGATAATAGTGGATCTTGCGCTGAAGTTCTGCTGCGTTGGTGAACGTCTCGATGTCATATCCCGGCTTATAATAACGGGGTAAATCTGCACGTGCATCCGTAATCTGCATTGTGCCGCAGGCGCTGATCTCATACGTGCGTGGATTAATCGAGTGACCTTCAAGATGATGTGTGTTGCGATTGTCTTCCCCATTCTCGCAAGTACGGTGAATGTTAATGACAATCTTGGCGCCATTGTAATAATCCACTGTCTCTCCAGGAGCAATCCATCCTTCGTGGATGAAACGGCCTAGTACATCAAAGCGTGCCAGCCGATTCCACTGGCTACCCGCAATGAATACCTTTTTGTCCGCAAGAAAAGGGGCCAGCTCGTCGAACAAAGCAATCCGGTTCCAGAATCCGGTACCGATAAAACAAATGTCGTGTTGATGCTGCGGTGCCGCGCGCCGCGGTTGAAACATGCCTGGATTCACCGCGAGTGGCATATAGATGACCTGGTTCGCTCCATGTGCCAGGTAGAAGGGCACCGCGGCCTCTTCATGCGTGAACACGACATCATAGTGCTGGCAAAGGGACGTTGTATCTTCGGTGAAATACGGATCATCCACAAACCACACGGCAGTTCGGATACCGAGTGCACGTATGCCATTCACCTGCTCCACATGATCTGCGGGAAATACATGCAGACCATTCATGACGAGCACAACATCGGGCCGATGCTGACTGGCTTCCTGCAACATCGCTGCTGGCGATCCAACAACGCATTCACGTACAGATTGCTGCAGAGCCAAGGTGACACCTTCATCGATGGCATCGAATCCTTGCGGGATATATAACACTTTCATATCCCGCAGGGTCGGTTCAAACATCTGCACCCGCTCCATCATGGCTTGACAGCCGCCAAATCTGCGGCCTTCTGCATATCCGCCGCGGTAAGCCGTTTCCGCTTCGGTCAGCGGACGGTGCTTTCGTTTTGCCACATTCTTCACCCTGTCTTCCTTCAGGAGATCTCACTTCCAGACTCTCCCCGAGATTGGTCTTCCCTCTAAAGGATATGCCTCGGGGTCAGATGCATCATGGACGGGTGTCCTGCAAGGCGCAAAATTGGCGCTTGCCCTCCACATCCGCCTGTACGGGCATGTCCGCTTTTGCGGCGATGCAAATAGCCCGGAGGGATCTGTCCCCCCGGGCTAACATCATTTGTTAGAAGATGTTCAAAAAGTCCGCTTTTGATTACGAAGGATGCCTATCGGCATCACCAGCATCGAATATGAAATTCAGCCGAAATGTCCGTTGCTCACGTAGCCTTCCCTACGCTCCGCTACTCCATTTCTAGCTTCATCCCATCTTCTCGGTACTGAAAACCGGTCTTTTTGAACTGGCACTGTTGGACAGGTATCATTCCATGCAGGAATAATCCTGTCTACTCGGTTACTGTGCTTTGTACGCCAGCTGATGTCCGTCCTCGAATCCCTTGGCGAAACCCGCGTTGAATCCCTCGTTGTACGCCTCGTTGTATCCCTGGCTGTACGCACCGTCCGGGTTCGGATCGGTAGGGGTAGCCGGGACGACTGGTTGTACGGGCTTTGGACTCCGGTGCCGCCGTACCGCACGTTTCTTTTTTTTGAGCCACGCACTGCGTCCTTTAAGTGGGCGTTTGTGAAGAACACGTTTGGCTCTGAGCGCACGCAGTTTGCGAATTTTGCGCAGACGGGCTCCACGGGTTACCAAAGCTCTTTTGGTTCTCAGTCGTATTTTCTTCTTCTTTAACATGTCAACATTCCTCCTGTATGTCCCGAACGATACGAATTGCACACCCGGGGTCTTTGAGCCACGGCAAGCCAGGCTCCCCATGCTGGATTCGGGCCAGCCTGATTCCCGTAACCATACGAGACATTTCTGCCTGATAGCGACTCAGCAAACGAATGTTCTCGGCCAGACTGCGGGCGGATACTTCCGAATGAGCGGTTACACTGGCTACACTGTCCAGAATGCGTGCCAGCGCCTGCTGACTGTGTGCAATGGATTCAATGAGCGCCAGTTTGGCTTCCTGCTCACGCCGCATCAGACTCATTTTCCCAGGTCTCCCAGATCCATGCCGCCAAACATGCCACCGTCCATACCGCCGCCATCTTCGCTATCGTTCTGCACCATCACCGCTTTGAGATTGTTGCACAGTCCGGTCTCCATCCGGGTTAATCCTTCCAGCAATTCCACTAGCTGATCATGCATTTTAAGCGGCTCGCCTACCTGATCCCCATGCGTCAGAAAGGTATCCCCATTCAAATGATTCAGCGTCCAGTTCCGTACCTTCTCGGCCTCAATCGCTTTTGCCTCCAGAATCAGGGCAATATTCCACTGCATTTTGGCTGCTGCGTCCAGCATCAGAATGAGGCTCTGTTCTCTACTCATGTTCCTTCACCCGCCTTCCGGGCTTATTCTTCTTCTTGAACCGCGATCTCCCGCATGACTTGGGTCAGCGTTTCGGCTACAGCCTCTTCCAGATCTGCAAGGCCCCCCAAGTAAGAGATAATGCTTTTGTTGATTTGCCCAGAGCTATCCAGCAGACCGTCAACGCCATCCAACTCCGGTTCGATATCTGGCAAATGATTGATGATTTCAGACATGCGTACAGCGACTTGGCGTTTGGCATCCAGCACACGTGCGATCTGCTGGTGAGAGTGTGCAATATGTGTGATGATTTCATCGATTTTGCTCTGCATGGTCCTCCTCCTTACCGTCACGGCCTGCTTCACCCATAGAAAAACCCGGCCTATCAGCATTTGCCTGTTACAGCATATGCCGGGCCGGGATCGTCAGTTACTACAGCTTGCGCCTATATCGTCAGATGACATAACTCCAGTCGGAAGAATATCGACTGAGGAATTGGCGAGTACGTTCCTGCTTGGGACGTACAAACACCTCCTCCGGGGTTCCTTCCTCCACAACGGAACCTCCATCCATGAAAACAACCCGATTTGCCACCTCACGGGCAAACCCCATTTCATGGGTGACTACAATCATGGTGATCCCCTCCTGAGCAATGGAGCGGATGACAGACAACACCTCACCCACAAGCTCGGGGTCCAGCGCTGATGTCGGTTCATCAAACAAAATCACTTCGGGATTCAGTGCCAGTGCTCTGGCGATGCCCACCCGTTGCTGTTGTCCACCTGACAACATACTTGGATACTCATTGATTTTGGCAGACAGTCCGACTTGTTCAAGCACGCGCAAGGCACGCGTGCGGGCATCGGCTTTGGACATTTTCTGGGCAATAATTAATCCCTCGGTGACGTTATCCAGCACTGTCTTGTGTTTGAACAGATTATAATGCTG
The DNA here is from genome assembly GCF_030369595.1 of Paenibacillus sp. PK1-4R. Classification (NCBI taxonomy): domain Bacteria; kingdom Bacillati; phylum Bacillota; class Bacilli; order Caryophanales; family Paenibacillaceae; genus Paenibacillus; species Paenibacillus sp. PK1-4R. The sequence goes on from NZ_CP126535.1 coordinate 5,599,916, forward strand.
GAACACCATCGCCGTTTTTCGTCTCAACTGCACAATGTCATGTTTGCGTGCATGCTTGCAATCGACGCTTAATCCACTGATCTGAACCTCGCCCTCATCGGCACGTTCCAGAAAATTGACGCAGCGCAGCAGCGTTGTTTTACCTGATCCGCTCGGTCCAAGGATCGCTACGACATCGCCCTGTTCCACGGTCAGATCAATTCCCTTCAATACTTCCTGCTTGCCAAAAGTTTTGTGTATGTTTGTTAGTTTAATCATGACACGCCTCCTTTGCTGTACACGGCAACCCGACGCTCAAGCAGAGCAGTGATCCGCTCGGCAATGATGGTCAGCCCCCAGTAGATAAACGCTGCGGCGATAAAGGCCTCCAGAAACTTCAGACTGACGGATGCCACCACATCCGCTTTACCGAGTATGTCCATCTGAGACACGGTAAAAGCGAGTGTTGATCCATGCAGGAACCCAACAAACATACTGCACAGGTTAGGCAATACAGCCCCGATCGCTTGAGGGATGATGATACGCCTTAAAGCCTGGAATGTGCTCATGCCTACAGCGTGAGCCGCCTCCATCTGGCCGATATCCACAGCAAGAATACCTGAACGGATAATCTCGGACATATAAGCGCCCGCAGTGAGCGAGAAAGCAATCAGTACAAATACGAGAATTGGAATCGACGAGGATTGAAAAGCCCAACCGTAACGTTCCGCTAGCTTATCGATAATCATCGGAATGCCGTAATAGATGAGGAATAGATGCATCAGCATCGGTGTTCCACGCAGGAAAGAAACGTAGAAGTCAGCAATACGGTGAATCCACCGCACGCGATAGATACGGATCAGAGCTGTAGCCAGACCGATTCCGAAGCCTGCAATCAACGGAACAATCGTAATGACAAGTGTCAGTGGCAATGCCTTCAGGATTTGAAAAAAAGATGTATAGATAAACTGGAGATCAATCGACATATGCTCACCCCGCTATTCGTTTCAGTGAGAGTTCAAAAAGTCTGGTTTTCAGTACCGAGAAGATGGAATGAAGTTAGAAATGGAGTAGCGGAGCGTAGGGAAAACTACGTGAGCAACGGACATTTCGGCTGAATTTCAACTTCGATGCTGATGATGCCGCCAGGCATGATTCGTAATCAAAAGCGGACTTTTTGAACAACCTCTTTCAGGCGTTTGGCTCGAATTGCCGGTTTGCGTACAACTCTCTTGCGTTCATGACGCTGGAGTCTGCGTTCTGCAAAGGCAAATCCTTTTTCAAGCACAATGACAATGACATAATAGACCACAGACAGACTGATATACACCTCAAGTGCGTGCGATGTAGCCGAAATTAACGTCTGCCCTCTGCCCACCATATCCATGACACCAATGGAGAAGGCCAAAGAAGTATCCTTCAATGAACCGATTAACGTATTGGCCATGTTCGGAAAAGCAACAATCAGTGCCTGTGGAACAACAATCCGCCGAAAAGACTGGAATGTGGTCATACCTGCAGCATAGGCTGCTTCCGTCTGGCCTTTATCCACACTGCGCACCGCTCCGCGAAAGATCTCGGCAAAGGATGCCGCATCACTAAGCGCATAGGTCACAATGACAAATAACAACGGGTCGGTTCTCGACAGGTCGATGCCAATGGGTTTGAGCAGCTCGGGAAATCCGTAATACACCAGGAACAATTTGATCAGGATCGGTGTGCCCCGCATGAATGAGACGTACAGGGTAGCCAACTGGCTTAGTACCGGAATCCGATACAGCCGGGGAACGGCCAGAAGCACGCCGCCCACCAGTCCGAGCACGATGGAACCACCCAGTACAATCAGTGTTATATGCAAATATCGTAGCAGTTCCGGGATGAAATCCAGAACCAATGACAGATCAAATGATTTTCCCATTACCGCTGCACACCTTTCTCAGACTACTCTTCAACCGTATAGTCAGCTCCAAGCCACTCAGTGCTCAGTTTGCCTAACGTTCCATCTTCTTTGATCGCTTTGAGCGCTTCGTCCACTTTGGTTTTGAGCTCCTGCTCATCTTTGTTCAGAATGAAGTACACTTTGGAGTTGGAGAGGGCATCTCCTACCGTTTTCAACTGAGCATCAACCGCCTTATTCTGATAATCAATGGCAAACTGCGTGCTGATGGTGGCATCCACCCGGCCTGTTTTGATCTGGGTAATGGTATCCTCACCCGCTCCGGAATAAACGATATCAATCCCGTTGCCATTCGCTGCATTCCATTTCTCAGCAAGTACAGCCGCATTACTTGTAGCACCAACAATCAGTTTTTTCCCTTTGAGATCCTCAATCGATTTTACTTCCTCATTTTTCTGACTTACGACAATTTTATTTGGAAAAATATTATAGGCTTCATCATTAAACAGGAACTTGGCCTGTCTCTCATCATTCACTTCCATCTGGTGAGCGATCAGGTCAATTTTTTTCGTTTCCAGACTCAGCAGCAGGTTTTTGAAATCCATCGTGCTGAATTCGAATTCATATTCAGGCAAACGTTTGTCGATCTCCCGGATCAGTTCCACATCATAACCTGTTAACTTGCCATTCTCATCAATGAAGCAGACATTCGGGAATTGTGTACCTGTTCCTACAATGATCTTTTTCACTTTGGTGTCGCCTGCTGCCGAAGCAGATTCTGAATCATTACTTGCAGTTCCTGTGCTGCATCCAGCCAGTACCGCCAGCATTGTAATGAACAGCAGTGCTGTCCGGAATTTTTGAATCCCCCGTTTTTTAACCATTCCCAATCTCCTCCACAGGCTGTTATCACAGCGAATATGATGTGTACTCCCATTCCTCTACCCTATTAACAAACCATTCTTACTTGTATAGTCGGAATTAGGTTGAACAAAGAATATCATTACAAGTCATCTTAGGGCAATAACTAAACTAATAGGACATCCTGATATGGTTATAGGATTTCTCTATAGTACAAGAAAAAGCCATCCCCAATATCGATTGGTGGATGACTTCTTCTTGTATGACTCTCACTGATTATACCATTTTGGCGGTGCATCACTTGGTGTATACACTACTCATCTATCTGCGACTCGCCCATTTAATTTTACGTGCAACTTCCACTCGCTGTAATTGTAAGAGACCGATCCGTTCCTCGAACTTCTTGCGTTCGTCCATGGAATGAGCGGCATGAATCTGGTGGCACAGACCTGTCAGTTTGCTGTTGATGTAATCAAACCGTGTCCATAATTCCTCTTCAGGTGTGCGTTGCTGCTCCGTCGCCGTCTGAAATATTTTGAGTTGGCGGATAAGGGATTGTTGCCATTCCTGATCCTGAATTTGGATGGCAAAATGCAAAAGATCCAGATAGTCATCGATTTGCAACGAAACGCCGCAATCAGATTTAGTGTTCATCGTCGTCTCTCCTTATTTCAGTACTTGGCTGGAATCCATTACTTCTATCTTACAGGAACAAGACCACTGAAAGCGAGTACTGAACGATTAAATTTTGGGAAAATTTTTATTTTTTTATGTTAAAACAGCTTTACATTTCCATTAAGACCAATTTGGCAGGATATTGATATTGGTACATATGAAATTGGTAATAAAAACCCGCGTTAAGGAAAAAAGTTCTTTCCTCAAAACGAGTTTTTCATCATTTTATATATAATATTAACACATATCAAATTAGTCATTTTTTCCATCTCGCTGCTGTCTGGTCATCAGTAACATGATAAACGAGATGATGATAATGGAAATAGTCCATGCCCAAGCCATGGTCTGATTGCCCGAATCCACAGCGACATAGATTGCCGTGGGTACCGTTTGTGTTTTGCCTGGAATATTCCCTGCAATCATCAGTGTGGCTCCGAATTCCCCGAGTGCGCGGGCAAAGCCCAGGATGAAGGCGGTCATCAATGCTCTGCCTGCGAGCGGCAGGGAGATGTAACGAAAAACCTGCCACTCATCCGCCCCAATCGAACGACCCGCATCTTCCAGATCCCGATCCACACCACTGAATCCCGATTTCATCGTCTGATACACAAGTGGAAAAGCAACCACCACCGAAGCAATCACCGCAGCCCACCAGGTGAAAATAACCGGAGCGGAGAATATGGCTTCAATCCATTGTCCAAACAGACTTTTACGCCCCAGTATGACAAGTAACAGAAATCCAACCACCGTTGGGGGAAGGACTAGCGGCAGCATAAATGCCGTTTCCAGCAGGATCTTTCCCCGAAATGAAGAACGTGACATCTTCCAGGCTATCGCAATTCCGAGCACAGTGGCCACCACGCTGGATAACAGCGCAACCTGAAGTGACAAGCGCACCGGTGACCAGAATACGGACCAATCTATGGCATTCACATTCATTCCGGAATTGTGAATCCGTATTTCGCAAAGATATCGAGCACTTCAGGGGTTTGTAAATACGCATAAAATTGTTCGGCCTCTGTACGGTGTTTGGTTCCTTCAATAATGCCTATTGGATAATTGGCGGGTGTGTAACTGTTCTTGTCCACCTCAAACGCAATTTTCACCTGATCCGAAGTAAGAGCATCCGTTTTATATACAAATCCTGCATCAGCATTACCTGTCTCTACATATTGAAGAACCTGTCTAACGTCTTTCCCCTGCACAAGTTTGCTTTCCAGTTCATCCCACAGCTTGGCATTGGTCAGAGCTTCCTTGGCATAGGTTCCCGCAGGAACACTTTCCGGAATCCCAATGGCTACCGTCTTGATGGAGTCGCTGGTGAGATCCGTTTCACTGGTTACTGTGTGGGTCCCATCTGCTGGCACTATGGCCACCAGTGAATTCTGTAGCAAATTCTTCTGATCGCCCGATGCAATCAGGTTTTCATCCACTAGCGCATTCATATTTTTTGTTGCCGCCGATACAAAAACATCAGCCGGGGCACCCTGTTCAATCTGCTGTTGCAAGGCACCCGAGGCGCCAAAGTTAAAATTAAGTTCTATATAAGGATTAGCTAGCTCATAATTGGTTTCAATCTCTTTCATCGCATCGGTCAGACTGGCCGCCGCAGAGATTGTCAGATCTACCGTTTCCTGCGGATCAGTATTTCCTGCTGACGAACTTTCACCTGATGCCGTTGGCGTTGAGGTCGTTTGTTCTGCACCCGTGGATGTATCCGTAGTGCCCGTGCTTGCGCCACAACCAGCCAATACAAGAGCCAGTCCCAGTGACATACTTCCCAACACATATCCGATTCTCTTTCTCATTCATTTCTCCCCCAACGTTATCTTTGGTTATAACTAGTTATAATTGATTATATCTAATTATACACAAGACAAAAAAAATGGGAAGGTGATTAAGATCACATTTGATTTTTGTTATCTGTCCTATGCGTTTATTGCGTGTTCTCAGGTTTATGGCATCCCTCAATTAATGATATAGTACAAGAAACATTCATAACAAAACCATAATTGCTCTATACCTTTGAAGGAGGATCTTCACTTATGACGGAGGAGCAATCCTACACTACCGAAGAAATATCCAAGCTGCTCAAAATATCGAAACTGACGGTCTATGACCTGATCAAAAAGGGAGACCTCGTCGCATACCGTGTGGGTAAACAAATGCGAATTGATGCAACCGATCTGGAGGCATATAAACGTCGCTCCAAACAACTTCAGTCCTCAGGTCAGCGTATCCCGACTCCTCATCAGACCTCGGCATCAGGAACTCATCCAGGTCAGGGTGATTTTCAGGGAACTTCCTTACAATTGACTACACCTGTAGGGTCTGCGCATGCGATTACTCCAGCGAGTTCTGCTCATGCAATGACTGCTGTACCACGGCATCTGGTCATAACAGGTCAGGATGTCAGTCTGGATATCCTAATGCGCCATATGGAAAAACAAACTCGGGACATTCGTCCGCTACGCTCGTTCATGGGTAGTCTGGATGGGCTTATCTCGATGTATCGCGGTGAGTCCGATCTGGTCAGCACCCATCTGCTCGACGGAGATACCGGTGAGTATAATCTGCCGTATATTCGCAAAATTCTGACGGGACGATCTTATGTTGTGGTGAACCTGCTATCACGACCTGCCGGACTGTATGTACAGCGTGGTAATCCGCAGAACTTGCAGAATTGGACCGATCTGAGCAAGTCTGAACTTCGACTCGCTAACCGGGAGATAGGTTCTGGCGCGCGAGTATTGCTGGATGAGCAACTTCGACTGCATGGAATTCCTGCCGCAGGTCTGATCGGATATCAAGTCGAAGAAACCAGTCACATGGGCGTGGCGGCCAAAGTCAGTTCAGGCGAAGCTGATGTCGGAGTTGGCATTGAGAAGGCTGCGCGACTTGTGGGACAGGTTGATTTTATCCCGCTCGTTCAGGAACGTTATGATCTAGTCATGCTGAGGAAGCAAGGTAATGAAGCCTGGACAAAATCTGTCCTGCGGATTCTCCAATCGCCGGAGTTCAGGCAGGAACTGCAATCATTCGAGGGATATGATGTATCCCGGACAGGTGAAATTTTGTACGAAGCATAGTTATACGAAATAAGTTCATGCTAAATATATGTTACACATCACATCATGCATATACAAAACGCCTTGCAATGGCTGCAAGGCGTCTTTGGTGTTTCTTTCTATATATAACGCATATATGGATGAATGGATTGCTTAATGTGGCAAATCGATCTCAAAAATGAACACACCATACGCGGGCATGTTGATCTCATTCTGAAGTGTTGTACCTGACAGTAACTCTTTTGCTTGCTTCTTAAGCTTAATGGGTACTTGTTGATCCGAGTAGTTGAGTAAAAATAAATAAGCTTTATCCTTACCGGAACGGATACCAAGCTCAACTTCGGACGGTACCTCTACCAGGTCATCCACAGGTGAAGATAGCCCTATTTCATCCAGGAGAGCATCTACGACCGGTTCATTGTAAGCCGCTCCATAATACCATACTTGTCCCTGACCTACTGCACGTTTGGTCAATGCAGGACTACCTGCATAATATTCGGATGCATACTCGGCTACGACCTGTACGTCAGGATGCTCCACATGAAGAACTTCGTTAAATCCGGCCGTTGACGTTCCCTCCTGAAGTCGCTCACTCGCCCCATTCCATTGCAGCTCAGCTGCGGAAATGGTTCCTTTGATTAAGGTAAAGTCCTCTACGGTTACACCACACAACTCAGCGACAGCCCCAGGGAACGGTCTCATATAACAATGCCCCTTGAGATCCTTATATCCGGTGCGAGCACCGAAAAACAGAGTGCCTCCTTGACTGACATAGGCTTGGAGAAGTTCTGCTGTCTCGTCTGTCATGATGGCCGGGTGAGCATAGATGATCACCTTATATTCGGATAACTCTTCCAGTGTTGTCGTTGGTTGCAGTGTAACCATGTCCGTCGGAATATGACGATACTGGAGCTGCTTATACCAGGAGCGTATACTCTGTTGCTGAAGCGGACCGTGCCACTCGTCCAACTCCCCGTCCCAGATGTTATCGTAATCCTGCAGGATGGCAACATCGGCTTGATATGTAGTGCCCGCAATAACACGCCCGATCTTGGCAAACTCTTCCCCTACTTGTGCAACCTCGCGTACCCTTCTGTTGGGCTGATTATGGTAATCATTGATGCCATGCCAGTACATCTCGGTGCCAAATGTTGCCGTCCGCCAGCGGAAGTAGACGAGCAGATCTGTTCCATGAAGAACAGATTGATACGACCATAATCGGATCTGTCCCGGTCTTGGCGTACCCATGCCTATACTGTCGACCCAGCCTCCTGGCCCAGACTGTTGTTCCATGACGCAGAAATTCGGTGACATATTGCGTACGTTCGACAGTTTCATACTCCAGGCCCGATCTTGTAATGAGTTATCGTCTGTCCCTGGGAAGATCGTGGCAAACTGCGGATACGAATCATAGGAGAAGAAATCCAACAGGTCTTCTGTCATTTCATGATTATCCAAGTGTCCAAACGTACCGTTCGTTGTGATCCAATGTTTCGGATCCAGTTCCCGAATGATCTCCACCTGAAGTTTGGCAAATGAAATGGTATTTGCTGAGATGAATCTCTTTTCATCTAATGCCAGGTGAGGATTTGGCGATTGGCTGACCATATTTCGGGTAAGGTGAACTTGCTCCCAGTCGGAATAGGTCTGACTCCAGAAAACGGTTCCCCAAGCCTGGTTCAGGTTCTCCAACGATTCATAACGATTCTTAAGCCATTCACGGAAGGCGACATGGTCAGTCTCAGCATAGAAAACATCCATATGACAATTGAATTCGTTATCGATCTGCCATCCAATGAGAGCAGGATGATCTTTATAGGCAATCACCATATTACGCACGATTTTCTCACATTGCTGTCTGTAGATTGGGCTGCTGTAGTTGGTATGGCGTCGCATACCGTGTTGATACAATACCCCGTCCTTATTTGCGTTTAATACTTCAGGATATTTGGATGTTAACCATGCTGGTGGAGTTGCAGTAGGTGTTCCCAAAATAACGCTTAAACCGTATTGATGCGCCAGATCCAGTGCCTTCTGGAAAAAACTAAAATCGAACTGACTTTCTTCCGGTTCAAAGATGGACCATGCAAATTCAGCCATCCGAATAACTGTGATATTCATCTCTTTCATTCTACGGAAATCGTCCTCCCACAACGCTTCCGACCAGTGCTCAGGGTAATAACAGACCCCCATTTTTAATTCATCCAATTGGATTGATTTTGCCACCTTTAATTGCCCCCTTAACCTGCCATATTGCCTCCATTCTATTGGAACCTTCACATATAATAAATGACAAGATTATGCGACTTATAATAAAATATTGTCATTGCTGAATATTCAAATAACAGTGGGCTGAATCTATTTCAGTTCACTACATAAAAATATTGCGTTTAAATGGAGGATGCACGTGAAAGAACACATCTTTCTCCCCAAGCCGGTTTTCCCCAGACATGTATGTTTTCCCGATTTTATTGGAGGGTACAGTGATTTTCCGAAGCATCATGTGAATCGGGAATATCGAACGAAAGATATCAACTTAGATCAATGCTACAATTTGCACCTTGTCCTGGACGGTAAAGGATTCCTGGACACGGGAACCACTCGTTATGAGCTAACACGAGGTCAGGGATTCCTCTACGGCCCCGGTCTCAGACAAACCTACTACTCAGATTTGGATGATCCTTGGAGTATTCGTTGGATTCACTTCTACGGTATTCGTCTCGAAGAGCTGTTAAATGGAAAAGGCGTTGACGAGCCCTGGCTATTTCAATGTTCCAACTTTCCGGTGGTTACCGCGCTCATGGATCGATTACTGGAGCTAGGCAGAGGCTATCAGGTGGAGGACGAGCACAGTGTGGCAGCTACTCTATATGAACTTCTGACCCGATTGCAATCCGCAGCGAGCCAAATCAATGTTTCGTTAAATCACACTTCCGAGCGAATTCGTGAAGCAGGGAATTATATTCGTTCCCATAGTAACGAGCACATTACACTAGACCACGCTGCCGGGATTGCCGGATACAGTACAACATACTTTAGCCGAAAGTTCAGTCAGACGTTTGGAATCTCTTTCCCGGAATTCCTCTTGGAATCCAGGCTACTACATGCGAAACAACTGCTCGCGACAACCAACCTTTCCATTAAACAAATTACACTGGAAACGGGGTTCTCTCAGTCAAGCTACTTCATCCGATGTTTTAAAACCCAGGAAAACGTAACACCCATGCAATTTCGAATAATGCACAATCATTCGTTATAGTCAGATGTTCCTTGAACAAGCTGACGCAAAAGAAGACTCTGCATACAACATGCAGAGTCTTCTTCGGTCATTTTTCACAAATGCTCATTTGTATCTTCGTCCTCGTCAGCTTTATATTCCAATATATCTCCAGGCTGACAATCCAGTGCTTTACAGATGGCATCCAGAGTGGATAAACGGATCGCTTTTGCTTTTCCTGTTTTTAATATGGAAATATTGGCGATCGTGATCTCAACTCTCTCTGCAAGCTCGGTAACCGTCATTTTCCGCTTTGCCAACATCACATCAATATTGATTATAATGGCCATATATTCACCTCAGACCACTAGGTCATTTTCTGATTTGATATCAATCGCTTCCTGTAACAATCTTTGGAGCACAGCGGAAAACACTGCGATGACCAATGAAGCAAAAATAGGAACCATCCCCATAAGAATGAGGCCTGGGGCATCATCTTTCTCTGCTACAACATACACAAATGGCAACATCACAAAATAGAGACTACTGATTACAATAGCACAATATTTTATTGTTTTTAAGGATTTCACTGACATTAGAGAGAACGCTTCATTTTTGTCGATGTAGCTCAGCAGACGGAATGCTTGGTACAGTGCAACAATAAACGGAATAACTGACACATACATAATAATCACTATGGGGTATAGTGCACCTGCATAATTCGGATTCACCGGATTATTCGCTAACCAGGGTATACCGAATATACATAAGGCAAGAACGGGAACACCAATAAGAAACACTGCCAATTTTAAAAAAATGGTTGTACCTCGCTTCACAAAAAGCACCTCACTTGTTTTAAGTGATATGAATTTATCATAATATTTATCGTTTTACAATAAATTTTTATTGCAAAACAGATTTTATTTATTCTTTTGCCCATTAAGAAAGGAAGATCAAAAAATCGCATCTCTCTTTGCTTCAGTGATTCTTGGACACAAAAAAAGCCCAAAGATAGCCACTGGATGTGGTTATCTTTGAACTCGCTCATGTACGCCAGAACAGTCCAGCTTCATCCCGTTCCACCTGCTCGAGCACATTCTCAAAATCGGAACAAGGTGTAATATCATCTACCGGATTCCAGCTGCTCTGTTCATCTCTGGCATACACTTTCCACTGATTTTCTTCCCAGTAAAATCGGGCAATATGCATCTTATCCCATTGATACCGTTCCTCGGCGGGTCTTTCTTCGGTCAGGATCAATTCATTGTCATTCATCTCATATGTCAGCTTCACCATCGTACGCAGTGGCGCAGGTACCTTCTCGTGAATATATCCGTTCATTACGGACTCAATTCTCCGTAACGTAAACAAGTCCAGCATGAAGATGCACATCCTTTCAGCAAAATACCCAACCCTTGATCATTTTACCAGCTGGATTTAGTTACACCAGGAATCTGACCTTGATGAGCCAATTCACGGAACTTAATTCGAGATACCTTGAACTTGCGTAGATAACCCCGCGGGCGGCCTGTCACTTCACAACGGTTCTTCAAACGAGTCGGAGATGCATTCCGCGGCAATTTCTGCAATGCCTCGTAATCCCCTTTTTCCTTCAGTTCCCGGCGCAGGTCCGCATATTTTGCCACGATCGCCTGACGTTGCTTCTCACGTACCACTTTTGATTTTTTAGCCATGAATTACAGCTCCTTATCCATTGAATTTATGATTATGACATCATCTTCCGAGTTAAACGGCTTCCACAGGCCATGGCAGGGGATTGTCAAAATGACCCCAGTCGCCCAGCATTTCTTCGTCACTGAGTAGACACTGATCAAGCTCATCTTCAATACTGGCACGTTCCATGTCGATCCCAATCATGACAAGCTCTGTCTGCCGATCTCCCCACTGGGCATCCCATTTCTCCAGAACATCCGGCTCGTTACGCAAAATCTCTTGCTTGTCCGCTTCCGGCAACGCCGCGATCCAATGTCCCGCAGGACCAAATTGAATGGATGGTCCTGCCTGACTCAGGCTTGCAGCAACATCGCCTTCGGCCGCAAGCCATACCAAACCTTTGGCACGTACCACTTCTTCTGGCCAGTAACTCATGAATTCAGCCAGACGGGAAGGATGGAACGGCTTTCTGCGGCGATATACAAAGGAACCAATGCCATATTCCTCGGTTTCCGGTGTATGCGACTCCTTCTCCAACTCCTGAATCCATCCAGCGGACATGCTCACCTTCTCAAAATCAAAGCGGTCTGTGTTCAGAATCTCAGACGGATTCACCTGTCCGTTCTCAGTCCGAATGATCTTGGCGTTAGGCTGTAACTTGCGGATGACCCCTTCGAGCTTGTTCAGCTCGGTGTCATCGACCAGATCACATTTGTTCAGCAGCAGCACATCACAGGTTTCAATCTGATCAATCAACAAGTCTACGACATCACGGGTGTCCTCATCTCCGGTCGCCTGGTTACGATCCAGAAGACTCTGTCCTGATCCAAAATCATGCCAGAATCGATTGGCATCCACCACCGTTACCAGACAATCCAATCGGGCCAGACGAGTCAGATCAATACCCGACTCCTCATCGGCGTATGTAAAGGTCTGTGCAACGGGAACAGGTTCACTGATTCCGGTGGATTCGATCAAAATATAGTCATACTTGCCTTCGTTCACCAGCTTCTCAATCTCTTGCATCAGATCATCCCGCAAGGTGCAACAGATACAGCCGTTGGACAACTCCACCAACTTCTCTTCAGTTCGAGACAAGGTTGCCTCCCCCTTAACCAGCGCAGCATCAATATTGACCTCGCTCATGTCGTTAACGATCACGGCAACCTTAAGCCCTTGTCTGTTGTTCAACACATGATTCAAAACCGTCGTTTTCCCTGAACCGAGGTAACCACTCAGTACGGTTACCGGAACTTGCTTTTGTGTCATAGAAATCTACTCCTTATATGTGCAGTCTGCGTAATCCAGACTTTAATAGTAATTATTACGATTAACAACAATGACTATAATCCTGTTGGACGGTCGTTGTCAAACTATTTTTGATTCAACCTGCAAAAAAAGGTTGATGACCGCCCCTTACACTTTCGCATCCTGATGATACGTTTTGGCAAGAAGTGAGTCATAAACCTCCTCTGTAAATATTCGCACTACATGCGGGATAGGCTAGACAGCGGAACTATCAATATAAATTAGAAGTACGCCTGTACCGGGACATATTCAACAAAACTATATAGATTGAACTGAACATTTACACGAAACGGAGAGGACAGAAAAAACCTGAAGAAGCGGAGCTACAAGCTTTCTGCAAGAAAGCTACTTCGAAAGCATACACTTCGCCTACAAGCTTTCTGCAAGAAAGCTACATCGGAAGCATACGCTATCCCCGGATTTAACCTTATAAAAAGGAATCAAAAAAATCTGGGGATAACTGCGATCGGAAGGTTGTTCTGTCATCGGAGTGATCCGTGTAAATGTTCTTTAGTTCAATTTATATAGTCACCACAGATCTGGCCTTATTGCCCGCTTCCATCCGTTGCCTGAACACCAACACCAGTACCATCGCTGCAATAGACAGCAACGTGCAGATCATAAACATGGTCGAATACGAACTCACCTGTACAATGAGCCCCATCGCCAGTCCTCCCAGAGAGAATCCAAGGTCATACGAGGACATGAAGATCCCCATGAGTACATATCTGGAATCCGCAGGCAGCACAAAAGACAGATATGTGGTTAATGTCGGGTACAACAGTGCCAAGGCAAAACCGCTGAACACCGCGGAGAGATACACCAATGGCCCGATGATCTCCATCAGGCTGAGTAACTGGGTTCCCAGTGCTGCACACAGCATTAATCCTGCCATCAGCCAGGTATTCCAGCTACCGTCGGACGGAATTTTTTTACGTAAAATAAACCTGCACAGGATCACAACCAATCCCTGAATCGTCAGAAATACCCCAGCACTCGCCGTTCCGGTGGATACCATATACAAGGGAAGGAAGGTCGCTGTTGCCCCAAAAACGCAGGACGCAAACAGCATCACCACACTACTGATCAGCAGTGGCGTACTGCGCCAGATGCCGCCGAATGAACGACACATATCACCCAAGGTATACGATTTGTTCTGCACGGTACTCCGGGGCAGATCCACATTATATCCAATCAGAAGTGGCAGCGCCGCCAGTCCGATCATCAGCAGCGTAAACGCTAGATCACTGGCATTTTCCCAGATTTGTATGGCGAGGATCGGAATGACCAGAGAAGGAACCATCGTAAACAGGGTGTACATGGACAGCCCTTGTGCCCGGTCTTTGTCCTCCAGCTTTTCCACAATGCCTGCCTGCATCGTCATGGAGAAAAAGGCCGTAGCCACCCCTTGCAGGGCTCGCAACCACAGATACGTCTCCACACCAAAAACAACAAACAGCAGCAACGTCCCGGCATGTAAAAGTAATAACCATTGCATCACACGAAGCGGCCCATGCTTGCCCAGCAGCTGTGCTGCAAAAGGTCTCAAGAGCATACAGGTGAACATGTATGCCCCCATCATCAGACCAATCTCAGCCTGATTCAATCCGGCGGCCTCGCTTCGCAAAGGCAGAATAATCGTCAAAGCAGAATTCGCCGCAAAAAATAAAAAGGCCAGCATATAAAACCGGATAAAGGAAAAGGATACCGGATTTAATTTTCCATTGGATGTTGCCGTCATTGAAGACTTCAAACGTTCGTCACCACTTTCTCTTCTGGCAGTCAACTCACAGATGTACCTGTAACGGGTCTCCGCCGTTCATAGGCAAAAACGATCATTACCGCTCCTAGGATAGCACACATCATGTACATAAATGAATAGGAAGAGAAGTCAGCGACGGGTCCCATAATCACACCACCCAGAGAAATACCCAGATCCGCCATCGCGATAAATAAACCGATCAGAACGTTTCGATTCAGCTTAGGCAACACAAAAGATAAATAGGTCGTGAGTGTCGGATACAGGATCGCCTGACCGATTCCCATAAATACAGCGCCCACATAGAAAAAGACCACTCCGCCTGTCACGGCAAAACTGACACATTGCGCAGCTACGGCGAGCAGACACATGGTGCCCATCATGAAAGGAGAATGCCAACTGCCATCGGAAGGAATCCTTTTTCGAAGCATAATTCGAGCCAGCACCACCGTTCCTGCCTGAAGCATCAGATATACGCCGGCATTCCCGTTTGGTACTTGGCTCGCATACAGGGGAATAAAGGTGGTAATCGCGCCAAATACAACGGAAGCAGCGAGCATTAACACACTGCAACGAAATAAATATGGATTCTTCACCAACTGCCCAAAGGATTCCCACATGCTCACATTCTGCTCCGATGGATCCACAGCAGGCTGCTCCTTGTTTGGTTCCATTTTGGCGGTATATCCGAAGATGCCCGTACAGACAGCAATGCCGATCAGAACCACTGTAAAATAATCCATGCCTCCCGCCTGCCATATCCCCAATGCGAGCACAGGCCCCACGATCCCCGGTATGTAACTGAATAGCGAATAATAGGAAATACCCTGAGACCGATCTTTCTCCGGAAGAGCATCAATAATGCCAATCTGCAAAGCCATGGAGAAGAAAGCCGTGGATACCCCCTGAAGAATACGAGCAAGCAAATAACCTCCAAGTCCCGTAAAGGTATATAAAATCAGCGCAAATCCATTGATAATCAGAATCAGACGTAATATTTTGATCGGTCCGTGCTTTTGAATAATCCGACCTGCCCAGGGTCTGAAGAACATCGTTGTAAACATATAAGCGCCCATGATCAGTCCAATCGTTGTACCGCTCGCACCCAAGGACTCCCCTTGTAATGGGATGATCACGTTAAGAATGGCATTGGCACTGAAATATAGAAGAACCAATATGTACAAACGTAGAAAAGGCCAAGACATCGCTCCACTCACAATGGGGCTCCTCCTAAAATGGTATTAAATGCTTCAATAATCGCTTCGCATAATCGGACTGTACGTCCTTAAGTTGCTTGGTCGGAACGATTTCTACAACCTGTCCCTCTCTGAAAATGATTACCCTGTCACAGATATAAGCTGCCGCCTGTATATCATGCGTGATAAAAACATAGCTCAGCTTGTAGATTTCTTTCAGCTCTTTCAACAATTGCAACACCTGAATCTGAACAGATACGTCCAGTGAGCTGATCGCTTCATCAAACACAATGCATTTGGGGGCGGTGGAGATGGCCCTGGCAATGCACACTCTCTGAGCCTCCCCGCCCGATAGTTCATGCGGATATTTGGATCTATAGGAAGGGTCCAGTCCAACTTGGCTCAGCAACAGATCCACCTTCTCTGAATTACCCTGATCCTTTCGCAGCTTTTGCTGTGCTTGCATCGGTTCCATAATGGCAGCTTCCACGGTAAGAAATGGATTGATCGAGGACGTATAATTTTGAAAAACGGCGCTGATGTTACCCATCCGTACACGTCGATCCTGTACGTCTTTACCATCGAGCGAGATCGTTCCACGATCCGGGCGTTCAATGCCCAGCATCAACCGTCCCAATGTGGATTTTCCGCTTCCGCTTTCACCGATGATGCCCAGACATTCGCCTTGCTGGCATTCAAAGGTAACCTGTTTCAAAACTTGTTGTTTGTGCTTGGAGAACAGTCCGCCTTGGTTATATGATTTTTCGATACCTTCCACCTTTAGCATCTAGGAGTCCCCCTGCATCAACGCCTTAAAATGATTGCTCAGCTCCAGCCGGGTAGAGACCAGATACTGCGTATAGGCATGCTTCGGCTCTGTCAAAACAGAATGCATGCTGCCACGCTCAACGATCTTGCCGTCTTTCATAACCATCACGTCATCTGCAATCTTCTGGACGACGCCGAGATCATGGGAGATGAACATCATGGAACAGCCCATGCGTTCACGTAATTGAATCAATTGCTCCACCACTTCATATTGGGAGATCGTATCCAGTGCCGTTGTTGGCTCATCCGCAATAATCAGATCAGGCTCCAGCACCAATGCCAGTGCAATCATGATTCGTTGCAGCATCCCACCGGACAGCTGATGTGGATATTGATTCAAAATCTCGCGTGGATGTCTGAGCATAACGCTTTCCATGGCATCGATGATTTTCCGTTCAATCTCACGGGTGTTCCATCCAAAATGTTGCTGAAGCGTCTCCCGAATATGAACACCAATGACACAGGAAGGATCAAATGCACTCATGCCATTCTGCAAAATCATACACAGATGCTTGCCCCGCTTACGCCGCATCTCCGGTTCCGAAAGCTGGTTCAGGTCTTCGCCCTGAAATGACATTGTGCCCGATTGGCGAATCCATGGCTTGTTCAGTCGCATGATGGCCCTGCACGTAACGGACTTCCCACTACCACTTTCCCCCACGATGGCCATACAGCTTCCCTGTTTGACTTCAAATGAACTGTCATGAATGATCACTTTGCCTGTATTGCTGTCCCATACTTTCAAATGTTTAACCTCGACTATATTCATAAGCGGCCTTTCTCACCTCACTTTCGTAAGACTTGTCAGACTTACCTTGAGAGGTCATCAATTTGGGGTCCAGAGCCACTTGAAGCGCATCCGATAAAAAATTAAAGGCAGACACCACCACCACAATGGCCAGGCCTGGTGCCAACATCAACTCAGGTCTGGAGAACATGACTTCCCTCGCCTCATTGAGCATCATGCCCCACTCCGCATGCGGAGCCTGGATTCCAAGCCCCAGAAAGGAAAGGCCGGAGATCTGCAACATCATCGAACACATGGAACCGCTGGCAATGACAGCAATATCGGCAAATGTAACCGGAACAATATGTTTGGTTATAATTCTCAGGTTAGGCGTGCCGGAGGCTTTAGCGAATTTTACATAATCCATATCAGAGAATTGCATCACAGATGTTCGAATAACGCGGGCAAACCAGGCCCATTTCATCCACACAAAGGCAATCAAAATATTCTCCAGTCCTGCACCCAGAATGCCAACCACCGCCAGTGTCATTACGTATCCGGGGAAAGAAAGCATAATGTCACAGACTCTCATGATCCACGCATCCACTTTCCCCTTGAAGTAACCTGCGATGAATCCAACAATGGCCCCGATCAGAACAGAAAGGCTCAGCGCAACCAGAACCCATAACACACTTGGACGGATGCCATAGATAAGCCGAGATAATACACATCTACCCAGATGATCATTGCCTAATAGATAATCCCAGGATGAGGAGGCATACCGAAGCTTCATGTTCACTTGTCCAGGATCATGCGGCGCAATAAGCGGAGCCAGTACGCCCGCCATAATCGTGACCATAATCACTACCAAAGAGGTCATCGCAAGCTTGTCTTTGCTCAGATTTTTCAGTATTCGCATCAGAATTCCTTTCTCAACCGGGGATTCATCGCCGCATTAATGATGTCGGATAACGTATTAAACAAGACAAAGGTTACAGCCAACATCAGAACATACGCCTGAATAATCGGAAAATCCCTGCTTAAAATGGATTTTACACTGAGCCTTCCGAGCCCCGGCCAGGCAAATACATTTTCAATGACCACCGTACTGCCCAGCACGATCGGGATCGCCATGCAAAAGATGGACACAGCCACCTGTAATGAATTTCTCAGAATATGCAGGGTTACTTTCTTTTCGCTCAGACCGCTTGCCCTTGCATATAATACATAGTCCTCATTCATATTGCTCAGCATGGAACTTCGAACCGTTCGGAAATAAATGCCTGTATAACTCACCGTGATTACAATCACCGGTAGAATGTAGCTTCGATACGAGTCCATGCCGCTGGTAGGTAACAGGTCCAGCTTGACGGAAAAATACCAGATCATCATGGCTGCAAGCCAGTAGGATGGCATGGCGGTAAGGAAAAATGATACGCCTCTGACCGATCGATCCAGCAACTTGCCTTCTCTCATGGCACAGATCACACCCAGCAGAATGGACAGCGCAATAATGAATACCGATGAGACAAGCGTTAACTTCAATGTGTTCATAAAAGCCGGCCCCATCAATGACCATACGGGTTCACCAGATACATAAGAATTGCCAAAGTCCAACTGCACAACAGCCATAATCCAGTTCACATACTGGATCATGAACGGCTGATCGAACCCCAATGCCTTGTTGGTCTGGGCAATTAATTCCTCTGTGATCTGCGGAACTTCCTGTGCCTGTAACACAACAACCGCCGGGTCCAAGGGAGATAAATTAATCAGAACAAACGTTATAAATGAAATGATAATCAGTAAAGGGATGGTTAACAGAATCCTTTTGATGATATAACTTCCCATATCCATCTCCGCTCTATTTAAAATTCATTTTTTCAAAAGGTAGTTCATATTGAGTCTGTTTGAATGAGATTCCATCGAGATTCTCGGGAGCGACAACGGTGACACGTCCGTTGGTAATCGGAATGAACAACGCTTCATCATGGACGATCTTCATAATGTCGGCATACAGGGATTGGCGTGAAGCCTCATCCGTGGAAACCATGACCGCATCGATTTTTTTGTACAATTCATCTGCTTTGGAAATTCCGCTTGTCGTATGCTTGTATGCCGAATCGGACGTAAATGCCGCAATGGTACTTTGTGGATCATAGGCCAGTCCCCAGGTTTGATTAAAGAGCAGGTCATATTCCCCGGTGGCTCTCCGATTCGCAATGGAAGTGGATTCTTCGCCCACAATCTCAAGCTGAACACCCAATTCTTTCATCGAATACTGGATCAATTCAGCCTGTATTTTCTGTGAAGACGAGTTGCTGTCATAGTATAGTTTCATGGCTAAAGGCTGACCGTTCTTCGTTCTCACCTCTTTACCATCCGCCAATGTCCAGCCAGCTTGGTCCAAAAGATTTTTAGCCATTTCCGGATCATAATCCCGTTTCTTCAGGTCTACCTTGGCGTAATTGACATTGGCTGAAAATAGCGTGTCCGCTACAGTCTGCGTTCCGTTAAAAATATCCTTACTGATCGTTTCGCGATCAATGGCACCCCATAGCGCTTCCCGCACTGCCGTTTCCTGAACCGGACTATTCTCGCGACTGCTATTGGCTACGATCATATTAGTATTCATCGCTTCACTTCGAACCACTTGATAACCACCGGATTCAGCCAATTGGTCCATGGCTTCGACATCGATACTATCTGCTCCCCGGTCATCGGTGAACACAAAGTTGATCTCTCCCTTTTGCAATGCCAGGAATGTTGTTTCACCTGCCGGAAGGACCTTGGATGTGATCTTCTTGATTGCAGGTGCACCACCCCAATAGTCTTCATTGGCTTCAAACGTGGCATTCTCTTCGACTTTATGAGCAGTAAGCTTGTAAGGTCCTGTACCGTGGAAACCACTTACTCCGTCTTTGGTTCCGCCATCCTTGAAATCCTTGGGTGATATGAAGACGTAAGGTCTTGTCATGGACAATTCCACCAGTGCCGGATAATAGGCTTCCGATAGCGTCAGCTCCACCGTATGCTCATCTATAACTTTTACACTTGTGATTTTGGTAGACAGCTTGATCCAGGCATGTTTTTCGGCATTCGCCTGTACTGCATCGATATTTTGTTTAACCGCCTCTGCGTTGAACGGCTCTCCATCATGGAATTTCACATCTTGTCGCAGATGAAAGGTATAGGTCTTCCCATCCTCGGAAATATCCCATGATTCAGCCAGCAATGGCTTGATTCCGTCAGGTGTGTTTTCCACCAGAGACTCGTATACCATCCCTTGTGCAGGCATGGAGCCTGTATACAGATGGGGGTTCATATCATTAATATCTTTGGCAGAAGCATAGATAAGTTCCGTTTGTACCTGGCTATTGGCAGGCTCCGTTTGGGCGCTCTCTTTCTCTTTTGGGCTCTGTCCGCATCCGGCGAGCAGCGCAATGGCAAATACCAGCAATAATAACCATTTAAAAGTACTACCTTTATTCACAACATTTCCTCCTGATGATGAAATTACAAGCAGACCTCGTAGGTTACATCGGGCAACTCCGATTGCAGTACCATCTTCCGATCACTGTTATCCCCAGATTTTTTTGATCTCTTTTCCAAAGAGAAAATCCGGGGATAAAGGCGACCGCTTCGCTTCTTCAGATTGGTTCTGCACTCTTCGTTATGATGTAAACATCAGGTTCAACTTGATTAATTTGAGATGTAATTAACCCAATTACTCAAAGTCAAAGGCCGGTGCAAATCATGCGGATATCCTCGTCAAAGGATTGGATGACAAAGGCATCGGACAAGCGTTGATTCGGGTGTGCGTCAGCTACTTCCTGAATTTTTGCCTCATATCTGGCGATAAATTGATCAATGGTTGGACAGCTCACATCGAGATGTCTGGCAAGGCCCTGAATGATTTTGATGCGATAGTAATCTTCCTTGGGCATACGGGGGATGTCCAGTTCCCCTTCGTGGTTCATGAACGTTTTGCGGAATGGGACTGCTGAAAAGTCAAAATATTTCCCTTCCGAATCGGGTTCCGAGAATGGATCAATCAATAAGGAGGTGTACCGTATGTATAATAAATACTCTTGATGAATGACCTGCAGCTGATTGAAATTCTCGATATCCTGGCGTGATATACTCTCTAATCGAACCGGATAGTTGTCATCCGTCATGAATTGAAGCAGGTTCACTCCCTGAATATCAAGTCGGTCCGTAATATTCATAATCTCCTGCCACTGTGCCCGCATTTCCCGTATCAAAACTTGTGTAATCGGACCTTCAGGATACATCTTGTATACGTATTTCTGAGTATCTGGAGCTCCAAAGATGGCTTCTAATGAGAAGTCATTCATGAACAAGGGTGGATGCACGTACAACGAGATATTTCTCGTTTCCGCCTCCAGTGGAGATCGCATCACTTCCAGCGCAATACCCAAACGTTCATAAACTTGGCGTAACATACTGACCTGTTCAGACGGGTAACGAGTGGAACCGATATAGACCTTTTTCTTCACCCCTGTAGTAATCACATGATTGGACGGATGTTCGTGCATCCAACGGGTATCTCCAAGGTAGGTAGAGAAACTGATCACTTCCGGCGTTGCATTCCGCTCTCTCATATAATGGGTCACGAGTCGATTCGACCCAAACGTTGGAGAAATCAAAATGATACATTTCAGTTGTTTGATGAATTCATTTTTCATTTTTTCCAATACATCGATATAAGCATCGGTGGTAACCGCCAAAATGAGTGTATCCCATTCCCCCTCAATGGTGTCATATCCCTTGAACACATGATCAACGAAACACTCACCTGCGAGCGATTGATGTTTCTCATTTTGAATGCTGACCTGAATACGTTGATTGCTCTGTTCGAGGGCTGAGAATACGGACGCTGAACGAACCGATTGTCTCCCCGCAATGCCTATTAAGCAGTTGAGATGATCTTTGAGCGTTACCGCAAGCTGAATGGATGCAGGCCCGGTTCCAAGTAACAGAATTCGCTGAAGATTGCTCATATAATCCTCCTTAATTCAAAGTTCAATCTGTAATCCATTTGGACGCACTTGGATGCACATGCATACCTATGCTTTTTGATACAACACAATATCAAACACATCATCCGGGCGCAGGATTTGGTCCACCAGCTTCCACTTGCTGCTGTCCGTCTCTTCCATCGGATAATTGAACAACGACTTCAACTGATCACCGTATCTCATGGCTACAACCACCTGTGCATTCGTCAGGGCATGCAGTTGATCAAGCAGCTCATATTTAGGGGCCACCGTAGAGCTGAAAATGATATGGGTTGCTTCCCTGGTATAATCCAGATCCTCCAGCAAGGTTGACTCCAAACGAATCTTCAAACCCGTGCCCAGTGTCTCCACCACTTTTCGCCCGAGTGTAATGGACTCTTCATCAATATCGATCCCGACAACCTGTGCACCTGTTCGCTTGGCGATGAGTAATGGTGTCATTGGGAATGAACCGGAGCCTACCAACAACACTCTGGAATCGGAGGTGACATGGAAGCTGCCAAATTCTTTATCGATACACTCTTCTATGTTTTTGAAATAATCGGCAATCTGCACATCCCCGTTCTCTAACTTTAATGCACGATATTTCTCCATGATCGCCACACACTGGGCGGATTTATTTCTTAACTGCCACACAAGCGAATCAAGCTCTTCCAGCTCGGAATGCTCCAACTGTTCCCAGGCTGCCTTATTCTCCTGATCGGTCACAAAGCGGGAGTAGTCATTGATCACAGCCTCCAGCTCCGAACTATGCAGAATCGTATGATCATACTTGCTCGCGAGCTTATCAAATTTCTCTGCAAATTCACTCAAACATGTCTGAAAATGAACCAATGTGATCATTTCTTTTCCCCCAATACGTTGTCTCGATCATGTCATGTACCTCATGCGTTTATAACGCTCCATTCTGCTGGAGCATCTATGTAGGCTTTGCCCTGTGCCACGATGCCTACCGATCCCTCAATCGTAATGCTCCCAAGTTCTGCGCCATTCCACTCAGCTATCACTTTGATCGCACCACCGGGCTGCTTGATATACTGTGTAATCTGCCTCTGCTGGCTCCATGCAAGATAGGCTCCCACAGAGGCCGTACCCGAACCGCACCCTCTCTCCCACATCAGACTATCCAGCTCTGGAACATAGATGAGTGGGGCCATTTCTTCCAAGTGTGATTGATATAACAAGATACCGATCAGCTTATCTCCCAGGGTTAGTCCCAGTAACCTTGCAAGGGTCTGTGCCCTCTTTTTCATCGTATCGTCGAAGTCATCCACTTCAATCACGATATGGATGAACTCAGCGTACCGGATGATCACCATATCGAGCTCGATGCCTTCATATCGGATTGTTCGTTGTTCAATCTGCTTCGGAACCGGCATGGTTACCTGGCAGTTGTATTCGTTCTGCTGCTTCTTCACATGGCACATGATCAATTGATCGGTTCCGGAAACCTCCAGCATGATATCCATAGACTCCTGTTGTACCAGTCCTGCTTCAGATGCGAGGTGTGCTGCAAGTGCCATGCAGGCATTGCCACAGAACTCGCCTCCGGCCATTTCCAGACGGGCCACAGCTTCCGGTCTCCTCGTTGGTTCAATGAATCCCACTTGTTCAGCGTAAACGTTATCATACGACATTAGACGAGTCGCAATATGATTGTATTTCTCTGCTGCATGATCCGTTTTAACCAGAATCGTCATGTTTTGAGTGGGACTGAACTTGATAAAATCGATCTCCTGTTTCATCGCAGCGACTACTCCTGTTCTTCTTTTTTTATCTAATAGTAATTATTACGATTAAAGGTCGAGAAAAATATAGCACATCCTTTTGGGGAGCGTCAACAAATATTTCCATTAAAAAAAATAAAATTTAACAATACCTTTAGCTGCCCTTCCTGTAAGAAAACCCAAACAGAGCTGACGCTTTTGCGCCAACCCTAGCCATAACTACACCATCTAATAAGGTTCAACAATTCGTCGTTCCTACCCCGCTCTCACTTAAAAAAGGGAATACGAAAAACGGTTGCCGTCGAACGGAACCGTTTCGATCTGGATATGATCCAGTGATTCACTATACTCATCACTCTTGATGTGCTTGCACATTGTGCAGTGCTTTCTCAGCCAGTGCAGCCAGAAGATGTGCTCCGAGCGGCAATGCCTGTTCATCCACATCAAAGCCAGGGTGATGCCACTCATGCGGGCCAGAGGTGCCCAGGAAGAGAAACAGGCCGGGAGCTTCTTTTTGATAAAAAGAGAAGTCCTCACCTGCTGGAGAAGGTAGCGGTCTAACACTATTCAATCCAATCTCACTTGCAACTTGCTCCGCCGCAGATGTCAGTGCTTCATCGTTGACCACGGCAGGTGGTCCCTGAATCCAGCGAACCGTAGCACGTGTGCCATAGGCCGCCGCAACACCCGCTACCACCTGATTGAAACGCTCGCGAATCCGTGCACGCACTTTCTCATCAAAGGTGCGTACTGTGCCATCGAGGATCGCTTCATCCGGAATAACGTTCCAGGCTGTGCCGCTGTGGAGCTTGGTGACGCTGATTACGGCACTCTCCTGTGCTCCTACATTACGACTCACAATGGCCTGTAATGCCGTAACAATATGTGCGGCAACCACGATTGGATCAATGCCGGCTTCAGGCACGGCTGCATGGGTACCTACACCTTCCACTTTGACAACAAAACCGTCTGCTGCTGCCATCAATGCGCCTTCCCGAATGCCCACCGTACCTACCTGGAGATCAGGCTTGTTATGTAATCCGAATACCGCCCGAACATCGGACAATGCGCCGCTCTGGATCACTTGCCGAGCACCCGTTGCTTTTTCCTCCGAGGGCTGGAATATCAACCGTACTTTTCCCGGCAAACTGGACTCGCGCTGTTTCAGTAATCGTGCAGCACCAATCAGAATTGCCGTGTGTGCGTCATGTCCGCAAGCGTGCATCTTTCCATCTACCTGGGAGGCAAATTCCAGCTTTGTCTCTTCCTGAATGGGCAGCGCATCAATATCTGCTCTTAGGGCAACAACAGGTCCGTCCCCTTGGCCTACTTCAGCGACAAGCCCTGTCCTCAGCGCATATTCGTCTGCAATACGGACGCCTTCCTCTTCCAGCCAACTGCGAATGGCTGCTGTCGTCTCCTTTTCCTCGCCGGACAATTCCGGGTTGCGATGCAGATGTCGCCGAATGGTGATTAAACGTTCCGCAAATTCTTCCGCCCGTTCACCGTGAAGTTCATGCTCGGGGCCCTGTACTTGTTGCTCAGCCTGTTGTTTAGGCTGTTCCAGATCACTTTTCATCACATGGCCTCCCATTCATATATATTCACTGCTATATTAACTGCCTACTTCTATCCGATTGCAGCTTCCTGTTCCTTGGATTCCAGTGCAAATTCACTGAGTCCCTGCTCTGCCAGAATCTCACGCAACAATTCGAATGAACGAATTCGCTTGGCAAAGTCCCGTGTAGCTGTAGTCACAATGAACTCTTCCACGGCAAAATCCTGCTGGAACTTCAACAGTGCCTGACCTACGGTTTCTTTTGTACCCCGGGTCACACTTGGCTCCAGAATTTCGATCCGATAGGTTTCGTTTGATTGACGTCCGAATTCTTCCGCCTGCTCCACAGAACCAACGGTCAGCACCTTTCCACTCTCCAGATGAATCTTCACCAGCATATGCTCACTCGCAAGTCCTTCCGCTTCTTCCTCACTCTCGGCCACAATTAACGATATGGCTAATGCAGCGTAAGGCTCCCGTCCCTGGGAACGATCAAATTGTTCACGATATACACGGATCGCTTGAAGCGCTACCTCTATATTACTGTTAATGAACAGTGAAAAGACATATGGGAGTCCCAGTTCCGCAGCCATGCTTGCACTATCGACACTTGCTCCAAGCACATACAGTTCCGCTGGAATGTCGGACACTGGCGAGGCACTGAGACCTGCAAGTGGATGTGATGGATCTTCAAGCGGCTCATTGTGGATGTATCGTTTCACCTGAACAATTTTCTCTTGCAGAGATGCAGCTTCCTGAATACCTTCCTGTAACGCCTGTGTTGAACGGGGTAATCCACCTGGTGCACGACCGATTCCCAGGTCAACTCTTCCGGGTCCGAGCGCTGCGAGGATATTGAAATTTTCGGCGACTTTGTATGGACTATAATGCTGGAGCATTACTCCGCCAGACCCCAGCCGAATCCGCTTTGTATGCGCAAGCAAGTGGGAGATGAGTACCTCCGGGGAGGAACCTGCAACATGCCCGGAATCATGGTGCTCCGATACCCAGAACCGATGGAATCCAAGCTGCTCTGCCCGCTGTGCCAGCTCAATTGTATGCCGAAAAGCATCCACTGCCGTTTCCCCTTCATAGATAGGGGTCTGATCCAAAATGCCAACACGAATACTCATATCCTTCTCCTCCTTGATTGTGCTGAACCGCTGTTCTTGAATCTTACAAACAATCTATAACTGCCGCAGCAGTTCCCCGAAGGGCTCTGCCAATGGCGAATATTCTTCCTTTAACGTGACAACGCTGATCTGCAACGATACACCTGCTACCTCATGTACCTGAATGGGGAACAGCTCCTGATTCTGCACTTCCTTCTTCACCGTGAGTCCCGGGAGAAAGGCAATACCTGCCCCTTGCATAACCAGCTTCTTAGCCGTCTCCGAATTATCGACATGATATGTAATATTCGGCGGATGTTCCAGCGAGTCGAAAGCCCGGTGAATGCGAAGCCAGTCCAGTGAACCACATTCAAAAAAGACCAGTTGCTCATTCCGGATGGCTTCCATGCTGACATGCCCGCTCTCAATGAATGGATGCCCTTTGTACACATAGAGCTGGATCGGATCTTCATAAAAAGCAACCGTACGGATCGCAGGATGCATGACCTTGCGCACAAAAGCAAGATCGATCTCTTGACCAAGCAGTTTGGCAATCAGCTGATCCGTCGTTGCTGTCGTCAATTTGATGTTAATTTCGGGGTAAGCTTCCTTGATCTTGGGTAGAAAATCGGGAATAACATAGTTAGATACCGATACTGTACTACCGAGCCGAAGCGCATCCGGTGTTGATCGCCTTTGCTGAATCTTCTGCTTGCCCTTCTGAATCACTTGCAGCACTTGCTGCGCATATGGCAGGAATTTCCGACCTTCCTCTGTCAGCACGATTTGCTTGCCAAGCCGATCAAACAACTTGCAGCCCAGCTCCCTTTCCAGTGACTGAATGCGAGCTGTGACCGAAGGTTGGGACAAGAAGAGTACTTCGGCAGCCTTATTGAAGCTTCCATAATGATTGATATATACAAATGCTTCAATATTCTCGATATTCATGAGCGCCTCCGTATCCACGTCCGCAGACGTTTGATCTTATATTGATTTATCCAATATATTTACTTGGTTTTATGATATCGTAATCCCATCCTTTTCCAGTGTCAATATCAATTCATCCAGCGAGCGATCCAGACGTGTAGTAATATCCGCCGAGAGTACGAACTTTCCATCATCCAATCGTTCAATCCCCTGATCCACAGCGTAGACCCCACCAAGGATATGTCTTCCACCAAGGGCTGCCAGTACAGGCTTCAATGCATAATCAATGGCAAGCAGATGAGCAATGGAACCACCGATAACGAGCGGAAGTGTCAACTTACCCCGTAGCCCCTCTTGCGGAATCAGATCCAGGAACAGTTTGAGCACTCCCGAGTAAGATGCCTTATATACCGGCGTAGCCACAATAACTGCATCCGCCGCTTCCACGACAGCAAGTGCATCACGAATGAATGAGCTGTCAAACCGGGCTTGCACCAGATCCTCAGCGGGAAGATCCACAACATGAATGACTTCAACGGTGATGCCTGCCTCCGTTAATTTTTGGCTGCTGTAATCCGTCAGACCTGTCAAACGCGAACGTTTGGAAGGTGATCCGGCAATAATGACAACATGTGACATAACGTATTCCTCCTTGGTATAGCGGTCAGGCCGCTCCTTTTACTTTGGGGTCCAGCCGATCGCGAATATCGTCTCCAATCAGATTAACCGCCAGTACAAACAAAGTGATCGCCAGTCCCGGGAACGTACAGATCCACCAGGCAACCGTCAGATAACCTCTTCCTTGTGAGAGCAATGCGCCCCAATCCGGTATTTCCTTCAACACCCCAAGTCCCAGAAAACTGAGTCCGGAGCCCGTTAGAATTGATGTCCCTACGCCCAGCGTAGCCATGACCAGCAAGGGTGACAACGAATGTGGCAGTACATGTTTCCAGAAAATACGTGTATTGGAACCGCCCAGTGAACGTGTCGCTGTAATGAAAGGCAGACCTTTAACTGATATGACCTGCCC
The DNA here is from genome assembly GCF_030369595.1 of Paenibacillus sp. PK1-4R. NCBI lineage: Bacteria > Bacillati > Bacillota > Bacilli > Caryophanales > Paenibacillaceae > Paenibacillus > Paenibacillus sp. PK1-4R. The sequence continues at coordinate 5,628,501 of NZ_CP126535.1, forward strand.
ACGCATCACCCGTGCGTAGCCCGGAATGGAGGAAACCGCAACAGCCAGTGCAATATTCATCAGTCCTGGCCCGAGAGCAGCTGCAACAGATAATGCAAGCAGTACGCCGGGTACAGCCATCAGAATATCAACAGCCCGCATGGTGATGGTATCAACAATACCTCCGGCATAACCGGAGATAATACCAAGAGCACTGCCAACAATACCGCCTACAAGTACCGAGGCGAATCCAATGAGCAATGAATCTCTGCTCCCATGCACAATCACACTGAAGATATCCCTGCCAAAATAGTCCGTCCCGAACAGGTGCGCAGCAGAGGGAGCCTGCAGGATGGCATCCGTCATCATCTGAGTTGGATCATAGGGCGCAATCCAGCCTGGCACAATCGCACATGCCACGGTAAATACCACCACCAGCAATGCTGCATAAAAGAATAATCGGGATACCGCGAATGAAACGCGATAACGCCAAGGGCGGCGATTCCACAGACGGATACGTCCTACACTGCCCGCCCATGCTTTTTTGTCACCAGCCAAAGGTTTCATGCTCATGAGCACCAACTCCTCCTTTCATACTCCGCGTCAGGACACTTCTGACTGTTCCATCCAATATCATGTGCGGACTGCACGCCGAACCCGAGGATCAATGTACGAATACGAGATATCCACCAGCAAGTTCAAGACGACATAGATAATTGAGGTAAAAAAGACGACACCTTGCACCACTGGCAGATCCTTGGCCATTAGCGCATCTGCAATAATTCGGCCGATTCCTTGTCTGGAGAAAACGGTCTCCACCACCACGGTTCCAGCAAGCAGATCACCGATCAGCATGCCGATTACCGTTACTGCAGGAATAAGCGCATTACGCAGTGCATGACCATACATGATGGCACGTTCCGAAAGTCCTTTGGCCCGTAATGCCACGATAAACGGTTCATTGATCACTTCCAGCATGCTGTTACGCACCATCCGTACGATAAACCCTGCACCCACAAGACCCAGTGTGGCAGCCGGAAGAACCAGTGAGCTGAATCCGTCGGAACCCATCGCCGGGAACCAGCCAAGCTGTACTGAAAATAACAGGATGAGCAGTATCCCCGTCCAGAAGGTTGGCATGGAAATGCCGAACAGTCCAACGAGCCGGGCGACGAAATCAATCACGCCATTGCGATGGATCGCAGACAGTACACCAAGTGTAATTCCAATCGTGATGGCAATGATTGAACTGAGTGCGGTCAAAGCCAGTGTCGCTGGAAAATGTTCCAGTATTTTTGGCAAAACCGGATCCGAATTGATCATCGATTTACCGAAATCCCCACGCAGCATATCACCAAAATAGTTCGCAAACTGGATGTAAAACGGCTGATCCAGTCCAAGCTGAACCCGCAGATTCTCGATCATCTCCGGGGTAGCCGAGGACGGGTCCAGCATGAGTAGAACTGGATCACCCGGCAGGAGATACATGATGCAGTACACCAGCACCGAAGCTCCGAAAATAACCAGAAGCGATGTTGCGAGTCGTGACAGTATCGTTTGAACCATACCGGGATATCTCCTTCCTGAATCTGGATTGGTCGTTCCTGTTAGGGCTGAATGCGAACGTCGTTAAAGAGTGGATACCCCAGTGAATCAAACTTGATGCCTTCGACCTTTTTGGATGCTGCGACGGTGTACGGGAATACATAGATCGGCAGAATTACCGCTTGCTCAATCAGATATTGTTGAATCTGATTGTAGATCTCGACACGTTTATCCGCGTCACTCTCCACGGCTCCCTGCTCTAACAGTTCATCGATCTTCGGATCAGACAAACCGGATAAGGTCGGACGCTGGCCCTCTGCACTCGTATGATAGAAAGCGTACAAGGCATTTGGATCAGAATTGACCTGACTGTTGCCATAGAGATCATAATCCCAGTTCTGATAGATAACCGTTGCCACGTCTTTTGTAATTTCTACTTCAACAGCGATACCAACCTGTTTCAACTGCTGCTGGATAATGGCGGCGATGTCATTACGTTTCTCGCGATTGGGCGAACCATCTACATAACGCAGGGTCAGTTTCTGGCCGTCTTTTGCACGAATACCGTCAGCGCCTTTCACCCAGCCTTGTTCATCGAGCAGCTGATTGGCTTTATTGATGTCCGGGTTGATGCTTCCTTCCAGCGATGCATCATAACCCAGAATTCCAGGAGACAGTGCAGACCACGCACGTTCGTAGTTGCCCAGATACAATGTTTTGACAATCGATTCAACATCTACAGCGGATTGTACTGCCTGCCTTACTTTCACATCATCCCAAGGCGCTTTGCGCAGATTGAAGAAGAGTGTGTACGGCAGTCCAACCGTATTGGCCTGTAACAATTGCTGGTTCGGATCGTTTTTTAATGCAGCGATATTCTGCGGTGGAACCGTCTCGGCAGCGAGTACCTGATTACTCTGTACACTTCCGATGCGCGTCGCTTCTTCCGGTACAATCTTGAATGTGATCGTATCCACATGGGGCGCGGCTTTATTTTCAACCGTCTCAGGTCCCCAGTTGTAATCCTTGTTTTTGGCAACGACGATATCCGCATTTTCATCCCATTTCACAAAGGTATACGGACCTGTTCCCACCGGATTTTTACCCAGCTGGTCACCATATTTTTGAGCAGCTGTTGGGGATACGATCCCCAGAAGCGCCTGGCTTAAGTTACCGAGAAAGGCTTGCGATGGTGATTCCAGATTTACCTTGATGGTATATTCATCAATGACTTCGGAGGAGCTATACGGTCTAATCAGGGCCAGAGAATTGGCAGCTTTGGTGGCCGGATCGATCACCCGGTCCAGATTGTATTTCACGGCTTCCGCATTAAAAGGTGTACCATCATGGAACTTCACGCCTTCACGCAGCTTGAACGTATAACTCTTGCCGTCCTCGGATACGCTCCATTCCGTGGCGAGCCAAGGTTTGATGGAACCATCAGGCAGCTGCACGACCAGATTGTCGTAGATCGTTCGGATGGCACGTACTGTTACGGCAAGCCCACTGCGATGAGGGTCAAGCGTATCCGGTGAAGTCGCGAGTGCAAAAGTCAGGTTGCCTCCTTCAGCTTGCCCGGCCTGATCCCCGCCCGAAGCCTGTGCTGCACCGTTCGTACTGCCTCCCGCCGCTCCACAACCGGATAATACCATCACCAATACTGCTGCCAATGCCATATATTTCATCCATGAGATAGACCTGTTCATATCGCTTCCCCCTCTGTGTATACAGGTGTCATTAAATTGATGTTTATACCAATACTCTATATATCCTATGAGTTAAGTTGGTTTTAAGATAGTGTGAATCGTAGTAATTGCTTTTTTTACGGTTGGAGAAAACAGCAGACAAAATCAGATACTCGTTCGCTCCCTATCCGTCATGCCAAATCAGATACAACTTGCTTCTTCGCAGCCGTATAACGGTTAACCGGAATCTGTACCCCAAGATTCCCCCGCAATGTATCGTGTTCATAGTCCGTACGATACAGACCGCGTTCTTGCAGAATTGGAACAACCAGTTCCACAAAATCAGACAATCCACTTGGCAGCTCAGAAGCAATAATGAAACCATCTGCTGCTTCCGTCTCAAACCATTCCTGAATCTTGTCAGCGACCTGCTCTGGTGTGCCCAGGAATTTGCTGCGTGGTGTTGCTGCCCGCAGAGCCACTTCACGCAAGGTCAATCCCTGCTCTTTGGCATCCTTCTTGATCTTGTCGGTTCCACTGCGGAAACTGTTGCTTCCAGTGCCATTCAGCTCCGGGAACGGTTCATCCAGCGGATATTGGGAGAAATCATGGTGTTCGAAGAAACGTCCCAGATAATCCAGCGCTTTATCAATGGTAACCAGGCTCGCAATCTCCTGATATTTCTGTTCCGCTTCCTCTTCGGTCTGTCCAACAATGGGATTGATGCCTGGCAGAATAACAATATCCTGTGCAGAACGTCCATAGGAGGCCGCCCGTGTTTTGACATCCTTATAGAATGCCTGTGCATCTTCAATCGTATCGTGTCCGGTAAAGACAGCATCCGCTTCTTGCGCCGCCAGCGTTTTGCCATCTTCCGATGAACCTGCCTGGAATATCACCGGCTGTCCTTGCCGTGAACGGGCAATGTTGAGCGGCCCTTGTACGGAGAAAAACTCTCCTTCATGATTAAGCGTGTGCAGCTTGGATGGATCGAAGAATACGCCGCTCTCTTTGTCTCTTACAAAGGCATCATCTTCCCAAGAGTCCCACAACCCTTTGGTTACCTGTAAATATTCTGCGGCAATGCGATAACGTTCCGGATGCGAAGGGTGACTGCTCTTACTATAGTTCTTCGCTGTACCTTCCAGCGGAGAAGTCACAACGTTCCAGCCTGCACGGCCATCGCTGATCTGATCGAGGGAACCGAACTGTCTGGCTACGGTGAACGGATCACTATAGGATGTTGAGAGGGTACCCACCAGTCCAATGCGTGAAGTAACGGCAGCCAAAGCGGAGAGGATACTGATTGGTTCGAAGCGATTCAGGAAATGCGGAATGGATTTCTCGGTAATATATAGACCGTCTGCGATAAAAACAAGATCGAACTTGCCTTCCTCCGCTTTCAGTGCCTGACGTTTGTAGAATCCAAAGTTAACGCTGGCATCCGACAGAACCTCCGGGTGTCTCCATGTGGTGTTGCTTCCTCCAACCCCATGAATAATGGCTCCAAATTTCAAACTGCGTTTCGCTGTCATATGCACTCCGCCTTCCTTGGATTAGAATCTTCAAAAGAATGATCAAGGGCCAACTGAACTGATTACGTATGCGAAATAACTTAAAAGTTAACTATTCCTATGAGTTTGGTTTGTTTTAATTTCACAAATCTTATCACTGCCCCGTAAAAGGGTCAACAGCGTGACTAATAGATTTTTTCTATATGAACATTGAAGATGTAAATAAGACCATTTACATCCCAAGTGAGCCATAACTTATGAACGTTCCAGCTGCTGTACAAATGCGATCTTGCATCATGCAACAGCCGGAACGGCTTGCTTCAAAGGTATATATTAACTCCCGTTAGACTGCTGTCGCTTCGTCCGTTCGTGCCAGAAGTTCCGCCAGCTTCTCCAGATCAGGTTCCAGCAAGGCTTCAAATTTGCCGTCCCCTCCCACTTCAATAACGGGTACATGCCGAATGCCATATTTTGCTTCAAGCACATCACGCAACACGTCATTTCCCTGCACTTCAATGTTCTCAAAAGGCTGGTTTCGCTCTGTCAGAAATGCTTTCACTTCCCCGCAGAAATGACAGCCTGTTTTGCTCCACAGCACGACTTTTTTGGTTGATGATGACATCGACATACCTCCTGATTGGTTTTAAGATCAAGGTCTGGGTGATTAACTATGAACGCCCTAGACCTTCAATTCCCATCTGTTAAATAAGAATTATGGCTCTAAATGTACTCCTGCGCCCTTCCTGCGTCAATGGATCTGCTAATAGAATAAACCTATAACCAAATAGAAAGATTAAATTATAAATTTGAAAGATGGCTTATTTTACAAGATTGAATCGCTCTGCTTCAGTAGTCTAGCTAACAACTCATATGTAATATTCGGATGCGGAATGAATCAGAGCGATTACACAGGGTACCGCTACATTTTCCATTCCGCATCATACTGCTAATCTGGATAAACAGATCGCCCGACATTACAGATCTGGGTTCAAGAGCTGAGGTGGGGCAATAATGGGCCATCCTTCTTCCATCGAATCCAGTTGGTCTGCAGACACGCTGACAATATGCCCAGAATGTACACCCCAACGTTCTGATGCATAGACCGAAACAAATCGTCTCCGCTTGTCTCCGCTGATCTGATATCGAATCTCGGGTGCATCCACTGCGGCAACAATACTTCCTTCTGCCCAGCCATTGTGAGAACCATGAACCGCTGTCATATGCGCCTGTTGTGATTCCCTCGGCCATCCTTGCACGTCCCCCGCTGATATCAGTGCTTCTCCGGCAGGAATGGCGAGCAGGTCCGGCTTGGCAACCTGAACAGGTGATATTCCACGCGGTACAGGGATGTTCAGCTTACGCCGCCGACCGCCGGTTAAAGTATAGACATCACCTTTGGCATCGGACAGGAACGAACCTTCCGGGTAGAAGTCATAACTGTGTCTGAACTGTAATGCTGGATCTTGGCTACCCTGCGTTGAGATTCGCTGACGCGGATCCATTGGGTTTGTGTCACCATCCTCTTGTTGACCGGATGGGGTACCAGAGGTTTGTTGTCTAGCCAAGCGAGAGGTTTCGGCAACCAGCGCATGGGGATCTCCCCACTTTTGGCTATAAAACTGCTCGTTATCCTTATTCACTACAGCAAAGTCTTGCTCACCCAAGGCTTTCATACTGACACTTCCGAAGTGGTGGATAAAAGCATCCCCGGCTACCGCAAGCTGGTATCCTGCCAGCTTCACCCGGATGATCCAGTCATCATCTTCGAAATTGCCCACCGCGTACCCTTCGTCCAGATAACCTACCCGTTCCAGCAGCTCCCGTGAGAACAACCAGCAGAACCCGACCAGGCGATCGGTTATTCGATGTTTGTCTGCATCCGGACGATTATGTGTGGCTGCAAAAGACCACATCTCTTCTACCTCACGGTACGGAACCTGAATCTGCTGATCCCCGCCAATATAGTTGGTCACCGGACCCACCACACCAATCTTCGGATCACTGGCAAGACAAGTCATCATGTTATCCAGCCAGCCTGGAGTAACGAGCGTATCGTTGTTCAGCACGATGATATGTCGACCTCTCGCCATCATCAGCCCATGATTGACACCTCCGGCAAACCCCCGGTTCTTATCCAGGGCAGCCACCCTCACCATGCCGCCTTTGCGGAGCATGGCCTCGGCAGTTCCATCCTTGGAGGCATTATCCACGACAATGATCTCGAAGGGGGCAGGGGTATGCTTTTCGATACTGGACACACATTTCAGCACATACTCCCGCTGATTGTACGTGGGGATAATAATGCTAACTCCTTCAAAAACAAGACCAAACGAGCTCTGTCCCTGGCGGACACCTTCGTTGTATCCTCTGGTATACCCCTGTTTGTAGAGCCTCGCGCCTTTGGCTGTGCGCCTGCTTTTGCCTTTACGTCTGGATTTCCGCATTGAGCGACGACCTGCTGCATGCAGGACTGCCATATCAGATCGCGAGACATCGTGCTGTGTGGCACGACGGGCCGCTTTTTTTTCATTGCTTATGCTGCCATTCCGGTTGTTTTCACTGCGGCTGTTGTCACTGCGAGTGCTGATATTTGGAATGATGTTCAGATGACTGTGACCCTTTCGACGGACGACGTTTCGAGCCTTAACCTTGTTGCTGCGGCTATGACGTTCTTCCCCGCGCTGTTGATCGGGTGTGCTCATGTTGCTCCCTCCATTTCCACTTGTCCGTGAGGCCAACACGCACATAACCAGCCCCCGGACGGTCCACTAGAGTTGAAGCTCTCCTGTTACCAGTTTGTCGGCCAAATGTCCAAAATCCAGAGCGACCTTGCCGAGTTCACCTGCAATTCGCCGACACAGAATGACCGCCGGAATTCCCGCCGCCACCAACGCGATATCAAAAGCATGTTCTGCGGTTTGTTGCATCACCCTCGGTATATCCATAACTCCTGCTACAGAACCAATGATGCCTGTGACATGAATCCCCCGGTTATGCAGCAGTGCCGCAAGCTCTGGTGCCTGGCTGCCTATGAGCAGAACCCGCCGTCCTTGCAGCAAGGGCAACACCAGGCCGGACTGATGCAGACTGTAATTGATCGTGGAACTGGTCAATTTCAGCCGGGACCAGTCGATCCCGAAGTGGCGCAATACCGGGAATAACAGCCCCTGGAATGTCGGCGCCCGCGAGATCGGCACGCCAACCCAGTCGGCGGCCTGTATGGCTTCCGCAAGCATCGCGCGGATGTCGGGGGTTGAGCATGACACCCCTGCATAGGGCAGAAACGGTGCCAGCTCCTGCACTTCCTGGCCTGGCAGCACCGTATCGGCTGCCAGCGTGAGCAGTTCGCCATCTCCGAGGCGAACGACAGACAAGGGGCGCTGTGCATCCAGCGCCGCCGTGATGTGTCCAGCCATCTCATGCGGGCTGGACAGCCGGGTCAGGCTGGGCGCGTATTGGCGGAATCCCGCCGCGATCAGATCTGCCGCCGCCACGGCAGGCAGAATGTGATCCGGCGGGATGTGCTGCGCCACCAGCGCCTCCCCGCCGGCGAATACGCCGTCGCGGTAGCCCTCGGCGTAACCGCCGGGCACGGCCTCCGCCTGCACTGCGTGCTCCGCGGGCGGAGGCGGCAAACCCTTCGCGCTGCCCGCCTTCGCGCCGGCAGCGCCTCCCCGCCCTGCGGGGGCGACACCCTTCGGGTGTGTCGCCTGGCGCGGGGCGGGGCCAGCACCGCTGGCAGGCATCGCCTGTGGCGTGCTGGCTTGCGGTGCTGGCATGGGCGCACGGCGCATCGCCGTGCGCTGCTTGGCGCGGGCAGCGGCACGCCGGCCCCGTGCTGATGCAGGCCTACGCCAAGCAGTGGCCTTGCGCAGACCGGCTTTGCCTTTGCCGGTGCGGCTGGCTTTTGCCGCTTTGCTCGTGCTCGCAGAGCCAGCTTTGCCTGCTCTGCCAACAACACTGCCTGTGCTGCTCGCTTTCCTTGCACGGACCTTATGCGATGCGCCGGCAGATGTACCCGCTTTGGTCAGGGTACTACGTTTCCCTGACTTCACACCTCTGACTCCAGCAGACCCTGTATCTGCTGCTGCCGGAGTGCCACTGCCCATAAATACGGCCGGGTGGATGCCCCGGGGTTTACCTGACACGGTGGCCCTAGCAGCCCCGTTGCGTGTCACTACTCTCACGCCGTTCCCTCCTTTGGCATGCACGAGGATTGTCGCTGCGCAAAGCGCCGGAGCATCCTTCCAGCTCCGGCGCAGAGTGTTCTGCTCCCATGGGGCACCGCACAGCGGCAGCATCAGTCGCATATATTTTAGGGCAATTGTCCTTTCATACGGACAGCTGCTTCCTGAAGGGATTCAAATGTACCTGCATCACTCCAGTATTTCTGCAAAATGTCGTATTCCAGCCCTCCAGCAGATGCGTAGTGATTATTCACATCCGTAATTTCAAGTTCTCCGCGCGCAGACGGCGCAATGTTGCGAATCAGGTTAAATACATGATCGTCATACATGTATATGCCCGTCACACAATAAGAGGTTTTCGGCTGGCTTGGCTTCTCCTCAATGTACGAGATTCGCTCTGGATGCTTTGGATCAAAAACAGGCACCCCGTAACGTCGTGCATCATCCACCTCTTTGAGCAGAACTCGCGCTGTACCAGCAGGCTGCTGCATGTAACGGTCCACATAAGGCTTCAGATCATCGCTGAAGAGATTATCACCGAGAAGCACTACAAATTTTTCGCCAGGAAGAATAAAGGAAGTTGCCAGGTCCAATGCTTCTGCAATCCCGCCTGCCTTTTCCTGAATGCGATAAGTCAACTTCACCCCATGATCCGCTCCGCCACCAAGATACTCTGTGTATAAGCCGGCGGAATGTTTGTTGATCACAATCAATAGTTCATCAATGCCTGCCTGGCGGAGCCTGTCGATGCCATACATAATCATCGGATGTTTACCGACTGGAAGCAGATGTTTGTTAATGAGCCGGGTCAGCGGATACAGTCTAGTTCCTGTTCCGCCGGCAAGAATTACACCTTTCATTCCACGTTCCCTCCTTCATCGGATATGTCCATATATTCAAGCGGATCGACATGCCATTTGTTCATAAAAATCGAACGATTACGCTCAAGCAGCTGTTTCCACGCTACCGGATCTGTCTTCTGGAAGCTGGCACTTCCCTGATGATGCACGAGAACATCTCCACATACCAGCAGGCGATATCCCTGCAATCTTGCTCTATAACAATAATCGTCATCCTCATAGTGTCCCGGAGAATATGCCTCGTCAAGCAGTCCAACCGATTCCACGACATCTCGTTTCATCAGCATGCACAGACCAACGATCCGGCGTACTTCCCTCCACCTTGAAGAATCCGCAATATTATTGGAATTGGCCAACTCCTGAAAATGTTCCATATCCCGAAACTGCAGTTCAATCTGCTGGATGCCGCTTGCATAATTCGTAACAGGACCCGTGATCCCAATACTTGCGTCACTGTACAGAGCCGTTCGCAGGTTCTCCAACCAACGGGGCGTGACCGTAACATCATTGTTCAACAGCAACAGCTCATCCCCGCAAGCTGCACGAAGTCCAGCGTTACACGCTGCCGGAAACCCCCGATTGTCCGGGAACCTTACAAATCGAATTCGCTCCAGCGCACAATATTCAGCCGTTCCATCCGTCGAACCGTTATCTACCACGATAATTTCATATGACGCAGGATCGCCCGAGTATTGACGTATGGCATCGATGCAGGGCCTGATCAGATCCAGACCATTGTAAGTTGGGATAATCATACTCGTCAGTGTCATTAGGCGTTCCTCCTGTAAGCCACTTCTACACGGGAGAGTGTATGTGCCTGGGCTGGATTCCAACCTGTACCCAGCAATGTAGCCAGTGCCTCCAGATGATCTCCGATGATCAATTTGGCGACATCATTCCCACTTCCCGTGTTACCAGGACGCAACCGATTGGAACGAATAACATCCACCTGACTTGGTGCCGAGACGTTCATTCCATGCTGAATAGCTAGACTTTGTGCCTTAGGTGGAACGGCCAGTGATGCTGGCTTCACGGTCTGAATCATACGACGAGATAATGCATGAGGCACGGCTGTCATGGAATTGGAACCAAGATCTGCCCTGCCTAATGTTCGGTTCAGATATGCTTTGATCCGGCTTACCTCATCCTGCCCGGCAAACGCAGGAAGCAAAGACGTCAGATTATTCAACGCCACATCCTGTCCCTGATCAACCGCGAACAGAAAGGGTGCAAGCTGTTCAGCCGAGACGACCATATCTCCATCCACAAAAAGTACCGTCTCCGCATCCGTCATCTTGGCTCCAAGTGCCCGGCCCACATCATGTCCTGCCCGATCCGGTTCATAGATTACTGTAAGTCCCGGCTGCCTTAGTACCTGCTTCAAACTGTCATCTGTCGTTCCATTCAGTACCACAATAATATCCGTCAGAGGCAACCGCTTTAGTTGCAATAACATCTGCCCCAGTGTGTGTTCCTCATTACAGGCACAGACAACGGCAGCAGCCGAATGACGAAGAGGTAGCGGCACGATCTGGAATGAATGTCCCGAGGCCTGAGTATAACCCTGCATAAATGCCTTACCTGCCTTCAGAGCTAGCTCGAAGTTGTTTAGCTCCCCAACGTTCGCCGCGTGTGCATTCCACACGAGACGTGCGTGTTTTTCTGATACTGTGTTGTTTGCCTTTGCCTCGCTTCCTGCAACTTGCCCCGCTTTCCACATCAAGTGCAGATCTACTTGGCCAGACTTTACTCGGCTTCTTCTTGTTTTTTGAATATCTACATGTTTCTTGTTCCTAAGACGCTTGTTCATTACTGTTCTTCCTGCTGTCGTTTGTCTATTTGCTGTCCGCCTGCGGCGGACAACCCCTGAACGTCCCTTCATTTCCTCACCTCCAGCATGCTGCATCATCCGATGCGACATGCTTACCTCGCCAAGTTGCGAACACGTTTCAGATCGGTATAACCTCCGCGAGGACCGAGCGTATCCGTAATCCACTTAATCGCTGCCATATGATCATTGAGTACCACTTGACTTAGCGGATCAGCTCCGCTTCGCTTTTTGATTCGTACTGCATTCATTCTACCCACAGGTACGTGATGAACAGCGCGTACCCGAAGTCCGCCGATCACTGCCTTGGCTTGTGCGAGTGGCGGAACTTCCAGTGAGGATATCCCTATGACCTCAAGTCCTTTTCGGCTTATTGCATGTGGAATAGCTGTCATAGATGCCCCCCGGAGATCGGATCTTGCGAGTATGCTGTTCAACATGTGTTTGGCCTCCACTACCGGATGAACGGGATGATGAGTGACCGGCCCATGGTAGTCGTTAAGCGCCACATCCGTTCCCTTCAGCACAGCCTTCACGTAAGGTGCAAGGTGCTCTGCGGGAATTGCGATATCGGCATCAGTAAATAACAATACCTGACCGCGCGCCTCCGCTGCGCCTACTTTTCGTCCTCCATCATGCCCCAGCGCTTCTGCATACGTGAGCACTCGTGCTCCAGCCCGTTTGGCTGCTTTAGCCGTACCATCTGTTGAACCATTCACAACGACAAGCACTTCAGCATCACGGCATATCCGCAGCGCTTCACGTACAACTGCACCAATCTTTTTCTCCTCATTCATAGCAGGGATAATGACCGAGAGTATCGGTCGCTGAGAAACATCCCTGTGTGAAGGAGCATCACTCATGCCATTTTCCGCTCCATTCTCTACTCTATCCTCAGCCTGTGACATCAGCTGTTTGGATGGAATAACGAACGTATAGGCCTTTGTACCCTTTTTGTGTCCAGACTTCCATCTTCGTTTCTTCAGCACTGTTTTTCTTCGTGTCACATTGGATCGGGTTGCATAACGTGCTGTGGTACGGGTTTTGCGCAACAGTTTCACCTCCCGCATTCGATCATCGGCATGCCAAGGGAGTACACGTTATTCTATGTATTCGTGGAGCAGTGGAAACGGCGTTTGTCCTTGCACTAAGCAGGTTCTCTCTGTGATCACGAGGGTACAGGCCTTGCTTTTAGACAAAATACGTCAAAATATGTGAAAAACGCTACCTCTCCCCTACTTCAGACACAATTTTAGCAAAAATCTAAATTTGTATCTTTTCCAAAGTTTTACATTGTGATAATATACGTTCCAAGCAGTTTTATTTACAAAAATAACCTTGTGGTGAACATAAGTTCCCATATATTTTTTAAATCAATTTATTGACCTTAGGTTGATTAGATTATGACCTCATTCGCAGAACCTGTAAGCAGATACATTTTACTCTTGAGAGGAGTGATGCCGTTCAGAACACACTGCCTTTGTCATTTACGCAAACCCGGATTGAACACCCCAGTTTTCCGTGAACGTATCTTCTACCTGCGCAATTGGACAACCCCCGGCTTTCTGAAAGAGGAACACAATAGACGATTAAACCTTCGGGCTGAACTGAATAAACGGTTATCCTTTTCGTTTGGTGTCGTGCTTAACACTTCCCGAGCTAAGGCCAAGCCAATTTTGTTCCAATCGTTTCTTGTCTCATTCCACGCTTCAGGTTCAGCCCCACGCTCCGCGCTGCCCAAGTTGCAGACGGAATTCCAACCGAGACTGGCATGAACATTTTCCAACCAAAAAATAAGTTTAAGAATGGGAGAGTTTACTATGAAATTCGCTAAAGTTATGCCAACAATTCTTGGAGGAGCTCTTTTGCTCGCTTCCGTATCCTCTGCTACTGCAGCTCCAGTGTCTGATCAATCCATTCCACTTCAGGCCCCTTATGCCTCTGAGGAGGGTATTCCATTGAACAGTGGAACAGATGACACCATCTTTAATTATCTTGGACAGCAGGAACAATTCCTGAATTCCGATGTGAAATCCCAGCTCAAAATTGTCAAAAGAAACACAGATACATCTGGTGTAAGACACTTCCGCCTGAAACAGTATATTAAAGGTATCCCGGTTTATGGTGCAGAACAGACGGTCCACCTGGACAAAACCGGAGCCGTGAGCTCCGCACTTGGCGATCTTCCACCGATTGAAGAGCAGGCCATTCCGAATGATGGTGTAGCCGAGATCAGCGGAGAAGATGCGATCCGTATTGCAACCGAAGAAGCAACCTCCCGGATTGGAGAGCTTGGTGCCGCGGAAATCACACCTCAAGCTGAATTGAACATCTATCATCATGAAGAAGATGGTCAGACGTATCTGGTTTACATTACGGAAGTAAACGTACTGGAACCAACCCCTCTACGGACCAAATATTTCATTAACGCAGTGGATGGCAGTATCGTATCCCAGTTTGACCTCATTAACTTCGCCACCGGAACAGGTACAGGTGTGCTTGGAGATACCAAAACCCTGACAACCACCCAATCCGGCAGCACCTTCCAACTGAAAGACACCACTCGCGGCAATGGCATCCAAACGTACACGGCGAACAATGGCTCCTCACTGCCTGGTAGCTTGCTCACAGATTCGGATAATGTATGGACCGATCGTGCAGGTGTAGATGCTCACGCTCATGCGGCTGCTACGTATGATTTCTACAAAAACAAATTCAACCGTAACGGTATTAATGGTAACGGATTGTTGATCAGATCAACCGTGCACTACGGCTCCAATTACAATAACGCCTTCTGGAACGGGGCACAGATTGTCTTTGGTGACGGAGATGGAACGACGTTCCGATCCCTGTCAGGTGATCTGGATGTTGTGGGCCATGAATTGACACATGGTGTTATTGAATATACAGCCAATCTGGAATATCGCAATGAACCAGGTGCACTCAACGAAGCCTTTGCCGATATTTTCGGTAATACGATCCAAAACAAAAACTGGCTGCTCGGTGATGATATCTACACACCTAACATTCCAGGAGATGCGCTGCGCTCCCTCTCCAACCCTACATTGTATGGTCAACCTGACAAATACAGCGATCGCTACACAGGCACACAGGACAACGGCGGTGTTCATATCAACAGCGGTATCATCAACAAAGCCTATTACCTTGCTGCTCAAGGCGGAACACATAATGGTGTGACTGTTACCGGAATCGGCCGGGATAAAGCGATTCAAATTTTCTACAGCACACTGGTGAACTACCTGACACCAACGTCCAAATTTGCCGCTGCCAAAACAGCTACCATCCAAGCAGCCAAAGATCTGTACGGAGCGAATTCTGCTGAAGCTACTGCCATTACCAAAGCGTATCAAGCTGTAGGCCTGTAAAATCTTACTTTATCGTGATTGAACTTATAATGTACTTATCCTAATGGTAACAAAACGTTCAGACACCCCTCACCGTCCGAACGGATTAAGCTTATATCAACCAAAAGCGGTGTCCCGGACAACTCTGGACACCGCTTTTGTCATTTTTGTATTACAGATACAACAACCGGCACTATTCTTGCGAAGGTCCCGCAGCAATCCATGACAACAACCCGTACGTATGCTTGCAATCTGCCGTACGTGACACCTCAAGTACCGCTTCGTCCTCACTCTGCGAGAGCAGGGAGATTTGGAATCCCCGATCATTGCTCATGCCCACAATCACATAATGTTCTGAAGCAAATGATTCTTCAAAAACAACGGTTACTTCTGTGCATACTTCACTCTCTGGCAGTACAAAAGCTTCCATTCCGAATTGTTGCACAACCGGTTGTTTACTTACGCTGCGAACGGGTTGGAAGGCCAGATGTTTGGCCTGAACTGCACCCGATTGCAGCTGGCTGCTGCCCACGGCATCATCACACAGATGCTCTTGTGTAATCGATTGTTCACTTAACATAAACTCCGTAGTTCCAGCGATCTCCTGTGACCGTTCAAGCTGTGGTTGCTGAGCCTGATCTGCCTGATCTGCCTGATCCGCCTGATCTGTCGTGAACAAAGCTGCCGGTGATTCGCCAAGCTGATCTGTTTGGGATATCAGCTCTTGTTGTTGCTCCAGACCAGCACTCGGTAATGCCTCGACGATTACCTGCTGTGATTGCTGTACACCTTCATTTTCTGGTTGAAGCAATCCCTCTTGTCTTTTGATAGCTGCCAGTTGCTCCAGCGTTTCTCCACTGAACTGACGAATCGCATTCCATATCTCTTCGCTCAAATGCGCTGGACCTACAATCCCCGCATTCAAGTGATTAGAGGTAATACTCTGCTCACTCAGTTTGCTGCCGTTCACGCTGCCATCGGCCAATTTGGCACTTGTGACGGACCCATTTTGCAGATGAACCCCGCTTACTGCTTCCTCTTCCAGATGAGTTGTGCGAATACTGCGTTCTTGAATATGATCAGCATGTATGGTTCCATCCTGAATATGACGAGTTTGCACACTTTTGTCTGCTATGTGGATAGCCGATACCGCACCTTCAAGCAATTTATTACCGTTTACACTGCCGTCAGCCATTTTGGCACTTGTTATGGAACCATTGTGCAGGTGAATCGCACTTACCGATTCCGCTTTGAGGTGGGAGATCCCAATGCTTCGCTCTTGAATATGGTCAGCATGTATGGCTTTCTCTTGGATATGACGGGATTGCACACTTCCATTGGCAATATGGACATCCGACACCGCATCTTCAAGCAGTTTGTCGCTGCTCACACTGCCATCCGCCAGTTTGGCACTCGTTACGGACCCATCTTGCAGATGAATCTCACTTATTGCTTCCTCCTCCAGATGGGACGTACCAATGCTATGCTCCAGAATATGATCAGCAAGGATCGCTCCTGCCTGGATATGGCGAGTTTGCACACTTTCCGATGCGATATGGCTCCCCAATACAGCATCTTCGAGCAATTTGCTGCCGCTAATGCTACCGTCAGCCAATTTGGCACTTGTGACGGACCCATTTTGCAGATGAACCGCACTTACTGCTTCCTCTTCCAGATGGGCTGTGCCGATGCTTCGCTCCTGAATATGATCAGCTTGAATGGCTCCTGCCTGAATATGCCCGGATTGCACACTTTCCGATGCGATATGAATCCCGGATACCGTACCTTCGAGTAACTTGCTGCCAGTTATACTACCATCCGCCAGTTTGGCACTCGTTACAGACCCATTTTGCAGGTGAATCGCACTTACTGCTTCCTCCTCCAGATGGGTTGTGCCGATGCTCCGCTCCTGAATATGGTCAGCATGAATGGCTCCTGCCTGAATCTTACTGGATTGTACACTATCGTCTGCAATGTGGATCTCTGATACTGCTCCTTCAAGCAACTTGCTGCCGGTTACACTGCCGTCGGCCAACTTGGTACTTGTTACAGATCCATTTTGCAGATGAATGGCAGTTACTGCTTCCTGTTCCAAGTGAAGCATGCCAATACTGTGCTCCTGAATATGGTCAGCAAGGATTACTCCTGCCTGGATATGGCGGGATTGCACACTTTCAGAGGCGATATGGATTCCTGACACCGCATCTTCGATCAACTTACTGCCGTTTACACTGCCGTCGGCCAGTTTGGCACTGATGACAGACCCATTTTGCAGGTGAATGGCACTTACTGCTTCCTCCTCCAGATGGGTTGTGCCGATGCTCCGCTCCTGAATATGGTCAGCATGAATGGCCCCTGCCTGAATATGCCCGGT
Source organism: Paenibacillus sp. PK1-4R (assembly GCF_030369595.1). Classification (NCBI taxonomy): domain Bacteria; kingdom Bacillati; phylum Bacillota; class Bacilli; order Caryophanales; family Paenibacillaceae; genus Paenibacillus; species Paenibacillus sp. PK1-4R. Next base: position 5,645,838 of record NZ_CP126535.1, read on the forward strand.
TTGCACACTTTCGGACGCAATATGAGCACCCGATACGGTTCCTTCAAGCAATTTGCTGCCGTTTATACTGCCATCCGCCAGTTTGGCACTTGTTACAGATCCATTTTGCAAATGAACCGCACTTACAGACTCCTCATCCAGATGAACTGAGCCAATACTGCACTCTTGAATATGATCAGCAAGGATTGCTCCTTCTTGGATATGACGGGTTTGCACACTTTCATTGGCAATGTGATTAGCCGATACGCTTCCTGCGGCTAATTTGCTGCCATCCACACTACCCGTTGCTAGTTTGGAGCGTGTTACAGATTCATCCTGCAAAATAATCGTACTTACCGCTTCTTCTTCCAGATGAGATGTTCCGATGCTGCGTTCATGGATATGATGAGGAAGAATTTCACCATCTTGAATATGACGGGAATGCACGGCTCCTTGCTGCAGATGAACAGCACTTGTCGACTCTGCCTGAAGATGCAAACCACTGATCAAACCTGGCTGAAGGTGAGCTGCTGTAATGGATAAAGGTGCCAGATGGTCTGTTTCGACAGATCCAGGTGCCAAGTGATGCGATGTGACCACCTGTTCAGCAATATGCTCCTCATGAATAATGTCTGGCTTCAGATGCTGTGAGCTCACTACTTGAGTCCCCAAATGGTCAGATTTCACGCTGCCTTCAGCCAGATGGACGGATTGTACAACGGATGGCTGCAAGTGCTCGCTACCTACAGCAGCCTGTTGCAGTTCTGTTCCGGATACCGAGTCTGCTGTCAAATGGTCCGCACTTATGGAGCCATGCCGAAGTTTGTTGCCGGTAATACTGCCATTAGCAAATAATTCCGGTGAGCGTATCTCTTCCGACAAATGTTCCAGTGAAACGGAATGCTGCTTCAGGTGATACCCACGAATGGTTCCTGCTGGAATATGTTTGGCGTTAATACTCTCTGCCATAATCTTGGAAGAAGTCACGCTACCGTCTGCCAGTTTAGCCGACGTGACAGCAAAATCCGCCAGTTTATCTGTGGCAACACTTTCTGGTGAGAGCTTGGGGGAAGTAACCGCATGATCTGTTAGATGAGGCGGAAAAATGGACCCGCCAGCCAGCTGGGCTGAAGTTACACTATCAAGAGCCAATTTGTCAGTTGTGACCGCGGCCCGTGCAATCGCATCCGTTTCAACACTGCCCGGCTGGAGATGAGGTACACCTACGGCATGTTCTGTCAGATGTTCTGATTTCACTGCATAAGGTCTCAGGGCCTCGGAACCCACGCTGCCTGGAGCCAGATGTGTACCTGTGACTCCACCACTCGCAAGATGCGAGGATATAACACTTCCCGGGGCAAGCGCTCTGCTACTTACCGATGCCGTTCCAAGCTTTTCTGTTGTCACACTTCCATCCGCGAGTTTAACGTCTGTAACGGCAGCATCCTGCAATTCATACGTACCCACGGCCGACTCTGCAAGATGCCGCTCACACACCACGTCGTCTGCGAGAGCATCTCCAGACACACTTCCGGCAGATAGATGAGTTGCCTCGATGCTTCCACTTGCAATGTGAATGGAGTGAATTGCGGAATTGTCCACATGTACCGGTGTGATTCCCCGATTCGCAATGTGTTCCGCACGAATGGACCCCTTGGCAAGATGTTTACCTTGTACGGCTTCATCCGCAATTTTGGAAGAAATGACGCTCTGATCAGAGATCTTGGATGCCGTAATGGACTGCTCCAGCAATTTTGCTGTTCCCACAGACTGGTCTGCCAGTTTGCTGCTGGTTACTGCACCTTCCGTCAAATGCTCATTGCCCACTTCTCCATTGCCAATCTGCTCCTTGCCAACGGAATGAGCACGAATCTGACTTGATCCGATTGAACCGTCCAGTAGATGTCTTCCAGTTAATGAACCCTCAGCTAAATGTCTAGTTTGTATGGATCCATCCTCTATCTGGTCACTTCCAATACTGCCACATAATAGTTGTGAACGACCGACAGACCCTTCTGCCAGATGTGTCTGTTTAACAGCACCTGCCTGAATATGGTGAGACTCGATGGAGTGTTCTTCGATTTTGCTGCCTGTGACAGCAGCTTCCCGAATTTTGGATGTAGTCACTGCATCGTCAGCCAGTTTGGAGGTATTCACAGCTCCTCCCGTGAGATGCCTTGTATCCACGCCGCTAATCGCGATCTTGTCTCCAGTTACGGCATGATTCTTGATTAATTCTTCCGTTACCAGCATGCGGCTGAGATGTCTTGTGCTGATGGAACCGTCGGCAATTTTGGCCGAATCGATGACCTGGTTGCCAAGCTTCTGAGAAGTAATACTGCCATCTCTGATTTTCTCACCGGCAATAGAAGCATTTCGTATTTTATGACCAGACACAGAGCCGTCAATCAGGTGCTCCTCAGATACAGACGCTTCCGCTAGTTTCGCCGAAACAATGGCCCCGTCTGCAATGTGAATGCTGGTCACCGCATAATCCTGCAATGCTTCACTGCCGACCGCATCCGGTTTCAGCTTGGAAGCATCCACAGAGAAAGGAGCCAACTTGCTCTCCGTAACAGCAAATTCACTCAAGTCGTCCGTGTAGATGTAGTGTCCGGTATGACCCGGCATCTGGTTTTGGTTCAAGATTTGCAGCCGATCCTTGCTTATTATCTCCTGCTTGTTGATGTCCTGCTCTTCTTCCAGAGCAACCGGAGCCACGCTGCTAACCTGAATCTGCTTTTCCGAGCTATCTTGTGTCTCAACTTCCTTGCGATCAGACTCTACGGGTTCGGACTTGATTTTGGCTTCGATCTCTAGCTCTTCCAGCTCGTTTGTTGAAGCAGGTAGCTCCATTGATTCGAATAGGAATTCTTCCGACTCCTGAACAGCTCTCGAATCCCTTTTATTCGTATTCAAGCGTTCTTCCCTATTCACAGTGAAACCTGAGTTCATCTTGTCTGCCCGGCGATCAGTCAGTTCCAATTCCTTAAATTTCGGGCTCACATGCCGCAGTTTCGGCGTCGGGACCTTCTTTTTGCCATTTTTACTCATGCAGCTTGCTCCTTCCTCTAACGTTCGTCTCCGGCATCATATGCTTCCATATGGGCATCTGCCACTTCATTTATGACTTTTGCGGATTCCAGAGCACGAATGTACAGGCGTCAAGACAGGAACGTTCGATGATCTTCGTGGAAATAGGCGTGTCAGGGCTGCAGAGGAAAGGCGGCTGTCCACGCCCCCGTCCCAGTCATGTCATAGGATATTATGTCTAGGTCGTGTCTGAAAACTCGCTGAAGTGCATCTTTCACCGTCTTTTCGCCCCTGCTGCGTCACTTTCCCTTGACGTGCCCCGGCATGCCTGCAGAAAACTTCCTTGCTTGGAACGAAAATTCGGCAAAACCTGCTTCCTTTGGAGTTTTAGACACGCCCTGAGCAAGCACTAGTGCTTGGCGATTCATCTTATACACCGGTCTGCGTTATCGCGATGTCTGAGCCATGCGGTGACAGGCCGGCATTCCATGAATGGACGATCCATGGTCGCGATAACATCGAAGGAGGAACGGTCATGCTCCAAGAAACGATCGGCATTATGTTCGATTCACGCATGTACCGGGGGATACCGGCCGGAAGGACCGGTCAGGAATCACTCGCGAATTATGAACAGGCAGCGGCCAGTTATGGATTAACCCCCTGCTTTTTGAGGCTGGAAGATATCGATTCGGATCAAAAAACATGTCTTGCCTATGTTAAAAAAGAAGGCAGATATGTTCGCGAGCGCATGCCACTGCCCTCCGTCATCCATAACCGATCACTCCAGCTTCGCCGGACGGAACAGCATCAGATTACCAAGCTGATGTTGCAGGGTATCCAGGTATTCAACGTTCGCAACCGGTATCGTAAAGATCACATTCATGACATGCTTCATCAGGACCTCGCCTTGCGAGAACACCTACCCCATGCAGTTAAAGCTACGCCAGAGTCTCTGGCCTATATGATGGAACAGTATGATGACCTCGTCATCAAACCATGCAGCGGCAGCATCGGTCATGGTATTATGCGAGTCTTTGAGCGAGATGGACAGTGGAAACTAACCTGTGAGACGAAGGCTGCACGCAAAGGGTGGGCTACCTTCCGGTTGAGCAAAGGACAGCTTCCTTCCGCCACCCTAAGGCGGATCTTTCGCCATGCCTACCTCATTGAAGAGCGTATCCCACTGGTACGTTATGAGGGCAGGCCGGTAGATTTGCGGGTATCTGTACAACGTGGCAGCGACGGTCTTTGGGGAATAACAGGCATGTTTGCCAAAGCGGCTCCTGCCCATACATTTGTCAGCAATATCGCCCAGGGCGGTAAAGTCATGAAGCTCGCAGAGGCCCTTGAATTAGGAGAATCTGGCTTCGACCTGGCTCGACTGGAATACAGAATCGGACTCGTTGCACTTCGAATTGCCCAGAACCTGGCGGCCAGTCTGCCACATCTGGCTGATCTGGGCCTTGATCTCGGGATAACGCGCAGCGGCCAGATCTATTTTATTGAATGCAATGGACGGGATCAGCGTTACGGTTTTCGCAAGGCGGGAATGTCGGAACACTGGAAGGCAACGTACAGCAAACCGATGGCTTATGGACGTCTGCTGCTGGAACAGAATTCGAGAATTCCGAGACAACCGCAGACATACGATAGGAGACTATATTGATTTCGTGTGCATTCTGTGTCAATATTATGCAGAACGGCCGGTCTTGCCGGCCTTGAAGTTCGCATTAACCCTAAGGGGGATATTCATGGCAAAAACGCTGTTGCGATTAATGACCGAGCTTTCTTCGCGCAAATGGATCTCCCGGACTGTGGGAGCCTTTTCCAAAAGCCGGGGAAGTAAGGCATTTATCCCTTATTTTGTCCGGACCTACGACATCCCTGTTCAGGAGGCCGAGAAAGACTGGAAGGAATACCGTTCACTGAACGATTTCTTTACCCGCAAATTAAAGCCGGGCATGCGCCCGTTGGAACTTTCAGAGCATGCACTGATCAGCCCGGTAGATGCCAAGATTACGGCAGCCGGTCCAATATCTGCAGGGACACTCCTGAATGTTAAGGGACAAAATTATACACTTGCTGAATTATTAAACCATTCTCCCCATCTGGAGAAGTACAAGCACGGGTACGGGTTCGTCCTCTATCTCAGCCCTCGCGACTATCACCGCATTCATGCACCTGTCAGCGGCCGCAAAATAGAGAGCGAACACATCAAGGGCAAAGTTTATCCCGTGAATGACTTTGGCCTGACCCATATGAGATCCGTGCTTAGTCGAAATGAACGACTCATTACGTATATCGCACACGATTACGGTGAAGTGGCGGTTGTCAAAGTAGGTGCGATGAACGTGAGTAGCATACAGTATGCTGATACGGACACAAGTACCTGGGCACAGGGCGATGATCTGGCCTATTTTGAATTCGGTTCCACCGTTGTTCTGCTGACGCAGAGCGGCACATTCGAACCAAACCCGGGCTTACAGCCAGGCGATTCGGTCAAAATGGGCGCATTGCTTGGTCGTTTGAAACCGAAGAACTAATGAGTCCATACGCAAATAAAGAGGATGGCGCAGCACCTGTAACCAGGTATTGCGCCATCCTCTTTATGCATTCATATTCATCCATGTATACATGCAATACGAAGCTTCGCTCCGTCGTTATTGGTCTGCTGAGTTCTCCTCAAAACCACACATCTTGCAAGTCCTCTGCCGGTTTGAAGCGACGCAGACGGTTCCGGAAAATATTGCATCCCTTCGTAGAGCATCCCCGGTTGCGGACCCGACGTTTTCCGTTCATCACAAGTTCCCCCTTTTGGTCATCTGGAATGCTAGATAATTACCCTTGCGTTCCAGACTTGAAACGGTTTCCTGTTTTTCTCATCAGAATTTTAACGAATCTCGGACGGGCTTTTGCCGGTATATTGCTTGAACTGACGACTGAAGAAGAAAATATCCCGGTAACCCAGAGCATCCGCCACTTCGGTCACATTCATGCCGGTATGCACCAGCAGATGTTCCGCCCGTTCAATACGCATGCGGATAATATAAGATTGCACCGATGATCCCACCAGTTCCTTGAACTTGATCGAGAAGTATCGGGGCGATAAGCCAGCCCGCGCAGCCAGATCTTCCACCCGATGCGTAATCCCCGGATGCTGACGCACATAATTGGCGACCTCCTGGATGACATCAGACAACTGATTGCTTACCTTTTTCTCCACAGGTTCTTCCGTATCGGCGCGCAGCAAATGAATCATCAATTGCTTCAGAATCAATCGGCTCTCTTCATCACGTCCGTACACATCCGATAAGAACAGTCTTACATAACGTGCCAGCAAGTGCTCAAACTCCACCGTTTCCTGTACCTCGCGATAGGACTGGGGAACATCAGCAACAGGCACGTCCACATCAAAGTGAATATACGTAAGTACCAACGGTTTTTGCTTATTATGTGTTGCAGTAGGATGATCTCCTGGCCTGAACAGAAAACAACTACCCTTGCCAACTTCATACGACTGGTCATTCAGTACAAGCGTTCCTTCACCACTCCATACATAAAATAAATCATAGTTTTGCATCGGTTTTTCCCGTTTCTGCCACTTCCAGCCCGGTTCACAGACAATTTTGGCGACAGCGGGCAAAATAACAAATGATGACGGCGATGCCTGCAGCATGTCGCCACTCCCCCTTGATAGTTAATCTCTCTGCATATGGCATCATTCTGATCTGAATCTCACTTCTTCAATCAAGGCCATATGTATTTCAGTATCTTGCATGATTCAATACAACTTGCTCATATATGATCTCTGCTCCTACAGGAGCGAAATGTCTTATCCCATTATACAGCGGAATTCACCGAAACGAAAATGTGCACTTCTCCCAGGCTAGCCGCATTCGCCGGATTCCCTCTGTCATCTCTTCTTTCTCCAGATGTGCAAAAGCAAAACAGGCCGCCGGATGACCTGAAGTCAGCCGATATCGCTCTGCATCACGGAACAATATGCCATCCTCCTCGGCAAGCTTTTTAAATCGCTGATAACTGTCCACATCGCCATTCCAGGTAGCATAGATATGCAGTCCTGCATCACCAAGTTGCATCGTGAATGCTTCAGGCAACTGTAGTTCCATCTCTCGCACAAAAAAATCATGCCGTTCCCCGTATAACCGGGTTAACCGTCGTAAGTGCCTCAGGTAACCTCCTCGGGTCATAAACTTCGCCAGTGCGCGCTGCTCCAGCAGTGCGGGAGGTACCGGTTCATACAACGCCTTGGCGGCAAGGAGAGGTTCTACCAGACCAGGTGGCAGTACGGCATAGCCAAGTCGGAACGAAACAACCATCGTTTGTGAGAATGAACCAACGTAGATGACGCGCTGTTCACGATCAAGCACTTTAAGGGGTTCAATTGGTCTTCCGCCCCATCGGAATTCACTGTCATAATCATCTTCAATAATGACCGAATTACGCTTTGAGGCCCACGCAAGCAAGGCACGTCTTCTGTCCAACCCCAGCACGGCCCCTGTTGGAAACTGCCGGGTAGGGGTGACAAATAACGTCTGTGCCTCCCAAGGCTGAGGAATAATACCTGCAGCATCCACCTCTGCCGGGATGATATGCCCACCACAGGACTTGACGGCATGGGCGATACCCGGATACCCCGGATTCTCTAATACAACTGCTGTATTCTCCGTTATCAGCAATTGAGATAGCAGGGTGATGCCTTGCATTGAACCACTGAACAATACAATCTGAGAGGGTTCAGCCTGGATACCACGTGTCCATCTGAGATGGGAGGCGATGGCCTCACGCAGCTCCGGATCACCGGCTACACCGCTCGATTCTCGCCAACCACTGCGATGAACCGCAGCGAGTGCACTCTTCCACTCCCCTAACGGGAAATGTTCTGCAGGCATGCGCTGCATTTGAAAATTAATGACGGACGGCTTCGTTGAATACATCTGAGTCCGCAGGACTTCATGTTGCGTATTCAACCGCTGTACTCGTTCGCCCCAGGCAGACAACTTGAGAACGGCTTCCTGTTTTTTATTTTCCTGAGTGGATAATGTTTCGGTTACAAATGTACCTCTTCCCCGATGTGCATGGACATAACCATCTGCAAGCAGCATGTCGTATACCTGAGCTACCGAACCACGTGACATCTCATATTGCCTTGCCAACTCACGGGTGGAAGGAAGCCGTGTGCCTCCTACCAATGTGCCTGCATGAATGGCATCACGTAACGCATGGTACAGTGCCTCATACTTGTATCGATGCTGAAGTTCATAGGTATCCATGGGCAGCCACAATTCCATCATGCACCTCTCTTCATTTTTCTTCATTATGTGATCCCCGACGAATTGGCCTACTAAAGTGAATGTAAATTGGATCTATTTCATTGTCAATGTATGAACTATTGTTATCCATAAGATATGGCGTTCTATTATACATTTCAATGATGGGGGAATACACATGAGACGGAAAGAATTCACAATAGATGAAGAACAGGAGATTACCGCATTTCTGGATCAGTGCTCCTTCGGGTTTCTGGGAACGGTCAGTCCGGACGGACAACCACGGGTTACACCGCTGAATTTCGTATATATGGACGGTTGCTTTTATTTTCACGGCAGTCTGGCTGGTGAGAAGATGAAACAGATCAAACAGGATTCGTCGGTCAGTTTCACAGTAGCTGAAGAGTTCTCCCTGATTCCATCTTATTTCAGTGATCCTGAGCTTGCTTGTCCGGCGACTTCTTTCTTCAAAAGTGTCATGGCCTTCGGTGAGGCTGAACCGGTTAAAGATCTGGACATCAAAGGTAAGGTACTGCAACGATTTATGGAGAAACTCCAGCCGCAAGGCGGATATGTACCCATTGACGCTACTGACTCGCGTTACACAGGAAACCTCAAAGCTGTAGCCGTAGTCCGAATTATTCCTGAACGGATCAGTGCCAAATTCAAATTCGGACAAAACCTCTCGAGTGAAAGATTCGATCATATCAGTGGTCAGTTAGAACAGCGCAATGAAGGAAGAGATACTGAAACTGCTGAAATGATGCGGAAATACTGTCCTTTTCATCAGCAATAAGTTTCATTTCTTGAGGATTACTCCAAGGTTGAATTCAACGATAACCCACCCAAAAACCTTCTGCAACAACGCGGTAAAGCGATATAACTGTCATATTGCGTAATTTCCGTGACGGGGGCATGTCAAGGTGATATAATGTTAGGCAGTTGAATCACAAAGACTTGGAAGGATGAAAAGAATGAATCCACTGGCTGAACAGTTGAACGAAAGTATTCAGACAGGCAGCAGTCACGTCTACTCCATGCTGTCACAGCTTGGCAAAGAAATTTATTTTCCTAAAGAGGGGATCTTGAGTCAATCTGCTGAAGCAGCAAGCTTGGCCAAGACCCATAATGCCACGATTGGTATCGCCCTGGAGGGTGGTGTGCCGATGCATCTTCAGGTTATTCAGGAGAAGCTGTCTGCATTCCAGCCAAAGGATCTGTATCCTTACGCTCCACCTGCAGGCAAACCTGAATTGCGGACCGTCTGGAGAGACAAGATGCTGAAGGAAACGCCTTCCCTGAAAGGCAAAACGTTTGGCAATCCAATTGTAACCAATGCATTAACCCATGGACTAAGTATCGTAGCCGACCTGTTCGCCGATGAAGGGGACGCTGTCATATATCCAGATAAAAACTGGGAAAATTACGAGCTGACCTTCGGAATTCGTCGTCATGGCCAGTTGGTTCATTATCCCCTGTTCGATGATCAGTTGAACTTCAACAGTGAGGGTCTGCTTCAGGCTTTGCTTGATCAAAAGGACAAAGGTAAAGCGATCGTGCTGCTCAACTTCCCGAATAACCCTACAGGTTATACGCCTGGAGCCGAAGAAGCAGATGCAATTGTGAACACGATTCGTCAGGCAGCTGAAGCCGGCGTTAACGTGGTTGCTGTAACAGATGATGCCTACTTCGGACTGTTCTTCGAAGATTCCATTCATGAATCCCTGTTTGGCAAACTTGCCAACATTCATCCACGTGTGTTGACTGTAAAAGTGGATGGTGCAACCAAGGAGGAGTTCGTATGGGGCTTCCGCGTTGGATTCATTACGTATGCCCATGAAGATGTAGCCGTTCTGCACGCATTGGAACAAAAAACACTCGGTATTATCCGGGCAACGATCTCCAGTGGCCCGCATCCTTCCCAGACTTTTGTACTGGATGCGCTCAAAGCACCGGAGTTTGAATCACAGAAACAGGAGAAGTTCGAGATTATGAAAGGCCGCGCCAATAAGGTAAAAGCCATTCTCGATAGCGGCAAGTATGGAGATGCATGGGACTATTATCCGTTCAACTCCGGTTACTTCATGTGCCTGAAGCTAAAAGAAGTTGGCGCTGAAGAACTTCGAAGCCATTTGCTGCACAAATATGGTGTGGGTACAATCGCGCTGGGTGAATCGGATCTGCGAATCGCCTTCTCCTGTATTGAAGAATCCGGATTGGAAGATCTGTATGAAACCATCTATCGTGGAGTTCAGGATCTGCGGACGACTTAGTTAACACAGACCTGTACCCTGAATGATATAAGAACCCTTTGTAAAACGGCGACGTTTCATGTCTCTGGATATACAAAGGGTTCTTTTGTGTTTTATCAGCCCAAAAGCTTTAATTTCTGGCTTTACCGGGCATCGGCCCAATCAGCCTACCCCCAAGGTACATAATATACGATGTACGCAAGGGCGTGCCAAACAACCACTTGAAAGGGGAATGACCATGTCTGGAGTTGAAGATACAAGAGGCGGTTATGGATGCGGCGGTTACGGAGGATTTACTAACACAGGTGCCATTCTCGTTCTGTTCATCTTGCTCGTGATTATCACTAAATCGTTCCTCTGTTAGTACCAATACACACTTGCGCGAGAACCAAGTGATCTGATTGCAGCAGTAAGAAGGGTATTCCGGGACACAGCCCGGAATACCCTTCTTTGTTAACTTAAGTAGAAGTCACCCTCCACCTCGAACCACCATCTTGGCTGGCGAGAGGTACGAAGGTACGGTCTCTTGTTTACTCGTCTTCTTCTTCCTTCAACCACTTGTTACCTTGCGAACGCCGCATGACCACAATCACCAGTATACCCAAAATAAGTGCTACTCCGGTGACAGTCAGTCCGCTTGCTCCGGCAGCCAGCATAGGCAACCACATGAGCAACGCAGCCAGTGCATGTAGATGGAATATGAATCCCAACACCTGAGAGCGACGACTCTCACCCGAGATCGGATAGATCATAATCCAGAACGACTCACTATGACTGCGACGCAGCGCACCTAACTGAACACCTGCAAGCAACAGGAAGAACAGATACACACCTACACCAAAGTAGCTGCCTGCTGTCCACCAGGATAGTAACATGCCCAATACAACTAGGCGTAACACGATTGAGAACACTTCGGTTCGAATAAACGTTTTGGTAATCAGATATCGGTAAGCTTTCCCTGCATTCCAAGGAAGACCGCTCCCCCATTTGCTAAGCCAGCGACGCGAACTTACTTTCTGTCCGGATGAAGGTACATCCACAAACCAGCCAAGCGTCCGCATAACCCTGCCAGCCTGACCCTGCTCCACCTGAATCAGTCTTTCCCACGCTACCCGATGTTTCACTGGTATACGCAAGGCGACGATGTAGACGACAGCCAGCAACAACAGGAACCATATGCTCCGCTGCGGTGGCTGCCATAGCCATGCGCCAACCGCTAGCACTGCCAGAGCCCAACGCAAGAGACGATATCCTCTTGCTGCCCCGACCTGTACCATTCTTAGCTCTTGCCATGCTCCATAACTGGACAACCCTTTCCACAGCAGCAGGAATACAATGAACCAGCCAAATGGCCGTGCATCCAGATCTGCTCTAACATAGAGAGGCCACAATGTAACAAACACAAGTAACAGGCCCAGACTTTTATAGATAATGCCCCGGGCAAAGCTGTTCTTCAAATATTCCTGCATCCGGTATTCCTGTGGTCGCAGGAACACGATATCTGCCGGAAGCAGATATGTACGATAACTGCTAAACAGCACCAGTGGTGCCAGCAGCACCAATGCAATCCAGCGAATCGGAAATTCCGCCGGAATGTTCTGAACAAACGATGTATACCAGGCGGAGAACGCAATGACGAGAAATAAAAAGACCATAGCTACACCGCTCTGGATTACATATCCGAGATAAGGAAGAATTCCGTTCCAGAATCCTGTGCGTCTTTGCTTCCATAGCAGCTTGAGATCCATGCTCAATCCCTGCCTTGTACGAGGGAATAGAACATGTGCTCCAGCGTGGCATCCGATTCCCCGAATTGGGAGCGCAGTTCATTTAGCGTCCCTTGAGCAATAACCTGCCCACGGTGCAGAACGATAAAACGGTCACAGTAATTTTCAATCGTGGACAGAATGTGTGAACTGAGTAGGATGGATGATCCCGAAGCTTTCATCTCAAGCATAAAATCAAGCAAGGAGCGGATACCCAGCGGGTCCAGCCCCAGGAAAGGCTCATCAATGATGTACAGTGGTGGTCCTGCCACAAAAGCACACATGATCATGACCTTTTGTCTCATCCCCTTGGACAGGTGAGTCGACAGACTTGTACTTTTCTCATTCATACGGAACAGTTCCAGCAGTTTCTCCGTACGTTGTTTGAAATCAGACTCCGATACATTGTACGCTCTTGCCGTAAACTCCAGATGCTCCATCACCGTCATCTCATCATAAAGTTCGGGTGATTCCGGTACAAATGCCATGGCCGATTGGTAGATCTGCGCATCCTCGTCCCGCTTCTTGCCCATCACTCGTACTTCGCCCTGTTGAGGTGTCATCAAGCCGAGGATATGTTTCATGGTTGTACTTTTGCCAGCACCGTTTAAGCCGATTAGTCCGACCATCTCTCCACGTCCAACTTCCAGATCGATGCCGTGAAGGACTGGCCGTTTGGCACTATAACCTCCGCTTAACCCGCTGATTTGCAGAACAGGCGATTGAACGTTTTCCATCTATCCCTGCACCCCTTTCGTCAGATTCTATTCTTCGGAGCGTGGCGTTTTGTCTTTACTCCACTTGGGTGCTCCCTTGTTTTTACGATCCTGATCGCGCTCCGTGCGGCCAGTATTGCCAGTTGGTTTGTTACCCGCTGGACGCGAATTGGAGATTGTAGCCCGGGTACCGCCATTGCGGCTGCCCTGACCTGGTTTGCGATCTCTGGATTGTCCTGGTTTTCTGGAGAACGAATGTCCCTCAGGCCGCGTGTCCGGACGCGGATCAGCCTCCAGTACTTTACCACCAAAAAGTACACGTTCTGACAGTTCGATTCCGAGTTCGCGTGCGAATTTACGCATAATAAAGATCTGTGTTTCATCCACAATGGACAAAACGATACCCGAACGTCCCATCCGGCCTGTACGACCTGCACGGTGAACATAGTGCTCCGAGTCAAAGGCAGGGTCATAGTTAATGACCATTGGCAAGCCTTCAATATCCAGTCCTCTGGCAGCGACTTCGCTGGCAATCAGCAACTGAAGTTTGCCATTACGGAAGGCAGACAATACGTTACTGCGGGTCACTTTGTCAGCATCCCCATACAGCGCAGCAGCGGACAAGCCCAGATGATTCATCTTTGCTTCAACTTCACCAATATCTTCGGTTGCATTCACAAATACGATCGCCCGATCCGGATTGTACTGTCTGACCAGACGACGCAGCATGTCAATTTTGTTCCGGTTTTCTTCTACAAAATAATAATGCTCCAGGCCCGCAGCCGTAGCTCGATCCGGTTCAATTCCGATCTGAACAGGCTCTTTCATCTCACGCTTCGCGAGTCCGGCCGTATTCTCATCAATTGTTGCTGACAGGAAGATCAACTGACGATCCCGCAATGCGCTCTTGAGTACAAAGTTCACGTCACTTACGCCGCCAAGTTGGAACACTTGGTCCGCTTCATCGATAACAATTGTAGAGACGTTGTGCATTTTCAGTTTTTTGAGTGTAATCAATTCTTTCAGTCGTCCCGGTGTACCCACAACCAATTGTGGATGCTCACGCAGCTTCTCGATCTGACGTTTAGCCGCTGCGCCACCAATCAGACCTAATACGCCGATCTTGCGTTCTTCCCCGTAGCGTTGTGCCTCACGTACAATCTGCATCGCCAGCTCTTGTGTAGGTGCAATAATGAGTTTCTGCGTACCTTTGATATCCATTTTGATGGATTGTAACAGTGGCAGCAGATATGCCAGCGTTTTTCCTGTTCCCGTCTGGGATTTGGATACGACATCCCGGCCTTCCAAAATAACCGGGATCGTCTGAGCCTGTACAGGTGAAGGTTCGTTAATGCCATGTTTCGCCAAAACGGCCTCCAGATCCTGTTCCACGCCAATTGAAGCAAATGTTTGATTCGTCATGTATGTCCATCCTTTTAATTTTATTCATTTTGATGCTAGCCCTGCTTGTACTTACTAAAACCGAAGCCTGTCATCACATTACCTTTCATTATATGCGAAAAAAGCCCGTGTACCAAATCTTATTCCAGAATTGTATGTATACACGCAAAAAAAAAGAAAAGCCCCTCGGCGGAGCCTTTCTTTCATTCCGTATATGATGCCTCGTATCACATTTACTTCTGATTCATTACACCGTGCGACAATCGATCTGCAAGACGAGGAAATAGCTGGTACAACCATATGCCAGCAGAAGCAAGTCTTGGCAGATTCACTTCTTCCTTGCGCTTTTTCATCGCCCGAATCATATGACCCGCAACGTCTTCCGGTTTCAACATCATCCAACGTACATTATTCACATAATTGCCAGATGGGTCAGCCCGATGGAAAAATGGTGTATCAATCGGACCTGGATTAATCGTTGTCACCAGGACCCCGGTCTTGCGAAGCTCCTGACGCAGCGCATTACTAAATCCGAGTACAGCATGTTTCGTAGCTGTATAGGAAGCGGATTTGGCTGTACCGATTTTGCCAGCCATGGAGGCCACGTTCACAATCTGACCTTTGCCACGTTCCAGCATCTGTGGAAGCACTGCTTTGGTGCAGCGGACAATGCCCATGTAATTAACGTCCATCATCTCACCGAATTCCTGTACTGACATCTCTGTCATCGCTGCGAATTTCCCGTAACCTGCGTTGTTCAGCAAAATGTCGATTCGTCCGTATTTATGCAATATCGCATCCACAGCTGCCTGAACCTGCTCACTATCCGTAACATCAAGCGTGAGTAATTCATGCGACCCTTTCAGCGAGGCACCAATCTCTTCCAACTTGTCCTGTGAACGGGCAGCCAGAATCGGGATGGCTCCTTCTTCTATCAGCATCTGCGCACACAGCGCACCGATACCACTCGATGCACCTGTGATAAACACTACCTGATCTTTCAGCATCCGTGATGTCCTCCCGTATTGAACACATATTGCCTTTTGATGGCGTATGGTTCTATTCTACGAGATCATGACCTGAATATCCATCTCACCAATGCCGTCCATCAGCAAAGGAATGCTCAGTGCTTTCGTTGCACTAAATGTAGTCAGATGTTCGGACTTCATCACTTGTGGAGGTGTAATATCGACCACAACCCCCTGGTTCGACAGGATGGTACTGGCATTACCACTGATCATATTACCCAGTTCCGAAATCGCACTTTTGCTCATTTCATCCATTTCTGTAATGACAAAACCGCCCATCATCGCAGATACAATTTTCAATGCAACTTGTTCATTGATTCCAAATACAATGTTTCCGCTAAGTTGTCCCGTCATTCCGATCACGATCCAGACATGGTCTGCAATGTACTCTACATTTTTCACGCCAAGACTCCCGGTGGAAGGCGAAACCTGGATGAGCTGTTCGAATACGTTCCGTGCCGATTCCAGGAAAGGATTAATCACTTCCGCTTTCACTGTCTATGTCCCCCTCACACTGGGTTATTGGTCACACACCAAAAGTCCCATATTCATTAAATTTATTATACTTTATCACGTACAAGAATTCATTAAGAATTCGTTAAACCATGTGTACTATAATTTATCGTCATCCGTGGGGCAAATGTTTATAGCTGATTCTAGCGAATAAACAGAGCTTTTTACTTCTTTTGAAGAAAGATTTTCGTTCATTGTGCGTGGCAAAAGGCATTTAGGACTTTATTACTGCTTCTCACAACTGTTAAAAAAATCAAATTCTTGTATTCGCGTTTTTTTCACAGTCTCTTGAACTACTTTTGATCCTGATAATTACCTTCATTGCTCTGCTGTCCTGAATCACCTATAATTTAAGATAACGGAACAATAACCAGTTACGGGATTTCATCGCACCAAACACTACATAATCAAGATACTTTGCCTGCAAGGAGGTCACCTATGAACATAAGCCAACTGGAGACACTAATTACCATTTCCAAAACGATGAGCTTCCGCAAAGCGGGAGAACTTCTGAACCTGACCCAGCCTGCCGTCTCGGCCCAGATCAAAAGTCTGGAGGACGAATTCAGCACCGTTCTTGTGGATCGGAACCAACCCGTTACCCTGACAGACCGTGGACAGGTATTTCTGGAGCACGCTGAACGGATGCTCGATATCGTTGATGAGTTGAAACAAAAATTGTCCGATCTCGATGAAACGCCTCAGGGACGTATCGTGTTAGGCACAACAACTTCCATTGCTATTCAGATCTTGCCAAGGGTGTTATCCTATTTCCAAGATCAATTCCCGCTGATCAAAACCAGTATCCAATCCCTTCCGTCATCACAGATCTATACCCAGGTCGAAAATGGTCTGGTTGATATTGGTATCGGTTATCTCACGGAGCGTAATCCCAACCTGAATACATCTGTACTGTACTATGACACATTTGAACTCGTGGTATCTCCTTCCCATCCGCTGGCAAAGAAAAAACATGCTGCAGTCGATGTGCTCCGGAGTACACCACTGATTCTGCTGTCCCCTGATACAGTAGGACGAAGGTTTACAGAAACCATCTTCAAGAAACATAATATTGAACCTAATATTGTAATGGAGTTGTCGAGCAGCGAAGAAGTGAAACGGATGGTCGAGATTGATCTCGGGGCAGCTGTCATCTCCAAACAATCTGTTGCGCATGAGTTGCGTCAAGGTACATTGCGAATGATACCCTTAAGTGAGCTCGAGGTCAGTCACCCTGTTGGTGTCATCTATAAGTCCAGTCGATACCTTAACTCAGCAATGCAGCAATTCATAAGTGACCTCAAAGGTATGCCGGAAACCCAATTCATCAGTTCAGAATGACAATGAGCCATGAGAAAGGAAGGATTCCATATGAAATTTGATCTTCATACACATCATTTTCGTTGTGGTCACGCAGACGGCAACATCCGCGATTATATAGAGGCGGGTATTAAGGCAGGACTTCAGGCCATCGGTATCTCGGATCATACGCCATACTTTGGCAGCGAGCTTGAGCAGGCATTTCCCCGGATCGCAATGGGCAAGTCGGAATTGCAGCATTATGTGGAAGAAGTCCTTGCTTTGAAAGAAGAGTACGCTGGTAAAATCGATGTACTGCTCGGCATTGAATCCGACTACTTCCCTGCTTATGCAGAATTGTACCGTACCACACTGGGACAGTATCCTTTTGACTATATTATTGGTTCGGTTCATCATACCGAGGATGTGAGTATCTTCAACAAAACCCGGTGGAATGGACTGAGCAATGCTCGCAAAGTTGAAGTGAAAGAGAGTTATTATTCATTAATCCGGGAATCGGCTCGCAGCGGTATGTTCCAGATTCTTGGACACATTGATGCGATGAAAGGAAATTATCCACCTTTCTCCGAAATTATCGCTGATCAGGCCATTGATGAAACGTTGCAGGTCATTGCAGAATCCAACGTAGCGATTGAAATTAACACATCTGGCAAAACCAAACTCAGCGGTGGCTGGTATCCCTCGGATGCCATTTTGGAACGGGCCCATCATTATGGAGTGAAGGTGACCTTTGGATCGGACGCTCATAAACCGCAGCGGGTGGCAGACGAGCTGGATGACGTTCGTACACGTCTCAAGGAGATCGGATTCACCGACTGGGTGTACTTCAAGCAGAAACAGATGCAGGTTGTACCACTGTAAAAAATATCAGACCACATAGAAACCCCCACAGCGCGCTTGTTCACGTTGTGGGGGTTTAGGTTTAATTCTAAATTAAAAATATTATATAAGTTAAACTGAACATTTACACGATAACGGAGAGGACAGAAATAACTTGAAGAAGCGAAGCGGTCGCCTAAAAGCTTTCTGAAAGAAAGCTGCATCGGAAGAATACGCTATCCCCGGATTTGCCCCTTTTCAAAAGGGAATCAAAAAATCCGGGTATAACAGCGATCGGAAGGTTATTCTGTCATCGGAGTGGCCAGTGTAAATCCCCCAAAGTTAACTTATATGGACAAAAAAAAATGAACCCGCTCGCGCGGGTCCCAACAGCATTATCTATTATCAAAAAGGGGGTCATGAGATAAGTTTACCCCCTGTCTGTTAGAGTTCAATTGCAGCTATATTTCAATTGTGTAACAAATGATTGAAGTTCGATTCATTCACGTTTGACTACTCTTACTCTATGTCATTGCGGCTTGTCAGATACCAGGGTTTGCAGGTATTTTTCCTGAAGCGGGCGGGCGTATTGTTCCCGGTACATACTGTACACTTTAACATCCATCAGGGATTCTGATTCCTCGTCATCCTCATCATGCAGTCCGAAGGAGGGAAGACTCCGCTCATAGGACATCCCTATTTTGCTTAACACCCGTTGTGAAGATACATTGGCCTCATAACACCGTGCCTCCACCCTCCACAAATGAAGATCGTCAAATCCAAAGTGCAACAGTCGCTGTACCGCCTCGGTAGCCACACCCCTGCCCCAACAGGACCTGTTCAGGATGTAACCAATCTGTGCGGTACCATTCTGATCATTCCAGTGCTGGAATGAGGTGATCCCAATCACTTGTTCCTTGCCTCTCCAGCAGATCCCATAATGTAACGAATCCAGCTTGGCGCTGCTGCTCCGTATCTGGTTCAATAACCGTCTCGCCCTGGTTGGCGTGGGCTGGCTTCCCCTATTCACATATCTTATGACTTGAGGATCGGAAAAAAGTTCCGATAATGTGCTGTAATCACTTTGACGTAATGATCGCAGGACAAGACGCTCTGTCCACAAAGCCGGCAGACCTTGAACCAGCATTTTTCGGGTAAGCATGACAATCGCTCCTTTTGCCTAAACGGGCTCTAGTCCGGTAAGACAAGCATGCTCTGATGATGATCCGGCGTAATACCATTTGAACTGATCCACGAACTTTAGTATTCGCATTTTAGTATTAATATATTGCATCATCCCAATTCCTGACGCTATAGAGCCCAGATGCTGACTACTCCTGCAGCCCGCGATAGATACCCGTACGAATCTCACGGATATAGAAATCCAATGCAGGAACATTCGCCGACTGTGCAACCTGTACTTCTCGCTCAATATCATAAGGTACCCGCACAAATTGAACATTGAACGGGGCATTGTTATCGTTGCTGTCTTCACCCTCCAGAATACAGTAAGAAGCCTGGGGAAGATCGAGTGGATTACCAACACTGCCTGCATTAAACAGTAACTTGCCGTTCATATACTGCAAGTATGCGTTATGCACATCCCCATAACCTACAACATCTGCAACACTTTGCTCAGGCTCATCAGCGGGAGGATCAAACATTGCCAACCTCTTTTCTATTGCATCCCACGGCTGTACACGATGGTACACACTTTGAGGTGAAGCATGGACCAGACGGATGGTGCGACCGCTCAGTTGAAATTGATGACTGAAGGGTAGGCCCGCCAAGTACGCCAATCGTTCTTCACCCAGCCGTTCTGCTTGCCACGTAAAGTTCTCGTTGTCCTGGTTAACCGCAACCAGTTCATCCCAATTGCCACGGATGACAAGTTCGCACGTTGCTCTCACCTGATCCACAACTTGTACCGGTTCTGGTCCCTTGCCCACGAGGTCACCAAGACAAAAGATTCGCTCTACGCCACGACTTCGGATATCTTTTAACACTGCTTCCCAGGCAGTCATGTTGCCATGAATGTCGGATACAATCGCAATTCGTTCCATCTGGATAACCTCCATTCATGTTGAATCCTTTATGTTTTATATTCATCTTATATTCTTTTATGTGGTTGATCCTTTAAGCTCAAACACCGTTAATTCTGGTCTGCACAGAAAACGAATGGGCAGTTGAGTCATGCCAAAACCACGATTCACATACACAGGCATTTGTGTCTGGGTGGTGTAATATACCCCCTGGACATCCGTGTAATACAATCCTTGAACATACTTGTGTGAACCTCGCGGAGTTGTCAGTGCCCCGATCCAGGGAAAACGTACCTGTCCACCATGGCTATGACCGGAAAGTTGTAATCCGAAACCATAGGGAGTGGCAATATCGGCATAATCCGGTTCATGCATAAGTAACAACTTCCACACATCATGATCCAATCCCTTGATGGCTTGGGCAGGATCAGGCCTGCCTGTAAGTGCGTCATCCAGACCAGCTATGGCCAGACGTTCGCCCCCTTGTTCAATCACCACATGTTCGTTCCGTAACAAAGTGAATCCGGCTTCACGGAACATGGTTGTCACTTGATTCTGCTGTCCGCCCCGATAATCATGATTCCCCAAAACAGCAAACTTGCCATACTTCGCTTGCATGGAGGCGAGTACCGGAATACATTCACGCATCGGCTCTGCTTCCCTCTCGACGATGTCTCCGGTAAAACAAATCAAGTCCGGTTGCTGCTCCTCAATCGTTGCTGCCAACTTCTTCAGCTCTTTCACCCCGGTATGAAAACCAAGATGGGCATCGCTGAACTGAACGACACGCAAGCCGTCAAATGCCTTTGGAAACTTCGGAAGTTTCAGCTCCACTTGCTTGATCTCCAGGCGACGCGGTTCCCATAACCAGGCATAACCTCCTGTAAGCAAACTGGCACCCGCTGTCATCAAAACCATGCGCAATAAGAAACTTCGGCGAGAGGGATCATGATCCTTTTCTTCTCCAGGAAACACAGACTCTTCTGCACCTGGTGCTTTGTGCGAGCGCTGGGACGGCGAGTTGTTGCTGCCCTGACGCGGTGTCTCTGCCATATCTCCCCCTCCTTCTACGCTCTTAATCCATCCCCTTAGTATATCATATTCTGCATGGGTAGCCCGGTTCCTCTGCTTCATTACAAAAAGAAGCCGAGATCTCCGGCATGTTGCTGCACAGGATCACGACTTCTTCTAAGTTGCAGATTACACTTCTGCACATGTTATGACGAGATTATACACCCAACCAGCGTTTGAACATATGCTTGGTCGTTTGTTTGTTCATTTCCGCAATGGAGGTTGTCAGTGGAATGCCTTTTGGACAGGATTGCACGCAGTTCTGTGAGTTACCACAGCCCTCAATGCCTCCGTCTTCCATCAACGCTTCCAGGCGATCGTCGGCGTTCATCTCCCCTGTTGGGTGAGCGTTGAACAAGCGCACTTGGGACAGTGCTGCTGGACCGATAAAGTCTGTTTTCTCATTGACGTTCGGGCATGCCTCCAGACATACACCACATGTCATACATTTGGACAGCTCATATGCCCACTGACGCTTCTTCTCAGGCATCCGTGGACCTGGACCAAGGTCATAGGTACCATCGATCGGAATCCATGCTTTTACGCGTTTCAGGGCGCTAAACATCCGGCTACGGTCGATGACCAAGTCACGAACTACCGGGAATGTCTTCATCGGTTCGATACGAACGGGCTGTTCGAGCTTGTCGATCAGGGCTGCACATGCTTGACGTGGCTTGCCGTTGATGACCATGGAGCAGGCACCACAGACTTCTTCGAGACAGTTGGAATCCCAGCACACGGGAGCAATGGATTTGCCATCTGTATTGACGGGGTTCCGCTGAATCTCCATCAGGGCGCTGATCACATTCATGTTGGGACGGTACGGAAGCTCAAATTCTTCGTTGTACGAAGATGACTCCGGGCTATCCTGACGGGTGATGATAAACTTGACGGTTTTGTTGGCTGTAGCTTGTTCCGCCATATCGTTGTCCCCTCCTCTGGTGACGATGATTGTATTGCTGATGCGCAAAATATTTTGGTGCACGGGAGACGCTTCGTCAGTGGAATGACCTTCCGACCGCTGTTGCTCCCCCATTTTACGGAATGGATCTCTATTGAATAAAATGGGGTATCAAAGGCGGACGCTTCGCTTCTTCAGGTCAATTCCACTTCCTCCGCTACGTTGTGCACGCAGAGTCACTTTGCTGGAAAACTGCACTCCATTCATGCTGGATGGCAGTATTGAAGTTCTGAAGCATCGCTAAGGCGCTTCGCTTCTTCTGGGCATTTCCGCTTCCTCCGCTACGTCGTGCACGCAGGGTCACTTTGCTGGAAACTGCACTCCATTCATGCTGGATTGCGGTAATTTTAAATATGCAAGCTTTGCCAATGCGTTGCTTGCTTATGAACAGGTATTTTGGCTTCCTCTGCTGCTTTGTGCACACAGAGTACCTTTGCTGAGAACCTTCACTCCATCACGTTGATGGCAGTAACTTTTGAAGAAGCTCTGCTTCTCCAAAGTTCTCCCGTCTTCTTCGTTCAGGTGCTTAATATTTAACCTTATAATAATTCCGTGATATTTAATCCTTGGAGTAATCCCGGATACGTGGTGGGATCAGGGATACGTCTACTGGCTCGTACGAGATTTTCGGGCCTTCTTTCGACCAGCTCGCGATAGTCGTTTTCAGGAACTCTTCGTCATTACGTTCCGTGAATTCCGGTTTGTAATGCGCGCCGCGGCTTTCGTTACGCAGCAGTGCGCCCAGTGTCATTGCTTCTGCCAATTCAATCATGTTCCACAGTTGGCGAGTGAATGCTGCGCTCGGGTTATTCCAACCGGAGCTATCGTACATGTTGATTTTGCCATAACGCTCTTTCAATTCCTTGATCTTGCCAATCGTGGCTTCAAGCTTGTCGTTGTAGCGCACAACCGTCATGTTGGCGGTCATCCACTCGCCAAGCTCTTTATGAATGACATAGGCATTTTCCGTGCCCTGCATTTTCAAGATGCCTTCGTATTTATCGCTTTGTTGTTTGGTGTGTTTCTCAAATACGGAAGATGGGATATCAGCGGATGATTTTTTAAGTCCTTTGATATATTCAGCCGCTTTTGGTCCAGCCACCATACCACCATAGATCGCAGATACCAATGAGTTGGCACCCAGACGGTTTGCGCCATGGTATTGATATTCACATTCACCAGCTGCGAACAGCCCCGGAATGTTAGTCATTTGGTTATAATCTACCCACATACCGCCCATGGAATAATGGACTGCCGGGAAGATTTTCATTGGGATTTTACGCGGGTCATCGCCCATGAACTTCTCATAGATCTCAATGATTCCGCCCAGTTTAACGTCCAGTTCCTTCGGATCTTTGTGCGACAAATCGAGATAAACCATGTTCTCGCCGTTCACACCCAGACCCATATCTACGCAGACGCTGAAGATTTCACGAGTCGCGATATCACGTGGAACCAGGTTACCGTAGGATGGATACTTTTCTTCAAGGAAGTACCAAGGTTTTCCGTCTTTGTACGTCCAGATCCGTCCACCTTCACCACGCGCGGATTCAGACATGAGACGCAGCTTGTCATCCCCTGGAATGGCTGTTGGGTGAATCTGAATGAACTCCCCGTTGGCGTAATTTACACCTTGCTGATACACCGCACTTGCCGCTGTACCTGTGTTAATTACAGAGTTGGTCGTTTTACCGAAAATGATCCCTGGACCACCGCTCGCCAGAATAACCGCTTCTGCCGGGAAGGTCTGTACCTTCATCGTTTTCAGATCCTGAGCTACGATCCCGCGACATACGCCTTCATCATCCAAAACCGCCTGCAGGAATTCCCAGTTCTCATATTTCGTAACCAGGCCCGCTGCTTCCCAGCGACGTACCTGTTCGTCTAATGCATAGAGCAATTGTTGTCCTGTTGTTGCTCCGGCAAACGCCGTACGGTGATGCTTCGTTCCCCCGAAACGACGGAAATCAAGCAAACCTTCCGGTGTCCGGTTGAACATGACGCCCATACGGTCCATCAGGTGAATGATGCCAGGTGCTGCTTCGCACATCGCTTTAACAGGAGGTTGGTTCGCGAGGAAGTCACCGCCGTATACCGTATCGTCAAAGTGTACCCATGGGGAGTCACCCTCACCCTTGGTATTCACCGCTCCGTTGATGCCGCCTTGTGCACATACAGAGTGGGATCGTTTAACAGGAACCAGTGAAAATAAATGAACATGGACTCCGGCTTCAGCCGATTTGATCGCCGCCATCAATCCCGCGAGACCGCCGCCCACAATAATTACATTCGTTGATGCCATTGCTGTTCACTCCCTTATAAGTCAGCATTTATACGCTAAATGCTTAAATTAGAACTGTTTTTACTACATCAACCATCGAAGTTACTGCTTGGAAATCCATGCTCCGGAAAGCGAACAACGAAGCAATAAACATAATGGAAATAATACCAAACAAACTCATGCACACATAAGAGGACACACGCTGCGCACGCGGACCCACGGTAATCCCCCAGCTAACAAGAAACGACCACAGACCGTTGGCAAAGTGATAGGATGCCGCAACCACACTGATCAGATATAGAATAAATGTTACCGGGTTCATCACGATCTCATGAATGACACCACCAAGTTCTTCGTGGGTGACTGTACCCAACGCAACCTGTACCCGAGTCTCCCATACATGCCAGATTACGAATACAAACGTAATGACACCACTGACCCGCTGCAACGTGTAACGCCAGTTGCGCTCATTGCCATAACGGCCCACGTTAGGCTTGGCCTGATAAGCAATATACAGACCATATACACCGTGATAGAACAACGGTAACCAGATGAGGAGCGTTTCCAAAACAATAACCAGTGGCAGACTGTTCAAAAATGCAACAGCACCGTCAAAAGCCTCTTTGCCGCCTTCAACTGCCGAGAAGTTCGTCACCAAATGCTCAACAAAAAACAAACTGAGCGGAATGACGCCAAGCAAGGAGTGCAGCTTTCTGGAGTAAAACCCTTTCATAAAATGTCGATCCCCTTTCGCTAAATACAACGTTTTCATAAATGATTTCACTTATCATGACACGAATCCTTTTCCATGAAAAGGTTCGACAAATTGTTCCGTTTTCCCCAGGTGTGAACAACTTGTGTCACGATTCATGTTACTCCTTTTTTTCTTATAAGGGAATTGCAATATAATTATTAAATGTTATACCCTATAGGTATAAGCAGTGAAACATTGGGTTTACAGGCTATACAACATGGAAAACGATTAAGCAAGGGCAAGAATCACACTCATGGAAAAGAGGTTATTGTTCATGTTTGAGGAGTTAAATGCATTTGCAGCGGTCGTGGAGCAGTCCAGCCTGAACCGTGCATCCAAGTTACTGAACTTGTCCCAACCCGCACTCTCACGAAAAATTGCCAAATTGGAGGATGAACTTGGGGTTGCCCTATTTCACCGCCGTGGCAAACGGCTGGAGTTAACCAGTGTGGGCCAGTTCGCCTATACCTTCGCGGTAGAACAGAAGCAGCAGCAGCAGAAGTTCCTCACCATGCTTGCCCAGTATAAAGACGAAGAACAAAGCACCATTACACTCGGAGCCAGTCTGACGACGCTTCAAACTACATTACCACCTCTCGTCAATGCCTTTATGGAGAAACATCCAAATGCCGAATTGAAACTGTTGACGGGTAAAACACATGAGATTGTCTCGTTTGTGCGTGACAAAAAAGCCGATGTGGGCATTGTCGCCTCCTCCATCAGCGAAGTGGGGCTTAACTGTGTGCCGCTCTTTGACGATCACCTGGAACTGGTTGTGCCGCTTACACACCCCTTATCCGGTAAGGAAGCCGGGATGGAGCATTTGCAGGATCTGCCGATGATCACGTTCTCCAAAGGCACCTGGTACCGCAAATTAACGGACGACCTCTTCCAGCGCTGTGCCGTGATGCCGGATATTCGCATGGAAATTGACTCCTTTGAAGCGATTATCCGACTTCTGCCTTCCGCCAAAGCTGCTGCTCTATTGCCCAAGTCATATCTTCGTCCACAATTACTTGCGGACAATGATCTGGTTTCTGTTCATTTGCCTCAATTACAGCAGACCCGCAGAACAACCTGTATGATCTATGGGGAAAAAGAGGACCTCAGCGAGACCTCCAGACAATGGGTCAAGGAGACGGCTGCACTCTTTACAGCAAAGGCGCCATTGCCCTCACGGAGGACTACGACGCCTTAGCTTTGATCTGAATCAGCCAGGCTCTAACCCCTGGCTTCCTTATTTAACTCATCTTAATTATCAGCTCTCCTGGCTGATAACCTCTTCTTCAAATCGGTCGATATCTGCATTATTACCAATAATGACCATAATATCCCCCATCTGAAGCGAATCCAGTGCCGTCGGAGCGATAATGACCCCAGCTTCTTTCTGTAACGCCACAATGCTGCAACCAAAACGTACGCGTGCATTCAGGGTTGAAAGTGTCTTGTTGTGCAGACAGGCGGGAACCTTCATCTCGACAATACTGTAATCATTGGATAATTCAATGTAATCCAGCAAGTTCGGGGTAACCAGCTGGTGGGCAACCCGAATGCCCATATCCCGCTCAGGATAAACGACTCGATCAATCCCCAGTTTATCCAATGCTCGTCCGTGAAGGACGGATATGGCCTTGGCCACGACCGTCTTGACGCCCAGCTCTTTTAACAGAATCGCGGTGAGAATGCTCGTCTGGATATCATCCCCGATGGCAACGATGCAGCAGTCAAAATTACGAATACCCAGGGAGCGCAGCACTTCCTCATCTGTGGCATCGGCTACAACGGCATGGGTGACCAATTCACTAATGTCTTCGACGACTTCTTCATTTTTATCGATCCCGAGCACCTCGTAGCCGAGTTCCATTAATTCCTGTGCCAGACTGGAGCCAAACCGCCCAAGCCCAATCACCGCAAACTGCTGTGTTTTCATTGTTCTTCACGAACCCCTTATCCAAATCAATTTCAAAACTCACTAAAAATAGATTTATCCAATAATCATTTTGCCTTCCGGATACCTGTATAACTCTTTACCCTTTTTCTGCCCGAGTGCATACGCTAATGTGATCGGTCCAAGCCTTCCTGCAAACATCGTAAAACAGATCAGGAGTTTGCCCAATGTAGTCAACTTCAGCGTTAGTCCAAGCGATAATCCTACGGTACCAAAGGCTGATGTCGTTTCAAATAAGATCATCATAAAACTGGCGTCTTCTGTGGTACTCAGTGCCATCGTTACAGCTATGATGAACAAGAGCGCCAGCAATGTAATAGTAAGCGCCTTGAAAATCCGTTCCTGTACGAGCCGGTAGCGGAAAAATACGATATCTTCACGTCCACGCATCATGGCGATGACCGCGCCAGCCATAATCATAAATGTCGTTGTTTTGATCCCGCCTCCCGTAGAACCTGGCGAAGCACCAATGAACATCAGAATGATCATAAAGAACTGTGTTGCCTGTCTCAGCCCGGCAATATCTACCGTATTGGCTCCTGCCGTTCGCGGCGTAACGGACTGGAAGAATGAACCGAGAATTTTGCCACCCCAGTTCAGGCCACCCAGTGTCCGCGGATTGCTGAATTCAAATACGAAAATGACAAGTGCACCAAACACAATCAACAATCCAGTCATTAACAGTACAACTTTGGAGTGCAAAGACAGCTTCCGCGTTTTGCGGTAATCCACCAGGTCTGACAACACCACAAAACCGATACCGCCAGAGACAATCAGGAACATCGCTGTAAAATTAACCAATGGGTCATACACATAACCGGTCAGACTGCGGAAATCGCCAAACATATCAAAGCCCGCATTGTTGAACATGGAGATCGCATGCCAATAGCCATAATAAATCGCCTGTCCGACTGGCATGTCGAACGACCAGCGGATGGCAAACAGTGTGCCACATATGCCTTCGATAATGAGTGAGTAGATCACAACTTTACGAATCAGCCGGACGATTCCCTCCATCGTGCTCTGGTTCATCGCTTCCTGTAGAATCAACCGCTCTCTAAGCGAAATCCGCCGTTTGAACGCAATGGCAACCAATGTGGACATTGTCATGAAGCCCAGTCCGCCAATCTGAATCAGAATTGCAATTACAACCTGACCCAGCACCGAGAAATGAGTCCCTGTATCAACGACAACCAAACCAGTGACACAAACAGCCGAAGTTGCTGTAAAGAGCGCATCAATAAATGCAAGACTGTCTCCGTTACGGCTGGATGCCGGAAGCATTAATAGCAGTGTGCCTACCAATATGATGCCAGCAAACCCTAACACAAGAATACGGGGTGGCGATAATCGCATCCATTGAACATTCAGTTTCACTTGAGTATCTTCCACCTCTTCTAAAATGAAAATAACTCCACACCCGTGGAGCCTTCTTCATTTGAAATGCTGTTGCCAAACGTTAAACAAGTATGATTCAGATTAAAACGACATATATAATGAAGTTGGAATATATTCTATTCGTTCCCTTGTTGGGCGAAAGACATGCGAATCATTGCACATTTGCTTCAAAATTATAAGCGCTGCGACGTTTGTAGACAAAACGTTTTTTGTGTAAATAGCATCGAATTCAGCCAAAAAGGGAAGAACTCAGATATAGCGACGGATAGATCAGATTCTTTCGGTGCTTTTCATTCATTTTCAAGGATTTACACCTGTTTTCGTTACATCATTGGCATTCGGTGCTTGGCCTGTGCTATGTTAACTTTAATATCCATATTAGTGCGTGTTCAAAAAGGGCGGTTTTCAGTACCAAGAAGATGGGATGAAGCTAGAAACTTTTTGAACTACCTCTATCAATAAAGGAGGAACACCATTACATGAATCCCTTAGGGCAGCCTTTGCAACTCAAGGCTAACTTCAAGCGGCTGGGGTTGCTTGCGGCGATTGGCCTGATTCTATTTTTTGTATTTCAGATCTTTCCAGCTACCTCATCACAAACGACAGAAATTTCGTCCACGTCCTTCATAACCAAGGAGCAGGCGACACAATCCGCACGATCATTCGCAGCTTCTGTGAATGACTATTCACTGCCAAATGATGATGCAAAAACCCTGGTAACCTACCAGACACATTCCGATATCTACGGGTATATGGCCAAAACCAAACAACTTGATACCTATAACCAGAAATGGGAAACAAGCTATCCTTACGATGTATTCCGCGTTCGTTTGCCTGATCAACACAAAGGCGGTTATCTTAATGTTGACGTACATATGAAAACAGGAAAAGTAGTCGGCTTCAAACGGGAACTGCCTTCCTCCCTCTATACCGCCATTGAGGCGGAGCAGGTTAGTGGACGAGTGACCACATCGCAAGTACTTGCCGAAGGTAATATGTCCTTGGACGAGAAAGAACGGCTGGCGGCTGGCGTTCTGACTGAATTCGGTTATGAAATGCCAACACTTCAATTGGATACTCGCGATGGTGAAGCGGGTCTGAAATATACAGATTCTGCAAAAGCCATCGGAGACTCCAAGCTTGAACTGAATTTTACGTTTGAAGAGGGTGCGGTACGATCGTTCGATCCTGGCTTCTCGGTCCCGGAATCCCATACTGACTATGTGAAAGATCAAACACGTCAGGCCAATTGGATGACCTATGGCGGCTATGCATTCCTGACCTTTGTACTGGGCGTGCTGGCAATCATCTATAGCATTCTGACCCGAGCACATACGTCTTTCAAACGCGGGATTATTCTCTCGCTGGTGTATTTCGCAGCTTCGGTAATTGGTACACTGAACATGATTCCACTCTTTCAGGCACAAGGGCTCTCCAATTTCATGTTAGCATTCCTGATGTTAATGCAGGCAGGTATTACACTGGTCATGAGTGCAACCATCTATCTGTCCCTCGTTGCCGGTGACGGCATGTGGCGTAAAATAGGTCTGAACCCATGGCCTCGTGCCAAAGAACCCGGATATGGAAAATATGTACTTCACAGTATGTATGCTGGTTACCTGTGGGCATTCATTCTACTGGGTGTGCAATCCATCCTGTTCTTCATTCTGGAGCGAAGCATCGGCACATGGTCAACGACGTCAGCAGATCAATCTACATTTAATATGACCTATGCCTGGCTCTTCCCGATCATGGCCTGGATGGCCGGTATTGGTGAAGAAACTGTTTATCGACTGTTCGGCATTCGCATGATGCAAAAGATTGTGCGTAACACGTTTATTGCCTGTCTGATCCCAACCATCATTTGGGCACTTGGACACACTTTGTATCCGATCTATCCAGTAATCACCCGTCCCATTGAGCTGATGGTGATTGGATTGCTGTTCAGTCTGATCATGCTGCGTCACGGCTTTATTGCCGTTGTATTCGCACATGTGATCTTCGACAGCTTGCTGATGGGACTCAGCTTGGTCTTTATGGGCGATGCCCTGAATATGGCTGCTGGACTCTTCTGGATTGTACTCCCGGCCATCGTTGGATATGTGGTCTACAAATTCAATCCAAAACAAAAAGAGAAGCCGTATGTTACGACTCCTCATCACGAAGTGCTGCAATAATCTGATTTGCCAGTTTGTCACCAATAGATAGAGGCCGGAAGTCTTCGACGCTGGCCTCTTTTATTTTGCGCAAAGAGCCAAAATGCTTCAACAGCAGCTTACGCCGCTTCTCTCCAATACCCGGAATGGCATCCAAACGTGATGTCACCATCGATTTGCCACGCTGTTCCCGGTGGAACGAGATCGCAAAACGGTGGACCTCTTCCTGTATCCGCTGCAACAGGTAGAATTCCTGACTATCCCGAGGCAGGGAGATGACTTCCGGTGGATTACCGATCATCAACTGTGAAGTCTTATGCTTCGCATCCTTCACCAGACCACATACCGGAATAAACAGCCCCAGCTCATTTTCCAAAATATCGACCGCAGCCGAGATCTGTCCTTTACCACCATCGACCACAATCAGGTCAGGCTGGGTCAGGTTTTCTTTTAATACCCGCTCGTAACGGCGACGGATGACTTCTCGCATGGTTTCATAATCATCGGGTCCTTCAACCGAACGGACCTTGTACTTCCGATATTCCTTCTTATCCGGTTTACCATCCGTAAATACAATCATGGCAGATACCGGGTTCGTACCCTGGATGTTCGAGTTATCAAACGCTTCAATACGGTGAAGCTGATCCAGTCCAATAAAACGTCCCAGTCCTTCAGCAGCTTTGGATGTCCGTTCTTCATTTCGCTCAATCAGGCGGAACTTCTCTTCCAGTGCTACACGTGCATTATCCACAGCCATGGTGATCATCTGGCGTTTCAATCCACGTTGCGGGATGAGCACTTTGATCTCCAACCACTCCTGTAAAGCAGCAGCAACCTGAGTTGGGTCTTCCAGTCCAGCTGGAAGCTTTTCAGTTAAATCAGTTGTATCCATTATTGGAGCATCCTCTTGCATACTGTCAGGTTGTTCACCTTCTGCCTCAGTGGAACCTCCGTAAGCTGCACGAGTCTCAGCAACCAGTGGCTGGGAAGCGTTACTATGCTCCACTTGTCCCGTCTGCTCAAACTCAACCGTAACTGCGGCAGGTACCGATCCATCAGCATCAGAACCCGTATCCAAATTGTCGTTATCCGTTGCAAGATCCTTGGGCATTTCCGGCAACAAAATCTCTTGTGGCAATGCCGGATTATCACTGTAGTACTGTGTTACGTAAGACATGAAATCACTGTACGCCTCACCGTAAAACGGGAAAGTAGATACGTGACGTTCAATCATTTTACCCTGACGCATATATAGAATCTGGACACACATCCAGCCTTTATCAATGGCAAAACCAAATACATCACGGTCTCTGGCATCGGCCATCGTAATTTTCTGTTTTTCCATCATCGCATCGATGGCGATTACCTGGTCGCGCAGTTCCTTGGCACGTTCAAAATAAAGATCCTCCGCAGCCTCTTGCATCTTACGCTGCAAATCCTTTTTGATCTCTTCGTGACCACCGCTCAGAAATGAACCAATCTCTTGGGAAATCTGGTCGTACTGCTCCTTCTCCACTTCCTTCACACAAGGGGCAAGACACTGTCCCATGTGATAGTACAGGCACACTTCTTTGGGCATTACACCACATTTGCGCAGTGGATACATGCGGTCGAGCAGTTTTTTCGTTTGATGTGCCGCATATGAGTTTGGATAAGGTCCGAAATATTTGGCTTTATCTTTCAGCACGCGCCGGGTTACTTCCAACCGGGGGTGCTTTTCATTGGTAATTTTAAGATATGGGAATGTCTTGTCATCCTTGAGCAACACGTTATAACGCGGCATATGTTTCTTGATCAAGTTACATTCCAGAATGAGTGCTTCCATGTTACTGCCCGTCACGATATATTCGAAATCACGGATTTCGGACACCAGACGCTGGGTCTTTCCGTTATGACTGCCGATAAAATAAGAGCGTACGCGGTTCTTCAGCACTTTAGCCTTACCTACATAGATAATGGTACCTTCACTGTTCTTCATCAGGTAACATCCAGACATGTCTGGCAGCAAAGCGAGCTTGTGGCGAATCTGCTCCAGTGCCTTCTCCTGATCTTGCAAATCATTCATGAATTGATCCATAATTCGGTGAATCCTCCTTCCCGAAAAAGCTGAAATCCTCACGTTACATGAAATACTCCGACGACAGAATGATCTTTCGATCGCTGTTATCCCCAGATTTTTTCGATTCCCTTTTTTAAAAGGGAAAATCCGGTGATAAAGGCGAACGCTTCGCTTCTACAGCTCATTTCTGTCCTCTCCGTTAACATGTAAATTTCCAGTTTCATTTTATAAAAAATATATACTTTATATTGTCCTATATAAAGGTATTCGACGCAAAACGCCCCCGGCATGTAAACCGGAGGCGTATGTGTAAGCCTGTAAATTATTGGTGTTTTGCGATAATTCCTTTGAGCGCATCTTTCGAGTTCAGACCAACCACTTTATCTACCGGTTGACCGTCTTTGAAGAAGATCAAAGTTGGAATGCTCATTACGCCAAAGCGGGAAGCAGATTCCGGATTTTCATCCACGTTAACTTTAGCAATTTTCACTGCATCGCCAACTTCTGTGGACAGCTCTTCCAGGATTGGAGCGAGCATTTTACAAGGACCACACCAAGGCGCCCAGAAATCAACAAGAACCGTTCCTTCGCCTTCTACTTCAGCGTTGAAGGATTGATCGGATACGTTAACAATAGCCATGAAATTGTCCTCCTTATATATACTTACGGTTTATTTTAACCTGTAACGTCGTGAACGACACTTCCAGTATAACACAGGTACGTCAAACTTGTGAATTGAACGCTGCAATGTTCATCTTCCCAACATCAAATCTTCACAATTACAGGATGTGGCATACCAACTTCAAAATCTTTACAAACGCTTTCTTTTCCAAGTATACTAAAATTACTCCGGGTTTCAGCCCCCATACGGGCAAGCTGTATTCCCCATAAGGAGGCAATAACATGGATGCAAATGTGCGGATCAGCGACCCGCGTGAACATGTGAACGAGGAACCCCGCAACGATCTATTTGATCTGATCGTGGGTGTTGCCGGCATGGCCGGCCTGATGACAGTGATCTTTTTCGGTATGGTTATCTTCAAATTCATCACCGAATAGGATACTCACAGGTCTCACGCAGGACCAGAAAAGCCCGGTTTTCGCGACAATGCGAAAGCCAGGCTTTTTTTGGGACTACTTATTGCTTAAAAAGTATAATTTGTAGATCAGACCCATAAACTAACCGATTAACGTTTACCGCGCTGATTCTCACCCCGAACGGAGATGACATCCACGAATGGACGAATCCGGTCCATGAGACGCTGGCCTTTATTCGATTCCTCGCCGTCCCGATTGGTGAAACTAAGATGTTTTTCAAGCCCATCCAGATTGTAATTGGAAGTATAGAAGGTTGGTTTGCGATTCATCCGATAGTTCAGAATGGACCCCATCACATGATCCCGAACCCAAGGGTTCAGATTCTCTGCCCCGATATCATCAAAGATGAGCAGATCACAACTTTTCAAAATATCCGTCATTTCCTTCAGCTTCTGCCCTTCACTGATCATGGATTTCAGATCCTCCACAAAGTCAGGCATATAGATAATGACACCCGTGTGGCCTGCAACCGCCAGTTCATGCAGCAGATAACACATCAGGAACGTCTTGCCTGTCCCGAAAGTTCCTTCCAGAAACAGTCCTTGCGGAGATAATCCATTCTCCTTGGTCTCCCTAATATAACGAAGCACCTGATTCACTGCTGGAGCACGCATCCGATCCTTGCCCATAATCTCCACATCGTTGTATCCGGCACTGAGCGCACGCTCGTCCACATAGAAACTACGAATACGTTGCTTAATGATATGTTCATTTTGCCGGGCGATATGTTTGGAACAAGGCGCTTTTATATCTATGATTTCGGGTTTACCGTTAAAATGTTCTACTTCCAGTTTGCAAAAGTGGCCCTGAAAATCGTTAGGACAGTTGTCGAGTCCCGGACAATTCGCACAGTTCTTAGAGTCTTTGGCGTACTGAAACAGCTTGCTCAGATCGGTCATGAGCTGTGCATCTTGCAGTTCAGGATGACCTGCGCGGAATTCGCGTACGTACGGATTTTCCATCAAATCCGCCGCAATCCGCCGCGATTGCTCACGAAAGGCAGGGTTCAGCTGCTGAAGCAGTCCTCCCAAGGATTCCATGGCTTCAAGCCCCCTTAATGTTTCAATATAGAATGAACAATGAAGTGTACCTGCGACCATCTTGATGGCATAGGTACTTTCGATCATTAGCAATTCTACTGTTCATTCTATAGAAAAACAACCAATAACTCAACAGATACATCTGGTAAATAGCGTAACCCTTCCGCCAACGTACGTAATGCCTAGTTTATAGTACACTTGCAGTCCTGTACCTTTTAATGTGTGTTCAAAAGTCTGTTTTTCAACTCTTTAAACAACTTTTATCAGCGGCGCAAGCCGACAGTAACAATCTCGCATGAACCTGTCTGTATGTTCCATTCCTTGTTGGCAAATGATAATGTTGATGCCTCTTCTATGCTGCGGGCATGAAGCCTTTCGCCCTCTTCCTCCAGGATGTTGCTTTTGTATGCCGTTTCGAATGGCTGCGGATTCGCTTGTGATGCAGCAAGATTCAACGTGGCAGAGTCAGTGGTCATATTGAACCAGCGTAGCATGACATCGCCGGAATCCTCATTTACCTTGAGTGAAGAAAATGCTAAACCGTCTCCTTGCCATGCAAACGGTGCGTTACTAGGTGTCAGATAACCTGGGTGTACTCCAGTCTGTGCCAGCGTCCAAGGAACCTGGAACTGATAGGCCTCGATATATGCACCTGATGCTGCACCATTGCCATCGTGGGGAATGATCTCGATCTGAAATGTATGTTCACCAAGGCATTGTGCTTCAGGTGTCGGGAACAAACCCCAGTCTCCGAGTTCGCCTACAGCACGAAGCAGCGTAACCGCGATGGTGTTGCGACCATCCTGAAGGACTTCATATTCATTTAGACCCAGATTGGCTACGACCAATCCTGCGTTTTTTTCACTTACATCTACAAAACTCTGTTGATGCTGTGTATTGCTTGGATTTTTCCACTCCGGTGCAGGCTTGTTATCACGTGTTGCAATTTCGAACATGGAATCCACATGATGAACAGCAGATACAAGATCCGTTGGGAAAAGAGCACGCACCCGATGATCCTTCGCCTGATTGTTGAAGGTTGTCTCCATTTGCACTCCTTTTCCACTACGACTAAGCGATATAACAGTACGGATCTGAAGTGGAATCATTTTAGTTGAACGCTGGGCTTTGCGATGTGGATAATAAATCAGTTCTCGCTGTTCCTGATCCAACATCTCATCCGCCGACTCCGGTATTTCCCAATGATGAATCACTTCGAACGAGGCCAAATATGATGTATCCTCAAGGATTCGAATCTCAGCCTGAAGTGCTTCAGTTGTCCGAGCCACTTCGTTCTCTGGCTGCTTGAACATGTATTCATTGCCGATATCACCCACATTTTCGTACACGCCAAGGTCCTTGTAAGTCCGGCCTGTCCGTTTATCCGTGAGGGTGAATGAACCATTGTCTGCAATCGTGACAATCAAATGTTGATTTTCCATGCCACGTTCACCACGCAACAGCGTAGTCGTTTTCGACGGAGTACCACGCTTAGCATCATCCGCAAAGTTGATCAATGCATAGGTTTTCAGGCCAAATGCAGCTACATTTTCTGTTTCAAAACGAATACGTACTCGCCGACAGCTATACGGCTGACGGAAGCGATCATCTGGCAGATCATAGCCAAATTGCAGACCCAGATCCTCCACCGTACATGGAATGTGGTTACCATCTTCATCTACAAGTATGCGATCTGACAGTTCAACGGCTTTCATCTGTGCCGCCATCTCTTCCAATGTATATCCATCCCGGAAATACAACCGAGCCGCATCCAGTTCCATCTGAACTACACCGCTTCGTTCCCAACCCGTTGTATTAAACACCACAACAGGC
The DNA here is from genome assembly GCF_030369595.1 of Paenibacillus sp. PK1-4R. NCBI lineage: Bacteria > Bacillati > Bacillota > Bacilli > Caryophanales > Paenibacillaceae > Paenibacillus > Paenibacillus sp. PK1-4R. The sequence continues at coordinate 5,682,597 of NZ_CP126535.1, forward strand.
CGAGCCCCCTCACCGTAACGCTCAAATATGGAGGTATCCACGGCTGTAGCAATCTGGCTGGTGCTCTCTTCAATTAGAGCCTCTGCTACATGACGGCTCTTATCAAACCGTGTCACCATCTCGCGGTGCACCTCATCCACACTGCATCCACAGATGCTGTCATGCGGATGATTTTGCATCAGCGTTTTCCAGGCATACGTCAGTTGATCATGTGGATAGGCATGTCCAAGCAGATAGGCGTAGGATGCCAGGGGTTCAGCCACTTTTTCCAACATGGTCTGGCCTAGCTGGTTCATCTGTTTCAGATACACACGAGCCGAGGCGGTGTTCACCAGAGTTCCCCAGCCATCGGTACGCTGGCTGCGCAGTTCGCCTTTGACCGTGGACAGTTCATGTTCAGACGATGCTCTCAAAGCTTCCAGATAATCTGGAAAATTCGAGTGAATGAACTCGATATCCGGATATAATTGTTCAGCCATGCGAATCGCTTCTGGCAGGTCTCGCTGAATCGGCTGGTGATCACATCCGTTCATGTACAGCAGCTCATTCGTTGATGCATATTTCTCAGCGTCTGCCAGTTTGGTTTCCCAGAACTTACGAGCCGAAGCCTCATCTACAGGAACTTCATTCCCGTTGGAATACCAGTTTGCGAACAATACGCCGAGCACTTTCGATCCGTCTGGCCCTTCCCACAGCAGCTCCGAGAAGCTTGATTCATATCCGGCATCCGATACCGTATTATTGAACCCCGTAGGCTTGACGCCACGTCCAAAGAACACATTATCAATGCCCGATTGCTGCATCAGCTGCGGAGTCTGCCCGACCAATCCAAATGTATCGGGAAAATAACCAATTTTCGAAGGTATGCCGTAACGTTTGGCGTCCTTATGTCCAACCTGCATGTTGCGCACATTGGCTTCTCCGCTCGTCAGAAACGCATCCTGCAAGATGTACCATGGTCCAATCACAATCCGTCCATTGCGGATATGCTTCTCCAGTCGTTCCTTCTGCTCAGGGCGAACCTGAAGATAGTCATCGATGATAATTGTTTGTCCATCCAAATAAAAGCTTTTGTAGTCTGATCCTTCATCCAGCTGATCTAACAGTGAATCGACGAGCTGAATAAGTCGCATATGATGCTTCTCATACGGCAAGTACCATTCCCGATCCCAGTGGGTATGCGAAATAATATGTGCTCTCTTTTTCTTGGTCATCGTGTGATCCCACCTCTTTCCACTTGTTGTACAATCTCAACCTCATCAGGGCGATACACCGCAGTCAGGTTTCCAGAAGCATCCGTGGCAAACAGCACCGAACGATTTTTCTCCAATTGGAACGAGTACGATACACCTGTACGTTGATCTCTCACTTGAACTTCATGGTTAAAGGCAAACTCCGATACAAATACATACAGATTCCCTTTTGGAAAACTCAGCTTCCGGCCATAGATCCCTGCGATATCCCCACCGGATATCCATTCCAACTCCTGTTCGACGCCCGAAATTTCAGTCGCATAACGGTACAATGCAGCAAGTGGTTCATCCCGTCCGTTTAACTCCACCGGCAGTGGTGTCCAGATTAATTTCCCTTTACCCAAAGGCAACACGGTTATTTCATCTGGTATACCATTATCCCCATGAAGCAACGTCTCCTTCGCCACCTCGGCGATCCGACGCCGTCCATAGGTCACCCGGTGATTCACGCCATTAATATTCAGCAGTTCTTCCCGCTGCACGTTACCCAGACTGCGTTTGCCTACGATATGATCTGCCCGGTCACTTGCCTTCCAGTACGCATCCAGCCCCAGTGGTCCAGTAATAAGCAGGCTCGTGCCTTCCTTCTCTGCAAACGTGAGCAATTGATGCAGTGCGTCGCTGTCCATATTATGCGGACTCGGCACGATAATCAGTTTTGGTGGCTGCTGCTCCAACGCTTCCAGATGATATTCAGATAACGCACGGAACGGTAGTTTCAGATCATAGGACATCACTCGAGTAAGCTTTGTTGTGGCATCATAGGCCAGGGCACGGTTAGAGAAGTCATTGGAATACGGGAACACCACCGCAATATCCTCCAGCTCCCGGTCTTCAAAGAGATCACGAATGCCATGCATGAATCGGCCAAAATCATAAGACACATCCGCCTCTGGTTTCTCCGTACCATCTGCACGCAGGGCTCCAATATGAGATTCATTGGCGTTATCCATATAGAAGTTGGTGTTCCAGATCCATTGCACCGCTCCAGCGCCACCTGTCGAGAAAGCATAGGCATACTTGCGTTCAAGAATGCCACGAAGCTCTTCTTCGGTACGTTTGGCTCGTCCATCCGGGGTTTCCACATACATGATGCCCGTCTCCTGAATGAGATTGGGTTTATGAGGCGTTTTGGCGAAAATGCCGTCCCAGATCAGATCATCGTTCAACCACCAGGAATGCACCGTTGTGTAGTCCACTTCACGTTCATAGAAGAAAGGTGAAGGACGCTGCGCACCAAGGGCTTCATCCTGCCCCACGGTAACCAGATGATTCGGTACCAGATCCTTGATCGTACCTACAAGCTCTCTAGCCCAACCATTGTGCATCTCCATAGAGAAGAGACAGTAATCAAGCCAGCGTGTTCCTTTTTTGGCCTTGTGCATGTCCTGTACATCAAAATTAATCTCTTCCGCCTCCGGGATCACCGCGGCTGCAAAGTTCGGAAGCTGCTTCGGTGACATATTCCATGCCTCCTGCAACGCTTCAATCGTCTGATGACGCTGCTCAAGCCAAGCGATATAAGCCTGCTGTTCATACGAATCCCTCGCCGAGCGTGGACCAGCTGAGAAGATACGCACCGGATCAAACATGGATGGCTCGTTAATCAGATCCCAGTCCACATGTGTTGTATGCGTGTGACGACTGACAATGCTTCGGATGAAACGTTTCTGAGCCTCGACACTCTGCGGGTCCAGATACGGATTCGTGCCTTCCCATGTCTCCGGTGTAAAGGAGAAGAAGGTGAACGTGACCTGCAAGCCGTGACGTTTTGCCGTTAAAATAAATGCATCAATGGCACGAAGCACATCCTCTGCCATATGTCCGTCTACCTGCATCATGTTGCGATAGGCGGTCCAGATTCCGGTCCGAATCCAGTTGATGCCGGCTTTTGCCATCTGAGCCATGTCCCGATCCCAGACATCCGCATTCGGTAGAAAGAGAAATTTCCGTGCCACATCGGAGGTCATGTAGGTCATGCCTACAACAGGGAGAGGACGTCCGTCTTTTACAAAATAGTCCCTGCTGCGGGTAATCACTTCCCCTTCTGCCAGCAATGCTGCATCTTGTCCCCAGAAGCCTTGACGCAAGATCCGAACTTCCCCGTCAGGTGCCTGCGCGTGGCATACGATCCGATACAGCCCACTTTCAATGGAAACCGGGAGAAGTATGCGTTCGAAACGCTGCTCACCGGAAAGTTCCATCTCCAGTTGATGGCTCCATACCTTCTCCGTCGTTCCACTTATGCGATCCTCATGCTCAACCGTTATGTCGAATGTCCACAGCTCAGACGTTGTACGCCTGCTGCCTGCACGCTGTAAAATCTGGCCTTGAAGTGTAAGTACAGCCCGTTCATCTGGCTCATACGAAGCATAATTTGTTTTCAGGGATAACTCCGTTACACCTTGCGCACAGAATTGCGCCCACTTCACAATCTCGTCAGCGCCATCCTGCGTCCAGAATGAGGTGGTCAGCGGCAGATGCACAAACATCCAGCGTGAACCAACAAAAGTCCCGCGGGAGTTTTCCCACAGAACGACCGGAGCGGCGATGCTACGTCCATCCTTGCTCATGCCACGAAGTAACGGATAAATCTGCGTACTCATGGGGCCGGATGAACCCATCTGGTGGGGCAGATCACTTGTTTTGGTTGTATGTGGAACCAGATTCCATGTATCTGCCTTCTCGAACAGCCCCTCTTTCCCAGTGAGAAGCGGGATCTGTTCAGATGACGTGTAGGATTGCACATTGGCAGCAGATACGTTCAACGCCTCATGAATATAGAGTTCCTGATGATACGCGGTCTGCTCGGACTCTACAACCCATGCCCCATTCTCATATCGAACTGGACGTTTAAAGGGTGCGCCCCCCACACTGATCAAGCTTCCGCCCTGATGCAAGTAAGCTGCAATCTCCGTCCAGGCGGACTTGGGAAAATAGGGTGCATGCAGATTGACCAGACATCCTTCACCTGCTGTAATATTCAAAGTCTCTGCGAGTTCTTCGGCGTTTACAACGGTGATCTCTTCTACTGCTTTCCATGTATTCAGAGCCTCATGAGTTGGAGAAGCACCTTCCATTGGAAACGCAGGATCAGCGAAGATAATCAGCTTTTTATCATTAGGTTGGATACTCATAACAGGCCATCCTTCATGGATTTATAGACCAACTGGGAGAATAGGCTGTTGGACCATGCAAACCATTTTCTTGTAAAAATCGTTGGATCATCGGCGTGGAAGCCTTCATGCATATAACCTGTATCTGCATCTGTCGCTTCGAGCATGCGAATAATCTCCAGTTTCTCCTCGGCAGACTGCGCAGTCAGACCTTGTATGGACAATCCCATATGCCAGATGTAATCTGGTGGTGTGTGCGGACTTCCGATCCCTTTGGCAACCTTGCCCTCATAATAGAACGGGTTCTCTTTGCTCAGAGCGAAGCGGCGCGTATTCTGGTAGATCGGATCATCCGCTGTGACGTAACCCAGATATGGAATGGACATGAGTCCCGGTGTACCCGCATCGTCCATAAGACAGTGGTTGCCATAACCGTCCGTCTCGTATGCATAGATCGGTCCAAATTCCGGATGACGATAAATCCCGTACAACTGAATACCGTGATCCACGTCCTGCTCCAGATCCTTCAATTCCTGCAAAAGTTCCATATCCCGGAACACCCACTCGGCAAACTCCTGCATTTGGCGCAGAGCTACAACCGCGAACATGTTGCCTGGAATGTTGTAGTGGAAATCACACGCATCATCACTGGAACGGAAACCGGACCAGATCATACCCGTGTAGTTGACTGGCATACCTTTTCCGTGGTTGCGCAGGGAATCTGTTGGGATACCGTTATTGCGTGTGAAGCGATATGGAGATTGTTCCATGTGATGCTGTTCGACTTTGAACAGTTCCACGATTTTACGCATCGCTGCTTTGAAGCTTGAATCGAAAATGTCAGTTAGCTCGGTTTCCTTCCAATATAAATAGGCCAGGCGCACAACGAAACATAATGAATCAATCTCAAATTTGCGTTCCCACACCCAAGGTGACATCTCGGTTTCGTCCGTGGTGTTCCAGTGCCAGTCGTTGGCCGTCTCATTGAAGGCATTGGCATATGGATCGATGTGAACATACTGGATATGACGTTTGATCAGCCCGCCAATAATGCGTTGCAGGTCCTCGTCTTCTTTTGCAAACGGAATGTAATGTACTACCTGCTCCACGGAATCACGCAGCCAGGAAGCCGGAATATCTCCCGTGATGACAAAAGTCGTACCGTCCTCCATCAACTTGGTTGTTGTTTCGATGGTGTTGGGGAAACAGTTTTTGAATAATTGAAGCAGTTTTGGTCGGTGAGCCAGTTTCTGTTCTGCTTCTTCGAGTACAGCCTGAATGGATTGTGGCAAAGCAACAGGTGGCATTGGTATTTTGGGTAATCTGAACTGTTCCATGGATGAGTGCAACTCCTTAAACAAATTGAATGGTATAGCTATAAAAGATCAAGCTGAGAACATTCACACTAGACCACTACGATGACAGAATAACCTTCCGATCGCTGTTATCCCCAGATTTTTTTGTTTCCCTTTTCTAAAGGGTAAATCCGGGGATAAAGGCGAACGCTTCGCTTCTTCTGGTTATTTCTGTCCCCTCCGTTAACGTGTGAATAAAGAGCTGGACATGTATAGCTCAAAAATATCTCAAAAAGGTTTACCGCAGTAGCACGGTTTGTATTTGGTAAGGTTTAAAAGATAGTGTAATCTGGCCATGGGTATGGGCCAGTAGTTGGACGGGTTCTTCGAGCGCGTTGGAGTGGTACGCTTGCTCAAACGCATGTGGCCATTGCAATGTGATGGTTTCGCGTTTGCCTGATGATTCATAGAAACGCAGCACGGTGCCTTGTCCATTCTCTGCCAGTTTGACGGTATCCAGAATGACATGATTACTATTAAAGTTAATCCAGGAGCCTGTTGCTGGACGTACAGGTGCCGCATTTGCAGTTGCATCTGTGGTTGAACCGACTTCAGTAACTCCGCTCTGCTGTACTGTCACCTCATGATTCAGCTCAGCCGCCTGACGTACAATATGTGCGTTTCTCCAGTCTCCGTCGTGTGGATACAGGGAATAGGTGAATTCATGTTCTCCCAGATCGGCGGTGCGATCAGGCCATTTTGGTGCTCGCAGCAAGGACAAACGAATGGTGCTTCCTTGCACGTCGTACCCATATTTGCAATCATTGAGCAGGCTCACGCCGTATCCATATTCGGATACATCCGCGAAGCGATGTCCACAGACTTCATACTGGGCTTGCTCCCAGCTTGTGTTGCGATGCGTTGGACGTTCCAGTGCGCCAAATGGAATTTCAAATGTGGCCTTGGAGGTCACCACATCAATCGGGAAACCAACTTTCAGAAGTTTGTGATTTTCGTTCCAGTTCACCTCTGTTTGGAAGTCAATTCGCCGTGAGTCATGATAAAAGACGATATCTTGTGTGATTTCCGATTGATGCAACTTCCAGCGGAAGCGCAAGACATCTTTCGTTGTACCCGCCAGCACCAGCTTTTTCTCCAACAGTTCCACTTCGCCAGCAATCTGTTCTTCATAACGACTGTCGATATCCCATGCATCCCAGAGCGTTGGACGATCGTGGAAGAAGTGAAGTTGATTGCCACGTTCACCCGGCTTCAGCATCTCACGCTCCGCGGTTTTATCCCACAGGCGGATGATCTCCCCACGTTTGTTGAACTGCACATGATAATAGGCCGTATCCCATGTATCATTAAAGGTTGGTTGTGTGGCAAGGTTCTTCATTTCCCGTACATTCGTTTCCCTTGTATTTTCCGGTACCAGCCAAATCGTTTTATATCCAAACGCCGGAATGTCTGTCACGAGAATAGACATACTGCCATCTTCCCGATCCATCCGCAGGCGCTGACCTTTTTCATCGATGCCGTAGCGATCCAAGCCATCCTGCACAGCCAATTGAACGACTGCACTTCGTTTCCAGCCCAAGCTGTTGAATACAACATAGGCTACTGAACCTTCTGGCCCCTCTGTGTTGATACCCGTTGTTAATGCTGAAACGCCTTGATCCAGTCCGGTTCTGCCCAATTCAAAAACCTGTACATATTCCTCATTCGAAGTCACGTAGGATTCCGTAATCGCCGATCCCGGTATAATATCGTGGAATTGATTCAGCAACATTAATTTCCAGCCGTCATGCAGTGCTGAACGCACTTGAACTTCGGTATTCGCCTCCATATCTGGCAGAGCGAGTGTATTCCACAGCTCAGCTTCTCGATATAGAACCTCCGCTTTCCGGTTGTTGCGCTTATTGCGCGCATGTGTCGTGTAGGTTCCCCGGTGTAACTCCAGATACAGATCGCCATGCCACTTCGGAAGTACAGGTTGCTCCTTTTCAATTCCGGCAAAGAAAGCTCCAGCTGTGCTATAACGACTCGCAGGCTGACCTACCATCAGGTCTGCGCGATCCACATACTCCAGCATCTCGCGTGTTACCCCACCGCCGCCATCTCCGTGTCCGTATAGAAGCATATGCTCCGGATGAGCCGCTTTCTCACGGTAGGACTGCCAGTGATCATGAATGTCCTTCGGCAGTGTGTGCTCGTTGACACCATGATTTAGGTAGGACAGGATCGGTGTACCGTCAATGCCCACCCAGTGGAAGAGATCGTATGGGAACACATTCGTGTCATTCCATCCGAGCTTTGTTGTCATGAAATATTCCACATTGCCATGCTTCAAAATCTGCGGCAGGGAGGCACAGTACCCGAATGTATCCGGCAACCACTCAATCTGTGACGTCTTGCCAAACTCCTCCATATAGAACCGCTGACCATACAACATCTGGCGTATCAGGGACTCCCCACTCGGGATGTTCAGATCCGGCTCAACCCACATGCCGCCAACCAGTTCCCAGCGGCCTTCTACAATCCGCTGCTTCACCCGCGCGTACAGCTCGGGATCATGCTCCTTCAGAAACGCATATAATAAGGGCTGACTCTGGGAATAGACATAGTCGGGATATTCATTCATAAGTGCATCCACGGTGGAGAAGGTACGGCTCGTTTTGCGAACCGTCTCACGTACAGGCCACAGCCAGGCAATATCAATATGGGATTGTCCCACCATATGCTCCAGACCTTCTGCGTTGCCGCCAATCTCACGCACATGATGCTTCAGATTATTCTCAATCTGACGAATACCCCCTCCCTGCTCAATCTCTTCTGCTGACATGCCTACATATTGATCCATCGCACGATACACCAGTTCTAACAGGCGAACCCGCCGAAAGTCACTTTCCGGTAGCAACACAGCCGAATCACGCACAATAATGACGGTATACATCAGACTGCGAACCGCTTCATTGGGTCTCACCAGCAGGCTCGTAATTGATGTGATCGGCGGCTGAATAACCGCCTGTTGATTCAACGGGTCTACAGGTTCAGGTACCGGGTCAAACATCTCAATCTCAAGTTCCGGAGCGTTTCCGACTTTGGATGGATCAAGCGTGACGTAGGTATGATTGCGGTCAAGGCCCTGATAAGAGTGCCCATTTACCCGAAGCAAGCCTTCTCCGCCTGTTTCAAATACAAGCCCATAAGGTGCTTGCTGCCATGTAGCAGGGATCTCCAGACGTGTTCTAAAAAAATAAGTCGTTCCCTGTTTGCTCGGAAAACGCTCAAAATCTTGGCCTTCCGGGTACTCACCCTGATCCTCATACTGTCCTGGCACATTATAATAAGCGCGGGTAATATCCCAGCTGCGCAGCTGTAATTGCTCCAGCCACTGATGTTCGGACAACTCGCGAATAAATCGTCTGATACGTTCCAAAATCTTACGCCTCCCTTACGGTCAGTTCGGCCATTTGCGTATCGTTTACGCTGCTGCCGATATGAATATGGAATTTTCCCGGTTCAACAACAGGCTTCAAGTCACGACCAATATACTGTAACTGCTCGGCTCCGATTTGGAATTCCACGGTCTGTGTCTCTCCAGGCTCCAGGTTCACTTTTGCAAACCCCTTCAGTTCCTTGGCGGGACGAGTCAGTGAGCTGACCACGTCAGCAATGTACATCTGTACAACTTCTGCACCTGCATAACGGCCGGTGTTGGTCACATTCACCGATACCGTAACTGAATCATCAGCTGTCATGGACTCAGCACTCAGCTGCGGTTCACTGTACTCAAATGTGGTATAGCTAAGTCCGTATCCAAATGCATATCGTGGCTCCAAATCCTCTTCGAGGTAACGCTTGCCTCGGGAACGTTTGCCGTTATAATAGATCGGTAATTGGCCGACATGCTTCGGAATGGAGATCGTCAATTTGCCTGACGGATTCACATCACCGAATAAAATATCTGCAATGGCATGCCCGCCCTCTTGACCCGGATACCACGCCTCCAGAATTGCATCGGCATGTTCATCTACCCAAGGTTCAGTGATGGGGCGACCATTGATGTACACAACGACAAGTTTCTTGCCGAGCTTATGAATCTCCTGAATGAGCTCCAGCTGTACTCCGGCAAGACCCAACGTCATCCTGTCGATCCCTTCGCCGCAATCCATATCATTCCAGGAGTTATCCGATACATTGGAAGCACCCGTCTTAAGATCAATCGTTCCTTCTCCAAAGTCACGTGCACTGGAACCGCCAACCACCATGATCACAGTATCCGCTTGGCTGGCTATTTCGATTGCACGCTCAAATCCTTCTTTTGAATCCCCTTTAATCCGGCAGCCTGGTGCATATAGAACCTGATCTGTGCTGCTGTCACCAGTCAAAGGACCAACAGAACTCTTCTCTGTTCGCCCATCCACATGACTAGCCAGCTTACTGCGAATCCCATCAAGTACCGTCGCCACTTTCGACTTCGGTTGCGGAGATGTGTAATCACCCAGTTGATTGTAGGCCTGATCCGCATTGGGACCAATGACGGCAATCCGACCCACATTTGCTATCGATAGAGGTAGCGTTTCAGCCTCATTTTTGAGAAGTACAATGCCTTCCGCAGCCAACTGTCGTGCCAGCTGAACATGCGCTTCACTGCCAATGACTTCTGCTGCACGATCGGCATCCACGTAAGGCTGTTCGAATAAGCCCAGTCTGAACTTCAACGCCAGCACGCGAGAGACAGCCTGATCCAGAACCTGCACATCAAGCTTGCCTTCTGTTAACGCCTGCACCAGATATTGCCCGAACATCTCACCGGACATCTCCATATCGATGCCTGCTTCAATCGCCTGTACGGAAGCTTCCATTCCATCTGCTGCGACATCATGCCCACTTGCCAGCATGTTGATCGCACCACAATCCGTAATGACCAGACCGTCAAAGCCCCAATCTTTACGCAAAACATCTTCCAACAATTCCGTATTTACCGTACAAGGTGTGCCATCAATTTCGTTATACGCCGGCATGATCGACGCCGCGCCAGCTTCCACCGCTTTGCGGAATGGATACAGATCCACTTCCAGCAGTTCACGCCAGCCCATATGTACAGGCCCTGCATTACGTCCACCTTCGGAGCTGCCGTAACCAACAAAATGTTTCAGCGTTGCCGCTACTGTATCTCCACGGTCCAGACTTTCACCCTGAAGCCCTTCCACGGAAGCAACTGCCAGTTCTCCAATGAGAAACGGATCTTCACCGAAACATTCCTCGGTACGTCCCCAGCGCGGATCACGCACAACATCCAGTACCGGAGAATAGGTGACCGCACCACCTTGGGCACGTGTCTCCCTTGCTACTGCCTGGCACATCTCCCGATACAGATCCACATTCCAGGTGCTCCCCAGTAAAAGGGGGACAGGATAGACCGTTCCGTCAATGGCCATATGACCATGCGAGCACTCTTCCCCAATCAGGATGGGAATCCCCAGTCTGGAATGCTCTACCGCATAACGTTGAATCAGATTGACCGCCTCAGCGCCTTCTCTGGCGGATAGTCCATTTTCCAGCGTAACGCCAGTCCACGGATCTGCCCGAAGCGCACCGTAAAGGGAGCCGATGCCCCCATTTTCCACTTGCCGCTTAAAGGATTCATTTAACGTGATGTTCCCTTGATCATTCGTATATGTTTGCCAGCCAAATGGCTGCGTAAGTTGGCCTACCTTTTCTTCCGTAGTCATAAGGCTCAGTAGGTGTTGTACCCGTTCTTCTAAGGATTTGCCTTGGTCCATGTAAGTCATCATTCTGCATCTCTCCAATCCTATAACGTGATCCGGTTATTCTTTGACCGCGCCCACCGTCAGACCCTGTACGAAATAACGCTGGAAGAACGGATAAGCGAATATAATCGGCAACGTAGCAAGCACAACCATCGCCATTCGGGATGTATCCTGCGGAATGGACTGCATGGCTGCCAGACTCATCGAACTGTTAGCAGAGTTCTGCTGGATAAACTGGATACTCGACTCAATCCGCATTAACATGGATTGCAGCGGTACCAGATTCGGATTATCGATGTATAATAGCGCATTGAACCAATCATTCCAGTAACCGAGTGTACTGAACAACCCGATGGTTGCAAGTCCCGGCAAGGAGAGTGGAATCACGATTTTCATAAAGGTATAGAACTCACCGGCGCCATCAATTTTGGCCGATTCAATGACTGCATCCGGCACACTAGTGGAGTAGAATGTACGCAGGATCATAATATAGAAGGCATTCATCGCCAGCGGGAGAATCAGTGCCCATAACGTATCTTTCAACCCAAGCAGCTGGGATACGACCATATAGGTTGGAATCATCCCGCCGTTGAATAACATGGTCAGAATCGCAAAGATGGAGAAAAATCTCCGGTATCTGAAGCTCTTGCGGGAAATCGCATACGCATACAGCGACATGAGAATCAGACTGATGATGGTACCGAGTACCGTCACCAGAATGGTCACTCCATACGCCCGCAGCAGCGTGTCCCCACTCTGCCAGACAAACTGATATGCCGCGAGACTCCATTCTGCCGGAATCAGACGATACCCATCACGGGCCAGTGCTTTCTCGTCCGTAAACGAGATAATGACTACAAATACAAAAGGAAATACACAGATCAGAGCAAATAGACCGGCGATGATGTTCATGATCACGTTCCATCCGTTGGATACATGATGGAAGTCGCGTTTTTTAACGAGCCTTGCTTGAGCCATAGTGGTTCACTCCTTTCCCTGTCCTAGAATAGGCTGCTATCTTTATCGATTTTGCGAACAACATAGTTGGAGATAATAACAAGAACAAAGCCCACTACGGATTGATACAATCCCGCTGCTGTACTCATGCCGATCTCACCACTAGTTTTCAAACCACGATATACATACGTATCAATAACATTTGTCACGGAATAAAGCGTACCCGAATCCCTTGGCACCTGATAGAACAGTCCAAAGTCGGCATAGAAAATGCGGCCTACGGCCAGCAAGGTCATAATCGTGATGATCGGCGACAGCAGCGGAATCGTAATGTTGCGAATCTGCTGCCATTTGCTTGCTCCATCAATCATGGCTGCTTCATACAGTGATTTATCAATCCCCAGAATGGAAGCCAGATAGACAACGCTGCTATAACCGATGGTTTTCCATAACGCTACGAATACCAGAATATACGGCCAATATTTCGCCTCGGAGTACCACTGAATTGGTTCCATCCCAAACCAGCCGATAATCTGATTCAACATCCCGCGGTCCATGCTCAAGAAGCTGAATGCGAAGTAACCAACAATAACCCAGGATAGAAAATACGGCAGAAACATACCGGTTTGATACAGTTTGGCGAGTCGTTTATTCACTAGTTCCGAGAGCAGGATTGCCAATGCCACAGCAAATACCAGTCCCAGGAAGATAATGGCGATGTTATAAAAGAGCGTGTTGCGTGTAATGAGCCATGCGTCACTTGTGCTGAACAGGAATTTGAAATTGTCCCAGCCTACCCATTCACTCTTCATCAGACTTGCCCAGAACCCTTCGCGGCTGAATCGATATTCCTTAAAGGCAGCCACGGTGCCCACGAGTGGCAAGTAGGAGAAGAAGAAGAACCAGATGGCGCCTGGCAGTACCATGAGCAACATGACTCGGTTTCTAATCAGGTTTTTCAAAAATGTAGTCATTGTGGAGATCCTCCTTCAGGCTTGAATGAAAAAGGACCGGACGCGATAATCAGCCGCCCGATCCTTACGATGTATCGTTACTTGTTTTCCGCTCTCCAGGCATCCAGTTGGCTTTGGGCTTCAGCCATTACTTTCTCCAGTCCGGCTTGATTGAACTTCTCAATCACTTGATCCAGATTGGCTGCCGGGTCCAGTGTACCTGTCATCAGTGCTGCCCAATATTGCTCTTTCACGTTCTGTACCGCCGTTAGTTCGGCAGATACATTGCTTGCATCAAAGTTAAAGCTGAGGATCGGGGAATTGACACCTTCAGCGTTGAACTTCTTGAACTCATCCCATTTGTTATCCGGGTCATTGCTGTTCAGATAGAGCAGCATGTTGTTCCCAAGGGAGTATGAAGGCATATCGTAGTTTTTCGATTCAGGCAGATTTTCCATATGCGTGTCATCCACTTTTTTGTAGTGTGTGCCCTCGATACCGGAATCCACCATATTACGCAGCACAGGATCTGTATTCAGCAGGTTCAGGAACTCCATCGCTTTCTCCGGATATTCCGAGTTGGCAGAGATCGCCATAATGGAGCCTTGTACAGATGTATTCGTTATAATTGCTTCACTTGCAGGTGTTGAAACAACTTGATAACCGTAACTTGCAGACCATTGATTGTCCGCGAGCGGTTGAGTCTGTGCACGATCCAGGAACCAGTTGCCCGATGTTGTCAGGTCGTTCGTGGAACCTGTTGTTGCCGCTTCTGCCGATACATAACCGGCTTTGTAGTACTTGTGCATCGTGGTTAGTGCTTCTTTCATTTCAGGCGTTTCCAGTATGTTTACAAGCTTATAGTCTGTTGTATCCAGCTTGATTGCCATTGGCAGATTCTGAATGACATAATCATATGGCACGTAAGGAACGTAGTTTTTATCCATGGCAAATGGTGTTACACTCGCCTCGTTTTCCTTGATCGTTTTCAGTAAAGGCTCCAGACTGTCTAACGTACGAACGCCAGAGATGTCCAGCTTGTATTTATCAACCAGCATTTGGTTAAAGCGCCATACCTCTTGTTGAGGCAGCTCTTTGTTGGCTGGAATTCCGTAATTGTGTCCGTCTACCTTGGAACCGCTGAGGAATGCAGGATCAATGGTCTTGGTAAGATCCTGACCGTATTCAGCAAGCAGGTCATCCAGTTCAAGGAATGCACCTTTTCTGGCATTTTGTACATAATCAAATCCACCAGAAGAAGTGAACAGAATGTCCATTGGCTCACCGGATGCTACGTTAACCTGCATCTTCTGCGGGTAGTCACCCCAGTCAACCATCTTCATTGTTACCGTGGCATTAATTTTCTCTTTGGTATACTTGCTCACTTCTTCCATCACTTTGTTGACGTCTTTCTGAGGGGTACCGATGGTATACCAGATCAACTCTACCGCGTCATCTCCAGCCCCCCCGGATTCCGAAGCATCTTTGCTTCCTCCACAGGCACTAAGAACAAGTGTAACGGCCATTAACAATGCAAGAACGAGTGAGAAGCGTTTTCTTTGTTTACTCATTTCTTTGATCCTCCCTTTTCGTGTTCCCTTAGGCTCTACTTACTAACTGCTTTAACCTTATCGAATGAAAGCATTTACAAAAAGAAGATAAACTTAAGTTTTCGAGGTACAAATTAAAGAGAAATCATCCTTGGACAACTATTTTGTACCTGTTTAAATAAATCGCTTACATGAAAGAGACATGCCGGGTAACGTATGCCATGATTTTCATCCATGCCATTCCTGTTCCCGATATGTCTCTTGGCTCTCTGTCCGCATAGTTGGATCTACCCGTCACCGAATTAACCAAACACCTTGAAATCAGTCGGTGAAATCCCCACATATTTGCGGAACTGTTTATAGAAATACCCCGTCTCCCAATACCCCACATTTCGGGCGATCTCATGTACCTTCAGATTGGAATTACGTAGTTGCTCCTTCGCACGTTCAATCCGGTATTTGTTGATATATTCGGCAAACGTCTCCCCCGTCTCCTTATGGAACAATTGTCCCAAATACACCGGATGCAGATGATAGTGGGCACCCAGCAGCTTCAGGGAAAGCTCTTCTGCGTAGTGTTTGTCGATATGCTGAAGCACTTGGTTTACAATTGGATTCTTCAAATCCTGCAATAGGGATTGGATCGTCTGGGACCCAACCTGCTGAAGCGCCAGCACGAGTTCATCAAAAGTACCACTGTCCAGTACAAGTTGAAGCCCTTGTTGGTATATGGCAGACTCATCCGAGTGTTTGATGCTCTCCAGTTCCATTTTGAAGCGAATCACAACTTCCAGTGCGGTATTCTGTAACTCCCCAGGCGTAAGCCCATCGCGATGCTGTTCAAAATCCATACGAATCCGGTCGGCAAGTTGTTCTGTATTGCGGGACAGAATGATTTTGGCGTATTCCCTCCAATCAATGAAAAAGGTCGCTGTTGAACTTCCGCACCTTTCCAGTATGCCATGGTCGATGACTTTAAGGTCGGGATAGATCATCACATACTGGAGTGCTTTTTTGGCCTCGGCATAACTGGTCGGCGCATGGTACAGCCCTTTCATCATTCTGCCTGCTCCAATGCGCACCGCCGGATGGGTTACGGTTATCTCATCAGATAATGCCTGCAGGCCATCCATCAACTTCTGTTCCTCGTCACTCGTACCCTGAATATTGGCAATAATGACGATGTCTCCATCGATATCATGAAATACGTTCAGATGGCGTTTGTCTCTAAGCATCTCTTCTACACGTTCAAACATGCCGGGTACTTGCCCTTTGTCACGTAGAATGGCCACAGCAACGTCCGGTGCATCCAACGAAAGGTTCATAAACTGGGCACGTTCTTCAAATTCGGTAGCTGCAATCTGTCCCGTAAGCCATCGATGAAGAATGTTATCTTTCAGAATCTGGATGCCATACGCATCATCGGCTTGAGGTGATACCGTATGATCCAGCTTGGACGCGGTGTTGCTCAGCGTGGATTCCAGTTCCTCCACATTAATCGGTTTGAGCAGATAATTTTCGATCCCCAGCTGCATACCTTCCTTCAGATATTCGAACTCATTGAAACCACTCAGGATAATGACCTTAATCTCAGGCTGCACTCGCCTTGCTTCCCGAATCAGATCGAGACCATTCATGAGTGGCATGGATATATCTGTGATCAGAATGTCCACAGGCTGAGAAGAGAGCGCTTGTAAAGCTGCTTGCCCATTACCTGCATGGCTCACAATTTCCATATCAAATGAAGACCAATCCACAATATCGTATAAACCTTCAATGATGAATGGCTCATCGTCCACAATAAACACCTTGTACATGTTAAACACCTGTCCCTTCTGTATGTGGATAACGCACCCTGATCCGTGTTCCTTCTCCGAGGGTGCTCTCTATGGTGATACCGAACTCTGGCCCATACAGGAAGCGCAATCGACTATGGACACTGCGCAGCCCGAACATCTGACCAGACTCTTCAGGACGTTCCAGTTCTTCAAGGATTTCCGTCAGGCGTGCTGGATCAATGCCTTTGCCATTATCTCTGACTTCCACTTGCACCACATCATCTGTTTCTTCCACAACAATTGATAATCGGTTATCCGAACGTTCTGTCTGAATGCCATGTACGACATAATTCTCAATGATGGGTTGCAGCGAAAGTTTCACCACAGGGTGTTGATAATAAGCAGCATCGATCTGGATCGTATATATGAAAATATCCTTGTAGCGGATTCGGAATAACTCCAGATACAAGCGACAAGCTTCCATCTCATCCTTCAGCGTATAATTTTTCTTCTGCTGTACCAGGCTCTTGAACAATACGGATAAACTATAGATCATCTCGCCAACATCTCTCGCCCCCTGGGATATCGCCCTCATCCGAATCACTTCAAGCGTATTGTAGAGAAAATGAGGGTTGATGCGCGCCTGTAATGCGACCAGCTCGGTCTCCTTCTGTTTGATCTCGGCTTTGTAGACTCGTTCAATATACAGATTCAGCTCATCCAGCATGTCGTTGAAGCTATGGGAGATCTGCCCCAGTTCATCATCTCGCGGATCGTCGATGCGAGCCGTCAAGTTGCCGTATTTCACTTTCTGCGTAAAGCGGATAATTCGACGGGTTCGTTTGGCAAAGTTAATAATGAAAAACGCCGGAACCAGCACAGCAAATAAAATACACACAATACTGATCGAGATGATGGTATTGCGAATGCCCGCATAGGTTTCAGCCATCTCTTCTACCGGAACGGTGCCAATGACCACATAACCCTGATCCGCGGAGACAAACTTGTTCACATACATGTTCTGCTCCTTTTTCATCGAATCCATATCCGTCTGATCAAACAGGGAATCGGCCACATTCACGTAGGGATACTTCTTCCCGTAATAATGATTGTTGGAGTCAAATAACACTGTCCCTTTCGCCGATAACACCACGATTTCTCCCTTGAGGTTACTCTCGTAGTTATCCAGCGCGTTACCGATTCCCTCCGAGTCAAAGAAGACAAGAAATTGGCCCTGATTCCGAAGAGTCTGTGTATTGTTAATTGGTACGCGGATGGAGTAGAGCGCAGGGTCCCATTGATTAATCTCTTTGCGAATCCAGTAATTGGGTGCACTGATATTGGGCGTTTCCATCGCCATCACGTCCGGAATATAGGAATGAGCCACATTGGCGTCCAGCTTGCGGAACTGCTTATGTTGATTAAAGGTAGACAGATCCTGCTGCTCAGCGCTATACAACATGAGTTGGTTAATCTGCGAATTACGATCCATAATGTTCTGAAAATGTTTTAACACATCGGCCGAATAGTCATCCTGATTAGCATAATATCCATTGGTCATGTGCTGAACATATTCAGCGTACGAATGATTCATCAGATAAGTAATGTTGGCGGACAGTGCCTCATTCTGATGCATATCCCTCACCATATTCTGTACCGATTCATACTGCTGATGAATGTATCGATCCACATGTTCCATCGCCGCTTTCTGGATCGCCAGTTCCCGGCGAATCGTGGAGTCGGACACTGACAGGAAGATGATATAAGACAATGTAATGATCGTGACAATGGATATCATCGAGAAAATCAGGAGCATTTTCATAAACATATTATTTTTAAAGAAATTATTGTAAACGCTAACAATTTTCAAGTCGCATGTTCCCTCCGATGCTGTATTCCTGACTATATAAGTAGAACTAAAGATTATTAACACTGACACTACGATGACAGAATAACCTTCCAATCGCTGTTATCCCCAGATTTCTTTGATTCTCTTCTCCCAAGGGAAAATCCGGTGATAGCGTATGCTTCCGATGCAGCTTTCTTTCAGAAAGCTTTTAGGCGAACGCTTCGCTTTTCCAGTTTTTTCTGTCCTCTCCTTTTTCGTGTAAATGATTAGTTTAACTATATAGAATTATATCATCAGGCTTCTGACATTAACTTGTCACCTGGAACTTTTCTTTAGTTTGTACTAGCGATTCTTTAATTTCACCCTATTTAAAAACGCTTTCATCCACTATCGTTAACCATAAGTTTAGCTTTGTGTAAAAGAATACCTTACATTCATTCCACTTGAAGGAGGAACAGCATGACACGCAAACTCAAAGCAAAAGGCATCATTCCCAAGGTAACCGCCATGGTCCTTACTACGGCTCTGCTTGGACAAGTTGTTGCATCATCCGTTTATGCCGGAGACACGCTCCCTTACACCGGTGAAAGTGCCAAAGGGGTGAATCAGCCCTATCAACACGGGTACACCTCGGCCCAGATTCTGAACTGGACACCGGAAAGTGATATCCATGGTGACCTGCTTCGTGCCCATGTTCCCTTGCAGCCCCGTAATGAAGCGTTCGCTGCCACACAGGCATATCCTGAGCTCAGCCCGGACACCCAACTGTTCACAATGAGTGGTGATTACGGCAATGCATTCTTCGATAGCACACCTTATACCAATGAATTCAGCCAGTATCTGTTTAATTATTGGCAATATACAGACTACTACAGCTATTGGCACGGCATGGCCTCTGCGGGAGTACCTGAGGAGCTGTATGACCCGAGTAAAGAGTGGACGGAGAAATACTTTGAGTTTGGTATCTTGAACATTCCGAATCCGGCCTACACCAATGCAGCCCACAAAAATGGCGTTAAGTCCATTGCTAACATCTTTTTCTCGGACAATGACCGTGGGCCTCAAACCTATAAACAAATGCTGATCCAGGATGAAAACGGTAATTTCCCTGTGGCCGAGAAACTGGCCGAGATGGCAGAATACTACAACTACGATGGATATTTCTTCAATCAGGAAGAGGTTGCCCGGGGTGTAGCCCCTGAGGATATCGCTTCCTACAAGAAATTCATGAAATATCTAAGAGATAAAGGCCTGTACGTTCAGTGGTATGATTCCACCATCAATACAACAGGCAAAATTCAATACCAGAACCAATTCAATGGGCTTAACAGCCCCTTTGTACAAGATTCCGTTCTCGGCAGAGTCTCGGATTCCATCTTCCTGAACTATGTATGGAACCACAAGATGCTCCGCGATTCCCGTGATCATGCCCTTAGCTTGGGACTGGATCCACTGGAAACCGTATTTGCTGGTGTCGAAGGTGGACATGACAAATTCGGCCGCTGGAAGCAGTCCTACGACCTGCGTCATAACCTGGATGAGAACGGTCAGCCCATGAATAGTATCGCGACATTGGGTGCCGATTTCACCCACAACGCCCTGGATGAAGAGATGGGCGATGGCAGTACCAATCATCGAGCTGAGGATGAGTACCAATGGATGACCTTTGTACGTGATCGTGCGTGGTGGTCTGGTCCAAATCAGGACCCTACGGATGCACGTCGTAATGCGTCTGCCGATCTGTCCGATGTGTATGCTTCCGGTGCAAATTGGGATGGAATCGCTGCATATCTTACCGAACGTTCCGTCATCAACGGCTCTAATTTTGCGACCAGCTTCAATACGGGCCACGGTCTGAAATATTATGAAGACGGCGCTGTCTCGAACGATAAAGAATGGTCAAATATCAACATTCAGGATATCCCTGTCACTTGGCAATGGTGGATGGATAGCGAAGGCGACAAGCTCAGTGTTGATTTTGACTACGGTCCATCTTATGAGAAAGGCGCAAGGTACAACTATGACTCCATTGGCGCGTTCAATGGCGGTAGCTCTCTCGTGGTGAACGGTACACTGAACTCGGAGAACTTCCTGCGTCTGTACAAAACCGACCTGTCCGTCAACGGACAATCCAAACTGGAGCTGACGTATAACAAACCGTCGACTAGTGACGCTTCCTCCCTGCATGTTGGGTTGATCTTCGAAGATGATCCATCCAACGTGGTCAATGTGGAAGTGCCTCAGTCAGGCCAGCATACTACAGGTTGGAAGACAACTTCGCTGGATTTGAGCGCCTATCAAGGAAAAACCATTGCCGCTATGGGATTATCCTTTGACCCGAATGGCGAGGCAATAGAGAATTACCAGATGAATATTGGCGGGATCCGCATTTCCGACGGTTCAGCGGCTGTACCGGATGCACCTACCGGATTCCATATTGCCAAAGCACTGACCAACACCAATGAATTGGTTGTCGCATGGGACATGAAGGACTATTCAGAGGTCAAACAATACAATTTATATGAAAATGGTGCCTATGTTGGTGGCGTGTATGATTCTACTTTTTATATCAAATCGCTAAAACAGCCTTCTGGTGAACTGTCCATACGTGCTGTTGGTGCAGATGGTACCGAAAGTGAAGCAACCGTCCTGCCCTACGATCTGAATGCAGCCGTTCAGGATATTGATGTGAAATTCAAAAAGAATGGCGATGCCATCGTAAGCTGGAAAAACCCGAAGAAAGTGAATGATTCGGGCAAAGGCAAAGATAAGAATACGGATAAGGACAAGGATAAAAATAAAGACAAAGGAAAAGGCAACGAGTCTATTCAGCTCACACTAGAAACAGAATATACAAAAGAACCCTTCACCAAGTCGCTTCAGGTCAAAAAAGGAAAACAATCTGCCGTCCTGACCGGACTTCCGATCAACGGTGAGCATTACGTGCTGAACATCGCTATTGGCGGGCAGAATCCGGTTACCCATACCGGACAGCTCGCAGATCTTCAGATTACACCATACGCCAAGGAAAAGGTCACGGTAAAAGATGGAAAATATACACTTGCCCTGCCCGATCTGGAAGACTGGTACAAGATCTATGTATATGAAAATGGGGTGCCACGCGAGTTCGGAGTCACTTACGTTTCGCAGAAATTCCCGTATATCATTCGGGGAAGAACAAAGCTGAGTGAACTGACCTTCACACCTGTGTCCAGCAGCAGCTCTTTGAAGCTGGTCATTGAGGATTATGCGGGCAATCAGGCCAGTACGATTTTGAGATAATACTACAAAGTATTTTTTGTGTACACCAGCATAACAGTAATGAAAACAAACAGCCCTTCACTTCCAAAAGGAAGTTGAAGGGCTGTTCTTGTTGATCTAACAATAAATATTCTACCCAACAGTTATTAAACAGCATTTTCAGTTAGCATAGTCC
This sequence comes from Paenibacillus sp. PK1-4R, assembly GCF_030369595.1. Lineage (NCBI taxonomy): Bacteria > Bacillati > Bacillota > Bacilli > Caryophanales > Paenibacillaceae > Paenibacillus > Paenibacillus sp. PK1-4R. The sequence continues at coordinate 5,704,564 of NZ_CP126535.1, forward strand.
TTCGGATGAAATTGAGGACAGATGCTTGCGCAACTGCTTTTTGTCTATTTTATCCACGGCTGTTCTCGGCAAAGTATCCACAATGAACAGTTTAGTCGGCCATTTGTACGGAGCAAGGTGTGGCTCACAGAACGCCCGCACCTGTGTCAGATCCAAACTTTCACCGTCCCGTAACACTATGAAAGCGACGAGTTCCTCTCCTTCTTCAGGAAGAGGATGTCCGATTACGGCCGCCTCGCTTATCGCCTCATGGGTCACAATAACATGCTCCACTTCGGCACAGAACACATTGGAGCCGCCCACAATAACCATATCCTTCAAGCGATCAAACACATAAAGATAACCTTCGACATCCAGACAACCGACATCCCCAGTTCGAATCCAGCCATCGGGCATGGTCTCGGCGGTAGCCTCCAACTGGCGCCAATACCCCAGCATGGTCTGTGCACCTCGAACAACGATTTCTCCAGCCTCGCCCGTCATTATCTCACATCCGTCCGTATCTAATATCCGAACTTCGAAGGCCTGCTCACCCTGGGCAGCCAGATCAGCAGGACGACCTACGGATCGAAGGTGATGAGGATCCTCCATATGCTGAGCAGGAAAAAGGCGGCTTATGGACATTCCACATTCCGCTTGTGAGTAGTTATTCACAATGATAACTTCAGGAAATTGCGATACGACCTCCTGTAGTGTAACCGGGGAAATGATGGACCCTCCGCAGCCAATAAGCGATAGACTCTTCAAGTTTCTACCTCCTACGGATGCCTCGCGGGTAAAATCACGAAGCAGTTGGCCTACTGTGCTGAGTTGTGTAATCTGATCACGTTCAACGGCTTCCATAATGCGGTGTACATCCGCTGGGTATTCGTCTAGAAATACAAGACAGCCTCCGGCAGCCATGGTCGCCCACAGCTGGAACTGACCCACCAGATGGGATAAGTTGAGCACTAACACACGACGCTTGAGATCATGACCGAAGCCTGCAGAAGGCGTAAGTTGATTCCAAGCAGCCATACCACGATGCGAATGCATGACCCCTTTTGGCCGACCAGTTGTCCCGCCCGTATAAATCAGGACTGCCGTATCGTCTACACTTCGATTGAAATGATCTTTTGGATAGGACGCGGGTTCCTGCTGTAAAAGAGCAGCGAGCGAACTGCTATTCGTCCCTTCTTCGTCTGTCGTGAACAGTTTTGGACAATACCCAAGAAGCTTTACCGCGGCAATAGCTGCGTCAACATGTTGGTCATCATGAATAACCATATGTGGTTTTGCATCCTGAAATATCGCAGCGAGTTCAGGCACTGTTAGCATAGGAGACGGCACGAGCGGTATAGCGCCGATCCCAACTGCTGCATAAAACGCAACAACGAGCTGGGGATCTGGATCACCTAAAAGGGCAAAGCGATCGCCTGCCCGGAGACCTTCAACATACAGGCCATGGCTGAGTCTTTCAACCAGACCGTAAAGCTCCCCATAACTCATTGTTTGGCCATGTCGCATTAACGCAGGTTCCTCAGGGTACAGACTTGCTGCAATCGGCAATCGTTCGGATAGAAGCAAGCAATGACCCCCAACATTTAAATTTCCATTTTTCCGTTAAGAAAACTATGGAATAAGATGAGAGTAGCATATATCTGGAATAATAAGTAATCATTATCCCCTATTAAAACCATAAATTCTCCTAATATTACAGTTCAGCCAACAGACGATCCTGCCATTTACCCTACTTGCTAACTTAATTAGGTAGCCCTAATTACGCTGCTTTTTAAACTGAAATACAACATTTCTGGTTATCATTACGTTTATTTAGGTAACGAGTACCAAGGAGGGAATTGTCATAAGAGTAAAGACAATTTATTTTATACTCAATGTTGTAGCGTTATTTTTACTATCAGCTTGCGCGCGTGGTGTTACTGGCTCTAGTCAGCAGAATGAACTAGGTGAACCTTATCGTGTGGCGTTGGAGGAGTTAATTTCAACAGATACGGCTCTTAATGAAAACATGGAGTATGTCTCATTGGATTTCGATAAAGGAATTCCATTAAAGGATTCTGATAAGAAAAGCATTGGGGATTACCTTCACAGCAAATATAACGTAAAAATTTATAACCTAACCTATGAAGAATTGATTGAAGAAGGACTTTCTGAACAGTCTGAAAACACGCTTAAAGGGATTTTACTGAAAATTGAAAAGCAGGAGAAGCAATAAGATAATAACATTGCCATAGAGGTCAGTAAGTATCGTGCCAATGAGGGGTCGCTCTCTGCAAAAATAACATTAACCTATGAGGAAGGTAAATGGAAAGTTGCTACCCATACTCCTACAAGGGAAAGTTAAAGGATATAATTTTTTTCCAGTGAGAGTGCTAGGAAAAGTTTATTATGACAATTATGGAAGTAGCCCTTTAGGGCTTTTTTGTCCATATTTTCTGGAGTACATACCTTCCCTAAAGGTTACCAAAAAGGATCGTTAGCATTTTTGCAACGATCCCTATTGTCATCCGTTAGTTTAATGAACCTCAATTATGCATTTGAATAATTAATCGAGACCACTCCTGGTAAACTACGGAACGAAGGAGTACCCCAAGTCCCCGAAGAAGAACTTTGGCTCGTGCTCCTAGTTTGTATCCTCCCATAGTTGAACCGAAAAGAAGTATCTTTATATACTAAAAGTGAGGCCTTTACATCTAAAGTAATCTTCAACTTGTTTAATTCTTTTCCAATATACTTAACAAAAAATTCATAACGTCTTTTTAACCATTCAAATAATCTACTCATGATGTTTGTAATAATTATACATATATGAGCGATCCGGTAGGACGTCCAATTTTTTTTTGAAATAATCCCAACCTTTATTTCGCCTGGCACACTATATAATTGTCAGGAATTACAGATGCAACTATGGAGGCAAAAAATGGACTCAATTGGTAAAAACGGAAAAGAAGCGGCGGAAGCGATTCGGAGCTATGTCAAACCGATTTTCGGTTTTGCGTTAAACCGGGTCAAGCAGCGGGCCGAGGCGGAGGATCTGGCTCAGGAGATTATGCTGCAGTTGTTGAAATCCTTCTCTGGGGTGCGGGACATTAGAAGCCTTGACGCTTACGTCTGGACGGTTGCCCGATACACTTGGGTGAATTGGTTGAAAAAGCGTGCGCACGCTCCCCAAGCGATTGAAATCAACGGCATGTCCGAACTGTCTGCCGCCCCTTCCCGGGAGCCGCTTGACCGGCTGCTGGTAACCGAAGCTTACCGCGAACTGCGCCGAGAAGTCGCGTTTCTATCCGACATCCATCGCCGGATCGTAGTCATGCATTACTACGACGAGCTTAAAATCGGCGATATCGCGATTGCTCTGAACATTCCTGTCAACACGGTGAAGTGGCATTTGAGCGAGGCTAAAAAGAAGTTACGGAAAGGGATGAAACGTATGCGTGCAACAGGAACTTTAAGTGTCAATCCGGTCAGCATGGGGGAAATGGGCCATTCCGGTTCGGCCGGCAGTCTGGGCGAAACCAACGATTTTCTTGGACGCGCCTTGGCGCAAAATATCGTTTACGCGGCTTATCACAAGGCGCGTACCGTACATCAAATCGCGGAGGAGCTAGGAATGCCGCCGTCTTTACTGGAAGGCGAAGTCCGGCACCTGGCCGATTACAATTTTCTCATCCAAACCTCTCCCGGCAAATATCAAAGCAATACCATCGTCTGGGACCTCTTCGAGTTGGCCGTAGCCGGTCATCAATACTGGCAAGATTGCGCCGCCGAAGTGGCCGATGTTCATTTCGACGCGTTAATGGAAGTTCGCCGGCAAGTCGAGGATAGCGGAGTGTACGTTCCGGACGGCGACTATAACTTCCTGCTCTGGACCTTGCTGCCCAAGAACGTCGAGGAGCAATCATGGCGGAGCATGCCGGCGGGCGAAAACTTCGATGCGGTCGCACCAATGCGAAAGGACGGAGGTCAGTATATTGCCTATGCGGCGTTAAACCAGAGCCACAGTTCCGATCCGGGTTTTGATTTGAGTAGTTACGTCACCTTCGGTCCGTCGCTCCGCTACGTCGAAGACACTCCCTTATACTTGTGGCAATTCAATACTTACTGGAGCGACCGCCAGATGGATTGGCGTTTCCTGGAATACCGGAATGTCGAGATTTGTCATGCGTTCCAACAAGGGGAACTGCCCGACAACGAAGAGAACGCCGAGCAATATTCGTTCCTGCTGGAGAAGGGCTACATCCGCAAGACGGAGGAGGGGTACAAGTTCAATGCGGTTTGGATCGACTCTAAGCAAACGTTGGATCGGTTGAACAAGGCAATGCCGGATTTGTCCGCTCTGTATGCGCCTGCTGTCGGCAAGCTCTACGACAAAATGCTCAACCTGTTCCTGCAAAATCAGCCGAAGCATTTGGAGCCGCAGCTTGCTTACATGGTGAGAGGCAACACCGGCGGAGGCCGGCTTGTCGCTTATATTTTGAAGCATTTGATCGATAACGGTAAGTTGAAACCGCCGTTGCCGCACCAGCAGAAGACGATTTCAACCTGGATGGGGCCGGTCAAGTAAGTCGGTTCGGAAATGTATACGAAGAATAGCCGTTCCCGGGCGGTGGCCATTTTTACACAAAACTCTGTCTGTCCAACGAAGTGATTAGGACATCGCTATTTCAACGTGGCCCCCTCCCAACCTAACTCCGCCCGTCCCTCTTTCAGTTTTACGGAGATCATTTTCCCTCCTGTACATTAAAGTGGGTTATTGTCTATTAAATGAAAAATGCTCCCGTACCTGTGGCTAAAAGGTACGGGAGCATTTTAATTAGCTGTTGAAGTAGTGCGATTGTTCGAGGTCGGGAATCAGTGCGGGTTGTACAGGGCGCCATCCCAGAAGTTCCTGAGTTGCAATGCTTGATCTCGGGATATCAAGCATTGAAAGTGTGCTGAGAAAGCCGAAGTGGGTCTCTGCCTCTTCACGTGAAATACTGACTACAGGTACGTTCAGTTGCTTACCTATAACACTCGCGATGTCGCGGAATGGCACACCTTCATCTGCGACACCATCCAGTCTTGCACCGGCGGGTGCCTCTTCTAACGCAAGTCGGTATAAATGTGCGGCATCAAGGCGGTGCACAGCTGGCCACCGATTGTTCCCCTCTTCTATATAAGCTGAAAAGCCCTTTGTTTTGGCAATATTGATTAGTCTTGGTACAAATCCTGTATCACCCGCTCCGTGTACTGACGGACAAAGCTCTACAATCGATGTCCGCACTCCGCGCTCTGCCAGCGATAACACTACGTTCTCTGCTGCAGCTCCATTTGCGTGCGTAGTGATTACGAAGGGTTTACCAGATCCTTCAAGTGCTGCTCCCATCGCTTCTACGGCATGCAGATCTGTTGTGAGTGCTCCAGCGAAGTTCGAGAAGTCGTGGTTGAATGCCAGATGAATGACGCCTTCCGCAGCAGCCACGCCACTACGAAGGCTGTCGAGATCCTCGATGTCACCACGGTGAACTTCGGCCCCAGCCTCTTTTAGTTTCGCAGCGCTATTGTCTGAGCGCACAAGACCGGTGACCTGATGACCGGCATCAATGAGTTCGCGGATGACAGCGGAACCGATATAACCTGTTGCTCCTGTTACGAAAACACGCATTATGAAATCCCCCTTAAGCTACTATATATAATTGTATAAACGATAATTACCACGCAATGGGTCCATCCTCATCTGAAAATGTTCCTGTTGGACCGTCTGCTCCAATCATGGCAAGCCGAACCGCCTCACGCGCCCCTTGTTCCACACTACGAGTACCAGCAAAATTATTAAGCGCAGTCGATGTGAAGCCTGGACATGCCGCATTGACCTTGATGTTAGTGGATTCAAGCGCAAATGCAAAGGCAAGTGTCACCGCATGAACAGCCGATTTGGATGCCGAATAGGCACCAAACATCGCACGATGCGAGTTTTCCGGAATAGAGTTCCAGCTAAGGGAGCCGCCGGTACTGCCCATATTTACGATACGTGCTGCCGGGGCCTCCCGCAAAAGTGGCAACATCGCCTGCGTGACAGCAATAACACCAAAAACATTAGTCTCATAAACTGTACGAATATCATCAAGTGAAGCAACGGTCAAAAGACCACTCGCCGCGCCCCCGTTCGGAAACGGATCACCCGATCTGCCTGCGTGCGAGATCCCCGCATTGTTCACAAGTACATCGAGACGTCCGAATTCGTTCCGAATACGTTCTGCTGCTGCAGCGATAGAGCTCTCATCTGCAACGTCGAGCTGGAGAGCGTGTGCATTTGAACCGATGCTATTTGAGGCAGTTTCTCCATTCTCGATGCTACGAGATCCGACGAGCACGGTGAATCCGTGTTCCGTGAGGTCCTTCGCAATTTGAAGGCCGATACCTTTGTTAGCCCCAGTGACCAGAGCGACGGGTTTATTTTGCATAGTTATAATCTCCTTTTTTTGCGATTGGTGGGCAACGCGACTTAAGTTGACGTGTCAACCATAGATCAAATTTAGCACATTGAAGTTGACGCGTCAACCATGTTATTATGCACCTATGGATAAAAACGAACTTAACGAAGAAGAAATGCGAATATGGCATATGTGGAAAGGTTCCTTTCAGAGCATCTTCGGTCGTGTTGTCAAAGATATGTCCGATCACTCAGGACTGTCAGAGGGTGATTTTGGAGTATTGGACCGATTAGTCCTTTTTGGCGACGGTAGCCTTCGCCAACAGGAATTAGCCGACTCTATGGCCTGGGATAAAAGTAGGTTATCTCATCACTTGAAGCGTATGGAAAAACGAGGACTAGTGATGAGGAAACCATTAGACAACGATCGCGGAGTACAAGTCAGTATCACTTCTTCTGGAAAATCAATGTTAGATGATGCCCGTCCCTTCCTCTCCAAGGCAATTCGCAAACATTTTTTTGAGCAATTAACCGAACAAGATATTGAGTTGATTACTAAGTTGGCGGAAAGGACAAACGCAGGGTCTTAGCTTACTATGGTATAAAGTCCCGCCATTGGGACCACGTTTAATACCATGAAATGAAGAATGGATAGGAATTCAGCTGTATGCTGATTACCTATCCATTTCTTTTCCTTTTTTTGAATATTTAAAAAAATCAGAACGAATATTCAGTGTTTTTTTAGTGAGTATATATCTATTGTGTTAGAAATCATTTGAATTTCAAATGAATTGTATGAAGTTATACCCATTTTTGAAATGAGATCAATCAAAGAAAATTCCCAACTCAAGTATTCTAGTGGCAAAGGGGAAAACATGGTATGGTTGTAATAAGACTAATGATTAGCTATTCATTCGAATCGAATCTCATCTATCCAGATTGTACTTTTGCCACCATGCCAGAAAGTCATCGTCAGTTGTCCTGGGCTGCTGCGATCTATCCCCTTTGCTGCCAAATCAATCGCAACTTCTTTAAAACTGGTTGTTATCTTATCCCCGCTGAAAGCTGCCAGTGTTTGGGACGCTCCGCCGATCGAGAGCTGCATATGATGTTGTTCACCGCCGTGTTCACCTCTGATTCTAATTACCATTTTTGAATAATCCCCTATGTTTTGCTTAATATCAGAGCCAAACCATCCGTTATTGTTATACTGAAGCTTCAACGCCCCGGATTCAATGACACCTGCATCGTTTACGAACCCGTTTGCTCCCGTCCATTTGTTAATACCATTGCTTCCCGGCCAGCTCATTAAGTCGTTAAATTCATCTAGGACTAAACCGCTACTTCCGCTACTATAACCGCCGTCATATGGAGTTTGAGTTAAGCTATACGAAAGTGTATTTTCAGACTTCAAGCTGTCGAAAGGCCCGATGTTCTGGTTAGCAGGATCCATGCCAATGCCCACTTTTCCAAGCGGTGTCCTGCCGCCGGTATAATAATTTGCATTGGCAAATCTTGCACTCGGACGATTGCCGTAAGGATCAAGAATGGACAGCGCCAAGGTGTAAGTACCCGCTGGCAGGTTGGAAGGGATATCAAATTCCCCGGAAACTTGCTGATCCGAAGGCGTCTGATCATATTGACGCGTAGAGCTGTTCCAATCGTCACCTGGCATCCAATTCCGAATATCCACATTGTTGAAAATGCCCTTCCAAGCAACTGTGCGATCGCTCCTCAGCAAGCTGACTTCAACGGGCCAGTTATAATAGAACGGGGAAGAACCCTTGTTTACAACTTGAAAAGATACTTTCATTTTCTTACCTGGCTGAACGTTCTCGGAAAATGTCGCTTGATTGATGACGAATCGATATCCGAGTTCCTTCTGCATCAGTGCAGCTCCCTGAGAGACAGCGGGATTTTGGGCATCGTACAGGTCAATCCACCCTAGACTGGTCGTATGCGTCTTTTTGATCCAATCGATAACATAATTCAGATGCTTTATATCGCTTAAAGTATCATCCGGAGAATCGCCAGGCTGGATATGTTTCTGTCCCCAATCATAAGCAACCTCGCCGCCGTTGACTTGCGTTCTCCAGTTATCTCTAGCAACAATGCCTTCACCACCTTCCAGATCATCAATTAATGCGAATGAGTCCCACAGAAGTCCGAAATCATAATTCTGGAACGTATCGGGATAACGCACTTGAACTTTCTTGTTTTGAAAAGCTTGCTCGGCAGCGTCGCCTAAAGCTGTCTGGAAGCTAAGCGGAATCCGATCGGTCTCATCGGCAAGTTGATCCGGGTAAATATGATGTTCTCCCCAATTACCCCACAATCCCAGCTCCACATAAGCAACACGGGGATCGTTATCCCAAGCTTGACCAAGCTTTTGAATAAATGCAACGAGACGATCTTTCAATATATTTGTTGTCCAACGTGTAGCCAAGTCACCACTAGGAACCCCAGGGGGCCAAAACTCTCCTTCGTTCGGATATACGATGAGAACACGAGGAATAACTTTTTTATTCTGACTTTCAATGCCTTCCCAGGCTGCATTGCTCCAATCCATGATTTTCTGAACAGAGTCCGATGATGCATTTTCCAAGTCCGTGTATTTGATATAGTGCTTAAAAACAGTTCCGTATTCATGACTCGGAAATTTAGTGTCATTCATAAACCGTGTAGGTCTAAACCCCTTAAAAGGATTCTTGAAAGCCTCTTGCGTTTCAGTTAGATTAACGGTGATCATACCAGCTGCTGCGGACGTTTTAGGAAACATTACCGCTAATGGTCCTCCTATTAATAACCCAAGAGTTAATAACATGGCCATTGATTTAAGTGATTTTCTCTTCATTAATGAATACTCCTAATATCTGATATAAAGTTTCTTTTTCTAGTGTTAAATTAAGTTTGCATCAACAAACATAAGTCTTACATTATGTATCCGTATTTCTCTGAATCGGTTGTTTCTCAACAATTAACAACCTAAATGAAACAATCTTTTTCATTTTGTGATCTTGTTTTCACCTCACCAGCCCAGTAAGTTACTCCAAGATGGCTAAGCTAAGATGTGTGTAGCTCATGGTGGATTCTCCTTGTGTGAAAGGTGTGTTATGGTGACTTCACTCTACACGAATCCGACCATGTGCCCTTATTTATACTTCACACTACAATCCGTCATAGCAAACAACCGCTAACCCACATATTTATGAATTAGCGGCTACAAATTTATCTGTTCACAAAAGCTACATCATTTTCGAAGTATCTTATATTCAATAGTTCGGACCACCGCGTTTAGGGCTTTATTGAAGGTTCGGAGTACTTTGCGGCGATTAGCTGGTAAGGCGCTCCTTTTAACTCTGACCAATATATCGCCTCTGGCGATCTTGTAGTCAAAAGTATTGAACTTCACATCAAAAACCTCTTGAGGATCATAGAAGCTTTCAATCTTCAATTTTAGAAAACGGCGATTTGATTTTAAAGAATTCTTTATACGTTATTGGTTTTCGGCCAATCAGACGTTCAAGATCTCCAGACGTCTCCGAGAATTCTCCAGTGTTGATTCCTCGCACCCAACCTAATAAGAAATCAGTCATAAGAACAGGTAAACCATTCGCTACCATAGTGTCTATATATTCTTTTTCGCTAATTGCCTCATAAGGGATATTCATCTCATTAATCTCCGAGAGAGCTTCAGCGATGTCTGCAAAAGAGCTTCCCTCGCTGCCACTTAAAGTATATGACTTATTTTCGTGCCCGTTTTGAGTGAGAACGGCTACGTTGGCTGCCGCCAAATCGTCCAGAGATGCAGCGGCTACTTTACCGGAACCCGCGGGTACTCGCACGCCGACTTTAAGCGCATCTCCGAAATACGAATGCATGACTTCAAGATACGGTGGATTCCGCAAAATAGTATAGTCTAATCCGGATGCTTTAAGCGTTTGTTCAGCAAATAAGTCTGACATCGATACTTCGGGCACAATAAGATTTGAATTTTCTCTTCGTATGATCGACGTAAAAATCACTTGTTTGACACCAGCCTGTTTTGCAGCTGCGATGACATTGAAATGTTGCGTATTGCGGTCGGTAAATGCTTGCGCGGAAATAAGCATTACTTTTTCAACACCATTAAAAGCCCGCAGAAGTGAGTTATAATCAAAATAGTCGCCCTTGTGAGCTTCTATACCTTCTTTAACAAACTTTTTTATTTTTTCGGATTCCGGATCACGTACCAATACAGCGATCTGATTTGACGGAACTTTTTTCAGAAGAAGCTCTAGTGTCCTGCTGCCGAGATTACCTGTTGCACCAGTAATAAGTATTTTCCCCATATGAATAACCCCTTTGTACTTTTATTAATGCTTAAATTTTATACTAGAAACCAATAAGGACTTCGAATCGTTGACCAGTTTTATGACTATATGATTGACTGAAAGCCCTTAACGTTAGAGGGTGCATGAATATGGAAGTCGGTAAATGTCCACAAATTACGAAACATTTCAATCAATAAGATTTGGTTCACACAGCTGCTGGCACCTACTGCCTAGAATAGCGTTATCGTACACTGTATCTCTCCAACAGATTTAAATTCAATCCAGCAAGAGGACCTCCTATTTGCTGCAGCAGACCGCCCTGGCTTAAGGAGCCAAGATCAATACAGGCAAAACCAATGTTCTCCCAAATTTCTTGCAAGACTTGTTTGGTTTGGATGTCGTCACCGGACATGAATAGGACAGTCTTCGGCTTCTCTTCCGTGTAATCCTTAATCCATTCCATCGGAACACTGTTAAAAGCTTTGATTACCCGAGCACCCGGAGCATATTGGGCTACGATTTCACTCGAATTCTTTCCTGATAATTCACCGACTAAAGGTTCCATATTTTCAAAGCGATTGGTAGCATCAATAAGAACACGGCCTGTCCAGTCAGGAACCATGGACAAAGCAGTAGGCATTTGCGGCCACATTACGCTCAAAATTACAAAGTCCTGCTCAGCTGCTTCTATAGGTGTTCCAGCTTTTGCGCCAGTACCGAGCGAGCTTACCAGGTCTGAGAGCGTTTCGGGACCACGGCTATTACTGAGAACAACTTCATGACCGTGAAGCAAGAGATGCTTCGCCAGCGTTTGAGCAACTATTCCAGCACCAATAAAGCCAAATTTCATTAGGCACCTCCATGAAAATTTATTTGTTTAACATTCTCATCTTATTCTCCAATGAAGGTAAGTTGGTCATAATGTAACAATATCAGTTACATTATGACCAAAAAAAAAGGTTATTAACTTCCTGTGCCTTTTTTATCATATCATCCACATCATCTTTTATCGTGAAGCTAGCGAGAACATCTTCCTTTGATTAAGTTTGGCAGTAGATCAAGTGACTGTTGTTTCACGGTGAAATATTCAGAGATTATTTGTAAAATTCGAATTTGGAGGCTGCAGAATGGATTGCAAGTGATAATCCTTACCTTTAAAAAACTTACCGTCTTACATTCGTCAGTGTACTTCCCCATTCACCGACTGGTTCAAGCCAGCTTACGATTCTATCATCAATTAGGTTGGTAAGTGCACCTTCATACTCAGCACGATAAGGTTTATTAAGTTCGTGTTGAATCCAACTTTCTCTTGTACCCTGCCAGATCTCATAGATGACAAGATCATCAGAATGATCAAGATCATCGGAGACGATTGCATTGACAAAGGTAGGTTCACTCTTGAAGTTGCTAATCATTGCAAATAGACTTTCACGGAAAGCTTCTTTCTTACCAGGCTTAATTTTAAAACGTATATTGAGAATTATTTGACTGTTATTCGTTGACATCATTCGAACACTCCTCTTATTAATTTTTTTAATTTCTTCATGGTCACAAGTCTCATTATGTACTATGTATCACTTTTAAAATAGTACGTACTTTTTGGTTATATAGTAACCAAAAAGTGATAATTGTGATGAAATGCAGAATAAATTGATTTTTTAAATTACTCTATTCTACATTTAATCTCCGATATTCATCCTTGTTCCATGTCTTCTCTGCATAATCCTGACCCCAATCACAAAGAGCTCGCAAAGTGGGTTCAAGTGACATACCCATTTCTGATATTGCATATTCCACTTTTGGTGGTACCTGATTGTACATTTTTCTTATAATCAAATTATTACTCTCCAACTCCCGCAATGACTGTACTAACATTTTCTGAGAAATTGATGGTATGAGCCTTTTCAATTCACCGGTCCGTTTAGGACCTTTTATTAAGTAATACAGTATAAGAGGTCTCCACTTTCCGCCAATGACATCTAAGGTTATTTCCAGATCACAATAAAAAGTTTTCAATTGAGAAACACCATCCCTTATTTAATTTCCATTATTATAGTACATGTGTTGATTAAATCCACCTCCCTTGCCATATATTCTGTCTGTTTTTATCAATGCTATTACATGGTCTGTTTAAATCAGATAATTTTCAAGACAATTGAACTAACCGGAAATAATTGCTCAAAATGCCTGAGTTGTTTATCCTTTTTCAAGATTCAAGTGCGAAAAAAAAGAGCTACCGCGTACCCTAACTAGGAATGGGTAAATCCAGTTCAGTCAGGGGCTTGCTCCAGCTCTTATACATTCTTATATATAACTCCTATGTGTTGACTATCCGTTAAGCTTTGACATTTCTTCTTTTATGTAACGTGTCCCATGGACTACATGTTTAGGGCTGACATCTTCAATTGGGGCCAAATCTTCGGAGCTAAGCTAGATTTCGAGCTGCAGTAATCGACAAATTCTTTGGCATTATGAAGTCAAAATTAAAAGGCATGGGCCCGGTACAATACCGAGCTCATGCCCACCAAAGTGCAAAGAAATATTGGTTTAACTTTAAGGGCACTGTAATGTTGATCGGCTGGTTTCTTGATTATATTGAGTTATCGTTTCTATGTTAGCGTACCGTTCTCTATGCAACGATCCTATTTTCAAACCGTTTTTTTGTAAGCCAAGATCTCTAGGGTTGATTTTTTGCTCCCCACTCGCAAAACCCTTCTAAGACCGGTAATAGTGTTCCCGCTTTATCTGTAAGACTGTACTCGACTTTAGGAGGAACTTGAGGATACTCTCTCCGTATTACCATACCGTCCGCTTCCAATTCTTTAAGTTGTGAACTCAGTGTTTTGAAAGTAATCGCTCCGACCTGTCTTTTTAGATCATTAAAGCGAACCGGTTGATTTTCTGCCAAAAGATACATAATAACCATTTTCCATTTCCCACCAATAACTGACAATGTATACCCAAAAGGTGTATCCTGAATATTTTTAACTTTCCCCTGATATTCAGCCATGCTCATATTTCCACTATCCTTTCTGATAGTACCTATCATTAAAGTGCGTACTATTTTTTTATAAGTACTCATTTTATACTAGCCTTACTTTGAAATAAAGGAGAGAAAAAAATGACTACTGTCAAAACTTATAATCACAATCTATGGGATCACGGCATATCTCAAGGCTACAGCGTCAACGGAACCATCTACATTTCGGGACAATTTTCCCACAATTCGGAGGGCACCTTCGTTGGTGAGGGCGATATTGAAGCACAAACCCTGCAAACGCTGGAAAATCTCGATCGCGTGTTGGCGGAATTTGATATTACAAAATCGAACCTCGCTTATGTGGAGATTTATTTGACAAACGCACAAAAGCATATAGGGCCATGTATCAAGTTGTTTAGGGAATACATGGGACAACACCGGCCCGCGGGCAGCTGTATCGGTGTGACCTATTTGGCTTCACCTGAGCAGCTGATCGAAATTAGCGCTGTTGCACACACAAACTAAGTCTATTACCGTTTTGTATGTTTCACTAAAAATAGTAGTATATTGCTGTTAACTTAAAGAAACTGCAGTCGATCCATTGCTCGGCTGCAGTTTTATCATATTCAGCTATTGTTTCTCGTTAGCTCAATGAGTATCCTCAATTTAGTCGTTCAAAACTCATCGATCAACGAGATACCTTTAGTAATCCTCATTCTACTATCTTGCAAGAAATCGCGGGTCCAGTCATCTGGTTTGCTTAAATCCCAGCTCCGATGCATACCGACAACCACAATGATTTCGCGAAGTCTAAGGAATAGCTTCAACAAATCCTTCCAGTTGTCTGGCATTCGTCGACCATCCTCTATATAGCCTAGCTCGAAGTGCTTTATGAAAAGTTCATACTGGTCCTTTCGTTCGAATTTCGAATCTTCTCCGAATACATATAGCGAGTAATACAGCTGGATAGCAATATCCTCGACATACCAACTGTACTGACACTCGTCGAAGTCAAAGAGAGTTAATCCCCCAGCTTCATTGATCGTGAAGTTTCCCACATTAATATCTCCGTGGATCAAACCAAAATTATCTGCATTAACAGGCAGACTCGCCAATTTTACTTTAAGTTCATCAAGGGCAATAAGGATTGGTTGAAGTTCTGACGGCAAGTAAATCCTCGGCTCGTAAGAGGTGTTCATTAAACTCCCAAGTGTGCCTTTTGGCAATCGTAGGGTTGTAAAGCTTCGCTAATTCATGAAGTCGGCCCGTTATACGTCCACACTTTTCATAAAGTATAGAATTGCCTAGACATTCTGGATATCCGATTTTACGGCCTGGTGCATGTTTAAAGCAGGTTACGTAAAAATCCATTTTATTTCCTTGAACTAGTTCACAATATTATCCATTAATTTAATAAATAGGTTCTGACACTGCTATACCACTCTCTGAAAGATAATGAATCCAATCCATTTCTGCTACAAGTCCTTCCGCCGTGCGAAGAGTGCTCGGAGTGAAACGGAGAATATATTTCAATTCATCGCGATTATAGGAATATATAAAGTTTTGAAAACCTCCAATGAAAGTGAGTTCCTCTTGGCTGCCCCCATAACGCGCGGCGCCTTCTGCAGCATGTTCGTCCAAGAACAATAATTTTATTTTTGGGTCCATTAGCTCTCCTTAGTAATATAGATTAAATTATGGCCTAACTCGCTGTTGCCTAAATTTAATAAAATGAATGCCTGGTGACATGCGAAAGCCCCACTTTCAAGATTTTTATATCCATATAAATCATACTAATCCAACTTTTTTACAGTCAACTAAAATGGTTGATCTATTGCGCTAACCTGCCCGTTAGCTTAATAAGGAGCTCATCATCCTATTATAATTTTCCTGTTCTCTACTTTCTGTAAAGGTATACCACTAAGGATCGTTGCATTTTTGCAACGATCCCTATTGTCTGTCCGTTAGTTGAAATAAGCAACTGATCACTTCGATACCCTGCCGACTATAAGTCCTAGGGATATTAAGATTGCATCTGTTTACAAACAGTATTCCAATCATAGAAAGGAGACCTGAGATGATTCGCCTGTTAGCCTTGATTTTATACATCAAAAGGAATTACTTATGTAAGGTCACAGCCACTCACCCTAATTAGAGCGTCTCAACCAACTTCTGAATCTTTGAGTGGGAAATTAAATATACAGGTCCTATTATTTCTATTTTGCCGTCCTTTACACGTATAGCGCTCTCCTGTTCTGCCGCATAAACATCAATCTCTTCAGACAAGGGGAACAGGTAGCCTTGAACAAACGTGGCGTAATCACGTTGAGAATGAGATTCGTAGGCAAAATGATCAAAGCCAATACCATTATAAATAGTACTTGTTTCAACTTCATCAGTGTTATTCAAGCTTAACCATTTTGCAGCCATGTTTAACGCACCGGCGCTGGCACCCATTATAACGGCATTGCTATTCTTAATAACATCCGATAATTCATATTCCGCCAAAAAATCGTTCTGCAGAACAGGATATCCACCACATAAAAAAATGACAGAAGCGTTCCGAATGAATCGCTGAGCATCTTCTTTCTGCATACGGTAATCAATGAAATGATATTCATCAAAAATAATGTTAGCCTGATTCAACCAGGTCCATTCAGAAATATCATCCATGTTAATTTGCTCATCTGTATAACCAGACGGATCAGCACTAATCATAACAAGCGATTTTCTCTCTTGTATATCCTCCTGCAAATAATGGACCAGCTTCTCAGGAAAGAAATGATTAAACCAACTGAAATAGTAGTGAGTTTTCAAACTTAATTACCTCCATATGTATTCTTTACGTTCATCCATAGGATTCATAGACAACCTCTTTTTATATACATTATACAAAATAACCCAATTTATTGATAGTGCATTTACCATAGCTATAACCACATTAAAAAGAGCCCGGTTCTTCCCCCGGGCAACATACATTTTTGTATAAGTCATTTACTTATAAACTCTACCATCTTCTGATGCAATTCCTTCTCGGAACATTGAAAGATACCATTAAAATCCTGGGGGTTACGGATCAATTTGTTTAACTGGTCTATTCCATATTGTTGAACAACAAACTCCACAAATAGGAACGAAAACTGAAAACCCTTCATCGTTTCGAATTCCCAGGTATCATTATCTAATTGTTCGAACGTTGGGATCTCTAAATTGTGAATAGACTCTTCTGTTGAACCTTCAATAAAGTCCTGAGTCATCAGCTTGGCTTCATATCCACCAATTCCTTGCCTTATCCATTTCGGAGCCTTCGGATTAATTTCACTTATTAGCCACATGGCGAACAAGTGAACCGTACCTTTAAGAATCGATTGATAGGTATGCTCCGGTCCTGGATTTAATGGAGATACAATTTTGAGAATACTCCCTTCATAGGTACCCATGAACCAATTCGGAGCATCTGCTTCTCCGACCGCTTGGTGAAACGATGGCATATCAGGATATACTTCAATCGTTACTTTTCGCGATGGATGATAATTGTACTTTAGCGAGATTCGTTCAATATGATCACTTAGTTCATTGAACAAATCATGGTGTACTTTATTGAACCGATTGTTCAATCCCTCGTTTTCACCCTTATTAACAATTGAAATCAAATCTTGAATAGACATAATCGTAACGTCTCCCCATTCTTTCAATTCCTTTTTAAGTTTTTCCAAAGCTCTGTAGAGTCTGTTCTTTACTGCACTTTCACGCATCCCTACAATCTTAGAAATTTCAAGCAATGTGCAGTCCACAAAAAAGCGTAATGCAATGATTTCCTGGTCGGTTTCATTTAACTTTTTCAGCGCAACTCCAATATCAATTCGAAAATCAACATACTTCGTAAATTCAAGGGAGATCGACTGTGATTCATATCCTGTAAAATCAAACGGCGTTTCTTTTTTTTGCGATAACCTTCGATATTCGTTTTTCACTGTATTCTGAGCAATCTTGAATATCCACGTGAATAAATTTGATTTGCCTTGAAATTGGTGAAGATTCTCTACTGCTTTTAAAAACACCTGTTGAGTCAAATCATCTGCAACCATCGGATTCAATTTCAGGGAAAAGTACTTGCAAATTCTTTGACGATACAACTCATAAGTGTTTTCAAAGTCAGTGATACTTTCCTGTTTATCCGGATAAACAGGTTTTGTGTCATGAGCTCCTGACATGGTAAGAACCTCCTCTTGATTTACAATGAATTAGACACCAGAGAGAGTCAGAAGGCCACATAAATATAAAATATGTATTCAACTTTTCAGGCTTGTTACTTACAGGACCAATAGCTAATCACCCTTTTTGAAATCTGTCTTCAAATCATCTCTATGATTTCATATCTTTACAAATTAACAATGATAAGCAAAGATTGGAGTAGTTCTGGAGGGAATCACATCATGTAAACGCCTTCCCAAAATGAAGGAGAGATAATAATGAAATACACCAATGTTTTATTATCAAGCGTCATTGTTTTAGGTAGCTTAGGCACGTTATCAACTGCATCATCTTCATTTCATCCTTCTGAGAAAGTAGCACACATTGCCGCTAAATCAACTTCTGTGAACTCTTCGACATACCAGATTATACCTAAGTTCATAAAAACGATAGGCTCAAATAAAATGGTCTGGAAAGGTGACAACATCACGATAACCGCAAACACCTTAAAGCTAGATGCTGCTGCAGATTTTGAGCAAAACATCATTGACACCATTGTAGTTACTCATGGTAAAGAAAAGCACACCCTACAAACAGGAGATTTTGAAGTTAAATTATTGGATATCACTAGTGTTGCTGAATCTCCATCTAATGAATGGATTGCTATCCAAGTAGAAAAAAGTGCTGGCAGCAACCTCATTCTCGTGAACTTTAAAACAGGAACGTACACAATATTAAACGAACGGCTTGAAAAAGCAGGTAAACAAAATGTAGAAACCATTTCATCATATAATTGGTCACCAAAAGAAGACATCATTGCATTTTCTTATGGAAATACGGAGAAAAGCACTCTAGCAATCTACGATACTAAGAGTGACTGCTTTGTTTATCTCCCTCGGGCAACCAACTATATTAGCACCGGTTTAATTTTATGGCATAAGAACGGAAAAAATATAGATTACATTAGTGAGTATCCTTCAGATCAATGGATTCTTTTTAGATACAATACAGCCAGCAGCAAAGTTAAACCTGTTAAAAAAATTAACCGGAAAGAATTTCAACAGTGGTTAAAATTAGATAAATAAAATGATTATTCAACTCTCCTTCCTTTACCCCCTACTGACTGACAACAGTTCTCTCGTCCATGTTTTGTATTAAACAAATTTTCTTTACGACTTTCATGTGGTTTGTAGCGTTCATATTAGTGAGCAGAATATTCTAGTAAATTTGGGTTTTCATAAAAGAAACAGGAGGTGATTGGTTTTTCCCCGTTAGAAGTCTGGTACTACGCAAATTAAAACCGAGGTGTAAAATGAAAAAATCTATAATCCTGTTACTTTTCAGTGCACTGCTACTCATGCTAATTCCCATGCACACCCATGCAGCTACGAATCAAACTAAAATTATTTTAGATGGCCAGGAGCTGGTTTTACCCAATGATGTTGAAGTTGTCAATGTAAGAAACAATATTATGATTCCTATTCGAGTAGTCGCTGAGAATTTAAAATTTAACGTGAAATGGGATCAAAAGACACAAAATGTAACTATCGAACAAGCTTCCAATGCCATTTCTTTGACCGTTGGGAAGGATCAAGCTACAGTCCAAAACAACAACGTCAAACTTAATATCGCTCCACAAATGATCAAGAATACGGTTGTTGTTCCTCTACGTTTTGTTAGTGAAGAGATGGGTCTGAGAGTGGGCTGGAATAACAAAAACAAGATTGTTACACTAACCAGCAATAATGTATCGCAACCAACTTCCCCCTCTAACGGGAATGATGCAGCCACTAACCTTGTTCATGATATAACTTATGCCAATAATCAACTCGTCGTCTCATTAGACCGTGAAGTTGCTCCAGTCATATCTACACTAAAAAATCCTGACCGGATTATCGTAGATTTCCCATCCACCAACTTCGGAAATATGGGACAAGTCCCCTCTGGAGGATCCATGGGAAGGTTGGATGTTAACGAATTTCCAAATATTACTGAGATACGTTATTCTCTTTTTAAAAATGATCCGCCTCAGGTTCGAATCGTAATCGAATTAAACAATATAAGTTCGGTGAATTACAAACAACAGACAATCGCCGGTAAATTTATCCTTGATCTAAGTATGACAAATGAACCTGCACCTGCCACTCCTGTTAACAGCGGCAAAAAAATAGTCGTTATTGATCCGGGACATGGAGGAAGTGATCCAGGTACAATAAGTTTTACCAAAAAACATGAGAAGCATTTTGCCCTTGCTTTAGGCCTAAAAGTGCAGGCTCTTTTAGAAAAGGAACCCGACATAGAATTAATTATGACTCGGGAAACGGATATCTACCCTACACGACCGGAACGTGTCAAACTTGCCAACGATCTTAATGCAGATGTGTTTGTATCTATACACGGTAACAGTGTAACCGCTGCTCCTCAGATATCGGGAACTGAAACGTATTATTACCAACGCGAGAGTAGTAAAGCACTGGCGACCCTCATTCATAAAAACCTGATCAATGCCTTGAGATTTAATGATCGTGGCGTAAAGAACGGAAACTACCAGGTCATCCGAGAAACCACGATGCCTGCGGTTCTTCTAGAAATCGGATTCTTAAGTAACCAGATTGAGGAGGAGGCCATGATGTCAGAAACCAATCTAAATAAAGCGGCACAAGCCATTGTGGATGGGATAAAAGAGTATTTGAAGTTATAGGGTAGTGAATAATTTAAGAGGATGTGCTTCTATGAAAAAAAGAATCTATTGGGCTATCACGATTTGTGCCATAAGCATACTAGCGGTAGGCTGTGCTACCAAACCTACTTCTCCTAGTCCAGTGCAGGGTTCCGATCCGGCAAGTACAACACCAGCGCCAATAACTAACCCGAGCGAAGAAAATGAAGAATCTCAAGAAATTGAGGTTTTTTATGCAGATGATCAACTATTACAAGTAGAGCAACGTAAGAAAGAAATTACATTCAAAGATGACTCCGAAAAATATAGTAAGACATATGCGGCCCTTCAAAGTAGCGATCAAACCGAACTTATTCCATTGTGGAGTAATATTGATCTACTTTCTGCTACTTTTGATCAAGGAAAATTAACGCTGGATGTGCATATTCCAGATGAAGCAAGATTAGGGTCTGGCGGCGAGCTTTTAGCGATCGATGCTTTGAAAGGAACTTTTTTTCAGTTTGATGAAGTAACCAGTATTGATTTGCTTGTTGACGGAAATGCCACTGACAGTTTAATGGGTCATGCAGAATTAGAGCATCCACTAACCCGTGAATAAATCCATAGAAAAAATATTCTCTGTTTGAAGTGTAGAAATGCCACAATATAAAAAGCATGATCTAAAAATAAAGATCCATTCGCAAAGTAATTAGGCGAATGGATCTTATTTTTTCGGTTAAAGTGGACTTGCACTTCTTCTATGTCAGGGAGTTAAGAAGTTCCTTTTTGCTTACTCGCCTGCATCTGCTGGGCAAATCTCATCATCTCTTCGAACTCTTCCTCAGATACGGCATCCCCATCGGTGCTTATGTCTTGTACAATCGGAATTTCGGGCTTAGCTTTGGTTCCTTTGCCGTATGTACGGGTACGGGTTCCAGCTGCACCAGCAGCCTGTTTGCCTTTGACCTTGGCCTGATCACGAATATATTGCACAGCTTTCTCATATGAGTTCACCTGTTTAAGCAACATGTTGGAGGCGATCGCCTCAACGAAGTTACGGTTAATTCGCTGCTCTCCGCCGGATACAAGTAATGCCATCAAATAATGAATCAATACATTGATGACTTCACCAGGCAACTTGTAGCTCAGATCAATTTTCTCAAATATATCGATCAGATTGTCCGGTACTGCGCCCGGGAAGAACGTCTGCAACAGACGCGTATACGGCTCATTACGAAGCATCATATTATATTGATGAATATCACACTTGGTCATAAATTGTGGAGGTACTTCGACGTAATATTCCATCTGTACTCCATGCTCAACAGGTGGTTCACCGGAGTCTTCTTTCCGCTCTGGCTCCTCCATATGCTGTCTCAGTGCTACGACCTTCGCGGCCTGTACGGTCTGTTGCTCATGACGCTTCTTCGTCTGTCTGAACTGCATACTTGCTTTATGCTGAAGATCATCCAGAATCAGCTGGCCCTGTGGACTGAAGATATCATCTTCATCCAGCAGACGGCATACATCCTGCACACTGAGGTTGAACTTGTTCACTACATAATTTACAATGCCCAGTTGTTCATGATCGAACCGCAGCTGTTCTACATGACGGCGATTGACCGACTCCCGCGGAAAACGCAAAATAATGTCAGCGTAGTTCAAACTGTTTTCTTCCGCTGCATCATTCGTGCCTGTCCGCTGGGCCGTAGTTGATACTTCCGACAATGCTTGCTCCAACTCGTAATCAATAACATGGGTATTCAATTCAAATATATCGTAAAAGGGAACGGAAATATTCTCTTTATTGGCTGCCGGATAAGGCGCGTCCCCATTTTCCACTGCCGAGAAACCGGAACGCAGGGAAAGCACGGCGAATTTGCCTATCTTGTCACGAAGCAGCAGTGTCAAATGCTGTGTCCGGAAAAACTCTGCCGGAGAGAGCGGCGGTTGCAGCTCATATTCGTAGATGTAGTCATCATTTTCCGGTATATATAGCCGTGAAGTCTGAAGTAGCCCCACCGCTTCAAGCTTGGACGCCTGTTCTACAAGATATTTACGCCCTTTCTCACTTGGCTCTAGCCCAAGCGTCATGAACAGTCTACGTTGCTGTTCAAGCGGCGAATAACCGACCTGTTCACCGGGAAGATGCTGAAACAACAGCCGATACAAGCCAACCGCAAAAGCACCTACCATGGGCTGATATGCTCCTGTAAGCATACGGTCATCCAGGGCGCTAAGTCCAAACTCCCTGTATACGCAGTAGCGATGATGTTCAGTATAATGGTGCAGATTCTTCATGCGCATAGCCTGATCTCCTTCTCCCCAAATGTATGTTTATCTATTCTATCATAAATGTCTGATCCTCAAATGTTCAAAAACAGGTAAAAAGACGGCCTGTTCTCGCTCCGTTTCGTCCTAGGTCGACATCATTCACGTTTTCGCCGAATTCAGCAAATTTCTAAAATAAAAATGTCGAGAGCCGCTAGAATACTATAAAAGCTGTAGCCGCAGAATACAAGGGAATATCTAAAGAGAATGTTCTCCAGATGTATATGAAGTACACGTGTACAATAATTCTTCTAATATAAATAAACAGCAAAAAAGCCTTCCCTTTGTAATCGTAAGCGTTTACGACAAAGACAAGACTTTCACGCGATTACGTGGCATGTGTTACCTTGTTCCAACAATCTAAAACATTCTGTACCCACCCAAACGTAACTTCTGGATCGTCCAGCCACTGATTACCGCACCAGCCAGTCCAGCGATGCCCGTCATATAGTCTACAAGCTGGAAAGAACCCAGATGTGACATTAGAGATGACGAATGATCCCATAGAGAGTACACGACGACAGGCAATATCACAATGATGAACAGATAGGAAGGAAACCAGGTGGTCTTCATCAGCATGTTCAGAATGAAACCGATACCAAACATCATAACGAAAAATAATACCATCAATACCAACACAGGTATAAATTGCATCGGGCGACATTCACCTCTTCTTTCACACATTCAGGTTTCACTTCTGGATAGTAGTTAGTGTACCGCAAAAAATGTGGCGAAGCAACGAACTTTCTGGACAAATTTCCCTATATTTATACTCTGTTCATTTGCCCTTCTGCTTCATGTTGGGATACAATGTAAACGATAAAGCAATCACCCGTCCCTTATAGGGATTTGGAAATATACCTTGCAGGAGGAACACAACCAATGAACGAAGCCGCATCAACACTGGAGGGCTGGTATGCCCTGCATGATTTTCGCTCGATTAACTGGGCCGCCTGGAAAGCAGCAGATGATGAAGAACGCGCTGTAGCACTGGACGAGCTTCAGGAATTCTGGAAAGAATGGAAAGAAGTCGAGGATTCATCCAAAGGAAGTACCGTTGTATATACGGTTGTAGGTCAAAAAGCAGACCTCGTCATGATGCACCTGCGTGAAACGCTGGAAGATCTGAAGGCTGTTGAAAACGCGTTTAACAAAACGATGTTTGCTCAATACACAACGAAGTCGTATTCCTACGTTAGTGTAGTGGAACTGAGCAACTACCTTGGCAAAGAAGGCGAAGACCCGATGCAGAATCCGGAGATTATCGCCCGCCTGAAACCTGTTCTGCCACAACGGCAATACATCTGCTTCTATCCGATGAACAAAAAACGTGAGCTGAATGACAACTGGTACATGCTGTCCATGGACGAGCGTCGCACCATGATGCGCAGTCACGGCATGATTGGTCGTAGCTATGCTGGTAAAGTGAAACAGATTATTACCGGCTCTGTCGGTTTCGACGATTGGGAATGGGGCGTTACGCTGTTTGCGGATGATGCACTTCAGTTCAAAAAACTTGTCTATGAGATGCGTTTCGATGAAGTTAGCGCCCGTTATGGCGAATTCGGTTCGTTCTATGTGGGAAGTCTGTTGAACGAAGGAACACTGGAAGACATGCTTAAGCTGTAAAAATAGCACAACGCACAATAAAGCACCGCGACATCTCCTTTTAAGGATATTGTCAGCGGTGCTTTATTATCTATCAATATTCTACTACCTCAAGCTTGATTTAGATCTATATTGTTTGAACTATTTATTTACACAAAAACGGAAAGGACAGAAAAAACCTGAAAAAGCGAAGCGTTCGCCTTTATCACCGGATTTTCCCTTTAACAAAAGGGAATCAAAAAAATCTGGGGATAACAGCGATTGGAAGGTTATTCTGTCATTGAAGTGTATGTGTAAACATCTTTAGTTCAACTTATATCGTCTCTAATCTTGCTCCTCATCTACCGCTTTCAGCGATTCGAGGAACTCGGCTGTGGCCCGATCACGGTCACGCCCCTTCTCTTTAAGCCGCTCAATCGCAGGCATAATGAGAATATCCACTTCTTTCTGCACAATGTAGGCCAGATCATATTGATCCTGTTCCTCGAGATAACCACCGACCTGCATCAGGGCGTTGTATCGATCCAGCTCTTCACGTGTTAATAGTCCCCGGACCTGAACACTACAATGTCTCATCCAAAAAACCGCCCTTTCTTCAGGACTAGCGGAATACCACCAATGATGAACAAATAACGCAGATCAACCAGCTTCTTCAACTGAGCCGCTTTCCAGCCTTTGTATTTCTTGCCGCCTACGACAGCAATGGCTTCACCTTTACCCAATGAAGCAACCGTTCCTTTGCTCGTAAATACAAAAGGTTGCGGCTGTTTCTTGCGGATGGATGCCACGACGTTTTTGGCGCAGTTCACACCCTGCTGCATCGCAATCTGTGCTGTTGGCGGATAAGGGCGTCCTTCCGCGTTGAACACAAGTGAATTATCACCAATGACATAAACATGTTCATGTCCAGGGGCACGCAGGTAGTCGTCTACTTTCACCCGTCCCCGCATCACTTCAAGACCTGCTTGTTCCAGCAGTGAGTTACCGCGAATACCGCCGGTCCATACAACTGTAGCAGCATCGAGCTTTTCACCCTCACCCACAATAACCCCGTCCGGGAGACATTGCTTGATTGGAACACCAATTTTGAAAGTAACGCCCTTCTTCTTGAGCACATTCATCGCATGTTCTACCAATTCCGGATCAAATCCAGGCAAGGCCGAAGGCGCCGCCTCTACATTATAGATGTGCACATGTTTCGGATTCACGTCGAACTCCTTGCACAGCTGTGGAATACGATCTGCAAGTTCAGCTACGAATTCTACACCACTGAAACCCGCTCCACCTACGACAAACCGAATACGATTTCGTTTGTTATCGTTTTTGTACATCGCAAATTGATATTCGATGTGTTCTCGAATCAGTCTGACCGAGTTAATGCTGCGGATTGTCATCGCGTGATCGAGCATACCCGGAATCCCGAAGGTCTCGGGTTCTCCGCCTAGTCCAATAATTAGATAATCATAGGATAACGTGCCATCCTCCAGAATAATCTTCCGATCCTGCAGACGAATCTCCTTCACGGAAGACTTGACCAGATCAATCTTGAACTCATCAATCAGCTTCGAAATGGGTACTCTTGCATGCTCAATGGTATCCGTGCCGGCTGCCGGCATATGTAGATGTGTAGTAATATAATGATAATCATGCCGGTTCACCAATGTGACGTCGGCCTCGTTATAGTTCAATTCCTTCTGCAGCCGCTGGGCTGTCAGAATCCCGCCATAGCCCGCGCCGAGGATGACGATTTTGGGAATACTGCTCATGTCTATACCCCTTCCGGTTTCACTTGCATCAGCCCGATCTTGGGTGAGATGCAAAATGCACATACTTACAAATATTGATGAGGTCTTGCCCATTATGACGACAAATGTTAACTTCGCGAATTTATTTAAACGTTTGCATCAATTTCATAACTCACTAAAAATGGATTTTATGAAACTAGATATCGACATATTGAACTTTTTTGATCTATATCTAGACTTGATTGAAGCAACTAAAGGGTTTATGAAATTGATACGTTTGCACGCAAGTTATCGTTTCAAGTTGTGAAATTAACCACAAGATTCTACAAAACACGGGATCTGTCTTCATATTACATATTGACTCTAAATTAGACAAAAAAACACATAGTACAGGTCAAGGATATCTGTATTTCAAGTAAAGATCAAGGTTTTTTTTGTTATTTTTCATAACCTTTCATTTCCAATTTCATCCTATTCTCATCTGATCTTCATCAATTATTCTCTGATTCGTGACACCGCTAACTTTGCAACCCTGAGTACACCGTTTATAATAGGAAAGACAGTTCAGCACCAATGCCAGTTACGATACGTAGCCTGCACATTCTTTCTGTTAACTACCTATTAAAATATGAAAGGTGTTGTTGATTCTTGACTGCACAAAATTCCAGTCATGATATGACTGATTTACTTATTATCGGTGGAGGCCCTGCGGGTCTGTTCGCCGCGTTTTATGGTGGGATGCGTCAGGCATCCGTTACACTGGTTGAAAGTATGCCACAGCTTGGTGGACAGCTTGCCGCTCTTTACCCGGAGAAATACATCTATGATGTAGCCGGATTCCCTAAAGTAACGGCTCAGGAACTGGTGAATAACCTTGTTGAGCAAATGAGTCATTTTAATCCGAACATCCGCCTTGAAGAAAAGGTTGTATCGGTGGAGAAAAAGGATGAACAACATTTCATCGTGAAGACGGATGAGAATGAATATCATGCCAAAGCAGTCATTATTACAGCTGGTGTAGGTGCATTCGAACCACGTCGCCTGGAGCTTGAAGGTGCTGCCAAGTTCGAGAAGAGCAACCTGCACTACTTCATCAGTGATCTGAATGCCTTCGCTGGCAAAAAAGTACTGATCAGTGGCGGCGGTGACTCCGCGGTAGACTGGGCACTCATGCTGGAGCCTATCGCTGAGCAAGTGACGCTGATCCATCGCCGGGACAAGTTCCGTGCACATGAGCACAGTGTCGAAAACCTGATGAATTCCAAGGTGAACGTTGTTACACCGACCGAAATCACGGAACTTCATGGGGATGACACCATTACCAAGGTAACCCTTTCCCATGTGAAAACCAAAGAAACACAGGAAATCGAAGTAGATGACGTGATCGTTAACTTCGGATTTGTCTCTTCTCTCGGACCGATTGCCGAGTGGGGTATCGAAATTGACAGCAACTCCATCGTTGTTGATTCCCGCATGGAAACATCTATTCCAGGAATCTTCGCTGCCGGAGATATCACAACCTACCCAGGTAAACTGAAGCTGATCGCTGTCGGATTCGGCGAAGCTCCAACAGCCGTTAACAATGCGAAGGTATACTTCGATCCGGATGCCAAGTTGTCCCCAGGACACAGTAGTAACATGAAACGCTAGTTTTGCGGAAATAACATATATTGATACAAAAAAGGGTATCTTACTCCTGAGTGAATCCATATCAGGAGGGATACCCTTGTCTTATATATGCCCGCTGTGTAACGGTCTGGTTGTACCGGAGCAGGCTTGCCCCCACTGCCTTCAGGGACTGTTAGAATGCGGCAAATTGGATGATTACACCGGACCATACAGCCCCTACGTATTCCAACCTTCCTCTGACACGGCAGACGAAGTCGAAAACGTTTGCAATCATGTGATGTACTGTCACCATTGTCAGACGAGCACGCCATGGCCTGTCTCACTATGGGACTTGTCCGGAAACCTGTAACATTGCCTGCAATGAGGATCTCTAGTGAAGAATGGCAGATACGTCGGTACCCAGTTTGCGCTTATGGATTTCTGCCAACAGCAGTGCGATGAAATCTCGTTCGAGATTCAACTCAATCGCTTTATGGTAGGAATCCAACAACATCTCATCGGATAACATAGCCATTTCCCGCCACAACCTTTCCTTTTTTTTCCTCAAAACTATCATATCAGAGATTCATATAGAGAACAAGCGTTCTTGTTATCCACAACGTTATGTGGAAATCCTGTGCATAGTTTGTTGATAAATGGAAAAAATACAGAGTAATCAACGTGTATAGTGTGGACAATATTTATGCACAGGAAGTTTGTACTACTGTCAGAACGTTTATCAGCGTATTTTTTTTGGAATAAATTCATAGTTTCAAGACTTGTTGCGAGTAAATTACCCAGTAATGTAAAATTTCAAACGGTTTTCATACCGTTTTCTTCTATATATTATCGGTTTTTCTTGAATTTTCTTGAGTTTTCCCATTCATTTTCTATTGAGGTCTGGTATTCACTTCCAAAATCCAGATCTTGCCTGAATAATCCAGTCCATAATCAAATCCAAGCTGACCTACACCAGGGAACTGACTTTCCATAATGTACGTACATGTCAGTGTAAGGGAGCGCATCTCCCGGCGTTTGTGCCGACCGGATATATGTGGCAGGGATAAACCAAGAGCTCGCCTTCCTGATAACATGGTGCCACCCTTGCTCAGATTCGTCACACAGAGTCCGGGACGAGCGAGTCGTCCTACTAAAGAACGGAATACCCAGCCTCGTTCGGTTTTGACAACTTTGACTCTGTAATCAACAGGTCTCCCTTGAATTGTTGCCAGATGAATACCTTGCTGGATCAAGTACTTGCGTCTAGCTTTTACACGCACCAGAGAGCGATACATCTGGCTGAAACTGGCGAAAGAACGGGTCGTTTTCATATGGGTGTATCGATAAGCCCCACCGCTCGCCGATACCCGAA
Organism: Paenibacillus sp. PK1-4R; assembly: GCF_030369595.1. NCBI lineage: Bacteria > Bacillati > Bacillota > Bacilli > Caryophanales > Paenibacillaceae > Paenibacillus > Paenibacillus sp. PK1-4R. The sequence goes on from NZ_CP126535.1 coordinate 5,733,789, forward strand.
TGACACCGTAACCACCGCCTCCTACAATAGGTTTGACGTACACCATTCCATAACGACTGAGCATTTGCAGCAGATTACCCGAATTGAATGCCTTGGTCTGTGGGATATGGACAGCAGCTACCGGGTATTTCATCAGAGCCGCTGTCTTCCGCCATTTGCTTGCAAGTTGTCTCGACATGGGTTGATCTCCTTCCTTGAAACAATAGTCCTTCCTTATACATACTCAACAGAAGCCTTGCTTTCTTGGATGTCTGTCCACGGCAAAGGCCCCTTTTCCATGTAACCTGTCCCAGGGGTGATGGCGGAAACAGGAACAAGCGCCCGGTTTGCTTTTCAAACAAGTCAATCTGTCGTATGCTACTAAGGAATGGCTTGGAAGGGCTTAAATATGAGGATCTAAGGAGCGTTCAGAACAAATGGAAGCATTTTTCAAATCACTTTATGGCGTAGCCTATTTTGCAATGTCGATCGTTCTGGTAGCTGTTACGGTACTTCTTTTTGTCACAGGTATTCGACTGTTTATGCAAAAGCGTAATCGCGGCTTTGCCGTGAGTTGTCTTATATTTGCCTGTTTCATCGTCTTTATCATTGTTGTTATGTTAACTACGCCCTTCTCTGCCACACCGCCAGGTTCACCGGAAGCCATGGCTGCCCTTCTTCACTTCGGGTAGTTGAACCTCTGTAGAAGGAGATGCTTATGACACGTACTAATGAAACCTTAGGAATTATTGATATCGGCTCGAACTCCATTCGTCTAGTTATCTATGAACTGGATCAGGACGCAGCCTATCGCATCATTCATGAAGACAAATACGCCGCTCGTCTGAGCAGCGTTGTTGAGTCCGATGGAACCATTTTGCGCCATTCTCTGGATAAAGCCATTACCATCTTGCGTCAATTCAAAGCGACCTGTGAAGCGTATCAGACCAAGCTGATTCGCGCAGCAGCTACCGCAGCTATTCGTAATGCAAGCAATGTCCTGGAGATTATTGAATGGCTGGAGACAGAGACGGGGCTTACCATTGAATGTGTATCGGGAGATCGGGAAGCCTATTATGGGTTCCTTGGTGTTACTCAATCCATTGATCTGGCAGACGGTTATGTCGTGGATATTGGAGGCGGCAGCACAGAGATCACAGTCTTTCGGGATCGGAAGAGGTTACATAGCATCTCCCTCCCCATTGGTGCAGTGAATTCACATGCCCGTTACGGGGGCGAAGATCAGTGGACCGAGGAAAATGCACATGCATTATGCAACGAAGTCATTGAGGCTCTCCGTGGACAGGATTGGATTCGTGAGCATCCTGGTCTGCCACTCATCGGACTTGGGGGCACAATGCGTACACTCGCCAAAGTGGAACAGAAGCGTACCCAGTATTCTCTGCCTGTCACACATCATTATGAGATCAGTGAGGAAGCGATGGAGAACATTGCTCGCTCCTTGCCACATCTCACCTCAGCACAGCGCAAAAAGGTACCTGGGCTCGCCAAAGATCGCGCAGACATCATTGTGCCCGGCGTACTGATCCTTCGAACTGTATTCCAGTTAATACAGGGAGATCGTTATGTGGTTAGTGGTGCGGGTCTACGAGACGGGTTATTGCGAGATTACATGGCTGGAGGTCAGCCGGTCGTTCCGGACGCGCTGAAGGACAGTATCCGCAACTTTATCCACTTTGGTCCGCCTATTCCAGAGAAACGTCTGCAACGGATTCATCAGGATACGGTTACCCTGTATACTGCATTACAAGGTACCCCTCCTGATCAAGCAGATGCCCGAATCCTGTATGCATCCTCCATGCTGCACATGGCAGGTAAACAGATTAACTATTTCCGTTATACACAGCACTCGGCCTATTGGATCATGAATGCAAGTATCTATGGACTTTCTCATCGGGAGACCATTCTAAGTGCCAGTGCAGCTGATTATCATCCCAAAAAAAGAACGCCCCAGCTGCTGAATAAGCACCGGGACATTCTGAAAAACTCGGATGAGCGGCATGCTCATCGTATTGGCTCTCTGCTGCGCGTAGCGGAAGCCATCAATCGATCCGAAAGCATCGCTGCGATTGAAGCAACAAAAGAAAACGACTCGCTGCAGGTGCAATTCACCTGTACAGCTGAGCCGTTACTGGAACTTGATGGCCTGGAAGAGGCCGTCAAGGATCTGAAGGAAGCCTGGGGAGTTACGTTAACGCACTCCATTCAGCAGGCTTCCAAGGGATAATACCCATGGCCTCCGTCTGACTTCTCAGCGGGGGCTTTTCATTTTTTACAAATACATAATTGCCACCAGGCATAAGCTCTCTGGCTTTGACATTATCCATAAGGGACAGATTAAGAATATCAACCAGCATCTTCTTCAGCTCTGGATCAAATACGGGACACATCAGTTCAATTCTTCGATTCAGGTTACGTGTCATCCAGTCTGCACTGGAGATGAATACATCCGGGTTGCCGCTATTCTCAAAATAAAACAACCGTGAATGCTCCAGAAAACGATCCACAATGCTAATGACCCGAATATTCTCACTCAGCCCCTCTACCCCCGGACGCAGGCAGCATACGCCTCGCACAATCAGGTCGATCTGCACGCCGGCTTGAGAAGCCTCGTACAACTCATCAATCATATCCTGATGGGATAAGGAGTTGATCTTGGCAATGATTCTGGAAGGTTTGCCTTTCAGCGCATGCTCCGTTTCTCGACGAATCAGGGCGAACAGTTCATCCTTCATACCATCCGGAGCTACGCGGAATGCCTGCAATGCCTTCGGACCGGAATATCCGGTAATCTCATTGAACAACTCGGATGCGTCTTCCCCAATAATCGGATTGGAGGTGAACAGCCCCACGTCCGTATACACTTTGGCTGTACTCTCATTATAGTTACCGGTTCCTACATGAACATAACGTCTCAGCCCCTGCTGTTCCCTGCGTACGACAAGAATGATTTTGGCATGGGTCTTCAGTCCAACCAGTCCATAAACCACGTGACAACCAGCCTTCTCCAGCTTACGAGCCCAAGCAATGTTACGCTCTTCATCAAATCGGGCTTTCAGTTCCACCACCACCGTGACCTGCTTACCACTCTCAGCCGCAAGTGCAAGTGCCGGAATAAGGCGTGAGTCGCCATTAACCCGATATAATGTCATCTTGATGGCCAGGACTCTTGGATCTTCGGAAGCCTCCAATATAAAATCAGTGACTGGTTCAAACGATTCATACGGATGATGCACCAGTACATCGCGTTTGCGCAGCAGCTCAAAATGACTTTCTCTTGGCAGAAACTCCGGTGGATAGACCGGCTTCACCGGACTGTATTTCAGATGTGAAAAACTTTCCAGACTGTCCACGAATCCCGCCAGAAAACTCAGATCAAGTGGTCCATCAATTTCATATACCGGGTCCTGAATATCAAATTCATCCTGCAATTCCAATAAGGCATCCGGACGAAAATCCTTACAGACTTCCAGTCGTACAGGAGCCCCGCGGCGTCTGCGTCGCAATTCTTTTTCAATGGCCTCAAGCAGATCTTCCGCTTCTTCTTCATTAATAAACAGATCCGCATTGCGGGTCACTCGGAATTCCTGTGCAGCAAGCGAGATATATCCGCTGAAGAGCGTATGGATATGATGTTTGATAAGATCTTCAATCAGTATGAATGTTTTCTTTTTGCTATTCGCCCGAATGGGAGCCTGAACTACTCGCGGCAGATTGGAAGGCACCTGAACAATAGCCATAAACGGCTCGCCCTCTTGCTCCCCTTCCTTCTGAAGCATCACGGACAGATAGACAGACTTGTTGTGTACCAGCGGGAACGGACGGCTCTGGTCAATCGCCATCGGTGTGAGTACCGGAAAAATAATTTCATGAAAGTATTGGTCCATTGCGCGCTGCTGTGTCACATTAAGATCTGTATATTCCTGAATGTTCACGCCTTTTTTGGCTAGTAGACGAATGAGTTCACGATACGTTTTATACTGTTCGGCGACCATGGTCCCGGTTCGTTTGATCAATCTGCGGTACAATCCCGAAGGCGTGTATCCTGTAAAATCTTTTTGCGTGAATCCGGCCTTGATCTTCTCTTTTGTCTCTGCCACCCTTACACTGACGAACTCGTCCAGATTACTAGCGACAATGCCGAGAAATCTCATGCGTTCCAGCAGAGGCGTTGTTGGATCCTGGGCCTCCTGAAGTACGCGCCGATTAAATTCAACCCAACTCAAATCACGATTAACGTAGTTGCCTGTTTTGACGTCTCTATGCATGTATGGCCTCCGAATGTGTTGCATATCTATTCTTGGTTAGAAGTTCTCATATAATTGTACTATTCGTAATCAACATCAAGCGTCAGCGCAGTGTAAACGCTACGTAAAATTTATGTAAATGATACCTCATGGCCGCAACTTTTTCCATCCCTTTACAAAGGTCAATAGACAGAGTAAAGTGAAGTACAGTGTGATTTGGTCCGGTTGCTTGTTCTCATTCCAAATATATTTGATTAAAGGAGTATATAATGAAATCCAACAAACCTAGAACGTTACAAAAAAATATAGAATTTTTCACGGCTGCACTATCCCAATGTATGGTAAGCGCATGGCAGGAAGACCCGGCTGGCGTCTATTGCGAGGTCGGTTGTGGCATTGTGGAGCGGATCAGTGAAGACAGTGTGCGCATCCGAAACAATGACGGAACAAAGAGCCATTATGCACGAGATATCACGATGTTCCAGACTGAAAAATAATTTTGCGTAAAAACGTAAAAAAGACTAGCTTTCCGAAACCAGGTGTTGTATACTCTTGCCACAAGGAAAGGAGGTGCGTCAACATTTCTAATCACATGTTGAACGTGTCCCTTACCCGATCCACTAGCTCAAATTAAATGAGTCTGGTGGAGGCGCGGGATACGGATCAATGTTTCAAAAAGCGCCACGGGTAGAAAAGCCGTCTTCGGACGGCTTTTTGTTTTCTCATTTTCTGTAGAGAGGTTGAGAAAACACCCAAAATATTGGAAATAGACCCTTTAGTAGAGCAAACCAAGATGGCTATAATTAGGATGCAACTCAACCTAAATCCGAGGAGGCATCTTGTAATGTTCAAAAATGTAAGGGGTTTCAAGACATCCATCATGTTGGCTTTTGTTTTGTTATTCACCTCCATCATGTTGCCCGCAGGTCAGCATGCCAGCGCAGCACCAAGTTTCGCCAAAGGAGCTGACATCAGTTGGGTTCCCGGAATGGAAGCCCAAGGTTACAAATGGAAAGATAAAAACGGGGTACAGCGTGACATCATTGATATTTTGAAAAACGACTATCAAATCAACTCCGTTCGCATTCGGGTCTTTGTTAATCCTTCGAATGATTATGGGAACGGTTACATGAATAAGGATCGTGCGGCTGCACTCGCACAACGTGCCAAGAATGCTGGCATGAGTGTAATGCTTACCCTGCACTACAGCGATTCCTGGGCAGACCCTGGTCAACAAACCAAACCTGCTGCCTGGAAAAATTATACGTTCCAACAGCTCATGGATGCGGTATGGAACCACACTCGTGATGTGATGACGGCGATGCAAAGCAAAGGCGTCACCCCTGACTGGGTTCAGATCGGTAATGAAACAAGCAACGGCATGTTATGGGAAGATGGCAAAGCATCCACTAACATGAAAAACTATGCGTGGCTGGTGAACACAGGCCATAATGCCGTGAAATCCCTGAGCAGCGGCACCAAAACCATTGTGCATCTGGCAGGTGGAGATGATAACGCCCTCTATGTATGGAATATTGGTGGTCTGATCAATAACGGAGCTAACTTTGACATGATCGCCATGTCCCTCTATCCTTCAGCTTCCGGCTGGAACACCGCTGTGACAAATACGGTAAACAACGCCAAGGATATGATCAACCGTTATGGTAAAGAGATCATCATCTCCGAAATTGGCATGGACAATAACCAGGCTGCAGCTGGAAAAAGTTTTGTTGCTGCGATGAAAAACCAAATTCGTAATCTGCCAAATGGCAAAGGTAAAGGTGTATTCTACTGGGAGCCTCAGGCTACACCAGGATACAACGGCGGCTACGGCAAAGGCGCATGGCAATCCAATATGATGCCAACGGCTGTCATGGAAGGATTTATTGACTAGAACACGGAGAGGTTAGAAGTTTGGATGGGAGCAGTGGTGGGCGTTCCGGTGGCGGATCGTTCTTATGATCGCTGTTATCCCCAGATTTTTATGAATTCCCCTGATAAGGGGAAAATCCGGGGATAGCCTATGCTTCCGATGTAGCTTTCTTGCAGAAAGCTTTCAGGCGAACGCTCCGCTTCTTCAGAATCGATTCCGCCCCCTCCACTACGTTGCTGCTCCTTGAGACACTTCTAAAACCGTGTGTAGTCAAATGGATTAAGTAGTAAGGTAAAACAAGGCCTAGAGGCGCTGTTCCCGGTGGGATGAGCGCCTTTTGGCGATGAAGTGCGTTGAGGGGGCCGCGTGGTGGCGTTCCGGTGTCGGATCGTTCTTATGTTCGCTATTATCCCCAGATTTTTATGAATTCCCCTGATAAGGGGAAAATCCGGGGATAAAGGCGCACGCTCCGCTTCTTCAGAATCGATTCCGCCCCCTCCACTACGTTGCTGCTCCTTGAGACACTTCTAAAACCGTGTGTAGTCAAATGGATTAGGTAGCAAGGTAAAACAAGGGCTTGAGGCGCTGTTCCCGGTGGGATGAGCGCCTTTTGGCGATGAAGTGCGTTGAGGGGGCCGCGTGGTGGCGTTCCGGTGGCGGATCGTTCTTATGATCGCTGTTATCCCCAGATTTTATGAATTCCCCTGATAAGGGGAAAATCCGGGGATAGCCTATGCTTCCGATGTAGCTTTCTTGCAGAAAGCTTTCAGGCGAACGCTCCGCTTCTTCAGAATCGATTCCGCCTCCTCCACTACGTTGCTGCTCTATGAGGCACTTCTAAAATCATGTCGCGATCAATCGAGGAGGGGTGTACCACTCGGGCTGGAGACTGATGTTCTTTTGGCTTACATATGAATATAATAAGTTTATTGAGATAACACATAGGATCAACTTTTTAGGAGGCATAAGGATGAGTTTTTTAAAAGGGCTCGGTCAGTTAGCTGGGGAAGTTACCGGAAAAGTGTTGGGCGGCAGCGTGAGAGTTGTTGGTGAAATTGCAGGAAGCCCCTTTATCAAAGAAGTCGGAAACGGCGTAGAGAAAGCTACGATTAATACAGGCAAAACCGTGGGACAACTGGCTAGCGGGACATATGATCTTGCCAGTGGTGCAATTCGAAAAGATGATACCGCCATAGACGCGGGACTTGCCGATATTGGAGGTGCTGTAACCAATACCGCAAAAGGTGTAGCGATATCAGCCAAGTATGTATATAACAGCGGTAAAGATGTTGTTGTGGGCATGCAAGAGGAAGATAAGGACAGAGTCAAGCTTGGTGCCAAGAATCTTTTAGCTGCTGCTGCGGTAACAACACTCGCTGTCGGTGTCATTGATGCAGTTGATGGGGCTGAAGGTGTAGATACGTAGGATTTGGTTTAGATCACCAATAACACAACAACTGAAGAAATACAGCCTAGCAGGGCAACAAAAATATGGAGACAACTAAATGAGATTTTTTCAAGTAAAATCCGTTGTCTCTTCTGAATAAAACACGAGTAGATGAACACCGTTATCACAACGGGCAGATATAAATGAAGATCCGGACCATTCGTGCTCGGGAGCAATTTATTAATAAGCCCACCTATCGTCTCGTTAACGAGCATAACCCCGTATATAACACCAATTATCGCTGAAATAGAAAACTGAAATAGTGTCTGAACTACATCATTCTTTGTAAAGAACAGAACACGTTTACGGTACAGGTCATTGACCATCATATATCTGTTGCCTCCTCATTTTCTTATTACTATTTTTGATTAGTACTCCTGTATTTTACCACAAGGTTGATCCAGCTTCCTTTCTGGTTTTTGTCGAGTTTCGTTCCCCTCAAACAAATAGTTGCCCTGTCCACCAAATCGGCAGACAGGGCAACTATGACGATACCAGAATACCTCTAAATTCAGCTTACCTTAGCAAGTCTCGTAGCACGCATTGATGCGGCAGCGTATACGATAAGCGCTGTCCAGATCAGCGCGAAACCAACGAGCAGAACTGGCGAGACCGTTTCCTTGAACACGAACACGCTCAGGATCAGCATGATTGTTGGCCCAATATACTGTACGAAGCCTAGTGTGGACAACGACATTCGAGCAGCCGCCCGTGCAAAGAAGAGCAGCGGCAGCGCCGTCACCACACCAGATAGAAGCAGTTCGAAGAACATGGGCGCAGGCAGCGTCCATGCCGTTGCTTTTCCTACAACAGCCAGATAGATCCAGTAGCCGAGTGCGACGGGCAGAACTACAGCTGTCTCCGAAAATAAACCCACAGAAGCGTCTTGCTTAATCTTCTTCTTCGCCAGACCGTACAAGCCAAATGACACGGCCAATGAGATCGCAACCCATGGGAAACGTCCGTAGTCGATAGCGATGATAAGTACCGCGACACCAGCGATGGCAATCGCGAGCCATTGTCCCCGGTTTGGCTTTTCATGAAGGAAGACAACCGCCAGCAACACATTCAGCAACGGGTTCAAATAATAGCCCAGACTTGTCTCAACGACATGACCATTGTTAACTGCCCAGATGAAGATAAGCCAATTAATAGCAATTAGCAGCCCACTCGCGGTAAGGGACAGCAGGGTCGAACGACTGGTCAGAATGCGCTTCATGTCACTCCAACGACGTTGGACGGCAACGAAAATCCCCATAAAGACAAATGACCAGACAACCCGGTGCGATAAAATCTCGCCTGCCGGTACATTTTCGAACAACTTCCAATACAGCGGGAGAACCCCCCACATGATATACGCAATGATCGCGTTGATTAATCCATTATTCATAACTTTTTCCCCTCTTACTTACTCTAATGTCTCAACGGATTATACGCCTCGATCCTCGTTTAAGTAAAGGGGGTAATAGGTCATACAGGAACCCATGCCTAGTTCAAATGACTTTTTCTTTTAGCAAAAGCTTCACGTTTAGCGCAACCAAATCATACTTTGCGCTTTTTCTTCCTTACTCTCATGAAGAAGATAAAGATCGCCGCAAATACTACTACACCTACGATAAACAAATCAATATCTTGCTCAAACATAAACCACATTTTGTGTTCTAAGTTTACTTGTTGTTTTGGTGGATATCCTTCTCCGAATAGTTGAGTTGCCTGGTTCAAATGATTCATTTCGATGGTCAAACTGCACGGACTACTACTTAATTCACCATCCACTTCGCTAAAGTATAGTAAGTATTTGTTACCTTCCTTGAAATCAAACCCCCATGTGAAGTTAGTTGCGATAATTAGTTGAGAGTCAACTTCAGTGTTCCAACTCCTCTCAACTTCCACTAAAATATATCTAATTTTCTCTTTGCTCCCTGTAAACCCTTCTTGCTTCAAGTCGACCTTTACTTGCTTTACTTCACCATAAACAGCTCCATCATATATTTCTAACTGTTCTTGGGGACCACCCGATTCAGCACATGACAAAGCGTTAACATCTTGTGCATTTGAGATAAAGAAAACGGTGGATATAAAAAATATTAACGTGATTATACGAATCTTCAGTTTTTCCACCTTCTTCTCATAACGTTATTTCGTACATCTTTATTGACCTGTTTAACAGGAAAAATGTTGCATTTTCCCTTGCCGTTAGGTGAATGAACAAAGAAGCAACCAATCGGACACAGTTGGTTGCTCCATTTGTCTTTATTAAGTTATCATTCAAGGACTAATCTAAAAGAAATAAAACTAAGATATTTTTCTTACAGCAAACCATAGCTCAACAAAATTCAGTCCACCTTTAACTTCAGTAATTTCAAATTCCATTCCGTTGACCTGTTCATATCCTGTAGTAGGAAGCCATTCAGAAAAGAATCGTCTATATAAGGTTTCAATGGTTTCATCGAATTTATCCCATGTAAAGGGATCAGAGGAAAAGATCGCCCACGTGTGTGCTGGTATCGTTATACTTGTGTAACCATCGGGTTTACTTGTTTCACCTTTAAATACACCCAACATGTATGGGAAAGTATCTTCCCCAGTTTTTTTGTAGCTACACACAGCATGTACTTTATGATAATTCGAATTCAAAGAGTTTGGTAGATCATCGGCATTTGTAGCAAGTCTTTCAACCTCGCCATTTTCGTGGCTTTGCTTCCATAATTCTGCGGGGGTCTCTACTCCGTTTAATTGAAACACTTTCTCTATTCCAAATATTTCGAAGGATTCTTTTGTTTCGATACGATAGTTCATAGGCTCTTCCCCTTTAATCGAAATAAGGAAGGAAAGCCGCGGATAGGCTCTGAGGGCAGTCCCTTCTTCACGAGCCATCGCTGGATTAACACCATGCACCGATTGAAAAGCTCTTGCGAATGATACCGGTGATTCATACCCATACTTTATGGCAATATCAACAACTCTCCTATCACTATTCTGCAATTCAATTGCAGCCAGAGTCAGCCGTCTTCTTCGTATATATTCCGCAAGTGAAACATTGGTAATGAACGAGAACATTCTCTGAAACTGATGTGAAGAACAATAAGCACATTGAGCAATTTCCTTCAATTCGATCTCGCCGACCAAGTTCATTTCAATATAATCCAATGCCCGATTCATCCTCATAAGCCAATCCACCCCATCCCTCCTCTCAACAAAAGTATAGTTTCGTTAGGTTTTCGTATCGCAACTATTTGTGCGCAATTAAGTTTCTCGTATCGTCCGAAGGATATATGTTGTAAATTTTGTAATGAAGTATTGCATATTACCTTCTCATCCTTTAGCAAACTAAATAAATCATAAAATTAAAAAGCAGCCGACCCTTTTGATCAACTGCCCGAATGGTGGTCATTTCATTAAAGTTTCAAGATAGCGTCATATTTGATCCTAATTTGGTAACTTTCACTTTCCTCCAACATGAAACACACCAATTACGGTTTCACCATCCTTGTCATACAGTGGAATATCCCATCCGTCTGGTGGTCTGCTGTTCTGTATCGCAATAGCTTCTTCAGGTGTTTTTGGTTGCTCGCCATCCATGTCTTTTTTCAGCAGATATCCTTCTGTACCATCCACACCAGTAGCCAAGATTAAATCAGGTTCCGTTTCTGGAGAAGTCGCATATATGGCAGAGCCATATGTTTGTCCATTCTTATTTTTCGGATAAAGAGAAGTGATGTGAATTTGATTCATCGTATTTTTAACGTTTGTATATTGGGACAACCCTGAACCACTCGATACACTAATCATAAAAACCGCAAAGATCAATAATATAACTCCTTTAGAATACATCTTCACAACTGTTCACTCCCTTGTACTTTTGAACTCGCAGAAATTCCAATGAAGAGAAGATGGTTTTCACATAATCACATTTCCTTCCCATCTTTAGAATAATATAACATAGATTCAAAGGAGTAGTTGGAAGTTGAGCGATAATCCTCTAAACTGTCTAACGTTATTGCAGATCTTCCCTCTTCGATAACATAAAAAAAACGGACACCGATCTTTGGAGATCAGCGTCCGTTTGTATGTTCCATATTATAATTTAAAAGTGTTACTTCACTTCACCAACAACGGTAAAGCGCTCGTTTTTGTGTTGTGGATTCTCGATCTCATCAACCAAAGCAATCGCATAGTCTGCATAGCTGATGTAGCTGTTGCCTTCGCTATTCACAAGAATAACGTCGTTGCCTGCTTGATATTTGCCGGTGCGTACACCTTCTGGATTAAAGAAACCAGCCGGGCTCAAAAATGTCCATTGAATACCAGAGGATGCTTGCAGATCCTGCAAGTTTTGACCCTGGTTCGTTGCAGTTGCTTTGTATGCATCAGGGAATCCTGGGGATTCAAAGAGACGCAATGTCTTGGACTCGTCAGTGAACAGGCTTCCTGCTCCACCCACAACGATCAGACGAGTGTTTGGTGCATCTTTCAGGATGTTGATCAACGCTTGTCCTACTTCCACATGCAGGTTTTCTTTACCCGCTGGTGCACCAAATGCATTTACAACCACATCAAACGCTTTAAGATCCTCAGCGGTAAGATCGAGTACATCTTTCTCCAGCGTGTTCAGGCTTTTATCTTCCAATTTGGATGCATTACGAACGATCGCCGTCACTTCATGCCCTCTGTCTGCTGCTTCTTTCAGAATTACACTTCCTGCTTTGCCTGTTGCACCAATGATTGCAATGTTCATCATGATCTCTCCTTTAAATTATCGATATGGTTTATGTTTGAACTTCATATTGTAACTATAATTGTTACAACTAAGTTTGTCAACCATGTAACTTTCAGTACACGCAAAAAAGCCCCTGATATCATGCCCGTGCAAAACGGATACAATTCAGAGGCTATCTATTAAAGGGATTGCATACTGCTTATTTCAAAACAAGATTGTGAAACCGCTGCACAACTCAGTTTCTTAACAATCCTTATCAGGCACACCCGCATCTTCCTTCGTACGGAAAGAAGATCCACAACCACAAGTGGCTACTGCGTTCGGATTATGGATGGTGAACCCACCCGTCATACCGGACTCTTCAAAATCAATTTCAAGTCCATTCAGATATTTCAGGTTTTCCTTCTCGACTACAACCTTCATGTTCTGAATATCCATATACAGGTCCTCATCGGACTCTTTATCGTCAAAGCCCATGGCGTACGAAAATCCGGTGCAACCGCCCGGTGCTACGCCAAGACGCAGGAACATACCAGGTGTCTCTTGCTGTGCAAGCATCTCTTTCAATCTGTCAGCAGCCGTTTCGCTGATGTTAATCATGCCAGGTCACTCTCCTTTTTCATATAAAATCATGTTCAAAAAGGGCGCTTTTCAGTACCAAGAAGATGGAATGAAGATAGAAATGGAGTAGCGGAGCGTAGGCAAAACTACGTGAGCAACGGACATTTCGGCTGAATCCCATATTCGACGCTGAGATGCCGCTAGGCACCCTTCGTAATCAAAAGCGTACTTTTGAACAACCTTTCATTAACTCTTCTTTAAATTATACTCCACCCCGTCAAGGGTCTCAAGTCATGTTTGCCTCTTTCCGCGTTCCCCCTGAACTCCTTTTTCTTCCCAGTGTATTGAACCCCCGCGATACGAGGTTTATAATGAATAGGTGGTCGCACTGAAATGTCGATATTTTGTCATGACTTATTCAGACGATGGTCATAATTGGAGTTGTAATTTTTTTCACATTTCGAGACTGCAACGCAGTCCCCAATGCATATATGAGTCAACAGACTCCATTTTTTGAAAAAATTTAGCTTTCATATGCAGCACACGCTGCACCGGGTAAATAAGAGTTAGTCCTTATAAGGAAGCGGCAGATGACCGCATCTTTGCTATGTAGTTCTGTATACAGATCCTACACACAACTCAAATCCGGTTAAGAACAGGAGGAAACAGTATGTCTACATTGGTAACACCGTTCACAGACAAAAGAATGGCTGAAATCGTTGAGAAAGTGCAGAACGGCGTAAGGCTGAGCGTAGAAGACGGCGTATATCTGTATGAAACAGATGATCTGCTGACTTTGGGCCAGCTGGCCAATGAGGCCAACTTGCGGAAAAATGGCAAGAAAGTATATTTCATCGAAAACATGAGTCTTTATTTTACGAACGTATGCGAAGCCCGCTGCGCTTTTTGTAATTTCCGTAAAGACCAGGGTGAAGAAGGCTCTTATACATTATCCGGTCAGGAAATGATCGATTATGTGGAACAGCATATTCATCCGGGCGTACGTGAGTTCCATATCGTAGGCGGACATAACAACCATGTTCCTTTTCAGTATTATGTCGATTCCCTGCGTGCTTTAAACGAGAAATATCCAGATGTTACACTGAAAGCTTACACGGCAGCCGAGATTGATTTCTTCACCCGGATTAGCGGACTCAGTATCAGGGAAGTTCTGCAAGAGCTGCAAAAAGCAGGTCTGAAAACATTGACTGGTGGCGGCGCTGAGATTCTCTCGGATGAATATCGCAAAAAAATGCGTGTAGACAAAGCCAACGTGGATCGTTATCTTGAGGTGCACCGTACAGCTCATGATCTCGGCATGCGTACACATACTACGATGTTGTATGGATCGATCGAATCCTATGAGGACCGCGTCAACCATATGGTGCAGATCCGTGAATTGCAAGATGAGACCAACGGATTCATGGTCTTTATCCCGCTTTCCATGCAGCCAAAAAGTAAAAACGCGAGCATTATGCGTCGTAACTCGGCTTATGAGGATCTCAAAACAATTGCGATCAGCCGTCTGATGCTGGATAACATCGATCATATCAAAGCATACTTCATTAACATCGGTCCACAGCTAGCTCAAGTTGCCCTTGGATTTGGTGCTTCAGATGCACACGGCACGATCGTTCGCGAACGGATTAGTCATGCGGCAGGTGCACTCACACCTGAAGGCCTTACACGTAAAGAGCTCATATGGCTCATTAAAGGTGCAGGACGTATTCCGGTAGAACGTGATACGTTCTACAATGAAATTCAAGTGTACGAATAGGACATAGATCCATCCACAACCAATATTGCACCAGCACCACTCCAGAACGCAGCTTTCATGATAGGGAGACGTTTGAATTCGAGTGGTGCAAACTGCTGAATAATATCTTCAATTTTCAACGTCTACTTTTTAATTATTCAAATCATAACAAAAGGAGCAGCTATGTTATTGCATAGCTGCTCCACAGTTTACAGCCCCATTTCAGTGGGACTGATGCAGAAAGGAAGCCGAGTCATGAAAAATTTCGTCATTCTTGGAGGCGGCTATGGCGGCCTCACCATCATCAAGGAACTTCTGGAAGGTAAAATTCCATCCGATACACAAATTATTTTGGTGGACCGCAGCCCCTTCCAAGGATTAAAGACAGAATATTACGCACTCGCAGCAGGCACCGTATCCGATTATGACCTGCGTATCCAATTTCCCGTGAGCGATAAAGTCACTTACCGTTATGGAGAAGTTACTTCGATCGACCTAGAACAGCGTCAGATTGAATTTGAAGGCCAAGACCCGCTCGTGTACGACAAGCTTGTCATTGGACTTGGTTGTACAGATCGTTTCCACAACACACCAGGCGCCGAAGATTACAGCTGTACCATCCAGAGCTTCAGCAAAACACGCGAGACCTACCTCCGTCTTAATGAGATCAAAGCCTATGGCAATGTGCATATCGTTGGCGGCGGATTAAGCGGTGTCGAGATGGCAGCCGAACTTCGTGAGAGCAGACCCGATCTGAACATCAGCATTCTGGATCGTGGCGAGCGTGTATTATCTGCTTTCCCACAACGTCTGTCCGTTTATGTGCATGAATGGTTCAACGAACATCAGGTAGAGACACGCGGGCATATCGCCATTTCACGTGTTGAACCTAATGCTATCTATAACCGGGATGAACAGATTCTAACGGATGCTGTCGTGTGGACTGCAGGCATTCAGCCCGTAAAAGTGGTACAGGATCTGGACGTGACCAAAGACCCTCAAGGACGTGTCGTCCTGAATGAATACTACCAAATCCCGGAATATACCGATGTATATGTCGTTGGTGACTGTGCGAGTGTCCCTTATGCACCTAGCGGTCAAGCTGCGGAAGTGCAGGGTGAGCAGATCGCCCATATTCAGCATGCCCTCTGGAAAGGCGAAAAGCCCAATCCACATCCACTCAAGCTTCGTGGCACACTCGGTGCACTCGGCAAGAAGTCTGGGTTTGGGCTGATGGGCAAAACGTCCATGATGGGACGTGTACCTCGTATTTTGAAAAGTGGTGTGCTCTGGATGTCCAAGCGCCATCTCGGTTAGTCGAGATCGAGCTCGTCCCAGACATCGGCTTCGGCAATTTTGGCCAAAATGGCGTTATATAGATCTTCCACTTTGTCCGTGATGACAACTTCGCCATTCACCAGTGCAAATGGAGTCATAGAACATTGGCCGCAGTTGGTTAGGCAGCCGTATTCAATCACGTCATAGTCTGGATTTTCTTCCAGTTGATCCATGACTTCATCTGTGCCAAAATGCATATTATTGGCACAAAATTCAATAATCGGTCTCATTTAAGTTCACCTGCTTTGTTTGACCATTTTAATTTGTGGCCATTTGTAATATAATATAGGAAGGAAAGGAGTTGAACAATATGAGCGAAAACGCACAAAGCACCATGTATGATGAGGTATCTGATGTGCTTGATAAACTTCGTCCGTTCCTGCAGCGCGATGGCGGTGACGTGGAACTGGTCGACGTGGAGGACGGCATCATTAAGCTGAAACTGGTCGGTGCCTGCGGCAGTTGCCCAAGCTCCACCATTACCTTAAAAGCCGGGATTGAACGTGCCCTTCTCGAAGAAGTTGAGGGTGTACAAGAAGTCGTACAAGTATTCTAATCAATCCTTCACGAAATAAACCTCAAGAGCCTTTCGCTTCGCATGAAGCGGAGGGCTCTTTTTTTGTGTGCATATGCAGAGAGTCCATTTCATCTGTCCCTTTGACCCGTTTCCACGTACAATCCTTCAATTCACCTTTTAAGTATCCTCGCGCTGTATGGTTGGACGAATCGGATCAAGTCCTCCAGATACATCCATAATGTTGCCTGTTATAAAATCGGAATGATCAAGGCACAGATACGTAATGACTCGTGCAATATCTTCACCGCTACCGGGTCGCCCTCTTGGCGTTTCCTCGTCGGTGATGCCTGACATTTCATCAATCGTTTTCTCTTTGTTCGCACCACGAATGTCACCTGGACATACCATGTTAACCGTAATTCCATACGGGGCTTCTTCAACCGCGAGTGTCTTTGTAAAAGATACCAGACCCACCTTGGCAGCCGCATATACGGCGCGATGAGGCCAAGATCTCGCTTCTCCAGCATGACTGAAGCCAAAATGGATAATGCGTCCCCATTGCTTGCGTCTCATCTCTGGCAATACACGCTGATCCAGCAACATCGGTCCCAACAGATTTCCCTGCACAAGCATCTGGACCTCAGCTTCAGAATAATCCGCAAATAATCGTCGTTCACGGACAAATGGACCTGCGTTATTCACCAAAATATCAATGCTGCCCAGGTTGCCTTCCACCTGCTCAACCAATGAAGAGATATCTTCCATCTTGGATATATCAGCCTGGATGGCAATGCACCGTACACCCTTGGCTATAATCTGAGCCTTTAAAGCCTCAGCTTCTGTTCTGCTGTGTACATAGTTGAGGGCAATATGACACCCTTGATCTGCCAGACTGAGGGCCGTCATTTTACCAAGACCTTTGGCACTTCCCGTTATGAGGGCAATCTTTCCCTTCACGTTCATCCCCCCTCTTCAAAGAGCAGTCACTATCCAGTATAAAAGATTTATCGTCCTCCTACAACTTGCTTATCCACAAGGGGTTATCCACCTTTAATTCCAGATATATCTTGATTCAAATCGGAAGCCTAACCAGCAATAGTGAATTCGGCTCGTGGTATGTTGTGTTTGAGTACGTGAAGACAGGTCATATCCATGATGACGATCAAAATTTGAGTGCACTGTCCTTAATCAACTTAGCATCAATGCAGGATATACCTACAAGGAGTACAATGCTTCGACTGACAAAACATCCACCATAGGGCTCAACAGCCTTCTGATGGGCGGGATCGGGTACACGGCTTCCCAGAAATTCAGTGCTTTTCTTTTGCTCAAAAAAGGATGGGCCTTGATCCTGGTTGTCGTTCTCTGACTAATCGGTTGGATCAGATACAAAATCAAAAGCTCAAATGGAGAAGAAGAAAAACTCTCTCCTTCCGAGAGCATGTATCTGCAAGAAGCAAATGAACAGCAGTATGCTGATCAAAATGAATTGTCCTACTACCGTCAATCTGGACATCACTATAGCGCTGATAAAACGGAAAAACTCTGACTTATGTTGATCCCCACATCAGCACAGACTCAGGAAACATAAAATAAGCCGTATATCTCTTCTGGAGAGATATACGGCTTATTTTATATAGCTTCACATCATGTCATACATATCGTGAATTATTCAGTTGCAGGTTCAACTGCACCTTTATAACGTTCTTTGATAAATGTTTTAACTTCTTCGGAATGCAGTGCAGCAGCCAGTTTCTTGATTGCATCTGCATCTTTATTATCCTCACGGGAAACGAGAATGTTAGCATATGGGTTACCTTGCAGATCTTCGATCAGCAAAGCATCATTTGCCGGATTCAGGTTCGCTTCAAGCGCATAGTTGGCGTTGATGAATACCAGATCCGCTTCATCCAATTGACGAGGCATCATGGCTGCATCCAGCTCGATGATATCCAGGTTCTTCGGATTTGCTGTGATATCTTGAATCGTAGATGTGATATTTGTGTTGTCTTTCAGCGTAATGATGCCTTCTTTCGCGAGCAACAACAGAGCACGTCCACCATTGGATGGGTCATTTGGAATTGCTACTTTTGCGCCGTCAGCCAATTCATCCAAAGACTTAATCTTTTTGGAGTATCCACCAAAAGGTTCAACATGAACAGGTGTTACAGCAACGAGGTTGAATCCACGTTCTTTATTCTCTGTGTCCAGATAAGGCTGATGCTGGAAGAAGTTTGCATCCAATTTTTCGTCAGCAAGTTGCTGGTTGGGTTGTACATAGTCATTAAACGTAACGACTTGCAAACGAATACCTTGTGCTTCCAGTTCAGGCTTGATGCTTTCCAGAATCTCTGCGTGTGGTGTAGGTGAAGCTCCAACTTTCAATTCAACTGTACGTGGTGCACCTGCTGAATTGTCTGCGCCGCTATCGGCGTCCTTGTTGTTTCCGCAAGCTGCGAGAACTGCAATCAACATAAGGCTAAGTAGAGCGAAAGACCATTTTTTCATGTGTAAAACCCCTTCTCTAATCATTTTTTCATGTGGCGTCCGCACGAATGCATAGCCATCATGTTATCTATGTGTTATTTCCTGGTGAAAAATGTAACCAAACGATCTCCGGCCATCTGGAGAATTTGCACTAGAATAATCATCGACACTACGGATATGATCATGATTTCATTTTGATAACGATAATACCCATAGTTGATTGCTAGCGTTCCTAGACCTCCACCACCAACCATGCCCGCCATTGCCGTATAAGAGACGAGTGTAACGATGGTAATGGTTATCCCGGCAACCAAACCAGGTAACGCCTCAGGCAGTAATACCCGTCTTACAATCTGTCCGGTTGATGCACCCATCGACTGCGCCGCCTCAATTACACCCCGGTCAACTTCTCGCAACGTCGTCTCCACCAATCGAGCAAAGTAAGGAGCTGCTGAAATAACTAAAGGTGGTATAACACCTAACACACCTGTAGCTGTACCGACGAGTGAACGAGTGAATGGGATAAGAGCAACAATCAAAATGATAAATGGAACTGATCGCAAAATATTTACAATCAAGGACAATATAATGTACACCGTCCGTGACTTGATCGAAGCAGATCGGGCTGTCATAAACAGCAGAACTCCGAGTGGTAAACCAAAGATAACGGTAAACAAGCCTGATACACCCAGAATTTGCAGTGTCTCTATGGAAGCTTTACCAACCTCTTCCCAACGTACGGTTGAAAAATCCATCTAACGAAGCACCTCCACATCAAGTCCCTCTGCGGTCAATTCTGATATCGTCCGATCAATCGCAATTGAATCACCCTCGAACCGAACGGTCAGCTGTCCATAAGGCACCTGTTTAATCGTAGAGATTGTACCCTGCAGGATGGCAAAATCCACATCCGTCTTACGTACCGTCCTGGACAAAATCGCTTCATACGTTTTGTTACCCAGAAAAGATATCTTCACAAGTTTGGAAGCAACACCTGCCTGCAATTCAATGCTTGCATTCGCCAGAGCCGTCTCCTCTAGGGCAAGTCCAGCTTCATGGTCACGCATCATGAAGTCCCGCGTAATCGCGTGCTGCGGCTTCAGGAACACTTCTGTTACAGGTCCTTGTTCCACAATGCCACCTTGATGAATGACAGCTACCTTGTCACAGATGTTCTGAATGACATGCATCTCATGTGTGATCAGCACAATTGTAAGGTTGTACTTTTCATTAATGTCGAGCAGTAACTTCAGGATTGAATTTGTCGTCTGCGGATCAAGTGCCGAAGTAGCCTCATCACAGAGAAGTACATTTGGGTCACTTGCAAGTGCTCTCGCAATCCCGACACGTTGTTTCTGTCCACCCGATAATTGAGCCGGATATTTGCTGCTATGGTGTTCCAGACCAACCAGTGCGAGCATTTCCTTCACTTTGCGATCAATGGCATCTTTGGGTGTATTCACAAGTTTTAGTGGAAAAGCTACATTGTCATATACCGTTGCCGAGGATAACAAATTAAAGTGTTGGAAAATCATCCCGATCTTGCGTCTCTGTTGCTGCAATTCGGTTTTGCTCAGTTCAGTCAGGTTGATCCCGTCAACCCATACTTCACCCTCCGTAGGGCGCTCCAGCAAATTAATACAGCGAATCAATGTACTTTTGCCCGCTCCAGAATGGCCAATCACTCCGTAGATTTCGCCCTTTTGGATGCTCAAATTCAGCTCGGATAACGCTGTTGTAGATTTTGCCCCTTTGCCGTATGTTTTCGTTAAACCTTTTAATTCAATCAATCGCACTTGCCCCTTTCCAACCACCTACATGTATCTTTACCCGATCTAAAGGAAAACTCCCCTTAAAGTACAAAAAAAGAGCCCTTTGCAGATACAAAGAGGGCTCTTCACGTGAAAGAATATACCTTCTCATCTGCCAAAATCGTGTCTTGCACCATTTTGTAGGAATTAGCACCTAACATCTATAACGAATGATACAAGATCATGTCGTTACAAATCGGTTGCCGGGCTTCATCGGGCCTGTCCCTCCGCCGCTCTCGATAAGAAATATGTTGTTGTAGGATTTTATAAGTTCATGTAGTTTATGCTTTATAATGTGAACGTAACTTCCGAAATATCAGTTCTATCCGTGTAACATTCGATTGAAACTCAGTATATTCCAAGTATTCCGATTTGTCAAAGGGAATTATTTCTTTTCCATATATTATTGATATAACTATAAGAGGCTGTTAACGTTTCACAGACCATATCGACGCCTTGACGCATTTCCTGCACATGCTGATTCAGATCCTCCAACTTCACTTTACCTTGTAATGTCTGGTGTAACTGCCACAGGTCATCGTGCATTTCGGAGTTCATGTAGTGAATTTCCATATTACGACGTTTGCGCAGCTTGCTCATCGGCTCACGATAAGAGTCCTTGATCTGAATCAATCGCAACGCAAGATCATGATGCTCCCTCACATAATCGAACTGCCTCAACACAGTAAAATAGGAAAAATGCGCTTTGGTATTTGACGTATTCAGTTGGAATATTTCATTTAAGACGGTGCCGACTTTATCCAGAATGGCAAAGCAGCGGATAAAGCCATCTTTGTAGAAATACACATACCGAGCATACTCGGCTTTTTCAGTCGGCGTCATATCATCCGTTGAACCTGCAACGACCTTTTTGCGAAAATGAGCAGCAGCGAAACAGCTTTGCTCCAGTTCATCCAGTGAGGAGATGAGTCCCTGAGTCCACACATACAGCTTCCGATAGTCATGCGTGGGATCATGGTCCACATGCATTTGTCGTTGAAATAGCTCAAGCGTATGCGCCATTGCGTCCATCGCTGCCTTCAATTTACCTTCGTTTATACGTGGCTTTTCCCCCAACAACGTTCGCAGCATATCTAACCTCCTCTTTTCCAAATCAACAAGAATTCATCACCTTAACACATCATCCAATCCGTGTAATTGCTGCTTGCCATAGGTTGCCCTGATCCCCCTGACATCAAACAAAGTCCACCTGTCCAATGATGTACATCACTGGATGGTGGACTTTCATATTTAGCCCAAGTACCTTTGAAAAAGTGAATCTATATCTTAGAAACGATTAACCGGGCGATACAGCTTGTACACCAGGAAACTCATATACGTTAAGACTCCGAACAATATGGCGATATCCAGCATATGAGCAAGAGCTACGAACATGTATACTTCCGGACGGTTCATTGTCACCATCATGAAAATACCAATGACTACTTGCATCAGAATAAGAACAACGGATACCACACCCAGAGTACGCATTTCCTTATTGTCCGGATGATTACGGTAAGCGAAGTGACCCAGGATTGCAATAACAATCACGAGCGACGCAGCTGCTGCACGGTGAGCAAAAGCAACCGCTACCCCACCCGAAAGCTCAGGAATAATCTGCCCGTTACAGAGCGGAAATCCGGAACATCCGCCGGCAGAATCCGTGTGACTCACAAATGCACCCGTGTATACCACGAGATATGTGTAAATGGTGGAGAACCAGACCAGATTCCTGAATTTTTTACTAACCCGAGGGTATTTATTCAGTCGCTCCAATCCGCCATCTTTTGCCTCTTGCCTGATGCCCAGCGCCATCATTAGAGAACTGGCAAAAGCAATCAGTGCAAAGCCAAAATGCAGTGCCATGACTGCTGAAGATTGGGAGAAGACAACGGCAAAAGCCCCCATGATTCCCTGGACGATAACAAATACCAGAGTTAAGAAAGAAAACAATTGCAGGTCACGGCGTGACTTGCCAAACCGCAGAAAAGCAACAAACGAGGCAATGGACAACAGTCCAGCCAGTGCACTTACAGCGCGATGGGAATATTCAATAAGTGAAGCCACAGTATGCGCCGGAACGAGTTTTCCGTTACATAAAGGCCATTCCGTTCCGCAGCCAAGGCCAGATTCCGTTTTGGTTACGATGCCTCCACCAAAAGTGGCCAGAAACATGACAAGACAGGTTAATACGGTTAACCATTTAAACAAAGTTAAGTGTTTCAATTTTTTCTCACCCGCTGTTGGTTTAAGATGGCGAAGAATATTCTCCGCTTGTTTCGGTACTTTGACACTTATTTCACAACTAAATTCATTATACCGGATAAAATGTTCATTGACGTCGCGCTTTGTGACAAAATGTTAACGTCTGGTGAAATAATGACCCACAGGTCATTGGAGTTATGTACAGAAACGTCTCTTGCATAGAACATGCCGAACATACAAACGCCATTTCCCTATTTCAAGAGAAATGGCGTTCTTTTAGTATACCCTTTTACAACATGAACCTGTCATACTTTTATATAAGTTCAATGAAACATTACACAATAACGGAGACAGTGTCTGTGTGTCTGTGTAAATATTCATTAGTTGAACTTATATAACATTATTTATGGATCGTGTTGTACACTTCGACTGCGCGATCCAGGAACTGCTCAATCTCTTCTCTCGACTTGCGCAGCTTGTTCACATACCGTACGAGTTCGCGGCCATCTGTATACGCCACAAAGCTCGGAATGCCAAGAATATTCTGCTCTTCACTAACGGTTCCAACCTGATCCACGTCGACCTCAATTAAAGTCAGTTCACGTGCATATTTCTCTTCAACCTCAGGCATAAACGGATCGATGTATTTGCAGTCACCACACCAGTCTGCCTTGAATACGGCAATCGTCAAACGTGGGGATTGGATGGCTACATCAAAAGCCGGTTTGGAAGTAATCTGTTCCATTCGGTTCATCTCCCTTTCTGTACCTTGTCTTACCCTAAGTGAAGCAAATTGGCGAGTGGAAGTCAAATAATCAGCGCATACTTAGAATAAACCACATGGTCTGTGAATTTAAACCCAGAACCTCATGAAAGGATGTCA
This sequence comes from Paenibacillus sp. PK1-4R, assembly GCF_030369595.1. NCBI lineage: Bacteria > Bacillati > Bacillota > Bacilli > Caryophanales > Paenibacillaceae > Paenibacillus > Paenibacillus sp. PK1-4R. The sequence goes on from NZ_CP126535.1 coordinate 5,757,634, forward strand.
CATCATGACTTCCACCAGAACCGATTCTTCCAGCGAACAACATCACGGGTCCCTCCTGCAGATTGTCCGTTCCATTCCGGGTGCTGCCCGGGAAATCTGGCGTGGCAAACAGGCTGCATGGCAAGCTTCAGCACAGCTTCGTCACCCATTACGTGACATCGAGTGGGATACAGATACGGCAGCTGCCTTACAGTCTGAGGTGGAGCGTTTGTTACCTGCCAGCGGCAAGTCTTTTGCACGCACGGACCAGGTTCAAAGTGCACTCGTCTGCGAAGAAGATTGCATCATTCTGGAAGAGATTAAGACACTGACCCAGGAGCACAATCGGAGTAATATCACCCGCACGGCAGCCTATCTGGAATGTTATGAGCAATATCCCGAACTGCATTGGGCACTGCTGGCCCATATGGTGTCTCGCAACGGTGGATATCACATGACAGATCTTCAGAGTGACTTGATGCATAATCTACAGAATCAGAGCGATCGCGAGCATATGTACCGGCTGCTGGAGCGGTGTAATGCACTCATTTTCCAGGATGCCTATCCCCAGCTTCTGCTGTATATGAACAGTCGCCGGATCGGACGAAGCTGTTTCCATCTTTTGTCGCACTTTCACGTATCGGCGTTTATGACGCCATTTTGGGAACGCTTTTGGCTGGAACGGTGCAGTTCACTGCTTAGTGTGGCATTAATTATTAATGAGCAGAACTATATCGAGAGCCGGGTGGTGCAGCATCCTTATTTTCAAAAAGAGGTACTTTCCAAACCCGCATTCCATCTGCATAATCTGGCGGGTCTGAATCATATCGTCTTTCCTCTTGGACGGGGAGCAGGACTCGCAGGACGCGTCATTGAACATTTTGGCAAGCTGGATGAGCGAATCATGTTTGGCAAAGGGCTATATGCCCTGTTGTTTGGCGTGGAGCAAGTACACTCACAAGTGTTGGAGTTCGCACGTTTGGTTCCCCATCGTGGCTCGCGTGCCGAATATTGGCCTGGGCTGTTTACCAATCGTGAAGACGAGGCGGGTGATCATACATTATACGCTCAGGCGTTACTGGATGAGGAATGGCTTCCAGAAGGGCAACGATTATATAGTCCGGAACTGCTTTCCGTATGGGGGGACACGCCTTATGAACCGATCACCAGACATGACTGGCTTCAGACTCGGGATAGTCTCGGTTATCTGACGGCACCACGTCGGCCATGGCTGTTTGAGATGAGTCACGAACACCGGTATGGCATGCTGAAAACAGCACTGGCTCATGATGCTAAAGCCATCACACACTAATGCTAAAAATCATATAGAGCAGACAAAGACGGATGATATGATACCCCGATGTACCGCTAATCCTCGCTTGCTGGGCTAATGTCGAGTTCAGTCGCTCAGCTCGCCTTAGCTAAACAAAAAGCCCTGTCCGCTTAACAGCAGACAGAGCTTGTATCCTATTTTCACAAAATATTGGAGCTTGAATGATGCTCCTTGCATTCTTAACCTCTTTGCCCAGCTCCACGTTGAAAACGCATAAGTGGACGAAGAATTTTTTGCAGAATACGGGGGTAACTGCCCAGCTCGTCCTTGCGCAGTACACGCAGCACAACCATGAGAACCAGATACACCACCACAACAAGCACACCAACCACAAGGCAGGTAAACAGGAAGGATACACGTGCTGGCAGGAACAGTCCAAAGATCGTATTCCCAATCCAGTTCGTTGCAAATCCTACACCTGCTGCAAGCAGCACCGTAACGATAAACCCTTTCCAACGATCTCCCATGATGGAGAAATCAACGATTTTGCGAAGGACCCGCAGATTCAGGTATGTGATAACCAGGAAACAAAGGGCCGTTGCAATAATGATGCCGTATATGCCAAACATCGGCGCGAGGATCAGACTTGCAATCAGCTTGACTACAACACCCGCTGCCACACTGACCATCGTAATCCGCGGTTTACCTACCCCAAGCAAAATGGAGTTGGTGGTCATCATCGTAATCTGGAAAATGGTACCGAATGTCAGCAAGGCAATGATCGGTGTTCCATCCAGGTTGGTAAACAGCAATCCGTTAACCGAATATGCTGCCGCACAAAGTGCAATGACAATCGGCATACCTGTCAGAATCGAAATGCGCAACGCAAGTGTAACCTGACTCTTCAGATGCGCTTCATCCTTGCGGGCAAATGCTGCCGATATGACAGGCACCAACGATTGACTCAAAGCGATAGCCAGAATCGGAGGAATACCCGCAATACTTTGGGCCTTCGCACCAAGGATCGCAAGTACGCCAGTCGCTTCTTCGAGTCCGATCTGACCACTAAGCAGTGGTACCACAAGGGATGAATCGATGAAGTTAATGGCTGGAACCGCAAGTGAGGACAGCACAATTGGAATAGACAGCTTGAAGATATCACTGTAGATACCTCGCATCGGTAACTGTTCTGCACGTTCGTAATTCAATTGGGCCGCACGGTCGCTACGACGCAGCTTCAAGGTGAAGTACAGCATGACACCAAAGGCACCCACACTTCCTAATACCCCGCCAAATGAGGCACCCGCAGCAATCGTTTGGTCATCATAATTCCATTGCAGCATGACATAAGCCACGATAATGGCTGTACCTACACGGGCGAACTGTTCCACAATCTGTGAAATACCACCTGCTGTCATGTTGCCGCGTCCCTGGAAATATCCACGCATCATCGCAATGGCAGGGAACAGCAGCAAGGCTGGAGCCAAGGCGCGAATGGCGCTGACCGATGCCGGTACTTTGGAGACATACGTGGCATAATAAGGTGCAGCAAACCACAATAAAGCAGACATGACTACCCCGGCGACAGCCGCAAAGATCAGGGCTGCACGGTAGATCTGTTGGGCTTCACCCGCGCGTCCGAGCGCATAGCGTTCCGATACCATTTTACTCAGAGTACTCGGTATGCCCGCCGTTGCTACAGTTAACAGCATTAAATATACCGTATTGGAGATCGTAAACGATGCGTTACCAACATCTCCGAGGATATGCTCCAGCGGCACCCGTTGAACCAATCCCAGTACTCTCGCGATCAGCGCAGCGGCCGCCAGTATGAGCGTACCCCTAATGAATGTTTCTTTCTTAGACAAACGAATTCCCCTTCTTTCCTCCACACCGGACGTGCATCCCGTTGAAGCTAATCCTGAACGTTTAGGCGAATCTTACCACCCAGATAATAAAGAGAACAATCATGACGATTTGCAAAATAATTTTCATCACAGTACTCGTAAATAACCCCACAACGGAACCAAATCCAACTTTCGACGCTTTGGAAGGTGAAGACCCTCCGATCAGTTCCCCGATAAAAGCACCGATAAATGGTCCCAGCACCAGTCCAAATGCCGGAATGACAAATGGCCCAATGATAACACCAATGGTACTCAGCGTTGTTGATAACTTGGAGCCACCGAACTTCTTCACGCCCCATGCACTGACGACATAATCAGCCACAAACAACACAACAACAATCAGAATCTGAATGATCCAGAACCACACACCAAACGGATCAAAGCTGAAGAACCAGCCGTAGACCAGAAACGCGAAGAAAATCGCTACAGCACCAGGCAGTATGGGATATACCGTTCCAGCCATCCCCACTGCAAACAGCAGTACAATTAAAATCCAGGCAATGGTTGCGAGCAAAGGTTACTCCCCCTTCAAAATATGTTCACGGATCACTTCGACGATGCCGTCTTCATTGTTACTCGCTACGATCAGATCAGCCGCTTCCTTCACCTGCTCTTGCGCATTACCCATCGCTACACCAAGACCTACCGCCTCAATGACAGCCAGATCATTCAAACTGTCTCCGACAGCAACAACTTCGGTCATCTCTATGCCCAGCAGCTTGCAGACTTCCGCTACACCACTTGCTTTGGATACCCCAGCAGGGTTGATCTCAATATTAACGGGTGATGAATTCGTCATTTGCAGACCACCCATTTGTTGCAGTTCCATCATGATCTGGTGACGAACTTCATCCACTTCGGTATTGAAGCCGAATTTCAGCCATTCCAGACCTTCAATATTGTCCGTCCAACGGTCACGATTGAACAGCTCTTCCACGGAGTATGCCCAGTACCAGCTGTTATATTTCTCACCAATTTCCTGCATTTTGCGAATTAATGCCGGGTCCATCAGATGTCGCATATGCAGATCATGCGGGGCTTTCCAGACCTCACTACCGTTAACGGTAACCATTGGTGTCTCCAGTCCAAGCTGGACCGCATAAGGCATTGCGTGGAATACGGCTCTTCCCGTGGAAAGGCACACATGCACACCCCGACGAATGGCAATTTGAATCCACTTGGCGGTCTCCTGTGTAATTTCATGATTATCGTTAAGTAATGTTCCATCCATATCCAATGCAAGCAATTTGTATTTCAGTTCACTCATACAGTAGTTCCTCCTAGGTTGTCTCTCTCCAAGTTGAACTCATGGATATCCATTCAGGCACTAAGCGAGCCCTCCCCGTTCCACAATGTATCTCCAGTTCAACTTAAAGGTTCTCTTTATCTAATTATAAACATTCTCTCACAACAAGATCGCCCGGCATCTGTAAAAACGGACGCTCCGGACGTCACAGCTAACGACATTTTACCACAGATCATCTGTATGCAACAAAATAACCCGCTCAGGATTACACTTCGAAGTTATTACATTTTATGTAATGTATAGTTTCCTAAATAAAAAAACGATCCACCTGCTACAGGATGCATCGCTTTTAGCTTAACCTTTTTCACTCTGCCTGTTTTCCCAGCCTAACCCGTAGCCAAGATTTAATCCATTATCCCCTGTCCGCTCCTCTGTCTGGCTTTAATACCGCAAACAAGGATTGGGACATCAAATTCATGGTTTGTTTATATACGTTATGGGCTGCTTTTACATCACCAAGGAACCCGCCCATATGCAGGTGGATTACACCGTGCAGCGATGCCCATATAGTACTGACAAGAGTTTCGGTCACTTTCTGGCCCGAAATCTGTCCTTGCTTCTGGGCAGTGCTAATTAGAATCAGCAAGCGGTATATGGCAGTCATCGTTCCCTGCATACTTTCTGCATCCGGCTTGAACTCGGCAAAAGCCCCCCGAACATCAGCTTATAGTAGCTGGTATAATCCTGCGCAAACTGCCAGAAGGCTTCCCCCAAATCCATTAAATACTGCAAGAAGTCAGAGGACGGCGGCACTTCTTCCAAACGCTTGGCGAGCAATTTGCAGCCCTCCAGATACAACTGCTGGGCCAGACCCTCTTTATTGACAAAGAAACTATAAATGATCTTGGTGGAGCAGCCCATCTTTTGCGATACTCTGCGTACAGTAACAGCCTCAGGCCCTTCTTCCTGCAAAATGGCTGCAGCCGCATCAACCACAAGCTTACGGAGATTTTCCGTGTTTTGCAGTCGAGCTTGCTGATATGTTTTTAATGCCCGCCCCTTGGATGGTGAGGGCTTGTCTTCGTTACTGATAAGGATCACCTTCATTTTAGTTATCACGTTTCTGACCGGAAACAAAGTTTCCAACTTCTAAATACAGGCATTCTAACCATTTGCAGAAAAGTTGTCAATGAAGGTCATTATGATAAAAAAGAATTTGACACAATCGTTTTCTTTTGGTTACTATGATTCTTATAAGAAACAGCGTTACCGAAAATGGTCTCATGCTCATTTTTTTAAATTTTCATTATTTTTTTGGAGTTAAGGTAACATTGTTTCTTTAAAAAAACAACGTATTATAATTGATGCTCTTTGGGTGGAAGAATCGTAACCGTGGCGTGCAATTTCTCTTTCTGTGCCAGCTCGACGGAGATAACTCTCTCAACGTGAGTGGTACAGGGGGAGAACGCCTCTGTCGGTGCGAAGGACACGCCAGAACATGTAGTGGCAGTTAACTGCACACTATGACAAAGGACAACAGAAACACTATTAGGAGGATTAATATGTCAACAGAACAAAAACAACGCAAACGATCCACTGGCCAACAAATTCGTAGATGGAGCCTGACCCTGCTAGGGGTAATTGTGCTGGGAATCGTTGTATTCCTGCTAATGCCCGCCCCGGTAGAACCCGCTGTTTGGTCTGCACCTGCTGCTCCTTCTTTTGAGAAGGAGGGTCCCTGGAAAGAGAACAACAAACTTAGCTCCGCTGAATTGGTTACTGACCGCGCGAAGTTCCCGGAATTTATCACTTTTGATAAAGAAGGGCGGCTGTATGCGGGTGACTCCGACGGCAAAATCTACAGAGTAACCTTTGACGCCGAGGACAAGGCACAGCCAGCAGAGGTATTCGCTGATACCCACGGAACACCTAACGGCCTGAAATTTGATGCTGCCGGAAATTTGATTGTGGCGGATATTCAGAAAGGGCTCCTGTCCATTGACCCGAACGGAAACATCGAAGTACTAACCACTGAAGTAGATGGGGGGCCGATCTACCTAGCGAACGAACTGGACATTGCGCAAGACGGAACGATTTATTTCTCCGATACCTCTAACTATGGCAAAGTCATGTTCAAAGAAATTGCAGAGAATAAACCGCATGGACGATTATTGAAATATGATCCGGTGACCAAGCAGACGACCGTTCTGCTTGAGGATTTATATTTTGCCAATGGGGTCGTATTGTCTGCCGAAGAAGATTTCGTGCTTGTAGCCGAATCATATCATTATCAGTTGACCCGGTACTGGCTGAAGGGGCCCAAACAAGGTACCTCTGATATTTTTGCAGAGAATCTGGCTGGGTTTCCGGACAATATCACACGTGACGCTCAGGGACACTTCTGGGTAGGGGTGTTCACAACCCGTCTGCCTTTTGCCGATTACATGCATAGTCATCCTTGGTTAGCGGCAACAATGTCCAAAGTTCCACAGTCCTTGTTAAATGGAGCCAGTGCCCCGGTGAAACACGGACTTGTCGCAGAATATGGACCAGAAGGAGAACTTGTGAATAGCTGGCATGATCCTGAAGGAACATTGTATGGCATTACCACGGCCGTAAGCCAAGGGAAATATTTATATCTCGGAACCGCACCAGGAGGAAGCCAAGGGGTTCATCGGGTGCTTTTGAAACCGTAAGGATTGTTTATTCATCTACCTCATAGACACCCTTTAGGCATCCCAATAGCAGCTCACTCCAGCAGGAGGGGCTGCTATTGAATTTTCTTCTTTTACCAGTCCAATCAAAAAAAACCGCCTGCAAAGCAGGCAGCTGACAATCTCTATGAATTAACGTGCCGCGAATTTGCGACGAGCGTAACGGAATACGATGCCGTGTTTCGGTGACAGCAGCAGTGCGAGAACAAACAAAATCCCAGCAACGGCCACCATGCAGCCCGCAATGGAAGCATCCAGTGCGTATGCCATGATGTAACCTCCAACCGAAGATGCTGCTCCGATCAGGACGGCGTACAGAATCATTTTGCCTAGACGATCTGTGAGCAGGTAAGCCGTCGCCGCAGGTACAATCAGCATGCCCACAACGAGAATCGAACCAACACTTTCAAATGAAGCTACGGATGTCATGGAAACGAGTCCCATGAGCAGATAGTGGAACAGCACTACTGGAATGCCGCAGGCCGCAGCCAGCGCCGGATCGAAGGCACATAGCTTGAACTGTTTGTAGAACAGCCCAATGACGACGAGGATGACTAGCAAAGTGATACCCAGCATCCAGACCGCCCTCGGCCCGACATCCGTACCTCCAAGGGTTAGCGTATCCCACTGTACATAAGCGATCTCACCGAACAAAACACAGTCCAGATCCAGATCAATATGCTGGGCGTTCAGACTAATCAGAATGACCCCTACTGCAAAGAGTGCTGTGAACACAATTCCGATCGAGGCATCAGACGACAGTCCACCGGCCTGCAAACTCTGTATGAAGAACACCGTCAGTAGTCCAAACACCGTTGCACCAAGTAGCATCCATAACGAATCTCTGGAACCGCTCCACAGGAAAGCAATCGCAATACCGGGGAGAACTGCATGGCTGATCGCATCACCGACCAGAGCCATTCGCCGCAGAATCAGAAAACAACCGAGGATGGCGCAGGCAGAAGATACCAATACGGCCGTCAAAATAATCCAAAACGTTGCCATTACATCTCCCCCCGTTCCTGCTGATTTCGCTGTGTGGCAAGAGTCTGAAGTGTTGCCCGCTCTTCACGCATATACGCGGATTTTGCCTGAATACTGCGCAACCGTCGAGCTAATAATCCACGACGCGGAGCTAGTAAGGCTGATCCGGCAAACAACACCGTAGCCGCAAGAACGGTTACAGGCCCTGTCGGCAGATTAGGTACAAGCGTGCTGAAGATGGTTCCTGTTGCCCCGCTCAATGCACCAAATATGCCTGCCAACACCACCATCAGTGCGAGTGAGTCGGTCCAGCAACGTGCTGCTGCTGCTGGGGTTACCAGCAAGGCCGCAACAAGCACGACACCAACGGCTTGTATTCCGGCCACCACCGCGATTACCGTTAAGAGCAGGATGAGCTGCTCCAACATCGCAACTGGCAGTCCCATACCACGTGCAAATCCCGGGTCAAAACTCACCAGTTTAAATTCCTTGAACCAGGCCAGACAGGCAATCAGTAATACGAGACATACGCCTCCCATGACATACACATCCGTCATGACCATGGATGCCGCCTGCCCAAACAAATATTTATCGAGTCCGCTTTGGCTTCCGCTCGCCCCATGCTGGATGCGCGTCAGCATAACTACACCAATCCCGAAAAATACGGTCAGCACAATTCCCATCGCCGCATCCTGCTTGATTCGGGAGTAGCGCGTAATCCACGAGATTCCGAAGGTAGCGACAATGCCAGCCACCAGAGCACCGAACAGGAATAATCCGACCGACTTCGTTTCCGTCAACATAAATGCGATACAGATCCCAGGCAGAGCAGCATGAGCAAGGGTGTCCCCCATCAGGCTCTGTTTACGAAGAAAGGTGAAGGAGCCAATAATTCCGCTACTGAATCCCAACAACAGACAGCCAAGCAATATCCAACGTGTATTCGGGTCAGATAAGATGGCAACGATCCAGTTCCACATGCACTACACCTGGCCTTTCTCCGTCCGGCTTCCGATCATCGCAATCCGGCCTCCGTACGTCTCTTGCAGTGTATCCGGTACAAATACTTCACTTGTCGGCCCACCTGCCACCAGTCGTCCATTGAGCAGCAGCACATGGTCGAAATATTCCTCGACTGTCGCCAGATCATGGTGAACAACCAGTACCGTCTTGCCTTGTTTCTTCAACTGTTCCATAAGCGAAATGATCGCTTTCTCTGTGGTGGCATCGACACCTGCAAATGGCTCATCCATGAAATACAGATCTGCGTCTTGTACAAGTGCCCGCGCCAGAAAGACACGCTGCTGCTGTCCACCGGACAGCTGACTGATCTGGCGGTACATGTAATCGCCCATGCCGACTTGCTCCAGGCAGTGTGCCGCCAGGTCCCGCTCCTTTTTCCCCGGACGACGGAACCAGCCCAAATGACCATACCGTCCCATCATCACCACATCAAGCGCATGCGTAGGGAAATCCCAGTCCACCGATTCCCGTTGGGGCACATAACCGATGCGGCGACGTTGTTCCCTGTACGATTGTCCGAAGATCCGAACCTCTCCATGCATCTTCGGTACCAGTCCCAGAACGGCTTTGATCAGTGTTGATTTCCCTGCGCCATTTGGGCCAAGAATACCGATTAGCTGTCCTTCCGGAATATCGAAGGATACGCTGCTAAGCACCGGCTTTTTGTGATACGCAACAGCCAGATCCCTCACACTAAGAGGAGCTGATGTTGGCTGCGTTCCCTGCAAGTGACTATTATTAAGTTTCGTAGGAGTTTGTTCCAATAAAGTTATATCTTCCATAATCCTCTAACTCCTCTCTTCATGTGATTCATTATTTCAGGGCTTCTACAATCGTCTCAACATTGTGGCGAATCATACCGATGTATGTGCCTTCTTCCGTTCCCTCAGCCCCCATGGCATCCGAGAACAGTTCTCCACCAATGCTGACCGTATGTCCTTTTTGAGCTGCTCCGGCAATGATGGCTTCCATCGCTTTTGCAGGCACACTCGATTCAACAAATACTGCTTTGATATGGTTATCTACGAGATAATCCCGCAGTTCGCTAACATCTTTTGCCCCATATTCGGCTGCTGTACTGATGCCCTGAAGCCCCATCACTTTCATGCCATAAGCCTGACCAAAATATCCAAATGCATCATGCGCCGTAACCAATACCCTGCTTGCTTCCGGAATCTCCAGAATCTTCTCGCGCACCTCGGCATCCAGTGCTTCGAGCTTCGCCAGATACGCCTCTGCCTGAGCTTTGTATTCTTCCGCATGGTCCGGGTCCGCCTCCACGAGCGTATCGCGTACGGCTTCTGCTGCATGCATCCAGTGGCTGACGTTAAACCAGACGTGTGGGTCATATTCGGTGCCGCCTGTATCTTTGCCTGAGTGTAGCTCCTCGACTGGAATAGTCTCTGTAACGGCAGTAACCAGTTTGCTTGAGGACATTTTCTCCAAAATATCTGTCATTTTGCCTTCAAGATGCAGTCCATTATAGAAAATGACTTTTGCTTGTTCCAGCTTGCGAATATCACCTTGGGATGCCTTGTACAAGTGGGGGTCAACTCCCGGGCCCATTAACCCGGTAACATCAACATATGCCCCGCCTACCTCACGTGCTACGTCAGCGATCATTCCCGTTGTAGCGGTTACTTGAAGCTTGCCACCACTGCTCGTCTCTGCATCACTGGAACATGCCGTAAGTACAACAACCAGAACCAGAGCCGCTAGCGTAATGACCCCCCTCTGAATACTCCTCATTTTCACCATTAACAATTCAACCGACCCCTTTCCCTCTCCTAAAATACTTGTCTACATCTAATTTTGTTGTACAAGGTATTAAGTTTTAATCAAGACTAATAATGTTTCCCTTGTGCAAATTTTATCCGAAGCCAAAAAAAAAGGCAAGGGATTATTTCCCCTGCCTGTCCAAATTCATATATTGTTCACTTCATTAACCTGTTAGATGTGATGTAAAAGCGCTACATCTGCCGCATTTCTTTTACATTACTCGTTGTCTTTTCCTTCGTCTTTCTTACCTTTTGGCGTTCCATCGAGACCATACACTTCATCATATGCATCGAAGATTTTCCGTGCAATCGGCGAGGCACTGACTGACCCGAACCCACCTTCCGGTACAACAACAGCTACAGCAAGCTTCGGATTATCTCGTGGTGCAAAGGCAATAAATACACCATTCTCTTTTTTGTTCGGTCCTGTCCCCTGCTCTGATGTTCCTGTTTTCCGTGCATAATCGTATGGGAACCCGTCAAATGAGCTTACTTTGGTAACCATTCCTTTGTGCACTTCATTCCAGTGCGCATCGGCAAAATCAACTTCATTAAGCACCTTAGGTTTGATCTCTTTCACCACATTGCCATCCGCGTCACGAATTTCCTTCACCAGATGTGGTTCCATCCGTTTGCCCTTATTCGCAAGCATGGTCGTGTATTGGGCAAGTTGCATGGTGGTGTACTTGGCTTGCTGTCCAAACGAGGCAAACGCCAAACGTGTTAGAGCTGATTCGTCTTTATTATTATATTCTAGCCTACCCAGAAATTCATTAGGCAGATCTACACCAGTGGACACACCCAAGCCAAATTCCTTCATGTGTTTGTCCCAGATATCAATTCCTTTATCCGAGCCATATTTGCTTAACAAACGTTTACCCACCATGTCGATCATAAACGCATTTGAGGATTTCTCAATCGCTCTTCTCGCCGTAATAGAACCATTATAAGCAGAATGTGAGTTCTTCACTTGTCGTCCATCTTTCCCCAAGATAGCATATCCCTGATCGTGATAGGTCTGTCCTGCTGTAAATAATCCCTCTTTCAATCCAATCAGCACACTTAGCGGCTTGATTACTGATCCAAGAAGTATAACAGATTCCGCCCGACTAGGCTTGGCATCATTCGGTGGGAACGACTCGGTGGTTCCGTTCCGGAATACATATTTGATTTTGTCATAATCCCAATCGTTCGGATCATAATCCGGCATACTTGCCATAGCCACCACATTCCCCGTATCCACTTCCATGGCTACTGCGTATCCGGTAATTGCCTTAGGGAGTCTTCGCAATTCGTCCGTTATTGCTTCTTGTGCGGCCATCTGAATTTCCTTGTTAATGGTGGAAACCAGACTGTAGCCTTTCTCTGGTGGCGTCTGTAACATCGTTCCATCTGGAAGATTGCGTGCGTCAATATCAATGGACTGATATCCGCTTCGTCCACGAAGTGCTTCCTGATATTGAAGCTCCAGCCCATCGAAGCCAACCTTCTCTTCTTCATGGTACACAAGCCCAGGATCACGCTGGGTACTTGCCCCCTCGCGGATGGCCTTATATTTGGTAATGGAATCTGGTGCTCGCTTGAACTCTCTTGTGTAACCCACAACCTGAACCGCTACGCCATCCGGGTCATATTTTCTTATGTTTTCTTCCAACACCATAACGCCTGGATATTCTGCTTTTTTCTCCATGAAAAAAGCAATTTCTTTAGTCGATAGATCCGACTTCACAAGCCTCGGCACATACCCGAACGTTTTCTGGTAATCTAGATCCAATCGTTTGATGATCTCTTCCGCATCCGGCTGCTCTTTGTCCCCTGGATTAAACTGCTTAAACACAGCCGCCAGATCGTGAGCCAGTTCCTCTGCTTCCTGTCTACGTTCATCATTCCGATAATCCTCATATAACAGCACATACAGGGACTGTACAGGTTCGGAATAAGCGAGCGCGACTTCCCCTGTCGCATCATAGATGGGACCACGAACAGGTGCGAGCGGAATATCCTTGGTATTACGACTCGTTTCCATATACGTCAGTTCAGGACCCTCCACAAACTGTACAAAGGCCAACCTGAAAATAAGGATACTGAATATGACAAATGCCGCGAAAAAAAACAAATTCAGCCTTGCGGTGGAAGGCTTGTTGACGGGTGTATCTTCCTCAGTCATGGGTTTCTTCCTCAATCGGTTAAACATGTTTTAAGCCTCTCCCGTTCCTTTATAAAAATAAAATATTTAATCCGTCTTGTGAACGTGTTCAATCCGATATTTAATCCTTTCTCATACAAGTCTACCAAAGGTTAGCTGTCAAGTCTTTCAATATTTGGTTACATTTTCGTAAACAGAACCGTTACACTACCCAATCTACCGATTCCAATGTAAACACTGACATATCAACGTTATCCCGTTTTTCGGATCGCGTTTCCCCTTCCCTTATATAAACGTGGTACAGCTCATATGGTTACATATTAATGCAACTAATTAGTCCACCCTTACGATCCATTCTCCACGTAAAAACAAAAAAGAGGACCCACGAAGGGTCCCCTCTGTAACCAATGCCTCACATCACTGTGTGCCTGATTCCGATTCTGAATCTTTATTTTTGTCTTTTTTCGGTACACCGTCGAGACCGAATTCCTCGTCATAGGCATCGAAGATTGCACGTGCAACCGGAGCCGCACTGCTCGATCCAAAGCCCCCTTCGGGGATAACCACAGCGACAGCAAGCTTTGGATTATTACGTGGTGCATAGGCGATAAATACACCGTTATCCACCAGTTTACCGCCTACTACCTGTGTCGATGTTCCTGTTTTTCTAGCAAAGTCATAAGGGAATCCGCTAAATGCAGATACCTCGGTTGCCATGCCTCGTTGTACTTCATTCCAGTAGGCATCGTTAAACTCCACCGTGCTGAGTACCTTCGGTTTTACTTTCTCGACCACGTTGCCTTCCGAATCCCGGAACTCTCTAACCAGTTGTGGCTCCATCCGCTTTCCTTTGTTTGCCAGCATTGTCGTGTACTGTGCTAACTGCATGGTTGTGTATTTTCCCTGCTGTCCAAAGGAACCATACACGAGACGAGTCAACGAGCTTTCCGTGTCGTTCATGTAATCCCGTATGCCCAGGAATTCATTCGGCAGATCAACCCCTGTAGATACCCCAAGGCCGAACTGCTTCATGTATTCATCCCATTTGTCAATTCCGGTCGCACCGTATTTTGAGTACATCTTCTTCCCAATCTCATCAATCATGAATACGTTCGAGGAATGACGAATCGCATCACGAGGATACATTGCACCATACACATGCCCTGATGAGTTCTGCACTCTGCGATTGTCCCCACCAAAGGTCGTTGAACCTCTATCCGAATAAACCGTATTGGTAGTGAAGAAACCTTCTTTCAAACCGATCAAGACACTAAGCGGTTTGATGGTGGAACCGAGTAACACGATCGACTCAGCTCGCTTTTTAGAGTCATCCGGAGGGAATGAACGAATCGTACCATTTTGATACACATATTTAATATCATCATACTGATCATTTGTGATACTGCCTGTTCTCCAGATGTTGGTATCATAATCTGGCATACTGGCAGCAGATACGATTTTCCCCGTATCCACTTCCATCGCAACCGCAAATCCGGTCTTGGCATTGGGATGCAATCGACCGGAAACCTGATTCCGATGAAGCCAACTCAACTGGTCTAGGATGGCCTGTTCTGTTTTCACCTGAACGTTCTTGTTAATGCTGGAAATCAGGTCGTAACCTTTCTGCGGCGGGGTAGAACCAGCCACACCTTCAGGCAAATTACGCAAATCAACATCAACGGATGTATATCCGCTTTTGCCGCGGAGAGCATCCTGATATTGCAGTTCCAGTCCATCAAAGCCTACAAATTCATTTTCCGTATACACCAGGCCCGGATCCGTTTGCGTTTTATTGGCCTCGTCCACCTCTTTGTATTTGTCCAAGGACTTCGAACTTCTGAACTTCTTCAGATAACCGATTGTCTGAACCGCTACCGTATCCGGATCGTAGAATCGTACACTCTCCTCGACGATCTGAATACCTTTGAACTCATCCTTATGTTGCAGGAAATAAGCGACTTCTCCCTCGGACAGATCACTCTTGATCAGACGCGGCATAAAACCGTTCGCTTTGCGGGAGTTCAAGTCCATCTCTTCAATAATTTTCTCCACTGTAAGTGACTCTGAATCCTTCAGCTTGTACTGTTCAAATACATCATGCAATCGGGTTGCAATATCCTGCACTTCCCCTATGTTAGGACTCGGTTTCCCATCAACATCCCCATAGTTTTTATACAGTGTCAGGTAGAGAGACTGAATGGGCTTGGAATAAGCCAGCTTCACTTCACCTGTAGAATCATAGATCGTGCCTCTCACAGGAGGAAGCGGTACATCCTTGGTAATGTTACTTGCTTCTTCCTGACTAAGTTCAGGGCCCTCCACAAATTGCAAAAAGGCCAAGCGTACAATAATAACGCTAAAAATAACAAAGGAAGCGAAGAAAAATACGTTCATTCGGTAACTGAAGCGCCGTTTGTCTGTAAGTTCATCCTTCTCATTGGAATGCTTTTTCATCCATCCTACCTCTTTCATGACTTGATGCATACCACTCAAACTGATTCTTCGCGGCATGATAACCTGGCAACGTCGTCATATTCCGGACCCATGTCCATTGTAATGTTAAGCTGACTGATCCTTTAGATGGGTGTCGGCAAAATTCGGAGGATTAAACCAGTCTCCACTGATCGCCCATGTCGGGTCAAGCGGAACCCAGCTCTCGGAATCACTCAAATACACCTCATTCCACGCATGCGGACCGTACCCTCCCTGGCCGTTATAACCAAGTCCTGTAACAACTTTGACTTCAAGTCCTTGTGAACGGGCCATCACGGCATAGAGACGGGCATAATCAATACATACGCCTTTGCGTGTATCAAATGTATTCTGTGGATTCTGTTCATGCCATATGCCCTTTTGCTCATAGTCATCCACTTTACCATAGTCATACTGAATACGTGAACCTACCCAGTCGTATAGTGCTCTTGCTTTGGCTTCATCTGTCGATTGGCCTTTAACAATCTCACTCGCTGCAGATTCAATGTCCGTCGGAATATTGTGGTCGATAACTTCATATTTGCGTTGCAGGATGCCGCCCAGTTCCTTCTGCACAGCCTGCGTAAATACGGGAAGCTTGTCCTTGATAAACGTTCCAGACAACGGTTCGATAACCGATTTGGCCCCTTGCATATAGATCGGAGACGCCTCCACATATCGGCTGAACATACTCCCGGGATAAAGACTGACAATCATAAACAAGACTGCAATAACAATCATTCCGCGGACGGAGCCTATGATCGTGCCAATTAATGCACCCGTCAACCGACTAAACATACCTTTAGGCGCACTTTCCTCGGCTGACCCCTGCCTGCTGCTAAAAATAAATGAAGAGAGAAACCCGAGAATCAGTCGGATGAGTCCATAGCTTAATACAAATAATACAGCGAACCGCATTAGTGGAAAATCTGCAATCGCCGTAACCAACGTATAATACATCTGTTCCCACCGGTTCAACTCACGATTAGGCATGGCAGAAGCATACTCAGACAGCCACTGCTGTACATATGGTGCAAGCCACAATGTTAAACCGATCGACAACAGAATACCAATGACCGCCATAATGCCATCCATCAGGAACCCAAAGAGTCTGCCTGCTGAACGCGAAGCCCCTCTGGACCAACCCTGCAATAATGAAGCAGCCACAATCAGCAGCAGCATAATCGTGATGCCATTCAATTCCTTCAGGCTGTCCAGCCAATTCTGCAGCACGTACCGATTCCCCCTTTACTACGATGCTGGTGCTGTTTTGTTCTCCTGTGCCTGTTCGACAAACGTACGTATAGTTTCATTGTCGAGTTTCCATTCGCCAAGTGAAATTCCGCGGAAGGTCACATCAACTTTATCCGATTGAGTTCTGCCCTTAATCTCCACATTGGGACTTGTGATGGTGAACGCTCCATCCTGTCCTTTGACGTATTTCGCTTTGGAAGCCTCCTTAAGCATCATGCTGGTTGCTTCCTTCTTCAATGTGTCCATCGTGCTGGATTGTACGTCTGTCACTGTCTGTTTGATCTGATCAATGGAGATGCCGCTGTATATCAGTAGAGCCGCAATAATGATGATGGCAATCGCCCATTTCAATACGGTTTTGACCACATTCAGAACAAAGAACAATATGATCAATGCAACCACGATCACCAGCCAGTTCTGCATCACAAACTCTTTGATTACTTCTATGTTCATGACTACACCTTCCGTATTAGAATTCATTCGTAACACTCCCGAATATTATACATGATTTCCGAAGCTGCTGTCAGCTAAGCCCTCTCCCTTAAAAATAAACGGTCTAAGTTCGTCCCGCCGGGCGTACAAGTAGTACCATGAGGTTCTGCCGGGCGAACGGGGAACACGTTCAAGACCTGTAGTTTGAACATGCATCGCTTAACAAGGAGGGGCTTATGTGAAAACGGCCATCTGGCTATACCTGTTTTTGTTCCTTGCTGTATTTGATCTGCACGCCCAGTATCCCATTCTGACCCCTTTTGCCATCTCGCTGGGAGCCGCCCCTACTTTCATTGGCTGGATGATGGGCATTTATTCCTTAACGCATCTTCCTGGCAATCTGATTGCTGGAACACAAATCGATAAACATGGCAGTCGCCGCTACATTGTATTCAGTCTGCTCGGAGCAGGATTGATCCTGCTCTTACAAGCCTATGTCCAGACACCATGGCAACTGCTGGCGCTGCGTTCCATCAGCGGTTTTGTACTGGCCTTCCTGTCTCCTGCATGTCTCGCCCTGCTTGCACAGTTATCCAGCGATCCGGTGAAACAGGGGAAGTATATGTCAGGTCACGGGGTAGTACATACCCTTGCGTCTGTGGTATCTCCCGCAGCCGGTGCGATCATTGTGGGTTCCATGGGATTCTCTGCTACATTCTCAGGTTTGGGGTATTTGCTTATTCTCACAGGTGTCATTGCTTTCATGACGATGCCCCGTGGCATCATCAAGCAGCATGAGAGAGTAACTGAACCTGCCAAACCTGACGTTTCACCAGCAGATGCCACAAGTGCATTCCTGCCGGTGTCCTGGCGATACTTTGCCTTGCCTCTGGTGATTGCCTGTGCTCAAGGGATTCTCTTCTTCGAATTACCCCTGCGGGGCGGAGGACAATCGTCCATCATGTCTACCGGCCTTTTATTTTCCGTAATCAGTATTGGGGCACTCTTCACACTCAGCATGTTATTTCTCAACCGGTATTCCCCCAAGCTGCGTCTGGTTGTGGGCGTGCTGTTAATGTCCTTGTGTTTTTTTGTGATGGCAGCCATTCCGCAAGTTCCCTTGTCCACCGTATTATTTGTACTTGGGATGTCCAAAGGCATCATCTTTCCAGCTATGGCAACCCTATTTATCCGTCTGAGCGGAGGAAGCAAGTTGGGCCGCATTTTCTCGCTGCAATCCATCGCCACCTCCATCGGCTCTTTCATCGGCCCCATCACAGCCGGGCAACTTCGTGTCGGGTTATCACCCTATTTCATCGCATTTCTTTTGTTAATGATTGGTATGCTACTGCTTCCATACTATACAAGCAGAGGTGAAGCTTCCCTTGCCGATCCCAAAACTATATTAAACTAAATTCCGATCAGTCTCTGTCTCCTTACCGTTATGGCATCAATTAGGCCAGTATTTTCATTAGCTTTGCATCATTCCCCCATTTACAGCTAAACTATATAAAATGGACTAACGTTTTACACACGAACGGAGCGGCCTAGGGATCATCAGCGCTGTCTTTAAGATTTCATTTTTTTCTTGAATACCGTCATCGGGTATGGATGATCATTGGAAGTAGTGAAGGGGACGGAATCGATTTTGAAGAAGCGATAGCGTTCGCCTTTGTCTCCATATTTCAACCTATAAAAAATTAATCAGAAATTTGGAGACAACAGCGATCGAAGGAACGATCCGTAACCGTAACGGCCACTCCTGATCAGAAATTAAACCCTGAGGTACGTGAAAAGAATTTAGAAATCAGAGGCGCTCCTATCCGCGTGGTGAACAGTGTAAAGAAAGGAGTCCATTTTATATAATCAGTCGATTTTCGCTGCAACATTTCCCGGGGAATGTCGACATAAGCTCTCGAACAAGAGGTGAATATCATGCCTATTCATGTCATTGTGGAAGGTAAGAATGACCGAAGCAAACTGAAACGTTTGGTTGGACCCGAAATCAACATTCTATGTACGTTTGGAACACTTAATTCCCTCAAGTTGGAGACCCTGCGCAAGCAAGTCGGTTATGATGAAGTCTTTTTATTTATGGATAATGACAGTTCCGGCAAAAAAATTAGAGGTGTACTTCGAGATGCTTTCCCGGATGCAGTACAGATGTATACACGACGAGGATATGCGGGTGTGGAAGGAACACCTGATGAGTATATCATTGCCCAGCTGGAAAAGGCCGGGTTAGAGACATACATCCAATACCCTGAACATCCTTCCTTTTAAAATGAAACACCAAAAGGCTGCCTTTGGGTTGATATCCAACCTGAAGGCAGCCTTTACAGTATGATGATCAGATGGTTATTCGTTGATCAGATTGCGAATATCCTCGGCAATGACAGCTGGCACAACGTCCTCTGTATTAAATGCGTTATATACCTTGCGCAGCTGGTTGTTCTCATCCACCAGACCAATCATGTTCATATGGGCAAAATCATCCTTACTCTCCCCATCGATCAGGATCTGGAATGATTCCCTGGCCAACTGTTTGGTTTTGTCCATATCCCCTCGCAAGAAGTACCATCCGGAATAATCCGCGTGGAAGCGGTCCGCAAACGTCTTAATCTTTTCTCTTGTATCGACTTTCGGGTCGAATGAAATAGATACAAATGAGACATCTTTACCGAAGGTGTCGTCCTCTTTCAACAGATCCTGCACCTGAGATAACGTAAAGGTCGTAATAGGGCAGACATCCGGACAACTGGTGAAATAAAAGTAGAACAATCGGACTTTCCCTTGAGTATCCTCCAGTGATACCGTACTGCCATCTACATTTTCCATAGAAAAGGATTGGATTTCACGAATCTCGGGTAATTTTTCCTTACTGGCAAATACGGTGCCCCACATCAGATACACAGCCATTATCAGTACGAGCCCGAGCAGCATCCATGTCCATTTGTACTTTTTCAGCATCTTCCTCGTCCCTTCTGTATCTCCTCTTATGAATACGCATACATATGTGAACCTAAAATCACGTTTGTTTCGCTTCATCCATCTACTGTGACATATGTATTCAAAGAAACCTACTTTTTATGAGATTCTATATTATTGTAACGGTTAAAAGGAACAATGCCCATAAATTATTTTAGCGTTGTATATCATTCGAATAGTATCGTACGTTCTCTGGCGATTTTTCTCACTGTATCCGATATAAAGTTTATCATAGGAACTGCCAAAATAGTTTGACAAACTACGTACATTTATTGGGTATGTCACAGGTAATTGTCATAACTTTGAAATTAGGGATGTTTTGCATCCTGACAGACGGATATTATACACTATATATGGGTATCACCTAGATAGAGAAGTAATATGCCTTAGAACGATACACCACACAAAGGAGACGTTTATGGATACCTCTACACATTTTGTCATGGGGATTGGTCTAGCCGGTCTGGCTTATGTCGATCCTGTTGTCGCGGCTAGTCCCATGCTTGCAGCTGCGGTAATGGTTGGCACGATCGCCGGTTCTCAGGCCCCAGACATCGATACTGCGTTACGTCTCAAAAGCAATTCGCTTTACATTCGGAATCATCGGGGCTTGTCACACTCTCTGCCATTTCTCCTGTTATGGGTTTTGCTCATCACCGGCGTCATTGCATTGATATTCCCTGGTGTCCCTATTGGACACGTTGCCACGTGGACCGCTGTGGCCGTAGGCTTTCACGTATTCACCGATCTGTTCAACACCTATGGAACCCAAGCCGCCCGGCCTTTTACGGAACGCTGGATCGCCTGGAACATCATTCATATTTTTGATCCGTTTCTATTCACTACACATGTCATAGCTATCCTGTTATGGGCCTTTGATCTGATCGCCCCTGCACCACTCTTCGTTACGTTGTATAGTTTGACCGGTTTATATTATATATGGCGAACGATTGCTCGTGCACAAGCGGTCAGAAAAGTAAGACGTCTCGACAACAGCCCAGAGCAGGCAAGATACATCGTCATTCCAACGATATCCTGGAACCGCTGGCATGTGGTTAAACGAGTTGAGGACGGCAGTTATGTGATCGGTAAAATGGATGGTTCTAATCTGGTATGGAGTCTGCACGCCTCGTCTTCTACTCATGCGGCCGTTGCTGCTTCACGCAAATCACCGGAAGTTAGTGCCTTCCTCTATTTCACCTCCTATGCGGTGGCAGAGGTTGAAGAACTGCCTGCCGGTTACAAGGTCCGCTGGGCAGATGTACGTTATCGACACCGGAAACAATATCCATTTGTCGCTGTAATTGTGATGGATCGGAATTTTGAAACGATTGATACGTATGTAGGCTGGTTAAGCGATGAGAAAATGGATAAAAAACTTTTATCTGCACGCCCTTGACGAAGTGAGCATGGCAAGGCACAATCAGACATAGGAACTGATACGCGAGAAAGCCCGGAGCGTTTCCGCTCCGGGCTTTCTGTTTATCCTGTTTTGTTGCTGTTGGTTAAAATAAATTATTTGCCAGACCCAGCCAGAGACTGCTCAGCGATTTGTACCAGACGTTTGGTGATATATCCACCCAAAGATCCTGTTTCACGGGAAGTGTAGTTACCATAGTAACCGTCTTGTGGGATAGTTACACCCAGTTCCTGTGCAGCCTCGATTTTCAATTGTTGCAGTGCTGAATTTGCCTGAGGTACCACCAAGTTGTTAGAACGAGATCCTTGAGCCATATTTATAATCTCCCTTCAATCTGTGTCTGTAATGTAATTGCAAGCTTGCAAGATTATTATGGCTCGTAGGCTACAGGTTATACGGAGTTTTACTAAATTTGTAGATGGAGGTTTTTCCCAATGAGTAAAGGCTTATCCTTATGGTTCGCATTCTCTTCGATTATCTTGTTAACGGTTTCAGCAATTATGATCTCCTACTCCGGTTGGTTTGCTGCACTGATGTTTGTCCTGTCCATTGCCAACATTGGCTGGGGATTTGTGATTCGTGCCAAAAAAGAACGTCAGGAAGTTCGCTCGGCTGCTTCTGAGCCCACTTCTTGAGCAGGTCAATTTGATAGTTCAATAATGAACGCACAAATAAAGAGGAGTCCTTCAATAGGGCTCCTCTTTATTCATGTTAACTATTCATTCCATGAAATATGAAGATCTTGTTCAGCACTACTGTTTACGTCTCGGAACAAATCCCATACGTTCTTTCACTGCATCCAACGTTTGAGCAGCAACTTCTTCTGCACGACGGGCTGACGTATCCAGAACATCCGCCAATTCGCCAGATTCACGAATCTCATTATATCGTTGTTGTAGCGGTTCAATCACAGATACAACCACTTCAGCCAGTTCCTTTTTGAATGGACCGTACATCTTGCCTTCATAACGCTCAGCTACTTCTTTAAGCGTCATACCTGCACATTCAGCATAGATACTCATCAGATTGCTGACTTCCGGTTTGTTTGCCGGATCATATACGACTTCACGTCCCGAATCTGTAGTGGCACGGCTGATTTTTTTGCGAATGACATCCGGCGGATCCAGCAGGGCAATATAGCTGCCAGCATTAGGGTTACTTTTGCTCATTTTCGAAGAGGCATCATCAAGTGACATTACCCGAGCACCTACCTGTGGGATATACGGATCTGGAATGGTAAAGTACTCCCCATAACGGTGGTTAAAACGTCCTGCCAGATCACGTGTCAGTTCCAGATGCTGCTTCTGATCCTCACCTACTGGTACAAGGTCAGCATTGTATAACAAAATATCCGCCGCCATTAATGATGGATACACGAACAGTCCGGCACCAACGGAATCTTTACCGGATGATTTATCCTTAAACTGAGTCATGCGTTCAAGCTCACCCATGGAGGTCAGCGTTGTCATCAACCAGCCCAATTCCGCGTGCTGCGGTACATGGGATTGCAAAAATACGTTAGATTTCGAAGGATCAATACCTGCTGCAATAAACAGTGCGGCTACTGCTTCCGACTGTTCACGCAATGCTGCTGGCTCCTGAGCCACGGTGATGGCATGAAGATCAACCACCATGAAATGACATTGATAGTCATGCTGGAGTTTTACAAAATTTTTGATAGCACCAATATAGTTGCCCAATGTGAGCTTACCGCTTGGCTGAATACCTGAAAGTACTGTTTTCATTACACATAACGCCTCCCTGATTGTATATAAAAAAAACTCCTGCCATTCTCTGCGGACGCAAAAAGGCCCCACATCCGCAAGGGACGTGAGACCGTGGTGCCACCCTTATTCGCTTTTCTTCCATTGCTCCTGACCCTGAATCAAGTCAAGCCGAAGAAATGCCTTCATTGTTCCGTAACGTGGATTATACGGCAGACTCTAGTGGGGCAAGCCCATCTCTGGCTTAACCTGTTCAAACCTACACTCAAGGGTCCATTCGGTTAAGAGCTCACACCGGTTCGCATCAACCACCGGCTTTCTGAAGAGGATTCTCTTGGCCTACTTATCCCTGTCATCGATTTCATGTCATTCAATTCTAATAAATGCTTTCAGAGTTCCATCTTAATGCGCACAGGCGCGAATGTCAAAATGAGTTGAACTTTTTTACCCGAGACATCAAAATCTGTTATGATGGAATTGCTTATCCTGTTGCCTGCTTCACACGAAATAGCGCAGGAAATAGCTGGCATGTACACAACGACACGCCTGCAGCAGTAGCTTCATCACAACTGCTTGCAGACAGATTTCAAGTGGGAAAAGGAGCATCGATATGAAACAAGTGACCAAAGGCCAATGGAATGGTTACGACACGTATATCCTACATAGCCGTGAATTGGAAATCACCCTGCTGCCGCGTCTTGGAAATAATATTATTTCTATTCGCGATTTAGTGCAGGACAGAGATGTCGTCCGCCGTCCGGATGAAGACGATCTTGCCTTTTATCTGCAGAAGCCGTACCATTTTGGCGTTCCTCTCCTGATTCCACCAGGGCGCATTCATCGTGGACAATTCGAATATGAAGGCGTTCGTTACCAGTTCGATCAGAACACGGCGAATGACAACCATATTCACGGTCTCCACCGTACCCAATCCTGGTGTGTCAGTGACATTGAGGAAGATGAAGACGGCTGTGCAATTACGACTGAATTACTGACCGAAAATGAAGAGCATTGGATGGCTCAATTCCCGATTCCCCTGAAACTTGAGATGACGTTCAGTCTGCAAAACGCTGTATTTAGCCAGCGTCTGCGAGTCACCAATCTGAGCTCAACACCTGCTCCTTTTGGGATGGGATATCATACATGGTTTTTGTTAGACGGCAAACCTGCCGACTGGACACTGCAACTGCCTGTTTCCGGAATATACGGACAGAATGAAGAACAATTACCGACAGGTGAACTGGAGTCCCTGGGTGAATGGTCTGCTCTTAACGAAGGCATCAATTTGCAGGGACGTAACTGGGATACCCTGTTGAAAGCTACCGAAGGTGAACCGGCTACGGCTTACTTACGCAGGCAAGATGGATATACATTGAAATATTCAGCAGATGAAGCATTTTTCAAACATTGGGTTCTCTTTACCAAAGGTGAATCCGATCAGTTTTTGTGCATTGAACCGTACACTTGGCTCCCGGATGCACCTAATTTGGCTTTATCGGATGAACAAACCGGGTTGATCCGCTTGGAACCGGAACAGCCTGTTGAGTTATTTACACGTATTGAGGTTATACCTCCTACAGACTAAACGAGCTGATCCTCCTCTATTTTGCTTTTACGCATATCACCCTATATTTTGATATCAATATACAACTTGCCGACCCGCATTGGGTCGGCTTTTTTATGTGTCCTGTGCACTGATAGTTATCCATATTTTCCCTTACGCCATATCATGTATATTTCCTTATTCTCTAACCATACTAACATCACCAACCCATAAGGAGGTGACACATATGTACGGAAGTCAAAACCAAGGTAGCGGTAGCCGCTCCAACAACCTGGTCGTTCCCCAAGCAACAGCAGCATTGCAACAATTGAAAATTGAAGCTGCTCAAGAGCTGGGTGTAACTATTCCACAAGATGGTTACTACGGTAACTATACTTCCCGTGAGACAGGTTCTCTGGGTGGATACATCACTAAACGTCTGGTGCAAATCGCTGAGCAGCAATTATCGGGTCGTTCGTAAGCTCGTAATTATTGCTTGAGCCTAAGCAGAATCCAAAAGTAAAAGCGGCCTTCTTCGGAAGTGCCGCTTTCTCTTGTGCAACTAATTAGGAGGTCGACTCCATATCTGAATCCTTGTATGTATTGGTTCTAGGGTAACGAATCATCAGGCTTGCCATATTGTAATTAGATTCCATTGTTGCATCTACCAAAATCATACCTTGTCTTACTGTGAAGTCGTATGATATCTCGCCATGCGTCCAATTGCGTTTGAATTTCAACGTCTCCAGTGCCATTGCCCGGAAAGAAGTTCTCTGGGTTTTGTTTAGCCCCCCTTCCTCCACATCCATCTGCCCATCTCGTCCAGCTATCGGATTATGTCGAATACCGAATTTCCCAATTACGTTGTTTCGTATTTGCACAAAAACTACCCCTGAATCTAACCCTGATAACTCATGATCAAGTTCTTTGAATACCAGATCCAACTGCCTCGCTAATGAAAGCTCATCAATTTTCATATTAACACTCTCCTTATATGCTTATAGTCCTATACATCAAGGACTTACGACTCATTATATGACATCATATGCGCTCATTCAACAAACAAAGTCAAAGTTGGGTATTTCTAACTATTATTTGCACAATTAATTGCCATTCCACTCCCTTAAACTGAGCTTTTTCACTCAATTACGACAAAATCTTCGAGAATCGAAAATGAGGACTCAGTACAAAAAGAGGCTGCAATCCCGTGTCTGTTAACAGGGGATTGCAGCCTCTTTCAGATATATTCAACCTATTATATTCAACCTATTTTTCGGTCGTCGTCATCTGTAGAAACTGCTCAATATCGGCAATAACCAAGTCCGCAGCATTTTGCCAGAATTCCGGTTGTGTCAGGTCCGTACCCAGATGTTTCTGAGCAAGTTCTTCGACCGTCATACGACCTGTATCCCGCAATAAATCATCATATTTATCTGCAAATGCTGTACCTTCCTGCTGCGCTCTTGCATAAATTCCCCCACTGAACATATACCCGAACGTGTATGGGAAATTATAGAATGGCACACCAGTCAGATAGAAATGCAGTTTGGATGCCCAGAAATGAGGATGATCTGATGCAAGTACACCGCAGAACGCTTCCTGCTGCGCCTCCACCATTAATTTGGATAATTCATCCGCGTTGACCAGGCCTTTTTTGCGTTGTTCATAGAAACGATTCTCAAACAGGAACCGGGCATGGATGTTCATAAAGAAAGCTACACTTCTCTGTATCTTGTCTTCCAGCAACGCCAGCTTCTCTTGCTCATCTGTTGCCGCCTGCACCAGGGCATCTGCTACAATCAGTTCAGCAAACGTGGACGCTGTCTCAGCCACATTCATCGCATAACGTTGATTCAATGCAGGCAGCTCTTCCATAATGTGTTGATGATAACCATGACCAAGTTCATGCGCAAGAGTCGACACATTAGATGGTGTCCCAGAGAAGGTCATGAAAATTCGGGTTGCTTTGCTAAGTGGCAAAGACGTACAGAATCCGCCTGGACGCTTGCCAGGACGGTCTTCTGCTTCGATCCAGCGTTTCTCAAAAGCCATCTCTGCAAACGAGGAAAGTTTAGGACTGAACTTGGCAAACTGTTCAACAATATTGATTGCTGCCTCATCGTAAGTGATTTTGCCACTTGATTTACCTACAGGTGCATCTACGTCGCTCCAGCTGAGCTTGTCTACCCCCAGCAGTTCTGCCTTCCGCTCCAGATATTGAACAAGCGCAGGTTTGGCACCATTAATCACATCCCACATCGTATCCAGTGTCTGACGTGACATCCGGTTGATAGCCAGAGGTTCTTTGAGGATATCATCCCAGCCACGTTTCTCATATAACTTCAGACGGAATCCCGCGAGGTGATTCAGCGTGTCAGCGCAGAAATCTTCGACATCGGTCCAAGCCTGCTCCCAGTTTGCGAATACCGTCTCACGTACATTCCGATCACTATCGCTCAGCTTGTTGGCAGCCTGTCCTGCGGAGAGCATCACCGTTTCCCCATCTTGCTCAAATGGAATGTTCACCTTGCTGACGATCGTGTTGTAGAATTTGCCCCAACCATGGTAACCATCTACACCCAGATCCAGAGCAAGACCTTCCAGTTCAGGCGACAGCTTCTCACGAGCCAGCGTGCGACTCTCGTTCAGTACAAATGCCAGCGGCTGAATATCTTCCCGAGCAATCCAAGCGTCCCACACCGAATCTGATGTCTGACTGAGTGTATTATCGAACTTCGATTTACTGCCGTTCAGCATCGCACCAAGGGAACTGATGGCGCCTTGAAGCTGCGTTGCCTTTTTGTCCTTCTGGTTTTGCGATGAGAGGCAGGATACAAACGCAGAACCTTCCGATACGCGCATATAACAGCTTTGCAGCAGTTCCAAAATCGGATCAAATGCAGCCGTCTCTTCTAATGAAGTCGGTGCAAGTGTTTCGTTCAACAGATGTTGCAGTTTACGTACATCCTCTTCCAGTTCAATCAGATACGCAGCAAATGTCTCGGAGGAAGAACCTCCACTAAAAATGGACTCCAGATCCCATACGGGGTGTAATGGCGTTTTCATTTAATAAGGCACCTCTCTCTATAAATTGGATGGTTAGGATTGAATTAAAAACTGGTTTTCTGTGAGCCATATCTCTATACTAGAGAAATAGCTACAGAGGTTGTTCAAAAAGTCCACTTTTGATTACGAATCATGCCTAACGGCATCATCAGCATCGAATATGAAATTCAGCCGAAATAAGCGGATGCTTACGAAGGTTGTTTCCTTTGGAAACAATGTAGTTGCTCACGTAGTTTGCCTACGCTCCGCTACTCCATTTCTAGCTTCATTCCATCTTCTCGGTACTGAAAACCAGACTTTTTGAACATGTATTTATAGTAACTTTCAGGAGGTAAACGTATGAAACCTTTACAAGTATCGGCTGATACAGCCGTCAAATTAGCAGAATCCCTGGGCGTACCTTTGGAGCACCTGATGCACATGCCCCAACATATCCTGATGCAGAAGATTGCGGAACTCGCCAAACAAGAAGCCTCCAAACCTTCCGCACCAGAAGGCGAACAAGAATGATTCCATTTGAGAACAGCTGGCCTTACGATATTGTGATGGGAGACATCTATGTACAGCAATGTCCCTACTGTCATGCAAGCAACGTGCTGCTCCCCCTCAAACCAAAAGAGCTTGTGCTCATTCGCGAAGGCAAAAAGAAATTACTGGTCTTTCCCTGCTGTAATACAAGCATGACCGTGATCGACAACGACAGTGACTATTTGTTATCCAACCGTCCTGTCCGTAACTAATGCAAGATCAACTTAGAGGGGGCTGCGCTTCGCAGCCTCTTTGTCTGTTTCCAGCATCTCTTCAGGGAGTTCCAACTTACTTGAAATCATCTGCTCACGCAGCACAGCCCACTGTTCCCTTGAAGCACGAATCATGGCCGCATCAGTGATCCGCTTGTCATGAATGACCTTGCTGAACCATTGCACTGCTTCATTAAACCGTCCTACCCTACGGTTCAATTCCCCGAGCAAATACAACAGTTTGGCTTCATTGCCACCCGTTCCTTCACGTTCGAACACCTTCACATAGGCTTCAAGGCTAAATTCAAGAAAACGATGTTCCTGTGCATGGTCTTCCATATAACGATACAACCAAGCTATATGATGCAACAGACCAGCGACGACACGATCTTTCTCCTGGATAACCTGTGCGCATAACAAAGCAAGCTTGTACGTAGCCAGCGCCTGGTCCAGTGTCCGTGCTCCGCTATAATCACGTTTTACCCAGCGATTACCGACCTGTTCCTTAAAAGCCTTGCGCTGAGCATCATTCAAATGCTCCGTTGCGTTCTCCGTGGAGGCAAACCCGCACTGCGGACAGATGCGAACCACATAAAAATCTGGATTCTCCAGCTTGTAGTACGCACAAAAATCCGAATCCGTCCGGTAGGGCCTTTTCAAACTCGGTCTTACCCGAGAGGTTTCATACTCGGTTTCGCAATAATGACAGGTCACCTTCACCTTATATAGCGGCTCTAATTCCAATCTCTTCCATCCCTCTCCCGTACGCTTATAATCATATTCGGAACTACGGTGTATTCACAAAATGATGTGCAGGCCCAGATAAACGCTGCAGGATAAATGAATGCAAGGGCTCCTCCACACCGATCTGTGTTAAGGCTTGGTCCATACACGCAAGCCACGCCTCAGCCCGTTCAACCGTCACTTCAAAATGCATATGACGGGCACGCATCATCGGGTGTCCAAACGCCTCGGAAAACAGCCCTGGTCCTCCAAAAAACTGAGACAAAAACATATACTGCTTGTCGATGACCGGCTGAATATCTTCCGGGAAAAGCGGAGCCAGCTGCTCATTCTGCTGAACGATCGGATAGAAAGCCTCGACCAGTGCGCGAACACCTTTCTCACCGCCAAGATTGTCATAAATACTCAAACTGGGATTCATTCGTCTGATTCCCCTTTCTGATGTCGAATTTTGCCATATATTACACGTTCCGTGAACATTGTGAAAACAGTAACAATATCCAGGCCCCAAAAGCCTTTATCTCCATTCTATCAAAAAAAACCAAAAAGTCCTATATAACATGAAATCATCAGCACATGTAACCTGCCATCTGTATATAGGACTTCTTCAAAACATAACACAAAAAAAAGCGCCAACCGCATAGGTTGGCGCACTAGATATTCCATTAATAACTCCGCCAGTCCTCTTCCTCAGAGCGTACCAGCGAGGCACGTATCACATATACAAAAGCACAGACCAGGATTCCGGTGACAAGACTCATGATCATCACTCCATCCGAATTGAATTCCACCTTGGAGACAATTAGGTGACGTTCAGGCGTTTTTCTCATTTTAGCATACATCACTCAAAAACACAGCCACTTTTGCAAGCGCTTTCTACGTATAATTTTGTACTGTTTGTCCACTTTTTTTCATATATTGATGGCAATAGACATCACAGACTTCCGCACACCGACCATTCCAAAAATAAAGGAGAAGAATTCATGGCTGCTTCACAACGACTCACCCATGTCCTGGTCACACTCGCTCTCCTGATCCTTTGTGTGTTAATGGTCTTGTATCCAGCGGAAACCTGGCATGCAGGTGTACGCGGACTGTCCATCTGGTGGGACGTATTGTTTCCCTCCCTTTTTCCTTTTTTGGTGCTGTCCGAGCTGCTGCTCGGCTTTGGCATTGTTCATTTTCTAGGTACCTTACTGAATCCACTGATGCGTCCATTGTTTCGTGTTCCCGGAAGCGGTGGTTTTGTATTTGCCGTGAGCTGTGCATCCGGTTATCCTACAGGGGCAAAACTGACCGCCCAGTTATGGGAACAAAAGCTGGTTACCCGGGAAGAAGGAGAACGGCTCGTTGCCTTCACGACATCATCCGATCCGATCTTTATGATTGGAGCCGTATCGGTTGGGTTCTTCCATAATGTCGCCATCGCTCCAGTATTGGTTGCGAGCCATTACGCTGCAGCTTTTCTGGTGGGTATGCTCATGCGTTTTCACGGGGGTACAGCAAAAGGCTCACAGCCAGACATCTCTTCTGCATCTCCATCGGAGGAGACACCTCGAAACAGACTGGTACGGGCCATCTATGCGATGCATGAAGCCAGAAAGGCTGACGGACGGGAATTCGGTGAACTGCTGCGCCAGGCAGTCTCCTCATCCCTTCGCCTTATTATTATCGTAGGAGGGCTGGTTGTATTCTTCTCGGTCATGATGGAGCTGCTTGTACAGACAGGTTGGCTTGGCGGATTATACGGGATAACCGAGCAATTGTTACGACATAGCGGACTGCCTCCATCCTTATCTCCTAGCTTGGTCGGTGGGCTGTTTGAAGTAACGCTGGGGAACAAAGAGGCTGGGAGTGCCGGGGCATCCATCCCACTCGTCTATAAAGTAGCAGCAGCAGCCTTTGTTCTCTCCTGGGGCGGATTTTCCGTCCATGCACAGATTATGAGTGTTCTTAGCAACACACCCATGAGATACGGTCCATTTCTATTCGCCAGAGCGATTCATGCGCTAATCGCACCTGTGCTGGTCCTGCTGTTATGGACACCCATGATGGGGCGTTCCTCTTCACCCGTTCTCATGGAGCCCGGTTTCATCCCATCGTTATCAACATATACACCGGACTGGGGACTGATCTTTTTGTCCGGAATGATTGTTTTTGTAAGCCTCATCGTGTTGTTGTTATTCCTTGCGATATTAAGTTCCATTCTCAAGCCTAGACGACATGCCAAAAATAAGTGAACGATTCATCTATATTTAACGGAATATGCGCCCAAACGTTGTGTTCTTTCGCGGAATTGATTATCATCGGTAGTATAATGACCACAAAGGAGCTTTCATCTTGAGATACTATGTTCAAGACCGCGGAGACCAGTTATCGATTGATCTCAGTCAGCAGTTTCATGCGCTGGCGAAGGAAGAAGGGTTCAAGCTGGATGCAGAATCGCCGGAGATTGTTATCTCCATCGGGGGCGATGGTACGATGCTACAGGCATTTCACAATTTCATCGACCGCATTCCGGATATTGCTTTTGTTGGGGTTCATACAGGCCATCTCGGCTTTTACGCCGATTGGAAGAAGGAAGAATTACGCGAGTTAGTCAGGCTGATGAGTGGCAAAGGAGATCCGGAACGTCTCAAACCACGCATTGTACAATACCCGCTATTGGAGCTTGAGATTCGGAAAAAGTCAGGGAATTCCTCTTACATCGCCCTTAATGAATTTACGTTAAAAGGTGTAGACGGTACCGTCGTGGCTCAGGTTGATATTAACGATGTGACATTTGAGATGTTCCGTGGGGATGGCATCTGTGTATCCACGCCATCAGGCAGCACCGCATACAACAAGGCCCTTGGCGGTGCCATGGTTCATCCAACCATCGAGGCCATTCAGATTGCGGAGATTGCATCGATTAATAACCGGGTCTATCGGACACTTGGTTCACCGGTTATTTTGCCCAAGCATCATCATTGTGATATTTTCTCCCGCAAGGATCAGCGGTTATTGATGACCATTGATCATGTGAATGTGATGGTGGAGGATCTGATCTCCGTCCGTTGTCAGGTATCCAGTCACAAGGTCAGTTTCGCGCGTTTCCGCCCTTATCCATTCTGGAACCGGGTTCGCACGGCATTTCTTGACTAAAATAAACACACCAAAAAAGCGGTCCTTCTCAGGAACCGCTTTTTGCTTTGGCTTGAGGCTGATCTTTGCTCTTCTGAAGCACAAAGTACGCACAGCCAAAGTTACAATATTCATTGATATAATCCACCATACTGGCGATCGTGGAATCCTTTGTCGCTTTCGGATGGTTATCACGGTAAAAACCTTTTAACCTTAACTGGCTATAACCCCAGTCTCCGATAATATAATCATAACGCTCCAGCACTTCACTGTAACGATCACGGAAAACCTCTGGATTCCAGCCTTCTTTGTGGTTCTGGACGATTTCATAATTTTTGCCGCCGATCTGTACAATGACCGGTTCTTTGGGCTTTTCTTCAACTGACTCAACAACCGATTCCTGAACCGGCTCCTGGATCTGTTCCTGAAGTTGGTCCTGAATCTGTTCTGTGTTTTTTTCTTCTTCCAATCCGGTATCCTCCATCACGCGTGTGTTGCCGCCTGTTCAGCATGTTTGGTAGCCGATTTCACCTGTTCATGCGCATGGTAAGAGCTGCGTACCATCGGGCCAGATTCGACGTGGCTGAACCCACGTTTTAATCCTTCCTGTTTCAATGCAGCAAACTCCTCTGGCGGATAATACTTTTCAACATACAGATGTTTCTCCGATGGCTGCAAATATTGACCAATCGTCATAATATCACAGTTTACCGCACGAAGATCATCCATTGTTGATAAAATTTCATTATATTCCTCACCTACACCAAGCATAATGCTTGATTTCGTTGGGATGTTAGGTTGCATTTCTTTGGCACGAGCAAGCAATTCCAGTGAACGTTTATATTTTGCCTTGGCACGTACTTTGTCTGACAACCGTTCAACCGTCTCAATATTGTGATTCAGGATGTCCGGTTTGGCATCCATTACAATCTGCAAAGATTCCCGATCGCCCAGAAAGTCTGGAATGAGTACTTCAACGCTGCACAATGGCAACCGCCGTCGCACGGCCTTTACCGTCTCTGCAAAGATCGTAGCTCCCCCGTCTTTCAGATCGTCACGGGCTACACTTGTAATTACGCAGTGTTGCAGATTCATCTGCTCTGCTGCTTCAGCCACACGTTCTGGTTCCTGCAAATCAAGCTCCGTTGGCAAGCCTGTATTCACCGCGCAAAAACGGCATGCCCTTGTGCAAATATCGCCCAAAATCATAAAAGTGGCCGTTCGATTGGCCCAGCATTCATAAATATTCGGACACCGCGCTTCCTCACATACCGTATGCAGCGTTTTGGAACGCATCATCGTTTTCATTTCCTGATAGTTATCGCCGGTTGTCAATTTGATCCGAATCCAATCCGGCTTCGGTTCTTTAACACGTTTAGCCAATGCATAAACCTTCTTTCTACTGAAGTTAGGCTGTTGCTCGGAACATATTATACCATGAAAGCGCTGGAAAAACCCCCATTTGTCACATCTTGTGCATTCATGCCCGATATGGACAAGTTGTATAATTCGATTCCCCCCCAAGAGCTTACATGGATAAAATGAGAACTTTTGAAGAACGCTAACCTTTAGCTTGGTTCATCGGGTACCTTGTATCATTCTAATGGAAAGGGGCTGCTTCCCAGTGCAACAACGCTTGACCTTCAGGCACACGTACCGCTTTTGGATCAAAACATTACTTGCAGGTACTCTGCTTCTCCCATTCTTGCCTGTTGAAGTTTACAGTGAACCCGCCCAGGCCGCTCCCAAACCACAGGCTGCCGAGTTAAAACCCGCAGAAATTTTCGCTGCACGTCGCCATTTATATGAAACCATCGGTCAGATGACCCAGATTCCCTGGTACAGGCTTGCTGCCATTGATCAGTATGAACGAACGATTACCCGTGCACACCCGAAGGATCGCAAACATCCGGAGCGGCTTACGGGCATCTTCATGACCCCTCCGGCCTGGAGAGGATGGCTAAATCCCGATGAGACGGATCAACATCCGGAATCCATTCTTTTTTTCAAAGGATATGGACGTGATGGTTCAGGAGACGGTATAGCAGATGCCAACAATGATCAGGATGTGCTGTACAGCATGGCTTCTGTTATTCAAGGTTACGGGAACAAGCAAGAGGACTTCAACATTGCCTTGTGGGAATATTATCACAATTCCCGTGCTGTGCAACGGATACAGCAATTCGCGAAGTTATATGAGCATTTTGACAATCTGGATCTATTCGGACATGCCTTTCCAGTCCCGCTTGGAACCAACTACTCCTATCGCAGTACCTGGGGGACAAAAAGAAGCTGGGGTGGTTATCGCATTCATGAGGGAACAGATATTTTTGCTCCGCATGGCCTGCCTGTGCGCAGTACCTGTTACGGGGTCGTGGAAATCAAAGGCTGGAATCCGTTTGGCGGCTGGCGCATCGGAATTCGGGATTTGAACAACCATTATCACTATTACGCCCACCTCTCGGGTTTTGACAAAAGTGCACGCATTGGTGAAGTTGTGATCCCTGGTCAGGTTGTAGGTTGGGTTGGCAGTTCAGGTTACGGGAAACCTGGGACACAGGGCAAATTCCCTCCACATCTGCACTATGGGATCTACCGGGACAGCGGACTGCACGAATGGTCGTTCGATCCTTATCCACAGCTGAAACATTGGGAACAGGATGAACGCAAAAAAAAGAGCAAGAAAAGTAAGTGAGACGAGGATATGCTCTGTACGTGGAAGCAATTTGCAGTACACCACATGTCTTGACCCAAACCTGTAAATTGGCGGGATTAAGTCGATTCTCTTCGGCTCAGAGTACGATAAGTATTGGAAAAAGGGACCTCTTAGATAGAGGTCCCTTTTTCGCTTTGCTTTAGATATTTGTGTGTATCATGGGTGCGCGTCCTTATTGAGCTGAAATCCCCCATTCACATCAGGCAAATCATCCGGCTCAATTTCAAGTTCATTCCCTTGCAAAGGGTTTGACGGCGTCTGTTGCTGGTTCTGGCTAGGGGGATTCGTAGTTACTCCATTATCGCTTGATACACCCGTATGACCTGATGGCAGCGCAATAGCTGGGGCATTACTGCCGTTACTGCCCACTGGCTTGCCCTGATTATCGTAATAATACATTGGCACATCCCCGACAACCAGCAGGTAGGAAATCGGGATCTCCGTATCGACCGTTTCGGGCTCCATGTCAAATGGCACCACGACCGCGACCTCAGCAATGATGTGAATGTACACTTCCACCAAAATCATGTTAATACCCGCATTCTGCTGACGGGTGTTCAGGTCCACTTTGACAGCGCCCTGGGGCTCTATACGAACCGGTATACTCGGGCCAAATGAAGCCAGCACCGGACTGCCGAGCGCCTGCCCCAGCGGGATTTTTTCTTTTAACATGTGTACATTCTGCAGCGTGGATTGCACGATATTCATCGTACTTGCGGTGATTCGCATATGCTCATTGTAGTTCAGCATAAAACCGGACACTTTTCCGGCGGTATCCGTCTTCCAATCAATCAGTCCTTCGTTGGTTTTGCCATCTGCAACCTGTGCTGTAATTGCCTTGTTGATCGCTTCGGTCGCAATCTGCTTCACTCTGATCTTGGCCAAGTGCATGATGGGGGGCTTCATTTTCTTATCTACATAAGCAAAGCCCTGCATCAAACAAAACGCGGTGACCAATAAAATGATTAACCACATTTTGCGTTTGCCGCTTGGCGGCTTACGGCGTCTCCGGCTTCGCCATTTTCTTCTCATCATCGAAGTGTCCCTCCCCTACGGGATGAGCTATAGGCTATATGTTAACCTTATGCACCGTTGTCCCGAAAAAGAAGGACAGTACGTGGACACTGGATAGAAAGTAACAACAACATTAAAGGGACAAGTACTCCTCGTACTCCTCATTGGCTAAACTAACAGGAAATCGGAAACTACATAAACAGAGATAAAAAAACCTTTCACCCGCAGATTACTCTGCAAGGCGAAAGGTTTTACGTTCAGACCAACCAAAGATTCAGGCCATGTCTATCCTTTTATTTCGGAACAGATTCCCAGTCTTTCAGGAAACGTTCAATTCCGCTGTCCGTCAGTGGGTGTTTCCAAAGTGTCGGCAGAAGCGAACCCGGAATGGTGGCAATATGCGCACCGGAAAGGGCTGCATCCTCTACATGTTTGATATTGCGAATGCTTGCTGCGATAATCTCGGAAGGCAGATCATACATGTCCAGAATAAGACGCAGATCACGAATCAATTTCATACCATCCACCGCAATATCATCCAAGCGACCAACGAATGGACTGATGAAGGTTGCACCGGCTTTCGCCGCCATCAGGCCCTGTGCTGCGGAGAAAATCAGCGTAACATTGGTTTTAATCCCTTTTTGCGTCAACTCATGACAAGCGTACAGCCCATCTTCGGTCATCGGCAATTTAATGACTACATTTGGTGCCCATTCTGCAATTTCATAAGCTTCCTTCAACATA
Organism: Paenibacillus sp. PK1-4R; assembly: GCF_030369595.1. Taxonomy (NCBI): domain Bacteria; kingdom Bacillati; phylum Bacillota; class Bacilli; order Caryophanales; family Paenibacillaceae; genus Paenibacillus; species Paenibacillus sp. PK1-4R. The sequence goes on from NZ_CP126535.1 coordinate 5,794,664, forward strand.
TCCTCGGCTTTGAGACCGATGACTTCAGCACTGACCGGGCCTTTAACAACGCCACAGATCTCCTGAATGACTTCTTTAAATACGCGACCTTCTTTGGCAATCAAAGACGGGTTAGTCGTGACTCCATCCACCAGACCCAGACGTTCGATCCGTTTGATTTCTTCCACATTCCCTGTATCCAAGAAAAATTTCATGATATGTTACCTCCACTTGATGAATTCGTAAACACGATATAAGTCATTACCCGATTCTCATCATATGTTAACAGTTATATATAAAATTAATTTTTCTCTACAGCGTGACCGCCAAATTCATTACGCAATGCTGCTACCACTTTACCTGTGAATGTGTCTGTCTCCAGGGAACGGTAACGCATCAGCAAGGACAACGCGATAACCGGTGTAGCGGTTTGAAGGTCAAATGCCGTTTCTACCGTCCAACGTCCTTCACCGGAAGAGTGCATTACGCCTTTAATCTCATCGAGGTTTGCATCTTTGGAGAAGGCACGTTCTGTCAGCTCCATCAACCAAGAGCGGATAACGGAACCGTTGTTCCATACGCGAGCCACTTGTTCGAAGTCGAAATCAAATCCACTTTTCTCCAATACGTCAAAACCTTCACCGATGGATGCCATCATACCGTACTCGATACCATTGTGAACCATTTTGAGGAAGTGACCGCTGCCCGCTTTACCAGCATACAGGTAGCCATTCTCCACGGAAGTATCTTTGAATGCCGGTTCAACGATGGCCCAAGCTTCCGGGTCTCCACCGATCATATAACATGCTCCATTACGTGCGCCTTCCATACCGCCAGATGTACCTGCATCCATGTAGTGAATGCCTTTAGTTTTCATCTCTTCGTAGCGACGGATGGATTCTTTGTAGTGGGAGTTACCCGCTTCAATAATGATGTCCCCTTTGGACAACAATGGGCTAACTTCAGCCAGCACAGCGTCTACCACGTTGTGGGGAACCATGATCCACAATACACGTGGGGATTCGAGCGAAGCCACCATCTCTGCGTAAGAAGATACGCCTTCAGCGCCGTATTCTTTCATTTCATTTACTGCTTCAGCGTTCAGGTCAAAAGCAACCACTTCGTGTTTGTGATCAATCAGGTTTCTACCCAGGTTCAATCCCATTTTTCCTAATCCGACAAGTCCAAGTTTCATTTCAAAATCCTCCTGTTATGAACAATGTTTAAATTTCATGTGCGCTCAATATTAAAAATAGTGCTTAACGTTTGGCGAAGTAACCGTTCCGGTAACGAATCGTTCTTTTGATCGCTGTTATCCCCCAGATTTTTTTTGAATCTCCTATATAGGAGAAAATCCGGGGATAAAGGCGAACGCTTTGCTTCTACAGAATCGATTTCGTCCCCTACACTACATTCGCAGCGTTCAAGCCAACCCATTTTCAAAACTGAACAGCTAATCTATATTCAAAAATTTTCACGGCCTTCCGGCAAACATAACCGGAAGGGCTTATGCAAAATTGGAACGGTATAATTCGTAATAGATACTGTGTTATATCAACAATTCACCTTCGATCCAACTCGCTTCTGAGTTCAAGCTCTAAGGTAATAAAACATCTCGTTCTATATCCTGCTGACTTGGAAGAAGCATTTGGATTTGTGCAAATGATTATTTGTGAGCAGAACGGATTGTCCTGTTGTTTTTACTATTGTGTTCTTTTATGCCCACTCTTTCCGTTTTACTTACCACCAACGGTAGCCGTCTGCTGCTGTCAGGCGATCTGCTGACTCAGGTCCATGCGAACCTGCGCTGTACGTATCCAGTGGCACGCTGCCTGCTTCGAATGCTTCCTGAATCGGTTGCACCCATTGCCAAGCCAGCTCCACTTCGTTCCAGTGAGCGAAGAAGGTGGAATCTCCACGCATCGCATCAAAGATCAGATTTTCGTAGGCTTCAGGAATGTTACGTTTACCTGAGTTGAAGGTCATATGCATTGGTTCCACTTCACCATGGTTCAATGGATTCTTCGCATTTAATTGAAGGGAAATACTTTCTCCCGGACCAATTTCAATCGTAAGCAGGTTAGGTTCCGTTGTATTCTCGGATTCATGCCCCGTTTTGAGTGGAGACTTGAATTCAACAACGATTCTGGTGGATTTCTCAGCCAGGCGTTTACCTGTACGGATATAAAATGGAACCTCGCTCCAGAACGGATCATCGATCCAAAGTCTTGCGGCAACATAAGTCTCGTTCTGAGATCCGGCTGGGATGCCAGGCTCGTCCAAATATCCAACAACCGATGTCCCTTGCAGGTCACCTGCTGCATATTGCGCACGAACAACTTCAGAAGCGATATTTTCTTTCGTCAACGGACGAAGTGCTTCAGCAATTTTTTGTTTTTTGAATTGAATTTCTTCCGGTGTGCAACGTTTTGGCAAATGCAAACCAATCATCATCAGCAACTGAAGCATATGGTTCTGGAACATGTCACGAAGGGCACCGCTTTGGTCGTAATACGCGGCACGTTCTTCAACACCCACCGTCTCACTTGCCGTGATTTGTACATTGGCAATATAACGGTTAGACCACAACGCCTGAATTACCGGATTTGCATAGGTGAGCGTCTCAATATTTTGAACCATCGGTTTACCAAGGAAATGGTCAATGCGATAGATCTCTTCTTCCGCAAAGGTATTGCTCAGTTTTTCGTTCAGATCACGAGCCGATTGCAGATCGTGTCCGAATGGTTTTTCGATAATCAGTTTCTTCCAGCCTTTGGTGTTACCCAGGCCACTTTCTTGAATGTTTAATGCGATTGGCTCAAAGAATTCCGGTGCCACCGACATGTAGAACATGCGGTTTTCGGGAATGTTAAGCTCTTGTTCACGCTGTTGAACCAACTCCAACAGTTTGGTGTAATCTTCAAGCTTCGTATTATTTAAAGAACAATAACGGAAAGCTCCAATGAAATCACGAACCTGAGATGCTTCTTCTGGCGTCTGACGTGAGAATTCGTGCAGTGACTTTTCAACATTGGCCTGGAAGTCCATATCCGACAATTCACGTCGTCCCAATCCGATAACGGAGAAAGATTTCGGCATTTTCTGATCCATGTACAAGTTATATAATGCAGGGTAAATCTTGCGTTTGGCTAAATCGCCTGTTGCCCCGAACAGGACAAATGTCATTGCATCCATTGGAGTGCCTCCTGTGATCTGTGCAGTATAGTATATGATGTTGCAAAATGTTCAAATCCAAGCATGACAAAAGACGGAATAAGTGGGTGTGTTCCCCGCCTTGCCTCCGTTTATATAGCGCACCTGAATTCAACCATGGAACATTCCTTCTCTCCACAACCTGTTTATAGGTTATAAATTGTAACCATTTGAATTAACGTTACCCATATTACACCTGTCGTCACAATTCGTCAACAATCGTGTCGAACCTGTGAACTCCAGTGTTTATAGGGTTTTTATTTGATGATAACGCTTTATGTGGTAAGATTAAGAACAATTGGTATGTGACATTTTACACATATGGCCTGTGGACAAGTAGGTTACAATAAGTATACTAATGATATTACAAGCAATACTAAATCAAAGGAGTACAATCATGAGCGATGATGAGAATGCCAAGCAAATATGTACAAAAGTGGAACAATCTTATCAGATCATTGGCCGAAAATGGGTAGCCCTCATTATCCATGCGTTGATGGAGGAACCCAAACGCTTCAGTGAGATTCACGCTTATATCCCTGACTTGAGCAAACGTGTGTTAAATGAGCGAATGAAGGAATTGGAGGAAGAAGGACTTGTGGTTCGCCATGTGGTCACGGAACGTCCAGTTCGGACTGAATATATGTTGTCACGAAAAGGCACGGAACTGGGGAGAGCGTTAAGCGCCGTGGAACGTTGGGCTGATAAGTGGCTGTAACAACTTGAGGAATCCTTAAGGTTTATTTAGCATGAAGGTTACCGATGTGCAATCCCGGAGGTGGAGTAAGGCATTTAGCAACTGGCTAGTGCAATCCACAGCCGGGATTTATTTAATTCAAACGGTAAATACTAAATGTGTATAGAGACGTAATAACGCTATTATTTTGCAAACCAAATGAATGCTTGCTGTTCCGTTCAAATTGTTGCCGATACTGCAGCAGGGTCATCTCCGCAGATTTGCGAAATAACTGGAAATCCGATTCACTTGAAATTCCGCACGTCTGCCACTCTTTTTCATCAAAAGTGTTATTGTCTCAGGGAGAAAATAGGCTTGCTTCAACCTCTGGACTTAACCTAGTCCGTTATGCTACTACCTGTGTCTTGATGAAAATGCGGTAAGCATACGATTTGGGCAGGTGAACATCTGCCGCTATCTGGTCCAATCTGATCTCATATTTGAAATGCTCTTCAATCCATTGCATCCTCTTCTCCAAGTTTCTCAAATGACGTGAATCCGCTAACTGCGAAAGCGTTTCATTTTCTCCCTCTTTTTATTGATCCAATCCATGACTATGGAGATTATTATCTTGAAGCGATTGCGAGTTAAATGGATGGAAAAACCGGGTGTATTAATTTTTTATCGTGAGGTAGGTGTAATGGATCTAGTACAAAAAAAAGATGCCCATTCTCACTTATGTGAGGAGCATCTTTTTCACGTAAAATACTACGAATTCAACTTGCTCCCAAGCGTAATACTCGAATCCTCGAAGTTCTCCACCGTCGTCTTTTTTTCATAAAAGTGTACGGCATGTTGCATAATTCCTTCTCTTGTGTAAAACGCATCTTCTGCCCCTAGTGGAAAAACAACCTTTTCTCCCGTACTTGCCGACTTATAGATACCCACAATCAGTTCAAGTGTATTCCGGCCACTTTGGCCATCCACCAGAAGGGGTGATCCTGTCTCAATAGCGTTTAACACATTCTCAACTTGCCCAGCGTGACCGACATGAATAACATCCGGTAATTCGTCAGCGAGCTTCTGAATCTGCTGTTCCAACTCTTGATTGGGTTCCGGAAATCCGTTATTCCGCGCGGTAGAAGCAACCACTTTCCAAGGTGCAGATACTCGGGCTTCTTTCCCCTGAAAAATTAACTGCTGCTCCTCTCCGTGATGTACGACGGAACTGGTAATCATGCCAAGCGCCCCTTCCTGGAAGCGAAGCATCGCCATGGATATATCCTCAACTTCGGCATTATCATGTGCCGTATTTGCCATCATGGCCTGCAATTCCACTGGAGGTCCCATCATCCAAAGCATGGCATCAATATGATGCACTGCATGATTCAGGGTGCAGCCTCCGCCTTCTTTTTCCCATGTCCCGCGCCACCAAAGATCATAATAATTGTGACCCCGCCACCAGAAAGAATCAACCTGCACATGTACGATGGGGCCCATCCGTTTACTGTCTAGCACACCTTTCAGTTTCATCATCGGTGTTGTAAACCGATTCTGTGCTACTACAGATAGTAACTTGCCACTTTTTTGCGCTGCTCTCAACATCAGATCCGCTTCCTCCAGGGAAGAGGCCATCGGTTTTTCGACCAACACATGCGCACTTGCTTGCATGAAATCACACGCAATTGAAGCATGTGTATACGGCGGCGTACAGACTGATACCAGATCAATGTTTTGGGCAAGTAACTCTGTGTAATCCGTAACGGCTTGTGCATCTTCCAGCCCATATTCGTTAATTCGCTTCTCTGCCTTATCCACGTACATATCGACCACAGCAACAATCTGACATCGCTCTGGGAATGCCAAATATGCTGAGATATGTGCCCCACTAATTGCACCTGCTCCGATAATCGCTACTTTTAACATCGTTGCATACCTCCCTTATTCCCTTCACAATACACAATAATAAAGCGCTTTTATGCGTTCATCTTGTGCTAAAATAAAACTATCTTGCGCATGATAAGGGAGGCATTCATGATGTCTATCATCCTGGGAGAACAATTTAATCTGGCCTGTCGTCGGACATCCAACACTACGTTTCGCGAAGTGTTCCATGCTCATTCGCAGCTGGAGATAACCTATATTCACGAAGGATATGGGCAGTTGATAACCGAAGGTCAGGTTTTCTCCCTTGAACCCGGTATGCTCATGATTTTTCGACCTTTTCAATTGCACCACATCCAGATTCAGGTATCCAGACAGCAGCCTTTCATTCGAAATGTACTCATGGTTGAACTTGATCTACTGAAGGCACATTGGACCCAATTTATTGTTACTCACGACTTCATACAGGATCTGCTGGAAGAGCAATCCCCCATTCAGCCCATCCGACTTGCTGCCACATCCCCACTCGTTCAACGAATGGAACAATATGCAGATACGTATCCAGGTCTGCTTCCTCATGAAATAGAGGAGGATACACGCCTCTTTTTATTGGATCTGCTCGCACAACTTCGCTATCTGTGGCAGGACGGGCAGCAACACCGCTCCCAAGATGTACTCTCGTCCAGTGCAAACGTTCTTCACCCTCATGCCGAAGCCATCATGCAATGGATTGAGGAGCATTACCAAGAGCCTTTTCGTTTGGAGCATATCGCAGATACACTTCATCTGTCCCCCTATCATCTATCTCATGTATTTAAAAAAGCGACTGGCACCACGATTGTTACTTATGCTCAAGCTACCCGCATTCGTCATGCCTGTGTGCTGCTCACCCGTTCCTCACTCACCGTTCCCGAAATCGGTCACCGTGTCGGTATGACCAGCCCCTCCTACTTTTGCAAAGTATTCCGTACTGCCACAGGCTCTACGCCGCATCAGTATCGGCTGAAGGTGCAGGGGAGGAAGTAACAGTCACAACAACAAGAACGAAGCGAAAAAATTCACTTCTCCGCTTCTTCTCCACTTTCACAGTTCACCCGAATTAACGCAAATTGAGCTCTAACCGTTTCAAATAGGGGATTAGGCGTCTCTCTAGCTGGTTTAAATCATCCTTCTGCTCCGCCGACAAACGTTCCTCATGAATACTTCCATCCTTGTCCATCACCATAACTTTGTATTTCTTCATTTGTTCATAGACAGACTTGAACTCACGATATTGTTCCTTGGTAAATGTCTTCTCTGCCTGTTCCAACTGTTCCGTCCAAAATTGCTCCTCGTCCATCCGTTTTTTGGAGGACCCTACACTCACAGCTTCCAGCTTCTCGAAAAACGGTTCCAGCTCAGCTGCAAGAAGGTTATATCGTTCCTGCTCCACTGTACTCCACTGCTCTGGATGCATATTGCCCTGAGAATCGGCATACTTCACGGCCATTTGCCCTAATTGCTTCAGCAAGTCCATATATTGAACAAATTCTTCTTCGCTGAAATGGGCCTTGGCCGTCTGCAACTTTGCTTCCAACCTCATATAATCCTCAGCTGTTCCCCCCATAGCTGTGATGTTTTCCTGTGAACCATATATTCCGTCTGCGAGATAGGTGTACCCTGCGTAGGCACCGGTGGGAATAATGAGTACAGCAGCCAAGAGCCCCGTGACCAGCCATTTTTTTCGATATCTTCTGATGTGTGAATCACTTCGAATACTATCCATCATTTTGTGTTTAATACTCGCAGATATGGACCAGTCTTTGGTTTCTTCCTGGTAGGCTGTTCGCAACTGTTCATCGAGTTTCATGCAGATCCTCCACCTTTCCCCGCAATCTTGGATTCATCTTCTCTTTTTGTCTCAACTTCGCCAGCGCCGCATGTATGCGCGATTTCACAGTTCCAAGCGGAATTGCCAATATGCCAGCAATCTCCTCTTGCGTATATTCATTTAAATAATGAAGTGTAACCACCTGCTGTAGCTTGTACGGCAAACGGCGGACCTGTTCCAGCAGAGGTCGATTTGCCAGTTTGTTGACCAGATCAGTGGAAAAATCATATTCTAGTCCCACGTCAGATTTTTCGATCCGCTTGCCAAACCGAAACTGCATCAATCTTTTGCGTCGATAACTCTGAACCTGTCGCATCGTCACACCCATTAACCAGGGACGAAAAGCACGCTCCGCATCATATCGCGCCAATGATCGATACGCCTGAATGTAAATCTCCTGTACCACATCCTCCGCGTCAGACTTGTCCTTGATGAGAAATCGCACAGTTTGATATACCCCCTTCACTGTTTTCTCATATAAATCTCCATATGCTTCTTCATGCCCCGCACGTATTAACGTTACAAGTTTTATGTACTCATCATGCTCACTCATTATCCATCCCCTTCCTCCTTACACTATATATTGGCATGCCAGTATTATTTCGTTCGATTTATTTATTTAATGGGTAGGTATATCTGAATCTGATACAAAAAAAGACCTCTGGTGTGTATCATGATATAATATACCTAATTTTGATATAACTGGAGGTTTTTCGTCTGAGTTATAAGATTCCCTTTGGTCTTTTGATATTATCTATTTCGATCATCGGATTTGTAATCGCCAGAAGCAACTTTGAGGCCTACGCTACGGTATATAGACTTATTGGGATCTTGGTTATCTTATCTTCTTACTTCTTTTTCTTGCGAGAGCGGATATAAGGGAGTAACTTAGCAGGGGTGGTCACTACTGTAATGAAACTTTTCAGCAAATTGTACTCAGAATATCTCCTGATTCCACGACCTTTACGTTTACTGTTTCTATGGGGATGGATTGTTTTGTTTATTGTTGCTGGTATAAAATTCAACTGGTTCTATTTCCTACAATAATCTGATTTCAAAAAATCCTTGCTTATCGGACATAAAAAAGAGCTGAGTCGTCATTATGACGTCTCGGCTCTTCTTTGATGCTCATCCTCTTCCTTGCAGATAAAGATATAGATAATCAACTCGAGCTCACTTATAAGTTCCTTTTCGAGACAAGCTTTATTTGATATTCAGAAATTCATATCACTTGATCACCGCTCCTGAGTATGTCCACCTATTCAAGTCTTGCCAGTACGTTGGCAAGGCTTTTTTCTCTTTAACGTAGTTGTGTGGCTTTGCTTATGTATTCTTTAGATTTTCTTCAGATTTATGCTCATTAATTCCTTAGTTTTTTTCATTAAGATTGCTATATCAACAAGAGAGGAGGCAAAACAATGATCAGTAATACGATCTTAGAGCTACTTCATCAGTATGGATATCTGATTTTTTATTTTGCCTTCTCATTGGGGCCTTTCGGGATTCCAATTCCAAATGAAATCACGATTATCAGCGGTGCCATTTTGAGCCACACAGGAGTTATCAATTCATGGATCACATACTTCTGTATTTTATCAGGACTATTAACGGCCATTACCTTTGCTTATTTTGCAGGGAAGTTATTTGGAACCAAGATAAAACACAGATTTCAACATCATAAACACTTTGTCAAGGCTGAACTGATTCTAAATAAGAGTGGCAATTGGGCGATGTGCATCGGTTTGTTCATTCCAATCGTGCGATATGTTCTCCCTTTGGTGATGGGACTCAGTGGCGTGCAGTATAGAAAATTTGCTCTTATATCCTATTCCAGTGCCTTGTTATGGACCATAACATATTTTACAGCGGGAATCTACTTCGGCGGTCCCATTCTTTCTACGCTGCAATTATTACATCTCTAACTGGTTTTGATAACAGACCATCACATATACGGAGGAACCACAATCATGAATTCCAATGAATCCATTTTATTTCTGAAAAGCTTTCTTCAAAGCCCTAAACATGTTGGTAGCATCATACCCAGTTCCCGGTTTCTCGCCAACAAAATGGTGAAGCAAGCCTCTTGGCTAGAGGCCAAAGCAGTCGCCGAGCTCGGATCGGGTACAGGTGCTGTCACTCGTTATATTCTACAAGAGGTGCAGGGTTCAACGAAGGTGTTGTTGTTTGAGATGAACGAAACGATGAGGAATACTCTTAAGACGGCATACCCGGAGTTCTCCTGTTATCCAGACGCCGCTCGATTGGTAGAATCCATGAATCAAGAGGGCGTTCAGCAGCTGGATTACATTTTTAGCGGATTGCCCTTCTTCAACTTTGAGCCTGAATTAAGAAATACGTTGGTAGACCAGATCTATAAGGCACTCAAACCTGGAGGATTATTCATCGCCTTTCAATATTCACTTCAAATGAAAAAAACATTATCCGAACACTTTATCATCGAAAAAATAGAATTAGTGCCTTTGAATATCCCACCTGCGTTCGTTTATGTCTGTCGAAAAAAGGAAACAATTTAAACATTCCAGACTATCGTTTACACTGATGTTATCCTAATTTTTAAGGAGTGTTGAATTATGAATACCGTTCTCGTTGTTGATGATGAACCCGATATCCGGGATGTCATTCATGTCTATTTACGTAACGAAGGATATCATGTCATTGAAGCAGCCAATGGTGAGGAAGCCCTCAATATTATCAAAACAACATCGGTTCAACTCGTTATTCTGGATGTTATGATGCCCATTATGGATGGAATCAAAGCCTGCTTCAAAATAAGAGAAGTATCACCCACTCCCATTATTATGTTATCCGCCAAGGAAGAAGACATTGATAAAATCACGGGCCTGACTACCGGGGCCGATGATTACATGGTCAAACCGTTTAATCCATTAGAGTTACTTGCTCGCGTTAAAGCTCAGTTACGACGTCAAACACTGATCGGGAAACCAGAATCCAATTCACTTATTTTAATCAAGGACCTTGTCATTGATACAAGTAAACATTCCGTGAAGCTCAAAGATAATGACATTTCGCTTACACCATTAGAGTTTTCCATTCTGGTGTTGCTTGCCAGCCATCCTGGACAAGTATTTAGCTCCGAGAAAATTTACGAAACCGTATGGAAAGAGCCTTACGGGTATTCGGATAATACGGTGATGGTTCACATTCGTAACCTGCGAGAGAAATTGGAAGTAAATCCGCGGGAACCTCAGTACATTAAAACGGTATGGGGAGTGGGATATAAAATTGATTAAACGATTACCACAGTTTAAAAAAAAGATACAGATTAACATCCTATATCAAATGTTGATCAGTTTATTGATTTCGTTTGTTGGCTCTGTGGGTGTAAATAATATGTTAATCATAGGTGCCGCAAAAATTAGTGAAAGATTTAATTGGCCTTCGCTTCTCTACATTTTTCCTTACGTTCTAACACCAATCTTCATCGTAATTTTCACGTTAATTTTTTTGTTTTTCACACGAAAAATTGTGAGAGATCTCATTACATTAGAGCAAGGGCTTCAAATCATATCCGAAGGAAATCTGAATTACAGGGTGCCCGTTGATCGAGAAGATGAACTTGGGCGAGTCGCTTCCAATATTAATCACATGACAGAACAGTTAAAGCAACAGATTGCCAAAGAACGTGAATTGGAGCAATCCAAGATGGATATGATCACTGGCATCTCACATGACCTGCGTACACCGCTTACTAGCATAATTGGATATATTGAGCTACTAAGAACAGAATCCTTTCAAGACAAAGCAGAGTATGACCGCTTCATTCAAAACACCTATAACAAAGCAACGCATTTGAAGAAGTTACTTGATGATTTATTTGAATACACACGTCTTAACGAAGTAAACACCCAATTGGATTTGAAAAATGTTGACCTCTGTCAGCTATTGGACCAATTGTTGTTTGAATTCGAACCTTTAGCTCAGGAGCATGGGATTCTTATTGAAAAAACACTCGGTAATGCTCCAATCATGGTTTCCCTGGATAGTGATAAGATCGCTCGAGCCATCGACAATCTCCTCATGAATGCACTAAAGTATTCCTTTAAACCGGGCACGATTTATGTCCGAATGAGGGTGCAGCATAATCACGTTACCATTGAAGTAGAGAATAAAGGCATACCACTAACGATAGAACAAAAAAACAGACTGTTTGATCGCTTTTATAAGGTGGATTATTCGAGGAATAGCGAAGGTATTCAATCAGGATCTGGTCTGGGACTTTCTATTGCGAGAAACATTGCGGATTTACATCAGGGGACTTTAACACTAAAACATACGCGTAACGTATTTATATTCCAACTAAGCTTGCCTTCCAACATCAAGTGAACCATCAATGAATTCAACCATGGAGGATACCGCGATGAAAACATCGGAACCACTTCTTTTCCTGCAAGGATTTCTGAGGAATCCCAAACGAGTAGGCAGTCTCCTGCCCAGTTCCAAATGTCTAGCCCGTAAAATCGTCCAGTCTGTACGATGGGATGAGGTTAGAACCATGGCTGAGCTGGGGCCAGGAACAGGGGCCGTCACACGTCTCATGAGAGCACATTTACCGAAATCTGCAACCGTGTTTTTATTTGAAAGGGACCCCAAAATGAGAAGTAATCTGAAGAAAACATATCCTGAATTCATGTTCCATTCGAATGCTTCCTATCTATTAAAAAGGATTAATCAAGAACATATTCATCAGTTGGATAGCATCATCTGCGGACTGCCCTTTTTTAATTTTTCCAGAGAAATGAGACAAAACATCCTGTCACAGATCCATACAGCGCTCCGACCTGGAGGCACCTTAGTGTTATATCAGTACTCACTTCATATGAAGAAACAATTAGCTGAGTCATTTGAGATAGAGAAAATTCAATTTGTGCCTTTCAGTTTCCCTCCTGTATTTGTGTATGTTTGTCGTAGAAGGCCCGATGAAGAACAACATGAAACGATCGAATTGGGAAAGATCTGATTTATCCTCTACAATTGTTTAATGTCCTGTCTTGTCTTGGGAGGATCTTATCATGCGAGTCATCATCTTACGCGGCAACAACCGAGGTATAAACGCGATGAATCGGTTTCGAGCACCAGGCATAATTAACGTCTTGCCACGTAAGAAGCCTCGATACCCTTCTTCGGCCACCTGTCCGGCTTCCATAATTGGGCCCTGCAACATCTTCGAGACACCCATACCCGAACGATCCACAAATCCGGTAGATGTCAGGCCTGGGCACAGTGCGGTCACCGTAACGCCCGTTCCGCTTACTTCATTCTCCAGTGCCTCGGTGAACGATAGCACATATGCCTTTGTTGCATAATATACCGACATCATCGGTCCAGGGAAAAAACCTACCAACGAAGCCACATTCATCACGCCGCCGTGCCCACGTTGGATCATATCCGGCAAGAATAGCTTTGTCATGATGGTTAAAGCCTTGATATTCACGTCAATCATATTAACTTCTTGTTCCATATCCGTTTCCATAAACGTCCCGAACAGACCGAAACCTGCATTGTTGATAAGATAGTCAACAACAATGCCCTTTTCCTTCAGCTCATGATAAATCTCCTGTGGTACCCCAGGTGCCGCTACATCTTTGGCAATAACCGTCGCCTGAATGCCATACTTTTTCTGATACTCCTGAGCTAGATCCTGTATTTTACCCTCACTTCGTGCTACCAGCACAATATGATGTCCACCTTTGGCAAACCGATCCGCTAACTCTTTACCGATCCCACCCGATACCCCTGTGATTAGAACTGTCTTTCTCATATCGTTACCTGCCTCTCTTTTCTATAAAATATGTTTCATCTGGAACACCCATATTAGAACGAACATTCTTTTAATGTAAAAAAAATAGACTACCTTAGTATGAAATCCGTGGATAGCATCGCTATACGAAGAAGTTTTTCCTTGGTCATCGAAGTCTTGGCCATCCCCCTTAACCCAATGCTAACGTTATGCAGATATTCCGCCAATACCTCGGCGTTGTACTCCGTTGTGAATTCACCTTCTTGCTGTCCCCACACAATAATGTCCTTGATTAGTTTCTCCGTATTTGCAAACATCTCCGTCGACCGGTGGTTCATGTCGTCATCGCGTGCCGCCAATTCTACCGTCGAATTGACAATAAAGCAGCCTGATGCTGGAGATTCCTCTCCATGAATTAAAGAAAGAAATATAAACTGAAGTGCTTCCGTTGCCGTTTGAGAACGCTTTACGCCTGCTGCAAGGGCTGAGCTGATTTTGTGATCATACAGATCTACTGTCTTTAGAAATAAGGTGTGTTTGTCACCAAATGTGTCATACAAACTTTTACGATGAATTCCCATATGATTAACCAGATCCGTCATAGATGTCTTCTCATAGCCTTGTTCCCAAAAAAGTCTCATCGCTTTATCCAGTACAACAGACTCTTCGAACTCTTTGCTTCTCGCCATTGGCTTCCCTCCTGTTCAGAAAACGAACATTGAATAGCATGAGCATCATCTTAACGAGCCTTTAAAAGGTAACAATGACTTTGCCCTGGGAGTGACCCGTGGATACTTTAATCAATGCCTTTTCAATGTCATCAAACGTATACGTAGAATCGATCGAAGGTTTAATGTCTTCTTTTTCTACAAAAGCTGTAATCTCTTGCAATTGAACTCCACTGGAGTGCACAAATAAAAAACGATATTCATTTTGATTCTTACGCGCTAAAGAATCCAGGCGTGCACCTACGAGACCAAACAATGCTCTTTTCCACAACGGGAATTGACTGTCCAGTGCAAAGCGATAATTGGGTCCTGCCTTCAAAGAGACTAATTTGCCCTGTGGTTTCAAAATGCTCAGTTCAGCTTTGATCTCGTCCGCACCCAAGGTGTCGATCACATAATCAATATCGGACAGAATATCAGCATACTGCTCGGTCTTATAATCAATGAATTGATCTGCTCCAATGGATAAACTACGTGCTCTGCCCCGTTCACTGCCACTTGTAATCACCGTTAGCCCCATGGACTTGGCAATCGGGATGGCCATCGCACCGAATCCACCAGTTCCGCCAGGAATAAACAACTTTTTATTCGGTTCAGCTCGGAGTACATCATGCAATGCTTGATATGCGGTCAAGGCAGTAAGGGGTACCGCAGCAGCTTCGATAAAAGACAGATTTTCAGGCATTATGGATAAGGCATCCTCATGCACAGCGGCGTATTCAGCAAAAGCACCAATTTTATTCAGTGGCAACCTGGTATAAACCTTATCACCCACTTTAAATTTCAAAACATCATCACCGACGGCTTCAATGACACCCGATAATTCATTCCCTAAAGTTAGAGGTAACTTATAGTCGGCAATCATCCGAACACTGCCATTCATATTCAAGATATCCAGCGGATTTACACCTGCAGCTTTCACTTTGACAAGGACCTCACGGCTATGAATCTGAGGTATCTCAATATTATTGATTTCCACTTGGATTTTTTTGGAGTATTTCTGTATTTGAGCTGCTCTCATCATTTATCCTCTTCCTTTGCTTGTAGACTATAAAAGTTGAACTCAAGATTATTTACACTGACACTACGATGACAGAACAACCTTCCATTCGCTGTTATCGTGTAAAATGATTAGTTCAACTTATGTTAGGAACATGGCGCGCAGTGTTCAGTTGTACGCCATGTTCCATACTTTGTGCTAGTGTAGCCCCTGTTGTGACTTTAATTCTTCCAACGTAGGATAATCCGTGTAGCCCTTACTTCCCAATCCAAAGAATGTTGTCGGATCTGCTTCATTCAGTGGCGCACTTTGTTGAAGTCGTTCCACCAAATCTGGATTAGCTAAGGACCATACACCTACAGGTACCACATCAGCGAGACCACGATCTAAATCGACACTGAGATCATCCAACGTTCTTCCAGCCCGATTGACCAGCAATGGATTTTGCCAGATCGAACGAATGTCTTGGAGTAGGTTCTCATCTCCAAGATGCATAACATGAAGGTAAGCCAAATCCAATTGAGCTAATTCTTTTACAAGGTAGCGATACAGATCAGGACCTTGTTCGCCATCTTGAATTCCACCCAGCGGTGTCCCTGGTGAGATACGGAAGCCTGTTCGTTCTGCCCCTATTTCCTCCACGATGGCTTTGGTTACTTCAATCGCAAAGCGAGCACGATTTTCAATAGATCCGCCATACTCATCTGTGCGTGTATTCGAATTTTCTCCTAAAAATTGATTGATTAAGTATCCGTTAGCCCCATGAATCTCAACGCCATCCGCCCCTGCTTCGATCGCTGCGGCGGCTGCTTTTCGGAAATCGACAATGGTCGTTTGAATATCCTCCTGACTCAATTCCCGGGGAACGGGGATATCCTGCATCCCTGTAGCCGTAAACATTTCTACACCCGGTGCGATTGCAGATGGAGCAACCGGTTGACGATGATGCGGGGTATTATCTGGATGTGACATGCGACCCGCATGCATTAATTGGATATATACATATCCGCCAGCTTCATGCACCGCATCCGTTACCTTTTTCCATCCTTCAATATGCTTATCGGTGTAGATGCCAGGTGACCACAAGTATCCCTGTCCATCATCAGATGGTTGTGTTCCTTCCGTAATCAGAAGTCCCATCGTTGCACGCTGAGCATAATAAAGTGCCGCCAACTCTCCAGGTGTACCATCTTCTTGTGCTCGACTGCGTGTCATAGGTGCCATCGCTAGTCGATGAGGCAATTCCATGTTGCCAATCTTTGTTTTACTCCATATCTTTTCCAATGGATTGTACTCCTCTTCTTATTTGGGATTTTGTAAATGTATCCTATAGATTCTGCTGTATTAATTCAATTCTGAAATCACTGGGTAGATTGCACCTGTCAGCTGAAAATCATAGTTCTGATCTACAATCCCTACAACCACTTCATTGGAATCATAGAGATCTACCATAAATCCAGCCATTTCTTTGGCCGTGTGGTATTTGGACATATTCGCTTTGTAATCAAATCCTTCAGCATCTATTGATTTTTGTACAAATTCTGTTTCCGTGATCGCTGGTGCCAGGATCTTCGCTTTTAGTTTTGCACCTTTCAGTTCCAGTTCTTTGGCAAGACCTTCTGTGAAGGCACTAACATAGTATTTCGATGCAGAATAAGCAACACTGCCTACAGCAATCGCATATCCAAGTGCGGATGAGACGTTAATCAATTGAGTACCTTCGACATTCGCATAATCTCGCACATACAATGTAGAGAGAATGGTCAAAGATTCGATGTTAACACGCAGCATGGTCTCCACTTTATCCAAATTCTGTTCAGCAATGAACGAGCCTTCTCCAAGCCCTGCATTATTGATCCAAGTCTCAATTTCATATTCCTTCAAATCGTTATATAGCGTGTACGCCTCTGCGGTAACAGACAAGTCGCTTGTATGAACGATAACATTTACTTTAGGGTCGATGCCCTGAATAGTCGATTTAAGCTCTTCCAACTTATCCAATCTTCTAGCTACCAAAATCAAGTTTTTACCCCGTGTTGCAAATGCCAATGCTGTTTCATATCCAATTCCTGAACTTGCTCCTGTAATCACTGTGTATTTCATCATATTCTCTCCCTCATATTCTTTAGATTAGTGTAATTTTAGTTTTGAGAACGATCGTTCTTTATTATGCAAAAAAACAGTTAGATCTAACTTGCTGTTAGCATATCATTTCTAGAACGAACAGTAAAGAATTATTTTATATATATAAAATAAGCTTGGAACATACTTAAATGTGAATAAATCACGCTATATAAACTATTTTTATATCATAAGTTAAGAATTCCTATACGTTTCATAAGTTCTTTCATTGAATAATCTAATATCAGGCCGCTGGCCACAAGTATAACCATCAACCTTTCCTAGCTACGCTAAACTGAATTCGACATCATCCATGCCAGAAATTCTCCAAACGAATCGGATACCTTTTCAACCTCTTCAAATTCAGGTTCACATCCACGGACAATAGCTCCATTGTCGGTTGTTAAGTCAATGGCATAGAAGGAATATCCATCTTTCACAGACATTACGATCGGCAAGTGATGATCCCACCAGGCCGTTATCTCTGACTGCCAAATAGAATCACCCTCTGCTGCCTCCAAACTAAGCATTTCAAATTCATTCCATTGGAATGCGGTCTCCGTGCTATTGTTAAACTCAGCCTCACAAATAAACCAGGTTTGCTCATCCGGTGCAACGCATTTTTCAACTACATTTAGAAATTCTAAATATTCATCTGGAAGTCCTTTATATCTTGAAGTAATGCCGCTGTTTAAATGTAGCTGCGAACCGGATTTACTCATTATGTCCCAGCCCTTTTCCCCAGCCCAAGTCATAAATTCCCTAAAGAGAGTGTTTCCTTTTCCATTATTCATTTCCAAAATGAACACCTGCCCATCAGCTTAAGAAATAGAAACTATATCACCTATTCGGGATTTGAATGGAAAATCCCTGCTGTGGTGCTTCAAAGAGAAAGACAAAAAGACTGGAAACATGGCCCGAGAAAAGCGGCAACCAGGTTCCAGCCTTTGGTATTTGGGGGAAAGTTAATTTTAGTTAGGGACAGTTAATTTTAAATTGGACAGGAATTATTAGTTAGTTAAACATCCGCTGTCTCATCGCCTCAAATAACAGAATCGTTGCCGCCATTGCGGCGTTAAGCGACTCTGCCTGCCCCTGCATCGGGATCGTAATCGCATCATCTACCAAACGTGCCGTAGCATCCGAGATGCCTTTGCCTTCGTTACCAATGACAAGCCATACCGACTGCGTAAAATCATAACTATAACATGAATGCTCTGCCTGCAAAGAAGTACTTACCAGCTTCACGCCCGCGGCCTTCGCTTCGGGAAGCAAGGATTCCAACTGGCCCTCCACAATGGGCAGATGAAACAATGACCCCATCGTCGAGCGAATCGTCTTCGGGTTATATACATCAGCACAGCCAGCACCAAGTACAACCCCCGCTGCTCCAGCTGCGTCCGCACTACGGATGATCGTCCCCACATTACCCGGGTCTTGCACTCCGTCCAGCACCACAACAAGCCCACGAGCTCCGGTCATTAGGCTTTCCAGTGGTTCACTGCCTTTACGCACAATTGCGAATACAGGCTGCGGTGTCATTGTATCCGTACATTTGGCGATAACGGCAGGAGATACACTAACCCATTCCACACGCTGTAGCGGGTTCTCAAGCCCGGCGAGTTCGCTAGGTACGCCTTGCTCTCCATCGTACACGATGCACTCCAGATCTGCTCCGGCACGCAGTGCTTCCTGTACCAGATGAATGCCCTCAATGATATATTTATGTTGACGGGTACGATGCTTTTTCTCCAGCAACTGTGCCCATTCTTTTACACGTGTATTTTGCGGTGATACAATATCCATCTTTCCATCCTTCCCATCTGCATCCATCACTTCGGATACGCAAGCTCCATTTTCGTCAAATGATCCTTGTGACCCACAATGATCAGCACATCTCCAGCTTCGATTCGGTCCTCCGCGTACGGCGAGATGTTCATCGAATTCCCACTGCGAATCGCCATCACGTTACACCCAAAACGTGCCCGGATGTTTAATTCCATCAGGTTCTTACCGATCATTTGCTCGGAAGCTCTCATCTCCAGAATGCTGTAATCCTCAGACAACTCAATATAATCGAGTATATTCGGCGAGGTCAGATGATGGGCTACACGTAGTCCCATATCCCGCTCAGGATAGATCACCTTGTCTGCCCCGATCTTCTGCAGCACCTTACCATGAAGCTCATTTTGAGCTTTTACGATCAGCACTGGTACACCCATATCTTTCAATATCAAGGTTGTCAGAATACTCGCCTGTATATCTTCACCAATTGCCACAACGACAACATCGAAATTCCGTATGCCCAGCGCTCGCAGCGCTTCTTCATCTGTTGAATCTGCCGATACCGCATGGGTCACCACATTGGACATTTCCTGTGTCCGCTGCTCGTCCGCATCAATTGCCAGCACGTCAAATCCCATGCCACTCAGTGCATTGGCAACACTTGATCCGAACCGTCCCATGCCAATTACGGCATACTGTTTCTTGGCCATTAGGGTCTTAACCTCCCGCTGCACTTCAGCATGACGCATCATTACGGATACCCATGCTAACGTAAATAATCCTTCGTAGTATACCACAAAGCCTGATAAACTTGAATGCGCTCGCGCTTCCCAGGGAACAGTATTAGAGCAGCCGAATATACGAGGAGGGAATTGCGATGCCCATTACATTAAGCCTGCGTGAAGCGATTGTTCATAAAGTTCATGACAAGAGTGATGATCAGCTCCGGGAGATGATTGAAGGTTCAGTAGATGGACCGGAAGCTGCATTACCTGGACTTGGCGCCATTTTCGAGATGATCTGGAAGAACACAGAACCTGCCAAGCAGGAAGAACTCATTCAAATCGCGCAGGAGCATCTGCACACCATTCCCGTTCAACCGCTTCGCTAATCGAAGCATTGGAGGGTAAGGTAACCATCACACCGTTTGTTCTGTCTGCAAAAGAAAGCTTTCCCTTATTCGGCTGGATCATACCCGCCTCTCAGTAAGGTGTATAGCAATAGATCCCTCCGCCAATTGGCGGAGGGATCTTATTTTTAACAAGCTCTATCTCATCACATGAACTTGTCACGTTTAACTAACACATTAACTGATTACCACAGAATACGTGGACCGTCACTTAAGGTGCAGTCTCCAAGAATTTAGCAGTAGGATTTTTATCCATAGCCGTTCTCATGGCATACTCATTTTCGAAGAGCACCACATAATTCCCTTTTTTGTCTTTTACAAGCGCAGAGTTAATCCGGAATTTGCTTGGGTCCAGATTCTCGTCCACGATCCAGCGAGCGAACTGATAAGGCATACGCTGCAATTGCACGTCTACCCCATATTCACCTTTCATCCGGTATTCAAATACCTCAAACTGTAGTTGACCAATTACGCCGAGGATTGTCTCGTCGAAACTTGCCGTCTGGAACACCTGAATGGTTCCTTCCTCCGTCAACTGATCAATTCCTTTTTGGTACTGTTTATGTTTCAACGCATTTTTAACGGTAACTTTAGCGAAAATCTCTGGCGAGAACGTTGGCAACTCTTCAAAGATAACCTCGCTGCCTTGGCTCAGTGAATCGCCAATCCGGAAGATACCCGGATCGAACAAACCGATAATATCGCCGGCATACGCCTCTTCCACAATATCCCGATCTTGTGCCAGGAATTGCTGTGGCTGTGACAGCTTGATCTCTTTACCCACACGAGTATGCTTCACACTCATTCCACGTTGGAACTTGCCTGATACAATACGCAGGAACGCAATACGATCCCGGTGTGCCGGGTTCATGTTCGCTTGAATCTTGAATACATAACCGCTGAATTTCTCATTCGTTGGCTGAATCTCTCCTGCCGTACTGCGGCGTGGTTCAGGCTTCGGTGCCAGTTCCAGGAAATTCTCCAGGAAGGTCTGCACGCCGAAATTGTTAATCGCACTACCGAAGAAAATAGGGGTCAATTCGCCGCGTTGAACCTTCTCCATATCAAACGGATCTCCCGCAACGTCCAAAAGCTCCAGATCCTGAATTAACTGATCATGCAGATATTCTCCTGCCATCTCACGGATAATTGGATCTGTATAACCGTTTACTTTCTGAACTTTAATTGTCGAGTGATCGTCCCCTTGGAACAACTCCACCTGATTTTTCATCCGGTCATACACACCGCATAGCTCGCGACCTGTACCAATAGGCCAGTTCATCGGAACTGAACGGATACCCAGTACATTTTCAAGTTCTTCCATCAGATCAAATGGGCTTTTACCCTCACGGTCGAGTTTGTTGATAAACGTAAAGATTGGAATCCCACGCTTCGCACATACCTGGAACAACTTGATCGTTTGTGCCTCGACACCTTTTGCCACGTCAATCAACATCACCGCGCTGTCGGCAGCCGTCAGTGTACGATACGTATCTTCACTGAAATCCTGGTGACCCGGTGTATCCAGAATGTTAACGCGATGGTTCAGGTAATCAAATTGCATTACGGAAGAGGTAACCGAGATCCCCCGTTGTTTCTCAATTTCCATCCAGTCACTTGTTGCGTGTTTGCTGGCTTTCCGAGCTTTTACCGTTCCCGCAAGGCGAATCGCGCCCCCGAACAGCAACAGTTTCTCGGTTAATGTGGTTTTACCCGCATCCGGGTGAGAGATAATGGCAAACGTCCGGCGTTTGTCCACTTCCTGTTGAAGAATATCATTTGCAGCTTTGCTCATAGGTTTAATCCCTTTCGTCCGTTCATTCACGTTAATCCGGCATCGCCGGTCCATCATTCAATCTTTATGCAATCCGGCAAAGCCGGTTGATTGTACACTGGTCATTTTGCATACGAGGTATTCATACACTAGATTAATTTTACACATTTACAATGGAGTTCATCCTCCTCAAATCTGTGCTTTCATGTATACCGTGAACTGCTTCTTAACCCAACTCTCCTATTGTACCATAATCTGTACCGAAAATAACCGATTACTACCGCAGATTCTTCTCTTTCATTTGCAAAAAAAAAGCACCCTTCAGCCATTTTCATGGCATCCAGGCACTCCTCATTCATTTTTAGTTATCGGGTTTAGAAAATCAATGCATCCAGCGCGTATTGTCCGCCACCGGTCAGGGCCAGCGCTACACCAACCACCAGAATCGCGAGATTATATTCAAATCCGTTCTGTGTGGACCAGTATCCGTTCGCTCCATGGACTTTCACAATCGCAATGACCATCGTCAATGCAATCAGAATGCCACCTACCGGTGTGAGCAGACCCAGAGCCAGCAGCAATCCGCCACCAAATTCCGCGAGTCCAGCCAGTAACGCCACCAATGCACCGGGTTTCATGCCCATCGACTCGAACCAGCCGCCTGTACCCTTGATTCCGTAACCTCCGAACCAACCAAACAGCTTTTGAGCCCCGTGCGCCATGAACGACAATCCAATCACCAAACGAATCAACAACAACCCTACATCCAACATCATTTTCTTTTTCCTCCATTCAATATATACAAAATAGTATTCTTAGATTAAAGATATTATGCATATTTTTTTCATGATTCTCTGTGACGCAAACCCCTTCAACTGGTTTACATTTTATCTCATGAATGATAACTTATCCGAAACGTTTGCCCGGATGAAGTTTGTCATTTGCGTAACTCTTTAACTCATGTGTTGAGTATAAGTTATATACTTACTTTTTGTCAACAACTTAATTTAAATTACTTATTTCCTTATGATGGATACCTCCCTTTTACCCGCTAAAAAGCCTGGGGACACCGCAAAATTGCGAAGTCTCCAGGCTCAGTCATGGTGTTTATGTTGTTAATTCCCTTAACCTAACCGTTCACTTGCCAGATCACGCTGTCCTCGTCCTGACCATTCACCGGCCACCAGTGGAATCCGTCCTGCTCCAGCAGCTTATCTGTCGCTTCTGGTCCCCAAGTTCCAGCAGGGTACGTATGAAGCTCTCCTTGATTCTGCCCCCAGGCTGCTGCGATCCGATCCACAAAGGACCAGGCTGTTGCCACTTCATCCCAACGGGTGAAGTACGTAGAATCACCCTCTGCTGCATCGTGCAGCAGACGTTCATACGCTTCAGGCGAGTTAATTCCAATCATGCAGCTCTGACAGAAATCCATCGCAAGCGGCTGAATCTCAGAATCCGAGCCTGGTTTCTTGGCATTGATTTTGATATATATGCCTTCCATCGGATTCACCCGAATGACTAGCAGATTCGGTTCCAATTTATACTTTTTCCCAAGGTACACGTTGTTTGGCATTGACTTGAACTCAACTACGATCTCGGTTGTTTTCACCGGAAGACGCTTGCCTGTCCGAATGTAGAATGGAACACCCGCCCAGCGGAAATTATCCACGAATACACGTGCTGCAAAATAAGTCTCCGTATTCGACTGTGGATCAACCTTGTCTTCCTGGCGATACCCCGGAAGCTGCTTGCCACGGTACTCCCCTTCGGCATACTGTCCCCTCACAACGTTGTTGCTCACTTCCTCATCCGAAGTAAAAGCTCGCAATGAGCGTAATACCTTCACCTTCTCATCCCGAATATCCTCCGGAAAAAGGCGACTCGGCGGTTCCATCGCAATCATCGTCAGCATCTGAAGCATATGATTCTGCCCCATGTCACGCAGTGCACCGGAGTGATCATAATAACCACCACGTTCTTCCACGCCTACCGTCTCACCAAGCGTAATCTGAACGTTGGCAATATGTTTGTTATTCCACAGCGGTTCAAAAAAAGCATTTCCGAAGCGGATCACTTCGATATTTTGCACCATTTCCTTGCCCAAATAATGATCAATCCGATAGATTTCCTCTTCACGGAATACCTCACGAATCTGCTCATTCAGATGTTCGGCCGATTGCAGATCATAACCAAATGGTTTTTCGATCACCAAACGGTTCCACCCCTGACTTTCCAACATACCGCCGTCCCGCAAACTGTACGAGACACTGCCAAACAGCTCAGGTGCCAATGCCAGATAGAACAGCCGATTCCCTGGCGTTTTAAACTTCGATTCCAGATGCTCCGTCTGCGCACGCAGCTCTTTGAATCCTTCCACATTATTGATATCCAGTGCTTTGTATTCAAAATGATCGACAAAAGCGTTCCACTCATCAGGTTCCCCCGCTGGATAACGGCAGAACTCTTTAATGGATTCATAGATGTCTTCCCGGAATTCTTCTGGGGACCTCGGACGACGTGCTACGCCAATAACCGCAAAGTCTTCGGCAAGCTTGCCTTCACGGTAAAGACTGTAGATGGCCGGAAACAGCTTCCGGCGGGCCAAATCACCCGTTGCTCCAAAAATGAAAAATACTGCGCCTGGTGTCTGTACTTCATCTTGCGATTGTTTTTCAACCATGGGCTCCTCTTTCTTCCGGGAAGATAACCTTCATGCTCTCCCCGAGCTATGTAATGGTGTTATATATGCACGACATACAACTGTCAATTACCAGCAAGTTCCTTCTTGGATGTGATGCCATTTTAGCATATCAACTGAATGGATGCACTATTTCAAACTCATTTTTCTGATAAAGATTCTCAATATTGGGTCACAATTCATGAAAAATTCATCCCTTAATATTCAATCGTAATCACCGGAAACCCCACTGTAATTCGATTGTCGACCTCGTCTCCAACCTGGTGAACTGCGAGTTGCATATTCAACATGTGCGAGCCACTCTTGATCGATAGGGGCAGCTCAGCCGCCTTATAAGAGACACTTGCGCTGGCTACATCCGTATAACGTTCAATGGAGGCGATATCCACATTTTTGGACAGGCTTTTCTCGATGAGTGCTAACTGCTGACTCGCATCACCTTCAATAGTAGTAGCTGCCGTACCTTGCACAGATATATTCCAGTTTGCCTTCATCCCTGAGTCTACAAGCAGTTGATCCACCTGTTCATGTACTGTCATTAATGCCTTCCGATCCGTGTGTGCATCCCCTGAAAGTTGTACGATGGCGTAGTAACCGTTATCTCCTGTCTCGACGACATTGACCAACAGGCCTGCTTCTCCACCAGTAGCCTCAACTGGTACTACTTCACTGCGATACACATCATGGCCCGTCTGGCTTACCCGTACTGGTTGTTCCAGTCCCAAGTGACTGGCCAGTAATGCTGCTTGTGCTTGTGCATCTCCCCGGCCTTCTCCTTGCCATTTAATCACCAGACGATCAACATTATCAATCACGCTGTCAGCTGTATAGATTAGTTGTTCCAGTTGGGCAGCTTTGGATTCGTTCTTCTCTGCATATACCTGTGTCACACCGATAAGAATAATGATTGCTATTGCCAAGATACCTGCTGTCATCCAACGATTTAACATTTGAATCCCCCTTTCATTCTTGCATTCTATTAATCTATCAACAGCATGCCCCTTTCCCACATTAGCTATACTTCTTCTGAACACATCAAAAAAAGCCCCACCCGCCACATGCATGGCAGATCAGAGCTTTCCATTCATCCTTATAGAGGTTGTTCAAAAAGTCCGCTTTTGATTACGAAGGGTGCCTAGCGGCGGCATCAACATCGAATATGGAATTCAGCCGAAATAAGTAGAGGCTTACGAAGAATGTTTCCTTTGGAAACATGCGGTTGCTCACGTAGCTCGATCTACGCTCCGCTACTCCATTTCTAGCTTTATCCCATCTTCTTGGTACTGAAAATCGATCTTTTTGAACATACACTTATATATAAATCATCTCTTATCTATAACTTCCGCACATTAATGCACGGTTCTTTGGCTTGATTATGATATTGCATATGATCCTGCTTACTCTGCAAGTCCGTTTTTATAAGCATAGATCGCAGCCTGTGTGCGGTCGTCTACGCCCAATTTTGCCAGTAGGTTGGTAACATGGAATTTCACTGTCTTAATGCCAATGATCAGATCATCAGCGATGTCCTGATTCGATTTACCTTTTGCGAGCAACCGGAGTACATCCATTTCCCGGTCCGTCAACTCATCATGCAAAGGAGCTGCTGCCTGTGGCTGCCGGAATCGATTCATCATTTTCGAAGCGACCTGTGACTCCAGAACGGATTGCCCACGAGCTGCTGCGCGAATCGCATCTGCCACTTCATTGGCTCTTGATGTTTTCAACAGATAACTGAATGCGCCTGCTTCAATGACAGGGTACATTTTTTCATCATCCAGGTAACTGGTCAATACGATGACTTTGCACTCCGGATACATTTTAAGTACCTGACGAGTAGCCTCAATGCCATCCATGCCTTCCATAACCAGGTCCATTAGAACAACATCAGGCTTATACTCCTGTGCAAGCCGAATGCCTTCCTCTCCACTACCTGCTTCACCAACAACTTCAATTCCATCTTCGGTATCCAGTACCGCTGCAAGACCAATACGTACCATCTCATGATCATCCACGAGCAATACTTTGATCGACGTTTCCGTCTCCGTTTCGACTTCCGGTTCCATTGACATGTTCTTCCTCGCTTTCATCGTTCATCAAAGGTATCGTAATCTCAATCCGCGTTCCCTTACCAGGCGCTGTTACAAATTGTATGGCCCCGCCAATCTCCGTAACACGTTCACGCATGTTAGCCAGACCGTAGGAAGCTTGTTTATTCTCATCCAGATCGAAGCCTTGCCCATCATCACGAATCAATACCCGGATCGCATCAGTACGGCGCTGGATCCGTATCTCCATTTTTTCCGCCTTTGCATGCCGTAACGTATTGGACATAGCCTCCTGAACGATTCGAAACAGATGATTCTCGATGCCTTTGATCAGATCAATGTCTTCGTCCATTTCCAGCACAATGTCCATCGGTACTTTTGTTTTCAGTTCCATCACCAGATCACGCAGACCTTGTTCGAGATGTTTACCCTCCAGATAGACTGGCCGCAGATGTAACAGTAACGCACGCATCTCGGACTGAGCTACCGAAGCCATCTCCTCAATCAAAGCCACCTGCCGCTGAGCACGTTCAAAATCCTTCTCCATCTTCCGTCCAACAGCCGTTGCTGTCATGGATATCGCGAACAATTGCTGCGATACCGCATCATGCAGTTCCCGTGCCAGCCGCTGCCGCTCTTCCACAATAGCCGTAATTCTGGATTGTTCAGCAAGCTGTGCATTATGAGTAGATAATCGCTGGAGCGAAGATACCTGATCTTCCCACTTTTTTCCGATTCGTCCGAGTTGCTCACTTAAACGACCCACATCATCATCGCCCAGATCAGGTACAGTGCGGGATAGAGAGCCCTTCTCCCACAGTAGAAGTGTTTCCCGCAGCAGTTCAAGCCGGCGTTTAACCCGATAACTCTGATAGAACCCAAAGACCGCTCCGATTCCAATCAGAAGTAACAATAGAGCCAGACCCGATTGAATCAGATGACGCCAGCCTGCAAACGGAGCAAGATAACCATATGTATACAATACATACAAAATAACAGCAAGTACAATGAAAACCAGGAGGATCCCTTCACCCATACTTCGGGTTACCATGTCGGTATGTCGTTTTGTCTTCATCGGGGTCTCCTCCTTCTCTTCATCTATTTTACTACGGATTACTGATGCTTAGGTCGCCAACAATATAAGAAATGACAAATTTTGCTTTATGTTCACTGGATTCATATCCAGGTGTTCTCCATACTAATTTGTTCATCATGCCGCTATCTTGTTCTCCAAGAAGATTAATCCGGCCGAAAAGAACCGATGCTTCAATCTCCACACCATAATCTTCTGGTAGCGTCAGGCGAACATTACCCATAACTCCTTGCAGCAGCACAATCGTTTGTTTCTCCTCCGGAATCGAGAGAGACAGATCCGCGTTAACCTCACCTATGGCATGCCACAGACTCATACTACGTAACGTCCAGGATGATTGATCCCAGTAGTACCGAGCCATGAAATTCTGTTTCTTCATAACGCCTTCGTCCAGATGAATCTTTTTGTTTTTTGAATAAAAGTAAGCTAAAGAAGCCAGTACAATCAAAAATACAATCATCAAATTATCCAGCAATAACAGTGCCGCACCAATGCCAAGATACCGATGACCTTTGCGGGTATCCCCATTGCGGACTTGAAGCATTCCAACCGTTAACAGAATCAGTGCGGCAGCGGTCAGCAAGTTAATATTCTGATTCAATAACATCATTATGCCAATGATCATAATGACAACTGCAAGCCATTTACTCTTTTGATTCATCCCCGCCGCACCTCCTCTGTAAGTTAATCTCTCTTTATTCAACGGAAAAGCCATACCAGGCAATGAAGTCCTGTATGGCTTAACTTTTGTTCTACCAACCGTACATTATACACGATTTATAGAATATCATATTGTCCACTAAGCGAACAGTTATTCTTTTGAAGTTCCGTTCGCTTCATTCTTGGAACCATTGCCCATTTTGTTTTTGAGGGCTTGTAATTGCTGATCCACTTTGAACTGTTTTTCCACATCTACAGGATTTGTGTACGTGGATGATGTGTTGCGATAAGGTGCACGAGCTACGTCAGCTTCAGCTTCCAGCTGCATGATTTTCTCTTCCATGCGGTGGAATCCAAGTGATGCGCCGCCACTTTCGATCGAATGCAAGCTGTTGATGGAAGACATTTGTTTTTTGGCTTTTGCCATTTGTGCACGGGATACAAGTTCATTACGTTTGTTACGCATTTTGTAGAACTCATCTTTCATATCATGCAACTGTTGCAACAGATCTTTTGCTTGTGCTTCGGACTGTGCATGCAGTTCGCTGTACTCCGTAATTTTTTGATCAAAGTAGATTTTCTCTTCCAACAATTTGCGTGCCACTTCTTCCTGACCGTTAGACAGAGCAGCTTCTGCTTGGGACTCACGTTGTACCGAAGTACGCTCCGCTTCATCCAAACGTTGTTTCATGCGACGCTCATTTGCCATTTGTTTGGCAACAGTTACCTCTGCCTCATGAATCTCAGCCTCCATATCACGCAAGTACTGGTTCAACATTACAATCGGGTCCTCTACTTTATCCAACATATCATTTACCGATGCTTTCGTCATATCCTTAATCCGTTTAAATACTCCCATTTTACTTTTCTCCCTTCTCGTAACGAGATAATTTTTGGCGAAGCTCTTCAACTTCTTTTTTCAGTGCTTTTTTCTCGATATCTTTCATCATGGAATCAAGTTCACTTTCTTGTGGTGCACCTGCTCCGTAGGCGTTGTTGTCATAAGAACGCGGACCAGATTGAGGTCTGCTGTTGTATCCAGGGCCGGGACCGAAGTTACCAGGACCTTGTTGGTTGTGATTATTTTGAAAAGGACCTCTTGGTGGCTGGTGATCATAGTTGTTGTATCCTCTGCCAGGACCAGGACCTGGGCCCGGACCGTAGCCATATGGATCATAAGGCGGATACGGCTCTTTTGGTACCACCAGTGCTGCAATAAAGTATATTAACAACGACGTGCCGCCAGTTACGAAGATACTGATAACAAAGATGATACGCAGCAGGGTGGAATCCATTCCGATGGTTTCGGAAATTCCGCCGCACAAGCCGGTTAACATCCGGTCACGCGTTGAGCGGTATAATTTGCTCATGTGCTTGCTCCTTTCGTTTACTTGTATCCTCTTACGTTGGAATCATAAGCATATGGATCAACGTGGTTGGATTCCTTTGGTACCACCAATGCAGCGATGAAGTAGATCAACAATGATGTACCTCCCGTAGCGAAAATACTGATGAAGAAGATGATACGTAGCAGCGTGGTACTCAATCCGAGATTTTCAGAAATGCCGCCGATCAAACCTGTTAGCATTCGATTACGCGCCGAGCGGTATAATTTACTCATGTGACTACTCCTTTCTGTCATTGTTCAATTTCTGTCTTAAGCGTTCCAGTTCCTTATCCAGCGTAGAGGATGACATGCTGCCAGTCACTCCTGAACCATCTTGACTCATCCGCCGGATATCGCGGAGACTTTGTGCTTCATATTCGAGATCAGAGACTTGGTCATCCAGTCGGTTAAACATACGGGGTACATTCTGACCGTTGTGATTGCCTCTCTGGTTCATACGTTGTTGTAACTGAATCGTCTGCATACGAGCGTAGTAATATTGACGTTTGCTGTATACATTCTGATATTCAACCTTCAGCTGGTCGATCTGTTCATCCAGCTCCTGTAATGCCGCATAACTTTGTGCATACAATTCATTGTACTGTTCCATTTTTTCCTCGTGGAGGATTTTCTCCTGCAAGGCCAGCTTAGCGAGATGTTCTTCCCCTGCTTTCAGAGCCATGGAAGCCTGTTCTTCCCGTTTGTTCACCATACCTGCTGCCTGATCGGCTTGTTGTTTCATTTGTCTGGTATGGCTTGCATATTGATGACGAAGTTTCTCGGCTTCACCGATGTCTTGGCGGGTCGAGACCAGGAACTGATCAATCAGTTTGACTGGATCCTGACTTTGCTCCAAATGTTCGTTCAGATTGGCTACGGTAATATCCCGCATTCGACGAAATACACTCATTATGTTCTGTCCCTCCTTTTCATAATCGTGAAAACTTAGTACCGACCACGACGACTGCGGTTATTGCTTAGCATTGAGATACCAAAGATGATTAACCCGATCGCGATGATCGGTCCGATCAACCATGCCAGTTTACCCATCAGTGAGATGATACCGATGATGAGAACAATCCAGCCAAGCATCACATTCCCTCGTTTAACTCCGTAGTATCCCAGTGCAATCATCAGGACCGGAATCAGATAACCCATTAAGTGTCCAAGAAGTGGAGTTAACTTTCCGAAGAGGAGTAGTGCACCCAGCGCAATCAATACAATCGCCCAGCCATTTCCCTTATTCAATCTCATAATTGTTGTTCACCGCCCTTTCCATTCGTTCGTTTTAATGTGTTGAGTCATTTGTTCGTTTGTTTCTTGTTTTTTTGTTTCCGTGTTTCTTGTTTAACCTTATGTCC
This sequence comes from Paenibacillus sp. PK1-4R, assembly GCF_030369595.1. Lineage (NCBI taxonomy): Bacteria > Bacillati > Bacillota > Bacilli > Caryophanales > Paenibacillaceae > Paenibacillus > Paenibacillus sp. PK1-4R. The sequence continues at coordinate 5,825,849 of NZ_CP126535.1, forward strand.
TTATTCTAGGGGATTCCGCGACTTTTCAAAACAGACCGTGGACGGTTTTTCATCCTAGACTCAGGTCGGGGATCTAGTTGGACCTTTGACTGTCCCTGTATAAGACCAACGTTCCACCTAAGCTGAATAACACTCCAGATACCTTCCATTACCCGTATTCAGGCTGCCCTTTAGCCGATATCGACCTGTAGAGAGAATGATGTCCATGTCTCTATTTACGTTCACACTGCAATTTCGTTTCTCATGATTCCGTGTTGGATAGTCAGTCCAAGCCGTTTCTCTAGCCGTTTCTGCAAGATCATCTATCAGCAATCCCTTATCTCTACTTCTATACCCTCTCGTGAAATTACTTATTTATCCAAATAAACAAAATTTAGATTGTTCTATATGTAAGCGTTTACTAAAATAGAAAGTGTTACTATTTCTAATGTCAGGGGTGGAACTGAGACTGTGCGACCAATCAGCTATCTCCATAAAATGATCATCTTTGGAATCCTGTTAAGCACCCTGCCCATTTTGTTAACGGGAATTGCCGCATTTATCTATTCATCGAACCAAACTGAGCTGCATCGTACGCAGGCCAACAGACAGTTGCTGGAACAAATGCAATCCAACGTAGAGCACAAACTCGCTACAGTCAGTTATATGCTTGATCAGGCCGTTCGCTCCCCAGTAACTCTCCGTTCCCTGTCTGCTTCTTCTTCACTGGAAGGGAAAGGGCCTTTGCTTGCCGACAAACTACAGAGTGAATTTAAGAATATGAGGTCATGGGAACCTATGCTGGATATTACCCTGGTGAATCAATCTCAGAATTGGCTTATTGATCATGCCGGATTATATCGTAATACGGATTTTCCGCTGGCTCTTCCCATGAAGGAATTGATATCGGATACGCTAACCTCTGGATGGCAGCTCTCCCCTTCATCGGTGTTCAGTAATGATGAGCGTTCACCCGGTACAGGCTGTATTTATCATATTGCCCTTGCGAGATCTATTCCGGATCTAAATACGTCTTCCGATGCTGCTCTGATTGCGGGAATTCCTGCATGCTCTTTGCAAAATACACTTGGAGAAGCCTTCTTAGGCAATGCTGCCTCAGGACTGATCATCTTGAATCGGGAACAACGTATTTTGGTCCATCCCGATCCTGTATACATTGGACAACCTTTGTCTGCCTTAGGATTACAGGATCGGGATACGGAAGACAACATAACCAAACTATCACCCATTACATTTTCAACAGGCTTTGAAAAACGGGAAGTCAAGATCGCAGATACACATTATTCCCTGACATATAGCCCTTCTACCTTAAAAGGATGGACATATGTTCTAATCTCACCTACCAATATTCTGACACAAGAATATATCGATATCGGCTTACACACCTTGTATATCAGTATCTTCTTACTTTTACTTTCATTATTACTCGCCTGGCTCGGCTCCAAGCGAATGCATGTCCCGATTCGTAAACTTTTAACCCAACTTGGTGACAACCATCTGTCCAAAGAAGGAAAAACATTAGCTCAGCAATCACCACCATTTTCTGATGAGTTCGAACAGATTAGAGCAGGAGTCTCACAATTATCTGCCTCTCGCTCCCAATTAGAGAACACACTTAATATGCATCTGTTGCAGATTCGCACTCATTTTATGATGAATCTGTTCCAGGGCAGGAGCCCTGTGCATACTCTTCATGACACCTTGAATGAATATGGCTACACGCATCAGGTTCGGGAATGGCAACAAATTGCTGTTATTACATTACAGGCCGATCTCGTTAATCATACAAAATATAGAGCTAGTGATCGTGACCTCTTATTATTCGCTATTCAAAATATATTGGCGGAAACGGTTGTGCATAACCAACAATTGCTTCCCATTGTGCTGGAACATACAGTAGTCACGGTGATTGGGACCGTTGAACAGGATCAGTTTATTTTTTCACAGCAACTATATGTATTAACAGACCAGTTACAACAACAGATGGATAAGATTCTAACTCTTCAAGTCAGTATAGGATTCAGCCAGCCGCACAGCTCTATATATCACATCCCTCAAGCTTACACAGAAGCTATGGAAGCATTGAGGCATCGGATGAAGCTGGGAACAGGCATTATTTTTCAATATGAGAACATAGATCATTACGCTCCCACTTGGCCCATGACCTACCCGGAATCATTGGAATATTCATTGATCCAAGCTATTCAAAGTGCGGACGAAGTCCAGGCCTCTGCTCTTCTGCAACAACTGCTTGAAGTGATCTTTGGTATGGAGGTTACACCCGAGGAGTATGAGGTAACTCTTACGAGGCTACTCACGCATATTTTGCAAATGACTCAGGAATCCGGCATACGACTCGGACAGATCTACCAGGGCCGTGGATCAGTGTTTCATGAACTTCATGGTTTGCAGTACGCCGCTGAAGTTGAGGAATGGTTTAACCATCAAGTCATCTTGCCCATCATCCAGGTTTTTAAAGCAAGACAGTATGCCCAGTATCAACATATATCTGAGAAAATGATTGCCATGATTCATCAAGATTATGATAAGGATCTGACGCTTGAGGAATGTGCTGTTAAGCTTCACTACAATGCCAACTACTTAAGTAGTGTTTTCCGCAAAGAGACAGGCTGTGCATTTAGTGAATATCTGACCAAGTACCGATTTAATATCGCTAAAAAATGGCTGGATGAGAGTGATCTAACCGTTAAAGATATCGCAGCACGACTTCGGTACAACAATCCGCAAAACTTTATCCGATCATTCCGTAAATGGGAAGGAATCACCCCCGGCCAGTACCGGGAGCGTAAGCAGAAAGTAGAAGTGTCGAACAGAAATTAGAAAAGGAGCACGATTGTAAGTCGTACCCCTTCGGCCAGCTCGGACACCTCTTCATATGGCTCCCCGAACAGGGCTCGGACCTGTGATAACTCGATTAACCATCGAGTGCTCTACCAACTGAAATAACAGGGAATATGCTTCAGAGATCATCTCTGAAAACGAGGTATGTGTTTTGTTTTTCGTTGTCTCGAACATCTCTAAATAAACGAGGGTCTGGTTCAAAGCGGTCGATGAATTAGTGGCTTCAAAAAAGAGGGAGCTTATAACCTGCTCCCTTCACCTACAACTTCACTTCTGCAATCTTAACTTCATATGTTTCACACGTGCATCTTCTTGTTTGGTAGTACGATGCTTCCTAGTGTCATCTTAGACGTTAGACTACATTGTCAGTCTCAATTCCTGATTATCAGTACACGTGCCAAGCTTACGCGAATTATCGCTTATCCTTAGTGCGAACTGTTTTCATATTGGGTTGTTCAAGTTGAATTAGAATTTTGCCAAACCTTGCTCCACGTGAGAAGGTCACCGTACTATCCCTGTACGTATCCCGAATGTACTTCTCAGCCAATCTGAGAGAATCTTCATCGGATGGGAACTCATACGTATTAAGCCATTCTGGCAGCTGCTCGATAATCTCTTTCACCGGTACTTCAAATGAGTTAACTTCTCTCGTAATAATCATCGTATAAGAATAACCCTTCAAATACAGCAACTGTTGGATATACCCCATATCACCGGCCATGTATGAAGAAGTTACTCCCAGTACATCCTTAAGTTCATCCATTAATGTGTGTTCCTTCTGTCCCGCCATAGTACTTATATACACATACTTCCGGGCGCAATTAATTGCCTGCTCAATCGTTTCCCAATCCGACATCGCCGGACACATGGATGCAAATGCAAAGTCATATTTCTTCTCCCAACCCTTATCCTTAATGGAGATTTCTTCATATCGTTCGTTTACAATTTCGATATTGGATTCCAAAGATGAAGGTATCGTCTCTTTCATAAGGGAGACAAGCAACTCCGAAGGCTCAACTGCGGTCACACTTGCTCCCTTTTCCGCAAAAGGAATGGTAAATATGCCTGAAGCGGCTCCAATGTCCAAAATGGATAACCCTGCGAATTCCACACCCTGGTTTTCAATCCAGCTCATAATGCGTTCAGAACGCTGCTTTCCTTCTTCGGTGAACGACTGTGCATGATAATCCCTGGCCCACCGCTCAAAAGCTTCTTCTGTATTAAAGGGGACGCTTTTCTTCTTATATTTTGAACTTCTCGGACGATTCTTCCATGCCTCTTCCCATACAGAAAGATCAAATAACAGATCGGTATCCGATACATTTTTTCCATCAGTCACTCTACTTCACTCCTCCACATTAAAGACTTTACTTATCTACAATATACTTTATATAATCATACGTCAATCTTTAACTCTAGATTTTCTTACTGCACATAAATCGTTTCATATAAAATAAAAATAGCCCTACACATTGCATAAGCAACATGTAGGGCTATTCAATATACCGGCGAGAGGACTCGAACCTCCACGGTTTCCCACTCGATTTTGAGTCGAGCGCGTCTGCCATTCCGCCACGCCGGCATATGCTGGAGGCGCCACCCAGATTCGAACTGGGGATAAAGCTTTTGCAGAGCTGTGCCTTACCACTTGGCTATGGCGCCATATTTTGGAGCGGACGACGGGAATCGAACCCGCGACCCTCGCCTTGGCAAGGCGATGCTCTACCGCTGAGCCACGTCCGCATAATGGCTGGGGATATAGGATTTGAACCTATGCATGACGGAGTCAAAGTCCGTTGCCTTACCGCTTGGCTAATCCCCAATAAAAAATGAAAAAACAAAGGGGCGATCGAGGGGAATTGAACCCCCGAATGCCGGATCCACAAACCGGTGCGTTAACCACTTCGCCACGATCGCCACAAAAGGTTATTATCTAAAAAGTTAATTGGCAGGGGCAGCAGGAATTGAACCCACACCAACGGTTTTGGAGACCGTTGTTCTACCTTTAAACTATGCCCCTAAAAACTGGTGGAGGATGATGGATTCGAACCACCGAACCCGTACGGGAGCAGATTTACAGTCTGATGCGTTTGGCCACTTCGCTAATCCTCCAGGATTACATGGTGCCGGCGAGAGGACTTGAACCCCCAACCTACTGATTACAAGTCAGTTGCTCTACCAGTTGAGCTACACCGGCATATTAAATTGTTTTGAAAATGGTGGCTCGGGACGGAATCGAACCGCCGACACGAGGATTTTCAGTCCTCTGCTCTACCGACTGAGCTACCGAGCCATAATAAAGTCTAATCTTAATTCCTTACACTTTATATAGGGCATCAGTGCCATACAGCAGATGTAGTGAACAGTTTGCCTCATGTAAAGATTAAATGGCGGAACCGACGGGATTCGAACCCGCGATCTCCTGCGTGACAGGCAGGCATGTTAGGCCAACTACACCACGGTTCCAGATCACTTTCTCAAAGGAAAGTATAATTGCGGGGGCAGGATTTGAACCTGCGGCCTTCGGGTTATGAGCCCGACGAGCTACCGGGCTGCTCCACCCCGCGTCGTTATAAAGTTTATATGGTGGAGGCTGAGGGGATCGAACCCCCGACCCTCTGCTTGTAAGGCAGATGCTCTCCCAGCTGAGCTAAGCCTCCAAACAACACATTTATGATCATACCATAATCTTGTTGTAAAAATCAACTTCTTTTTTTGAAGTTATTATGACCCGTAGGGGATTCGAACCCCTGTTACCTCCGTGAAAGGGAGGTGTCTTAACCCCTTGACCAACGGGCCTTAATATTATGGCGGAGAGAGAGGGATTCGAACCCTCGAGACGCTTGTGACGCCTACACGATTTCCAATCGTGCTCCTTCGGCCAGCTCGGACACCTCTCCATATGGCTCCCCGAACAGGGCTCGAACCTGTGACAACTCGATTAACAGTCGAGTGCTCTACCAACTGAGCTATCAGGGAATATGCTTCAGAGATCGTTCTCTGAAAACTAGATTCGAAACGAAACATGCGAATTACAACTTGCATATTTGGATAAGCCCTCGACCGATTAGTACTGGTCAGCTCCATGCATTGCTGCACTTCCACCCCCAGCCTATCTACCTCGTCGTCTTCAAGGGGTCTTACATACTGGGAAATCTCATCTTGAGGGGGGCTTCACGCTTAGATGCTTTCAGCGTTTATCCCGTCCGTACATAGCTACCCAGCGGTGCTCCTGGCGGAACAACTGGTACACCAGCGGTACGTCCATCCCGGTCCTCTCGTACTAAGGACAGCTCCTCTCAAATTTCCTACGCCCACGACAGATAGGGACCGAACTGTCTCACGACGTTCTGAACCCAGCTCGCGTACCGCTTTAATGGGCGAACAGCCCAACCCTTGGGACCTACTTCAGCCCCAGGATGCGATGAGCCGACATCGAGGTGCCAAACCTCCCCGTCGATGTGGACTCTTGGGGGAGATAAGCCTGTTATCCCCAGGGTAGCTTTTATCCGTTGAGCGATGGCCCTTCCATGCGGTACCACCGGATCACTAAGCCCGACTTTCGTCCCTGCTCGACTTGTAGGTCTCGCAGTCAAGCTCCCTTATGCCTTTGCACTCTTCGAATGATTTCCAACCATTCTGAGGGAACCTTTGGGCGCCTCCGTTACTCTTTAGGAGGCGACCGCCCCAGTCAAACTGCCCACCTGACACTGTCCCCGCACCGGATTACGGTACCAGGTTAGAACCTAGATACGATCAGGGTGGTATCCCAACGTTGCCTCCATGGAAGCTTGCGCTCCCACTTCAAAGGCTCCCACCTATCCTGTACAGATCGTACCCAAATTCAATATCAAGCTGCAGTAAAGCTCCATGGGGTCTTTCCGTCTTGTCGCGGGTAACCTGCATCTTCACAGGTATTAAAATTTCACCGGATCTCTCGTTGAGACAGCGCCCAAGTCGTTACGCCATTCGTGCGGGTCAGAATTTACCTGACAAGGAATTTCGCTACCTTAGGACCGTTATAGTTACGGCCGCCGTTTACTGGGGCTTCGGTTCACAGCTTCGGGATTGCTCCCTAACCACTCCCCTTAACCTTCCAGCACCGGGCAGGCGTCAGCCCGTATACTTCGCCTTACGGCTTCGCACAGACCTGTGTTTTTGCTAAACAGTCGCTTGGGCCTTTTCACTGCGGCCCCCTCGTGCTATTCACACTACCGGGGCACCCCTTCTCCCGAAGTTACGGGGTCATTTTGCCGAGTTCCTTAACGAGAGTTCTTCCGCGCGCCTTAGAATACTCTTCTCGCCTACCTGTGTCGGTTTGCGGTACGGGCACCTTCACCTGGCTAGAGGCTTTTCTTGGCAGTGTGAGATCATGACCTTCGCTACTACAATTTTCGCTCCCCATCACAGCTCAGCCTTACAATGTGCGGATTTGCCTACACATCAGCCTTACTGCTTAGACGGACATCCATCAGTCCGCGTCACTACCCTACTGCGTCCCCCCATTGCTCATAACGGCTTACGGTGGTACAGGAATTTCGACCTGTTGTCCTTCGACTACGCCTTTCGGCCTCGCCTTAGGTCCCGACTTACCCTGAGCGGACGAGCCTTCCTCAGGAACCCTTAGGCTTTCGGCGGATCAGATTCTCACTGATCTTTTCGTTACTCATACCGGCATTCTCACTTGTATAATGTCCAGCGCTCCTTACGGTACACCTTCAACCCTTATACAACGCTCCCCTACCCCTGATGCAAAGCATCAAGCCATAGCTTCGGTGGTGTGTTTAGCCCCGTTACATTTTCGGCGCAGAGTCACTCGACCAGTGAGCTATTACGCACTCTTTCAATGGTGGCTGCTTCTAAGCCAACATCCTGGTTGTCTGTGCAACTCCACATCCTTTCCCACTTAACACACACTTGGGGACCTTAGCTGATGGTCTGGGCTGTTTCCCTTTTGACAATGGATCTTAGCACTCACTGTCTGACTCCCGGAAGTAAGTCTATGGCATTCGGAGTTTGACTGAGCTTGGTAACCCTTGCGGGCCCCGCACCCAATCAGTGCTCTACCTCCACGACTCTGTTTTCCGAGGCTAGCCCTAAAGCTATTTCGGGGAGAACCAGCTATCTCCGAGTTCGATTGGAATTTCTCCGCTACCCCCACCTCATCCCCGCATTTTTCAACATGCGTGGGTTCGGGCCTCCAGTGCGTGTTACCGCACCTTCACCCTGGACAGGGGTAGATCACCCGGTTTCGGGTCTACGTCCACGTACTAAGTCGCCCTATTCAGACTCGCTTTCGCTGCGGCTCCGGCTCTTCACCTTAACCTTGCACGGGAACGTAACTCGCCGGTTCATTCTACAAAAGGCACGCCATCACCCCTAAAACGGGCTCTGACTTTTTGTAAGCACACGGTTTCAGGTTCTATTTCACTCCCCTTCCGGGGTGCTTTTCACCTTTCCCTCACGGTACTGCTTCACTATCGGTCGCTAGGAAGTATTTAGCCTTGGCAGATGGTCCTGCCGGATTCATACGGGGTTTCACGTGCCCCGCACTACTCGGGATCCGTCTCGGAGGGAACAGACTTTCAATTACAGGGCTTTTACCTTCTTTGGCGGGCCTTTCCAGACCTCTTCGCTTAACCGGTTCCTTTGTAACTCCATGTGAGACGTCCCACAACCCCAAAGAGCAAGCTCTCTGGTTTGGGCTTCTCCGCGTTCGCTCGCCGCTACTGACGGAATCACTATTGTTTTCTCTTCCTCAGGGTACTTAGATGTTTCAGTTCCCCTGGTATGCCTCTACACAACCTATGTATTCAGTTGTGAGTAACTGGAAATTACCCCAGCTGGGTTTCCCCATTCGGACACCCCCGGATCAAAGCTTGCTTACAGCTCCCCGAGGCAGTTTCGTTGTTCGCCACGTCCTTCATCGGCTCCTAGCGCCTAGGCATCCTCCGTGTGCTCTTAGTAGCTTAACCATTTTGTTCCGGTTTCGGTCGCTCGCTTCCCTTGGTTTGGACTGCGTCCAAATCCAAAAGTCGCTCTCACCCGATACCATCACAAAAGCAATTTAACTACCTTTATACACTTCACTTGTTTACACAAGATCAGCTTAAAGGAATGTTCTAATTCGCGTTTGTTTCGTTTCGATATCTAGTTTTCAAAGAACAAGCTCCATGCAAAAGCAAGCTGTTTGAGAGTTTGAGCTCTCAAAACCGAACAACGAGTGAGTGTTTTGCAGCTAAGCTGCATATTTGAATGTTTCCGTTGCAGGAAACGATTCTCCATAGAAAGGAGGTGATCCAGCCGCACCTTCCGATACGGCTACCTTGTTACGACTTCACCCCAATCATCTATCCCACCTTCGGCGGCTGGCTCCTTGCGGTTACCCCACCGACTTCGGGTGTTATAAACTCTCGTGGTGTGACGGGCGGTGTGTACAAGACCCGGGAACGTATTCACCGCGGCATGCTGATCCGCGATTACTAGCAATTCCGACTTCATGCAGGCGAGTTGCAGCCTGCAATCCGAACTGAGACCGGCTTTGTTGGGATTGGCTCCATCTCGCGATTTCGCAGCCCGTTGTACCGGCCATTGTAGTACGTGTGTAGCCCAGGTCATAAGGGGCATGATGATTTGACGTCATCCCCACCTTCCTCCGGTTTGTCACCGGCAGTCTATCTAGAGTGCCCACCCGAAGTGCTGGCAACTAAATATAAGGGTTGCGCTCGTTGCGGGACTTAACCCAACATCTCACGACACGAGCTGACGACAACCATGCACCACCTGTCTTGAATGTTCCGAAGAAAAGGTACATCTCTGTACCGGTCATTCAGATGTCAAGACCTGGTAAGGTTCTTCGCGTTGCTTCGAATTAAACCACATACTCCACTGCTTGTGCGGGTCCCCGTCAATTCCTTTGAGTTTCAGTCTTGCGACCGTACTCCCCAGGCGGAGTGCTTAATGTGTTAACTTCGGCACCAAGGGTATCGAAACCCCTAACACCTAGCACTCATCGTTTACGGCGTGGACTACCAGGGTATCTAATCCTGTTTGCTCCCCACGCTTTCGCGCCTCAGCGTCAGTTACAGCCCAGAGAGTCGCCTTCGCCACTGGTGTTCCTCCACATATCTACGCATTTCACCGCTACACGTGGAATTCCACTCTCCTCTTCTGCACTCAAGTCACCCAGTTTCCAGTGCGATCCGGGGTTGAGCCCCGGGATTAAACACCAGACTTAAATGACCGCCTGCGCGCGCTTTACGCCCAATAATTCCGGACAACGCTTGCCCCCTACGTATTACCGCGGCTGCTGGCACGTAGTTAGCCGGGGCTTTCTTCTCAGGTACCGTCACCTTGAGAGCAGTTACTCTCCCAAGCGTTCTTCCCTGGCAACAGAGCTTTACGATCCGAAAACCTTCATCACTCACGCGGCATTGCTCCGTCAGGCTTTCGCCCATTGCGGAAGATTCCCTACTGCTGCCTCCCGTAGGAGTCTGGGCCGTGTCTCAGTCCCAGTGTGGCCGATCACCCTCTCAGGTCGGCTACGCATCGTCGCCTTGGTGAGCCGTTACCCCACCAACTAGCTAATGCGCCGCAGGCCCATCCCCAAGTGACAGATTGCTCCGTCTTTCCAGTTTCCTTCAGGCGAAGAAAACAACTATTCGGTATTAGCTACCGTTTCCGGTAGTTGTCCCAAACTTGAGGGCAGGTTGCCTACGTGTTACTCACCCGTCCGCCGCTAAGTATCAAGGAAGCAAGCTTCCTATCAACTCCGCTCGACTTGCATGTATTAGGCATGCCGCCAGCGTTCGTCCTGAGCCAGGATCAAACTCTCCAATAAAGTATTGAAAAGAGCGATAAGCTCATTTTGAATCTGACGAGATTAAAAATCTCATTTGTGCTCCAGTTGATTCAAGCCAAGGCTTGTTTCAAACTTTTGCGTTCATTCTGCAAGCAGAATGTTTACTCACTCGTTGTTCAGTTTTCAAAGATCAAACACGATTTGTTTTACTTCTTTTTCGTCTCTACCAAGTTTCGGCGGCGACTTAAATAATGTAACACATTTCGTTTGTTTTCGTCAAGAACTTTTTTTAATTTCTTTTTTTGGAAGCTTTAGTTCTTCACTTTTCCTCTGAAGAATTTATCGTTTGTTGGCGATAATCTCGTTTGAGGAACGAAATATAATGTATCATATATCGTGAATGAGAGTCAACCTCTTTTTATAAATTATTAAACAAACAAAAAAGGAAGGTTTCCCCTCCCTTATGTGATCAATATAGCGTTAGGCTTCGGGAGGAGGTTATGCCTCAATCCAATACCGAATTTCCCTACCTTCTCCTTCGATCGATGGCCATCCTGCCGATTCTTTTACAATAGAACGAAAGACCAGCTTACGTATAACCAAAGGCAGATCTTCTCGAACAAATCTTAACTGCGGATGATGAACAAGTTCATTCATGCTCCACGGCTCCTTGCGACTTCTTAACACACGCAGCAGCAGTTCTGAGCATTCACTCATTTTGGACATTACGGAAAACTCACAGGCAAGCAGGACAAGCTCCACTCGCTGCTCCAGCGTCTCCGAGCTTACGGTAAGCTCTTGATATAGTTTCCATAAAGCGCGATCCAGATTCTGCACATGTGTCCAGACGGCATGATCCGGGTATATCCCCTGTTCAATCAATACAATTCTTGCCCAGTTCCCCAGAGCCTCTAATACATTGTAGTAGGCGTCTACAACATGACCTTCCTGAATATGACGTTTGGCCTCCACATACATTCTCAAGAAACTGGTGAATTCATGTAGCAGCTTCTGCTCACGCAATTCTGCCCCAAAGGCAGACAGTTCTTCTCGCAAATCACTTAGGGCGCTGTCCGCTTCCCAGATAATCTCACCTTCAATCAGACACTGGGTGAGATTATTATGATTCCCGGTAACTACACTACTCTTTAATTCATGACGGCTTGCATAGATCATCTGATAACGAAGATCACCATATCTGTAATGTCCCACCGCCGACTTCAATTGATCATCATTATGAACAACAAGTACTAATAATTCGAAATCTTGAATTAGGGAGCCGTGGAATCGCTCTCCCGGGTGGGAATAAGCGATAGCCCCAACTGCCCCTGTCTCTTCCGACTGTTCGGACAAAAAAGCAAGGTTCTTTAATTCCACGATTCCCTCCATACATTTCATGGCAGATAAGCGCCAAGTCAGTTATAATGTAATTCTACATCCAGACTGAAGTTTCCTTCTTTTCCAGGTCCAATACTACTCATACGATAGGAGCATTTTTCATGATTTTTAAATCAGCAAAAATTAATGCTTTTCGCACTTGGGGATTACTACTGACCATGCTAGGTATGGGCCTAATGATACTGGGAACAGCCGGGATTGTTTTCTGGGGACATGCAGGCAAGGTATTCGCAGCTGTAGGGCTCGTCATCGGACTGATTGCCATGATGGCCAGTCTAGCCATTTATTTCTGGGCGGGTATGCTCTCCACCAGCGCAGTACAAGTCGACTGTCCGGAATGCGGGAAGTTAACCAAAATGCTTGGCAAAACGGATCGTTGTATGTTCTGTCATACCATCCTCACCCTGGACCCCAATAAAGCCAACATGACCAGTCAACAACTGAAAGCGCCTTCTACACAAGCTCCCCCAACCGATGGTTAGCACGAAATGATCTCCAACCGCTAAATGTCTTTTCCCTTAATTTCATTGAAGAACAAAAAAAAGGCCCGGTATGTTTACCGGACCTTTTTTGGACTTGGCTTATAAGTGAGCCCTTGTTGCTGTTATCAATAGCTAAGATATGAAATTATGTTATAAATTCTACGACCAATAAAACGGTAGACTGCACGTATGATGGTACCAAAGGAGAAACTTTGAGCTTAGCGAAAATAAATTAAAGCAATCAGACACTCTGTTCTGAGTAAATTATTTCTGGTAACCAGCCTGCTTTAATACCTCCCATGCAGAGGCATTAGCAAAACTCCGATTCCATGCTGCTACTCCGCCCAGCTTCAACGAAGCAATCAAATCCACACGCGCCTGAAGGGACACGGCATCTTCGATCCATATTTTCTTGGTAGCTCCGTCTTCCTTATATTCCACATAGTTCTGTCCACTTGCCTGATCCAGTTCAGGTTTGAGTTTCTTCTCTTGGATCAGCTCCACAATGGTATTCATGCCCACCGCTTTGGAAGACACTTTAACCTCACCCTGATCATTCATCTCTTCCGTCCATATCCGGGTATAGAGCGGAACAGCCATGATCAACTTGTTAGAAGGGACTTCATCCTCCTCAAGTATGCGTCTCATGGAAGCCTCGGTCCAAGGCAGAGACGCTACCGAACCTGCCTTAGGACTGGCCGCCCAATGTTCATCATAAGCCATCACAATAACATAGTCTGCAAAAGAACCTAATGCACGGCGATCCAGAAAGGCAGACCACATCTCACTGTTCGATTTTGGTGTTACATCGATTGATAACATCAACCCATGTATACGAGCCATCGCCTTGATCTCGCGCACAAACTGCGTAATATTCGGCCCGTCATCGGTATACACGTTCTCAAAGTCGATGTTGATACCATCCAGTTGATACGTCTGTGCATACTCTAACATCTGCTCAATAATATGCGTGCGTGTCTCGTAAGAAGCTACAGCTTCTTTGGTAACGTCCGGATCAAAGCTGTTATCCATGAGGCCCCATACTTCCATACCCGAACGGTGAGCCCAGTTCACATAAGCTTGGTTTCCCTTGCTTTTCACAGTGCCCTGTCCATCCGTAATATGAAACCATGTGGGGCTGACCACATTCACACCAGGCATTTTACCGATAGAGCCCACATCAGGCTGACGATTGTACACGGCTTCCCAAACCAGATTTACCGGTTTATTCTGCCACTTCTTCTCTGCTGCAGTCAGCGTATACTTGGGCAAGTCCACCTTCTTTTTCTCGGTGAGGACAATATAATCATTATCTACATATCCGGCATATCCATTATCGAGTTGGACAAAACTCTGTTTATCACCCGTCTGCCATACACGTACCCTTGCATCCTTTTCCATATCGGCAATGATTGGTGAGGATTCTCCCCCACGTTTATATAACGGCACGGTCTTGTCCGCTTTGGATGATAATGTATCAATCTCTGCATACTGAATCATGTCTCCTCCACGCATCAGCAGCACAGCACCTGTTACTGAATCTTCCTGTACGGTTATGCCATATACCTCTTTCAAAGGTTTGAGCGGAATATAGGCTTCTCCGTCCTTAACCTCAGGCTTAACTGTCATAGGATAATCTTTGTGATTAAGTTCTGCTTGTGTGCTTCCATCTTTCATATGAAGGACTCGCTGAGGAGAGGCAATGATGATATCTCCCGATTCTGATTCATAACGTATGCCTGCATCAATCGCTTCTTGCAGCACATCTACAGGCAACTTGAGTTGATCTCCTGTACCCAGAGCGTCTCCATCCATCAGTTGCCCGTCTACAAAAATAGGCTGGCTTCTTCCTACCCAGTCGGGGTCTTCATGGGTCTGGTTCAACCATACATTTGTTATAAGCCAGTAAGCCCCCCCGGCGATCAGACAAGCCCCCAGAAAACCGGGCCAAAATGAACGTCGCTTCTGACGTGTATATCTGCGTTTTCTACCCAAACGTCTACCTCCGTTAATTATGCTGATCATAAGGATGTGCGCATAAGTTGTTATAAAGATGAGCCTTTTGCATAAATGCTAAAAAAAAACGTGAAGAATCCATACTGAATTCTGCACGTTAATATTGTAATTCAACTCTCTTAATCCCTGCAACTTTTGCAAACGCCATATACTTCCAATCGGTGACCGTGTACTTCGAATCCTGTACTAGACTCCGCCTGAAGCTCTACACTTTTGAGTGAAGGATAGCTGAAGTCTTCAATCTTGCCGCATTGATCACAGATAACATGATAATGATCCGTCACATTGGCATCGAAGCGACTTGAATTATCTCCGTATGTCAATTCCCGGACCATGCCAGCTTCCAGAAACATCTTCAAATTATTATATACCGTTGCCACGCTCATACTGGGAAATTGGGGTTCAAGGGCTCGGTAAATTTCATCGGCTGTCGGATGCCCCATGGATTCCATCAGATAGTTCAATATGGCATGACGCTGGGGTGTAATACGGACACCGGTCGTTTTCAGATGCTCCAACGCATGTTGGACACGTGTTGCCATAAAACCCACCGCCTTACCTTTCATTCTCTGGTGAAGAGTAAGTTACTGTCTCCTCGCTCAGAGTTGATTCCCGGCCATTAAGAACGACAATCCATCTTTCATGCCGTGTAATCTTGCCAGTGTACATTTATTGTACGGCGATTACAAGTTTATTGTCAACGCGGCAGTCAAGGAACCTCTGTAGAATCCTCCTGGGAATTTGGTCCGTCCTCGGTAGTCTGTTCCAGATTCTCAGCCGTATCTTCAGAATCAGGTGTAACTGTTTCAGGCGTAGATACAGCCGGGTTGCTCTGAATGGTGAGATCACTGTTGCCTTCAATTTTCACCCTGTACTCGCCCTCACCGAGCTGGCCTTCTATGGTTTTATTCTGTACTTTGAACGGCAGATCCGTACTTAAATCTCCATAACTGCTGGAACCCGCAAGACTGTAGTCTCCACGATCAGGAAGTAATACGTTAATGGCTCCCACCGCACTGTACACATCCCAGTCCCCTCCGACTTTGGTAGATATGATGTTAATACTGCCATTAAGCGATTGGGCTTTGATTCCCAGATTGGCTCCATCCAGCGTAATATTGCCGTTGCGTGTCTCTGCGGTGAATTCACCAACGGAGTCCGCAATACTGATACTTCCCACTTGTGTAGTAAGATCTACATCGCCGGAAATACCGCGAGCCTTCATGTCGCCACGGTTACTGTCCAGATCCACATTACCGATGGCGTTGGCTACAATGACATCTCCGTTCAACGTTTTCCCTGAGATATCTCCAACAGCATTGGTAATCCGGATACGTCCGTTACCCGTTTCGGCCAGTATGGTACTAATGGCTTCCGGACGGTTTAATAATATGGCTCCATTGGAAGTTCGAATATCCAGATTAAAACGACGATCATCCGGGATCGTAATGGTAAGATTCATACGTGGCTGCGTTTTTTCATTGTCTCCATACGTCTTGCCTGTAGCCTTGATATAAATTACTTTTGTACCATCGGTCTCTACAAAAGAGGCTGCTGCAACGGCCTTTGCCTGTACTTCCGTCGTCTGATCTACCCAGATCACCGTCCGTACTTCAATCTCATCCGTATCTCCGCGTTGTACCGAGATATCTCCGTTGACACCTTCGACCACAAGATCCGACGTATCCATGCGAACAGGTACACGAATCGTGCCCTTATCCTCCATATATCCTGCCGCTTGACTGTAGTCCATGGATGCCGCTCCGAGATTTAGACTCACTCTATTCCATAAGTGCATGTAGTGATCCTGCTCGGTGACGATAAATACGGAAGCTGCCAAAATCAGTGAGGTTAGAATGCCTTTGGCATCGGGTCTGAAGCGTACTTTGATTTGCTCATCAGGATTGCTCGGGTTATCCGATTGCACCTTGTTTCTTCTGCGTGTCCACAGGAACAGCACAATATATTCAACACCTAAAACAACGAGCAAAAATGGCCACCAGTCCACCATCTCATATACATAGTCAGTTCCCCACCGTTTATCCAAAATCAACAGCACACCGACCGCTATGATTAAGGCGGCAGCCGTATAGCGGCCAACCCGGACTTTACGGTTCATCACGTTCCCTCCTTGTATCGTTTCCACTACATTTTTTTCTTGTTCAACATAACCCAGAACTCACGACCAAACAGAAGCAAACCGCCTACGATCATGAGAACCGCAAATGAATATCCGCCGTACATGGCGAGAATCTCTTGAAACCAACGTGGTTTGCGAAAAAACAGCACCATCAAAGACCCTCCCACAATCAGAAGTAATCCAAACGATATGCCTCTCTCCCAGACCATCATTGCATCTCTCGTAGAACGTTCATTGGATATCGGCTTGTCCGAAGTTGCCTGGGTTACAGCTCTACGTCTGCGCATCATGACCCAATCTGCAGATTGCAACACATCATATACATTGTAAAAGTAAATAACAGGAATACATAAAGCCAGTAAGATGAGCAATGGCACATTGATCTGTATTCCAATGGATGAGAAGTACAATACTGCTGACAGATCAAGCAAAACAAGCAGCATAAAGGTCAAACCTCTCATGTACAATCTCAGATAAATATGACCCAGGCCAGGAATAATGGCACTCAGAAATCCCGCAATAAACTTGTGAGTCCGATTTCTGACCGGTTTGGCCTGGACTGAACGGTTCTTTTTGTTCAATTGACGTCTCCGTTTCATAACATACTCCTCTCTTCTGATCTGACCTTCCGCTCTTCATGCATTTGGTTAGATAGTACCCTAAAGAGCAAGGAGAGTAACTGGAAGAAATATGGATATGACCAAAAACCCTCCGGCACTACTGGCCTGGGGAGGGTTGTAATTCATTTATTCGATCGACACCTTGGTAACGTGTTCCCACTGTCTTAACTTGGATACCAAGCCTACCGTTTGGAAATCATGCGGTACCTGAACATGTAAAACAATCTCAATTTTACGTTCAACCGACACCATCTCTGCATAAGCCAGGTCTTGTTCATTCACAGTGATTTTACGAATTTTGATCTTTTCCTGCTCCATACATGAAGACAGTTGTTCGAGAAAACCGGGTTCAGACAAGGTATGAAGTGTAACAACATGCAGTTTATTCCCTCGCAAATACCTCAGCTCTAATTTGTTAAAGACCCAGAGATTAAGTAATACCAGGACGGTGGATACAATAGAGGCAAAAAAGAATCCCGCACCTGCTGCGAGCCCAATGGCTGCAACAACCCAGATTGAAGCTGCTGTAGTCAGTCCGGTAATGGATTTTCCCGTGAAGAGAATTGTCCCTGCTCCCAAGAATCCGACACCAGTAATTACAGCAGTAGCCAGACGTGCTGGATCGATCCTTACATTTAATTCATTAGCAAAATCTTTAAAGCCATAAACAGACAACATCATAATCAGTGCAGAGCCAAGACATACCAGGATATGGGTACGCAAACCGGCAGCATGATTGGACCGTTCCCGCTCCAGGCCTACGAGCCCTCCAAGCAGCATAGCCAGCAATAATCGTAATAAAATGTGCCACTCATCAATGAACCAGGGATCGCCCAAAGTCGGTATTCCTCCTCAAGTTGTTAATATTATTAAAGTTTATTCTTGTGAAAAGTCGTTAATTCCACTCCAGGTGCAATCTGTGTGACCTCCACGGGATTAAAACCAAATTTGGTGTACAGATTCACTGCAGGTTGATTCAGCGTTCCTGTGGAGACGATATAACGTGGAAGATCCGCATGCTGTTCCAACACATACGTCATCAAAGATGCCGCAATTCCCTTGCGAAAGTGATCCGGGTGCACCATCATTCGTGTAATGGTCAGTGTATTCTTCTCTTCCTCTGCTACAGCAACAGCCCCGATAAGCTCACCGTCATCATGGATACAACCATAAAAACTCTCTCCACATTCCCGCAGTGTCTCCATCGTATCCATCAAAGGAGGAATCTCCTGGAATCCGATGATTTCGGCTTCCAATCGGTAAGCTACATGTTGTAGTCTCCATAACTGTCCCAACGTCTCCAGATCACTCAGTGACAATGGTTGAATGTTCATATCCGTTCCCCCGTCCGAAATACATTTGTATCTATCAATACCAAAAAGAGGCTGTCACAGGGACGAGCCTCTTTCTGTCCGGCCTCACCGGAAGGATTAGCGGTTCAGTACATCTGCAAGCAGTTGGTTGGCTAAAGCAGGATTCGCCTTGCCTTTACTTTCTTTCATAACCTGACCAACAAGGAAGCCAATGGCTTTTTGTTTACCAGCTTTATAGTCTTCCACGGATTGAGGGTTATTCGCTACAACCTGCTCAACGATGGCAAGAATGGCGCCTTCATCACTAATCTGCACAAGACCCTTCTCTTCAACGATCTGCTGTGGAAGCTTGCCGCTCTCCAGCATTTCCTTGAATACCGTTTTGGCGATTTTGCTGTTAATGGTGCCCTTCTCCAGCAGCCCGATCATCTCACCCAAACCCTGACCTGTCAGTGGGACCTGAGTCACCTCAAGATTGCTCGTATTCAGGTAACCCAGCAAGTCGCCCATGATCCAGTTGGATACGGATTTGGCATCCTGAGTGAATTTCAAGCTATCTTCGAAAAGATCAGCTATAGCCTTGGATGAAGTAATAACCTCTGCATCATAGCTAGGCAATCCGTAATCAGCCGTGTAACGAGCTTTACGTTCGTCTGGGAGCTCAGGTATGGTAGCCTTGATGCGCTCTTTCCAGGCTGCATCAATATGCAGCTTCACGAGATCGGGGTCCGGGAAATAACGGTAGTCATGCGCCTGTTCCTTACCACGCATCGACAGTGTTTTTCCTTGAGCTTCGTCCCAGCGACGTGTCTCCTGAACCACTTCACCGCCATCATCCAGAATTTCAGCCTGACGATATTGTTCATATTCGAGACCACGTTGAACACCACGGAAGGAGTTCATGTTTTTCAGCTCAGCTCTTGTTCCCAACTTCTCCTGTCCATGTGGACGCAAACTGATGTTGGCGTCACAACGCAGTGAACCTTCTTCCATCTTCACGTCCGATACATCACAGTACTGCATGATTGCACGCAATTTTTCAAGATACGCACGTGCTTCTTCCGGAGAAGAAATCTCAGGTTCGGATACAATCTCCACGAGTGGCGTACCAACACGGTTAAAGTCCACCAAAGACGCGTATCCGCCATCGATATGTGTAAGCTTCCCTGCATCTTCCTCCAAGTGAAGACGTGTGATGCCGATTCGTTTCGTTTCACCATTCACTTCGATATCAATCCAGCCGTTCTCACCGATTGGTTGATCGAATTGCGAGATCTGATAAGCTTTTGGTGAATCGGGGTAAAAGTAGTTTTTACGGTCAAACTTGCTGACATCAGCAATCGTACAATTCAGGGCCATCGCTGCCTTCATGGCGTAGTCTACCGCCTGACGATTCAGTACTGGCAGTACGCCCGGATGTCCGAGACAGACCGGGCAGGTATGCGTGTTCGGCGGAGCTCCAAAAGCTGTGGAGCAGCCGCAGAAAATTTTGGAGTTGGTATGCAACTCCACGTGGACTTCAAGTCCAACGACCGTTTCATATTTAGATGCGGACATTTCTATATTCCTCCGTTCCGGGCAGTCTACAGCTGCGGACGCTGCTTGTGGAATTCTGTATTTTGTTCAAACGCATGCGCTACACGCAATACGGTTGTTTCATCAAAGGCTTTACCGATAATCTGCAGGCCAACAGGCAATCCATCCGAGAATCCACATGGAATACTAACGGCAGGTACACCAGCCAGATTGACTGGAATCGTTAGAATATCGTTCAAGTACATTGTAAGTGGATCATCCACCTGTGAACCCAGTTTGAACGCCGTAGTTGGTGCAGTTGGTCCGATAATCACATCATATTTGGCAAATACATTGTCGAAATCCTGTTTGATCAATGTACGTACCTTCTGTGCTTTCAGATAATAGGCATCATAGTAACCCGAGCTGAGTGCATACGTTCCGAGCATGATACGCCGTTTCACTTCGGGACCAAAGCCTTGACTGCGGGACTGATGATACAGATCCAGCAAGTTGTCCGGATTGTCTGCACGCACGCCATAACGTACACCATCAAATCGAGCCAGGTTTGAAGAAGCCTCTGAAGATGCCAGCAGGTAATACGTAGCCACCGCATATTCGGTATGCGGAAGGGATACTTCTTCCCATGTTGCCCCGAGTCCTTCAAGAACTTTCAATGCAGCCAGAACCGTTTCTTTCACTTGTGGATCGACGCCTTCACCGATGTATTCCTTCGGAACAGCAATACGAAGTCCTTTGACATCACCTGTCAGTCCGCTCAAATAATCCGGAATTTCTACTTTTGCAGATGTCGAATCTTTGGCGTCATAACCAGCAATGGCTTGCAATACATAAGCAGAATCTTCAACATTTTTCGTCAAAGGTCCAATCTGATCCAAGGATGATGCAAATGCAACCAATCCAAAGCGGGAAACAAGTCCGTACGTCGGCTTTAATCCAACAACACCGCAATATGAAGCAGGCTGTCTGATAGAACCACCTGTATCTGATCCAAGCGTGAAGTATGCTTCTCCCGCAGCCACAGCTGCTGCAGAACCACCACTGGAGCCTCCTGGAACACGATCAAGTGCCCATGGATTACGTACAGGGGAGAAACTTGAATTCTCATTGGAGCCACCCATGGCAAATTCGTCCATGTTGAGTTTACCAATAGTTACGGTGTCCGCAGCTTTCAATTTCTCGACAACTGTCGCGTCATACACCGGGTCGAAATTACGAAGGAATTGGCTACCGCACGTCGTGCGCAGTCCGTTTGTAACGATGTTATCCTTAATACCTACAGGCAGACCAAAAAGCAAACCTTTCTCCTCGCCGCTAACCAGACGTTCATCCAGTTGACGTGCACGAGCGCGTGCTTGTTCTTCATCCAGTGCCAAATATGCCTTAACTTTATCATCATGCGCGCCAATGTTCTGATACGCCTGATCCACCAAATCGCTGACCGACAGCTCTTTGGCATGCAGCTTGTTATGTAACTCAGGCAACGATTGTTCAAATAAACTCACAGTTTTTGTCCTCCTTCCGGTTATCCGTTATTCCATTACTGCAGGCACTTTAAACTGCCCGTCTTCTTCTTCCGGTGCATTGCGCATCACCTGTTCAATCGACAGGCTTTCTTTGGTCTCATCTTCACGCATAACATTGCTTACGTGCAGAACGTGAGTGGTGGGCTCGATGTCTTCTGTATCCAGCTCATTCAGCTTTTCTGCATATTTTAAAATCGCGTTCAGCTGACCTGTCAGGGTCTGTTCTTCTTCAGCAGTCAAGTTGAGCCGGGCCAGCTTGGCCACATGCTGAACGTCATTATTCGAAATACTCATTAGCGGATGCCTCCTTCATTCATTCTGATTCCCGAAACGACCTGAAACGAATCGCTCGTTTAACGGGCTAAAGTCTCAAGATAACTTTTTTCATTATAGGTGAGATAGTTCGACAATTCAATGCAAATGACCTGTCAGGCTTCCGGGAAGCTAAAATCAAACTTATAAAATAAAAAAGAGCCGGCATCAGCCGACTCTTAAAATTCTAAATCCATGCACGCAGATTAACCTGCTTTATAAAATCCGCCTGTGACATAACATCGTTCGCGGTTTCCTCTTCCTCTTCCACAGCTTGAAAATCTCCGTTCATCAGATGATGAAACAGCTTCTCATTGTGTGTCGCAAGGGCGTAATCTATCAACGCTTCTCGCTCGACCCGCTCAGCTTCCTGCTTCAGCAGAACCTCTTCCAGATCGACGTCGCCGGATGGAACAAAAAAGTTCCGGTTCACCTGCGGCACTCGAAGCACGTAATCGAACGCATTGTCCGGATTCCGGTCATAAGCGATGATGAAACCATATTCCCCCACAGGAAGATTCTGCTCAAACGCATCCGCGACGATGACAACCTTCTCTCCTAATCGCAGCATCGTCTAACCTCCTGGTAGTCTATCATTAATATTTATTTGTATAGTCTACTAGAAAAGAATAACGATGTCTAGGAATACTAGAATTAAACAACATATTTGTGCAAAATCTTTTTTTCCATTTTTAAAATGATGTTATTTCTGATTTCGTGCACCTGGCTTGCGCTGTGATCGAATCACGACAAACCAGTAAATAATGAGCGGCGTGGGAAATCCGGTGATTCCCCATAATCCCCATAACCAAGGGAAACGTCCACGTCTGCGTGCGTCCTGAAAGATCCATGTGCCTTGAACCAGGAGGAAAATGCCAAGCAATATAAGCCATAGTGGAGAAATTTCATCCAATGAATAATGCATTTTATTCATGATGAACCTCCTTCCGACGCCGTCCTGCCCAGATCACAACTAAAATCACGGCAACTGCTGTACCAAGCGCCTGGATACTCAAATATAGAGCTGGAGCAGATACGAACAATAATGCCCCGAACGTAATAGCAAGCAATCCAACCAACCAGAAACATATCATCTCGATCCAATTGGCTCGACGTCTAATCTGTCTCCGTTCCCTGACTTGGGCTTCAAGTGCACCCAAAGAAGGAATACTTGTCGGCTCAAATGCATCATCCAGCACTTTCATGTGTTGCTGCAATCGTTCTACAACTTCTTGTTCTTGTGCATCATCTGATCTGCTCATCCTTATTCCAGCTCCTTTCTTAACTGACGGAGACCATAAGCTGTGCGTGACTTCGCCGTTCCCGCAGGAATACCCAGCATTTCCCCGATCTCGTCATACCCGTATCCATAATAATGCTTCAGTAGCACTGCAACACGATGTTCGGGTGTCAGTCTTGTCATCGCATCCATGACATCTGTCCATTCTTCATTCCGAGTCTCAAGCTGCCAGCGGAATCGACGTACAGCCTGATCCCGGATGAGAGCAAGCCAGTTCTGTTCTCTCTTCTTACGTCTTGTCTTATCGATATAGATGCGGGTCGCAATGGTGATCATCCATGATGAAAAGGCAGACGTGCCATCATATCGATGGATATTTTCCATACAACGAATCATCGTATCCTGCACCGTCTCTTCTGCGAGGTTAGCGTCCATCGTAACTTTGACAAGATACTTATACACAAACGTGTAGTGACGTTGCAACAACGCTGCGAGTGCGCTATCGTCTCCCGATACTGCTCTGCGTACCTCTTCAAGCTCAGCTGCCTTTATCATGATTATCACCTGCTTCCCGTTCAATCTGGAGTTAATACGACAGGCTCTGCAGAAACGTTCAATGGAATCAAAAAAAATTAAAACCCGACAATTTCCCGGGCAATCAGACTTGTTTCCGGTAATCTTGCAGCTTGTCGAACCATGGTTGGTTGCGGGCTCCGTTTCTTAAAACACGGCTTGTCCATATATTCTGCTGAGACTTCATCATTTCATTGGCCACGCTAGGGTTATGTATTAAAGCTCGCTCAGTACCCGGTTCTCTTTTCCCACTTTCCAATATACGACGGTTTTCTTCAATGATCGGATGCTCGACACGCTGATTCAACGGAATAACTCTTGGTTTCTCCACTTTGATATTCCCCACTCTCATGATCTATATAAGTTGAACTAAAGATTATTTACACTGACACTAGGATGACAGAATAACCTTCCAATCGCTGTTATCCCCAGATTTTTTGATTCCCTTTTCTTAAAGGGAAAATCCGGGGATAGCTTATGCTTCCGATGCAGCTTTCTTTCAGAAAGCTTTTAGGCGAAGTGTATGCTTTCGAAGTAGCTTTCTTGCAGAAAGCTTGTAGCTTCGCTTTTTCAGTTTTTTTCTGTCCTCTCCGTTATTGTGTAAATGATTAGTTCAACTTATATACTATTTTTCTTAAACTCATCATTTCTAAACAATCTGTGCTTGTTGCTATCTTGCTATTGGTCTCAAACTGACTTGTGATGAAGCGCATCTTACATCTCTATGTAGCGTAAAAAAGGCTAATTCTGTGATAAAAAGGGGCTGAAAACAAAAAAAGAACGCAAACCGGGTATAGACCACAGTCTGCGTGCTTCGCGAGGTTGGATGTTTCTTGGTAATGCTTCAGTTAGATGATGCCTTAACGCTTGTAACAACTAATTGCTATTCTAATGAAAAAGTTGTCACTTGTCCAGACTTTCTTCACATATCATGTCGGATTATCTTGCGGACACGTAAGGATTGTTCTGTTTCTCATAACCAATGGTCGTTTTTGGACCATGACCTGGATATACTTTCACTTCATCAGCAAAGGTGTAAAGCTTGTTCTGGATTGAATCAATCAGATCCCGTTCACGCCCTCCTGTCAGGTCCGTTCTGCCCACACCCATGCGGAACAGCACATCACCGGCAAACAGGTCGTTATCACAAAGCAAACTTATACTGCCTGGTGAATGTCCAGGTGTATGGAACACTTTAAACGTATGACCAATCAGATTCAGCTTCTGCCCTTCGTCCATGGCATATTCAGCAGGATCTGTCGAAAGCGGTGGTGTCGCCTGCGGCCAATTCAAAGATCCATTTAATTTCGGGGTGGTAAGCCAGTCGCTCTCCAAGTCATGAAGATAAACGGGACATCCCTTCAATTTACGGATCTCATCTACCCCGCCCATATGATCAAAGTGAGCATGAGTGAGGAGAATGGCTTCAATCTCCAAGTCTTGGATCGCCTTAAGCAGCGGCCCTGGATTCATGCCTGGATCGATAATGACGGCTTTGCCCAGATCATCTCCTTGTAGGAGATACGCATTGGTCTGAAGCGGGCCTAGTGTAAACGTACGAATGTTAAGCATATCGGTTTAGTAACCCGAAATCAGTTCACGCAGCTCACGGATAATGGCCGCATGTGACTCCGTTCCTTCCCCATAACGTTTACCAATCTCTTGACGCGCCACAGCCAAATTTTCTTGATAATCTGCTGCTTCACGATCTGGATTAAGGCGTTTGAATTCAATCATGACTTCCTGGACATGCTGCGGACGTGGTCCCCACTGACCCAACACATGTCCACCTGTATCTGCAAAAATAACGACTGGCACGGAACGGCCACCCATCGTCAGGAACTCATCCATCACTTCAGGATGGTTCTCCATGATCAAAACTTCAGTTGGGATTCCTGAGATTTCAAGCGCCTGGAACACAACCGGAATATTACGGACAACATCCCCGCACCAGTCAGCAGCCAGAATTAACACACGCAGATCATCGCGATGGTTCAGACTCTCAAAAAACTCACGATCCTCTTCGTTCGACCAAGTAAAGCTATCATAATTGGCCTGGAATTCACTTTGGTTCTTGGTCATACTTTCAATAAAATCCTTCGGTGGCAGACCTTTACCGAATTTGTGAGACAAGTTGGGTTTACCCATGACTAGACACTTCCTTTCTTTTTACGAGCATTCATCCATTTAATAAGTACATAAACGATCATAAGGGCGAGAGCGACAAGCAAAATAGGCATAACATATGGTGCCGCTTTCTCATCAATATGCTTCCATTGGTCTCCAAGAATCATCCCTAAATATATAAACAATGCAGTCCAAGGTATAACAGCGAGTGTAGTAAGCAAGATGAATTTGCCTGTGTGCATTTTCGTGATGCCAGCCGGGATGGAGATTGCATGTCTTACCACCGGAACAAAACGCGCCGTGAAAATGACACCTGTACCATACTTGCGGAACCACTCCTCGGAATGGTCGATGTGTTTTTTCTGGATGAGTATGTATTTCCCATAGCGTTCAAGCACAGGTCTGCCGCCATAACGGCCAATCCAGTAGATAAATAACTGGGCAATCACACCGCCCACCGTACCAAAAATCATAGCACCGAAAAAGTTGATATTACCTTGTGAAACGAGAAAACCTCCATACGCCAGCACAATTTCGCTCGGGATAACTTCCAACATTAATCCAAGCATGATTCCAAAGTACCCAAGACTTTGAATCCAATCGAACAATTGGCCAACAAGGTTATGAATAAAGTCCATCTCAACCCTCTTTCTCCATCCTGATTGGCGGTGCCCCTCCGCACCATGGATGTTCGTCCCTATTTTATCACAGGGCTGTGGACGTTGCTACTTCACGAGGTTGGGATAGTGTCCCGTTCGCAGCAGTCCGCATATGGTATGGGGAGAGGAGCGTGAGAAGATGTCACACAAGTCAATACCCGGTTCTCCGCCGGTCAAACATACGCAATCCGGTCAAAACCTTCCTTCCGCCAGAGGAATTCGAAGAGCATGCAGCAAGGAATTGTACCGGACAGCCAAAAGGCTAAAAGTATATGTCTCTCCCGAACGGATGAAGCAGGCAGAAGAATATTATTACGGTAAGGTGATCACAAATCTGCTCTGGATTGGGGAGAATCGCGACAACCGCAAGAAATTATGTGAGTGGTGGAACACGGATGTCAGTGCAGAGATCGCCGCGATGTGGGAAGTAGATGTTGAACCATTAAAAGATGCGTTTCAGCACGCATTTGGCGGTTATCGTCTGTAGGAATGCAAAATGAGGCAGGTAGGTGTGTCTTCAAACCTACTGAAAGACGCAGCAAAGCTAAAGCGAATCTGAACATGTTAGGAACAGTCAAGGGCACTGTGTCCTTAACGTGTGATGTTAAAGTGTCCTTCACGTACGAGTAAGCGATAGAGACAACAAAAATGCGATTTTCTCTTTCCGATGTAAAGCTTCACTCTAGGTGGGATTCGAGGGCGACCCCTTGCGGTTGGAGCAGAGCATGGAGCCGACCTCCAGGTGGGCATGAATATAAGCTGGGAGTATGAACATAAACACCGAGTAATTTTTCATGCTCAAGCCCACGAGTGGTAACGAATCTGAGGCGTCTTATTCAAGGATTTGAAGCAATTTTAGAAATCTAAGGAATCTGAGACACGTTATCTCGGGATTTTTGGCCTTTTATAATGTTTTTGTTAGGAGTTTCGGGAAATAACGTGTCTGATGTTCCTTACAATTTAAAAAGAGGAGCTAGAGGCCAAATAAGACGTCCTGTGTTCCTTAGAAAATCGCATACCCTCCGCAAGGAGCAGCCAGCTTGGACTCCCAGACTTTTTAGACGCTGACATCCAACATTATATCGCATGGGTAAACGTCAAGATCCAGCAGTGATTTAAGGGCTCCGCTTGGTCAACTCTGGAGTAAACGGAGGAGAAGAACCCGAAGCAAGCCTACGCAGGTTCTCTCCATAACCTGGAGCATGTTCTTCCAGTACAAAACGACGATCATTGCGAACGTTTCCTGCTTCCACTTCCTCAGCCAGCAGTTGATACCGTTCATACATCTGGACACCAGCGGCGGCAGTCTGTCGGGCTCGATCCGTGAATCCTGCCTTCCATTCCCGCCTCGCTGCCTGCTCCATCCAATACAAAGCCACGGATTGGCCAATACCATCATACCGATTCAATGCAATCGCTTGTTCAAAATATTCCCCAGCCTGCTGTCCTTCGCCGAATTGGGCTGCCAATCGTCCCAGTTCGATGTAAATCTGAGGGTGCATCGGGGAATGGGACAAGCTGTTCAAAAGAAGTGATTCTGCTTCTCGTCCCGGGAGAGATCGTGCAAGGAATATCACCATATCGGGTCGATTCGGATTCGATTGAAAAGCAACCATAAGATGCACCTTCTGTGCTGGATTGCCATCCGGTTCAGACATCGCCTGACGGTACTGCACTTCTGCTACGGCATATCGGGAGGTCAGCCAGACTGTTCCACCAAGCCAGAAAAGGATGATCATCACTGTGGATACCCTTATTAGCCGAGCAGTTACTCGCTGAAGAATATGAAAGAAGGAACGCATCGGGACAGTAGCTGGACGGGATTGGGTTGGTAAATATCGCAAGAAAAGAGATCTGGATTTAGATCTCAGTTTGAATCTGAAGGGAGTGTATTTCACAGTTACGCCGGATCGCTGGACCCCCTCTGTTTCCGTCTTCAATGCGACTGCCCAAGCACCGAGCCAGATGAAGAGCATCCAAGATAATGTGAAGCTCCAGTCAAAGTCCATCGCCCCATGCAGGCCAAAAACAAGCACGGATGGAAAGAGCTGTGGTGCAAAATAAAAGATGCTTCGCAGGGTGAGGAGAAACCACCCTGCGACAAGCACGATGCCGATCATGCCCGTGTCCAGGGCAAGATCGAGCAGGCCGTTGTGGACCTCGCCTCCAACATAAGGCGAGGATTGAATGGCGCGAAACATGTTGCGCCATGTGTCTCCCCCGTGGCCGAGCCATGCGGCCTCGGTCCACAGCTGGAGGGCGTCCCGCCACATCTGTAGGCGGGACACCCCAGTGCCGACACCTGCCGCTAGGCGATCGGCGGTGGAGGCCACGGCCATGAGTGCAGCGGCGGCTCCCGCCAGCACGATGGCCGTCAAAGCAGCGGCGCGCGGAGCCTTGGCGGCGCCGCTGTGCCACAGACGGCACAGCAGCAGCGTGCCGAGCAGCGCAGCTGCCCATGCCCCGGCCAGTGCCAGCAGGCCGGGCACGGGTGCAGGAGCCAGCTGAGCAGCAGCCAGCTGGCGGTACAGCCAGGCCGCGCACGCCAGTGGCGCGGCCATGGCCAGTAGCAGCGGCAGGCGGGCACCTCGCCGCTGCAAAGCAAAGGCGGCGACCGCGGCGCAGCCGGTCGCCAGCCAAGCGCCGCGCGACTCGCTCAGCAGGAGCGCGGCTTGCGCGGGCATGAGCGGCAGCACTGCCGCGATGAGTCGCCCCGCCGGCACAGGCCGGGCTATGACTCGCGCGGCGGCTGTCAGCCGCTCCAATGCGTACATGCCAACAATAGCACCGTACGCATTCGGGTACTGCAATAATCCGCCGAGCCTTGCTCCGGCGGAGCTGATCTCGGGGTCAGCAGTCCGCATCACCCCGAAGGGCAGCGGCAATATCCCGCACACGGCAAAGATGCCGCTGAGCACAAGCAAGCCGCCCGCTATCTGCCAACCGCAGGCTAACCAACGCGCACCATCCGTGCGCGCAGCCAGTATTGCAGTGAGCAGGGTGAACAGCACAAGCAGGCTCCACCGCAGCATCTCATCCATGCTGCCCTGTTTACTCACCGAGCCTGCCCATGCATGTAGCCCAAAACATGTCATCATCCCCAGCGGCCACAATACCCGCAACATTCCCGGAAATCGAAATATTTTTTCAATGATTTGTTCAATGTTCCACTGACCCTGTACCAATGACACGGGTATTCGTTCACTCGCCTTCTGTGGACAAATACCTACAAGGAAAAGAAAAAACATGATCAATATGCTTCCTGCTGCGATCAAAAGGACAGGGTACAGATCGGCCGAATAATACAGTCCCCCACTCAGACATCCTGCAAGCAGCAAGACAATGGAGAGTATGCCTGACCCAACAGTCCACCCCGATCCTGAATAACGTTTACACCTCAAACTTTGAGAAAAACTCCCTGACACTTCGGTCTGGATAGCTCCATATGTATCATCTTTGTTGTATGTATCTTCCCTATTATATGTACTGTCCCTACTGCCCTTACTATCTCTACCGTCCCTCTTGCCCCCATTACATAAGTCCCTGTTATCTACATATTCTGTACCCTCTGCATGGCGAGACCCGTCAAACGCCTGTTCCACCATTAACTCGTTCGCCTCATACCCTCGTCTATACCTTAGAACTCCCTTATCCATTCTCCTATTCTTCATCTCCACCCTCCCTCCTTCCTTCCACCGCTCCATATGCATAACAAAAAGACAGAAGATCCCGATAACGGGTCCTTCTGCCTAATATACATCTGACAGTTATGATGTTGCTTGCTACGAAGTATGTGCACTCTATTGAAGTTTACATTCAGAGACCCTAACTGTAGTATGTCCCTGTATAGGCGTTGGCACACTCAGCAAAGGTCGCAATTTGCGGAATCTTGAACGGTTTCTTTGCTCGATTTTGATTTCCCGTTGGCCTGCTTGCCATCGCCAGGAAGCAAATCGGCACAAGCCCGCTCCAAATATGGATCGGCATGAATGAAATCACGGAAAGCCGTATATTCATTCCACATCTCCGTCACTTCGCCAGCCTGACCGCGAACAGCACGAATCAATATGTTTTTAGGCGTATTCTCCATATCGATGAATTCAAGCAATTGTGTCTTGTATCCCATCAGATCAAGCAACTTGGCACGAATCCCATCCGTAGCCAGTGCAGAAAAACGTTCCTTGAGGATGCCATGGGACAACAACGGATTCATCACGGAGGCCTCTACTTGATCAAACAGTTCATGCTGACAGCAAGGAACAGACAAAATAACAGAAGCTCCCCAACGAACTGCCTTCTCCAAAGCAGCATCGGTAGCTGTATCACAGGCATGCAGTGTGACAACCATATCCACTTCATTCAATTCATCGTAGTCCGCGATGTCTCCAACCAGAAACTTCAGATCGCCATAATGCAATCGATTAGCCAGATCATTACAGTGTTCAATTACATCTGCCTTCAAGTCCAACCCAATAATCTTGAGTGAACGACGTTGTTGTACAGACAGATAATGATATAACGCAAATGTCAGATAAGACTTGCCACAACCAAAGTCAACGATGGTCAGTGGACGTCCTTCCGGCAGATGTGGAATGACATCCTGCACCATTTCGAGGAAACGGTTGATCTGTCTGAACTTGTCATATTTACGGGCCAGCACACGACCTTCTTCGTTCATAATACCAAGTTCAACGAGGAACGATACGGGTACTCCCTCTTCCAATACATATTGCTTCTTGCGATTATGCGACAGATCCACTGCAGTTTTGGAAGCAGATTTGGTAAGAATGGATACTTTATATTTTTTGCTGATCAAAATTTGATAGTCTGCCTCGGTCGTACAGAGCAGGCCTTGACGAAACGTCTCTTCGCATAACAAAGTCATGCGCTCAGCCGCTTCAGCCGGAGTCAAATTCTCGTGCAGCACTTTGTTGTTATAATGAAATGCAAATTGATAATGCAGCTGATTCTTCAGTGTCACCGGCTTGACTTGCACTTTGGTATACGAGACATTGTCCCGTCTGCGCAGCTGGCTCCAGGTCGCTGTAATCAGCGAATTCTGTTCAAAGATGTCTTGTATAAGCTTTCGCAATGAATCCACGGGGTACATCTCACTTTCGGTTTGGTTTGGTCAACCGTTACCATACCACAATTCCGTTCCCTCTCCAAGTAAAGGCATGTAACAAGCCTTGATCCAATCCATATTTTATGAGTTCATCTCTTGACGACTTAGTTCAGCTAGTCCCTCTTCAACTTCGTTCCGTGGCAGACCGCCCTGCTCCAGTTGTTCATCCGTGAGTTGGCTCAACCTTTCATAGAACGCCTGTACATCATCTCGGTAGCTCATCGGGAATTCATCACCAAGCTGGAGCAATCGATACCAACTGTTCTCTGCCTGGTCGTAACGTCCTTGTTGTTCACGATAGAGGGCAAGCTGTCTTTCAGTCCGGGCAGGAAGTTCATATTCTTTCGTAAGCCCCAACACACCCTCCACCCGTTCCGGTGCGTCCAACAACTTGGGATTAGCGCCATGATTCAATGCATACAGGTAAAAATGAAGTGATCTCATCAATCGAATGACAGCCTCATCCTCTGCGTCCATTCTCTCCTGATCATCTATGCCTTCCACTTTGGCCTTCTCTTGATAAATGTAAGCCTCTTCTTCAATCAGCCTCGCGGCCTGCTGCAGATTGTCTACCTCAATCATTCCGCGAAAACGGAACATTTCAATAACATCCTCCGCTGGCAATGAGTTCAGTAGAGATAAATTCAACCCAAACTGCCTGCGCATCAGCTCATCCAGTTCAGACAATGCCTCGGTGTGCTTACGTTGCTGTTTGAGCGTGAACACTTTGCCTATTGCTTCAGTCATTTCCTCCATCATGCGGAGCAGATAATCTTTTCTGAACATGCTGTATGCCCCCTCATCATTCGACCCTATACATCCAATCGTTCTCATATCGTTCCTTTATATTTATTTTAATTCATGCCATGACAAAAAGCCAAAAACAAGACACGCGTGTCTTTGCTCTGGCCATGAACACACTAAACCCCTGCCTATCCCAAAGGGACGTGGCAGGGGCTCGGTTGAAATGGAACTGGTAACTCCTCCTCCACAAGAGGTTGAATCATCCAGAAACCAAACTATATTCTAGGACGTGTCTCAAAACTCGCTGAAGTGCATCTTTTACCGCCTTTTCGCCCCATGCTGCGTCACTTCCCCTTGACGTGCCCCGGCACGCCTGCGGAAAACTTCCTTGCTTGGAACGAAAATTCAGTAAAATCTACTTCCTTCGGAGTTTTCAGACACGCCCTAATGAAATCAACATAAATTACTTCATCAATTACTTCGATAATCCAGCCATAAATTGTTTAATGACCTGAATTAATTCTTCAGGAGCTTCATACATGCTCATATGACCCGCACCCGCAATCACGGCTTGCACGATATGTGGCTTGTCACTTGTAAATGTACGTTCTGGCGGGATAACAGCATCCTTCTCTCCCGCAACCAGCAATACAGGTAAAGGTGTAGCCGATAACACATCGCGGCGATCCGGACGTTCTCGCATAGCAAGTGCAGCACCAACAGCACCTTGAGGAGCAGTCTGGTAACCAATTTCCTTCACACGTGTTACATGCGTAGATAGCGATTCCACATGTTCCGGTGCAAAAAGTCCGGGAACCAGTCCATCTACAAAATTCACGATACCTTCGGTCTGAATGGTGGATACAGCACGAAGGCGTTTTTCCTTGGCTTCTTCACTGTCCGGATAGGCTGTCGAATGAATCAGACCAAATGCATTCAAACGCTCCGGGTGACGCTGTGCAATCGAGAGCGTAATGTATCCCCCCATCGAGTGTCCCAGAAGGACCGCTTTTTCCACATTCAACTCATCCATCAACTGTAATACATCGTTGCCCATCTGTTCGATGGTATAACTTCCTACAGGTGCATCTGTTTTTCCGTGTCCACGCAGATCGGGGACGATACAGCGATAGCTGCGTGCCAGTTCAGGTACGACCTCATCCCAATACGATGAACTGCCACAGTATCCGTGGAGCAAAATGAGTGCTTCTCCCTTACCTTGTTCGGCATAACAAATCGTCGTTCCATCACACATCACTTTTTCCATATGAATCCCTCTCTCTGCGCGAATTAAATAATTCAGGTTGTATATTATTAAGCCTACATATCATGAATGAAACGTTTGTCTCCATTTCCCTGCTTCAATTGCGGCGTCTGCAATCGTTCGGGACATCCCCATGACCAGGTGAAGCGAGGTCATCTGCAAAATGGAATAGGGCCTTGGTCCATTAGCATTAACCACAGCTGCTACACTGTATTGTCCAACAGGAGGTAGCTTGCCTCCGACCGATTGGGCCGGAATGAGTGGGTTATTCGAGAGATAGTATGTACCTACCGCCTGCTTTGGACCCAGACATGCATCAATCGCTATGATGGCATGGTGTGCAGGAATAAGTGCCAATTTCTTTTCCAGCGTATCTGCATCACAAGGGGAAGACAGCGTGCCAATAACGTTCTCCATTCCGCTCTCTTGCAGTAAACTTCCTGTCAGTGGACCCAGAGCATCCCCGGTGGAACGATCAGTACCGATGCAGACAAACGTGATTTCAGCTGGAGAATGAAGTTGAACGATGTTTTTGAAAAATAAGATCAAATTCTCTGCAGGCACGCCTTTACGGACTTCCCTTCCTTGATGGCGAACCATTTCTCGCTTATACGCTGCCAAGCTGTATTCCCTCCAGTACACTCAGGTTTCCATGAAATCCTGTTGTTGTATCCATCATTGTAACCGATGCTTGGTTTCCTCGCAAAAGCATTAGCCTGAGCGCTTCCAATCATGATACAATAACAAGAGTTTCCGATACGGAAGGGATGAACTTAACGATGGATTTAACACAAGCAACAGCAGCCAATATGGAATATATGATTGAAGCGATCAAAACCAAACTTCGTATGGCAAGTGGTGCCGCCATGCAAGCTTCTTCATTCCCACTTGAGAAATATGAAGATCTGTTTGACCTGTATGAAATGATTTTGAGCAAGGAACATCTCAGTATCTCTGAAGTGGAAGCTGTCGCTTCGGAACTGGGTAATCTTCGTAAATCTTAGCAAAGTGTTGCTTTTGATCATTTGTGACTTCTATATGAAGTCCTATTCAAAAGCAAGCCTAAAAAGGACCTGTTTCCACATCACCGTGGGAACAGGTCCTTTTTCACATATTTATATTTCCAGACTATCCTTAACGGAATACATCCCATCCTTAAGGCAGGTCAACCAAAACAAATTCGGCAGGTTCACTGTCTGTGCTCGTGATTTGCAGATCACAGCTTTTGCGAATTCGTGCGGCATCGCCCGGCTTGAGGTTGAAGTTACCATCCGAACAATGAATCTCTACATGCCCACTGATCAGGAAAAGATGTGTCCGTCGATCTTCGTGTTGCGGGTACATCAACTTTTTCCCGGACTCCAAATGGGAGAGGTAACAGGTTACATCCTGGGAAATAGGCAATGCGCCTTCGCTTCCCTCGCCCCCTTGCCCGGATACAATCGGACATAGACGATTCAAATGCTCCTGCGGCTCTATTCTCCGATTCGTATAGGATGGTTTCAGCATACGCTCCGATGGCAAAAACCACATCTGGAGGAAACGTACCGGTTCATCCGCTGACGGATTGGTCTCAGAATGTTCCACTCCCGTACCCGCACTCATCACCTGGACCGTACCCGGTTCAAGCAATTGCTCTGTTCCCATACTATCCGTATGTTTGAGTGTACCTGATATGACATAACTGACAAGTTCAAGATCATGATGTGGATGTTTCTTAAAGCCTTCTTGCGGCATCAGCGTGTTTTCATTATGAGCCAACAGACAGCCAAAATGGGCATTGCTTGGATCATCATAATCCGCAAAGGAAAAGCTGAATTCACTGTGTATCCAACCTCGATCCGACGTGTGCCTTTCTTCCGATGTCACCACTTTAATCATGTTCATCCACCTCCAAGGGTTTAGAGCTGCCACATTACCGCGGCAGTCCGTGCGTGTATATGAATTGTATAGATGAATACCAGTTGGTATGTCATCTTTACCCGGGGTCCGGCAACTCTAATCACGCCCCTTCTTAAGGTTATACGCTATCTTCAAGTGAGTGAAGAATGAACTCACTATCTGCATGACCTACAAGGGTACCCGCATCATTTCGGATGTCCGAAGGGAATACTTCAGCCAATCGCGCAATGGTTCTCTCATTGGAGTAACCAATCTGTTTCAGGATGGATTGGGTAATAAAGGCCCACTCTTCCTCAGAACCATCAAGGACCTTGAAGGTGATTCCCAATCGTTCTTTTTTCAGACCAAAACCGAATACCCCTTTGAATCCACCTTTCGCTACAATGTTATCATCTTCCAGCAGCACTGAATCTACACGCTCCGTGCCACCTACCATTAACGGATATTCATTCATAGCTGATGTTATGGTCTCTACAGCTGTTCTTGTGGAAGAATCAGCGATAAGATCCGGACAGGCGAGCTTCAGATAAGCGTTCGACAATGCCGACAACGGCAAAGAAAATACCGGAAAGCCGCAGCCATCCGTCCCAAGCTCAATCTCTTTTTCCTCAATACCTGCCAGGTCAGCAAAGGTTTCAAGAATTTCACGTTGTACCGGATGATCCGGTTCAGCGTAACTGACCAGATCAACCTGCTTCATCTGACTGTACCCCAGAATTCCCAGATGTTTTCCGGAGCAGTTATGCAAGATGCGGCGTTTCTCCCCTTGTCCACGTATCCATTGATTACGGCTTTCTTCATTAAGCGGATAGCTTGGTGCACAGATCAGGCATTCTTCTCCCAATCCGATCTTACCGGATAACTGCTCCAGCACCCGAATGTGTTCCGGTTCCGAACGATGCGAAGAGGACATAATGGCGATCTCCTGTGATGATAGGCCATAGTGACTGGCAATTCCTGCCCGAATACCTGGAATGGCTTGAAAAGGTTTGGCAGATGAACGAGTGAACGCTCTAAAATGAGGGTCACCAGCCGAGTATACGATTCGGCCATACTCATCCGTAATACTTATGTGTCCGTAATGGGCGCATTCCATGACGCCTGCACGGTATTCTTTAATTAACAAGGCACTCTCCATGCGAGTTCTCTCCTTTGTGCTCCCGATTTCATCTCTGCTTTGCGTCACGACGCCGCATGGGATATCTTAAATAGTATAGTACAAAAGCGACGTTTTTACAGTTTTTTCGACAGGCATTTCGGGTATAGCTTTATCATCTATGTTCATCTACTACAATAACTGAAGGAGAAACTCATTATGCAGCGCAAAACGTATTCAACAGACTCATTCAGTTCAACTCCCGGCACGTTGTTACGTCC
The DNA here is from genome assembly GCF_030369595.1 of Paenibacillus sp. PK1-4R. Classification (NCBI taxonomy): domain Bacteria; kingdom Bacillati; phylum Bacillota; class Bacilli; order Caryophanales; family Paenibacillaceae; genus Paenibacillus; species Paenibacillus sp. PK1-4R. The sequence goes on from NZ_CP126535.1 coordinate 5,862,866, forward strand.
ACTCCTCAACTGGGGTTTGGCTGGTCTGGCCCTTAGCGCATCGGTCGTATTCATCTTGGCAGGTCTGGGTGCCTGGTTGGGTGCTGAAGTTATTATTCGTCTGGATGATGAAATTCAACAATTATTTTATCTGAATTCAGATTCACGTCTTCATCTATTCCCTTACACTGCATTCATAACCGCACTGGGCTCATTCAAAATCTCTGCTGTGGCTGCAGGAGGTTTTGCTCTTCTTTTCTTCATACAACGCAGCCCAAGGTTTATTATATATGGATATGCGATCACGGGAAGTTTTGCCATGATGTGGATTCTGAACACGTTATTGAAAGAATTTTTCAGACGAAGCCGACCTGAACTGGATCATCTGCTGGTCGTTCACGGGTACAGCTTTCCCAGCGGACATGCCATGATCTCCATGGGCTTCTACGGCATGCTCTTTGTGATCTGGGCCATTGAGCAACAGCGACATACATCTTCTGGTGCGTGGCTTCCTGTCCTATGCGGTATCATTTTTATTTTGTTGATTGGCCTCAGCCGCATCATGTTGGGCGTTCATTATCCTACGGATGTATTTACCGGATTTGCCGCTGGATTGGCATGGATCTTCTGCATGGTTAAGGGCATTAAACAAAGCCGCTAAAGAATGAATTCCTCTGATTTCCAGTTCATTCATCCTCATCTTTATTGTTTCACAGGGTTGCACGGGGTTTATATACGAAGTAAGCAAACGCGAACAGACAACATCCTACATCAAGTTTAAAGGAGGCGGTTGTTATGTGGGGCATCATTATCAGCATTGTGATGGCTGTCATCATCGGTTTGATCGGAGATGCACTTGCCGGTCACAACATGCCTGGAGGCATAATCGGTGCAATGATTGCCGGATTTGCCGGAGCCTGGCTGGGAGCACTTTTGCTTGGTAACTGGGGACCAGTTATCGGTAACTTTGCCATTATCCCTGCTATCATTGGTACAGCGCTCTTTGTTTTCTTGCTGGGGCTTGTGTCCAGACTGCTAAGACAGGCTGCCTGATTCGGGCAACAAGGTGTTCGTTGTTTCGTATTTGTTTCTTAATTTGAAGAAGGAGTGATTAGACATGAATAAAGCAGAAGAGCAATATCCTGTACAGACGGGTTCGACTTTCGCAAAAGGTATTTTCATCGGGGGTTTACTTGGAGCTGCAGCAGCACTACTCTTTGCGCCTAAACCGGGACGTGAATTGCGTGGTGACCTTTCCGAGAAAGTGGGCATCGTTACTGACCGCACCAAAGAAGTGGCAACTGTTGTAGGTGACAAAGCCTCTGAACTGGCTAAAACGGTCTCTTCCAAAACTTCCGACATTGCAAAAACGGTAAATCAAGGCCGCAATGATGTAATGGACTCTGTGAGAAAAGCATCCGCTGATGTGGCTAACGAAGCATCCCGTGCATCTGATGAAGTGGCTGCCGCTTCCATTGAAGCGAAGGAAGATGCACGCAAAGAACTTAACTCGACTAGCCTGTAAGGCGATACAGATCGAGTGACCAATAGCCAGCTGCACTCCAGCTGGCTATTTTTTATCCAATGCGAGTTGAGGAGGACGAATAACATGAGTAAAGTTACAATTAACGGTAATACTCCAATTACGGGAGGAACACCGGCACAGCAGTATGATACAAGCGAGCATCCGTTTGAATTGCGTCATGAGGTAAAGCGATTGAACACCCGTCTGGACCAGATTGCAGACAGTCTGGAGAGAGCACAGATCAAGGATATTATTGAGAATTACAGCAGTCCCAAAAAGCGGATTATTACCAATTTCACAGCGGGCATGGCACGAGGTCTCGGTCTGACTGTGGGTACCTTTGTTGTTCTCGGTTTGCTGGCATTCATTCTCAGCCAATTCGTGAATATGCCGATTGTGGGCCAATATATCGCTGACTTGCTTGGTTATATTGAAGATTACAAAAACTAAGAGGACTAACCAATAGTAGGCTATCCCTTACGTTTTTCCGTAGCTCCTTTTTTCTCTGTCTCTTCAGCTGAAGGCTGTGAGGATTTCACTTTGAGCAGATCTCCTGTCCAGCCTTTCATCATCAGCCATACATACATGCTGATCATGCTTAAGATAATGACAACAAGGACCAGTACAACTCCCCATGATTTGTCGATAAAGGGCAGGTTCTCAAAGTTCATCCCCCATATCGCGCCAGCTGCCGTGGCAGGTATGAACACAGCAGTGACAATGGTCAGCGTCTTCATGATCTCATTGCCACGTACACCGGAGATTGCATTATCAATGGAGATTAACGTATCGATCTCTTTCTCGTAGTGACTAAACAAACGTTCCATTCGCTCTACTCGATGTTGGAGCTGCTGGAAATATCGATTTTCATTTATTTCATCAAGGTAAGCCTCATGTGAAGCAGCCATCAGTTCCGAGTAAGGGATGAACAGATTACTCCAATACAATAATTCAAATCGAGCGGCGAGAATCTGGTCCATCAAGGTGCGGGCATTGCGAGATTCCATCTTCCGTTCCAGATCACGCAGGTTCATCTCAAAATGATCCATTCCCACATGGTAGTAATGCAGTATAGCTCGAAAAAGTACAAACATCCCGTCCCTGGCCTCACTACATTGCTGTAACATATGGGCACGTTCATCCGTCTTCATAATACCTCGTGTATTGTCATCCATATTCAAGGTAACCAGGTTATTACGATCGACATAAAAGAACATCTGATTATCTTTTCTTTTGTCATCTCTCTCATTCTTGATCGCATACAACAATGAACCAAATATGACTGGTTCTTTACCATTCACGAAACGGACGGACAAATAATTCGATTCGACTTCCGGAATTTTATAAAGCCAATATCGCATATCCGGAAACGCCTCTGTCAGCTCCTCCAAAGCATCGTTCATGCTATCGGTGTCAGGTGCAACCCAATCCCACCATTGCCAATGGTCCGAGCAAGATAACTTGTCACGGCGAGCTTCCAACTTGATTTGGTTCACAATCACTTTATCCACTCCTGCACTCATGTTCTTCATTACATACCCATCTTTTTGATCCCAAAAAGGACACGTATGCATTTCAGTGCAATGACGTGTCCTTCTTTATGCCGTACTCAACAACATTAGGGTTCCATTTTTCATAACATTGAAGCATTAGACATAATCTGTTTCAATTTCTCTGTAGCTCGCTTCTGAATACGAGATACACTCATCTGTGAAACACCAAGCTTCTGGGCAATTGCCCGCTGAGATTGGCCATCCTGGAATGCTAGAATAAGTACCTGCTGCTCTTGTTCCTTCAATTGTCCCAATGCCTGTTGCAAGTCCATCCGTTTTTCGACCGAATCATAGTCATTAACATCTGCACTGATCAGTTCACCCAATGTTGCTGCACTGTCATCCTGAGATAAAGGAGAATCCAGTGATACATAGTGGTAACATTCCCGACCAGCCAGAACTTCAATCGTCTCTTCTGCAGTCAAATCAAGGTATTCAGCAATTTCGTTCACACCGGGTGAGCGCTCCAGCTTAACGGTTAACTCATCAATGGCATGTTGCACAAGTGCTCCCTTTTCCTTAATCCTCCGGGGCACCTGAATATACCAGGATTTATCGCGCAAGTAGTTTTTCATATGACCGATCATGCTCTTCATGGCATAAGGTTCAAACGGAATACCTAGATTAATATCGTATTGCTTAAGCAAACGAATCAAAGCCATCTGCCCGGTCTGATACAAGTCTTCGTATAGATCGGGGCGATTCCGAGCGATTTTACCTGCTGCCATCTTTACCATTGGTTCATACTTACGGATGAGAACTGTTGCAATTTCATTATCTTGGGTCTGCTGGTATTCCCAGATCAAACCTATAGCTTCAGACATGGACTCTGGGGGAGTCACTTTTTCATTCATACTTTCTCCTCACTTCTTGCAAGACGTTTTACGAGTACTACTTTCGTACCTTTGCCCGTCTCACTTTCCACACTGACATCGTCCATCAAGGCTTGCATCAGGTAGAACCCAAGTCCGCCAATCTGTGCTTCCGTCAGTTCTTTGTCGTGTAGACCGGCACGTGACACAGCAGGGTTCATGTTCTCGAAGCTGGCACCTTCGTCCTTGACAATAATGGACAATGTTTCGCCATCCACTTCGAATACAACTTCAACCATGCCGCCTTCGTGTGAGTAGGCATACAATACAGAGTTGTTACAGGCCTCGGATACAGCAACTTTCATATCCTCAATGTCTTCATAAGAAAATCCCATTTTGGATGCTACTCCATAGAGATTGAGTCTTACAATATCAACGTAATCAGCTGTCGCAGGTAAATTAAGGGTGACTCTTTGAACTTCTGCATTCATTCCTTTTTCGATCCTTTCCTATTGGGAATTCTTCTGTGTGACAAAGAATTTGGCAATGCCCGTCATATCAAAAAGTTTCTGAATCTGCGCAGGAACTTCCTGTACTTCAAAGCGAGCTTCCATTCCATGTCTTGCCTTCAGAACAGATAACAGGATACCAATCCCTGTACTATCGATATACTTCAATTCTTTCATGTTGATCACAAGATCCTGTTCCTTGTTATCCACGAGCGGCTCCATCACCAAGCGGAAGTCAGGAGCAACCGACAAATCCAGTTCGCCAGTCAGATACACCGTGCATACGCCGTCCTGTGTTTCAGTTCTTGCATTGAATTTTTCATTTTTATTTGTATTCATTAGACATCTCTCTCCTGATCAATGGTTTCCTTACCTAATAACCCAACTTCAGCACGAGTGAAACAGAAAGAAGTTTGGAAAATGTTTCAATTGGCCTGATTCATGGCTGAAGGGCCTGGATCTAACATTTGTCGTTGTTTCTGAAACTGGGCTATTTTCTGTTTCACATTGCCCATTTTCACCGGTTTACTAATATAATCATCCATGCCGGCAGCAATACAGCGCTGCTGAATACCTTCCATCACGTTAGCAGTCATGGCTATAATGATTGGCTGATCAGACTGGGACAGGCTCTCTCGAATCCGCCGTGTGCATTCCAAACCGTCCATCACAGGCATCTGCAGATCCATAAACACATAGTCATAGGGATAACGGCTGCCGTTTACCATATCGAGTGCGCTCTGCCCATCTTCAGCAATGTCTGAGAGCAACCCAAGCTTACCGAGCATAATCGCCATCAACTTCTGGTTAATAGGATGATCATCCACGATTAATACCGTAGGATATTTATTCTCATTTTTCACATCCGTTGGCTTCTCTTCCCCGTTCCTCTGGATCAGTTCAGTTTCTACATAACGTTTCGCCTGAATTGTAAATACAAACGTTGCTCCCCGTTGCTCTGTTGTATCCAGATAGATCTGTCCACCCATCATTTCAACCAGAGTCTTGCATATTGCCAGTCCTAAGCCAGTTCCACCGTATTTACGTGTCATGGATGTATCCAGCTGGGAAAACGGCTGGAACAGGCGATCAACTTTGTCTGAAGCGATACCTATCCCGGTGTCTTTAACGGCAAACTCCAATGCCATTTCTCCATCCTTTTCTTCCTTAACTGACACGATCAGATACACTCCACCCTGATCGGTAAATTTGATCGCATTTGCAATAAGATTTAAGAGAACTTGACGGAGCCTTGCCATATCTCCATAGATTAATTCAGGGACAGAATCCTCCAGGAAATAATCCAGTTCCAAGTTCTTTTTGCCTGCTTCTGCAGCAAACAATCCCAACACTTCCCGAACACAGGAGACAATTTCAAAAGGATGCTCTTCAAGTTCCATTTTGCCGGATTCCATCTTGGTAAAATCAAGAATGTCGTTGATGACCGTGACAAGTGCATCCGCGCTGCGACGAACGATGTCTGCATATTCCTTCTGATCTTCCCTCAGTTCCGTCTCCATCAGCAGATCAACCATACCGATAACTCCGTTCATCGGTGTACGAATCTCATGACTCATCATCGCCAGGAACTCGGTCTTTGCATTGGCTGCAATTTCTGCTTCTTCCTTGGCCTGAATGAGTTGTTGGTTCATCTTCTCCAGTTCCTGTGTCTTCTGGTGAAGAAGCATGGTCTGTGTCTTCAAACGTTTATTGGTGATAAACATCTCCACAAACCCCTCGATTTTGGATTTCAAAATCTGAGGAATAAATGGCTTAACCATGTAATCAATGGCCCCGGCTGAATATCCGGCAAACAAGTGCTCCGCTTCTCTACTATTCGCAGAGATGAATATAATCGGCACATCCTTGGACTTGTCCCGTGCCTTAATTAACTTTGCTGTCTCAATTCCGTCCATTCCAGGCATCTGCACATCGAGAACGATAACCGCAAATTCGTCTTTTAGCAGACAGCGGAGTGCCTCTTCTCCGGAAGTTGCCTTAACGAGTTTATATTGTTCCGATTCCAGAACTGCTTCAAGAGCAAGCAAGTTCTCAGGGCGGTCATCTACCAATAATATGTGGATTGGTTCATTGAGCCCCATGGCTAACCCTAACCCCCTATTTAATCTTCCGGTATATTTTTTCGGTCCGGTCTAACGGCTCATAGGTATCACTGAACTCTGTAAAATGTATCGATTCTTTCGACCCCAGAACCAGAATACCAAAGTGGCTCAAGCTCTCATGAAACAGCCCATGCACATGGTTCCGCAGTTCATCATTAAAATAAATCATGACATTACGGCAAAAGATAACATTAAACTCGTTAAATGACCGGTCTGTTGCCAGGTTGTGCTCGGCGAAAATGATGTTCTTCCTTAGAAAAGGATGAAATATCACCGAATTATATTTCGCTGTATAGTACTCGGAGAAGGCTCTGGTACCCCCTGCCTCCAAATAATTTGTAGTAAATAGTTTCATTTTCTCAATACCATATACGCCTTCTTTGGCCTGTTGCAAAGAGCGATCATTCATATCCGTTGCGTAGATTCTTGCCTTGTCATACAGTCCTTCCTCATGCAACATGATGGCCATGGAATAAACTTCCTCTCCCGTAGAGCATCCCGCATGCCATATTCGGATATACGGGTATGTTCTCAGGATAGGAATAATCTGTTCCCGAAACATTCGGAAAAGCGAAGGATCTCGAAACATTTCCGTTACAGGGATGGATAAGTTCTGTACAAAACGGTCAAACGCGGAACGGTCATGAAGAACACGCTCCTGCAAGCCGGATATGCTCTTAACACCTTCAGCATGTGCATGATGCCAGATTCTTCGTTTTAGGGATGGCAATGCATAGTTTCTAAAATCATATCCATATAAACGGTGCATGCCTTCCAACAGCAACTCAATCTCGATCAGCTCACGTTCTTCATCTTGCGGCATACGGACCAAATCTGCCCCCGTCTCGGTAGGTTCCCACGGTGTCATAAGTTCTCTCCACTTCTTCATTTGTTACTTGCGTATTCGTCGTATTGTCTTTCATTACCCAAACAATCAACATACGAATAATGAACTTACGAATACAACCATACGCGCATTAAGGATAACAATTGATCTGTCTGGATCGGTTTTTTCACATAATCAGATGCTCCGGCCTCAATACATTTGCCGCGATCCTCTTTCATGGCTTTGGCCGTGAGCGCAATAATCGGCAACTTTTCAAACTGCGGGATCTGTCTGATTCGTGTCATTGCTTCATAACCGTCCATTTCTGGCATCATCATATCCATCAGTACCAGATCAAATTCAGGATTTTTGTCCAAAATCTCCAAAGCCTCTCGGCCGTTCTCCGCAAATGTCACATCCATCCGATAGCCTTCAAGGACACTTGAAAGGGCAAATACGTTACGGATATCGTCATCTACAAGCAATATTTTTTTGCCTTCAAACAACGTTTCTTTGTTGTGTAGTTTCTGTAAGATTCGACGCTTGTCTTCCGGCAAATTGGCTTCTACCCGATGCAGGAACAAAGTGGTCTCATCCAGCAGACGTTCCGGTGACTTCACATCTTTGATAATGATGGATTCCGCATATTTGCGCAGCTTCATTTCTTCCTTGGAATCCAGCTCTTTGCCTGTATAAATTATAATCGGCAGATCGTTCAGATATTCATCATCGCGAATCTGGTCGAGCAACTCAAACCCGGTCATATCCGTTAACATTAGATCCAGTACCATGCAGTCATAACGCTGGCTGTGTAATTCATTCAACGCCTCACTACCTGTCGATACAGCAGTGATTGCAACATCATCATGACCAATCAATTCTATAATGGCTTTACGCTGAATCTCATCATCTTCGACGATCAACAGTCGTTTTAATTGATTCTCGGTATATGATTTGATATGCGAGAATGCTTTATCCAGTGAATCCTTGCTCGAAGGTTTTTTCAGATACGCAATGGCGCCCATCATCAGACCTTGCTTCATATCATCAATAACTGAAATCACATGAACCGGAATGTGGCGTGTTGCCGAACTGCTCTTCAGCTCGCCCAGAATGGTCCAACCATCCATTACCGGCAATTGAATATCCAGGATAATGGCATCCGGCAAATATTGACGTGCCATTTCAAGTCCTTTATCACCTTGTAGGGCAACAAGTGCTTTGAATCCTCTTCCTCTCGCCATATCCATCAAAATATGTGCAAAGTTCACATCATCCTCAATGATGAGGAGGATTTTGTCGCCTTCCATGATATTCTCCCGATCATCTTCGATCTGCGTGACATCTGGAGTATGGGAAGGAGATAGATCTTTACCCACGCTACGCTCCGGATCAGGAGAGAGAATGGACTGATGACTTGAAAGCATGGTCCGTGCTTCGATGGACTGTTCATAAAGATCCTCTGAGGATACAGCCGCTTCTCTTGAAGCACCTTCTTCTGCCAAGGCTTCCTCTTCATGATTATCCGGCAGGTATAAGGTAAAGCAGCTACCTTCCCCTTCGGATGATTCCACCTGTATTGCGCCACCAAGCAAACGTGCCAGCTCCCTGCTAATGGACAATCCCAGGCCAGTTCCACCGTATTTCCGGCTTGTGGTCCCGTCTACTTGCTGGAACGCTTCAAAGATCAAATCCGTCTTATCCGATGGAATACCAATGCCGGTGTCTTTTACACTAAATCCGAGATATTCCTGATTGGTGTTCATATAACCCGGCAGCTCTTCCGGTTTCATTCGTCGTCCAATCAGACTAACCGAACCTCGATTGGTGAACTTAAATGCGTTCGACAACAAATTCCGTAAAATCTGTTTGACGCGATGACTGTCGGTGTATACCCATTCCGGTAGATCGCTGTCGAAATCGATATTCAAGTTCAGTTCCTTTTTATTCGCCATCGGTCCGAAGTTCTGCTGAACAAAGCTGGTCAGCTCTTCCATTCGAACTGTCTCATAATTGATATCCATCTTACCTGCGTCCACCTTGGACAGATCCAGAATCTCATCAATCATCTTCAGCAGATCGGCGCCCGACATGTAGATGGTTTGCGCATATTCCTGCTGTTTGTCAGTCAGATTCCCACCCTTGTTCTCCGACAATAACTGGGACAAAATGAGCAGACTGTTCAATGGTGTACGGAGTTCATGTGACATATTCGCTAAAAATTCGGACTTGTACTTGCTTGTCATCGACAGCTGTGTAGCTTGCTGTTCCAACTGTGTCTTCGTTTTCTCAATTTCGTCATTTTTCTCTTCAACTTCACGCACCTGCTCTTCAAGCGCCCGCGTCTTGGCAATGAGTTCCGTATTGAAATGCTCCAATTCTTCCTGCTGACGCTGCAGCAATTCCTCGGAACGTTTAAGCGCCTCTGTCTGCTCCTCCAGATTCTCATTGGAACGACGAAGTTCTTCTTGCTGTGTCTGCAATTCTTCCGATTGAACCTGCAGTTCCTCAGTCAGTGCCTGGGATTCACGCAGCAACTCCTCCACACGCAAACGACGTCGAACGTTGTTCAAAATTACGCCCAGGTTCATAATCAGTTGTGTGAACAACTGCTTGTGAAGTTCATTGAAACCTTCAAAGGAAGCCATTTCAACTACACCAATCAGTTCATCTTCAAACACGACAGGATAGATCATGATACCCGCAGCACGTGTTGAACCTGAAGCTGAACCAATATGCACATAATCTTCAGGCGTATTTTCCAGAATAATTGGTGTCATATCCAGCGCGGCTTGACCAATCAAGCCTTCACCGATGCGATACATTTCTTTACCAACATCTTCGTTCTCTTCAAATGCGTATGCACCGTAACGTCTCAGTTCGTCGGGATGTTTCTCCTCATCGATCAGATAGACAACACCCAACTGAGCGCCAAGCACAGGTGTGAACTCACTGATAAACATCTGTGAAATTTGGCGAATGGAGCCAATCCCCCGAAGCAGTTCCGGGACTCTTGCGATATTCGAACTCATCCAGTTTTGATCCTGCTGAGCCTGTACATAAGCCCTCTCGATTTCCAGTTTTTCTTCCAGATCACTGGATACATCCTTGAACACACTGGCAATCTGACCAATCTCATCGGTTGATTTGACCTGTATGCGCCGAATGGTTCGGTAACGCCCTTTACCAAAGCTGGTAATCATCATAGATACCGTGTTCAGACCCCGTGTGATACTCGGCAGCACCCACATAATGACACCCAATGCAAGCAACAACCCCGCAATCATGATACCTATCGTGATCTGTACTGCTCTCGTATACGCTGCGTTAGCGTTTTTGATCTCGGCATCAATCTCTTGGTCCTGATAACGGGAAAGAGCATTCAAACTATCCACAGCTTCTTTTTGCACCGCGAGTCCTGTTGCATTGCGGTAGTTATTCGCATCTTCTACCCTGCTTTGGGACATCAAGTTGATCTGTCTTGTTGCATAGGAAGTATAAGCAGTCCACGCAGTATTCACACGATCCACCAGTTGATGTTCAGGTGCACTGTCTGCTCGGTTTCTCACTTCTACGAGGTAACCATCCCCCCGATCCTTCATCTCCTTCAGGTCACCTTCAGCAGCACTAATTGAATTGTTCGGATTCAATAACAAGTTAGCCAGCACTTTGGCAATATCATTGACCTCTCCGCGTACAGCAGAAGTGAACCTTACTTTGAGATAACGTTCCTGATACATCTGATCAATCTGTTTATTACTGCTGTTTAGCCGTTCATAACTCACAAACGTGAGCACGATCAAAATAGCCATCAGAGCGGTAAAACCAATCAGCAGTTTATTCCTGATCTTCATTCATCCCCCGCCCCTTTATCCAAAGTAATCCAGACCAGACATTTATCATCATCCCGCTCCTGGGGAATTTCGTCGTCAAAGAACATGGCCTGCATGGCAGCTTCATTCCACTGATGTGACCCGGTCAGTTTTTCGATCAGGAATTCATGTTGTTCTTCCTGCCCGCCCTGAACAGCTTCCAATAATCCATCCGTATATAGTGCAATATGCCCGTCACCCTCGTAATGGATCGTTTGTGGTTCAATATCCATCTTGTCAAATAAACCAACAGGACAGCAGACGCTGTCAAATGTGGTGACACTGCCGTCGTTTCGGAAGAATAAAGCAGGTGGATGCCCTGCATTAACATAATCAATACGCTTCATCCGTGTATCAACGACCAGATAAATTGCCGTGAAATAATACTGCACCAATTGTTTTTCCAGATGGAGCTGGTTAAAACGACGGTTCAACTCTTGAATGACCTTCTCTGGATCCACATAAGTGGTAACCGTATCTTTTAACACAGAAGCGATAAACATGGTAAACAGGGATGAAGATATCCCGTGTCCCATCATGTCGAGCAGCAGAACTCCGTAACGGCCTTCCCCAAGTGGGTACCAAGAATACAGATCACCCGCAAGCTCAAAAGATGGTTTATAGATGGCATGCACTTGGAACAGCGGGTCCCTAATTGCCGGACTTAAAACAGCATTTTGGACCATCGCTGCCAACTTGAGCTCATCCTGAATACGTTGATCACGCTCTTTGTGCCAATCCTTCTCCTGTTTCAAACGAAGTGCGAGTCGAATTCTGGCCATCAGTTCGACTTTATTAATCGGTTTGGTCACATAGTCAGATGCCCCTGCATCCAATGCTTCGGCAAGTTTCTTGGAATCTCCGATGGCAGTCACCATAATAATCGGTATATCCTTCAGATTCTCAAATTTCTGCACAATACTGCAGGCTTCGATACCATCCATCTCCGGCATCATCATATCTAGCAAAATCAGGTCAATATCCGACGGTCTTGGACGAAGTTCGTTGCTTTCCTCCCCAATTCCCAGCACTTCAAACATTTCCATGGCGGAACTCGCCGTTACAATGTCACGATAGTTTTCTTTTTTCAGAATTTCTCGAATGATAATGACATTCGTCGGATTGTCGTCAACAATAAGTATTCTCATTGATATCTCCTTATCTGTGGCGTCCGGGTTTGTCGATTCTTATTAGGTTAAAACAAACGTTGATTATACAAATTTTGCATACAAAACGGCAGTAGACATAATAATTCCTAGTATAACTATAATCGTAAAAACAAAAAACTTCTATCAGTAAATGGCACCATCGCTGGAGATTCTCCCCGCAACCCACCCTGTTTTTGCAGCGTCCTGATCCCGCTTCCAAACTTGCAAAAACATAGATAAGGAATGGGGAAAGCCCCATTCCTTATCTATGTTTTTGATTAAGCATTTTACATAAATGATTCAGAAGCTTGTCTATGTTCAGCAAACTTCAACTTGCAACGTATATCGGGTTAATCTTTCTTTTTAGCAATAACGAGTACTTTACCTTTGTCGAGTTCACTCTCGTAGAAGTCCGCTTCGGCTTCGGTAAAGCCCATCGAAACAATTTTGGCCCGGAGTTCATCACCACGTGAGCGGAACAGATTCGCCAAGGAATCAAATACGCCTTCTTCCTTTATGCCAATTTCTTTGGCATCTGCTGTATCGGCAATTCGATCTGTACGATCCTTCTCATGGGCGAGAACAAAGATTTGATCAGCAAGGTATCCGGTAATCTGCAATTCTTTCACCGCTTCTACCGCCTGGACTCCGTTTTCTACCACTTTTGCATAAGCTTGCTCATTGGTTGAATTCATCGTTTCCACTCTCCTCTGATTTAATCTTCTGTATCGAGCTACTTAATATATAACCATACTATATGGGGTTGAAACGATTCGGTAATAACCAATCCTAGGAAACTGTGTCATCAAAAAGATCAATGCCTTCAATCTGCTGAGAGCCTGACTTCATATATACTTTCAGAGCCTGGTCTCCACGGAGAAACACTTCTCCGTCCTCTGCCACATAATAAGGTTTCCCGAGAGCATGATGGATCGCTTCAATATTCATCTCAATTCTCTTTCCGTTTAACATGATGTGATTCTCAGATGCATCGATATGCACATATTGAATAACATCCGTATCTTCACACAAACCAACCTTTACATCATGAAAGTGATATTCAGGACACCCCAGATAAGGATCTTCCTGCTTATGCCCCGGCTGGCCCTTGTTGGCCAACAAATCATCCATGGTGTCATCCAGAGAAATGCCATTCAGAGTCCGAAAATGCTGGAAAGTCTCGGATCGATCAACAGCCAGAGTTACCTCTGACGCCTTCTCTTCCATTACCGTCCATTGCATATCGTGAGCAGCGGGTACCGCTGCCGGTTGAACGGAAAAGGGAGAAATTACGCTAAACATCACAAGCAGTAGTTTCATCATGATTCTCACCCTTTCATCAGGTTCATCACCGCTCTGAAGGCTTCTTCATGGTTATAAAGCGGTCATGTTACTTGCGCATCCGTTGCCATACATTCGCTGCAACATCAATATACTTCATCCAGTTTTTCCCGCCCTTAGCTTCACCATTATATGTAGCTTCATAGGATTGCAGGGTACGATCCGTTGATGTAGCAGGCGGTGCAGTTACATGAACCGATTCAGCATGTTTGGTCTGTTCAGCGTTGTTACGTTTAGTCTGAAATTTCGCCATCAGCGTTGTGGAGACTTGTTTGGCTGCTGCCGTCACTTCGTTCAACACTTCTCCCAGATTCTCAACAGATTCCATAACAGGATCAATTTTTTTCATTTTGTGCTGTACATCCACCGTAATATCATTGGCATGCCTTACCGTCTGCTTCACTTCATAACTAAGTTCATCAATGGTTTTCTGTACCTCCTGCAGTGTCTGTGAGACATTGTCCAAAGAACCCTGAGCGGATTTCAAGGTACGAATTAAAAAGAAAACCAGTACTGCAAATGCCACTGCAATCAGGGCCACGCTAATTTGATAGATCATAGAAGAACCTCTCTTTCCATATGTGCATCAGTTTGTTATTGCTATAGTTACCCGGCGATTTCCCGGACGAAACAATATTATATATCCCTTCATATATGCCCTCGCTTGGAAAAAAAACCAATGTTTCAAGCGGTTAGCACCCGGTTAAAGTTAGACTACACAAGGCGGTGAGGTGAACACAACTCACTGCACAATCATTTATACGAAAGGATGAATACTTATGTTGAAATGGTCTGTATTATTTCTAATTATTGCACTGGTAGCAGGTATTTTTGGATTCTTCGGTATTGTTGAAGCAGCTGCTTCAATCGCGAAAGTACTCTTCTTCATCTTTGTTGTACTGTTCGTAATCTCCCTGATTACTGGACGCAGCCGAATGCGATAACCTCAGGCTCTGAAATGACTGAGTGTTTACTAACGAATACATACAAAAGCCGATCGTGCTTCCAAGCCGATTGGCTTTTGTGCGTTCAGGCATAGGTCAACTTTTCTATATTATGTATTGCACTCCCTTCTGCTTTATTCCAATCCGCTCTCGTATGAATCCCAAAAAAAACAGGACCTTTTTGAGATAGCCAACCCGGTTTTATCCCACCGAAGTATGATATTTACAGGCTTGCTATATACCCACATATGAGCCAGTTGACACTGGAGAATGCAAGAAAATATTGTTATAATTTGTGATTCATAAGGTAGCTTGCTTGGTTACTTTTAACACAGGACAACAAATTACATAACAAACCGAGGAGGAAAAGAAAATGAAAAAAATCGTAAGTTTTGCTGCTGCTTTAACGTTGATGGGTTCGATGGCTGCCGCTGCAGGTGCTGAGGAAGCGGTTACTGGAACGGTAACTCCGGAAACAGGAACTGAGGCTACAACAACGCCAACGACCACAACAACTCCAGCTGTTGAAGTGAACAAACCTGCTGTAGACACAGTAGAAGGTACTGCTGAGACTGTAACAGGCACAACAACAGACACTACAGGTGCAGAAGGTACTTCAACTACAACTGAAACGCCAGCTACGACTACAGATGACAAAATGTTTGAAGAGCCACTCGTAAAACCAGGCGATGAAGTACTGGCACCAACGATGTTGCTGAACCTTCTGGAGCGCACTTGGTTCTATGATGCACCTAATGGTAAACCAATCGGTGCATTAGGCTCCCAAGTCATCGATACAACAGGTGAAGTGGTTGATGGATTCGATGGCGGCGAGTGGGTACAAGTATACACTTGGAAAGGCAAAGCGTGGATCCACGTTGCCATTCAGTAACATCGTATAATCGTTCTAATGATAAGTAAAGAGGACAGCACGCACAATCGCGGCTGTCCTCTTTTCATTTTCCAAGATGTTCACTCCCTGTTCAAGGGTTCCTTGTGACTTCTTCCGTCTTTGGTTCCACATGTACATGTACATGCATGATGTTATGCGATCGCTTCAACCGCTCTTCAACACGGTCACAGATCTGATGGCCTTCAATCAAGCTTAGGCCTCCGTCCACTTCAATGACTACGTCCACAAGTACATGACTGCCATGCACACGTGCCTTCACATCCTTGATCATCTCAACACCGGGAACGCGTGCTACTGAGGATCTGAGATCCGTCAGTTCCTTCTGGTCAAATCCATCGGTAAGACGATGTGTAGAATCCCGGAAAATCTCCCAAGCCGTTTTGCAGATCAACAGACCTACAGCAATGGCAGCTACTTTATCCAGCCATGGAAGTCCAAACTGCGCACCTATAATTCCAATTGCAGCGCCTATGCTGACCCAGGCATCCGAACGATTATCTTTCGCCGCAGCCATCAGAGCCTGACTATTAATTTGTTTAGCCAGACGGTGATTGTAACGATATACGCCTAACATCACCACAGCACAGACTACAGCCACCGCTGCCGCCCACAGATTTGGAGCAACAAAGGCTCCTTCATACCAGGAGCGAACGGCTTCAACCAATACTTGCAGCCCAACCATAGCCATAATAAATGAAGCCACCAAGGCAGCAACCGTCTCCGCTCTGAAATGACCATAGGCATGATCCGAATCAGGTGGTTTCTGGGAGATCCGAAGCCCGATCAATACAGCAATGGATGCCACAATATCCGTAAGGTTATTAAAACCATCGGCCAGCAAGGCGCTGGAAGCAAATAAATATCCACAGATCAGCTTAAAGGCGGACAAGACGAGATAGGCTGCAATACTAACCCAAGCTCCTCGCTCCCCTTTTCGAATTTCTTCATAAGCGTTCAAACCGGGCGACACCCCTTTAACGTTTCGTATTACGGTTTTTCCATGTTAACAAATGCGGAGCGTGTGGGTCTACAGAAACAGTGTTGCCAGGCTGCATTGCTGTAGGCAAGCCGAAACAAAGTTGCCAGACGGCAGGGCTGTAGTTAATGAGAAAAAATGTTGGCCTGGGTAAAACCAAAGGTTTTGAGCATTTTATCAGGTTGCCCTTGTAGGGCTTTTGTAAAACGTATAAAATAGGTACATCCCGTCCAATCTGGACGGCTCACTGTAAGACCGGGAGGGAAATAACGATGAGCGAAAATAACGAACCGAAAAAGGTCAGTTTGCAGGATGCTATACGCCAAAAGCTGGCGCAGAAGAAAGAACAAGCAAATTCCGGTAACCAATCCAGCGCCTACTTTGAAGGCGGACCTAAAGCGATGAAGAGTCAAAACAACAAGAAGCCTAACAACCAACGTCGCCGTACTGGTGGATCTTAGGTCTTAAACCCGCAGAGAAACCCATTGAATTACAAAAAGAACCGCAACCCCTATTCACAGAGGCTTGCGGTTCTTTGGTGTTCCTATAATAATGTGCCGTAGATAATCCTTAGTTTAAGCTTCTACCGGATACATTTTATTGCGAAGTTCTTTGATTTCGTCACTTTCCAGATATTCGTCATAGCTCATTTGGCGATCAATGATGCCATTCGGCGTAATTTCGATAATCCGGTTAGCAATGGTTTGAATGAACTGATGGTCATGGGAAGTGAACAGCATGGTGCCGTCAAAATCAATCATACCATTGTTCAGCGCTGTAATGGATTCGAGATCCAAGTGGTTCGTAGGCTCATCCAGAATCAATGCGTTAGCACCAGTCTGCATCATTTTCGCCAGCATACAGCGAACTTTCTCGCCCCCGGAGAGTACACTTGCCTTTTTCAAGGATTCCTCACCTGAGAAGAGCATACGTCCCAAGAATCCACGCAGATACGTTTCATCCTGATCTTTGGAATATTGACGGAGCCAATCCACAAGAGTCATGTCTACACCGTCAAAATATTTGGAGTTGTCTTTCGGGAAATAAGCTTGAGTTGTTGTTACACCCCAAGTGTATTCGCCGCTATCCAATTCCGTTTCACCCATAAGAATATCAAACAACAGTGACTTGGCATTCCCGTTTGGACCAACAAATGCGATTTTATCCCCTTTGTTCACGACAAAGCTGATATCATTCAGCATTTTTACCCCATCAATGGATTTGCTGATGCGATCTACGGTCAACAATTGTTTACCGGCTTCACGCTCAGGTTTGAAGTTGATAAACGGATATTTACGGTTCGATGGACGAAGGTCATCCAACGTGATTTTGTCGAGTTGTTTCTTCCGGGAAGTTGCCTGTTTCGATTTCGAGGCATTCGCAGAGAAACGTTGAATAAAGGCTTGAAGCTCTTTAATCTTCTCTTCTTTTTTCTTGTTGGCATCACGTTGTAATGCAAGTGCCAATTGGCTGGATTCATACCAGAAGTCATAGTTACCTACGTACAACTGGATTTTACCAAAGTCGATATCCGCAATGTGCGTACATACTTTGTTCAGGAAGTGACGGTCATGGGATACCACAATAACAGTACCTTCATAGTCCATCAAGAAGTTCTCAAGCCATTGAATGGATTCGAGATCCAAGTGGTTGGTAGGCTCATCAAGCAACAGGTTGTTTGGACGACCAAACAATGCTTGTGCAAGCAGGACACGAACTTTTTCGTTACCACTTAGTTCATTCATTTTCTTATCGTGCATGTCACGGTCGATACCCAGACCGATCAGGAGTGCCGCTGCATCCGGCTCAGCATCCCAGCCATTCAACTCGGCAAATTCACCTTCAAGCTCACCTGCACGCAGGCCGTCTTCTTCAGTGAAGTCTGCTTTAGCATACAGCGTATCTTTTTCTTTCATAATGGCATAGAGACGACTATGACCCATAATTACCGTTTCGAGAACCGGATACTCATCATATTCAAAGTGGTTTTGCTTCAAAACGGCCATACGTTCGCCCGGGGTGATGTGCACCTCTCCCGAGTTTGATTCAATTTCACCGGACAAAATTTTCAAGAATGTTGATTTACCGGCTCCATTGGCGCCGATGAGGCCGTAACAGTTTCCTGGTGTGAATTTGATATTTACATCTTCAAAAAGTGCACGTTTTCCGTAGCGGAGCGTGATGCCGCTTGTACTGATCATTAAGCATACCATCCTTTATTGGTTAATCTGCATACTGCATGAATAGCAAGTTGCGTAAATCATGGATTCAATATCCCGATGCCTATTCTGGCACCATATTATAACACAAAAAAGCGGCAAATTCGAAAATTGGCCGCTTTTTACTTATTAAAGATTTGGTAAATACACTGTTCATGCAGGCATACCCCTACATTAACATATTTGACTCATTTTTGTTAGCCCTGTTTGCCTTCCTCGTGGTGAATGCGGAGCGTCTCGCCATGACCAAGCACCCGAATCCGCTCTTTACCAATGCCTAGACGTTCACGTTCAACTTCCAGCCGATCCAGCGCTTCCTTGGGCGTATCATCCGCCAGCTTGAATGTGCCGTAATGCATTGGCACCATGAGCTGTGAACCGGATTCAACGAACCCCTGCAGCGCTTCTTCGGGTGTCACATGCTGAGAAGTCATGAACCATTCCGGATCGTAGGCACCGATGGGCATCAGGGTAACACCAATGTCAAAGCGTTCTCCAATCGTTTTGAAACCCTGGAAGTAACCTGTATCACCCACAAAATACAACACAGGCGGACCGCCTGATGTTTTGGATGTTTCGTTCTTCCCTGATTCCGTGGATGATTCATCCTGATTGTTCGTTGTTGCAGCACTTTCCGCTGCTGAAGTCGTTGCCGGATGGTTCGATTCCAATACATAACCGCCCCAATGGGACGTATTGGTATCAAACAACGTTCGGCGCGTCCAGTGCTGTGCAGGGACAAAAGTTATTTTGACTCCGCCAAGTGTCATATGATCCCACCATTTCATCTCCTGGCATCGATGGAATCCTTTGCGAATCATCTTGCGCTTCAGACCATCGGGTACGATGAGCAATGTCTTGGCTGTAATCAGCTTACGCAAGGAAGCCAGATGCAGATGATCATAGTGGGAATGGGATATCAGAATCACATCCAAAGGTGGAATATCCTGAATCGGAATGCCGGGGGCACCGAGCCTTCGTTGAAATCCCATTTTTTCGGCCCACACCGGGTCAGTCACGATGTTCAATCCATAATATTGAATGAAAAACGTGGAGTGACCAATCCAGGTGATACTTGTGTCCTCCCGGTTGGCATGCAGATAATCCAGTTCAGGCGGGTGTTTGGGCACGGTGTAGGAGTAGTCCTTCACTTTATTGCGCCGCTGCTCCCTCCATTGTTTGAATTCCTTCAGCGTTTTGTCCGTACTTACATTATCGATATTGTTATAACGGATTTTCGGCATGAAAGGGCCCTCCTCCCTTCCTCATTTCTTAACAAAAGATTACCCCAAACGGGAATGGACGTACCAACCAATCAATCCTTTGGGTTCTTACATACAGCCAGATATACAAACAGAAAGACAATAGCAGCCGCAATGATCAGTGGAGGGGCGTACATAATGGTGAATGTCTCAAAAAAGCTCAATCCGGTTATACCGGGTATCCCCGTGACTCCCTCAGTAGATAGTGGATCCAGCAAGGGAGTCATGAGTAAGAACATGTTTGGGTGCATGAACAGACTCATCCTTTCTTTTTACCAGAATTACCGCGCACATAATTGGCATCAAACAGGAACAGCTTCATAATCAGCACAAGCGAAGGAATGAGCACGAGTAGCCCCAGACTAAACGCTGTAATGAGCGCAATCCCCATCGTCCGATTCGTAAAGCTGTCGTAAATATTGATGTAAGGATACAGGATGTACGGAAGGTGGGATCGCCCGTAGCCATACCAGGCAAAGGCAAATTGAAGCATGACAGCGACAAAACACCAACCTAGATATTTACTTTTCCACACCAGCGACACCGCAATGACAAAACAAATAAACGAAGCGATGAACATCCACGAAATATCCACCATCTGCTCAAAGTGTGCGGGATTCTGTTTGTTAATCTGCAGAAAAGCCAGAAAGCTCGCAAAAATGGTAGGCAAACTCCAGAGCAGCGCGTACTCCCGAAGCACCTCATATGCCGGTTCATCCCCAGCCCGTTTTGCATAATAGGATAGAAACATCGCCGAGATGTAGAGCACACTAACCAGTGCAAGCAAAACGACCGACCAGGTATAGGGATTCGTCAAAAATTCACGCCAGCGAAAAAACACCTGATCGCCCACCTGCTCAATGATCCCGCCTTCGGATATCGCCAAAATGGTGGAGAATACCGCCGGAATCAGCAATCCCGTCGCCCCGTACAATGCCATGTAGATCCGGCTGTTCTGCCCATGGTTGCCATAGGTATTATAGGCGTAATATACGCCCCGGATCGCAAGCAGTACAATAGCCAGGGAACCCGGAACCAGCAAAGCTGTCCCGTAATAAAAGGCGCTGTCCGGATAAAATCCGACCAGACCAACCACAAAAAAGATCAAAAACACATTCGTCACTTCCCACACGGGAGACAGGTAGCGCTGAATGATGTTATGAATTTTGTTCTCATGCCCGGTCAAAATGCTATAAAAGCTGAAGAACCCGGCGCCAAAATCAATCGAAGCGACGATCAAATAACCGAACAAAAACGTCCACAATATCGCGATGCCTGCAATTTCGAAACTCAATGCACGATCCCTCCTTCAAGCCCCAGAGACTCCAGTTCCTTCTCTGCTTCCTTGTTACGGAACAGCTTGCTGAGTACCCGAATGCACGAGAAACACAGGATCAGATACAGCAAGATGAACAACACCAGCATCCATCCTACCGAAGTTGACGTCGTAGCCGCTTCCGCCACCTTCATATAACCGCGTAAGATCCAAGGCTGCCTGCCAACTTCGGCGAACATCCACCCCAGCTCGATGGCAATCATGGCCAGAGGCCCCAGCAAGACAATGCCAAGCAGCAGCCATTTGGGATACGGCTTGCGCCCTGGCAACCACCGCCGCAGTACATATAACACAGGAATCATCAGAATGATCACTCCCGTTGTGACTTTCAGATCGAACATATAATGAATGGATAGTGGTGGTCTCAGATCCGCCGGAAATTCTTCGAGACCCTTCACTTCCGTATCTGGACGATTACCCGCCAAAATGCTAAGGGCATAAGGAATCTCAATCGCGTATTTCACTTCATTATTTTCATCCAAAATCCCCCCATAAACGAGCGGTGCCTCTTTCATCGTCTTGAAATGCCATTCTGCGGCAGCCAACTTCTCCGGCTGATACTTCGCCAGAAATTTACCGGAGGAATCGCCGATCATGACGGTACTGACGGCAAATACGAGCGCAGATACCGTCGTGAGTTTCAGTGCTTTTTTGTAATACACATGATCCCGTCCCCGAAGCAAACTGAAGGCGGCTATCCCCGCCAGGATACCTGCACTCAAGGTGTAGGATGAGGCGAGTACATGGGACACTTTGGTTGGCGTTGCCGGATTCAACATGGCAGCAATCGGATGAATGTCCTTCATGATGCCATTAATCAGGGTGAATCCCTGAGGCTGGTTCATGAAGGAATTCACCGTTGTAATGAAAATCGCAGATGCAGATGAGCCGAGAGCTACCGGAATCAACAGCAGCATATGCGTATATTTCTTTTTGAAACGATCCCACGTATAGAGGTAAATCCCAAGAAAGATCGCCTCTATAAAAAACGCGAACGTCTCCATAAACAGTGGCAACGCAATCGCCTGACCCGCGACCCGCATAAACATCGGCCACAGCAGACTGAGCTGTAATCCGATCGAGGTGCCTGTAACGACGCCCACGGCAACGGTGATGACAAAACCTCGCGCCCACCTGCGTGCCAGCAGGGTGTAATGCATATCATTGGTTCGTAGTCCTCGCCACTCGGCCAAGGCAATCATGAGTGGAACACCTACACCAATAGATGCAAAAATAATGTGCACAAACAGGGTAAGGCCGGTTAGTATCCGGCTGAGCAAAACAGGGTCCAGAGATGACATGGTTACACTCCTCTTTCACATAATCGTTATGTACGACAGCAGTTACTCTGCTTGAACATGTATCTAATAACTCATGATTCGGATGATGCTCTTCACAACGGCATACAGCACAACCACAGCTGCAACCAGACAGACGATAATGAGTGTTTTCTCTTGTTTACGGAACATATACCTGCCGTCCTCCTTTTGCATGGGATGCAAATTATGGCTCTATAGACAGTTTGCAAAAGAAGTTGTTTTTTTATCCGGGGAAATTGAAAAACAAAAAAAGCCTTTCCCCTTATCACGCTCACGCGCTGAAGGGCAAAGGCTCTATCCGTAGGTCTCGTAAATAATTATTATTTATAAAAAAGTGAAATACATTTCTTCATCCATCATTAAATTTACACCAATACGTCCTGCTTGGGCAGTCGAACCTTGAACGTACTTCCTTTGTCCGGTGCAGATATAAAGGTCAGTGTACCCTTGTGATCCTCTACAATTTTACGGGAAATGTACAACCCAATTCCTGTTCCACCAATCTGCCGATGATCTGAATTATCGACCCGATAGAATTTGTTGAACAGCATGTCCTTCTCTTGCTCCGCAATGCCTATTCCGTAGTCACGCACATCAAGACATAACCATTCCTCTTCTTCCCATAACGTCACATCGATACGATCGGCTCCCGGAGAATACTTGACTGCATTGCCCACCAGATTATGCAGAACCTGAACCATCCTGTTCTGGTCAGCATAAGCAAAAAAGTCTCCATTAAACGTATGCACGTAGATACGTTGGGCAGACTTCATATTCCACTGTTCGGCAACCCCTTCTACCAACTCAACCAGCGGTACATACGTCATGTGGTAAGTCATACCTTCGTTGTCGAGGCGCTGAATATCGAGTACATCATCGAGCAAACTGCTCAGCCGCTTGCCCTCCGAAGAGATGGTCTGCATGAATTCCCGCTGCTGAGCTGCCGGAAGGTCATACATCATCATTAATTCCACATATCCCATAATGGTGGCTACAGGCGTTCGAAGCTCATGAGATACCACACTGATCAGCTCATTTTTCATCCGATCCAGCCGTTCTTCTCCTGTCCGGTCACGGAACACTAGCAGAAACCCATGGTTTTTACCCGGGACATCCATCTGCTTCATGTACAAGGAAAATACACTTTTATCCACATTATTGAATATAAATTCGGTCTCGATAAACGCTGTTTCTCCATTCAGGAATGCTCTCGTCTGTTCCATCAGATTGAAGTTGTCCGTTAATACCATCGTATCAATCGCCTGCGCCAAATCTTCAATGGATCTGCCCATAAAATCACCCAAACCAAACATCTCTTCTATCCTTCGGTTGACGATGGTTATGGTCCCTGATCGATCAGACATCACAAGCCCTTCTCGTACGGATTCAATAAATTGCTCACTGATATCTCGCTGTTCCTGAATGGCAATCTTCTCATTGAACAACTCTGAGTTCAGCTTCTCCAGCGCCAGGGCATGACGTACACGATCTTCTTCTGCTCTGGTCCGCTCTGTAATATCCTTAATAAACAGGTTATATAATGTCTCATTTTTGCCCAACTGGATCTCAACAATTTTGTACTCAATCGGAAATACGGAACCATCCCGTCGAATACCTGAAATTTCTTCAACGATGGTGTATCTTTTACCTTCAACATATTCAAATCGCTCCAGCAAATTCTTGATCTCCTTGCAGCTGGCCCCTTGAAAAAGAGTCGGCGCTTCCTTGTGCAGAATCACTTCTTCCCGACGCAATCCAAACATTCTTTCAGCCTCCGGATTAAACTCAACGATCAACCCATTGGAGTCCACAGCGATAATCGCATCAATAGAGGATTCAATAATGGCACGTTTGACCTCTTCACTATTCTTGAGTTCCTTGGTACGCTCAATAACCCTGTCCTCCAGCGTTAACTTGTCGTGACGAATCTGTTCGAATTGTTCCAGCAGCACATCAGCCATTTTGCGCAAATTGCCAATCAGGATCTGTACTTCGGTTACATGGCTGGTTGGCCACTCCATCTTCCCATTTCGAAACAGCAGTCTCGGAAGAGAGCCTGTCATCCTAGTCAGTCTTAACAACGGGCTAACAACCTTACTGCTGAGAGGAGCCGCTACGATCATGGAAGCCACGATGATGATGAACAGGGATTGCAGCGTGGTCAGGTAAATGGATTCGATTCGGGGGTAATACTCGGACGAGTCGGTCACAATGAATACCCGATAAGGTGTTAACCTTGTCATTTCTGCTTCATAGATAAAAGAGGCTTGTTTCCAGTGATTCAATACATCGCTGTAATGGATATTTGCGGAACTTAACAGAAAGAGATTATCCCTTGATTTCAGAAGACGGAATCTGTCCATGTCCAGGTAATCGCCTGCCTGAAGTGTATTCAATCCAGAAGCGACGACCGTATCATTCCGATCCAGCAGAATCACATTCACGCCTAGTAGATGATGATAACGCGCCATATTCTGATCCATATTCTCGGAGGTAACATACTCTTCATCAATATCCTGAACAACCGCAGTCGCTGCATATTTCATATCACGTAATATGGCATCATTCATTTGATCCAATTGTCTGCGGCTATCTGCGGATAACAGTACGAGAGAAACAAATACCACAAAGGCGACTACATATTTAAACGCAATTCTTGTTAATGGGATGGTTCCCATGCGTTTTGATTTGTGTTCACCCGTAGTGATCCAAAAATCAACTACAATTCCCGCAATCAGCGCATTCACCATACCAATCACAGCAATATACATATACTCATACTTCAAATCGTCTATATTTAAACCCAACATAAAATGCCCGGTATAGATAACAGGAAGTAACATGACTACCCAAAAGACAGCATTAGCCTTGATTAAGCTGCCATTCTTCCAGCGGATCTGCCAAACGAGCATCCAGATTAATTCCATGAAGTGGGCAAGCATGACAGTTAGATTGTGCGGCACAAAGCCGACAAAGACAGTATTCAGCAGATGGATGACTGTAAGGGTGACAAATCCATAGATGGCCCCATGCAAACGAAGAGCAACGAGTGCTGCCGCGCTCCCAATCATAAACTGTACACCATAGAATAAAGTAAACGGAAAAATGGTGCTTAGTGAGCCCAGAATGATCAGAATGCTGGTCCCAATCCAGGGTATTCTCAGCTTCAACACGACCCAATCCAGCATTTGTCTTGCCTTTATACGATCCATAAGCATTTGCCCTCATGGATCATTTTTTCTTCTGTTTTCAACAACAACGTTGGTTCCCCCTATAAACTTAAGCGGATACAATATTACTTTTTTTCCCCTTAACTCGTTCTGATCCATTATACTGTAATTAATACTTGGTGTAGCTTTGGGAAATTCTGATTGATCGGCAACCAAACTGCATTCATGCTAGAATATTGAAGTTCATTCAAAAAGCGTATTCTTTCTCTACATATACATCCTATATTTTGGGATAGAAACATTAAAAAATTTGCGGCATTTATTCGCAATTCACCTTGTTTTTTTAGCATTTTCTTAACATATTATTTTCACCAGGAGTGTGACCCTATGACTATCAAAGTACTTCTTATAGAAGATGAGAAAAATCTGGCCGACATGATTGCTTTCTTTCTTGAGGAGGAAGGATACATCACTGAACGGGTTCATCATGCCCGCGAGGCACTTCAACTGTTTCCACAATTCCAGCCGGATATTGTTGTAACTGATCTCATGCTTCCTGAAATGGATGGAAATGATCTCGTAGAAGCCTTTCGCCAGCACTCCACTGTGCCCATTCTGATGATCTCGGCAAGCACCATGCTGAATGATCGACTTCGTGCATTACATAATGGTGCGGATGACTTTCTGTGCAAACCATTTAGTTTGAAAGAGTTGGATGCCCGGATTAAAGCACTGCTGCGAAGATCAATCATTTCCTATAAGGATAAACCGGTAAAAGAAGACAAGCAGGCAGAGGTTACTGGACATGTGAATGTGAATGAGTACAGAAGAACCCTGTTTGTGGATGGTGTTGAAATCGAGGTCACTCATATTGAGTTTGAGATTATGAAGGAATTGTACCGCAATCCGGGTAAAGTGTTCACCCGCAATGAGCTGATGGATCGCATCAAAGGCTCCGAACGCGCCTATTTGGATCGTACCATTGATGTTCATATCTCAAGTCTGCGTAAAAAAATTGAGCCTGACCCCAAGAACCCACGTTATATTAAGACGGTTTGGGGAACAGGCTATAAATATGTGATCTAATACGATCGTAACGATTAAAAAGTTAAACACTTTTGGCCATATCCCTCTTTTATCTCATGGATAAGATGGGTGGTATGGCTATTTCTGATTTATGGATAGACGAAGAATACAACCAATTTTCCATATCCTTGATTAGTTGATTCGGGTCTTGCTCGTTCCAGAGAATCATCTTCATCTCACCTGTACCTGTAATCTGTTGCAGGTGACGCTTCCGAATTAGGGAATGGAAATCCGTAATGACCAGTAACGGAAGTTGTGGCATAAAAGCCCGAATGGCATTTGCTGCTGACACCGCTTCTTCGGCATTCTGATAGTCAACAATACAATAACGGGCATTTTCCCAACTTCCCCGATGTGTTTCTATCGCAGAACCGGATGTTGAGTCCTCAATCCAGTTCCTGAACAATTGAATAATATTCTCATATGCAATACGACGTTTTCCATCCGAGAGCACGGTAATGGGTTCCATAGGTATAACCTCCAGTTGATTCTTATCTTTATTGTGCCAATTTTCGTTTAAAAATGTTTGTGCGTGAACATGAAAGAAGTGTTAACAAATTTCGTACTTCTTCACATTAAGTGTTAGACACGTCCACTTCATTTCTGGATGATTTCGCAGATTCCACACATTGATGTAAAATAGAGAAATACCCGTGTGATTTAATTTACGGGAAGTGAAAGATGAATCTGGTACTATAGGAGGTTACATTGATGAATATTGTTTCCATTGAACCAACACCGAGTCCAAATACGATGATGCTACATCTCGATGAACGTCTGGAGGACGGAATTCGCAAAACATATACCCTGGACAACGAACGATCTGCTCCGGCGTTCATTCGCCAGATGCTTCATATTCCCGGTGTAAAGAGTGTGTTCCACACAACAGACTTTGTCGCACTTGATCGTAAAGGGAATGCCGACTGGTCCGTTATCTTGGGCGAAGTCCAAAATCGCCTTGGACAGCAAGGCATTGATCTGGACTGGATTGAATCCGAAGATGGTTCAGGCGAGCACTTCGGAGAAGCACAGGTATTTGTACAATTCTTCCGAGGTGTACCGATGCAAATTAGGGTCAAGGCCGGGGTCAAGGAAGAACGAATCTCGTTGTCGGACCGCTTTGTCAAAGCAGTGACGGAAGTCGCCAGTGCAACGATGATCAAAGAACGCAAACTGAGTGATTACGGTGTTCGATATGGCGAGTTACCGGACATCGCACGTGAAGTCGAACAGGAATTGGAAGCCGCTTATCCCCCGGAACGACTCGAGCAGGTTATCAAACAGGCCATTGAACATGGTACCAAATCCGAAGAGTTCGTCGAGCGCCGCCGTGAATTGGATGGAGCCGAACTTGAAGAGGCTCTGCGAAACGAGGATTGGAATGTTCGCTATGCGGCATTTGACGGCATGGAGCCTACGGCAGAAAGACTGCCTCTCGTAGCCCATGCCTTACATGACAACAAAATGCAGATACGTCGCTTGGCCGTGGTATACCTGGGTGACATCCGTACACCGGAAGCGATGGAACTGCTGTATGAAGCGCTTCAGGACAGTTCTCCTGCGGTACGCCGGACTGCTGGGGATACCTTGTCTGATATCGGTGATCCTGCCGCCACTCCAGCAATGACAGCTACGTTATCCGATAAAAGTAAACTTGTACGCTGGCGTGCAGCACGTTTTCTCTATGAGGTGGGAACTGAAGAAGCAGAGCAAGCGTTGCGAGTTGCAGCCGATGATCCTGAATTTGAAGTCAGCCTACAAGCCAAGATGGCTCTGGAGCGGATCGAATCGGGCGAACAGGCCGCTGGAACGGTATGGCAGCAGATGGCTGGCCGTAACAAAAAAGAGGAATAGTCCTCTCTCAGACCTCACATCCAACAATTGTTATTGCACTGGAAAACCATGCGCGTTATACTGATTGTCTGTTTACTAAACAGGACACACGGTGTTAAGTTGTGTTGTTCATAATTTCATAGACAATAGATACACCTCATCCATTGATGGTGAGGTAGAGGTCGCGGGTGCGATCAGTACGCTGATGGAGGCGCTAAGGAGCCGCTTATGAGATCAGCCGAAAGGTGTACCCGCCGAAGCTTACTGGACGTTCCTTATACGGTCCGGTGAGCTGGGGCTGCTGTCGAAAGGCGCAGAACTGTCACGGAAGTACATTTCCTTTATATAAAGGTATGAATTCTTCTGTGTTGAGCTATCTTAATCATCTGGGACATGGTGCGGACATTGAAATATTAAAGACCGCAGGCTGATGCCTGTGGTCTTTTTGTTTATGAATTCAAGTATCGCAAACATCAGTATATCGAATGAAGGAGTGTTTCCATGCAAGACCGCAGTAACCCAACAACAACTGGACCTTCCCTGAAAAAAGGATTACGCGCACGCCATATGACGATGATCGCCCTCGGTGGCTCGATTGGTACCGGGCTGTTTCTCGCAAGTGGTACCGCCATCTCAACCGCAGGCCCTGGTGGAGCATTAATTGCCTATGCGGCCGTTGGCATCATGGTTTATTTCCTAATGACCAGCCTTGGTGAACTTGCTACCTTTATGCCGGACTCCGGTTCATTTAATACGTATGCCGCACGTTTTGTCGATCCTGCTCTCGGGTTCGCCATGGGTTGGAACTTCTGGTACAACTGGGCGGTAACCATTGCAGCAGAACTTGCTGCCGCTACTGTACTCATTAAATACTGGTTCCCCGACAGTTCGTCCATGTTATGGAGCTTATTGTTTCTCGTACTGATCTTTGCCTTGAACGTGTTGTCCGTTAAAGGCTATGGAGAGTCCGAGTACTGGTTCGCCATTATCAAAGTCGCTACTGTGATCATCTTCCTGGCCGTTGGTGTGCTCATGATCTTTGGTATTATGGGTGGAGAAGCGGTTGGTTTCAGCAACTTCACCATCGGTGATGCGCCCATCCATGGCGGATTCTTCGCTGTGCTTGGTGTGTTCATGGCTGCTGGATTCTCATTCCAAGGTACCGAACTTATCGGGGTAGCCGCCGGTGAAAGTGAAAACCCGCGCGAAAATGTACCTCGTGCAATTCGTCAGGTATTTTGGCGCATTCTGATTTTTTACATCTTGGCGATTACCGTGATCAGTCTGATCATCCCGTATACGCATCCGAATCTGCTTAAAGGTGATCTGGAAAATATCGGTGTCAGTCCGTTCACACTGGTGTTTGAGAAAGCTGGCCTCGCCATTGCAGCTTCCGTGATGAATGCCGTTATTTTAACCTCTGTACTCTCTGCCGGTAACTCAGGCATGTATGCTTCAAGTCGGGTTCTCTATGCCCTTGCCAGAGACGGTAAAGCCCCTCGTTTCCTGGGTAAGCTGAATAAAAAAGGCATTCCAATGAATGCACTTTTGCTTACAACAGCTGTTGGTATGTTGGCATTCCTTGCCTCCCTGTTCGGCGATGGGATTGTGTACACCTGGTTGTTGAATGCATCCGGTATGTGTGGTTTTATCACTTGGCTGGGTATCGCTATCAGTCATTATCGCTTCCGTCGTGCATACGTTGCACAAGGCAGGGATCTGAGCGATCTGCCTTACCGTGCACGCTGGTTCCCTTTTGGGCCGATCTTTGCTTTTGTCCTGTGTATCATCGTGATCATCGGACAGAACTACCAGGCATTTACGGGTGACGAGATCGACTGGAGTGGAGCCATCGTTGCCTACCTGAGCGTACCCCTGTTCCTGGTGTTGTGGCTCGGTTACAAATGGATCAAAAAGACCAAAGTGGTGCCGCTGAAGGAATGTGATTTCACACCTACCGATTCACCAAGTGACAAGCACTAACGAAGCAATATTTACACTTGCCACTTCGATGACAGAATAACCTTCCGATCGCTGTTATCAACTTATACAGCGGATACGATTTAACATATTAAAAAACCTCCCCGTGGCGTTGCAGTTTTCCTACTGTGGCGAAACGGGGATATTTTGTTTTGGGGCGGCTTCCCCCTTCGAACATTTCTGTACGTCCTTTCGTCCCTGTCCATATTTTGTATAGATCCTTAAGTAGAATAGAGAAAGGTATACTATTTTTCTTAGACAACGGGAGTTGATGTATAATGAAAAAATTCTCTATTCTGCTCGTTCTACTGGGCATCCTGATCATCAGCTTTCCTTTCCTACGGGAAACGTATTATGACTGGCAGCAAACCCGTGTCATGAACGATCTGGAGCAATTGCAAAACGGCTTGTCTAAGCTTAATCACTCCTTCGAACAAGGCATACAGGATGCAGCTTCTGCAGAGCCGACTACTGACAATATAGGTACAGTACAAGAGGCCTCCTCGGATACGTTGGGGGTACTATCGATTGACAAGATTGATGTCCGCTTACCGATTCTGGAGGGTGCAACGGAGGACAATATGAAGGTAGCTGCAACCCATCTTGTCGAAACCACCAGTATCGGGAACAAAGGTAATGCTGCCATAGCAGCTCATCGCGCCCATAAAAAAGGCCGGCTGTTCAATCGTCTGGGAGAACTCCAGATTGGTGATTCAATGGAAGTCACCCTGGCAGATCGAACGATTATCCAATACAAGGTAGATCAGATATCCGTTGTGGAGCCAACTGACTTATCTGTGCTGGAGGATCCCGGGCTTGGACAGGTCCTTACCTTGATTACCTGTGATCCACTCGTCAATCCAACACATCGCCTAATTGTAAGAGCTATTGCAGTGAAACCAAATGTTACGGGGACCTGATCCTTCCTAAATATCACTAAAAAATACCCTCTAGCATATTCACACGTCGACGCTAAGTCTTCGTAGTGATTGCTAGAAGGGTATTTTTATCTACACACGACGAATCTTAGATACTGCGTGTTTTGATCTAGCGTTGAAGCTGTTGTCTGCGGCGGAAGTACATGAATCCCGCGCTACCTAGCGCCATCAGCATCATGCCCACAGCAGTGTAAGCCATTGTGCTCTCTTCACCTGTTTGTGGAAGCATTCCCTGAGATCCAGAATTTCCGTTTGGCTGTGATGCAGAATTTCCATTGCCCTGTGATCCATCTGTATCCATTCCAGCAGGAGGTGCAAGTGTACCATCACCATCCGGTGCATCTGTATCCCCAACTGGAGGTGCAGTGTCGTCCCCGTTGGAATCGCCTGGTGTCGGTGGCACTACCCCGGATTCTTCATCTGTCGGACTTTCGGTTCCTCCCCCAGACTCTGTAGGTTCAGTTACAACCGTGCCTGGAACCGATGGATTTGGCGTTCCTGGTTCCGGGGTTACTGGTTTCTCCGGATCTGGTGTTACACCCGTAGTAGGTGTTCCCGGATTATAAGGTCCACTAGACCCACCACCCGATACCGGGATAGCCTGATTTGTTTTTTCCACAACTACGGCTTCGGTTTGTATGTTCGTAATTTCAAATGGTACTGGTGTTGTTTCCAACATGTATCCGTTAGGCGCTTTTATTTCAACCAACTGATATTTATTGATATCCAGGTCTTTAAGTACAATTTCACCTTGTTGATTGGTTGTCAGTGAAGCTTCATCTAGACCTGTTACCTTGTGGAACTCCCAATTCCCATTTGCATCCATCAATGCAGTTTGAGCCCGTAATTCAAATACAGCTCCTTGAAGGTGCTGAGTTCGACCCGCATTGGTTTTAATCAATTTCACAGAACGATCATTTTTTTTATTTTCAATGGTCAATTGAGTTTCCGGTTTGATAATAGATACTAGGGTCTCCGGCTGTTCAATAACAAAGCCTTCTGCCTTGGTCTCAACCAATGTATATGGGCCATACGGCAAGTTATCAAATTCAATGACCCCATTGATATTCGTAACCTGTGTGTCAACCACCGCATTTGTACCATTACGCAGTTCGAATTCAATTCCAGCTAACACGGATTGATCCTTGGCGTTCACTTTGGTCACCACCAGCTTGGCATTTGTGCCCTGCGTATTGGTATGTGTGAGCGTAACAATCTGAGTTTGATTGGTTACAATGGTAAGAGGTATGGGCGTTGAATCCAATTGATAGAATTCAGGTGCCTCGACCTCAATCAACTCATAATCCCCTGGCTCCAGATCTGTTGCTCCGATCTTTCCATCCTCACCCGAAGTTATCGTATCGATTAACTGGCTGGTTTGACCATTTTTCAGGTACAGTTCGAATGTTGCACCTTTTAGCGTTTTCGTGCTGTCAGCAGCATCCACCTTGGTTAATTCGAAGCCTTGACGAATCTTTTTATTTTCAATTTCAAAAGCGATATCCGCATCCTTGAATTCAATCGTTTTACCTGAGACAGAGCCATATTCAGGATCAACCAAGTATCCTGCAGGTGCAGATAATTCTTTTAACTTATAAGGTACACCATTGGTCAGATTGTTTAATCGATAGTTTCTGGAGCTTTCAACCACACCATTCTCGTCCGTTGGTTTCAATGTTTCCAGAAGCGTAGTTCCAGACGCATTATAGATTGCGAATATGGCTCCTTCCAGCGGAACCCCTGTATCACTGACTTTGTGAATTCTGATTTTGCCTAAACCTGTGGAGGCACCTCCACCTGCTCCAGCTAATGAAACTTTAATCCCCGCCTGATTGCCTTCCCCTACCACCGAAGAAGATTGGCCTGCAAATTCAACCTTATTTTCAATTCGGGCGCCATGATCGGCATTAATATAGGACTGATATTCCAAAATGAATGCAGTATGGATATCTTTCTTGAAGGTGAAGGTAAATGTATTGCCCTCCACGTTCAATTCATAATCAGCCGGATCAACCAGCCCAGCTTTGTTGGATACATTGCCTGAATTGTTGGCAGGCAGGTTCGTTGCATATAATTTCAATGAATCAGCCAATAAAATTTGGTTCTCCGACAAGGTATCTGTTAATTGAGAACCCGTTGGAATATAAGATTGACTTGGATTGATATTTACCGTCCATGATGCTTTATCCGTTGTACCGATCTGTTGACCTGTTTTTTGTACATACACACCACCGTGAACTGGCGTGACGCTCGCTGATCGATTAAAGCGTACCTCACCATCCTCACCGTCGGTTAGAACAGCCTGGTTAGCATACGTGCCTTCGACGGAATAAGGTCCATCCAGGCTCGTTTGATACTGAATGCGATAAGCTGTTTTGCCGATGTTACCCAGATCCAATGTAAAACCTTTACCGTCCGGGTTCAGCTGGAATTGACCAGGTATGAGCGGAACCTCGCTACCTACAGCAGTAACGTTATTGGCTCCCTGTAACTCTAACTCATGAACTTTTAATGAACCGTCTACAAAAGATTGGTTACCCGTGTAGGCATCCTTGAGGATGGCTTCGTGAATATCAAACAAGTTGTAGTTTACATCAATTGTCCATGTGATCTTTTTGTCTTTGGCGCTGTATTCGCCCTTTTTGTTACCATTTTGAATGGTGTACTCTTGAGGTTTGACAACAGCAGATTTGGTAATCGCAGTCTGTGCTACATTGGATTCTTCCCAATCGATCTTGGCAGAGTTGCGATATTCATTATCCGTTGGCATACCTGCCGTCGGGTCAAAGCTTGTTGTATAGGTAATGACATGTTCCGTGTTAATTGTAACGCCGTCCTTCAGGCGAACGGAGAATCCTTTTTCATAGGTTGGATCAGCCGGGTCTGGAGTCAGTTCGAAGTCTTCTTTGTTAACCCCACTCACTTGAAGACTACCCGGAATCAGCTTCATGTGTCTGCCTTCGTAATTATCCGTGATGATGATATCCGTCATGTCCTGCAAATCACGGTTCAAAACAATCTGCCATTCGATTTCTTTTGTGTTGAAGTTTTCACTTTTCACGCTTTTTGCAAAAATGACTTCCTGAATGTCTCTTCGGCCTGTTTTGGAAGTACCATCATACATGTTCACTGTGTTCGTAATGGTGTCGTTTGTATAAACACGATGAATGGATTGTGTATCATATTCGATCTCATAGGCCTTTGTAATATCGTTCTTAAAATGTAATCTGAAGCCATCATCGAACCCTGTACCCATCGCTTCGAGTGTGTATTCATTCGGATTGATCAGTATTCTGTTCGAAGCCGCTCCGCTTGCATTAATGTCCACTTGATACACTTTGACGGAATTGTTGATCAGTTGCTGTTTTGCCGTATCAAAGCGGTCTTCAATCCATGCATTCGTTTGCATGATTTCTTGCTGATTGTAGTTATATTGCACTTTCCATGTGATCGTCTGTGTCACCGGATCATACGCACTATCTTGCCCTGACTTGTTCAAAGGCTCATTAAAACTCACACGAACTCGGCCAATATCTGTTTCGTCGTGCTCGCTCTGATCCGTTGTAAGCGCAACCTGGTTTTGATACTCCACGTTGGTGAACGGAGCAGTGGTTGGTGCTTTAACACTTGTCGTATAGGTTACACGATAGGCCTTATCTGTGTCTCCCAATTGAATTGGAAACTGTGGTTCCGTTTTAATTACTGGGCCTTCTTTTACAGATCCATTCAATTGCACTTCCAATTCGCGAATTTCGATATCGCCCTTGAGCTCCAGCTCTGCTGGGAACGTGTCTGCAAGAACAGCATTTTTCATAGCCTTCTCGCCTTGGTTAAAATCTACGGTCCATATAATTTCATCCGAGTTGAAGTTATTTTTGTTCGCGCTTCCCGATTTCTTCAACTTATCTACGGCTGTGTTGGCAAAATGTACATCAATGATGCCCTGCCCTACGGAACTAAAGTCTATCTGTTGTTTCAAGCCATCTTCCATCTTGCTTTCATCGAACTTAATCCACACGTAGAAGTTACCTTCCAGCTTCGCATGCTCGATCAATTCATTAAAAGTAAAGATGATTGTGCCATCTGGATTCACCACATACTCCCCAACACCGCCATCCAGATTACCCTTAAGCTGCGATCCGATGATGAATTTATCGGGCAAGTTAAAGGTGAACGTAGAGCCATCGCTGTAGTTGTGGTTGTCATCTGCAAGTCCCCATGTAAAGACTACGGCCACCTCATCCTGAATGAGTGGTCGAATATCTTTGATCATATCTCCTTTGACTTCAATCGTGCCATTCCCGTTGTCTTCTGGTGCCTGATTGTACATCTGCACACTGGTAATCAATTGATCTGTAATTACCGGACCTGCAGCTGCCATTGCTAAACTGCTCTGGTTGAGATTTCCCTCCCCCTCTTCTTCCGGAGTGGCAGCAACGTCAACGTTGTTCACCTCTTCCGAACTTGCCAAACCTTCTTCTGACGCTGTATCGCTGATTGCACTGGCTGGCAAATTAGTTAATTCATCCTGAGCATGCATTGTTGGTGTAAATATCCAACCCTGCATCATTTGCGTGACCAGTAACAGAGCAATGATCACTATGCTCACTTTTTTCCTCATTGTTTGCATATCCTCCTCGTACGTAGTGTTGGCATACGCCGAAGATTAGAATAGCAAAGCGACATATACAAAAAATAGACAACACTAAAATCCTCGTTTTTGAACACAAAATTGAACACAAAAAAGGATACTCCTCAAGCGGAGTATCCTGTTCAATCGGTTGTTATATTGTCCAGTTAATTTTGACGCGCAGATCCGTAGTACCTTCCATTTTGGACACATAATAAGATATCGATTTCATGCCAAGCTGGTACAAATCCTGCAAATCTTCAATCAGTCCAGACTCCGTACCCTTGTACCTGAACGTGAGCGAGGTTCCGCCTTCCTTCAGTGTACTTTGAACCTTGGTCTTCAGCGCAGCATGGCCTTTGATGGCATCCTGTTCATCATACAGGGAATAGTCCAGAGCATGGTACAGCTTCTGATAAGCGGCTTTTTTGCTATCTCCGGCCTTCACCAGCTTTAATAAAGCTTCTCGATATGGGGCTGGCGCAGCGGGGTACTTGCTTTTGCCTGTCCAGATATGGTCACGTGCCATCTCATCATCGCTCAACAAATAATAGCTATGGCTAACCTTACCTTTGCGGTCAGGGGTAGGATCATCCCAGGTCGTGTCCATGTGATACCACTTGCCGTCCAGGTTCACGATATTCCAGGCATGAAGCTGCCCACCTGCTGTACCTTCCACAATCCGGTTATCGATACCTACTCGCTCCAGCATTCGATATGCCAACAGTGAATATCCCTGACAGACGGTACTGCCTGTAACAAGCCCGTCGTAGGCCGTATATTTCTTCAACGAAGTATCGTAAGAAAGGTTAAGCACAATCCAATCATGGATGACCTTGACCTTCTCATGATCCGTCATGCCTGGTTTGATGATTTCTTTCAACACGTTTGTGACTTTACGATTCACATAATCGGTCTGTTCCTTGGTCTCCCGATAGGAGAGAGTCACATGGACCTCGGCCGACACATTGGAGCCTTTATAATTGAATGCATAACTTTTAACGGTATATTGGATATAAGGGTCACTCTTCATTGCCTCATCGATGGAGGTTTGTAACTGTTTTTTGAGGCCTTTCACATTACCTTTGTATGTAAAAACAAGTTCCTCCGTTCGCTGTGACATTGCGGTAAGCAAGGTCTGGCGCAAATCTGTTGCCGTGGATATATCTGATGTCCCTGATGCAGCATACAGTTGATCCAGATCAACCGTACGTGGTAACGCTACAGCAATCAGACAGCCTGCCAGCAGTATGGTGATAATTCGTTTCCCGTTCTTACCCATGAAAGGAACCCACCCTTCTTTGCAAAGTTCTCACGCCCTATTGTATCACAAAAGGCTCTGTCGTCATTCTTCTATATCATTTCAACTAAAGAATATTTACACGAACACTCCGATGTCAGAACAACTTTCCGATCGCTGTTATCCCCAGATTTTTTTGATCCTTTATTCAAATGGGGAAATCCGGTGATAAATGCGTACGCTTCGCTTCCTCAAGTTATTTCTGACCTCTCCGTTATCGTGTAAATGTTAGTTGAAATGATATAATTTTTGTAAAAATTAAATCAAAGAGACCTTCTAGGGAAGGTCTCTTTGATCTTCAGTTCATTGAATCACGATTACCCGTTATCTTCATCCTATGATTCGTTTGGTCACGATATGAGTGGTTCATCATCTAATACAGACGATTACCACTCATAAACGTATCTGTCTTACCTTGAAGCTTCGCCAGCCGTTCCAATACTTGTGATGCTTCAGCTACCGTCACTTTACGTGCAGGCATGAATCTTCCTTCAATCGAAGGAAGCAATCCCAGCTTCAGACTCAGGGAAACCGCTCCCTTACTCGTAATGGCAC
Source organism: Paenibacillus sp. PK1-4R (assembly GCF_030369595.1). Classification (NCBI taxonomy): domain Bacteria; kingdom Bacillati; phylum Bacillota; class Bacilli; order Caryophanales; family Paenibacillaceae; genus Paenibacillus; species Paenibacillus sp. PK1-4R. The sequence continues at coordinate 5,901,015 of NZ_CP126535.1, forward strand.
TGGCATCCGCGATGTTGGGAAGATCCGATGGCAACGTATAGAATCCGGCCAGCTTCTCATAGCGTAAAATACGTACAAGTAACACTGCCAATTCTTCACGTGTCATCTCTTCTTGCGGATTCAAATTCTGTTCAGGGTCCGCTCCGGCAAGCCAACGCTGATCGATTAATGCCCGAACTGCCTTATAATAAGGGCTGTCAGGTGTCACATCAGCGTATAACTTGTCATCTCCGTCCCCACTGTAGTACAGATCCATATTTGGATTAATCGCTCTTGCCAGATAGTTAAACCAATCTCCTCGGGTGATCACACGATCCGGGAATACGCGTCCCTGCTCATCAGCAAGCAATACGCCATGCTGTGTCATATTGCGTAGAGCTGCTTCGGCCACATGACCCAAGATATCCGTAGGTTCAGCCTTGGTTGCAGAGCTTGTGTCCCCGTATAAAAGCTTCCAGTCCCCTGTGTTCGCATCCAGCGCTTCATAGTTGCCATAGATCGAATTCTCATCACGTGTAGGCATATAAGCAAGATTCACCCCCGCTGGGATGACTTGACCACCGTTCATACCATATCCGCCATAACGGGAATATGCGAGGATCAGCTTGAACTCCTCCAGATAGAGTGCCTTGGCCTCTTCATAACTGATGGCTGGCTTAACATCTGCCGGCAGTTGTTCAGGCGTTGCCGCAATACGCGTATAGAACTCGTTAATCGTCCCGTTGTTCAACACCTGTACTTGTGCCGTATCTTCCTTAACCGGAATTCCGTTCAGATAACGCTGGAACAAAAATGTGCGAGCATCATCCACCTCAATCACGTTAGCCAGTCGGAACTGCTCCGTTGCGTCTGGAACTAGCGCAATCACCGTGTCCATCGCCAGTTTCTCAGCCTGCTTCCGGGTTAACGATTTGCCTGCCTTCTCCTCAGCCGGCTTCTCCTGTTCCATCTCCGGTCCCATTCGTTGCATCATCGTATAACTGTAGATCTGCCCGGTAACTGCATCTACCTGTGCTGAGATATCCCGCATGAACATATAGGACATATTCGCACTTCGGTCGCTCCAGCTCAGACTCCATACCTGACTGTTCGGACTTGAGTAATATCCCTTGCCCAACTGGCTATGTTCCAGCTTATAACCCTTGGGAATATCAAAGTTTGTTGCGACCCGAGTGGCGGCCTGCTGAACATTTAACCTCGTACCATTGACCGGGGCAAAAGGCGTTACATCACCTTTCAACTTCGTATCCTGCTGCAAAGAATCTTCATCTACAGCTTTACCTGTTAATGTATTAATCCGTTCCAACGTATTGGCTTCAATCGGAACGATACTGATATTTTTGGGTGTATATGCAAGGTAATACTGCTGACCCTGTTTGAAAGATAAACGATCTTTGGCGATATAAGCCAGTTCCACATCGAACTGTTCTTCAAACTGCTGTCTGGCCTTCTCTTCTGAAGCTGCCGGTTTCGATGAGGGATACTTAGCTTCGATCGTACCTCGTGAGTAACCTGTCACCAAACCACTTTCATCCACATTAATGTAGACTGTCTCTGCGTCAGATAACAATCCATCATGTTTTAACTGGTACCCGTATCGATACTCTGTTCTGCCAAACAATGACTCTTGTTCAATGGAAGAATACAGATCTCCAAGCGGAGCATATTCATTATCCTTAAGACCTGGAATCGCTTGGTACAACAATGCCACGGCCTTTTCTTCAGCTTCAGCTTTGGTTAACTTCACATCCGATTCCGAGACATGTTTATCCAGGATATCCGACGGCAAATGTACACTTAACACTTCCCCTGTGCCTGCATGTACAGTTCCACTGAATCCCGACGTATGATTTCCTTGTGTAATCTGAAACCCGATCTCCCATGCCTTGTAGTCTGGCGGTGGATAGGAATTAGGTGAATCGAATCGTGCAGATGAGATTGTTGCTTTTTTTAACAATGGAAATAATTTCAGTATATTTTCACTGGCTTGCCTGGATGAGATTTTCGCTCCCTCAGGCACGTCATTGCTCGTTGCGTCTAGTTGTTCATTTTCCCCCGTTGTCGCTTCGGTCAACTGCTCTGCTTGCGCGGCTGATGCACTGCCTGCAAAACCTGGTGTTTGCGAAGCAAGCAGCAGTGTTGCCATCGCTGCGGTTGTTGCTTTGGTTGCGAACATTTTCAAACGTAAATTAAACTTCCAATTCAAACTCAAATCTCGACCTCTCCCTTCAATTTCATACAAAGAAGCATAACAAATAACCTCGCATGAATATTGCCAGTCTATTCTATGATACCATAAGCTTCCTTTTTAATCGTCGTTTTCCGGGCAATTTTACAAATGTGAATTTCTGCATATTGCTAATAACAGCAAAAAAACGCCAACCACGTTGGCGTTTTCTCTGTTAGCCTGCACTCTTATGTAGGCTGATTCTACCTTATCAACTACCCGCTATAGACGAATCATTCGACTTCGCCTGACCTTGGACATGGGTTTTCAAAAAGGGAATAACGGTATCCCAGAAGGCGGGATCTTCCTCGGAGCAACTGTGTCCTCCGCTGTTGACCCATAAATGTTCAACAGGCGGATCGGCTTTGGACATAAAATATTCAAGCTCACTCGGGGGAATGAAATTATCTCCCTTGGAGTGCACCATAAGCATCGGCAGTTGCATCCCCCTGCGCCGTTCATTCAGCATCATCACCGGATCACGCTGACGATAGGATTTCAGAGATTCACCCAGTCGCCAGAACCAGATTCTCGGAATTAACTGGGCCAGTGGAAACAAGGGCAGACGCCGGCGTCTCAGCTCTGAACTGACGATCACCTCAAATTGCGAAGGCATCGAGTCCGTAATCACTGCTGATACAGGAATTCCCTCCGTCACTGCAAGAATCGTACCCAGTCCACCCAAAGAATGTCCAAGCACTCCGATGGCATCCGCATCAATCTCTGGTCGTGCAGTCGTATACTGCAATGCCGCGAGCAGATCATCCCGGAACAGGTAGGCAGATGCAGCACGAACCGGATCACTGGCCCCATGACTACGCACATCATACATAAATAAGGCATATCCTGCTTCCCAGATCGGACGTGCGTAACGAAGAACACGGGAGCGATTGGAGCCCCAGCCATGTGCAATAATAACGAGCGGCCATGGTTTTGGAATGTCGGCTCTGGCCGGGATGAACCAGCCATGCACCCGACCTCCCCCACTTTCAAAGGTCACATCCTCAAATGGCATTGGGGGTGTCAGTGTGATTGGAATCTTCTTGGGTGTCTGGCTCTTTACCGCCGCCTTCCATAATCCACCTGCCGTTACTGCGGCCACGGCGAGCATGCCGCCTATCATTGTTTTAGCTTTCACAGGGCATCTCTCCTCTCCGAATTCTGGCATACATCCATCATAAAACAATAGAATGAACGGCACGTTAAGCGACATGGGTTTTTATGATAAAGATTAATCCAACAACTAATTTAAAGGAACCATCATATATATACCCAAATATACATATTCCTCATCTGATGCTGGAATCCTAGGCTTCGGCTGCTTCCACAAATCTCCGTGCACATGCTGCAATCTGCTCATGATCTCCTGAGGCAAGGGCTTCTCGTGGTAAAAGTGCACTTCCCAGACCCACTGCAGCAGCGCCTGCTGCATAATAATCAGCAATATTCTCCAGTGTGGCACCACCTGTTGCCAGCAGTGGAATATGATTCAGTGGAGCTTTGATCTCCCGCAGATACGGTATACCCAGACTCGCCATCGGAAACAACTTCACAACTCGTGCTCCCGCTTCATGGGCAGCGACAATTTCCGTGGGTGTCATGGCTCCAGGCCAGATCTCGACACCATGTTCTACAGCATATTCAATGACAGACAGATCGACATTAGGAGACACCAGAAATTGTGCGCCTGCAGCGACCGCTTCCTTTGCCATCTGCACATTCAGTACCGTACCCGCTCCAACAAAAGCCTTTCCTTCATGCCGCTCACGCCAGTCTGCAATAATATCATGTGCTCCAGGTGTGTTCAGTGTGACTTCCATCAGTCGGATGCCACCATTCGTCATACCTTGTCCAGCTGTTACTGCCGCCTCACGGCTTATACCTCGCACAATCGCGACTAGCCTCGACTCTAATAGAACTTCCATCAGATTCATATCCAGTTCCCCTTGCTTCATCAATTCGGCAGCCGAAGACAGGCAATCATGGTCACCGCTTTTCCGTTATTCATTATTGTAAAGCATATCCTCCCCTGGATGAAATACATTAATCCATTTCAATGTGAATGCGTCTGTCACCAACTCTATGATGTGCTTTTATCACAATGCAAAAAACCTCTCCATGGAACATGGGCTGATTCACCCATTCAATTCCACAAAAGAGGCATCATTTCCGTCGGAAACCTAAGCGTTTTCCAATACGTTATCCTTCTCCAAATCTTTAAAGTATCGATCGTTATATAACATGCTTGGATGTGTTGGATGATAGGCGAGTGCGATATCATTATGTTCTCGGGCCTTGGCACGGTTACCCATCCGGTCATAACACACACATAATTGCAGATGCGGCATCCAGGTCCAGGCTGCTTCATTCAGCACTACCATAGGATCATCAGGGCGTACAGCACGAGTCGCCTGTTCGTACCAGAACAGGGCCTTGCGATAATCTTCACGGTCGGCAAAATAACCACCCAATCGACAGCAAATCTCCGCTCTTGGCAAATCATAGGCAAATGATCGGAACAACGCCGTGACTTCCTGCTCCGGACGTTCAAGTGCAGCTTCACAATCCGCAATTTTCTGGCAAGCAGCGATCTGATCTTCCACCCAGCCCAGCCCGGTATCCAGAAACTTCTCATAGTACTTCACCGCATCCTCATGCTGTCCATGGTCCTTCAGTTCATTACCGAAATAGTACAAGTCACGCGGCCCGAATTCCTCTCCGGCCTGTTCCCTTTTGCGATAGATCCGCAGATTCCGATCGGTATACTCTTTATCTTTCTTGTGGGTAACCGCTATATCACTATGCAGCAGATTGCCCGCTACAGCGAGGTATTCGTGCACCGCGCCAATCCAGCGAAATTGCCGATCCCGACGCACCAGACGATTCCGGCGCAGGCTGTAGGCGACCTTGCCATCTGCTGTGAATGACAGATTGTAATCCATCGTGACACTATCAACATCCGGGTCCAGCGAACGTTTCAACGCGATCAGTTTCGCCCGATCTTCCGGTTCAAACACATCGTCGGCATCCAGCCAAAGAATATATTCACTCTTTGCCTGATCGAAGGCATAGTTGCGTGCTGCTGCAAAGTCATCCACCCATTCAAAATCAACGATACGATCCGTATATCTGGAAGCGATCTGACGAGTGCGATCCGTTGATCCGGTATCCACGATTACAATCTCATCGGCAATACCGTTGACCGAGTCCAGACATCTGGCAAGGGAAGCTTCTTCATTTTTTACAATCATACACAGGGTAATACTGATCGTCTCTTCGCCTCGTCTGGCCCTGCGGTTAAAGGCGGAAACCCCCGGCAGTTCGGACAATCGATAGATGTGGTATGCGGGGAGATGAGTATCAACGAACAAACGAAAACCCAGTGCTTGAGCACGGATGCAGAAATGACGATCTTCACCCCAGAAGGATACATTGGGAATCTGGTCATATGAAACTCCTGCTGCCAGAACATTTTTGCGAATAAGGGTACATGCCCCCAGCCCTCCAACTTCATAACAACCCGGGATCCGTAGCTGATTTAGAAAAGCAGTCGTTTGCGTGCCCTCGTCCTCCGTCTCGGTTCCGTCTACTGTTTTGCCACCGCGGCGATATAAAGCATACTCATCTTGCAGCCATACCTGCGGCATTTCCCTGGCATCCGGCTGCCAGCGGGTCCAAAAGATATTGGATACAATGTCTTTGCCACTCGATACAAGTTGCTCCAGCGTCCGCGGATGCAGCACCAAGTCAGAATCAATCAGGAAAACCGCATCGTAGTGATTGTCGCGTGCATATTGCAATATGCGATTTTTCAAACCGGCTACACGCCAAATCTGCTCATCCTGCCAATAATGTCCTCCCTCATCCTTGCTGTACATCCCTTTGTTGTCAGGACTACCGCTACCATGTTCATCTGCATGAATAACCGTCCCTTCATGCTGAAGCACAAATTCACGCAATATATTTGATGCAGCTTCTTCCACGTTATCGTCAACAAACAGATAATCCGTCTTTACTGTTGTTCGTTCCAATGCATGCAGAGAATCCAGAAATTCACGGAGCACCGGAGTTGTCTGGCGAACCGGGCTGGCGATCAGTATTCTTTCTTGCTCAAACGCTTCATGCTCTTCCGATTGGCGGGTTTCCAGCAATTTATCAGAACGTCTGGACGGTCGATGATTACTCTGGCTCTCTTTCTCGCTCTCAGGTTGCTTCTCATTCTGATTCTCTTTCTCATGTGAATTCAGCTCTATTAGAGGTTGGGATTCTTCTTGCGATTTGCGTAACGGGTCTTTCTTCAACGTGCTCACTCCCCCTCTCCTTACTCGAACCATGCCAACAGTCGTGGCTCTTGATCCAATATCGATTCGTACTGTTCCTTCCAACCGTATCTTGCTTCAGGGTCCAGTGCTTGATAGCGTTCATATTTGCGGATGCGGTCTTCTTCCCGCGCCCAACCATAGTGCTTCACCCGGGGAGCATGACATCCATAGGACCAATGCTGGATCGTTAACGGAAAACGACCACAATGCTGGGGTGTCTCCTTCCATTCATAGCTCATCCCCGGGTGATAACGAATCAGAAATGGCCGGTAATAGGCATGCGCCTGCCAGAACTCATCTTCCCGGTAATGCGTCTCACTCCACATATCAAACAATCTGAAATAGATCGCATCTTCATTGCCACTGAGCAGCAGATCCCGTACCACCCCAAAGTCACTGGTTAGAATCTCATCCGCATCCAGATTCAAAATCCACTCCGGATTGGTCGCCACCGTCTCTTCCCATTGTTGTTTTCTCAAGCTTACCTCGTCTGCAAAACGTGAAGCAGCGTTCTCCACTAATACGAGTGGAATACCGTTCAGAAGTTCCCTGCACAGCGCGACCGTTCCATCCGTGCTTCCGTCATCAATGATTACCGCCCGATCAATCCAGGGGCGATGTCTCTCCAGTGCCTGCCTGAGATAGCGATTCTCTTCATTACGAACGATCATCGACAAGGTAATATGTGGTCTTCCATGTTCCTCATGTCCATCCAAAGCTTCACCCCCATGCTCAAGCTTCTACCTATTAAAATCGTCGGACACACGATGCGTGGACGGATCACAATCCTCTATTCTCAATCTATGCAGAGCCGGAATGCGGATATGCAGGCCAAGTAAACCTTTCATGGGGTTAATCTTGATGAACGACAAAAAAGCACCCGCCTTCGCGGATGCTTTTAATGTAATCACAAGATTAATGTAGTGAAATAAATGAATTAACGGTATTCAGCCAAACGATCATTGAGACTACGTGTCTGTCCATAGACTTCCTGATACAGTGCAAACAGTCCATCATAGACGGCAACCGTTTCCGGGTTCGGGTCATAGGACTTCGCTGGACGAATAAACGCTGTTGCACATTCCTGCAATGACGGGAACCAGCCACAGCCATAGGCAGCCAGCATTGCTGCACCCATCGCAGGACCCTGTTCGCTCTCAAGCTTCACAATCGTGGCGTTAAAGACATCCGCCTGCATTTGCAACCAAGCTTCGTTCTTGGCACCGCCACCAATGGAGATGACTTCATTGACTGTTTTGCCTGCACCACGCAGAATATCAATGGACTCGCGCAGCGAGAAGGTAATGCCCTCCATCACCGCGCGTCCAAAGTGCTCCAGCTTGTGCCCCGCATCCATACCGATGAAGCTGCCACGGATATTCGCATCCGGATGAGGTGTACGCTCCCCAACGATATACGGTGTGAACAATAAGCCGTTGCTGCCCGCCGGAATCTGATCAATGCCCTGCAAGAGCCCATCAAATGATTTGTCCGCTGCAAATGTATCCTTGAACCAGGACAGGCTGTATCCTGCGGCAAGCGTTACCCCCATAATATAGAAGGCATCTTTCTCTCCGTGGTTAAAAAAGTGTACTTTGCCTTCGAAGTCGAGATCTTTACGCTCTTCGTAGGAAAGCACAACCCCGGACGTTCCGATGCTGCACATCGTCTGTCCTTCACTCAGAATACCTGCGCCAATGGCACCACAAGCATTATCCGCACCCCCTGCGTATACTTTCGTCGCAGCTGCCAGACCCGTTTGATCTGCAATCTCAGGCAGCAACGTGCCCACTTCATCAAACGACTCCACAAGACGTGGACAGAGGGAGATTGGCAGCTCGAATGCTTCTGCAATCTCGTTGCTCCACTGTTTGCCTGCAACGTCCAGCAGCAAGGTACCCGCTGCATCCGAATAATCCATAGCGTAATCCCCGGTCAGGCGATAACGCACATAGTCTTTTGGCAACAAGAACAAGGATGCTTGCTGTAACAATTCAGGCTCGTTTTCCTGAACCCACAAAATTTTTGGCAAGGTAAAGCCTTCCAATGCACGGTTCCGGGCAATGCTTAACAGCTTGCCATCCAGTACTTTTTCGATCCGGCGGCACTGAGCCGTTGTGCGTGTATCGTTCCACAGGATTGCATTCCGCAGCGGTTTACCTTCTGCATCCACCAAGACCAGTCCATGCATCTGGCCCGAGAAGCTCAATCCTTCGATTTCCGAAGGTTGCACGCCAGACACTTCCAGCAACTTGCGCAAGGAAAGAATGGTTTGCTCTACCCAATCTTCGGGATTTTGTTCACTGTATCCAGCCTTGGGCTGGTACAACGGATATGCCTCGGATGCTTCAAATGCCACTTTTCCTTCACGATTGACCAACACGGTTTTGACCGCGCTGGTTCCAAGATCGACACCAATTACGTAACTCATAGGTTAACTCCTCTCGTTTATCACAGGTTATATCCACGAAAGATCCAAGTACGCATGAAAGTCACTCCGTGATCAGAAAACCCTTGGATCGCCGTTACCCCCAGATTTCCTTCATACCCTTTGGCAAGGGAGAAATCCGGGGATAAATGCGACCGCTTCGCTTCCTCGGGTCCTTTCTGCTCACTCCGTTTTGCATGCATGATCCTGGACACACATGGATATGAAACGAGTAAAACGTACTCGTTCTTATAACAGAAAGATTGATCCAATGACCTTGATTCTCATGTGGTCACTCCGTGATCAGAAAACACTCGGATCGCCGTTACCCCCGGATTTCCTTTATACCCTTTAGCAAGGGTGAAATCCGGGGATAAGCCTATGCTTTCGAAGCCAGCTTTCTCTCAGAAAGCTCTTAGCGAACGCTTTGCTTCCTCGAGTCCTTTCTTCTCACTCCGTTTTGCATGCACCATCTTAGACAAACATTTATATCAAAAATTTAAAAAACGCGTTATTTGTTTAATCAAAAAACCGCCCCCGTCTTCCCAAGGGAAAGTCGGGGACGGTCCGAATGTCATGCTTGTTCAGGCGTTCCATGGTACAAGCTAATCTTGTGCATAGGCTAGTTTGGATACTAATGTCCAACACATATGAGTTGAGTAACCATCAGTGGTTGACATGCACCCACCCTGCCTATCCTATATTAGTCAGCCAGGATGTACTGGTTGAGTTGCGCTCTCAGCAATTCCTGACGTCCGGATTGGTTTTTGCGTGGGCTTTCGTTGTTGAGTGCATACTCAGCAAGGGAAGCAAGTGTTGCTTTACCTGCAACCACATCTGCACCGATACCTTCGCTGAAGCTGCTGTAACGTTTTTCGATGAAGTCATCGAATACGCGATCTTCGATCAGTTTTGCTGCTACTTTCAGACCTTTTGCATACGTGTCCATACCTGCGATGTGTGCCAGGAACAGATCGTCTGCTTCGAAGGAACCACGACGTACTTTTGCGTCAAAGTTCACACCACCGCGGCCGATACCGCCGTTTTTCAATACTTCATACATTGTCAACGTAGCATCGTACATGTCAACCGGGAACTCATCTGTATCCCAACCGATCAACATATCGCCTTGGTTCGCATCGAGGGAACCAAGCATACCGTTTGTACGAGCAACACGGATTTCGTGATCAAATGTGTGACCAGCCAGTGTAGCATGGTTCGCTTCCAGGTTAAGTTTGAAGTGTTTGTCCAAACCGTATTTTTGCAAGAAAGCAATGGAAGTTGCTGCATCATAATCATATTGGTGTTTCGTTGGCTCTTTTGGTTTAGGCTCGATCAGGAATTGTGCGTCAAAGCCAATTTCCTTCGCGTAGTCTACAGCCATGTGGAACATACGAGCAATGTTGTCTTGCTCCAGTTGCATGTCTGTGTTCAGCAATGTGTCGTAACCTTCACGACCGCCCCAGAATACATAGTTTTCAGCGCCCAGACGTTTACCCACTTCCAGACCTTTTTTGATCTGTGCTGCAGCGTGGGCATACACGTCTGCGTTACAAGTGGAAGCTGCACCAAACATGAAGCGTGGGTTCGAGAACATGTTCGCTGTGTTCCAGAGCAGTTTTTTGCCGCTGGATTTCATATGATCTTCAATCAGATCAACGATTGTATCAATGTTGCTGTAGAACTCGCGCAGGTTGTTGCCTTCTGGTGCGATGTCCACATCGTGGAAACAGAAGAACGGGAGATTCATTTTTTCCAAAAATTCAAATGCCGCTTCCACGCGTACTTTCGCGAGGTCCAGACCCGAGTATTTATCCCACGAACGAACAGCTGTCTCCGCACCAAACGGGTCACTGCCGCCTGCAGTTAATGTATGCCAGTAAGCCATGCCGAAACGGAAATGTTCTTCCATCGATTTGCCTGCTACCACTTCTTCCGGATTATAATGTTTAAAAGCAAAAGGATTCTTGGAATCTTTACCTTCGAATGCAATTTTATTAACGGATTCAAAATAGGCCATGTGTAAAATGCCTCCTCAATAGTTTTAAGAAATCGTTTACACCGTTATCCTATCACATCAAATAAACTTTGTCTATTGGTTAAACAAAGTAAAATAAAATTGTTTTTTACATGTTTGTTTACGCTATAATAGTCGAATAACTTGTTTCGGATGTGGGTCAGAACCCTTTTATCAGAAGAATAGGAGTGCCTTAACCATATGAAAATTACCGGAGACCAGATGCTGGTCAAAAAAATAAACAAGTCGATCGTTCTCGATACGATCCGGCGCCATGCCCCTCTTTCTCGCGCACGAGTGTCCGAGGTTACGGGGCTGAACAAAGCAACGGTATCCAACCTGGTTGCTGATCTGATCAGTGATGACCTGGTGCAGGAGATCGGCCCTGGGGAATCCAGCGGCGGACGTAAACCACTTATGCTGCTGTTCCGAGGGACATCAGGCTATGCAGTCGGTCTGGAACTCAGTGTGACCCATTTGAAAGGCGTGCTTACAGATCTCGAAGGACACATCATTACAGAGTACGCAGTGACCTTGGAACATCATGACGTGTCCTCTGTACTGGAGCAATTGAAATTGGCAGCAAAACAGCTCATTGAAGCAGCTCCTGCTTCCCCTCATGGAGTCATTGGTATTGGCATCGGGGTGCCCGGCATGGTGGATGAGGCAGGAACGGTCCTGTTTGCACCCAACTTGGGATGGGAGAAGGTAGCTCTGCGCTCGATGCTTGAAGAAGAATTTCAACTGCCTGTAACGATTGATAATGAAGCCAATGCTGGTGCTCATGGAGAGTTGAATTTTGGGGCAGGTATCGGTGTCCGTCACATGATCTACATCAGTGCAGGCATGGGGATTGGTTCAGGCATCATGGTAGATGGTGAATTATACAAGGGCGCGTGGGGCTACGCAGGGGAAACAGGCCATATGTCCATTGAAGCGGAAGGTCTTCCCTGTTCCTGCGGAAATCGTGGTTGCTGGGAGTTATACGCATCGGAAAAAGCCTACGAGCACCCGGACCATCAGCTAAAATTACCTGCTCATACCACACGCGAGCTTATTCATTATGCGGAGCAAGGCCACGATGCTGTTCAGGAATTATACAACACGATTGGACGCAAACTGGGGATTGGCATTACCAATATCGTTAACAGTTTCAATCCGGAACGTATTATCATTGGCGGTCCGCTCTCTGAAGCAGGTCCTTGGATTGAAACAGCGTTAAAACAAGTTGTCGAGGAACGTACATTACCTTATCATCGCCGCAGTTTGCAGATTGAATGGGCAGCTCTGGGCAGCCGTTCCACCCGCGTTGGTGCCGCTTACTCTGCGATATCCCAGTTTTTAGGTAAAATTAGGGTATCTGTCTAATAACAGATGAAAATTGACATCATTTCGCCCCATTTCCTCCCTTTTTGTTAAAGAAATCCAGATGTATAATGGGGTTATGTGATTTTTGTCATGGCTGTGTGAATCAAGCTGTGTTAATTCCGATAACGAAACGGAGTGAAAAAAAGCGTGACCTACGTGGATACTTCAGATATCTCGGCGCAAATGTTTGTCACCGTCCTCCTGTTCCTGATTGTGCTTGCGCCCCTGTTCAGCCTTGGCATACTCCGATTGTTCCAGAGCAAAAAGAAGGCTGGTTTCATGTACATGCTGTCAGGATTGCTGGTGTATGTTGTATTTCAGACTTTCATGAGTATTTTTTTCTAGATGTAATTATTTGTTTTCATGCAAAATCCCCTTTCGCAGTCATTCATGGGTACACGTTATCATGTACTCTGAATTATCTACGCAAGGGGATTTTTCAGCTGCCATGAGTCCATTCTCAACATGGATGTTGAATTATGGACAAATCAAATTCTCTTAATTTCGTTCTTCCATCATATAAATGCTATCTTGGATCCATGCAGGATTTACAATTTCAATCTTTGAGGTTGGGTACCTATATATTTAATACTTTTACCTTGTTTCGAGATCCGACCTCTGAAGAAGGTAGGCAACGGAGTTTTTTGACTTACTCTTTAATCCTAGTTAACGGAACAAAAGTAGTTAAACCAGTATGTTTTTTTACTTTTTAATGTAAAATTATCGTTAATTAGAATTTAATATTGTTTGCACTTGATCAGAGAGGAGCTTTAATATGCTCAAACAGACATCTGGATTCCTGTTTGATTTTATACTTTGTTCTATCCTTTATTTTATTGGTATAACCCTACTATGGGGTATAGAACTGCAAGTTTATCCTATGATGAGTGTTAATCCAAAAGATTATATTTTGATATTCTTTGTAATTAATTGTTTGATAACTTTTCTTATTCATTCTAGATTTTATAATTTTGGAAATTGGTATACCTCACGAAAAATAATGATTAAATCCCGAACTAAAAAAATAGTAATGTCGGTTATTATTATAATGGCCTTAATTCCAATCGCCTTAACTAGTATGTGAACCTGTCAGATTACTACAAATTACTCTTTTCTAAAGTAAACTCACCTGTATAAAATGCAAAATCCCCTTTCGCAGTAATTCCCGGAGTTCATGTTACCATGTGCTCCACATTACAACGGTAAGGGGATTTTTCACGTTACCTAGGTTAGATCACTATTTTTTAGAATTCTGTAGAGCGCGTTCTTCCATCATGTCGACAATATCCTGAATCTGGCCCATCACGGAGATCGGGTCGGAGAAATAGAATTTGTAACCATCAATTTCGTATAACTCATTGTTTTTGACTGCGTCTAGCGTTCCCCATACCGGATCACTTGCATAGTTAAACGATTCCGCTTTGGCATCCACGGCCATAAACACACGATCACCGGCGTATGTCTCCACAATCTCGCTTGAGATTGTAGCCCAACCCACTTTCGGATCAATTTCGCGTTGCACATTATCGTTCATGGGAATACCCAATTCGCCATGAATACCTCTGCCTGTATATGCATTACCATAGAGCGTAATGTTTTTGACAATCCCTCCGGCAAAGACCGTAGCAGTCTCTCCCTCTTTGATAATACCGCTCAAACGTTCCTTGGCTGAAGCCAGATTCTTTTCAAACTCGACAAGCCATGCCGATGCTTCCGCCTCTTTACCAAGCATAACTCCAAGTTCCTTCACCTGATCACGAACCGGTGCTGAGTTGTCCAGATAAACGGTTGGTGCAATTTTGGAATAGGCCTCGTAACTTTGGGCATCACCTGTAACAATTAGATCCGGATTCAGGCCCGTGATTGCTTCCAGATTGTCCGAAACATCTTCGATACCGGAGACTTGTCCCTCTAAATAAGGATTTTGCATGAACAAGCCATTACTACCCACGGGCTTAACGTTCAGTGCCAGAATATGCCCCAAAAAGAAGTCCGTTACGACACGTTGAGGACTCGCTGGTACCTCTACCTCACCCATAGATGTGTTAACTATGCGTTTTGTCGCCTGATTATTTTGATTTGTATTATTTTCGTTTGAATTGCTCGCCTCACCAGCCGTTGCTTCCGATTGAGCCGTACTACCATCTCCTGCTGCACTTCCCGTATGTACCGAAGAACCCCCACTGCATGCACTTAGCAGTAATCCAAATGCCATGAGCAGTGTGATCGGTACTCTCTTTATATTTCTTAACATGTCTTCAGACCCTCCATCCAAATATTGATAATAATTATCATTATCATAAGATGGAATATAACACGGGTCTGGAAAGCCTACAATATGATTTCTTCCTTCTAAGGATATAACATCTTCCTCCTTGATTTGCTTCCGATACATCTGTGGAGAAATTCCGCTGTACTTTTTAAAGGCATTGCTGAAATAATATGCATCCTGATACCCGATAGATGATGCAATTACTCGTAACGGAAGCTTCGTCTCGGCCAATAGTTTATATGCTTTTTGCATACGTAGACGGATTAAACAGTCAATCGGTCCACGATTAAGCACTTGTTTGAAACAATTCGAAAGATGACCCGGACTTCGCCCCATCACTCCAGCCAAAGAATCCAACGTATGCGATTTTGCATAGTTCTGCAACAGGTACTCCAGAGTCTGTATGACCAACTCGACTGGACTAGCCGTTTTGACGACCGGAGACTGTAAATAGTATTGTTCCACCATGTGATAAACCCATTGATAGAAAGATGCCTTAAGTTGAAGCGGAACCGCAGGGCCCTCCTGCTGCCGGGTCTCTAACATACGATCTGCAATTTCATATAACATCATTGGCTGCGTTAGTGTCACACGATATGTAATGTGAGTTGGATCTTTGTGTTCATCTACAAACAGCGGCTCATCGCTGGACGTTGACTGCCGTTCTGCTTTATACGAAATCAGTATATACTCTGCTCCGTCTGAACCTGCGTTAACTTCAAACAGACTCTTGGAAGGAGCATGAATAATCTCAAAAGGATGGATGGAATAGGTCTTCTGATTGAGCAATACCAGTAAGTTCCCCCTCTTTATACAGAAAAAACTGCAGGACTGCATCGTGAATAATGCTCTTTCACCCTTTGCAAGAATAGCTCTTTCAACATGAATATCTCGTATACTCGCCTGTTCCCAGAAGCGAAAATGCTCCTCCTGATCTATAATCATGCTGCTTGTTCACCTCAATTATGCTCTGCGACTTAAGAAAATGATATCGCACTTCTGTGCATCGGACAATTCCGAATGATGCTTGTGACCAGATACCAAGCTATCCGATTTACTCAAAGAGAACGCACAAAAAACCGTACCCTTCCGGGTACGGTTCTTTCTATATCCTAACGGCTCGCGAAAACCGGAATTGCATATGAATCGAAAATTTCTTTCAACATATGATGATTCAGATAATCAGCCTGATTTAAGCGTCCAATGCTTTGGCAAATTGAGTTTTGTTCATACCCAGAATGCGGTGTTCACCAATGACAGTCAATGGCACGGCACGTACACCCATGTCCCATACTTGTTGTGCAAATTCATCGCTTGTTTCGATGTTGCGTTCTTCATAAGAAATACCTTTGTCAGCCAGGAACGTTTTTACGGATTTGCAGTTCGGGCAGTTCGTTGATGTATATACAATTACGTTTTCCATGTTTAATTCACCTCATATGGTTTTATATTAATCTATAGTTTGGTTGGAATCAGCTCATTCTATTACAGAACAACTGCGCTGTGCTCCAAGCTCTCAATGTATTTCTCTGTGTCCATGGCAGCCATACATCCGCTACCTGCAGCTGTAATCGCTTGTTTGTAACGTGTATCCTGAACGTCACCACATGCAAATACGCCTGGGATGTTTGTCTCGGATGTACCTGGTGTAGTCAGGATATATCCATGTTCGTCCGTAGTGATCTGTCCGCCAAGGAAACCAGTGTTTGGTGTGTGACCGATTGCTACGAATACGCCGCTTGCTGGAATCACTTCTTCTTCACCTGTTTCGTTGTTCAACACTTTCAATCCGGTTACGCCGTTGTCGCCAGCAAGTACTTCGAGTGGTGTACGGTTCAAAGCCATTTCTACTTTTTCGTTGCTGCGTGCACGATCCTGCATGATTTTGGAGCCACGCAGTTCTTCACGACGGTGTACCAGTGTTACTTTGGAACCGAAACGGGACAAGAAGCTTGCTTCCTCAAGGGCAGAGTCGCCACCGCCGATGACGATGATTTCTTTGTTACGGAAGAAGAATCCATCACATGTTGCACATGTGCTGACACCGCGCCCCACGTTCGTTTCTTCGCCAGGAATACCAAGATATTTAGCAGATGCGCCTGTAGACAGGATCAATGTTTCGGATACGAGTTCACCCATACCTTCAACTTGAATCTTGAATGGACGTTCACTCATGTCGATGTTGTTCACCCAGCCTGTGCGGAATTCAGCACCGAAGCGCTCGGCTTGTTTACGCATGTTATCCATCAGTTCAGGACCCATAATACCATCAGGGAAACCTGGGAAGTTCTCCACTTCAGTCGTTGTTGTCAGTTGGCCACCAGGTTGTGGTCCTTCAATAACGAGTGGGTTCAAGTTGGCACGTGCCAGATAGATTGCTGCTGTCAGCCCTGCAGGGCCTGTTCCAATAATAATTGATTTATACATGTATAGTTCCTCCCCCGGGTTCTGCAAAAAGGTTAGACCCTCCGGCATCAAAAGCTTAGGCTTTTGCATACACTAGAACGAAAAGCCTACATCATGTCCACAAGACCTGCCTGTGAAATGACAATGGCCCTATGCAGAAACGGAATTCTAATTTATAATCATTCTAATCTGTTGTTCATTATGATCTCTTTTATGTACGGTGTCAATGCTCGGCAGCGATTATGAAGAAGTCTTCATCAGGAGGGAAAATGGAAGCATGAACGATGCACTCATTGGCAGTTTTATATCAGCCATGTCTACCGGCCTAGGGGCCGTACCAATTCTATTTATGCGCAAAATATCGCACCGTCTACGTGATATCTTGCTGGCATACGCCGCAGGTATTATGACCTCGGCCTCGGTTTATAATCTTATTCCGGAAGCGCTTGGCCAATCGAATCTCTTTGTACTTGCATTTGGTATTATGCTTGGTAGCCTGGTTCTACTGGTGCTGGAGATGAAGATTCCACACGTCGATCTGGAGAATCCCGAGAAAATGCCTTTTAAAATTGAAACCAAAGCCTTCATGATTATTGCAGCCATCACAATGCATAACCTGCCGGAAGGGTTATCCGTTGGCGTCAGCTATGCAAGCTCGGATGAGAACCTGGGCAATCTCATTGCCTTCTCCATCGGATTGCAGAATGCACCGGAAGGATTCTTGGTGGCCCTCTTTCTTGTGAACCAGAACATTGGCCGCTTCAAAGCACTGGGTATTGCCACCCTGACCGGAGCGGTAGAGATTATTACAGCTATGATTGGTTACACCTTGAGCAGTCTCGTAGCTGGTCTTGTGCCTTATGGTCTGGCCTTTGCAGCCGGTGCGATGATGTTCATTGTTTATAAGGAACTTATTCCCGAGAGTCACGGCGATGGCAATGCACGTGTGGCGACGATGTCCTTTTTGCTCGGGCTCATCACGATGATTGGTCTGACCGAACTGTTTTAATTGAAGACTAAAGAACCCGGCGAACAGTCCAAGACTGTCGACCGGGTTCTTTGTTTAGCCACAAATGAAGATTCCATGAAATTACTGGAACCGCCTGTCAGAGGCATTATGCCCTCTCCTGATCAGGATTGGATGAAACGTATCAGTTCAGAATTGAATTTTTCCAATTCATCATAGAATGCACCATGACCGCTCTCTTCAAAAGCAATCAATTGAGACGATGCGATGCCCTTGTGCATCTGCTCGGCGAATTCAAACGGACAGATCTCATCCTTTTTCCCGTGCAAAATGGCTGTCGGCACCTGAATGGAACTCAGTTCACCTCGCAAGTCCTCATCGCGCAACGCAATTGCACTGCGAATGGTACCATAGGATGAAGCCTCCATGCCAAGCGCGTGGAACCAATCCATGAATGGCTGGCTGTGTTTCTTCGCAAAGAACATGCCGCCAAACGTCTCCAGCAACTTCGGACGATCTGCAAAGATCGGCTCAATGATCTGCTCGTTCAACTGCTCTGGAGTCAATCCATATGGATAACCTTCACGCTGTGTGAACACAGGGGCTGCCGCAGATAACAAGGCCAGCTTGGAGACACCATGTCCCTTATGGCGAGCCATGTAATGAACTGCGATCGCTCCACCCATGGAGAACCCTGCGAGTACCGCGTCTGTCAGCTCCAGCTCATCGATAACGGCACGAACATCGTCTGCCATGCGATCATAATCATACCCTGTGGATGGCTTATCCGATAAGCCATATCCTCTAAAATCTATCGCAATGGCACGAATGCCATGGTTCGGCAGTACGTTCAATTGGTATTCAAACATTTTATAATTAACAGGCCAGCCGTGCAAAAAGACAACCGGGGTTCCTTCGCCAATATCTTCAACATATACTTTTACATTTGGTTCCACTTGTACATAACGTCCCATATTTCACAGCTCCCTTATTATCGAATCGTCTCTTCGAAACATTACCCGCTGACCCAAGGTTCAAACGTGAGCCGTTCAATCAGCCGCATACTACAGGCGAAACCAATTAACTATTTTCCTCTCCAAATCTGATTACCGCAGCAGCCTAAGCCCATTCAGAATAACCAGAATTGTACTGCCTTCATGACCTACCACACCTAGAGGCAATGCGACGTCTTGGAGGAAGTTACCCGCAATTAAAGCCAGAATAACGGTGATGGCAAAGAACATATTCTGCTTCACCGTGCGCTGTGCTCGACGAGCCTGC
This sequence comes from Paenibacillus sp. PK1-4R, assembly GCF_030369595.1. Lineage (NCBI taxonomy): Bacteria > Bacillati > Bacillota > Bacilli > Caryophanales > Paenibacillaceae > Paenibacillus > Paenibacillus sp. PK1-4R. The sequence continues at coordinate 5,920,303 of NZ_CP126535.1, forward strand.
CCAATCACCCAAGCGATCTCTTCAATGTTGTCGTTCATGAGTACCGCATCAGCGACCTCGAGTGCAGTTCCGCTGCCGGACAATCCCATCCCCATACCCACAGTAGCTGCTGCAAGTGCTGGTGCATCATTTACACCATCCCCTACCATCAGTACAGGACCATACTGTTTGCGGAGCGTTTGGACCTGCTTCACTTTATCTTCTGGCAGCAAGTCTGCATAGACCATACTTACCCCCGTTTCACGCGCAATCACAGAAGCTGATCTGACTCGATCTCCTGTTAACATCGCAACTTTAACGCCCATCACTTCAAGCTTTTTCACTGCGGCTGCTGCCTGAGGTCGTACCGTATCCCGCATGGCGATCAGCCCGACCAATTCACCATCAGCCATCACAACGGATACGGTTTTTCCCTCCCCCTCAAGACGAGAGCGTACATCGTCCCACTCAGAAGACACCTTCACAGGGTTAACACCCTGTTTATCTGGATCATCAACGTTACCACTGTTTATCTTCTCTGACTGCATCGATTCCATTACATTAGTTTTGCCAATGCTCCAGACCACATTGTTTACCGTTCCTTCGATACCCCAGCCTGTTAGAGCCTGTACGTGCTCCGCTTCCTGAAGGGTAATGTTCTCCTTGTTCGCCTGATCTACGATAGCACGAGCCAAGGGGTGCATGGAGATGTTTTCAATCGCTGCCACCGCAGCTAACAGCTGGGTGCGATCTATATTTTCAGCCGTAATAATATCGGTGACTTGCGGGGTGCCCATGGTCAATGTACCTGTTTTGTCAAAAGCCACGACCCGCGTGCGAGCCATATTCTCCATATGGGCACCTCCCTTAAAGAGAATACCACGGCGGGCGCTGCTGGACATCGCGGACAGCATGACAGGCATGATCGAAGACACCAGTGCACAAGGCGAAGCAACAACCAGAAATACCATCGCTTTATAAAATGCCTCATTCCATGTCCAGCCAAGCAGCAGTGGAGTTCCTGCAATGACAAGTAAAGTCACCCCTACAACAATGCGTGCGTATATTCCTTCGAACCGCTCCATAAAGCGCTGGGAATCCGGTACTTCCGCTTGCGCTTCTTCCACCATTTTAATGATTTTGCCGAACACTGAACCTTCAGCCGATTTTGTGACCTCTACGTATAAGGCCCCCTCCCCGTTTACCGTACCTGCATAGACTTCATCCCCCGCAACTTTGTCCACAGGCAGGGATTCTCCGGTGATGGACGACTGATTGATAAAAGAACTCCCCCGGTACACCACGCCATCCGCAGGAATCAGTTCTCCCGGTTTGACCAACAGCAGATCACCCGGCTGCAGATCATCAATAGCCACGAGATTCATCTGTCCATCTTCAATACGCAGTGCAGTCTCCGGCTTAAGTGCGAGCAACGATGAGATATCCTTATGACTGCGCTCTGTCGCATAACTTTCCAACGCACCACTGAGTGCAAAAATAAAGATAAGCATCGCGCCTTCATTCCAGTAACCGATGGCTGCTGCCCCAAGGGATGCGGCAATCATCAGCAGATTTACATCCAGATCACGGTCCTTAACCAGTGTCTCGATACCTTCCTTCGCTTTGGTCCAACCGCCCACGGCATACGCCACAATGTAGAGCATGATGGATAAGGTACCAAAATACGGTGCAGTTCCCCAGGCAATCAGCATCAACAGCCCGCTGCCCAATGCAGATTGCATCTCTTTATTCTGCATCATGGCTTTAAAATCAGGTTTCTTGCCCCGATTGGGGCCGGGTGTTTGGGATGAGCGTTGTTCTGCTTGTTTCTGTCTGTGTAGAGGTTGATGTATCGCTTGCATATGAATCACGTTCCTTTCGAATGGTAGGTTTGCGGATAGTGAATGTGCTCAAGTTCCGCTTCCAGAAATGAAGTTGTATTGAGAATGAGAGCCATTGTTAATGCCCTAAAAATGACACATGCTGCTGCGGGAATCCCGCAGCAGCATGGTTTTGTGAATGATTTTACAAAAATTTCGAATGAGAATGATAATCATTTTTGTACTTATGCAATTATTTTTACCCAATACAACTTTTAATCAGTATATGCCCGCGGTCCTCATTTGTAAATGGCCTTTTTCAATGGTTACTCATAAATACGTGTTCAAAAAGACAAAAAGCCGCTGTCCCAGAGGACAACGGCTTTAACCATCTATTTACATTCATTTGACCTGTTTATGGCATATCACTTAAGTGATTGTTCGCACATCCACCCAATGCCATTTACGCGCCTACACTTGCTCCCTGACTTGCTTTGATGGCTTGCTCCAGATCATAGATAATGTCTTGAATGTTCTCCGTACCCACAGACAGACGAATCAATTCCGGATTAACCCCTGCTGCAGTTTGTTCATCTTCAGTCAACTGTGCGTGAGTTGTACTTGCCGGGTGAATAATCAGTGACTTGGAGTCGCCCACGTTTGCAAGGTGAGAGAACAGTTTGACACTTTCAATCAATTTGCGCCCCGCGTCCGCACCACCTTTGATTCCAAAGGTCAGAATGGCACCCTGCCCTCTTGGCAAATACTTCTGTGCAAGCTCGTAAGAACCGTGGCTCGGCAGACCTGCGTAACTTACCCATGACACATCCTCATGTTTCTCAAGGAATTCCGCAACTGCAAGGGCATTGCTACTATGACGCTCTACGCGCAAATGTAACGTCTCCAGTCCTTGCAGCAACAACCAGGAGTTGAATGGAGAGATCGTTGCACCCAGGTCACGCAATAGCTGTACACGAGCTTTGATAATATAAGCAATCGGTCCAACCGCTTCCGTATATACAACACCGTTATAACTGGAGTCCGGCTCCGTCAATCCAGGGAACTTGCCACTTGCTTTCCAGTCAAATTTTCCGCTATCCACGATAACGCCACCAATGGATGTACCATGACCCCCAATAAATTTCGTTGCAGAGTGAACGACAATATCTGCGCCATGTTCGATGGGACGAAGCAGGTACGGACTTGGGAACGTATTATCCACGATCAAAGGAATTCCATGTTCATGAGCGATAGCTGCTACCGCTTCAATATCCAGTACATTCCCCTTTGGATTACCGATCGTTTCGGCATACAATGCTTTCGTTTTCTCCGTAATCGCTGCCCGGAAATTCTCAGGATCACTGGAATCCACAAATTTCACGTCCAAACCCAGTTTCGGCAAAGTTGTCGAGAACAGATTGTATGTACCTCCATACAAACTCGCCGAAGACACGATCTCATCACCTGCACCAGCAATATTCAGAAGTGAAAACGTAATGGCTGCTTGACCAGAAGCTGTAGCCAGCGCGCCAGCTCCGCCTTCCAACGCTGCAATCCGTTGCTCAAACACGTCGGTTGTTGGATTCATCAAACGGGTATAGATGTTGCCAAACTCTTTCAAACCAAACAGGTTAGCTGCATGCTCGGTGTCCTTGAATCCATAGGATGTTGTCTGATACAAGGGTACAGCTCGTGCGTTGGTGGTTGGATCAATCTCCTGGCCTGCATGAATTGCCAATGTTTCAAATGAAAGCTCACGTTCGTTTGACATAAATCTGAATCCTCCCTCGATATATACGTTCTTGAAGTTCCTGATGTCTTCACATGGTGGCATATGTTTTCCATATTCTCTCACAAGATGTCGTATTTGAAAAGACTTATTTCCGATTGTTCCGATAAGAAAAATTAAATATGTACACTATTTATTTCTGTACTAAAAAAACCTTTGCCCTCGCAAAGGTTTTTCAGCTACTTTGGCTTAGGTATGCAATACCGAAGCCAGGGTTTGGTTAGACCCGAACTGCACTCCATACTTCACGCAAATGTTTGGCTGCAGGTACAGCTTCCTCCGCAGTTACGCCTTCAAGTGAAATATCGATATGTGGCTTATACGTTTTTAGCAATTCAAAAAATAACGGGTAATCCAGTATTCCTGCCCCAGGTACTGGGTTGAACTTCTCTCCCTGTGCATCAAAGGCTACATCTTTGGCATGGATCACAATCATGCGCTGATACAGCGATTCCATCACCTCGCGCAAGAAAGCCCCTTGATCTGCAGCATGTGGTTGCTTGATCAGATTACACGGGTCGAACAGCATCCCCAGATTCGATGAAGGAATCTCTTCAAACAAACGTGTCATATGTTCATGGGTATGAAGAGTATGTGTGGACACAGGCTCAATCGCCGCATGCACGCCCCATTTCTCCGCTTCCTCAGCCAACTCCTCAACCGTTTCTTTCAGCACACTCCACGCCTTCTCTTCATATCCATCCGGATGTGTATCCTGATAGGTGTCCAAGCCCCCGGTCTCCGTTGCTACCATGCTGCAACCAAAATCCCGGGCATAACGCAGATGCTCCTTGAATCGATCAATGTCCGCACGTCGTCTTACTGGATCAGGGTCAATCGGATTAATATAACAGCCCAGTACTGCAATCTTCACCCCGCGCTGTGCAAATTGATCTCCGATCTCATTTGCCAGTCCGGGGCTCAGCTTGCCATTTGATGAGTCCACATCTGATAATGCTTTGGCCAGCGCCAGCTGTACGGAATTAAATCCGTTATCCGCAATCGTCTGTGCAAGCTGTGCTGTAGGCTGTTTGCCAAATGTATGTGCCAGAATACCAAGTTTCATCTCACTGCCTCCTTATGCTAATCCGATTATCAAACGATTAACGTGCCATCCAGCCTCCATCGACATTCAGCACATGACCATTCAAATAATCCGAAGCGGCAGATGCCAGAAAGACAACCGGGCCTTTCAGATCTTCTGGTGTTCCCCAACGCCCCGCAGGAATACGGGCTGTAATATCCCGGTAACGATTCTCGTCCGCACGGATCTGAGTAGTATTATCGGTTTCCATATAACCAGGTGCGATACCGTTAATCTGGATTCCTTTACCTGCCCATTCATTGGCGAGTGCTTTGGTTAAACCGGCAACGCCATGTTTACTGGCTGTATATCCTGGCACGTTGATCCCACCTTGATAGGACAACATGGAAGCAATATTAATGATTTTGCCACTTCCGCGTTCAATCATATGTCTGCCTGCCAATTGGCTTAGGAAAAATACAGTGTTCAGGTTCAGACCAATTACATCATGCCAGTCCTGCCCTGCATGATCAGCCGCAGGTGTGCGACGGATGATTCCGGCATTGTTGACGAGAATGTCAATTCTGCCCTGGAACGCAAGCGCCTGTTCGAACACAGCCGACAACTCATCTTCACGACTTAAATCCGCTTCAATCACATAAGCCTTGCGTCCGAGTGCTTCAATGGCACTTGCCGTTTCCGCAGGCTTGGAATAAGAGACCAGCACCACATCAGCACCTGCTTCTGCCAAACCAATGGCCATCCCTTGTCCAAGTCCTCCCGAGGTACCTGTCACCAGTGCAACTTGTCCGCTTAAATCAAATGGGTTCATGAATGATTCCTCCGCATGGTTTTGATATGCAATCCTTAGAGCCGTCCGTTCTTTAATCCCATGAATAATGAATGAGGTTAACTTTGATAATCCACTGTGACACCGCTCTGCTCGTATAAGGCCACCGTCTCTTCATCCAAACGACTATCGCTGATAATGTAGTCCAGTTCCGAACACTGGGCAAAAGTCCGAAGTGCAAATTGTCCAAATTTATAATGATCCACAACGCCGTATACTTGCTGCGAGGCAGATATCATTGCTTTTTTCAAAGGAACCAGATCTCCCGTGTATATGGATAATCCAAATTCGGGATGAAGGGCTGTCGTGGATATAAAGGCTTTATGAATGTTAAGACTGGATATAAACGCAGCCGTATCATCCCCAACCAACATATTCCGTACACGCGCCCCGCCAGGCACAACCAGTCGCACTTGCTCCTTTTTGGTCAACTCCGCAATAATGAACAGGTCATTGGTCACCACCGTCAGTGGTTGATTATCGAGACGTTTGGCCATCTCCAGCGTGGTGCTGCCACCATCGAGGGCAACGATATCTCCAGGTCGAATGTAAGTAAGGGCACGTTCAGCAATCTCCGTCTTCTCCGGATGATGCTTCTCGGTAACTCCGCGGCTATTCAAGATGCCATACTGATCATTCTGAGCCAGCATAGCACCACCGTGGACACGTACGAGCAGTCCCATACTCTCCAACTTGTCGAGATCCTCTCGCACTGTTTTCCCAGTCACCTGCAGCAACTCACTCAGATCACTGACGGTTACTTCCTGACGCTCCAGCAGAGCCTCCATAATTTTTTCATGTCTTTTCAATGGATTCATCATAATCAACTTCCTATATCACCTGAGTCAAATAGCAGTTTCACACGTACACTTCGGGTACAGAAAACCTTCCGATCACTCTTATCCCCATATTTCCTTTGATCCCTTATTTAAAGGGAGAAATCTGGTGATAAAGGCAAGCTTATGCTTTCGAAGCAGCTTTCTTTCCAGAAAGCTTTTAGCTTCGCTTCTTCTGGTCCTTTCTGTACCCTCCGTTCTAGTGTCTACCCTGTCAATTTAACTCAGACATCTGTAATTTATTATTTCAGGTCTTTCATGGCTACGCCGTCCATATCTTCGAACGTCTGGTTCTCGCCAGCCATCGCCCAACAGAAGGTGTAATTGCTTGTACCCACACCACTGTGAATGGACCAGCTTGGGGAAATAATCGCCTGGCGATCACGTACAACCAGATGGCGTGTTTCGTTTGGCTCACCCATCATATGGAATACAACACCGTCTTCAGGCAAGTTCCAGTACAAGTATACTTCCGAACGGCGGTTATGGGTATGTGCAGGCATCGTGTTCCACATGTTACCCTTGTCGAGTTCGGTAATGCCCATCACCAACTGACAACTCTGAATTCCACCTTCTCCTTGGTGAATGTAACGATAGATCGTACGCTCATTGGAAGTTTCGATGCTGCCCAGATGATTCGGCTGAGCTTGTTCTTGCGTTGCTTTTACTGTTGGATAGGTGTGATGAGCCGGTGTGGATACAAAATAGAATTGGGCAGGTTGAGCCTTGTCACTGCTCGTGAACACAACTTCCTTCACACCTCTACCGATGTAGAGACATTCCTTCGCTCCAATCTCATAACCTTGTCCGTCCGCTGTCACTGTTCCGTGACCACCGACATTAATGATACCGATTTCACGACGCTCCAGGAAAAAGTTCGTTCCGATATCTTTCAGGTTCACTTCAAGGGTAATGTCCTTGCTCTCAGGTACAGCCGTTCCCACAATATAACGATCCACATGAGAATACACCGTTACCAATTCATCGGTTGCAAACAATTGCTCCATCAAAAATTCCTCACGCAGGCGAGATGTATCATACGTTTTCACTTCATTGGGATGTGCAGCATAACGATTTTCCATTATTAATCCATTCCTTTCGTCATTTAAATTAGTTGGGATTGAGTTTGATAATGTTCATATAAGTTCATTTTAGTTCATTATGTATCTTTTGTGTACCTTTATTTTTAAAATAATTCATATCATTAATCACTAACGATGTTTATTTCTTAAATAAAAGCAAAAAAAAGATCCCCGCAGTCTGTAAAACAGACCGGGAGATCTTCTTTGCTTCACATATTAATGTGCAACAGCATTGTTAAGCATGATCCAGATTGAACCAATTACAATGGTCATCATAATCAGTAATCCGAAAATAAGGGCCATGACATTCCAGCGTGGTTTCTCTGTTTCACGGATATGCATGAAGAAGAAGAGTTGAACCACAAACTGAAGTGCTGCTGTACCAAGAATCACAATGAGTGTACCTGTTTTGCCCATCATGTCGTTCAAAACCACCACAAGTGGAATGATTGTCAGTACGACGGACAGAATGAAGCCGATGACATAAGACTTCAGTGAGCCATGTTGTTCATGGCCGTGGGAATCATGTGAGTTGTGCTCTGCCATCTACATCACCCCCATGAGATAGACGATCGACAGGAGGAAGATCCATACGACGTCCAAGAAGTGCCAGTACAAGCTGATGACGTTGATCTTACCGCGAGTAACGTCGGTAATCCCACGTTTTTTCAGTTGGAACATGAGTCCGATCATCCAGATCAGACCAAGCGATACGTGAAGTCCGTGAGTACCCACGAGGGTGAAGAATGCACCAGAAGCTGCACTCGTCGTGTAACTAAAACCTTCGTGAACCATCTCAACAAACTCGTAAACCTCCAGAGCGATAAAGCTTGCACCCAGAACAGCTGTAACAATCAGCCAGTTAATCAATTGTTTTACTTTACCCTGGTTCATTGCCAGAACGGCAAGTCCGCTTGTAAATGAACTCGTGAGCAAGATGAATGTCTCGGCGATAACGCCAGGCATTTTGATCAGTTCGGACAAAATCGGTCCGCCCGCCGAATTGTCACGCAACACAATGAAGGTTGCGAACAATACGGAGAACAAGATAACGTCGGAAATCAGGAAGAACCAGAATCCGAGAATTTTCATTTCCTGTGGATCATGGTGGCCATGGTCATGACCATGCGCATGATTCTCACCGTGCTTAGCGGCTGCTTGAGCCATCTATACCGACCCCCTTAACGACGCTTCGGTACGCTTAATTTCGTCGACCGGAATGTAATAATCCGTATCGTAAGAGAATGAACGGGCGATCATACAGATGCCTACGCCAGCAAGTCCGAGAATCGCCATCCACAGCCAACCGAATACGAAGCCGAAACCAGCAACGAACCAGAAGACAGACATGATGAACGGAATCGAGGAATTCTTCGGCATGTGAATCGGCTCAAGCGGTTGCTCAGGCGGATAGATGCCTTTGGCACGACGTTCTTTCTCTTCCCACCACTCATCGATATCATCTCCGCGCGGTGTAACAGCGAAGTTATATTCAGGAGCTGGTGAAGGAATCGACCACTCGAGCGTACGACCATCCCATGGATCGCCGGAAGCTTTAAGTGTTTTGTATTTGCGAATACCGTCTGCAATTTGTGCAACTTGGAACAAGAATCCGACACCCATCAGGAATGCCCCGATTGTGGATACGAAGTTCAGTTCCCACCAGCCAGTATCCCAGCCGTATGTGCTCAGACGACGTGTCATACCCATCAGACCGACAGCGTACTGCGGCATGAAGCAGACATAGAAACCAATATTCCAAGTCCAGAATGCCCATTTGCCCAGTTTCTCTTCGAGTTGGAAACCGAACATTTTAGGCCACCAGTAATACAGACCAGCGAAGTATCCGAAGACAACGCCACCGATCAATACTTGGTGGAAGTGGGCAATCAGGAAGTAACTGTTGTGGAACTGGAAGTCAGCAGGAGCAACGGATAACAGAACGCCTGTCATACCCCCGACAATAAAGCACGGGATAAAGGCAAGTGTCCACATCATCGGAGTCGCCATGCGAATCCTTCCTCGATACATGGTAAACAACCAGTTAAATATTTTAACCCCTGTTGGAATAGCAATCAACATCGTAGTTACGGCGAAGAAGGCATTCACGTCCGCTCCTGAACCCATCGTGAAGAAGTGATGCGCCCATGTGAAGAAGGACAGGAAGCTGATAATTAACATTGCAAATACCATTGACTTGTAACCAAACAGTTTTTTCCGAGAGAAGGTACTTACAATCTCGGAGAACACACCGAATGCCGGCAAGACGACAATGTATACCTCAGGGTGACCCCACATCCAGATCAAGTTGATATACATCATTGGGTTACCGCCCAGATCAAGTGTGAAGAAATGCGCCCCGGCAAACCTGTCGAGGAATAACAATGCAAGTGTCACGGTCAAGATCGGGAAAGCAAACAAGATAATGATACAAGTGGAGAATACCGACCATGTGAACATCGGCATTTTCATCCATCTCATGCCTGGCGCACGCATTTTAATGATGGTAACCAGGAAGTTGATACCGGTAGCCAGGGAACCGATACCCGATATCTGTATACCCCATATATAGAAGTTCTGTCCGACCCCCGGACTGTGTGACAGCTCCGATAGAGGTGGATAACTCAGCCATCCCGCATCCGGTGAACCACCGATAACGAAGGACAGGTTAAACAGCATTGCTCCCAGGAAGAATAACCAGAAGCTCAATGCATTCAGAAACGGGAATGCAACGTCCCTTGCTCCGATCTGTAATGGCACGATAACGTTAAATAAACCAAACATAAATGGCATCGCCATGAACAAGATCATGATCGTGCCGTGAGTTGTAAAGACCTGATTATAATGTTCAGGATGTAAGAAATCCATGTTAGGCATAGCCAGCTGCAGACGCATCATCAATGCATCCACACCACCACGGAACAACATGATAATGGAAGCAATGATATACATAATACCGATCTTTTTATGATCGACGGTAGTTAACCAGTTACGCCAGAGCCAGCCCCATTTTTTGAAATAAGTCAGCACCGTTACGATAGTAATCATCGTAATACCGATGGCCACGTCTGCTCCATAGATCAGCGGGTCGCCAGTTACGAAAAACTCCGATGCAAACTCTTTAAGTCTCTCTAACATTGGGGGCCTCCTTTCGAATCTTTAGTTAGCACTCTTGTCCTCGTCTTGATTGGACTTGTCAGTTGCACTTTGAATGGCTCCAGAAGCTTCACTTGAACTTCCATGCTTACTGTGAGCACTTTGACCATCTACAACATACTTGGTCACAATATTTTGGAACAATCCTTCTGGGAAGGCAGAATAATAAGCAACATTGCTTGTTCCTGGTTCAGCCAGTGCTTTGTAACCTTCTGTAGTCAACGCCTGAGAACTCTGTTTCACTTCAGCTACCCAATTGTCGAAATCTTCGTCCGATGTAGCATTCACATCAAAACGCATTTCTCCAAAATGCTCACCTGTGAAGTTAGCGCCTGAACCCCAGTACTTGCCTTCATGATCTGCCTGCAGATACAAGGTCATCGCCATACCCGACATCGTATAAATCTGTCCTCCAAGTTGCGGAATCCAGAATGAGTTCATCGGTGAATCCGCAGTGAGTTCAAATTTCACGGGCCGGTCTGCCGGTATATTCAGCGTGTTGACCGTTGCAATCCCTTGCTCAGGATACATAAACAGCCATTTCCAGTCCAGTGAAGACACTTGGATGGTAATTGGTTCTTTCTCATGAGCCAACGGCTTCGAAGGCTCCAGATCATACGTGTAACGAATCGTTACAATTGCAAGTATTCCAATAATAATAATTGGAACCGTCCACCAGATTGCCTCCGCCTTCGTACTATGAGACCAGTTAGGCTCATAAGCAGCTTTGTTATCCGGCTTGTCGCGGTAACGCCATACGATTACGGCAGACAAAATGAGTACTGGCACAATGATGACAGCACACAAAATTGTCGAGATGACAATCAAATCTCTCTGCGAAGCGCCAATTGGCCCCTTCGGATCCAGAACAACGTACTGCCCGCCTGCCAGCATTGGCCAGACAATCAATGCAATTGTAACCAACGTCAGGACAACCGGAATGATAATCCGGATTAGCGACCTAGGTTTCTTGTTCATTTTGATCCCCTCTCCTTAAATTCGCTCATACTGAAAAATCAGTATACTACTCTCTTCCTACTAAAGATATCAGAAATGAACAACTTTTTTGTTCTTGTTAACAAATTTGTCGATTTTACACCTTAAATGTGTGAATTTTTTCTCACAAATCGCTTGCATGGTTGATATTTGCACATTGTAATCTTTACACTTCAAGTCACAAAATAAAACCCTTTGCAGTCCCGTTGAACAGTGTCAACGAATCCGCAAAGGGCTTTATTGACTGGATTCCGGGAACTTATCCAGTCTTATTATGAACGAATTAACGCAGGATTATAATCAATCGGCGCCTTCGTCTTCCCGGCGTGTATGAACAAGGCCAATTGCTTTGGCAATAACGTAAATAAACACACTACCTACAAGGAATCCAATACCAACCATCAAGCCAAGATTACGATCATTAAAGTCGTTCAGATTGATCAGACACATGACCACTCCCGTAATGAGTGCGACCCATGCCAGAACTGTCATCGTCAAGACGGCGCGCCGCATATTTTTGTCTTTGCGCTCCAATTGGCTGACCATTGCTGTCTTCGATGCCATAGTAAACACTTCCTTTTCCCTTTTTGTAAGTGCTTTCCTTATACCAATATACCACATCAGTATGATTTTTAGTCAACAAATGTTCAAATTTTATTCGCAATTTGGACACTTTATTTTAATTTCAACCGTTGACAAAACATTTTTCAATTCACTTATACTTCTTATAACCCAAAAAACGTCTCTTCATAACAGGAACTGCACTTGACCTTATGAAACCTTTATGAACTACTCATTTCCAACGGTAAAAATACAAAAAAGACGGCACATTGGAATACTCCAATGTTACCGTCTTTTTCAACTTCAATAAGGGAACCATATATAATGAGGACCTGCTTTACCCTTAAAACCTGCCACCCAAACTATTGGGGATTATGTTCGTTCCGTGTCTCCAACCAGTTATTCTTGATGACGTTCTGATACCAGTAATAACTCTCCTTTGGTGTTCTCACGAGTGAACGATAGTCCATGTGAACAAGACCAAAACGCATGCGGTAGCCTTCTGCCCACTCGAAATTATCCATCAGTGACCATGCCATGTACCCTTTCAGGTTAATGCCGTCATTAATGATGCGGTGAATTTGAGCCAAATGCTGTTCATAATATGAAATCCGGCGATCATCGTTGATTTTTCCGTTCTCCAGGTCATCATTGATGCAAGCACCATTCTCTGTGATATATACATCCACATTGCCGTATTTTTGCAAGTAATGCATAAATTCATACAAACCACGTGATTCCACGGGCCAGCCAATATCGGTTTTGGTGAGGCCCATATCAACTTCTTCCGATTGCAGAGCACCTGCCTCCGGATTGAAGCGATTGATCCCCATCGTGTAATAGTTAATGCCGAGCAGATCGATCGGTTGTGAGATGATCTCCATATCACCTTCCTGAATTGGTACGGTAGCACCCGCTTCTGCAAACCAATCCACCATAAACTGCGGATATGAACCTTTGTAGATTGGATCAAGGAACCAATCGGTATTAAGTGCAATCGATCGGTCACACGCAGCTTGGTCCTCAGGAGATTTGCTGTACGGCTCAGCCCAGCATACGTTCGGAGCAATACCAATCTGACCCGTTGTTCCCAAGCGACGGAAGGATTGAACGGCTTTACCGTGAGCGACCAGCAATCCATGAGCAACATTGATTGACGTCTGCAAGTCTTTGTTTCCTGGCGCATGAATCCCGAGAAGGTTTGACAGGAACGCGATGCACCATGGTTCGTTGAATGTCAGCCAGAAGTTGATTTTGCCAGAGAATTCTTTGAAGATCACTTCGGCATATTTCACAAAAGCGTCTACAGTTCTGCGGTTGCCCCAGCCTCCGTCATCCTCCAGCGTTTGCGGAAGATCCCAGTGATACAGTGTGAGGAATGGTTCAATTCCAGCCTCGATCAATGCATCCACGAAGCGGTGGTAGAAGTCCAGACCTTCCCGATTGATCTCACCATCTCCGTCAGGAATAATACGTGGCCAGGCAATGGAGAACCGGTATGTATTAATCCCGAGTTTCTTCATCAGTTCGATGTCTTCCTCATACCGATGGTAACTATCACACGCGACATCTCCATTATCTCCGTTATATACTTTGCCAGGTGTGCGCGCAAACGTATCCCAGATGGATACCCCGCGTCCACCTTCCTGTGCCGCTCCTTCTATTTGATAGGAAGCTGTTGCTGTACCCCAGCGAAAATCTTGCGGAAATTTAAAAATGGTCATGGTTGGCTCCTCCGTCTCATGATGACACGCGGATCGTCTGTCCTGCGGTCATGGTTAAAATAATTACATAATCGCCCTGAGGCGTAAGCTCTGCCTTGGCTTGTTCGTTTCCTTCCACACGCAGCGGATAAACACTGCGAAGGGTCAGCGACTCATTTCGATCTGCCTTAATAACCGCTGACACAAGCTTGTTGTCCGTCCACGTTATTGCTACCGTATAACCACCTCTTGCACGAAGCCCTTCAACACGACCATGAGTCCAGAGTTCAGGCAGTGCAGGCAGTAAATGTAACTCGTTCAAGTGGCTCTGCAATAACATCTCCGCGATTCCAGCCGTGCCTCCAAAATTACCATCAATTTGGAATGGTGGATGGTCATCAAACAGATTCGGATGTGTGGATCGAGCCAGCAACGTGCGCACAAACTGATGTGCCTGGCTGCTATCCAGCAGTCGTGCATACAGATTGATCAACCATGCACAGCTCCATCCTGTATGCCCGCCACCTTGTGAGATACGACGTTCAAGTGATACCCGTGCTGCTTCTACCAATTCCGGTGTGTGTAATCGATTGATCTGCTCCCCCGGATACAGTCCATACAGATGGGAGACGTGACGATGTCCTGGTTCAGATTCAGCAAAATCTTTAAACCACTCCAGCAATTGTCCTTCGCTTCCAATTCGGAATGGATAGAGTTTGTCCAGAGCCTCACCCCACTCGCTCGCCAATGACTCATCTAGATTCAATTGCTTCGCGGCCTCAATACAGCGGCTGAACAGTTCACGAATTAACGTCATATCCATCGTTGAAGCCATGGATATACTGCGTGCCTCCCCAGCATCTGTGAGAAACTTGTTCTCAGGTGAAGTGGATGGAATCGTAACCAGATAACCATTGGGCCCTTCCACCAGCCAATCGAGACAGAATAGCGCCGCCTCTTTCATGATGGGATACGCACGTTCCTCAAGAAAACGCTGATCCCCGGTAAATTGGTAATGCTCCCATAGATGCGAGGTTAACCATACGCCACCCATCGGCCAGAAAGCCCAGCTTGCATCTCCACCTGTCGGTGTAGAGGTTCTCCAGATATCCACGTTATGATGAGCAGTCCATCCACGAGCTCCATACAGAATCCGCGCCGTTCTTCGTCCTGTATCACTTAGATCGGTCAGCATATCAAACAGCGGCTCATGACATTCACTGAGATTGCAGACTTCTGCCGGCCAGTAATTCATCTCCGTGTTGATATTGATTGTGTAATCACTATGCCATGGCGGCTCCACCTGATGGTTCCAGATTCCCTGCAGATTGGCAGCCTGGCTGCCCGGACGCGAACTAGCCATTAACAGATATCTTCCATATTGAAAATAAAGTGCCTCCAGTCCAGAGTCTTGTTGCCCTGCCTGATAAGCCTGCAGCCGCCCATCTGTAGGTAATTCGGCGTTAGCCGATACCCCTAGATCAATAGAGACTCTGTTAAACAACGCGCTATGATCCTGAATATGTCGGTCACGAAGCGCTTCCGCGTCATGTGTGGTCGCTTTGAAGATCATCTCCTTGCATTCCTCTTCCAATACAAGATGATCCTTCACAGGCAAAACATCATAACTTTCAAAGGACGTAGCTGCTGCCAGATAAAACACAACCTGATCAGCCCCCTGAATATGTAACCTGCCTTCCAGATTGGAGACCTTCACCTGATCGCCAGATGCCGTAAACGCTACACGGACAGCATAAGCCGTCCCCCGATCCTCTTCATAGAGGACGGATTCCGGGTGATCCCTGAAGTAATTGGACTCCACATGACTTGGGCACCGACTGAACATGGTTAGAGCATCTCCCGAAGTCTCAACGCGATAAGGATGGGGACTGTCTAGCGTAACACCTACACTCACAGCGCCCTTCTGATCAGCAGTCAATGTGCAGACCATTAGATCATCCGAAGCGCTGGAATACACTTCACGTACGTATTGAGTTCCTTCTAATGAGTAGGTTGTGGTTGCAATACCCGATTCCAGATCAAGCTCCCGTTCAAATGCATCATATGAAAGATCATCCAGACCCTCATGGTGCAATAGAAAATGCCCCATCGGCTGGTAGGCCTCTACATCACGACCAAGCATTTCACGGTTCAACAAATCCTCAGCTTCACCATATTGCCCAGACATGATCAACTCTCGCGTCTGTTTCAAATACCGTTGGCTACTGTATTGAATCGTGTCCCGTGGAAACCCTGACCATAATGTATCTTCATTGAGCTGAATTCGTTCATCTGCTGCGCCACCGTACACCATGCCTCCAAGACGGCCGTTTCCGATAGGCAGTGCTTCTTCCCAGCGTTGCGCCGGTTGTCGATACCATAGACGATTGATTTTAGTTTGGTTATTGTGTTGGGACATGATTAGCTCCTGTTCCTGAATCAGCTGTATATTTCTTATGACATAAAACGTTTTCGGTAAGTGCTTACAATAATAAAATTATATGTGATTTCAAAATTTGCGTCAATGCAAATCATCACAGCATTCCACAAAAAAAAGGCCCCATATAGGGCCTTTCCTTGTGTAACCATGGATTGCAAACCATCCATATTATTTTACGTCTTTTCCTGTCCACAGTGAGACACGTTCCTTAACCCAAACCGTAAATTGTTTCTCCATTTCAACTGCACCAGCTTTGTCCAATTCAGCCAGGAAAGCATCATATGTTTTGTCAAAATTCTCAGGAGTAGTAAGAACAGCTTCTGGAATCCGTTTACGAACGATATCTTCTGTTTTCTTGAATGTCACCTCATAATCTGTATCTGAAGGTACTGGCATATTATATGCTGCCCCCCAGTCTTTGACTGGCAGATCTTCTTCAGATGGATAAAACTCTTTCCATGTTGTGATGCCATAGGCTTTCAACGTTTCTTTCTCGGCAGTTGTGTAACCAGCTATAATCTGTTCAGGAAAATTCGTTGTGTAGTAGTTATCCGTAGAATCTTTTACACCATCACCGTATCTTGCGCTAAATACGTTGTACATCCCAATTCCTGTTTCCTTACTGAAATTGGAGTTGTCATTTGTTTTGCGGTCCTGTACATCATCTGGAATCACGCGTTTACCATCTTCTACGTTGTAATGTTCACCTTCGATACCCCAGTTTCTCAGAACTTGTCCTTCATCGGAAGCAAGCCAATCCATGAATTTGATAATACGCACTGGATCTTTGGCCGAAGTTGTAATCCCGATGCCATAACCGTCAAATCCGGCTGGTTGGAACGTGTGATCCACAATTTCATCGTTAAGTGATACAGAGAAGTGAGCGTATGTGGCATCATCCTTGCCCGATGATTTGAGCGCGTTCTCCGCTTCTTGATAGTTCCACTCTTGGTCAATCAGCCCTAGAACACGGCCACTGGCAATTTTGGATTTATATTGGTCATCCTTTTGGACGAATGTATCTTTGTCCAAAAGTCCTTCATTATACATTTTGTTCAACCAACGGAAATATTCTTTCTCCTCTGGACGTTTATAGTGAAGCATCGCTTCGTATGTTTCAGGATTAATGTAATATTCTCCATCATCTGGTGCACCCGTTGCTTGGAAGGCCGGGTTCGTTACCGTAATCATGATCTTCCAATCATCCGCATTCAACGTCAATGGAATTGTTGGCTGACCATCAATGGTTGGATGTTTTTCATAATAGGCTTTCAGCACATTTTCATAATCTTCAAGTGTCTTCACCTCAGGGTATCCGAGCTCTTTCAATACTTTTTGTTGAATTTCGAAACCACCTGTAGCATCGAACGTAACATTATCAACACCCATATTAGTCGGAATGGTATATATTGCTTGATCCTCCAGACTGTATTTCAAACGGTTCATTTGTTCTCCATAGATTTTTTTCAAATTAGGAGCATGTTCCTCAATCAAATCGGTGAGGTCCAGCATCGCGCCTGCATCCACAAGTTTAGATAGGTTACCTTTAGGGTAAATTATATCAGGATAATCACCGCTTGCAGCCATAAGTGCTACCTTCTGGTCGCCGCCATTGTTTACATCATACTCAGCTTCAATTGTAACGCCTGTTTGCTCCGTGATCTTTTTACCAACATCATCTTGCATCTTGTTCCAAGTTGGACTAGCATCCGCCCCGAAGAACGTGACTGTAATTGGTTCGGTTCCGCTGGACTCTTTAGTCTCTTTGGTTCCCGAATCCCCACAGCCAGCTGTTACCAACATCGCACTTGCTAGCATCAACATAGCAAACGTCTTGGGTGTATTACCTTTCATTTTGCCTCTCATTGTCTAGTTCCCCCTATAATTTATGAAGGTTTTATCTGTATAACAAGCCTTAAGGCCTGAGGATACCACTTTCATTGAATGCGCTTTCGATTCAATCCATTCTGACCTTTTGTAAAACTAGCTAACAAGCATAAAACGTTTTCGTAACAATTTATATACAACTACTGAAAGTGCTTACATGATAGATTATATGCTATCCGTCACCCTACGTCAATAACAAAAAAAGCCCATTCTTAAGGGCTTTTTTTGTTATGAAAATCAATAGCTTTTATGCCTTGTTTCAAATTTATTTCACATCTTTTCCAGTCCAAAGGGAGACACGTTCTTTGACCCATACCGTGTATTGTTTCTCCATTTCTACTGCACCAGCTTTATCAAGTTCAGTCAGAAGACTATCATACACGCTGTCAAAGTTCTCAGGCTTGGCAAGGATAGCTTCCGGGATCCGTTTACGTACGATATCCTGTGTTTTTTTAGACGTCACTTCATATTCTGTATCCGAAGGTACTGGCATATTATATGCTGCGCCCCAATCTTTCACTGGCAGATCCTCTTCAGATGGATAAAATTCTTTCCAAGTGGTAATGCCATAGGCTTTCAACGTCTCTTTTTCGGCAGGGGTATAACCAGCTTGAATTTGCTCAGGAAAGTTAGTTGTGTAGTAGTTATCTGTGGAATCTTTCACGCCGTCGCCATATCTTGCACTAAAAACACTATACATACCGATTCCTGTTTCTTTCGTAAAGGCAGAGTTGTCATTCACTTTGCGCTCCTGAATATCATCCGGAACAATACGTTTTCCATTTTCAACTTTATAATGCTGACCTTCAAGGCCCCAGTTTCTCAGAATTTGACCTTCATCGGAAGCAAGCCAATCCATGAATTTAATGATACGTACCGGGTCTTTCGCGGATGTAGTAATGCCGATGCCATAACCGTCAAAACCCGTTGGTTGAAACGTGTGATCCACAATATCCTCGTTCAAGGATACAGAGAAGTGAGCGTACGTATGCTCACCATTGTTAACTGATTTCAACGCATTCTCAGCTTCACCATAGTTCCATTCTTGGTCGATCAAACCGAGTACACGACCACTGGCAATTTTGGACTTGTATTGGTCATCCTTTTGAACAAATGTATCTTTGTCCAGCAGACCTTCATTGTACATTTTGTTCAACCAGCGGAAGTATTCCTTCTCCTCCGGACGTTTGTAGTGTAGTATTGCTTCGTATGTTTGAGGATTAATATAGTACTCACCATCATCTGGTCCACCCGTTGCCTGAAAGGCCGGGTTCGTTACGGTGATCATGATTTTCCAATCATCTGCATTTAATGTCAGTGGAATTGTTGGTTTACCGTCAATGGTTGGATGTTTTTCATAATAAGTTCTCAGTACGTTTTCATAATCCTCAAGTGTTTTTACTTCAGGATAACCAAGCTCTTTTAACACCTTTTGCTGGATTTCAAATCCGCCAGTTGCGTCAAAAGCAACGTTATCTACACCCATGTTTGTCGGAATCGTATAGATCGCTTGGTCTTCTAAGCTATATTTCAAACGGTTCATCTGGTCACCATAAATCTTCTTTAGGTTCGGAGCATGCTCATTAATTAGATCCGTCAGGTCAAGCATTGCGCCTGCATCTACAAGCTTCGACAAGTTTGCTTTAGGATAGACAATATCAGGGTAATCACCACTCGCAGCCATTAGAGGAATCTTCTGATCGCCTCCGTTATTCACATCATACTCAGCCTCAATTGTAACCCCTGTTGCCTTGGTAATCTCTTGACCGACAGCATCTTTCATGTTATTCCAGTTTGGACTTGCATCTGCACCAAAGAATGTAAAGGTTATTGGGCTAGTTGTATCTCCAGAATCAACCGGCTTTTCTGAAGCGTTAGTTCCTCCTCCACTTCCACTGCATCCTGCGGTAATTGCAAGTGCACTGGCTAACAGAAGCATTGCGAATGTTTTTGGTGTTTTGCCCTTCATGTGTAATCCCCCTTATGGATATAATGAAGCTGTATATTTGTATAACAGGCTGACCTGCACATACCGTGACCAGATGAAACGAATGTAATTTTCTTGTTTTTATAACATTAGAAGCGTTTTCTGAAAAATAAAAAAATGTTCTTCTCTTTCCTTACTTCCTCTTCATTCCTGCACGTGTTTACCTTGAGATTCAAGTCTATATCACGTGATTCAAAAGCAAATGTAAGTGCTTTCATAATTGAATAATAATCTCTCCTATATCCCTTGTCAATAGTGATTTTCTAAAATTGAAAACGTTTTTTAGAAAACGTTTTAGATAAAAAAGAACTCAGAATATCTGGGTTCTTTTTCGTTTTAAATCTGACTGGCTAATCGTTTATTTATCCTCTTCACCGCTCCACAATTGAACACGGTTTTGAACGAGTTCAGTATATCGTTTCTCCATATCCTCTGCTCCTGCTTGGTTCACTTCTGCAATCATGCCGTCATAGATCGCATCGAACTGTTCAGGAGTACTCAGAATGGCTTCCGGGATACGCTTCCGGATGATATCCTATGTTTTCTTGAAGATAACGTTGTAGTTGGAGTCACCTGGTGTTGGCAGATTGTATGCTGCTCCCCATGGTTTGATTGGGAACTCGTCTTCACTCGGGAACAGATCTTTCCACGTAGTAGCACCGTAAGCTTTGAGTGTTTCTTTCTCTGCATCGGAATATCCTCAATCCTGGTCAATGACACCAAGAACAAGCCCACTTGCAATTTTGGATTTGTATTGGTCTGTATTTTGGATGAAGCTGTCCTAATCTAGCAATCCAGCGTTATACATACGGTGCAACCAGCGGAAGTACTCTTGCTTCCTCTGGAAGTTCTGTAATGAAGACTTACTTCATAGGCCTCTGGATCACCGTCACCCGGAGCAACTGTTGCCTGGAAGGCAAGGATCGTTACGGTAATCATGATTCTCCAATCATCCGCGTCCAGTGTTAACGGGATAGTTGGCTGACCTTCAATTGTTGGGTGCTTCTATACGCCTTCAGTACATTCTCGTAATCCTGAAGTGTACGCACTTCCGGGTATCCGAGCTCTTTCAGTACGCGGTGCTAAATCCCAAATACACCAATGCGTCAAAGTACTTCTGGTCTACAGCATAATACGTCGGCAGCACATAAATAGCCTGATCCTCATTGCTGTATTTCAACCGGTCCATGTAACTACCATGTAGCTTCTTCAGATTGGGAGCATATTTGTCGATCCAGATCTGTCAGATCGAGCATTGCTCCGGCATCCACCAGTTTGCTAAGCTTTCCTCTGGGTGAGACGATATCCGGATAGTCTCCGCTCGCCGCCATTAAGGATATTTTATCCTGACTACTACTAACGGCAAAATTCACCGTTAAGGGTTATCCCTTTTTTACTGTAAGGACTTTACCAACTCATCCTTCATGCCATTTCAGTGCGGACTGGGATCAATGCTGAAGAAATCAAAAGTAAGTGGAGTTTCTATGCGCTTGTATCCCTGAACGACGTATCACCGCCGTTTCCTCCACCGCAACCTGCGAGTAAAGACATGCAAACACTGGTGCCGCTGCAATCTTCAATTTGGAACTTGCTATTATGGTAATCTCCCTGTTTCATATGTCTGTTTGTCCGGGACTTTTTATCCCTGTCTATAGATTCATGAATACCACACCGCAGCCATATACGGTGAAGCGCAGACCAAATGGCTGCGTTTCGGGTATCCTGATGCTTCATTTGTAGCTGCCTGTACCAGCTATCTTATGCTTTTACTGCGCCTAGTGTCATACCGCCAACAAAATACTTCTGAAGGAACGGATATACAATCAGGATTGGAACCGTTACAACGATTGTAATCGCCATCTTGATCGATTCCGGTGAAATCTGTGTCATTTGCTGTGCCATATCATTGGCATTCCGTCCAGCACCTGAGCCTTGCTGTGTACTCTGCAGTACTTTCATCAGCTCGTACTGAAGTGTCGTGAGATGTGCTTTTGAACCATTGTAAAGATAAGTATCAAGCCATGCATTCCATTGGCCTACCGCCAGGAACAAAGCGATGGTTGCGAGCACTGGTTTACAAAGTGGTAAAATTATTTTGTAATAGATTGTAAAGTCGTTCGCTCCGTCCAATTTCGCCGATTCCTGCAAGGCATACGGCAGACCATCAATGAATGAACGGATGATGAATACGTTAAAAGCACTGATCATGCCTGGCAATACATATACCCAGAATGTACCGATCAGATTCAGGTCACGCATCAAGAGGTACACCGGAATCAGACCACCGGAGAAATACATCGTGAGTGCAAGCGTTGTAGAAACGAACTTTCTTAGACCAAAATCAGGTCTGCTCAGTGTAAATGCGATCATTGAGGAACTGATCAATCCGAGCACGGTACCTACAATCGTACGCAGAATGGAAATTTGCAAACCTTGCAGTAACCCTTCATATTGAAAAATCGTTTTATAATTCTGTAACGTGAACTCACGGGGCCATAGGTATATTCCACCGCGTACCGTATCAGCTGAGTTATTTAAAGAGATCGCAAGTACGTTAAGGAATGGATAAAGCGTTACGATCAGCACCAAGGTCATCGCAAGGATGTTGAATATATCGAACACTTTATCGCCCCGAGTAGCATTAAATGCTTTGTTCGCCATAGTGACTCCCCTCTCTACATGATGCTTTCTTTGGTGATTTTTTTGAACAAGCCGTTAGCAGTAAACAGAAGGATGATACTGACAACGGAGTTGAATATACCTATGGCTGTACCATATGAGAATCGCCCCAAATTCAAACCATAATTGAGCGCATATAAATCAAGGACTTCCGCGTAGTCGGTAACAAGACTGTTGCCCAGCAACAACTGTTTCTCCATTCCAATACTAACAAGATGCCCAATAGACATGATTAGTAGTACGGAAATCGTAGTCCGAATGCCAGGCAGCGTGATGTGCCACATTTGTCTCCAGCGGTTAGCTCCATCTACACGGGAAGCTTCATACAGCTCTTGGTCGATACCCGTGATCGCCGCCAGATAGATGATGGCATTCCAACCGGTTTCCTTCCACATATCTGAAGCGGTTACAATGTACCAGAACAAATTCCCCTTGGCCATGAATTGGATCGGCTGATCGATAATGTTCAGTCCTACCAATAGATCATTGATAATCCCGCCGTCGGTGGAGAGCATCTTGGTGATAATCCCTGCCACAACGACCCATGATACAAAGTGAGGCAGATATGATACCGTTTGCACGGCACGTTTGAAGAACATGCCTCTCATTTCATTCAGGAGAATAGCGAAGAATATCGGCACGATAAAACCGACAACCAGTCCCATCAGGCTCATTGCAAGCGTATTTCGAAGTACCAGATAGAAACGATCATCACTGAACAGCTCTACAAAGTGTTTAAAACCAACCCACTCTTGATCACCAAATGATCTGGCAGGTTTATAATTTTGGAAAGCCATCGTCCATCCCCATAGTGGCAGATAGTTAAATACGAAAACCCAAGCTACGAATGGCAATGACATGAGATAGAGATATTTCTGCTGTTTCATTCTGTCCCAAATTCCGTTCCGCCGATTCTTTAAAGGCGGTTTGGGGTCACTGCTTCTGTTCGCGGAAGCGGATTTTTTTGTTAGCGTTTCCATCTCCGTTCCCCCTCCTCTGTTTTATAAAATAATCATACTCGATAGAGCGTTTTCAAAATACCATCTGGATTTTAGAGAAAATCATATAAAAATTAGATATAGACATATATAATCAGACATTAATTCGTTAAAATCAGTGATAAATCCTACTTTTAAATGAAATAAGAGTAATATTAAGGTAAGATATTATCTAAAGTGGTAAATATCGAAAACGTTTTATAGTAATCGTTTACTTCAACTACATGTCATACAAAAAGGACCCTTTCGGGTCCCTATGATTACAATGTAAATTGAATGGTTTGCAGTTTAACGATGCCGAGTAGTTGCGCTACGGATATGGAGGTTGCTGGACGGAATTGATCTCCATTCAGATAGGCAAGTATCTCCTTAAATAAGTAGGCGGCTTCCGGACGCTTCATTACAGCCAGATTGGCAAACGGAAGTGAGGATACCAAAATCTTGCCCTTCCCTACTTTTGCCTCAAAGGCATAAGCGAGTCGTTTGGCCCGATGGAAATGGTCCACCACTTCGATCAGCGGCTCAACCCCGGGCAACGTATCCAAACATATCGCTGGTGTACCGTTCACCAAGTGATACCAATGCCAGTCCGAAGCCCCATCATGCGGGAAGGAGCCTAGTAGTGCTAGCCGATCTCTCAGATACATGCCCATCGTTGCACCAGGCTGCGTAGCAAACATCAGGTAATTCCAGAATACAGGCAGATACTTGGTCTCCACTGAATCATATAACCCTTCTGCGGTCGGCTGTAGCCAAACACTTCCCCCGTTGACCACATAATCAACGACATTGGGTGTTAACGACTGAACGATAACCAAGTCAATCTCCCGATTTTTCAACAACTGAAATCCATCGATACGATCTACGCTATCATCATGCGCTTCACCCAGGAATGGCTTCAACTCTGCCACGGTATTCCAGAACCGATTCGAACTCGGATGAAACTGATAAAAAGGAAACGACCAGCCATGCCATACATTCGCTACAGTTCTTTCCAAATCGCCTGATTTCAGCTCCGCTTCGATCCGAAAAGCTGCTGCCCCTTCATGAGGAGCGGTAGCGACGATGCTTCCCAGTGACATGACAGACCCACATTGGATATTTCCGGTCTTCCATTCCCCTTCATTAAGTATCACATCATTGCTTATTAACCTCCACTGAATGACCGCGTCCTCAAGCGGCTCCTTACCGTAGTGAGAGATGCGTACATCAACATGAATGGGTTCTCCAGCGTAAAATGTACGCTCCTTGCAGCTTAACAACAGCACCACATCTGCGTTGAATCGCATGAATTCATCTGGTGTTGTAATGCCTTTATCATCCCAAAATACGTCCAGAATACCCGTCGTAGCATGTCCCTGCCCTGGAAAATCGCGAATGTCCAGCAGCTGTACGCCCGCAGCGTCCGGTGTTCGCCGAATCCGCTCCATGGCTTCTTTTAAGGAACGTACCAGATGGGTACCACTGGCCTGTTGAAAATGCTCCAGGTCCTCCATCATGCCTTTGTTTGTTAACGATTCTTCGATTGGTCGTAACCAGCTAGGACGCAATACGCCCGTATACTTGGCTCGCTCTTGGGGACGCACATACATGGTGTACTGTGCATGTTCGTGCCCAATGACGGGATGCTCCGCAAGCCGGGTGACTGAATGATAGTCCAGCGTGGTATCCGGCACAGCAGAATATGCGGATTCCAACGGGGGATGCCAGTTCAATGACTGAATATAATAATCACCTTCCCGCCCTTGCGCCGGAAGCTGTCCAAAACCTGTATTGTCCGTATATAACCGGGTTGGGTCCATATCCCTTGCCCTCGATACTAATGCATTGAGTTCAGGGTGGCCATTCGGACCAATGAGTTCATTCCCCATGGAGAACATGACAAATGAAGGATGTCTATGCAGCGACTGGAGCAACCTGTCCAGTTCTTGTGTCAGATAGGACAACACTTCAGCTGGCGCAGACTGATCCGATTGCTCAAAGAAACGAGACCAATGTGGAAGTTCTGCCTGTACCAACATGCCCGCTTCATCAGCCGCCTCCCAGAAAGGCTCCGGCGCGCTCCACCCATGCAGTCGGACATGATTGAAGCCATACGATCTGGCGATTCGAAATTGCTGAAGATAATGCCCCTTGTCCCAGACGGGATAACCCGTCAGTGGAAAGATACAGCAATCGACGTACCCGCGCAGATATACTGGTGTCCCATTCAATTCAAGCTGCTTCCCGTTTGTTGCAAAGGAGCGAACACCAAATGATTGCTCCAGCCGATCCAGTTCCTGTTCACCGTTACACAGACGAATCACTGCCTTGTATAATTCAGGGGATTCGTCCGACCATCTTGCGATAGAGTTGCCTGTCCCCAGTTCCAATCGCCACTGATCTATTAAAGCGTTGCTTTCAGTTACACCTGCTGAGCTTATATCCACATGCGCTTGAACACTCAGATTCACATTACAACTAGATCGATCAAGCCATGTGCCGTCTGGATGCTGGATATCCACATGTAATTGCATTGATCTGGCTGATTCATTTGAGGGAGCGCTTACAGTACAATCAATCAGAAGGGTTCCATTTTCAACATCTGGTTGAATCCGTAATGTCTGTAATCGGCATGGGGGCAGAATATCCAGATAAACACCACCTGTGATTCCCCCCCAGGCTGTGGCCGTATGCAATGAATGAATATGGCTACCAGCCAGCGGAAGTTTCATCGTATTATCCACGCAGATCTCCACCCGATTCACTTCTCCCTGCTTCACCAGAGAGGTAACATCCCACTTCTGTTGATTCAGCAGACTATCCTGCTGCCCGGCATACTGTCCATTGATCCAGAGATTCGTTGTCCATCGGACACCTTCCAATCTGAATACATAGTGACATCCGGGGTCGTCTGATGGAACATGAACATCCTGAGCATACCAGGCTGAGCCTTCATACTCGCGAACCTTGGTCCAGGTATCGAGCCTTTCATATTCAGGCTCATCTCCGTATCCTTGCTCTTCCCATGAACCGGGAATCTGAATGGTCTCCCATAATGTATTTTCACACTGTGAAGGCGGTGATATCTCTTGTTCAACGAGTTCATCGGACTCCCGATCCAAACGAAACTGCCATGTTCCTTTTAAGTTCAATGTATGACGTACAGCACTTGTATCAGACAAATTCATATCGTACAACCATCCCTTCATCTGGATTCTTGTAAATCCAGTCTAAGATGTGAAACATTCCGTGACCATTGCTTATCATGGGAAGTGCATGGACAATATGATGAATCTGGAATTCCTCTGCAATACCGAAAACGTTTTACATAAGAGGCAAGGGCAAGGCCCAGCACTCCTTACTTATTCCTCGTTTGTATCCGTAGCCGTTCCTTTCGACGAAGATTGGGTTCTGGCCTGTTTGTAAGCGGAAGGGGATTCCCCTACATATTTCTTGAACTTACCGTGGAAGTAGTCCACATTTGCATACCCCACTCTAGCCGCGACCTGATGGACCTTTAGTCCTTCATCCAGCAATTCCTTGGCTTTTTCCATACGAACCTTGTCCAGAAATGCATTGAAATACTCTCCTGTATGATTCTTGAACAACTTACCCAAGTAACTGCTGTTATAGTTAAACACTTCAGCAAGTACCTCTAGCTTGAGATTTTCGCCAGGGTTACGCTGGATAAATTCAATCATCTGTTTCAATACAGTATCCTTGCTTCCCCCACCCATACGTTGAATAAGTCGATTAAAATGTTCCGCTGCTATAACTTTGAGATCAGACATCGTCAATTGATGATAGACTTCATTAATCAGAACCGAATGTTCCTGCATAATGGAGTGCATATGTTGATTCGTCGCTGCAAGCTTGTTGAACGCTAGAGAGAACACCTGTGAGAAGGCCGTTTTGATGGCTTGCTCTGTTCGGTGATATGGGACCAAGCGCTCTTCCATCTCACCCAGTACCCGCATGACTGACTCACTACTGCGGATATCTAACGCATAATACAGCTTGTCCGCGAGTTCGTCCTCAACTGGCTCATGTGTTCCGTCCACAGCTTCAACTCCTGGCTTAACAACGTCTTCGCCTTCGCTACCTTCAGTCCACAACATGATCCGTTTCTCCGTGAACAAAAAGCGTTCACCGAGTATACGATTCGCCTGCGTGTATGACCGGGCAATTTCAGAAGTGGAATGTACGGGTTCACCTGCAGCACCATACATGTGAACCTCCCATTCTCCAAGAAGTCCTTCCAGCTCATCATACAGATTTCTTGCAGATGACTCGGATGTGATTGTTTCCTTACTTAACAGTCCCAGACCTGAATGGAACGAGAATACAATGCCTCGTTCGTTCTGGTCAAATGCTTCAATCAGTTTGCGTTTCATAACACTTCCCCGTTGCAGGTCGGGGGCCGCATGCATCTCAAACAGTACAATCTGATAGTGAGGCCAGTGCAGCCCCAGGCTATCTTCTTCCATGCTGCCCGCACCCTCCAGACTGTCAAAGAGCAAAGCCTCAATCTGATGCTCCCGATAGACGGTATCCTCACCAGCTTGACGTGCCATTGTCTCCCGTTCACGGGTCAGGATCGTAGCAATCCGCTCAAGTTCACCAATGATCTCTTCTTCATCCACCGGTTTGAGCAGATAACCATCCACACCAAAACTGATGGCTTTCTTGGCATAATCAAAATCCGCATAACCACTCAATATCAAAAAGTGCGAATCCGGATGATTCCGGCGCACTTCTTCAATCACATCCAGCCCGGTCATACCGGGCATGCGAATATCAATAATCGTCAGATCAGGCTCCAATTCCTCAAACCGAGAGATGGCCTCACGCCCGCTGGCAGCTGTAGCAATGACCTGGAATCCGTATTTTTCCCATTCGATAATGGTTGTCAGTCCCTCACGTATGCTCGGTTCGTCATCCACCAAAAACACTTTATACATGTTGGTCCCCTCCTGCTGGCAAAGTGAAAGAAACCTCGGTTCCTTCCCCATATACACTCTTAATCTGCAATCCATATGGCTCCCCGTACGTCAATGTTAAGCGTTGATGTACATTACGCATGCCGATCCGACTCTTCTCCTGTTCCTCCGGTCCACAGATAAACTGCATCACCTCAGCCAGTCGTTCTGGCGTTATGCCTGCACCATTGTCATCCACACGGATCTGCACAATGTTCTCTACTAAACGAATACTTATATGAACACGGACTGTACCCTCTTTGTTCTCCAGACCATGGACAATCGCATTCTCAACCAAAGGTTGAATAATCAAAGGCGGAATGTACATCTTCTCCACCTCGGGATCGATATGGATCTGGAATGCAAGGCGGTCGCCGTAACGAAATTTCTGAATTTCCAAATAGGAACGTACCATTTCAAGTTCAGCCCGGAAGGTTGTTTTTCCACTGCCAATCTCCAGACTCTTGCGCATCAGCTTGCCCAACAGCCTGACGATGTTGGCAATCTCTGCTTCTCCCTTAATATGCGCTTTCATCCGAATGGACTCCAGTGCATTAAACAAGAAATGTGGATTGATCTGGCTCGCCATCATTTTCAGTTTAATCTCTTTTTGGGCGATTTCCAATTGATTGTTCTGTTCGGTCGCTTCTACCACCTGCGTCATGAGTTCATTGATACTTTTCACCATATAGTTGAACTGTCGTGACAGTTGCCCAATCTCATCATTTCCATCAATCCGCGAAGTCACGTTCAGGTCTCCTAATGCAAGCTTGTTGAGGTGTTTACTCAGCCGGAGCAATCGGTTCGAAGTGAGGAACGAGATGATATATACGAATAATAGGGCGATAACCAGCACAAGGATAATGAAAATCATGCCGATCATGCTGACGGTGTTGGCGTCTTTGACGATATTTTTGGTGGCAAAAACCGAAATCACCTTCAGGCTATTCATGCTCGATCCAGGGCCCAGCTCATCAATAACAATATTAGATGGTTCCCCCCGGAAATCACCCTCTATGGTGCCTTTTGCCTGATTCTGCAGATCAACGCCAAAATCAAGCTCATCCAGCGTTTTACCCACAAGCTCGGTATTCTTGGCTGCAACCACATACCCCTGCTCGTCCGTAATCATCGTCTCGAACTGTTCCTGACGTAACAATCCATTCAGCTCATCCTGATTGATCACAATCATCAATACGCCCTCTGTCCGATACTCGGCAAAAGGTACTTTGCGCACCAGGCTGAGCTTGTGTACAGGATTATCTTCCTTGTCCGGAATGTAGAACCACCCGATGCTGGTTGTTTTCAGTGCCTGTTGGTACCAGTAGCTCTCTTCCGTCTGCTTGTCTACCGGGATGAATTCGAGGTTGTTGATCAATGTTGGGTTAGTTGAGTAAAAACGAATGCCCGCTATCTCACGGTACAAACGCCTGTACTCCTGAAAGTCTTTGTATGCAAGATACGCTGAGGTTAACTCCACAACGCTCTTGTACCGCTTATTCACGATCTCCTTGAGATCAGCATTAAACATTAAAAGATTGGATATATCGGTTGGTACACGCAGCATGGTTGCCGTCTGGCTCTTGATCTTGTCCACATTGATGATCGTCTGTCCTATTGCATTGTTCAGGGCTTGCTGGCGAAAATAACTGGTCACAGCAAGACCAACAATCAGGACCGGAATCATGACAACCAGTACATAGGAAATGAGCAATTTATGCTTTAATTTGAGATTATTAGTGGTTCGTATCAGCCTTTTAAACATGTCTGCACCTTCCGTCATCTGTATAAGCGCTTACATATAAACAGCAGGATCAGGATGTACTGTCCTCAGAATTAATCATACCACATAACCGCCAGAATTCGGATTGTCATTCCAATGGGTAATATATTGCCAGGCAACAAGCCAGCCTATCTCTAGTAGAAGAGGCCGCCATTAACATGGCGACCGGGCTTACCGAATTATTTTCTACTGACAGAAGTTCAGTGACTCCTAGATGGGCGAAATCCATATCCTTTGGCACGCCATGCAACAATCAATGCCACCAATGTTAAAGCCAAGATGGCCCAGTTAAATGACGAAGCTCCCCATTGATTCAGAAGAACACCTCCCGCCATTCCCCCAAGGGCAATAGCCAGATTCCAAACGGTGGTATTAATCGGCATGACGAGATCCACACCTTGTTCCCCAGTAGCTTGAGCAAGTGCAGTCTGTAACAGGGTAGCCGCACCGCCAAATGTCAGACCCCACAGCGCAACAGAACCAAAGACGACAACAATGTGCTCACTCCAAAGACCTAATACCAGGGAAATCAAGGCAAAGCCCGCAAGGCTCATGAGAACCAGCATACGCAACCACCGATCAATGAAAATACCTGTAATCCAGATGCCCACCAATGCCATCAGGCCAAATACAAGTAAAATGAGTCCAACCTTGGATTCCAAACCAACATCGGCGAGAAAAGGAGCAATATACGTGTATAAAATATTATGAGCCAACATCCAGGCCAAAACGACAGTTAAAATGGGTATTACACCGGGGGTGAACAGTACTTGCTTGACAGAGATACGCTTATCCGCTGACTGCCCCGGATAGTCGGGTACTTTCCAGAGCACCCAGAAAATCAGTACAAACGCCAGCAACGACATCAGCCAGAACACTGAGCGCCAGCCCATAAATGAACCAAGCAGCGTACCTGCCGGAACACCAAATGATAAGGCAATCGGCGTTCCAATCATAGCCACAGCCATGCCTCTTCCCTTGAGATGATCAGGTACCATGCGTAATGCATAACCACCAATTAGGCCCCAGGAGACACCTGCTGCAACACCGGCCAAGAAACGAGCGAACAGTGTCAGTACATAGTTTGATGAGAGGGCAGTAATGGTGTTGAAGACAAGAAAACCGATAATAGACAGAAGTAAAAGCGGACGCCGCCGCCAACCCTTTGTCAGAACCGCCACAGGTATGGCAGCAACCAGCGACCCAACAGCATAAAAGGTGACAAGCTGCCCCGCCCCTGCCTCAGAGATCTGCAGCCCTTTTTTTATTTGCGGCAGCAACCCCGCAGGAAGTGTTTCGGTCATAATGGCTATGAAACCCGCCATAGCCAGGGCCAGCAACCCCAACCACGGAAAACGATGAGAAGATATATCCGACATCTGTGCAGCTCCTTTTAAGATAGTGTAGAACAAGTAATCGAATTATGGATCGATCATTCCTTATATTATTCAGACCGTCTCACCTTGTCAATGACTTTTGGATCGATTAGTATATAATTAAGAAAAAAGAGGGGGGAACTCTTATGGCAAGAACGGGACGTCCGCGCATTTTCGACCGGGATGAGGCCCTATTACAAGCGATGATGCTCTTTTGGGAGCAAGGTTTCGAGGCCACTTCATTACTTCAGCTTCGAGCAGCCATGGGGGATATTTCAGCAGCCAGCTTTTATGCAGCCTTTGAATCCAAAGAAGCGCTGTATAAAGAAGCAGTAGAACGATATATGGATACGTTTGGACGTGTGACGGAAAGTTTCTCGGATCTCACGCTGTCACCCAGAGAAGCAATCGAAACAACTTTAAGAAGTACCGCAAAAATGCAAACAGACAGCACACATCCATCTGGTTGTTTAATTGTGCTGTCAGCCAGCACATGTTCTTCCAAAAACAATCATATCCGTGACATTGCCGCTGAGAAAAGAAAGCTGACTCGCAACCGCCTGCAGGATTGCATCCAGCGTGCTGTGGATGTCGGTGAAATTCCTGCTTCCACGAATGTACACATGCTGACCACCGTATTTGATACCTTTATGCAAGGCATATCTACACAAGCCCGCGACGGTGTTCCTCATGCAACGATCGATCAGGCTATCACGGAATTCATGGGCATCTGGAACCTTGTTCAACATCCAGCCTGACTTAAACCTACGAACTTTTGATAGGTTAGAAAAGCCAAAAAAAAGGCACTCCCACGATTGGAAGTGCCTTCTCAGAATAGAATCTGTATGTGTGCTATTAAGGACGAGGTGTACTTACCCCATTGAGGATCAGTTTAGGATGAATATCGGCACTCAGCGAAGCGGAGACTGCACAATATTTTTCCTCAGCCATCTGGATGGCTTTCCAGATGCGATAATCCGGAATATCCCCATCGACTTTGAAGATCAAATCAATGGATGTGAAACCTTTAGGCATCTCTTCACTGCGTGTGCCTTGCGCTTCAATCTCAATCGACTCAATTTTGTCCAGGAAAGCGTCCAGAATCATTGTGATATCGATTCCCATACAGCCGCCGAGACCAGCCAGTAACAATTCCATCGGGGTCGCACCCTTGCTGTCACCACCATAAGCAGCAGTGGCATCCATGCCAACAGCGTAGCCAGAGGGTCCTTCGGAAGTAAACGCGCGTTTGCCTTTCCATACGGTTGTTACATTCATGATGTTATCCTTCTTTCTTACAATAGTTTAAGTTCAAGCGAAAAAGGTTTGCACTTGCCACTCCGATGACAGAATAACCTTCCGATCGCTGTTATCCCCAGATTTTTTTGATTCCCTTCTTCAAGGGGAAAATCAGGAGATAAAGGCGCACGCTCCGCTTCTTCAGGTTTCTTCTGTCCTCTCCGTTCTTGTGCAAAAAGTTTAGTTGAACTGATATCGTTCACGACCTTAAATACCCGCTCCGGGTACGTTCGTTCTTCCGATTGCTGTTATCTTTATCAAAATTCAGTAATTTGTTGCAAGAAACGGCGGGTGCGCTCTTGCGTTGGATGTTCAAAGAACGCCTGTGGACTCGCCTCTTCCACAATTGATCCATCCGCCATAAAGACGATTTTGTTCGCCACATTACGGGCAAACTTCAATTCATGCGTCACGACCAGCATCGTCATGCCTTCCTCTGCCAGCTCCTTCATGACGGAAAGCACCTCTCCGACCAACTCAGGATCAAGAGCTGAAGTGGGCTCATCAAACAGCATCACTTCCGGCTCCATTGCAAGTGCACGTGCAATGGCGACCCGCTGCTGTTGTCCACCGGATAATCGGGATGGATACGCATCCTGCTTGTCCGACAAGCCCACCCGATCTAACAGAATCCGACCGCGTTCAGCCGCTTCGTCACGCTTGATTTTTTTCACCGTAACGAGACCTTCCATCACATTGCCCAGCACTGTCTTGTGCGGATACAGATTGAACTGCTGGAATACCATGCCGGTCTGGCGACGAATCTCCAGTACCCGGGCACGCTGGACTCGCAACGGATCTGCGCTGTTAACCACAACACCGTTCACTTCAATCTGTCCTCCAGACAACTCTTCCAGTCCATTAAGGCAGCGCAGTAAGGTACTCTTGCCGGAGCCACTCGGTCCGAGCAATACAACAATATCTTTGGCATCGACATGAAGATCGATGTTCGTAAGTACTTCATTTTTCTGAAAACGTTTGGTAAGCCCAGTTGTTGTAATCATCGGTTCTCTCCTCCTATCAGTAAGCCCGGGCCAACCGGCGCTCCACTTGTTCCAGAATGGCCGAGAAGCCGATACTCATGATCCAGTAGATCACACCAATTGCCAGATAAAATGGCATATTCAATGCATATTGTGATACCAGCAGCTGTGCTGAACGCAACAACTCGGTAACACCGATGGCCGCCACAAGTGATGTTTCCTTCAACATGCCAATAAAGGTGTTACCCATCGGCGGGATGGCAATACGCACAGCCTGCGGGAAGATAATCCGTCTCATTGCTTGAGCCGGGGTCATTCCCGTTGCATATGCAGCTTCTGTCTGTCCTTTTGGTACAGCCTGAATAGCTCCACGGAAGGTCTCTGAGAGAAATGCACCTGCGTTCAGACTCAGTCCCAAACAGGCAGCCGTGAGTGATCCCAAGGTCACTCCATAATCGACCAATCCGTAATAAATAACGAATAATTGCACCAGCAGCGGGGTTCCCCGCATGATGGATACATAAAACCTTGCGATCAACCTAAGCCACATCGGTCCCTTCAGACGAGCAATCGCAACAAGCACCCCGATGATGAACGCAAAAAACATAGAGATCACAGTTACATACAGCGTATAGTAAGCCCCCTTCAGAAAGAAGGGGATATTCTCAAATACCAGTTCCATGGGTCAAATCTTCCCTTCGCCTTGCAGGTTCATTATTGCGCAGGCTCTTCACCAAACCATTTTTTGAAAATGGTATTGTACGTGCCATCATCTTTCATGCCTTTGAGAGCATCATTCAGTGCTGCTACGAGTTCCGGATTGTCTTTGCGAACAGCAATACCTGCCTGGTCACTCTTAATAGCTTCACCTACAGCTTTGATATTCAATCCGTTGGCATCCACAATCGGTTTCAGAGCGTACATATTGTTAATTGTTGCGTCAATCCGCCCAGCATTCAGGTCTTTGAGTGAAGAGATGACATCGTCATAAGTTTTGATCGTGAAGTCTCCCACTTTTGGCAACACTTCATTACGCAGATATGATTCATCATTTGTACCCAGACCTACGCCAATCGTTTTTCCTTTGAAGTCTTCCAGCTTGGTAATATCGTTATTGTCTTCTTTTACAATAATTTTAACTTGGTTCGTAATATACGGATCACTGAAATCCAGTACTTTCTTACGATCATCGGTAATCGTCATTTGGCTGATAATGGCATCAAGCTTCTTCGCTTGCAGACTTGGTGTCAGACCGGAGAACTCTTGGGATACAAACTCAACCTCTACACCCAGACGCTTCGCAACTTCACGTGCGATATCGGCATCGTAGCCGTCCATTTCTTTCTTATCGTTCAGGAAGTTGTACGGTGCGTATGTGCCCATCATGCCCACTTTGATAACGCCAGCAGACTTGATCTGCTCCAGTTCATTGCTTGCCTGTGCACCATTTGTGCTTCCACCATCTGTTGCCTTACTTCCACAAGCACTAAGTACCAGCACGGTCATCAGCAGAATTGCTGTCAAAGACCAGCCTTTACGAGTTTTCGATCCATATGTTTTGTTCATTACGTTAACTTCCTCTCAGTCGTGTATTAATCTGGGTGTACATTTGGTTACTTTATTGTGACTAAACCGCAGTTGTACCCATTATTCCCTGCTATTTGTTTAATCATGTGAATCTTATGTGCCTAGCAGTCCGTAAAACTCAAAGCTTGCTGCCTCAGCTGCCAGCGATGAAGCTGTCATGGCTGAGAACTTGCTGTGCAACTCATCGGAACCGAACAACCAGCGTGATATCATGCCTTCAATCATGCTTACCAGTAGTGCTGCTCGAAGCGGTACATCCATGCCCTTAGGCAACATGCCGAGTTCGATGGCACGTTCCATATTGTGACGAAACGCCGTTTCGACAGCATTACGTGTCTCCTCGACCAGGCGTTGTACGGATTCTTCCGTCACGATACCTTTGAGCAACAGTTCCATAAAATAACGGTTCTTTGCAGCAAAAGAAAACATGTCGGTGAACAGCCTTTCCGATGCTTTCACCATATCCTCTACCGATCCGGCATCCTTGCGGTACCCTTGTCCAATCGCCTCAAGCAACTCCTCCTTGCCCGTTAAGACAATCTCCGAAGCAATGGCTTCTTTACTCTTGAAGTGCCAGTAGAACGTCCCTTGCGCCACACCAGCCTCGCGGACGATATCGGAAATTTTCGTCTGATGGTAGCCTTGGGTTGCAAAACGCTCCATCGCTATGCGTATTATTTGGTCCCGGCGTTCTTCACCGGGTTCCAAACCGTTGATTTTGGTCATTCACGTAACCCTCCCGATTGATCAGTCAGTCAGTTAAGTTATATCCTATGGGATAACTAGGTTTTTGTCAATATAGTTTTAAACAAATGGTTACAAGCATAAGTTGAAGTTGAGTGCATTTGTGATCATAATAGGTGATAGACTTGTTCAAATGAACAGGCATGGTCAAGCAGGACAGCCTGTGCTGTCACCTGCATTTCAAGGAGGAAGAGAATTGGACATTATATCATCCATTATTATGGGCATCATCGAGGGTTTGACTGAGTTTTTGCCCGTGTCCTCCACTGGACACATGATTCTGACTGCCCACTTGCTGGGTTTATCGGAGGACAACGAGTCAGTCAAAACGTTTGAGGTGGTTGTTCAACTCGGAGCTGTACTTGCTGTTGTTGTACTGTACTGGAACAAATTCATTGATATGTTCCGCTTCACCGGAGGGAGCAGACCTTACTCCCGCCGCCTCAATCTGGGACATATCTTCCTGGCGATGGTTCCTGCCGTAGTCATCGGACTTGTATTCCGCGACTGGATCAAAGCACATTTGTTTGGTCCGGAAACAGTGCTGTACAGCCTCGTTATAGGTGGTATATTAATGATCGTGGCCGAACGCTGGAGCCGTAAGAGTGGGCGGATTACTACCCATGATGTCGATGATATCTCCTACAAACAGGCATTCGCGGTGGGTATATTTCAGATCTTGGCATTGTGGCCAGGCTTCTCTCGTTCCGGGTCAACGATCTCAGGCGGTCTCTTTGCAGGGGTAAGCCGTGTAGCCGCTGCGGAGTTCACATTCCTTGTGTCTGTGCCAATTATGATTGGTGCTACGGGATATGACCTGTACAAAAGTATCGATCACCTGAACGGCAGTGATTTCCCAATCTTTGCGATTGGATTCATCGCTGCTTTCATCGTCGCCATGCTCGCGATCAAGACGTTCCTGTCCATTTTGAAAAAATTGAGCCTGACCGTCTTTGCTGTGTATCGCTTTGTCTTGGCAGCCGTGTTCTTTATTATTTTGATGTAAGCATTACAATTCAAGTAATTAGACAGGCAAAATCAATGGCGGCCTCACATTCCCTTGGGAAGCGAGGCCGCCATATTTTATATTCTGGGCTATGTTTCTGTTGCTTCACGATTCTGTTGCTGCTTCAGAGACAGGAATATCTGTAATTAGAAGAAGTCTAACTCTTCATTACTTCCTTCTTTGCTGAGTTGGATCATCAGTGATACCGAATAGGTTTACTATGTATCATGGACATTCATATTTATGTTCACTTCTGAAAAGCAGTCTGGCTAGTACCACTCTTTTACTTGAATGTTCCGGAGTTTCTTTCGACTCTTCAATCTCTCACGCAGATTATATCTATTCTCCTTTTGTTCCTGCAGCAGTTGTTTCACTCCAATCATCAACAATCGATATCTCCGGTCATCATTGTGACTTAATTGGTGCATTTCTTCAAAAATTTCATTCTTCATACGGATCTTGTTCACTCCAAATATTCAGTTTGTTCTCACAGTATACATGGGAGCACTGAACAAATTCTAAACAAGCGTTGTTTCTCAACTTCAGTTTTTCGAATGCACATTTGAATGCACATCATGCGTGCTGGAATGAAACAGAAAAACCCCTTCCTGTCACAGGACAAGAAGGGGTCTTCTTAGCTAAGTTAATTAACCAAACTGCTGAGCCTTCGTACGCTTAAACTTTGGATTCAAGCGTCTCCAGATACTCGGAGATTTGAGCAGGTGTTTTAGCCCATTTGCTATGCAGATGTGCGATTTTCTTGCCGTTCTGGAAGACGAGCAGGCTTGGAATGCCGCGTACACCGTTCTCTTCGGCAAACGGCTGGAACTTCTCTGCATCCAGGGCATAGAAGGTTTTGTCCGTATGTTGATCGATAACATCCCCGATAAAACGATCCAGGTTTTTGCAATCCGGACACCAGGTTGTATCAAATTTAATGACGGTAAAACCATCAGAGTTAATTGTATCCAAATACTGTTGTTCACTTTGAATTCTTTCCATATGTCTTCTCTCCCTTATATGTTCCTTTTTTGGCTGATCTTCATTGTACCTCGTATAGTTACAATTGAAAATAGGCTTAATAGAGTTAACGATGCTGCTTGTACAGATTAGCGGGACAGAGCTCTCGTATTTCCTGAATTTCCGCAGCGGTGAGTTCAGGGGAATTCGAAGCAGCAATATTGTGCAGTAACTGTTCTCTTGAACTGGCACCAGGGACAACAGCTGCTACGGCAGGATGGGATAACGCGTAGCGAATAGCCGTCTGAGCCATACTGCGTTGGTCTGTAACAAGACGACTTAGCCCTTGCCGAATGGTATATAGTTGCTCTGGCGTATAGTCCAGATAACCTTTGTCTGCCTTGGCAGATCCGGAATCGGCAAGCACACCGCTAGCTACGGGCCCACGGGCAATTACGCTGATCCCCTTTTGTTCCAATAAAGGCAGCACTTTTTCTTCCGCTCTGCGGTCAGCAATGCTGTATTGGTTCATCACACTGACGATGGATGCCCTCTTTACATACTCCCGAATCACATTGGGACGAATGGAGGAAATTCCGTAATATCGGATAAGTCCTTCCTTCTTCAGTTCCTCAAACGCTTCGATCGTCTCTTCGATGGGGTCGTCCAAGGTCCCGCCATGCAGCTGATACAGATCGATGTAATCAGTCTGCAACCGCTTCAGACTTTCATGTACAGCCTGCTTAATGTAGGCTTTGGACGGGTCCCATGACCAGCCCTCATTGCCGGGGATACGACGATTACCTACTTTGGTTGCCACAATGACTTGGTCCCGACGCCCTTTAATAGCTTGTCCTACAATCTCTTCATTACGCCCTGCGTCGTACAGATCGGCTGTATCCAGCAGATTGACCCCATGATCCAGAGCCTCATGAACCAGGCCCACAGCGTGCTCCATTTCAGTTCCAAGTGACATACATCCCAGCCCAATCTCAGACACCATCAGTTCGGATGTACCCAGACGATTTTTCTTCATATGTGCATCTCCCTCCATACGTTCTGCAAGTATCCATTGTATCATTCTTGCTGCCAAAAATCGCATGCCTCACGGAAACAAAAGGTAGTTTTCAACTGCACAAAAAAACCTGGAACGACTTCATCTCCAGGTTTCTCATGATCATCATTTTAATTCAAGCGATAAACGAACTATCGCAATCTATTTCACTTCCACACGTGGTCTGGTTTTACTTGCTCCATTGGACGAATTGGAGCTTTTCATCATACCCGAGACAGTGCTAAACAGCTTATCTCTTGCTTGTTTGTTCCTCATCAGATAAGTCACACCTGCGCCGATAGCCGTCATGATAATTCCTCTTCTTTTAGACATGTGCTTCTCCTCCTTCAGGATAAATGTACATCGTGTCTTGTTTGACAATTACCCTGTGGGAGCAAAACGAAACGATGTACAGGCTTGATCGCAGAAAAAAAGATGACCTCCGAATTCAATTCAGCGGTCATCTTTCACTTGCTCTGTTGAGGCTTAGACGTTCACCATCCAATTAATCGGACGGCGTTGCGACATGGGTCATTTCTTCATGTTTGTAGGTCGAACCATCGGCGGTCAGATAAAAGTGTCCGATGGGATGCAGATCTTCATCCAATTCGTAGACAAGCGGAATGCCTGTCGGGATATTGAGCGCCATCACGTCTGCTTCGGACAATTGGTCCAGATGCATGACGAGTGAACGGAGCGTGTTACCATGCGCAGAGATCAGCACTCTTTTGCCAGCAGACACCATCGGTTTAATCTCCGCATTCCAGTACTCCAGTACACGCTTCGAGGTATCCATCAGGTTCTCCGTAAAAGGGATGGTACATCCGAGCCGCTTGTACTTGTCCAGATCCTGCACATATCGGTCATCGGTTTCTTCCAGTGCCGGGGGAGATACGTTAACGGATCGTCTCCATTCCTTTACTTGGTCTTCCCCATACTTCAGAGCAGTCTGCTGTTTATTCAGTCCTTGCAGCGCACCATAATGGCGTTCATTCAGCTTCCAAGTCTTCGTAATGGGAATCCACATGAGGTCCATTTCATCCAGCGCAATATCGAGTGTCCGGATAGAACGTTTCAGCACGGATGCATAGGCGTAATCAAAATCAAATCCCTGTTCCTTCATGATCTTCCCTGCTTTACGAGCTTCGGAGTAACCATCCGTCGTCAGATCCACATCTGTCCATCCGGTAAAACGATTCTCTACATTCCACATGCTCTGTCCATGGCGAATCAAAACAACTCTGTACATAAAAGTGAACCCTCCTTCCATGGAAACATTACCCGCAAGTCAAACTAATTAGCACAGTGAAACGTTCATCACATTAATAATATGGTGCCATCATCAGGTATACTACGACACCTGTAGAACTGACGTACAGCCAGATTGGCATCGTCCAACGCGCAATTTTGCGGTGTTTCTTTAATTGATTCGTCCAACCCCACACAAGTGTGAACAACGCCAATGGGACAATGAGGGCTGCCAGTATACTATGGGTAATCAGAATGAAGAAATAGATCGAACGAATGATGCCCTCGCCGCCGTATTTGGACGTCTCTGGTGAGAGGTAATGAAACGTCAGATAGGTCACGAGGAATAACAGTGTTGTTGAGAATGCAGCAAGAATAAATCGTTTGTGCAGCTTCACATTCCGCTTGATAATAGCAATAAGCGCTGCGAGCAGGAAGATGAAGGTAAAGCTGTTAAACACGGCATTAAACCGCGGCAACACCGTAATATCAAAGGTTACATCACCTTTGTAACCAATCGACGGTGCGAAGAACAATAATAAAATAATGACATTAGCGAGAATGGAAATCGTGATAATGATGCCTGCGAAATTTTTATTACTCGTCGGGGATGGAATGTTCGGCTCCCCTTTGTTATTTTTGCCCAATGCAAAATCCTCCTCATATCCTAACTTCTATGTTCTATATCATTATATCTCGGCAATTCCGGGCTGTTAAGTGACAACACTCTGAACAAAAACCGCTGCACTCCCCTATAAAATGCCCCTTTACGGCCTTTTTCAATCAAATTCAAACCGGCTCCCATTTACCCGAGTCCACATTTGTGGTATAATTAATGCAATTAATCACATACGCGTTGAAACTGGAGGAGCCTGTCACCAAGGGCCCCTCTTTGTCTTTTTCAGGCACAGAACGGCACTTTTCCAGATGCCGTTCTGTGCCTTTTTGTCTGATTGAAGCAGAGGATGGATCGCCCTTGGGTTGGTTAACCTATAGACGCTATTACTGGAGGGAAGAACACCTATGGAATTTATTTTGGTTCTTGCACTTATTTTAATCTTTACCAAACTTGCTGGTGATCTATCCGTAAGATTGGGTCAACCATCGGTTCTGGGGAAACTGATTGTGGGTGTCATCCTCGGCCCTGCCCTGCTCGGTTGGGTTCAGCAAAGTGATTTCGTACATTATATGGCTGAGATCGGGGTACTGTTGTTGATGTTCATCGCCGGATTGGAAACGGATCTGGAGCAGTTAAAGAAAAACTGGAAGGCGGCCTTTGCTGTGGCCGTCGGTGGTGTTATTTTACCTTTTGTCGGGGGATACGGTTCGGCCATAGCATTTGGTATGTCACAGACACACGCGCTGTTCTTTGGACTTTTATTCTGTGCTACTTCCGTCAGTATCTCAGTTCAGACGTTGAAGGATATGAATCAGCTGAGTTCACGGGAGGGTACCACCATTCTGGGTGCAGCCGTTGTGGATGATGTGCTCGTCGTGGTTCTGCTCGCCGTCATGATGAGCTTGCTCGGCACAGGTGGAGGAGACACTTCGATTTCTCTGCTTATTGGCAAGAAGCTGTTATTCTTTGTTATTATTATCGCTGCCAGCTGGTTCCTTGTTCCACGCATCATGAAGTGGATGGCACCACTGAAGGTAACGGAGACCGTTATTACTGCGGGACTGATTATTTGTTTTGGCTTCTCCTACTTTGCAGAGTGGATGGGTGTTGCTGGAATTATTGGAGCATTTGCCGCTGGTATCGCAATCTCCCAAACTAACTTCAAACATGAGGTTGAAACTAAAATCGAGCCGATTGCTTACGGAATTTTTGTTCCAGTGTTTTTTGTCAGTATCGGCTTAAATGTCACCTTTGATGGTGTGGGTTCACAAATTTGGTTCATTGTTGTTATCAGTATCATCGCTATTGTAACCAAACTTATCGGTGGAGGAGCCGGTGCACGACTGACGGGATTCAACCGTTCCTCTTCGCTGGCTATCGGGGCAGGCATGATCTCCAGAGGGGAAGTTGCTCTGATTATCGCTTCAACGGGGCTTGCTTCAGGATTGCTCGATTCGGAGTACTTTACCAGCGTTGTGATCATGGTTATTGTGACAACACTGGTTACTCCACCACTCCTCAAAATCACCTTTGCACGAAAAAAAGGGGAAAAGCAAGTTGAAAAAGGGATTGAGGAATCCTATTTGAACGGGTAAAGTATTGAAATCATTCCGTATTTAAAGCTATACTTGATCTAGAAATGTAATATATCGGTAGTGAAGTACACGCCGCTTTGATTCATTCTCTCCTTCAACACGAAGGCTGGAAATGGTCAGAGCGGCTTTTTTTTGTGTTTTTATAAAGTAATCCTTATTCGTTACTCATTCGATTTCATAGAAAAACAAAAAAAGACCACCTTACACTCAAGAGGTCTTCCATCCTTGCCTGTTGTTACAACAGGCTGTCCCATTTTAAGTTAACACGCCAACATAAAAACCAATCGAGATAAAGACAACACACCATACAAATGCACCAATGCCCGATACGAGAACGTACCTGCCCATTGCCATCTTGCTAATCCCGGAGAAACAGCACATCAGATGACGAATGCCTGGAATGAAGTAACCCAGGATGATGGACCAATACCCATATTTGAGGAACCACGACTCCACCCTGCTGAATCGTTTGGCATTCACGCCGACCCACTTGCCGTATTTTTCAACCAGCGGCCTGCCCGCTTTCTTCCCAATCATGTAGCTAAGCAGCCCTCCGGTAAATGCGCCACCGAAACTGACGGCGATGGATACGGAGTAATTCAATACCGAGATGGAGGCGAGATAACCGACAAAAGTCATCATCACCTCATCCGGAATCGGCATGCCAATAACGCCAAGAGCCAGTAGTCCGTATATTGCGAAATAACCATATTGACCAATAAATTCTTTTGCAAATTCCATACTGACTCGCTCCTTATTTCGGTTCCACAATATCCTTCTCATGTGAGGCTAGCACTTGTTTTAGAGACGGGAATCGGATTTGGCTCACCATGAGACCGGATAATACAATAATGACAAGATAGGCTACACCATGTGTGAAATAAGGACTCCAGAGCGCGAAAAAGGACATCAGACCTCCCGCAAATGTAATCGGCATCCCTACAAAACCACTGCTTGCTGTCTTCTGACAGTTATAACGGGCCAGACGCAAAGCACCGCAAACCGGAAACAATGCAGTCAGTGCCATCCCCAGCACACTCACTTCAAGCATGGAATTCAGGTACAGAATCAGCACGGGTGCTGTTCCGAATGAAACTACATCCGCAAGCGAGTCTAGGGACTTGCCGAACTCACCCTCACAATGCAATT
Source organism: Paenibacillus sp. PK1-4R (assembly GCF_030369595.1). Lineage (NCBI taxonomy): Bacteria > Bacillati > Bacillota > Bacilli > Caryophanales > Paenibacillaceae > Paenibacillus > Paenibacillus sp. PK1-4R. The sequence continues at coordinate 5,964,454 of NZ_CP126535.1, forward strand.
TACGAGCTGCAAATCCGTCAAACAGATCAAAGAACATCGCTACCCATATCATCATCACAGCCAGGGCAAATTCACCATGAATAGCCATAATGACTGCCAGCATGCCTGAACTCAGATTCCCCAAGGTTAAAATCGATGGTAAAGACTTCATAAGAGTTGACTCCCTTTCGTACTAGGCTTTAGGAAAAATAATATAAAAACGGACTCCATCCGGTGTATTCTCCACTCCATAACTGCACCCATGCAGATCAAGAATCTGCTTCGCAATGGCCAGACCAAGCCCGGTCCCCCCCATTTTACGATTACGTGAGCGCTCTACCCGATAGAACCTCTCCCATATATACTGCCGCTCAGCTTCAGCAATGTGCTCGCCCTTGTTTTCAATAGAAATATGGACAAAACCTTCACGCCTGCTGATCTCAATAGTTATATCGGTATGTGGTATCGCATGACGTATAGCATTCATCATGATATTGAAAATAACTTGCTCCAGCTTGCTTCGGTCACCCTCAACCGTCTGTTCTGTTGTGGATACAAGCACCACATCCAATCCTTTGTCCTTCAGTTGCGGACCCAGACGGCCGGCGATATCTTCAATCATGTCAGCCAGTGCAACAGCATCCGTATTCAATTGAACCGCTGAGGATTCCAGTCGCACCAGATCCAGCATCTCTTCAACCATCGTTTCCATTTTGATCGCCTCATCGGCAATGATCTCAATGTAACGCTCCCGTTTGCTCTCACTCACGCCATCCTTCAGCCCTTCAGAATATCCCTTAATAATGCTGATTGGTGTCTTAAGTTCATGTGATGCATCGGCAAAAAACTTGCGCTGACGCTGTTCAATCTCCTGCTTCATTTCCATATCTGTACGCATCTGCGTGTTGGCCTGCCTCAGCTCTTCCAGTGTCTGACCCAAGGTTCCCGATAAGGCATTGAGGCTGTTAGACAAACTGCCGATTTCATCATTACGCCGGATGGGTGATTTCACCGTGAAATCCAGCGTAGACATTTTCTTCGCGACATGGTTCAAGGCCAAGAGCGGCTTCGTTACAATTCGGGACAGGAGTAACGCCAGCAACAGAATCAATATAAATGCCCCTATGCCAAAATACGCATAGAACAAACGTGTTGCCTCATTCGCTTCCCTCATCTCCTGTAGAGAGGTGAGCGAGAAGATCAGTTGCTGCTCGGGTCCGGAACGATGCACTGGAGCAATGGTGATGACATTGCGAACACCGCTCCAGCTATCCATCCATTCTTCATTGAGCATTTTGCCATTCGCCAAGGCCAGTTGGTCTTCGGTGGACAACGGGAACCGGCTATCCAGTGCTTGCACCAGCAGTCCCTGCCTCTGACTCCACGTTGCCAGATTGGGAAGAACTACCTCGGTTAATACCCCGGACCATTCCTTTACCGGTTCAATTGATTCCTGAAAGCTTTCTGTTCCCCATGCGGCAGAAGTGGCATCCTGAATTTTGAATGGATAGACCATGGACTCGCTGGCCGGACCTCTCACCGTCAGTTCTTGCCCATATTTCAGATGGGATGTAATCCAGCCAGCATTCTCACTATTGATAAACAAGGACAAGGACACCTTTACGTGACTTCCATCTTCTTGAAGCAACGTAATGTGGAACGGGTCATTAACCAGTCTTCCGGTATTCGTCAGAATGACCAGATGTGACTGATTCTGACGCATGAACTTCCCGGTCTCCTTGGCTAGCTGTAAATCACTCCAGTGTCCATTGGAATATTGCTGTTCGAACTTGGACAGCTTTTTCTTCATACTGCTGACCTTTTGATGCTGATAGAAGTCGGGGAACCAGACCAACTGGGCAAAAACCGTCGTCCCATATAGAAGAACCAGACATCCTGCCATGACCAGGAAAAGCTTCATCGTTACGCCATTTCTTCTCATGCTTCTGCCTCGAAACGATATCCAGTACCAATCACCGTCCGGATACACCTGGCTTCATCACCCAATTTGCTGCGCAACTTCTTGATGTGAGTATCTACAACACGTGAGTCCCCTTCAAAATCAAATCCCCAGATCCGATTCAAAATGGCATCCCGGGACAACACAATGCCTGCATTACGTACCAAATAAAGCAAAAGATCATATTCCTTTGGTGCAAGTTCCACTTCAATTCCGTCCTTCTCCAGGCGTCTGGCCCATGGATCAAGGGTTACCTGTCCGAAGCGAATCACACCCTGCTCTCGTCCAAATGCACCTTCAACACGCTTCATTAATGTCTCTGCACGTGCAACCAGCACACGTGGACTAAACGGCTTGGTAACGTAATCGTCTACGCCCAGCTGAAATCCATGAATTTTATCGTCATCCTCGGACCGTGCAGTCAGCATGATAATAGGTACGGTGGATTGGGATCGAATATGCCCACATAACGTCCATCCATCCATTTCAGGCATCAAAACATCCAGAATAACCAAATCCACCTCATGCAGAGCCAACAGTTCCAATGCCTGTACTCCATGTTCTGCTTCTATGACGTTCCATTGTTCTTTTATGAAATAATCGGCCACAATCTCACGAATGCGGCTTTCATCTTCCACCAGAAGCACTGTTCTGATCATGGCCGACTCTCCTTTTTAGATTTCTGATGATAACATACCTATTCCATGTGTCGTTCATGTGTCCATACATGTTTTGGAATGCTCCCATGATATATACGATTAATATAAGCCAAAAGTTACTAATTTTTATAAAAATTCGCATAAAAAAGAAGCCATCAACGAGCAAGCTCCTGCTCATTGACAGCTACTTGAATGAAATCGAAGTGTGTTATCCAGAATTGATGCGCTACTGCGCGCTCCCTGGCAACACTTAACGTTGTTGCTCCAGACGGTGTGCCACATGCAGTGTCGGACCAACAAAACGGTTCAGCGGGAATCCGCCAGCAATCGCTTTGGTCACGAAGGCTTTACCTTCACGAACAGCCTCTTTCACTGAAAGACCACGAGCCAATCCTGCGGTAATCGCCGCAGACGTTGTGCAGCCCGCACCATGCGTATATCCGGAGCCGACAACATCGGCTTCAAACCATTCGTAGTTGGTTCCATCATAGAGTAGATCCATTGCTTTACCCGGGCTAATGACACCTCTGTCCTTAATCAGGACATGTTTCGAGCCATGGGCATGAATTGCTGCTGCCGCTGCTTCCATCTGTTCCTTGGAGCGAATCGGTCCACTCTTCGCCAGTTGGGATGCTTCGAACAAATTAGGTGTAACCAGATCGGCACCTGGCAACAGGAATTCGATCATCGCTTCCGTATTTTCCGGTTGCAGTACTTCATCTGTACCTTTGCAGACCATTACCGGATCGATAACGATCTGTGGCAGACCGCTGCGGCGAATATGTTTTGCTACCAGTTCAATAATATCTACAGAACCGAGCATACCTGTCTTCATGGCATCAAAACCGATACCGTCCAGAACAGTGCGAAGCTGCGCTTCAACTACATTTAATTCAACAGGAAAGACCTGGTGATCCCATGTTTCGGGCTCCATTGCCACAACCGTAGTCAGTACGGTCATGCCATACACACCCAGCTCCTGAAAAGTTTTCAAATCAGCTTGAATACCTGCACCGCCGCTCGTGTCCGAACCAGCTATTGTTAATGTTTTTGGAATCGTCATGGTAGTTGCATTCTCCTTCGTGTCTCAGTTGACATTATCCTATCCCTTGTACGAGCGGATGTCAATGGCATCTGAAGCCATACAGAGCATGGTTTTCCGAATGATTCAGTTCACATCTTTTGTCTCCAGACGAACCATGGACATCGAAGCAATCCATATCCCTATTGCTCCAAGGGTCAGAGGGATAATAATAAGCGAATGAATGGAAACTTCCGACCCGTTGAATCCGGAGCAGACAATCGAAACCAGCAAAATGGACGAGACCATTGTCGCTGTAACAGAATGCTTACGCATACCGAAGAATAGGGGAATGAGTGCCATACACGCAGCCGATAAAGAACTGATACTGTACTTCACCAGAAGTCCCAACATATCCCGATTGCTCAGTGATTCAGGAATGAAGGAGTAGAATTGATTAACAATCAACAGCAGTGAACCCATCAACAGATCGGTAACCATAATCATCACAAATGTAAAACCAAACACGATAATCAATTTGGCCGCGATGATTTTATGACGCTGGATGGGATAGGTGAACATGACGTTCATGGTTTTATTTCGATACTCACTGATCACCAGCTTGGATAATAAAGCTCCTGCAAATATGATGAAGGTCGCTCTCACAAATGTATCGATAATTATAAAGGCGGTCTGGTAATCGGCATAGGCATAATCTTCTGCTCCCACATCCATGAATCCAATCATAATCAGGAAAAGAAGAATGGCTATGTTGGCAATACCTGCACCTGCAAAATTACGTGCAAAGCGGTGCTTCCGCATCTCAAGCTTGATCAGTTTAAGCAACGTCTTCATCCCCTTTCACCAGCTTCATGAAGTGTTCTTCCAGGGAATGCGCCCGTTTGGATATGGATTCGATCTCAATGCCGTGTTGGATCAGCTTGGTGTTCAATTCTGATGGAATGATTCCCAGATCATAGATTCGTAACGTATGGTCATCAACCAGTTTATAATTACTCAAACCAAGCTGATGTTCAATGACATAGGTCGCTTTGCGAATATCTACCGCCTGTAACTCAATGTACTCATTTTGACTTCCCCGAATGCTCTCCATCGACACTTCCTCCACCAAGCGACCGCCGCGAATGACACCAACCGTGTCAGCAATCTGCTCTATCTCACCAAGAATGTGACTGGAGACCAACAGGGTGATGCGATACTCATTACTAAGGCGCTTGAACAAATCTCGCATTTCCCGAATCCCTACAGGGTCCAATCCGTTGATGGGTTCATCCAGAATGAGCAGTTCAGGTGTAGTTATAAGTGCACGAGCCAGTCCCAGCCTCTGCTTCATACCCAGGGAGAAGTCCTTGACCGGTTTCTTGCCCGTATCCTTCAGCCCTACCGTTTCCATCGTGTTGTCGATGATCTTTTTGTTATAGAATCCCATGTATTCACAGTGAAGCTCCAGATTCTCGCGAGCAGATAATCTATCGTAGAAAAAAGGATATTCAATAATGCTGCCCATTCGTTTCAGTACTTCATAGGAGGTCGGCGTGAGCTTTTCCCCAAACAGTTCAATTTCCCCTGTTGTTGGTTTGACGAGATTGGTCAGCATCTTCATGATGGTTGTTTTGCCTGCACCATTCGGACCGAGAAACCCATAGATCTCACCTTGCTTAATATTCATATTGACGTTGGATACAACCTCTACCCCTTCATATACTTTGGTCACATCTATCGTTCGTGCGATATAAGTCATCGTCTTGTTCTCCTTTACGTCCCCTGTCCGGGTTCCTATATCTGTATTGTAAAGAGAAAAGTCTGCTTTTTTATTAATCAAATCTTACAAAAACCTTAAGCTTGACCAAAAACGCCAAAATAGGTCCTCCTACCAGGCCTTTAAGGTAACCGAAAATACAGTCCTTTTATGTGGCACACTATGTAAATGAATCGTTCCACCCATCCGCTCCACTAACCGCTTCGTGATTGTCAGCCCAAGTCCGCTGCCCTGATAGAGTCGATTGCGAGAATCCTCCAGTGTATACATACGTTCGAACACACGACTATGTTCACTTTCAGGAATCCCCTTTCCCCGGTCCCAGATGTGTAGCGTCACAGATCCACCTGTCGAATGTTCGAGCGACAGCCCCAGCACCTTACCCTCTGCTCCATATTTCATCCCATTGGTAATTAGATTATCCAACACACGGTCCAGAGCTTCTTCATTCGCTTGCACGAAGATATCACCCGCAGGTATCTCTAGCTCCACGTGCAACCCCATATTCGTCAACATTTCATAAAAGGAAAGCATCTTCAACCGGCTTAATTCACTTATATTTACTCGACTAAGCACCAGCTCTGTGTCCCCAGATTCCAGCTTCGCCAAGTCAAAAAAGGAATGGATTAGACGCAATACTTCCTGTGCTTTATCTTGTATTTTCTCCGTCATAATCTTCCGTTCCTGATCGGTCAGTGATGGACTGTGCAGCAAGGTCTCACTATAACCCAGCACAACCGTAAGCGGCGTTTTCAGATCATGAGAAATGTTGGAGAGCATATTGCGCATCTCCTTCTCCTGGTTTGCATAACCAGCCTTCGCGCGGTGCGCATAGTCCAGTAGCTGGTTCATATCTTTCAGAAGCTGGCTAACTTGATCATCACCGTCAAATACGAGCAAGCGCTCAAAGGTGCCTTGATCCAAAATATCGGATATTTTCTGATGAATATAGGTCAAGTGTTGACTGCGTTTCCGGAATTTCAACCACAATACAATGAAGGCAATGGCCAGAATACCCGTTGTGATGGCAAAAATCAGTGTCATCCCTGCTCCGCCTCCAGCTTATACCCGATGCCCCAGAGTGTCTTGATATACTGGGGAGCCGAAGGATCTACCTCCAGTTTCTCACGCAGACGACGCATATGTACGTTAATGATATTTTCGTCTCCATAATAATGATCGTTCCAGACGGAAGCGTAGATCTGAGCCTTCGTGAACACTTTGCCAGGATGGGTAACGAACAGCTTCAGGATGCCAAATTCCTTGGATGTCAGCTTGACGGGTGTACCTTCACGTTCCACCTCGTACGTCTCCATGTCAACTACGAGTCCTCCAATGTGAATACGTTGATCTTTAGCCGCTTCAGCCACAGGCGGAGTGGTATAATTGGCGCGGCGAATCGCAGCTTTGATGCGGGCAGTCAGTTCGATTAACGAGAAAGGTTTGCTCAAGTAATCATCTGCGCCGAAGCCCAGACCTAACGCTTTGTCCACCTCCCCATCCTTCGCAGACAGAATGAGCACAGGCACCAGACTGACTGCCCGAATGGTTTGCAGCACATCCATCCCACTTTTGCGGGGCAGCATCAGATCCAGAATAACCAGATCATACCCCGGTTGTGACTGGCTGAACTGACGTTCTGCCTCTAAGCCGTCATATGCATAAGTGACGTCGTAGCCCTCTTTTTCCAAGTATGGCCCGACCATCTCACTAATTGAACGATCATCTTCAACAAGCAACAAGCGGTGACTTAACACATGTTTCCCTCCCACATGAACATTTTCTTTATTACCTCACAGTTTGTTTGAATTGGCAATGACATACGAAAAAACCTGACAGGAGCAACACTTTGACACCAAGTGTGTTTCCTGCCAGGTCTATGAGTGTCTGTAAATAAATGCTGGTGCTTCTATTCTCTATATCCGTTCTCACTGTGAATCCAACACAGTCCAATGGTTCCTGCACCTGCATGGATACTCACCACAGGGATAAACGGCATGATTTCGGTCTTTAATCTAGGCAGCAGAGCTGCAATTTGTTTTTTAATTGTAATGGCTTCTTCCTGATTGTTCGCGTGCATAATGCACACATGCTTTACTTTTTCCATATCCAGCTTGAGCATATCCAGCATGCGATCTTTCGTCCGCTTGAACGTGCGAATCTTCTCATTCACAACCACTTTACCTTCTTCAAATCGAAGCAGCAGATGGATCTTAAGCAGTTGACTGATGATCAGCTGTGTGCCGGACACCCGTCCACTGCGATGAAGATGTTGAAGACTGGCCGGTATGAGGTAAAAGGACATGTTATCAATCATCTGTTCAATGTTTACTTTGATCTCGGCAGCTGAACATCCCTGCTTCTGCCATTCCAGTCCTTGCATAATCATCTCACGGTGAGGATAAGCACCTGCCTTTGAATCAATTGCGGTCACCGTCACTCCTGCAATCTCTGCAGCCTGCATAGACGTATGCAGCGTTCCGCTAAGCTCTGTAGAGCAATGAATCGTAATAATCTCATCGTACTTGTCTTTGAGCGACTCATACAGTTCAATGAATTCGCCAATGGGTGGCTGCGAACTGCTCGCACGTGAAGCCTCCGCAAGTTTCTCATAGAACATTTCAGATGTAATGTCATCGGTCTCCCGATAACATTCCTCTCCAAATACGATGCGCAGCGGTACGATGTAGATATGATTTTGCTCCGCAAAAACGGGATCCAGTGTACTGGTACTATCGGTGACCCATGCAATTTTCTTCATGACATCCTTCTCTCTTGCCGGATTGTTCGTTCTGTATCCTCAATCGTCAGGCACAAGCCCGGCGGTTTATTTAAAATTTGAATATTTCACATTGTAAACGTTTGCGATACTACCTCTCAATTATAAATGAACGGACAGAGCGTTGTCTTGTGGCGCAATCATGAACACCCCTGTTAATACCATTATTAGCTAAAAAAATGTCTTGCCTGTGAAGGAATAAATTGGTATGCTGTTGTCCTTCTCTCTTTTTCGCCTTGACTGAAGTGAACGGAAACGCCGTTCAATCCACTTATCGGAGGTGTCACATGCTTTATTTCACTCTGGCTTCCAAAGCCTACTCCCGGAATCTGCAATACCGCGGGGCACACATGGTACATAACTTGGCAAGCGCCATGTTTGGTTACATGTATGCCTGCCTCTGGATCGGCATCGGGGCCGACCATACGCTCGGGGAATACGGGACACAAGGGATGATCAGTTACATTGCGTTCACGCAATCCTCTCTCTGGATCTCGGGTTTTCTCACGAATGGATTGGGTATTCCCCTATCCGTCAGGACAGGGCAGATCGCACTGGACCTGATGAGGCCTGTTCATCTGTTCACCCACCTGATGGCACGCGAATGGGGGCAGATTGCCTACCAGTTCGTGTACAAAAGTATTCCGATCTACCTGCTCTTCTCCATTGTCTTTTCCCTACATTGGCCCTCAGACGTTTCAACACTATTCTATGCCGCACTTGGTCTTGCCGGCGCCGCATACTTGTCCATCTGTATGAACTACATCATTGGTGCCACGTCGATGTGGACCACGGAGTCCTCCTGGCTTCACTGGGGCAATCACGCGATGATGAATCTGCTGGCTGGTTTTTTCATTCCGCTGGAATGGCTACCGAACTGGCTTGAACAACTTGCCTGGATATCACCCTACCCATTCCTGCTCTATGTACCTACCCGAATCTATCTTGGTTTCGAAGATGGCCCCTTGTTATGGGGAACCTTGCTTTGGTGTGTCTTTATGACGCTGATCTGTCTTGCGATTACCCAAGTGTTACGTCGTAAAGTAGAGGTACAAGGCGGATGAAGCGAACTTCCTGGTTCAATTTATATAAAATGCTGATTCGAACAAGCATCCGCAGCCGGATGCAATACAAGTTCAATTTCATCATGGCGTCCGTACTGGCCGCTTTAATTCAGATCTCCGAGTTTCTGATGGTTGCTCTGGTGCTGCACAAATTCGGAGCCATTAAAGGCTGGTCCCTCCATCAGATCGGTTATCTCTTTGCCATCATGACGTTATCCAAAACACTGTATCGAACATTCGGAAACGAAGTTCATCATCTGGAAAAATATCTGGTTAATGGTGAGCTTGATCAACTGTTAACACGTCCCATGCCCGTATTGCTGGCACTGCTGCCGCAAAACTTCCGCATCATGGCTGGGGAAGTCCTGCAAGGCGGGTTCATTCTCTGCTGGTCATTGGCAGGCATGATGCACAGCGGACAGATTGGCTGGATAACCATTCCCTTCTCCCTGCTCATTATCCTGACGGGCGCAGTCATTCTCTTTTCCATCGGACTTGCTACCGCCACACTCGGATTCTGGACCACACGTATCGAGGAATTACAGACGATCACTGAAGATGCCGCACGAACGGCTGCCCAATATCCGCTAACGTTATATCCCAAATGGATGTCTGGCATTCTGCTGACGGTGATTCCCGTGGGATTCGTCAACTACATTCCGTCACTTTACCTGCTACGGGGTGAAGGAGGAGCGTGGATTCTTGTTGCTGTTGCGGCGGTTGCCGTACTGAGCTTGGCTGCAAGTCTGCGTTTCTGGCAATTCGGCATGACCAAATATCAAAGTACAGGTAGCTAAGGAGGCGTAACGAATCATGAACATGATTACAGCACGGCATCTGCAAAAGGAATTCAAGACCCCTGTTATTCGCGAAGGACGTTTCTCTGGGTTACGTACGTTATTTTCACGTGAGTATGTGTCCAAGGAAGCGGTACGCGATATCAGTTTTGATATCGGCCCAGGTGAGTTTGTGGGTTACATCGGTCCAAACGGAGCTGGCAAGTCTACCACGATCAAAATGCTGACAGGTATCCTGCACCCAACCTCGGGTGAGGTAAGGCTTGACGGTATGAACCCGCATCAGGACAGGCGCAGAACCGTTGGTCGACTGGGCGTTGTGTTTGGACAGCGCAGCCAGCTCTGGTGGGATCTGCCCGTGAAAGATTCATATGATATTCTGGCCGAGATGTACGGCGTCCGTACCGAGGATAAAAAGAAACGGCTGTCCCAGTTCGCCGAGCTGCTGGACCTTGAATCGTTCTGGGCCACGCCTGTCCGCAAGCTCTCGCTTGGACAACGCATGCGTGCGGATCTCGCAGCTTCCATGCTGCATGATCCCGAACTGCTTTTTCTCGATGAACCAACAATTGGACTGGATGTGAACGCAAAGCGGAATATTCGTCAATTTTTACGTACATTAAATGAAGTGTTTGGCAAAACAATTTTGCTGACCACACATGACATGGACGACATTGAGCAGTTATGCAGCCGGGTCATGGTGATTAACCATGGTCAACTGACATATGACGGCACGATCTCATCACTTCGCGAAACCATCGGACTGCCTACGTTGATACGGGTAACGTTCCGAGGAGCTTTTCACATCCCGGATGTTGTGTCGTCCGCGATACACATTACAGGAGTGGAAGGGCAGATTGTCACCGTGGAAGTGAACCGGAAGGAATGGAGCACAATGGACATTCTGAAACAGTTGGAGCACTGGGGTGAGATTGAAGATGTAGAGATGAAAGAACCCGATTTCGAAGATATCATTCATCGGGTGTATTAGTCGGCCCATTTTGTGAGTAAATAGGATGAAGACCTGTTCTTACGCCGTTACATGAAAGAGGGACATGGCGTACTGTAATAACGGAGGTGAAGCGTCATGCTTGTGACCAAACATGTCCTTCTAGCATCCAGCGTACACGCTACTCCCTACTTCATCGTACGTGGCATGATGCCGGGACCCGTGATGTTCATTACATCCGGGGTTCACGGGAATGAAACGGCGAGTATGGCCGCTGCGCAAAAACTCGCAGATGATATTGCGACAGATCGTCACGCCATTCAGCGAGGGCTGTTAATTATCGTGCCACGCGTGAACCAGCAAGCCTACGCAAAGAAAATCAGAGGCAAGCCAGATCTGAATCGTACGTTTCCACGCCGTATGTCAGGCAAGGCCAAACATCCGCTCGCTGCGGCAGTTTTTCAGCTGGCGCGTGAACATCGGGCCGACTGGTGGCTCGATCTGCATGAAGCCAACGGCCTGTCTCAACTGAGTTCACGGGTGCTTGGACAGACGTTGATCACTAATCCCGGCAGTCGGACGATTCCAGCTTGCAGAAGAGTTATCGAACGGATGAATCGGTCGATTGCCATTCGTGATCGTCATTTTAACCTCAAACAACATGAATTGCCGGGATCTGCCCGTACAGCGGCTTCAAGACTATTACAAGCCCGTTCCGTCACGGTGGAGACCTGTTGGAGTCTGAAACGCTCAACCCGTATCAAGTATCAGACGAAGATTGTGCACCATTTTCTGCGTGAAGCGGGTATGTCATGATCAAGACCATTAAAATAGAACGAAAAGAAACCACGAACAGAGAACGCCCGAAGTACATCCTCAGGTGCTCTCTGTTCGTGGTGTTTTTTTTATCTCTGCATCATGACTTCCAGTATTTTATTACCCACAGGGTCTAGCGGCATGAGTGGATAAAGGTCTTTTTTAGTTATAAACTTGAATATTGCATCCAGATACTCATCCACAATAGAGGCTGATCCAAAACAATAATTGGACAATAGTACAACGCCTATACTCTGTTCCTTATTTATAGCCAAATAACTGGAGAAACCAAATGTGCCACCGTTATGCCAGAGAATATTCTGATCTGAGATATGATCACTAAACCAGGCGTAATGATGGGTTGAATCTCCAATCATCACAGGCATGTGACTTTGTTGTATTGCAGAGGCTGGCGGATGATCTTCATTCAGATTGGCCTGTACAAATAAACACATATCGTGAAGAGATGACTTGATCGCTCCTGCCCCTTCATGTACACCAGTATCCCAGTGAGGCATCTTTTTCCCCGTTGACGTATGTCCATCCACAAATCTGCCGTTCTGGTCTGCATTCAGCATAACAGCTGTCTCCGTCATGTTTAATGGACCTGTGATATATTTTTTCAGCAGATCGTCATATGTACTTCCTGATACTTTACATAGGATATAGCCAAGTAAGCCTACGCCGGTATTGGAATACTCAAATGAACCCATCTGATCCGTAAAGTCAGCATCCGATAAAAAAGCAAGTAAATCATCCTCCGTATAATTTGAATACGGATTGTATCGGTTTTTCTTCGAGGACAGGTTTGTGGCAACTCCGGGTAATCCAGAGGTATGCGTCGCAAGACTTTTTAAGGTAACCTTATTCAAATAATCGTTTTTACCGTTGTGTATGTACTTGCCAACTGTGTCATCCGTGGAAAGCTGCTGTTCACGTTCCAATTCTAACAGAAGGATCGATGTAAAAAGTTTGGTTACAGAGCCGATTTCAAACAATCTGTGTTCAGGAGCAGCCGCGCTCTTCTTTTTGGGATTGCCTAATGAATGATATTCGATATCTTCCTTTGTAATAACGCCAATCTCAAGATGCAGATGTTTCTTGCCCTTAATGTAATCGGATACAAAACCTTGTAAATCCCTCATAGAAAATGTTACTCCTTTTGTGGTGTGAGTTCATTATTGAAATTATTGAAATCACGTTAACCATCATTATGTATTGGCAAACTACACTATGTATTCGTTTTAAATCTCCGATTCCCTGCTCAATATCCCACGCCTGTTTTCTCCTAAACAGGAAAAGAGCCGCGATTACGGCTCTTTCTTTTGCACCCTGAACGATTGAATATAATTGTCGATATCGTCCTCTGGTGTATGCAACAGTCGTGCCAGATGAATCTGCATCTGTTCCAGGTGATCAATATGCTTCTGAATGTCAGCGATGCGTTCGCGTACAAGGGTTTTTAACGTATCCTTTTCCATGTCTTCCTGGCTGAGCAGTTGCAGCGTCTCTTGTATGTCCTTTAAGGAGTAACCCAGCAACTGGGCATCCTTAATGAACTTAATTTTGACCAGATAATCCTCGGTATACACCCGATATCCGTTGGAGGAACGACGGGGAGCAGGCAGAATTCCACTATCTTCGTAATAACGGAGGGTTGCCATACTCACACCAGTACGCTTAGCCAACGTTCCTCTTGTCATGGTTTCCATGCCTACTCCTCCACCCTTCTGCGGATTTATTGTGTTTGTTCGTTGCGTATCTTGGTATATGTGGCATCATAGGTGGCCTCGGGAAATTGTGCTGAAGATCCTTGCAACAATGGCTGCTCTTCCCCTTTCAGATAACGGTCAAAGAATGCCAGCGCATAGGATCTTGTTATATCCACATTATGTTCTGGCGTCATGCCTCTGGCAAATAGTTTCGGTGAGATTAATGAAATATCCGTAAAGCTCTGATGGAAGAAATTCTCCACCGTCAGATAATAGGTATCATTAAGACTACTCGTCATTACTCGATCCAGATCAGGCTTAAACTCAGGGTAGAACACGTTATCTTTGGCTGAAGCATTCGGATCGAAGCTTTTAGCCGTTTCGCCAGACATGATATACATAAACGGCTGTTTCAGGGCTGTCGTGGATACCGATCCCCAGAATCCGCCTTCCAGACTGAGTCCTGCACGTAAACGTTCATCCTGTGCGAGTGCTTCGGCTGTTGTAGCCCCGCCATAAGAATGCCCCATCATGCCTGTATGATTCAGGTCAAGCCTGCCCTCCAGCACCTGATTGGGATCATTCAGGTTCCACTGTTCAAGCGTGTCGAGTACAAAACGTGCATCTGCTGCACGAATACCTACCCCCTCCACATTATATTGATACAGTTCTTCTGACGTTGCAAATTCAGGCCCGGCTTCATAAGACACTTTACGCCCATCGGGGAAGGTAACGCGAGCTGAGGTATAAGGATGATCCATACCTACAACAATATAGCCATGGCTTACGAGTTCTTCAATGGCAGTCATGCTCTGATAACGGGCCGAGCGGACACCGGGAGAGAACAGCACCACCGGATAAGAACGGCTTGCGTCTGACATGGCTGCGCCTTTAACCACATGTGTCGGAATGGTATCGAGGTAGCTGAACACCTTAGGCGGGATGCCAAATACCAGACTAATTGCTTCTCCGAGTTCAGACGGGTAAGACTCAGGAGATACCTCCTTCGCATCCTCCGGGTTTACCGGATACCACACGTTAATCATCAGTTCCCGTTTGTCCCCGCTTTCGGGAGAAAACGTCTCTTCACGGGTTTCATCCACCAATTGTTGCGAAAACGTACCGATAGCAAACTTCCCCGTAGGCTCAGGCATTGTAAAAGCTGGAAAATACCAAGTGAGCAGTCCTGATCCGGCGCCAGAGACCAGAGCCAGCATCCCAACCAGCGTGAGTTGAAGCCACGAACGCCATTTCGGTTTCTGCTTCTCTGCAAATTGCCCAGTGACTCTGTTACGATACCCTTTCACTAACTTAATGATTAATACGATGAAGATTATGCCTGCAACAAGATACGTTGGCAGCAGCATCACGCGAAACGAATCCAGTATGCCGTGAAGTGCCACTGCCAATATCATGGCAGCAAACATGCCTGCCACGAGCTTCCGACGCTTCGAATACATGGGTATACACGCCGCTGCGGCAATCGTTACAAGTACCAATATCCATTCCATTAATTTCATCATTCAGCCTCCAATATTCCTTGATGAATCAAGAATAAACCTTGAAGTATACTTCAAGGTCAAGGCTGTATTATAGAAAACATTTTATCAAGGAATTCGTATATCCCATTTGCAAAGTTCGGTCAATGTACACGTCCCGGACGAGAAAGCCTTAATACCTGTTGAGTTCGGCCCAGGATATATTCGCCCTGTCATTACCTGCTCTCCCTGCTGAATGAACACCTCAACGGAGCTGACATCCATAAAAATATGAAGTTCCAGTTTCCCGTCAAGCAGTTCCACTGTCGCAGCTCGTTCTCCGCCCGGCCCTTGTCCGGCCTGCTCGCGATTTAAACATAAACGACGCTGCTCTACATCATAGGAAATCACAGTTTCTTCATCTTCACCCGTGCGCAGCTTCAACCCGAAGTGTCGTGCCTGTTCCGCTTCGAATACAGCATACAGTTCATAACGGTCTCCGCTGATTCCAAGATCAAAATCATGTTCATCACCATTTAAATGTATATCATACTGCTCGGTGCCTTCCAACCTGTACTGTGTAAGTTCGGGAAGCGGCTGGAATATCAATCGTTCTCCCCTGCGAATGAGTTGTCTCGGCAACGTCATCGCTCCAGCCCAGGCATGGGACTGTTGTGTCGGGATTTCCGTTTCCCACGTATCCATCCAGGCCACCATGATTCGTCGTCCCTGTGCATCCTCCATCGTCTGGGGCGCGTAAAAGTCGAAGCCACAATCCAGCGGAACGTACTGCTCGTACTTCAGCACACCTTGGTCTTCATCCAGCGTTCCCATCATATAAACGGTCGAATGCAAGTTGCAATAGTTATCTCCCTGAGCAGGCATGCGCTGCGGAGACATGATCAGCACATCTCGGCCATCCAGTGTGAACAGATCGGGACATTCCCAATTGTCACCAAGCGTCCCGTCACTCTGGGCCATAATGTTAACATAACTCCAATCCAGCAAGTCCGTTGAACGGTATAACAGAATGACACCTTTGCCCGCAGCATCATTCGAGCCAAGGACGCAATAGTACACACCGTTTCGTTCAAACACTTTTGGATCACGGAAGTCCTTGGGACTGGTATGCGCTGGGATTTGATCCAGCCGAATAACCGGATTCATCGCGCTTTTGACAAAATCAATCCCATTGTCCGAGACAGCGATATTCTGTGTCTGCAAGTAATCGTTATCCTTGTCGGGTCCAGTCACGACATGCCCCGTGTACATCAGCACCAACTTGCCATCCTGCACGATTGCACTTCCGGAAAAACACCCTCCACTGTCGTAGCTCTGATCAGGTGCCAGTGCAATAGGCAGATAAGACCACGTAACCAAATCACGGCTCACCGCATGGCCCCAGTGCATCGGCCCCCATACCGGTTCGTAGGGATAATGCTGATAGAACATATGATACATCCCACCGAAGTATATGAAGCCGTTGGGGTCATTCATCCAGCCCACCTCTGGCATCAAATGATAGGCCATTCGATAGGTTGGATCAACCTGATGTCGATGCTCCTTGATATATGCGTTGGCCCGGGCGAGTGTATAACTCTCCTTCGTTTGAGCCGAAGAACTCGTCAGTCCAAGGTCTGTCTCTTGCCTTGTGTCTATTTCCTGTTTCTCGTATCGTTCCTGATTCATATGTCCTTCACTCCTGTCTCTCTCTCTATCACCCAACTGAACTTATTTGATAGCCCCTTGCATGACCCCCTGAATAATGTACTTCTGCGCAAACAGATAAACGATCAGGACAGGCAGCAGGGTCAACACCAGACCAGCCATCAATGGGCCGTAATCCACGGTGTATGTCCCATAAAAATAAAACGTGGACAGCGGCAGCGTTCGCTGCTCGGATGAAGTCAACACCAGGGAAGGCAACAGAAAATCATTCCATATCCACAATACATTCAGCACGCTAATCGTTACGGTTGTTGGCAGTAACACCGGCAGTACGATGCGAAAAAAGGTTTGCACTCTGCCGCAGCCATCCATTAAAGCCGCTTCTTCAAGCTCCAAGGGAATACTTTTGATAAAGCCATGGTAGATAAATACGGCAAGCGGACTGCCAAAGCCAATATACATGTAGATCAGCGACCACTTGTTATCCAGCAGGCTGAGCGAGCCGTATATTTTAACCAGCGGAATCATAATGGCCTGAAACGGAATAATCATCGCAGCTACCATCAGGAAAAAGAGATACTGATTCATTTTGCTTTTGTGACGAACAAAGTAATGTGCTGTCATCGCCGCAAAAAGAGCAATCAGTAATACACCTGCAACTGTAATGAGCAACGAATTGCTGAAGGCGGATACATATCCCATTTTGTCAAACGCATTGACGTAATTATCAAATTGAAAGGAGCTTGGCAAGCCCAGCGGATCGGAGGTAATTGCCTGGTTAGCCTTGAACGAATTGACGATCAGAAGTACAAAAGGAAATACAAACAAAATCATCACAACGATTAATGCAATAAACTTCATCCAGTTGAGAATGCGTGATTGTCCAGCCATCATGCCTCGACCTCCAGTTTTTTGCTGAAATAGACCTGGAGCAATGTAATGGCGGCTACAAGGATAAACAGAACAAAGGCTTCTGCCTGACCCAATCCGTAGTCACGAGCAAGAAATGCCTGCTCATAAACATGCATGGATACCATCTCTGTGCTCTTGAAGGGCCCGCCACTGGTCAGGGAGACGTTCAGATCATACACCATGAATCCCCGTTGCAGTGACAAAAAGATGCATACAATAAACGAAGGAACCATCAGTGGCAATACAATGCGCGCCAACATTTTGCGATTACTTGCCCCATCAATGCTGGCTGCTTCCATAACATCCTTCGGCACATTCATTAGTCCTGCAATGTAGATAACCATCATATAGCCGGCATACTGCCAAACGGTCACCACAATGAGTGCCCAGAACGCTTTATCCGGGTCAGCCAGCCAGGAGGTGGAAAACAGAGTAAGGTTCATTTTTTGTCCTGCAAAAACGAGTACCTGATTAAAAATAAACTGCCAGATGAAACCAAGCACGATTCCGCCCACCAGATTCGGCAGGAAAAATCCGGCCCGAAACCAGCCCTGTGCCTTCATTCCCCGAGTTACAGCGTAAGCGAGTAGGAAGGCAACCGCATTGGTCAGCACAACGGTAATAAATACGTACTCCAGCGTCATCCCGAATGATTTCCAGAACACGGTGTCCTTGAACACACTGATATAATTATCCCAGCCAACAAAGCTTTGATCGATGGCAATGCCATCCCAGTTCGTAAACGTCAAATAAATACCATACAAAAATGGAATAATCATCACTGTAGCAAACGCAAATAATGTCGGGCCAGTAAAGATCAGGCGGGTGCGCAGACGTGTCCATAATCCTTTTTCGGTCAGCATTGTCAACCTCCACTCTATCCAAATGATTAGCCTAACGGTTATGCCGGAAACAAGTTGAACAGACCTCATGTGGAAGCTGTACATTCATCATCTCCGGCTACCGCAAGTCTCTCTCTATGTGCTGCGCAGGGCTAAGATTAATTCCTTTATTTCACATTGCTCCAGTATGCCTGAATTTCGCTGGCAAGCCCGGCACGGTCAATGACGTCAGCCAAATATTTCTGCATGGATGCACCCAGTTTGGACCAGTGATCCGCAGGAAGTGTACTCATTGATTCCTCGATTTTGCCTGCCTTAATGTATTCACTAATGGATTTGCCAAGTGGATCGGTTGGCTCCAATGTAATGTTGCTGAATGCCGGAATAATACTGGCTTGATTCACCAGGAAATCCTGACCTTTTTCGTTATAAACGATCCAGTCCAAAAATTTCTTCGCTGCTTCCTGCTGCGCTGGTGTGCTCTTCTCCTTATCCAGCAATATTCGTTTGGATACAGCAGCAGAGATTTGCGTATTACCGAAATCATCCAGATTATTGCTCACAGGTACTGGGAGGAAGCCATATTTTCCATCTGCTGTATCAAAGCTTGAAATTTGTGGCCATGCCCAGTTACCCTGGAACCAGATGCCAACCTCACCCTTGCCAAGCACCTCAGGTCCACGCTCATAAGTTCCGGACAATGGAGAAGCCTTGTCAATATTGTAGGTTTTCATCAGATCAAATGTATCTAACAAGCCATTAAACACGGCGTTGGAAGCAAGGTCCACTTGACCAGCCTTCAGATCAGTAATGAATTGATCCACCTTCGCACGGTCCGCCGACTGCCCACCATATGCAAGCCCCAGATAATGCGCACCAAGCGACCAATCCATCGGAGATACAATCAAAGGTGATTTTCCAGTAGCAGCAATCTTTTGGAACAGCTCCTCAAGCTGTGCAGTGGTCTGTACAGACTTGGGATCGAATGTCCCACCTACTGCCTGATCCAATACATTCTGGTTATAGATGAATCCATATCCTTCAATAGAGAACGGGAAGGCATAATTTTTGCCATCAAACGTTGTAGCCGCTGTGCTGTTCTCCACAGCATCCTTCATCCAAGACTCGGATGTGAGATCCAGAACACGATCCTTGAATTTCTCGACATCCCCTGTGTCTAGCATCATCATCGTTGTAGGGCTGCCGGAGGCATACAAAGCAGACGCTTTTTCAAACGGAGACTGTCCACTGCCTACAGGTACAATTTCGAGTGTGATATTTGGATTTTCGGCATGGAAGTCTTTAGCCGCTTGCTCCAGCTGATTGTTAATTTCCGACTTGGAATTGAGCATCGTGATTTTGACACTCTCACTGCTGCTCCCCTCCGAGGAGGAGTTGGACTCCGTCGCTGCTTTACTTCCACATGCCGACAATACAAGCATCATAATCAATGACAATACCAATAATTTCATCCATCTCTGTTCTCTTTTCATCTTGTTATGTCCCCCGATCAATAGTTTAAAAGGAAACGCTTACAAGTCGAATTATAATGTCAAAGGTTTGACATGTCAATCGTTTGACATACCATTTTAAAAAAATATCGCGCCTTGATTTTTACATTGCAAAAGGACGAATATGAAAAAACGACCTGTATCAGGTCGTCTCTCTCTCCACGATGGTAACCGGCAAAATATGCTCCATTTCGATCTTCTCTTCCGCGAGTTGGCGCCGAATCAGATCAATCGCCAGTTTAGCCATGGCCTCCACCGGCTGCCTGATCGTTGTAATGCCAGGCACCGTATACGCTGCCGCACGACTGTCATCATAACCTATAATAGCAATATCGTCGGGTACCTTGCGCCCACCTAACACGATCTGCTTCAGCGCATGCACCGCCATCAGATCACTCGTTACAAAGAGCCCATCCACCTCGGGGTGTTGTGCAAGTAGCTTATCCACCAATTCCGTATACTGATGCTGATCAAACACATTCAGATCGGTTTCATGAATCATGACCGGTTTGACTCCATGAGCCTGCAATGTATCAACGAAACCTGTCGTCCGGCGATTGGACAGCATTTGCAATTCCAAATTACCGCAGATATGTGCCAGATTCCGTCTGTTCTTCGAGAGCAGCAATTCAGCAGCCATGACCCCTCCCTGATAGTTATCAGATGAGATAAACGGGATGTCTTCACCGATCTTACGATCAAAGGTCACGATTGGGGAATGCAGATTCATGTACTCATCAACTTCCAGTGTGTGGCTTCCCATAATAATGCCATCCACGCGATTACCCTTGAGCATTTCCACATATTCACGCTCTTTGGAAGGGTCCATGTGGGAATTGCATAACATAATTTTAAATCCATTCTGGTAAGCATGATACTCAACATAGCTAGCCAGTTCTCCAAAAAACGGATGGGATACATCAGGAATAATCAAGCCTATAACATTGGATTGCTTACGCAGAAGAGAACGGGCAATTTCATTGGGTCGATAGTTAAGTTCGTCCATGGTTTGATACACTTTGTCCCGAGTCTTCTGACTGATATATCCCCGGTTGTTTAATACACGCGAGACGGTAGTTACAGAAACTCCTGCCCTGAGTGCAACATCATGAATAGTTGCCATAACACCCTCTTTTCCTACAACATTCTTCATACCTTTAACATTATAAACCCATTGCTAACCCTGAACCAAACCCTGGTACCCGCCCATTGCTTCATTCCGCTACAATTCTCGCTCTCGGCATGCTATGCATAGCTCCGTGCGTAACATGGACCTGTACCACATACGTACCTGGTTCTTCAAAGGTATGCTGGATTTCATACAGCCCTTCCTCTGACTCATTGGCAGTAATAGCCCCCTGATTCTCCAGTTCGTCCGCTGTCATCATACCTTGTTCCGGAGATACAGAAGGCGGATCATCAAGCTCATTCCAGATCTGGAATTGCACATGGTCAGCCTGACTTAACGGTGCATCTCCCTGTGTAAGCTTCACCTGCAACCGTGTTGGTTTATGAAGAGAAGTCTTCTCTGGAACGTCAAGTTTCACTTTAATCATCTCTGGCATCTCGCCTGATTGTGACTGTTCCTCATAAGAGCATCCCACCGTCAGGAGGAGCAGAATTATGAAGGGCATGAACCAACGAGCTTGTCCGCTCATCACCATCTATCCTTTCTTATTAAGAAGATTTTGGTGTTTTGCCGATACCCCACAGCATCACGATGATGATAATAAAGGCGATCAGTGCCAGTAATGGAATCGTGATGAAACCAAACCAATTCAAATAGTCGGTATAACATGGAACCTTACCGCACGCGACGGCATTCCCTGTAGCCGAAAAAATACGCTGGATTGTTACATGATATAACGAAATGCCGCCACCGACGAAACTAAGTGGGAGTACGTATTTGGTGATGCCCACGTCATCCTTAAAGTAGGCAATGCCCAGCAAGATGGTTAGTGGATACATGAATATACGCTGGTACCAGCATAGATCACATGGAAGATATCCCTTAATCTCACTGAAATAGAGACTCCCCCCTGTTGCAATAACGGAAACGGCCCAAGCAACAAATAACCGGGTATCCACATTTCTCGCTGGACGCTCCGATTTTGATGATGTACTCATTCCTATGTCCCCCCTCTTCATTTTGCTTATACCAAATTATCATACCTCATTCTAGACTCCATCGGCTATTCCAGCTGTTATGTAGGTCATTACCCGATGATTATACCAAATATTTGAACTTTTGGGTTCATTCATGGTCACATTGAATATGTTCATCCTGCTCCATACCTTTGGTCCTTGCGTACGTATTGCCCCAGTCGCACATCGTGTTCAAGACCGGAACGAAGGATCTTCCGAGATCAGTTAAACTATATTCTACTTTTGGCGGGACTTCCTTGAATATTTCCCTATGAACGAGGCCATCACTCTCCAACTGTTTCAATTGGTCGGTTAAGACCTTTTGTGTAATTCCAGGTATCAATTCATAGAACTCCTTAGTTCGAACCGATTGTTGACTCAGAAAAAAAAGGATAAGACACTTCCATTTCCCGCCAGCGATATCCATGAAAATATTTATTCCGGTATTATATTTAACCAATGTGCCGTCCCTCCCCAATAGATACTTTAAAGTGGCTATCCCACCTTTTTGTGCGTTATTTTCTCATTTGTTAATGCCTACTATAATTCAAGGGAGTCCTAAATAACAACGATGGAGATGATCCCATGAGTGTACAATCCGTTTTGGAACAAAGGCGTTCCGTTCGACATTTTGATTCAAATTATACGATACAGCCAGAGACTTTGACTTCACTCATTGCTTCTGCAAGCAAGTCACCTAATGGGAATAATATTCAAGCGACCCGGTATCTTATTATTGATGACCCTGATTTACGGAGCGCATTACTACCTATAGCTTACAATCAACAACAGGTGATGGATGCTTCCGCTTTGATCGTCATGTTAGGGGATTATCGAGCATTTGAAGCGGATAATATTATCAACATTCACGAAGAAGGCTTTCAGTCGGGCTATTTTGATGCATCACTCAGAGATTATCTGGCGAATGCTGCAATACAATACTATGCAAATAAATCCGATGAAGAGCTGAAGTTGGAATTAACCCGAGATGTAAGTCTAGCATCCATGTCATTCATTCTGCTCGCCAATGAGGCTGGTTTCGAAACCATCACGATGTCAGGTTATGATTCCGCTCGATTAAAAGCAAGCTTGAATATTTCTGATAGATACTTGGATGTCATGCTGATCGCTCTTGGTAAAGGTACGAAAAATGGACATCAAACGGTACGTCACCCCGTTCATCAAATTATGTATCGAAACACACTGACCCACTTATGATGAACAAAAAGAGCTGCCGTATGGGGCAGCTCTTTTTGTTTTAATCTTATTTTACTTTACTATTACATGGATTTAGTCAGCGTAATGGAACCATCTTTTTGTGCCCATTTCACGTCCCAGTTCAGAAGTTCAGCAATGAAGCGCAGAGGCACTTGCGTACGTCCATCTTTATTTACAAATACAGTTGCACCCACGTTTTTCTTCACGCCGTTCACTTCCATAACGTTGTTGTTCACCCAGAATTCAAGGGTATCATCACCAGCCATTACCGTTACTTGTTGTGCTTTTTTGTCCCATTTCACCGTTGCGCCAATACCTTCACTCAAGAAACGCAGTGGAATGTATGTTGTGTTTTTCCAAAGCACTGGTGTGGTGTCCATGTTGGTTGTTTTGTCGTTAATTTTCAGCATTTTGCTGTTCAGTTGCATCCACACCGTTGTCATTTCTGGCGCTGGTGCAGGTGTTGCTGACTCTTGGAATTTGTCATTGAATTGAGTCACAATAGCGTTACCCAGAGCTTGACCTACACCAAACATCACTTTGAAGCCTTCACGATTTGTTGTGTAAGAAGCATCAAAGTTACCTGCTGCATATTGATTCAATACGTTTTGCACTTGATTTTCATGCGTTGTTAGTGCTTGTTGTCCTGCTGCTTTTGGCAGATTGCCAGCTGTTGCCGAATCCAGGAATGTAGCGAACTCTGTTGTAAATCCATCAATACGTTTCTCTACTGCCGCACGAGCCGCAGCATCGTTGTTTTTAACAGCTTTTACATAGTCGCTTTGCGCATTAACGTGGTTCGTTACCCAAATTTTCTCGAAAGCATTGGCACCATCGTTACCGTAAACGGAAGCAATCGCTGCTTTGAAGTCAGCTGTGTTTCCAGCTTCAGCTGTAATCAGTGCGTTGGAAGCGAGTGTACGTCCATCAAATTCCTCTTGCATTTGCAGAGCCGAAAGCGCAAAGTGTTCGGAAGCCAAGTGGTTGAGTGCAGATCTCAGATCGGCTGCTTTTGTATCCGCTTTGGTATTTTCGAATTTCTCAGGCATTTGTGTAGTAATGGCTGTGGAGAGTGCCTTACTTACGTCGAACATTTCTTTGAAACCTTCACGGTAAGCCTTGTATGCATCAGCGTAATCTCCAGCTACATACTCATCGAATACTTTTTGCACGAGATCTTCATGTACTTGCAGCGCCTGTTTGGCTGCTGCTTTTGGCAACTTGCCTTCGGTAGCTGTGCTCAGGAATGTGGAGAACTCATCCACAAAACCGTTGATGTTTGCTTGTGCTTGTTTGATCCCAGCCTGGTTGCCCATTTTGGTTGCTTTCACCAGATCATCTGTGTATTTGTTATGAGCGCGGAAGATGCGTTCGAATTCTTTGGCACCTGCATCACCGTATAGGGAAGCGATGGCTGGTTGCATATCCAGTGCATTCTGGTCGAGTGCTTTGTAGGCTGCATCTGCATCTTTTGCTCCGTCATATGCTTTTGCCATTGCCGTTACTGCGAGTGCAAAGTGCTCGGACAGCAGGTGGTCCAGGTTTGCTCTCAGGTCAGCCGCAGGTGTGTTCACGGATGCTTTCATCATTGTCATTGGTGTCTGTGGTGCAGAAGCTGCTCCAGCGATCCCCGGCATCAACAGTGTCAAGCTAAGTACAGGTGCAATAAACTTCTTCATTTTCATTTTCATTACGTGTTCACTCCTCGATTATGTTTTGTGTATAATTTCTTTCCTCGTCGTTGTCTTCATAGGGTGTAACGCAGGGTTCTCTATTCTGGATCACTCTGTGGGCAAAAAAATTCGCAACCTTCAGTGAAGAAAGCTGCGAATGCCTGTTGTATCAAGGTTTTTTAATATTAAAAAATAATAAAATTATAGTGATCTTTCCGATCCAAGACTACATAAATACTGTAAGACAGATACTTCATTTCCCTTATTTTCTCAAATGAAGCTTACATCAAAGGTTAACTTGAAGTACAATAAAGACATTATCATATTATTCGCGAAGGAGGTCCATTCATGACCTGGTTGCCTTATGTTTTAATTGTGGGAATCGCCTTATTTGGAGGTATTGCTACCATGATCATCGGAAATTCCAAAGCCAATCAGACCAGCAACCCCGAATATGACCGCCGCACAAAGCAAAACCTCAGTAAACTTTCCTATGTATACGTTGGTGCGATTGTCCTTGGTTTTGGCGGACTAATCCTCTATCTTTTTAACTGAAATTATTCGATTCGGCAAAGAATACGTTCAAACACGCCAAGCAGCTTCATGTTTCGTTTTACATTCTCCGTATATATACACATGTTTACAAGTTGGAGATAATTCAGAATTATTCTGGATATGTTCGGGGTTTAATATAAAGCCATAAGGGACAGCGAGCCCATTAAACAAACCAAACCCCAACTTGAAGGAGAGATATATGATGAAAAAAAACATGAAGAAATCCGTAGCAACGATGATGGTACTGGGCATGACATTAACTGGAGCAACGGGCGTATTCGCCGGAACGCAGCTGGAGAAAATCTCCGCATATCTTAACCATGGAATCAGCTTTAATGTTGATGGCGCGGCTTACTCACCAACGGATGGCAATGGCAACAAACTTGCGCCAATTACCTATAACAACTCCACTTATCTGCCTGTACGTGCGCTTGCCGATGCACTGCATGTACCAGTATCCTATGACGGCAAAAAAGGACAGGTCATTATCGGCCAAGCTACGAGCAATCCATCAGCTCTGACAAATGTAACGTATAGTGCAGCACAAAAAGAGGCCATTCAAAAGGCTTTTGCACAATTCGATGGGTTCGAGACCGCTTATGCCCCTCAGCAGATGATCGCAGGTGACACGTTCAAAAGTGTAGGTGCGGGTGGCGATGGTGTTAGCTTTATTTTTAGCCATATGAAAGTGGATGTATCTCCAAGAGATTATTCGGACGGTTATACAAGCAAAGACGTGAAACTGTCCAATGGTGTTGTCGCCAAATGGTATACACCAGATCAAACGGGCATGCTCACGTTCCAACTGGATGATCGCTACGTTACCCTAAGCTCACCGGATCATAAGCTGAGCCAAGCTCAGTTGCAACAAGTCGCTGTCTCTGTTCAGAAGGCAACTGGCAACAACGATCAAGGGATCACTGCATTTGCAGATGTGAATTATAGCAAACAACAATTGGATAACATTCGTAAGGCATTTGCGAAGTTTGACGGTTTCACCACAGCCTATGCTCCACAACATATGGTTGCTGGAGATACGTTCAAAAGCGTAGGTGCAGGCGGTGATGGTGTAAACTTTGTTTTCAATCGTATGAATGTCACGGTATCCCCTAAAGACTACTCTTTCAGCTATGATGGCAAAACGGTAAAACTGCCTAGTGGCGTATCAGCCAAATGGTACACACCAGACAAAACGGATATGCTCACGTTCAAGCTGGATGATCGTTATGTAACACTCAGCTCGCCAAATAACCAATTGACTCACACTCAACTGGAGCAAATGGCGGTCTCCGTACAAAAAGTGAAATAAACAAAAATAAACACACATCATTTCGGTCCCGCTCTATGAGCTGGGGCTGATTTGATGTGTGTTTTGTATGCTCAAACTCTGCTGCAAAGACCTCTTCCTGTTCGTCTGTCCCTATCCTGCAATTAACTCTCTGACTTATTCATGACCTGGCGAAGCCAGTAATACCGATGCAAGTCCATGATAAAATGAAACACCACAAAAGCCAACATAATGTATACACACATTAGCACAACAGCCACAGTCTGCTGTGTAACAAAGGCCAGTGAAATATTGGCCAGAAGATATGCTCCGCCCGTAATCATCGTTAATGTGGCAACAGGCATACCTGTGCTTTTATCTCTTTTTTTACGCTGAGGGGGCTGCTGCAGCTTACGCAAACGAAACTTCACGTATTGGAACAAAGCAAAACTATATACCGCAAATGATCCAATGGCGTACCAAGGTGTTGTCAGACCAATTGTCCCGTAAGCAAACTTCTGTATAATCACCATAAATCCCACAGAACAAACGATGCCAAATACGCCTCGGAACAATACATAATTCAGTTGGAGTCTACGTGGGGCAGCAATCAGGGCAATCGCCCATATATTCATAAAGGCTAGCGGTGGCACGAGAATATACGCATACAGTGATTGGAACGGGACACTGAACACGGGAATAAGCAGAAATACGTTAAGAAAAAACAGGACAAGTATGCCTGCACTCAGCCGAATACTATCTACTGCATAGATGACATAAGGTGAATCCTCATACGGATTTGAACGTTTATTGTTCGCCATTATAACTCTTCCTTGATAGATACGTTTCGTCATGACTTCAATGCCAGTTCCGTTAAACGAACAACCCTGCGATAGTACATCGCATCCATCAAATCCTCCCAGTCGAGTTCACTGGCATTAATGTCTCGATAATATACCGCAGCAGCAGGCAAGAAACCAACCAGCGGCCCTGTACCACCGCAAATGAGACTTCCGCCGTCTCCGCCTTTGGGCATCACATCCCCAGCCGAATCTAGTGTAAGCTCATACTTGTAGGGATCACCGGCAAATTGCACTCCGAAGAAATTCGGCAGTGCCAGATCATAAGGACGATCATCCTTTTCTTCAACCCGTGTAGAGTCTAGATCTATCGATTCATCCACATTCTCATCCACGTCTTCCAGACTTCCAAAGTGCTTCAATCTCATCGTATAGTCGAAGCTGTCACCCCAGGGAAATAACGTGCGACAACCGCCGCCATAGATATACTCCCATTCGTCTTCGGTCAGCAAACCAAAACCCGCCGCAGCTTCCTCCCTCACGACGTCTTCCAACTCGATTCCTTCGTTGAACCACAGGATTCGGACTCCATTCTCACTTTGGCGAATCAGACGAAATTGTTGATGCAATTCATATTCACGTATTACCGATTGCTTAAATTGCTCCAGGGCTGACGGGAAATCAGGATTTTCCTGTGCAAATGCTTCCTCCTCAGATACTTCAATCCAACCAAGTGAAATCAGTTCGCATTCCACAAGCATCGGCGCAATGTTGATCTTTCTTACAGGTGACATTTGACTCGCCAGAAACGAATCTACGTCCTCCACACCATACTCACTGACCGTTTCATGCAGGTCGGCTGATGTCTCTTCGTTCATACCATGCTGCCAACGATCCCAGCCGAGCGTTACCCGATCCCCAGGCACAAACACAAATCTCAGCCCATCCTCCGTAAAGACACCCGTCTCCATCCGCTGACCGAATCGTTCAAATGTCTCGAGACCCTCATATACCATACCGTCTGGTAACTGACGAACGAGCTTACGCATCCAAGCCTCTTTGTCCTGAGCATTCAACCCCTGCCACATGTCTCGTCTCAATGCCTCCATGACTCTCCCCACCTTTCCTTATACACTTTCACTTCTCTAAAATGCTCTACTGACTCGCACATCACAATCTTATTTGTCTTGTGTACATCTTCATTTCCCTGCGGCTTGCAACAGTTCCAGCAATAATTCCTTCCGTCTTCCCTCCGCTTTACGAGTGAGCGCTGTGAGCTTCTCCACCTTGCCAAAGATCGGATAGAGTACACGTTCCGCTTCATAATGCTCAAGTTCTTGAATCTGTCTAACCAACTGTTCGAGTATTTCCTCACTCTCAAGCTCAGTCTGAATCTTAAGCTTCAGACTATCCGTCGAACGACGCAAGCTGGCGACTAACGCAGGTATGGCTTGAACCGTTACACCCTGTTTTTCTACAAATGCCGCAATAAACTTGTCCTGAATTAACTGATGCTCATCATCCACTTCACCCATGTAAAATTCAACCAGCGGGAAATACCGCTCATCCACGAGCCCCAGTCCAAAGGTTGCATAACTGCCTGGCATACAGCTTTTCTCTCCCTCGGTATCCTCGTAGAACTCAAACTCCTGGATAGCCTCACGCGCATACTTTTCCAGGAGTGAATGCAGCTCCGGGTATTCCAGTGCATTCGCAAAGAATCGGTGGGTATCCGACTTCGCGAGTCCCTTGATCGGCAAATACTGCTTTACGGCAGATTTCAGCTTGATCTTATAACCTTTTGGAAATCCCTGTTTCAATAAATGCGTGATAAAGGTAAGTGCCTGTTGATAGGCACCCGGCTCTTCCTTGCGAATGTGAATGGTCATCAGAGCAAATACATCATTTGCTTTGCATTCCACTTCTTCCGTTTTCACATGAATATCGTCCTTCGCATACGTTCCGCTACCTTCTGTCATCATGCTTGCTGCACGTTTGCTACCGAGTTGTTTCGCGAGCTCCAGAAAAGTCACACCTTTGGATTTGCTATAACTCGGCTCAAAACGCAGAATCATGACCGCCGCGTATAACAGCAGATCGATTGGTTGAGTCCCGGATGTTTGCGCCTTCTCATGCTCGTCCAAACGTTGGACTGCCTGTGTCTCAACGTTCGACTCCAGCGTTGCTCCTGGTTTTAGTGAGTATTCATTGGTACGATAAGGCGAAGACTGAACATCATAATACTGTGGCAAAAACTGATTCTCCGCCCATGCCGTCACTGCACGAGTGATCTCACCACGATGTTCCGCAAGTGCCTCCGGACGACCCTGATTCAACTCTTGAATCCGGTCATACTGCCTGATGGTCCATGCTACATCCAACTCCGGGAACAGCTTTGGATCGAGCAGATGACTCGTCAAAAAGAAGGATTCCAATGGCTTCGTTGGATATGTACCGTGTTCTAGCTTCTTGTCTACATAGGTATGAATACGCTCAAGGAGCAGATGTCTTTTCTCATCGTTTATCCATTCCAATAAAGTCAGTTGCAGCTTGCCTTCGGTTGTTGGAAATTTCCCGCGGAAGGTGAAGCGGTAGTCAATCAACGGAGTATCTGCCAGCTTGTCCAATCTTCCCTGAACAACCTCTACAAGCTTAGGCCCAATCTCGTTACGTACCTGTTCCTCGGTAAAGGCTCCTGCCTGCTTTGATTTCACATCATCATCCAAACCCAGATCCAGGCTGTCTACCGTGGTCCGTCCAGGTTTGTAATCCAGTACAATATCATTAAAAATACCCATTTGCAGCGTGGTTCGCTTCACAACACTTTCCAAATCATCCCGCTTTTCCTGTTCATCAAACCATTCATGGATCGTCGTGATCATCTCTTCCATCGCCTGGTTATAAAGTGTACTCATCTAATCTCCTGCCTCCCCATGCATCTTATGATATTCATCAACCACACTTGAACCTCTATGAATCCCGGATCAATCCGGGACATCTATGTTATAAATACGTATTGATGTTCGTATATTACCTATTATTTTACTCTCTCAAGTACAATCGGAACAATAAGGCTTACGCACGGTTGCTTGCTAGTAAGAGAGATCTACGGATTCCTTTTTTTTCATATCTATGTACGCTCTCGGCTTGCCCTCGCTATCATCATCCCGACGTTGTATAATCATTGTATTCCTTTTCAGGAGGTTCGAATAAATGAGCTACAGCAAATACTTCCCCTTGGAAAACTATTTGAATCAGGTTTCGATCACCCTTACATACGCAGAGCTTGAGGAAATTCTCGGATTTACGTTACCCCCTACAGCGTATAATCGCGAACAATGGTGGGTGAATAATTCCATGAATCATACACAGGCACTATCCTGGTTAAATGCCGGATGGAAGGTTGAGAATGTAATTCTAGGAAAACAAGTAACTTTTGTGCGCTGCGAGTCATAGTCGATCATGTACTATATAAGTTGAACTAAAGATTATTCACACTTACAACTCCAATGACAGAACAACCTTCCGATCGCTGTTATCCCCAGATTTTTTTCATTCACTCTTACAAAGGTGAAAATCCAGGGATAAAGGCGATCGCTTCGCTTCTTCAGGTTATTTCTGCCCTCTTCGTTCTCTTGTGAATGTTTTAGTTCAATTTATATAGATTATTGGTATCCACCTCAAAGGCTCTATTTTTCTTATCCTTGTTGTTTTTTGTCATTAAAATGTCTACATAAAAAGCAGGGTAGACTGATGAATTCATCAGTTCTCCCCTGCTTTGATTATTAATTGACTGTCTTATACCACTCGTTCACTTCGGCGGTAATATCATCCCCGCCCATGGATTTCCACTTCGTCACAAACGCATCAAATTCCTCAATGCCCACCTGACCATAGATGATCTTGCTGAACGTATCCTTCTCCAGCTTGTCGATCGCGTCCTTCTTCATTTTCATCGTCTCGGTTGGTGCTCCCGTGAACTTGTTCTTGATGGCATTATCTTTATTCGCAACGACCACCTCAGCGGCTACAAACACTTCCGGTTTGTTGGCAATTTTCGTATTTTTCTCAAAAGGAGTCTCCGGCTCTTTGCCCTTCGCAAGTTCCGCCAGCGTCTCCATCATCAGATTCGGAATTCGGGCACCATCATACGTAATTGTATATTTGAGTGGTGATACGCCATCCTTCACTTCAGCTTCACCAACCACTTCACCGTCCACAATATCATAGTCATATCCTTGCGCGAAGCCATGTTCGAACTCGCTGCCCACTTCCGGATTGGCAAAGTTGTCGAACAGATAATTTTGATACGTGAAGAAAATTTCCGGGTTCGCCATGTCTTTGTTAATCAGCACCACCCCGTTGCTTGCACCAGAACCATGTTGATGGCTCTCGCCTGTTGGTCCTGTAGGTAAGGCAATGGCCTTATACGTGGCACCATCCACATTTTTCTTCACATCATCAATCGGCCAGTTTGGCATCCAGTGCGGCCCTACGATAATGCCAGCTTTACCTGCGGTGAACAGTTCTGCTGCCTTGATCTCGTCATAGACGCCTGCTTCTTTCGGCAGGTAACCTTTGGATAACCAATCTTTCATCGTTGCAAGGCCTTCCTTCACACCTGGCTGGATGGAGCCATATTGCAGTGTTCCGTCTCCGGCATCATTCCACTGTCCAGGCATCGTGTTGTACATGCCGAAGATCCAGCCCGATTCCGTCATCCACGTATTGAGCGCATTCTTCATGCCGACAGTGAGACCATACGTATCTTTCTTGCCGTTCCCATCCGGGTCTTGATTTGTAAAAGCATCCATGACCATAACCAGCTCATCCATGGTTTTTGGTTCTTCCAGTCCCAATTTCTTCAGCCAGTCTTCCCGAATGAACATGACCGAATCGCCGTTGTAGGCATAATCGAAGATTGGAATGCCATAACGCTCGCCCTCATACATGTACGGATACCATTCCTCCGGCGCCGATTCAGATGCCTGTTTCCATGTGTCCGAAGCATACTTGTCAAACAGCTCGCCTGCATTCGCAAACTTGCCGGACTCAATTAATTCCCGTACCAGATTGTAGTCTCCCCGAATGGATACGATATCCGGCAGTTCTTCGTTAGCAGACAGCGACAAGCGTAATTTCGTGTAAAATGCATCATTGGTCACCGATACAGCCCACGGCGTGGTCAGATCGATGCCAAGTCGTTCCTTGGCCCATTTGGTATGCACATTGTTCTGTGCCGTTTCCCCATTCTTGAATTTCGTATCATCATTCCAGGCCCGCAAATAACTCATCTGTACCGCCGGTTCATATTTCCCGTCTTGCAGAGCAAGTGGTGCAGCGGCTTCCTTGGCCGGTTCTTCCTTGGCCCCCGAACTGCATGCCGTTACAGCAACCATCGTTATTGCGAGTAATGCCGTCATCATTTTTCTATACATGAACTAACCCCTCCTCAGGTAACTTGGATACCCTTATATGCCAAATGCACCTCTGCATGTGGCATTATGCACCTTACATGAAAAGGATAGTGCAGCCGGGGAGGCAAACATATATCACAATTTCAATGTTCATATTGATTTGTTAACCGTTCCGAAAATCCTGCGGGGTCAGTCCATAATGTTTGCGGAACACCTGAATGAAATAAGGCGTGTTATTGTACCCCACTTCCTGACCGACTTCATAGATCTTCATTGCCGTATGCTTGAGCAAATGAACCGCACGTTCCATTCTGGAACGGATAATATAATCACTAATGCCTTCACCTGTGGATTGTTTGTACATTTTCGACAGATATACGGGGTGCAAATGCACCTCTCCAGCAATGACCTGCAACGATAGATCCTCGCCTAGATGATGGTCAATCCATTGCTGCACCTGCCGAATCAGCGATGATCCGGCATCCTGTCCCGCATCGCTTGTGCTCTCTTCCCACTGCTGCATCACACTTCTGGTCCACGTTTCCAGACTACGCAGTGAGATGCCATAACCGTCTTTAAGCAACTGCTGGTACTGCTCACCAAGCACTTCGGTTAACTGCCTTCCTTCCCGATGAGCCATATAGGAGAATGCCGCCGCCAAATAATGAAAAGCCACATACACATGCTCCGGGAACACACTGTTTGACAGTTCGGCAAAGATCTGATCAATCTTACGGTGTGCATCCTCCATGCGCCCGGCTTCCAGTAACGTCGTCAGACCCGGCGGTTCATACAGAGCTGCAAGAGACTTCAACGTGGCCCCATTGGTTCCTGCCGCCGCATTCAGATGTAATCCTTTTCCAGCCTCGGCTTGCTTTCGAAGCGCACTCACGGCTTGATGATATAGCTGCGGCACCTGATCTGGGAAACGCCCCATACGACTAACGGACAGGGAAATGGTCGCGTTCAGATACTGCCTCACACTGTGGATTAACCGCTCTCCAAGTCGGCCCATTAACATTTCCGGTTCGGCTTGGGTTTGTTTGGGACTGGCCATGAAGACCAGATCATCATAGGCGTCATCTGTATGGCAGAGATGATAGGTACTGCCGTAGATCTCTTCCACCACATTTGAGATGGCGTACTTCATCAGTCGAAACGCTTTATGTGTGGGTTGATGGTCATCATACCGGATGAGCAGCAGTTGCATTTTATCTTGTGGACGGAACCCGATCTCCAGTTGCTCCAGCTTGCCTTCGAGTTCAGCATCCGCAAATTTATGCCCTAACAGTACATCCTTCATCAGCTCCGCCCGCTTCTCAGGCAGATGTTCCCTTACCGAATACATGGCCCGCTGATGCAGCAATTGTTTCTCACCCTCCAGGCGAATCTGTACTGCAGCCTGCTGCACGGATTCGATCAGTTCCTCATCACGGACCGGTTTGAGCAGATAACTAACCGTCCCATGTTTGAGCGCCTGCTTCGCATAATCGAAGGAGGCATGCCCCGATAAAATAATACATTTCGTCTGTTCCCACTTTTGCCTGATGTGACTGACCAGATCCAGACCGGACAGACCCGGCATGCGGATATCCGTGATAATAATATGGACCTGATGTGATGCCATATGTTCCAGGGCCTCTTTGACTGAATAGGCTTTGAATACCTGACCAATCCCGTGTTCTCTCCACGGTATCGAGACGGCAATCGACTCTACTGCGGAATGTTCATCATCCACGACCATCAGATTCATCATACATTTGTTCCTCCTCAAACCATCGAATTTCTACACTAAGTCCACCATAGGGAATCGCTCCAAAATGAAGCCCGGACGACAGCCCATATCGCGTAACGAGACGCTGGTGCACATTCCACGTGCCTGTTCCAATCTCCTCGCCCATCGGTTCATTGATCTCCCGTTCCAATTCGGCAATCTCTTCCGCTGTCAGCGTGACACCGTCATTGTCCACAAACAGGCTGTATCTTGTATATTTTCGTCCCTCAATATGTTCGGGTACCGCCATCCCCGTTACGACGACATGCCCACTGCCTTCCATCGGCTCGATGCCGTGGATCACCGCATTCTCTACGATCGGCTGGATGAGCAGCCGCGGAATGTGAAGCAACATCAGTTGCTGCGGTACGGCGATCTCGTAGGTCAGCCGGTTGGTCCGCATCTGTTGAATGGACAGATAATGGTCCAGTAACCGGATCTCTTCTTCCACCGTTGTCATGTCATTCTCGCCCCGCGTAATGTAGCGATAGTAGTCTCCCAGACTTAGCGACATGGCAATAACCGCTTCGCGGTTGCCAAGCTGGGTCATATTTTTGATATAAAACAGGCAGTTGTACAGGAAATGAGGATTGATCTGTGATTGCAGATGTTTCAGTGTGGCTTCCCGTGAGCGGATACGTTCCTCGTATACCTTCTCGATCAATTCCTGAATCTGCTCCGCCATATGGTTGAAGCTCTGGGTGAGATACGCGAATTCATCACGGGAGTGATCGACTGGAATCCGCGTGGACAACTGCCCTTTGCGAATCTGTTGCAGCCCTCTCATCAAGCGATGGATTGGCACCTGAACTTTTCGATACAAAAGCAGTGCGGCCCCGATACTCAGCACGAGCAATAACAGAATAGAGGTAATAAACATATTTCGACTCTTGTCCATCGGGGTTAACAAATCATCTAATACCACCGGGTTCACGTATACCGCTTGCAGTTGTTTGGAGTGCACGTAACTGACCAGATATTGCTTGTCGCCTACCTCAAGCTGATGATTACCTTCCCTCTCCGACCCGTTAAAAGGCATATCACGCATAATCGCTTCGACCAGTTCGGGGTCTGCCGTACGGTTCAGCAACGGATCATTGCCCGGTACTAACAAGAAAGGATCTCCTCCCTGCGTTTCTTTAAAATCATCCAACATGGCAACCACGTTCATTGGGTCAAAATTAATCTCCATCACGGTTCGCACACCTGTGTTCACCGGTTTTTCATTCCACTCATAGTTATCTGTGAAAAAGTAGGTGAAACTCCCCTGCTCCAGCTGCCATTGTCCAGGTTGCGGAAACGTCAACATTTTCTCATCGTAGACTGTCCGGCTGGACATGGTGGATAACACCAGTTCCGCTTGTGGCAGGACAATCGTAATATCGTTCTTCCAGCGGCTGGTGGACTGGTACAATGATAATTTGTCGAGAATATCCAGATAGATGCTGTTTTTCTCATATTGGCTGGTGGAGTCCGTCATGTAACGGTAATGCAGAATACTCGGATCTCGCAGCAATGTCAGGCCATACAGCGAGAGCTGCTCGATATTTTTATCCACCTGGGAGCTGAAATAATTGAACTGGTTCAGACTCGACTGCTGTTTCTCTTCAACGACCATGTCCACATTTGCCTGGTTCGCGTATGTATAGAGCAGCAGAATGGGTACCAGCAGGCAGATTAAAAGAATGACCGTCTTCGCAAATACTGTGAATTTCATCGTTTCACCCTGTTCCTGAATTTGAAGTCCTTCTACACCGAAGTCCTATTTTATATTGAAAACCCTTACATTTCTATATGATTTTATATTCGCCTGCTTTCCTGCAACTTGTAATCCCCTTATACTGGGAGTGAATCAACATTTCGTGAGGGGGCTCTGTGATGCAACTGACAGAACAAGGCATTTTGCATATTAAAGAAGATGATATTTCTAGCTTATACTGTTACAGGGACCTGGATGGCATGGCCTTTGATGCTTCATTATTGTTTGAATTACAGCTTCAGGGATTAACGTTGCCACAAGGTAGCGTACGAGCGATTCAGTTTGATTTTGAGGCAGAGGAATCCCCCCTCTATGAAGAACGGGAACGTTTAGTGGCCGAGGTGCAGTCAGCGGTTCATACCGTTGATGCGCAGTATGATGGCTCGATTGTGAAATAATATAGGCACGTTCAGCATGAAGGGCATATCGGAAGCAAAATAACATATGGCAGGAGCACAACCTGAAGACAGGGGCATTGGACTTTACAGTCGGATGCTCTTTTTTGCTGTTTCCATCAACAAGTTAATATTTCAACATCCGCATTGAAATGTTGTTCTATAGTCCGCCCTTTTCCGTTGCTATAATTCAGTTGCTCCACTCTGTGCAGAGGCTAACTCGCCTCATGTTGTCGGGGTTGGACGAGATAAAGGAGGGACCCTGATGGCTATGGAACAACCGTTAACAACCAATACGCCGGTGCGAAAAATGACACCCCATCCACGCAAACGTACCCGCTGGAATTTCAAACGCACGTGGCCGCTGCATCTGATGCTGCTGCCTGCTGTACTGCTCACATTGCTGTTCGCCTATGTGCCCATGGGCGGCATTATCATTGCTTTTCAAGACTTCAAACCGTGGCTGGGGTTCACTGGCTCCAAATGGGTCGGCTGGGACAACTTCCAATTCATGTTCGAATATCCCGACAGCGTTCAGGTCATCTGGAACACGGTACTGATCGCTTCGATGAAAATTGTGGCCGGACTTGTGGCCCCCGTGGTATTCGCCATTCTGCTGAATGAGGTTCGGAACTCTACGTTCAAACGTTTCTCACAGACCTTGGTGTATCTGCCCCATTTCCTGTCCTGGGTTGTCCTGGGCGGCATTCTGCTCGATATGTTATCACCGGAAGGCGGGCTGGTAAACCAGGTGTTAGCGGCGGCTGGCGTTGAACCGATCTTCTTTCTGGGAGATGGAGACTGGTTCCGTGTAACGGTGGTTGTCAGTGATGTGTGGAAGGAGTTTGGATTCGGAACGATTGTATTTCTGGCAGCACTTGCGGGTATAAACCCGGCATTATATGAGGCTTCGGAGGTAGATGGAGCAACACGACTTAGACAGACACTGCATATTACCCTGCCTGCACTTGTGCCGATGATTATCGTGGTAGGTACGTTATCGCTGGGCAATATCCTGAATGCAGGCTTTGACCAGATCTTCAATCTGTACAATCCGCTGGTATATGAGAAAGGTGATATTATCGATACCTTTGTCTACCGGATGGGAATTCTGAATGGCAAAATGAGCTTTGCGACTGCCGTTGGACTATTCAAATCATTTGTCGCGATGTTCCTGGTCATCTCTGCGTACCGGATGGCGTACAAAATCGCCAATTACCGTATTTTTTAAGGGGCATTTTGCATACATCCAGACAGCGACTTTCAATCAGCAAGATATAGATCGAAATGGTTTAGTTCGTCTATATCTTGTACACGCGAGCGATTCAAATCGAATTATGCAAAATGCTAAGGAGGAATCAAGGTGTATCACAAAACAACCGGGTACCGTATATTTAATGGTTTCAACCTGATATTCATCGCGGCCGTCTCGATCCTGTGCATCCTGCCGCTGGTCCATATTCTGGCCGTTTCCTTCAGTGGTAAAGCGGCAGCATCCGCCAATCTGGTGACACTATGGCCGATTGATTTTACGGTGGACGCTTATACCAAAACATTTGGTAACAGTAACTTTCTCAGTGCACTCTGGATCTCAGTCCAGCGTACGGTTTTGGGTACTTTGCTCAGTATGACACTTGTCTTCCTGACGGCTTATCCATTATCCAAGGAGAGTCTGCACTTCAAGGGACGTTCGTTATATGCATGGTTTTTCATCTTCACGATGCTGTTCAGCGGGGGATTGATTCCGTCCTATATTTTGATTCAGAAGCTTGGATTGATTAATACGATGTGGGCTCTGATTTTGCCAGGAGCGGTGGCTGTCTGGAACCTGATTCTGATGATGAACTTTTTCCGTAACGTGCCAAAAGAGCTGGAAGAAGCCGCATTCATTGATGGAGCCAACCATATCACAACTCTGTTCAAAATCTATCTGCCTGTTTCCATGCCCGCCATTGCGACGATTTCTTTATTCACGATGGTAGGTCAATGGAATTCCTGGTTCGACGGGCTGATCTATATGAATGATGCTTCCAAATATCCACTCGCCACGTTAATGCAGACCATAATCGTACAGCAAGATTTCTCCAACATGAACGTGGATGCAACGCAGCTCCAGAACATGTCTCAACGTACGGTGAACGCGGCTCAGATCTTTATCGGCGCTCTGCCAATCCTGCTCGTATATCCGTTCTTGCAGCGTTTCTTCGTAAAGGGGATTGTGCTCGGGGCGGTAAAAGAGTAAGGCAAACACACGGAATCCCTACATGAAATTCTTTGTTCAGAAAGGTCATGATTTCAGTTGTTTCGAGTTCGTTCTCCCGCGAGTTGCGTTGTTATATTCATTAATTAACTCATCCAGCACCATGGATTGGCGAATAACCTCTGGATGCCATAGTTCCGGGTATTGAGCTGCAATCTGGTAGAGCCTTTGCCGTGCATGTTCGATACATTCCTGAATGGTTTCCGGATTATGTACCATACTCCCGCCCCCTGTTGTCCTTGAATATCATCATCCAAAAAAGACCATCTAATATAATATTCGGAACAAGAGGGGATTTGGATTACCCCAAAATTAAAATTTTGGTTACTTTTTCTTGTAAAAGTTATGATTAGCGTGGATCACATGAGTTGATGTGCATATATGTTCAAAGCAAATAAACCGGATCGGCTGCAGCCTGTCCGGTTTTATAGCGTTTATTTATTGCAGAACAACTTCGTATGCCGAGATGAATATGAGCAGGCTCAACAGCTTACTTACGTTAATCCTCATATTTCGTAAAGAAAACATCCTCAAGAACGGCCTTGGCCTTCTTCAGATCACGGGTATTCAGTGTATGAAGCATCCCCATAATTTCATTCATTTCCTCGTTAACGGTTAACTCCCCTGTGGTCTCATTAAGTTCTGAGTCTTCTTCAGGATAAGCCCCCCCATCACCAGAAACGATGGATGGCCCATCTTTTTCCGAATTGAACCAGGACGCCTGTGCCGTATCACGGAGAGCATGCGCTAAGAACTGCAATTCATCTTCGGTATATCGCTGCAAAAAACGATTTGCGCCAAGATCAATTTGTTGATGCATGGCTTGATGTAAACGATAGATGTCTTGACCCTGTTCTGTCATGCGAAACAATACTTCTTTTTTATTATCCGGCAGGTATTCAGGCAAAATGATATTTTTCTGTACCAGCCTCTTGGTGATTTTGGAAACCGTGCCTTTGGAAAAGCCAAATTGCTTTGAAATGGTTATCCCATTTACAGGTTCAAGTGTTCCGATAGCATCCAGCACATGTAACATCGTAACCGTCATTTCTTCGATTAACTCTTGAACTTCCGGATCAGGGCTGTGCTTAAGCAGCCATTCCTTCTCTTCGTCATCTTCCGCTTGGAATTTAATCTGTATGTCTTTCACAGCTTCCAGCACTTCATCAATCAGGTGCTCTTTATTGTGATAGTTTGATGGCTTGATCATCCTTTTTCCTCCAACACTAATGAACTTCATCCCAGTATATCAAGGACAGGTTCATAATTAAAGTTTCCAGGAAACAATATTGACAAAAGAATAGAATTTAAATTACTATTGTTGCAAGGAAACTTATTGTTTCTAAGAAACAATAAGTTGAACTAATCATTTACACGATAACGAAGAGGACAGAAAAAACCTGAAAAAGCGAAGCTAAAAACTTTCTGCAAGAAAGCTACTTCGGAAGCATACGCTTCTTCTTTATCACCAGATTTCCCCTTGAGAAAGGGAATCGAAAAAATCCGGGGTAACAGCGATTGGAAG
This sequence comes from Paenibacillus sp. PK1-4R, assembly GCF_030369595.1. Classification (NCBI taxonomy): domain Bacteria; kingdom Bacillati; phylum Bacillota; class Bacilli; order Caryophanales; family Paenibacillaceae; genus Paenibacillus; species Paenibacillus sp. PK1-4R. The sequence goes on from NZ_CP126535.1 coordinate 6,005,169, forward strand.
GTTGTTCTGTCATCGTAGTGCCTGTGTAAATAATCTTTAGTTCAATTTATATAATTCAGAGAGGAACATTACAAATGACAGATATACGATTCAAGCCATCGCAAGAGAAGCAACAACCGGATGTGAGTCCATCAAGGGAAGATTACGATATCGACGTATTGGTTGCAGGTGCTGGCCCGACCGGATCTACATTAGCAGCAGATCTGTTGCGCCGCGGCCTTCGTGTCCGGCTGGTCGATAAGGCTCCCCATGCCTTTAAGGGTTCTCGTGCCAAGGGGGTACAGCCGCGAACCCAGGAGGTTTTTGAAGATCTAGGCGTGCTGAGTGATGCTCACACAGAGGGAAGTTCTTACCCGCTCGCAGGTATCCATCTAGGTCCGATCACTGTGCCGTGGCGCATGCAGCAGCGAAATAAACCTACACCAGATCTGCCCTATCCGAATATTCTTCTGCTGGCTCAACACCGCACGGATGCCATCCTGCACCGCCTACTCGAACGTCAGGGGCTGAATATTGGATTTAACAACGCGGTAGATACTTTTGAACAGGATGCCGCTGGGGTGACGGTGACGCTCTCTTCAGGGGAAAAGATTCGCAGCAGATATCTGGTGGGGGCAGACGGGGGTTCCAGCACCGTTCGTAAAGGTACAGGTATTCGATTTGTTGGAGAGACCAACGAATCAGATCGTATGCTCATCATTGATGGTACAATCGATGGCTTGTCTCGCAATCGTTGGCATATGTGGCCCCGCACAAAAGGTAAATTTGTAGGAGCATGCCCATTGCCACGCTCCGACCAGTTCCAGGTCATGATCAGGTTGGGAGCAGACGAGAACCCATATCTGGACGAGGCTGTACTTGCCGCTCAGTTCTACAAGCTCACTGGTTTACGACTCTACGACATTACCTGGAGTTCCGTATTCCGTCCCAACGTGCGACTTGCTGAGCATTATCGGTCGGGCCATGTCTTCCTTGCAGGCGACGCAGCCCACGTCCATACCCCAGCCGGTGCGCAAGGGCTCAATACCGGTGTACAGGACGCTTACAACCTCGGCTGGAAGATAGGTCAGGTCATTGCTGGCGCACCCGATCGCCTGCTTGACACCTATGAAGCTGAACGTCAACCTGTTGCCGCACGCGTTCTTGGGAAATCCAGCGAGTTGTACGCCAAGCTCGATAATAAACGTCTCGCCAGTCTCAAACGCGGTGACGAAGAACGACAGCTCGCACTATCGTATCATGGTGGTCCACTTAGCTCTGAGCATGCATCAGCGACCAAGTCACTTCAGGTCGGAGACCGAGCACCTGATGCTCCATGCATCGGCCCAGGCGGTGTAAGACGACTATTTGAGATCCTTCGTGGACCACAATTCACATTGCTTGCCTTTGGAGCCAATACCGCTCATATTCTCCCAGAGTTGATCTGGCCAACCAGCGGTGCCGAATTGCACAGATACATCGTTAGTACCGGCAATGAAGCCGAACAGAATGTTATCAACGATACCACCAAAAAACTGACCGAAATCTATGGCATTCACAGCGACACGCTGGTACTGATTCGACCCGATGGTTACATCGGCAGCATCATCAAGGGCGACTGGCAGGTGGAATTTGAGAATGCGGTCAGCATGGTTACCCCGCCAAGTTAAGTGAGAAATATTTAAACTGCGCTTCTAGCATCAAATGGAACTTCGACCCGGGGGGTATCACATCAGATAAACTACTTGTTATATTCATCTTAATCCAACATCCTTAAACCGATTGCCTATCGTCTCTGGAAAGGCAAGTTTAATGGCATCAATGGCACGTTGTTCCGTAGCCCCTGCCTTCCGGATAAGCTCAATCAAGCTTTGCACACATTCCGGTTCTCTCGCATCCCAAGAGATGGAGTTGTCTATTTCCTCAACGATCATTGTATACAGGTTTGCGAGTAGCTCATACTCGTCTATGACCTGATCCATTTGAATGGACAGATGCTTAAGTCCTGCCACATAAGAGGCAATATCCCATCTTGATTTGGCATAATAGCGAAGAACTGTTGCCGCTTGTTCTGCGTCATATGTTCCTGACTGCAAAGCACCAGCAATAGCGGCATACGCAGCCGCCCCACAGGCATAATCTTGGGGCGGCAGCATATAGTCATGGGTTTCCCATTTGTAGACGGCCTGTATTAACGATTCCTTGCAGACTTCCCATAGATCTATAGGTGCACAGGCTTCCATTACCTGATAGTACCAGTAGGGTGTACTGTCCCTCCCAAACGAATCATAGGGCAGACGAATGATTTCATTACCTTTACTTTCACAGATGAACAGCACACGTTCCACCTCATCATATCCAGTAACAATGACAAATTGATCGTGCCAAAGAATCGCACCTACGCCCCGGTCAATGGAAGCTTTGATATCCAGCAGAGCCTGCTTCTGATAGAGCGGAAAAGTCGGTTCGAACGAAAAGCCCGCTGCCTGGCTCGCCGTCACGCCAATGAAGTCGGCTGCGACAAAGTTCTCTGCCATCCAGTTGTATGCGGAGATTGACTCTGCCGTCAGACACCGATCCACCACTAGTCTGAATGCACTTGCTGTCATACCTGCAATCATGTGGTGTGGGAAAACCGTCCACTGTTTATGTAATAAAATGCGATACAACGCATCTGTATACGCGCTCATACCGCTCCATGATCTATATTCATCAGCAAAATTCACAGCTTGCGGGGATTGAATCCAGTCCTGCAATACTACTTTTGTCGCCATCATCCTTCACTCCCTTCCTCTCTCATCCTATCGCGCGGAATGTGCTCCCCACCGTGGTATAGTGGACCTTTTACGGTCAGGATACTTCCGGGATATCACTCGAAAATAATCAATAGCCTGCTCTTCCAATGCTTTCGCCTTCACTAGTACCTGTGCTAGATCTTCTGTCGTATCTGATCGCAAGACACGTCTATTTTCCTGCTGAACTATATATCCTTTCATTTGGTCAATTAACGTTCCAAGCTTTTCATAACATGCACAAGCCTGGTCCAGTTCGTTCCATATCCCTCGAACACCCTGCAAATACATTCTTATTTCGGTTCGCGAATGGCAGAAGGATTCCAAAATATAACCTGCACCGGATTCATCGAAATCCCCACTCCGCAGGGCCTCCACCCACACATCATATGCCTTTTTACCTGAGGCAATATTCTGATCAGGTAACAGACGATAGGGAATATCCCAATCCTCAATCGCCAGTCGCAGGGATTCCAGCAGCATCTGCTGTTCAGGAATGCGGACCTGATCACCAAACACCTGACAATACCAAAATCCGGTAAAGTTTAAGCCGAAATTGTCATACAACAGAATCTGCGGTTCCTTGCTCCATCCGTCTTGCACATAAAAGATGCGGTCACTGTCATCATATCCATGAATAACACCGAACTCAGGAATCCAGTAAATCACACCAGTGCCTTCATCAATACTCCGTCTCACCCAATTCACTGCATCCTGCTGGTAATAACCAAACGTGGAATGACGTGTACGTCCCCCATCCCAAATCGTGAATATCCCCAGGTTATCGACTCCGGGACGATGTGCCTCCCCCCATTGTCCATACGCTGTAACCGACATGGGAAGTAGTCTGCGATGTATCGACAGCTTGAAAGCCATGCCCGTATATCCGGCAAGTACAACCTTGGAACCTTTAAACTGGCCTGTATGGGTGAGTATCGCATGCAGACTATCCACGTACGATTTGGACTCCCGCTTCATAATGAGGTTATCTAAAATATTCTCAGCCAAGGACGGATCTTCTCCTCTCTATGCTGCTTTATTCCATCTTACTTTGTATCGCGAGCCTGTTAATTAATCCTTCTGCGCTTTGCTGAAGCTTGCGTCTAAGCCACCCAGGAGACAAAAGTTCCTCCCATTCGCTAATAAACAAATGCTGCAAGAAAGCGTCCGTGTCATAAAATTCAATTGAATAAATCTGATCTTGCCTAGCCTGGATACGATACCCTTGCCATAGGTCCATTTGCTGCAATTCCTTCAAGCGAATCTCAGCTACAAACGGTTTACGCACAGGCAGTGGTTCTTCCCATCCACCTAGGAGAGCATCTGACCTGTACTCAAATCTCTCATCCAAGATCGATACATGAACAATGCCTTCCAAGCGAATTGCCACTTGTTGTACAGGGTCTGCTTCATAACCCACCACGTAATCGGCGTTATACTGGGATATCATCTTTAATGGACACAAGGAAAACTGCCGTTCTCCATCGTGATCCCTGTAATGAATATGTACTCTGCGCAAGTCAGTTATGGCATGGGACAATAATTCAAAGAATTGCAGTTGCTTCGGTTGCGCCGAAAATACCGGAAGCTCGCTAATTCCCATCTGTTGTTCCTCCAACGTAAAACGCTCCAGCAAATGCGCTACACGTTTCACCGCGTCTGCTTGATCATAATCGTAATGTCGATAGCGATGGGCCAGATATTTCAGCACACGCTGCTCTTCTTCGGTCATATACAAATGGGGCAATCGAAAAGTCTGATCCTCATAACAATAGCCCCGATATTTTGCCATATACACCAAAGGGGCTCGCAGGGAACTTGCCATATATTCAATATCACGCTGAGCTTGACGACGGGAGATTTCAAACTCACGGGCAAGCCAGCTGCTATTCGGAAAACGTCCACCCCGAATCTGTTCGTCAAACCAGTGAATCCGATGCATGTTACTCATCTTCCCGCCCTCATCTCATCCATTCCTAATATATTCGATTATATCAAAAGACATGGCCCGTTCCGAAGAACAGGCCAGTTATGTTATACATGTGCCTTATCCACTCTGGATTGCACGGCTTTGAAGCATTTCTTGCATACTTTCAGACTTGTACCGTCTGTTTTTGTTTGCGTATACAACAATTTAATTCGGGTACTGCTACACACCGGGCATGTTCCCCGGCCTCTGGAAGGAAGACTCCACAAGACGCGTCCTCTTTTGGTTTTTGCCAATGGTTGTGAACCTCTTTTCGATATGGTTTGTGTGTTCACCGTTATTATATAGGGCATGGTACGACACAGAATGTCGCATCAGTATTAGAAGTATTTCAAAAAGTCCCCAATTGATCACGAAGTAGACCACGAAGCGAACTCGACATCGAATCTTGCGTTCACCTTCGGAGTCCGGTGCTCATGTAGATTTGCCTACACTCCGCTCCTCCTCCTTCAGGTTCTCGTAACCTTCTCGGTGCTGAATCGTTAACTTTTTGAACATGCAGTATCAGAAAATAAAAATGTCCCCTCTTCGACCTGAAGAAAGGACAACATTTAGGAAGGATCTGTGCTCGACTGAGCTGCGGCCTGCAATAACGGTTGCAGGAGTCCTGGAAAGCGCGTTTCCAAATCATCGGATCGCAGGGTGAGAAAATGCTGTGTGCCCTGCACTCTGACCCGAATAACTCCGGCTTCCCGCAGTGTGCGAATGTGGTGCGACATCGTTGACTTCACAACAGGTGCATGAAAATGACTGCACGGCTGCTCCCCGCTTCTCGCTGCTTCCGCAACAATCCCAAGACGGGTCGGGTCGCTTAACGCATACAATACGGAGGAAAGTTCAATATCTGACACCTGTGGATGATGTAAAATTTTCATACTGTAGTCTCCTTTTATCAGACTATCCATTGTATTTTAACACAGATCCATGATATATTTCTAATGTTCGACACCAATCGAACTTTAATGATTTCGTTATGTAACCCCTGCTGTTAGGCACGGGATTGACATCATACTACATTTTGCAAATGTTACACACCGTTTCTGAAATGTTGCGAAATACACATCATCACTTTAGGAGGTTTTTATGAACAACACCGCAACCGCATCATCAGGGGAACGGACCGGAATACAGGAAGGTTTAATTGTAAGCTTGCTTGGTTTCACCGTTGTACTCGTTGTTATGAATACAATGATGTTTAATCTGGCCCTGCCCAAAATTGCAGCCGAATTTATGCTTACATCCGTCGCTTCCTCATGGATTGTTACAGGGTATTCCATTGTATTTGCCATTTCCTCGATTACGTTCTCACGTCTATCGGATTTCATACCTATTCGTACATTATTCACGACCGGGCTTACGTTACTTGGTGCGGCATCCGTTCTCGGGTTCTTCAGTAATCATTTCATCATTTTGCTCATTGCACGTCTGATCCAGGCTGCGGGTGCTGCATCAGTTCCGGGGCTCGCCATTGTGCTGATTACCCGGTACATTCCACATGATCGCCGGGGTAAATCGATGGCTGTCATCATGTCCGCCAGTTCACTGGGTCTTGGACTTGGTCCCGTCATCGGCGGAAGTATTACCCAGTTCCTGGGATGGCATGATCTGTTTATCGTTACGGGGTTAACGTTATTCTTGATTCCTGTATTCTTCAAACTGCTTCCGCGGGAAACACCGCAAAAAGGTTCATTTGACCTGCTGGGTGCCGTGCTTCTTGCCATCGGTACTACGGGTGTACTGTTATTCCTGACTTCCCGTCAGTGGTACACACTTGTTATCGGTGCTGCAGCACTGCTTCTGTTCTGGCTCCGAATTCGGCGCGCGGCAGATCCATTTGTTCAACCTGCTTTGTTCAAAGACAAAAAATATATGATGCTCAGCTCGCTGGGGATTGTATCGTACATCAATAACTTCTCAACGTTGTTCCTGCTGCCGCAAATTTTGGCACATCTATATGGACTGACCCCTGCTCAATCCGGGCTAGTCATCTTCCCGGGTGCAGTCGTGTCCATGCTGCTGTCCAACCGGATCGGCCGCATGATTGACCGACATGGCAATACGTTGCTGTTGAAATTTGCACCATGGTTGCTACTTGCTGCTGCCGGATTGTTCGCCTTATTTGCAGACAATAACATCTACGCCATTATGGCTGTTTATGTCCTGCTCAGCGTTGGCTTCTCTTCCCTAACCACCAGCGTGTCCAATGAATTGTCTGGCAATCTGACCATGGATCAGGTGGGCGCAGGTATGGGACTGTTCCAACTTAGTCAGTTCTTCAGCGGTGCCTTCAGCGTTGCTGTCACTGGTGTAGCGTTAACTGCGATGCAAAACATGCCGCTATCCTCGGCGTACACCAATATTTTCTGGGGTATGACCGTAGTTGCACTGGCATCCGTTATTTTCTCTCAGGTGTATCTGAGAATGCAGTCACGGAAAGTTACGGAAACAAGTAACCGGATCTAACATCTCATTTAAGCAAAAGAAGTCAGGAAGGGACCCTCGGGTTCTGAACCTGGCTTTTTTCTATCCCATTTTTCTGTGCATGTGTCAGCTGCCCTCTCCCACAAACACAAAACAGCCCCAAGAATGCGTTCATCACGCTCCTCGGGGCTATTATTTTACGGTTGATCAAATTCTATATTCTTCTACACTGATTATACTATTCAAACAGGTCCAAACGAAGACGTTTCAGACTTGTATGTTTGATGTACCACTGGCCGTCGATTTTGACAAAAGTCTCGTGGTAGTGCCCAAATCCGTGGAAGGATTTGTTCTCATTGCCCTCCGGGAACGTGACCCAATCTTCCATTGGGGAGATGACCTTTGCTTCGTTCTCAGATACAAATTCAACTTCGGCGCTATGAACATGATGCACAGTTACGGCAACATCCACAAGATCACGGAATACTTGTACGATCGTATCACGGCCTGTTAATACCGGAATTGGATTGCCCTCTGTGCTGAAATCGGCCACTGCATCCGGAGCAAACACATCACCCAAGGTATCCCACTGCTTCGTATCAATATAGCGGCAATAACGCGCCTTGGTGTTCCGAATGTTTTCAAGCGCGAGCAATTGTTCCAGTCCTGTGATCGTTGATTGGCTCATGTGTTGTCCCTCCAGAGATGTAAAATGTGATGTAAGATTAGGATCATGTATGTATGCATACTATACCTTCCTTATTGTACCATTCGCCTTCTATTAGGTACAACGATACAAAAAAATCTTTCCTTACCTCTCGCGAGGTTGGGGAAAGATCACTTCTAGTGCAAGTTACAGGGAATGTGCACCCTTCATCTGGGAAGCCAGTTCTGACATTTTTTTATTGTTCAAAAAACTTTCCATCTCTTCTTCCGCCTGCACCATCACCTGCTGGATCAAACAGCCTGCGTTATGATTCTGGGAACATTCGAACAGGGACGCCTGACCTTCAATCGCATGAATGATCTCCAGGAAAGAAGGGTCCGGATTTTTACGACTAAGTCGGTAACCACCATTGGCACCAGAAGTAGATTCAATCATGCCCGCCTTAACCAATTTGGTCAAAATTTTGGACAGGTAGGTTGGTGATACCTTCTGCAATTCTGCAAGTTGGTGTACACTAACCAGCTGCTCAGGAGCAGTGCTTACAAGATGAAGCATCGTATGCAAAGCATAATTTGTCGCTTTTGAATATTTCATGAGGGCACCTCATTATACACGGATTTAATTTATCCATAATAGACTTGATTGAGTTCTCTGTCAAACCACTACATTTCAAACACTGGCAACATCGAAAGGATACGGGTTAATTGTGATACAATCCGCGGTAATCCGTAGGTGTCATCCCCTCATGGGCCATGAACTGGCGGTTAAAATAACTGGCATTGGGATACCCCGCTTCCTCCGCAATCTGTCCAATGTTGGCCGCAGGCCGTTCCAGTAACCATTGCTTCGCCATCTGTAGTCGTGAACGAGTGATAAATTCCATAGGCGTCATCTCCACAGCACTCTTGAACATTTTGCAAAAGTAATACGAACTCACACCTGCAAGATCCGCCCAGTCCTGTAACAGGAAAGGTTGACAGGCCTCTTGCTGCATCTGTGGAAGAAGTGCAAGAACCCGACTCTCCGCCTTACTTGTGGTACGTGTACTCTTTAAAGGTACTGCATGCTGCACGAACTCGGCGAGTACGGCATAGGTCAATGTGGATAGTTGAGCCGGACGCAGCATCGTGTTCTGTTCCGCTTCAGTGAGCAAGGCCAGATGAGCCTCTTCCCAAGAGCTGCGTTGCCGCAGTGTCCATAATAGATTGCGATGTAACCCCCGCTCGATCATATAATCATGCAGACGTTCACCGTAAAAATGAACCCATCGTACATCCCACGGATCATCTTCACTACTATAATAATGCTGTCGCTGCTGCGGGAAATAGAGTACGGCCTGACCTGCGCGAAGCTCATGCACCACCCCGTCCACTTCCACGTACCCTTTGCCCGCAGCGACGTAGTGAATATTAAAGTTGTTCAGTGCTCCTGCCTCCCGCAACACGGAATGCTGGACGTGGTCCATATAATGTCCAACGGACTCGGGATAACAAAAATATGGAATATCCTGCAGGGTAAGCAATACGGTTTGTCTCATCATAGCCGGTTCTCCTTGATCAACAATATTGTGTTAACTAACCTCAATATATTATCATTTTAATTCATTGATCTATTCTTTATAATCACAATATACATTCATACACAGGAGGATACAACACATGAATTCAGTTCAAAAATTGCGTTGGGGCATTCTTGGTAGCGCTAGCATTGCTGTGGAATCCGTCATTCCAGGCCTGCAGCAATCCGAGTTGAATGAAGTAACCGCGATTGCTAGTCGAGACGAAGATAAAGCCAAGCAAACGGCTGAACAACTTGGGATCGACAAGGCTTATGGCAGTTATGAAGCTTTGCTCGCTGATGATTCCATTGATGCCGTATATATCCCACTGCCGAATCATCTGCATCGGGAATGGACGATCCGTGCTGCTGAAGCAGGCAAACATATTTTGTGCGAAAAACCACTGGCTCTGACAGAACAGGAAGCTCAGGAGATGGTTCAAGCTTGTGCAGATGCAGGTGTACATCTGGCTGAAGCATTCATGTACCGCCATCATCCACGATATGAGCAGATCAGGGATATCATTGCCAGCGGTGAGATTGGTGAGATTCGTGGTATGCACAGCACATTTTCATTTAATAACTCCAATGCATCCGGCAATGTCCGCTTTCGGAAAGAGTGGGGTGGAGGTGCACTGTATGATGTCGGATGTTATTCCATCAGCGTAGCACGTCTGCTGCTTGGTCAAGAACCAAATGCCGTTACCGTTATTGGCATGTTCTCCCCACAGCATGATCAGGTCGATATGATGGCTTCCGGACTGCTGGAATTCAATAATCACATTGGCGTGACGTTTGACAGCAGCATGTGGGCAGCCTTCCGCAACACGCTGGAGGTATTGGGATCCGACGGGATTATCGAAGTCCCTTCGGCATTTGTCAGCGGACAGGACCGCAGTTCCAACTTCTATGTAACGGCTGGTGGTGAACGCAGAGAGATTGAAGTCCCACAAGTGAACCACTACTCTCTACAGGGAGATGATATGGCACGTGCTGTACTTCAGGGTAAGGATCTGCGCTTCTCCCCTTCCGATGCGGTAGCTAATATGAAAGTGCTGGAAGCTTGTCTTCGTTCAGCGGAAGAACGTACACGAATTACACTATAATTGAGAGGATGAACTGACTTATGGAATATATCGAAATTGCTGGTGCAGGTAAACGTGTCTCCAGATTGATTAAAGGAACCGATTATTTCGTGCATGATGCCTACGATAAAGCAGCTACGAACATGGATGCTTTTCTGTCGATTGGCGGTAACACCGTAGATACAGCACATATTTATTGTGGTGGACAGAGTGAAGAAGTCCTTGGTCGTTATATGAAAGAACGTGGTAACCGCGACCAGATCGTCATTCTCACCAAAGGCGCACATCATGACCAGAATGGGCCACGCGTGAACGCTGATGCCATCCGCAGTGACTTGATGGAAAGTCTGGAGCGTCTTCAGACAGATCACGTAGAGATGTATGCCTTGCACCGGGATGATCCAAATACTCCTGTGAGTGTTATTCTTGAAGCATTGAACGAACATATTGAATCCGGCAAAATCGGCGCAATTGGCGCCTCCAACTGGACTTGGCAGCGGCTCGAGGAAGCTAATGCATATGCTGCGGCAAATGGCCTGAAGGGCTTCACATTCAGCAGTCCAAATCTCAGTCTCGCCAAAGCAAACGAACCGTTCTGGGAAGGCTGTGTGTCAGCAGATGCAGAGACGCTGGCATGGCATGACCAAACCAAGCTGCCATTGCTATCCTGGTCCTCTCAAGCGCGTGGTTTCTTCACTGGACGATTCACACCTGAAGTTCGGGATAACGAAGACCTGGTGCGTGTATTCTACAGTGATGGCAACTGGGAACGGTTGCGCCGGGCTGAACAATTGGCTAATTCGAAGAAAACATCACCTATTCAGATTGCACTCGCCTATGTATTGAATCAGACTTTCCCAACCTGTGCCCTGATCGGTGCCCAGAATCAGGCGGAGCTGCTGTCCTGTGACGAAGGTTCCCGCATCACGCTTACTCCTGCTGAAATAACATGGCTGGATCTGGGCAGTGATGTACCGGCTGGCATCTAAAGAAAGTTAATCATTATATCATTAATTTTAATGACTCTAAGGGGCTGATATTACGCGATAGCGCATAATATCAGCCTTTTCTGTTATGCAAAAGCGATCCACTATTGTAAAACCTATTGCACAATTACCGTATCCCTGTTCACTTTCCCCCCACTTGCCCGGGAACAAATAAAGAAGGACTTATCCCAGAACACTTCTCTGAAGATAAGTCCCTTATATCATAGATTAAGCCATATAGAATGTTAGAAATTGCACTGTCATTTGTATGGATTACAGTTTAACGATCTGACCTGTTTTCTCGGATTCGAATGCTGCCAAGATCACTTGCAGGGAACGCAAGCCCTCTTCCCCGGAAATCGCTGGAGGTGTTTTGGTTACAATCGACTCTACAAATGCGTCAATTACACCACTCGGTACTTGTTTCTCGTTGGTAGCCATGGCACCAACTTTGTACGTCTCAACTGTGCCATTGGTCAGTTCAACGATAACTTCATCGCCTTCAACTGTTCCGATCTTCATGACACCATTCTCGCACCACAGAACAGTACTGTTGTCTCCAGCTCTGTATTGTGTCCAGCTCGCTACGAGCGTTCCGATCGCTCCGCTCTTCATACGCAGCAAACAAGTTGCGTTATCGTCAACCTTAGTGCCTTCTTTGTGCAGTGTGCTGATGAAACCAGCCACTTCAGATACTTCATCATTCAGCAAGTAACGGATAAAGTCTGATTTGTGCACGCCCAGGTCACCCATAGCGCCCATAATAGCTTCTTCTTTACGGAAGAACCAACTTTCAGCTCCGTCCACACTCCATCCTTCCGGACCTGGGTGACCGAATGATGTACGGAAATTCAGAACTTTTCCAAGTCTGCCGGAGTCGAGAATTTCTTTTGCTTTTACGTGAGGAGGCATCAAGCGCTGGTTGTGTCCAACCATCAGATACACGCCATTTTTCTTGGCAGCTTCGATCATTTGCTCGCCTTCTTCAGTGGATACTGCCATTGGTTTCTCAACCAATACATGCTTGCCTGCATTTGCAGCAGCAATCGCCATTGGGGCATGCAGATAGTTCGGTGTACACACACTAACGGCATCCACCGTTTCGTTTGCAAGCAATTCCTCGTAATTGGAATACGCTTTACCGCCGTAAGTCTCGGCCATCTTCTCCGCACGCTCCACAATCGGATCGGCAAAAGCGACAAGTTCTACGTTCTCATTGGCAGCGTACTCTGGAATATGTCTGCGCTCGGCAATGGCTCCACAGCCGAATACAGCAACTTTAATTTTACTCATGTACATAAGTCTCCTTTGACAAATAGATTAGCATTTTTCATGGTTCGATGGCCCATTAGAATTGGTTCAGGTAGTTTTCTTTCAACCAGTTGTAGCTGTTGGATACGCTCTCAAGCGGAGGGTTCTGACATACGTCTTGTTCCACGATCAGCCATTCTACACCTGCATTCGTAGCGCCTTCAATAACAGCTGGCAGGTCAACCGAACCTTGTCCCAATTCCAGTGTTTTCATCTGGCCCTGTTCGTCTTTGCTGAAGTCCTTCAGATGAAGCAGCGGCAAGCGACCCGCATATTTATTAATATACTCGATCGGATTTTGTCCCGCAAATTGTACCCAACATACGTCCATTTCCACTTTTACCGCTTCCGGTGATGTTTGAGCGAACATGGCATCAAAGGCATTGGCATCGCCAACCTGGCCGTGGAATTCAAAGTCATGGTTATGGTATCCGAAGATCAATCCTTGTTTCGCTGCTTCAGCTCCATATTGTTGTAACTCAGCGAATAGCTTGGTCCAACCTTCTGCATTCTCAGGACGATCTTCTGGCATCAGGTAAGGACAAATGATATATTGTGCACCAATTGTTTTCAGGTAATCGATTTGTTTTTGCAAGTCTTCGCGCATCGCATGTAGTGAAACGTGGCTGCTGAATCCTTTCAGTCCAAGTTCATCTAGTAGCGCTTTCATTTCCTCAGCTGGAATATCACCATATCCGGCAAACTCCACACCTTCATATCCAAGGGCCGCTACCTTACGCAACGTACCACGAAAATCTGCTGCAGTTTCATCACGGAGTGTAAACAATTGCAAACCAATATTAAGTTTTTTCATGTAGGATACACCTCTGTTCTCAAATTTGCTTTCATTGCTCTATCTGGTATCATCCTAACGCAAAACAGGCTAGAATGAACATATACAATATAGTCAGAACATGAACTATCTGATCAAATTTTATTTCCATCATTTTGCATCTATTGAATGTAGCCCATTTGAATGCATGCAGGATGTACATATTGGGGGATTTTATCTTTGGATACGTTAGAGACATCTGTACTGATCTGTGACTACTCATACCACTATAAGGCGTTCACACATAATATGAAGGGCGAGCTGCAAACCTATCTGTTCCGTCTGCAGACTGAAGGCTCGTGCAAGGTGTATGTACAGGATGAGGAATTCAGGATGACAAGCGGGGACTTGCTGCTCTTAAAGCCTGGTGATGACTACCATCTCGTTGTAGATGAACCACATAAGGAAGGACGCTTGTCCAGCGGAGATTATTATCTGTTCTGCGAGGGCAGCTGGATCGAGAACTGGTGGAAAAGGCAGCATCGATCTACCGTGAGCCGAATTGGACTTGATGATAAACTCATCAGCCTGTGGAGAAATATGTTACTTGAGAAACGTCGCGGACCTCTTGAGGAAAATGCGGAGCTAAAGGATGCGTTATTGCGCGGATTATGTCTGTATATTGACCGGGCAATTAAAGAGAATATTCAGACCGATCGGGCAGTTTCCTCTGCGCTGAAGTTAAAACGTTTTATTGAGGAGCATGCCACGGTTACGTTCAAGCTTGATGAAGCGGCACGTTATGCAGGACTCAGTCTGTCACGTGCAGTCCGTTTATTTAAGGAACATTACAATCAGACCATGATTCAATATGCGATTGAGATCCGTCTGAATGCGGCGCTGGAACGAATGAAATACAGTGAAATGACACTGGAGCATATTGCCGAATCCTGCGGTTTTGCAAGTTACTCCTATTTCCACCGGGTATTCCGGGCGCACTTCGGTGTGTCTCCGGCGGAGTATCTCAAATCCAGACAGCATGAGCCTATCGATGATCTGGAGCATGTGTGACGAGCAGTATCAGATCAGAAACCCATGACCTTAAAGAGGTTCATGGGTTATTTTTGATACAGTAAACTGTAATCAGCTTTTAGTGCGAATAGAAGTCAGACCATTTTTATAAGAATGAAGTTCAATTCAATATTTTTTTATGTGACTCCCACAGAACAAGACTGTACAATTATAGAGACAGTCATTTTACAAATTCATACATATATATTCGATTAACATCTATCATACTGGAGCGATACATATGCTAACCCACCAGCGCAAAGTCCTCATCATCGAGGATGAATCAGATATTTCGCGCATTCTGCGAGATTATTTAACCAAAAATCAATATGAAGCCGCCGTGGCAGCCACTGGCCAAGATGGACTTCAGATTATGGAGCTTATTAAACCAGACTACATCATTCTGGACATTATGCTTCCGGACATGGACGGGATTGAGGTCTGTCGAGAGATTAGACGGCGCAACAATATCCCCATCCTCATTCTAAGTGCCAGAGGCAGTGATACCGATAAGGTACTTGGTCTTGGCTTTGGAGCAGACGATTATATGACGAAGCCCTTTTCGCTCAGCGAATTGTTAGCACGGATTAATGCCCACTTCAGGCGTTATGACAGCATGACATCAGATCGGGACAGAACAGATCTACTGCATCTTGGAAACCTGGTGATTGATAAAAAAGCCTATAAAGTTACTTTGAACGGATCGGAAGTTTCTCTGTCCGCCAAGGAATTCGAATTACTTCATTATCTGGCAAGCCATAAGAATCAGGTGTTCTCCAAAGCCCAGTTGCTTGACGCCATCTGGGGATATGCAACCTACGGCGATGAAAATACCGTAACCGTATACATTCGCAGACTGCGTGAAAAAATCGAGGCAGATGCCTCGCATCCGACCGTTCTGAAGACGGTATGGGGTGTCGGTTACAAATTCAATTACGAATAAGTGAGATTGGAGGCTCCCACATGTCATTGAACAGCTGGTCCAAACGCTGGTTGTTAACAACACTTGGCCTTCTCATTATTATCGTTTTAAGTATCCTTGCACTGTCGATGATGCTGTTACAAGATCGAAATTCAGGCGAATCCAATCTGTCCCTGAATCAGGTTCGACTCAAGGTCAATCCGATCTTACTCGCTTTGGAGCAAAATCATCAGCATCTTAATGAACAAAATATTCGTGAAGACATACATTCCACCGCCAGAGAGACCGGAGTTCTACTTACCTATCTAAACTTGGATGGAAAAGTCATTCTGTCCTCCGACCCCACCTCTGAAGGAACGCAAGTTAATCTGCGTACAGCTCTTCATTATGATCTGCATCATGCCACGCAGGCCGCGGACGGTAATGATTTGCTTGATATTGCGTTTCCCGTGATGGACGGACCGATGGGAAGTCAGATCGGTAATGCCATCTTTTCCATCCCCCAAGCCATGGTTACGGTTCAGCAATCGATGACTTTTCCGGTTATATTGATTAGCGCACTCATGCTCCTGTCACTGATTCTGAGCTTATTTCTATTCTGGATGAAACAAAAACTGGACAAACACCTGCTCTCTCCCATCCATCAATTGAAGCAACATGCGGAATCCATGCTTAAAGGCAATTATGAAGAAAAAATTCAGTACAACCGGAACGATGAATTGCTCGAAGTATATGCCATGTTTGATCTAATGCGCACGGAGATTAAACATATGAGCGAGCAGCGTATTCAGCAGGAACAAGCACAAAAAGAACTCATCACCAATATATCTCATGATATTAAAACACCAATTACCACAATAAAAGCATACATAGAAGCTATTGAGGAAGGACTATGCAACGATCAGGAGACGCTGATGGAATATATGGGAGTCATGCGGACCCATACGGATAAAACGGCACGCCTTGTGGAGGATCTGCTGGTTCATGCACTTCGGGAATTGGGGCAGATTTCGGTGGAAACCCGTGAAATGTACAGTGGGCCTATACTGGAGACGATGTTGAAACCTATTGAACATGTTGTCCTAACAAAGGGGCTTATCTATAAAGGACCCAACTACATCCCCAATGTGTTAATCGCTATCGACCCCACTCGAATTGAACAAGTCATCTCCAATCTTGTCGCCAATGCCCTCAAACATACAGCTCAGGGAGATACGATACGTATAGACACGGAACTGGAATCTGGGCATTTGAAAGTGACCATCACCGACTCGGGTCAGGGCATACGTGTACAGGACATGCCGTTTGTTTTCCAACGTTATTTCAAAGGCCAGGCGAGTCATGCAGACCAACATGTGCAGGAAGGTACAGGGCTGGGTCTTTCCATCTGCCAAAGCATTATTGAAGCACATGGAGGCCATATTTCCTTTACTAGTAAAGAAGGCCAAGGTACAACCTTCCGGTTCTATCTGCCGATCTGCTGAGCACCCTCCACAGCTGTAATACTTTATTCATAATTTGATAAGGCTTCCTCAACATCCCTCCTCTAGAATGAATCCTATACTGCACTCGGGAGTGATTCGACTTGTCCAAAAAAGTGATTATCCGTGCACAGAATCTGTGCAAAACATACAACAGCGGAAGTGAACAACATCATGCCATCCGTAATGTTGATCTTGACATCTATGAAGGGGAATTCACAGTCATCATGGGTAACTCTGGCTCTGGCAAATCAACCCTCTTATATCTGCTAAGCGGACTGGATCAGATTACAGCAGGTGAGGTCTATTTTCGCGACCAGCGGATTGACGCTTACAGTGAACGCCAAATGTCCGACTTCCGCACCCGCCGGATCGGTTATATCTATCAAAGTATCAATCTGGTCCCAGACCTTTCCATCAAAGAGAACATTGCTTTACCGGGATATATCGCAGGAAACAAAAAGAAGGACATCCAATCCCGCGCTGCTGAGCTGATGAATGCCATGGATATTGATGGACAGCGTAACCGCCTCCCCTCCCAAACTTCCGGAGGACAGCAGCAGCGAGCTGCGATTGCACGGGCTTTGATCAATTCACCGGATATCATTTTTGCGGATGAACCGACCGGAAGCTTGAATATGGAACACGGCACAGCTGTTCTCGATATCCTTACAGACCTCAACCGGAAAGGACAGTCCGTTGTTATGGTGACGCATGATATCAAGGCCGCCTGTCGGGCAGATCGCCTGATCTACATTTTGGACGGCAAGATTGGCGGAATCCTTGAGTTTGACACCTATGACGAACATCAAATTCAGGATCGTGAAGCGATTATCTTCGCTTTGGTTACGGGGAAGGAATAACGATGGCAGTCATGTTTAAACTTAGCTTGTCGTATCTGAGTAGGAACAAAATACAAAATGCGTTGATTGCGCTGCTTATTTTGCTGTCTACCCTACTGGTATCCACATCTGTCATCATTCTGGCCAATACGGGTAACCAGTTCAAGGAAATGCATAGTCGGACCAACGGGTCCCATCAGATCTTGACGTTCGACAAAGGACTGAATGATCCCCAAACTGTGCATGGCTGGTGGGCTTCCCAGAACGGTGTTCAAGTCTCACCTTTGCTTACTTACCGCATCTTGTCGGGCATCACTTTTGGCGGCACTGACATCCCTAACCTTTATCTGTACATGATGAATACCCCGCCTCCTCCGTGGAGTGTAGATGAACTTGTATTTGCAAGTGGTACACAGCATTCGGCTCCTGAACAAGGAAGCGTATGGATCCCAACTTCCATGGCGAATGGCTATAACATCACTGTTGGTGATACCATTCAATTCAAAACGGGATATTCCACACTTGACCTCGCAGTCTCAGCTATTGTTGTGGATGTTCCTTATGGAGCACCGTTCACCAATACGGCAAGAATTTGGATGAACAGTACGGATTACCAAAATGATCTTAGTACGCTTGCAGGAAAAGATATTCACATGATGGGCATCCATTTTGATGATTACAGTACGAACTCCAGCTACTGGGATCGTTATACAAGCGAGACAGGTGCCCCATTTCTGGAAACCAAAATGGAATTTGAAAGTATCTCATCCTTTTATCTGATCATCAATCAGATCGTTGGGTTCATTATGATATTCTTAGGGGCCGTCATGATGATTATTGCCCTCATTACGATTGGCTTCACCATATCCGATGTCATTCTGGCCAACTACAAAACGATAGGTATCCTTAAATCGCTGGGAATCACTTCCCGGGGCACCATTGGTACCTACGTCATTCAATATGCCCTGCTGTCCATCATCGCCGTTCTTCCCGGGCTGGTACTTAGCGTATTCGTCTCCAAATTCATCATCAACATCTCCGTATCGTCCCTGCGGACTGGCCAGGGTGATCTTCCAATTGAGGGCATTGGAGCTGCTATTGTTGTAGGGCTGCTGTTACTCGTCTTGGTTATTGCATTTGTTGTGTTATACGCCAGAAAAGCTCGCACGATCGAGCCTGTTCAGGCCATTCGGTATGGTATGTCGGAGAGCGACAATGTACGCATGGCGCGACGAATGAATTCACCGCTCGCAAACCGGGTCTTGTTTGGACGATTGCCCGTCTCTTTTGTAATCGGCATACGCAATTTGATCAAAAACAGCAAAAGCTCGGTTCTGATGTTATTGCTCACAACGATGGCTGCTTCCGTACTTGTCCTCGGCTATGTTGTACTGACCAGCATTACCGGAATCTATCAGACGGCAGCCAAATGGGGTTATGACAATGCTAACATTGCTGCAGTTGTTGTGAACAAAACTACGTTTCCGAGAGCAGAGCTGCAGAGCGCATTGGAAGAAGACCCTCGCATCAAAAATGTGGGCTGGCAAGGGAACATCACCGGAGTTATCCTTCCAGATGATTCAACCGACGTGGCCAGCCAGTCTACCAGTCTTTATCTAAGAGTACTGGATGGAAGCTATCAAGATCTTGGTTTTGAGACGTTGAGAGGAAACAATCCGGAACTCGAAAATGAAATTTCAATCGGGGTTAGTGTTGCCAAGATGTTAAACAAGGATATGGGAGATCTCATTGATCTCTACATTGAAGGAGAGAAGCGCACGTTCATGATTTCGGGCATCTATCAGGCCATCTCCGACTTGTCGGTATCCGGAAGAATCACAGCTCAAGCGGTTCGAAGCGTGAATCCGGATTACGGAGATGTAAATGTGGCGTTTATCAATGTCAACGATCCTTCACAGGCAGGAGCCATTGCTAACCAATTGAATGAGCGGTTCAAAGACTCTGCTTCCATCGTCACGCAAAAAACGCTGCTGGATTCCGTTTATGCAGAAGCTGCAAGCATTCTTGTGTACCCCATGGCTCTAATTGGTCTGCTGTTCATTTTGGTTACATTTATCATTATCTTCAGCACCTGCCGGATCAGTATTCGCAAAGAGAGCAAGACGTATGGCATTTATAAGTCGATTGGAATGACATCCGGTAGTATTCGGTCCTCTATTACACTGGGAGTCGTATTGTTATCCCTGATCGGTTCGATGTTTGGCGTTATTGCTGGCGTGTACCTTCTTCCGTTGTTGCTTGAAAAGGTACTCTCCGGATACGGTATTGTACAAATCCCGTTGGTTCTGAATTGGTGGGGGATTATACTTTTCTCTTCTCTGAGTACCCTTGCAGCAGCTTTTGGCTCCTGGAGATCATCCAAGGTAATTCGTCAGGCATCCCCGCGCATTCTTGTTATTGAATAACATGCAGCAGACAGACATTAAAATACATGACAATATATTTCAACAAAACTCTAAATCCGACACAGAAATAGTCCTATATACCTAGCAATGATAGATATGATAGACTTAATGGCATACTATGGTAAAGGAGTTAATTTCTTTGTACAACAAAAATAAAACGAGTAAATTGTTGAAGTGGATAGCCTGGATTAGCATCATTCTATCCATTATTGTCGGTATCCTCGTTGGGCAAAATGAGTTCAATGGCTTTCAATGGTCTTTGACTCTTCCAGTTATGATGAACGGTATTGTAGCAGGACTATTGTTACTAGGTGTTGCGGAGATCATACGGTTGGTGCAGGATATTAAAAATGAAACGGTAGGTCCAGATTAAGTTTGACCTCGATTTTTGTTAAGGAGCTGTTTATTTTGAAATGGTTTTGTATTCGATTTTGTTTATTGATCAGCATCCTGAGTGTAGGATTGTTGTCGGTTGGCACGCCTTCGGCCTGGGCTAGGACCGTGCCACAACTTGAATGGGTCAAGCAGGTCGATTCTGGCCAATGGGGGGATGGATTCACTCCGCATTACTTCAGACTGGATTCGTCCGGCAACCTAAACATTCTGGTGAGAAAGGTTGTGAATGAGGACCTCATTTATGTGGAGAACATTAGTGGCGAAACCGGGGACATCCGATGGTCCAAGCCAGAATCTGATTATGGTTCAACTAGTGATGGTTACATGTATACTTTCAAACCTGCTGAAACTGATGACTATGAAAATAGATTAGATGATATTATTACGGTCTCGGATCTGACAACCGGTAAACCGATATGGTCCTCAATAAACCCTTACTTTCGTGAAGGTCAGTCCTCAGATTTCACCAAAAACGGAACAGTTTATTCTTTCACTTATCACAAAAACAAATATGTAACTCTTTATTATTATGATGAACAGGGACATCGAAGCAAAAAGCTTGTTCTCCCCTATATGCAATATTACACAATAGAAGGCAATTTTATTTTAGGTCAACCGGGCAACAAAAGTCCGTATACTCATGTTTTTAATCTTTCTACAGGTAAGAAGCTAACGGTGCTGACCAATGAAACAACCTTGCCCTACGGGAATAGGGTTACGGACGATGGAACCCTAATAACCCGGAAGTTTATCAATAACCGTGAACTTGAGTTGAGGGCGTACTCGCCTACGGGAGCTTTGAAATGGAAGTATGATTTTTCTTTTAAAAAGGGGCCTCCCGAGATATTTATCATCCATAATCGTGTGCTGTATCTGGAACAAACCGCAGGCAATATCATGCTTATGAATTCGGATGGAAAATTCATTACAGGAGTCAATGAAAATTCCTTCTACATGCAAGGTGAGCCAAATAGCCCTCTAAAAATGGCAATCGATTTACAGAGTTTTATGTATATCCAATACACCGAACAGGGAATAGAACTCGTGATTAGAGATTCAAATAATCTGAGAGAGCTCTATCGGGTGTCACAGAACGATTGGAACGATGTACGGTTTAATCGAGATGAATTGTTCCTCAATAAGCAAAATGAATTATTTTTCCTGCCTTCTGACGGGCAGACGATAAGAAAGTATCAGTTACTTCCATAATCCAGAGAACATTACATAAGGAGTCTACCAATCATGAGTTTAAAGCGAATCAACTATTGGCTTATAGCCAGCCTATGCTTCTTCCTTGCAATCCCATCCGAGCCAGCTCTGGCTAAAGATCTGCTGCAATTGCAATGGGGGTATGATATTACCAACGGTGGACAGAGTGCAACAAGCTCATATTCAATGAAGAGTGTTACAGATGCCATGGGGAATGAAAGTCTGCTCGTAACTAAAGTAGACAAGAATAATGATTATTATATCGACAGTGTGGATGCCAAAACAGGGGAGCTACTTTGGTCGATTCCAACGGACAACGAGTACACGCTATCCGATGATGGATATATGTTTATTTTCCACGATAATCAAGTCAATGCCAAGCATATAGCTACGGGCCAGATCCGTTGGACAGCTTCTCTGCCCGGACCGCCAGAAGATTGGAGACTATACTCGGCTGAGTCAGCCATTCCAGGCGAAAATGGAAGTTTGTATGTGATTGCAGACTCTGATGATTCAAAAAGCAGTACACTCTACTATTATGATACCAACGGAAATTTAAGCCGAAAGTTCAAGGTTCCATATTTTATGCAACAGATTCATGGTGATGTGATTGTCGGCAGTACATTTGGCGATCATCCCGATTTATACTTGATTAGCCTGACAACCGGAAAAAAAATTAAAACGATCACTGGTGGTAGAGGTTACAATGGGATTAAGAGTCTATCTGACGGCACATTACTATATTATAATATCTACAAAAAAACATTAACGCTTAAAGGCTATAACAGCACGGGGCAGCTAAAGTGGACAAAACAACTTCCTTATAAAGAAAATTCAACAGAGCTTTTTGCATTGAAAGATCGGTTTATATTTGTGGATTATAAAAATAAACGAATCAAGCTATATTCATCTTCAGGTAGATTAATTGCTGAGAAGGCATACCTGCCAGTATCATATCCCAATATGGCTTTGGATGGCACAAGTTTGATGTTTACATCTGAAAAGAATGACGAAGATGAACTAGAACTAATTATTATGGACACAAGCAACCTGAACGTTTTGTACACTTACAAAAATGGCGAATTTGATTTTAATAAGGAACGTCTATTTTTAAATAACACAACGGGTCTGTACATCCTAAGCGACGAAGGTCGTACCTTAGTTAGCACTCAGTTAATTAAATAGCTTAATCAGAAGCAGCAGACGAGGAATGTCCTCCCTCATGTTAATGTTTACGCTAAATCACTAAAAAAAGCCCTCACCAATCCAGTTAATGGATCGTGTGGGCTTCTTCATATTTAGTTGTACTCTAGTGGGTACAACCCTACATCAAGTCTTTTAATTCCGCCACTTCTTCGCAAGTTCACCAATCTGATGTGGCGTAGTACGGCAACAGCCACCAATAATTTTTGCGCCCGCAGCAACCCACTGCTCCGAAGCATCACTCATACTGCCACATGTACCCTGTCCGCTCCACGTCTTCGTTGCTGCATCATATACTTCTCCCGAGTTCGGATACACAATAACAGGTTTATCGCTGGTACGGCTCAAAATACCCACTGCTTCCGTCACCACTTCCATGGGAGCACAATTCAGGCCAATCGCTGCAATCTGCGGCTCGGAGCCAAACGTCTGTGCACATACCTCAAGCGGTGTGCCCTCGCTGATGCTTGTCCCGTCTTTTAAAGAAAAAGATAACCAAGCATACGCATGAGGGAACTCCTTCAGTACATCAACCAGCACCTGTGCTTCCTGCAGGGAAGGAATCGTCTCAAACGCCAGAATATCAGCACCCGCTTCAATCAGCGCCGCCATACGTGGACGGTGAAATGCGGCAAGCGTCTCATCCGACACGCCGTAATGTCCCACATACTCTGAACCATCCGCCAGATAGGCGCCGTACGGTCCAACGGACCCGGCAATAATTGGACGTGGACGAAGACTGTCTTCTTCGCGATCCCCTGTACGATCTGTTATATGCTCCTCATTCTCCACGGTCTCGGAACGTACCGAAGGAACTCCTATAAGCTGACCTGTCGAGCTTTCTCTCCCTACTAAACCGTCCTGCACTTCTGCCCACACGTCATCTCTCGCCTGTGCAGCCAGTTCCACCGTCTTGCGGATCAGCTCCAGTGCTGCCTGTTCATCAATCCCTCTCTTGCGGAAACCATCCACCGTCGCCTGATAACTGGATGTAATCGCACAGTCGGCTCCTGCTCGAAAATAATCTGCATGGACCTGAACAATAACATCCGGATTCTCAAGCAACACACGAGCAGACCATAGTGGATCATCGAGATCACATCCATGCTGTTCAAGTTCCGTTGCCAGCGCTCCATCCAGAATCATGACCGGATGTTCACGCAGGATCTGTTCTATGGGGTTAGTCTGTTGTGCTTGCGTCATGTACTTGTCCTCTTTTCTTATTCACACGTTCTGTCAGATAATAAGCAGCGTAACATACTGCGATAAACGGAACCCCACAATACAGCGCAATTCGCTGTGTCGGGTCAAAGGCAATACCTATGCATGAAGCCAGGCATAATATAAATGAAACAATTGGTACCACCGGATACAGTGGTGTGCGGTAGACCAGATCTTTGACCGCATGTCCTTCCCGGATATATTGTCTGCGGAACATGTATTGGGAGGCACTGATGCTCATCCATACCGCAACGACAGCCAGACCTGAGATGGAGACCAGAGTAATATACACGGTACCTGGTGCAATGATGCTGGACAGCAAAGCTAGTGCACCACCCACCATACTGATCAGAAGTGCATTCAGCGGTACCCCGCGTTTGGTCAGTTTGGCAAACCACGGAGAGATTGTTTTTTTATCAGCCAGAGACCAGAGCATCCGTGAAGATGCATATAGGCCCGAATTGGCAGCAGAGAGAATCGCCGTTAGAATAACAAAGTTCATAATGTCTGCTGCATAGGGTACTCCCACCCGCTCCATTACCGCTACAAACGGACTTTCCAGTACACTGGCATCCGACATGGGCAGCAAGGCCGACAAGATAATAATCGTTCCGATGAAGAAAATAACCAAACGCCACAGCGTTGTATGAATAGCTTTTGGAATCGTCTTTTCCGGATTCTCCGTTTCTCCTGCGGCAATGCCGATTAACTCGGTGCCTGAGAAGGCAAAGTTTACAGCAAGCATAGTCATCAATATCGCTGTAGCCCCATGAGGGAACCACCCGGATGCGGTAATATTCGATAGAAATGGAGCCGGTTCAGAATCCGCCATGGGAATGATACCAAACATGGCTGCGCCACCGATAATAATGAAGATTACGATCGTCACTACTTTTACAGATGAGAACCAGAACTCGGATTCCGCAAATAATTTCACTGTTAAAGCGTTGAACAGAAAGATCATCAGTGCAAAGAGCGCACTCCATATCCATACGTTGACCGATGGGAACCAGCGCTGCATCAGCAATCCGGCGGCTGTGAATTCGGAGCCAAGCGCAACAGTCCAGGTTAACCAGTATAACCAAGCCACCGTGTAGCCTGTTGCCGGTCCGATATATTTGGCTGCATAACTATGAAATGCTCCCGTCTCTGGCATATGAACAGACAGTTCACCAAGACAGAGCATCACCAGATATACAACAATGGCTCCGATCAGATAGGACAGAATGGTTCCCAGTGGTCCCGCTTGCTGAATGGTGTAACCTGAGCTGAGGAATAATCCCGTTCCAATGACTCCTCCTAGAGAGAGCATGACCACATGCCGTGCCTGCATTTTCCGCTGAAAATGCCCTTTGTCGTTGTTGTTCTCCATACCTGCTGCTCCCCTACTTCTTCATCCAGAAAAAACAAAAAAGACCCACTCTGCCTAAAGAGTGCGCCGTTACTGACAAATAAAAACAAACGCTCCTATCTATCAGGCTTTCACCCGCTGGAATTAGCACAGTATCCTTCAGATCTGTTGCTGAGGTTTCTAAGGGCCAGTCCCTCCACCTCTCTGGATAAGAAAATGATTTTTTACTAATATAGCGATCTATCATGAATGTGTCAACATTTAAATAATAAATGGCACACCTCGCTATTCGGTGGAAGACCCCGGATTGGTGATGGTGGTCTTTACCTCATACGTGATCGGCACGGTGCTAAAAATTTTATCCCAATCGTCTTTGACTTTTTTCCATGTTTTGGGTTCTTTGATACGCAAGCTATCCCGAAAATCCGCAACATCTACTTTATAGGTATGCTGAAGTTTGTATAACACCTGTCGAATCTGTTGTTCGGCCAGTTCAGCAAATTCTTTTTCCAATTCTCTGAGATAAGCACCTTTTTCCTCTTCCTCGGGAGCACGCCAATCCTCCATCAACCAACCTTCGGATTCAGTCTTCACATGGAATGAAATATCATCGCCAACCACTTTTGGAATTATTTTTGTTTTTTTCTTTTTCATTTCATATACCACGGTGAATCCCGCTTTATTGTATGTCTTCAAGATGCCTCCTTTTTCTTTAGGTCTGATCCACGATAGCCCTTCTAGATCCGTTTGGCTGAGTTCCCCGATGAATTTTGTCGTTTTCCCATCAAAGATACTGGCACCGGAGAATTTGTCCTCTCCATTGGAGTTCAGTACATTTTGGAGCAAGAAGCTGGAACCAGATTGCATTTGTGCATCTAATTTGGAGAGTAGAACAGGGTCCAGGATTTTGTTGGACAAGTACGAATTACCGGTAATGCCTGTCAGATAAAATGCTGGAATCCGGGAAGGATCATCTGAAGTCAGTACATCAACAGCGCGATGATGGCTAATCAACACCAGACAGTTAGGGCGAATATCGTTATCCCGAAGTACAAAATCCAGCAGCTGATCCAGACCATACTTTTTGGCAATATCCTTGGACACAACGATGACCTTCAGATGATGTCCGATGAGCGGATGATCTCGCCTCAGTGCAAACTGACGAAAGATTTGCAGCAAGGAATCTCCGGTAAGCTGTTCATTGGAATAGGACGTTTTACCAGAAGAAGGCGAACCGGATTGTTGGCTCTTTTGACTGCTGGAATTACCGGGAGCAATCTGTACCGTGGCCGTCAAATTGTTCTGCTTGGAATACGCTCCTCCCTGATTAGCGATGTCTTTCTCAAATTCCGTCTCTTTGCCGATATCGATCCCAAGACCGACGTAGACACTTAGATCCTCTATCTCCCGACTGCTCCAACATCCGGATATCGTTAAGAGAATGCATAATACAGTGGCTAAGCGTAACAACATACGGAGTGGAATCATGCATGCTTGCCTCCTTTTTTGCGAATCAGACTTAACAACAGTAGTACCAGAGGTAAAATGCCAAACAAAAATACGGACACATTGCCCAGCATATCTCCTAGTTTGAAGGTATCATCCACGGTTTTGGGAATCATTGCTGTCAGATAAATGAACGGAAGCAGGCCGTACATGATGCCTTTGATTTTTTTGGAACGAAACAAATCACGAATACCCACCGAAGCACAGTAATGTGTAATAGCTGTAGTCGAAAAGATTTGCATAATCCAGATGACCAGCAATAAGGATTCAAAACGCTCGAATATCAGACCCTGAATTTCGAAGCTCCTTACCAAATCCAGCGTTGGCCAAGTTCGAGTTTTGATGCCATCGAGCGATAAACTGCCTATAACCATCACCACCGTGATCAAGTAGATAATAGTGGATATGAGTATCCCCCAGGTCATCGCTTTATTGCTCTTTTTCGGATTTTTCATATAGGCAGTCATGATTAACATCACCTCATAGCCTGTATAAGATAATAGTGAAGGCTTCAACCCATGGAAAACGGGCATAAGCCCATCACCGAGCACGGGTCTCAAATTGCCTATCTCGAATAGCTGATTACTAAGCAAAATTTCAATCACAAATATAATAATCGTAATCGGAAGGATGATCTCAAACACGCGTACGATAACGCCAAGCCCGCCTGAGATCATATATACACCGATCCACATGAAGACCATCACAATTGCCCAGGTGGGGGTGCGTTCGAGTAGATACATCCCGGTTACTTCAGCCATAACTCTGATTTCGAATGCGGCAATCACTATGAAATACATAATCATAGACAATCCCAGTATGTAAGCAATCCAGCTGCCCGTAATCTCACGAGTGAACTGGAAGACGGTTTTCTCCGGAAATCTGCGACACAGTGTAACCAGAATTATTCCGACACCTATGATAATGAATCCAGATAGGATAATGGAAATCCAGACATCCGGTGTTCCGACAGCTTTGCTAGTCGTTCGAGGCAACGTCAATATCCCGGCACCAAGCATGTAATTGACAATAATTACAACGGCCTGTGTCGTGGTTAGCTTTCCTTGGGAGCCATTCACTTTAGTTCACCTCCAGACCTTCAGTAGATGCAATTCCATTTATTTTTTCCGATCATCATCTATCGGATTAGTCATCTTGGGACGCATTCTCATCATATTTAGCGGTGCACGGATAACAAAATCCTTCCATTCATTCATGTGATAAGGTACCGCTGGTGCAACATAAGGTACGCCAAAGCTTGAGAGTCGTGCCAGATGTGTACACACAAGCAGAAAGAACATAACCACGCCAAACAATCCAAGTACGGCTGCGCTGAACATAGCGGCAAATCGCAGAATTCTTAGCGTTAATCCCGCACTATAGACCGGAATCGTAAAGGAAGAGATGGCTGTTACCGCAACGACAATGACCAGGAATTGGCTTATTATTCCCGCTTGCACCGCTGCTTGGCCAATAATCAGACCTCCTACGATACCCATCGCTGGCGCAATTGGTTTAGGCAGCCGTATCCCTGCCTCCCTCAGAATCTCAATCGAAAGTTCCATGATCAGTACTTCAATGATCGAAGGAAACGGCACGCCTGTCCGCGTTTCAATAATCGTCAATACCAGCTTCGTTGGAATAAGACCCGGATGGAACGAGATAAACGAGATATAGAGCGCAGGAGCAAGCAATGCCAGCATCGCGGCCATAAAACGTAGCACTCGCAAAAATGTTCCGGGAATCCAGCGTTCATAATAGTCCTCGGGAGACTGAAGCAACATGCTAAAGGTCACTGGTACGATTAATACAAACGGCGTTCCATCCAACAAAATTGCCACTCGACCTTCCAGAAGGGCACCCATCACCCGGTCAGGTCTTTCCGTATTCAGTACCTGTTGAAAAGGACTCAGGGTACTGTCTTCGATGAGTTGTTCCACATAACCTGATTCCAACATCGAATCCATATCCATCTCTTCAATTCGCTTGCATACTTCAGCCACGAGATTGGGATCGGCAATATCCTGAATATAGGCTATCGCCAAATCTTTTTTGATCCGTGAACCCACTTCATACTTCTTAATAAACAGGCTCTGATCACTTCCATAACGACGCAAAATGCCTGTATTATCGCTTAATTGCTCTGTAAAACCAATACGTGGCCCACGAAGCAGCCCCTCTGACAGGGGTTCATTTACACCACGTGTTTTGATCTTATGAGCTCCAATTAATAAAGCACCCGGCAAACCATCAACCAGCAGTGCATTTTTCCCAAACAACACACCAACTGCGAGTTCTTGGAGGGACTTCGTCTCCTCAACCAGACTGACAGGAAGTAATTGATCTTGCAGATATGCCGACAGTAAGTGTGCGTTGTCTGGATGAAGGAAACCCTCCTGCTTAAGTAGAGGAACACCTTCGAACATCAACGGTGTAATCAAGTGATCATCAACTA
Source organism: Paenibacillus sp. PK1-4R (assembly GCF_030369595.1). Taxonomy (NCBI): domain Bacteria; kingdom Bacillati; phylum Bacillota; class Bacilli; order Caryophanales; family Paenibacillaceae; genus Paenibacillus; species Paenibacillus sp. PK1-4R. The sequence goes on from NZ_CP126535.1 coordinate 6,034,809, forward strand.
AGTCCTGATCTACCAGGCCTTCGGTATAGATCACCGCAGCCCGTGTATTCGTTCCCCTAATAATAAATTCCCGAATATGCACGTCTGCATTGAGACCAAAGCTTTCTTTCACACTCGTCAGATTTATGCTGTACTTTTCGGTTAATTTAATATTGGCATAGTGGCCTGTTTCGGTCCCTTCACCCTGCCCTTTGGCTGCTGGCGAGATATCCTTCGAGGATACGGACGATTGCTTCGAGCGAGAGAAGCTTCCGCGCTTAATGGCAGCATTGATCCAGCGTGTGCTCAATGTAATACCAATTGGAATGATGAAGACCAAGAATGCCTGAATCCATATGGACCAATCCGGCACGTAGGATACAATTGTTGACCACATGTTCCCACCCCAACATTTCTCTGCATGATGAAGCTGCAGGTATTCCCAAGTATTGTGTCCCCGTTTGATCACAATAATTCCCGTTTTTTTGTGTACTAAACGACAAAAAAAAGCGGTTCCTGTATTAGGAACCACTATTTGCTCTATAATTATACGATTCTGGTCACATGCTCCGCTTTGGCATCCAACAAGTGAGCTGAAGCAGCAATTGCTGTAAAATCATTCAATGCGATCTCAATCTGCTTCTGGCTCTGCTCCACATATTCTTCTACTTTTTTGGTACCGCCTGTGATATTACCAATCTCCTTCGTTATTCCGGTAACGCTATCACGAATCTCATTAATCGAACTCTCCACCATTGCGGATAGTTTCTTAACTTCCTTGGCCACGATATCGAATCCTCGTCCAAATTCTCCTGCATGTGCAGCCTCAATGGCAGCATTCAACGCGAGCAGTTGCGTCTGAGACGAAATCTCGCGTATCGTTCGTACCACACCCTGAATCGATCCGGCCTGTTCCTGCAAATGAGTCAGCGTTGCACGGTTAGTAGCCGACACCTCTGAGATATAGGAGATACTGGACATTAACTCCTGACTGCGTTCAATGCCTACATCTGCCTGCCCATTTAGTTCATGAGACATCGTTTTCAGCTCATTCACTACGACCGAAATGTTGTTCTGACGGTTGGTGATGTTGGTGGCAATCTTGGAGACACCCAGTATCTTCTGATTCATCTCATCGTACACCGGCATATACGTCGCCTCAAGCCATACGGAATTCCCCTTTGCATCCTTGCGTTCAACCTTATCTTGGAAGCTGACACCATTTAATATACTATTCCAAAAAGCATCATATTCCGGGGTATTCGCAAAATTACCGAAGCATAGTTGCTGATGCTTCATTCCATACATCTCATCTACCGTATATCCCATGGTCTGGGCAAAAACTTCATTCACATAAGTTACCCGTCGATCCAGATCGAATCGAATAATAGCCAGACTTTTCTCCATCGCCTTGATGACCAGTGCATCGGTGACAACATCTTTCTTTTCCATAGCTAATATAGGCACTTGATAACCCCCACAGTTCATTCCATAATAGACAGCCTTTTAACTAGCAAACAACGATCACAATAAAATATGTATCCATCAGGTTCTAGATGGCTCTACTATTGATACCCGATTTGCAGCATTTTGGATCACCTGTTGTTATTTATTTTTTCAAAAGAAAATCTGCTCCACCTCATCCGCTGACAATGGCTTGCTGTAGTAGTATCCCTGCACTTTATTGCAAACCTGTTCAGTCAAAATATATAGTTGTTCCTTCGTTTCAATGTTTCTTCAATATCCTGGATAAAAGGCTTCCATCAACATACTTTCGGAGCATGTTCATCGTCCAGAAAAGAGACGTTATTAACTATCTTATCCGTAAAATATCTCTGTATCTACTTGTACGTATCGTAACATAAGGCAAAGAGGTATACACTTCAGTATTTGTAACATAATTTCTGTTTTTTTAGTAACCGTTTAGCCCCTATATACAAGAAAAACAGAACGATTTGTCGTGCATCGTCCTGTTTCTTATCCAGTCTCATCTTTATTATTTTTTTCGTGGTGTCCAGCGCTTCGCTTCACTGTGATTCGGATACTGAATGCCCGCAGGATAGGAGATCAGCTCGATCAGCATCCCCCAAGGTGTCCTTCCATACACAAACTGATTGCCTTCTCCGCCTTCAATATAACCGGTCAACGCCCCAGGCTCTGTTAGCAACACCCCGCCCGCTTCCTTGAAGTGTCGTGCAGCTTCTTGCATATCGTCCACGTACAACGCCATATGCTGCAATCCGTAATCCGATGCCCTAACTGGCTCTGATTGCGCTGTATTCGCGTACTGAAATAACTCTATACTGGCACTCTCCCCGAGCGATAACATCCGAATATGAATAACCTTTGCTCCTGAACGCAGTCCTAATTTACGCTCTGCCTCAGGTCCTTCCTGTGGGGGATCATCCGGCGTTATATGGTCATAGGCAAGTTGAGCTCCAAACGCCTGTTGTAGAAATAGTGTCGCCTGCTCCATATCCGGTACAGTTATTCCAATATGGTCGATTCCTCTCGTAATCATGTTATCCCTTCTTTCCTTTATCCATTAAACTTGCTTGTACACGGCGACATCCGTACCTATATGATTTACACGAAAAGAGGTCTGCTATAACCATCGAGCTGTCTCACTTATCCTGATGGCTGTTCAAACGACCTTGCATAGAAACCGAAGAAAGAAGAGCGCATGATATCCATGGCTCTTCTTTTTTTGATGTTTTTAAGTTAGTTACAGGTTTACATACCAAGTGCTTAACCGGGGGCCTGAACTCATTTTAAAAATCGTGCACAGTTACACACAGCTGAATCGCAATGCCAAATGGGTCCCGTACAATGCCATAACCTGGGCTGAATTCATTTTGCTCGTAAGGTACCAGTACCTTCACGCCCTCATGATGCATCAGAGAATGATACAGTTGATCGATTGTATTTTTATCCTTGGATTGAATACATAGTGAAGTGCTGTTCCCCAGCTGCCATGCTCTCTCCGTGTCCATTGCTTCTTCCGCAATCATGACTTTGTTGACCCCAATCTCCAGCACCGAATGTGTAATATACTCATCTTGACCGGCAGGGTACTCGAAACCTGGGTTCATCTCCTTCATCTCTTTATAACTTTTCTTGAATATCACCTTAGCGCCCAGAAACTCCTCATAAAAAGCAATGGCTGCCGCCGCATCCCCGTTCATCGACAAAAATGGTATCACTTCAAAATTCATTATATTGCCTCCTTGTTCCTATTGGATTACACTTATCACTATAACAACGAAAGGTGCCAATCCATGGCACCATTAAGAGGGTTTGATATGAAAAAATCAGAACGTATGAACCAGATGCTGCGCTTCATTAATCAAAAACAACAGTTCACTCTGCAAGATCTCATGCAGGAGTTCCAGATCTCCAAACGAACCGCGTTAAGAGATATCACTTCATTGGAAGAGTTAGGTGCGCCCATCTATGTCGAATATGGACGCTACGGCGGATATCGACTGCTGCAACAGATGCAGCTGCCTCCCATTTCGTTTAATACGGGTGAGCTTCATGCCCTTTATTTTGCGATGCAGGCTCTCCGCAGCTTCTCCAGCTTACCCTTTCAAGTCTCTTTCCGTACCATTCATGAGAAATTTATGAGCGCGTTATCCGACAAGCAACGACAGGATATTGAAAACATCCAACACCGGGTTTACTTCCAACATACCGAGCAGATCCGCGACAGTGCACATTTGGAGTTTCTGTTGATGGCTGCTGTTCAGAATATAGTGATCCAGATTACGTACGCTAATCAGCGTAGATCCTCTGATCAAAGGCCATCTTCTGCAAACACCAATATCCGCACCATTCAACCCATCACACTCTATGCCAGGAAAGGCTATTGGTATTGTCAGGCCTATGATCTGCATAAACAAGCTTATCGTGTATTCCGCTGCGACCGCATCATTTCAGCCGAAACAACAGAGATTGAACCTTTAACTCATGTAAAGGAACTCTATTCACAGGATGCCCAATCTCTATGGAAACCATCGGAACAAGCAATTCCATTCAAATGCCTGATTGATGAAGCCGGGATGGAGCTATTCCAGCAAGAACATTTCCCATCTATGCAGATCATCGAGAAGATGGGATACATGTATCTTGTCGGTTCGTATGAACCTCACGAGCTTGATTTCATAGTGAGATACCTTGCGGGCTATGGTAAATCGATTAAGATTATAGAGCCCGTCATCTTACAGAAAGCATTAAGGCAGTACTATCTGGACTTGTTGGATCATGTATAAAGATCATATTTCTATATCCATTTTACTTCACATGCCTTTTAGCTCTGCTCCTGGCTAACTTTTAAGCTTTTTTTATTGCCAATAGCCAATTGAACGATAATCTGCAACACGATGATGATAGCCAAACCATAAAATGCTTGCACAAAGCTGCCTGTTAGATCGCGGAGCCAACCAATCGCCAGCGGCCCAAGTGCTCCAAGAATGTAGCCACCAGATTGAGTCATAGCGGACCAGCTACTCGCTTCCTGAGCATTGTTTGTCTCATCAATCGGCAACATAAGTGCAATCGGGAACAGTCCACCTGCACCAATCCCGAGCGGAATCGCCGCGAGCCACGGACTGACAGAGAGATTCAGCATCAGGACACCTGTTAACTCCAACATCGCACATCCAACAAGCCAGAAGACACGTTTTTGGTATCGGTGTACAAGCATGGGAATGAATAACGTTGAGGGCAGTGATATCAATGTAAATAACGTTTGGATGTTGCCAGCAGTCTCTTGGCTATATCCATGGCTTTGAATGGCTGGCGCAAGCCAGGCGGTTAATGAATAGAAGATCGCGGCCATCAGTCCGAAGAACAGTGTCAGCACCCATGCACGCCTGTTCTTCACCGGAAGTGTTGCATGAATGACAGACGAAGTTTGTCCGGATTGTCGCTCTGTACGCGCAGACCAAGCTAATTTTAACCAGATCGGCAATGCAATGGCTGCAAGTAATGCCCATGTAGCCAAAGAACCTTTCCAAGATCCACCTAGCGTATGCTGGAGCGGAACCGATAATCCCACACTAATGCTGGCCCCCATCACCATCGCTGTAGAGTAGATGCCGACCATGGCTGCCACTCGGTTAGGGAAATACTGCTTAATGAAGCTTGACAACAGCGGCCCTGCCAATGCAATCCCTACACCTGACAGAAAAGAAGTGAACATCATCAACGGAGTTGCGCCTACGAACAATCGTAATCCCGTACCTATCCCAATAAGGATTAAAGCCAGCACAATGGCACCTTCGTTCCCCCACCTTCTACTTAGTCTTACAGAGAATGGAGCGAATATGCCCATACATAATACCGGTAGTGTAGTTAACAGACTGGCGGTCATGCCACTCAAACCCAGATCATTCTGTATGGTACTCATCAGAGGAGAAATGGAAGTAATCGGTGGTCTTAAGTTCAGTGAAGCAAGAATAAGCGCCAATACAATATAAAAAAGTTTCATTATGGATCACCTCATGGTAGTAGTATCGTTGCCTTCACCAAAGATCCCAATTGTTAATGACAAGATCTTCGGGTGGTACACGATTAAGTATAGGATCATTAGAATGATTGAACAATACTATTGTTTCTATTAAAATGATTACTAAAACCAATGATTAGAGGTGAATTTATGGAGATTCGTCAAATGGAAAACTTTATTACAGTGTGTGAGGAGCTTCATTTTACACGGGCAGCTGAGAAACTTGGCATATCTCAACCTACGTTGAGTCAACAAATACGTGGGTTAGAGGATGAACTTGGTGTTCCTTTGTTTGACCGTGTTGGCAAAAAAATTGTGATGACCCAGGCAGGCACTCTGTTTCTGGAGCACTGTGTACAGATGATCCGGCATTTACAGAATACCCAAGATGCGTTGGCTGAATTTCGCAATGATCAGCGGGGACGATTGGTTATTGGTGTTCTTCCATCCGATTTGGATTACCGTATCACTCCGCTGCTCGTTGATTTTCATGCTCGATTCCCCAAGGTGCAGTTGAAGGTTATCTCTTCGATCTATGTCGTAAATCAAGTGTTGGAAAATGAAGTCGACATCGGCATCGAGATCACGTCTGCCCCTGATAGGCGGCTTGTGCGCATTCCTTTGTGCAGTGAAGAATATGTACTCGTCGTTTCCGAGAATCATGATTGGGCTGAACGAAGCACAATTGAAATTCAGGAGCTACGTGATATCCAAACGGTGATGTTCCCCGAAGGATTTACGGGCAGAGAATTGGTCGATGGCTATTGCCGTAAATATGGATTCACCCTAAATACCATCATGGAGACCAGTTCGGCAACCTCCATCATTAGCTTGGTCAAAGCCAACGTCGGAGGAACACTGCTGCCTTATCCTCTGATCAAAGCCATGAATGAGCCCACGCTACGTTGCATCCGAATTACAGACGATCCGCCATACCGACACTTTGAGATTATCCATCGCTCCGACCGTTACCTGACGCAATCGGCCAAGGCATTTATTGAGAAAACAATCGAGTATTTCAATCAAAGGTGAGATTAAAAGGAGGATATTGAAATGATAATAAGAGAAGTTGGTTTGTTGACACATCAAATTGATGCCATAAAGGAGTTTTACGGTACACTACTGGAATTGGAGCTTGTGGAGGATAATGCAACATGCGTTTCATTTCGTGCGGGGAACTCGGTACTATCTTTCAAGAAGGCGGCAGAACAAGAGAAGCCCTACTATCATGTAGCATTTACGATTCCAACGAATAAACTTGCTGATGCGAAAAGGTGGGCTCAAGACCGTAACATTCCGTTGCTCTCCAAAGATGGACAGGATGAATATTATTTCCCCTACTGGGATGCAACAGCCTTCTATTTCTATGATCCAAGCGGCAACTTGATGGAATTTATCGCTCACCATTCACTCGATAATGCAGTTGATGAAGCTTTCGAAGCGAAGCATCTGTTATGTATTAGTGAAATCGGTCTACCTGTCGATGATGTTCCTGAGACAATGAACACATTGAATGAGCATTATCAACTTGAACCATTTGCCGGGGACGGAAAACAATTCTCCCCCACCGGTGATGCAGAAGGCATGTTTATTGTCATTGATAAACAGATGCCCTGGTTCCCAGACGGGCGTATGCCTGGTGTATTTGCTACAGAGGTGAAGGTGGAAACTGGGCAGCCCGGTAATCTGCGTATACAGGACGATATGTATACGATTGAATCGATATGATGTAAGAACGTACTGAATGAAAACCTCAAGAGGGACTTCCGGCTTAATACTTACCAAAACCTTCCTCACACGTGATATCCGATTTAAGAATTTCGTACAGATTTTGTTTGGAATTCTCTAATTGTTTTTGTGTTTCTTCAATTTCTGATATTTTCGCTTGGATAATGCTTGCTTGATCATTACTTGAAAACCCATGTTTAGAGATCATAGATTGGATCTCATGGATCGTAAAACCAACAGCTAAACATTGTTTGACCACGTCCAGATGCTGAATAATGCTCTGCGCATATATTCGATAGTTATTATGATCTCTCAGCATATGTTCATCCGGGATAATACCTATTTTCTCGTAGTAACGAATCGTGGATATCGGAAGGTTTACATGGTTCGCTACTTCACTAATCTTCATATGGATTTCCCCCGTTTCTTCTTCTTGCTATAAAGTATACTTCATAGTTTACAATCCTCATAGTGAGACAGATGGAGATATAATTTATACCCTACTCTCACCAATATAGATATGAGGAGAGATTTCAATATGAACACAATTACCGGTCAATTCAACAAAACAAATGATTTTGATAACATCGTCTTGGAGCGCCATTCCGTTAAAGTCTACGACCCTGAAGTGAAAATCAGTCGCGAGGAGATGACCGAAATACTGGCGAAAGCTTCCCGTGCCCCTTCGGCCATTAACATGCAACCTTGGCGTTTTCTTGTTATCGACAGTGCTGAAGGCAAAGAGAAGCTTGCACCACTGGCCTCTTTTAACCAGACACAGGCACTAACGTCTTCCGCTGTCATTGCCGTGTTTTACGATGCCTACAACGTTGAATACATGGAAGAGATTTTCAGCAAATCAGTGGAACTTGGATACATGCCACAAGACATCATGGATATGCAGATGCAGCAGGTACAACCTTATTATGCGAACATAAACGCATCCGAACTGCGTGACATGAACCTCATTGACTCAGGCCTCATATCCATGCAACTCATGCTCGTTGCCCGTGCTCATGGCTATGATACGAACCCTATGGCTGGTTATGACAAAGGTCAGATCGCCGAAGCGTTCGGCCTGGATAAAGAACGGTTCCAGCCCGTGATGTTGATCTCCATAGGTAAAGCAGCAAAAGATGGCTATCCTTCCTATCGTCTCCCGGTTGAAACGATTACAACTTGGGCGTAACCAACAGCTACTCTCAAGACTAAAATGACTATGGATGATGCTATAGTAAATACTAAGTCTGAAAAATAGATGAAAATCACTGTGCATCCCATAATACCAGAGTACTCATCCTATATCAGTTAAAGGCCCTCATTATAATAGCCTCATACTGATTTGGACATAGGAACATTAATTATACGTTCATAAACAAAGGGTCCTGATGACAACTGTCATCAGGACCCTTTGTTACATAACTTAAATACTTTTGTCAGGTGATAAAAAAGTCGTGAAACCACCACAAATTTCCATTACCACTTTTTCTCAATATACCGAATGTCGCATATAACGTGCTTAAATGATCCATCTTCACCCAAGCCGGATAAAGGATTAGAAAATAATATCAATAGCCTCTAGCTCATCTTGCTCCTGTTCGGATTGGCCGTTCAGAGAAATATCCTTGAGCAGCACCGAAGGCTGTTCGCAAATTTGGGTGATGATCACGAGCAGGTCCTGAGCGAAATTGTCGATCAGATTGCGCGTAAACAACTTGGTTGCATATTCAAACTGCCCGTTCATTCCCTCATCCAGCAACGAAATGACCAAGGTAAGGTCAAACTGGGAAACCGCATGCGTTTCTGGATAAGATTCGATCTGGATATCCCCGAAGCTTTGAACGTTATCTTCCTTCGTTTCCAGCGCAAACATGACATCGAATACAGGATTGCGGCTTTGATCGCGCGGCACCTGCTTTTTTTTCACAAGTTCTTCAAACGGATAATCCTGATGGTCGTAGGCCCCCAGCATCGTTTCTTTGACTTCGTTCAAGTAAGCGAGGAACGTCTTCTCCCCGGATGGATAATGGCGAATCGCCAACGTGTTGACAAACATTCCGATGAGCGGCTCCAGGTCAGCATGTGTGCGGCCCGAAACCGGTGTGCCTACAATGAAATCTTCTTGTCCCGAGTACTTGCTGAGCAGGATGGAATAGGCAGCCGATAACACCATATATAGGGTAGCACCGTTCTCATCGGCAATGCGCTGTAAGCTTTCAGTCATCTGCTTGTCGATACTGAAAGGCAACACATCTCCCTCAAAGCTGCGAGCGGCAGGTCTGACAAAGTCCGTAGGCAACTCAAGCGTTGGCAGTTCGCCTTCCAACATGTCCAGCCAGTAGGCTTCCTGGCGTTTCAGCCGTTCTTTTACAGGTTCGGACTGCTGCCAAGCGGCGAATTCCTTGTATTGAATCCGAAGCGGTTCCAGTGTCTCACCGTTATACAGGCGCAGCAGCTCTTCGATGAAGATACCCATAGACATGCCATCCGTGACGATATGATGAATGTCCAGCATAAGCAGATGACGTTCCGCTTCCCATTCAACTAAGCCCACACGCAGCAGCGGCGGCCGCTCCAAATCAAAGACACGTACAAAGGCATCCGCAATGCTTTTAGTTTCACTTTCCGTCGCTTTTGTATACTCGACGGCAAACTCTAAGTCCGAATAAACCCGTTGTACCGGTTCACCGTCGACCATTTCGAAGCCAGTTCGCAAAACTTCGTGACGAGCGATTAATCCTTTGAGCGCCGCCTCGAATTGATTCTGCTCCAAGCGCCCGACGAGAACCGTCATGCCGGACATGTTGTAGCTAAGCTCGGCACCTTCCATCTGCTGCTGGATGTACAGCCGTTTTTGCACAGAGGAAAGCGGATAATACTCCCTTTTATCCAGAACCGGAATGGAGAGGAATTCCTGCTGCTCCAATCGGCTAATCACTTCAGCCATCGCTTCAATAGTCGAGTACCGGAATACATCGCGCAGTGGCAGGTCCACGTGCAGCTCCTTGTGCACCTTGCTGACCAGCGTCGTCGCCCGCAGCGAGTGACCGCCGAGGTCGAAGAAGTTGTCCGTCACACCAATCGTAACTGACCCAAGCACGTCCTGCCAGATGGAGACCAATTTCGTCTCCAGATCGTTGCGCGGCGCCACGTATTCGCGCCCTGCACTTGCTCCCTCTTCCGGCGCCGGCAACGCTTTCCGGTCGATTTTCCCGTTTGGTGTCAGAGGTAAATGCTCCAACTCCACGAAGTACGACGGGATCATGTAACCCGGCAGCTCGCTGGAGATCGCTCGTTTCAGATCGGCCGCCGTCAGTTCGATATCCGTTGTGTAATACGCACACAGCGCCTTCTGACCGTTCGCATCACTTCGAACCAGCACAACCGCTTCGCGTATACCTACCACCCGCAGCAGCTGCGATTCGATCTCACCCGTCTCGATCCGGTAGCCCCGGATTTTCGCTTGATTGTCGATCCGGCCGATGAAATCCACGTTTCCGTCCTCCATCCACCGCGCCAAATCTCCCGTGCGATAAAGTCGCTCACCTACGACAAACGGACTATCTACAAACTTCTCTTCCGTCAGCTCTGGACGGTTCAAGTACCCGCGTGCCACACCGACTCCGCCGATAACCAATTCGCCCAGCACGCCGACTGGAACAGGATTCAGATGTGCATCCACGATGTAAAACTTCGCATTTAACCACGCTTTGCCAATCGGCACATGGCCTGTCTGCGGCAGTTTCTCCAACTCCTCGTCATAGAAACTGGAGTCGATTGCTGCTTCCGTCACGCCGTAGGCGTTAATGATGCGGAATGACGGGCCGAACCGTTCCTGCAAGGTACGGTAATCTGCCACACTGCAGCTGTCCGAGCTTGTGATCAATAGCTCCATATCGCTTAATTCCAACCCCTGCTCATGCACGTACTCCATGAACGGCACGATCAGTGCCGGTGTTGATTCAAAAATCGTCACTTGCTCCCGCTCTATCCAGTAGTGCAGACGAGACGGATCGATCCTGTCGTCCTTCGGTACAATGACCATAGTACCGCCGTTGTATAACGTCCGCGCAATGTCACCCACGAACACGTCAAACGAGAAGCTGGCGAGCTGCAACAGCCTTACCGGAAACTGATCCAACCGATATTCCCTTCGGTAGCCCGCCGCCGTGTTCACCAGGCTGCGGTGCTCAATCATCACGCCCTTCGGCTTGCCCGTCGTTCCGGACGTGTAGATGACATACGCCAAATCCTCCGGACGGGCTTCATGGAAGCTGTCCATACCGACAACATCAACATCATTTGGATAACTCTCGCCACCACCGTTCACAGCCCCCGTTAGCTTGCCGTTGACTGGATCGGGAGCACTGCTGGAGCCTTGGCCGAAGTCCATTGGCGCATTGCTTCGTTCCTCGTTGTACGACGCTTCATCGTCGAGATACAGCACCGTCTCCAGTGCCAGTTCCTCTTCACCGAGCCAGGATTCGGCACGCTCTCGCAGCGGCGTTTGCGTCAGTAGCACCTTCGCTCCGCTGTCTTCGAGCATAAACCGCACGCGGTCTGCCGGATAATCCGGGTCGAGCGGTACATAGGCCCCGCCCGCTTTCCAGACGGCCATCACGGCCACCAGCAGGTCCACCGAGCGCTCGGCGAGAATGCCAACAATCTCCTCACGGCCAATGCCGCTTCCGCGTAGCGTAGCCGCCAAGCGATTCGCCCGCTCGTTCAGCTCCGCGTACGTTAGCCGATCGTTCTCGTATACGACGGCTTCCGCTTCCGGCGTGTGTTCCGCCTGTTCCTCGAACAGTCGATGGAACGCTACCACTGGAGCCTCTTCCGGCTGCGCAGGATTAAACGCGCCGACAATCTGCTCTTTTTCCTCTGCCGTTAACAAGTTCAGCTCGGCAATAGTCGCCGACGGGTTGCGGAGAATGGATTCAAGCAATTGCAAGTAGTGGGCAGCCAACTTCTCCATCGTTTCGGTTTTATATAGAGCCGTGGCGTATTCAAACAGATATTCCAAGCCGTCCTCAATCTCCGTAACGTCCAAGCTGAGATCGAATTTGGAAACAATTTCTTCGCTGGCATACGTCGACAAATGAAGGCCCGGAAGCTGGATTTCCACATTTTCTGTATTCTGCAAAGCAAACATCGTATCAAACAGTGGATGACGGCGTAAATCACGAGCCACGTTTACCTTATCCACCAGTTCCTCAAACGGATAATTCTGATGTTCAAAAGCACTCAGCGTTGTCTCCCTGATTTCCTTCAAGTAGTCAAGGAACGTCTTACTGGCAGCCGGGTAACTGCGGATGGCCAAGGTATTAACGAACATCCCGATCAGCGGCTGAACGTCGCTATGATTTCTGCCCGCAATCGGCGTCCCAACCACCACGTCTTCCTGACCTGAATATTTATGCAGAAGTACTTTATACGCCGCAAGCAGAACCATGTAAAGCGTTGCGCCGTTCTCAGCTGCAAGCCGTTTCAGACCTTCGCTTTTCTCAATATTCATAAACAATTGCAGCGTGCGGCCCTCGTAGCTCTGCATAGCCGGGCGCGGATAGTCCGTCGGCGTTTCCAGAACTGGCAGTTCTCCGCGGAACATGTCAATCCAGTAGGCTTCCTGCTTGGCAAGCTGCGTTTTCTGCTCGTCCGATTGCTGCCATACTGCATAATCTTTGTACTGAATGCGGAGTGGCTTGAGCGGCTCCCCGCTGTACAAGTGCACGAACTCTTCGATCAGTACGTCCATTGAAACGCCGTCAGATACGATATGATGTGTATCGAACATCAGGATGTGCCGGTCCGGCGCGAGTTCGGCAATGCCCACCCGCAGAAGTGGCGGCTTCGCTAGATCAAACGCACGAACGAATTGGCGCACCGTTTCTTCCGCCTGCTCCTCGCTGATCTGCACATATTCCACCTGGAAGGTGACTTCTTCGTAGATCCGCTGAACTGCTTCGCCTTCAACCATCTCAAAGCCAGTACGTAGCGTTTCATGACGAGCTACAAGCCCGCGGAACGCTTCTTCAAACCGCTGCCGGTTGAGCTGCCCTTCGAGCAGCATAGCTCCTGGTATGTTGTAGCTCAGCTCGCCTCCTTCCAGCTGGTTCAAGATATAGAGACGTTTTTGCGCGGAAGAGAGAGGATAATACTCGCTAGGTTCCGCAGCCGGAATAGCCGTAAACGAGCCGATCTCCAAACGCTCCATAGCCACAGCCATTTCCTCAACTGTCGAGTAGCGGAATACGTCGCGAAGCGGGAATTGGGCGCCCAGCTCCTTATGCATTTTGCTGACAAGTGTTGTCGCCCGCAGGGAGTGTCCTCCGAGGTCGAAGAAGTTGTCCGTTACGCCTACCGCCTTCTCCCGAACAAGCACTTCCTGCCAAATGGCGGCCAGCTTTGCCTCCAGTTCGGTGCGCGGCGCCACGTATTCGCGGCCTCCGCCTGCTCCCCCTTCCGGCGCTGGCAGCGCCTTCCGGTCAATTTTCCCATTCGGCGTTAGAGGCAATTGCTCCAGTTCGACGAAATACGATGGAATCATGTATCCCGGCAGTTGGCTGGAGATCGCACGTTTCAAATCTGCCGCCGTCAAGTCTTTTTCCACTGTATAATAAGCGCACAACGCTTTCTGCCCCTCTTGATCTTCCCTGACAACAACGACTGCTTCCTTCACGCCACCTACACTCAGCAGTTTCGCTTCGACTTCGCCCGTCTCGATCCGGTAACCCCGGATTTTCGCCTGGTTATCGATCCGGCCGATGAAGTCCACGTTGCCGTCTTCCATCCACCGCGCCAAGTCTCCCGTGCGATACAACCGCTCACCAGCGGTGAAAGGGCTGTCTACAAACTTCTCTTCCGTCAGCCCCGGACGGTTCAAGTACCCGCGAGCCACACCGACTCCGCCGATAACCAATTCGCCCAGCACGCCGACTGGCACCGGGTTCAGATGTGCATCCACGATGTAGAACTTCGCATTCAACCACGCTTTGCCAATCGGCACATGGCCTGTCTGCGGCAGTTTCGCCAACTCCTCGTCATAAAAGCTGGAGTCGATTGCTGCTTCCGTCACGCCATAGGCGTTAATGATGCGGAATGACGGGCCGAACCGTTCCTGCAAGGTACGGTAATCTGCCACACTGCAGCTGTCCGAGCTTGTGATCAATAGCTCCATCCCGCTCAACTTTAGCCCTTGCTCGTGCACGTATTCCATAAACGGTACAATCAGCGCCGGCGTTGATTCAAAGATCGTCACTTGCTCCCGCTCTATCCAGTAGTGCAGACGAGACGGATCAATCCGGTCGTCTTTCGGTACAATCACCATCGTGCCTCCGTTGTACAACGTCCGCGCGATATCGCCCACGAATACGTCAAACGAGAAGCTGGCGAGCTGCAGCAGCCGCACCGGGAACTGATCCAACCGATATTCCCGTCGGTAACCCGCTGCCGTGTTCACCAGGCTGCGGTGCTCGATCATTACACCCTTTGGTTTACCCGTTGTTCCCGACGTGTAGATGACGTACGCCAGATCCTCTGGACGGGCTTCATGGAAGTTGTCCATACCGACAACATCAACATCATTTGGGTGACTCTCATTACGGTCGTTCACAGCACCCGTCAGCTCGCCGGAGACCAGACCTGAAACCATGCTGGAGCCTTGGACGAAGTCCATTGGTGCATTCGCTCGGTCTTCGCTGTATGATGTTTCGTCATCGAGATACAGCACCGTCTCCAGTGCTAGTTCCTCTTCGCCAAGCCAGGATTCGGCACGCTCTCGCAGCAGCGTTTGTGTCAGCAGCACCTTCGCACCGCTGTCTTCCAGCATGAACCGCACGCGGTCCGCCGGATAATCCGGATCAAGCGGTACATACGCCCCTCCCGCTTTCCAGACGGCCAGCACGGCCACCAGCAAATCCACCGAACGCTCGGCGAGAATGCCAACAATCTCCTCCCGGCCGATGCCGCTTGCACGCAGCGTTGCCGACAGGCGGTTCGCCCGCTCGTTCAGCTCCGCATACGTCAGCCGATCGTTCTCGTACACGACGGCTTCCTCTTCCGGTGTGCGCTCCGCCTGTTGCTCGAACAGTCGATGGAACGCTGCCACAGGAGCCATTTCCGGCTGTACCGGATTAAACGCGCCGACAATTTCTTCTTTTTCCGCCGCCGTCATAAGCTCTAACTCATTTACACGAACATTCGGATTAGCCGCAACCTGCTCCAATGCACGGGTAAAATGACCGTGGATCTGCCTGATGTCATGCTCTCTGAACGTCAGTGCATTGTACGTAAACCGCAGCAAAATATGCTCTTCCGGAATGACGGTAATGTCCAGATCGTAGTTCGTTTGTTCCGGCGATTGAATATTAGCGATTTTCAGCGCTTCTTGTCCTCCGCCGACAACCTGCTCAATCTGTTCTTCCATCGGATAATTTTCAAAGACCATAATATGGTTGATCAAGTCGCGCTTTTGCTCGCTCAGCGACTGAATTTCGAACAGTGGGAACGTTTCGTAAACTCCCGATGCCAGCGCTTGATCCTGGGTTTTTCTCAAAATATCGGCTACCGTTTCCTCGGCTTTACCTTGAATACGGACCGGGATCGTATTAATAAACAGGCCAATCATGCTTTCGATGCCCGGAATTTCCGCCGGACGCCCGGATACAACGGAGCCGAATACAACATCCTCGCTGTTGTTGTATATCTGTAGAACCATTCCCCATACAGTCTGCATAAACGTGTTGAGTGTCACCTGCTGCTGGCGCGCCACACGCTCAATTTGCCCAGTCAGTCCTTGGCTGAGTTCCACATCGATTTCAGCCATTTCAAAAGCATGCTGTTTCAGCTGCGTTCTCTCCTGCGGCAGCTTGGTCTGCTGATCGTAACCCGCCAAATACTCCGACCAGTAATCCGAAGCTTTCACTACATCTTGAGCTTCCAGCCATTCGATATACCGGGAGTACGAGGTAACCGGAGGAAGCTCTGGCGCTCGCTTCTCCTGAAACGCAAAGTAAGTGTTGAACACTTCCTTGATCATGAAGGACATGCACCAGCCATCCATCAAAATGTGATGATGACTCCAAATCACATGGTAAGACTCGTCGCCTGTGCGCAAAACGGTCACACGCATAAGAGAGTCTTGGGCCAAATCAAACTTGTTCGCTTTATCCGCGCTGACAAAATCGGCTATTGTCTTCTCCGGGTGTTCATCTCTTGCCGAGCAAATATCTTCAAAATACACTTCACACTTCCGCTCGCGGAATACCACTTGAATCGGCTCGTCTCTCCAGCCAGTAATAAAATTGGTCCGCAGCGCCTCATTTCGCTGTACCAGCGTATCCAATCCGCGAGTGAAGGCTTCCACATTCAGGCTTCCGTACAGATCAAAGGTCACCTGTTCGAAGTAAGCTTCCGAATCGGCATCCAGCAAGCTGTGGAACAACATCCCTTTTTGCAGCGGAGTCAGGGTATATACATTCTCCAGTTCGCCCAGTGCCGCCGTATGTTCGGACAGCTGCTCCAGTTCCTCCACCGTCATATCTTGAAGTAGTACGTCACTAGGCGTAAGCTCCGACCGCTCTTTGGATACGCAATGGCTGATGACTTCACGCAAACTCGATTGAAGCAGGGTGCCCAGGCGCTCAACCGTCTCCCGTTGATACTGGGTTTCCCCATAACGGATCGTGAGTTCCAACACGCCTTCCGACACCATACCGTTGATATCGAGGACATAATCCATCACAGCATTTGGGCTTGAATCGGAGCCCGGACTGAACGGAGACGGCTGCGAGCCGCTGCTTTCGTAATCCTGATCGAACTGACCCAAATAGTTAAAACTGATCTCCGGCTCCAAAACGAAGCTCTCTCCGTCACGCGGCGCCGACAAATAACGCTGGATGCCGTAGCCGATTCCTTTGTTCGGAATGCGGCGCAAGTTTTCTTTCACCTGTTTCACCTGATGACCGAGTGCCTGAGCGTGACCCAGCTTCAGAACAACAGGG
Source organism: Paenibacillus sp. PK1-4R (assembly GCF_030369595.1). Classification (NCBI taxonomy): domain Bacteria; kingdom Bacillati; phylum Bacillota; class Bacilli; order Caryophanales; family Paenibacillaceae; genus Paenibacillus; species Paenibacillus sp. PK1-4R. The sequence continues at coordinate 6,052,026 of NZ_CP126535.1, forward strand.
AATTGGCTTGTAAACCAACCTACCGTGCGCGTAATGTCCACATCTGGCAAAAGTTCTTCCCGGCCGTGGCCTTCGAGATTCACCAGCACGCGTTCCTGACTGCTCCAAGCTTGTACGGAGAGGCCCAGCGCAGTAAGCAGCAAATCATTCATTTCCGTATGGTAAGCACGGTGAGCCTGCTTCAGCAGCTGTTCAGTTTCGTCCGCTGTCCATCGAACGGTTACGAGCCCGCTGTCCTTCAGTTTGGATCTGCCTTGTTCAAAATCTTTTGGAAGCGGCTCATAGGTCATTTGCTCAATATGCTGCCAGTACTCTCTTTCGCTTTCCATCGCTGGCCCGTTCGCATGATCAGCGAGCTGTTTCGCCCACGTTTGGAATGAATCGGTTTTGAGCGGCAGGCGAATCGGTTGCCCTTGCAACGCCTGCTCATAGGCGGCAGCAAAATCCTCAAGCAGAATCCGCCAGGATACGCCGTCTACGACCAAGTGATGGATTGCGATGAGCAGGTGGTCGCCGTCGTCACAGCGGAACAAGCCAAGCTTCACCAGCGGACCGTTTTCCAGATCAATGCTTGCTTGAATGTCATTTGCCTTAGCCTCTACCGCTTCTTTCACGTCGCTGGCTCCCTTGAAATCGACAACCTCCAGATCGAACAGCACTTCGTTCTCCCCGGCGCCTCGGTTCCAGGCGGTATAACAACCATTCTCGGTTTGACGATAAACCGTACGAAGAGCATCGTGATGCACGATAAGCTGATGCACCGCTTGGCGTAAAGCTTTTTCATCAAAGCCTTGCTTGGAGAACTGCATGAATGCCTGATTGTTATGATGCACATCGGCCGGATTCTGTTCAAAGAACCAGCGCTGAATTGGAGTCAGGATAACCTCTCCCGTCACTTCGGCCTGGCTTGCCGTTCTCTCCGCCGTTTGCAACCGCAAACTAAGGGCGGAAATCGTCGGGTAATGGAACAAATCTTTCATGACCAGCTTGTACCCCGTTTGCAAAAGACGAGAAGATACCTGTAAAGCTTTAATTGAATCCCCACCAAGCGCAAAGAAATTATCCATGGTGCCAACCTGATCCACGCCTAACACTGACTGCCAGACCAACGCGAGTGCTTTCTCGGCAGGAGTACGCGGCGCCGTGTATGCAGCCTCGGCACGAATGCTTCCTTCCGGCACAGGCAACGCTTTACGGTCGATCTTGCCGTTCGGTGTAAGCGGTAGTTGATCCAGACGCATGATTCGTGAAGGCACCATATGAGAAGGCAGTACTGCGTCCAGATGGGCCACAAGCCCTTCCAGATCAAAGCTGGAATCCACTACGATATACCCGCACAAATATTTCTGCCCCCGCTCGTCCGTCCGGTCGATGACAAGCGCTTGACGCACCTCGGCAACATTTTTCATGGCCGCTTCAATCTCACCAAGCTCGATCCGGTAACCGCGAATTTTCACCTGATTGTCGATTCGGCCGATGAAATCTACGTTGCCGTCCGGCATCCAGCGTGCCAGATCACCCGTCCGGTACAACCGCTCCCCAGCGGTGAACGGGCTATCTACGAATTTCTCCGCCGTTAAATCCGGGCGGTTCAAGTAACCGCGGGCCACACCCACTCCGCCGATAACCAGCTCGCCGAGCACCCCGATCGGCACCGGCTTCAGATTTGTATCCACGATGTAGAATCTGGCGTTAAGCCATGCTTTCCCGATTGGCACGCTGCCCGTTTTCGGCAACTTCTCAAGCGGCTCGTCATAGAAGCTGGAGTCAATCGCCGCTTCTGTTACGCCGTAGCTGTTAATAATACGGAACTGCGAGCCAAAGCGCTCCTGCAAGGTGCGGTAATCCGCTACACTGCACGCATCCGAGCTTGTGATCAGCAGCTGCATCGAGCTAAGATCCAGATCCTCGGCATACACATGCTCCATGAACGGTACGACCAGCGCAGGAGTTGATTCAAACACCGTCACGGCGTAGTCGCGAATCCAGCCATAGAGGCGGTTTGGATCAATCCGGTCTTCCTTCGGCACGATGACCATCGTGCCACCGTTGTACAGCGCCCGTGCAATGTCACCAACGAACACATCAAAGGAGAAACTGGCAAGTTGCAGCAGCCGGATCGGGAACTGATCCAGACGGTAGTCCCGCCGGTAGCCCGCCGCCGTGTTCACCAAGCTGCGGTGTTCCACTGCCACGCCCTTCGGACGGCCCGTCGTACCGGAGGTGTAGATGACATAAGCCAGATCGCCCGGCTTGTTTACATTTACCGGATTTGATGCGAGATCCGCCGCTTGTACGTTCTGCTCAGCTTCTGCCGTGGCAGATGTTTCGACAGCAGCCATTGCCACTTGCACCAAAGCCTCCGCCTCCGCGCCTGCTTCGCCTAAAGCTTGTAGGCCCACAGCCGTTTCTGCCGCTCCGAGGCTGTACGCCGCGACGTCATCAAGTGCAAGCACCGTTTGCAGCGTTAGAGCTCCGTCGCTGCGCCAAGCTTCCGCCTGCTCCAACAGGCAGGTCTGCGTAAGCAGCACCGATGCACCGCTATCCGCGAGCATATATTCGATCCGCTCCGCTGGATAGTCGGGGTCAAGCGGTACATAAGCGCCGCCAGCTTTCCATACGGCGAGTACCCCAATCAACAGCTCCGCTGAACGGCCGGCCAGAATGCCGACCACCTGTTCCGGATTCACCCCGCGTGCCCGCAGTACATACGCCAAACGATTCGCTTTGGCGTTCAGCTCCGCATACGTCAGCTTGTTGTCTTCGTAGACAACCGCCAGCGCTCCCGGAGTGCGCTCCGCCTGCTCCTCGAACAGCTCGTGGAACGTACTCTCTCTCCAAGACTCCTCTGCTTCCAAACCTGTATCCTCTGTGGCGGATTGCTTTGCAAGAGCCGAAGAAGACACGTCAAACCCAACCAATAAATTATCCTTTTCGCTGTCTGTTAACATGTCCAAATCTGAAATCTGCGCACCCGGCTGAGCCAGGATCGACGCCAAAAGTTGCTCGTAATGACCCGCCAGCCGTACCATCGTTTCCTGTTTAAACAACGAGGTAGCGTACTCGATCTTGCAAACCAACTCGTTACCCTCTTCCACGATATCCAAGCTAAGATCAAACTTCGCCGTCTTTTCCTCGATGTCAAACAGCGACCATTCCAGGCCTTCCAGGGTTAAATCCAGGCTTTCGTGCTTTTGCAAAGAAAACATGGTATCAAACAGCGGATTCCGGCTTAAATCCCGGCTCACCTGAAGAGCTTCTACCAGCTCCTCAAACGGATAGTCCTGGTGTTCGTAGGCTCCAAGCGTCGTTTCCTTCACTTCCTGCAAGTAATCCATGAACGTCAGCTCTGCCGTCGGACCCAAGCGAAGGGCCAGCGTATTGACAAACATGCCGATAATCGGCGGCAAGTCGGCGTGAGAACGAGCGGCAATCGGAGTACCGACCACGATATCTTCCTGTCCCGCATATTTATGAAGCAATACGGAGTACGCAGCCAGCAGAAGCATGTACAACGTCGCCCCCGAATCGCTGGCAAGCTGTTTGAGAGCTTCACCTTTCTCCGCATCTAGACTAAACGTGAGCGTTTGACCGTCAAACTGCTGAACGGCTGGACGGGAGTAATCAAGAGGCAGCTCAAGAACCGGAAGCTCGGAGCTGAATACCCCGCGCCAGTATTCCTCCTGTCGTTTGATGCGTTGACGCTGTTCCTCGGATTGCTGCCAAACGGCGTAATCCTTGTATTGAATCCGCAGCTCCGGCAATTCTTCCCCATTGTACAGCCGCACGAATTCGCGTAGCAGCACATCCATGGAAAGGCCGTCGGAAGCAATGTGATGCATATCCAGCGCGAGCAGGAATTTTTCTTTCTCCAATTCAATCAACAGGGCGCGCAGCAAAGGCGGCTGGGTCAAGTCAAAAGGCTGAATGAAGCCTTCTAGAATGGCTACAACCTGATCTTCGCTTGCTTGAAGCTTCTCGACCTTGAAAGCGACGAGCGGATGAATACGCTGAACCGGCTCCCCATTCATGATTTCAAAACCGGTGCGAAGCATATCGTGCCGGGCCATCAAAGTAGTCAGCACATCTTCTACTTTGGCCTCGTTCAAAACCCCTTCCAATTGTAAGGCGCTTGGAAGGTTATAATTCAGCTCCAAGCTATCCAGCTGGTGCAGGACGTATAGCCTTTTTTGTGCAGAGGAAACCGGATAGTATGCTTTCTCTTCCGCTTTTGGAATCGAGCTGTGCTGCGATTCTTCCAAGTTGGCAATAGCCCCAGCCATCGACTCTACCGTCATATAGCGGAACACATCGCGCAGCGGAAGTTCAACGTTCATTTCCTTCCGAATTTTGCTGACAAGGTTTGTCGCCCGTAAGGAATGCCCTCCGAGCTCGAAGAAATTGTCCAGGACTCCAATGCCGGAGTAACCCAGCACTTCCTCCCAAATTTTCACAAGCTGGGACTCCGTAAGGTTACGCGGCGCTACGTATTCGACGCCCGTTTGCAAGGCGCCTTGAGGCGCCGGCAGTGCTTTGCGGTCCACTTTGCCGTTGGACGTCAGCGGCATGCGTTCCAGCTGCACGAAGTACGACGGGATCATGTATCCCGGCATTCCCTGGGCCAGCGAGGTTCTCATTTCGCTAACCGTCAGCGTCCGGTCCGCCACAAAGTAGGCAACAAGCGCCTTTTCGCCCCCGCTGTCCTGACGGGCGAGCACCACCGCTTCTTCCACGCCCTCCACGTTCAGCAGTTGGGTCTCAATTTCGTCCAACTCGATTCGGTACCCGCGGATTTTGACCTGATGGTCGATTCGGCCGAGGTATTCAATGTTGCCGTCCGGCAGCCAGGCCGCCAAGTCACCCGAACGGTACAGTTTCTCCCCCTCCGCAAACGGAGAATCAACGAACTTTTCCGCCGTCAAATCCGGGCGATTCAGGTATCCTCTCGCCAGGCCTTCCCCGGCCACGTACATTTCGCCTGCTACGCCGATCGGAACAGGACGATTGTTTTCATCCAGAACGTACACGCTCAGCGTTGGGATTGGCTTGCCGATATTACTCTTTGCCGCCTCCATCTCGATCCATGTGATCTCCTTATACGTCACGTGAACCGTCGTTTCGGTAATACCGTACATATTGATCAGCTTTGTCTCCGGGTACTTCGTCTTAAAACCCTTGAGCAACAGCGGGCTGAGCGCTTCGCCGCCGAAGATGACGTTGCGAATCCACAGATCGTACGGATGGTCCGCTAAAACCTCACGCAGCAGTTGGTAGAAATATGTTGGCGTCTGATTCAAAATCGTGACCCGTTCTCGGCTCAGCAGTGCCAGGAACTCGGCCGGATTTTTCGCCGTAAGCGGCGGTACGATAACCAGCTTTCCTCCATTTAGCAGCGCTCCGTACATCTCCCAGACGGAGAAATCGAAGCAGAACGAGTGGAATAACGTCCACGTGTCGGACGACCCAAAGTCGAACAGGTTCTTGTCGTTGAACAAAAGGCGCACGACGTTTTTATGCTCGATCAACGTGCCTTTGGGTTTGCCGGTCGTTCCCGATGTGTAGATGACATAAGCCAAGTTGCCCGGCCCGGAAATCGGCTCCAGATTCGAAGCGTCCAGCGCACCAGCGGAGTCCGCCCCTTTGTCGACCCAAACGAAATCGTCCAATTCAAGGCGCGTTCCTGCAAAGTCGGTCTTCTCATGCAAATGCTTTTGAATCAGCAATAACGGTGCGCCTGAATCCTCAATCATGAAGCGGATGCGTTCCTCCGGGTAGTCGGGATCAACAGGCACGTAGGCTCCGCCCGCTTTGAGAATCGCCAGAATGCCGACGACCATATCAAGCGAACGTTCGGCCAGAATTGCTACCAACTGATCCGCTTCGACTCCCGTCTCCCGCAGCTTACGTGCAAGCCGATTGGATCGTTCGTTCAGTTCGCGGTAGGTCAACTGCCACTCATTCATGACGGCGGCCACGTTATCCGGGTAAAGCTTCGCCTGCTCTTCGAACAAGCCATGAATCGTCTGCTGCCGTGGGTAATCTGCCTCCGAATCGTTGAAACCGCGCACCAGTTCACGGATTTCCTGCTCCGTTAGCATTTCCAGTGAAGCAATATCCCCTTCGGGTGCTGTTGCGATAGTTTCGAGTAGCTTGTCATAATGTCTGGCGAACCGCTCCGCAGTCTCCTGTTTATATAAAGCCGTAGCGTACTCCAACCGGCATTCGAGCTGACCATCCAGCTCCGAAATATCCAGAAGCAGCTCGAACTTGGACGTTCGGTTTTCCAACGGATAAAACGATTGCTCCAGCCCCTCGATGACAATTTGCTCATTCTCCGTATTTTGCAGGGAGAAGAACGTATCAAAGAGCGGATTCCGGCCGGTCGCGCGCGGAATGTGAAGACTTTCCACCAAATCTTCGAACAAATAATTTTGGTGTTCAAAAGCCCCGAGTGCGATTTCCTTCATTTCTTCCAGGTACTTAAGGTACGGCTTGGAACGCTCCGGATGGCAGCGAATGGCAAGCGTGTTGATAAACATACCTACGATTGGCTGCACTTCTTCTTGCGTTCTTCCGGCAATCGGCGTTCCCACGATCAGATCTTCCTGACCCGAATATTTATGCATAAGGATCGAGTAAGCAGACAACAGCACCATGTACAGGGTCGTGCCCGTCCGTGCGGCCAGTTCTTTCAGCTTCTCCGTCCGTTCTTTCCCAATATCAAACTTCACGGTCCGGCCGTCAAAACTTTGCACCGCAGGCCGCGGGAAGTCCGTCGGCAGTTCCAATACAGGCAGCTCGCCCGACAGCTGTTCCAGCCAGTACTCCTTCTGCGGCTGGATCAACTGCCCGTAGGCTTCGGAATGCTGCCAAACGGCATAATCTTTGTATTGAATACGCAACGGAGCCAGCTCCTCACCCCGATACAGGCGGCTGAACTCATCGAAAAGCAGCGCTGTCGAGATGCCATCCGAGACGATATGGTGCATATCAAACAGCAGAATGTGGCGATCCTCGGCGACTTCGATCAGGCCGATGCGTAGAAGTGGCGGCTTGGTCAGATCAAACGGGTGATAGTATGCTTCCACCACTTGGTCCACTTCTCGCTCGCTCGCCTGGAAATAGTCTACAGAAAACTCCACCTCGTCATAGATGCGCTGCACAAGCTCGCCTTGAACCTGCTCGATCCCGGTACGCAGCGTCTCATGGCGCTGAATCAGCGCCCGGAACGCGTACTCTACGCGCGTGCGGTCCAGCTTGCCTTCGAGAAGAAGCGCCGCCGACATATTGTAGCTACGCTCGGCCGTGTCAAGCTGGCGCAGGACGTACAGACGCTTTTGCTCGGATGAAACCGGATAATACTCGGCCTCTGCCGCCTTTGTAATCTCATACGTCTCCTGCTGCTTTAAACCGCCGATTCTTTGGGCCAGCTGTTCGATCGTGGTGTAGCGGAAAACGTCCCGCAGCGGAACCTCGACTTGCAGCTCTTTTCGAATCTTGGAAACAAGCGCGGAGGCCCGCAAGGAATGACCACCCAGGTCAAAGAAATCGTCTTGGACTCCAACTCGCGCAACACCCAGCACCTGCTGCCAAATAAGAGCAAGTCTTGTTTCCAGCGTTGTGCGAGGAGCCACATACTCACGGCCCGCTTCTACCTCTCCGGTCGGTTCAGGCAGCGCTTTACGGTCAATCTTGCCATTTGGTGTGAGCGGAAGCTGATCAAGAGACACCAGCCGGGCCGGAACCATATGCGCAGGCAGCTCTTGCTTCAATTGGGACAGCAGATCGCTCAGCTGTAAGGAAACATCCCCCGCCACGTAACCGCACAAATACTTTTGCCCCTGCTCATCCGTACGGTCAGTCACCACAGCCTGCTTGATCCCCGGGAAACGCAACAGGGCCGTTTCAATTTCGCCGAGTTCGATCCGGAACCCGCGAATTTTCACCTGATAGTCGATCCGGCCGATGAAGTCAACGTTGCCGTCTTCCAGCCAGCGGGCCAAATCTCCTGTCCGATACAGACGTTCGCCGGACACAAACGGGCTGTCTGCAAACTTCTCGGCGGTTAGGTCCGGACGGTTCCAATACCCGCGCGCCACCCCGGCGCCGCCGATGACAAGCTCACCCAGAACCCCTACAGGAACCGGCTTTAACCCGGCATCGACAATGTAAAACCGGGCGTTCAGCCAGGCTTTGCCGATCGGCACATGACCCAACGATGGCAGCTTGTCCAGCGGCTCATCGTAAAAACTGCTGTCAATGGCCGCTTCGGTAACGCCGTAGCTGTTGATGATGCGGAATTGTCCGCCGAATCTTTCCTGCAGCAATCGGTAATCGGTGACACTGCAAGCATCGGAGCTGGTAATCAGCAGCTGCATGGAGCTAACGTCTAGCCCTTCTTCATAAATATGCTGCATGAACGGTAGGATGAGCGCAGGTGTCGATTCAAATACCGTAATGTTTTGGTCCCGAATCCAGCCGTATAAGCGGTTCGGATCAATCCGGTCATCCTTTGGCACAATTACCATCGTGCCTCCGTTATACAGCGTCCGCGCGATGTCTCCAACGAACACGTCAAACGAAAAGCTTGCCAGTTGCAGCAGCCTCACCGGGAACTGATCCAACCGGTACTCACGGCGGTACGCATCCGCCGTATTCATGAGACTACCATGCTCAATCATGACGCCTTTTGGGCGTCCCGTCGTACCCGAGGTGTAAATCACATAAGCCAAGTCTTGCGGGGCACTATCAGCAGATTCAAATGCCACGGCTGCTGAGGTATCCCCGTTATATATCTGTTCATCGTCCATCGCATAGACAGCTTGAAGCTTCAGCCGGTCATCGGCCAACCAACCTCCGGCCCCCTCCAACAGATGACGCTGCGTAAGCAGCACCGATGCTTCGCTATCGCTGAGCATGTACTCAATACGTTCCGCCGGATAATCGGGGTCCAGCGGTACATAAGCTCCGCCAGCTTTCCATACAGCGAGCACACCGACCAGCAGTTCCACGGAACGCTCCGCCCAGATCCCCGTAATCGTCTCCCTTCCCACGCCCTGTTCACGAAGGAGCGAAGCCAGAAGCTCGGCGCGTTTGTTCAATTCGCCGTAAGTCAGCTTTTTGTCCATGTAAACAACTGCCGGGTGATCCGGAATGTCTCGGGCAAACTTTTCGACATACCGATGAAACGCTATTCCCTCGTTCAGTGCTGCCACCGGCGGGTTAAACACGTCCAGAATTCGGCGTCTCTCCTCATCGCTCAGTAGAGAAATCTCGCGTACTCGCAGTTCGGGAGTCTCAAGAAACTGGTCCAAAACGGTTACATACTGTTCTATAATGCGATCAATCTCGGTCGTCTCGAACAGGCCGGTACGATAGGAAGCATGGAGAATAACATGGCCTTCATTCAGCATATGGTCGAAGCGCAGCAGTAAATCGTCCATCTCGTGCCTAGCAAAGTGAGCCTCCAGACGTACCTTGATTTCTTCGTACTCCACGATTTTCAAAGGCAGATATTCCAGAGACGTGCGGAACAGCTCCGAAAGATCGTTGCGGCCGTGTTGTTCACGTAAATCCTGGATCAATTGGTTATAAGGATATTTCTGATGCCGCAGATCCGCCGTATTTTCCTTGGAAACCGTTTGGATCAAGGAAAGCACGGACCCATCTGGATTCAGACTAATCCGCGTAGCCACGGTGCTGACGAACATACCGATCGTTTCTTTTTCCTTCTTGCTGGTGCGATTGGCAAAAACCGTGCCGACCGGCACATCGGTGCTGTCAGTCAGCTTATACAATAAAACGTACATGGCGGACAAAAATAACGTATATAAACTGACCTGATATTGTTCGCTAAAAGCCAGAATGCGGTCGTAGCGGGAAGCATCCAAAGTGATTGAACGTTTATTCGATTCGCTGCCAATCGAGAATGGCGGAACCGATTTAATGCCGCTCGTTTCAGGCAAAGTGTTGTACTTGGTCAGCCAGTATTCCTTGCCTTTTTGATAACGCTGCGATTGCTCATATTCATGCTCAGTTGAAATATAATCCAGATAGGAAGGGGCCTGGTAACTGGTGAAGATGCCTTTGCGCAGTTCCAGGTATTTTTCCATCACCGCATGCAGCAAAGCAGTGACGGACAAACCATCAGCAATGATATGATTTACAGTCAAATTAAGCCATACTTGGCCGTTCGCAAAATGTATCATCGTAAATTGGTAGAGGTGTTCGTCGAACACGCTGGCCGGTTTTTCGGTTACTTCTTTCACCCAAGCATAGAATTGTTCGGTTGTGCCTATTTCGAGGTGGCTTATCCTGGTTTGGACATTCTCCGTCACTTCGAACCACTGCGTTGGATTTTGCAAATCCCCGCCAATGCGGATTCGGAAAGCGTCGTAGGTTTTGACAATCTCTGCCGCCGCTTGCTCCAGCAGCTTGGTGTCGATCTCGCCCGTAATCTGGTAGGTCGCGGAAAGCATCGTGATGGATGTGCCCGGATTCATAATTTCCATGAACCATATCCGGCGCTGGGCTTGCGTTAATCCATATTGCTTGTTCGTATTCTCTCTCACATCGATACACTCCCGTATTAGAGATTGTTTGTAGTTAGGCTTTGTACCTGGATATCAGCAGGAAGCCGCCCACCGTAAAGCGGGTCTATCCGTACAGCCGCGCGTAATAACCTCCGAGCGCCAACAGGTCCTGATGGCGGCCCCGTTCGACGACCGTTCCTTGATTCATGACCGTAATCAAATCCGCATGTTCCACCGTGCTGAGACGATGCGCAATCAGAATGGTGGTGCGCCCCTTCATCAATACGTTCAGAGCTTGCTGTACCCAATGCTGGGATTCGTTATCCAATGCAGAAGTTGCTTCGTCCAGCAGCAGAATCGGGGCGTTTTTGAGAATCGCCCGGGCGATCGCAATTCGCTGCCTTTGTCCACCTGACAACGATGCTCCTCTCTCTCCCACCGGCGTTTTATACTGTTCAGGAAGTTCCTGAATGAAATGGTGAGCGTACGCCGCTTTGGCCGCTTCAACCACTTCTTCATCCGTTGCATCCGGATTGCCATACCGGATATTTTCCTCAATCGTGCCGGTAAACAAAAACGGCTCCTGCGGAACGTATGCAATCTGCCTGCGGATTTCGTCCAGCGTGTAATGTCCGAACGGTTTGCCCTGGAGCAGGATATCTCCGCTGTCCACAGGATAAAAGCCGAGCAGCAGCTTGATCAGTGTACTTTTGCCGCTGCCGCTGGCTCCTACGATTGCAGCGACCTGACCAGGAAACACTTGCATGGACATGTCGACAAGTACCTTTTTATCCGCCTGATAGGAAAATTCCACATCGCGAAACTCCACCGCAGCCTCCGATACAAGCTCGCTACGAGAAGATCCCAGACGCTCCGGTTCCTCTTCCTCGCTTAGTACCTCTTGAATCCGGTGAGCGCCCGCGAGTGAATTTTGGGTCATCGACAGAACCATCCCCAAGTTCAACAAGGCGTGCGTCAGGTTCACTTGCAAAACTGCCAGAGCGGCGACACTTCCCATTCCCATCAATCCGTAGGCATAAAGAAGACTGCCGATGACGATGATGCCGCAGAACGTGACGTAGCTGATAAAATGGTTCACTGCAGCCTGCATACCGTTCTTTTTCGCCGTTTGCCGAAGCGTTTGCGTCATTTGTTCGTTCAACGCCTCGTACTGGCCGTAAATCGTGCGGATGCGGAACAGCTTCACAATTTGAATGCCGCCCATAAAATCTTTGAATTTTTCGGTCATTTTACCGAGCGTTTGCAAGCCTTGTTCGGACAAGGCACGAATATCCCGTGCAAATTTCAGACTGACCAGAGAGGACAGCAGCAGAATGACGAAGGATACGCCGGCAAACCGCCAATCGATCACCACCATGGAGACAATAGAGCCGATGCAGAAGACAACTTGAAGCAGCAAAACGAAGTAAACCTGCGAGAATGTAAACTCAACGGTCGTTACGTCGTTGTTCACCCGCGACAGCAAGTCCCCATGGTGCGTCTGCTCCAGGAATCTCGGCCGCACCCGGCACAGCTTGTCATAAAGACGTTTGCGGATATTCAGCACAGTCAGCTCGACACTGCGCTGGTATAAGTAAATGAACCAGGGAGAAATTATATTTTCCAGGAACAGGGCCGCGCCCAAAATAATAAAGGCTTCCACCATCAAGGACGTATCTCGGGAAACGGCGAAATCAACCAAGTTATGTACGACCATGCTGAAGGCGACCAGAAACAATGTCTGGGTGAGCGCCGTTACAGCAAGGCCAATCGCGTACTGGGTTTTGCGCTTGCGGTTCATAAACGTCAGCAAGTAGCCGAGTTCTTTCACTTGCGAGAGCCATCCGCCCTTTTTCATGTGTACGACACCTCCCTGCGTTCGGCAGACTCGGTAAACTCCTGGTAGTACGACTGGGCGTACAGTCCCTTCCTCTCGAGCAATTGTTCATGAGTGCCCTTTTCGATAATACTTCCTTGTTCCATAACCCAGATTTCATCGGCGTTTTGTACCGTAGAAAGCCGGTGGGCAATAACCATGGTTGTTCTCTGCTTCATCAATACGCCCAGCGCTTCCTGAACCGCGCTTTCCGACTCCGGATCAAGTGCCGATGTGGGCTCGTCCAACAGCAGAACGGGAGCATCCTTCAGAAAAGCCCGGGCCATTGCAATGCGCTGGCGTTGCCCACCGGACAAAAACCCGCCGCGCTCTCCGACATATGTCTGGTAACCGTCCTTAAGCTGCATAATGAAAGAATGAGCCTGAGCGGATTTGGCGGCTTCGATAATGTCGTCCATCGACGCTTCTTCCCGCCCATAGCCGATATTTTCGGCGATTGTACCGCTAAACAAATATGAATCTTGGGTTACCACGGAAAAATGCGACCGAAGCTGCTCTGGATCAGCGCCGTGGATCAGGCTTCCGAACACGCGGATCTCACCCTTATCCTCCGGAAGTGGATAAAAGCCGCATACCAGTTTAAACACCGTGCTCTTCCCTCCGCCGCTCGCTCCGACAAGTGCAATCGTCTTGCCTTCCGGCACCGAGAAGCTAACATTCCGCAGAATTGGAGAACTCTCTTCATACCCGAAGGTTACGTTCTGAAACTGGATGGGAGCGGCGCTCGCTTTTGGAAGCAAACGGCCATTCTCCGTTTCGGTCGGCTGCTCGACGATTTCGGAGACCCTTCTCAGGGCACCGGTCATTTCGAACGTGCGCGTGATGAGCTCGGGAATATGCTCCAGCGGCTCCAGGCACAGATTAAGCAAGTACAGGAAGGCGATTAGTTCTCCCGCGGCTAACTGCCCGTTGTAGATCAAATAGCTACCGTAACTGACGGCGAAAATGATCGGGCTGATCATCAGCGTAGAAAGCAGCGGATTGACCCAGGCTTCCCGCTTTTTCACGGCCAGCTTTTTTTGAGCCGTCAATTGCAGCAACACTTGGTAGGAGCGAGATAACATACCAGATAGCAGATAGCTTTTCACAATAGGCATCCCCCCAAGCGTATCCTGGAGGTTGACGTTCATTCGGCCCATGTTCGCCTGGGCTTCCTCTGTCAACTGTTCCAACTGCTTGCCGATCCATTGGGAAACCAGCAGTGCCACGGGAAATAACAGCAGGCTGTACAGCATCAGCTCCCACTGGAGATACATCAAATAAGCGAAACAGCCGATAAATAATAGCGGATGATAAAACCACTGGGCGAGGTCCCGAATCATAAATTGCTGGATGAGCTGCAGATCGTTGTTGATCCGCGACAATACGTCGCCGGAGTGCTGCTTTTCCAAATAGGGGACCGGAAGTTTGCCGATATGACGCATGACATGGTTGCGGATATCCTGCACCGCAGAGGCACTGCTTCGCTCCACACCAAAGCTCATGAAAAACTTCGCCGGCACACCGATCAAGATGACCACAAAGACCGTGTACACGATCTGCAAAACGATTGGCCCCGCCCCATTCTCGGCTTGTGTGGTCAGCTGCTCGACCAAACGCCCCGTCCATATCTCAATAACCGCGGCGGCAATTGCGGACAGGATACCGACGATCATCCAGCCTTTGTGACGGCTTACATAGGACATCAGCCAGCGGAACGCTTTCCAGGTGGCATAAGCGGTTCGGCGCTTGGAAGGCGCCGCTGTGCCTTGTTCTTGAACAGACGTCTGCCGGTCAGCTCCCATGCAGGACCCCGGCCTCCGCTTTGATCTGCCGCTTGATTTGCACTAAGATGTCACGGATGACAACGGCCGTTTCGTCCACACGCGCAAGTTCCAGTAACTCCTCGTGTGCGCCCTCCAGCCGGTAATCGGCGTAAGCTTGCGTCGTTGCCCTCTGCCAGGAGGGCAACTGGTGCTCCAGGCGGAACGCTTCGCTGTCCTTCGCAATCAGTTCGTAAATCCGGGCAGTTATCGTGCCTGAATTAATAAGCTGCGCTTCGTACGTCAAGGTGGCTTTGATTTTCCGATGAACACGCTCCCGCACGAGTGGATTGCTCATTAATTCCTTTTCTTCTTCGTCGAAATCCGCAAGCATTTCTTCAAGCTCTTTCTCAGACGTTTCATAAGGTGTGAGTGTGTCCTTAATCCACGAGTCCACCATGAGCAAGTCCGTTACGGAATACCCTCTTCTTTCCATAATTTTGGCTACTTCGAACGTCAGGTTGCCTCCGAAGCAGTAACCGAGCAGCACGTAAGGTCCTTCCGGCTGGATGCGAACAATCTCATCCACATAACGGTTCAGCATGGCCTCGTAATCGATGACATCGTCTATAAAATCAATGCCGTAAAGCACGAATCGGCCGTCTAGCCTGCTTGCAAGCTCTCGGTAACCGATGCCGAAGCCGCTGCCTGGAGGGAAGCAGAACACGTTCAGATCCCCTGTTTTATTCAGCTTAATGAAGGAATCTCCCCCTTTATCCAGGCCCAGATCCTCCTCTCCAAAAGCCATGGCTTCAACGGTTACATGATGGAATTGGCGATTCAGCGGTATCTCGATGCCCGTTTCATCGTAAACGGCTTGAACGAGCCTCATCAGACTTAAGGAATTGCCGCCCAGCTCAAAAAAGTTATCCTTTACGCCGACCTGTGGAATGCCAAGTGTATCCTGCCAGACACGGGCGATCTTCATCTCGAGCAGTGTTCTCGGCGCAACATATTCCGCTCCTACAGCCGCAGCTTCCTCCGGCACCGGCAGAGCTTTGCGGTCGATTTTTCCGTTAGCAGTCAGCGGCATCTGCGAAAGCTGCACAAGATGCGCAGGAATCATATACCCCGGAAGCTGCTGGGCGAGCTGCTCCTTGAGTTCATTCGCCGCCAGCTTTGTTTCCGCGACGTAATAAGCAACAAGTTGCTTATGGCCGTTCGCGTCGTCCCGGGCGAGTACCACCGCTTCTTCCACGCCCCGGGCGTTCAGAAGCTGCGTCTCAATTTCGTCCAGCTCGATCCGGTATCCGCGGATTTTGACCTGATGGTCGATTCGGCCGAGGTATTCAATGTTGCCGTCCGGCAGCCAAGTCGCCAAGTCGCCTGAGCGATACAGTTTTTCCCCATCCGCAAACGGGGAATCAACGAACTTCTCCGCCGTCAAATCCGGACGGTTCAGGTATCCTCTCGCAAGCCCTTCCCCGGCCACGTACATTTCGCCCGCTACGCCAATCGGCACAGGGCGGCGGTTTTCATCCAGGACATAAACCCTCAGTGTTGGGATTGGCTTGCCGATATTGCTCTTCGCCGCCTCCATTTCGACCCACGTAATTTCCTTATACGTCACGTGAACCGTCGTTTCGGTAATTCCGTACATATTAATCAGCTTTGTCTCCGGGTACTTCGTCTTGAAGCCCTTGAGCAAAAGCGGAGTAAGCGCTTCGCCGCCGAAAATGACGTTGCGAATCCGCAGATCGTATGGATGATCCGCCAAGACCTTACGCAGCAGCTGGTAGAAATATGTTGGCGTCTGGTTCAAAATCGTGACACTTTCGCGGCTCAGCAGTGCCAGGAACTCGGCCGGATTTTTCGCCGTAAGCGGCGGTACGATAACCAGCTTTCCTCCATTTAGAAGCGCTCCGTACATCTCCCAGACGGAAAAATCGAAGCAGAACGAATGGAATAACGTCCACGTGTCGGACGGCCCAAAGTCGAACAGGTTCTTGTCGTTGAACAAAAGGCGCACAACGTTTTTATGCTCGATCAACGTGCCTTTGGGTTTGCCAGTCGTTCCCGATGTGTAGATGACATATGCCAGGTTCTCCGGACCGGAAATTGGCTCCAGATTCGAAGCGTCCAGCGCACCTTCCGAGTTCGCCCCGCTGTCGCCCCAAACGAAATCATCTATTTCAAGGCGCGTTCCTGCGAAGTCGGTCTTACCGTGCAGATGCTTTTGAATCAGTAATAACGGTGCTCCCGAATCCTCGATCATGAAGCGGATGCGCTCCTCCGGGTAGTCGGGATCTACAGGCACGTAGGCCCCGCCCGCTTTGAGAATCGCCAGTATGCCGACAACCATATCGAGTGAGCGTTCGGCCAGAATCGCTACCAGCTGGTCCGCTGCGACTCCCGTCTCCCTCAGCCTGCGCGCAAGACGGTTGGATCGCTCGTTCAGCTCGCGGTAGGTCAGCTGCCGTTCGTTCATGACAACGGCCACGTTGTCCGGGTAAAGCTCCGCCTGTTCTTCAAACAAACCGTGAATCGTTTTCCCCCGCTCGAACCCGGTTTCGGTATCATTAAATCGATTCAGCAACGTCTCCCTCTCGTCCGGGGAAAGCACATCGGCTTGTCCAAGCTCCAGATCCGGCTGAAATACAAGCACGGACAGAAGCCGAACAAGGTGGTCGGCCGTCTGTTCCACAAATGCACGCTCGTATCGATTCCCGTCAAAGCTTATTTCTAGCTCGATAGAGTCGTTTTGGCGGTCGAATCGAAAATCCGTATCGGCCGCCACCCGGTTACCCAGCGGTTCAGGATGAATCGGGGCGAAGGATGCGACGGTGTTGACGACTGGGACTCCTTCCCCTGTATAGTCCAGATGGAGCGGCTCCACCATTTTCCGAAAAGGCAGATGCTGATGCTCCAGCGCCTCGCCGATGGAAGCTTTGATGCCCCCGAGCAGCGTTTTCAGCGTAGTCTGGCTGCTTACGGACGTTTTGATCACCAGGATGTCTTGCGGCGGCTGAGTCACGTCCGGGTCCGCGCTATAAGAAGGCATGCCGACCAGTACTTGATCCTGCCCTGTATATTTGAACAGCAGGCTTTTTACTCCTGCCAAAACAATCATGTACAAAGCCAGATCCGAACCATTGGCGAGGCGAATGATTCTCTCCGAGAGTTCACTCGGCAGGGTACGGTGAAGCAAGGCCGGCTCTGCCGCAGCTTCGCCGCCCGCAGATAATTTGGAGGATTGACTGTAGGGAAGGAAGCTCAGGCTGTCATCGTCGTCAAACTTGCTGCTCCAGTAACGTTCTTCCTTTTCAAATAAAGATTTCATTCGTACCTCCCTTAAAAATGAAGTGACCGCATGCCCCGGCGCAGGTCCTAAAGAGCTTGCTTTCGGCCTGCGCGTTTACGGGCTTGATTTACGGACTTGCAAGTTGTTCGACGTCTTCCTTGGGATGCGCACCACTTTCGCTTGACGGCGGAGCGCGCTTGTAATATTAAAACGCGAATTCGATCGTATCGACGGCACTCTTTGCGCCTGCCGCCGGTTTATGACATTCAATCCGGCTTAGCTCAAGTTGTGGATTTTCCGCAATTTGAGAAAGTACCCGCAGGTAATCCTCGGTTAAGGTGCGGATCATCGTTTCTTTGAACAGTTTGGTGGCGTAGAAAAAGCCCCCGCTCAGCGCCCCTTCGTTTTCATACATAAACAACGTCAGATCAAACTTCGCTTCTTCCAGTTGGTCAAGCTCGTAATTCTTCAGGCTGACCCCTTCCAGTTCGGCGTCTCGTTCTTCGATATTTTGCAAGTCGAAAACGGCATCAAACAGTGGGAAGCGGCCAGGCTCCCGCTTAACATTCAAACGCTCCACGAGCTCCTCGAATGGATAATCCTGATTCTCAAAAGCTCCCAACGCCGTTTCCTTCACTTCATCAAGGTAGGACAGGAAAGTTTTTTCGCCTGACGGACGATTGCGGAGCGCCAGTGTATTAACAAACATGCCGATGACCGGCTCCAAATCGGCGTTAGTTCTTCCCGCCACCGGGGTGCCCACGATTAAGTCTTCCTGCCCGCTGTACTTGGACAGCATCACGGTATATGCCGCAAGCAGTATCATGTACAGCGTGCTTTCACGCTCGGCCGCCAATTCACGCAGTCGCGCAGAGAGAGAAGCATCGACATCGAACTCCAGATGCGCGCCTTCATAGTTGCGAACTGTAGAACGTTCGTAGTCCATCGGCAGATCCCCCGTCGGCAGCTCGCCTTCAAAGGTTTGCAGCCAGTACGCTTCCTGCCTTCCGATCCGCTCTCGGTGGTCCTCCGACTGCTGCCAAACGGCATAATCCTTATATTGAATGCGTAGTGGCGGCAGTTCTTCCCCGGCGTATAAACTCGAGAACTCATCCATCACAATCGCCATCGATACGCCGTCCGACACAATATGGTGCATATCGAAAAGGAGAATATACCGGTTCGGCTCCAGTTCGACGACTCCGGCGCGCAGCAGCGGCGGCTTGCCGAGATCAAACGGACGAACGAAGTTGCGGACGATCTGCTCAACTTGAGCTGCATCCTCTGTATCCGCTTGATGATGCTCAATAGCAAAATCGACCTGCGGGTAAATCCGCTGAACCGCTTCGCCCTTCACCATTTCAAAACCGGTGCGCAGCGATTCATGCCGTGTTATCAGTTTCCGCAATGCGGCTTCCAACCGGTCTAAATCAAACTTGCCTTCCACCTGCACCAGTTCCGGCATGTTGTAAAGTTGATCCGCTCCATCCAGCGTGTGCTGAATAAACAGCCGTTTCTGCGCGGAGGACAGAGGGTAGTACTCTCTCTCTTCCGCTTGAGGAATGGCCTCATGCTCCCGCCGTTCCATCCGGGCAATCGCATCGGCCATCGCCGCAATCGTGGAGTGACGGAATACGTCGCGCAGCGGGAGGTTGACGTTTAGTTCCTTAAATACCTTGCCCGCTAGTGTCGTCGCTCGCAGGGAGTGGCCGCCGATGTCGAAGAAGTTGTCGTAAACGCCAATCTCCTTCACAAGTCCCAGCACCTCCTGCCAAATCACCGCCAGCTTCATTTCCAGCTCATTGCGCGGTGCGACATACTCCGTTCCACTTCCCGCTTCCCCTTCCGGCGCTGGCAGCGCCTTCCGGTCCATCTTTCCGTTCGGCGTCAGAGGCAAGCGCTCCAGCTCCACGAAGTACGACGGGATCATGTAACCCGGCAGATCCTGTGCCAGCGCACTGCGCAGATCGTTCACCAACAGCTCCGCACTGGTATCCGGTGTGTAATACGCACACAGCGCCTTCTGACCGTTCGCATCACTTCGAACCAGCACTACCGCTTCACGCACGCCTTCCACCCGCAGCAGCTGCGACTCAATCTCACCCGTCTCGATCCGGTAACCCCGGATTTTTGCCTGGTTGTCGATCCGGCCAATGAAGTCCACGTTGCCGTCTTCCATCCACCGCGCCAAATCTCCCGTGCGATACATCCGCTCACCAGCGGTGAAAGGACTGTCTACAAACTTCTCTTCCGTCAGCTCTGGACGGTTCAAATACCCGCGCGCCACGCCGACTCCGCCGATAACCAGTTCGCCCAGCACGCCGACTGGCACAGGGTTCAGATGTGCATCCACGATGTAGAATTTCGCATTCAGCCACGCTTTGCCAATCGGCACATGACCTGTCTGCGGCAGTTTCGCCAACAACTCGTCATAAAAGCTGGAGTCGATTGCTGCTTCCGTCACGCCGTAGGCGTTAATGATGCGGAACAACGAGCCGAAACGTTCCTGCAAGGTCCGGTAATCCGCCACGCTGCAACTATCCGAGCTTGTGATCAACAGCTCCATCCCGCTTATATCCAGCCCCTGTTCGTGCACATATTCCATAAACGGTACGATCAGTGCCGGCGTCGATTCAAAGATGGTGATCCGCTCCCGCTCCATCCAGTGGTGCAGACGAGACGGATCAATCCGGTCTTCCTTAGGCACAATCACCATCGTGCCTCCGTTATACAGCGTCCGCGCGATATCACCCACGAACACGTCAAACGAGAAGCTAGCGAGTTGCAACAGCCTTACCGGGAACTGATCCAATCGGTATTCCCGTCGGTAACCCGCTGCCGTGTTCACCAGACTACGATGCTCGATCATTACACCCTTCGGCTTACCCGTCGTACCTGACGTGTAGATCACGTAGGCCAAATCCTCTGGACGAGCTTCATGGAAGCTGTCCAAGCCAGCAACCTTCAGATGACTCGGATCATCGCTGTTCACAGCACCCGTCAGCTCGCCGGAGACTCGATCGGAAGCACTGTTGGAGCCTTGTCCGAAGTCCATTGGTGCATTCGCTCGGTCTTCGCTGTATGACGTTTCGTCATCGAGATACAATACCGCCGCCAGTGCCAGTTCCTCTTCGCCGAGCCAGGATTCGGCACGCTCTCGCAGCGGCGTTTGTGTCAGCAGTACCTTCGCTCCGCTGTCTTCGAGCATAAACCGCACCCGGTCCGCCGGATAATCCGGGTCGAGCGGTACATAGGCCCCGCCCGCTTTCCAGACGGCCAGTACGGCTACCAGCAACTCCACCGAACGCTCGGCGAGAATGCCAACGATTGACTCCCGGCCGATGCCGCTTGTGCGTAGCATAGCCGCCAAGCGGTTCGCTCGCTCGTTCAGCTCCACATACGTTAGGCGGTTATTCTCGTACACGACAGCTTCCGCTTCCGGTGTGCGTTCCGCCTGTTCCTCGAACAGCTGGTGGAACGCCGCCACAGGAGCCGGTTCTAGCTGCGCTGGATTAAACGCACCGAGAACTTGTTCTTTTTCCTTTGCAGTCAGCAAGTTCAGCTCGGCAATCTTCGCATCTGGACGGTTTACAATTGTCACGAGCAGCTGCTCATAATGTTTTGCCAGCCGTTCAATCGTCTCCCTTTTGTAAAGAGCCGTCGCATATTCAAAGCTGTAATCCAACCCGCCGTTCTCCTCGCCCACATCCAAGCTGATATCAAACTTCGCAGTATCCAGTACGCTCGGATAAGGAATCAGGCGAAGCCCTTCCAGCTCAAATTGTTCGTTCTCCGTATTTTGCATCGTAAACATCGTATCAAAGAGCGGATTACGGCTTAAATCACGGGTGACTTGCACCTTGTCCACCAATTGTTCAAACGGATAGTTCTGATGCTCAAAGGCATGCAGAGTTGTTTCTTTGACTTCGTTCAGATATGACAGGAATGTTTTTTCCGAAGACGGATAACTGCGAATTGCCAGCGTGTTTAGGAAAATCCCGATCAACGGCTGCACATCTCCATGATTCCTTCCGGCAATTGGCGTACCAACGATCACGTCTTCCTGACCTGAATATTTGTGCAAAAGCACGTTATACGCCGCAAGCAGCACCATAAACAGCGTCGTGCCCGTTTCCGAAGCCAACCGTTTCAGGCCGTCGGTTTTTGAAGCGTCGAAGAAAAACTCCATCGTTTGGCCCTCATAGCTCTGTACAGCCGGACGTGGATAGTCGGTCGGCATTTCCAGCACTGGAAGCTCGCCCTGGAACATGTCCAGCCAATACGCCCCCTGATGCTGAAGCCGTTCCTGCTGCTCCTGCGAATGCTGCCAAACGGTGTAGTCTTTGTACTGAATGCGCAGCGGCTCCAATTGCTCTCCACCATACAAGCGCACGAATTCTTCAACAAGGATTTCCATCGAAACGCCGTCAGAAATAATATGATGCATGTCGTACATCAGAATATGGCGTTCCGGAGCCAGCTCAACAAGGCCTACCCTCAACAGCGGTGGCTTAGCCAAGTCAAACGGACGGACGAAACCGTGAATTACCGCTTCGACCTCTTGCTCATCCGCTTGATAGAACTCCACCGCAAAATTCACGTCCTGGTAAACCCGCTGTGATGCTTCTCCATCCACCATTTCAAACCCTGTGCGCAACATTTCATGCCGCGCCACGAGCTTACGGAACGTTTCTTCAAACCTTGCCCGGTCCAAAGCACCCTTCAGCAGCATCGCTTCCGGCATGTTGTAGCTAAGCTCCGCACCTTCCAGCTGGTTCAGGATAAAGAGACGTTTTTGAGCAAAAGATTGCGGGTATACCTCTCGGTCATCCGCCACCGGAATAGCAACGAATGTCTGCTCATCCAGCCGGTAAATGACGGCCGCCATGCTCTCGATCGTGGAATGGCGGAACACGTCGCGCAGCGGCAAATCCACGTTCATTTCTTTATGAATCTTGCTGACCAACGTTGTCGCCCGCAAGGAATGGCCGCCGATGTCGAAGAAGTTATCGTGAACACCAATCTCCTTCGCAAGCCCCAGCACTTCCTGCCAAATTACCGCCAGCTTCATTTCCAGCTCATTCCGCGGTGCGACATACTCCGTTCCACTTCCCGCTTCTCCTTCCGGCGCTGGCAGCGCCTTCCGGTCTATTTTCCCGTTCGGTGTCAGAGGCAGACTCTCCAACTCCACGAAGTACGACGGAATCATGTAACCCGGCAGCTCCTGCGCCAGCGCACTGCGCAGATCGTTCACTAACAGCTCCGCACCGGTATCTGGTGTGTAATACGCACACAGCGCCTTCTGCCCGTTCGCATCACTTCGAACCAGCACCACCGCTTCGCGCACATCTTCCACCCGCAACAGCTGCGACTCGATCTCACCTGTCTCGATCCGGTAACCCCGGATTTTTGCCTGGTTATCGATCCGCCCGATGAAGTCCACGTTGCCGTCCTCCATCCACCGCGCC
Source organism: Paenibacillus sp. PK1-4R (assembly GCF_030369595.1). NCBI lineage: Bacteria > Bacillati > Bacillota > Bacilli > Caryophanales > Paenibacillaceae > Paenibacillus > Paenibacillus sp. PK1-4R. The sequence goes on from NZ_CP126535.1 coordinate 6,074,966, forward strand.
AAGTCTCCCGTGCGGTACAGCCGTTCGCCCGCGACAAACGGGCTGTCTACAAACTTCTCTTCCGTCAGCTCTGGACGGTTCAAGTACCCACGTGCTACCCCAACGCCGCCGATGACCAGCTCGCCCAGCACGCCGACTGGCACAGGGTTCAGATGCGCATCCACAATGTAGAGTTTCGCATTCAGCCACGCTTTGCCAATCGGCACATGGCCTGTCTGCGGCAGTTTCGCCAACTGCTCGTCATAAAAGCTGGAGTCGATTGCTGCTTCCGTCACGCCGTAGGCGTTAATGATGCGGAACAACGAGCCGAAACGTTCCTGCAAGGTCCGGTAATCCGCCACGCTGCAACTATCCGAGCTTGTGATCAACAGCTCCATCCCGCTTATATCCAGCCCCTGTTCGTGCACATATTCCATAAACGGTACGATCAGTGCTGGTGTTGATTCAAAGATCGTCACTTGCTCCCGCTCTATCCAGTGATGCAGACGAGACGGATCGATCCGGTCGTCCTTCGGTACAATGACCATGGTACCGCCGTTGTACAACGTCCGTGCGATATCGCCCACGAACACGTCAAACGAGAAGCTGGCGAGTTGCAGTAGCCGAACTGGGAACTGATCCAACCGGTATTCCCGCCGGTAGCCCGCCGCCGTGTTCACCAGGCTGCGGTGCTCAATCATTACACCCTTCGGCTTGCCCGTCGTGCCCGATGTGTAGATGACATACGCCAAATCCTCAGGACGGGCTTCATGGAAACTGTCCATACCGACAACATCAACATCAGTTGGATGACTTTCGCCACCACCGTTCACAGCACCCGTCAGCTCGCCGGAGACTTTACCGGAAACCATGCTGGAGTCAAGCGGTGCATTCTCCCGGTCTTCGCTGTATGACGTTTCGTCGTCGAGATATAGCACCGTCGCCAGTGCCAGTTCCTCTTCGCTGAGCCAGGCTTCAGCACGCTCTCGCAGCGGCGTTTGCGTCAATAGCACCTTCGCTCCGCTGTCTTCAAGCATGAACCGCACGCGGTCTGCAGGATAATCAGGATCGAACGGTACATACGCCCCTCCCGCTTTCCAGACGGCCAGCACGGCCACCAGCAGGTCCACCGAACGCTCGGCGAGAATGCCAACAATCTCCTCACGGCCGATTCCACTTGCGCGCAGCGTTGCCGACAGGCGGTTCGCCCGCTCATTCAGCTCCGTGTAGGTCAGCCGATCGTTTTCGTACACGACAGCTTCAGCTTCCGGAGTGCTCTCCGCCTGTTTCTCAAACAGCCGGTGGAACGTAGCCGCAGGAGCCGCTTCTAGCTGCGCTGGATTAAACGCACTGAGAACTTGTTCTTCTTCCTCTGCCGTCAGCAAGTCCAGCTCGGCAATCTTCGCATCTGGACGGCTTACGATCGCCGCAAGCAAATGTCCAAAATGAATCGACAGCCGCCGGATCGTGCTTTCTTTATAAAGAGCCGTTGCGAATTCAAAGTTGCACTCCAGCCCGCCATTTTCTTCCGTAACATCCACACTCAGGTCGAACTTGGCCATACCATATTCGCTAGGGTACGGGGACAATTTCAGCCCTTCCAGCTCAAACTCTGACTCCTCCAGGTTTTGCAGGGAGAACATCGTGTCAAACAGCGGGTTGCGGCTCAAATCCCGGCTAACCTGCACTTTATCGACGAGTTCTTCGAACGGATAATTCTGATGCTCGTAAGCGTCTAAGGTCGTTTCTTTCACTTCTTCCAAATACGACAGGAAGGTCTTCTCCGAAGCTGGATAATTGCGGATCGCCAGCGTGTTGACGAACATTCCAATCAAAGGCTGCATGTCGCCGTGCGTTCTGCCCGCAATTGACGTGCCAACGATCAAATCATCCTGACCTGTGTATTTATGCAAAAGCACGGTATATGCGGCAAGCAGCACCATATATAGCGTCGCTCCTCTTTGAGCGGCCAGCTGCTTCAAGCCTTCGTTCGTTGCCTCATCCACGAAGGACGTCAGCGTATGTCCCTCATAGCTCTGTACAGCAGGACGCGGATAGTCCGTTGGCATTTCCAGAACCGGCAGCTCGCCCTGGTAACGGTCCAGCCAGTAAGCTTCCTCACGTTTCAATTGCACTTTTTGCTCGTCCGATTGCTGCCATACCGCATAGTCCTTGTACTGAATGTGCAAAGGCTCTAATGACTCACCGCCATACAGACGAACGAGTTCCTCAACGAACACGTCCATCGAAACCCCGTCGGAGATGATATGATGCATGTCAAACATCAGTAAATAACGATCGGCTGCCAGTTCTACGAGCTCGGCACGCAGCAACGGTGGCTTCGCCAAGTCGAAAGGTCGGATAAAAGCCTGCACGACTGCAGACGCTTCTTCCTCGTTCGCATGACGGCACTCGACGGCAAAATCAACGCTTTCGTAAATACGCTGTACCGCTTCGCCTTGTACGATCTCAAATCCGGTTCGCAACGTTTCATGACGTTTGATCAATCCGCGGAAAGCTTTCTCCAGCAGGCTATGGTCAATCGATCCTTCGAGCAACAGCACTCCCGGCATGTTATAGCTCTGATCGGCTCCTTCCAGCTGATTCAGGATAAACAGCCGCTTCTGAGCTGAGGAAAGTGGATAATACGCTCTTTCGTCTGCCAGCGGAATCGACGAGAACAACTGCTCTTCAATCCGGGAGAGGGCGAGAGCCATCTCTTCGATCGTTGAGTAGCGGAATACGTCGCGCAGAGGCAACTCGACGTTCAACTCCTGATGCACCTTGCTCACCAGTGTCGTTGCCCGCAGGGAATGGCCGCCCAAGTCAAAGAAGTTGTCATGAACTCCGATGTGCTCCAATCCAAGCACGCTTTTCCATATTTCAGCCAAGCTGGCTTCCAACGGAGTCCGAGGCGGAGTACGTCCTTCGCCCGGCTGCAGGCTCTCCTCAGGTGCCGGGAGGGAGCGGCGGTCGACCTTGCCGTTCGTCGTCAGCGGGAGCCGCTCCAACTGGATCAGGTAAGCCGGGATCATATAGGCCGGCAGTTCCTGGGAAAGCACGCTCTTCAGCTCAGCCGCCGGAAGATCACGGTCCGCTTCATAATAGGCGCAAAGCTGCTTCTCTCCGGAGGTGTTTTCCCGCGCGAATACCGTCGTTTTCCGAATTCCCTCCACTTTCTGAAGCTGAGCTTCGATCTCGCCCAGCTCAATACGGAAGCCGCGGACTTTCACTTGATCATCCGTCCGCCCCACGTATTCAATCGTGCCGTCCGGTAGCCATTTCGCCAAATCCCCTGTCCGGTACATGCGCTCTCCCGGCACAAACGGATGGTCCACAAATTTCTCCGCCGTCAGCTCCGGCCGGTTATTGTAGCCCCCTACCAAGCCTTCTCCGCCGACGCACAGCTCCCCGGCCACACCGATCGGCAGAAGTTTATTCTGGCTGTCGACGATATACACCGTCGTATTGCTGATCGGCCGTCCTATGGGTACGGTAACCGCGGACTCATCGACAAAGTCGACTGGAAGGTACGTGGTATAAACCGTGCTTTCCGATGGGCCGTACAGGTGATTGAGCCTGCCCGGTCCGATATGAGCGAGCGCTTTACGCACATGGCCAACCGACACGCGCTCTCCTCCGAACAAAATCGCCCGGACATCCCGCAGGCAGTCGACGTTCACATCCACAAGGACGTTGAAGAAAGCCGTCGTAATCAGCATGACCGAAATTCGCTCGCGCTGGATGAGATCCGCCAGCTGGCCGATCTCCAGCAAAGTCTCGTGGGGAACCAGCACCAACCGTGCACCGTTGGTCAAAGCGCCGAAAATATCAAAAATCGCTCCGTCGAACGAATAGCTTGAAAGCTGGAGTACATGATCCCGCTCAGTGATATCGATATAATTCGTATTTCGCACGATCCGCACGATATTGCGGTGCGAAACAAGGTTGCCTTTTGGCTTGCCCGTCGTGCCTGACGTATAGATGATGCAAGCCAGATCTGTCGCTTCGTTGCCCGGATTTAGATTTGTGCGGTCCTCGTGATAGAAGGACTCGTCATCCAGGAAAATCACGGAGTCCGAACCCGCCAGACGCTCGCGCAATCGGCTTTGCGTCAGCATGACCTGCGCACCCGAATCCTCGATCAAGAAACGGATACGCTCCTCGGGATATTCCGGGTCAATCGGTACGTAAGCCGAACCAGCTTTGTGTGCCGCCAGCATACCCACCACCATTTCGATGGAACGCTCAGCCATAATAGCTACCAGACGGTCTTTGGATATCCCGTGGCTACGCAAGGTATGAGCAAGACGGTTAACGCGTTCGTTCAGCTCGCGGTAGGTCAGCTCTTGCCCATTCAAGGAGATGGCAGCTGCATCCGGGATGCGCGCCGCCTGCTCTTCGAACAATTGAATAAGCGTTTTCCCGCGTGGAAATTCCGTGGTGGTGTCGTTAAAACGTCCGAGAAGATCAGCCTTTTCCTCCTCCGTCACAAGTTCCAGCTCGCCCACGGTAATTTCCGGGTTATCCGCCACCTGCTCCAGCAAATGAACGAGATGCCCCTTGAGCCGCTCAATACTATCTTTATCAAACACTTCGGCGTTAAAGTCGAACCGAATTTCAATCTCGTCTCCCGGCACGACGGTGACGTTGAAGTTATAGTTTGTCTGCTCCTCCATCTGAACATCAGCAATCGTCAGGTCGCCGTGCTGCTGGTCCCCCGCCTGCTCCATCTGCTCGTCCACCGGATAGTTCTCAAAAGCGATGATATGGTTGATCAGGTTCTGCTTTTGCACGCTGCGGGCCTGAATTTCATACAGCGGATAGTAATCATAACGCCCGGACTCCAGCGCCCGCTCTTGAAGCTTCGCCATCAGGTCGGCGAACACGGTGTCCGCTTCGCTCGTGACCCGGACCGGCACCGTATTGATGAACAACCCGATCATGGACTCAATGCCCGGGATTTCCGCCGGTCTTCCGGCCACGACGCTGCCAAATACGGCATCGTTTGTTCCATTATATTTTTGCAGCATCACGCCCCAGATAGCTTGCAACAGTGTATTGACCGTAACCAGGCGCTGTTTCGCCACCCGGTCCATCCGCTCGCTCAAGTCCTTGCCCAGCTCGGCGGTGACGTGATCAGCCGTAAATCTGCCGTTGGGCGCCAGTTCCTTTTGTCCCGGGAGTACGGTTTGCCCTTCATAACCTGCCAGAAATCCCATCCAATAGGCTGATGCCGCCTGATCGTCCTGTTTCTCCAACCATTCGATATAGGCCCCATAATCCGATCCCTTATCTCCCGCTGACTGCTCGCCGGATGTCAAGGCCGAGTATGCCTCAAACAGCTCCTGTGTCAGCTGAGCCAGGCACCAGCCATCCATCAAAATATGTTGGAAACTCCACAGTACATGATAGCTTTGCTCTTCGGTGCGCAGGATCGTGAACCGAACGAGCGCGTCATGTTCCATGTCGAAGCCGCGAAGCTTGTCCTCCTCGGCCTTTTTATCCAAGTAAGCTTGTTTCTCGTCCACCTGCAAATGAAGCAGCTCTTCATATTCAAAACCGACCGGCTTGTCGCGGTATATGATTTGCAACGGCTCGCCCGCCGGTCCTTTCACAAAATTCGCCCGCAGCACCAGATGACGTTTCGCAAGCTCCATCCAACTCCTCTCAAAAAGCTTGACGTCGAGCGCTCCCCGCATCGTAAACCGCGTCTGCTCAAAGTAAGCTGACGTTTGCCGGTCAAGCGCGCTGTGGAACCACATTCCCTTCTGCATCGGCGTAAGTGAGTAAATATTTTCGATTTCCGAGAGATGGCCCGAGCGCTGGGCGATTTGCTCCAATTCTGCAATGGTCAAGCCTTTAAATTGAACGTCGCTAGGCGTCAATTCAGTGTTTTCTTTGCCTGCACAGTGGATAATGAGGTCTCGGAGACTGTGCTCAAGTTGCTGAGCGAGGGCTTCCATCGTTTCCTTGCGATACTGTTTCTGGCTGTAGCTGAGATCGAGCGATAAAGCGCCGTCCAGCACCATACCGTTGATATCCAGCACAAAGCTGCGGGCCTGCCGGTCGCTAGCCGGGCTGCCGCTGGAATAAGAAGATATGCCGATCTCGTCTTGGTTGACATCATCGTCGAACTGACCGAGGTAGTTAAAATTAATTTCCGGCTCTGCGCTCCAAACCAATCCATCCTCCGATTTCGAGAGATAGCGACATATACCGTACCCAAGCCCCTTGTTCGGAATGCGACGCAAGTTTTCCTTGACCTGTTTAATCTGATATGCCAAATCTCGGTCGGTTTCCGGCTCCAGTACGACCGGAAACTTGGTCGTAAACCAGCCAACTGTACGCGTGATGTCGATATCCGTTCCGATCGATTCACGTCCGTGTCCTTCGAGATTGATCCGCACCCGTTCGTGCCCCGTCCATTTGTGTAAGGCTATTCCGAGCGCCGTTACCAAAATATCATTCATTTCAGTGTTGTAGGCACGGTGAACCCGCTTCAGTAGTAGCTCCGTTTCTTCAGGAGTCAAACGGACAAACAGCGATTCGCTGTCATACTGCGTCGTAACGTCCGCCTCCATATCCTTCGGCACGGCCAGAACCTCCATTTGTTCCACGGCCTGCCAATAGGCCCGTTCCTTCGCTATCTCCGGACTTTGCGCGTAAGCAGCCAGCTGCTCGGACCAAGTGCGGTACGCATCTGTTTTCGCCGGGAAACGAATTTCCTCGCTTTTTCCAGTCTGCTCGTAACCTAGAGCGAAATCCTCCATCAAAATGCGCCAAGACACGCCGTCTACCACAGCATGATGAACCGCGAGCAGCAAATGATCTCCGTCCTCGCACTGGAACAGTCCCGCCTTCATGAGGGGCCCGTTCTCCAGATCGATGCCTGCTTGAATGCCCGTTGCCTTCGCTTCCACAACCTGCGTGGGATTCTCCGCATCCTTAAAGTCGAACACGTCCAGCGTGAACAGCCCACCATCCTGAATCGCTCGGGTTAACGCACTAAACCCTTGTTCCGTCTTGCAGAACACCATGCGCAAGGCATCATGATGCTCGGCCAGCTTTTGCAGCACCTGATACACTGTCTCTTCGTTGAAGCGTTCCTTCCGATAAAACATCACCGACTGGTTGAAATGATGCGGGTACGCAAAGGAACTCTCGAAAAACCAATGCTGAATCGGTGTCAAAGCCGTTTCACCCGTTATTTCGCCTTGATCGATGGTACGTCTGATCGGTTTCACATGCAGGCTGAGCTGTGAAATCGTCGGATATTTGAATAAATCCCGGATTTCCAGCTTGTACCCGGCTTGATGAAGCCGCGAAGATACTTGAATGGACTTGATCGAGTCTCCGCCCAGCTCAAAGAAATGATCCGTTACCCCAACACGATCGGCGTTCAATACCGCCTGCCACACATCAGCAAGCGTTCGCTCAGTTTCATTGCGGGGAGCTACGTACGCGCCACCGGTCAGTGCGTTGCCTTCCGGGGCAGGCAAAGCCTTACGATCGATTTTGTCGTTCGGCGTGAGCGGCATCCGCGGTAGCTGAACAAAATGCGCCGGAATCATGTAATTCGGCAATTTTTGCGCCAGCGCGCTTCTCAGCTCGCCGAGCGTAAGAGGGAGGCTCGCGACCAGGTAAGCGCACAGTTCTTGCCCACTTTTGCCTTCCCGCGCGATCACAATCGTCTCCTGCACCGAGTCGATCTTCAGAAGTTGCTCTTCAATCTCACCGACCTCGATTCGGAATCCACGGATTTTCACCTGATGGTCGATCCGGCCCAAGTACTCCATATTACCGTCCGGCAGCCAGCGGGCGAGATCTCCTGTCCGGTATAGACGTTCTCCCGGCGCAAACGGATGTTCCACGAACTTCTCTGCCGTCAGCTCCGGTTGGTTCAGGTAACCTCTCGCAAGCCCCACGCCTGCCACGCACAGCTCGCCGTCCACTCCCGGAGGCACAAGTTGCAGGTGGGCATCCAAAATAAAAATCTGATGATTAGCCAGCGGGCGCCCAATCGGAATAACTCTGCGCTCCGGCTGCTGCTCATCCGCATCCCAAAGCGTCGTAACAATCGAAGCCTCGGTAGGGCCGTAAGCATTGAAATAGTGAACCTTCGCTTTCCACTGCTGCACGAATTCGGCTGATACCGCCGAACCTCCCGTTACAAGCTTTGTTAAGCTGGGAAGACGATCTGGGTTCAAATGAGCGCTGTACGTCGGAGGCAAAATCGCCGCCGTAATCGCATGCTCGTTCATATAACTCTCGAACAGACGAGTGTCGAGAATTGTCTCTGCCGTCGGGATGTACAAAGCCGCGCCAAAATAGAGTGCTTTGAAAACTTCCCAGCAGGATGCGTCGAAGGACAAGCTCGCAAATTGAACGATCCGGTCTTGCTCCGTGATGCCCAGCCTGTCTGCGAACATCAGCTTCAAGCTGACCAAACCACGATGCTCCAGCATGACCCCTTTGGGTTTGCCCGTTGTACCTGACGTATAAATGACATAAGCAAGATCGTTTGGACCGCTGGCCGCCTCCAGGTTGGAACCATCGTCGCTATAGAATTGCTTGTCATCTAGCGCCAATACGGTCCCTTCGAACGGGACTTGCTGTAACAGCTCTCTTTGAGTCAGCAGCAGCTGCGCGTTTGAGTTCTCAAGAATGTAGCGGATACGTTCTTCCGGGTACTCCGGGTCGATCGGCACGTAGGCACCACCAGCTTTCAGAACCGCCAGAATTCCAATGACCGTCTCCAGCGATCTCCTGACCATCAAGCCTACCAACTGATTAGGCAGCACGCCGACCGATCGTAGCGTACGCGCCAGCTGGTTCGCCCGTTCGTTCAGCTCTGCATATGAAAGCTGCTGCCCCTCAAAAACAACCGCCGTCGCCTCGGGCACACGCTTCGCTTGCTCCTCCACAAGCTGATGAATCGTCTGATCACGAGGATAGTCCTTCTCGGTATCGTTAAAGCTTTGCAGTAATTGAAATTTTTCGTCCTCCGACAGCATGTCCGCTCGCACGATGTCCAGCTCCAGCTCATGAAGCCCCACGGACAGCAGGCGATTCAGATGGCCGACGACCCGATTCATGAACTCGGAGTCATATAAGTGCTCGTTATATGACAGCGCTAGCTGTATCGTCCCGCCGGTTAAACTGAATTCAAAGGAACAGTCCGTGACCACGTTTTGCCCAATTTCGTCCAGATGCAACTCCTTAAGGGATACTAGCGTATGGACGAAGGGTATCCCTTCTGCATATTGCAGATCCAGCTTCTCCGTCATTTTCAAGAACGGAATATGTTGATGCTGAATGGCTTCCGGCAAGGAAGTCCTCAGTTCGCTCAGCAGCGTTTTAAAAGTTGCCCCCACCGAAAGCGAGTTTTTCAAAATGACCGTATGATTAACGGATCGACGCGTCTCCGCCTTTTTCCGCACAACTGGCATGCCGACCAGAATGTCTGAAACTCCTGTATATTTATGCAAGAGTGCCTGAACACCAGCGAGCAAAATCATAAAAGCAGCCAGCGGAGCACCCTTGCTCATTTGAAGGACGCGCTGCGCCGCTTCCTCCGAAAGCGAACCACCAACGGTTTTCACATTGGGCACCAGGGAGTTTGGAGCTTTGCTGTAAGGCAACCGCGTCAAGGTATAATCGTCACTACCGAATTTTTCGTTCCAAAACAACGTTTCTTTTTCAAAAGCCATCTGGATCGTTCCCCTCTCTTCATCGGTAAAAGCAATCCGGCGGAGCATATGCCAAAGCAACGCTCCAGCCTCGCTCATCTCCTTTTCAAACATCTGACAACAATATCAATGGCTTGCGCCATGTCACCGCTTGGATTGCCCAGTTGATCGCATGCGGCAATCCTCTGCCTAGCAGCTGTCCCCCTCGGCTCCCATGCGTAAAGGACAACAACAAGCATCGTTCTACGCAAGAGATGCGGCTGCTTCGGACTCCTCTGCTTCAATATGATTGCTGCGGACGAGCCACCCGAAGACGGGATTTGGTTTAACATGGGGTTCGGAACTGGATTTGGGGATAAACGACAAGGAATGTTCCTCCTGTCGATGTAAGGCTTGCCGCAGGGTTCCGGCCGTCCAGCAGGAAGTCGACCGTAATTCCTGATTTGGCACCCGAGCTGCCTTTGACGAAGCCTATGTTTAAGGGGTATTGATACACTCTATGTACGATTTGCTTATTCCCCCACAGCCCTGGTGTGGATAAGTAAAGATTCGGCTGCGGGGTTGTGAGCTTTTCCTGACGATTAAATTTAACGAGGGTACTGCATGAGACTCAAGGAATGCTTTGTATGGCATGAACGGGACTGCCCTTGGCGGAGAAGTCCATGTTGATTGACGTTACCGCAGGTAGCATGAGGAGAAAGTCTTCCACTGAGGTGAAAGCGCTACCTTAACATCAAGTCCGCACGCCCTCCAGAAGGCACTTTCGTGCCTCTTGTCGGGGGCGGCCAACGGCTTGGCCAAGCTTAGGTCGTAACTAGCAAATCCTTGGTCTCCTGAGAGATCACCTGCTGCATACTGGACTTGATAATGTCGCAGCCGGCAGCCAGATGCTCCATCGAGACGGTCAGCGGAGGCATGATCTTCAGCACACTGTCTCCTCTGCCAGCTCTTTCAATGATGAGCCCGTTGTCGAAGCTGAAATCCGTCACCCGCTTCGCCCCGGCTTCATCCATGAACCCCGAGACGTCAATGCCCCAGATCAGGCCGAGTCCGCGGATGGCGATGGACGGATGCAGAGGCTTGATTTCTTGATCAAGGAACGAGCGTACAAACTCTTCCTTCTGTTTCACCTTAGCTTCCAATTCGGTTCTGTCCCGGAACTCGAGAGCAGCCTTCGCGGCCACAAAAGCCAACTGGTTGCCGCGGAAGGTGCCGTTGTGCTCGCCCGGCGTCCAGATATCCAGTTCGGGCTTCAGCAGCAGCAGGGACATTGGCAGGCCGTATCCGCTGATCGACTTCGACAGGGTAATGAGATCCGGCTCAATCCCCGCTCGTTCGAAGGAGAAGAATTCGCCTGTCCGCCCGCATCCTACTTGAATTTCGTCTGTAATGAGCAGAATATCGTGCCTGCGGCAAAGCTGCTGCAGCTCGCGTAGCCACTGCACGTCGACAACGTGAATTCCGCCTTCGGCTTGTACCGTTTCAAGCAGGATCGCGGCCGGCTTGTCGATTCCGGAGTGCGAATCAGTCAGGATATTCTCGATATAGCCGAGCGTATCCATTTCTGCGAAAGCCCCGCTCGGGTGCGGCATGAACGTAACTCCGTCCAGAGGAAGCCCCGCCCCTTCTCTCATAGACTTGGAGCTTGTCGCCGACAGACTGCCGAGCGACATGCCGTGGAAGCCACCCATGAATGCGAATATTCCACTTCTCTTCTTCGCCTTGCGTGCGAGCTTCAGGGCCGCTTCCACCGCATTCGTCCCTGTTGGACCGCAGAATTGAAGCTTGTAATTCAGCTTCTTTGGCTCCAGGATCCGCTCAGAGAAGCTCTGGATGAATTCACGCTTGGCCATTGTATACATATCCAGACCGTGCATAATCCGGTCGGAGGTCAAGTAATCGAGAACCCGGTCTTTAATATAATCGTTGTTATGGCCGTAATTGAGTGCCCCGGCACCTGCAAAGAAATCAATATATGCTCTTCCGTCCTCAGAATATAAAAGGTCTCCCTTGGCCCGGTCGAATACCACCGGAAAGCTTCTGCAGTAAGATCTTACGTTGGATTCCAGCTTTTCAAAAATGCTCACTCACTTCATCCTCCATCGGAATTGGGATAAGGTTGGCCCCATCTTTCTGAACCTTCCTTTCTGAACCTTCTGACGTCATGGAGCAACATATTCTAGGCTGTCATTTTCCACAATTGTTGGTCCCCGCATGCCGGCTTGTTGGTTAGCCAGTATACTGGTCTCTCGCACACAGCTTGGATGGGTATAAAAAACCCTACAATTCCATTTATTAGAATAATAGGGAATAAGACCTAGGTTGAATTATATCAAAATTTACAAGAATGTATAGTGATTTTTTTGTTAAATATAGTCATTATATTGTTAAATTTGGTTCGTAAAACATAATGTGTTAACATTTTTCGTTAAAAAAAGTGAATGGAGAAGAAACGTTGGGAATGATTTGACATCAATCGAGGAATTAGACGAGTGTTGACATTCAGCCATTGAACAGGTAAATTTGGTATATATTCCCTTAAGATATTCTTTTGCCGGTGTTCCGATTCCTTGCACTTTGTAATAACTTAACATGATTACCTGACCAATTTCTGAAAGCCTGGTTGGAAACTGGCCACAGCGTCCGCACGGATGGCAGCCGACATAGTTTTGTATCACGCCTTCTTCTCTGCTCCTCCTCATCAAACCGTACGTGAGGTTTTCCCTTATACACTATCCGATGTCTTCACTCATTTACATGAAGATTACAATAGCGTTCTGAATCCGAGTTGAACGGGCAATGATTTCACTTCGCGCAATAAGCTCCTTCATCGTGCGCATTGTTGCTGCTTGGCATACCATTTTGTGAGTCGCTGAAGGATGTACCAGTCACGTTTAATCACCTTTCTTTATTGTTCAAATGATCTCATATGCCCGATCTGCATCCTGCTTGAGGATATATTGGCACTTACGAGTTGCGAATGTTCATGACTCTCTTTAAGAAGTTGATTCCATTCGTGCACGAAGAATATTTCAAATGTGAGAATTACAAAAAGATACTCTTCCTAAGGTACTCTATAATCTGGTGAATTTTCGTTCAATGAATGACCGCAATTTATAATGCAAAAACACAAATAAGATGGTTCTAATATTCAGAACCACCCTCCTGAAACATCAAAAAAGTCCTGACGACTTAGAGTCATCAGGACCATTATTTTGTTCATACTTTATTAGTTTACTGAATCTATTGATTAACCCATTTATCCATGTCATTGGACATTAGTTCGTGTAGTTCCATACTTTTGTTAATGGTTCTATACTTATTTATCATTGGACAATAAACTAATTTGTACAGAATACCTTACTCAACCGTTACACTTTTCGCCAGGTTACGTGGTTTATCCACATCATGACCCAGTGCCAGGGAAGCATAGTATGCCAGCAATTGCAGAGCAACTACAGACAAAGCAGGGCTAAGCAGTGGCAACGTCTTAGGAATCGCAAACGCTTGGTCTACGGATTTCAGCAATGGTGCTACGTGCTCTTCGTACGTAATTGCCAATACATCTGCGCCACGTGCTTTTACTTCCTTAATGTTGCTCACTGTTTTCTCAAGTACGTTCTCCTGCGTTGCCAGGGCAATAACAGGGATACCGTCTTCGATCAATGCAAGCGTACCGTGTTTCAACTCACCCGCAGCATACGCTTCGGAGTGAATATAAGAAATCTCTTTCAGCTTCAAAGATCCTTCTTGAGCTACTGCATAGTCAAGACCACGACCAATGAAGAAGAGATGTTCATGTTTGGAGATTTGCTCTGCATACCCTTTGATTGCCTCCGCTTGCTCCAACATGGATTCCACTTGCTCAGGCAATGCTTGCATTGCTGCCAGCGTGTGTGCAATCTCTTCTGCAGATTGAGTACCACGAACTTGTGCAAGGTACAGACCAAGCAAGTTGAAAGCAATCAACTGCGAAGTATACGCTTTGGTAGAAGCTACTGCAATCTCAGGACCTGCCAATGTTGCGATAACATCATCTGCATCACGTGCAATGGAGCTACCCACTACATTTGTGATTGCCAGTACATGTGCACCATTGGATTGTGCTTCACGCAATGCAGCAAGCGTATCGGCAGTTTCACCGGATTGGCTCACTACGATTACAAGTGTATCTTTGTGCACGATTGGGGAACGGTAACGGTACTCGGAAGCCACATCTGTTTCAACCGGAATACGTACCAATTGCTCAATCACTGTACGTCCAACCAGACCTGCATGGTACGCTGTACCACATGCAATGATTTGAACGTTACGGATATTTTTAATTTGTTCTTCAGTCATTTTCAACTCAGGAAGTTGAACTTTTTTGCCTTCATTATCGATGCGACCCAGCATAGTATCACGATATGCTTTTGGTTGCTCATGAATTTCTTTCAGCATGAAGTGCTCAAATCCGCCTTTTTCTGCGGTTACAGCATCCCAATCGACACGAATCATTTCCCGAGAAATAAAGTTGCCTTCAATCGTCATCAATTCGACAGCATCATGTGTCAAAACAGCCATTTCACCATCATTCAGAATGTACACGTTACGTGTATGTTCCAGAATTGCAGGGATGTCGGAACCAATGAAGTTCTCGCCTTCACCAATACCAATAATCAATGGGCTTGCTTGACGCACAGCTACGAGTTTCTCAGGCTCATGCTCTGTCAATACACCCAGTGCAAATGCGCCACGCAACAACGTGATCACTTTTTGTACTGTTTTGACGATATCACCATTGTATTCACGTGCGATCAGGTGAGAGATAACCTCAGTATCTGTCTCGGAAGTGAACGTGTGACCTTGAGCCATCAATTCGTCCTTCAGATCCAGGTAGTTCTCAATAATACCGTTATGCACAACAGAGAACTTCTGGCTTCCATCCGTGTGTGGATGAGAGTTCTCATCCGATGGTTTACCATGAGTTGCCCAACGTGTGTGTCCGATTCCGGCATTACCTACCAGAGGTGCACCATCCAGCTTGGCTTCAAGGTTCGCAAGACGACCAAGAGCTTTCGTGATTTGCAGACCTTCCGGTGTAAATACCGCGATACCTGCAGAATCATAACCACGATACTCGAGTTTCTTCAATCCTTCGACCAATACCGATTGAGTGTTCTTATTACCAATATATCCAACAATACCGCACATAGTTTATTTCCTCCGTTTGTATATGAATACTGTGTCACGAAGAGAAACAGGCAGAGGCGGCATATCGGAAAAATGAGTGATTGCCTAGCGTTTCATGAATACTTGGGACTTATTCAATTATCAATGATCAGAGCGACCTCGTGTCGCCCCGCAGTCATCATAAGCTGTTATGAATGCAATCATGAATGTACATCATTTTCCCGTCCGCGTACTGTTTACGCTCTTCACGCACATTCATTTGAATTTTAATTTAACTCTTGCACCTGCACCGGCGCGTTGTGTGGACAGTCACCTATCCATTTTCCGCAATCCGGTTTACGGCTCTGGTGCTTCACCGGGAGGTCCCCGCCGAACAATCCGAACACCTCCACCTCGTCAGCTTGATTGCCGTTGATCTTAATCAGCCGTTCTTCAACCCGAAGAAATCCTGATCAACATCATCCCGCGCAACTCCAAGCTCTGGCGCTTGTGTAACTGTAACCTTACGTTCCTCACTTTCTGTGTCTGAATGACGACTCCACTCATTATATGCACGTCAGGTCCATTTTGCAATGGAGCAAAGTACCTGTGACAATTTTAGCATATTTACCTACAATCCCGACCGGATAAACGGACCTATGGTCTCATCAGGCCGGGACGCAGGAATATTCATCTTTAGAGGAAATTCAAAAAGTCCGCTTTTGATTACGAATCATGCCTATTGGCATAATCAGCATCGAATATGAAATTCAGCCGAAATGTCCGTTGCTCACGTAGTTTCCCTACGCTCCGCTACTCCATTTCTATCTTCATTCCATCTTCTCGGTACTGAAAACCAGACTTTTTGAACACGCACTATATGTCTTAAATCCTGTTATATCATACCCTTTATACACAACAATTCCCTTTAGAAAACCGTATGCACAAGGGATTTCTTTCAGTCCTATACCAGTTCTTTTTGCACTACATCTGCGATTTGAGACACAAATTGTTCAAGTTCGTTTTTATCTGGTCCTTCCGCCATAACACGGATAAGAGATTCAGTACCTGAAGCACGAACGAGTACACGTCCATTATCACCGAGTTGTTGTTCTACTGTAGCAATAGCTTGCTCGATTGCAGCATTGCCCTCGTATTTGCTCTTATCTTCAACACGCACATTCACCAATACTTGTGGGTACTGGGTCATTAGCGCTTTTAGTTCACTCAGTTTTTTACCGGAAGCCTTGAGCGTATCCACGAGTTGAATCGCAGTCAGCATACCGTCTCCAGTTGTATTGTAATCCAGGAAAATAACATGGCCAGATTGTTCTCCACCCAAGTTGTAACCGCCGCGACGCATTTCCTCCATCACATAACGGTCACCTACTGCCGTTTTAGCTGTTTTCAGTGCAAGTTTCTCCGTTGCTTTGTAGAATCCGATGTTACTCATAACGGTCGATACAACGGTACTGTCCTTCAACTTGCCTGCACGATTCATCGCATCACCGCAGATACACAGAATGAAGTCTCCATCCACCTCAGCGCCTGTCTCATCAATAGCAATAAGACGATCCGCATCCCCGTCAAAAGCAAGACCCAGATCTGCCTTATGTTTGAGCACTTCTTGTTTCAGGTTCTCTGGATGAGTTGATCCACATTGCTCATTAATATTCAGGCCGTTAGGCTCAGCGCCAATGGCAATGACTTCTGCACCTAGTTCACTGAACAATTTTGGTGCCAGTTCATAAGCTGCTCCGTTTGCACAGTCCAAAACAATTTTAAGTCCAGAGAACGATTCATTTACAGTCGTTTTCAGGAAATCAAGGTAACGATAACGGGATTCTTCATCTGTCGTTACAGTACCCAGCCCGCCACCAACTGGCCGTGGCAATTGATCTGTCTCCGCATCCATCAGTTCTTCAATCCGGTTCTCTGTTTCATCAGACAGCTTGAAGCCATCTCCACCAAAGAACTTGATTCCGTTATCCTCAACCGGATTGTGGGAAGCCGAGATCATCACGCCCGCGTCAGCTTTCAACAAACGTGCAATATACGCCACTCCCGGAGTGGATACAACGCCCAGACGGATCACATCAGCGCCAATGGACAACAGGCCTGCAACCAGTGCGGATTCCAACATCAATCCCGAGATACGAGTATCCATGCCGATAACCACTTTTGGTCTTTCCACACCACCTGCAAGCACGTAACCACCACAACGTCCAATGCTGTAAGCCAGCTCTGCCGTTAACTCTTTATTGGCAACCCCTCTTACACCGTCTGTACCAAAATATTTCCCCATGATTTAACTCCTTCTATTCGCATCATATACGAGCACTATTATTATTTTTTGAGAATTTTAAAATTAGAACGTTTACGGATTCGCGCCACTTTTACTGCCAGTACCGCTGTTATTATTATTTAAATTACCTCGACTGCTTGTGCTCCCCTGTTGACCCTGATCCTGAGTATCCGTATTCGATTCCGTTTCTTCTTCATCAGGAACAGGCTCCGTTTCCCCATTTTCGACCTCGGCTGGTGAAGGGTCAGGTGCTACCGTTCCCTCTTCAGTCGGATCTTCGCTAGGAGTAGTTGTGGTGTCTTCAGCCTTTTCGCTAATTTTGACCGTTGCACTCAGAGCATTGGATGATTCATCCAGTTTGGCATAACGGGGCAGTTCGGCTTCAAGCTTGATCTCATGCGTTCCGACCGCAAGTCCAGTGAGATCCCCGGTCAACGTGAGATCATCACTACTTAGACCCTCAAGCATACTAGCTGAGCCTGTGAGTGTAAGGTTCAGACCGCCGCTTCTAGGCGTAACCAGCGTCCCTTCCAGTCCATTCCCCGCACCGGTAAGTGTGATGGGGACGTTCGGAAAGACTTTGGTTGTCTCCTCTGCCTCGTCAAATGGTGATATGGTTACCTTGATCTGAATCGAACTAGGCTCGATTTTCTCAAAACCGGAAGGCGGCGTCAAGTCCACGTTAACTGTCGATGTACCCGACTGATCAAACTGTGTAAGATCAAGGGTTACTTGGTCGTAGGCCTGTATACCCGCAAGCGCATCCTCTGATCCATAAACCGAGACTTCTTTCACGCTTGGCTCTACCGTGGAGAGTACCAGGCCTTCCGGAAGCTGTCCCGAATATTTGATTCTTAAGGGTACAGATGTATAGGGCTGATTGACCGGAACTCGGACTTCAACCGTTTGAGGCGTTATAATCGCATTTTCAAGGACCTTGCCTTCAGCATCGTATGCTTGAAGTTTCACTTTTTTCTGTATGACATCTTCCTTGGCATCTTTCACGCTCACACTGCCCTGAACCTTCGCTACAGCCTCGAGTTGTCCTTCGGGCAGAGTTACCTTAACCGGCGTCGAAGGTTCAATTACGGGCGTTCCAGCGCTGTATCCGGCGGATGGTTCCCCTTCGGGTACAATATTCACATTGAAGGATTTGGTGCCCAATTTTTCTACATTCACCGTAACCATGGAAGGTTCCATGCTGACCACTTCTACCCCGGAAGGCAAATCAGGTACAAGTGGCAGTGTATTGGACCCATCTTTCACCTGACTCAGATCGACCAGTACTTTGTAATCGTCATTCGTAAAAATTGATGTTAGCATCGAGCGCTGTCCTTTGATCTCCAGCCGGACCTCATCCGTACTTAATGAAGTAAGCACATAGCTGTTGCTGTCTAATCCATAAGGTTGAACAGGCACCGTACGTTCCACAACCTTGTTGGTTGTCCCTGTTGTAATCGTAGGGGTGGTTGGTACTTCATCCAGATGAATCATGAACCAGAGCAGCAGGCTCACCGCAAGCGCAAGTATTTTGGCAAAGTTATTATTGTTAAACCACTTATCCATTGTTACGTCCTCCCTTCCGTTTCCAGAAGGTTGTCCAGCCACTCTTTTTCAGATTGGATGTAGGGCGCAACTCCTCATACAGTTTGGCAATCAGCGATTCTTCCTTAATATCACGAACGACCTGTCCATTCATTGCAAGTGACACTTGTCCTGTCTCCTCAGAGACAACCAAACAGATCGCATCTGCAACTTCGGTAATCCCGATTGCTGCACGGTGACGTGTTCCCAGTTCCTTACTGATAAAAGGATTCTCCGATAATGGCAAATAACAAGCTGCCGCCGAAATCTGTTTTCCCTGTATAATAACGGCTCCATCATGGAGCGGTGTATTTGGAATAAAGATGTTAATCATCAGCTCCGAGCTGACCAGAGATTGCATCTTAATGCCCGATTCCGTGTAATCGTTCAGACCCGTTTCACGTTCAAATACGACCAATGCGCCAATTTTACGCCGTGACAAATAATTAACTGACTTAATAATCTCACCAATTAAAACCGTTAATTCTTCATCACTCGCTGCCGCTGAACGTCCAAACAGCTTACCGCGTCCCAATTGCTCCAGACCACGACGCAGTTCCGGCTGAAAGATAATGAACACCGCAACAACACCAAACGTAAACATCTGGTTCATTAACCATTTGAGCGTATACAGGTTTAGCCACGTACTTAATGCCCAGATCAGCACAAGGAACAGAATTCCTTTCAGGAGCTGAACCGCACGTGTCCCTCGCACAAGCAAAATCAGTTTGTACATAATATAGGTAACGATCAATATATCGATAACGTCCTTAATGGACTCTGTCCACGTTAAGTCAGCAAAATAATTCATAAGCCAGCCCCCGCTATCCCCATTGATGAGTAAACCCTGATCTCATATTAACCCATTAGGATTTTATATAATCCTTTGTCTCCGCATTTCTGCATCATTCAATTTGTGCAAAATGCGTATCTATATGTAGTAGTATGTTCTCTTTAGTATCTAGGTTATAACGTTAACGTTCAGGTTGCAAGTTACGGCAGTCTCAAACTGCACATAAACATCACATTTACCATGAATTACAAAGTTTGCGTATAAAAAAAGAGTACCCCATGCAATCTGGAGGTACCCTGCTTGGTATATACCATTGAAGATTTTACCCTGTTCTAGCGATAAGCCACTTCATTTACCATATTGGTTATTTTGTACCAGAACCAGTCCAGCGCCTGATCAATACTTTTCACCTGACCTGAAATATGCGCCGTTGAAGCCTGAAACAGTTGTCCGTCGATAACCGTCAGATTGCCGTTCACATCACCATATACTTGTGCGGTTCCATTTTCTATCGTAAGATCGCCAGCAATTGACTTACCTTCAGGAACAATAACCGTGTTACCCTGAATCACGATCTGGTCCAGATTATTTCCCTTAACAACCATTTCGTTATTCTGATTCCAGAAATTCAAGGCGCTAAAGAGCATCACGACCAAAAAGAAGGCTGCCGCCGTCAGCGCGGGATGTCCTTTGACCCATTTGAGCCATGCTTGCTGTCTCTTGGGCTGGGGCAGAGCATTCATAATTCGATTGGTCAGCTCATCAGAGGCAGACGGTGAATAGTGTTTCATGGCAAAGAGTAACATTTCCGTCTGTTCCAACTCTTTAAAGCGCATGCGACAATCCGGACAGATCACAAGGTGACTTTTCAATTCAACCTTCTGGGCCGGGGACAACGACTCATCCAAACATTCATGCATTAAAGAGACGGCCGAGTTGCAATCCATATGAGAGCCAATCCTTTCTTAAATCACTTAGTCCATGTGCCATTAAAAAGCACGCATAAGACTTGCATACATTACATACGCATCCGTTTCGGATATGTTTCAAATAATTTCGCCCATATTTAAAGGCGTTTAACATTTATAACTTATACTCCAATTTTTTACGTAGAAAATCACGGCCCCGATGAACGCGTGTCTTGATCGTTGTTACGGGCATACCTGTCACGTCACTGATTTCCTGTAGCGACAAGTCCTGTAAATATCTCAGAATCATAACGGACTTATACTTAGCTGGTAAACTGTCAATGGCCTCACGAATGAGTGTCTGCGTTTCTGACAGGAGCGCTTCACTCTCCGGTGTACGATCATCACTCGGGAGCATCGCATAACCATCAGATCCTTCCTGGTCATTCAGTTCAGCATCCAAAGAGTATGAAGGTTTCTTTCTGCGCAGTCGGTCAATACACAGATTTGTCGCGATCCGGTAGATCCAGGTTGAGAACTTCTGGTTCGGATCGTACTTCTCCATATTACGAAACACACGCAAAAACGTCTCCTGCACAACGTCTTCAGCTTCATGACGATTGTTCAGCATCCGGTATGCCAAATGAAATAGCTTGTCCTTATATAGTTCAACGATTTCTGCGAAGGCTCTCTGGTCGCCCTTGAGCACCAGTTTCACAAGCCTGTTCTCCAAATTGTCCACCCTTATTCCCCCAGACATGCTGATGGGTCTTCCGTCTTCTGATACCCGTCCACACTTGTAATTCACCAATCAAATCGTAAATCAACTTTGGTCAAAAATCAAGACTGTATGACAAATATCCGCCAAAAACAGTAAAAACGGGAACTCCAGCAGGAGTCCCGTTTCATCTCTCACTCCGTAGAGCAGAGAATGGAGCTTTTTAGTTAACAAAGTAATGAGTACTTTGTTACATATGAATTATTCATATGCATCAGTTCAGGCATCAACCTGTATTACGCAGCCCTGCAGCAATACCGTTAATAGTCAACAACACTTCTCTAAGCAGCTCCGTATCGTCCTCACCACGTTCACGCATATCTCTGAGCTCGCTCAGAAGTTGAACCTGCATGTAGGACAACGGATCTACATAAGGGTTACGAAGACGAATGGATTCTTGAATAACCGGTACATCATCCAGAATTTCAGCTTCTCCGGTAATTTTCAGAATCAGCTCTTTTGTGAGCTTGAATTCGGCTTCGATCTGACCGTATATGCGATCACGGGCTTCCTTGTTCGAAGTCATTGCTGAATATTCTTTGGCAATCACCAGATCTGCCTTGGCTACGGCCATCTGTACCGTATCAATTAATGTACGGAAGAATGGGAAGCTTGCATACATTTCTTTCAGGACAATTAGATTTTCCTCTTTATCCTGATAGTAACTTTGCAATCCTGTTCCTGCCGCGTACCATGCCGGAAGCAGATATCGACTTTGAGTCCATGCGAATACCCAAGGGATCGCTCTCAGATCTTCAAACTTATCGCTATTTTTACGCTTGGATGGACGGGAACCAATATTCAGTTCACCAACCTCCGGAAGCGGCGTTGATTCTTTGAAGAAGGTAAAGAAGTCTGGATCACGGAAAATCAGGTCCTGATATTTCGTCAGAGATACTTCCGAAATCTCTTTGATGATGCTGTCCCAATGGCGCTCGGATGCTGACTCCTGAGGCTCTAGCCCATTAAGTGCTGCTGTAATCAAAGCCGAAGTTGCTTGCTCCAGACTGCGGTATGCAATCCCCTGAAGGGAATAACGGGAAGAAATAACCTCTCCCTGCTCCGTAATCTTGATGCCTCCACCAATGGTATGTGGTGGTTGAGCAAGAATACTGCGGTTGAGTGGCATGCCGCCACGTCCAAGAGCCCCGCCACGTCCATGGAAGAACTTCAGCTTAACGCCGTGTTCATTACCTACAGCCGTGATGGCATTCATTGCTACGCGCAGTTCCCAGTTGGCTGTAACCACTCCGCCATCCTTGTTACTGTCTGAATAACCAAGCATGATTTCATGCAGTTCATTCCGTCCTTTTACGCTTGCGCGGTATACAGGAAGGTTGAACAGCTTCTCCATAATGTCCGAAGCCGCATGTAGATCATCAATCGTTTCAAACAGCGGTACCGCTTGAAGTGTAGATACAACGTCACCGTTGTGACCTTTGGTGAATAAGCCCACTTCCTTGGCAAATACCATAACCTCAAGCAAATCACTTGCGCCCTGCGTCATACTGATCAGGTAACTTGTGATACAGCCGTCCCCAAATTCGTTCTGGGCACGTTTAATGGTACGGAAGACATCCAGACACTCTTTGGTTCCCTCCGTGTATTGGTGATAAGGAGAAGTAAGCGGACGTGGATCATCCAGCAAACGAGCAAGCAGATCGATTTTACCGTCTTCAGTCAGACGCGCATAATCCTCTACAATGTTCATTTTCGCCAAAATCTCCGACATCGCATTTTCATGTTCCTTACTGTGCTGACGCACATCCAATGCTGCGGTATGGAAACCAAACAACTCGACTTGACGAATCATTTTGCGAATGGTCGTATCTGCTACGTAATCGGCAAAATGATGGCGCAGACTTCGATCAATAATCATCAGTTCATCAATCAAATCCTGTGCGCTATGATAACGGTCAGGCTGACCTAATTTGTTCTCATCCAGTACATTGTTCAGCTTGGCAATCATATAGGCCAATTTGATGCGGTATGGCTCTTTTTCATTCCGCCAGATATCCACTTTTTTCAATGTAACAGAATTACGGTCCTGCTCAATCGACTGCACCAGCTCATCCGATACATGGATGATGTTTGTGCTGAAGCTGAGATGGCCCATAAGTTCAATCATAATCCGTTGGTATTCACGCAAAGCGAGCTTGCGTTGCATCAACAGCGTCTGCCATGTTACATCTGAAGTTACCGAAGGATTTCCATCCCGGTCTCCACCGATCCAGGAACCGAACCGCAAATACGTCGGCACATGCCAGTCATGGTCAGGATAAAATTTGTTCAGGCAGCGTTCCAGCTCCTGATACACATCCGGAAGTACGTGGAACAACGTTTCATGAAAGTAATACATCCCGTTCCGCACTTCATCGAGTACAGTCGGTTTACGGTCGCGAAGTTCATCTGTCTGCCAGAGTGTAATAACCTCATTCAGCAGTTTCTCACGCAACTGTTCACGTTCACGCAACGTCAGCGTAGGATTATCAAGTGACATGACATCTTCGGATATCCGCTTGTGGATGTCCAGAATAACCCGGCGCATGGCTTCGGTTGGGTGAGCTGTCATGACGAGTTCCAACGACAAATCATCGAGAATCTCTTCCACCTCTGTATGAGACAGTCCACGTTCCTTAAGATCCTGTACTGCTTTCTCAATCGATCCTGGCTGCACAGCGTCCCCTGCAGAACGTTCATAATCCCGTTTACGCCGGATCCGATGGTTTTGTTCAGCAATATTAACTAATTGAAAATAAATAGCGAAAGCCCGAATAACCTGGTGACGATTGTCCGAGTCTAATTCCTGGATCATCGTTTTGAACTCTGCATAGAGTTCTGGCAGAAATTCTGCACGCAACGATTTGCTCGTTTCCCGAATCTTCTCAACGATATCTAGAAGCTCCGTGCCGCCTTGATGGACAAGAACTTCTCCGAGTATATTGCCCAGGAACCGCACGTCTCGCCGAAGCAGGTTGTTGGATTGGCTTTTGCTGGCGGTTACCATAGTTTCAGTCATGCTTATCCTCCCATCTGATCGTTCCATTCGTACACGTAAATTTGACACCTTCATAACATCATACAATAAAATGGTACGAAAATCTTTATTTTTCTACTAGAAAAAATGGGGATTATCCCCGATTTACAGCAAAAAAACACGCTTTTTTATTCATTTTCTTGTTCTGCTTCAATTAATGGTCATATACTGTCGCATGATACCTTTTTCACGTACTTTAGATAAATCAAAAGTCTCATACCTATTCTTAAAAACTCATAAATATACAGTTCTTTTAGATATGATCCCATGTACCTAATTGTAAGGTTAAACCGCATAATTTCATTGTTTGAGAACAGATGATATACAAAGAAACATGACCGGCAAAGCAAGCTTTTGTATACTTTACCACAGTGACGCAATAAATTAAAGATGTAATTATAAATTTCTTCCCACTACAAGTCTGCTTATTAGGGGAGGTTCTTATGTATGTTCCTAACCTACTGTAATTGTAGGGATATCTTAACAGACCATTTCTACATAATGTTCTTAGCTTTTTGGGCAGATTAATCTATAGCTCTAACCAAAAAGGAGGAATTTAAATGATGAAGAAAGGTACAACAATTATTGCTTCCGTGCTTCTGGTGGCCGCGATGGCTGGCCCTGCTGCAGCTGATGGTCAAATGTCCAAAGGAATGGATACCAACACCAATGGATCACGTGTCCGGTCTTATCAGGACACCAACTACATGGATCGCACAAACACCAACCTGAATATGGATGGAAACTACCGCAACAATGGTGACTATCGTACCAACAGTGTTCGTGCAAACGCCACAACAACCGACCGTGATAACGGCATGGATTGGGGCTGGCTCGGTTTGCTGGGACTGCTTGGATTAGCGGGCATGCGTAGAAGAGTGACGGATCACAACGAACGTTAAATTGTACTCACGTCACGTTACAATAGCTGCTACGTCTTAGAAGCAGCTCATCCACAGAGATAAACAGAAGAGCCAAGACCTCCCTATTTGGATTGCAAAGGGGTCTTGGCTCTTTTTGAATAAACCTGCACTGTACCTTACATAAAATATTATATAAAATAACTACTAATTATTACGTTAATAAAAATAAAAAAACCTCTGCATCTGCAAAGGCTCTTTCATTATATCCTGTAAGCGGGTGATGGGAATCGAACCCACGCTATTAGCTTGGAAGGCTAAAGTTCTACCATTGAACTACACCCGCATAAACAAAAAAATCGGGATGACACGATTTGAACATGCGACCCCCTGGTCCCAAACCAGGTGCTCTACCAAGCTGAGCTACATCCCGATACTAAAAAAATAATGGCGCGCCCTGAGAGATTCGAACTCCCGGCCTTTTGATTCGTAGTCAAACGCTCTATCCAGCTGAGCTAAGGGCGCAAAATATTGGAGCGGAAGACGGGAATCGAACCCGCGACCCTCGCCTTGGCAAGGCGATGCTCTACCGCTGAGCCACTTCCGCAAATAAAGGATGCGCGTGGAGGGACTTGAACCCCCACGTCAAAGACGCTAGATCCTAAGTCTAGTGCGTCTGCCAATTCCGCCACACGCGCATATGATGGTGAGTCATGAAGGGCTCGAACCTTCGACACCCTGATTAAAAGTCAGGTGCTCTACCAACTGAGCTAATGACTCATACTAAAATGGCTGGGGATATAGGATTTGAACCTATGCATGACGGAGTCAAAGTCCGTTGCCTTACCGCTTGGCTAATCCCCAATAAAAAATATGGTGGAGGCTGAGGGGATCGAACCCCCGACCCTCTGCTTGTAAGGCAGATGCTCTCCCAGCTGAGCTAAGCCTCCAACTATATGACCCGTAGGGGATTCGAACCCCTGTTACCTCCGTGAAAGGGAGGTGTCTTAACCCCTTGACCAACGGGCCCCATTTCCAAAGCTCTCAACCGGGATCGAACCGGTGACCTCATCCTTACCATGGATGCACTCTACCTACTGAGCTATGAGAGCAAATGGCTCCCCGAACAGGGCTCGAACCTGTGACAACTCGATTAACAGTCGAGTGCTCTACCAACTGAGCTATCAGGGAATAATATGCATTTGCAGGGCAAATGCAATTCATCGTACAACGTCCACATGCAGAGCCTGTTTTCTATGTATGATGAAAGAGTTCGCTTGGCGGCGTCCTACTCTCCCAGGACCCTGCGGTCCAAGTACCATCGGCGCTAGAGGGCTTAACGGTCGTGTTCGGGATGGGTACGTGTGGAACCCCTCCGCCATCGCCACCAAACGCGTAGCTTACATTTCAGAGTGTTGTTCTCTGAAAACTAGATTCGAAACGAAACATGCGAATTACAACTTGCATATTTGGATAAGCCCTCGACCGATTAGTACTGGTCAGCTCCATGCATTGCTGCACTTCCACCCCCAGCCTATCTACCTCGTCGTCTTCAAGGGGTCTTACATACTGGGAAATCTCATCTTGAGGGGGGCTTCACGCTTAGATGCTTTCAGCGTTTATCCCGTCCGTACATAGCTACCCAGCGGTGCTCCTGGCGGAACAACTGGTACACCAGCGGTACGTCCATCCCGGTCCTCTCGTACTAAGGACAGCTCCTCTCAAATTTCCTACGCCCACGACAGATAGGGACCGAACTGTCTCACGACGTTCTGAACCCAGCTCGCGTACCGCTTTAATGGGCGAACAGCCCAACCCTTGGGACCTACTTCAGCCCCAGGATGCGATGAGCCGACATCGAGGTGCCAAACCTCCCCGTCGATGTGGACTCTTGGGGGAGATAAGCCTGTTATCCCCAGGGTAGCTTTTATCCGTTGAGCGATGGCCCTTCCATGCGGTACCACCGGATCACTAAGCCCGACTTTCGTCCCTGCTCGACTTGTAGGTCTCGCAGTCAAGCTCCCTTATGCCTTTGCACTCTTCGAATGATTTCCAACCATTCTGAGGGAACCTTTGGGCGCCTCCGTTACTCTTTAGGAGGCGACCGCCCCAGTCAAACTGCCCACCTGACACTGTCCCCGCACCGGATTACGGTACCAGGTTAGAACCTAGATACGATCAGGGTGGTATCCCAACGTTGCCTCCACAGAAGCTTGCGCTCCTGCTTCAAAGGCTCCCACCTATCCTGTACAGATCGTACCCAAATTCAATATCAAGCTGCAGTAAAGCTCCATGGGGTCTTTCCGTCTTGTCGCGGGTAACCTGCATCTTCACAGGTATTAAAATTTCACCGGATCTCTCGTTGAGACAGCGCCCAAGTCGTTACGCCATTCGTGCGGGTCAGAATTTACCTGACAAGGAATTTCGCTACCTTAGGACCGTTATAGTTACGGCCGCCGTTTACTGGGGCTTCGGTTCACAGCTTCGGGATTGCTCCCTAACCACTCCCCTTAACCTTCCAGCACCGGGCAGGCGTCAGCCCGTATACTTCGCCTTACGGCTTCGCACAGACCTGTGTTTTTGCTAAACAGTCGCTTGGGCCTTTTCACTGCGGCCCCCTCGTGCTATTCACACTACCGGGGCACCCCTTCTCCCGAAGTTACGGGGTCATTTTGCCGAGTTCCTTAACGAGAGTTCTTCCGCGCGCCTTAGAATACTCTTCTCGCCTACCTGTGTCGGTTTGCGGTACGGGCACCTTCACCTGGCTAGAGGCTTTTCTTGGCAGTGTGAGATCATGACCTTCGCTACTACAATTTTCGCTCCCCATCACAGCTCAGCCTTACAATGTGCGGATTTGCCTACACATCAGCCTTACTGCTTAGACGGACATCCATCAGTCCGCGTCACTACCCTACTGCGTCCCCCCATTGCTCATAACGGCTTACGGTGGTACAGGAATTTCGACCTGTTGTCCTTCGACTACGCCTTTCGGCCTCGCCTTAGGTCCCGACTTACCCTGAGCGGACGAGCCTTCCTCAGGAACCCTTAGGCTTTCGGCGGATCAGATTCTCACTGATCTTTTCGTTACTCATACCGGCATTCTCACTTGTATAATGTCCAGCGCTCCTTACGGTACACCTTCAACCCTTATACAACGCTCCCCTACCCCTGATGCAAAGCATCAAGCCATAGCTTCGGTGGTGTGTTTAGCCCCGTTACATTTTCGGCGCAGAGTCACTCGACCAGTGAGCTATTACGCACTCTTTCAATGGTGGCTGCTTCTAAGCCAACATCCTGGTTGTCTGTGCAACTCCACATCCTTTCCCACTTAACACACACTTGGGGACCTTAGCTGATGGTCTGGGCTGTTTCCCTTTTGACAATGGATCTTAGCACTCACTGTCTGACTCCCGGAAGTAAGTCTATGGCATTCGGAGTTTGACTGAGCTTGGTAACCCTTGCGGGCCCCGCACCCAATCAGTGCTCTACCTCCACGACTCTGTTTTCCGAGGCTAGCCCTAAAGCTATTTCGGGGAGAACCAGCTATCTCCGAGTTCGATTGGAATTTCTCCGCTACCCCCACCTCATCCCCGCATTTTTCAACATGCGTGGGTTCGGGCCTCCAGTGCGTGTTACCGCACCTTCACCCTGGACAGGGGTAGATCACCCGGTTTCGGGTCTACGTCCACGTACTATGTCGCCCTATTCAGACTCGCTTTCGCTGCGGCTCCGGCTCTTCACCTTAACCTTGCACGGGAACGTAACTCGCCGGTTCATTCTACAAAAGGCACGCCATCACCCCTAAAACGGGCTCTGACTTTTTGTAAGCACACGGTTTCAGGTTCTATTTCACTCCCCTTCCGGGGTGCTTTTCACCTTTCCCTCACGGTACTGCTTCACTATCGGTCGCTAGGAAGTATTTAGCCTTGGCAGATGGTCCTGCCGGATTCATACGGGGTTTCACGTGCCCCGCACTACTCGGGATCCGTCTCGGAGGGAACAGACTTTCAACTACAGGGCTTTTACCTTCTTTGGCGGGCCTTTCCAGACCTCTTCGCTTAACCGGTTCCTTTGTAACTCCATGTGAGACGTCCCACAACCCCAAAGAGCAAGCTCTCTGGTTTGGGCTTCTCCGCGTTCGCTCGCCGCTACTGACGGAATCACTATTGTTTTCTCTTCCTCAGGGTACTTAGATGTTTCAGTTCCCCTGGTATGCCTCTACATAACCTATGTATTCAGTTATGAGTAACTGGAAATTACCCCAGCTGGGTTTCCCCATTCGGACACCCCCGGATCAAAGCTTGCTTACAGCTCCCCGAGGCAGTTTCGTTGTTCGCCACGTCCTTCATCGGCTCCTAGCGCCTAGGCATCCTCCGTGTGCTCTTAGTAGCTTAACCATTTTGTTCCGGTTTCGGTCGCTCGCTTCCCTTGGTTTGAACTGCGTCCAAATCCAAAAGTCACTCTCATCCGATACCATCACAAAAGCAATTTAACTACCTTTATACACTTGACTTGTTTGCACAAGTTCAGCTTAAAGGAATGTTCTAATTCGCGTTTGTTTCGTTTCGATATCTAGTTTTCAAAGAACAAACTTGTAAAACATTTTTGGTGGAGCCAAGCGGGATCGAACCGCTGACCTCCTGCTTGCAAGGCAGGCGCTCTCCCAGCTGAGCTATGGCCCCATATAAAGTTTAAAGGTATAGATGGTGGGCCCTGGTGGACTCGAACCACCGGCCTCACCCTTATCAGAGGTGCGCTCTAACCAACTGAGCTAAGGGCCCACATTATATATACTATTTGAACCCAAAATGGGTTACGCTTGGCGGCGTTCTACTCTCCCAGGACCCTGCGGTCCAAGTACCATTGACGCTGAAGGGCTTAACGGTCGTGTTCGGGATGGGAACGTGTGGAACCCCTTCGCTATCGCCACCAAACGTTTGAGAGTTTGAACTCTCAAAACTGAGCAACGAGTGAGTAACTAGCCGACCTGGCTAGATTTTGTATTTGAATGTTTCCGTTGCAGGAAACAATTCTCCATAGAAAGGAGGTGATCCAGCCGCACCTTCCGATACGGCTACCTTGTTACGACTTCACCCCAATCATCTATCCCACCTTCGGCGGCTGGCTCCTTGCGGTTACCCCACCGACTTCGGGTGTTATAAACTCTCGTGGTGTGACGGGCGGTGTGTACAAGACCCGGGAACGTATTCACCGCGGCATGCTGATCCGCGATTACTAGCAATTCCGACTTCATGCAGGCGAGTTGCAGCCTGCAATCCGAACTGAGACCGGCTTTGTTGGGATTGGCTCCATCTCGCGATTTCGCAGCCCGTTGTACCGGCCATTGTAGTACGTGTGTAGCCCAGGTCATAAGGGGCATGATGATTTGACGTCATCCCCACCTTCCTCCGGTTTGTCACCGGCAGTCTATCTAGAGTGCCCACCCGAAGTGCTGGCAACTAAATATAAGGGTTGCGCTCGTTGCGGGACTTAACCCAACATCTCACGACACGAGCTGACGACAACCATGCACCACCTGTCTCCTCTGTCCCGAAGGAAAGGTACATCTCTGTACCGGTCAGAGGGATGTCAAGACCTGGTAAGGTTCTTCGCGTTGCTTCGAATTAAACCACATACTCCACTGCTTGTGCGGGTCCCCGTCAATTCCTTTGAGTTTCAGTCTTGCGACCGTACTCCCCAGGCGGAGTGCTTAATGTGTTAACTTCGGCACCAAGGGTATCGAAACCCCTAACACCTAGCACTCATCGTTTACGGCGTGGACTACCAGGGTATCTAATCCTGTTTGCTCCCCACGCTTTCGCGCCTCAGCGTCAGTTACAGCCCAGAGAGTCGCCTTCGCCACTGGTGTTCCTCCACATATCTACGCATTTCACCGCTACACGTGGAATTCCACTCTCCTCTTCTGCACTCAAGTCACCCAGTTTCCAGTGCGATCCGGGGTTGAGCCCCGGGATTAAACACCAGACTTAAATGACCGCCTGCGCGCGCTTTACGCCCAATAATTCCGGACAACGCTTGCCCCCTACGTATTACCGCGGCTGCTGGCACGTAGTTAGCCGGGGCTTTCTTCTCAGGTACCGTCACCTTGAGAGCAGTTACTCTCCCAAGCGTTCTTCCCTGGCAACAGAGCTTTACGATCCGAAAACCTTCATCACTCACGCGGCATTGCTCCGTCAGGCTTTCGCCCATTGCGGAAGATTCCCTACTGCTGCCTCCCGTAGGAGTCTGGGCCGTGTCTCAGTCCCAGTGTGGCCGATCACCCTCTCAGGTCGGCTACGCATCGTCGCCTTGGTGAGCCGTTACCCCACCAACTAGCTAATGCGCCGCAGGCCCATCCCCAAGTGACAGATTGCTCCGTCTTTCCAGTTTCCTTCAGGCGAAGGAAACAACTATTCGGTATTAGCTACCGTTTCCGGTAGTTGTCCCAAACTTGAGGGCAGGTTGCCTACGTGTTACTCACCCGTCCGCCGCTAACCATCAGAGAAGCAAGCTTCTCTTCAAGTCCGCTCGACTTGCATGTATTAGGCATGCCGCCAGCGTTCGTCCTGAGCCAGGATCAAACTCTCCAATAAAGTATTGAAAAGAGCGATAAGCTCATTTTGAATCTGACGAGATTAAAAATCTCATTTGTGCTCTAGTCGATTCAAGCCAAGGCTTGTCTCCAACTTTCGCGTTCATTCTGCAAGCAGAATGTTTACTCACTCGTTGTTCAGTTTTCAAAGATCAAACATTCAATTTTGTGCTGTTTTTCATGTTGTCGTCGTTTCAGCGGCGACTTTTATAATATATCATGTTGAAGTTCTCTTTGCAAGCATTATTTTTTCGATTATTTTCAATCGCTTTATTTTCGTGCTTGTTTCAGTGAACCGCTCCTAAAAAAGGAACGAAAATTAATTTACCATATGAAATCAGATAGGTCAACCCTTTTTCGACAAAAAGTATGAACCCCTTAACAATTTCACATTCTCATGGTTCAGAGGTACAGCACCCACTATTAAGAGCCGCACCTCACTTCCACTATTGTAAATCGAATATATGACCAACTTCAGCATTACGGCTTCGACTTTTTTAGCTTCCCACCTCTTGCATACTTGGACAACTCTTTTGGCGGGGCAAAGCGTGCATACATGCGGAACACAGTCTTATATCGGCTCGCGATAGCATATTTGATCTCTTGGTCAAGACGATTATCACTCAGATCGAACAGCATTTCATCTAATTCTTTACGCAGCACATAGTCTAGTTCCTTGCATTCCTTCTCGTTAAACAACATACCCAGCATTAGAGTTCTCCTTTTTGTGCATAGCCTCTTTATCACACTTACAGAAGTTCCATGCAGCACCTCGTGCATTCGCTTTTTGTAGTGCTACTGGAACCCGTTTTATTGTTATGGTCAACTTTCTGAAAATTTATGAATGCCAACCATCACAAAATTTTATCCTCTCACCAGAGTATACGTAAGTGTGCTTTCGATGATTGCTGCAACCAGAAGCAAGATGACAACCCAGAAAGATGCCGTTAACGTCCTATTCATGAATGCTCTCCACCGGGTACCCATCGTATTTCGCTTGTCACTTCCAAGTTGTACAAGGCTTTTGATAACCAGACCACCAAACTTCAGTCCGAAGGCGCAAGCAATAATAATGACCGGAATCTCAATAATGCCATGCGGAAGTAAACCTTTAACCACAATATCATAGAAGCTTGCCCCATAATTCATCGTGGTGTGCACCACAAATCCAAGGACCATCCCATTGATCAGCAGGAAGATAACAGGCAGAATACCGAAAAATATGCCGGCATAGATGACAAGTACACTTTTGATGGCATTATTGAAAAAGATGAACAGGAAGAAGTTCCACTGCACATTGCCCCCCTGCTCCAGCCGTTTACTGACTTCACGTAATCCTCCGATTTGGTTCAACAATAGTTCTTCCAGTGGCCCTGTACTCACCCATCCTGCCCCTATACCAACAGCAAACAATACAATGGACCAGATTAATGCACTGCGGATGGAGCCAAGACCTCTAAGAAATGTACTGAATTTTAACATAATAACCTCCTGTAGAATCTAAAATGATGGACAAACAAGGTTCCGTTACGAATAACTGGGGAGTACGAGCATACATTGGAGAGTAAACAAGCATTTCTTATGGGAGAGGGGCGCTTATTGAAATGAACTCGTTCTATGTATTTAGCGGCAAAAAGATTAAACGGTACCTGATTGTCCTCGTTGCTGCCATCTTTGCGATCGGTATTATTTATCTGGAGAGTGGCAATGTCTCCGTATTCTCGGAGGAAGCACCTTCAGCAGTCTACAGCGTTCCAACCGAGAAGAAGGTCATTGCACTTACCTTTGACATTAGCTGGGGAGATAAACGGACAGAGCCGATTCTGAAAGTTCTTCAGGAGAATAAAGTGCAGAAGGCAACCTTTTTCCTTTCCTCCCCCTGGAGCAAGACTCACCCCGAAATTGTCACTGCAATCAAAGAGGCAGGATATGAAATTGGCAGCCATGGTCACAGACATGAGAACTACAGCAGCCTGACCGAGGAAGAAATTCGCAAAGAAATTTCGACAGCTCATAGCATTTTAACCGATTTAACGGGAAAAGAACCGAAATTAATACGTCTGCCCAACGGGGACTTTGACAAGCGAGTGCTTCAGGTAGCCAATAGTCTGAATTATCAGGTTGTGCAGTGGGATACCGACTCCTTGGATTGGAAAAACCCGGGTGTACAGACGATTGTTGATCGCGTAGTAAGCAAGGCACATCCAGGGGACATCGTACTGCTGCATGCAAGCGATTCTTCTAAACAAACTCATGAGGCACTCCCTGTCATTATCGACAAATTAAAAAACCAGGGCTATGAATTCGTAACCGTGTCTGAGTTGCTTAACCATTCCAGTGTAGAAGGTAAGGAAGTTCGTGATCAAGCCAGCGGTCAATAATTGGTAGATTGCTTGAGCTACAGCTCAAATACGAGTGTAAAAGTTGAAAAGAGCTAACCAGGTTAGCTCTTTTTGGTATGTTTTTATGCAAAACGAATACTATGCTCGGCTTTCTTTCAACTGTTCTGCCTTTCCACTTGCACTCCGGTTCGTAGATACATCCACCAGCCTGTGCAATATCAGCATTTGGTATGCATTACATAAGAGCAAAGGAACCACAATAAATATGGTTGCAGCATTCACATCAATACGTAATACGCCAATCGTCTCCACTATGGTGACGGCAATCATGAAAAAGAGTGTAGGTACAAGCGCGGAGATATGAGTGAGCTTTACTTTAACGTAAGCGGTAACAATTGCGGCTGCCAAAATAATGATACCTAACACAATATCCGATATGCGCTCCCGGTCTCCCCCAACAAACAGGCGTAAAAACATCACGTCAAGCAGGGCTAACACCGTTAGTACAATCTGCACGATCTGCCAACCGCGCTTTGGAAATACACCTTTACCCATATAATTCAATATCAGATATGCAAAGAAACCCATTTGTGAATACACGCTGATCATAACTCCTGATCCAAATAGGATCAAAAGATACAGAAGAAAATCATTTAATCCATTTGTTTTCTCCCCGTTCACCAGCATCATAATCAATCCTGTACCCAATGCTCCCGCGGCCCCGATAAGCAAGGCTGTCCAAAACAGGAAAAACCATCTACGTAAATTCAAAAGTTTTCCACCCCCGAGTGTTTATTTTACCAACCTTCTCAGCAAAAAACCATCATTGCTCAACATATTTCCCCCTTTCCCATCACATACTACATCCAGTATCTAATCAAGGAGGGATTGTACACATGAAACGGCCTTTGTGGCAGCTATGCTGTGTCGTACTGGGGCTATCCGTCATGCTTGCCGGCTGCGGTTCAGATCAGAGTTCTTCGCCTCCTCAGGGCAGTTATAAAGAGATGAAAACAATGGTTGTAGATATTTTGAAAAGTGACGAAGGCAAGAAAGCGGTGGAGGAAGCTCTTACAGGTCAAAGCTCATCCAGCGGAAGCAGCGGTTCTGAAGAAGGCGGCGGTTCGGGTGGCGCTTCAGGATCCATTGGTATGAAAATGTTAATGCCTGTGCAATCTTCGGAACAAATACGTATTGCAGTAAAAGATACCATCACAGCTCCCGAATATAAGAAGGAGTTCGAAAAGATCATGACTGATCCGCAGTTTGCGGGTGAATTTGCCAAAGTGATAAACGCACAAAGCAAACAACTTCATATGCAATTAATTAAAGATCCCACATATCAAAAATCTGTTGAAGACATCATGAAGTCACCTGAGGTATCCAAGATGTTCATGGATATGACGAAGACTCCGGATTATCGTAAACAGACGATGACTGTCATGCAGGAAGTGATGCAAAACCCGTTGTTCCGCATGGAAGTACTCACTTTGCTCAAGAAGGTAGTGCAGGAGGAATTGCAACCCAAAGTAGAAAGTGGCGGACAACAAGGGCAAGAGCAAGGCGGACAGCAAGAGGGTCAGGGCGAAGGTGGTAGTGATGGCGGAGATGGTGGAAGTGGAGATTCTGGCAGCGGTGGAGGTTCATAAACAGTAGATGTTGGTATATTACAGAAACTGAAAAGCCTGCATCCGAATGGTGGACGCAGGCTTTATTTGTATTTATAACACTCATACCATTAGAATTTGGATTCAATGGACCGGGCAACTTCATCGTAGATAGCCCCTATACGGGAACCTGCTTTGTATACAGAAGGTGAAAAATCAGGCTCGGAAGGATGATTATCCGGTGTGCCTAATGGAATCTGGGCAAGCAAGCTTGTATGCAGACTTTCCGCAAGTCTTCCCCCGCCTCCACGACCAAAGACATAATCCTTCTCTCCGCAACTGCCACACTCATAGTAAGCCATATTCTCAACCACACCAAGTAACTCATGGTCGGTCTGAATGGCCATCGCACCCGCACGCGCTGCGACAAAAGCTGCTGTTGCATGCGGCGTGGTAACGATTATTTCCTTGCTCTGTGGCAACATCTGATGCACATCCAAAGCAACATCTCCCGTTCCTGGTGGCAAATCCAGTAATATATAATCCAATTCGCCCCACTGGACATCCGTAAAGAATTGACGCAACATCCTACCTAACATGGGTCCACGCCAGATTACCGGATTATTCTCCCGAATAAAGAAGCCCATCGACATGACTTTAACGCCGAAACGTTCAACCGGTTGAATAACGCCATCTTCAACGACCGGATATTCTTCAATCCCCATCATGTCGGGTACACTGAAGCCATAGATATCCGCATCAATCAAGCCCACTTTCTTGCCTTGTCGTGCCAATGCTGCAGCGAGATTAACGGTTACCGTTGATTTACCAACGCCACCTTTACCACTGGCCACAGCAATAAAACGAACACCTGATTCAGGACTTAACAACTCATGTCCATCTAGACCCGCTGCGTGACCTTTTACGAGCACTTCTTCCCGATCTGGCTCATCATCGGGTTGTCCCATATTCAGGCTCTCACGATCATGCTCAGAAGCTGCACGCACACGAATATGTACATCCTTCAGTCCGTGCTGGGACAACAGATTACGCGCTGCATCACTCAAGGCTGTTGTATCCTCAGGTCGATTTTCCAGTGTCACTATGGTCAGAGCCACATGATTTTCTTTCACCATAATATCTCGAACCCATTCCAGTTCGGTCAGACTTACTCCCAATTGCGGTTCTTGTAATGGCTGTAATAGTTCAAGTATCTGTTCTTTTGATAACATCAGACAGCACCTCAGCTTTATCTATTGGCATGTAATTAGGTATGCTGATCCAATTATATCATTACCTTTCTTGTTCTGACTAACTTTTAGGCCGTTCTCCTGAGGAATATCTAAGAATTCCATTATAGATCGAAGCAGCTACCTTGCGTTGATAAGCTTCGTCGGCAAGCATACGTGCCTCTTCCGGATGAGAAAGGAAACCCACTTCTACCAACGCTGAAGGGATCTTCAGAGCCTGTAACAGATAAACCGTATTCACCGTTTTTGCGATTCGATCTGTATTCTCCAGATTACGAACCATCTCTTGTTGAAGCAGATTAGCCAAACCTTCGTTATCCGGATGGTTAGTTGTATAGAAAACCTGCGCTCCACTCCATCGGTTGGAAGGGACACTGTTCATGTGAATGCT
This sequence comes from Paenibacillus sp. PK1-4R, assembly GCF_030369595.1. Classification (NCBI taxonomy): domain Bacteria; kingdom Bacillati; phylum Bacillota; class Bacilli; order Caryophanales; family Paenibacillaceae; genus Paenibacillus; species Paenibacillus sp. PK1-4R. The sequence goes on from NZ_CP126535.1 coordinate 6,112,235, forward strand.
AATAAAGAGATCTGCTTGCTTATCCTCTATCCGCCGTACTCTTTGTTTCAGATCTTCCGTCTTGCGTTTGGAGTACCCCTTGGTGTCCGATTCCGCCAAATCAGTGTCTATTTCTCGTGTCATCACCACTAAGGCCCCTGCCTGTTGCAAATAATCTCTCACATACAGGGCGATAGACAGGTTGATATCTTTTTCAATAACCCCCTGTTTACTTACCGCTCCTCCATCTGGACCTCCGTGTCCTGCATCAATGGCAATGACTTTACCCGCCATCGGCAAACTCCAATAACCTGACGTCTTAGCGGAAGGTAGTTCATAGGACATTACCGCCACTAACATGGCCAGCAGACAGAGACTCAGCATGACCCTTTTGAGTGTTTTTAGCCTAATCCAGACTACAAAGTGTTTCCCCATATTTTTACGCATAAAAAAACCACCTCGTCCCTATAAATGACTCTAATCATCTATATGGGACAAGATGGACAAATATACCGCTAGGACCGGACTTGCTCCGCCATTCCTTCAATCAGCACCTCAGCTACCTCAGGACGTGTAAATTCAGGTGGAGGGCACTGGCCGTCACGGAGCAACCCGCGTACTTTGGTGCCGGAAAGCGCCATATGATGTTCTTTATCATGTGGACAAGTTTTGCTGGATGCCATGTTTCCACATTTGGTACAGAAGAAAGTATGTTCGAAGAACAGCGGTGTGATCCCCAGTTCCTCTGCTGTAAAGTTAGTAAAGATCTCCTGTGCTTCATATGTTCCATAATATTCACCCACACCCGCATGGTCACGACCAACAATAAAGTGGGTACACCCGTAATTTTTGCGAACCATCGCATGGAAATAGCTTCACGTGGACCGGCATACCGCATGGCTGCGGGGAACACACCAAGAAACGCACGATCAGCCGGGTAATAGTTCTCCAGTAATACCAGATAACTCTTCATCCGAACATCTGCGGGAACATCGTCGGACTTCGTCTCTCCCACAAGCGGATTCAGGAAGAGTGCGTCTACAAATTCCATAGCGCTCTTCTGGATGTACTCATGAGCCCGATGGACCGGATTAAGTGTGTGAAAACCAACTACCGTCTTCCAACCCTTCTCCTGAAAAATCTTCCGGGTATCTGCAGGATCATAATAGAATTCTTCAAATTTCGAAGGTTTTGGACGGTTCAACACTTGGATTGGACCTCCTACGTATGTTGCAGGGCGCTCCAACAGTTTTTCAACACCAGGACGCTCGGGATCATCTGTTTTGAATACACGCCGGGCTTCTTCACCCTGATCCACCTGGTATATACTTTGGACTTCAAGCAATCCATAAGTGACTCCATCTTGATCACCAACAAGTTTCACACGTTCACCAATCTGGATGGATGCGGCTTGTTTATCGTCAACAGCAAGTGTGATTGGTATACTCCAGGCTGTTCCATCGGCGAGACGCATGCGAGACACCACCGAAAGGTAATCTTCCTCATTCAAGAAACCTTCAAGTGGTGAGAACGCACCCACACCAATCAGATCCAAATCTGATATCGTCCAGGTATTAATACGCAAAGAGGATAAGTGTTTACTGTCTTGCAACAATTGCTCCCGTTCTTCTCCTTGTACGATACGCTGAACCAGCGTACCTCCATGTGGCAGAATCGATGTCATCTTGTCAGTTCCTTGTGTATCTATTATTTATGAAGGCCACATTCCGTTTTATCATTACCAGACCAGCGTCCAGCACGAGGGTCCTCGCCAGGCATAACCTGACGTGTGCAATGCTCACAGCCAATACTCGGGTAGTTCTGATCATGTAGAGGATTATATACAACGTTATTGTCACGAATATATTGCCATACATCCTCCGTCGTCCAATGTGCAATCGGATTAAACTTCATCAGGCCAAATTTTGAATCATACTCAACCTTCTTGGAGTTTGCACGAGTTGGTGCTTGATCTCTACGAATACCTGTAATCCATGCATCATACTGAGAAAGAATTCGTGTTAACGGTTCGACTTTGCGAATGTTACAGCACGCATTGGGATCAGACTTCCACAACTCTTCACCGTGTTGAGCTGCCTGCTCTTCCGGAGTAATCTTAGGTGACACGCGTACAAATTCAAGGTTGTAGTTCTCTTGCATCTTATCACGTGTTTCATATGTTTCTTTGAAGTGGAAATCAGTATCCAGATAAAAAATATCTGTGGATGGGCTGATCTTCTGCAACATATCTACAAGTACAACATCTTCCGCACCAAAGCTACATGCAAAAGTGATATTAGGAAATGTTTCAATAGCATAACGAATAATATCCTCTGGACTAGCATGTTCCAGTTCCTCTGCCTTCGTCCGTGCCAATTCTTCTTTCTCCAACAAGTTCATCTGTGAATTTCCCCCATTCTGCATTTCAATACATCTTAAAGCCGACTAATCTAATATGAATTATGTTTAGTATAAATCTTTCAATGCGGATGTCAATGCCTGCCATATGGTAAAATAAATCAGTTTTTGCCCATTTTTGATTGTCGCTCTAACACAATATTCTGGTTCAATTTATCCATTTCTCAGTTCATGAGACAAAAACAATGATGTTGGTCCAAGTCATTGGTCAGATGATAATACATCTCTTCGGCTTGGAAAGTTTTGCTGCCGCTAGGTTTGGACAGTTCTTGCAGGCAAAAGCAGCATCAAAAAATGACTAGTCGATTAAAAATAAAGAAAAAGAAGATGAAGTTTTAAAGGGAGGTGAGTGACGACATATAGCGATTGATATGTAAGGGACTTTTATCGTTTCTATAAGAAATACTGATGAGGCTTGCTGCAGTAAAGCATTAAGTGCAAAACCAGTAAACCAAATGCTTTAAGAAATCCAGCGTGAGCGCCAATTGATGATTATATAAGAAGGTGTTGATCGTGTAGTGAGTGATGGGTAAGCGAAAAAAGAATGATCTAAAAAGATTAAAGAGGTTCAGTTAGATGTTTTAAAGGTACATATTATAGAACTATAATAAGGGATATTAAGAAGACATTGCAAAGGCAATGTGGGGAAAATTCATAAGCATGAGGAGAGATATCAGAGATATTACAAAAACAGATACTGTATAAGGCTGAATCGTCATGAATATATAAAAAAGCCTTTGACCGAGGCCAAAGGCTTTTAATATTAACGTTTGGAGAACTGAGGTGCGCGACGAGCCGCTTTAAGACCGTATTTTTTACGCTCTTTCATACGTGGGTCACGAGTCAGGAATCCTGCTTTTTTCAGGGATGCACGGTATTCCGGATCTGCTTTCAACAGAGCGCGGGAGATACCATGACGGATTGCGCCGGCTTGACCGGAGATTCCGCCACCATGAGCAATAACAAGAACGTCATAGTTGTTGAGCGTTTCTGTCAAGTTCAGTGGTTGTTTTACGATCAGTTTGAGTGTTTCCAAACCGAAGTATTCATTAATATCACGTTTATTGATGACAATGCGTCCTTCACCCGGTACAAGGCGAACACGTGCTACCGAATGTTTACGACGACCTGTCCCATAGTATTGTACTTGTGCCATGAAACTGTCCTCCTTTTAATTAACCGCGAAGTTCGTAAACTTCTGGTTTTTGTGCTGCATGTGGATGCTCAGTGCCTCTGTACGCTTTAAGTCTCAACTTCATTTTCTCGCCCATGCGAGTTTTAGGAAGCATACCGCGAACAGCCAATTCCAACATACGCTCAGGTTTGTTTTTAACCATCTCTTCAGCAGTAGTTACTTTCAAACCACCTGGGTGCATAGAGTGACGGTAGTATTTTTTACCTTGCATTTTCTTACCAGTCAATACGATTTTCTCAGCATTGATGATAACAACGAAATCGCCAGTGTCCACATGTGGAGTGAATTGTGGCTTATGTTTGCCGCGAATCAAAGCAGCTGCTTCGCTCGCCAAACGTCCGAGGGTTTTGCCTTCAGCATCAATGATGTGCCATTGGCGCTCAACTTCGTTAGGCTTCGCCATGTACGTAGTACGCATGAAAAGTTCCTCCTTAAAATGTTCAAAATCATCATTTTCATTTATCTTCGTTCGTTAAGTTATAACTTTAGGTGTTGATGGATTGTAAATTTGATGTGAACCTCTTAATTGGGGCTGTGGGAAAGCCATTAAGAAAACACAACTTTTATATTACATGATAGGCGATTAAATCGCAAGTGTTAATTAAGCTTTTCACTCACCAAATTTAATCTTTTTTGTATTCAAGATCCCAGAGCATTAAACCCCAGCTAACTGCAGTAGGTCCTGCAGCAGATCGATTACATGCAGCAATCATATTCGGTACATCAGAGGCTTTCCGTTTGCCCTCTCCGATCTCCAGCAGTGTCCCAACAATAATACGAACCATATGCTGCAAAAAGCCGTTACCACTCACATAAATGTGAATGACACCCTGATCGCGCGGATGGTCTCTGCACATTGATCGGTCCACTTCCATCCATGCTTCGTATACCGAACGGACATGATTCTCTTTCTGAGACTTGCGTGAAGCAAAAGAGGTGAAATCATACGTCCCTATGAAATGTCGTAAGCCCTCCTGCATTGCCATAATATCAAGCTTCGCATGATGATGATATTGCAGTCTTCTGTTGAATACATCCGGGAATTGATTCGCATTGACTGTATAACGATACGTTTTCTTTTTCGCTGCATAGCGAGAATGAAAATCAGCCGAAACTTCAATCGCATCAATAACGACAATATCGGAGGGTAATCTGGAGTTGAGTGCAATACACCAACGTTCAATCGGGATCTGGGACTCCGTAGGAAAATTGAAGATTTGTCTGCGGGCGTGAACACCTGCATCTGTTCGGCCCGAACCTGTAATTTTAACCTTCTCACCGGTTAAAGCACGAATCGCATCTTCAAGATGATCCTGAATGGTATTCCCACCCGGCTGTACTTGGAAGCCGTAATAGGCAGTGCCATCATAAGTTAACGTCATACATAAGTTCCGCATTATTACCACACCTTTGTTCCATACTATACATATCCCTATCCCGAACAGCAAAAGAAGCCCCTTACGGAGCTTCTATTACAGCACGAATTCCGAAATGAAGAGAAAAAAAGGGTTAATCCAGAATCGTTGATTCTGTCCCCTTTCCTCATCTCATCTGTTTTACGCGCGGTCTACCAGTTCCAAGTAAACCATTGGCGCTGCGTCACCACGACGAGGTCCCAGTTTCAAGATACGAGTGTATCCACCTGGACGCTCAGCGTAACGACCGGACAATTCGCTAAACAGTTTTTGGATTGCATCTTGCTCACCATCGATAGTTTCGCGGCGAACATAAGCTGCCACTTGGCGACGGGCATGAAGATCTCCCTTTTTCGCTTTAGTGATCAGTTTTTCAGCAATAGAGCGAACCTCTTTTGCTTTCGCTTCAGTTGTCTGAATGCGTTCGTATAAGAACAGGTCGGTTACCAGGTCACGGAACAAAGCTTTACGTGCGCTGGAATTACGGCCCAACTTTTGGTATGCCATTGTTTTCCCTCCTTCACTTCAAGCACTCGGCTGTCTATTCTTCTGTACGGAGTCCCAAACCAAGTTCCTCAAGCTTCTCTTGAACTTCTTCCAAAGACTTGCGTCCGAGGTTACGGACTTTCATCATGTCTTCTTCCGTTTTCGTAGTCAGCTCTTGCACGGTATTAATACCGGCACGTTTGAGGCAGTTGTAGGAACGAACAGAGAGATCCAGCTCTTCGATCGTCATTTCGAGTACTTTTTCTTTTTTGTCTTCTTCTTTTTCGACCATGATCTCTGCATCTTTCGCTTCGTCTGTAAGACCCACGAAGAGCATCAGATGCTCAGTCAAAATTTTAGCGCCGAGGCTTACAGCCTCTTCAGGACGAATACTTCCATCAGTCCAAACTTCCAACGTGAGCTTGTCATAGTTGGTCACTTGACCGACACGCGTATTTTCCACAGCGTAGTTAACGCGACTGATCGGGGTGAAGATGGAATCGACTGGGATGACGCCGATCGGCTGGTCATCGCGTTTATTCCGATCTGCCTGGACGTAGCCGCGACCGCGATTGGCAAAAATACGCATGTGAAGTCTCGAACCTGGTCCGAGCGTAGCAATGTGCAAATCCGGGTTAAGGATTTCCACATCGGAGTCAGCACGGATATCTCCAGCCGTAATTGCTCCTTCGCCTTCAGCATCAATCTCGAGCACTTTCTCCTCGTCCGAATGAATCTTAAGCGACAAAGCTTTCAGGTTAAGAATAACCTCCGTTACATCTTCCATTACGCCAGGAACTGTAGCAAATTCATGCAGAACGCCATCGATTTGAACCGAAGACACTGCCGCACCCGGCAGTGACGAGAGCAAGATTCGGCGAAGCGAGTTTCCAAGCGTCGTACCGTATCCGCGCTCAAGCGGTTCTACTACGAATTTCCCATAGGTGCCATCATCGTTGACGTCTACCGTCTCAATTTTCGGCTTTTCGATTTCAATCACTGCAATACCCCTCCTTCAAAACGTCGGTCCTCTATGAAACATTTACCTTCTCTTGCGAAAACATGTAGTAGTATGCCTAAACAACCATTATTAGCAGATTGTGCCGGAAATATACCACACGCAGGGGCAAATCTCATTAGACACGACGACGTTTTGGAGGACGGCATCCGTTATGCGGGACTGGAGTTACGTCTTTGATCAGGTTAACTTCAAGACCAGCAGCTTGCAAAGAGCGGATCGCTGCTTCACGGCCTGCGCCTGGTCCTTTAACCATAACCTCAACGGCTTTCATCCCATGTTCCATTGCAGCTTTGGCAGCAGTCTCAGCAGCCATTTGTGCAGCAAACGGAGTCGATTTACGGGAACCTCTGAATCCGAGGCCGCCGGAGCTTGCCCACGAAATTGCATTTCCGTGAGGATCCGTAATAGTAACGATAGTGTTATTGAAAGTGGAACGGATATGCGCCACGCCAGATTCAATATTCTTACGGTCACGACGTTTAGTACGTACGACTTTTTTCGGTTTAGCCATTTTCTCTTATCCCCCCTTATTATTTCTTCTTGTTCGCTACTGTACGACGAGGACCTTTACGAGTACGAGCATTCGTTTTCGTACGTTGTCCACGAACAGGCAGACCACGACGATGACGAACTCCACGGTAACAACCGATCTCCGTCAAACGTTTAATATTCAAAGAGATTTCTCGACGCAGGTCACCTTCTACTTTGACCTCTTTATCGATACTTTCACGCAATTTGCTGACTTCATCTTCCGTCAAATCACGAACACGAGTGTCCGGATTGATGCCTGTTGTGCTCAGAATTTTCTGGGAAGTCGTTTTACCGATTCCGAAAATATAAGTCAAGGCGATCTCAACGCGCTTATCACGTGGCAAATCCACACCAGCTATACGTGCCATTTTACGCTACACCCCCTTCTTTAACCTTGTTTTTGTTTGTGTTTCGGATTTTCACAGATAACCATAACATTCCCTTTGCGGCGAATGACTTTGCATTTTTCGCAAATCGGCTTGACCGAAGGTCTTACCTTCATGTGAATTACCTCCTCAAAGTTTTGCTAAGCAAAACCCTCTTCGTAAGCATTGACCTTGTTCTACTATTGTAAAACCGGCTTCGAAGCTTTCGCAAGTTTTGCCGGGCAAAACCCGCTACATAAGCTTCACAGTTCATTGCAACTGTCTACTACTATTTACGGTAAGTTATGCGACCTTTTGTTAAATCATAAGGCGACAACTGAACAACTACTTTGTCTCCAGTCAGGATACGGATAAAGTGCATCCGCAGTTTTCCGGAAACGTGAGCGAGAATTTGATGACCGTTCTCAAGCTCAACCTTGAATGTTGCATTCGGTAGCGGTTCGAGAACCGTACCTTCCACTTCAATGACATCTTCCTTGGCCATTAGTCAGTCTCCTTTCTCTTCAGCTTGAATGTTGGTGGATTCCAGAAATGAATGAACCGCGTAACGGAGCTTTCCATTTGTCACCCGACCACTCTCGTTTAAACTGTTCACAACCTCGCTGCTAATCATGGGCTGGAGTTCAAGATGAAGAAGATTCTTCTTCTTAGGTTGATCAAACTTACGTTTGTCTCCATCCGCAATATATACGAACTTACTGTCCGCTATAGCAACAATTACTGCGGCTTGGTCCGCATTGCGGCCTTTACGGATCTTCACAAGTTGACCGAGCTGCGGATTAGACTGACTGTTCATGCCTCATCACCTACGCATTCAGTTTCGTGAAAATTTCCATACCATCTGGTGTAACTGCTACGGTGTGTTCAAAGTGGGCACATAACTTACCATCAACCGTGACGACAGTCCAGTTATCTTCCAACGTTTTCACATACCGTCTACCTACGTTAACCATCGGCTCTATGGCCAGCACCATGCCCGCTTTAAGCCGTGGTCCCCGATCGGGAAGACCATAGTTCGGAATCTGTGGTTCTTCGTGCAGATCTGCGCCTATGCCGTGACCGACATATTCACGAACTACGGAGAACCCTTCATCTTCAATATATTTCTGAATCGCATGAGATATTGTAAACAAGCGAACGTCCGGTTTTACCAGCGCCAGACCTGCGTATAACGAAGCCTCGGTAACGTCCAGAAGACGACGGGCTTCTTCGGAAATACGGCCGACCGGATAAGTCCAGGCGGAATCTCCATGATACCCCTGGTACTGCGCGCCAATGTCAAACGTAACGATATCGCCCTCGTTCAACTTGCGTTTGCCGGGAAATCCATGTACCAACTCTTCATTTACTGAAGCGCACACACTGGCAGGGAAACCGTTATAACCTTTGAAAGACGGCACAGCTCCTTGACTGCGGATATATTGATCGGCCATATGGTCAAGTTCTCCAGTCGTAATACCGGGAGCGATATGCTCTGCCAAGAGACGGTGCGTTTCCGCAACAATTCTCCCTGCTTCCCTCATCAAGCCCAGTTCCGTTTCGGACTTACCAATGATCATCAATTAACCTCTCAGTAAGGACACGATTTCTTGAGAAACTTGATCGATATCCTGTTCTCCGTTCATTTGACGAAGAAGACCTTTAGTCTCATAGAACGTGAGGAGTGGTGCTGTTTTGTTGATATACTCGTCCAGTCGTGTACCTACACTCTCTTCATTATCATCAGAGCGTTGATACAACTCACCAGCGCATTTATCACAAATACCTTCCTGCTTAGGCGGATTGAATACCACATGATAAGTGGAACCACAGTTTTTACAAATTCGACGCCCCGTCAAACGAGCCAGCAATTTGTTGCGATCCACTTTCAGGTTGATTACATGATCGAGACCTGAGTTCAATCGATCCAGAATGCCATCGAGCGCTTCTGCTTGCGAAAGGGTTCTTGGAAATCCGTCCAAGAGGAAACCTTCTCTGCAGTCAGGCTGCTGCAAACGTTCTTCAACGATGCCAATGGTTACATCATCTGGTACAAGCAATCCTTGATCCATATATTCCTTGGCTTTCATGCCAATGGGAGTTCCCTGTTTGATCGCGAGACGAAATGCATCGCCTGTTGAAATATGGGGAATACCGAACTCTTTCACGATGACGTCTGCTTGCGTTCCTTTTCCTGCCCCCGGAGGGCCCATGAATAGGATGTTCACGTTATGTCACTCCCTCCAAGACTACCCTACATCAACAAACAGCACAATAGGTGCCGGCAAGTAAATCTTCACTCGACCGGTACCTATTGCCTATTTATTGATAAAACCTTTGTAGTGGCGTTTGATCAATTGGCTTTCGATTTGCTTCATCGTATCCAGCGCAACACCGATAACGATCAGGAGGGATGTTCCTCCAATTTGCGCAGATTGAGGCAAACCAGAAAGTGCCCCTAAGAATACAGGCAGAACGGAAATGACTGCCAAGAAGATGGCTCCGGCCATTGTCAAACGAGTCATGACACGGGTCAGATATTTCTCGGTTGCTTTACCCGGGCGAATGCCTGGGATGTAACCGCCGTTCTTTTTCATATTATCAGCCATCTGCTGTGGATTCATCTGTACAAAAGTATAGAAGAATGTGAAACCGAAGATCATCACGACATACAGCAACATACCCAGAGGTTTGTGTGTAGTCAGGTTCTGTCCGATCCACTGTGCCCAGAGGCGATCTGCCCAGAAGTTGGCGATGATCGTTGGGAACATCAACAGCGATGAAGCAAAGATGACAGGGATAACACCTGCTGCATTAATTTTCAGCGGGATATGTGTATTCTGTCCACCGTACATTTTGTTACCTACGACACGTTTAGCGTACTGTACAGGAATTTTCCGAATCGCCTGCTGAATGTAAATGACTCCTATGATGATCAACACAATAACAATTGCGATGATAACACCTTTAAGAATATTCATAAACAGTTGGTCAGGTTGAATGAAGTCAGATTCGATCGTTTGTTTGATAATGTTAGGCACCGTAGATAGGATACCCGCAAAGATCAAGATCGAAATCCCGTTTCCTATGCCCTTCTCGGTGATCTGCTCACCAAGCCACATCAGGAATGAAGTACCGGCTGTAAGTACAATCGCGATCAAGATATAATCTGCAAATGTAGCGTTAGGCACCATCTCTGTATTGTACAAGCGGTTGAATCCGATCGACGTACCAAACGCTTGAATCAATGCCAGCCCGATGGTTAAATAACGGGTTAACTGTGCAGATTTCTTCTTACCTTGTTCACCTTGCTTTGCCCACTCCGCTAATTTAGGAATAACGTCCATGGAAAGCAACTGTACTATGATAGACGCAGTGATGTAAGGCACGATCCCGAGCGCAAATATCGAGAACTGGAAGAGCGCTCCACCCGAGAACGTATTGAGAAGTCCAAAAACTTCTTTACCCGCAGAATTTGTCGCTTCGAACACATCTTTGTTAACTCCCGGCACGGGGACAAAGGAGCCGATGCGGTAAATGATCAGTACAAAAAGGGTAAATAATACCCTTTTGCGCAGATCTTCAACCCGCCAGATATTCTTTAGGGTCTTGAACATTAAATCACCTCAGTTGTACCGCCAGCAGCTTCAATTTTCTCAATAGCAGATTGAGAAAACTTGTTAGCTTTAACAGTCAGCTTCACAGTGACATCACCGTTACCCAGGATTTTGATTCCGGATTTAGCGTTTTTAACTACGCCGTTCGTCATCAAGAATTCTGGAGTTACTTCAGTACCCGCAGCAAAACTGTTCAGGTCTTCAGTATTCACAACTGCATATTCTTTGCGAGTTGGGTTTACAAAACCACGTTTTGGCAAGCGACGATACAATGGATTTTGTCCACCTTCGAAGCCTGGACGAACTCCACCGCCAGAACGAGAATTTTGTCCTTTGTGACCGCGACCTGATGTTTTACCTGTACCACTACTTGGACCGCGACCAAGACGTTTACGTTCTTTGCGGGATCCAGGAGATGGTGAAAGCTCATGTAACTTCATCGTTCGTTGCACCTCCTTAAAGATTTGTGGGATTAACCCGTTTTTAAGCTTCTAATTCTTTAACAGCAACCAAGTGGCTTACTTTGTTAATCATACCACGGATGGCAGGATTATCGTTTTGTACCACTTTGCTATTGATTTTGCGCAAACCCAATGTTTTCACAGTTGTTCTTTGCGTCTCCGGACGTCCGATCAAGCTGCGGACGAGGGTAATTTCTAATTTAGCCATGAGAATTCCCTCCTTAACCCAGAAGCTCTTCGACGGATTTTCCGCGCAGTTTAGCCACGTCTTCAGCACGCTTCAAACGGGACAAACCTTCCAAAGTCGCATTGACCATGTTCATGGAATTCGAAGAACCCAGAGATTTTGTCAAAATGTCACCTACACCAGCAAGTTCGAGAACCGCACGTACAGGACCACCAGCGATAACACCAGTACCTTCAGATGCTGGTTTCAACAGCACGCGTCCTGCGCCGAACTTACCTGTTACCAAGTGAGGAATCGATGTTCCTACGAGTGGAACGTGTACAAGGTTTTTCTTAGCGTCTTCAATACCTTTGCGAATTGCATCAGGTACTTCGCCCGCTTTACCGATACCAGCTCCAACCCAGCCGTTGCCGTCGCCGACTACAACCAGTGCGCTAAAGCTGAAACGGCGTCCGCCTTTTACTACTTTAGCTACGCGATTAATATTTACAACTCTTTCAGTCAGTTCCAAAGTATTCGGATCTACACGCAAGTCGTTAACCTCCTTTTGAAAAATATCTTAAAACTCAAGTCCTGCTTCACGAGCCGCTTCAGCCAATGCTGCGATACGACCATGGTACAGATATCCGCTACGGTCAAATACGATGTTGGAAACACCTTTATCTTTAGCACGTTTAGCAACGAGTTCGCCAACTTTACGAGCTGATTCAACAGATGCACCATTTTTGATGTCAGTGCTCAATTCTTTGTCTACAGTAGACGCAGAAGCGATTGTTACACCAGCAACATCATCGATGATTTGAGCATACATATGTTTACCAGAACGGAATACGTTCAAACGAGGACGTGCTGCCGTTCCTTGGATTTTCTTACGAACACGAAGGTGTCTTTTCAGACGAGCCTTATTTTTATCTGGTTTCGTAATCATCTCAAAGATTCACTCCTTTCAGGTTACCTCGCTGGCTTCAAAGCAGAAGCCACGGGGTATATTAGAGACACACGAAGCAAGCAAGCCGAAAGCCGCGCAAAGGCGGTAAGAGAAATCTTATTTCTTCTTACCGGCTTTACCTTCCTTACGGATGATACGCTCGCCTTCATATTTAATACCTTTACCTTTGTACGGCTCAGGCTCACGTACGGAACGGATTTTAGCAGCGTAAGCACCTACACGCTCTTTGTCAATTCCGCGAACGATGATTTTTGTATTCGAAGGTACTTCGAATTCAATTCCCGCTTCAGGTGTAATTTCAACCGGGTGAGAGTAACCAACGTTTAGAACGATTTTATCTCCGGATTTGCTTGCACGATATCCGACCCCAACCAATTCCAGAGATTTCGCGAATCCTTCAGTAACGCCGCTCACCATATTGTTTACAACGCTACGCGTTGTGCCGTGCAAAGAACGGTGAGTTTTGTTATCGGAAGGACGCACAACTGTGATTTCGTTATTTTCAACTGTAACCTTCATGTCTTTATGAAGCTCACGAGTCAAAGTTCCTTTTGGTCCTTTTACCGTAATAACGGTGTTGTCCAGGGTGATGTCTACACCACTTGGTACTGTGATTGGTTTGCGACCAATACGAGACATATGTTGCACCTCCTATCTTGTGACGTTATATTACCAAACGTAGCAAACGACTTCTCCGCCGGATTTCGATTGACGAGCTTCTTTGTCCGTCATGATACCTTTAGATGTCGAGATGATCGCGATTCCCAGGCCACCAAGTACACGAGGTACTTCGTTGCTTTTCGTGTAAACACGAAGACCAGGTTTACTGATTCTTTTCAGACCAGTGATAACGCGCTCGTTATTTTGACCGTATTTCAGGAAAACACGGATAATCCCTTGTTTGTTATCATCGATAACTTCAGCGTCACGGATGAAACCTTCACGCTTCAGGATATCGGCGATTTGTTTTTTCATTGTCGAAGCAGGCATTTCTACCGTTTCGTGACGAACAGTGTTCGCGTTACGAATACGAGTAAGCATATCTGCAATTGGATCAGACATAGTCATTGTGAGTTAACCTCCTTCCCGTTCAGGACTTTTTACCAGCTTGCTTTTTTCACGCCAGGGATCTGGCCTTTATAAGCTAATTCACGGAAACAAATTCTGCAAATTTTGAACTTTTGCAGGACCGAATGTGGACGTCCGCAACGCTCACAGCGTGTATATGCACGTACTTTAAACTTAGGTGTACGTTGTTGTTTAACTTTCATCGAAGTTTTTGCCACTTAGCCTGACACCTCCTAAATAATTTCGGAGAAAAGGGAGTCTTTCCAGACACCCGGAAACGTTATGCCAACATTACTTAACGAAAGGCATTCCCATTTGCGTGAGCAATTCGCGGGACTCTTCGTCTGTTTTCGCCGTTGTTACGATGACAATATCCATACCGCGGACTTTATCAACTTTATCATACTCGATCTCTGGGAAGATCAATTGTTCTTTCAGACCCAGTGTGTAGTTACCACGTCCGTCGAAAGCTTTGCTCGATACACCACGGAAGTCGCGGACACGAGGAAGCGTAACGTTGAACAGTTTATCGAGGAAGAAGTACATACGCTCGCCGCGCAATGTTACTTTAACACCGATAGGCATATTCTCACGCAGTTTGAATCCTGCGATAGATTTTTTAGCACGAGTGATTACAGGTTTTTGACCTGCGATCAGTTGCAAATCGCTTACTGCGGAATCCAACACTTTGGAGTTTTGGACAGCGTCGCCCACACCCATGTTGATAACGATTTTCTCGATTTTCGGCACTTGCATTACCGTTGTATAGTTAAACTTCTGCATCAAAGCAGGAGCGATTTCTTGCAGGTAACGTTCTTTCATTCTTGATGCCATGAATCATAGCCCTCCTTTCTCATTCGGTTCAATTAGTCGATAATTTCTCCGGAACGTTTAGCAACGCGCACTTTCTTTCCGTTATCCAAAACTTTGTAACCTACACGGGTTACTTTTCCGCTCTTCGGATCGATGTGCATTACGTTGGAAACGTGAATCGGAGCTTCCTTCTCGATAATGCCGCCTTGCGGATTTTGCTGGTTAGGCTTCTGGTGTTTTTTCACCATGTTAACACCTTCCACAAGGACGCGGTTCTCACGAGGATAAGCAGCGATGACACGGCCTTTTTTACCTTTGTCTTTACCGCTGATCACCATAACCGTATCTTCCTTCTTAACGTGAAGTTTGTTGTTATGGGATTCCAGAACTTTTTTCACTCTTGGCATTTCGTACACCTCCTGTTTCTAACATCACGAGATTAAGCTTTAGATTACTTCTGGAGCCAAGGAAACGATTTTCATGAAGTCTTTATCGCGAAGTTCGCGAGCAACTGGTCCGAAAATACGTGTTCCACGTGGGCTTCTGTCGTCTTTTACAACAACCGCTGCATTTTCATCAAAACCGATGTAGGAACCGTCTTTACGACGTACAGAACGTTTCGTACGAACGACAACCGCTCTAACTACATCACCTTTTTTGACAACGCCGCCTGGTGTTGCTTGTTTAACAGAACAAACGATCAGATCACCGATTTGAGCTGTACGACGTCCCGTACCGCCGAGTACGCGGATACACATCAGTTCCTTCGCACCGGAGTTGTCAGCCACAGTCAAACGTGTAAATGGTTGAATCATTTAGTATTCCTCCTTTCAGCAGTGCTGCTGAGCATTAGATGATAACCGCTTTTTCTACGATTTCAGTAAGTCTCCAGCGTTTATCTTTCGAAAGCGGACGAGTCTCCATGATTTTCACCGTGTCACCGATTTTCGCAGTGTTTTCTTCGTCATGTGCTTTGAATTTTTTAGTAACCTTAATGCGTTTATGGTACAAGTTGTGTTTTTTGTAAGTTTCTACAGCAACAACAATTGTTTTGTCCATTTTATCGCTGACCACTTTACCAGTTTGCACTTTACGTGCGTTACGTTCTTCGCTCATTGTTGGCCTCCTTCCTGATTACGGACGGATTGTCCATCCTATCCCTAATTAACCGATTCCCAATTCTCTCTCACGGATAATGGTTTTAGCACGAGCTATTTCTTTCCGCACATCACGGATGCGAGTCGGGTTATCCAGCTGACCGGTAGCTAATTGAAAGCGGAGGTTAAAGAGTTCTTCTTTAAATCCGGCAATCTTTTGCTCGATTTCAGCAGAGGTTAGGTTGCGAAATTCACTAGCTTTCATTTGCTTCACCACCCAATTCTTCACGTTTCACGAACTTCGTTTTGATTGGCAGTTTGTGAGCGGCAAGACGCATTGCTTCGCGTGCAATTTCCTCCGGTACACCAGCAAGTTCAAACATGATCTTACCTGGTTTCACTACTGCAACCCATTTTTCTACGTTACCTTTACCGCTACCCATCCGAACCTCGAGAGGCTTTTGAGTGATTGGTTTGTCTGGGAAAATTTTAATCCAAACTTTACCACCACGTTTGATGTAACGAGTCATCGCAATACGAGCCGCTTCGATCTGACGGTTCGTAATCCAAGCCGGTTCCGTAGCTTGCAGACCGTATTCGCCAAAGTTCAGAGTCGTTCCGCCTTTAGCTTGGCCTTTCATATGTCCACGTTGTTGCTTACGGTGTTTTACACGTTTTGGTACCAACATGATTAGTTGCCTCCTTCCTTAGCAGCTTGTTTCTTAGCCGTAGGAAGAACCTCTCCACGATAGATCCATACTTTTACGCCGATACGTCCGTAAGTAGTATGAGCCTCTGCTGTACCATAGTCAATGTCAGCACGCAGTGTGTGCAGTGGAACAGTTCCTTCGCTGTAGCCTTCAGAACGTGCGATCTCAGCACCGCCAAGACGTCCGCCTACTTGAGTTTTGATACCTTTAGCACCGGAGCGCATAGTTCTTTGAATTGCTTGTTTCAGAGCACGACGGAAAGAAACACGACGTTCCAATTGTTGTGCAATGCTTTCAGCTACAAGAACAGCGTCCAAGTCTTGGTTCTTAATTTCAGAAATGTTGATGTGTACTTTTTTACCGCCAGCAATTTTCGTAATTTGGTTACGAAGATTTTCAACTTCCGAACCACCCTTACCAATAACCATACCTGGTTTAGCAGTGTGAATCGTTACGTTTACGCGGTTAGCCGCTCTCTCAATTTCTACACGAGATAAAGCGGAGTCTTTCAATTTATTTTTCAGGAATTCACGAATTCTCACGTCTTCCATCAAAAGATCACCGAAGTCTTTGCCTGCATACCACTTAGATTCCCAGTCACGGATAATTCCGACACGGAGTCCGACTGGATTTACCTTTTGGCCCACACATTTCCCCTCCTTCTACTTCTCAGATACCACCAAAGTAATGTGGCTAGTACGTTTGTTAATACGACTTGCACGTCCCATTGCACGAGGGCGGAAACGTTTCATTGTCGGTCCTTGGTTCACGTAAGCTTGCGAGATAACCAAGTTGTTAACATCCAAAGAATAGTTATGTTCCGCATTCGCAATAGCGGAGTTAAGCAACTTCTCAACGATTGGAGAAGCGGATTTCGGAGTGTGACGGAGAATGGCAACCGCCTCACCTACTTGCTTGCCGCGAATCAAGTCAACAACGAGTTGAACTTTACGAGGAGCAATCCGGATAAACTTAGCATGTGCTTTTGCTTCCATTGTGTAACCTCCTCTCAAACATTAAAGATGTTCATTTATCTTCTTGTTTTCTTATCATCATCAGTATGGCCTTTGTACGTACGGGTTGGAGCGAACTCACCCAGTTTGTGTCCGACCATGTCCTCAGTTACATATACTGGCACGTGTTTACGACCATCGTAAACGCCAAATGTGTGTCCGATGAATTGTGGGAAAATTGTAGAACGACGGGACCAGGTTTTGATTACGTTCTTCTTACCTGAAGCTTCCATCTCTTCTACCTTTTTGAGCATGTAGCCATCAATGAATGGCCCTTTTTTCAAACTGCGACCCATGTGGAGATCCTCCCTTCAAACGTAGCTATTATGCATCCGCAGATGCCTCACGAAGTTATGCACAGTGTGTATTACTTCGTGCGGCGGCGAATGATGTATTTATCAGAAGCTTTATTTTTCTTACGCGTTTTGTAACCAAGAGTAGGTTTACCCCATGGTGACATTGGCGATTTACGTCCGATTGGAGCACGACCTTCACCACCACCGTGTGGGTGATCGTTAGGGTTCATTACTACACCACGAACCTCAGGACGTTTACCCAACCAACGGCTACGACCGGCTTTACCGATTTTGATGAGCTCGTGGTCTTGGTTACCAACAGATCCGATTGTCGCACGGCAAACTTTCAAAATACGACGAACTTCTCCGGAAGAGAGACGAACGGAAACGTATTTTTCTTCTTTACCAAGCAATTGAGCTTCTGTACCAGCAGCACGAACCAATTGTCCGCCTTTACCTGGTTTCAACTCGATGTTGTGGATAACGGTACCTACTGGAATGTTTTCGAGTGGCAGTGCGTTACCGATTTTGATGTCTGATTCAGGTCCGGAGAATACTTGATCTCCAACTTTCAAACCTTTAGGAGCGATGATATAACGTTTCTCACCATCAGCATAGTGAATCAGAGCGATGTTGGATGTACGGTTCGGGTCATACTCAATCGTAGCAACGCGGCCCGGTATTCCATCTTTAGTACGTTTGAAGTCAATGATACGGTATTTACGTTTGTGTCCACCACCATGGTGACGAACTGTAATTTTACCTTGGTTGTTGCGGCCTGCTTGTTTGCTCAACGGGGCCAACAACGATTTCTCCGGCTGATTTGTGGTGATTTCCTCAAATGTAGAAACGGACATGTTCCGTCTTGCCGGGGAAGTTGGTTTATACTTTTTGATTGGCACTGGGTTTCCCTCCTTACTTCAAAAATTCAATTATACAGTTTCAAAGAACTCAAGCGTTTTGCTGTCTTTTGTCAGCGTTACAAACGCTTTTTTCCATTCGCTAGTATATCCGGAATAACGTCCGTACCGTTTCGGCTTAGCTGGAACACGAAGCGTGTTCACGTTTTTCACTTTTACATTGAAAATAGCTTCTACTGCCTTTTTGATCTCGGTTTTGTTTGCACGGATATCGACTTCAAATACATATTTCAAGTCGTTCATCATGTCAGCAGTACGTTCCGTAATAATCGGACGTTTTACAATATCACGAGGATCCTTCATTACGCGAGCACCTCCTCTACCTTCTGAACTGCTTCTTTCGTAATGATCAATTTGTCGTGCGAAAGCACGTCAAGAACATTAATGCCGTCAGCAGCTACGAATTTCACGCCTGGAATATTCCGTGCGGAAAGAGCTACATTATCATCATAGCTAGGAGCTACAATCAAAGCTTTACGTCCCACTTTGAGGTTACTCAAGATGGCTGCGAATTCTTTAGTTTTAGGTGTGCTCAATGTGAGAGCGTCCAAAACGATAATGTCATTGTCAAGCACTTTGGATGAAAGGGCTGATTTGATCGCCAAGCGGCGAACTTTCTTAGGCAGTTTGTACGCATAGCTCCGTGGTGTTGGACCAAATACGATACCGCCGCCTTTCCATTGTGGTGAACGAATTGAACCTTGACGAGCGCGACCTGTACCTTTTTGTTTCCAAGGCTTACGTCCACCGCCACGTACTTCAGAACGTCCTTTTACTTTGTGGGTACCTTGACGAAGGGAAGCGCGTTGCATAAGAACTGCATCGTACAGAACGTGTTGGTTCGGCTCAATTCCGAAAACCGCATCGTTCAATTCAACTTCGCCTACTTGGCTACCATCTACATTGTAAACTGATACTTTTGGCATTTTGTGTTCCTCCTTTCTTCAGTGGTTATTTTTTCACCGTTTCTTTAACTTTAATGAGACTGTTTTTCGGTCCAGGAATGGAACCTTTCACGAGCAACACGTTACGCTCAGCGTCTACTTTAACTACTTCAAGACGTTGGATTGTAACAGTATCATGTCCCATGTGTCCTGGCAGGCGTTTGCCTTTAGGAACGCGGTTAGCTTGGATCGAACCCATTGAACCAGGGCCACGGTGGTAACGCGAACCGTGTGACATAGGTCCAGTGCTTTGTCCCCAACGTTTGATAACGCCGGCAAAACCTTTACCTTTAGATACACCCGTTACGTCAACGAATTCGCCTTCAGCGAAAATGTCAGCTTTCAGTTCTTGGCCAACTTCATATTCTGCGATGTTGATACCGCGAACTTCACGAACGTAGCGCTTAGGGGCAGTGTTCGCTTTTTTAGCGTGACCTGCTTCTGGCTTGTTAGCATTTTTCTCTTTCTTATCGGAGTAACCGATTTGAATTGCTTCGTAGCCATCGTTCTCAATGTCTTTCTTTTGCAAAACAACACAAGGGCCTGCTTCGATAACCGTTACTGGAACTACGTTACCTTCAGGAGTAAATACTTGAGTCATTCCGAGTTTTTTTCCTAAGATTGCTTTCATGTTGACACCTCTTTTCCTCTATACATGGTCTTTGTTGTAGCTATATTACAATTTAATTTCGATATCTACACCGGACGGCAGATCCAAGCGCATCAAGGCATCCACAGTTTGTGGAGTCGGGTTAACGATGTCGATCAAACGTTTATGTGTACGTTGTTCGAATTGTTCCCGAGAATCCTTGTACTTGTGCACCGCACGAAGAATAGTAATGATTTGTTTTTCAGTAGGAAGCGGAATCGGACCGGATACACCAGCACCCGAACGTTTTGCTGTTTCAACAATTTTCTCCGCGGATTGATCAAGAATTCTGTGGTCGTAAGCTTTCAAACGAATACGAATTTTTTGCTTTGCCATTTTAGTCCCTCCTTCTATCGCCCAATTTTTTATCGGACATACTCCGTGAAAATTTTCTAGCCACTCTCCCATGGCAAAGGGGCCGGGTGTGCCAGTAACCTCTCACATCATCGCAACGTCACAGAACAACATTCATTATTATATAGAAAAGATAGGCGTATTGCAAGCATATTTAAGAAAAACATTTAAACTTATCTTTTCTGATGAAATGACTTCGTTTATTGCAGTGTTATTCTTCAATATCCAGGCTGCCTTGCCAATCCTTCTAAACTCGTAAATGATGTTCATTTCGTATGACGCAGGTTCCGAAACTTTTAACATAATAAAAGAGTTCTCTATCCGATGTCGGATAAAGAACTCTTCCGAAGCTTCGTTACAATACAATGTTACTCGTTCCAGTACACTGTTGCATATGCTTTATTCAGCGTTAAGCCGAATTATTTTTGGATAGATGCTACGGAACCGGCACCTACTGTACGTCCACCTTCACGAATGGAGAACTTAGTTCCTTCTTCAATCGCGATTGGGGAGATCAGGGAAACAGTAACAGTGATGTTATCACCAGGCATTACCATTTCAGTACCTTCAGGCAAGTTGATGATGCCTGTTACGTCAGTTGTACGGAAGTAGAACTGTGGACGGTAACCAGTGAAGAATGGTTTGTGACGTCCGCCCTCTTCTTTAGTCAGAACGTAGATTTGAGCTGTGAATTCTGTGTGAGGCTTAACAGAACCCGGTTTAGCCAAAACTTGGCCACGCTCGATGTTGTTACGGTCAACACCACGAAGAAGTGCTCCGATGTTGTCACCAGCTTGAGCGGAATCCAGCAATTTGCGGAACATCTCAACGCCTGTTACAACAGATTTTTTAGTTTCTTCAGTGATACCAACGATTTCGATCTCTTCGCCGACTTTAACAGTACCACGCTCTACACGGCCAGTAGCAACAGTACCACGACCAGTGATGGAGAATACGTCCTCGACAGGCATCAAGAAAGGCTTGTCAGTTTGACGCTCAGGCAGTGGGATGTAAGTGTCGATCTCTTTGAACATCTCAACGATTTTTTGAGCCCATTCGCCATCTGGGTTTGCCAGTGCTTCACGAGCGGATCCACGAGTGATTGGAGTATCGTCACCTGGGAACTCATATTCGTTAAGAAGGTCGCGAACTTCCATCTCAACCAATTCCAACAACTCTTCGTCTTCAACCATGTCACATTTGTTCAAGAATACAACAATGTAAGGTACGCCTACTTGACGGGAGAGCAAGATGTGCTCACGAGTTTGTGGCATTGGGCCGTCAGCTGCGGATACTACCAAGATAGCTCCGTCCATTTGTGCCGCGCCAGTGATCATGTTTTTAACATAGTCGGCGTGACCTGGGCAGTCTACGTGAGCGTAGTGACGAGTGTCAGTTTCGTACTCAACGTGTGCTGTGGAGATAGTGATACCGCGCTCGCGCTCTTCTGGAGCTTTGTCGATTTGGTCGAATGCTACAGCAGCACCACCGTAAGTTTTGGACAATACAGTTGTGATTGCAGCAGTCAGAGTTGTTTTACCGTGATCGACGTGACCAATAGTACCGATGTTAACGTGGGGTTTATTACGTTCGTATTTAGCCTTTGCCATTTGAACGTGGCCTCCTTAAAATTATAATTTTATGTTTTCACTGAATGAAGTGCTCCGAAATGAATTCTTATGCACTTGCATCCAGTGTGAGAAAACTACTCGGTGCCTTTTGTTTTAGCAACGATTTCTTCAGCGATGCTCTTAGGAACTTCTTCATAATGAGAGAGTTCCATGGAGAATACGCCGCGTCCTTGAGTACCGGAACGAAGAGTTGTAGAGTAACCAAACATTTCAGACAAAGGTACCTTAGCACGGATGATTTGAGCTCCACTACGGGAATCCATACCTTCAATGCGGCCACGACGGGAGTTCAACATACCCATTACGTCACCCATGTACTCTTCTGGAACAGTTACTTCTACTTTCATGATAGGCTCAAGCAGAACTGGTTTACACTTGTCTTTAGCCGCTTTAAGCGCCATAGATCCGGCAATTTTAAATGCCATCTCGTTGGAATCGACATCATGGTAAGATCCGTCTACGATTGTAGCCTTAACGTCAACAAGCGGGAAGCCTGCAATAACGCCGTTTTTCATTTGCTCTTCAATCCCTGACAGTGCAGGTTGAATGTATTCTCTTGGAACGGAACCACCGACAACCTTACTTTCGAACTGGCTGCCTGTACCCGGCTCGAGAGGTTCGAATTCAACCCATACGTGACCGTATTGACCACGACCACCGGATTGACGTACGAATTTACCTTCAACGCGCGCTGGAGCACGGAATGTTTCACGGTAAGCTACTTGTGGTTTACCCACAGTAGTTTCAACCTTGAACTCACGACGCATACGGTCGATGATGATATCAAGGTGAAGCTCACCCATACCTGCCAAGATTGTTTGACCTGTTTCTTCGTCAGTATGAGCACGAAGAGTTGGATCCTCTTCAGTCAACTTACCGAGAGCAACACCCATTTTATCTTGGTCAGCTTTGGTTTTAGGTTCAACGGCGATTTCGATAACCGGATCAGGGAAGTTCATTGACTCCAGGATAACCGGATTTTTCTCATCACATAGTGTATCACCTGTACCCGTATCTTTCAAACCTACGGCAGCTGCAATATCACCGGAGTAAACTTCAGTGATCTCTTGACGGCTGTTCGCGTGCATTTGAAGGATACGACCGATACGCTCACGTTTGTTTTTAGTGGCATTCAATACATATGATCCGGATTGAAGAACACCGGAGTATACGCGGAAGAATGTCAATTTACCAACGTAAGGGTCAGTCATGATTTTGAATGCCAATGCGGAGAATGGCTCTTCATCAGAGGACTTACGAACTGCTTCAGTTCCATCTTCAAGATGACCAGTGATTGATGGTACATCTGTTGGAGCTGGCAAGTAGTCGATAACAGCATCCAACATCAGTTGAACACCTTTGTTACGGTATGAGGATCCACAGATAACTGGGAAGATCTTAACATCTACAACACCTTTACGGAGTACGGCTTTGATCTCATCAATTGTGATTTCTTCGCCTTCCAGGTATTTCATTGTCAAGTCTTCATCCAGTTCAGCAACGCGCTCAATCAACTCGTTGCGAAGTTCTTCAACTTGATCTGCAAATTCTGCAGGAATGTCGGTTTCTTCGATATCTTGTCCGAGATCATCTTTGTACATATGAGCTCTTTGTGCAACGATATCGATGATACCTTTGAAATCATTTTCAGCGCCGATTGGAAGTTGAATCGCAACAGCGTTCGCTTGAAGGCGATCACGCATGTCAGATACAACATTCAGGAAGTCAGCACCGATGATATCCATTTTGTTTACATATGCGATACGAGGTACGCCGTACTTGTCAGCCTGTCTCCATACGGTTTCGGACTGAGGCTCAACGCCTTCTTTCGCACTGAATACACCAACTGCTCCGTCCAATACACGAAGGGAACGTTCAACTTCAACAGTGAAGTCAACGTGTCCCGGGGTATCAATAATATTAACGCGGTGGCCTTTCCAAGCAGCGGTAGTTGCAGCGGAAGTAATCGTAATTCCGCGCTCCTGTTCCTGTTCCATCCAGTCCATTGTCGCAGCGCCTTCGTGTACTTCACCGATTTTGTGCGTACGTCCTGTGTAGAACAAGATCCGCTCAGTTGTCGTGGTTTTACCCGCATCAATATGAGCCATGATCCCGATATTACGTGTATTTTTCAAGGAGAACTCTCTAGCCATGAAATGGGTCTCCCTTCAAAATTGAAGTTTTTTATTGTGAACTGAATCCTACCAACGGTAGTGAGCAAACGCTTTGTTCGCTTCAGCCATTTTGTGCGTATCTTCACGTTTTTTAACGGAAGCGCCTGTGTTGTTGGAAGCGTCGATGATCTCAGCCGCCAAACGCTCTTCCATTGTTTTCTCACCGCGGTTGCGGGAGTAGTTCACGAGCCAACGTAGTCCCAGAGCAGTACGTCTCTCTGGTTTTACCTCGATTGGTACTTGGTAGTTGGCACCGCCGACACGGCGAGCTTTAACTTCCAGGACTGGCATGATATTCTTGATTGCTGCTTCAAATACTTCCATCGGGTCATTACCCGTACGTTCTTGAATCAACTTGAACGCATTATACAGAATGCTTTGAGCAACACCGCGTTTTCCGTCGAGCATGATGCGATTGATCAAACGAGTAACCAACTTGCTGTTGTATACCGGATCTGGCAACACGTCTCTTTTCGTAACTGGACCTTTGCGTGGCATGGATATCCCCCTTTCTTTCTTGTTCAGCAGACCCTGTACCTTCCAGACCTAAGCCAGAAGGCTTTCAGGTTCTCTGCTTATAATGGTTTAGGCTTTTTTAGCTTTTGGACGTTTTGCACCGTATTTCGAACGAGCTTGCATACGGTTGTTTACGCCTGCAGTATCGAGAGCTCCACGAACGATGTGATAACGAACTCCTGCAAGGTCTTTAACTTTACCTCCGCGGATCAATACCACACTGTGCTCTTGAAGGTTATGTCCGATTCCCGGGATATAAGCAGTTACCTCGAGACGGTTCGTCAAACGAACACGAGCATACTTACGAAGTGCAGAGTTTGGTTTACGTGGAGTCATTGTACCTACACGAGTGCAGACACCACGTTTTTGTGGGGCACTGATGTTAGTAGATTCACGTTTCAAAGCGTTGAATCCTTTTTGCAAAGCTGGAGATTTTGACTTCTCAACTTTTGCTTGACGTCCTTTACGAACCAGTTGATTAATAGTTGGCATGTGATTGCCACCCCCTTCCTCAAATATTCATGTTTCTTTATAAACCTCTTTTCGCTAAGTCCACAGACCCAGGCGGTTCATAAAAAGACAAATGAAAAGTTTTTGCCTTAGAGAATCCCTAAAAGTTCTCGGACAAAAACGTTCCTTACACTATCATTTTACGACAGCAGCCATAGCTGCTCCCACTCCAATCCCGCAAGCTTTGCCGAGATTTTTCATTGTATCCACTTTCGTGTACTTCACATTGTGTTGTTCACACAAAGCAATGATTTTGGAAGTGAGCTGCGGATCACTATCTTCTGCGACATAGACTTCAGAAGCCATACCTGTCTGCACCATCCGCATGGTCTGTTTGGTACCTATTTTGACATGAGCATCTTGCAAGGCTTTTTCATTAGACATTGTGCATTCCTCCGAATATAACCATGTACAATCAGCTGCCCACGCACCTTTGATATATTAGCATCTAGCGCAAGCATTGTCAATGCTAATCCTAAAACATTTTTTAAAAGTTTACGCACATCAGGATTCGTCCGCCTGCATTATACAAGCGTCCGCCTCCTGACGTACAAAACTTTCATTCTCCTCTAAATGAGGAGGAATCTATTTAATCAACCGAAACTGGCTCAAGTTCTTCTACTGAAGATTGACCATCTTCTGGCTCAGCAAATTTGATGCTGCGGTAACGGTGCATACCTGTACCTGCAGGAATCAATTTACCGATGATTACATTTTCCTTCAGACCGAGCAACTGATCGACTTTACCTTTGATCGCTGCATCTGTCAGTACACGTGTAGTTTCTTGGAACGAAGCCGCCGAGAGGAAGGAGTCTGTTTCCAGCGATGCTTTCGTAATACCGAGCAGGATTGGTTTAGCAACCGCAGGCTCTTTATCACTAAGAATCGCAATTTTGTTAGCTCTTTCGTACTCATGCGTATCTACGAACGATCCTGGCAACAGCGTTGTATCACCTGCATCTACGATGCGGATTTTACGCAGCATTTGACGGATCATAACTTCAACGTGCTTGTCATTGATTTCTACGCCTTGGTTACGGTATACGCGCTGTACTTCCTGCAAAATGTAGTTTTGTACGCCACGTACGCCTTTAATGCGCAGCATTTCTTTAGGATCGATGGAACCGTCTGTCAACTCGTCACCCGCTTCAATTTCCATGCCTTCGCTTACGCGCACACGGGAACCGTAGGTAACAGAGTATACTTTGGACTCCGCTTCACCTTGAATTTCGATTTCACGACGATCTTTCGCTTCGCGAATCTCTTTAACCACACCATCAATCTCACTGATCGTTGCTTGACCCTTAGGATTACGAGCTTCAAACAACTCTTGGATACGCGGCAAACCTTGCGTAATATCGTCTCCGGCTACACCGCCGGTGTGGAACGTACGCATTGTAAGCTGTGTTCCCGGCTCACCAATGGATTGTGCTGCAATAATACCAACTGCTTCACCAATCTCCACGTGTTTACCTGTCGCAAGGTTACGACCATAACACTTCTTGCAGACACCGTGACTTGCACGGCAGCTGAGTACGGAGCGGATTTGCAATTTGGTGATTCCCGCTTTGATGATCGCTTCTGCTTTATCGGAGTCAATCAATTCATTGCGACCTGCAATGATTTCTTTTGTTTCCGGATGACGAACTGTCTCGAAGCAGTATCTGCCTTCAATACGGTCGTAGAGATCTTCAATAACCTCTTTACCATCCTGGATACGACTTACCGTAAAGCCTTTATCTGTACCACAATCATCATCACGCACGATTACGTCTTGGGCTACGTCTACGAGACGACGAGTCAGGTAACCTGAATCGGCTGTACGCAGGGCTGTATCCGCCAAACCTTTACGCGCTCCGTGAGTGGAGATAAAGTACTCGAGTACCGTCAGACCTTCACGGAAATTCGATTTGATTGGGAGTTCGATAATACGACCGGATGGGTTGGCCATCAGACCACGCATACCGCCCAATTGGGTGATTTGCGATTTGTTACCCCGTGCTTTGGAGTCTACCATCATCATGATCGAGTTGTAACGATCCATGGACTTCATCAGAATCTCAGTGATGTCATCTTTGGATTTTGACCAGATATCAATGATACGGTCATAGCGCTCTTCATTCGTAATCAGACCACGACGGTACTGATTCGTAACGATTTGTGCTTTTTCCTCAGACTGTCTAAGAATTTCAAACTTCTCAGGCGGAACGATAACATCAGATACCGCAACCGTAATACCGGCACGTGTAGAGTATGTGAATCCAAGTTGTTTGATTTTATCCAAAATAACGGCTGTTTCCGTTGTGTGATAAATTTCAAAACAACGTGCAATGATGGAGCCGAGGTATTCTTTACCGACACCGCCAGCCAGAGGAGCATTCATAATAGCTTCTCTGAGATCAGCACCTTTTTCATATACAAATGAGTGATCTGCAGTACCTTGGTATAGGTTAGCACGAGTCGCATCATTGATATACGGGAAGCTTGCCGGGAAAATTTCATTAAAGATAATTTTACCGATAGTTGTCAGCAACATTCCTTCTTGCTGTTCTTCCGTGAAGCTTGTTTTACCAAGCGCCTTAACCGGAATAGCTACACGCGCATGCAGACCAGCAGTACCACGTTGGTATGCCGATACAGCTTCGTTAACTGTACGCAAGATCATACCTGTGCCCTTTTCTTCCTTGTTGTCCATAGTGAGGTAATAAGAACCAAGCACCATATCCTGGGAAGGAGTAACAACCGGTTTACCGTCTTTCGGGTTCAAAATGTTACCAGATGCGAGCATCAGGATACGTGCTTCCGCTTGAGCTTCAGCGGACAACGGAACGTGCACGGCCATTTGGTCACCGTCAAAGTCGGCATTGTATGCCGTACATACGAGCGGGTGAAGACGAATTGCTTTACCTTCAACGAGAATCGGTTCAAATGCTTGAATACCGAGTCTGTGAAGCGTAGGGGCACGGTTCAACAGAACCGGATGCTCCTTGATTACTTCTTCAAGAACATCCCATACTTCAGGACTTACACGCTCAACTTTACGTTTCGCGCTCTTGATGTTGTGGGCAAGCCCTTTATTAACAAGCTCTTTCATAACAAAAGGCTTGAACAATTCAAGTGCCATATCTTTTGGCAGACCACACTGATACATTTTCAGGTAAGGTCCAACAACGATAACGGAACGACCAGAATAGTCAACCCGTTTACCGAGCAAGTTCTGACGGAAACGTCCTTGTTTACCTTTCAGCATGTGGCTGAGAGATTTCAATGGACGGTTACCAGGACCCGTTACCGGGCGTCCACGACGACCATTATCGATCAATGCGTCAACAGCTTCCTGCAACATCCGTTTTTCATTTTGCACGATAATATCTGGCGCGCCCAGATCAAGCAGACGTTTCAGACGGTTGTTCCGGTTGATTACACGGCGATACAAGTCATTCAGGTCAGACGTTGCAAAACGTCCGCCATCCAACTGTACCATTGGACGAAGTTCCGGTGGGATAACAGGAAGTACATCCATGATCATCCACTCTGGCTTGTTGCCGGAGTTACGGAATGCTTCGATAACTTCCAGACGTTTGATTGCACGATTACGACGTTGTCCTTGCGCAGTCCGGAGCTCTTCTTTCAGGAACTCGAGCTCTTTGTCTATGTCAAGGTCTTGAAGCAATTTTTTAACCGCTTCTGCGCCCATGCCAGCCTGGAAACCATAGCCGTATTTTTCACGGTAGCTGCGGTATTCTTTCTCGGACAACAGCTGTTTTTTCTCCAGTGGAGTTTCTCCTGGATCAGTTACAACATATGATGCAAAATAAATAATCTCTTCGAGTGATCTTGGAGACATATCCAGCGCAAGACCCATACGGCTCGGAATACCTTTGAAGTACCAGATATGCGATACCGGAGCAGCGAGCTCAATATGGCCCATCCGTTCGCGGCGTACTTTCGCACGTGTTACTTCAACGCCACAACGATCACAGACAACGCCTTTATAACGGACGCGTTTGTATTTACCGCAATGACATTCCCAGTCTTTTGTAGGGCCAAAAATCTTTTCGCAGAACAGCCCTTCTTTTTCCGGTTTCAACGTACGATAGTTGATCGTTTCCGGTTTTTTCACTTCTCCGCGGGACCAAGAACGAATTTTCTCTGGGGAAGCAAGCCCGATCTTCATGTATTCGAAATTGTTGACGTCCAACAAGGAGCAACCCTCCTTAACCAATTCCTGTATTCTAGGTTACGCCCACTCCGGCCGAAGCCGGAGCAAGACGCGAGCCTGATGAAAAACGCCGGTCATCATGCGCTCGAAGCGGTTTATTCCGCTCCGACCTCTGTACCCTCAAGGTTGAGGCTGAGCTTATCGCTCGCAGCGTCATCTTCATCGTCCATTTCTCTCATTTCAATCTCTTGCTCATCTTCGCTCAAAATCTTAACATCCATACCCAAGCTTTGCAGCTCTTTGATCAATACTTTGAATGATTCAGGAACGCCTGGTTCCGGAACATTCTCACCTTTGACAATGGATTCATACGTTTTAACCCGACCAACAACATCATCGGATTTAACAGTCAAGATTTCTTGCAGTGTATAAGCTGCACCGTATGCCTCAAGCGCCCATACTTCCATCTCCCCGAAACGCTGTCCACCAAATTGGGCTTTACCACCCAATGGCTGTTGCGTAACAAGTGAGTAAGGACCCGTGGAACGGGCATGGATTTTATCATCAACCATGTGTGCCAATTTGATCATGTGCATGACACCTACGGTAACTTCACGTTCAAACTCTTCCCCTGTACGACCATCATACAGGACAGTTTTACCATTACGTTGCATACCTGCTTCTTCCATCGTATCGAAGACGTCATACTCCTTCGCTCCGTCGAATACAGGAGTTGCTACGTGAATACCCAGTTGCATCGCCGCCATACCCAAGTGAACCTCAAGTACTTGACCGATATTCATCCGGGAAGGTACGCCCAGTGGGTTAAGAACGATCTGAACCGGTGTACCGTCTGGCAGGAAAGGCATATCTTCTTCCGGCAAGATGCGGGCCACGACCCCTTTGTTACCGTGACGTCCGGCCATTTTATCACCCTCGGAAATTTTCCGTTTTTGAGCGATATAGACACGAACGAGTTGGTTAACACCTGGAGGCAGTTCATCACCGTTTTCACGGGTAAATACTTTCACGTCTACTACGATACCGTCAGTACCATGTGGTACACGCAAGGAAGTATCACGTACTTCACGTGCTTTCTCACCAAAGATCGCATGCAAGAGACGTTCTTCTGCTGTCAGCTCTGTTACACCCTTAGGTGTTACTTTACCAACCAGAATGTCGCCAGCACTAATCTCAGCACCGATGCGGATAATACCGCGCTCATCCAAGTTACGCAACGCTTCTTCCCCAACGTTAGGGATGTCACGTGTGATCTCTTCAGGTCCGAGCTTGGTATCACGTGCTTCTGACTCATATTCCTCGATATGGATGGATGTGTATACATCTTCCTTAACGAGTTTTTCACTGAGCAAGATCGCATCCTCGTAGTTGTAACCTTCCCAAGTCATGAAGGCAACAACAACGTTACGTCCCAGAGCCAATTCACCCATTTCCGTTGAAGGACCATCAGCGAGGATATCGCCAGCTTTGACAGCAGCACCTCTTTTGACAATCGGACGCTGGTTAATGCATGTTCCTTGGTTCGAACGCATAAATTTGTGTAATTTATATTTAACGATATCGCCTTTAACTTCCTGACCGTCCACTTCTTCAACACGACGGAGCCAAATTTCGTTCGCAGAAGAACGTTCAATAATTCCGTCATAATCGGAGACAATACATACACCAGAATCTTTTGCAGCTTTGTGCTCCATACCTGTTCCTACAAGTGGTGCTTTAGGAATCAGGAGTGGAACCGCCTGACGCTGCATGTTTGATCCCATGAGTGCACGGTTGGAGTCATCGTTCTCAAGGAACGGGATCAGCGCTGTAGCGACGGATACAACCTGTTTAGGAGATACGTCCATGTAGTCAACTCGCTCACTCGGCATCGTAAGGATGTTATCCGACTGTTTGTTGTAACGTACAATGATCGCTTCTTCTTCAAATGTACCGTCTTCGTTCAACTTCGCATTCGCTTGCGCGATAACATAGTTGTCCTCTTCGTCCGCTGTCAGGTAATCAATTTGTTCTGTTACAATACCTGTCTTCGGATCAACCCAACGATATGGAGCTTCAATGAAGCCATATTCATTCACACGGGCGAACGTAGACAAGGAGTTGATCAAACCGATGTTTGGTCCCTCTGGAGTCTCGATTGGACACATACGGCCATAGTGGGATGGATGGACGTCACGCACTTCCATACCTGCGCGCTCACGCGTCAAACCACCGGGTCCGAGTGCGGACAAACGACGTTTATGTGTCAACTCACCCAGAGGGTTCGTTTGATCCATAAACTGTGACAACTGAGAGCTACCAAAGAACTCTTTAATCGATGCAATAACAGGACGTATGTTAATCAAAGCCTGTGGTGTAATTACGTTAGCATCCTGAATGGACATTCTCTCACGAACCACACGCTCCATACGGGACAAACCAATACGGAACTGGTTCTGCAGAAGTTCACCCACCGAACGCAAACGACGGTTACCCAGATGATCGATATCATCCGTGCTACCAATTCCCTGCAGAAGGTTAAGGAAATAACTGATGGACGAAATGATATCCGCCGGTGTCACGTTTTTAACGGACTTGTCAATGTTTGCATTGGCAATCAGTTTGACCACTTTACCATCTTCAGTTGGTGAGAACACATCAATCGTTTGCATAGGGATATCATTGGCATCCAAAACGCCGTTACCCACGTGATACGTGCGGAATCCAACGCTCTTCTCCAGATACGGCATGATTTCATCCAACAAACGACGATCAACCATTTGACCTGCTTCTGCAATGATTTCACCTGTCTCAGCGTCTACAAGTGACTCAGCCAAGCGTTGGTTAAACAAACGGTTTTTGATGTGAAGTTTTTTATTCATTTTGTAACGACCTACATTAGCCAGGTCATAACGTTTTGGATCAAAGAAACGTGCTACGAGCAAGCTTTTCGCATTATCCAGCGTTGGAGGCTCGCCCGGACGAAGACGCTCATAGATCTCAATGAGTGCTTTCTCCGTGGAATCCGTGTTGTCTTTGTCCAGTGTGTTGCGGATATATTCGTCATTACCGAGCAGATCCAGAATCTCAGCATCTGTGCCAAAACCAAGTGAACGCAAGAGAACCGTAACCGGTATTTTACGTGTACGGTCGATCCGGACGTAAACAACATCCTTCGCGTCCATCTCCAGTTCCAACCAAGCGCCGCGGTTAGGAATAACTGTAGCGGTATACGTTTTTTTGGCGTTTTTATCTACTTTGGTACTGAAGTAAACGCTAGGAGAGCGAACCAACTGGCTGACAATAACCCGTTCCGCACCATTAATAATAAATGTGCCCGTGTTGGTCATCAGCGGGAAATCTCCCATGAATACTTCCTGCTCTTTGACTTCGCCGGTTTCCTTATTAATGAGCCGGACTTTGACCCGAAGCGGTGCTGCATAAGTAACGTCACGCTCTTTCGCGTCGTCTACTGTATACTTCGGTTCACCGAGACTGTAATCGATAAATTCCAAAATCAAGTTACCTGTAAAATCCTGAATCGGCGAGATATCCTGGAACATTTCGCGCAACCCTTCCTCCAAAAACCAATCATAGGATTTTTGCTGGATTTCAATCAGGTTCGGAACTTCGAGTATCTCGTTAATTCGTGCATAACTGCGCCGAGTGCGTCGACCATATTGAACAAGATGTCCTGCCAACTTAAACTCACCCCTCAATGTCTACTCACTTTAAAAATTTCGTTGCGAACCTCTGTTTGTAACCTTATAATGGTACACATACAGAGCAAAGCAATGCATCCACAAATAAAGAAAAGCCCTTACTCGAAATGTCGTTCGAAAAAAGAGCAACTTTGATCGGCGGATGTCTTTCCAAATCATTCTTATCCCCAGTTTGCCCAAAATGTACATATTATACGCCAAACGTAGGCATAATAAGCCCGTTCGGCGTAAAAAAAAGGTTGACATTTTTTAGTTAGCTAAAGCCAAGTAGGGCATCTTAATACTGACATTTTACAACTATACCACGACCTGAATTTCAAGTCAATAGTCCTATTGCAAAAAAAATGATCCCCTGCTTACTTTACAAACTCGGATTCAGCTTTTAGTAGATACCTCTTCCGATTTCACCGCTTTGAAAATCCGATAGCCTTTATCCTTCGTCACTTCTTCCACTCTTCCAAACAAAGATTCCAATTTCGCTTTCGCTGATGGGGCTCCTTGTTTCTTCTGAATGACAATCCACAACGAACCGCCTACCTTCAGATGGCGATGTGCCTGTTCGAAAATAGTATGAACCGTCTCTTTCCCAGCCCGTATAGGCGGATTGGTCAGAATAACGTCAAAATCTTGCTTTTTTACTTCAGCCAGTAGATTACTTTGTAATACCGTAACATTGTTAATTCCGTTCGCTTTTGCATTTTCCCTGGAAAGTTCAACGGCTCTCTCGTTGATATCGATCATGGTGACATGCCCATCCGGTACAAGTTTGGCTGCTGTAAGACCCATTGGCCCGTATCCACAGCCCACATCGAGAACATGAGCCCCTGATGGCAACTCTATCGCATCAATCAATACTCTGCTGCCATAATCGATTCCGTTTTTGGAAAACACACCGGCGTCCGTCACGAATCGCAGACTGAATCCGCGAAGAACCGCTTCAGTTGCTCTGCGATCATGCGCTACTTGCGGTTTGTCCGAATAATAATGATTGGACATGCCCTCACTCACTTTCCATTTACAATTACAGCAACAAACCCCTTGATATAAGTCAAGGGGTTTGTTGTTTTGTTCATCTAGCTTATAAAAGCTAAATTATTTAACTTCGATTGTAGCGCCAGCTTCTTCAAGCTTAGCTTTAACCGCTTCTGCTTCTTCTTTAGCAACTTTTTCTTTCAGTGCTTTTGGAGCGTTGTCAACCAGTTCTTTTGCTTCTTTCAGGCCAAGACCTGTGATTTCGCGAACTGCTTTGATAACGTTGATTTTGGAAGCACCAGCGTTAGTCAAGATTACGTCGAACTCGGATTGCTCAGCTTCAGCAGAAGCTACTGCACCTGCAGCAGCTACTGGAGCTGCAGCAGTTACGCCGAATTCTTCTTCGATTGCTTTAACAAGATCGTTCAATTCCAGTACAGTCATGCCTTTGATTGCTTCCAAGATTTGCTCTTTACTCATGAGTGAACCTCCATATATAATATTATTTTTTTTAATTCATTTGCCACTTAAGCAGCATTCAGATCAAGTTGCTTACGCGCCTTGTTCTTCTTTTTCCGCAACTGCTTTAACCGCAAGCGCGAAGTTGCGCACTGGCGCTTGAAGCACGCTGAGGAGCATGGAGAGGAGACCATCGCGGGATGGCAGTTCTGCCAATGCTTTAACTTCTTGTACTCCGATTACGCGACCTTCTACAACTGCACCTTTCAATTCCAGTGCATCGTTCTTTTTCGCGAAGTCGTTCAGAATTTTAGCTGGAGCCACAACGTCATCTACGCTGAATGCAATTGCAGTAGGACCTGTAAGAACACTATCGAGTTCTGTCAGTTCTGCTGCTGCAGCTGCACGGCGAAGCAACGAGTTTTTCAGCACTTGGAATTCGATCCCTGCTTCACGAAGTTGCTTACGCAACTCAGTTACTTGGGCAACGTTCAATCCGCGATAGTCAACAACAACAGTTGTAACGCTCTCGCGCAATTTTGCTGTTACTGCATCTACGGACTCTTGTTTTGCTTGAATCACTTTTGCGTTTGCCAATCTGTACACCTCCTGATCAAATTTATCCCATTAAGAAAAGCCTCCGTAGAATCACGAAGGCTTGATATATACTCATCATCGATTTGCATCGTTCTAAGTTCTATAATCACACCTCGGCAGGAAATTAAGCCAAATGGCACCTACTGTCTACGGCAAGCATATTCAAATGTCAACGGTCAGTCACTCGGACTCACAACTTTTATATCTTATCAAAAACAGGACAAGCCTGTCAAGAGATATTATCTAAAAGCTGCTGCGTTCACGCGTGCGCCAGGGCCCATCGTGGAAGAAAGACTAACATTCTTCAGATAAACACCTTTTGCTGCCGCTGGTTTAGCACGATTCAGAGCTTCCATGAGAGCTTTGAAGTTCTCATTAAGTTGCTCAGAAGAGAAAGAAGCTTTACCAATCGGTGCATGAATTTGACCTGCACGATCCAGACGATATTCGATTTTACCGGCTTTAATTTCTTGAACAGCCTTAGTTACATCGAAAGTTACCGTTCCGGCTTTAGGGTTAGGCATCAGACCTTTACCGCCGAGCAGTCGGCCCAATTTACCTACTTCACTCATCATATCTGGTGTCGCTACGCAGACGTCGAATTCGAACCAGCCTTGTTGGATTTTGTTGATCATGTCTGCATCACCAACATAGTCCGCGCCAGCCGCTTCCGCTTCTTTCGCTTTGTCACCTTTTGCAAATACCAATACGCGTTGTGTTTTACCTGTGCCGTGTGGCAAGACAACAACACCACGTACAGCCTGGTCTTGCTTACGAGGGTCTACGCCCAAACGAACTGCTGCTTCGATTGTTTCATCAAATTTTGCAGTAGCTGCCTTTTTCACAAGCTCTACAGCTTCTGAAGGCTCGTAAGTTGCTTCGCTGTCAATCAGCTTAGCAGCTTCCAGGTATTTTTTACCGTGTTTAGCCATGTTTTATTCCTCCTTTGTGGTGTTAGCGGATATACCTCCCACATCAACCGGTCGCGAATCGACCGGTTTTACGAAGCCATGTTTCTTATGAAAATTAGTCTTCGATGGTGATACCCATGCTGCGGGCAGTACCTTCGACCATACGCATAGCGGACTCAACGTCTGCTGCATTCAGGTCAGGCATTTTTGTTTCTGCGATTTGACGTACCGCATCACGTTTAACAGTAGCAACTTTTTTCTTGTTCGGTTCGCCGGATCCTTTTTCAACTTTAGCTGCCACTTTCAACAGAACTGCTGCTGGTGGAGTTTTAGTGATGAAAGTAAAGGAACGGTCCTCGAATACAGAAATTTCAACTGGAATAATCAATCCCGCTTGATCAGCTGTACGAGCGTTGAATTCTTTACAGAATGCCATGATGTTGACACCTGCTTGACCCAAAGCTGGACCTACTGGTGGTGCTGGGTTTGCTTTACCTGCTGGAATCTGCAGTTTTACCATTTTAATAACTTTTTTCGCCATGATTGACACCTCCTTGCAAAATAGTGGTTAACGGGTTTTTCAACCCTCCCACAAGAAACTTGAAGAGACTATATCTTCTCCACTTGCGTGTATTCCAACTCAAGCGGTGTTTCCCGTCCAAACATGTTCACGTGCACTTTCAACTTGCTTTTGTCTACCAAAATTTCTTCCACGGAGCCTACGAAATTCGCAAAAGGGCCGACTTTAATACGTACGGATTCCTTAATATCGAACTCAATTTTCGGCTTAGGTTCAACCATACCCATGTGCTTCAGAATTTGTTCCACTTCTTCAGGCAACAATGCAGTTGGTTTGGACCCAGAACCTGTCGAACCGACAAATCCTGTAACACCTGGTGTGTTGCGAACAACATACCAAGAATCATCCGTCTGTACCATTTCCACCAAGACATAACCAGGGTAAACTTTACGCATAACGGTTTTTTTCTTACCGTCCTTGTTTACCACTTCTTCTTCCATAGGAACAAGAACGCGGAATATCTTGTCTTCCATGCCCATAGACTCTACGCGTTTTTCCAAATTGGCTTTGACCTTGTTCTCATACCCTGAATAGGTATGAACGACGTACCATCTTTTTTCCATATCAAGCCACCGGAACCCTTCTTAAATAATCGCTTCGATCACAAAGGAGATGCCAATGTCAATGACCCAAAAAAACAGCGTCATAACCACAACAGTACCAAGTACGATCAATGTGTAGTTGGTCAGCTCTTTACGATTAGGCCAGCGAACTTTTTTAAGTTCAGCCCAGCTTTCTGAGAAAAAGGAAATCAGAGATTTGAAACTTCGTTTCACGCCGACACCTCCAAAAACTATCTGGTTTCGCGATGAGAAGTCTGCTCGTTACAAAACTTGCAAAATTTCTTCATCTCCATGCGGTCGGGGTGATTACGCTTGTTTTTTGTCGTAGTGTAATTTCTTTGTTTGCAGTTAGTACAAGCCAAAGTAATAATTACCCGCATGATGTACACCTCCCGAAGACTTCCACATTCAAGCAGAGTCTCTAAATTGATCCTGAAAAAAAGCCATAAATTTAGGCCTACCTAAAACACTTTATCACAAGGGTATAACCGTGTCAATGAAAGAATAGCCTTTCATTCATTGGGTATTACTTCCGTACAACATACATTCGTTTCTCATCTCTGTTTTTCTCTTCTCCTGCATGGACCGAGCGATTACTAGTATGAACATTCTTAGATTTTATAAACTTGAGACACTAAAAAAAGACTCAAACACCGAGCCTTTTCCGTCAACGACAACATGTGTTTAATTATCTCGAACTTCCAGGTACTTTTCAAGTTTGCGCTTGACGCGCTGAAGTGCATTATCAATGGACTTCACATGTCTGTCCAAATCTACTGCAATCTCTTGATAAGATCTCCCGTCCAGATACAACATCAATACTTTACGTTCCAGATCACTCAGAATCTCGGACATTTTATCTTCCAGGCCCACAAACTCTTCCTGATTGATGATAAGTTCTTCCGGATCACTGACCTGGGTTCCACAAATCACATCGAGTAACGTACGATCAGACTCTTCGTCATAAATAGGCTTGTCCAGAGATACATA
This sequence comes from Paenibacillus sp. PK1-4R, assembly GCF_030369595.1. Lineage (NCBI taxonomy): Bacteria > Bacillati > Bacillota > Bacilli > Caryophanales > Paenibacillaceae > Paenibacillus > Paenibacillus sp. PK1-4R. The sequence continues at coordinate 6,150,510 of NZ_CP126535.1, forward strand.
AGAATTAAGCGGAATATGCTTCTGACGTGTTGCTGTCTTAATCGCCGTGATGATCTGTCTTGTGATACACAGTTCGGCAAAAGCCTTGAACGAAGCCAGCTTGTCCCCTTTGAAATCTCGAATGGATTTGTAGAGGCCAATCATTCCTTCTTGAATAATATCTTCCCGGTCTGCCCCAATCAGAAAATAAGATCTTGCCTTGGCGCGTACAAAGTTACGATATTTGTTAATTAGAAACTCTAACGCTTCGCTTTCGCCTTCACGGAAAGCTTCGACAATGTCTTCGTCACTTTGGTAATCATACTTGGATAACATGATATCTTTGAGGTCGACACTCACAGACAATCCCTCCGGCTGCAACGCAAGGTACCCCGTTACTCTACTCTATGAAATATAGGATCAGTATATATGATGGTACCTCACACCGTCAACCACGCTCTGCCTAAAAAAGAACATCAATAACATAAATGTCAAGAGTTTCAATATTCTAAATTTTGTAAAAACGCGCTGTTATTCCCGGCGCCATCGCTCAAACTCTTTTAATACATCCGGACTCAACTTGCCCCCAAGTGTGTTACGCGTGGTCTTCGCCTGATCTTCTTCCAGTCGTTTTTTTAATTCTTTTTCGTTCTGCTCAACTTCAATTAGCAATTCCCTTGCAGATACACGCAGCGCTCCTTGTCCAAAAATGACATGTTGCTCTACCATATCGCTCGTAGCCACATAGATTTGGCGTCTTCGCATGCTTAGTTCCCGAACGAGTCTCTCAATGCATTCGTCTGCCGTCTCTTTTTCCTTTGTAAAATAGATCTGCACTTTGCTCTGAGTAAAGGATTTACCGAGTCCAGGCACGAGGTAGGCGTCAAACACAACAATGACCCGACGGCCGGAGAAAGCCTGGTAGTCTGCAAGACGAAAGAGCAGCCTGTTACGCGCCTCTTCGAGCCCACTTTCCGCCAGTTTGGTTAATTCCGGCCAGTCACCAATCATGTTGTACCCGTCTACAAGAAGCACATCACGGGAATCAGCCATACCTTCTATTCCTGCGCTTGACGCGAGCGGAGCACTTCATACATGACAACACCCGCTGCCACGGAAGCATTCAGGGAATTAATCTGACCTTGCATCGGTAATTTGATCAGCACGTCGCATTTCTCGCGAATAAGTCGTCCCATTCCCTTGTTCTCATTTCCGATTACCAATGCCACAGGACCAGTAAAGACTCCATTACCAAAGACACCTTCATGAGCCGTGACATCTGTCCCTACAACCCATACACCTTCCTCTTTGAGGCGATCGATGGTCTGACCAAGATTACTTACACGAGCCACTGGCACGTACTCCACGGCGCCTGCTGACGTTTTGGATACCGTCACGGTTACTGCTGCCGAACGACGTTTGGGTACAATAACGCCATGTGCACCCGTGCAATCTGCTGTCCGCAAAATTGACCCCAGGTTATGAGGATCTTCAATCTCATCCAGCAGAATCAGGAAAGGATGCTCATTCTTCGCTTTTGCTGCGGCAAGAATGTCTTCTACCTCAACATAAGCGTAAGGTGCAGCTTGTGCAACTACCCCCTGATGCTGAATGCCTGGTACCGTTTGATCCAGCTTACGCTTGTCCACGTGTTGAATGACAATACCTAGTTTTTTAGCTTCTGAGATAATAGGTTGAGTCAGATGTTTCTGTGCTGTATCGGCAATCCATATTTTATTAATGGTCCGGCCTGAACGCAGCGCCTCCGTCACGGAGTGTTTACCGGCGATCCATTCTTCTTCCATCGTTGTTCGATCCTCTCTGTAATGCGTTGTTTTGTTGAAATTTCTATTTTTTTGTCGGTGATGGCGATTGTTGTTCCGCGTGCTCAATGCCATGCCCGATCAGTTCAATCATGCGATCATGATGACCACTACTGTAGAGGTAACCAATGAGACATTCAAAAGCCGTGGCATGTCTGTACTCCAACACATCTGCATTTTTGGGTACACTACCCGACTTGGCATTCCGCCCTTGCCGGACGATATCCCGTTCTTCCTCTGTCAGTTCAGCCTCAATCGTTGTAAGTATGCGGCTCTGTGCCTTCGCTGATACCAGCCCTGTTGCACTACGGTGCAAATGATTGGGACGCATGTTGGCTTTCGACAACAGATATTGACGAACAGCTACCTCATAAACCGCATCACCAATATAGGCCAGTGCAATAGGTGGAATCAACCTCGCAGGTCTGGAAGGAGGATATGGGAACCATCCTCCCTCTGTGACCTGCTCCTGTTGTTTTGGTGTATTTGGATGTCCTTCGCTCATTTGCGCCGCCATCTCATGCCCTGCGCCGTATCTTCAAGCAGAATGCCACGTGCAGACAATTCATCGCGAATTTCATCCGCTCTTGCCCAGTTTTTGGACTTGCGTGCTTCTACACGCTCTTCAATCAGACGTTCTACTTCCTCATCCAGAAGTTCTGGCTCTGCGTCAGTATAAATGCGCAGTACAGCATTCAATTCACTGAACAATTCGAGGAGCGCGCGAATGTCTGCCGCATTAACTACTTCTTGCTGCAACAGTTGGTTGGCTTCCCCTGCCCACTCAAACATCGCAGTAATTGCATCAGGAGTATTGAAATCATCCTGCATCTTCTCGTGATATTGTTGACGAATTTGGTCGAGTCTTGCCGCAAACTCTGCTGTGATATCCTGATCAACAGTTACTGCATTCAGACGATGGTTCAGGTTACCTACCGCATTCGCAATCCGGTCCACACTGTTCTGTGCCTGCTCCATCGTATCATCCGTGAAGTTCAATGGGTTGCGATAGTGGGTAGACAACATGAAATAACGAATCGCTTCGCGTTTATATTGATTCCGCAAGTCTTTAACAAGAACACCATTACCGAGTGATTTTGACATCTTCTCGTTATCAATCCGGATGAATCCATTATGCATCCAGTAGTTCGCAAGTGGTTTACCTGTTAATACCTCGGATTGGGCGCATTCGCACTCATGGTGCGGGAACTGCAAATCCTGTCCACCCCCGTGAATGTCCAGTGTATCCCCAAGGTACTCCCGAGCCATGGCGGAGCATTCAATATGCCAGCCTGGTCGACCATCGCCCCAAGGACTGGACCAATAGATCTCACCTGGTTTGGCAGCCTTCCAGAGCACAAAATCTTCGGGATGCTCTTTGCGCTCGTCTACACCCACACGGATTCCGAACTGCAGCTCCTGCAGGTTTTGTTTCGAAAGTTTGCCATATTCGCTGAATTTGCCTGTACGATAATAAACGTCACCGCCATTTTCATACGCAAATCCTTTTTCAACGAGCTCACGGATAAAATCAATGATCAGCGGCATGTTTTCCGTTACTCTCGGATTACTGCTCGCCTTGGGAATACCCAATCCCTCAAGGTCTTCATAATAGGCAGCAATAAATTTCTCAGCCACGTGAGGAACGTCTGTTCCAAGTTGTTCTGCTTTGCGAATCAGCTTATCGTCCACATCCGTGAAGTTCACCACATAGTTCACATCATGTCCTGTCTGTTCCAGGTATCCACGAACCGTGTCGAAAAAGATAACCGGGCGTGCATTCCCGATATGAATGTAGTCATATACCGTTGGTCCGCAGACATACATTTTTACTTTCCCTGGCTCTTGGGGAACAAATTCCTCTTTGGTACGACTCATCGTATTATAAATCTGAAGCGTCATGGTCACTTATCCTTTCATCCTATACTGCCTTTATTTATTGTATCACGTATCACGCACAGTCTCATTTTCACGGGCATTCTGCAGTGTACGTACTTCTTCCTGCAATCGTTCGAGTTCTTTTTGCATACTGCGCAAGGAGTCAACGACCGGATCGGGCAATTGCTGACTGAGGCGATCTACCCGTCGGCCATCCTGTTTTACAATTCTGCCCGGTATACCTACCACGGTACTATTGGAAGGGACCTCCTTAAGCACAACGGAGTTCGCACCAATGTTGCATTGATCCCCCACGCTAAATGAACCCAGCACCTTTGCTCCGGATGAGATAACCACATTATTACCAATGGTCGGATGTCTCTTTCCTTTTTCTTTCCCTGTTCCGCCAAGAGTAACCCCCTGGTAGATAACAACATCGTCGCCAATCTCACATGTTTCTCCAATAACGACGCCCATTCCATGGTCAATAAACAACCGATTTCCGATCGTAGCTCCAGGATGTATCTCGATTCCTGTCATAAATCGACTAACCTGCGAAATGAACCTGGCAACCGAGAACCATCTTCGCTTGTATAAAAAATGAGCGATCCGGTGTGCCCATATCGCATGCAGCCCTGAGTAGGTAAATACCACCTCAAACCAACCTCGGGCCGCCGGATCGTTTTCAAACACCACCTGGATATCTGATCTGATCTTCTTGAACATGCTCGTTCCCCTCTTGTTCAGGTTCCCGTCCTCCGGCTTACCGGACGGCGCGTTCCTTGGTAGTGTACTGCACACTCGCCTAAACAAAAAAACGCCCCTGCAGCATTTAGCTGCAGAGGCGTTTATCGCGGTCCCACTCTGCTCGGTTCATTCTTAAATAGAATAAGCCCTCAAGCGGTTTGGTAACGGAAACCAATCGTCACAACCTATCCTAACGTTTTCCTATGTCATGATCGACAAAGGCGGGGCTGGATTCGGCTGTGCAGCTCACGGGCGCATTTCGACTGATGGACAGTGGATGGTTCACAGCCACCGCAACCAAAGAAATCTTTCTTTGCTGCGGGACCATCCTCTCTGAATCTGTCCGGGTCAGTCTACTCCTCCCGATCTTTGCTGTTCTATTAGATAAATCATATCAATTATTCGTTGTGTTGTTATTATAGCGAAAAGGCTTCAGACTGACAACAGCCTCCTACGTAATCCAAACATCATAGGACTGTGTTCAGATTCCAAATAAACGGAATGTCCTCGACTAAGATTATTTTACTTGCGCAAGCAAACGTTCGATCACCGTATCCCGACCCAGAAGTACGATCGTTTGGTTCAGATCCCGTCCATGCGTCTGTCCAGTCAAGGCTACACGAATTGGCATAAAGAGCTGTTTGCCCTTAAAGCCGGTTTCTTTCTGTACTTCCTTGATCAATGCAGCCATTTTGCTTGGAGTAAACTCTTCGCTCGCCTGTACTTTATCCGCAAATGCCTTCAGTACGGTTGGCACCTGCTCCTCCGCAAGCACGGCTTCTCCTTCACTTTCAAGCTCCAGATTGGAACGGAAGAATACTTCCGACAATTCGACAATATCGGAGGCAGAATTCATTTGCTCCTGGTACAGGTGTACCAAAGTATACGCCCATTCTTTTTGTTCAGCAGACAGCTCGGAAGAAATACGTCCAGCCTTTTGCAGATGCGGAATGGCCATTTCGGCAATACGTTCCGGGTCAGCATGTTTGATATAGTGGTTGTTCAAGTGAGCCAGCTTGTGGGTATCAAATACCGCCGGGCTCTTGGACAGACGTTTCGTATCAAAAATGGAGATCAGCTGCTCTTGCGAGAAGATTTCTTCCTCCCCTTCCGGCGACCAGCCAAGCAGGGAAATGAAGTTAAACATCGCTTCAGGCAAATAGCCGAGCTGATCATACTGCTCAATAAACTGAATGACGGATTCATCCCGTTTACTCAGCTTCTTGTGATTTTCATTCACGATCAGCGTCATATGACCGAATTGCGGTGGCTCCCAGCCAAGCGCTTCATAGATCATCAGTTGACGCGGCGTGTTTGAGATGTGATCTTCCCCACGCAGGACGTGGGAGATCTTCATCAAGTGATCATCCACAGCAACGGCATAGTTGTATGTGGGAATGCCGTCTTTTTTCACAATGACGAAGTCACCGGATTCCTTGCTGTTGAACGAGATTGTACCTTTAACCATGTCATCAAACGTATATGTGCGCTCTTCCGGCACACGGAAACGAATACTCGCTACGCGGCCTTCAGCTTCAAACGCACTAATTTGCTCTGGAGTCAGGTCACGGTGTTTGCCAGAATAACGCGGTGTTTCTCCACGTGCTGACTGTTCCTCGCGCTCTTGCTCCAATTCTTCTTCCGTGCAGAAACAACGGTAAGCCAGACCTTTATCCAGCAATTCCTGCGTATATTTACGATAGAGGTCCAGACGTTCCGTTTGACGGTATGGTCCGTATTCTCCGCCCACGTCAATACTTTCGTCCCACTCGATTCCGAGCCATTTCAGGTATTTCAGTTGGCTTTCTTCACCACCAGCAATATTCCGTTTCACGTCTGTATCTTCAATACGAATAATGAATTTACCGTTATTATGTTTGGCATATAAATAGTTAAACAACGCCGTACGGGCATTCCCGATATGCAGGTGTCCCGTTGGGCTCGGCGCGTAACGCACACGAATTTCCGTGCTCATATGATCCCCTCCGTCACTAATTGATTGATGATATCACACACGTACAAGGCAAACAACGGATTGAGCGGCAATGCCCTCTCCCCGTCCCGGGAATCCCAGTTGCTCTGTCGTTGTTGCTTTCACGTTCACCTGTGTTACATCCGCTTCTAGCGCCTTGGCAATAACCTCAGCCATCTGTGGAATGTAAGGAGCCATCTTCGGCTTTTGGGCAATAATCGTTGAGTCGATATTCCCTAGCTTATACCCGCGATCCTTCACAAGCTGCCATACATGCTCCAGCAATTTCAGGCTGTCGGCATCTTTGAATTCCGGATCGGTATCCGGGAAGTGCTTGCCAATATCTCCAAGTGCCAGCGCACCCAAAATGGCATCACTAATCGCGTGTAACAGCACGTCTGCGTCCGAGTGACCCAGCAGTCCTTTTTCATAAGGAATCGTTACTCCGCCAATAATACACGGGCGTCCCTCTACCAGCTGATGTACATCAAATCCCTGTCCTACACGTATCATCGCTTCTTCTCTCCCCCCAGCAAAAACGCAGCGTATTGCAAATCTTCCGGCGTTGTTAATTTGATATTAGTATAATTGCCTTCCACAACCTTGACCGACATTCCCTGACGTTCAGCCAGCATGGCGTCATCTGTCCCCAGAAATCCGTCCTGCTCGGCTGATTCGTAGGCGGAGAGCAGGGAGGAAAGACGAAAAGCCTGCGGGGTTTGAATGCTCCACAGACTGCTGCGGTCTGGCGTCGCCGTAACGACTCCTTCCGCATTCACTTGTTTGATCGTATCCTTCACGGGAACCGCCAGTACAGCTGCTCCACCACCGGATATGGCGGCCGCCATGCATCCCTTGATCTGCTCATGGTTCACAAAAGGACGTACCCCGTCGTGAACGAGAACCCAATCAGTCCCAAGTGCCTCAAGGCCTTTATGGACAGAATGTTGTCTCTCTTTCCCTCCGGGGATAACACGGACACGTGAATCCAGTTGGTATTCTTTTACCCAATCCTGGCAGCGTTCAACATCTGCGGCTCCTGTGACCAGCACCATCTCGCGGATCTCGTCCAGCGCAGCAAATACCTCAAGCGTATGTATGAAAACGGGCTTGTCCTGCAGCAACAGAAACTGTTTGCTCTCGGTCGTCCCCATCCGGGTTCCGCGACCTGCTGCCACAATGACAACGCCCCACCCTTTATCCATGCCGCAATCCCTGCCTTGTCTGTCAGTTTATCGTCCAAAGATATACAATATCATTCAACGATACACTACCCATCATACCGCTTTATTGGGCTTTTTCCAACAGTTTCGGCTTGGCAAAAATCATTCGCCCCGCTGAAGTCTGCAGCACACTGGTCACCAGCACTTCCATCATCATGCCGATATACTCGCGTCCGCCCTCCACAACGATCATTGTGCCATCATCCAGATAGGCTACACCTTGACCATGCTCCTTACCATCCTTGATGATCTGCACCATGATCTCCTCACCTGGCAGAACAACTGGCTTAACCGCATTGGCGAGATCATTAATGTTCAACACAGATACACCCTGAAGTTCGCACACTTTGTTCAGGTTAAAGTCATTGGTGACCACTTTACCCTGGAGCACTTTAGCCAGTTTAACCAGTTTGCTGTCCACCTCGGAGATTTCCTCGAAATCCCCCTCGTAGATCAGGACTTTTACATCGAGTTCCTTCTGGATTTTGTTCAAAATGTCCAGTCCACGCCGTCCTCTGTTCCGCTTGAGCAGATCCGATGAATCGGCAATATGCTGTAACTCCTCAAGAACAAATTCCGGAATTACGATCGTGCCTTCAATAAATCCGGTTTTGCATATATCAGCAATACGCCCATCGATAATAACACTGGTATCCAGAATTTTATGTTCTTCCATCCGTCTATCCTCGTCCACCTCGGGATGACCCCATCGTCCAGACATCCAGAAGGCCCCCAGATCGTCTTTCTTCGCCATGGCAAGGGCATAACCGGAATAAGCACTAATCACCGTCAGCGCCACTTGCAGCACTTCTCCTGCCGTCCCCATCCATCTCACAACAGGGTAGAGCAACAAAGCCACCAGCAACCCAGCAACGGTACCTGCGGCACCTGCAGCCAATTCGTTCATAGGTACTTTCGCCAATGAATTGATCCCACTATGCAGCCTGTCTGCCATCAATGTTCCACCAATATTACATACAGCCATAAACATTACAGCTCCCAGCAGCGTTGATATACCAGCTCCCAGTAATCCTGCTGACTGAATCCACTCAGCCATCCATGGGACCGATTTTCCTGCCAGATGATATGCCGTGTAGCCGAACCATGCACCGCACAATCCTGTAAAAGTTAAAATGCCTTTTTTCCACATTAGTCCCTGCACCTCCTTCAATGTATCTCGATCTTTATATCCAGTATGATCCAATTCCTGAATTGCTAATCCCATCTGGAAGAACTTTTTGGAAATGTTGCAATCGTCAGTTGAAAGTAGGTAAATTATTGGCATATAATGAATTCAATTCATATCCCGAGGTGAGTGGCAAAATGAGTACGCTAAGTTTACAGGCTTTCCAGGATCAAGTTTCTGAACTGTTGCTGCGTCATCGCAGCCTGATTGATGTACTGTCCAAAACGGGACAAGCCGGAGCGTCTGTTAACCGTGCCGTGTCCAAAGCCATTACCGAATGCGGCTGCATCGAGCTGCACGCCACCAAGCAGAAATATGCCCCGGAGAGCGATATCGCTCAAACCAAGGGCCTGCTGGAAACGCATGTGGAAGGTGAGTTGTGTGAGAACTGCAGAGAGGTCATCAGTTCTGAGCTAGGGCGGAACCTATTCTACATGTCGGCTCTCTGCAATCTGCTGGACATTAACATGGAAGAGGTCGTAAATCACGAATCACAGAAGTGTTCAACGTTAGGGATGTTTAATCTGTCGTAAGAAGATATGCATGTCGTCCGCAAGGGTTTCTTTTACCGTAAATAGATCTGAATAAACAAAAAGCACGCATTCTCCAGTTCAGGAGAGTACGTGCTTTCTTTGTATAGTGTCTGTCCCCAAGGCGACTTAACGATCGGAAGGACGGGAAGATTTCTCATCCTTGCGCTTTTTCGCCCGACTACGCGAGGCCGCTGTTCGCACATTATGCTTCATTCCATACAAGGCGTATAACACCAGCGGAATAAAGATCAATTTGGATAACTGCTCCGGAAAAATAACGGCTACGGCTATGGCAAATAACACAACCCACGGTGCAATCCAGATTGCCTTGCGTGGCAAACCGACCTTTTTGAAATTGGGATATTTAAGCGAACTCACCATCAGATACGATAACAGCAATGTAGCAATCATCATGCTAACCGGGCCAATATCCTTATTGAACAAGGACAGTGTAGCCAGCACCCCACCGGCTGCGGGAATCGGCAGACCTGTAAAGTAACCGGGGATTCCCGGACGAACATTAAACCGAGCAAGACGAATGGCTCCACAGATCGGAAAAGCCGCTGTTGCGATCCAGGCGAGGATCGGCATCGAATCTTGAAACGACACCATAAATATGATCAAGGCTGGTGCTGCACCAAAGGAAACCATGTCAGACAAGGAGTCAAGTTCCTTGCCGAATTCGCTTTGGGCATTGAGTGCACGTGCCACTCGGCCATCCAGACCATCCAGCAGCATCGCTACAATGACCATAATGGCAGCCAAACTGTAATTCCCATCAATCGCAAGCAAAATTGCCATCATTCCAAGAAACAGATTACCCAGGGTAAAGAGATTCGGAATGAATCTGGTTAGCATCGTTGTTTCACCTCATCCATTTCAAGCCTTTATATAGGCAAACCCTTACATCTGTCTGTCGATAAACATCTGCTCCTGCAAACGTTTGAGGCCTTCCTTAATGGTCCGGGCACGAACTTCACCAATACCATCCACTTCGTCCAGTTCTTCAATTGTAGCCATAATAACATGAGGCAATTGTTCGAATTGATCCACCAGGTTATGGATAATGACATTGGGCAGGCGGGGGATCTTATTTAATACCCGGAATCCACGAGGTGCAACCGAATCCTCAGAAGTAGCGGCTGATGAAGGATAGCCGAGAAGACGGACAATATGATGTGCATCCAGCAACTCATCGTCCGACAATCTTTTCAGTCCCACGATAATTTCACGGATTTTGTCATCACTGTCGTCACGAGCATAGTCCTTATACAATAACCAGGCTTCTTCTTCCGTTGTACCCACGAGTTCTTCCATTTGCATGGAAATGAGTCGTCCCTCATTCCCGAGTTCATGAATATATCGTTTGATTTCCGTTTTGATCCGCATCACCATTTCGGTACGCTGAATTACATTGACCACCTCAGGAATCGTCACCAGTTCCTCAAATTCAGAGGCACTCAGATTTGTAAGGGACTGTGTTAATACCGCTTTGTATTTCTCCAGGGTTTGAATCGCTTGATTCGCTTTGGTCAAAATAACCCCGATTTCCTTGAGGGAATAACGAAGTGTTCCCTGATACAAGGTAATGATATTCCGGCGCTGTGATATGGATACGACCAATTTACCCGTTTGCTTTGCTACACGCTCTGCCGTCCGGTGACGAATCCCCGTCTCTGATGAAGAGATCGAAGAGTCCGGGATTAACTGGGTATTGGCGTAAAGAATACGCTTCAAATCCTCGCTAAGAATAATGGCTCCATCCATCTTGGCGAGTTCGTACAGGTAGTTCGGGGAGAAATCACAGTTAATCGAGAATCCCCCATCCACCACTTCCATTACTTCAGGGCTGTATCCTACAACAAGCAGTGCGCCCGTCTTGGCGCGTAGCACATTTTCCAGACCTTCGCGGAAAGGTGTACCTGGTGCGATCAGCCTTAACAATTCATTCATATTATCCAGTTGGCTCGAATCTTTCATCTTGTTATGCCCCCTAATCTAAAGCAACCGCTAGTGCATCTGCCACGGTATTCACACCGATCAGTTGTATCCCGCGAGGATGTTTCCAGCCCTTTAAGCTTTTTTCCGGTAAAATGACTCGTTTGAAGCCCAGCTTCGCGGCTTCCTTCACTCGTTGTTCGGCCCGTGATACGGCTCGAACCTCACCTGTCAGACCAATCTCGCCAAAGATGACGTCATCCGGCTTGGTCGGTACATCTCTCAAACTGGATGCAATGCTGACAGCAACCGCCAAATCTACAGCGGGCTCATCCAACCGTACTCCACCAGCCACGTTCAGATACGCATCCTGGGTCTGTAAAAACATGCCCATCCGTTTCTCCAGCACTGCAATAATCAGATTTAATCGATGCAGATCTACCCCTGTTGCCATACGGCGGGGAGAAGGGAAATGGGTAGTCGAGATCAACGCCTGTAATTCCACGAGCAGAGGACGTGTCCCCTCCATACTGGCAACTACCGTTGAACCCGCTACACCCAGTGGGCGTTCTGACAAAAAGAGTTCGGACGGATTGCCCACCTCACGAAGTCCATCCTCGCCCATTTCAAAAATGCCAATCTCATTGGTTGAACCAAAACGGTTCTTCACCGCACGCAGCAGGCGATACGTATGATGCCGTTCTCCTTCAAAATAAAGCACGCAATCCACCATATGTTCTAACATACGCGGACCGGCAATGGCACCTTCTTTGGTAACATGCCCCACAAGAACCGTTGCAATGCCTCTGCCTTTGGCAATCCGCATGAACCTTGACGTACATTCCCTTACCTGTGCTACACTACCCGGCGCACTGGTAACTTCGGGAAGATATACCGTCTGAATGGAGTCGATGACAAGGAAATGCGGCTGGATCTGATCCACCGCTTCCTCTACACGTTCCATATTGGTTTCACACAGCACATACAACTCGGCAGAGAGTGCCCCGAGACGGTCTGCCCGCAATTTGGTTTGCTTGACTGATTCCTCACCGGAAACATATAACACACGCAAACCCGAGTGCGTTAAAGCATGAGACGTCTGCAACATCAACGTTGATTTACCGATACCCGGATCTCCGCCCACCAGAACGAGTGAACCTGGAACGATTCCGCCACCCAATACCCGGTTCAACTCTCCGATTCCAGTCTGTACACGCGGTTCCTGACCGCTATCTATATCTATGATAGGAAGCGGTTTATCTTTACTGTCAAACAGAGGAGAATTTCTCCCTTGTGTTTTGACCACCGTCTCTGTTTCTTCCACCATTGAATTCCATGACTGACAACCCGGACACTTACCGTACCACTTGGGGGCTTCATAGCCGCATTCCGTACATTGAAACTTGGTTTTAACTTTGGCCACTTCAGCACTCCTATAATTTAGTTTTATAACAGCATTTTGCATTATTCGACGAATTTCACCCAAACTCCCTGACGTGCAGGGTTACTAAAAGTTTACCATTGTTTGAGATTTTTCGTAAAGGATTATCGCAAACTTTACACATGTTCCTGACATAATCATGTCCGTCTTCTGTCCAAAGTGCAAAAAATCCTCCCCGGCCGAAGCCGAGAAGGATTAAGGATTAATACAAGCTGAAGTTTAACTCCAGTGCTTGCTGTATATTATTTAGTTTCGATTTCCTCATTCGAAGGAACAACCACGTCTTTTTTCGTAACAGACAATGCACCGTTCTCTTCGTCGATGAGCAATGAATCCCCTTTGGTTACGTTACCTGTGAGCAACTCTTCAGACAATTTGTCCTCGATATGCTTCTGGATTGCCCGACGAAGCGGACGTGCACCGTAAGCTGGATCAAAGCCGGCTTTGGCAAGGAAGTCCTTCGCATTGTCGGTGAGTTCGAAGTCAACTTCGTATTCACGCAGCCGTTTGCGAAGTTCCTCACTCATGAGGGTAACAATCTCTGCAATGTGTTTCTGTTCCAGAGAGTGGAATACGATAATTTCATCAATCCGGTTAAGGAACTCTGGACGGAAGCTTTTCTTCAGCTCATCCATAACTTTACCCTTCATGTTATCGTAATCCGCACCTGCATCCACAACCGCTGTGAAGCCAAGTGTAGAGTTACGTTTGATCGCTTCGGCACCCACGTTGGATGTCAGGATAATCAGCGTATTCCGGAAGTCAACAACGCGACCTTTGGAATCTGTCAGACGACCATCTTCAAGCACTTGCAGCAAGATATTAAATACTTCTGGGTGTGCTTTCTCGATCTCATCAAGCAGGACTACGGAGTATGGTTTGCGACGAACTTTCTCTGTCAGCTGACCACCTTCTTCGTATCCAACATATCCTGGAGGCGCTCCGACGAGTCGGGAAGTTGAATGTTTCTCGCCATACTCAGACATATCAATCCGGATTACTGCATTTTCATCACCGAACATTGCTTCAGCCAGAGCACGAGCAAGTTCTGTTTTACCTACCCCAGTAGGACCGAGGAAGATGAATGAACCCATCGGACGTTTTGGATCTTTCAATCCCGCACGAGCACGACGAACCGCACGGCTGACCGATTTCACAGCCTCATCCTGGCCAATGACACGTTCATGAAGAATTGATTCCAGATTCATCAGGCGTTGTGTCTCTTCTTCTTTCAGCTTGTTCACCGGAATTCCTGTCCAGTTGGCTACCACTTGTGCAATATCCTCAGGTGTTACTTCAGAATCCGTGCGACCTTGTTTTTCTTTCCACTGATTCTTCGTTACATCCAGCTCTTCACGGATTTTTTGTTCCGTATCACGAAGCGCTGCGGCTTTTTCGAACTCCTGGCTTTGAACTGCAGCGTCTTTTTCTTTACGGATATCTTCCAGACGGCTTTCCAGTTGTTTCAGGTTTGGTGGGATCGTGTAAGAGTTCAATCTTACTTTGGAACCCGCCTCATCAATCAGGTCAATCGCTTTGTCTGGCAGGAAACGGTCTGTGATGTAACGGTCAGACAGTTTAACCGCCTGTACAATCGCTTCGTCCGTAATTTTCACGCGGTGATGCGCTTCATAACGGTCACGCAAGCCATGCAAAATTTGAATCGCTTCTTCCGGAGAAGGCTGATCTACAGTAATCGGTTGGAAACGACGCTCAAGCGCTGCATCCTTCTCGATGTATTTACGATATTCATCCAGTGTTGTCGCACCGATACATTGCAGTTCTCCACGGGCCAGAGCCGGTTTCAAAATGTTAGAAGCATCGATGGCACCTTCAGCTCCGCCTGCACCAATCAAGGTATGCAATTCGTCGATAAACAGGACAATGTTACCTGCTTGGCGAATCTCATCCATAATTTTTTTCAGACGATCTTCAAACTCACCACGATATTTGGTTCCAGCGACTACTGAACCCATATCCAGGGTCATTACACGTTTGTCGCGCAATGTTTCCGGAATCTCATTTGCAATGATTTTTTGTGCAAGGCCTTCAGCAATCGCTGTTTTACCTACACCTGGCTCACCGATCAATACCGGGTTGTTCTTGGTACGACGGCTGAGCACTTGGATGACACGCTCAATTTCTTTGCTACGCCCAATGACTGGGTCAAGGTTATTCTCTCTGGCGTAAGCCGTGAGGTCACGTGCCAGACTGTCCAGTGTTGGTGTGCTGACATTGGCAGGTGTTCCATTATGACTGGATACAGCTTCACTGCTGCCAAGCAACTGTAACACTTGTTGACGTGCTTTGTTCAGGCTAATTCCCAGGTTATTGAGCACACGTGCTGCAACACCCTCGCCTTCACGAATCAATCCGAGCAGGATATGCTCTGTGCCTACATAGGTGTGGCCCAATTTACGAGCTTCATCCATAGACAGTTCAATTACTTTTTTCGCACGTGGCGTATATGCAATGTTGGTAGGTTGCTCTTGGCCACGGCCAATCAGCGTTTCTACTTCATCCTGAATTTTTTCCAATCCGAGTCCCAGGCCGATCAGTGCTTTGGCTGCGATGCCTTCGCCTTCACGAATGAGGCCGAGCAAAATATGCTCAGTACCGATGTTATTATGACCGAGACGGACAGCTTCTTCCTGCGCGAGTGCGAGCACCTTTTGGGCCCGTTCCGTAAATCTTCCAAACATCATATCTCCTGCACCTCCATGGTTTTGGATAAAACGAGGGTCATGTAATAAAATAACCGTCGTATTCTTCATATCATTTTTGTTTGCAGCCGTGCTGCGAATAAAGTCATTTGGCATTCGTCATGCCTTATTATATAAAAGCCGCAATGCGGCATGAAACCATAATTCAATACAATATCAGGCTAAGCTAGGACTGCTTCGCTGCATTGATCGTATCACGAATCAACTGAGCACGATAGATGTCACGCTCATCTGTGCGCATATCTTCCCCGAATGTTTTCTGCAAAAATCCCGGCTGTGTCATCACATTCAACTCATTCATTACCGTGATGGACAATCCATCCAGTAAGCCGAGATCCACGCCAAGGCGTACATCCGATAAGCGCTGTGCAGCTTCCTTAGAATCAACAATAGCTGCATGAGACAATATGCCGTAAGAACGCATGACACGATCCGTAATCCGAAGTCTGGAGTCGGTAATTAACCGTTCTCTGGCTGTACGCTCATGACCTATCATCTGTAATACAACACCATGCAGGTTCTCGATGACTTCCTGTTCGGTCTGTCCCAATGTAATCTGGTTCGAGATCTGGAACAGGTTACCCATCGCCTCACTGCCTTCACCATATATCCCCCTTACAGTTAATCCCACTTGGGAAACTGCGGTTAGAATACGGCCTATCTGTTGCGTCATCACCAGGGCAGGCAAGTGCATCATAACCGATGCTCTAACACCTGTACCTACATTGGTAGGACAGCTGGTTAAGTATCCTCTGCGATCATCAAAAGCATAGTCCACGTGCGCTTCAAAAGCATCATCTATTGCGGAAGCTTTCTCCCAGGCTTCTTTCACCTGGAACCCCGGATAGAGGCACTGGATACGAAGATGATCCTCTTCATTAATCATAATACTGACCGACTCATCCTCACTGAGAATAACCGCACCATTCCTGGATTCATTCGCAAGACTTGGACTGATGAGATGTTTCTCCACCAGCACCCGTTTGTCGAGTTCGTCAATATCGATCAGATCCAACGTATGAAAATCCCCAAAGGCATGAACGTCATCGTATTGAAGTACTTCGCTCAGCTTATTCAGCACCTCTTCCGATTGCTCATTGGAAGCCAGCATCGGAAACGGAACATGCTGAAGGTTGCGTGCAATCCGGACACGGCTGCTAATGACAATTTCGGAATCAGCCGCATCACTGCGCATCCAGTCGCTGAGCGCCTTCTCTGTAAAGCGCAGATTAGGCATTACGCATCCCTCCTACTCATGACAAACTTTACTCCTGAGCTATTCCTTTTTCAAGTCCTCTGATCTGGTCACGGATCTGAGCCGCCTCTTCAAATTCCTCTTGCGCGATGCTCTCCTGGAGCTCACGCTTCAGATCAGCGATTTGCCGTTTCACCTTGATGCGACCACCAGCTCGTGCAGGCACTTTGCCTACATGGGACGTACTACCATGAACCCGCTTGAACAAAGGGTCCAGACGGCTGTCAAAATATTTATAACATGAACTGCAGCCAAATCGGCCTATCTTGCTGAATTGTGAGTACGTCATACCACACTCTTCACACTGAAGTGCTTTTGCAGGTGGTGTTCCTGCCGATCCACTTTTGCTGGCTGGATCAAAATCAAGCAATCCGGACAACAAGTTGTGAATGGAAAACCCACCTGCTGTTCCAGGGATCATTTCCCCTTTTTCACGGGCACATGACTCACAAATATGGAATTCCGTCTTCTCTCCATTTACGATTTTCGTAAAATGAAGTGTCGCCGGACGTTTATTGCATTCTTGGCACAGCATATTGATGTACCTCCTTTGACCCCGATAGTTTTCATTTACCGAGCAAAGATATTAACATCGCCTTCAACATTCTGGCACGAATTTGATCCCGGTAAGGAAGTTTGACTAATATAACCTCTCTAGATACAGCAGCTCGCATCAACCCGGCTTCCCGCTTGCTCAAGAAGCGTGCTTCTTCCAATTGATAGATCAAACCTTCGGCAGCTGTCTGCCCGATCTCTTCACCAATACTATGGTGCAAATGATTATGCAGAGCTGATTGGGCCGGTAATTCAATGCGCTGTATGCGAACATAACCACCACCGCCGCGTTTACTCTCTACCAGGTATCCCTTCTCGAGTGTAAAACGTGTGCTGATGACATAATTGATCTGGGAAGGTACACATGAGAATTGATCTGCCAGATCATTACGCTGAATTTCAACCATTCCTTCGGGACTTTCATGCAAAATACTCTTCAGATATCGTTCGATAATATCAGAGATATTACGCATCCAATCATCCTCCACTGTCTGAAACGTTAAGTCAATAAGGACCCACACGCCCCCACAGAGTACACCTTCTCTACCCATTTAACCAATCAGGAAAACAGCGAATCTTGCTTCCACAGGTATCAACAGGAGAGCGAAGGAAGCACGAAGGTCCTTTAATATTCCCTTGATCCTCCGATGAGATGAATCCCGTATATTGGCGATCATGCATCAGATTGTTGAAAGAAAGCTACTTAAGTATTAAACCTTTAGTTGACTTTGACTTTCTTTGACTTTATAACCATTATAGCATATTTTGTGGTTTTGCCAAGTGGGGTCACTATTCATTTTTTACGATTTTACACGAAATATTCCCCAGACACAAAAAAACCTCCCCAAAATTGCTGGAGAAGTCCATTTGTCTTTCGATCACGCCATATTTCTATATAAGCTAATCAAGTTAAATGGAGCAGTGGGAATAGTCATCAGAAGAAATCGAGCAAATAGGTTTCCCGTTCAGGAATCGCTTGTTCCAAAGCCTTAATTGCTGCTTCTGGTCCGTGAATTCTTCCGATCCGTGCCATTTCCGTTGGTCTGCGATACCCCATCAGCACTGCGGTAAGGGATTGAATATCCACCTTAATGGTCTGATCATCAGTAATTGGTTCTGAAGTTTTCCATATGGACGCTGTTCCATTCATCGCTACGTTTAATTGCCATACTCCTTCATTCCACGGAGCGTGGGTATCCTCTACCTGTAGAACAATCTGCACCGGTGAGTCCTGGCTTGCAAATGGATACTGGGATATAAACTGCTCTACACTAACGATACGCGCCATAAAATAAGGTACGATTTCTTGCTGAATCCGTGGGTTATCCAATTGGAAAGCAAGCGTATCACTGGCTGGTGCCTGCAACGTAACTTCCTGAATCATGGAATCATGGTTAGCAATGAAGGTCCACAGCCCTTGCCTAGCCTCTTCATTCAGATAGATGATCTCTTTAATGGTAAACTTATTTTCCTTAACCTCATATAAAAGATAACCTTGTGCTGCATCAGCTTCATCGTAATATACAGCCTTCTGGCTGGTCCCATTAACAAGAACTGAATTCTCCCACCTTGCATCATCCCGAACCAGAGTTCCGTTATAACGCTCAGCATAAGCACTGTATACTTCCTTTAATATGCTGAGACCTGGATCCCCACGCCGAATCGTTCCAGGTGTCGCCTTTTTCAGAGGCAAATGAGCTGTAGGTACTCTATAACGTTTAAATTCAACATAAGTCTCCCATCCATACTTCCGATAGAAACCAAAAGAGAATGGATGCAAGAACGATATACTTTGTTTGTTACGATTCATTTCTTCCAATGCATGCTTCAGCAGACCCGCTACCCAGCCTTTGCGTCTATACTCTGGCCAGGTGGCTACACCCGCAATACCGCCCATCTCGAACGATCTGCCATGAATATAGGTTTGAAAAGCAATGATGTGAAGTTTGGCTCCTAGCTGCCCGTCCTCATATACACCCCATATATCCTGTGACGAAAATTGACTCCGCCGTTTTTCTTTTTGTTCCTCACTCATTACCACCTGAAAAGCATATTCGGAGAGTGCCATAGCCGGTTCAAAATCATCTACCGTCAATTTCTGAATTTCCATGTCGTCCTACACCCCATTCGCTAGAGTTATTATCAATCCAAATCATGGCCTGATATGTGATATATGTACCCCTTAGAGTGTGTCAGAGGATTCTTACAAAGTCAAATAAGAGATGCTTACGCATCCCCTTAAATAAACAAATAAAAACCACCACCGAATAACATCGGCAGTGGTTCTTCGCTTGGCGGCGTCCTACTCTCCCAGGACCCTGCGGTACAAGTACCATCGGCGCTAGAGGGCTTAACGGTCGTGTTCGGGATGGGTACGTGTGGAACCCCTCCGCCATCGCCACCAAACGCGATTTGTCGAAGCATAGCTTCTTGAAATCAGATATGGAACTGAAAATCATACACACGTTCTGTGATGTACCAATTTTCATTTCAGAGATCGTTCTCTGAAAACTAGATTCGAAACGAAACACGCGAATTACAACTTGCATATTTGGATAAGCCCTCGACCGATTAGTACTGGTCAGCTCCATGCATTGCTGCACTTCCACCCCCAGCCTATCTACCTCGTCGTCTTCAAGGGGTCTTACATACTGGGAAATCTCATCTTGAGGGGGGCTTCACGCTTAGATGCTTTCAGCGTTTATCCCGTCCGTACATAGCTACCCAGCGGTGCTCCTGGCGGAACAACTGGTACACCAGCGGTACGTCCATCCCGGTCCTCTCGTACTAAGGACAGCTCCTCTCAAATTTCCTACGCCCACGACAGATAGGGACCGAACTGTCTCACGACGTTCTGAACCCAGCTCGCGTACCGCTTTAATGGGCGAACAGCCCAACCCTTGGGACCTACTTCAGCCCCAGGATGCGATGAGCCGACATCGAGGTGCCAAACCTCCCCGTCGATGTGGACTCTTGGGGGAGATAAGCCTGTTATCCCCAGGGTAGCTTTTATCCGTTGAGCGATGGCCCTTCCATGCGGTACCACCGGATCACTAAGCCCGACTTTCGTCCCTGCTCGACTTGTAGGTCTCGCAGTCAAGCTCCCTTATGCCTTTGCACTCTTCGAATGATTTCCAACCATTCTGAGGGAACCTTTGGGCGCCTCCGTTACTCTTTAGGAGGCGACCGCCCCAGTCAAACTGCCCACCTGACACTGTCCCCGCACCGGATTACGGTACCAGGTTAGAACCTAGATACGATCAGGGTGGTATCCCAACGTTGCCTCCATGGAAGCTTGCGCTCCCACTTCAAAGGCTCCCACCTATCCTGTACAGATCGTACCCAAATTCAATATCAAGCTGCAGTAAAGCTCCATGGGGTCTTTCCGTCTTGTCGCGGGTAACCTGCATCTTCACAGGTATTAAAATTTCACCGGATCTCTCGTTGAGACAGCGCCCAAGTCGTTACGCCATTCGTGCGGGTCAGAATTTACCTGACAAGGAATTTCGCTACCTTAGGACCGTTATAGTTACGGCCGCCGTTTACTGGGGCTTCGGTTCACAGCTTCGGGATTACTCCCTAACCACTCCCCTTAACCTTCCAGCACCGGGCAGGCGTCAGCCCGTATACTTCGCCTTACGGCTTCGCACAGACCTGTGTTTTTGCTAAACAGTCGCTTGGGCCTTTTCACTGCGGCCCCCTCGTGCTATTCACACTACCGGGGCACCCCTTCTCCCGAAGTTACGGGGTCATTTTGCCGAGTTCCTTAACGAGAGTTCTTCCGCGCGCCTTAGAATACTCTTCTCGCCTACCTGTGTCGGTTTGCGGTACGGGCACCTTCACCTGGCTAGAGGCTTTTCTTGGCAGTGTGAGATCATGACCTTCGCTACTATAATTTTCGCTCCCCATCACAGCTCAGCCTTACAATGTGCGGATTTGCCTACACATCAGCCTTACTGCTTAGACGGACATCCATCAGTCCGCGTCACTACCCTACTGCGTCCCCCCATTGCTCATAACGGCTTACGGTGGTACAGGAATTTCGACCTGTTGTCCTTCGACTACGCCTTTCGGCCTCGCCTTAGGTCCCGACTTACCCTGAGCGGACGAGCCTTCCTCAGGAACCCTTAGGCTTTCGGCGGATCAGATTCTCACTGATCTTTTCGTTACTCATACCGGCATTCTCACTTGTATAATGTCCAGCGCTCCTTACGGTACACCTTCAACCCTTATACAACGCTCCCCTACCCCTGATGCAAAGCATCAAGCCATAGCTTCGGTGGTGTGTTTAGCCCCGTTACATTTTCGGCGCAGAGTCACTCGACCAGTGAGCTATTACGCACTCTTTCAATGGTGGCTGCTTCTAAGCCAACATCCTGGTTGTCTGTGCAACTCCACATCCTTTCCCACTTAACACACACTTGGGGACCTTAGCTGATGGTCTGGGCTGTTTCCCTTTTGACAATGGATCTTAGCACTCACTGTCTGACTCCCGGAAGTAAGTCTATGGCATTCGGAGTTTGACTGAGCTTGGTAACCCTTGCGGGCCCCGCACCCAATCAGTGCTCTACCTCCACGACTCTGTTTTCCGAGGCTAGCCCTAAAGCTATTTCGGGGAGAACCAGCTATCTCCGAGTTCGATTGGAATTTCTCCGCTACCCCCACCTCATCCCCGCATTTTTCAACATGCGTGGGTTCGGGCCTCCAGTGCGTGTTACCGCACCTTCACCCTGGACAGGGGTAGATCACCCGGTTTCGGGTCTACGTCCACGTACTAAGTCGCCCTATTCAGACTCGCTTTCGCTGCGGCTCCGGCTCTTCACCTTAACCTTGCACGGGAACGTAACTCGCCGGTTCATTCTACAAAAGGCACGCCATCACCCCTAAAACGGGCTCTGACTTTTTGTAAGCACACGGTTTCAGGTTCTATTTCACTCCCCTTCCGGGGTGCTTTTCACCTTTCCCTCACGGTACTGCTTCACTATCGGTCGCTAGGAAGTATTTAGCCTTGGCAGATGGTCCTGCCGGATTCATACGGGGTTTCACGTGCCCCGCACTACTCGGGATCCGTCTCGGAGGGAACAGGCTTTCAACTACAGGGCTTTTACCTTCTTTGGCGGGCCTTTCCAGACCTCTTCGCTTAACCGGTTCCTTTGTAACTCCATGTGAGACGTCCCACAACCCCAAAGAGCAAGCTCTCTGGTTTGGGCTTCTCCGCGTTCGCTCGCCGCTACTGACGGAATCACTATTGTTTTCTCTTCCTCAGGGTACTTAGATGTTTCAGTTCCCCTGGTATGCCTCTACACAACCTATGTATTCAGTTGTGAGTAACTGGAAATTACCCCAGCTGGGTTTCCCCATTCGGACACCCCCGGATCAAAGCTTGCTTACAGCTCCCCGAGGCAGTTTCGTTGTTCGCCACGTCCTTCATCGGCTCCTAGCGCCTAGGCATCCTCCGTGTGCTCTTAGTAGCTTAACCATTTTGTTCCGGTTTCGGTCGCTCGCTTCCCTTGGTTTGAATTGCGTCCAAATCCAAAAGTCGCTCTCACCCGATACCATCACAAAAGCAATTTAACTACCTTTATACACTTGACTTGTTTGCACAAGTTCAGCTTAAAGGAATGTTCTAATTCGCATTTGTTTCGTTTCGATATCTAGTTTTCAAAGAACAAGCCAAATAGATGAAATTGTTTGGTGGAGCCAAGCGGGATCGAACCGCTGACCTCCTGCTTGCAAGGCAGGCGCTCTCCCAGCTGAGCTATGGCCCCTCAAATTCCATCAAAACTGAACAAATGGATAAGTAACTGTGTTGCTGTTGCAGGTTCTAAGAACCTGCTTATTTGAATGTTTCCGTTGCAGGAAACGATTCTCCATAGAAAGGAGGTGATCCAGCCGCACCTTCCGATACGGCTACCTTGTTACGACTTCACCCCAATCATCTATCCCACCTTCGGCGGCTGGCTCCTTGCGGTTACCCCACCGACTTCGGGTGTTATAAACTCTCGTGGTGTGACGGGCGGTGTGTACAAGACCCGGGAACGTATTCACCGCGGCATGCTGATCCGCGATTACTAGCAATTCCGACTTCATGCAGGCGAGTTGCAGCCTGCAATCCGAACTGAGACCGGCTTTGTTGGGATTGGCTCCATCTCGCGATTTCGCAGCCCGTTGTACCGGCCATTGTAGTACGTGTGTAGCCCAGGTCATAAGGGGCATGATGATTTGACGTCATCCCCACCTTCCTCCGGTTTGTCACCGGCAGTCTATCTAGAGTGCCCACCCGAAGTGCTGGCAACTAAATATAAGGGTTGCGCTCGTTGCGGGACTTAACCCAACATCTCACGACACGAGCTGACGACAACCATGCACCACCTGTCTCCTCTGTCCCGAAGGAAAGGTACATCTCTGTACCGGTCAGAGGGATGTCAAGACCTGGTAAGGTTCTTCGCGTTGCTTCGAATTAAACCACATACTCCACTGCTTGTGCGGGTCCCCGTCAATTCCTTTGAGTTTCAGTCTTGCGACCGTACTCCCCAGGCGGAGTGCTTAATGTGTTAACTTCGGCACCAAGGGTATCGAAACCCCTAACACCTAGCACTCATCGTTTACGGCGTGGACTACCAGGGTATCTAATCCTGTTTGCTCCCCACGCTTTCGCGCCTCAGCGTCAGTTACAGCCCAGAGAGTCGCCTTCGCCACTGGTGTTCCTCCACATATCTACGCATTTCACCGCTACACGTGGAATTCCACTCTCCTCTTCTGCACTCAAGTCACCCAGTTTCCAGTGCGATCCGGGGTTGAGCCCCGGGATTAAACACCAGACTTAAATGACCGCCTGCGCGCGCTTTACGCCCAATAATTCCGGACAACGCTTGCCCCCTACGTATTACCGCGGCTGCTGGCACGTAGTTAGCCGGGGCTTTCTTCTCAGGTACCGTCACCTTGAGAGCAGTTACTCTCCCAAGCGTTCTTCCCTGGCAACAGAGCTTTACGATCCGAAAACCTTCATCACTCACGCGGCATTGCTCCGTCAGGCTTTCGCCCATTGCGGAAGATTCCCTACTGCTGCCTCCCGTAGGAGTCTGGGCCGTGTCTCAGTCCCAGTGTGGCCGATCACCCTCTCAGGTCGGCTACGCATCGTCGCCTTGGTGAGCCGTTACCCCACCAACTAGCTAATGCGCCGCAGGCCCATCCCCAAGTGACAGATTGCTCCGTCTTTCCAGTTTCCTTCAGGCGAAGAAAACAATTATTCGGTATTAGCTACCGTTTCCGGTAGTTGTCCCAAACTTGAGGGCAGGTTGCCTACGTGTTACTCACCCGTCCGCCGCTAAGTATCAAGGAAGCAAGCTTCCTATCAACTCCGCTCGACTTGCATGTATTAGGCATGCCGCCAGCGTTCGTCCTGAGCCAGGATCAAACTCTCCAATAAAGTATTGAAAAGAGCGATAAGCTCATTTTGAATCTGACGATTCATTGTGAATCAAAAGTTACTATCCATTTGTTCAGTTTTCAAGGAACTTGTATGTCCGTTTATGTTGATGTTTATCAAGCAGACAGGAATCTTATCATATCATGTTAACTAACTTACTGTCAACACTTTGTTTTCGTCACCTTTCAAATGATTATGACAATCATTCGTTTGAAGCGACAAGAAATAATATATCATGTAGCGATTTATTTAGCAAGCATTTTTAATCTACCATTTGATATTATATAAATCTTCAACAACGCTATCTTGCCTTCAGCCTATATGCGGCACATTAACACAATATCTGAAACAAAAATGGAACCCTATTAAAGGCTACTTTATATCCAAGAAACATGTCCTTTCTATACTATTGATTTCTAAAACCATACGTAATAAGGATCTAGATGAAAGACAGCTAGAGTGCCCGATTGGGATAATGAGCCCTGCCCTCCTGTTGGTTTGAAGAAAGTGATCCAAAAACTCTATAATAAGGTATATAGATATAGAGATAAGGCTAAGCAATCAAGTGTACTTCTTCATACGTAGTTATGAACAATCGTTAATCGTCTCGTATGAGTACCTTTACACCGATAACGCACTCCATTTGCAGCTGGCTATTACATATTAAAGTTCTGAATAAACTCATTACTAACCTATATGGGGTGATCGCACTTGAAACAATGGTTGAAGAACATGCGCAAAGGTTATGGCAAAAAGTTGGTTTCCATCCATGCTTGGAATGCCTGGATTGTTGTGATCCTTGCTATATCAGGTCTTATGCTGGTAGGCGGCTTTTGGCGAGAGATACTCGGAATCGGTCGTGTCTGGTTAAAATGGCTACATATCATCGTTGGTCTAGCTATGCTGGCACCCGTAGTATATTACTTGATTTTGGCCGGAAAGCACTGGAAACAGCTTCGTAATAGACCTTGGCAAAGGGTGAACACCATCTTTGTTCTTGCGCTGCTGGTAGGCTGGCTACTCTCGGGTATTGTGTTATGGCAGTTCAAGCTAGCTGGACCTCGATGGTCGAATGCTGCACTTTTGATCCATGACCTGCTGACTTGGGTGGGCTTACCTTATATTATCTATCACTCCATCACTCGGACCAAATGGTTAAAGGACCCTGCACGTCGTGCGGTTAAAACTACTACAACTTCAACAAAAACTCAAAATATTGCTGATCCATCTGATTCAATATCGGATGAAAAAGAAACTCCGGCTGCTATATCTTCTTCACAGTTTGATCGCAGTTCCGAGAGAGATCCCCTCAAATCTGAGGAGCGACCTCAACCGTTGTATACACGACGAGCTTTCATCCGTTCTGCTGTGGGGGTTGGTCTCGCCGTGACTCTTGGACCTACTTTTATATCCTGGGTAGGACGAAATCTCAAGATCGATAATAGTATTGATAGCATGCTGGAGAACGATCCTAACCGTATGGTTCCTCTGCCACAACCGCTGTCTGCCTCTTCACCTCCCATTGGAGGCGGAGCTGAAGGTCATTTCCGCGTATATACGGTTACGCCCATACCGTCCTTCTCCAATGCTAACTGGTCTTTTCGAATTGATGGGTTGGTTGAACGGGCACAGGTATGGAACTGGGAACAATTCGTGAAGCTCGCTCGTACCGTACAGGTTAGTGATTTCCACTGTGTAACGGGCTGGTCTGTATATAAGAATACCTGGGAAGGCATTTCTCTTGCACAGCTTTTGAAACAAGCCGGGGTCAAACCGGAAGCTCATAGTGTGAAGTTTTATTCCGGTGATGGTGTATATACAGATGCGATTACGATGGATCAAGCACAAATGGAAGATATTATGGTCGCTGTCATGCATGATGGCAAACCCATCCCGGCTGATCTTGGCGGTCCGGTACGGCTCGTCATTCCTCAGATGTATGCCTATAAATCAGTAAAATGGTTAAATCGCATTGAACTCATCGACAGCGAACATATCGGTTACTGGGAAGAGCGAGGGTATGATAAGGATGCATGGCTTACAGGCGCATCTCAACGTATCCCTAACAATTTAAGTGGATCATGATAAGATAAGATTGATGAGCGTTCATTCGTTGTATCAAATAATTCAATAAACAGCAAAAGCCCCCGATCACATATTCGTGTCTTCGGGGGCTTTATTATATGAGCTCTTCTGTTAATTCATCCTTTAACCCTAGGGATTCAAAAGACGTACAAGTTCGTCCTCATCCTCAATCGTTGGAATACCGAGATCATGGGCTTTGGTTAGTTTACTACCTGCCTTCTCTCCGGCAATAACCAGATCTGTCTTTTTCGACACACTGCCAGTCACCTTCGCTCCGAGCGCTTCCAGTCTTTGCGTCGCCTCTTCCCGCGTCAATTGGTGCAGCGTTCCGGTCAAGACGACCGTTTTACCACTGAAAAAGGAATCTTCCACAACAGCAACGGCTGGCGCCTCAGGTGCCTGAGCTTTCACACCCAAGTTGAGCATCTTCTCAATTGCAGCCTGTGTAAACGGATCTGCAAAGAAAGTTACGATGCTCTCCGCCACAATACCACCGACGTCAGGTAGTTCAACCAATTCTTCTACCGTTGCATTCATAATGGCGTGCAGATCTCGGTAATGATCAGCCAGCATGCGCGTTGTAGATTTACCTGTGTTCGGAATACCCAGTGAGTATAAGAAGGAAGCCAAGTCTCTATCTTTACTAAGCTCAAGCGCAGCGATAAGGTTGTTCGCTTTCTTTTCCCCAAACCGCTCCAGCTTCACCAGATCATCAAACTGTAACGTATACAGGTCAGCAGGCTCACGTACATTCAATTCATCATACAACTGAATCGCCGTTTTCTCACTGAACGTCTCGATGTCCATGGCATCACGGGAAGCAAAATGGGAAATACGTGCTACCGTTTGCGGTTTACATGCCAGTCTGTTGTTACAGAACAGATGCGCTCCGCGTTGCTCCAGTGGGAATCCACATGCAGGACACTGCTCAGGGAAGACGATCTCCTCCCCATCACTCTCCTCCGTCACTTTACCCAGAATTTCAGGAATGACGTCGTTGGAGCGGCGAATAAAGACCCTTGTGCCCAGAGCGAACTTCAGATTTTTACGCTCAATATCGCCGACATTGTTCAGCGTACAGTTCTGTACCGTTACCCCGGCAAGTTCAACTGGTTCTACGCGTGCCAGCGGAGTTACTTTGCCAGTACGACCCACATTCCATACCACAGCATTCAGAACCGTCGTGGTCTCTTCTGCCTCGAATTTATATGCTACCGCCCAGCGAGGGAATTTATCGGTATAACCTAACACCTCACGGGTGCGCATGTCCGTAATTTTAATAACCGCTCCATCGATCAGATAGTCGAGCTTACCCCGGTTTTCCTGAATCGCAGCCAATTGTTCCATGACATCATCAAACTCGTGGAAGTAAGTAATCGACGGATTAACTTTGAAGCGGTTCTCACGCAGGAAGTCCATCATCTGCTGATGATTGGCAAACTGAATGTCATCCGAATAACCTACATTATAAAAATAAGCATTCAGCCGACGCTCAGCCGTCGCTTTCGGATTCAAGTTACGCAGCGCTCCTGCTGCTGCATTCCGCGCATTCTTGAGTGGCTCTGCTGCCGTCTCATTATATCGGTCCAAGACAGACAGATTCATGATGCCTTCACCCTGTACTTCAATTGTACCGCTTGTATAAGGAATTTTGAGCGGAACGGAGCGGATTGTTCTCACCTGTGCCAAAATCCCTTCGCCTACAGTACCGTTACCACGAGTAGAGGCTTGCACCAACTCACCGTTGGTGTACGTCAGGTTCAGCGTCAATCCGTCAAACTTCAACTCAATGACATAACCTGGTTCCGGTAAAGGCGTATCCGGATTTTTACTGTTATAGTCGTTAATCAGTTTCAGTACACGGGTATTCCAGCTGCGCAACTGCTCAATATTCTGCGCTTTGTCCAGACTCCATAATGAGGATAAATGGCGATGTGGGGTAAACCCCTTGAGCAGTTCGCCGCCCACACGCTGTGTTGGAGAATCAGGCAGAACCATGCCGCTTTCCTGTTCCAACGTAACCAGTTCATCGTACAGAAGATCATACTCCTTATCGCTGATCTGTGGCTGATCCATCGTGTAGTACTGATAATTATGCTGGTTCAGCTCGGTAACGAGTTGCTCCATCCGGTGCATCGGGTCCATACAGGGCCATCCCTCCGTTAATTTGATCTATATATGTAGAACGAACACTCCTATTGCACGTGACTCCGATAACAGAATAATTTCCGATCGCTGTTATCCCCGGATTTCTTTTATTCATTTTAAAAGGTAGAAATCCAGGGATAAAGGCGAACGCCTTGCTTCTTCAAGTTATTTCTGTTCTCTCCGTTATCGTGCAAAAGGAAGTTTCGTTCTTATTCCACTTTCGTAATAGGGGCAAAGCCGGCAAGCAAACGTTTAACACCAACCGGAGCCGGGAAGGCAATCTGCAGTTCGGTATCATTACCTGTCCCTTTTACTGCAACAATCGTGCCTGTCCCCCATTTGCCATGCTGCACTTTGTCCCCTGCCTTGAATCCTGCTTCACCATTAGAAGCCACCGGCTTGGAAGCAGATGATGGCGTAGAGTATGTTGGGCGAGAAGTACTCGTGGTCACACGCGAAGTTGGCGTGGATGAGGTAGCAGATGAACCACTCTTGCTTTGGTGATCAAAGAGCTTGGTGCCACCACCAAAGTTACTTCCTCCACTAGAACCTAGCCCACGTCCACCATATGAGCCGCCTCCGCTACTTCCGCGGCGGTAACGATCACGAGCCATGGAAGTGTCTTCCTTCAGCTCATCCGGAATTTCGTCCAGGAAGCGGGAAGGCGGATTCGCTGTGGTACGTCCAAACAAGGTACGCATCTGGGCACACGACAGGAAAAGTTGCTCTTCTGCACGAGTAATCCCCACATAAGCAAGTCGGCGTTCTTCCTCCAACTCTTCATTATCCATAAAGGCTCGGCTGTGAGGGAAGACGCCTTCCTCCATACCCACGATAAAGACCACCGGGAACTCCAGACCTTTGGCGCTGTGCATGGTCATCAGGGTAACAGCATCGCTCTGGTCCTCTTCATCATCGTTCATGCTATCGATGTCAGCAATCAATGCAAGATCAGTGAGGAACGATACGAGCGTTTTTTCTTCATTATTTTTCTCAAATTCCATCGTTACCGACAGGAACTCTTCAATGTTCTCCAGCCGTGCACGGGATTCGAGTGTGTTTTCATTTTGCATCTCAAGACGGTATTGGCTCATCTCAAGAATCTTCTCGGTTAATTCAGTTACAGACAGATATTCTACCATCTGATGCAACGCAGCGATCATGTCATAGAACTCCACGAGCGCATTACGCGTACGGCCAGCAAAACCAAGATCATCCACGACCTGCAGTACTCGGAAAATGGAAATTCCACGCTCTCCTGCCGCAGCCGCAAGCTTCGCTACCGTTGTATCACCGATGCTACGCTTCGGTACATTAATGATCCGAGTGAGACTGATATCATCGTCGGGGTTAGATAACAGGCGCAGATACGCCAGAATGTCCTTGATCTCTTTACGATCATAGAACTTGATGCCGCCGACAATCTGATACGGAATATCAGACTTGATCAAAATTTCCTCTATAACCCGGGACTGGGCGTTAGTACGGTACAAAATGGCATGGTTCTGATAGGATTTGCCGTTCTTCACATTTTTACTAATCTCAGAGGTAACAAAATACCCCTCATCATGTTCGGAATCCGCACGGTATACCTTGATCTTCGAACCACCCTCTTTGTCCGTCCACAGTTTCTTCGGTTTACGCCCTGTATTCAGGCCGATCACTTCATTCGCTGCATTCAGGATATTGGAAGTTGAACGATAGTTCTGCTCCAGCAAAATCGTGTTTGCTTCTGGATAGTCTTTCTCAAAGTTCAGGATATTGCTGATATCCGCCCCGCGCCAGCGATAGATCGATTGGTCACTATCCCCTACAACGCAGATGCGGTGGTGGCTGTCAGCGAGCATGCGGCACAGCATGTACTGTGCACGGTTCGTATCCTGATACTCGTCCACGTGAATGTACTGGAATTTCTTTTGGTAAAAGTCGAGGACTTCAGGTACTTCCTTGAACAGTTGAATAGTCTGCATAATGAGATCATCAAAATCAAGTGAGTTGTTGGCTCTTAACCGTTTCTGGTACATCTTATATATCTTCGCTACAATACCTTCGAAATAGTCTCCTGCCTGCTTCTCATATTGCTCCGGACTGATCAGTTCATTCTTGGCCGTGCTCATCATCGATTGAACTGCTTTGGGCTCGAATTTCTTGGTATCGATATTCTGGTCTTTCATACAGCTGCGAATTACAGATAATTGGTCCGATGAATCCAAAATACTGAAGTTGGAGGTAAAGCCAATACGTTCAATATCACGACGCAGAATTCGCACACACATGGAGTGGAACGTGGATACCCAAATGTCGCGGCCCTGAGATCCACCTACGAGTTGGGATACCCGGTCTTGCATCTCACGAGCGGCTTTGTTCGTAAATGTAATCGCTAAAATGCCCCACGGGGGTGCTTTCCGTGTTGCAATAAGGTAGGCAATCCGGTGTGTCAGCACCCGGGTCTTGCCTGAGCCTGCTCCGGCCATAATCAGCAGCGGGCCATCCGTCGCCTCGACGGCTTGCCGTTGAGGGGTGTTAAGCCGTGCAACGGCATCATGTATATTTACAGGTTGCATGCATGCATGCTCCTTTCGTTGGTTGGTTGGTCGGTATAAGTGAGCTATCGGTTACACTTGGACTTCGACTGCAGCAGCATCTTCCGATCGTCGTTATCCCCAGATTTTTTGATTCCCTTTATTAAAGGGAAAATCCGGTGATAAATACGAACACTGCGTTTCTTCAGATTGCTTCTGCACTCTTCGTTTCCGTGTAAACATAGTCCCTGTATACGAATTGTTGGTACCAGATAAAGATCCGGTAATAAAGGCGAACGCTCCGCTTCTCCAGCTTATTTCTGTCCTCTACGTTCTCGTGTAAAATTTAGTTTAGCTTATATTTAAGGGTAGTGAAATCACAAGAGAGAACACTGCGTTCACGTGTAAACGACTCATATAACTGCTTTAATTAGTAAGGGCAAAGTTCTATTTTAACAGATCATAAGGGGAAAATGGGGGAATGGTAAACTAAACCGATTAAATGGTACCTTTTACAGCCAAGACCGTCTCAAGTGCCTTATTCAAATCGCTGTACACAATGTTGCCTACCACGATGGTATCTGCCACCTGGGCAGCTTGCGTGGCTTTCTCCGGATCATCAATTCCGCCGCCGTAGATGAGGTGTGCCCGCTCCAATTGTCTGTGTGTCTCACCAACAAGTTCCATATCTCCGAACGTTCCGCTGTACTCCATATATACAATGGGAAGATTGAGCAGACGCTCCGCAGCCTGGGCATATGCCACCGCAGCTCCTGTCGTCAGATCCGTATCTGCACCAGTCAACCGCGCTACCGTGGAGTTTGCATTAAGCACAATATAACCCTCGGCAATCAGCAGATCCCAAGGGATAAGATAACCATAACGCTCTATGGCTTGCTGGTGGTGCCCAATCATCCATTTGCTGTCCGTTGCATTCAGGACCATTGGGATCAGATATCCATCAAAGCCGGGAACAACAGCCTCCAGATCAGATACTTCAAGCACACATGGCAACTCATAACGACGCACACGGGACATCAGGTCTACCGTATTATCATAAGTAATTCCGGAAGATCCGCCGACGATAATCGCATCGGTCCCCGACATGCAGACCAGATCGAGTTCTTCGTCCGTAATCTCCCTGTCCGGGTCAAGCTTAAACACATGTCTCCACTGCTTAATCATTTCTATCAACGAACATTCCTCCAGAGGTTCTTCTGCATCCTAGAAAGCTTGTAAACTAAGTCTAAGTCAGCAGACAGTGAGTGTCAATGTTCGTATAAAAAGGGGAACAGAAAAACATTAATTTTTACGGTTTCCAGGCAAAACGTGTATTCATCTCATCCAACTCCTGCTCCGTCAGCACGTCCGAGTACACCCCGTACACGCCCCATTTCTCATAGTTAGCCACCTGTTCAGTGTCATTGATAGTATGCACGTAGGTGACTGAGCCTGCACTATTCAGCTTGGCGACAAAATTCTGGTTTACTTTATATTCCGGCATAGTCACAGCATCAATATCATTTTTTTGCACAAAATCAACAACCTGAGCTTCTGTATCCTGTGTGGCATATAACGTATAGATAATGGAAGGGAATGCATAGACTTCTTTCACAGTTTCAAGCATCGGTTCGTTATAGATCTGTACAACCACCCGGTCCAGCACGGATGGATCATGTTCTTTGGCTGCATCCACGAGGGATCTTAACACCTGCTGTATATCCTCATCCTTCTGTTCCTTGGTGTCGGTTACGATATACATATCCGGGTACTGAGCCAGTACATCTATAATGCCATCGGCATCCATGGGTTGGTACATGCCCAAGATTGGCGTATCCATGAATTCATCATGTGTCAACGCTCCGGCCTGTTTTTCCTCGGGAAGCTCTTGGTCCTGTCCTAGCATTTTACTCATATTAGCGGTCCACTCATGTCTGGCTACGGCTTTGCGATCCGATGTCAGCATAAAGTCGATCTCAAAAACACGTGTGCCTTTCTCGTAATTGGCAATCATCGCTTCATAGGCGTTTGTATATGGTTGATCACGAATACTGCCCATGGCGTGGGCGATTAATCTATAAGCGGTAAATCCGTCCCGTTGTTCCTCACTCTCACTTTCATAGGCGAAAAAGAGTGTGCCCACGGTAACGATCAGTAGTATTAACACGGCGGCAATGCGTTTCATATAGCATTCACATCCTCAGTACCTTTTTGATAGCTAACTACCCGAATTGATGAGGTATAAAACAAAATAGCCGCCCGAGGCGGCTGTTAAATGGTGGATAGACTGTGGGAATAAAGTAAGGTCCATCGACATGCTCAGTCCTTTTGTAGTACACTCAACTCTTTCAAAAATGCAATCAGCGCCTCACGCCAAGGTCTCAGAGGTTCCAAACCGTTCGTTCGAATCGCCAGATGATCCATCACCGAGTATGCAGGACGAGGGGCTGGCCGCGGAAACTGATCGGTTGTGCATGGCGTAAGTTCGGCTGTCGGCTCGAACCCACTCTGTTTACCGGCTTCCTCTCTTATTGCCTGTGCAAACTCGTACCATGTGCAAGTTCCTGAATTGGAGGCATGATAGATGCCATACTTTTCACTCGTAGAAAGGGTATGAATGAATCGGGCAAGATCCACCGTATAGGTAGGCGAACCTTGTTGGTCATGAACAACTTGCAATTGTGGACGTTTCGCCATAAGTTCCAGCATGGTTTTGACAAAATTACTGCCATACACGCCAAACACCCATGATGTTCGGATGATAAACCATTGCGTGCACAAACTTTGAACCAGCCGTTCCCCAGCAAGCTTCGACTTGCCATAAACACTCTGCGGATTCGTTACATCGTATTCTCGATATGGTGTACTACCACTCCCATCAAATACATAATCCGTACTGATATATACCAGCTTTGCTTTCACACTCTCGGCGGCAACCGCAATATTTCTAGTACCTGATGCATTGATTTCGTATGCTGTATCCTCATCTACCTCAGCCTGATCGACCGCTGTGTAAGCAGCGCAGTGAATTATGATGTGGGGTCGGAAGGTCTTAATCATATCTGTGCACTGCTGTTGATCGGTAATATCCATCTGGTTTTTGTCACAGGCCAATACCTGATGACCCTCTGCTTCGAAGGTCTTCACTACATCATAACCCAGCTGTCCCGCCGCGCCAGTCACCATAACTCTATAGTTCATTTGGACGAATCACCCATCCGCTTGCCATACTGAAGCTGAACATAGTCCTGATACGTGCCTGATTGAATTCTCGTCCACCAATCTTGATGTTTCAGATACCATTGGATCGTCTCCTTGATCCCTGTCTCAAAATTGTGTGCAGGTTGCCAGCCGAGCTCTGTACGTATCTTGGTAGGATCTATACCGTAACGTCGGTCATGACCCAACCGATCCTGTACATATTGAATCAAACTCGCTGGCTTACCCAGTTGCTCCAATACGCTCTCCACAATGTATATATTAGTACGTTCATTACTACCTCCAATGTTGTATACCTCTCCAGATTGTCCATTATGAATCACCAAATCAATCGCGCTGCAGTGATCCTCGACATAAAGCCAGTCGCGAATATTGAGCCCGTCACCATATACTGGAATGGCTTCATCATTTAATGCACGGGATATAATCAGCGGAATCAGTTTCTCCGGGAACTGAAAAGGTCCGTAGTTATTAGAGCAACGTGTAATATTTACAGGAAGTCCAAACGTTTCATGATAGGCTCTTACGAGCAGATCCCCGCCAGCTTTACTTGCAGAGTAAGGACTGTTAGGCATCAGAGGGGTTTCTTCAGTAAATAAACCTGTTGCACCTAGTGATCCATATACCTCATCTGTCGATACCTGAACAAATTTGGTGACTTGATATTTCTTTGCCGCATCCAATAGAACCTGAGTACCCATCACATTGGTACGCACAAAGATATCCGGGGACAGAATACTTCGATCCACATGAGACTCGGCAGCGAAATTCACAACCACATCAATGCCTTGGGAAAAAACATCTTCCATCTGCTGTACATCTGCAATATCTGCTTTGATGAAGGTATATTGGGGATTGGACTCTACTGTATGCAAGTTCTCCAAGTTCCCCGCATATGTTAATGCATCCACATTGATAATCTCATAACTCGGATGTTCACGAAGCATATATAATACAAAGTTGCTGCCGATAAATCCGGCCCCACCCGTAACCAGTAGTTTCATGCTGTCTCTCTCCCTCTGCCTCCAGATACAGAAGTATCTGAAAAGTCTGATTAATTAGTCGAAGTTCAGTTCAGCATCTTTCAGCAAAGGATGCTTCTGATCCTTCTCCGATAATATAGGTTTCGTCACAGGCCAATCAATGGCGAGCGCAGGATCGTTCCACAGAATTCCACGGTCATGTTCAGGCGAATAATAGGCGTCTACCTTATAAGTTACCTGGGAATGAGGCACCAAGGTGCAGAAACCATGAGCAAATCCTTGAGGAACAAGCAGTTGCCGCTGGTTGTACTCACTTAGAATGACACTTTTCCATTGGCCAAAGGTAGGGGATGACGTGCGGACATCCACAATCACATCATATATAGCCCCTGATATAACCCTCACCAATTTAGTCTGTGCTTTGGGCTGGAGCTGGTAATGAAGCCCACGGAGAACACCCGCTTCAGCCGATAAGGATTGATTGTCCTGAATAAAGACGTGCTGTATTCCCTGTTCATGCAGAACCTGCTCATTATAACTCTCCATAAAATATCCACGGTGATCACCATAAACCTTGGGTTCCAAGATGGCAGCGCCATCCATAAACAGCGGAAGTACCTTCATGACATCCCTCCGTTTTGCTGTTAACATCATTTCTTCATATTGACTATGTATATGTAAAGTGTCGGGTAAGTGTTTGTTCATTGGCCTGTATAACCCTCATATTTACTCTTCCATAAAATAAATTAAAGTCCAGCCGCGATATCATTCTTCGGCTGGACTTCAAGGGCATGCGGAAAACCATTTATTGATCCTTTACGACCTGTTCCAAATACTTTAAGAGATCTGTCCGTAGATCCGGGCGCTGCAACGCGTAGTGAATCGATGTCTCAATAAAGCCCAACTTCTCACCAACATCATGGCGTAGTCCGTCAAAATGATATGCGAGAATCTGCCGCTGTTCATTCAATCGGGACAAGGCATCCGTGAGCTGAATTTCGCCCCCAACGCCGGCCGATTGTTGACCTAGTATCTCAAAGATATCCGGTGTAAGAATGTAACGTCCCATAATAGCAAGGTTCGAAGGGGAATCTTCGGTCTTTGGTTTCTCAATTAAGCGGCGCGCGCGAAAGACACGATCATCGGTAGGGGTTAGCAACTCTCCATCCACAATCCCGTAGCGGGATACCTCGCTCCAATCAACAGGCTGTACACCAACAATCGGAGATTGCAGTTCATCGTAGACATCGATCATCTGCTTCAGGCAGGGATGTTCCGCTTCCACAATGTCATCACCTAACAGGACGGCAAAAGACTCGTTGCCGATAAACTTGCGGGCGCACCAGATGGCGTGACCAAGTCCCTTCGGTTCCTTTTGACGGATATAATGGATATCTGCCATCTCGGAGGGTTTGCGTACTTCGTTAAGCAAGTCCCACTTCTGTTTGTCCGCGAGATTCTGCTCCAGCTCAAAAGAATAGTCGAAGTGATCTTCAATGGCCCGCTTCCCTTTACCCGTCACAATAATGATATCTTCAATGCCTGAAGCTACGGCTTCTTCAATAATATACTGGATCGTTGGCTTGTCCACGATGGGCAGCATTTCCTTAGGCATCGCCTTGGTAGCAGGCAGAAACCGGGTACCCAGCCCTGCAGCTGGAATAATCGCTTTGCGAATACGCACACGAACCCACTCCTTTTGTTAAACAAGTTGAACTAAAGCATATTTACACTTACCACTCCGATGACAGAACAACCTTCCGATCGCTGTTATCCCCAGATTTTTTAATTCACTTTTACAAAGGTGAAAATCTGGTGATAGCGTATGCTTCCGATGCAGCTTTCTTTCAGAAAGCTTTTAGGCGAATGCTCCGCTTCTCCAGCTTTTTTCTGTCCTCTACGTTTCTCTTGTAAATGATTAGTCCAACTTGTATAGATTCATATATTTAATGCTTCTTATTGCTACGATGATTGGACTCCATTATACCATCAACAATTCGCGGATATCCTGTTCGGATAAAGTCGTTGATCCTCCGTCTCCCGGTTCGATTACTTCGGCAATCAAGTCCTTCTTCCGCTGCTGGAGTTCCAAAATTTTCTCTTCGATCGTACCTTCGGTAACCAGACGGATGACTTGCACCACTTGTTTCTGTCCCATACGATGGGCACGGCCAATTGCCTGTTCTTCCACGGCGGGATTCCACCATAGATCATATAATATAACGGTATCTGCCCCTGTTAAGTTTAGTCCGGTACCGCCAGCTTTCAGGGAGATTAAGAACAGTTCAGCTTCGCCCTCATTAAATCTGCGGCACATCTCAACCCGGCTCTGTGCAGGGGTCTGACCATCGAGGTAGAAAAGATTCCTTCCCTGTGCCGCAAGGGTCTGACGAATCAGGTTCAACATGCTCGCAAATTGGGAGAAGATGAGAATTCGTTTGCCTGAAGCTAAACAATCCTCGACCGTTTCCAGCAACTGCTCCATTTTCCCAGAATCGCCTTGATATCCTTCAACAAAGAGGGCCGGGTGACAACACAACTGACGTAAGCGCGTGATGCCCGCCAGAATTTTGATACGATTCTTCTGGAATCCGTTATCCTCCATGTCCTTCGTTGCTTCATCCTGAAGCTGGGAAAGATATGCGGCGTACAATTTCTTCTGTTCAACCGTAAGCTCTGACCGCTGTACCGTTTCAATTCGATCAGGCAATTCTTCCAACACATCCTTCTTCAGGCGGCGCAGAATAAACGGACGCACCATCCGTGAGATCCGTTCCGGAGGAAGGTCGCGGAATCTTCTGTAACTTGGAAATAACCCAGGGAATACCGCTTCAAAAATGGACCACAATTCATCCAGCGAGTTCTCCACAGGTGTGCCTGTGAGTGCAAAACGGCGCGGGGCTTGAATTTGTTTGACTGCCTGCGCTGTCTGAGAAGAAGCATTTTTGATCGCCTGAGCTTCATCCAGAATGAGCGTATGAAAGGTTCGGCCCAGGTAGGTGTCCAAATCCCGTCTCAACAGAGGATACGACGTCACAATTACATCTGCCTCATCCATGCCAGAAAGCATATTGGCTCGCTCTTCTTTCTGACCTGCGGCAATCAGTACGTTCAGATGCGGGGCGAACCGCGCAAACTCATTAGCCCAGTTGTAAGTCAGCGAGGCAGGCGCAACGACGAGTACCGGGGGATGAATAACCCTCGTTCGGATTGTCAGTCCATCCTGCTGCATCGTGGACCATAAGCTATCCGTATTCTCTGAACCCATCTTATCCAATGGGAGCCCAGTTTCGGGATCGATGTCGGAAGTCGCCAACGTTTCACTGCCTCGTAATGCTCCGCTCTCCCGGTATTTATCAACGCCCGTATGTTCCATATTGTACTCGGGCTTCTCCTGAAGCACTGCTGTGATATAGGCGATACTTTGCAACGTTTTGCCAAGTCCCATATCATCCGCCAGAATGCCGCCAAAACGATAATAAGCGAGGGTACGCAGCCACTGGTATCCGCTATTCTGATAATCCCGCAGGATGGGGGTCAGAGATCCCGGCAATGCAAAATCCATCCGTTCGGGATCACGCAGATCATCAAGGAAACGTTTAAGGGAGCCTCCCCACTTCACATGACCGGAGACTTCATCCCTGCCCGGCAATTGCAACGCCCGAACAGCTGGCAGCCGGATATGGCTGCTCTTGATGTCACCTGCTCCCAGTCCGAGTGAATCGGCCATGTGAGCGAAGCTATCTGCACCTTCATTTTCAAGTGAGAGAAAGACACCGCTCTTGAGACGGAAATATGGTTTCTTTTCCACAATGCGACGCATGAGTTCCTGAAGCTCCTGCTCGTCCACACCTTCCATCTCGAATGAAATCTCCAGCCAGTCCAATCCTCTTCCCAAATCTGCTCGTACTTTCGGCGGTGTTGGATAGGATTGCACCATCGCCTTCACGGCGTTCGGCATGTAGATGTCTACCTGTTTCTCAAGTTCAGGCACCAGATGATACATGACATCATAGATGGCATCTTCCCGTTCACTAGCCCAGACACTACCATCCCTTTCGAGAAAGGATCGATCAAGCCGTTCAATCAGATTCCGCTCTTTGTATCGGTCACGCACCAAAATAACCTTTTTTTCTTCTTCGTCTATTAAATACTCTGCAAGCGGATTAATAACCATGACCTCATAGTCGAATTCCAGACGCGCTGTAATACGTTCACGATAGAAGTCAATGTACAGCTTCGGTGAAAGTTCCGGTTCCGCGA
The DNA here is from genome assembly GCF_030369595.1 of Paenibacillus sp. PK1-4R. Classification (NCBI taxonomy): domain Bacteria; kingdom Bacillati; phylum Bacillota; class Bacilli; order Caryophanales; family Paenibacillaceae; genus Paenibacillus; species Paenibacillus sp. PK1-4R. The sequence continues at coordinate 6,190,412 of NZ_CP126535.1, forward strand.
TCTGTTCACGCACCTGCGAATCAATGGACAAATGCCCAAGCGTACGCAGTTCTGGCACGACATGCTGTACAAACTCATCCACCTGCTGAGTCGAAATATCAATGCTTTCCTTGATTCCATATGAAGTGAGTGCCCCACTCAAGTCCTCCAGACTTCGCATCTGCATCGGCTCCAACATATGTAACTGTCCTTCTACCACAGCGGCATCATATGCAGGGAGAAGGATCAGCTCACGCAGTCCGGAAATTTCAAGCTGATATCCTTCATTCGCTCCCTGGGCGATCCGGTAAAATAAAGGAAGTACCCCCTCACCCAGTGTGAGTGGTCCATTGGCAAATCCCGTGCCCTCCATTCGGCTGTCAGCCTGTAGCAGCAATTCCAGCAATGGCTTCCATACGAGCGGAGCAATCAATATATCCCGTCCGTCCGAAGCTCCCAGATAACCGGAAATGGATTCGCGGTATGCCTCTTCACTTTGCCTCATTCGAATGAGCATCGAGAGAATCGCCTGATCCTGCGGATTGAACACATGCATCAGTGGATCATAGTGGAACAGCTTGGTAAATGACATGGGCTCGCCCTTTTCGATGCAGTTCAGGAATTGTTTCACTTTCTGCACCACATACAGACGTTTGTTACCCACTTTCAATTCAAGAGCTAGTTTCCCGCCACCCTTGTGAACTTGTATCAGCTTGAGTATAAACTGAATCTGCAACTCTTCCCGCAAGGAGGATCGGCTGACAGGAGCGGTGTATTTACGGTCATTTCCATGCAGCGTTCTCCGATCCTTGGCAAACATGGACAGAATCCGATCCGCCGTACGGTAAGAAGGTTTATCTGCCGAGCGCCCCCACCCCGAAGATGAGCTTGGACGACCTGCCTGGGCAAAATGAACCGGAGGACGCTTTGGAGCATCATTCAGTTGCTCTCGTTGTGAAGCAGATTGGGGGCGCTCCCACATGCTCTCTTCGACCAGTGTCCCGACCCTGGACTTGGAACCTGAGCTGAAACCAGTTCCTTGGCCTGTAGCAGGTTGAGAAGGCTTCCCAGAGGCAATCGTGGCATTACGCTCCTGCTGCTCACCCCATTCGTGAATAGCCAACAGGACAGCAGCGACATGTTTGCAATAGTCATAATGTCTGCCGTCACCCGGACAACTGCAGCCTGCCACAACCTCACCTGATCCATCTATATCCACCGTCACCTGATAGCGCTCCGATCCACGTACCTGTGCTTCATAATGAAGCTGATCCTCACTAACCACCAGATTGGTCACTCTGCCAGATTGGTTATAATCTTCTCCGCGCTTGAATGCCGTGACCCCGCACAGCAATTTGATATCCATAATTGTGAATGGCGCCACGCTTCTTCGCCTCCTGTGTCATGATGTAAAAAAAACCCCAAGAGCTCCTTGAAGCAGAGATTGGGGTTGCTGTTTATTTCACCAATTGACCACGTGTAACGCCCAGTTGGTTCGTTGCTTTGAGTGTTTTCCACACTTGTGTACCAGTGATCTCACCGCGCAGTGCACGGTTGTACAGATCAATTACTTCGCGTACCTGCTCTGGTGTCTCTTCCAAGAACTCCACACGGTAACGGGATACACCCAGATCCATAAAGTTGGTCAGATACTCGGCACCTGACTGCTCCACTGCGTTGTATACCGTATTACGGCAGCCTTCATCCACACGCACCGGGTGGGACATACCGATCCGGTCTTGCAGGGATGCACGCTGTTCCTCACAAGGACGGCCACAGTTCGTGAAGTCCGTTCCTTCACTCATGAACGTACAATACACACAGTGCTCGGTGTGGAACATCGGCAGATGCTGATGGATAACCACTTCGGTCTGACTTGTACGGGAGTGGCCCAGCAAATCAACCATTTGTTGAATGTTCAAGTCATAGGATGGAGTAATCCAGTCACATCCGGCTTCCAGGAACAGTTCTACTGCTTTGTGATTGGCGATGTTCAATGAGAAGTCACCGATCAGTTCCGGGTGCTTCGCATCCGGGTTTTCCATCCGGTGACGAAGGTAGAAGTACAGTGCGCCTGTATTACGTACCAATACTGCATCCGGCTTCAGACGCAGGATGTTGTTATGATATCCGTTCTCCCCTGGCATATGAATACGCGGTGTTGCCAGCGCGATCTTGCGACCAGCGGCATGCACAGCTTCCACGGCTGCCGGGAACTGCTTGATAAACTCGAAGTCGGCATAGATCATGCCGATTCCTGCTTCAATCGCTGCCTCCACTTGTGGCAGGCTGCGACAGAGCGCGGTCAGCTCTGCTTGACCGCGAGCGACTGGCGATGCTGGTTTAACCGAATCGCCGTACACATCTACCGCCCGTTTCACGTATACGGGTGGTTTAGGACGTTCGCCCGCGAGTTGTTCTACTGCCTGACGGCGAATGTTATTCAACTCGCGCATCGGGATGATGACGTCACCGTGCAGATTGACGTCCATTCCTTCCAACTGGAACACTGTGCCTCCCAGACGTCCGAACTGCTCTTCGAGCAATTCATGTGTCATTGGACGCTTCTGCGCGATGTCCAGTTCCATCTCGGAATCAATCCGGACGGTTGTGCCTTTCTGCACGTCTGTCCACCACGTGCTAAGCGGCTGCCCCGGGCTGCCGATGACTTTCACCTTCACCGGGAATACGCGGTATGGCTTCTCGGTCTCGAAGCTTTGACGCAGACGTTTGTCCAACGCCGGGTCATTTGTTTTCCACACTTTGTCGCCAACTTTCACGCGGCGCAGATCCACGTCACTGCGGCCTGGCACAACGTCAACGATCCAGCCCTCTTCGGCTTCGCCTTCGAGTTTTACGCCTTTGCGACGCACATCGTATACACGTCCGCCCTCTTCCTTCTGAGTCGGGTCTCCAGCGTCAAAAACGATTCCGTCCCCACGTTTCACGGGTGCATCCAACTTCAGAACCACACCATCACGCAAGACTTGATCTACACGACCAAGATAGACACCACGGCTTTTCGGAAATGTTCCATCCACCAGTTCTTTATTGTTTGTACCGCTCAGGAAACCATGCGTGAATCCACGGGAGAAGCTTTGCTGCAATTCGCGAACTTCTTCCTTACTTGGCGGTGTGTTATCTCCATCAAAATAACGGTCAATCGCTTTACGATATTTGCTTACTACGTTTGCTACGTATTCCGGCGTTTTGAGACGTCCTTCAATTTTGAAGGAAGTTACTCCTGCTTCGATCAGTTCAGGCATCAGATCAATCGCTGCCAGATCCTTTGGAGACAACAGATAGGCTACATCACCCATCGGCTTATGCTCTCCATCCACCATCAGGTCATATGGCAGACGACAAGCTTGTGCGCACTCCCCGCGGTTCGCGGAACGTCCTCCCCACATTTCGGAAGTCAAACATTGCCCCGAGTAGGATACACACAATGCACCGTGAACGAATACTTCCATTGGAAGCTTCGCCTGCTCCCCGATCTTCTGGATCTGCTTCAGGTTGTTCTCACGTCCCAGAACGACACGTTCCATATCAAACGGCTTCGTAAACTCGACCGCTTCCGGTGACGTGATTGTCATCTGCGTTGAACCGTGAATCGGGAAATCCGGCGAGATCTCGCGGATCATCTTCACCAAACCCAAATCCTGAACAATTACAGCGTCCACACCTGCATCGACACATGCATCAATCAGTTCTTTTGCATCCGTCAATTCATTTTCAAAAATCAATATATTAAAGGTCAAAAAACCTTTTACGCCATAACTGTGCAAAAACGCCATTATCTCCGGCAGCTCGTCCATGCGGAAATTGTTCGCCCGTGCCCGTGCATTAAACTTTTCGACTCCGAAGAAAATTGCATCTGCGCCATTGGCTACCGCCGAACGCATACAATCCCAGTCACCAGCCGGTGCCAGAAGTTCAACGTCTTCTCTTCGTATTGTTGCTGTTTTCATGTAGATCCTCCCCATACCGGCTATCCGCCGGATTTCATCCCTATATCCTTAAACGCCTGAACATCCTAAGCTTAAAACTGCACCTTATCGGGTACACCTGCATTGTCACGGTATTACAATATCTATCTATTATGTCTGTATTGCCTGAACTCCAAGCTTACAGTCATTCATATTCATCAGATCAGCAGTCATAACTCCTGAACTAGTATAGTGTACCACTTCTGCACCGACTCTTCTACGTTTTCCTGAAAAAACCGTTTACCATTTTCATTTTCATTAAGATTTACACTAGACACTCCGATTGCAGTACCGGTGTAAATATTTTAATTTATCTTATACAGGAAACAAATAAGCCGGAAGGTCTCTGACCCTCCGGCTTGTATCACTATTATTTAATAAAAGTAAATGAGTTCACTGCTTTTTCCAAGGCTGCCGCCTGAACTTCTGTCTTGTTGGCATCATTCAGACCACTTGTGATCGTATAGGTTGTTCCGTCCTTTTCAAACACGATCTGGCGACCCGCATATGGCACGCCTTTGTCCAGTTCATGATACGTGAAGGAAAATGCAGGCACACCCGCAAACGTCAGCTCCTCACTGCCAAGCAACTTGAAGTTCTTACGGGTTTTGGTGGCTTCTGCATAAGCTTCTCTCAGTTGGCTGACCGTCATCTCGATCGACTTGTCTTCGCTCGCCGCAATGGAGAATTCTCCGCCGGTAAAGGTGTACACCACAGGTGAATATTCGAATCGATCACTATACGGCGTCCAGTAACGCGGAATATCTACACTGTATTTATAACGTTTGGACGTACGTGTAAGTGTCTTCGTTTTGTCTGTCAAATAAGGATCTTCATCCAGCTGACCGAAATTATCGGCAACCGTATCAAAATCAATCTCCACACTCTTCATGATCCGTTCAAACCATGCCCGATCTGCAGCCTGCTCCTCCGGGAACGTATACTCTGCATAATATCGATACCCATTCTTCTGCAAAAGAACATCGAACTCGGTCTGCCAGCCTCCGCCAAAGTTATAACGGAATTCATTCACCTCGGCAGTCTCTCCCGAGATATCCATCGTATATGAGCCAATTGGCTCGTAACTATCTGGTGTAAATGTCTCGCGCATCCACTTATCCAGTTGGCCGCTCCAGTCTTTTACTGTTGTACCTGCCTTCGCCGATGTGACACGCCATTGCAGATATGCACCATCTTTGGCTTCATAGATCATCTGATTGTTATCCATCGACCAGCCGGCAGGTATCTTCAATTCAATACCATAGTCATCGTTCCATGCGGAGCGCATGCCGTTATCTACGGTGGACAGATCCTTGATCGTTCGATCCGATTCCGCATAGGTTGGCTGGAATGAATTGAGTAGCGCTGCACGTTTGCCCAGATCTTTATAATTCAGGGCTTCGTAATCTGCGAGGTACACATCATATTGACGACCTTCGCTCAGATACTGACGCATCTCCCATAACATTCCGTCTACATCTTTCACGATAATCCGTGCATAAGGCGTTTTGCCTTTCGACACCGCTTCACGATCCAGCACCGTATCTCCCGATTGTTTGGCCTCCTGGACAAGTTGCTGCAACAAATCATCCGCATCCAGAGCCACATCCTGATCGCTGACATACACTTCAAGATAATAACTGTTGTCCGCAGCGCCAAAAGTTATCATGCGCTCCTGCTCACCGGTCTGGAAAACCATAAGGTCTGCCGGGTAGTTAATGGACCAACCGTAAAAACTGTTGCCGATTCTGGTTTTGCCTTCGTCCGGATGAATGCCATCCTCGTCATCCACCGAATCATCGGTTTGCAACAGACGAATGACCATTTCTCCGGAACTGGTTGGAGCTAGCGTCGCTCCGATACCGGCAGCAACCGGACGAAGTGGAACCATAAGTACGCCATTCACCATCTTGGGAGCGGCACCCATCTCATGTTTTACACCATCCACCCAGGCAATTGAACTGCCAATCGTTAGAGTCACAGTGTGCGGGCCTTCCTTGATTTTGACAACATCATTTTTCTCCAGCCGGATTTCACTGCCAAATGCTTTCTTGAATACACCGACAGGTACCATCGTTACACCCTTGAACTTGTAAGGTTTGGCTATGGCCTGCTTATCGCCGTTAATGTAGGCGCTCGTGCTACCCGCTTTGACACGCAGTTCACTTGTCGTCAAATCAGATGCCCATACAGGCAATGCTGCGCCAATGGTCAGCATCCCGGTTAATACACCTGTGCTTAGCACACGTACCCATGACTTTTTCATTCCGTTCTTTCGTCCTCTCTCCATCCGGGCTGATCGCCGGGCTTTATTGTTCTTCATCTGCAAGGAACGCTTCATCTTCCTCGTCTACGATGTCTGCGCGATCAGCAAGCATTAACGTGCGGGTGACGATATCGCCATCCGATTGCATCAACAGCTTTACCTTTTGTCCAGGCAGATACTTTTTGAGCAACTCATTGATATCCACTACTGAAGAGACACGTGTGCCCGCGACACTGTAAAGGACATCGCCCTCTTTGATTTTGGCTTTCTTGGCTTCAGGAGACAGTACACCCGTAATCGTTAAGGGATCATCTGTAGGCAGGCCCACAATCGCAGACCAGCTTTCTTCAAGTTGTAGCCCCAGACTTGCACGTTTTATTTTTCCATATTTAAAAAACTGATCGATGATATATTGAACGGTATCCACTGGAATCGAAAATCCCAAACTCTCTACGCCTACCGCAGAGAATTTCATCGAGTTGATACCAACCACTTCACCCTTCAGGTTGACCAGCGGTCCTCCGCTATTTCCTGGGTTAATCGCCGTGTCGGTCTGAATCAACCGGTAGGTCGCCTCAACACCACGATTCAAGCCGCTAATTACCCCTACCGTTGCCGAGTTGCGCAAAGAAAAGGAAATCGGCGTACCCAAGGCAATCACCGTTTCTCCAACAGTGGTTTGTGAAGCTTTGGCGAAGCTCGCCGGTTTGAGTGATTTGGCATTGATTTTGATTAGCGCCAGATCACTTAGTGCATCACTGTATGTTTTCGTAATTTTGTATGTATTGCCATCCGTCGTTACGACAACCGGATTCGTTAATCCGTCGACCACGTGAGCATTCGTTACAATCCATCCGTTCGACCGGATAATGACACCTGTACCATGTGCAAGATTATAACGGTCGTCTGATGTTGCACCGTCCTGCACTTCGGTAGATTTCCCAATAATGCCTACGACCGAAGGAGATACCTTTTCGATCACGCTGGGAATGGCTTCACTTCCCTTGTACGTGTACGTTCCTGATTTGGCATCATATTGTCCACTTCCACCAACTGCCTTGAGCAGATCCTTGGTGTTCACATAGACTTGACCGTCTACCACCTTCGCTTGCATTGCCGCTTTGGATTCAGCTGCACCGGCCGTTGCCGCTACACTAATCGAGAGTACAGCAGCCATCAGTATGGCTATCCCCTTTTTACCCAACACGCTCATATTCTCACCTGACCCTCTCTATACATCCTTCTTGCGCGACTCGACATCGGATTCATCGCTGAATCTATTCTCTCTTTCTCTCATCTGCAATTCCGGTATCCCTCAATGTATCATACAGAATCTGGATATACAATTGTTTTAAGTCCTATTTTAGTAGAGAAGGTAGAATCTTGTTCTATCGTTTAAACTAAATGAAAAAAAACACCCCCCATGTCTCTCTGGAAAGTGTCGTCTGTACCTCTTTTGGCTTAAATTACATTTAACGGTATTCCTACTGAGCAAACCAACCTGTTATCATCGCATAGTCTGTCATCAGAAATACCAGTAGGCTGACTACTGCAAATCCGATCGCAAACAGATTTTTCTTCGGTGCCCGTAGAAGGCGAACAACTCCGATGAAAATCAGGATCGTAAATAAGATGACAAAAATATCAAATGCATTAAAATTCGATGTACTCGCCGTGGCAGCTTCTGCAAACAGCATGGATAGACAGACCTCCTTACCATAGTTGAACAGCTAACGCATACCCTAATATCTTCCTCTATGTTATCTGTACCCTGCTTGTAATGCAAGCCCTATCATCCATAAAAATGAAAAAAAGCCAATTTGGCCGAATATTCCTGTAATGCTCGTCATCATGCATATGTAAACACTTTCACGAAATAACTATAGTCCGAAGAAAAACGGTGCATAATTCAAAATTAAAAAGCCCTTCTTCTCGGAAGCAAAGCACATCAGATCGTAATCCAACGTCTTTACCTTTTCGAGAAGAAGGGCCAATACTGCCACTTCATATTGATACAACTACGGGTTAGAGGACCTTAGTCTACTAATTGTAGTGCCTTGCTCCGCTCGGTATCCCGCTCCAGAACCGGCTTCAAGTACTTGCCAGTATAGGAAGCTTCCACTTTAATGATATCCTCAGGTGTTCCAGTTGCAACAATGGTTCCTCCACCGCTACCACCTTCCGGCCCCAGATCAACAACATAGTCTGCCGTTTTGATCACATCCAGGTTATGCTCAATCACCAACACCGATTCCCCAGAATCAACCAGGCGGTGTAATACGTTCAGCAAACGGTCGATATCATCGACATGCAAACCGGTAGTCGGTTCATCGAGGATGTAGATGGTTTTCCCGGTACTGCGGCGATACAGCTCGGAAGCAAGCTTCACCCGCTGGGCTTCACCACCAGACAATGTGGTTGCAGGTTGTCCCAGATTTATATAACCCAGACCCACATCCATCAGTGTCTGCATTTTGCGATGGATCTTCGGAATGTTCTCGAAGAATTGGGTTGCATCTTCAACCGTCATTTCCAGCACATCGGAAATATTTCTGTTTTTATATTTCACTTCAAGCGTTTCCCGGTTGTATCGTTTGCCTTTGCAGACTTCACAAGGAACATAAACGTCCGGCAAGAAGTGCATCTCGATTTTGATAATACCGTCTCCACGGCAGGCTTCACAACGTCCACCTTTGATATTAAAGCTGAACCGGCCTTTCTTGTATCCACGTACTTTGGCTTCATTCGTCTGAGCAAACAGATCCCGGATATCATCAAAGACTCCAGTATACGTAGCCGGGTTGGAACGTGGGGTCCGCCCGATTGGAGACTGGTCAATATCGATGACTTTATCGATATGTTCCAAACCACGAATTTCTTTATGTTGACCCGGACGTACCCGAGCACGGTTCAGATCACGTGCCAGCGTTTTGTACAGGATCTCATTGATTAATGTGGATTTACCAGAACCTGACACACCCGTTACCGCGGTGAATACACCTACAGGAATCTTCACATTCAGATTCTTCAGGTTATTTTCTTTGGCTCCACGTACTTCCAACCAACGGTCTCCTACACTTCTACGTTCCGTACGAATCGGAATGAATTTGCGTCCACTCAGATATTGACCGGTTAAGGAGTTCTCATCATTCATGATCTCCTCCGGTGTACCCTGTGACATGATGGTACCCCCGTGGATACCTGCACCTGGGCCAATATCAATAATATAGTCGGCAGCCATCATCGTATCCTCATCATGTTCAACCACGATCAACGTGTTACCAATGTCGCGCATATGCGCAAGCGTTGAGATCAGACGGTCATTATCCCGTTGATGCAGACCGATACTTGGCTCATCCAGAATATACAGTACACCCATCAGGCTGGAACCGATCTGTGTGGCCAGTCGGATCCGCTGAGCTTCCCCACCGGACAATGTTCCGGCAGCACGACTCAGTGTAAGGTAATCCAGACCAACATTCACCAGGAAGCCGAGACGGCTGTTGATTTCTTTCAAAATCAGTTTGGCAATCGTCTGCTCCTTCTCCGTCAATTCCAATGTATCGAAGAATCGGCCAGCTTCACCAATGGACAAACTAGTCACATAGGCCATGTTGTGATCATTAATCGTAACCGCAAGACTCTCGCGTTTCAGACGCTGACCTTTACATGTACCACAAGGCTTCGCACTCATGTAACCCTCAATAAATTCACGGATACCTTCAGATGCTGTATCACGGTAACGACGCTCCAGGTTATTCACGATACCTTCAAAGGTAACCAGCGCTTCCTTCCGTTGTCCAAAATCATTCTCATAACGGAAACGGATTTTCTCCGTACCTGTACCCTGCAACAACTTGTTCATCTGCTCAGCGGGCAGATCTTCGACAGGTACATTCTGCGGAATGTTGAAGTGTTCACATACTGACTTCAGGAACTGCGGATAATAGGTGGATGTGCCACCTGTCCAGGCATCAAAAGCTCCCTCTTCGATCGTCTTGCTGCGATCCGGTACGAGCAGATCAGGGTCAACGATCATTTTGACACCTAACCCATCACAATCCGGGCAAGCCCCGAAAGGACTGTTAAATGAGAACATCCGTGGTGCCAGCTCTTCAATACTGAATCCACACACCGGGCAGGCAAAGTTGGAACTGAAACGCAGCTCTTCTTCGCCCATAATATCCACGAGTAATTGCCCACCAGACAGATTAAGTGCTGTTTCAATAGAGTCGGCCAACCGTGCCTGTACATCATCTTTCACAACAATCCGGTCAACAACCACTTCAATGGTATGCTTTTTGTTTTTCTCCAATTGAATATCTTCTGACAGGTCACGCAATTCCCCGTTCACCCGTACACGGACAAAACCCTGTTTGGACACATCGGCAAATACACTTTTGTGCTCACCCTTACGGCCTGAGATGATCGGTGCCAAAATCTGCAACCGGGTACGCTCCGGGTATTGCATAATACGGTCAACCATTTGTTCTACCGTTTGGGAACTGATCTCTACGCCGTGGTCTGGACAATGTGGATGGCCCACACGTGCAAATAACAGACGCAGGTAATCATAAATTTCGGTGACGGTTCCCACTGTCGAACGCGGGTTACGGCTTGTTGTTTTTTGATCTATTGAAATGGCAGGAGATAATCCTTCGATGGAATCAACGTCCGGTTTCTCCATCTGTCCCAGAAACTGCCGTGCGTAAGCTGACAATGATTCTACATAACGTCGCTGTCCTTCAGCGTAGATGGTGTCAAAAGCCAGCGAGGACTTGCCTGAGCCACTCAGGCCGGTCAATACAACAAAGCGGTCACGCGGGATGGTAATGTCGATATTTTTCAGGTTATGCGCTCGTGCGCCTTTAATGACAATGTTATCGCTCGCCAATAGTATTCATCCTCTCAGTGTGTTAATCCAAACCTTTATAAAGGCTTTTCGATCCCTCCCAAACCCTCCCTTCCAAGGGAGGGCCCCAGAGGGCGCAGCCCTCTGGACACCCGAAACAAGCGGTGCAACGGTGAGGGGTCGGGTCTTGCTATGTGAAGGGTGGTCGTGTGCCCGCGGCTCCGTATAAGGTTCTGGCTCATTGCCGGAACCTTATACGGCCGCTCTACTGCGAGAGTGACGCTCTCGGCTTCGCCTTGATCGCGGCAGGTCGCCATTGCCTTTGGCTCGGCTCCAAGGTCAAGAGCGGGACGCTCTCGGCTTTGCCTTGATCGCGGCAGGTCGCCATTGCCTTTGGCTCGGCTCCAAGGTCAAGAGCGGGACACTCTCGGCTTCGCCTTGGTCGCGACAGGGTCGCCATTGCCTTTGGCTCGGCTCCAAGGTCAAGAGCGGGACGCTCTCGGCTTTGCCTTGGTCGAGACAGGGTCGCCATTGCCTTTGGCTCGGCTCCAAGGTCAAGAGCAGGACGCTCTCGGCTTTGCCTTGATCGCGGCAGGTCGCCATTGCCTTTGGCTCGGCTCCAAGTCAAGAGCGGGGCGCTCTTGACTCTCAGGGGGACACGACTCCCGATTGCTTTCCTATAAACCTTTTAACCAATTTCAACATTTCTATCAGTATAGACCCGAATTCAAGATTTCAACATCTCTTATTATCGGTAGATATAAGCGATTTCCTTACTCAACAAGAGAACGGCCAATTGGCCGTTCTCTTGTTACAGATCCATCTTTACTGGAGCATATGAGTAAGCAGTATCTTATTCAGCGCGAAGTTCCAGCAACGCATCGCGAAGCTCGGCTGCACGCTCAAACTGCAGGTTTTTGGCTGCATCTTTCATCTCTACCTCTAGGCGCTGAATAAGCGCCTGGCGATCTTTCTTCGACATCTTCTCGGCTGCGCCCGTGAGATAGTCTTTCTTGGATTCGGCAACTTTGGTTGCCTCTATTACATCACGCACTTTTTTGCGAATCGTCTGTGGTGTAATTCCATGTTTCTCGTTGTACTCGATCTGGATTGCACGACGACGTTCTGTTTCCTTTATCGCTTTATCCATCGAATCCGTCACTTTGTCGCCGTATAGAATAACGCGACCCTCGCTGTTCCGTGCTGCACGACCAATCGTTTGAATCAGTGAGCGTTCGGAACGCAGGAATCCTTCCTTATCGGCATCCAGTATAGCTACGAGGGATACTTCGGGCAGATCGAGACCTTCCCGGAGCAAGTTGATTCCGATTAGGACATGGAAAACGCCCAACCTTAAATCACGTAAAATCGCCATCCGTTCCAACGTCTTGATCTCGGAGTGCAGATAACGAACCTTGATTCCAACTTCCTTCAGATAATCCGTTAGGTCCTCGGACATCTTCTTCGTTAATGTTGTAATCAACACACGCTCGTCTTTGGCAATCCGGTCGTTAATCTCACCAATCAAGTCATCGATCTGTCCCTTCGTTGGACGCAGTTCAATAATTGGATCAAGCAGTCCGGTTGGACGAATAATCTGTTGCACCATCGTATCGGTATGCTCAATCTCATACGGGCCCGGTGTGGCCGATACATAAATAATCTGATCCATCTTGCCTTCGAACTCTTCGAATTTGAGCGGACGATTATCCAGCGCTGACGGCAGACGGAAACCATGTTCAACCAATACTGTCTTCCGCGCTTGGTCACCATTGTACATCGCACGGATCTGTGGCAGAGTCACGTGAGACTCATCGACCACGATCAACATGTCATCCGGGAAGTAATCCATCAGTGTATACGGGGTATCGCCGCGTTCGCGGAAAGTCAGCGGACCGGAATAGTTCTCAATCCCCGAACAGAATCCAACTTCCTTCATCATCTCGATATCATACCGTGTGCGCTGCTCCAGTCGCTGAGCCTCCAACAGTTTCCCCTGTTCACGCAGCACTTCTAGACGCTCCTCCAGTTCACGCTCAATGTTCACCAGCGCAACCTTCATCGTCTCTTCTTGCGTTACGAAGTGAGACGCCGGGAAGATGGCAATATGTTCACGTTCGCCAATGAGCTCTCCGGTTAACACATCAATCTCCGTAATTTTCTCGATCTCATCACCAAACAACTCAACCCGAATTGCATGTTCGCCCTTGGAGGCAGGGAAAATCTCAACAACATCCCCACGAACACGGAACGTACCCCGCACAAAGTTAATATCGTTCCGCTGATACTGGATCTCTACCAGACGAGACAAAATCTGATTGCGCGGTTTCTCCATGCCTACCCGAAGTGACAGCAACATGCTTGAATACGAGTGCGGTGAACCCAAACCATAAATGCAGGAAACACTCGCTACAATGATGACGTCCCTGCGCTCAAACAACGAACTCGTCGCTGCGTGCCGCAGTTTGTCGATCTCTTCATTAATACTTGAATCCTTCTCGATATACGTATCGGAGGACGGGATATATGCTTCTGGCTGAAAATAATCGTAATAACTGACGAAATACTCAACCATGTTATTAGGAAAAAAATCTTTGAACTCACTTGCAAGCTGCGCTGCCAACGTTTTGTTGTGTGCAATAATCAGCGTAGGACGTTGCAGTTGGGCTATCGTCTGGGCTATCGTAAACGTCTTACCCGTACCCGTCGCACCCAGCAGTGTCTGGTACCTCTTCCCCTCCTGAACACCCTTCACCAATTCTTTAATGGCTGCAGGCTGATCACCTTGGGGAGAAAACTCTGACTCGATTTCGAACGTTTTGTCGCTCATTATAATATCGCTCATTGCCGTATCTCACCCTATCGTCTAAAATAATAGTCACTATATATTGTCGAAGTTCCCCGAATTTTCATATGGGAAAACTTATAGTAATAGGAATATTTGTTCCCGTTTAATTATACCTCGTTCGTTTTAGTGATGCAAACGTGAAATGAAGATAGGAGTGGGTTAATTTATGGATATTGCGACACTTATCGGTATTATTGCCGGAATTGCCGCAGTCATTAGCGGTTTTTTGTGGGAAGGCGGCCAATTGTCCGGTCTCCTGCAAAAAACGGCTGCTTTAATTGTATTCGGTGGAACGATTGCTGCTGTGGTTGCCAGTTTCCCGGCGCATCGCCTTCGTACGATTCCAGCTGCCCTGCGTATGGCTTTTGGACGTAACAACAATGAATCAGGCTTATGGGTCGAAGAACTGGTGGAGATGTCTTCAATCGCACGCCGCTCAGGTGTACTTGCATTGGAACGCAAGGTTATGGATCATCCGCATCCATTTTTGCAAGACGGGATTCAGATGGTTGTTGATGGTACAGATCAGGATGTGGTTCGCCAGATCCTGGAGATGGAGATCGACTCGATTGAACAAAAACATGAGGGCTACGCCAAAATATTCGAATCCGCTGGTGGGTACGCTCCAACCATGGGGATCATCGGAACCGTGATGGGACTTATTCAGGTACTTGGCAGTTTGACCGATCCAACCGGACTCGGACCTGCCATTGCTGTTGCCTTTACCGCAACCCTGTATGGGGTCGCCAGTGCCAATCTTATCTTTTTGCCCATTGCCTCCAAGATCAAATCCAGAGGTGCTGATGAAGTGCAGACGATGGAAATGCTTCTCGAAGGTGTACTTGCCATTCAGAACGGTGAGAATCCCCAGCTTGTACGCAAAAGACTGGAGTCCTTCACCCTCACGCATCGTCAGCATATACGCCCCCTAGCAAAGGAGGGATTGGATGAGTCGGCGCAGTAAACGGCGCGGAAAACGTGAAACTATCGATCATCGGGATCGCTGGATGATTACTTATGCCGATCTCATAACCCTGCTTTTGATCTTTTTTGTCATCATGTATGCCATGAGCAATCTGGATTCCGGTAAATATGACGTCGTTACTCAATCATTACAAAATACATTCAATGCGTCCGACTCTATCCTTGAGCTTGGTGAGGGACTCGGTGAGAAACCCGGACAGACGATTACAGAGACTCCGCCATCCGAGGTGCAGGGTGAAGATCCTTCAAAAGGTGAAGGAAACCCTTCCGATACCGGGACTGCAACACCAGATGATGACGACAAGCCCCTCACAGAACGGGAAGAACAGTTCAGATCACAGGAGCAGGAATTGCAAAATCTGTTCAATGTGATTACCCAATATATCGAGGATAATAAACTGGAAAATCAGATTTTTGTTGCGGACAAGCCACAGGGCCTATCCATTACCCTCAGTGACCGCTTCCTGTTTGATCAGGGCCAGGCCGCTCTAAAGGACGGTGCAGCACCAACGCTCAGTAAACTTGCCAGCCTGTTTCGGGATCTGAATACCGTTGTCAGCATCGAAGGACATACGGACAATATTCCGGTCGGGGCCAACTCCACGTACAAAGACAACTGGGAACTTTCCGGAGAACGCGCACTGTCTGTATTACGATTTTTTCTGGATACAGAGAAGCTTAAGCCGGACGGCTTCCAGTATGCCGGATATGCGGATACACGCCCAACGGGTGACAACACCACAGCGGCCGGAAGACAAAAGAACCGTCGGGTTGAAATAACGGTCCTGCGGCAACTCCAACCTTAATCATCAATATCTCACATAATGCATCATTCCTTTTGCAAAGAAAGCACGCTCTAACTGAATTCAATTCAGCAGAGCGTGCTTTCTTTTATGTCGTATTACCTTATGCCTCTACTCCTGGCTGGCTAGGGCGTAGAATCGCAGAGCCTACGGTCAGTAAAATAGCAGCCATGCCAAACAAAATCAATAGTGGCAATGTGATATCCGACAATGTACCGCCAGCAGAGATCGTTTCCACCGCCTGAATCGCCCATTTCTGTGGTACAAAGTTGGCGAGCTTTTGCATATAATCCGGCATCAACGAGATCGGCCAGAAACAACCACCTATCATGCAGGTTGGCATAATGACAAGTGAATTCAGCATGTTGGCATTTTTGGGATTACGGATTAATCCTGCCACGGTACTTGCGATCCCCATGGAGACCAGCATAAATGCGGCCAAGATGATGAAATGAATGCCAAAAGGAATACCGGCATCATAATGCAGCAACCACCTGCTGACTCCCAAAACCAGAACAATCTGAATCATACCAATGACAAAGCTGCCGAGGAAATTACCAAGCGCAATCTCATATGCACGGACGGGTGCCGTATATACTCTGGCCATCGTACGTTTCCTGCGATCTTCCATTATCACAGCCACTGCACTAGTCAGCAGCCCCATCATAAACATAATCGTAAATCCAGTCACATTGTTCAGGCCTGGCTTTGGATAGATCTGCAGATCGGTGACTTCACCAGCAACCTGATGTTTTCCTATCTCCTGTAAAAGCTGTTCAAATGGCTTATGTGTACTCGATAGTATGTCAGTCTCACTTGAAACAGGACCTGCGGCCACCTTAACAGCTGAAGCAGATTGTTGCAATCCGCTCGTCAAACCTTCAACTGCTGCTCGTAGGGTATAGGAACTTTCACTTATACGCAGTTCCACCAATTGAATTTCGGTTGGCTTTCCTTGTAACAGATCCTCCGTATAATGTACCGGAATGATGATGCCAGAAATTCCTTTTTGCTGAGCGATGGCTTCCTTCACTTCTGCTTGGTTGTTCATCGGCTTGAGCAGATACTCCTCTTTGCCAGCAAGTTCATGAATCATCCATGTCCCTGCCACCCCTCCATCCTCATTGACATAGGGAATAACAGTACGTGCACTCTGCTCGCTTCCAAAAAGAGCAACCGCTCCTGTAATCACCAGGCAAGGCAGAAGCAGAAACGTAATGAAGCCCATTTTACGGCCAAGTGTACGTCTAATCATCAACCAGGCGATGTGTAGACTATTCATATCGGTATCCTGCCTTTCTATAGATCAATCCTGAGATGAACAGTAATACAGCGCATACCACGCCTAACATCAGAATGTTATATACAATCTCTCGTACAGGTGCATCCAGCATCATTCTCAGAAAACTTTGGAGCGCCCAGTGGTTAACCGTAAATTCGCTAATCCGTTGTACAAAATCAATCGGAATGGGCGTGAACCCACCGCTAATAAATGTCATTGCAACGATGATACCTTGGATGGTTGCGCTGGCCGATGCCGAGCTTTTGCATACCAATGCCACGATCACGCCAAGGGTCATGGATGCCAATGTGATACATACACAAGTGAGCACAATATACCAAGGATGCGTTCCCCAATCTACACCATAGAACCAATACGTCATAAGTATGATCGTTGTTGCTTGTAAGAAAGCGAGCAGACTATTACCTGCAATTTTGCCAGCGAAAATAACTCCATTGCCTATAGGCGCAGCCTGAAGGCGAATTAACGTTTTGTTATCACGCTCTCCAAAAAGGCTGGTACTTGTTGTCATGCCTGAGTACAACATGAACATCGCCAGCATGGAAGCTGCATAGTATTGGGAGGCACTATACGCCGTACCTGTCTTACCGGGATTAGTGACAGCAATAGAGGTGGAATTCGCCGTACCAGACTCCGAAGCAGAGGCCATGGCAGTAGTCACTTCCCGACCGAGCACTTTGGTAATCGCCATATGTCGGTTCCATTCATCCGTAAAACGTGTGAACAAAGTTTCACCCAAGGTATTAAGTGTGTTGTCCTTTCCTCGTATCCACTGTAACCTGGCCTCTTTCCCCGTCATCAAGTTTTGCTCAAAATCCGAAGGAATCATTACAGCAAAGTCTAGCTTGCCGGTACGCAGCGAATGGACTGCCTCTTCTTCTGTCGTAAAGTTCTGCACTTGGACCATCTCAGCTACCGCCGGGGAATTCACGAATGTATCCAGTGCTTGATTAACCGCACTTGATCCTCCACCAGATTCAGTATTCAAATGGATGATTCCCACACGTACAGTATCCGGAATAACATCCTCCGCCGTACCCATCGTACTGGAAAGTGCCGTACCCAATATAAAAATCAGTAACAACGGCAAAATGAACAGGTTTAACACTACAGATCGAATCTTAAGAATACGCCTCAATTCAAAGATGCAAATATGCCATATATTCATCTCTTGTTCCCCCTAGTCCCGAAGCGTACGCCCGGTCAGATTGAGGAACAACGTTTCCAGATCCGGCTCTTCGACCTTGAGCGACTGAATGGATATTTCATGTTTGCTGCAAATGAAGAGCAGATCCTGGAGATCCTGCTGTGCCGAGGGCAGCGTAATAGTTAGCGTATTCTCTGAAACGTCTACCATCCGCACGCGAGGGTGAAGTTTCAGTTCTTCCACAACGTCGGCACCGATACCGGAAGTGGAGAGCACTACTTTTTCCTCCGATGCTACCCGTTCTCTCAGCTCTGCTTCAGTCCCACAGGCAATGATTCGCCCCTGATCCATAATCGCAACCCGGTGACTAATCGCCGCCACTTCCTCCATGTAATGACTTGTATATATGATCGTTGAACCCATCTTGTTAAGTGTGCGTACCGATTCAAGAATATGATTCCGAGATTGCGGATCAATGCCAACTGTAGGTTCATCCATGATAATTAGATCCGGGCGATGTGTAATCGCACATGCGATGTTTAACCTGCGTTTCATACCACCAGAGAAGGTCGAGGGGGCATCCTTTGCTTTATCCTGCAACCCTACAAATTCAAGGGACTCCTGCACTCTTTCCTTAAGCAATTTTCCACGCAGTCCATACAGTCTGGCAAAAAAGGTCACATTCTCCGCAGCAGACATGGTTTCGTATAAAGCCAGATCCTGCGGAACCAGTCCGATCTTGCGCTTTACTTCAAGCGGTCGCTCCTTGACCGAGATCCCATCTAATCTGATTTCACCCTGATCCATATTCAAGAGCCCTGCAATCATGCTGATGGTGGTACTTTTTCCTGCTCCATTGGGACCAAGCAATCCAAAAATCTCGCCTTTGCCAACACTAAGGTTCAAATGATCCACGGACAGCTTGCTGCCGTATCGTTTTACTACATGATCTACTTCAAGTATGCCCATCCCTTATACGCCCCTTTTCCGTTTCGGCTTCCGCCGCTGGATTTCATAATTTTATTGTAACGGATCGCAATCTGTAGCGAAGGTACGAAAAGTCATGAATCGAAGGTGACTTAAGTCATCTCCTGATTCGAATGCTGCTTATGGTATAATCAAGGGCGCATTACCAAGAGATTTTCTACTCCACTTTTTATATAAAGGATGTCATTTACATATGCCGATGCGGTTTCTGCAATACGGATTAATTATCGTTCCAGCAGTGCTGTACCTGTTGATGCTGCCCTTGGAAAACGAAGCTGTCTACACCCTGCATATCATCATCGCGCTTGGACTCTCTGTGTGGAAAGATTTCAACCGTTCAAGTACACAGCAATGGCTGTTGCTTCTGGCCGAAATACTCTGGAGCTGCTGGCTGATTGTTTCGTATGGACCGTTTCTGCTATTCCTCTCTCTATCCGTGCTCTACGTATATATATACAGACTGGAGGGAAGTAGGAGATGGTTGATGTTTGCGATTCAGCTCATTGCTAACAATGTCGCTTTGCATTGGCATTATTCTGTCCCACAGGCATCGCAGCCTGGGTTAACCACACTAAATACAACCGCCACTGCATTACTCTCCACAGAGACAATTGCGATGGTTCTTGGCAACCTGCTTCTGCTCATCACAGCGGCTCTGTCCTGGCAGGGATCAAGAACGGCGAGCAGCCGCGGACAACTGGAACAAGTCTATGACGAGCTCCGCAGCAAACATTACGAGCTACAAGAAGCGCGTGCGCAGCTGCTGTTATTTACAAAGCAACTTGAAGGAGTGGCTCAGGCAGAGGAACGTACCCGTATCTCCAGACAGCTTCATGACGATATCGGGCATCGACTGATTCGCACCAAAATGATGTCGGAAGCCGCCCTGCTGACCCTTCCCCTGAATATGGAACAAGGAACGGAAATGGTGAGACAGATTCGCGATCAATTGGCCGATAGTATGGATGATATGCGCAGCACACTGCACAAACTGCAACCTAATTCCTATGCATCCGAAGCCTACGCCCTGGATCGTCTCCTAGAGGAAGTGGGCAGAGATACCGGCGTGAAGACAAATTATGAAGTTCATGGCCCATCTCATGTGCTGTATCCCAGCATACAGATCGTTTTGTTCAAAAATGCCAAAGAAGCCTTGACCAATGCCCTGCGACATGGAAATGCTTCTTCGATCACAGTGGAGTTGGTATTCGGGGATCAAGAAGTGTGTATGAGTGTGAGTAATGATGGCAAAATCAATCCTCATTCTTCCAAGCGAAATGGCATAGGACAGGAAGGCATGCTTCTGCGCACACAAATGGTGGGAGGAGTCCTGGAGATTCAATCAGCTTATCCGTATACAGTGATTACACGCATTCCATTAACGAACCAGATGGATATACTCTGAAAAAAGGAAGTGAATGTTTTCATGTCCAAACGGAATGATGTGAACCAAAACAATGATTCAGCCCAACTCCCACTTATTCGGCTGATTCTCGCCGACGATGATTACTTCATTCGTGAGAGCCTGAAAGTGCTGCTCGGACTGGACTCCGGCATTCGCGTTACAGGCACAGCCTCAAATGGACAGGAAGCGTTGGAATTGCTTGAAGCAGGAACGCCTGCGGACGTGGTGTTGATGGATATTCGGATGCCGGAATGTGACGGAGTTGAAGGTACCAAACGCATCAAGTCATGTTTTCCTGAAATCCAGGTGCTCATGCTGACTACGTTTGACGACGATGAGTATATTATTCAGGCATTGCAGAATGGCGCAAGCGGTTATTTACTCAAAAATGTGCCCCCTGAGCGGATCATTCAAGGCATCAAGACCGTACATAACGGCGATATGTTAATTCATCCGGATATTGCCCGCAAATTGGCAGGCCTTCTCCGTCCCGCTGCGATTCCCCTGACACAGAACCCAATCGAAGCCTATGGACTGACACGTATGGAGCTGGCGGTTGCCGAGGCCATATCGGAGGGGTTGTCCAATAAGGAAATTGCCGCCAAACTGTTCCTCAGTGAAGGCACAGTCAAAAACTACGTGACGGATATTCTCGGCAAGCTGAGCTTGCGTGATCGGACCCAAATCGCCATCTTTATGTTAAAACAATAACAAAAAAGGTATTTCCCTTGCCTGCGACGGCGTTAGGAAATACCTTTTTCATTGCTTGATTTATGCAAACATACTTCATCACGTATGCTAGTTACATCTCCACGGACCCTTTATCACTGGACACCGGGGCTGGCGGTAACGCCAAGGGAGCTTCGTCCTTTTGTGGTTTTTTCAGACGGGCAAACAATTTGAGGTTGATGATATGGAACAGCGTCAGTGGACGTAACCGAATCGCCCAAACCTCGTGATTGTCCGGTGCCATAATGACCCCAAGCTGATGATGCTCCCCTTCATAGATCGCTCGTTGCATGAACTTGCTTTCTCCCTGATGATTGCGAACCTCAAGTTTGCAAAAAGCCGGGTTCATCCGCAGGGCACGATGCAACTCTTCCGGCGAATGAACCAACTTACCATTCACCTTGTACAAGGTCTCTCCTGCTTCAATCCCCAAATCCGCTGCAGGACTCTCCGGAATAACAGCCAATACTTTCAACCCATGCTGCGGATGAACAAATACCGGACTGCGGTTTTGCTCTTCAAACGCGCTGTACCATACCAGAAATTCATGTCCAATAAAAGCGATCAGCGCAGCAACCACCATGAGTGGAGACCACCATGCAGCAAGCAAACTGAACACAAGCAAAGTTGCCCCGTATATCATCAACCGCTTTGATGAGATCTGTACCTTTTGTCCCGGAAGCATACTCTGCGTTATCTCACCAAATCCGAGCATAATCGGCAACGCAACCAGCATGTAACTATGACCTGCATTCATCAGTGGATTCCATGCCAGCTCCGCGCCACCTCCTGTGACTGGAACAAGAATCAGTAGAGGAATGGCCCAGAACTGCTGCAGTTGATATCCACCAACCAGTTTCCCGCGTTTTCCCTCGAAGAGAAGTGGTGATGCCATTGATACCCCCTGCATGCGTACCAACAGGGCTTCACCCATATGTAGAAGGGCCGCCAGGACAAGCAGTGCAGGCAAATCCAGGGTACGTAGCGTTCCCGTTATACTCCCTATCCAACCCGATGGTTGCCAGCCTGAAGCCAGATTCAAACCAAATTGCAACACACCCAGTAACCCGGCCGCATAAGCAAAGCACAGATACCGGATACGGAACAAGGATAGAATTAATGTTGCAGCCCATATGCATATCAGGCTTCCCAGTGTAAGATGTGCACCCAGGAATAGGGACACAATTGAGACGATGGTACCGATGAGTATGCCTCCGAGCACCGCACGAATCGTCTGTGTTATCGAGCTTTGCAAACGAACATGGAACAATTTACGCTCCTGCAGTAACTGACGATGATAGATCAGCGCAATCAGGATCACCGCAATATAATAAAACGGCTGAATAAACAACTGCAACAAAGCTTCCCCTAATGTAGTTAACCACGGCCATACCCATTCCATTGTGGTCGGTCACCCCTCTCTTTCAGCCGGTTCAGAAAAAAAGAAGGCTGAAAATCAGCCTTCTTTATGGCTTCGACACAGCGGACGAAATATCCTTCGAGACATTTTCGATCGCGCGTTTCAGCTGTGCATCATATTGAGGATTGGCAATACGTTCAATCAGAGCCGCTTCCAGTGATTCAGCGGTTTTCTCGTCAATCTGGCCTGTAGCCTGAATGCCTTTTTGCTTCTGGAATGCTTTAACCGCTTCTTCTGTCTTCTGGTCGTAGTATCCGTCCACACGATCCGGTTTGAAATCGAGTCCTCTCAGCATCGTCTGCGCACTTTTCACATCCGTGCTATTGCTGTCATATTTCAGTGGTAACTTCTCTTTATTAATCGGTGCCACCGAGAAATAATCCGGTTGGTCTACCGCAATATCCGGTTTGATTCCTTTTTCATGAATCCAGTCTCCGTTCGGAGTGAGCCACTTGGCAATTGTGATCTTCAGCAAGCTGCCGTCACCCATTTGCTTGTCATAACTCGTCTGCACGGTTCCTTTACCAAAGGAGTTTTCACCAATCAACTTAGCGCCTGCTGACTGTTGTAATGCCCCGGCCAAAATCTCCGACGCACTCGCACTGCCTTTGTTCATCAGGACTGTGACTGGATAAGCCTTTGCTGATCCATTGGACTTGCTTTGTTCCTTTTTGCCGTTCTTGTCTTCAACTTGCACAATAACCTTGCCTTTAGGAACAAACTGTTCAGCAATATCAATAACGACTTGCAATACACCGCCTGGGTCATTCCGTACATCGATGACCAGACCTTTCATGTTCTGCTTCTCAAGCTTCGCCAACTCTTCCTTGAAGCGATCACCTGTATTCAAAGAGAATTGAGTAATGGCAATAACGCCAATTCCGCCATCCTCCATGTGAGCATATACGGTCTCCAGATCAATGTCATCCCGTACAATCACAAATTCAATCAGTTCGGAAGATCCGGCACGTTTGACCTGTACCTTCGCTTCACTGCCCTTGGGACCTCTGATTTTGTTAACAGCCTTGTTCAGTTCCAACCCTTGCAGGGATTCGCCATTGACCGACATAATCATGTCTTTTGCACGAATACCCGCTTTCTCGGCAGGTGATCCTTTGATTGGGGAAACAACAACAACGTTTCCATCCTGTGAGGATACCTCTGCGCCAATACCGGTAAATGAACCTTCGATCGACTCTTCAAACTGAGCAGCCGTTTCCTGCCCCATATAGTTGGAGTACGGATCACCAAGCGATTCCATCATGCCGTTGATCGCACCGTCAATCAATTTGGTCTGATCCACATCTTTATAATAGTTGCTTGAGATCAAATCCATCGCGGTTTCAATCTTCTTCAAATCGTTCTTCTGCTGTGTATTACCGGTTACACTGGCCAGCAAACCTTCGCCCGGTGTGGCCTGGCTCGCTATTCCCGGATACGTCATTAATACCAGGGTTAGTAAACTACCGCCAAGGAGACCCACAATGACAAGCAGTAGCGCCGATCTTTTCTTCATCATCCGTTTGTCACCGCCTTTAGTTTTGAAGCGTGTCCGATTCCATTGTTGCCAGAATCCATTCCCTGAACATGCCAGCTTATTATATGTCTAGCTTGTACGGAATATGTTTTTTCCATTCGAACGATGGAGCAATAATTACAAATAGTTCATCGGATTTACAGCGGTACCGTTATCTCTCACTTCAAAGTGCAAGTGAGGTCCAGTAGAGTTCCCTGTATTTCCTGACTCAGCAATGGTATCCCCTTTGCTTACAGTGTCTCCCTTGCTGACTTTGAATCCACCTTCGCGCAAGTGACCATATAACGTCCATAGTCCACCGCCGTGGTCCACAATAACCGTATAGCCATAACCGCTATACCATTCAGCCATGATCACGATTCCGCCAGAAGCAGCGTGAACCGAAGTTCCCTGAGGAACAGCAAAATCGACACCGGCATGCATCTTACCCACTACGCCCGTAATCGGATGGGTACGGGGACCGAATGGAGAAGAAATACGTCCTCCAGATACCGGTCTTGAGAAGATACCATTACCGGATGAATACGTGACCTCACTGCTGCTATCCGAACTCACTCTGGTTGGCGCCTTGGCTGCAGCTTTCGCCCGGGCTGCTGCCGCGGCTTTTGCTTTGGCTGCAGCTGCAGCCTGCTGTTCACGCAATTTATTTTTCTCTTGAAGAAGTGCCGAACGTTTGCTGGCAATCTGCATTAATACATCTTCCTGCTCTTGTGTCAGCTCTTCTGACTCTTCAATTTTAGCATCATATGAAGCGAGAAGCACTTGCTTTTCCGCTTCTTTTTCATTCAATTGGGACTTGCGCTGTTTCTTCTGTGCATACAGGCTCTTGGCTTCCGCATATTGCACATCCAATTCTGCCTTTTTGTCCACGACAAGTTGCTTGTCCGCTTTGTGCTCATCCAGCAGATGCTGATCCTGATCCACAATCGTTTTGAGTGAATCCGCACGGGTCAGGAAGTCAGTGAAGCTAGTAGAGGACAACAATACATCCAGATAGGATACAGCACCGTCCGTATACATCAGGCGCACGCGTGACTCCAACAATTTTTCCCTTGCAACGATGCGTTCTTCTGCCGCTTGCAGATCTTTTTTCGTTGTACGGAGATCTTCCTCCGTGTTCTCGATCTGCAAGGATACACTCGCCAGTTCATCACTAACGACATTGATCTGTTCCATGACAACCTTCAGATAAGCGTTGGTTTTGTTCTTGTAATGCTGTGCTTCCTTTTTATTGGAAGCCGCTTTTTTTTGCTCCTGCTTGGCAGAAGCCGCCTTGCTCTCCAGTTGCTGAATCTGTTGGTCAATATCGCTGATGCTACTCTTGGCATATCCGTCAGAAGGTTGAAGCGTCAAACCGGCCAATAACGTAAAGGCCAGCAGCGAAGCGGTTTTTTTCAAAATGATGATCCCCCATCCTATGATTTCACAAGAAAGCAACCTGCACAGGTGGTGAACAGCATGTTCTTTGCTTTCTTCAATCTTAAAAGACTCCGTCTTTCCTACATATCGTCAAACAGCGTCCATTAATGAACCTGCTTTACCATTCTTTTCGACATATTCTGCAATTCGATCGTTGAAAACAAAATTTAAACGTTGAGTGATTTCCGAATGGACAGCGTACTTCCCAAAATACCTACCAGCACACCGAGTCCGATCAACAGTGTTCCAAACAGCCCCCAGATTTCGCCCAGCGGAATCAAGTTAAGCATCTGCATGAAGACATCCTGACCAATCGTGTTCATCAACTGGCTGTATCCAACAAACAGCACACCAACCGTAATGACCGAGCCAATAAATCCAATGAGTGCACCTTCAATAAAGAAAGGCCAGCGAATAAAGGTATTGGTTGCGCCAACCAGCTTCATAATTCCGATCTCCCGGCGACGTGCCAGAATCGTTACGCGAATCGTATTCGAGATCAGGAACATGGACATGAGACCCAGTCCCCCAACAAAAATAAATCCGATGTTACGAACAAGTTTCGTAAATTTGAACAACACTTCCACCGTTTCCTTGCCGTAGTTCACTTTCATGATCGGCTTCTCCGGGTGTTTTTCGTTCAAAGCTTCAATTTTTTGCGCCACAAAAGTGACGGTTTCCGGTTCAATGACCTCAACTTCAATGGTCTCCGGCAGTGGGTTGTTGTCCACATCGAAACCGCTAAGCACGTTATCTGCACTCTCTCCAAGACGCTCACGGAACTCCTTGAGTCCTTCTTCCTTGGAAACAAAACGAATCTCACTTACTTCAGGCATCGCGCTGATTTCTTGCTCCAGTGTGTTACGCAGGTTCTCGTCCACATTCAGTTCGAGGAACGTGCTGATCTCCACCTGGCTATCAACCTGATTCGCCATCGAGTTCACATTGAGCACCAGCAACATAAACACACCAAGAATCAATAAGGACACAATGATGGACATGATGGAGGCCACAGACATCCAGCCGTTGCGGAATACGTTTTTGAATCCCTCCCGCAAATGGCGCAAGAGAGTACTAAAATTCATAACCGTATTCCCCTCTCATCTGATCCCGTACAATCTGTCCACGTTCAATGGCGATTACCCGCTTACGCATCGTATTCACGATATCTTTGTTGTGGGTTGCCATAACAATGGTTGTTCCCCGGAAATTAATTTCATCCAGCAGTTGCATAATGCCCCATGACGTCTCCGGATCGAGGTTACCTGTAGGCTCATCCGCGATAATAACCGATGGGTTATTGACGATAGCCCGTGCAATGGCAATTCGCTGCTGTTCTCCACCCGAGAGCTGTGAAGGTTCACGATTCGCCTTGCTGCGCAGTCCCACCAGATCAAGCACTTCCATCACCCGTTTCTTGATATGACGCTTCGGTGCTTCAATAACTTCCATGGCAAATGCCACATTCTCAAATGCTGTCATCCGTGGCAGCAGACGAAAATCCTGGAACACAACGCCGATGTTACGACGCACATAAGGAATCTTTCTTGGCTTCAACTTACCAATATTAAATCCGTTAATGGATATTTGTCCTTTGGTCGGAACTTCTTCTCTGTACATCAATTTCATAAATGTCGATTTACCTGCGCCGGACGGACCGACGATATAGACAAATTCATTGCGGTCGATCTTCACCGACACCCCTTGTAATGCGTGGGTCCCATTGGCGTAGGTCTTCCACACGTCCTGCATTTCTATCACATCATCACTTCCTGCTCGCATAGTTAGCCATTATCATTTCGACACAATCCCGGCATTTCCTTTAAAAAGACCTGAATTTCATCAGGAAAAAATCCACTTCGTTCCTGTTTCAATGGTGAAGCATGGATTCATATGAAGTTTATTGTAACAAATTTGTTACCTATTGAGTACCCGAAAGTTTTCCTGCATTGGATCATATATATAGAAAGTGTTACAAAGTGCGGAACAACAGAAGTATAAAGGAGCGTACGGTTATGAAAAAAATACATGTGACGGTCATTGTTCTATTCTCCATCCTCTTGATCGGCTCCGCGTCTTATGGATTGCTGTATATGTACGTGAATCAACCTGCCCTGCCCAAAGATGTTCATGTTGGCGGCATGCTGGTGGAGGGGAAGAATCGCAAGAACGTATTGCATGAATTGGATGAACAGATCCAAAAGCTGGAGGACTGGCCTGTCACATTTGAAGTGACTGAACCCAACCCCCAGACGATGTCGTATACCGCAGCTCAGGTGGGGGTGAGTTACAACGTTAACAGCTTGGAGTCCGCAATACAGCAGCTGGAGGAAGGTAACCTGTGGGAACGCGCTTATGCACGTTATCATTTTCCGAAAGAGTTCTCTCTCGATATGACCTACAACTCAAGACCACTCCAAGAACATCTCAGCCCTGCCTGGGAAAAAGAAACCTTCGGTACACCTGCGGACGCTGTTCGCCGCATTACCACAAGTGACAAAGTCCAGTATATCCCGGAAAAGGGCGTCCGCCGGATTGATTGGGATACACTCACAAATCTCATTCAGACCAAGTTGCACCGAGATTTCAGTGTACTGAACCCGGATGAGAAACCCGCCCCACTGCTGATCCAGGTACCACTGTATACGCTGAAACCCGAAGTAACTCTTGATTCGCTACGCCAGGAAGGCATTGACCGAAAGATCATCCAGTTCTCCACGGGTCTGGGCAATAGTAGTGAAGGCCGGATACATAATGTCAGCGCAGCGGCGGAAGCGATTAACGGCATGATTTTGCCACCGGATGCCACATTCGATTATGAGAAGATCATCCGTAAAGCGGAGAAGGATTATGGGTTTCGTGAGGCACCGGTCATTGTCAATGGAAGACTTACCCCCGGAATTGGCGGGGGGATCTGCCAGGTATCCAGTACGGTGTATAACGCAGCGCTATTGACGGGTCTTGATATTATTGAGCGTCGCAACCATTCCCTGCCGGTCAAATATTTGCCGAAAGGATTGGATGCCACCTTTGCCTCGGGAGCCATCAATTTTCGCTTCAAGAATAATACTGGAAAGTCCTTACTCATTCATGCAGAGGTGAAGAACCACCAATTGATGGTGAAATTTTTCGGCACATTCCCGGAGAATGTCAGCTATGCCCTTGAATCTCGTACCATTGAAACATTAAGTGTTCCAGTAAAATATGTGTCCAGTACTGTACTGCCTGATGGTGCACAGCAGGTGCTGCAAGACGGACAGCCCGGATATATTGTCGAGACGGTAAGAACCAAAAGGCTGGACGGCAAAGTGGTCGAATCCAAAACGATTACACGGGACACGTACAAAGCTCAGAATCGCCTGATTGCCCGCTCCGGTCATAGCAGCCTGCCTGATCCACAAGGGCCTTCTGTGGTCGAGGACGGGATTAGCGATACAAAACAGCCTTAGGTTCCTTTTCTGAAGCCAACAAAAACAAAAAGACACACATCCCGTCCCTTTTGCAGGTACGCGAGAAGTGTGTCTTTCATGTTTTAAGCTAAGATAAGTTATTCGTTTTTATAAATTACGAGTAGCCGCTGTATCGTATGCATAACGGTTTAGTGACCGCCTGTGTATTCGCCTTGCTCTTCGCCTACAACCATCTTCTCTTTTCCCATGAAGAAGGAAGCGACCAACGCGAGTGCAGCCGGAATTACAGCCCAGGCAAATAACTGTACGATGGAAGAAGACAGGGCATGTGTGATGGTATCCAGCACCTGAGGCGGAATCGCCTGTCTGAGTTCTGGTGAGAGCAACGCATGTGGATCGGTCAGATCCACTCCCTGAGGCACGCCACCCGCTGAAGCACCGCCTGCTTCCGCAGTTGAACCAGCGTGAGCATCGTTCATTTTACGCGTAAATACCTGGCTCTGTACGATACCAAAGATCGTAATGCCCATCGTCATGCCGAGGGACCGCAAAAAGTTAAGCGTGGAGCTCGCCGCACCGCGTCTTTGCGGTTCAAACGCGTTCATGGCTGCATTGCTGAGTACTGAGAACGAGGCACCGACACCCAGACCTACCATCACCATGTAAATACGTATCGTCCAGAGGGAAGAACCCTCATCCAGTGTAGTCAGCAATCCGAGTCCAATGACAAGTAAGGCCAACGTAGGGATCATGATATTGCGATACTTGATTTTGGTCATCAACACCCCACCCAGGGACGCCGTCACAACGGACCCAAGCATCATGGGCAGCAGCACAAGACCGGAGTTGGTCGCTTTACCACCAAGTACCCCCTGTATGAAGATCGGAATGTACACGGATGCTGTAATGAACGCCGCACCACTGAACATACCAATAACGTTACTGGACCAGTAGACCCGGTTGCGGAACATGCCAAAGGAGATGATTGGTTCTTTGGCTTTTGTTTCTGCAAAAAGGAAGAGCAACGCTAATGCTACAAATCCGGCAAACAAGCCAAGAATCTGCCAGGAACCCCAGGCAAACGTTTTGCCGCCCAGTTCCAGACCAAAGATCAGGCACACAACAGCACCGATCAGCGTTACAGCACCCAGCCAGTCGATCTGTTGGGATTGATGCTGATGAGACTCCTTGTAGAAGAACGCAATAAACACAAATGCAATCAAGCCTAGCGGCAGGTTGATATAGAATACCCATTCCCATGTCGCATACTGGGTAATGTAAGCACCGAGCAGAGGTCCAAATACGCTGGACAGGCCAAACACGGCTCCAAACAATCCACCCAATTTACCACGTGATTCTGGTGCAACGACATCAAACATGATCGTAAAGGCAATCGGCACCAGGGCCCCCGCACCAATACCTTGAATCGCTCTGTACATCGTCAATTCCACAATAGACGTTGCCGTTCCGCACAGCGCTGAGCCAAGCATAAACACAATAATACCAAATACAAAAAACTTCTTCCGTCCATACATATCGGATAGCTTACCAAAGATCGGCATCCCTGCCATCTCAGCCACCATGTACGCGGAGGTAACCCAGACGAACTTGTCGAGCCCACCCAGCTTCCCGACAATGTCCCCCATAGCTGTTGCCACGATGGTGTTATCCATCGAAGCCATAAGTATGCTGAGCAGTAACCCTGCCAGCACCAATCCAATACTGTTTTTACGTGCAACCATTGTACTCAATCTCTCCATTCACGCTCTATTCATATGACTGCATTAGTATATCCGAAAAGAAGTTTTCGTTAATCAGTCCAAGGACCGATTGCTTTGCAGCAAAACTTCCGATTGCGGATGAATTTGCAGAGATGAACGGTATTCCACTGTACCAATCCGGCAGCCAGGACCGATTTTTATTTTATCGCCACGGACAATCTCGGCCTCCGTATTCTCTAATTCAATGTCGTCACCTTCGATAATCTGTGCTTTAAGAATTGATTTATTCCCCGTAAACAAGTCATTCAACCGCCCACTCTTCACCGAGATGATGGAACCGCCCATTTCCTTCACCTCTGAAGGACCCATGATTTTGAGTGTCATGTGTTCAGCGCTGAGCATCCCTGCTATCGTCAATCGTCCGTTCAGCTTGATATTTTCTGCCTGACAATCCCCTGACAGATGAAGTTCACCGACAACTTTTATATGCTCAGCTTTGGCATGCAGGCCAGATACCTGGATTCCATCCTCAACATCGTTGCTGGCCTCTCGCTCTGTCAGAGTAAGGGTGCCGGTAATTTTAATATCTGTGGATTCAAGCGATCCGTATATGACCGATGTACCCGTACATTTGAATCGATCACAAGATAGATTGTCGTTAAAGGACGCGTCCCCTACGACCTTGATCTTGCCGTACACGCCACCAGAAGAACTGCCATCACCAACGATGCTGATATCCATTTTTTTGTCCAATGAACGCCCAGGATTGTTATTCATTTCGATCCCATCCCTTTCTCTCCATATCCAAACTTTAAATTTGCTGACTGCTGCCCACCTTGGCATCCTGATCTATCTCAAGTTCACCCGAATACTCGACCAGCCTGATGTTACAGCCGCGACCGATAAAAATGTTACTCCCCCGAACAATATCAGCTTCAGTATCTTCCAGCACAATCTCATCACCCTCAATTAAGGAAGTCTTAAATGAAGGGGTCCCGCCCAGACCAATACTTTTCCAAAATCCATTCTGTTGTTCCTTGCGACGAATATCGATACGCTCTCCGCCAATCTCTTTAGCCGAAGAAGATGTATGCAGCCTGATCTCCACTGTTCCCGCATTCAGTAAGCCGCTGATCTTAATATTGCCCCGTACATTCAGGGACTCACATTGGACATCCCCTTCAATATCGATCACACCGCCAATATCAATTCGTTCCCCATCCACTCTTCCACGTACGGTACACTTTCCGTTCACTTCAAGCTCAGGGCTATGGAGATCTCCGTTAATCGTAGTTAAGCCATCCACCCGAACACGAGAACTGGTCAAAGGGCCATTCAACGTACACATGCCGTTAATCGTTACACTCTCGGAGCTCAAAGCGCCGTGCATCTTCAATGTTCCATTCACTTCCATAGAGGTGCAGTCCAGGTTGCCGTTCACCTTAGCCATGCCATCAATAGATACACGGTGAAAATTCCCGCCTGCCGTTTGACTTATGCCCGCCACATTCAGATCATTCCGCTTATTCCGCTCTTCCATAGATGATCCTCTCCTTATCCCAATTTGAGTTTTAGTTCTTCCATAAATGTTCCCATCGGCTTCCTAAGAACCACCTTCACACCATTGTCAAAATAAAACTCCGTTCCTGCTGTTACCAGCATGAATGAAGGAACACCCATCTTACGAATAAGCACGAGTTCGCTGGGTTTGCCTGTAAAACGATAATAATGTTCGGACATCACTTCGATCAGCAAAGCACCCTCTTGCCGAGTAATATCTCCGCTCATTAACAGCTTATCAAGGACGTAGAGCATCATAATCTGCTCCAAAGCATACAGCGATTGTTCCCGACCTGCTTCTTTCAACAGATCCAGCGAGATTTGTGAAACAATGTTTCGCTCTAATAGTAGCTGTGCAGACATCTCCACTTCACCCAATGTAGGTGAGAACACGTCTGCCAGTTCATCCAGCGATAATCCGTCTTTCATATTGAGAATCTTGTCAATGCGCAGTAAAATCTGTTGTTTGGGAAAAAAGGTCTCTTGTCCGGTGTAGGACGATTTCCGAATGAACCATTCTTCCGGAATGAGATTTTTCCGCTTCCAGCGGTACAACTGGCCGTATGAGATTCCTGTCAGGTCCAACAATTCTTTCTTGGAGATCAAATCATCCGTCATATATGGTCCCCCTTTTTATTGAAACGAGTGTAACATAACATTGTTACGTTGTAAAGTGCGTTAAAAATCGATAATCCAATTACATACTTCCATATTGACCACTGGTGTGAAATTCTTTGTTTTCTACTGTAGATCTTGTTATTGCAATGGAAGAGTAATGCGTATAACCTGTTACATATAAACACTTTGGAGGCTTAGGCATCCGATTTCCATCCCATCGTCTCATGTCAGAACACGTGGTTAACGAACTTATGAAAGGGGTCTCTTACACTTATGGCACTTATTAAATGTGATTTTTACTCAGATACGCTCGGGCTTAGCACCAGCATGCATGTCATTCTGCCGCAACAAACCCACAATCAGATCGGTATGGAGAATGTGACCGGCAAAGGACTGCACCCAACCCTATACCTGCTGCACGGTCTGTCTGATGATGATTCCATCTGGCTGCGTCGCACATCGATCGAACGTTATGTGGCCAACCTCGGGATCGCCGTTGTTATGCCACAGGTACATCGTAGCTTCTATACAGATATGGTAGAAGGCGGACGTTATTGGAGCTTTATCAGTGAAGAACTGCCGGCACTTGCTCGTTCTTTCTTCCCATTGTCAGATCAACGGGAGGACAATTTCGTTGCTGGTTTATCTATGGGTGGTTATGGCGCGTTCAAGCTGGCCCTTCGTAAACCAGATCAATACGCTGCAGCTGCAAGTTTGTCTGGAGCACTCGATATGTCTGCACATATGGATAGAAACGCATCCTCAGCATTGCAACAGACTGAGTTACAACGTATTTTCGGACCAGAGGTGACAGGTACAGAGAACGATCTGATCCATCTGTTAAAAGAAAATCAATCTAGCGAAAGTCCTCGACCTTTGCTCTACCAATGTTGCGGAACGGAAGATTTCCTGTATGAGGATAATCAAACCTTCCGTCATGCCTGTGAACAAACGAACTTCGCATTGACATACGAGGAAGGGCCTGGTGAACATGAGTGGGGCTACTGGGATGCCAAGATCCAGGATGTATTGAAATGGTTGCCTTTGCCCAAGCGCGATTAGTGGATCATTGGGAGCTACTGAGGATAAAGAAGGCTGGTACTCCGATGACAGAACAACCTTCCTTCCATTCGCAGTTGAATTGAATATATTTAAAGCATATCGCTGTATAACACAAAAAGCAGGCCGCTGAGAACAAAGTTCTCTGGCCTGCTTTTTTTATTGTACTGTCGTATCTGTAAGGGTACCTTATATTAGCGGTGGTATTAACCGCGGTTCGTAATCCATTGCTCGGTGATCTCAAGTACCTTTTCACTGCGTCCGATGGCTTCAGCGACTTGACCCGAAGCTGTTCCGCCGTAAACATTACGAGCGTTCACAACCGCTTCCGGTTGCAGCACATCATAGATCCGGTCATCAAACAGTGGTGAGAACTGACGGAATTCATCAATCGTCAGATCCAGCAAATACTTGCTGTTCTGGATGCAGTACAGCACCGTTTTACCAATCACTTCATGCGCCTGACGGAAAGGCAAGCCTTCACCCACGAGGAAGTCGGCAATATCCGTAGCGTTGGAGAAATCCTGGTTGACCGCTTGACGCATCCGATCCTTGTTCACTGTCATTGTTGCGATCATTGGAGCAAACAGTTGCAGTGCGCCCTCCAGCGTCGCTACTGTATCAAACATGCCTTCTTTGTCTTCCTGCATGTCTTTGTTGTATGCCAGTGGAAGAGATTTCAATACTGTCAGCAAGCCGATCAGGTTGCCGTATACACGTCCTGTTTTACCACGAACGAGTTCAGGAACGTCCGGATTTTTCTTCTGAGGCATGATGCTGCTGCCTGTGCAGAATGCATCGTCCAGTTCAACGAATCCAAACTCTGTGCTGCTCCACAGCACCAACTCTTCACTCAGACGGGACAAGTGAGTCATGATCAGCGAAGCTGCCGCAAGAAACTCAACGATGAAGTCACGGTCGCTTACTGCGTCCAGACTGTTCTCGTACACGCCGTCGAAGCCCAGTTGTTCCGCCACAAAATGACGGTCAATCGGGAATGTTGTGCCCGCGAGCGCACCTGCGCCCAGTGGCAGGATGTTAATGCGTTTGTAGCTGTCCATCAGACGCTCCGCATCCCGTTGGAACATGGATACATACGCCATCAGGTGATGGGCGAACAGAATTGGCTGTGCCCGTTGAAGATGCGTATAACCCGGTACAATTGTATCGAGGTTATCTTTTGCTTGTCCAATCAGTGCTTCCTGCAAGGAATGCAGCATGCCCACAAATCCGACCACGCGCTCACGCAGGTACAAGTGCATATCTGTTGCAACTTGATCGTTCCGGCTACGGCCTGTATGTAATTTGCCGCCTACAGGGCCAATCGTCTCGATCAGGTTTTTCTCAATATTCATGTGGATGTCTTCGTCCGATACGGAGAATTCCACTTCACCTGCACGGATTTTGTGCAAAACGGTGATCAGCCCTTCTTTGATCGTCTCTACATCTTCCGCCGGAAGAATACCGCATTTGCCCAGCATCGTCACATGGGCCAGACTGCCCTGAATGTCTTCCTCAGCCAAAGCCTTGTCAAAATTGATCGATGCCGTATATTCCTCAACCAAATGATTGGTTTGTTTTGTGAAACGTCCTCCCCACAGCTTGCTCACAGTGAGTACTCCCCTTTCGCTCATGGACAAAGCCGCTCCTGCCAGATGTGCAAGAACGGCCTGCCTTGTCATTTATATTGGTGTAGCTTTATTGTGCAGGTTGAAATTAGTTTTTGTTTTGCTCCACGCCGGAGTTTACTTTCAAACGCAGTGCATTCAGGCGGATGAAACCTGTTGCATCACCTTGATCGTAGGCTTGCGTTGGATCAGCTTCCATCGTTGCGATGTCCGGATTGTAGAGGCTGACAGGACTTTTCACACCTGCGCCGATGATGTTGCCTTTGTACAGTTTCACACGAACCGTACCTGTTACGTTCTTCTGGCTTTCAGTCACCAGCGCTTGCAGCGCCAGACGTTCCGGTGCAAACCAGAAACCGTTGTAAACGAGTGTGCTGTAACGTGTGATCAGGCTATCACGCAGGTTCATCACTTCACGGTCCATCGTGATGGATTCCATTTTGCGATGTGCGGTGAACAAGATCGTTCCACCTGGTGTTTCGTACACGCCACGGCTCTTCATACCCACAAAACGGTTCTCAACCATATCTACACGGCCAATACCATGTTTACCACCCAGCTCGTTCAGTTGCTCCATCACTTGCAGCGGGCTCAGGCGCTCACCGTTCAGCGCGACACAGTCACCTTGTTCGAATTCCAGTTCAACATATTCCGCTTGATCTGGTGCATCTTCAGGTGCACTGCTCAGCAAGAACATGTCTTTGTTCTCGTCCGCGCTTGGATCGAACCAAGGATCTTCGAGCACACCGCTCTCATAGCTGATATGCAGCAAGTTACGGTCTGTGGAGTATGGTTTAGCTGCAGATGCGGTTACCGGAATACCATGTTTCTCAGCGTAAGCAATCATCTCGGCACGTCCCGGGAACTGGTTACGGAATTCTTCCAGACGCCAAGGTGCAATTACGTTAATGTCTGGTGTCAGCGCAGCCGCGTTCAACTCAAAGCGAACTTGGTCATTTCCTTTACCTGTAGCGCCGTGAGCGATGGCCGTAGCCCCTTCTGCACGAGCGATGTCCACCATACGTTTAGCGATCAGTGGGCGAGCGATACTTGTACCAAGCAGGTATTGTCCTTCATAGAGGGCACCCGCCTGGAACATCGGATAGATGAAATCTTTTGCGAATTCATCGCGCAGATCGTCGATGTATACTTTGGAAGCGCCTGTTGCCAGTGCTTTTTCCTCCAAACCGTCCAATTCATCCTTTTGTCCAATATCCGCTGTGAATGCAATAATCTCAGCATCATACGTTTCTTTCAACCATTTCAATATTACAGATGTGTCCAACCCGCCTGAATATGCGAGTACAATTTTTTCCTTAGCCATGTTCAATGGTCCTCCCCAAGATCAGTTAAGTTAAACAGAGCCTTCATACACTGAATCCTACAAGCCAGAAAACCCTTCCGATCACTGTTATCCCCAGATTTTTTCATCCCTTTATGATAAAGGGTAAAATCCGGGGATAGCCTATGCTTCCGATGCAGCTTTCTTTCAGAAAGCTTTCAGGTGCACGCTTCGCTTCTTCAGGCTTTTTCTGTCTCTCCGTGTTTGTGTATGCTTCTTATTTAATTAACTTTTTAAAGTACATTATAGATGAATCTATCATCGCGAAATCTGCGCCTAAAATCAACCCATTCAATGAAATAGCAGCTATTCGCTCATTAACGCAGCCATTAATGCTTTCTGTGCATGCAAGCGATTCTCCGCCTGATCAAAGATCAGGGAGTTCGGTCCGTCAATTACACCGGCACTCACTTCTTCGCCGCGGTGTGCTGGCAGACAATGCAAGAACATGTAGTCCGGCTTCGCGCCTTTCATCAGTTCCTCGTCTACTTGATATGCCGCAAATGCCTGCTCCCGAATCTTCTGCTCTTCTTCAAAGCCCATACTTGCCCATACATCCGTGTACACGATATCTGCATCTTTGGCTGCTTCTTGTGCACTGTAGGTTACAGTCACTTCAGAACCGCTCTCCTGTGCGATAATGCGTGCCTGCTCCACAACTGCGCTATCCGGCTCATAGCCTTCTGGCGTTGCTACAGCAACATGCATTCCCATCTTCGCTGCACCGAGCATCAGGGAGTGTGCCATGTTGTTGCCATCTCCGATGTAAGCCATTTTCAGACCTGCCAGCTTACCTTTGTGCTCCAGCACCGTTTGGAAGTCTGCCAGTACCTGACAAGGATGCGCTGCATCGCTCAGTCCGTTAATGACCGGCACATCCGCATGCTCTGCCAGTTCAGTTACATTATGGTGTCCAAAGGTACGGATCATGATGCCGTCCAGGTAACGGGACAATACTTTGGCTGTATCATGTGTTGTTTCCCCGCGCCCCAGTTGGATATCATTTTTGCTCAGGAAGAGTGCGTGTCCGCCCAATTGGAACATGCCTACTTCAAAGGATACACGCGTACGTGTGGATGATTTTTCAAAAATAAGTCCGATCGTTTTACCTTTCAACGGTTGAAAAGGTACACCGCTTTTTTGCTTGCCTTTAATCTCAATCGCGAGATCAAGCAGATAACGAATTTCCTCTGCTGTGTAGTCCGTGAATTCGATAAAATCCCGGCCTCTCAGATCAATCTTTTGAACCTTTTCCGTCTGTTGTGCTGTCATGTATAATGTCCTCCTTATTTCCGGTTCCCTGCACCCGCATGGGCAGAAGAGAGAGCAACGTTGACACTGTGTCTTGGTGCTTCTCAATTTTATTCATTTCCACCTTCTGCAAGTTCACCGCGCGGCTACAGGGATTCATCATCTCATTCTGCTTCGAGGCCGGTAATGGCCCCGAGACAGAAAGGTTCTCATTTTTATATTAGGCTTTCGCCGCTACGTGCTCTTCGATCAATGTGCCTACCAGCGATACGGCCTCGTCGATCTCTTCTTTGCTCACATACAGGTTCGGAAGCAAACGAATCACATTTGGTCCTGCAGAGACGAACAAGATACCGCGTTTTTGCCCAGCAAGCACAATATCACCTACCGGCTCAGCACATTCAATACCGACCAACAATCCCAAGCCACGTACTTCCTTCACAAAGGAATTGCCCGCCAAACGATTCCGCAGGGAGCTCATCAGGTATTCACCCATCTCCGCTGCACGCTCTGGCAAGCGATCTTCAAGCATCGTTTCGATTGTAGCAATCACAACGGATGAAGCAAGTGGTGTTCCGCCAAATGTCGTTGCATGACTTCCTGGCGTGAACGCATCCCGCAAGAAGCCTTTACCCAGCATTGCGCCTACAGGGAAACCACTGCCGATACCTTTGGCAACGGTGAACACGTCTGGCTCAATGCCATAATGTTCGTGCGCGAACAGTTTACCCGTACGTCCCATTCCTGTTTGTACTTCATCGACAATCAGAAGCAACCCATGCTCGTCACACAATCTCCGTACATGTTTGACGAATTCCGGTTCGACCGGATATACACCACCTTCGGCTTGAACCATTTCCAGCATAATAGCTGCAGTGTTGGGTCCAATTGCCGCTTCCAGTGCAGGAATATCATGCAAAGGTACGGTTACAAATCCGGCTGGCAATGGCAAAAATCCTTCTTTCACCTTATCCTGTCCGGTTGCTGTCAGTGTTGCAAGCGTCCGTCCATGGAAGGATTGGGCAAATGTAATCACTTCATAGCGATCTGTGCCTTTCACCTTCTGGTGATAACGACGGGCTACCTTAATAGCCGCTTCGTTCGCTTCGGCACCACTGTTACAGAAGAACACTGCATCAGCGCATGTATTGGCTGTCAGCAATGCTGCTGCCTTCTCCTGGCCTGGAATCTGGAACAGGTTGGACACATGCCACAGCTCATCAATCTGAGCTTTCAGCTTGGCTCCAACTTTCTCCGGTGCATGGCCCAGGCTAGTTACAGCGAGGCCACACATGAAATCGAGATAGCGGTTGCCCTGGTCGTCCCACAACCAGCTGCCTTTACCTTTAACCAGACTGATTGGATAACGCGCATACGTTTGGAAAAGCGAGCTTTCCGTCTGTGCTGCTGCACCTGTTGCTGTTGCGCCCGCTACCGCTGTGCCAGAACCTGGCTGTTCGTTGCCTTTTGCCATGACCATATCACTCCTTATTGGTTGGTGCACGCCTAAGGTGAATAAACATAACACTAGACCACTTCGATTGCAGTCCATCTTCCGAACGTATGCATACTTCCACTTCGATGACAGAACAACCTTCCGATCGCTGTTATCCCCGGATTTCTTTGATTAATTTTCTAAAGGTTGAACTCCGGGGATAAAGGCGCACGCTTCGCTTCTTCAGGTTATTTCTGTCCTCTCCGTTCTTGCGTCTTTTCTTCAGATTGGCTCTGCACTCTTCCGTTATCGCGTTATGCCCAGATTCACAAAAAAATCGTGCACATATTTTTTTATATAATATAAGGCTAGTAAGACCCTAGCACTTCGAGAGCAAATTATTGCATACGGATGATTCTTGTTCCGATGATTTCTCCGCCGAGCACTCGGCTCAGGATTTGAGGTTCGCTGCCGTCTACGATGATGACCTCACGTACTTGACCATGGATACAAGCGATAGCTGCACGCACTTTGGGAATCATGCCGCCATAGATTTCTCCGGTCTGGATCATGTCCTCAATCTCTTGTACAGATACGGATGGCAGTACTTTTTTCTCGCCCCCTACGTTCTTCATGATGCCAGGAACGTCAGTCACGACAATCATCCGACTTACGCCAAGATGAGACGCCACTGCACCCGCAGCTGTATCTGCGTTGATGTTGTAGCGTTGTCCAGTTGCATCTACACCAACTGGTGCGATAACCGGCATGTATCCCATGTTCACAATTCCTTGGATAATCTCTGCGTTCACACCAGTGACATCGCCTACCCAACCGATCTCTGCGTGGTTTGTAACAGGTTTAGCCTGGATCAGACCCCCGTCCACGCCAGACAAGCCTAGTGCACGACCGCCCACACGTTGAATCAAACGCACGATCTGTTTGTTGATACTTCCAGCGAGTACCATCTCCACTACGTCCAGCACAGGTTCAGTCGTTTTGCGCAGGCCATTAACGAATTCGGTTTCGATACCAAGCTTCGCCAGGTTATCCGAGATCGCAGGACCTCCGCCATGCACGATGACTGGCTGTGTACCCTGAGACTGCAAATCACGCAGATCCGCAAAGAAAGACTCGGGCAATGCTGCCAGCGTGCTGCCTCCACATTTCATGACAAACATCTGTTTCTCTGTGCTCGCTTCCGTTGCGGTACTCTTGTTTGGCATTGTTGAATTCATGAGGGCAAGCTCCTATCATAGTAAAAATTATATTCAAAAAAATATAACACTTTTATAAGGTGACAAAGGCTGGTAGGAGGCCATTCCGAATTCGGATTGTTCTTTCGATCGCTGTTGTCTCCAGGTTTCTTGAATTATCCCTATATAGGGGGAACACCCGGAGACAAAGGCGACCGCTCCGCTTCTGCAGAATCAATTCCGTCTTCTCCATTACTATCGCTATATGTCCAACACCAAACAACAAGTTTAAATTTCATTGATAAATTTTTGAAACATCTCACGAAACAGCTTCACAATAGAAGACAGCTGTTTCGCAAAACCTTTATCCCAAAGGCTTATTACGTGCGGTATGCGGCGTTAATTCGGACGTAGTCATACGTCAGGTCACAGCCCCAGGCTGTTGCTGTTCCTTCGCCGTGGTGCAAATCCACCACAATCCGAACTGTATCGGTCTGCAAATAGGCCAAGGCCAATTCTTCGTCAAACACGACTGGACGGGACTGTGCAAGTACCGAGATCTCTCCCAAACGAATATCCACCGTATCCGGGTTTACCGGCTGTCCTGCACGCCCTACGGCTGCAATAATCCGTCCCCAGTTAG
Organism: Paenibacillus sp. PK1-4R; assembly: GCF_030369595.1. Classification (NCBI taxonomy): domain Bacteria; kingdom Bacillati; phylum Bacillota; class Bacilli; order Caryophanales; family Paenibacillaceae; genus Paenibacillus; species Paenibacillus sp. PK1-4R. The sequence goes on from NZ_CP126535.1 coordinate 6,231,943, forward strand.
CATCAGCGCCAAACATGGCGGATTTCACCAGACTGGACCCGATGACAGTTTTGGCAATTGCCTGTGCGGATTCATCACTTACTGCACCTGTAACTTCTACCTCGACCAGTTTTGTTGCTCCTTCACCATCACGAGCAATGGCTTTGGCCAACACTTGGCATACATAGGTGAAACCGGCTGCAAAAGCTTCCCAATCCGGATGCTCTGTGCTCAGCTCTTCATTGCCTGCATATCCACTGGACATGGCTACCAGCATGTCGTTTGTGCTTGTATCTCCATCGACGGTAATCATGTTAAATGTGTGATTCGTTGCCTGGCGCAGCAGGCGCTGCAACGCTTCTGCACCAATGACCGCGTCGGAGGTCATGAAAGCGAGCATTGTCGCCATATTCGGATGAATCATACCCGAGCCTTTGGCGGCTCCCGCAATTGTAACCGTCTTACCGTTAACCAGAACGGAGACGCAAGCTTCCTTTTTCACCAAATCCGTTGTCAGAATCGCTTGTGAAAATTGTTCCGCCTCATTAGACTCTTTGCCCATATGTGCTGGAAGTCCAGTAATTCCTGAATGTACTGCATCCATCTTGAGCAATTCCCCAATGACACCTGTGGATGCCACAGCCACATCCTCTTCTGCCACACCCAGCTCCCGCGCAGCGGCCGAACGCATCGCATAAGCATCTTCTTCACCTTGTTGCCCTGTACATGCATTGGCATTACCACTGTTAACGATAACAGCTTGAAGGCGTCCGTTGCTCAAACTTTCGCGCGTTACTTTGAGTGGTGCGGCCTGAAACACGTTCGTTGTGTATACAGCAGCAGCTGTAGCAGGTACATCACATCGGATCGCTCCGATGTCATTGCGAGATGTCTTTTTCAATCCGCAGTGAAGTCCACCAGCAGTGAATCCCCCAGGGGTTACAATTGTTCCGTTCTCAACCACGGTAAAGTTCTGTTGCTCCACATTCGTTCCCATATCATATCCCCCGTATGCGTTCAGCTATATGCCGATGATCCGCCTGCCTAACCTGATCCGTTCTCCCTAGAAGACTCTGAGAGAGCACTTTTACACCGAATGTTCAAGTGCTCCTCCTGAATTCCAATCCCTTATGGATATACCGGTGTCATGTTCAGCCCGAGGTTCTCCTCCCATCCCATCATCAGGTTCATATTTTGAATTGCTTGCCCGGATGCACCCTTCACCAGGTTGTCGATGACCGAAATAATCGTCAAACGCCCTGTGCGAGGATCCACCGCAAATCCGATATCACAATAGTTGGATCCGTACACTTCTTTGGTCGAAGGCCAGATGCCCGGTTCACGTACACGTACAAAAGGTCTGTTCTCATAATATTTACGATACAAATCTACGATCTCCCGGTCGCTGTGTTCCCCAATGAGTTTTGCATACATCGTACTCATGATTCCACGTGTCATTGGCACCAGATGTGTTGTGAAAGTGACCGTAACAGGCGTTCCTGTTATATCACCAAGCACTTGTTCAATCTCGGGAATATGTTGGTGTTTGTTCAGTTTATAGGCTTTGAAATTTTCATTCATCTCTGCATAATGGTTGGTCAGACTTGTTCCGCGTCCCGCTCCGGATACGCCTGATTTGGCATCAATAATAATAGTAGAAGGATCAATCCAACCTGCCTCTACTGCAGGGATCAGTCCAAGAAGTGTAGCCGTTGGATAACAGCCCGGGTTCGATATAAAATTCTGCCCCTTCACTTCTTCGCCATACACTTCAGCCATGCCGTATACCGCTTGTTCCAGCAAATCAGCTGAAGGAGCCGGATGTTTGTACCACTCTTCGTACACTGTTCCATCTTTGAGTCTGAAATCGCCAGACAGGTCAATGACCTTAAGGCCTGCTGCCAGCAAGCTTGGTACGAGCTTTGCACTTACGCCGGACGGGGTCGCTGTGAATACCAGATCCGCACGACTCGCAATTTCAGCCGGATCTACACCGTCGAGTGGCCTGTGAATCACGCCCGTCAAATGCGGAAATCCATCTGCGATGGACTCACCACTGCTCGATGATGAGATCACCGATGTGATTTCAACCTGCGGATGGTTCTGGAAAAAACGAATCAGTTCCACCCCGCCGTAGCCGGTGGAACCGACGATTGCTACTTTTAATTTGTTATTCACTCTCGCTCCCCCAATCTCGATGTATGCGCTACTTGTGCTATGCCCTTGCATGAATGAGGCCCGAACACAGCAATTCCGTCGCTTATATGCATATTTGTGTATTATTATACGACTCTGGTTATATAAATACAACACTCTATCATCAATTTCACATGGATTTCCATCCAATCCGAACATATCTTTATTTAACATCCGGGACGAATAGGTATACTTCTGTTAAAATACGTATTAGTAGGAAACATTACAATCAGGGTCTCATTCATAACTAACCTGCTAGTCAAGGACATATGAATAGATTCATGATGGTCATTATGAGACGTGGGGGACTATAGTGCATATCGAATCCATTTTACTTATTGTGCTCCTAGGCCTGAATATTATTTTTGCGGCAGCAGTCGTTTTCTTCGAACGGAAGGATGCCAGCGCTTCCTGGGCTTGGCTGCTCGTCTTGAACTTTATTCCGGTGTTTGGGTTTGTACTTTATCTTTTAACCGGTCAGAATCTGACCCGATACCGGCTTTTCCAGTGGAAAGAACGTAAGAAGCTCGGGCTAGAGGAACGTATTGAAGCCCAGCTCACGCAGTTGCACGATAACCGCACCCCTTTCCGCAACCAAGCAACCGAGAGTAGCCAGGACATGATTTATATGAACCTGAAGCAGAACGGTGCTCTGTTAACGGAGGATAATGCGGTTGAGATCATTACGGACGGAACAGACAAGTTCCAACGGCTCTTGGACGACATCGAAGCGGCTCAGGATCACGTGCACGTACAATACTACATTTATAGAGGCGACCGTCTGGGCAAAAGAATTCGGGATGCACTTATCCGCAAAGCGCGGGAAGGCATCAAAGTTCGTTTGCTGTATGACGCGCTCGGATCACGGCGGGTTTCGAAACGCTTTTTCAAAGAATTGCGCGAAGCAGGCGGTTTGGTTGAAGTCTTTTTCCCCTCCAAATTCAGTCTGATCAACTTGCGTATGAACTACCGGAACCACCGGAAGATTGTCATCATTGATGGTAACCTTGGGTACACGGGCGGGTTTAATGTGGGAGATGAGTATCTCGGCTTGAACTCGAAATTCGGTTACTGGCGTGACACACATCTGCGTATTCAGGGGAATGCCGTTCATGCGCTGCAGACCCGGTTCCTCCTGGATTGGAATGAAGCTTCCAAGCAACACGACACGCCTTACGTTCCGGCGCATTTCCCACATATCGAGGGTACAGGAAAGATTGCCATGCAGATTGTCTCTAGTGGACCGGATGCAGAGACCGAGCATATCAAGAACAGTTATCTCAAGATGATTAATGGTGCCAAACATTCGATTCTGATTCAAACACCTTATTTTATCCCGGATGCCAGTGTATTCGAAGCTATTCGTCTCGCGTGTCTGTCCGGCATAGATGTTCGCATCATGATTCCAAATAAACCCGACCATGCCTTTGTATATTGGGCTACGTTATCTTATATTGGTGAGTTGTTAAAAGTTGGCGCCAAAGTATTTATATATGATAATGGCTTCATTCATGCCAAAACACTTATCATTGACAGTTTGGTTGCATCCGTGGGAACCGCCAATATTGACTACCGCAGTTTCCGGTTAAACTTTGAGGTTAATGCCTTTATGTATGATGAAACGATTGCGACAGCACTTGTACAAACCTTTGAGCACGACCTGCATGTATCGCGTGAGATGACGCTCGATGAATACCAGAAACGCAGTCTGATTATCCGCTTCAAAGAAGCAATTTCCCGTCTGTTGTCTCCGATTCTGTAGTGGTGGCACTCCGATGACAGAACATCCTTCCGATCGCTGTTATCCCCAGATTTTTTTGATTCTCTATTCTAAAGGGGAAAATCCGGGGATAGCATATGCTTCCGAAGTAGCTTTCTTTCAGAAAGCTTTTAGGCGAACGTTCCACTTCTTCAGGATATTTCTGTCCTCTCCGTTATGTGAAATGTTAAGTTAAACTTTTAATAAGAGAAAAGCAGGTACTCCCTCTCCGTTATCTTAGAGAAGGATATACCTGCTTTTTTTGATACAGTCATATCTTATTAAACCTACACGGCTTACTCGCTATTTTTCACACCCGTTCACACATGTTCTCCCCGCTTAAAACCTTCGCCGAGCACTTCGTGCGCGTTACTGATAATGACAAAAGCTCCCGGGTCCACAGACCGGATCAACGCTTTGAGTCTTGGCACCTCATTTTGCCCAACGACTACCATCAGTACTGTTCGCTGATCGTCGGTGTAACCGCCTTTGGCCTCCAGCTTTGTTAATCCGCGATCCAGGTCATCCAGAATCACTTTGCTAATCGCTTCTGTCTGGTTGGAGATAATATAAGCCACCTTGGAGAAGCCGAGCCCCATCTCTACAGCATCGATCACTTTACCGGTAACATACAACCCAATTAGTGCATAGAGAGACTGTTCCAATGACAATACAAAAGCAGCCATAATAATAACCGTAGCATCCATGATGACTACACACAATGAGTAACTCAGTCCACTGTATTTCTGTACGATTCTGGCAAGAATGCTCATGCCACCTGTCGATCCTCTACCGCGGTATACAATTCCAATCCCTAAACCAACGCCAATTCCACCGTACAGTGAACCCAGAAGCGGATTCGTTGTTGGAATGGCCCAATCCTTCGTCAGATAGACTAACAATGGCAGGACAATACTGCCGAGAACTGAACGGATACCATACTGTTTGCCAATGAGCAGAAACCCTGCAATCAGGAGTGGGATATTAATTGCCCATTGGGTATATGCCGGCTCCCAATTAAGCCATTCCTTGCCCAGAATTGATAACCCGGACACCCCACCCGATGCGATCTGATTCGGTAATAAAAATAAATTAAAGGCCACTGCAATTAAAAACGAACCTAAAATGATAGATACCGTGTCCACGACGTTTCTCCATGGACCATTGAGTGGAATGAGGCTAGTTATCCTCTTTTTGCGGCTGTTGTGAAGTTGTGATCGTTGTTGCATGTTCTCGTGCTCTCCTTTTATGTGACTGATCAATTGTTCGCTCATTTTTTCTATATCCTATAAAATTATTCAAAAAAAAGCTCCCATATACACCAGCATACGCCTACACGTATGGGTCCATACAGGAACTTATATTAATCGGTTTCTACTTTAATCTGGCTACGCAAATAACCATCGATGAATGCATCGAGGTCGCCGTCCATTACTGCACCTGTATTCCCAGTCTCTACGCTTGTACGGTGATCCTTTACCATACTATAGGGATGGAACACATAGGAGCGAATCTGGCTCCCCCATGAAATATCCGACTGATCTCCTCGGATTTCATCCAGCTGTTGTTTTTGCTCTTCAATTTTACGCTCATACAATTTCGAACGGAGCATCGTCATCGCTCGCTCACGGTTCTTGATCTGTGAACGTTCATTCTGACACGTTACAACTACACCTGTTGGAAGGTGAGTAATCCGTACAGCAGAGTCGGTGGTATTGATATGTTGTCCACCCGCGCCACTCGCCCGGTACGTATCGATCTTGAGGTCCTCTGTGCGGATGTCCAATTCAATCGTGTCATCAATCTCCGGTACCACATCACAGGATACGAAGGACGTATGTCTACGGCCCGATGAGTCAAAAGGAGAGATCCGCACCAGTCGGTGTACACCCTTCTCGGCTTTCAGATAACCATAAGCGTTATGTCCCTTAATCGACAACGTAACACTTTTGATCCCAGCCTCATCACCTGGCAGATAATCCAGTACCTCAACCTTGAAGCCACGCTTCTCGGACCAACGAGTGTACATCCGGAGCAGCATCTGTCCCCAATCCTGGGACTCGGTACCACCCGCACCCGGGTGAAGCTCCAGAATCGCATTCATCTTGTCGTATGGTTGATTCAGGAGAAGCTGAAGTTCAAACTCTGCAACCTTATTCACGATCGCGGTAATACTGTTACCAATCTCGGTAGCGAGGTCTTCGTCGCCTTCTTCGTCCGCCAGTTCGATCATCATCACTGCATCATCATAGTCCTGTTGGAGTTTGGTGTATTGATCCACAGATCCTTTCACCGCATTTAGCTCAGCGATTACGGATTGTGCCTTGTCACTATCGTCCCAGAAATCCGGGGCAGACATCTTCACTTCGAAGTTGCCGATCATCTCTTGCTTCAGATCTAAGTCAAAGAGACCCCCTAAGGTTTGTTAGTTTCTTGCCTATTTCACGCAGGTCATGCTTCACGTTTGGATCGATCATGTGCAATTCCTCTTTTCATTAAGATAAGCTCCCCGCATCCAGGGTATTCCTCCAGATCAAGTATGCGAAGCGTCACCCTGGTGTTGAGACAACTGTTGTATCAGTATATCTCTTCTCCATGATCATGGTCATATTATTATAACTATGCACCATTAACCGGTTTTGCATCCTTCACTTCATCTTATGGAATACCCGGCTGCAAGGAGCCGTTCATGTCATGCTATTTAAGTTGACCTAGTAAATGTTACACCTGCCACTCCGATTACAGTAGCATCTTCGATCGCTTCTGCACTCTCCGTAATGGTGTAAAATCAAGGTCCAACTTATTACACTAAAGTGTATAAACCATTGTACTACTCTTGACCGTGGCAGTGTTTGAACTTCTTGCCACTACCACATGGACATGGATCGTTACGTCCGATTTGGTCAGAAACCTTCACTGGACGTTTCTCAGCAGGTTCACCGCTTGTCGAGATCTGACTTTCCTCAACAACCGCTTGACGCTCCTGATTGCTCTCGATCTGTGCTCTCATCACATAAGTCGCTACTTCTTCCTGAATCGAAGCGATCATCTGATGGAACATCTCAAAGCCTTCGAACTGGTACTCACGCAGTGGATCTGTACCACCGTAGGCGCGAAGGTGGATACCTTGACGCAATTGATCCATAGCATCAATATGATCCATCCACTTGCTGTCTACTGCACGAAGCACAACCACTTTCTCGAACTCACGAACCATATCTTCGCCAATTCGCTCTTCACGTGCATTGTACTTGTTCTGAACTTTCGTAAACAGGTACTCGATAATCTCTTCTGCTTCCTTGCCCCACAGATCATCTTTTGTTACCGAACCATCATCCAGCAATTTGCTGTTCATGTAATCGGCAACTTCCTGCAGCTCCCAGTTTTCTGGAATATCGTCACCACAGTGTGCTTCAACGATACGTTCAATGGAAGGTTTGATCATATCCATAACAATCTGTTTGATGTTTTCGGACTCCAGTACCTCGCGGCGCTGTTTATAGATAATTTCACGTTGTTGGTTCATAACATCATCGTATTGGAGAACGACTTTACGCACGTCAAAGTTGTTACCTTCAACACGTTTCTGCGCCGATTCTACTGCACGGGTAATCATCCGGCTCTCGATCGGTTGGTCTTCTTCAAAACCAAGGCGCTCCATCATGTTCAGTACATTGTCTGCACCGAAACGTCTCATCAATTCATCACCCAGTGACAGGTAGAATTGTGTTGAACCCGGGTCACCTTGACGCCCTGCACGACCACGCAGCTGATTATCAATCCGGCGTGATTCGTGACGCTCTGTACCGATGATATGAAGGCCGCCTACTTCAGCTACACCTTCACCCAAGATAATATCCGTACCCCGTCCAGCCATGTTGGTTGCAATCGTTACTGCACCCGCTTGACCAGCTCCTGAGATGATCTCTGCTTCTTCCGCATGGTACTTGGCGTTCAGTACCTGGTGTTTAACACCACGGCGTTTGAGCATGTCAGACAGGCGCTCCGAGTTCTCGATGGATACTGTACCTACCAGAACCGGCTGGTTCTTACTGTGGCGTGCCACGATCTCTTCTACAACGGCATTGAACTTGCCATCGATGCTCTTATACACGACATCTGCCATGTCATCCCGTTTGTTCGGACGGTTGGTTGGAATTTGCAGTACTTCGAGACCGTAGATTTTTTTGAACTCTTCTTCCTCGGTTTTCGCTGTACCCGTCATACCCGCAAGTTTACGGTACATCCGGAAATAGTTCTGGAAGGTAATCGTAGCAAGCGTCATGCTCTCGTTTTGTACTTCAATGCCTTCTTTGGCTTCAATCGCCTGGTGCAATCCATCACTGTAACGACGTCCAGACATCAGACGACCTGTGAATTCATCAACGATCATAACTTCCTCATCACTGACTACATAATCCACGTCACGACGCATGATTGCATTAGCTTTCAAGCCCTGCACGATGTGATGGTTGAGAGTTACATTGGCATGATCATACAAGTTCTCGATACCAAATGCCTTCTCTGCTTTTGCCACGCCCGCCTCAGTCAACGCTACGGATTTCACCTTAATGTCTACCGTAAAGTCTTCTTCCGGCACCAAACGTTTCACAAAACGATCTGCTGCATAGTACATATCCGTCGACTTCTGAGCTTGTCCAGAGATAATGAGTGGCGTACGCGCCTCATCGACCAAGATGGAGTCTACTTCATCAATGATACAGAAGAACAATGGACGTTGTACCATTTGCTCTTTGTAGAGCACCATGTTGTCACGCAGATAGTCAAAACCAAACTCGTTGTTCGTTCCGTACGTAATATCACATGCATATGCATGTTGTTTCAAAGCATGGTCCATACCGCTCAGGTTAACCCCTACCGTCATGCCCATGAATTCGTAGATTTGTCCCATTTCCTGGCTATCCCGCTGTGCCAAATAGTCATTGACTGTGACCACGTGTACACCTTTGGACATCAACGCGTTCAGATATACCGGAAGTGTTCCTACCAGCGTTTTACCTTCACCCGTTTTCATCTCGGAAATACGGCCTTCATGCAGAGCGATACCGCCCAGCATCTGTACATCGTAGTGACGTTTGCCCAGTACACGGCGTGAAGCCTCACGTACGGTTGCAAATGCCTCTGGAAGAAGTTCATCTGTCGTTTCTCCCTTTTCAATACGAGCACGGTATTCGTCCGTTTTACCTTTCAGTTGTTCATCAGACAACGCCTGAAATTGTGGTTCCAGTTTATTGATCACATCGACCGTCTTCATCAGACGTTTAACATCACGTTCATTCATGTCGCCGAAGATCTTTTTGACAAGTCCTAGCATGGTATACCCCTTTCGTGCAAAACAGAATAGACCCCCTGTTGCCGCCACGCGACACCATCGGATGGATGTTGCATCCACTTGCCCGGGGGTGACAAACAATATAAAAAGTAATATGGATGAATCAACTCCAGGCTTGCCAAGGGTTCCTCATGAAGCTGATTCGGTATTCAAACGGATTCGGTTATTAAAAACTAGCCGAAGCCCGAGCCTTGCGAATCATGTTCATGGTGCTGTGCCTGTCATTGATTATGATTAGCGATCATTCGTTGACAATTCTTCATCAGGACAATGATTCTCTTTGCATAAATTGTAACAGTTTGTAAGGGCCGCCGCAACACGCCACGGCACACTTCTTTGAACTTATGAGACATATCAAATGGAGTTTAAGTGCAAAAAATCATAGTCGTTAGCGGAAGCCATCGATTGCCATGTTTGATTTTGCACGGTAGACAGCCCTGTCAACGAGTTTTGATGGTAAATTTGGATGAAAATCTCAATATCCAGCTCTCGAATGTAGGTGTACGAATATTTTCATAACCATCTGAATCCGGCAGTAAACTTTTACAGTTTGTGCTTCTTCTTACTATCTATTAGACGCAGCAGCATAGGGAATAGTTTCACCATTTTATTTCCAAAGGTCATTTCCCAGCTCCTTTACGCACAAAAGAGCCCCATCCCCTAAGGGATGGAAGCTCTTGTTAAGTCTAATCCAGGAAACTACAGTCCCTGTCTTCATTATTATTAGATATTCATACGCAAATCCGATCCGATGATCCTATACCTTAAGATTAACCTTGTTCGATCAATCCGTACTTACCATCGTTCCGTTTGTAAACTACGCTAACTTCTTCACTGTCAATGTTGGAGAATACGAAGAAATTGTGACCAACCATGTTCATTTGGAGGATGGCCTCTTCCACGTCCATTGGTTTCAACATAAAGCGTTTCGTCCGTACGACTTCAAAATCATCGTCATCCGTGTCCGCATCCAGTTCAGCTGTAGCTACAGTACCTGTTGGATCTTCAACGAAGAGTGTTTTCAGGCTGCCTTCCTGGCGGAACTTACGGTTAATTTTTGTTTTGTGTTTGCGGATCTGACGTTCCAGCTTGTCCACCACGGAGTCAATGGATGCGTACATATCGTCGCTCTCATCCTCGGCGCGGAGCACAATGCCTTTCAAAGGGATCGTCACCTCTACCGTATGCAAACCTCTCGTCGTGCTCAATGTAACAGCACCGTCAGAGTTAAGGGGTGCATCGAAATACTTCTCGAGTCTACTCAACTTTTTGTCGACATAATCCTTCAAAGCATCAGTAACCTCGATTTGTTGACCTCGAATACTTAAATTCATAGGGCACTCCTCCTTTTTCCTTTGCCACTTCATTATAACACGAATGTAAGCGCCATGTAAAAACTCCCGGTGACCGAATAATGACATCTGTTCAAGCCACATCTGCCAACGTAGGCATAACGCCATATTTCGCGATATTTCATCATATTCAGCCATAATCGTATATTTGCATGGAATGTCTTATTAGGCGCTTGATGATGTATTTAACCGTTTTTGAGCTTGCTCAATCTAATATGTAAAATGAACTTCAATCTATCTCTTGAATCTATTAAATTCAATAGAAAAATGTTCCTCGGATGATTCTCAAATCTCTAATCTATTGAAACAAAAAAAGACCCCGGAAAGTACCGGAGTCTGATGCTAGCGATAATTCAATTAGGTAACCATCTAACCATATATGTAGGTCGGATTGTCCGGATGATTATAATTTGATTACGTTAGCTGCTTGCGGTCCACGCGCGCCTTCGACGATGTCGAATTCTACGGATTGACCTTCTTCCAAAGTTTTGAATCCTTCGGATTGAATTGCGGAGAAATGTACGAATACGTCGCCGCCATCTTCAGTCTCAATGAAACCGTAACCTTTTTCTGCGTTGAACCATTTTACTTTACCTTGCATGCACTAACATTCCCTTCGTCATCAAATGAAGTGAAGCTTTCGGCCTTAACCTCTGCCCACAATTCAGATAATACCATCCAAAGTTATCCATTGTCAATTGGAAAAGTAAATGTTTTCTTGGAATTTTTTGTAGATTAATTGGGGATTGTGTTGAACGGTGAGATATCTTGAATATATCAGGTAATTGGAGGGTTGGTAAGTGCAGAAAAACCAGTACTGCAAAGAGCAATACTGGTTTCGACATTAGTTTACTTCCGTTTATCCATCAAATAACTATCTACTGCGTAGTTGTTCTCGTACACGCTCCGCTGAGATCTTGCTGCACTTCGCTGAGTCAGCCACTGTTGCGCCTCATTTTTAAGAGATAACATATGACCCTGTATTCTTTGGTCATACCCCAGAATACGCTTCAGCTCATGTTGTTGCTCGCTATCCATCTCTTGAACATCCAGAACCTCTTGCAGTTGTCCCACCAATGCCTGTCTTTTATTAACGAAATTTTCGGTCTCATCAGAACTTTTTGTTTCCAATTGCAGCATAAAACTATGTGTAAGATGCGAAAGTTCACTTAAAACCGTATTTATGGCTGCATGGTTACTATTCATTCATTGGTGTCCCTATATATTGCTTATTGGCGACGACCCAGGTTTCACGAAGTTCCTGCAAGTAGTTCAATGTCTCTTCTGCAGGTTGTGTCTCTTTTTTAATATTGGATTGAATTAACAAGTGATTCATATACTCATACATTGAGAACAAATTTTCAGATACAGGATACGAGTGATCCAAGGTAGACATCAATTCACTAATTATCGTTTGGGCTTTCCCCAAATTGACGTTAGCCTTCATGTAATCCTTGCTTGAAATACCCTCTAGACCAACCTTCACAAATCGGATGGCTCCATCATATAGCATAATAACCAACTGTCCAGGCGTAGAGGTTTGTACCGAGGATTGTTTATATTTCTCATAAGGAGATGTAATCATATGGAATTATTCCTCCCTTTAATTATTGAAAGTAACTTGATAAACTAGACGACTGTGATTGGAACTGGTTCATCGCTTTTTCCATGGCAGCAAACTGCTTATAATACCGTGTTTCCCAAGCTGTCATTTTTCTTTCAAGATCAGAAATTCCTTTGTTGTAATTCTTTAGTTGTTCGCCCATAATACTTTCAGTCTTCAGTGTCATGCTTGCGTCAGAATCTCTATTGGAAGTACCTACCTTTTTCACAAAAAGGTCTAATGTTGAATTTAACTCAGTTCTCAATCCACTAAAGATCCCTTTACCATCGATATCTGAAATGGAGCCTCGGAAAATACTCAGAACTTTATCTGGATTGCTTGACAGTGCATCATTAAGTTTGGCTTCATCTATTTGCAACTTACCTTTTTCATAATATTGCCCTGTTGTTATTCCAGCCTCACTCAAACCCTTTAAGTTACTAGTAATTATAGTTCTCATTGAAGCTACTGTTGAGCTTAAAATGGTGTCATTTTTTAAAAGTCCACTTTTGGCTCTTTCTTCCCAGTTCTTAATGTCATCTTCTGTCATATCTTTCTTTTGTTCAGATGTCAGCGGAGTATAATCTCTATACTTTTGTTCTGATAATTTAGAGTTCATTAACCCCAATAATTCGTTGTAGGTGTCAACAAATGACTTGATTGTTTCTACAGCTTTAGATGGGTCAGACTGTGTGGTAATTTTTGAAGGAGTACCTGACGTCGTCTCCAAAAGAGTCAATTTAATCCCATTCACTGTTAGTGTATCACTCTCAGGGTAAAAAGACTTAGCGGTAGTACTGGTAGGATCATCTAAGGCGCTAGTAATTTTAACTTCACCTTTAGTAAAATTAAGAGTCCCCCCTTCACCAAACTTTTTCCCATTACTTAATGGATCAGTAGTATCAGAAAAATTGATTACTGCGAAAAGGGAACTGGATTTAGACTCGTTAACAATCGTTACTTCACCTGTAATTGGATCAATATCCTTTTTTTCGCCCAAATCCGAGATCGTTTTACCAAACTCTTTACTAGTAATTGTGAATTTACCACTTACCTCATCAAAGGCTGCGGTTACTGTAGGAATTGACGAGTTAATACGTGAAACCACAGTAGATATTGAATCCCCTTTTAAAAATTGAACTGTTTTCCCGTTTATATTAAGATCAAACTCATTTAGTCCTCCATTACCTGATAACTCCCCCAACGTAGTGCTTGACTTCGCATTATCTCCACCCGTTGTAAGTAAGCCCGAATTGCTCTGTATACCAGATTTTTTGGCGAGTGTCACTACTTCAACAGTTAAAGCTACAGCACTAGCATCCGCGTTTGCTTCGGCTTTAACTGCTGTTGTGTTACCACTGACCGTGGATTTTTGAGTGTTTGTCGCTTTAGACATATTCATATCTGCAAGTTTTTGACTAAACTGTACGATTTTGCTATTTAATTCCCTGTAGCTATTTCTTGTCCAATCGAGAATTTGTTTTTGTTGATTCAATTTATCCAACGGAACTCTCTTCACTGTCATCATTGATTTAACCATACTGTCGATATCCATTCCTGAAAAACCATTAATACGCATACTCATCTACCAAACCCCCTATACCTTTTCATCTATTATAATTCCGGCTATTTCCATCATCTTGGCAACTAAATCCAAGGTTTTCTCTGGAGGGATTTCACGAATCAGCTCACCTGTTTCCTTATTTAGCACCTTCACCAGAATTTGATGTGTTTTCTCATGAACGCTCATTTCCAAAGTAGTTGAAGGCCCCTGAAGAGCTTTTACCGCCCTATCAATTGCTTTGATAAGGTGCTCATCTCCAAAAGGAATGTTAACTCCTTGCTGTTCCAGCTTAGATAAATCCACTCCATTCCTGACTGCTTGCAAAAGTTTACTGTTTGGATTTTGTGATGTTTCGCTTGGCTGACTTATTGAACCTAACGTTCCATTCACCATATTCGTCGAAAATGAAAATTGTAGATTCATCGCTCATCCTCCGATGGAATTATTTATTATATTTATCGGTTAGCGAGGATTGAGATTGAATAGATATTTATTAGTACAATGAATGTTTCTAAAATAAACATATAGAATGTACTACATAATGAAAGTAAATGATCTCCAATGGGAGGGCGTGAAAAAACTATGATAACCTTCTGTCATCTACTCCAATTTAGAAGCTAAACACACTGAATAGATAGATTGAAGATGATCCTCTATATAATAGAGTTTAACTTTGTGTCAAACTATCATTTTCATATTGGCTAATTTGAAACTCGCATACCTCTTTAACACTTTTCCCAACCAAGTAATCAACATACCACTTAACTGTATAATCCAGTGCTTTATCGAGAGACCACTTGGGAAACCAATTAAGGTGCTTCAAAGCCTTGGAGCAGTCCAGTTTAAGCATGTTTGCTTCATGTTTTGAATCTTGGTTTATAATATGGTACCCCCGATTATCATGAGGCCATTTGCTAAGCATCTGATTAATGATCCACTCAACAGATCTAGCCTCATCATGCTGAGGTCCAAAGTTCCAGGCCTCAGCATGATTGAATTCTTCAGAGTATAAATTTTGACAAAGTAATAGATAACCTGATAAGGGTTCTAGTACATGTTGCCAAGGACGAATAGCACCGGGATTACGAATCTGAATCTTCTCTCCATTTATCAGTGATTTAACAAAATCAGGGATCAGTCGATCTTCAGCCCAATCCCCCCCTCCGATTACATTGCCTGCTCTCGCAGTAGCTACATTTATCCCAGAAGATTGAAGAAAAGAACGACGATATGCTGAGGTGATGAGTTCTGAACAAGCTTTACTACTTGAATAGGGGTCATAACCACCCAAAGGATCAATTTCCCTGTATCCCCACTCCCATTCCTGATTTTCATAACATTTATCTGTAGTAACATTTAGAATGACTTTGACCGATGAACAACTACGTGCTGCTTCCATTACATTAACAGTACCCATTACATTGGTTGCGTATGTCTCAACAGGGCTTTCATAGGATTTTCTAACTAGAGGTTGCGCGGCCATGTGAATGATGATCTGCGGATTTGCTTTATTGATAGATTTAGTAAGATTTAATAAGTCAGTTACATTACCGTCTGTAGTGGATTCAACTAAAACTTCTTCAATATTACCTAGCTTAAATAACGAAGGACTTGAAGGAATGTCCAGAGAGTAACCCGTAACTTTCGCCCCCATATTATGAAGCCATAGAGTCAGCCAACTACCTTTAAAACCAGTATGTCCAGTTATAAACACATTTTTTCCCGACCAAAAGTTACGATTCACGATGCCTGTTTTCACCATATCAACCTCTTGACTTTCTTATAAATTTAAATTCCAACATAATTCATTTGATATAATCCATAATTATGGTTTAGTAATGATTTCAAATATTCCGTTTCTTTTCTCTCACCCTTAGCTAAAAAACTTGCTAAATTATTCACAATCTGATCACGATCAGCACTTTGTTGTGAAGCATAGTTAGTAATTGATGTTAATTCAAAACCATGCATCCTTGCTTGAATGCAAATTACGTCAGGGATGTAATGTTTACGATTATGAATAGAATGAGAAGAGTTCAACATTTCGTATAATACTTCAATGCTAATTACGTTGTTAACCATAAAAATCAACTTACCATTGGTATTCATCTTGTCAGCGACACTACTAAATATTGTATCTAAATCTTCAGAATATAAATCCAATGGTTTCTCAATATAAGCTAAGTCAACGTTGACATTCTCAACCGAAGAAAGTTGAATTAAATTTTCAAGCACAACGACTTGCTCAGAAATACTTCTAACATCCAGATCATACTTTCTCTCTGTAGAACAAACATAAACCATTGGTTTATTCCCATAATTTGACCAAATACGATTCTTTAATTGCAATAAAGTAGCCCCACATTTTACATCAATACCCAGAATTGAATTAACTCCTGAAAGTAAATTTTCATCAACATCGAGATAGGCTACATTCATACGCGCATCCAACCAAGCATCCAAGTCGTATCTTTCCTGAAAAGTTTCTCTTCCCTCTTGCAAGGAATTAGATTGGTGGTCAACTGCTGTAGTCAAACTACCGTAGTGGTGAGCTACAGTATCCCCACAGTATACGAGCTTATATCCCGCTCTTCTGATTCTAAAGCTTATGTCATCGTCCAAAAATTCACCACGATAATAACGTGTATCATAATATCCAATTCGATCTAAAAGAGCTGTGGGACAACACAACACATTGGGTAATAATACTACACGCTCTTCCCACTTAGCAGGATCACTTACATTGTAATCTTTAGCCCGCTCTTGAAAATCTTCTTTAGAGACAAATGGAACTGGAATTTGCTGCAAATTTGAAATAAATGTTGCACCTGGTGAGACAAAACCAATTTTTTGGTCTGATTCGATACAAATCATCAAATTTTCTATCCAATTCGGTGTGAAAATAAAATCATTACATACAGCAGCACAATATTTACCTTCTGCTGCCATTAATCCAATATTAAATCCTTTAACGAGATGTATGTTATATTTTAGATGAATTACTTTTGCCCCAATAATAGAATCAAAATACTCTTTTGTTCCATCAGTAGAACCATTGTCTACCAAAATCAATTCATAATCTACATCGCCAGTATTCATTAAAATGCTCTCAACGCAATCCTTGGTATAACTGAGATTATTATATGCCAGTAGAACTATACTGACTTTACACTTTGAATTTTTACCCTTCATAATAATATCTTCATGGTCCACAATCCCAATCTCAGGATAAAAATCCGGGTAGTCCCTCTTCGTAACTATGTTTTCTACCAAATAAGCTACTTCATACTCTAAAATTCTAAACAAAGAGGTAAAATGAAATTTGAAATTATATAAAAAAGATTCTACTTTATCAGACTTCATATTTAGTTTAAGCTCATTAATATAAAAAATTATATTAGCATTAATTTCCTTAACTCTGTTAGGTATAGTTGATGTGTTTGTTAAGTTTTCTACTACACGTATTAAGCCTAGGAATTCATCGAATATTCCCATGTTTGAAAGGCTCATTTCTTCTTGTTTAATACAATTTTCCAAATAAATTATTCCTTCACGTCCAACATGCAGAGATTCAAGAAGTTTTGTTGCGGTCAAATTATCCATTTTAGTCTCCCTTTATAATTCAATACCATCTGTTTTCATATTAAAAGCATTCCATGATTCATCTTTTTGTGAGATGATGGTATGTTCTGACTCAGGCCACTCTATGCCAAACGCCTCATCATTCCAACGAACTCCAGATTCATGTGAAGGTGTATAGCTCTCACTTACCATATAATGAATATTTGTATTGTCTGTTAGGGTCTTATAACCATGCGCGAAACCTTTAGGAACATATAAAGAAAAGCGATTTTTTTCCGACAGTGTCACCCCATACCATTTTCCAAATGTAGAACTTTTATAATTCAAATCTATAATAACGTCGTATATCGCACCACTGAAGCACGTTACGATTTTGTCTTCGCTATAGGGTGGTTTTTGAAAGTGCATACCTCTGAGTGTTCCGGATTTCAAGTTAAAAGCTACATTGGATTGAGTCATATTGAAGTTAATCCCTTTTGCTTTCATTTCCGTCTGACAAAAACTTCTGGCAAAATATCCGCGACTGTCCGTAATAGGTTCTAATTCAATAACTGCCGCTTTATTCAACGGCGTAGGATGAATCAACATGCATGTCCACCTAACTTTCTATTACTTAGATTGTGATTTTATTATTTGAATGTTATTATTTCCCCAGAAAATCCAAGTTGTTTAAGCTGAGTTTGTATTTGATTTATATGTGCATTAGCAAAAATAATAATAGTATTTAATTCAGAGACCGCTTCAGATGTAGGTTTTTTAATGAGAATGCGAGAAAGATAATGTCCATGCTTGGCGTTGTCACTATCAAAGAGACATTGTATCTGGATTTCATTTCTTAACATTGCCAAAAAACAAGTGGCTTCCGCTCCTGCGCCCCAACCTGCAACCTTAGAATTGGGAGAGAGTTGAGAGACGATTCTATTAAGATCCTTTTGCCGCTTCGTGCTAAAATCCACTAGAGATTTCGGCACCTTTCTCATATAAATTTCCAGTAAATTAGGATCTGCTGATTCCTGCACACATACAACACTCAATCCAGCACGACAGGCCATTGCTGATAGACTGGTTACTGAAAAATATTGGATGTGATCAGTACAAAGATTATTATACAGTTTTTTCTCAAAAATTCGTTGTCCGTTAGGAACTTCAACCAACAGCACACCGCTTTCTTTTAGATGTGTCGCTGCTTGCTTTATCATCTCTAGCGGATCTTCAAGATGTTCCAAAACTTCTATTAAAGTTATTACATCAAATCCCGATTCAAAACTTAATCCTTGATGAAAAAAATCATGAGTCACATTGAAGCCCTTTTCCCGAGCAATTAGAACACTAGAACTAGAAGGTTCCACACCCTGAATTTCTATGAAGTACTTCTGGGCCAACTCAAGATAGTGTCCAACACCACATCCAATATCAAGGAATTTATTATTTGATGGAGCAAGTAAAGATAAACGTTCAACTTGTTGCTCTCGAACACTTTTAAAACTCGCCCCCCAAAAAGAGCCCATTGAATATTCTTCATAGTAGCTTTCATTTATATGAGACGGAATCTGAGTGTGTCCACATGAATGACAGTGGTAAATGTCAATATCGCGCACCTGAACTTGTTCCGTATCATAATCAAGCATCACACTGTGTGGAGCACCGTTATATATTTCTTCAAAATGACAGACTTGTCCACATATACAACATATCATGTCTAGTATTTCCTTTCTGATGAGCGCTTAAGGAGCTCTCCCAGCATTTTATATACGAATATTTCCAAGCTCTCCGTAGGATACAGTTCTGGACAATCATTTGAGCTTGTAAATTGAAAATGAACTACCTTTTCTTCCACTTCGGGATGAATAATTTGCACGGGCATATTGAATCTTTCTTGCGAAACTTTCTGAACAAGATACGCATAATTCAGAACACTCATCGTTTCCTCACCATAAGCATGTAAAATTTCATAAGAAGGTTTCTCTCTAATAATCCAAGCTATTTTTCGACAAAGATCAGTAACACCTACGAAGTTACGTAGTTGTTTCCCTGAAGTACGGAGTATAATTTCATGATTATTTACTGCTTCTTCACAAAATGCAAAAGGTATGAGATTCCATCTTTTGAATTTAGCTAAATCCTTAGGTACACCAAAAACATTGGACGGGCGAACTATCCAAGTTCTAACTCCATTTGTTCTATTAAACCTGATTACTGTTTGTTCAGCCTCATAATGTGCAAGCCCATAATTATTAATTGGCATGGGAGGGGAATCTTCTGTTAATTCACCTGGGGATACTCCGAAAACATGAAAGCTTGATACATATATGAAACTAGGTATTTTATTATTCTCACAGAAAGTTAGTGCTGCACAAACCTTAGCAGTATTGTCAATTATAGCTTCATGATTTGATTCTGAGTGCGTGTTATCGCTAGGTGAAACCAGATGTATCATCACATCAATATCGCTGTATTTCATTTCAGCTACCTTATCCGGATCAGTAAAATCCATCAGGAGATCTCCGTACGAATCTCTGGTAGCTTTAAGTACTCTGTAGTTCAAACTTTCAAGTACCGTGGCCATGTGAAGACCAATATAACCATTCGCACCACTAATTAAAATTGTTTTCACTGTCAGGATTCATCTCCATGTCATGAAATAGGTACATTATAAAATGTCTGTGCCCAAGGAGTGTCTGTTGATTGATTTATATGCTTACCTGTGTCTATATGACGGTAGTACAATGAAACATCACTCAGATCTGTATTTCTGAGGAGTGCTTGATTCCCTATAGTGACTAAATTCCCCACATTACATTCACCAATTACTGTTGAGTTAGGAGCTAAAGCAACACCACGACCTAGTTTAGGGTATTGGCCCTCTATAGCCCCCACAGTACATCCCTGATAACATACAAGGAAGTTACTATAAGAAGCCTTGCCCAACACTACTCCGTTCCCATGTAAAACAAGAAAAATATCAGGTAACTCTGCATCATACATACATAGAAAACCGTTTAGCGCCTTGTTTAGATTAAACAACTTAGCAGCTATTTCAGCATCTTTGAATCTTTTCCATATCGCATTAGATAAGAACCATATAAAGACGGTATATTGATCGGAGTGCAAATGAGAAAAATACGTTGTCCCATCGCGGTGATACGCTGGTAACGAAACATGTTTGAAACAAAAATGCGTGCGTTCAAGTGCTTCTCTTATTGCCCATTTGAATATATATTCTTTATTCGATAACCGGTTGTCTGGATAGAAATTATTTAATTGATGAATAACATACTTTTGTAGCTCATCTTCAGTCATCGAAGTCTTAAACATATACCCTCCATTATCTGTATATATTCTAATCTGACCAAACCTTCCAAGGTGCTTTATGTCCATGCCAAAGCTCATCCAATATAATTTTTTCACGAAGAGTATCCATTGGTTGCCAAAACCCTTCGTGTTTATAGACATTAAGTTGTTCATCTTTTGCTAAATTTTGTAACGGTTCTTGCTCTAAAATTGTATTTTCAAAATCTTCAATATAATTAAAAACTTGCGGTTGGCAGACCATAAAGCCACCATTGATCCAACCACCATCTCCCTTTACCTTCTCTGTGAAGCCAGTGACTGAATTACCATCCAGTTCTAGTCGTCCAAACCTGCCATCAGGTTGTACGCCTGTAATCGTGGCTAGCTTCCCACTTTCCTTATGATTTTTTACCAACTGCTCAATATTAATATCAGCTAAACCATCTCCATATGTTAGCATAAATGGATGATTTCCTACATATGGTTCAATTATCTTAATTCTGCTGCCAGTCATGGAATTTAACCCTGTATCCACCAATGTAACTTTCCAAGGTTCAACTGAATTTCTATGAACACTTACTGTGGCATCCAATCCTGAAGAGAAATCATACGTAATTGCTTCAGACATGTGTCGATAGTAATTGGCAAAGTACTCTTTAATAATGTAACCCTTGTACCCTAGACATATAATAAATTCATGATATCCGAAGGAAGAATAAGTTTTCATAATATGCCATAGTATTGGTGCATCTCCAATTTCAATCATGGGTTTAGGCTTCAAATGAGACTCTTCACTTATCCGAGTACCTCTTCCACCTGCTAATATAACGACTTTCATTTGCTAATATCCCCCTTTGGCAGCAACTTAATCATAATAAACTTCGTTTACAAATTAGTAATTTTTAAAAGTGAGTTTATCGTATAGAGAGAGTTAACTATACCAAATTATTCAATAGTACCTTATGTTCTCACTATGCTTTTTGCAAATGTAAAGCGTAAGGATATCGCTTTTCCATCTCCATCTTTATCTTTACAACTCCTTCAGTGTCAATTACCTTTTCATAATAATTTAAAATCCTTTCATACGAATTGTATTTAGGTTCAAGTATAAGAAGCTTACTATAGAACAACTTCGCATCCTCAAAGTAATCATTTCTAAGACATAGATCACCTAGCAACCCGACAAGCTGAACATTATTGGGTTTAGCTTTGAACATAGTGATTAAGATATCAATAGCCAACTCATCAAATCGATAATCACTTAGCAACTTGCCGATATTCAGTCTTGTCTCCGAATTGATTTTTATCATTTTCTCGACAAGTCTCTGAAATTGTTCAAACTCTTCCAAAATAATCATTTGACGGCAATTTTCCAACAAGAGACTCTCAATCACGGAAGAGAACATGTATTTACCATCCTGACCCGTGATCATCTTTTCCAGAGTATTTCTTTCTTTGTTACTTAATTTCAATAATTTTTGTATATGCACTAAATTACTAATATCATTCAGAAGGAATGCTAACAGCAATAAATCCTGTACATTTTCATGTTCTTTATCCGCTATTTCATTCCATAATGAGCTGGCCTCTCTATACTTTTTGTTGTAAATTTTAGAAGTTGCCAGAACATTAGGTTGTACTGTTATGTTATAAGTTGTAAGGTAATAATCCAATAAAGGATTACGTACGCAATACATAATATCTAACAACTGTTGTAAATCATCTACACTTTTTAACGTATAGTGCTGTTGAATTCCAGTTTGAATGTCCTCGGATCTCATGTTTAGTTTGAGCGTGAGATTTAA
The DNA here is from genome assembly GCF_030369595.1 of Paenibacillus sp. PK1-4R. Lineage (NCBI taxonomy): Bacteria > Bacillati > Bacillota > Bacilli > Caryophanales > Paenibacillaceae > Paenibacillus > Paenibacillus sp. PK1-4R. The sequence continues at coordinate 6,254,427 of NZ_CP126535.1, forward strand.
AAACTGTTGAAGAGCTGGGGCAAAGTTCTTCTTTAGACTTAACACACATGCTAATTCTTTATAACTATCTTCTAAAAGTCCGATTTCCTCATACAATTCGGATAACCTCATATGAGCCATATAACCGCCGCTACCTTCAGTAACTAGGGAGCCCTGGTCTCCAAGTTCTATACATTTACGAAAGCACGCCTCAGCATCCCGGTAATGCTCAGCTTTCTGGTAAACCAACCCCAAAATGTATCTCATTTCAGTTTCTTTAGGAAACATCATGACTGCATCTGTTAGTATCGATAAAGCATCTTCCATATGACTAATTTCAGCCAAAGCATAAGCTAATTTCGTAAGCAACTCTGGAAGAAAGACTCTATCTTTACTTAGTGGATATGCCTGTTTGAAAAAATCTACCGCTTTCGTATATTCTTGAATAGCAAAATAGGTTTTTCCCATATTGTAAAGATTATAAGCTGTAGCATTTTCTGCTACTTCAAGCTCCATTAAAGGCAAATTCCGCTTATGTTTATCTTTTTCGAGCATCTTATCATCGGTATATCCAACATGATTAATTAGCAAGTTGGATTCGCCCATATTGTACTTTATCGTGTCCCTAACGATGTTCAAATGCTCATGCAATCTATTTTCATACTTTAACGAGATATAATTTTTAAATAATCTAATTGCTGTAAAAGTAAAATTTCTATCCCACGATATTTCATTTCTAATTTTCAATAAATAGTAGTCACAGTCACTTTCCAAGTTTTCCTGAAAATTCGCTCCTACTTCTAAATATTCATCAGCATCCAATACCAATATATAGTCTGAAGTTGCATATTTAAGTGATTCATTCCTTGCTGCTGAAAAGTCATTTACCCATTCAAAGGAATATATTTTATCTGTATACTTACGAGCAATATCAAGAGTTGTATCCGTTGACCCCGTATCAACAATAATAATTTCATTAACGACATCTTTGGCACTTTCCAGACATCGACTGAGTACCTGTTCTTCATTTTTGACAATCATACATAACGATATTGTTTTGCTCATGTTTGTCCTCTCATCTCTAATAGTCTTATACTATATGTCGGAAAATGTAATGTCTTTTGTTAGAAAAGATAAGTCTCAAACATCTTGAAATTATACTGCGAATAAAACAAAAAGGCTGCCAGGAAAACCTGACAGCCTTTTTGTTTTGATATTTTTTTATTGAAATTAACGAAGCAATTGCAGAACAGCTTGTGGCTGTTGGTTTGCTTGTGCCAACATCGCTTGGGAAGCTTGAGCCAAGATGTTGTTTTTCGTTTGGTTCATCATTTCTTTAGCCATGTCTACGTCACGAATACGGGATTCAGCAGCAGACAAGTTCTCGGAAGTAGTTCCCAAGTTGTTAATTGTGTGCTCCAAACGGTTTTGGTAAGCACCCAATTTAGAACGCTCTGCAGAAACTGTTTCTATAGCATCGTTAATTGTTGTAATAGCTCCATCTGCAGAAGCCTGTGATGAGATACTAATGCCATCATTTGTAGTTGCTCCAGCAGTATTAGATGCCGCTGTACTAGCACCAGCGCCAGCTACTTTAAGAGTACCCGCATCCATCGCTTTAATTGTCAAAGAAATATTTTGAGCTGCGTTTGCACCAATATGGAATGTCAAGTTGGAAGCACTAGCATGCGCACCAGTACTTGCAGATCCATCCAACAATTTTTTAGTGTTAAACTCAGTTGTGTTAGAAATACGAGTGATTTCTTTTGCAAGCTCGTCCACTTCATTTTGAAGGTTTACACGGTCTTTATTTGTATTAGTATCATTCGAAGATTGAACAGCCAGCTCACGCATACGTTGTAAAATAGAGTGAGTTTCGTTCAATGCACCCTCGGCAGTTTGGATCAAAGAGATACCATCTTGAGAGTTTTTAGTAGCCATATCCAAACCGCGGATTTGTCCACGCATTTTTTCGGAGATTGCCAAACCTGCAGCATCGTCACCAGCACGGTTGATACGCAGACCCGAAGACAATTTCTCGATTGCTTTGTTTGTGTTAGTTGTGTTTGCACCCAATTGACGGTGAGTGTTCATTGCAGAAATATTGTGGTTGATAATCATTAGAAATTTCCTCCCTGAAAATAAGTTAGTTCCACATCCTTGTGGTAAACGCCGCGACATTAAGGTCGGCCGCCCTGCCGAAGCAGCGTCTAAACTATATATCGACAGGAAGAGAAGAACTGTTAATAGTAAAAAGGAATATTTTTATTTTTATTTTTTTTCAATACCTTGGAGCAACTCCATAAAAGCAGCGACACTAGGAGCATCGGGTTTTGCAGACTCGCGATTAGCCTCCTGAATAGATGCATATACCTCTTTCCGAAAGATATCAATCTGTTTGGGGGCGGAGATACCAATTCGCACTGTATCACCTTCCACTGCCAATACAGTTACTTCAATGTTATCTTGAATGATAATAGATTCGCCCTTTTTACGTGACAATACTAACATTTCAGACCCCCTCCTTAGCCGAAGTCGCTTCTTCTGTCCATATGAGATGTTTAGTCATATAACCTGTTTGCTGAAGAACAACTTGCTTGCCTACCCGATGTGCAGGATTAATTATAACTGGGGCCAAGAGATTCATCGTTGATTTTGTCACATCTGAATGTATAGTGACTATGGAATAAACGGCTACATCTTTTTCAATTTTGAGTTCTTCTTTATCTTCTTCACTCAGTTCAAAACTATAATCCTGTTTAAACTCAAATGGACTGACTACCAAGAAAGAGAGTTCTTTCTCCGTTAATGATTGCAAGTAACTAAATGGCGTGTCTTCCCAAGGGATCAGTGCAAAACTAGTTTCATTTTCAAAACCAGGTAGACCTCTTGGAAATTGATATGTGCTGTTTTCATCTACTTCAATTTTTCCCCATGTACTTGTCTCAATAAAAATAATAAACGCCTCCTTGGCGATGATTTTATAGAAAAAAGCTATAGCGGGGTATTATAACCGTCTATAGCTCTACATTATATATTATAATTCCATATCAATCGTAGGTGGAGTGTATTGTATGGAAGCATATTGCTGCACATAAATATCCAATTTACCTCGTTGATATTCAATCTCTGGCTTGTTCACAATTACATTCATCTCGGATTCCGCTGCTTCAAAGCGAATGTCTGGTGCTTGCGTAAACACACGTACATCCACATTATCAGAGGAAGCTGCCGTGCGTGTCTCCGGGAACGGCTTAGCTTGCCAATTGGTTCCTACAATATTGGCAATTGTATTGCCTGGTTTGTGGATGGCTGCCATATCATTCCCTTGTTGCACACGTTCAGCCATATTCTGCATGAATAATTGCTGAATACCCGAATATATTCGGGCATTCATATCAATCATATTCCCACCATGATAGGCAGAAAAAGCCTTGGACTGATCCACATTCAGCTCTATTGCATGGCTTTGCACCGTTAATTTACTAGGCTTGGTATGGAGTTGGACCTCCGCCTTCGGCTGACGAATCGAATACTGACCAATGTCCGCATCGATATGTAATAGCGTGGGCGTTGTGTGTATTTGTACCACTGGAAGAGTATTCATCAGATGATCTCTCCTTTGTTATCTAAGAAAATCAACTAATGACTGAGATATAATTTTAGCACCAGCAGAAAGTGAAGCATTATATATGTTTTCCTGGATTTTAGACTTTATTGATAACTCAGCGTAATCTGCATCCTCAACCTTTGCTTGCAAATCCGTTAAGTTCACTTCAAGATCACTTAATCGACCTTGCATGAGTTCGACGCGATTGGTTTTCGCCCCGATTTCTGCACGAATTCCGAGGATCTTGTTTGTTCGAGTATCAATGTTTGCAAGCTGATTCGACACTTCTTTTTGATCCCCACTGGCGAGAGCCTGACTAATCGTATTAAAGATTACAAATAGATTATCGGCTTCCGTTGAATCACCAAACACTTCATTACCGGTTACGTTAATTGGTAATTGGATACTCTCACCCACGATAAAATTAATTTTACCCGAATCAGTAACGACGGAAGCAGCATTAGTTGTATCGAACGAACCGTCAGCACTGGTAGGAAAGTCATAAGGTTTCACATCGTAGGTTTCACCATTAAATACATACTTCCCATTCAACGTGCTGTTTGAAATATCAACAAGTTGTGCTTTTAATTGTTTGACCTCTTCGTTGATGCTATCTAGTGCAGATTGAGGGTTAGTCCCCGTAGCTGCCTGTACCGTCAATTCTCTCAACCGCTGAACCACGCTGCCTGCTTGGTCCATTACTGTATCATTAAAATCCAACCATGATACAGCGCTATCCACATTTTTTTGATACTGTTCATTGGAAGACAGTTCTGCACGATAACGAAGGGAGTACGTAATCCCTACCGGATCGTCAGAAGGTTTGTTGATCTTACGTCCCGTTGCCAATTGAGTTTGTGTACTATTCATCTGTTGTGCATTACGGTTCAAGTTAAGAATCAATTGCGAGCTCAACATATTATTCGTAATTCTCATCGTCTATTATGTCACTCCTTTCTATTATCTGCCTACTACGCCGGTAGAGTTAATTAATTTTTCGAGCAATTGGTCATATGTGGTCATAAAACGTGCAGAAGCACTATAAGCATGCTGAAATTTAATCATGTTGGCCATCTCTTCATCCAAGGAAACACCACTGACCGATTGACGGCGAGTGTCCACTTGTTCTACGAGAAACTCAGAATTGGACGTTTGACGTGCCGCTTCCTGAGATTGAACACCCAACTGTCCAACGATTGCACTAAACTGAGCGCCAATCGTTGCATTACGCAAACCATCAACGGATTTCATTGGAGTATCCTTCAAATTAGCCAGCAGATTAGCCAGTGTATTGTTACCTTTAATTACTGTTTCCGCCCCTGAAGAATCGGTAGTTGTGCGCAAAGAGGTTGCGATCTTATTTGGATCAGCTAGAATCGCCGCATTTAAAGAAATATTTCCTGCTGTGATCGCTGTTCCACCACCCGATGCTGTGAAGAATGGTAGGCCCGGTGCGGTCGTTCCGTCCATACTGTAACCAAGTTGATGCAGACCATTTAAGCCTTTTACTGTTACCGTCAGATCTGCAACCAGTGTACGAGCAGCCCCTGTATATGTAACACCATCCAAAACAGTGTTGTCAGGCAGGACAGAACCAGCAGGAATCGTAAGTTGGATATCTCCGTTAGCCAACGTGTTGGCTAAGTCATCCATTTGCTTCTGGTAATCACTCACCAAAGTGTCTCTGGACTTGATCATACCGTGGACCTCGCCGTTGGTGAGCGTGCCTGCTGTATATGCAGCATTCAGAAAAGCAGGATCAACCGCTACTTGTACCGCCCCACCAGTGACGAGTGCCTGTCCATTCATCTGAACCTGGTATCCTTGCGGAGAATCCGTAACGGTAACATTCATGATTTTGGAAAGCTTGTCTGTCATCAGATCACGTTGGTCACGTAAATCGTTGGCATTGTCGCCAAGAGACTCGACTTTTACAATTGCACTATTAAGGTTCGCTATATTACCCAGGTAGCCCTGAATTTCATTGCCTTTCACAGCAATGTTACTATCAAGATCCTCGCTAAGTGCATCCAGTTGACGGCTAATCTGATTCATCGCATCGGTCAGAGCCAACGTCGTTTCTTTTACGATCCGCCGTGCTGTGACATCCTCAGGATTTTTACTCAGATCTGACCATGATTTGTAGAAATTATCCATAACGGTTCGAAAACCAGTGTTTGATGGTTCATTTACAATAGCTTCAAGTTTCTCAAGAGTATCTCGTTGAATGGACCAACTCCCGAAGTTGGTGTTTTCATTGCGATACTGGTCATCCAGGAACTTCTCACGCACACGTGTAATGGAGTCAAATTCTACCCCTGTACCGAGCTGTCCTGGTGTTGTACTATGCAGAAATGCGAACGGCTCCATCGGAATAGATGCCTGCATGTTTACCTTTTGGCGTGAGTAACCTTCCGTGTTGGCATTGGCTATATTATGGCCTGTTGTGCTAAGAGCTGTCGTCTGTGTGAACAAACTGCGTTTAGCCGTTTCGATTGAATGAAATGTAGATGTCACCTGGTTTCCCCCTAATTAATCAGGCACGCGTGTCAAACAGACCGATTCGCCCTGGATTACCGTTCTTATCAGCAGGATGCTGATATGTGGCATCCTGTTCTGGTCGAGAAGCAAAGATGTCCATAGATAAGTCAATAAACATCAGCGATTGCTCGATCAACTTTTGATTCAGTTGATTAATTTCTTTTAACTCCTGCAGTGTTCCCGCCAGCTTCTTCTGGACTTCAAGCAATCGCAGTTTGTCAGCCGGATCAAAAATCAGCTTTGAGATCTCGGTGATATTCAGGTTCAGCATGGACTTAATGCCCCGCTCCTGCAACAGTTCGTGAACTGCACTCTGCCGTTCGATCTCCAATGGCTCCTGTTGTTTCATGAAACGAGATTCTTTGTTGAGGAGGGCAATGAGTTCATCTACATCATTTTTGACAATAACCTGTCTCTTGACCTCGCTGAGTGCCAGCATATCGCGGTGACTTTGTTCCATTTGCTGTAAAACTGCAATCAATCTGTCCAGTGCTGCCATTACGTAATCACCTATTCCTTATCAAAAGACTTAAAATACGGCAGCAGCTTGTCAGCAAGCTTGCTACTATCTACCTGATACGTTCCGGAACTGACCTGTTCCTTCAGTTCCTGTATCCGCTGTATGCGTCCTGCATCCTGTGTACGACTTTGTTCCTCAAGCATCTTCATCGCCTCCGGAGAAATGGATACTTCGTCCTTACGGCGGCTCTTCTTGGCATCAGCCTGCTGATTGGATTCAACGTTCCTTTGATATGAATTGATGGCGCCAATTCTACTCGGTTCATTGATTTTCATTTAAAATGCACTTCCTTCCATGATTAGGAGTTTATGTTGATATACGTTTTTCTTACTTTAATCTTTATGTTGTCAAAATGATTAGGATAATAAAAAAACCGATAATCTTTAATAAGTTTATCGGTACGTTTCAAAACATTTGTTATAGCAAAACATGTATTTGAGCCCTCGCTCCTATTAATCGCGTAGTTTGTCGAGAGCATTGTAGGTTCGTCCGCCTAAATTGTTGTTATCCTTCTGACCTACTTCACGAGCTGCTCCTGCCAAGTCTTTCGTTAAACGATTGCGGCAAGAGTCGCACATATGACCTTCACGAATCAATGTTCCGCATACTTCACAAGGATACATCATATTCGGGGCATTCTCGATGGAAATTCGTCCCTCACGGATGAACTTGGTAATGTTTTTAATTGAAACTTCTGTTGCATCGGATAGCTCCTGTATGTTGGTGCCCTTGTTTTCGCGCAAATAATCTACACAGATCTGATATTCCTTCTCTATTTCCTTAATACAGTTTGAACATACATCTCGAAAATTCAACGCATATAATTTACCACAGCGAGGACAATTGCCTAGATTCATCGCTAAAACGCCCCTCTCAAACTTCCATTTCCGAATAGATAATAAGTATACATTACCTTATTTTCTCTGATGAAGCTATAGTCTATTTGCAAAACAAAAGAGGGGAACAGGATGCACATATACGAAATCACACTCATGGCCATATTGCTTATAATATCGCTCCAATCTCCTACAGCGGAGCATACTATTCGTACATTAATAATAAAATTTATTCCATAAATATATTAAACGTCCATTTATTAATTAGGATCTTGCCAGTGTTAGTGTGTAAATCTCGACCGGAATCTCCATGTGGAAGCCAGCATTTAGAATAACCCGCCCACAAGCGTCTAAGGTGCTACCTGTTGTGTATATATCATCAACCAGCAGTAACTGTATGGGTTTGGCATGCGATATGCCCTTTCGTGTTGGCAGATGAGATCCCCTGTATAGCTCTTCAATTAACTTCATGCCGTCCGGGTTGATGGAAAAAGCGTTCTTCATCGTTTCAATACGCTCACCCCGTGATTTGAAGCTTTGTTTGGTGGTGTTGATCTGGCGCTGCAACAGATCAACGATGGGCAGGCGGCAGGCGGTGACGAGTCCAGCAGCCAGCCGCTCCGCCTGATTGAAGCCGCGCTCGGCCAGGCGCTCGCTGCTCACCGGGACATAGGTGACCGCGTCAGGCCGCCATTGCGACTGTTGAGCAAGTGTGGCGGGATGAGCCACGGGGGCTGGGGGTTCTTTTGCCAAAGCAGAATTCTGCTCCTCACTCATCGCTTTAAAGGCTTGAATCAACAGCGCGGTTAAGAGCGGCGCGTATCGTTCATGGCCTCTGAATTTGTACATGCCGATCCATTCTTTCATAAGAGTGTTGTATTGTACGGCGCTGCGGTTGAGGATAAAAGAATGGTTTTGCATATGTGGACGAGCACAGTCCGGACAACCGACACCCCGACCACAACGCAGACAGCGGATGGAACGAATCCATGGAATCTGCTTCATACAACGCGGGCATATGCCCGGATAGATTGAAGACAGAATCGCTCGAGTGCCGCATGTCAGACAAGTCGCCCCAGGTGGGGCGAGCAGGTGATGAAGACGCCCGGTCAGGTGCTGCGCATAATCGGTTATGTTACTGAGCCAGTTGAACATAGGGGAGTAAACCTCCAGTTTTGGGAATGTAATATGAAATGTGGAACCGAAATTGGCAGATGCCAATTAGGTTTGGGATGGTGGGTGCAGATAACCTTTGCGACGAGCGATGGTATTCATTTTTCGGATCTGTGCAACGGCCTTCACCTGAGAACGTGTCCGACGAGACGATGCAAAAACCACTCTACCCGCCGGGTCATCCATGGAACGCCCTGCTCTGCCCGCCATCTGAACCAGTGAAGCTTCATCAAAGAGACCATTGTCTGCATCTAAAATAAAGACATCGCTGCGCGGAATGGTCACGCCACGCTCCAGAATCGTTGTCGTTACGAGCAAACGAATGTTGCGATCACGAAAGGCTTTAACTTTGCTAGCACGATCGGGGTCCTGAGATGATGTTCCTTCAATATGGATTCCGGGAAAACTACGACGCATCAAGTTCACGAACGCCTCAATCTGGGCAATGCGTGTCACAAACACAAATACCTGGGCGTCACGCTTCAATGAAATTTGGATGTTAGTCTTCAAAGCAGAAGGAAGAGTTCGTTTCTTAATACATTCAGCAACGGTAACCATCTTGACCAAGCGCGGAACAGGCAACGGATGACGGTGGAAACGTACCGGGACTTTGGCATGGGCGAGCGTCCCCTTTGCCGCTTCCTTCTGCAGCCGAGCTGGCGGTGTGGCAGATAGATAGACAAAATTCCCGTCCGGTTTACAGGAGGATGCTGCCGCGTGAGCGAGCATGGGATCGTTGTGATAAGGGAACGCATCCAGTTCGTCGATGATAACGAGATCAAACCCCTGATAAAAACGCATCAGTTGGTGTGTGGTCGCGAGCGTGAGCTGCGCGTCTTTCCAGCGTTCGTCACTGCCTCCGTAAAGGGTAGCGAGTGAGGTGTCCGGAAAAGCTTTGGCCAGACGCGGAGCTAGTTCCAGCACCACATCCCTGCGCGGCGTAGCGACCAGTGCTCGTCCACCGCGGTCCAATGTATGTTGGAGCAGGGGGAAAATCATTTCGGTCTTGCCGGCCCCGGTCACGGCCCACAGCAAGAACCGCCCCGGCCCATCCCCTGCGGGTGGCCGGGCCAAAAACGCAAGCGCCGCGGCTGCTGCCGCGCTCTGCGCTGCGCTAAGCCCCCACCGGGCGAGCCCGCCGCCGGTGTGGGCCAAAGCCGTGCCACGCGATGCTTCGCCGCGTCGTGACACGGCCCCTTGCGCTGCACTGCGTAGCAACAGCGCACAAGCACGGCTGCGCCCCAGCGCGAGGCAAGCCTCGCAGTAGGCGCACGCCGCCAGGCCGCAGGCAGCGCAGGGCACGCGCTGCCTGGCTTCGCTGCCACAACGGTGGCAGCGGGGCGCGCTCCGCGCGCGTCCAAGCCACGCGTGCGGACGGCGCGTGGCAGGCCCTTTGAGGGCGGCTGTGATACTCAGCCGCCCGTGCAAGCGCGCGAGCTGCGCCGCCGCGCGCCACTCCCCTGGCGGCAGGGCGGTATCCGCCAGCAACGCCTCCGCCTCGGCCGCCAGTAATTGGCGGCCGCTGATCCGCTCAGCCAGCAGGGCCGCGTGCTGCTCCAGCTGAGCCCACTGTCCGGCGGGATACGTCTCTGGCATCCCGCCTACCTGAATGCCACGCACAGCGGCACTCCCCGCTTTGCCCGCTGTAGCTTTCCTAGCCTCTGTTTCACCCGAGGCCAGTTCATACACATCCAGCTTCCGCGCAAGATAACTCTGCCATTCGCGCTCGCCCCACTGATCCATGCCCCGCTCCATCTCAAAATGTTCAACCAACCAAGATGCCTGACTTAATGGCAACGCCTTATCTAACAACAACCAGCGCAGCACATGTCGCCCACTTCCACCCTCCAGCCACCAAGCCACATCCACTCGAATGTCGATTGATAACATCATGCTCCACCCTTCCCCTACACGGCACACATACAAAGCAACCTTCATTTACTCTCCTCCCCCATCCTACTTTCTCCTAAACGCAAAAAAAGCACATGCCAACCCGGCTGTTCGCCGGAGCATGTGCTTCATGTCCATATTTCATCTTCTTATGATTAATCTACTTATCACTATACCAATTGAATCTCTACATCACAAGATTAGTCACACAACATGATACCATCATACAATTCTGCTAATAACCAGAATCTTTCTATAAAATTGCGAAACTTTTTCCAATCTGAATCGTCTATACTTTTAAATTAAGAGTTCTGACTTCGAAAATCTTATTTCTGTGATCAAGAACTCCTCATACCCAGCCAATAACCATAGATTGCATAAAAACCCATTTTTAATTTAAAAGCAGACTTGGCTACAATTACAAAAAAAGACTACAGCTTCTGCTGTAATCTTTTCACTGTAGATCTGCGAAATGTTATTCCCATTTCCCGTTCACATGATGATTTATTGCTCTGACTCACGCAAATCAATCAGTCGAAAAGTGTGATCGGTCTGTGCTACCCGTTCAATATCAGCAGGGACAGCAGGCAGATAAGATGTCTCCATTCCTTGCCTTTGCATAAGCTTTTCAATAATCGTAATCGTTTCCGCTTCTGTACGATCAGCAACAACGGTTAATCTGAAGCTCTTACCACGGTATAATAATTCCCGGCAAAGTTCTCTTACAATGCCTTCGATCCGCCCTGCCTGATTGGAAGGGATGAGCAGGATCTGCTCGAAACCTTCAGATTCCGGACGGGAAAGATGGCGCTGGTGCATGGCATGAACGGCCATTGCCGCCAGGAAGTATATGAGCAGAATCATAGTCAGATGAGCAACCATGGCAACTGCACCTCCTCGGAAGGTCATGCTCACCCATGGCGAACATCCCTGTATACAACAAGTATATGCTGTACTTTCTGAAGGGTTACACTTGCATTTCCTATCACTCATATTCCACGCTGATCGACACCGGACGAAGAAAGACAGGCCAGGTCATTCATTCACGCCTAAGCTTGAACATATGTTCCGCACAACCTTACACTTTGCTCATTTGCAGTGATAAAGTCCATTAACCCGCAGACCAATCCAACATTCTGGAAAGGGCGCGAGTGAACACCAATCTATACTTCGTCTAGGTTGAATCAACCAATGGACTGACTTACCGTAAGAATACTGCTTTACGAAAAACATAAGGTATTAGAGCGTAACCCAACCATATTTGATCGAATTGATAACAGCTTGCGTACGGTCGTCCACTTCCATCTTCTGCAGAATACTGCTGACATGGTTTTTTACTGTTTTTTCACTGATGAACAGGAATTCACCAATCATTTTGTTGCTCTTACCTTCTGCCATCAAGCGAAGTACTTCAGCCTCACGACGTGTGAGCGGGTTATTGTCGCCAGCGACAAATTTAACACCTGCTTCCTTCGAAGCTCCTTCACTCATTGCCCCTGTTTCATTAAGATACGTCATACGACGCAGCTGCATAATCAGTTTGCCTGTTACTTTCGGATGAATGAACGCATGTCCTTCATGCACGGAACGAATCGCATTGATCAGAGACTCGGCCTCCATATCTTTCAGCAAGTATCCGTTAGCCCCTTTACGAAGCGTCTCAAATACATAACTTTCATCATCATGAATGGACAAGATAATTACTTTGACATCAGGGAACAGCTCACGCAATTTCTCCGTTGCTTCTACCCCATTTTCGATTGGCATGTTGATATCCATCAATACGATATCAGGTTTATCCTGATTGCAGAATTCGAGCACTTGAATACCATCGCCGCATTCGCCGATGACCTCAATGTCGTCCTCCATATTTAAAATGCGTTTCAGTCCCTCACGGAACAGCTGATGATCATCAGCCAAAAGAACTTTAATCGATGCTTTACCAGTATCACGGTTTTCCATCATCCTGCTACTCCTTTCCCTTATCCACGTTTGTCGGGATATGAATCACTATTTTGGTTCCTTGATTTTCTCCGGATTCAATCTCTATTCTTCCTTCTAACAGTTCAACCCGTTCTCTCATCCCAATCAGACCGAAGTGGGTATGATCCTTGCTTTTCTTCGCAAGAAGCTCCGGTTTGAACCCAAGCCCATTGTCCTGAACGACAATTTTGACGAGCTGAGCCTGGTATGTAATCTCCACCACAACATAAGTGGGATAAGCATGCTTTGCAGCATTCGACAGACCTTCCTGCACAAGGCGGTAGATCGCAGCCTCCATCGCAGAAGATAAACGGTGTTCTTTACCTCTTGTTTCAAAAAGCGACCGGATTTTCGTTTTTACCTCAAAATCCTGCACGTACTTCCGAAGCGTTGGAATCAGTCCCAGATCATCCAGTGCCATAGGACGCAGATTGAAAATAACTTTTCTCATTTCTTCAAGACTGGAACGAACCTGGCCTTTCAAATCTACTATTTCGGCCTGGACCATCTTAAAATCCTGCTTAATGAGCATTCTTTCTACAATTTCCGTCCTAAGCACTAGATTGGCGAGCATCTGCGCAGGCCCGTCATGAATCTCACGAGCAATACGTTTCCGCTCTTCTTCCTGGGCCAAAATTATTTTCAAACCAATCATTTGTCGATTTTTGGCAGATTCGATGATCCGGGTCACTTGACCCAGTTCACCTGACAGGTACTCGAGTACAACACCCATCTGCGAACCGATGGTCTCGGCACGTTCCACTGAAGCTTCCACATTTTTGGCACGCTTCTGCAGATCATCCCGACGGGCCTTCAGATACATTTCCTTCTCACGATAAATCATCAGATCCAGCTGCAGCTGTGTTGCTTTCTCGTACGCCTGCTTGATATCATGCTCGGAATAACGGACAAAGTCACGGCTAACCTCAGTCAGCCGGATCCGGGAACGGCGGTAGTTCAGTTCCAATTGATCTACTTTCTCGATCGTTTCCGCCGTCTCCTTCAGTACCGACTTTAACTCCTCGTTGAGTGTTTTCAGCTCATCGCGAGTTGCGTCCATAATTTCGAACATTTGATATTTGCTGTTTTCCATGACTTGTATGGCGTTTTTAATGACGCGGTCTATGGCATCGGCTTGTAAATCCACGTTTGTTCGACTCCATTTCTATCGTTTCCGGTATATATCATACCATATCACGATGAGATGGTAACGGTCTTCGTTTTCTGTTCCCATTTTACAGTCAGACCAAGTTGCTCGGAAACGAGTCTAAGCGGGACTAAAGTCCTACCACCCGTTACGTATGGTGCAACAGTTGCGCTCTGTCTTTTACCATTCAGAATGAATTCTTTCTGCCCTACAACCAGATCAATCAGCTTGCCACCACGTAATACCGTGATCCGCTGATTTTTGCTATCCCAGCTTGCCTGACCACCAAAAGCGTCCAAAACATGTTTGATTGGCACATACGTCGTACCATTTTTCAGGACCGGTGCTGCATCAATGGCTTTTTTCGTTCCGTTCACCGTCATCGACTTCTGTCCAAGCACGAGCGAAGCTGTCCCCGTAGGCAATCCTACTTCACTGGACTTGGAAGGCATCGTGAATGCGATATTGTCAAAAGCAACCGTACCTGATTTCGCACGCTCATCCTGACCTTCTTCCACGTTCACCACATAGACCCGCTTCAGCTTCGCCGGATAGGCGATGTTCAGTCCGTTTAGGTCCACGCTCAGCTTCTTCCACCCGTTCCAGTCAATCGCCTTGGCGAGATCGGCATATACCGTTTTGCCATTGGCATCTGTGAATTCGGCACGTAACCAGTTTAGGCTCTTATCTCCCATAACATCCATCGACATCGATGTAGCTGCAGCAGATACCTCTCTACCGGTAGAGCCATTCAGTTGTGCATAAGCGTACATTTTGCCTGTTCCAGCAGTCATATCATAACCGAGTTGCAGTACATTGGAGCCGGCTTTTTCACCAGTTCCTGCTGTAACGGTTGCCGTACCAGTTACACCCGCTGCGTTCGTTGTGAAGTTAATCGGATAATTCACGTTTTCGAAGTTCTCCCAGATCGTTTCGCTTGCAGAAGCCGAGAGGACTACAACTGTGCTGTAACCATCATAACGACCAATCGCATATCCCACTTGTGCACCAGAATTGACGGAAGATACGGTTAATTGGTCAGCAGTAACTTTACCTTTGAATCCGATAAATTCCCATGTCAGCGAGTCCGCTGGAACCGTAACACTTTGTCCGCTCTTCGTTGTTGCCGTTACCGGAATGGACATCGTTGTGCCCGCTTTGAGGGAACCGAGACCTGATCCTGCTGTCAGGGAAGCCAATTCACTTCCACCCAGTACCGATACTTTAATGGAGGATGAAGCTCCATTGCTCGTTGCCGTCAGGGTTGCTGTACCTGGCTTCACGCCTTTGATTGTGCCGTTGCTAACACTCACGATGCCGTTGTTGCTGGACTTCCAGGACATGCTGATATCGCCTGTTGCAATCGGGTTGTAGTAGGTGTCATATCCTTTGGCTGTGTACTTGCCCTCTTGTCCCACCAGCAACGTTTGGCTGCCACTCACGGCAAAGCCCTTCAGTTTACCTACAGGAGCCGTAGAGAACACACCTAGCGTGTTTACAACCTGACGTTGCTCGGTGCCATATTCTGTGTTAAACGTCAGACCGGCTGTCTGCTCACCTAGCGGACGTGTTACCATTGTTGTGGAGCCGCCTCCGTCCAGGTTCATGCCTTTCCAGACACCCACACTGGTCATAAAGGATTGCAGTTCCGTCAGCGACATCCCGCTGCTGTTACTGTTTTTCTCCGCTGCAATGATGTAGACATACCGACCATCCTGGGAGTACCCTACTGCCGTTCTTGCACGAATGCCACCGATGCCGGAAGATGCGATATCACGGGAAAAGGATGCTGCCTTTCCACCGTTCACAAGAATCGTATGACCGCCAATCATCATCTCCAGATTACTTGGATCGACCGATTGCCCGGTTGTTTTGGCTTTCAGCTTGTAATCCGCATCCAAGGTTTGCCCAACGGATAGATGACTCATGATCCATGTCGCCGCTGTTCCATGCGCACGCAAAATGTACCCATCCTGCGGCACCGTCATGTTTAACGCTTTTTTATCCGAGATTTGGGTAATGACTCCGTTCTGCACGAGTACCTCTGTTGGCGTTGTGGAAGGGTCATTTGGACGTTTGGTGGATGTCCATGCCGGTGTATAAATATACATCGAGTTGGCATGACTATATTTCACCGAGCCCGACTCTACTGTATAGTCCTCTTTATTTATCCCACGCAAAGCAAAGGTTGAACCATCCTGTGCCTTCACGGTTCCGTCAAAAGAATACTCGTCGATCATTGGCTTGCCATCCTTGGTCACCGTGAGGGCATACATGCCTGACAGTTCAGAAGGTGTGGAGACCAGCACGCCATCGGAGACCTGTCCACCAATGGGCGCGAGCTCGCCGGATACATTAAAGTAATCGCCATTCACAGCGGCTACTGCACCATTTTCCTTAGCCATGGCACCAGTGCTCTGTTTACTGTTCAGATTACCGCCTTTGCCTGTCATCACATCCAGCTTCACATACGGATTCTGCAGATCCACTTGGATTACATCCGCTAGTACGTTGACCTTGGAACCGGAACGTGTTGTTGTATATCTGTATTTCATGAGCTTCGCACCCGAAGTCAGAATTTCTTCACTCAACTTGCTTGTATTCGTAGATGCCGCTGCGGCCACCGATTGCCACGAAGTGCCTGACCACATCTGTCCACCTGCGCTCATCACCGGTGCAATCCAGATCACACCCGCCAGCGTCACAATTGCCCATTTCTTCACCTTACTGCCCTTAACGTCTTCCAGCTGTTTCCCATGTTTCCCCAGCATGTCTGAAACGTCTCTCCCATCTTGTATATCAATCTTAGACATCACGAACACTGCCAAGTAGGCAGCCGATAGCGAGATCTCTAGTATACTCTTCTATTAATAGACTGCTTTTTGTGGAAAAAGTTACGCCCATAGCTAACTTTGAGGATATTCTTGGCAAAAAGAAACCCAGGCACGCCATTAACTGCGCACCTGGGTTCTACCTGAATAATGATTTATGTTGAATCATATTATAATTCTGGAAAAAATATTTCAGGTAACTCTCTATTGGTTTCTTCATAGTTAGCATCCAGGTTAAATTCATCACTATAATTCCAGTGCCCATTGGCATAATCAAGATAGATCAGTGCGTTATACTCAGAACTATGCTGTTCTCTCTTCTCTGAAACACTACTCCATTGCATCGTAGCATGGACAACAGCTTGCTTCTCCCCAAGAAACACAACACGTTCGTTGGAGATACGGTGCACCGTATCTTCATATTCAAAAGAAGCCATTATGCTTTTCTCCCAAGTCATCCAGTCAGCAAGAGCATCTGCATTTCTTTGCTCAATCTTATATGGCGAAGTATATTTATATGTTAAATTATAATCTTCCTGATTCAAGGCTTCATAATATGTCCTCAAATCTGACAATACGCTTTGTTGCTTTTCTTTAAAATTCTCCTTTATTTTATCAGCAGATGTATCCATATCTTTTGGAAGATTGGTATAACTGGACAGAGACTCTGATTGAAGAATTTTCCACATATTATTTTCTTTCTTAATTCTGAATACGATCTCATGCTGGTCGTCCATTACCTGATTATTATGAATATAAGTAACGTACAATAATGCCTGGTTCGCAGATTCATATGTAATGCTTGTGATATCAACATTGTAGATTCGATCAGGGATTTCGCTCACTTGGGGTGCTATCTTACTATCCGTCAAATAAGATCTCTGCATATGATCTGAAGCTAGTAGTTCTACAGTGAAAGCTCTATCATATGTTGTTATCAAATCAAGTATCTCTTTCTCTTGACCATACCCATACTGCACCATCCACGCCGTATTCGACTTTTGATCATACTTAACCGAGTGCTTGGTTAACCAGGCGGCATAACGGATAGGCAAATAGAATTTCCCATCAATTTGAATACCCGGCCTTTGTAGTTCGTAGTAATCTCCCGATCCACTAATGTAACCATCATCCGGTAGGAAGATAAATTTTGAATTCCCGATCTTAACTGAAATCTCTCGATCTACCACTGAGTAATCCGCTTGGTACCCCATTAATTGAATAAACTCTCGAAACGGAACATACACCGTTCCTGATTTTGTCATCAGTTTGATGTCTGTAGGCTTTTCATTAACGTACAGTTGTATGGATTCTTTATTATTTTGAGCATAAGCCAGTGAAGGTATAGATATTAATCCCAGAATGAGGACAAATACTAGCATTTTTTTAAGCAAATTTACACCCTCTATCCATGAAATTTATGACTTTATAATATAAAAAAGCGAAACCAACCAGTTGAACTTATTCCCCTGATCGATTTCGCTTCACTAAGATAAAAGAGCTAATTACTATTATAGATATCCTAACTTGTCCAAAACCCGTTTCAACATCACTGCTGCCTGAGCGCGAGTCGCGTTCCCTTGGGGTTCGAATGTTCTCGCTGTCATGCCTTGAATAATTCCCTCCTGCACCGCTTTGGCAACAGAATCCTTGGACTGGATTTTGTTGCTGTCCTTGAACTTGGAAAGAGTGGTGGCAGCCGAAGATTGAAGAGAAACTGTTTTCCCACCGTAGTTCATCGCACGTACCATCATAAGTGCCATCTGCTCACGCGTAATGGGGCGATCCGGCTTAAAGGTACCATCGGTATTTCCTGTAATGATTCCCGCTTCAGCTGCAGCACCGATATAGGCACTTGTCACACTACCACTGCGAACGTCTTGGAAACGACTTGCTGCGGTAGGTTCTCCATTTAGTCCAAGACCTCTAGCAACCAATTCAGCAAATTCCGCACGTGTAATGTTCTCATTTGGTCGGTAGAAGGAACCAGCCGGTGTGCTAATAATCCATTTGGCTGAGAGTTCCTTAATGACCTCACTAGCCCAGTGTGACGCCGTATCCGGATAACTAACGATGTTGTTAACAGGGACTACCGACTGATTACCATTCAGCTGTCCTCGGACAACTACACCACCTGTCGTATTTTTAAAGGAACTAGGTACATTGGATAACCTAAACGTTACTGGATCAATATACGTAAATCCAGATGTTAAACTTGGGGTATTGGCAGCCAATTGCATGGCCAGTTGGCTTTTGACATTCTGATCTACACGTTGATCGCTTGTTCCATTACCGACATACAAATATACGTCCGTATAGTTGCCAAGCTTCTGCGCTCCTGCACCTGCAATCAAGCCTTCCATCGTCCCCGATGAAGACACAGGTACCGTCTCTAACTGAACGTATAAGGATGGAACTGCTGCTCCTGTCGTTGTACTTGTGTTTGACGTTCCTACACTCCGACTCATAGCCGCCATATCTAAATTAGACAGTGGCACCGTCCAGAGAAGATCTCCATATTTCACACCAATAGTGCCTGTACGATAACTTGCAGCAATCTGAGTCAGTGCACTTAATGGGAAGCCAACATACGCAGCCGATTCACTATCCGGTATCTCAAATACCACCGGCTGAGTCAATTTCCCGTTTGCTCCAGCGTATTCAAAGGACTGAAGCAACTTGGTTGCATCCACGTTGAATTGACGAGTCGGGCGATTATAATGGGACATCGCAGATACAGCAGAACCCGTAGTATTATTCATTACAAGTAAAGACTGACCATAGCTCGATGCATCCAATTCCGACAACCAGGAAGGACGATTTCCCGACTGATTATTGTTGTTGGAACTATTATTCGTCTGTTGTAACGTAAGTGGACCAAATGCTGTTATCGTGACATTCGACGCATCACGTAACGGCACCGCCCCAGGTACATAACTCACCGTTCCCGTCGGAGTAGCTGTCGATGCTACTGTTGAAGTATCCACTTTCAACGTCACCACAGAGCCAGAAGCTGAAGCAGACAATACGGTTGTCGTTGAATTACCAATCACTACATTGAACTGAGATGCTGTTAGTGCAGCCTGGGACTGGATTGAATCACGGAAATTAATCTGAACCGTGTCTCCTTGAAGCGTAGCCGACAGGATTTTGCCATTACCATATGTGTACGTTACTGGAGTCAGATTGAGATATCCTGCTGGGTTATTGTTGAGATCCGTTAATCGCAATGCTCCAGGTACATATGATAACGATATATTTTGCGTATCTTTCACCGTCGAAGCCAACGTTAACGTGACCAGATCATTTTCGATCTCGGAATCATTAACGAAGACTGGCTTACCATCGACCAGAACAGAATATTGGCTATTAAGCGGTTTATTTGTCGTGCTCAGTGGTTCATTGTAACGCATCCATAACTTGTTACCACTCACCTCAGCACTCTTAAACTCAGGTGGTTTAGTATCAATTGAATTGCGGACATAGAAGCCGCTGAATCCAGCAAGAGCCTGTCCACGTGTATCTTTTACAGGCCATGAACCTGGCGTGTATGCAACCCGAACGACTTCACCATCCGTAATGGATCGACTGAGGTTCAACGTCACCACAGAGCTGCCATTGATCGATATGCTATTGATGCCTACAGCATACTGATCCGCCGTTACACTGAATTGTCTTGCTGCATCACTTGAAGTAATATATACCGTCTCAGGGTAGTACAACGTAATTGTACTGTAATACACGTTACCTTCCCGCGGCTTGGACATGACAGAATCTAAACCATTCTCCACATCTCTTGCGCCAAAAGCAGCCGCAGCATTGGATGACTGATCTGTAAGACGATTACCTGTAGTACCGGGTGCATATGCGATCCGCACAACCTGTCCTACCGCTACACCCGTATCCAAGACAACATATACACTGTCACCTGAAATATAAGTGGAACTAACGTTTCGCTTCTCTCCATTCACGGTAACGGTATAACTGCTGCTCAGTGGACTGATGCTGCTAAGCCACTTGTCGTACGTTAGACGAATCGTGTTGTTACTGTGCATCTTGGCACTCTTAATTACAGGTAATGTTGTATCTCTGCTTAAGGTTTTGAAAGCCCACGATGTAGACCCATTCAAACCTGCGAATGTATTACCTGCTTGATCACGAAACGTATTGGCAGGAATATCGACAACATAATTCGTATTATTCTCTAATGTGCTTGTTGGCGTAATAATCAGTTGTCTGTTGTTCGAACTAAAGGTTGTCGTCGAACCAACGGTTGCTCCATTTGCTTTCTTGAGAATGGCTTGACCTGGGAAGCTACGGTCCAGTTCCTTGTTGAACGTCACCGTTAGATTGCCCGACAAAGGCGCATTCGTGGTGCCATTGGTAGGAGACAACGTGGACACCGTCAGGGAAGTTGGGTCCGACTGCACATTGAATCCCCAATCCATGCCGCTGATTCCACGGATGTCATTTCCCTGCTGATCTCGCAAAAAACCTTCAGGTATTACAATGTAATATGTACTATTATTATTAAAATTTTTCACAGGATCAATCGTAATCGTCTGAGTTCCTAATCCTGAAATACGGGATGATCCATTAGACGTGATTGGAATTGCTTCAAATGCAGTTCCTGTTACGCTCCCTTGATAAATCTGAAGCGTGCCTGCTCCAGCAACAACCGGTAGACTAAACGACATTGTCAGATGATCCGAAGGCTTCACCTGAACTGCTGCGTTCTGGGGTCTCTTGCCTGTAACTGCCGGCAAGCCTATATTTTGAGTACTAAACGTCCACGCTTTGTTCAATAATCCTGGAAATAAAGTAAGATTCTCACCATCTGTGTAAGCAAATGCATTTGCATCAATTTGAACGTAATAGGTTCCACCTGGAATAATATTCCCTTTTGGGATTTGGATGCTTACAAATTTCCCTTCAGGTGGTGGTGAAGCTGTATCTTCTCCTGTAGACGGTTCGGTATCGTTCACAGGTACAGAAGGATTCGTGATTGGCCCTGTGCTTTCAATCGTTACCAGTTCACTGGATACGTCTACAGAAACAACCTCAGAATCATCGTTGACACGTTTAATGGATATCTTACTTTCCGGACCGATTACTTTTGAAACGGGTCTCGCAAATTCAATACGTAAAGGCGATGATCCATCGACGTTTTTGCCGTTCACCGCAGGAACTGTATTTACTATTCCGTTTGCAGTTAACTCACCTCCAGCATATGCTCTTTGATCCATTCCTCTCCAACCCGTAAGCCAACCTTGAGCTATTAGCATGACGATCAAGAGTCCAAGTATGCCTTTTCTTGCAATTCTCTTCAATTCCACTGATCTTCCCCCTTATCTGCATTTCTTCTCCTGTCTGATGTACAGACCTCATTATGTATTTCGGTTAGAGAAGGGATTTCATTTAGTTATTTGGGGAATTATTCCATAATTTTTCCTTTGTCCATGACAAGCAGTAAAATCGATGGAAGCACAAAAAAGCCCTTAATTCCTTATCGGAATCAAGGGCTCCATTACTATTGCACCTAACTTACAGACCTGCTTGAGTTTTCAAAAGATCTACTTTGTCCACTTGCTCCCAAGGTACATCCAGGTCTGTACGGCCGAAGTGACCGTAAGCAGCAGTTTGTTTGTAGATTGGGCGACGCAGATCCAGCATACGAATGATGCCAGCCGGACGAAGATCGAAGTTGTTACGCACAAGCTCAACTAATTTCTCGTCGCTGACTTTGCCAGTTCCGTATGTATCCACGTTGATCGATACCGGGTTGGCTACACCAATCGCGTAAGCGAGCTGGATTTCCACTTTATCTGCAAGTCCTGCAGCTACAAGGTTTTTCGCTACGTAACGAGCCGCATATGCTGCGGAACGGTCTACTTTTGTCGGATCTTTACCAGAGAACGCACCACCGCCGTGACGTGCATAACCGCCGTAGGTATCTACGATGATTTTACGTCCCGTAAGGCCTGCATCTCCCTGAGGTCCGCCAATAACGAAACGTCCTGTTGGGTTGATGAAATATTTAGTCTGCTCATCCAGCAATTCGGCTGGAACAACAGGCAAGATTACATGTTCTTTGATATCTTTTTGGATCTGCGCAAGTGTAGTCTCTTCAGCGTGCTGAGTAGACACAACGATTGTATCCACACGTACCGGCTTGTCACCGTCGTATTCAATCGTTACTTGCGTTTTACCATCCGGACGGAGATATTCCAATGTACCGTTCTTACGCACTTCCGCCAGACGGCGTGCGATACGGTGGGACAGAGCGATTGGCAAAGGCATAAGTTCCGGTGTTTCGTTCGTTGCAAAACCGAACATCAGACCTTGGTCACCTGCACCAATGTTTTCTGTTTCACGAGCGACTTGTTCCGGGTCACGGTTCTCAAGCGCTGCGTTAACACCTTGGGCAATATCAGCGGACTGCTCATTCAGAGAAGTCAGAACTGCACAAGTGTTATAATCAAAACCGAACTTGGCACGTGTGTAGCCAATATCCTTAATTGTATTACGAACGATGGACGGAATGTCCACGTATTCAGAAGCTGAACTGATTTCACCGATGACAAGCACTAAGCCTGTGGCTACGGAAACTTCGCAAGCTACGCGAGCATTGGGGTCGTTTGCAAGAAACGCGTCCAATACGGCGTCTGAGATCTGATCGCAGATTTTATCCGGATGCCCTTCAGTTACAGACTCCGATGTAAATAGATGCCGGCCTTTAACAGACATGAAGTTTCAACCTCCCATAACTAGTAGTATGGCGATTGCCCGAACAAAACATGACAGCGATTCGTTCACTGTACCCTCGAAGCTTTCCAAAATGGAATAAGGACGCAGGGTCCGCAGTACCGAAGATAAGGATTTTTCAGGTAATTGCCTCAAACGAAAATCAACCTTTCCCTAGTGGAAAAGGTTGCATACCTCAAATGCCATCTTAACGTATTTGTCAAGACGTGTCAAACGAAACGGGGTAAGGAAAATGCCCTATAAGTGCTGTTCTGCCTGACGAATTAGCCTTTTGGTGATCTCTCCACCAACCGATCCATTCTCGCGGGAAGTCAGGTGTCCCCACCCTTTGTATTGCCCATAAGAATGATCACTCACTTCACCCAGTTCAGATCCAAATTCTGTATCCGCACCAGCCAACCCTCTGCCACCATAGCCCACATTGAGACCAAACTCTGCAGCAATCTCATACTTCATCTGATCCAGCATTTGACGACTTTCGGGTACCACTTTGCGATTGCTTCTAGCCATGGTTCCTGCACCTCCATTAAATGATTGTCAACAGTTATAGAGTGAGCAGGAACAAGGTTGGCTAGCCGTATTAATGTTTGTTAGAACTGGGTAATCTGAGCAAATGAAATGTATGACTAATGAATAATTCCTTTAACAGCTACAAATCCTATTTCAAAGTATATCCACCACGAACCATTACAGTTAAGCTGTATTTGTTTCCTTCCAATACCGTGATCCCTCGTCCATCCCTTGGAAAAGAGAGCAGGTGATTGGTCGGCGCTGCCTGTCCATTCGTCAGGTCAATCCCGTCTGTCAGATCAGCTACACCGTTCGTACCTTCACTGACGATCACAGCTTTGCCGCTACGTACAATGAACTCCGCGCCAGACTTGCCGATCAGCTGTTGACCCGGCTTCACGGTTACGATCTCAACGGCTTCAGAAGCGCCCGAGACCAGTGGAGGAAGGGATGTGTCTCCACCTGTGCTACCGGAGTTCCCGGTTCCTGCAGAGCCGGTGTTGTTACCATTTCCTGCATTGCTGTCTGTTCCCGTATTGGTACTACCGTTTCCTGTCGGGATCTTACCGCCCAAAGCCTGTTGAATCTGCTGATCTACATAACTCTTTGTTACAACCGGATCATCTGCTGTTCCTGGTTGGCTGGTGCCTGCTCCAATGGCTGTATTGCTGTATACCGACCCAACCCAGACGCCAACACCAATGGCGAGTGCAGCAAGGGATACTTTCATATAAGGTTTCATGTGAATCATTTTCCTCCTCTGGTAATCTATTAATTTTAACTATAGAGAAAAAAGCGCCATGCGACAAGCAAAACCTCGCTTCCGTAGATGTGGAAGCGAGGTCTTAGCTTTAAAATATCTTAATTTTCGTACAAATTACCGATTATTATTGGGATTATTAGAACCCTCTTCCGGGAACTCCGGGATGATCGGTTCTTCTTTAGGCAGTTTGGATACATCGTAACTATAACCTTGTTCTGCAAGACGAATTCGTTGACCTTCAAAAACATCATACAAGGCTACGCGATATGAGCCACCACGTATTTTATCAAATACCGTATCATCAATACTCCAGTTCAGCGTCTGGTTAGTGCCTGTCTTCAGATCAGTTCCTGGTGTGATCTCTTTATCAAATACTTTACCTGACCCATCGGTTAGAGACAGAATCAGCTTGTGTCCATACTCTCCACTATCCACAGCTTCCTCCTGTGTTAAAGAGTAGATCATCTCAATCTGTACTGCCGTTCCTCCTGTAAGATAAGCTTTAATATTGCTGCCCGAGAATTTGAACGGATACAAGTCTATATCATTCAGAGAAGATAGAACAGATAATGATTTCGGCTGCACCTCGAATGACATGGCATTAACATAAGCCGTCGCCTCACCTTCACCGGTGACAAACTTGTTATCAGCAACTCCTTCACCTACAATCAAACGCATATCAGATAATGTTTTTACACTTTTCGGCACTTTAGCCCAGAACGTCACGATGCTCTTCTGACCTGGCCCTGGTACACGGTTTGCCTGCTTGGCTGTTGCTTTGTAATATTGACCATCTGCTGTTTTGTAGTATCCTACCAACTTCGCAAGGCCACTTTGACGCAGAGACTTATTCGTCATCTCGAATTCGGTATATACAATATCGGACGAAGATCCCGGATACACATAGGTTCTGCGTATGCCCAGCTCTGTTTCTTTGTCTGCAGTTCCTTGAGTATAGGTTTTCCCTTCGCCTACATAAGAGAGGGGCTGAATTAAACCGGATGTACTAAGAGTAATCCAATCATTCTTTTCTTCCTCACTTACTTTCTCCAGCAACGTCAATTCCAGGCGGCTCATGTTGAGTTCAGATGGAATCTTCGTCAGAAGATAAGCTTCCATGACCATCCCCGAACCGAGCAACTTACCGCCTTGCGCGCTAATCAGCTTCGTATCTCCATCAATTCTAGCGGAATCAATTGTGAACATCGCTTCCAGCTCAGGCAATTGGACCGTTTTGGCTGATGCATTACGAATAGTGACCTTGGCAGCAATAATATCACTGTCTGTCCAAGGAAGCCGTTGCAAGGAGCCTACAGATACACCGAATGTACCTTTACTATTTTTAATTACCGTTTCTGTCGTAAGTCCATCTCCACTTGTTACGGATTCAGGAATAGCATAGATGCCAACCGGATAGGAGAACTCAAAACCACTCGTGCCTCCACCAGACGTTTCCCCTTCTTTGCTCTCATCTTTGGTCGTCGGTGTCATCGCATATAGTTTAATCTTGCTAGTATCCCCATCTCCTTGAATCGTAGTGATCAGCTTGATCGTTTTAGTCGCACCTGGCTTCAACTTCAGATCATCTAGCGCTTTCGTCTCGATCGGATAGGAAGTACCATCTTCTGTACGGATCTCTAATGCGTATTTGGGAACCTTAACTTCTTTTTTCCCTTGGTTCTTAATGACCCACTGCATCGTTAGATCAAACTCTTCATCCTCACCACGGACACGAGCAGATTCCAATAGAGTCGATACAGGTTGTCCATCGATTGAAATGATGTTAGGTTGATTGGCTGCTACGTTTACATTGGTTTGGCTAGCTTCAGGAAGCTGTAGTGCTGCCACTGGCAGAGCAGTCTTCTCTTCACCTTGTTCTTCCACAAGAAGTAATTCAGACTTTTCCAGTTTCAATGCTGTAGGCAAAGAAGCCATTAAATTTAACGTTTTATTGGCCTGTGCCTGAATACTGACACCTGTACTATCCTTATCCGGGGTCAATGGATAATTCGTACCTCCCGGTGTACGTAGAATCCACTTGATATTTGGATTATCCAATAGCTTGTAACTGATATTATTCAAGTTCACGCCAACTTTGACGTATTGTTTCTTATTTTCACCTGGATACACTTTAATACCCGAGACTTTAACCTTGACGGCCGAATCACTCAGACGAACCGTCTTCGTTTTGCCTACAGGTGTAGTGATGCTATATGATGCGGGAACATTGAATTTCCCCAGCGTGCTTTCATAATTCGGTTTACTGAAATCCCATTTTACAATCAGGAAGTTCAGATCACTTAATTTCACTTCACGTCCAACCTTCATAACATATGTGAGATCCACCGTGGAACCTGGTGATACCGTCTTTTTCTCCTGATCCTTAGCGATCAGCTTTGGAGAGAAGCTTGTTCCGCCTTTTGTTTTCACTTTGCTCCAATAATCGAGCATCATCATAGGTGTGCTGTCATTATTTTTATACGTCAGTGTATACGTCACCGTGTTCCCGTCGTCTTGAGACAAGATATTGACGTCGGTTAACTTCACGGTACTACGTGCAGTTACTTTGACCACAGGTACCTTGGCCAGTGTATGTACTACTTTGTTCGTGGTTGTTGTCTGTTGCTTCTTTGTTGTTGCGCTGTTATTTGTAGCAGGTTTACCTGAGTTAGCTGGTGTACTTGCGGCAGCTACTAGCCCTCCACTTGAACTGATGAATAACATACTAGTTATCAAAGTCGTTATGACCTTTTTATGATCCACTTCCAAACCTCCCATAAGTTGCTTGTTGCTATATAGTATAAACGTTTAGCAGGGAGAGAAAGTTACGATGTTGTTGTATAAAAAAAGAAGCCAGAGAATTTAATCTCCGGCTTCCTTCTTGATAACTATTTTAAAAGCTTATGGTTGCAGAACACCAACTGCTTGAATGTTAAGAGTAATGGCAAATCCATTAACATCTTCAACCTTTAAGACAGCAGATTGACCAGCAATATTAGCTGCTTGTTTAGTATCAACGACAATTGTAGATTTGTCAGTTGCAGATACGAAATCAGCATCGTAAGAACCTTCACCAATTTCCACTTGACCAATAATAGCAGCTACAGCTTTGTTCAGCTTAATAGTTACTTTTCCAGCAGTAGCATCGGAACCACCATCAAAAGTGAAATTACCAGTTGGAAGAGTTGTTCCATCTACTACTTCAGCTGTAAATTTCAGGTTGTGTACTGGTTTGTTGAGCTCAGCAACGATTTCAGCAACAGTAGCATCATCTTGAGCAGTTACTCCAGTAGCATTAACCGTTACAACATGACCAGCAACACCAGTTTTCGCAAAAGTAAAGGTATCCGTGTTAACTCCACCTTCTTTAGCTACTAATTTAATACCACCGTTAGTAACTTCTGCTTTAACACTAGCAACTGGTGCAGTTGTAATGCGAGCATTGCTTACAGCGATACTGGAATCAGCTTTCTCTTGATTACCAGCTACATTGTAGACACTGGACTCACCAGCAACTTTAGTTTTGTCAGCTTGAGCACGAATGAATTGCGCTTTGTTGCTAACTTGTACAGACAATGGGTTTTCATAAACTTTTTTAAGTGTTACTTCAACAGCATTGTTTGTACCACCATCTACACTAACAATCTTAGTTGTGTAATCAGCAAGCGGAGTTAACGGCTCAGTGTTCATAACAGACAAATCTCTTACGATCAAATCGTTTGCGATTTGAGTTTCTAAAGTTACTCCTTCAAAAGTTGTTGCCAACTCTGTAGAGAAAGGAAGTACAAAAGCACGATTTGTTTGTTGCAATGCTACACTAGTGCTTCCAGTTACTTTAGGCGCAATAGCATTAGTTGTTTCTTTAACAACATCTGCAGTGTTGTTCACTTTATTGCCAGCGTAAGTTTGTACTCCGTTGTTAGTGAGCAATCTAATTACGCTATTACCAGTGTACTCATCACTTGTTTTCAATGTTACTTTGTTATCTTTTACAGTAACAGAAGAAGGATAAGTTCCGTTGATTGTGAAATCACCTACGGATGCACCAGATACAACATGAGAGAACGTCAACTCGAAAGTTTTAGCATCTTTTTGTACCACAGTATCCCAAGCAAGTCTGTTGTCTTCTACGTTAGAAAGTACTGTTGGTGTAAGAGAAACAAACTGGCCAGTTTGAGATTTAACTCCTGCTGCAGTGATAGAACGAACTGAACCCGTAGTACCAAATGTTACTGCAGTTCCATCAATGTTTTCTGGGAACGTCAGCACTACAGATCTTCCATTATTCACAGGGCTCACAGTAACTTCAACAGGCAAAGCGATAGTTTGTGCTGCCGCAGTACCTTTTTTGAACTCGATGTAGTAATTGGATTTTGTGCTCAGAGAAGCCAAATCCATTTCTCTACCAAAGTTCAATGTAACTTTGTGATTTGCATTGTTATAATCGGATTTGAACACGCTAGGTGCATTTACATCCGTAGCAACAAAAGTACCATTGTACTCTACAAGAGTATTAGAAAGTGCAGTTGTATCTTTGATATCGGCAATTTTCAAGCTGTAAGTGCCTTGCTCCAAAGGAGTGTAAAACTCAACATAGAAGATTTTGTTACTTGCATCAGCTGGAGTTACACTTTTCACTGGGAATGTATCGTTATCTTTCTTAACAGTGAATTTTTTAACATCCGCTGCTGCATATACTGCTTTATCAAAACGTACAGTCAATTGATTAGTTTTATCTACACCATAAGTAGTTTCAACCACTTGTGGGCGAACCAAGTCAACAGATGCATTGATTTTGTGTTCTTTCACAGCATTTGCGTTACCAGAGTAGTCTTTAACTTCTACGAACAAAGTGGACTCATACCCTGGCAGACGGTTAGCTTGCGAGAATTGAACTTCATATACGTTAGAAGCAACTTGAGTTACTGTACCAGTTTTTTTGCTATCGCCAGACTTCCAGTAGAAGCTGTCGTTAGTTACAGAAGCTGGATCGATTTCTTCATCAAAAGTAACGGTTACTTTTTCTAGTGTAGCAGAGATTTCAGTTACTTTAGGTCCTTCAGTATCAGCTGCTACTGTGAAATCAGTAGTTGCAGACAAAGATTTCAAACCTGCGAAGTCTTCAACCAAGGAAGTAGTCAGTTTGTGTGCTCCCACAGAGATAGAACCTGTGTAATCACGCAGAATCACTTCACGTTGGTTTGCACCTGGAGTAACGTTACCAACAAATGCTTTATCATCCAATTGGAAGTTTGTGCTTGTTGGAGCAACAACCGGCTCAGAGAAAGTTACTTTGATAACTTTAGTTCCAAGAGCTTTAACTTCAGTTACTGTAGGCAAAGTGTTGTCAGCAGATGTGAAGGAAACTTCACCTTGTGGCAATACTGTTCCAGTAGAAGATTTAACGTTTTTAACAACTACTTTGTAAGTTGTACCTTGAACAAATTTGCTGGATTCGTTCAACAACAGACGAGCTGTTTTGCCATCTTCCAACAAAGTGATGGATTTAATACCTTTAGTATTGTTATCCACATTGTAGTTGTTTTTATCAGTTGCAGTAGCTTTGTCTA
The DNA here is from genome assembly GCF_030369595.1 of Paenibacillus sp. PK1-4R. NCBI lineage: Bacteria > Bacillati > Bacillota > Bacilli > Caryophanales > Paenibacillaceae > Paenibacillus > Paenibacillus sp. PK1-4R. Next base: position 6,284,545 of record NZ_CP126535.1, read on the forward strand.
CTTTACCGTCAAAAGCAACGTCAACTTCTTTCAAGTTAACAGAAGAAGCGGATTGTACTTTAGTTGCAGCTTCTACAACATAAGTAACTTTTTCAGTGAAAGATTTTTCTTTGTAAGTAAATTTCACTTCAGTTTCTTTGTTAGCTTCAAGAGCTTTATCCAAAGTAACTTTTACAGTTTCGCCGTCGCTGATTTTGAATTCAACAACTTTTCCACCTTCAGTTACTGTGTAAGAAGATACTTTCAAGCTTTGTGCTTCGTCAATTGCGTAAGCAGCGCCTACAAGCAATTCACGGGAAGCGTTAGCTGTGAAGTTAGTGTTTGCATCAACCAGACCAGCGTTGATTGCTGCTTGAACATAACCTTTAGCCCAAGCTGGAGCAGTGTTGTTTGTTTCAGCTGGGATTTCAAGATCCAATGCACGAGTCAGGATTGTAGCCATCTCGGACACAGTCACTTTACCGTTGAAGTCGAAGATTTTCTTCTCAACGTTTTTACCTTCCATGATACCAGCAGCAGTTACTGCTTCGATGTAAGGTACAGCCCAGTTTTTAGCTGTGTAGTTTTTGTCAGTGTAAGAAAGAGTTCCAGTGATCTCTTTCAGACCCAGCAATTTAGTGATAACTTTTGCAAACTCAGCGCGAGTCATGTCTTTGTCAAGACCTGCTGTACCATCCGGATAACCGTTGAAGATACCTTTTGCTTTCAATGCATCAAACTGTTGTTGCGGGGAAACTGCTGTGTCACCGAATGCTACAGATGCAAACATTGAGAATGCCATTGCTGTAGACAATGCTACGGATAAAATTTTCTTCATAACCTTTTTTTCTCCTCCTTGGGCGTTCATAACATTTGAATTTTCTTTAGTAATAGGGTCGCTCGTATTCCTCATATATTGTTGCACCCCCTTTCCAGAGTTGTGAGCAAGTTAATATAAATGATGTCTGTGAGCATATCACAGAAACTTGTAAACTAGGTTTGTAAAGCAGAATCACACGTAAATAGAGTAGTTTCCTAATCCTACCTTACGTATTATACAATGGGTCTCTCGTGCCGTAAAGCAATTTTTTCTAAAAAATAGACAAGATTCTTCACGAGGTCATTCTTGGTAACAGGCCCAATGTTTTCGACTCTACACTTTAAACGCAGTAGATTTCAAAAAGTTGCGGATTGCACAAAAAAAGTTTTGATTTTTTTTATGTATAGGTACAGTGCGGGTATTGAAGCCATTCAAAACCTTTTCAAACCATTGATACAGCAGTGAATCTGGAATGGTGATCTCTGGTTTGTCTGTGCTACCAACGTTTATTTATACCCGCAACTTCAACCTATGAAGCGACAAAATTCACAAAAAATAAAATAAAAAAGCACCCCTTTTGGGATGCTTTTGGTGCAGTTCTGGAAATATAAGTTATTTAATCTTCATCGCGAGTTCAATAATCTGAGCACGCATATTTGGATCACTGTTCAATCTCAGATACATATCGTCAATTGGTTGTCTGTTCTCACGGTACGTTTTCTCATGCTTCATCGTCGTGTGAGACCATTCAATCAACTCATTCTCAGCCAGAACCAGATTGTTATACGCATCATGGAAGCCAGTGGACTGTACAAGCCCTTCCATAACTTCCTGAGAGATCTCCTGAGTCTTGCGTGTATCTTCCAACTTTTTCTCCAGAATGACTGCCTGCTTCTCAAACTGTGTCTTTGCCTTCATGTAGCCCAGCTGGGCTTTCGAATAAATCGGTTTCATTAGCTAACTTCACCCTCTAGATCATTGTGTATTTACCGTTATTGTATCTTAAACTCTAGCAAATTACAAAAATAGTTATTGGTAAAAAACAGTTTCCTTCTATTATAAAAGTATTCTATGTCCATTCATTGACGGCGATAAAAAGGACCTGATCCTTTAGAGTAAGGGACAGGTCCTTCCTAAAATCGTTCATTTGTCCGATGTAGATTAGCTCAAGTTTTTAGGGAATACTTTCGTACTCTTCTTAAGTAATTCTACTGCAATTTTACCTGCTTCTGCACGTGTCAGATTACCTTTAGGGTTAAAGGCTTTTTGCGGTTTAGTCTGGCCTGCAACGGTGACATCAGAACCTTCCATTATCTTAGCCTTAGATACAGCCTGGATTGAAGGTAACGCATATTTCTCTGCACTTCCAGAATCGACAAAGGCTTTAGCTACTGTAGCCTCAAGTTTGGCATCATTCGCCGCCAGCTTTAATTGCAGTGCACGAGCTATCATCACAGCAGCTTGCTCACGAGTCAGCGGACGATCCGCACCTACAACACCGTTCGTAAGTCCTGTCAGGATACCTGCTCTTGCCGCAGTTTCTATACTGTCGTAATCCCATGTTGTTGAGCTTGTACCTGGTCTCAGATCCGTAAACGTGTTGTTACTGTCTGAATTGATTGGCAGATTAAGCCCCTTAACCAGTAATGTGGCGAATTCTCCACGCGTAGTGCGATCATCCGTACCAAACTGTTCGAATCGAAGATTGTTCATGAATCCTTTCGAATACAAACCATTCAGCACGTTTCTTGCCCAGTTATGATTAATGATGTCGTTATAACTACGCTTCAACTTCATAACTTTGTAATAACCAAATTCATCAAATGGCACCGTAATTGTATGAGCCTTGGTATTTACCTCACCACCGATATTCTGCCACTCCCGCTTGGAGTTATATCGGAATACCGTAATGGTTGAACCTGCATCATCAACTACATTTGAGTCATACGTAAGTGTTAATGTGCCTCGTTGTGAAGGCGTAATTTTACGTTCTGACGGAATGTTAGGATCACCGAATAATGCTTCACTGCTATAAGGTGGAAGTCCGTTGGTTGGCATTCTGTAACCTTGTGTTCCTCTGTCGCCAGTCTCACCCATACCTCCATTGATCCAATAGACTTCAGAGATCGGACTGAAGTTCGTTGAAGCTGCTGTGGAACCAAAACGTGTGTAGTATTCATCCTGGATCTGCCACGTTGGAAGACCACTCTCTTCGCCCGTGTTGATGAAGCCAATCACATTACCATAGTCGTTACGACGTTCAACCACGCCCCGAACCGGGTCGGCAATACCAAATAACAGTTTGGTATCTGGATAATACTTCGCGATCCCTTTAGTATCCGTGCTTTGCATTACAGTACCTTTTGGAAAATTCAGTTGCAATTGCTTATTGAACACGGTGTACTTCGTGGCCACTTTCGGTGCCATGTACTGTGCGTCTACTCCTACAGTCCCTGTGTAGAACACGTTGATGGTATCCGTGAGATTTGATCCTGGCCGTTCTACAGTGATTTTGATTGCTGTGGACTTATCTTGTTTCAGTCCTACGTAATCGAACATAAAGCGATCTTCACCCACGTCTGTACGACGTATAGCTGGTTCTTTCCCTATAAGGACCTGAGTTGCACCTTCTGCCTCGATATCAATATGAACGAAGTTTTTATTCACTACAATCTTATCGCCGGAAGTTGGTTGTGGAGACAATAGGCGATAACCTGTTGACTCCCTTACAATCTCCAACTTTTGAGATGTTTTAGCACCTGTTTTATTGATTAACTCCAGAGTGTAGATGTATGTGCCAGGTGTCTCTAATGGAAGATCTCTAAGACGTACGACGAACTCATCTTGAGAACCAATCCGATCTACTACATATGGCGGATCCTTCTTGAATTCTGTTGAGAATTCAGGGGTTTCCCAGGTCACCGCAGTTTGATTATCCTGATTTTGTGGAATTTTCAACGTGAAAATGTTTTTGGTTCCCATATTTAAATTAATGCGTTCTGCTCCGGCTCCACGAATTGCGATATCAAAGGTCTTCTGACTTGTTGTATATACATTATCTTTGAGTGTAAATTCAGGTGCCAGATTAAACAGATTTTTGATGATTGCATCATCTGAATTATACGTTGTCGGAAGATCTTGTCTGCCTCTAACCAATGTAGGTTGGAAGTTCTTCACTGTCGATACGTTGTTATCATTAATGTAGAAACGAACTTCCTTTTTGATCTCGCTAGTCTGATTTTCTCCATCTTTTCCTGTAGCAGTTAAGACGAGTCTGTTTTCTCCGAAGAATAGCGGTCCTTTTTCTCCATCAATACTTAATTCAAAACTAAATGTACCCGTTTCTTTATTAAATGTTAAGTCTTTTGAGGCTGTTGAATCTGCATAATTATAGTACTTTGTTCCATTAGCGAATACATCAAATACAAAAAAGTCGCTTTTTAACATATCTCCAAAACCAACGAGTTGTCCTGAAACTTTAAATGGTTTTGCTTCTTTGGAGTTCACATCATAAGTCTCGCCATCATTTACATTTTCAATATAAATGTAGTTTTTCGATGCAAATGAAATGGTTGCATCCCTATAGGCTTTCGATTCATTTCCACCAATATTGTAATTAAATCTGACTGTTTGTGTACCATTCTTAAATCCTGTAATTTTATAAATATATTTAGGATTTTGAGTAGATCCCACAGGTACAGGCACGTCCATAATATATTTAATATCAATGGCACTGGTTCCTAACGGTAGATATTTGGCTATGATTTTATTTGCACCGTTTTCACCTTGGTCGGCAACTGCTGTGCTTGTCTCTACTGCAATATAAAACTCATCGTTATCAATAGTGGCGCCATTAAGTGGCTGGCCAGCTGGAATGGTTCCTCCTTCACTATAACCTTTCAGATATTGCAAGCCCGTAATAGCAACTTGGCCTGGTTGATACAGGAATCTGAATGTTTTGTTAATAGTTTGAGTACCGTACTGAATCGTGATTGTATGTTCTTGATTTTCAATAGCTTCATTTGATACCTCTGCCAGTTGCAATTTATCAATCTCAAATTCAACCAAGTAGTATGAAGGTGTGTTCGTAGCTGTACTTGGAATAAATATTTGCTTATCTGCTTGAGTAGGCATCGGAACTGTAACTGCTGGTGGAGTCGTTGTTGCTCCTTCTATAACAGGTCTGACTGTTACATTAGCGTTTTCAATGAATGATTGTCCACCTTGATCCGGAATCAGGACCTTCACTTTAACTAATGCTTGATCCTTGTCCCCTGTATAAGAAGGACGAGTTCCTAGCAAATTCTGAGTTGAATCCTGGCCAACCAAGTCTAATCCCACAACAGGATTGTCTATATCATAATACAAAAGAGAGTAGTTAAACGTCAGTGTGTCCTGCCCATTTTGGGCAATCAGTTTGATCTTATTCTCTCCCGGGTTAAGCTGCATCTGTGGTGTAAAGAATGACCCATCTTCCAAAAGTGACGTTGGGAGTGCTTCACCATTATTCATTGAAACAGTGACTTTGGATGCATTCATCGCTGTACCTTGAATCGTAACTGCCTTCGCGTTAACAACTACTTTTGAACCATCATTCAAATTCAGATTAGAAGACCCGCCCATAATTTGAACGTCCTGCAAATATGGAACTTGATCGAATAAAATGTAGAACGTCTCTGAACGTTCACTAGGTCCCTGTGAACCAGTGAATGTAACTTTGTTCATTCCCGGAAATAGGGTCAGTGTGGCATTGAAGCGATTATCCGGGCTCTCTGGATCAGCTGTGATGAAGCCAGGAGCCACACGTGTTGTGCTTTCAACCCATTTACCCCCATCTTGATTCAATTGCTGAACATTAACTGCTAGAGTTGACCCCGATACATTGACGAATGTACCAGAAACAGCCTCTTCTTTGTTAGTAACTCTGTATGCTCTCTCACGAGTCAGTTTGTTGGTATCTGTATCTTTTCCATCCAACAACAAACCCACAGTGCTTTTCAGTGTCGTATTATCAGGAGTAAAATAACTCGTCTGTCCCGCCGCCGATGCGACTGGTGCAAGGCCTGCTGGTATTAGAGATACAACCAGTGCCACCATCATCAGCCAGATTAACGGCTTCTTCGTACGTTGCATTCAATCATCTCTCCTCTTTTTAAGTCAGTTACCTTTATATATCGGCAAAAGGTTCCAATTATTTAGTAAAAATCTCAAAATAAACAAAAAACCTTATCCACAAGGGATAAGGTAGGGTCTGGAATAATATTCAAGAATAGCTATAATCATTACATTTATCTATTTATGATTTCGAACGGGTCTCCGGATTCAGCTTGACGCGCATGCGCATCAGGAAGTTAATAACCGGTCTTCTCGTCTTGCTAACAAGCCCGATAACTTCTGCCCCCACCTGGAGGAAGAACATCATGATACAGATGACCACAAACGTTACCCAGTTCGCTTCGAACATGGCAGCGGAAGATTGGATAATCGCCAGAACTCCGAAGAATGCGGCAATTCCATAAATGATCAGTACCGTCTGGCGGTGACTGAATCCAAGTTCACGCAAGCAGTGATGCAGGTGACCTTTATCCGGTGAGAAAATCGGTTTCCGTTGTACCGCACGACGAATGATTGCAAAGAAGGTATCCGAGAGCGGCACACCGATAATAATCAGCGGTGTAATAAAGGACACGACAGCAATTTGTTTGAATCCGAGCATGGACAGCATCGCCAGAGAGAAACCAAGGAATAGCGATCCGGTATCCCCCATGAAGATCTTGGCCGGGTGGAAGTTAAAGAACAGGAATCCGATAATACTACCCAGCAATACAAGACACATCAAGGCGATCATCATGTTACCCATCAGGAAGGACATCACGGCAATGGTACCAATTGCAATACCAGATACACCGGCTGCCAGACCATCCAGACCATCAATCAGGTTAATCGCATTGGTTACACCAACGATCCATAAGATCGTCAGCGGAATGGATACCCAAGCTTCGAGTGAAGAATAGGAATCCTGAAAAGGAATGTTAACGAAATCTACCCGGATATTAAATCCGAATACAACGACAGAAGCAGCAACGATCTGACCGAGCAACTTCACTTTGGCCGACAGCTCAAACCGATCATCGAGTGCTCCGATCAGCACGATAATTGTTCCACCAATCAGAAACGCGCTAACAAAACTCATGTCCCGAGTTGTGAACCATGCCGATACAAAAGGAAGCAATGCCGCAACTGTAATAATAAAGGCCAGGAATATCCCCAGACCACCAAGACGTGGCATGATCCGTGTGTGTACTTTACGTGCATTCGGCGTATCCATTGCGCCAATGCGGACTGCGAACTTTTTGACAAGTGGTGTCAGGGCAAGAGCCAGTCCCATTGACACGATAAATCCAATGATAAAGATCGCTACCATTTGAACATTCGACCCCCAATTATAATACCTGTACGAAATTATAAATCCCCTGATCTCTTTTTATATATAAAAATTATTGTTAGTCACTTTTGATGAAAAATTTTGTTACACGATAACGGAGAGTGCAAGGAAAACCTAGAGAAGTGTAACGTTCGCATTTATCACCGGATTTCATCCTTTCAAAAAGGATAAAAGGAAATCTGGGGATAACGGCGATCGACAGGTTGCCTTGCAATCGTAGTGCCAAGTGTAACGCTTCTGTTTTCATGGAGTGGCACACATGTAATCCGGAATGAATTATACGCTCATCACACCCGAAAAGCCATCCTCAATTTCTAGCAAAAACACGCATTTATCTCGCAATTACCTGTTTTTAACGGACTTTCGTCACGTTTTCTTTGTCACGCATCACCTTAACAGCGAATTTCGGAAGCGCAAGCATCCGGCCAGCCCGGCTTGGTTCACGCAATAAGCGATAGAACCACTCCAGTCTTAACTTTTGGAACAGCATAGGCGCACGTTTGGTTTTACCCGAAATCACATCAAAGCTGCCGCCAACGCCCATGGTTACGGGAACTTGTAGTGCATCTTTGTGCTGGTGAATCCACGGTTCTTGGGTGTCTGCCCCACGTGCTACAAACAACAGATCAGGTGCCGCTTCCCGAATGGAAGCAATGACCTGTTCATCCTCAGCCGGACCAAAATAACCGTCACGATAACCCACAATTCGAATCGCCGGATATTGCTGTTGTAACCGAACTGCCGTTTCTTGAATCACCTCAGGGGTGGAACCAAGCAGATATACGCCCCATCGATAGTTTTCTCCAACACGCAGCAATTCATGTAAAAGCTCAAAACCCGGCACTCGCTCAGCTACAGGATCTCCACAATAGTTTGCAGCCCATACGACACCTGTTCCATCAGGAACAATCAATTCCGCAGCTTGCATGACTTCCATGATTGCGGGATTTTCCAGCGCAGCCATAACCATAATCGGGTTAGCTGTAATGACTTGGTGTGGTTGCTTGGACAGCACAGCTTCCTGAAGAACCTTTACCGTTTCTTTCATCGTCAGTTTGGAAAAAGGAATGCCGTAGATCGAAACGGTAGGTATTGATCCGGTCTGACTCATCTTTATCTCATCCTTTGCGGCCTAAATAGTTAATAATCTGCTGTGCAGGCACTCTGGCTTCCTGCTTCAGTTGGGTGATGCCTTCTTCATGTTCCTTCAACCACTGTGAACGTTGATCCAGCAGTCCAACAACAGTCTTGGCGAGTTTGTCGCCATCGAGTGTATCCGTATTACCTGCTGGCTCACTATCCAGGCGAAGCAGGAATTGATCAATTTTGGGATCATACGAGATGCCCACCGGAGGCACATATTGCGAAGCTGCATAGATCAGACTGTGCAGACGCATACCGATGACGAGATCACACTTGCTGACTTCCTCCAGCATAAGCTGAGGGTCGGTCAGATCTTCTGTGATGCTAATCTCGCTGCCTTTGCTGGTCACATCACCGAGCATTTCCATAAGGAATCGTGATGCCTGTTCATCCACTGGCAAATGAAATGGCAGAAAACGCAAGTGCACGGCTCTTTTGGAGCATAGTTTTTTCAATCCTGCAGCAATAGCCGTAAGTTCCTTCCGGTCTGACTCCCAAAAACGTACCGATACGCCGATCACAGGAAGCTTGGTATGTCCTCCAGTTGAAGGTTCCACTCGATTAGCTTGAGTAGCATCTGCTGAAACAGCACCTGCGCCCCTCTCAACTTTTGTTTCAGGTAATGGCAAACCCATTACGGGGTCGGGTACAACATGGATCTGATTCCACTGTAACCCGAGCCCACGCAGGTAGTCTGCAGACTGTTCATCCCGAACGGATACATAGGTGCAGGCCTTAAAGACCGATTTGATCATTGGATTAAAAATTTTATGATTCACAGGGCCAATCCCCTGTGCGTAGATAAACGTTGGTTTTTTCAGCCACTGGGCCAGCTTGATTACACCCAGATAATAAGGAATGGATTTCAGTCCAGTTGCATCCTGCAATAGACTTCCTCCGCCACTGATTAACCCGTCGCTCTCCTTGAGTGCTTCACGGACTTCCTTCAATTTCATGCGATGCACGGAGCGCACACCGTACATGGCGGTTGTAGACTCGGGATCACCCGAGAGAACAATAGGTTCAATGGTTATGTTCGACCTTTGGCTTTCCTCTTCCAGCGCTGTCAAAATCGACTTTAGCACCGCTTCGTCTCCGCTATTGCGGAATCCGTAATACCCCGAGATGACTAACTTTTGAGAAGTGGTGACCATTTTTTCCAACATCCTTCCGCTACTTGCCACACACCCACAGCAATGATACCGAAGATTAAGCCAAGTCCCAATCCCATCACTCCACGAATGAGTGACAATACAGCCGGCGTATGGATATGCGCGAACGTATCCACCATGGACAATTGCCCAATCGCTGCAATAATGAGCACAAAGATGACTTTACGATATTTTAAAGCGGCGAACACGCCAACGATAAATAGCGGGTGTCCCAGCATAAATTCTTTGAATCTCGGACGTACACCGAACGTATCTTCCAGTACTACACGAAGGAACATCTCGAATGGCGTAACCGAACCCGAGTTGCCTGTACGACTCAAATAGTAATATCCAACCACGGCAGCAACCAATCCCAGTACTACCATTACAACGGTAATCGGTGTACGAAGAATATTCTTAATTTGTTTAATAGAGAATGAACCCGCACCCCGGTAAAACACAATATAGATCGCTACCAGTGCCATAGGTGCAAAGTGCAACAGACTCACGCCGCGGAACTGGTTAATCACCAGACTGTACGTAATACTGTTAAGCAACGCGATGACAAATGGTACCGCCAGGAATGAGAGAATCGACGTTCTTACATATAACACCAACGTTTGCTTCAAACGACGACCCGCGAATGCGTCTGGTTGACGCTGTTGCTGATAGTTCACTGTACGAACGGCCAGCACCATCGCTATGGTCGGCGCCGCTATGGCCACAAGCAAGGCAATTCCTTGCTCCAGCAGCGTTGGTTTCAAGAGGAACAATCCTGCACTGCCCACCAGAGCAACTACAAATGCGATCAAGGTCAGTAGTGGGATAAAATAAGAAACCATAAGTGCAATCATGGCAATTGCACCAACAAGAGCAACCAGCTTGGCATAACGCTGAATCGAAGAATCCTTAACTGTAAATGCCTCAGCTTGTCCTAGCTCGAATCCATGCTTCGCCATGCGTTCTACGGCATGACCCGGCTCACCCAGGCTGTTGATCAGATTCTCAATTGGATCTGTAATCATGGCCTTTGCTGTATTCCGGCTTGGTGATGCATTCATATAGAGCATACGAATATTGCGATCCTTGGTTGCGAGAACAAAACGGTCAGCAATCGTGTCTACGTCCAAATTGGCATCTCCATCACTAAGCGAGTACAGACGCGTAACGTTGTAATCCGTTTTATAAGCAAGGGTCTGGAATCCAGACTGCGGTTTCTTCAAGTTCTCGATGGCTGCAAGACCAATATTGTGCTTATTCAGCAACTGTGCAAATTGGTCTAGACTTTTCATGTCTGCATTATCATTGTACCCTTTCACAGCATCACCATCAAACAAGATGCGCTTTACGCCATTCTCTTCGAAGAAGGTAAGCAAGCGCTCCATCGATTCCTGGCTGTATGGCACACTGTCCGAGATCCGCGGCAAAATGTAGAACCCTTTATCACGCAGCATCTTCACGGCAACCGGATCGGGCTGCAAAGGCTGCATGTTGGCATTCTCCGGAGGAGTCTGCAATATTAAGCCGCTACGACCTTCATATTCCCATGGTACTACCGGAATCTGCCGATCAGCGAACGTTTGTTCAATAATAGGGGTATACGTCTGTGCGTTTTCCTCCGATGTAAATAACACATACGTGTAATTTTCATTAGAAGGAATCACATTTTTGGTCAAGTTCGCTAGATCTTGGCCATTGTACACCATTAGTCGGCGTGTCTTTCTCAGCTCGTCCAATGTACTTTCGAACACAGCCATCGTTGTTACGCCTGCGTCTTTCAGACGAGTCAATTGTTCATTCATGAAATCTTGTGGATGTGCCTGATACGCGGAGATATCCAGCAGACCTCTATAGTTGAAGACAAGCTCCACCTTTTTGGCAGAAGATTCTGTCTGCACCCGATCACTGATGACAGGGATGGACGCAACCAGACCGATAATAACGACGAGCCACAACCACTTCCGAGAAGCGTTATTCCAATAAAGCCATTTTTGACGCACTACATGTACCTCCTCAAGTGTTGGAACCAAATGCACGTTCAGCTCAAGTAATTCGTTCATTTAACATTCTTACAATAGGTTACAAACAGCTTGTGTCAACAAGCCCTCTTATATGCCAGATCCATTTACAATATTATTTCAAAGAAAAACCCCTCCGCCAACCAACCTTACGGTGCGGAGAGGCCTTCTCATGTTCTTGCTCATTGTTGCATTCGTATTATTGTGCGTCTACACGCGACATCACTGTAGTCACCAGACGCTCGATCCGGCTCTCCGCATCTTCCAAGTTCTCTCCACGCACGGCGAAGTATACTTTGATCTTTGGCTCTGTTCCTGAAGGGCGCAAGCAGAACCATGAACCATCTGCCAAAATGAACTTCAGTACGTTCTCCTTCGGAAGACCGTCCAGACCAAGGGAGTAGTCCAGTACATCTTGTACCGCAATTCCCGCTACTTCTTGTGGTGGATTGGAACGCCAGTCCGTCATTTTGGCTTGAATCTGAGCTACGCCGTCTTTGCCTTTCAGCGTACGGGACTCCAGCTTCTCCAAGAAATATCCGAATTGGTTGTACAACTCCTGCAAGACATCATACAACGTCTTGCCTTGGCTCTTATAATACGCAGCTGCTTCAGCAATCAGCATCGAGGCCAGTACAGCATCCTTGTCACGGGCGTAGTTGCCTGAAAGGTAGCCATAACTCTCTTCATATCCGAACAAGAATGTATGACTGCCTGTTGCTTCGAACTGGTTCATTTTTTCACCGATATACTTGAAGCCTGTCAGTGTGTTCATCACTTCTGCACCGTAATGTTCAGCAATGACAGCACCCATCTCACTTGTTACGATTGTTTTGACAACCGCACCGTTGCTTGGCAGTGTTCCGGTCTCTTGCAGGCGACTGAGCAGGTAATGTACCATAATGGCACCAGACTGGTTACCAGACAAGACGAAATATTTGCCATCGTTGTCTTTCACAACAGCACCCATACGGTCTGCATCCGGATCTGTTCCGATCAGAATGTCAGCACCCACGGATTCTCCCAGCTTCATTGCAAGCGTAAACGCTTCGCGTTCTTCCGGGTTAGGGGATTTCACGGTAGAGAACTCAGCATCCGGCTGTTCCTGTTCCGCTACAATGTGCACTTGCTCGAATCCGATCTGCTCCAGTACGCGACGTACAGGGATGTTCCCTGTTCCGTGCAGCGGTGTGTAAACGATTTTGAAGTCACGGCCAATGCCGGATTGGATCAGTTCACGGCTCAGACTGCGGCTTGCTACGGTATCCACAAACGCTTGATCCTGCTCTTCACCCAACCAGATCAGGAGTCCTTGAGCTTCTGCTTCTTCTTGCGTCAGTTTCTTCACGTCAGCAAGGGAAGGCACTTCCTGAATGTACTGAATGACCTTTTCCGCTTCATCCGGTACCAATTGACCGCCCTCATGGTTGTACACTTTATATCCGTTATATTCCGGTGGGTTATGACTCGCTGTTACGACAATTCCGCCAGTCGCCTTCTGATTACGCACCGCAAATGACAACTCAGGAGTTGAACGCAGGGATGGGAACAGCTTGGCTACAATGCCGTTTCCAGCCAGTACAAGCGCAGCATCCAGTGTGAATTCAGGTGAGAAATGACGGGAATCATGAGCAATGACAACAGAAGGTTTACCTTCCTGGTCACCATGCTGCTCAAGCAAATAACGCGCAAATCCTTGCGTTGCCCGACCTACGGTGTAACGGTTCATCCGGTTGCTTCCGGCACCAATGACTCCGCGCAATCCACCTGTACCAAACTCCAGGTTTCTGTAAAAACGTTCCTCCAGCTCTTTCGGCTGATCCTGCAAGTCACGAAGCTCCTGCTTCGTTGCTTCATCAATCGAAGCATCCTCCAACCATTGCTGCAACGTCTCTGCTGCTGCTGTGCTTAACTGTTCCATTCCGATAAACCCCTTCCGTCTATATAAATTCAGGTGTGCTGAGTACTCTAGCATCTTGCATCATTCGGTCCAACGAAGTTCCTGCATGATGTCAATGCTCACGTATGTAATCAGCTTGGGTCAGACAGTGCAAACATAATCTCGCCTTCAGCGACCACTTTGTCATTCACTCGGGCAGTTGCTTTACCTTTACCAATAGAACCCTTCAGACGTGTAATCTCCACTTCCAGAATCAACGTATCTCCGGGCACAACTTGTCCACGGAATCGGAAGTTGTCCAGTCCCGCCAAAAAGCCGATTTTGCCTTTGTTGCCTTCCAAATTCAGAATAGCTACTGCACCAACTTGAGCCAGCGCTTCTGTAATCAGTACACCCGGCATTACCGGATACTCTGGGAAATGACCAATGAAGAAAGGTTCGTTAATGGTTACGTTTTTCAAACCAACGGCACGTTTACCATCCTCAATCTCTAGAATCTTGTCCACCAGCAGAAACGGGGGACGGTGCGGGATGATTTCTTGAATCTGTTTGATATCGAGCACAGTGTAATCTCCTCTCGGGATGTTTATATGAGCGTTCTTCATCATGGATTTTTCATGTGCGCATAGGTGACCATTACGATTACGGATCGTTCTTTCGTTCGCTGTTGTTTCCTAATTTTTTTGATCAACCTCAGAGAGGTCAAAATTCGGTGACAAAGGCGAGCGCTTCGCTTCTTCTGAACGATTCCGTTCCCTCCACTTACTTCGGTGCTGCAAGGTCAACCCCCACATGACAAAGTCGAAGCTCATATAAATGGTTTTTTAATTTTTAGATTTTGTATGGAAAGCATATTTTCGGTTAACACTAGTTATATCCTTCATGACTGCAGTAGTGAAGGTTAAGATAAGGGGTCTCTCTTCGCGATGACGAATGTCTTTCGCAGGGGAGGCCTCTTTTGTGACGTCAAACGTCATCCATCATTATACTGTTTTCAACGTCAAAAAGAAAACTCCTGCCTGCGCAGGAGTTTTCGCTTTACTCGTTACATTATGGAGCGAATACCAGATTATATACATGTTCCCATGTACTCCATTGCCATACGGAACCGATATCCTGTTTGCCCAGTACCACATATCCAGCTACCATTCCGCCAGCAAGGGCAAGAACAAGCAGGACCGGAACCAGGAACCATCTTGCGATGCGCCATCCACTCTTCTTCTTCTTGACTTCCTTTTTCTCCGGCTTACTGTTCTGCTGCTGTGTTTCTGTCATCACATTCACCTTTTACGCTCTCATATTGTTGGCAAGACCCAACATGGAATCACTTGAAGTTAGCGCCTTTGCCGCCAGCTGATATGTCCGCTGTCCTTGCATAAGCAAAGACATCTCCTGTGTCAGATCTACATTGGATTGCTCCAGATAACCTGGACGGATCAAAGCAGTCGCTTGACGTGTAGCTGCATTAGCGCCAAATACATCATCCTCAGTTAATCCCGCATCCAGACCAAACAGGTTATCCGCATACTGTACCAGCCCCTCAGGGCGTTCAATGTCTACCACTTGCAGCTGTGCTCCAATGGTTGCGTTTGCCGCATTACCGCGTCGGATTAACAGGTTGCCATTTTCATCAAAAGCAACTTTGCTATTATTCGGTGCCGTAATACGATTGCCTTGACGATCCAGGGCAAAGTGGCCTTCGCCATTAACCATCACCATCATATCAGGTGAATTCGGAGTAGGCTTAGGTCTTGTATCAGGTACAAAATGAAATGCACCCTGACGTGTCCACATTTTCTCCCCATTCGCTTCAACTGCAAACATCGCATTTCCTTCAATGGCCAGATCGGTCGGAAGACCAGTCTCGTTCAAGGGGCCTTGAGACATATCCTTCGTTACATCTGCCAAACGAGCACCAAAACCCAGGTTATATCCCATCGGTGTGGAACGCCCATCCAGTTTGTACTTGTCCGGTTGTTGTTGAACCCGGGTTAGCACATCCTCGAAAGCCGCTTGTTTGCTCTTATAGCCTGCCGTATTCACGTTGGCAATATTATCGGAAATGACATCCAGACGCTGCTGTATGGCAGTCATGGAAACCTTGGCACTAATCATGGAATTATTCATTGGTGGTATACCCTCCCTTGTGTCCTGTCCACCCTCCCAAACCCTCCCTAGTAGGGAGGGCCCCAGATGGCGCTGCCCTCTGGACTCCCGAAACAGGCGGATTAGGTAAGTGGGGTACGATCTTGCTAAGTGGCGGTGGTGTGTGCGCGCCGCGACTGCCGTGCTATGATTCCCGCCATAGTTTCACATGGCTGAATCATAGCACGGCACGCTCTTTATGCGGCGTGTAGCTCCGCGTGGTCTCTCCTTGCTTTGCTTCGCAAAGGACTGTCGAGACCGTCGCTTCGCTCAGGTATTGCTGCGCAATCCTCGCATAGGCTCGGCTGCGTCTACGCTCTTGCGCTCCGCGTGGTCTCTCCCTGCTTTGCTCCGCAAAGGGCTGTCGAGACCGTCGCTTCGCTCAGGCACTGCCGCGCAATCCTCGCATAGGCTCGGCTGCGTCTAGGCTCTTGCGCTCCGCGGGGTCTCTTCCTTGCTTTGCTCCGCAAAGGACTGTCGAGACCGTCGCTTCGCTCAGGTACTGCCGCGCAGTCCTCGCATAGGCTCGGTTGCGTTTGCTTTGCGCTTCGCGTGAGCCTCTCTGCTTTGCTGCGCAAAGGGCGTTTGGCTCTCCGCTGCGCGGTTATATTTAAACGTCGGCGTTATACACGCCCGACTTCATTGACGGCTTTATCCAGACTGCGGTCGTAGAATTGTACGATCTTCTGGTTTGCTTCATACGCACGGAATGCGGCGTTCATATCAACCGTTGCCTGTGAAGCATCAACATTCGAGCCTTCCAGGTATCCCTGACGGATCTGCACATTATCACCAGCTGCCATCATCCGGGACGTTGCCCCGTTTGCATCGCTGAGACTGAAATTGCCATTACCTTGACGAACCAGTTGATTCGGCTGGTCAATGACACTAATGCCAAGAGTAACCCCTGTCGGTGCACCCGTTGCTGCATCCACCAAACGGCCTTGCTCATCCACTTTAAATTGCTCTACGGAACCTGTCAACACTACAGGTTGTCCATTATTATCCAACACTTGTGAACCTGTTGAACTCAGCAATTGTCCCGTTCCTGTGATCTCGAAGTGACCATCGCGTGTATATCCGGTGTTACCTTCTGCATCCTGAACTGTAAAATACGCCTGAGGCTGGTAAGTCACCGTGCCGTCGGCCCGTACAAATTTGCCTGATGCGTCAAACGGGACAGGTTGTCCAGTCTGCGGATCATTGACAGTCATATTGGATGAAATGGAAAAATCATTTTTCTGCCCAGTCTCCATAATGGTCCCTTGCAAATTCATGGACAAACTTTCTTCCGCGAACACCCCCGTGTTCAGCTTGCCCAGCCGCTTTGTTGGAAGATTTGCATCTCCGCCTACCAAAGTAATGAGCATTTCCGGGAAGGAACGGCTTACGCTGTTCACTTGTTTATATCCCGTGGTGTTCATATTTACGATATTCTGTGTTGCTGTGTCATGGCGGCGTTGTTGCGTAATCATTCCCGCAGTAGCGGTGTACAGACCTCTTAACATGAATTAACCCCTCTCCTCAAGCGCTTGACCTGCATCACAGGTTGGCTGCTTGTCCGTTCTGCTTTCCGAGCATGGCGAACCTTTGCTATTTATATCGGCAGATTAGAACTTTTTCTTAACCACCTGATCCAAATTATTAAGCATAATGCCTGTCCCCTTCACGACACAGTGCATTGGATCTTCCGCCACCCATACCGGTACATGCAATTCATTGGACAAAAGCTCGTCCAGTCCGTTCAGCAATGCACCTCCACCAGTCAATACAACACCACGGTCGATAATGTCCGCTGACAATTCAGGCGGTGTACGTTCCAATACCGATTTGGCTGCCACGATGATGGATTGCACGGAATCCCAAAGTGCTTCCTGTACTTCATTTCCCGATACCGTTACGGTAACAGGCAGACCGGATACCATATCGCGTCCGCGAATGTCCATCTCCGTTTGATGTCCACCCGGATGTACGGTACCAATTGCAATTTTGATATCTTCAGCGGTCCGTTCACCGATCATGAGCTTGTACTTGGCTTTGATAAACTTGATAATGGCTTCGTCGAACTTGTCCCCTGCGACTTTAATAGAAGAGGCGGTGACCACGTCGCCCATAGAAAGGACTGCAACGTCAGTCGTACCGCCGCCGATATCCACGACCATATTGCCGCTCGGCTGAAAAATATCCATTCCCGCACCGATCGCTGCCGCTTTCGGCTCTTCTTCCAGAAACACTTCTTTGGCACCGCTGCGTTCTGCCGCCTCGCGGATGGCCTTCTGCTCCACGGAAGTAATGTTCGTTGGTGCACAGATCAGAATTCGAGGGTGGCTGTACCAGCTTCTTGCACCCACACGATTAATGAAATGTCTGAGCATCGCTTCTGTAATCTCGAAGTCCGCAATAACGCCGTCACGCAGCGGTCTAATGGCAACAATGTTACCTGGAGTACGCCCCACCATACGACGCGCTTCTTCCCCAACAGCAAGGACACGCTTCGTATCTCTTTCAATGGTCACGACGGAAGGTTCATCGAGGACAACCCCACTTCCTTTCACGTGAATAAGCACGTTCGCCGTGCCAAGATCAATACCGATATCCTTGCTAAACATAAAAGAGCCCCCAAAGTGATATTATTTGGTCAGCGTATCCTGTGAAAAAGAGTCCCTTATCACGTCACCGCTCGTTCGACAAAGTGCAACATATATATGTAAAAATCGGGCTGATAAGATGTCATAATTCGATCCTGTACCAGCTTTTAACATATCATACTTCAGGGGAGGGATTCAATGCATGTGTGAGCTTTTTGGCCTACGTCTTTGTGAAGATGCTTACGATTTGGCGGAAGCCAACACCTCACGTTTCTTGCCACTCGTTTTTTTGTATTTAATTTTGGTCGCTTCACCGCCCCGCAAATGGCGGATGGACTTGTGATACTCCAAAATGTGTTTCACCTGGTCAGCAAGATCAGGGTTGATTTCCGGCAGACGCTCCGTCAGATCCTTATGCACAGTACTCTTTGACACGCCGAATTCTTTGGCTATGGTACGGACCGTATTCCTCGTCTCAACAATGCAGCGACCAATTTTGATGGTCCGTTCCTTGATGTAATCGTGCACGCTCCCGCCTCCCTACTGTGTGGATAGTTTGGTACATTATATGAGGAGCATGCCTATATATTCGCGGTTTAGAGGTGTGACAAGCTTCGAAGGTCCCATTATTTTCTGAAAAGCACAAAAAGAGCAGAGGTTCAACCCTCTGCCCATCATGTTGCTGCGGTAAAATTCATTTATTTTTCCGGAAGATATCCTTGCGGGTTAACCGGCTGTCCGTCTTCGTACACTTCAAAGTGAAGGTGGTTGCCAAGCGTTTTACCCAATTCATTGACGCCAGCGGATGCAATCGCATCTCCCTGTTTCACTTCGTCATCCTGTTTCACTTTGACGTCTGCCAAGCTTTGGTATACCGTCTTCAGGTTATCGCTGTGTGTGATTTCCACAACCTGACCTGTGAGCGGATTTTGCTCCACCCGGGTAACTTTACCGGCTAGCGCTGCTTTGACTTCAAATGTTTTATTATCCCCACGTGCCAGATCCACACCCGTGTTTGGGATGAATGTATCATTGTACTGCACCATCGCCGCTTCATGTTCCTCGGTTGAAGCTTCGCTATCATAGAAAGGTTTCACTACCGAAATTTCGGACGGTACCGCTACCGGCCATACAAAATTCTCCGACTTTGCAACAACTTCCACACTTTCTTCTTCGCCTACTGCTGTTCCTTCTGTACCCGCCGATGCGCCTGTTTCTACTACCCCGCTAGCAGGGTCCGAGTTCAGCGTTTTGTCGCCTGTGCCCTGATAGACCCACACTAAGGTTAGTATAATGCCTGCTGCTGCGATGTAGGCTGCCGGGAAGACCCAGCGTTTGGACATTGCTCTTTTCCATGAAGAGGGCTGACTAGCCGGTACTCCTTGAGTTGTTTTAGGAGTTTCTTCTTGGACTGATTTTTTGTTTTGTTCATTCATCTTAATCACCTCAGTAACAAGTGTTACCGGGTGCAACTCTTTTATACACGCGCGACTCTAATTATTTTCACGAAGGTTTCAGAGAGTGCTATATATGTGAGGGGTGAGGGGTGAGTGGTTAGTGCGTGCGCCGCTTCGGGGCCAGAAAACCTTTCGACCGCTGGTTACTACCAGATTTCTTCTATCACCTTCTTCAAAGGTGAAATCCGGTAGTAAAGGCGGACACTTCGTTTCTACAGGTCTTTTCTGTCCCCTGCGCTCTCCATACGCTAGCACTCTCGGCATATATAGCCTAATCTCGAAAGCTCCGGAATGGGTGTTGGTAGACTGGTCCGGATTGGTTGTAGAGGCCAATCCTTCTATGAAGTTCATTTATCGGTGAGAGCGAAATGATATAGGTTGTGACCGATGAACACCCTTTAAGGCGCCTGGACTCGTTAAAGCGAGATGTGAGATTAGAGATTGGGATGCACTAATGACTGATCCTTCTAAACATACTGATTTAGAAAAGGCTGGATCTTGATTGGTTACAGTATAGTCTGAAATTCCTTTGTAGATTGGGGACATAAATCAAATTTGTAAGCTTATAACTTGGAAATTTGATTTCAACGTTCTGGTTCTATTTTGGTTTTGGTTCGGCTGCTTATTGCGAATGAGCATGTAGTGAGGGCAGCACCCTCAAATTTGCTAATGATTAGATAATAAAATATTTCTAACGAATTCTCAGACGGCCTTATTGGCGGGGAAATCGTGGCTTAGGAATTTTAACGAACCGTAGACACGCTAATTACTCATTTTGGCGCTATTATTGGATCAGTTCGGTGGTATATCGTGATATAACGTGTCTGAGGTTCGTTAGAATTTCCATTCGTTGTGATAACGCCCAATAAGGACTCTCAGATTCGTTAGCGCGCCAATGGTATATGGGAAGACTGATGAGTACCAAACCTAAACTGCTCTCATTCCCATAATTTTGCACACATTCGCACATATTCCTACCCATTCGAATTATTTCGCTTTATCCATCCGTGTTCATCTCGCCTACTTCGATGCAAGCATCTTGGATGCCTGTCCGAATGAAATGCCGGTATAGTAGTGTTTGAGAATCTGGGTGGCCGTGTGTCCCTCCTGCGCCATGCCGTTTGCTCCCCATTGGCTCATGCCAACCCCATGCCCATACCCGAACGTTGTAATCTGGACCTCATCCCCTATGGTCTTCCAACTGAACTGGCTGGATCTTAATCCAAGCAACTTACGGACCTCGGGTCCGCTGAATGTTTCACCTGCGATCTGCATTTCTTTAATCCGATGCCCTTTGGTTGTAGACAATACTTCCATCCATGATCCACCCTTCTGAGCGGTAACCGGAATGGCATCCAAGTTTAACTTCTGCAGAATCTCATTACGCTTCATGGTAACGGTCTGCTTGAATCCTGGTGCCAGATTTTTGTCCCACGGACTATCTACACTTTGCAGATACGGCACAGCGTTCCCCCATACATCCTCGGCATTCTCGGTATACCCATTACTTGTGGAAAAAAAGGATGCGGTGATTGCCTTTCCCTGATAGGTCATCACCGTATCTCGACTTTCGCGTACAGCCTGTTGCAGCTTCTCCCATTCCTTTGCCTTCCCTAGACGAGTCCAATCCGCTTTCACCTGATCTGGCGGAATAAACACCTGATGGCTGACCGTATCCGTCACATCCGCCGCACCTGATGGAACACCGCTTGTATCACTAGCAGCAAGTCTTCGCACGATAAATGTGCGAGCTGCTATCGCCTGCGCCTTTAACGCCTCCAGTCTGAATTCAGCCGGCATCTCAGCTGCCACAACCCCGGTAACATAGTCTTCCAATGGCAGATTCATCGTTGTGCCTGTTGCAGACAGGTATACGCGTACTTTAGGTTCAGGGTAGGTAACAGGAACGGCTGGCGCAGGAGCTGGGGTTCTTGTGCTGCTTGAATCTGTTGGAGCAGGGATCGGCTTTGGTGATTCGCTTGTCCGCGGCCATACCAAAATTACCGGAATCAGCAACGCCATTGCCAATAAGGCAGATACAGCGGCAGCAGGTTGCCATCGCGTCCTATTTCTTCCCCATCGGGGTTTTCGTCCAAATGTCCGCATTCGACGACGCTTCACACGGCGGAACTGGTCCAGCTCAATAACAGGTATATGAATATGCTCGGTTGTCTTTCGGTTCAGTTCATCTGTCGACACCCGTCCTGGATTGGATAATCTTGCAGGCTGTGATGGAACAGTCCTCAGGTTCGATGGGGCAGGCTTGTCTTTTTCCACTCTAGAAACGGTATTTCCCTCCGGCTCTTGCATACCTGGACGAGGGACAAGGGGTACCTTTACCTGTACACGAGCTTCTTTCATTCGAATATAACCCTCCGTTATCTATGGCCGGTCATGTGCCGGTCGTGTTGTTCAAATCCATAGTTTAGGTTATGAGCTGGCTTGATCTGATAGAACCTGATTTAAGAGAAACGAGGCCCTATTCGTTCTGTTTAATTTCCTGTTTTCTTTTGCTATGTACCTCTTAGAAACGTTGATCTGTCGCTGAATACCGGTGTTTAGCTGGATCCGACACCCTATATAAAGTTCGCTCTTTCATTTGGTTCAGAATCGATACAGAATACGATGTTATGCTATACAAGTTAGGACCAGCTATTAATAGAATCAGGTATCAAATATCTCGTT
This sequence comes from Paenibacillus sp. PK1-4R, assembly GCF_030369595.1. Classification (NCBI taxonomy): domain Bacteria; kingdom Bacillati; phylum Bacillota; class Bacilli; order Caryophanales; family Paenibacillaceae; genus Paenibacillus; species Paenibacillus sp. PK1-4R. The sequence goes on from NZ_CP126535.1 coordinate 6,306,876, forward strand.
GTCTTCTTAAAAGTAAACACAAAAAAAGCCAAGCCAGATGGCTTAGCTTTATCATTTTTTACAATATACGTTCCTTCGCATTCATAATCCACACAACTGTGTGACTCATAATAGGGGGACCATATTTTTTCTATTCAATCCAGTGTTAAGCCAAAGTTGGTTGCACCTTAAACATCGGTACTTCTTTCTCCACTTTTTCACTAGGTGCTTTGGTTGCTTCAAGCTTAGGCTCATCAACCGAGATCCGATAGATGTCAGCGCCAAGTCCGTTAAGCTTCTCAGCGAGATGTACATAGCCACGGTCGATGTGATGAACACCGCCCACTTCCGTTGTACCTTCAGCAACAAGACCTGCAATAATGAGTGCGGCACCCGCACGCAAATCAGTAGCCGTTACTTTGGCACCCTTCAGTTTGGCATTACCTGTGATGATGGACGAACGTCCTTCAACTTTGATCTCCGCATTCATCAATTGGAATTCATCCACATGCATGAATCGGTTTTCAAAAACAGTCTCTGTCACGACACTTGTTCCTTCAGATGCGAGCAAGAGTGCCATCATCTGGGATTGCATATCTGTCGGGAATCCTGGGTATGGTAATGTTTTCACATCCACAGCCTTAAGAGGACGATCTGCGATTACACGCACGCCATTCTCATCCGGTTGGATTGTTACACCCATCTCTTCAAGCTTCGCGATAACGGAGCCTAAATGATCCGAGATTGCACCTTCAATGTACACGTCACCACCCGAAATTGCAGCAGCAGCCATATACGTACCAGCTTCTACCCGATCCGGAATAACTGTGTGTGTAACGCCTGTAAGTTTCTCCACACCTTCAATGCGGATCACTCCAGTACCAGCACCACGTACGATGGCACCCATTCCATTCAGGAAGTTGGCAAGATCCACAATCTCAGGTTCTTTTGCCGCGTTCTCCAGAACAGTTACACCTTCGGCTAATGTTGCAGCCATCATAATATTTTGAGTGGCACCTACGGAAGCCACATCCAGATAAATTTTCGCGCCACGCAACCGTCCTTGGCTACGAGCTTCGATATAACCTTGGCCCAAGCTGATCTCTGCGCCCATGGCTTCAAAACCTTTCAAATGCTGATCAATAGGCCGTGTACCGATGGCACATCCACCAGGAAGTGAGATTCTTGTATGACCCATACGAGTCAACAAAGGCCCCATGACCAGGAAAGACGCCCGCATTTTACTTACCCATTCATACGGGGCTTCACAGGAAGTAAGTTTCTCCGCATTTACGGTAATCACTTCGTCCCGGTATGTAACTCCCGCTCCCAGCGATTCCAACACCTTGTTAATCGTCATCACATCGTCTAGAGGAGGCGCGTCAATAATAACGCTTTGTCCTTCTTCCCCTAAGAGAGAGGCAGCGATGATCGGAAGAACAGAATTTTTAGCGCCGCTAACTTTGACACTTCCGGTCAACCTTTTGCCACCGCGGACGATAAATTTGCTCATCATGGTTCCCTCCGCGCTTTTATTCCCTTTTCTTCATTCCGGAATACGTAAGCCCCACTATGCTAGAAAGGACTGTTGCTGTGTGTGGAATTTCGACATATTCTGGCATATTGCCACAGATGTCTGTTCAGAAAAGAATTGGTTTTTATAATCCATATCAATGATACCATGTGCCGTGCATCTTGCTATTCAGCATGTAAAATTAGTGTCTTACAAGCCAGCAGAGCATCAGAACAGACAGAGTGGGATGGTTATTAGCCGGCATGAACCGGATATCCCGTTTATAACTACAAAATAAGTGAACAATTGTGAATTCCCTAACTTCCATCATAACATTGTTGAATTGTACGATACAAGCATTTTTACATAAAACATCTCAAATTCATCCAATTTTACGTCACATTTTTTTCTTAATTTCTTTACCGACAACTCATACTCTAATTGTTAACACAATTAATCGATGTTATTCGACAATGAGCAGCTTGAAGAACCTAACAGATGATTAACCAACCATCTCAACATTAAAACAAATTACGCAACATTTGAGTCCAGGACAAGTAGTCAATGACAAACCCAGCAACGGCATGCCCCAAAATGATGGCGAGCAACAAATGCAACAGTCTTCCCTGAGCACCTCGTGGTTGCCTGATGATTAAATCCAGTTTGAGATTGGTCAAAGCCCACCAAGACAATGCTATACATAACAGGGAGACGATGATTGAGACCAAGCCATTGGTGCTTAACGCCTGGTTCACCTGATTCGTCAGATCAGTATCCATATATTCTTTACCTCCACATTTGTTGCAGCGATCAGCATATCATATGCCCGGCACCCATAACTTGTTAGTATACTGGAATGTCTTGAGCACAACATACTGAGCGTACTGTCAGATTTACTCCTGCCAGGCAGGAATCTCCTGATGCCCAATCACCGAGCAGCAACAATGCGGCTGTGCATGACTATGGAATCTACTACGCAGCTTCCTGCTTCTGCTGACTCTATGGAATATAGGCTCTTTCATCATACATTGTCAATTACATTGATTTCCACTTCTAAAATATTTTAATTTTAAAATGCCGGGATTTTGTGACTAAAACGACATAAAAGAGCGCTATTTCGATATCGATTCTGTCATTTCCTCGGAAATAATTTATATTTATTCATGAAAAAAATGGTTCTCTTAGTGGTAAATGCGCCCACTACTTTAGTCCTACATTCTATTCAAATCCTCATCATCGGTGAATAATTTGGTTAAAATACTTCTGTTTACTGAAGGGATAGGATGGAATTTGTTGTCAGCCTTTTTGATATGTTCGATAAAACAATTCTATCAAACAAACTCAAAAAAGCCCGGCAGACTAAGCCGCCGGGCTTCCAAGAATCGTTTATTTGCCGAACACATTAATCCGGTTAACCGCTTTTTGCAGCGCAATCTCTGCACGACGGTGATCAAAGTGGTCCTGATTGCTTTGGCTTGCAAGCCGACGTTCTGCCCGCTCTTTCGCCGCACGCGCACGATCCACATCAATGTTTTCCGGGAATTCAGCACTCTCTGCGAGTACAACAACCTTATCTTTACGTACTTCAATAAACCCGCCACCGATAGCAACTCGTTTATTTTCTTTTCCGTTATGGATATAGATCGGTGCAATCTGCAAAGGTGTAACCATAGGAATATGACCGGGCAGAATGCCCAGTTCCCCTTCAATACCACGAGCCGTAATGCTATTCACCTGTTCTGAATAGACCAAACGCTCAGGTGTTACGATTTCCAACAAAAAGGTGCTCAATTCCATCCCTCCTGAAATATCCGAAGGATAGCCCGCTTCATAAGGACAATCCTGGATTCAGACTAAACCAGTGTTTTGGCTTTCTCCACTGCCTCTTCAATTGTACCAACAAAGAGGAAAGCTGCTTCCGGAAGATCATCATACTTACCTTCGAGAATCTCTTTAAAGCTGCGCACCGTTTCTTTAACTGGAACGTATTTACCCGGAATACCGTTAAATGCTTCAGCAACGTGGAAAGGCTGGGACAAGAAACGTTGGATTTTACGAGCACGGTATACAAGCGCTCTGTCTTCTTCACTCAACTCGTCCATACCCAGGATTGCAATGATATCTTGCAATTCATTGTAACGTGCCAAGATGCGTTTAACGCCTTGAGCTACGCTGTAGTGTTCTTCACCTACAACTTCAGGGGACAAGATCCGGGAGCTGGAAGCCAGTGGATCTACCGCAGGGTAGATACCCATCTCGGAAATTTTACGCTCCAAGTTCGTCGTTGCATCCAAGTGAGCAAACGTCGTTGCAGGAGCCGGGTCAGTGTAGTCATCCGCAGGCACATAGATGGCCTGGATGGATGTTACAGAACCTTTTTTCGTTGATGTGATACGTTCTTGCAGCTGACCCATTTCTGTTGCCAGTGTAGGTTGGTAACCTACCGCGGAAGGCATACGTCCAAGCAAGGCAGATACTTCTGAACCCGCTTGGGTGAAACGGAAGATATTATCGATAAAGAGCAACACGTCACGGCCTTCTTCATCACGGAAGTATTCCGCCATCGTCAGACCTGTGAGGGCTACACGAAGACGTGCGCCTGGAGGCTCGTTCATTTGTCCGAAGACCATTGCTGTTTTGTTGATAACGCCGGAATCACTCATCTCGTGATACAAGTCATTACCTTCACGTGTACGCTCACCAACACCCGCAAATACGGAGATACCGCCGTGCTCTTGTGCGATGTTGTTGATCAATTCTTGAATGGTTACCGTCTTACCTACACCGGCACCACCGAAGAGACCGATTTTACCACCTTTAGCGTAAGGAGCGAGCAAGTCGATAACTTTGATTCCTGTCTCCAGCATCTCTGCTTGGGTAGTCAGTTCATCAAACGCAGGTGCTGAACGGTGAATCGGGTTCTTGTGCTCAGCAGCTACGGCACCGCCAGTATCAATTGCTTCGCCGAGTACGTTAAATACACGACCCAGTGTTGCTTCTCCAACGGGTACAGAGATTGGTGCTCCTGTATCTAAAGCTTCCATACCACGAACAAGTCCATCCGTGGAGGACATCGCAATACAACGTACTCGGTTGTCACCCAGATGTTTCGAAGCTTCGAGTGTAAGGTTTACACTAACGCCGCTCTCACTTACTGTAGTGATCGTAATGGCATTGAGGATTTCCGGCAGACCGCCGCGATCAAACTCGACGTCAACAACCGGACCCATGATGCTCACAACGCGTCCTTTGTTCATCTTAACGTTCCCCTCCTACAAGCCTGCTACTTTTGCAAAAATAATGTACCGTTCGTTTATCTTTGCTCTGCAAGCCTTCATTAATAAAAAAACGGTTAGCCTTGTGCTGCGTTGGCACCTGCCACAATTTCCGTAATCTCCTGCGTAATCGCCGCTTGACGGGCACGGTTGTATGTCAATGACAAGTCATTAATGAGTTTGGATGCATTTTTGGTTGCATTACCCATTGCCGTCATTTTCGCGCCGAGCTCACTTGCCTTACCGTTCAGAAGTGCACCATAGATCAGCGTTTCCGCGTAACGCGGAAGCAAAACCTCCAGTACAGCTTCAGCAGACGGCTCGTATTCGTAGCTTGCCGTTGGTCCTTCCGCAGCAGTTACCTCAGGTGTTTCCATCGGAAGAAGTTTTTCTACCGTAGGAATCTGGGTCAACGCATTCACAAAGCGGTTATAACAAATGTACAATTCATCAAATTCAGCCAGTTCAAACCCATGAACAGCTTCGTGTGCGATGGATTTGATGTCTGCAAATGAAGGCGAATCCGACAGATCCGTTGTTGTGGATGCCATCGCCATCTCACGACGTCTGAAGTAATCGCGTCCTTTACGTCCAATGACGAACAATTCGTAGTCATCCTGGGAGTTGTGGCGCTCTTTGAGCGTCTGATTAACCTGACGCAAAACGTTCGCATTGTATCCACCTGCAAGACCACGGTCCGATGTAATGATCAGGTAAGCTGTCTTTTTGACCGGACGGCTCTCCAGCATCGGATGCTGTATCCCTTGCGTGCTTGATGCAATACTCGCTACAACTTCTTTCAGTTTCTCCGAATAAGGACGGGCTGCTTCCGCTTTTTCCTGCGCTTTACGCAGTTTTGCAGCAGCTACCATCTCCATTGCTTTGGTGATCTGCTTGGTGCTTTGTACGCTTTTAATTTGCCGCTTAATTTCGCGCATGCCTTTTGCCATGATTTCACCACCTCAAAACTTTGACGGAGTCAAAGTTACTTCGTAAGCATCACCACTAGTTTTGACAAAGTCAAAACTACATCGTAAGCATCATCTTTTTTGACAGAGTCAAAGTATTACATGCAGACATGCGGAATCGGTTAGACAACTCCGCACCTGCAATCATTTATTTAGACAGAGACAGCAAAGCTCTTTCTGAACTTTTCAATTGCACCTTTCAGTGCATTTTCGTTGTCTGCAGTCAATTCTTTAGTATCACGGATAGATGCAAGAATCTCCGGATGGCTGCTCTCCATGAACGCGAGGAACTCACGCTCGAAACGAGTAACATCACCTGTTGGAATCTCATCCAGGAATCCTTTAACCGCAGTGTACAAGCTGACAACCTGTTGTTCTACAGGCAGAGGCTGGTTAACACCTTGCTTCAGGATTTCCATCATACGCGCACCACGATTCAGGCGGGCCTGAGTCGCTTTATCCAGATCGGAACCGAACTGGGAGAACGCTTGAAGCTCACGATATTGAGCGAGGTCGAGACGCAGGGAACCTGCAACCTTTTTCATCGCTTTGATCTGAGCAGAACCACCGACACGGGATACGGAAATACCTACGTTGATCGCCGGGCGTTGTCCAGCATTGAACAAGTCAGCTTCCAAGAAGATTTGTCCGTCCGTGATGGAGATTACGTTCGTTGGAATGTATGCAGATACGTCGGAAGCTTGTGTTTCAATGAACGGAAGTGCGGTTAAAGAACCACCACCAAGTTCATCATTCAGCTTCGCAGCACGCTCCAGCAAACGGGAGTGCAGGTAGAAGACGTCACCCGGATAAGCCTCACGGCCCGGTGGACGACGAAGCAACAAGGAAAGCTCACGGTATGCAGAGGCTTGTTTGGTCAAGTCATCATAGATAACCAGAACGTGCTCGCCTTTGTACATGAAGTACTCACCCATCGAACAACCGGAATACGGTGCGATGTACAAGAGTGGTGATGGATCAGAAGCTGCTGCAGTTACAACAATTGTGTACTCCATTGCGCCTTTACGACGAAGAGTTTCCACAACTTGAGCAACCGTAGACTGTTTCTGACCAATAGCCACATAGATACACTTCATGCCGCTACCTTTTTGGTTCAGGATCGCATCAATCGCGATTGATGTTTTACCTGTTTGACGGTCACCGATGATCAACTCACGTTGTCCGCGACCGATTGGAACCATTGCATCAATGGCTTTGATCCCTGTTTGCATCGGCTCATGAACCGATTTACGATCCATTACACCTGGTGCTTTACCTTCAACCGGACGGAATTCCGTTGTAGCGATTGGCCCTTTGCCATCTACAGGAATACCGAGCGGGTTCACAACGCGTCCAATCAATGCTTCGCCTACAGGCACTTGCATGATTTGACCAGTACGTTTCACTTGGTCACCTTCACGAATATCGTAGTAAGGTCCCAGGATAACGACACCGACATTGCTTTCTTCGACGTTCATGGCGAGTCCCATAACACCGCTTGGGAATTCAACCAACTCGTTGGACATGACGTTCTCAAGTCCGTAAACACGAGCGATACCATCACCAACCTCGATTACCGTTCCGACTTCGACTACATCGATATCGGTCTTGTATTGTTCGATTTGGCTCTTAATTAATGTACTGATTTCTTCTGGTTTGATACTCAAGTGTCCTCACCCCAATCTACTGTACTCGTCTGTTAAAAGACTGCTCAAGACGTTCGAGCTTGCCAGCCAAGCTGCCGTCATAGATCGTATCGCCAATGGCGACTTTCAATCCGCCCAGCAGAGTCGGATCAACAATGTTCTCGATACGAATCTTTTTATTCACACGGCCACCGAATTCACGGGCTACCGCTTCTTTTTCTTCATCATTCAACGCATAAGTCGAATAGACACGTGCATCAGCGATGCCCAGCGACTCACCTTGGATCTTCCGATAATCATTCAGTAAGTCTCCCAGCAATTCAACGCGTCCGCGCTCAATCAACAACAAGACTGTACGAAGGACTGAATCGGATACCTTGCCATCAAGACTTGAGTGAATTACGTTCTGCTTGGCTTCATCAGAAATGTTAGGGGATACGATAAATTTCTCGATATCTGCATCTCCGGTCAATGCACTGACTACTGCAACCAGTTCCTGTTCAACCTCAAGCACCTGCTGTTGCTGAAGAGCAACTTCGAACAATGCTTTCGCATAACGCTTGGCAACTATCGTATCGCGGCTCATTGTCGGCCTCCTACCTCATTGAGGTATTGGTTCACAAGCTCTTCTTGTGCAGGACCGTTCTCAACTTCTTTTTTGATCAACTTGGATGCAATCTGAACGGAAGCTGTACCCAGTTCGCTGCGAAGTGCTGCGACTGCTTTGTTCTTCTCGCTCTCGATTTCGCGTACTGCATCGTCTTTCAGACGATTAGCTTCAGCTTTTGCATCAGCCAAAATCGATTCAGCTTGTTTGCCACCTGTTTGTTTGGATTGTTCAATGATGTCGTAAGCATCTTGACGAGCTTGCTCAAGAGCTTGTTTTTGTTCCTCCACATAGGCAATGGCCTGTTCCCGAGTCTGTGCAGCCTCATTCATCTGCGTCATCACGAGTTCACGACGTTTTTCCATAATGGAGAACAAAGGCCCGAAGGCATAACGGCTAAGCAGCCAATATAAAATTGCAAATGCAACAATCGCAAGAAGCGTATTTTCCCATATGAAACTCAATCTGTTCACTCCTTCCTGGAGGTATCCTTGAAACGTCATCCGTTAGAACGGACATTACCTAAAAAGAAGGCGCGGATGGCTATGGCCTTCCCCGCCAAACCTTTAAAATTTAATTAAGCCATACCGTAGAACATGAACGCGAGTACCACACCGATGATCGGCAATACCTCGATCAAACCTACACCGATAAACATTGTTGTTTGAAGAGTGGATTTTGCTTCCGGTTGACGGGCAATACCTTCCACCGTTTTGCTGATTACCATACCGTTACCAATACCTGCGCCAAACGCGCCCAGTCCTGCAACAATTGCTGCTGCGATTAATGCCATTGCTCCCATTTGTATATCCTCCTTAAAATGATAAATCGAATTTTTTATTGTTCAGCCTGGTGAAGAAATCTTCGTAGGGCTTGAAACTTAATGCTCGTCGTGCGTCTCGATGCTCTGTGAAATGTACACCATCATCAAGATAACAAACACAAATGCCTGGATCGCGCCGATAAAGATACTGAAGCCTTGCCACACCATTAGTAGCGGAATCGCTGCAATAGCACCAAACACTTTAAATGTGGTCAGTTTCAGGATCGTTGCGATCAGTACCTCACCCGCGAAGATATTCGCGAATAGACGCATACCGTGTGTCAACAGCTTGGATGCCGTCTCAATCAAGTTGATTGGCAAGAACAAGGCGAATGGCTTAAGGTAATGCTGGAGATATCCTTTTGTGTTGCGGAACAATCCTAGTCCATGAGATACAAGGAACGCTACGAGAGCGAGTCCCATCGTTACAGACAAGTCGGCTGTTGGTGATTTCCACCAGGCCAGTTCAACGTGTGGGTGTGCTTCAGGATCCTTGGCATGCGCTTCTTCAAACGCCTCCACCGCTGTAACAATCGGCTTACCGAATACCTGTGCCTGACTAACATCTGTTACCTCAGATACAGCTACAAGCGGAAGGCCTAGCATATTCCCTACAAAAATGAACATAATCATGGAAAGAGCGAGAGAGATAAAATGTTTACCTTTCTTCATATCCATTGTGCTGGAAATCAGATTGCGGACGAATTCTACTGCCCACTCCATAAAATTTTGCAGCTTGCCGGGATTTTCAACGGATAATCTCCGTGTTGCCAGTACAGCAAAAATAAAAACAATTGCACCTGTAACTACCAGCATCAACAGAACCGATAGATCCAGTCGAAATCCGCCAAGCATAATAATTGGAGCTTCATGCATATTTTTCTCACCCCTTTCTCGACTTGAAAGCTGCAGCCCTTAACATCATTCTGCTCTGCGGGAATGGACAATCCCTATAATCAGTAAGGAAAATTGTGCAATGACGAGACCGCCTGCAACCGCATATGTATTGAAGTACTGCGGAAAGCGCATCGATATGAATATACCGAGCACAGCGAGTGCCGCTCTTGTCAAAAATCCCAGGTTCACACGCTTCAAGTTACCTTCTGCCGCATCATCAGACATTTTCCTTACTTTGTAGCCCAAGTAAAATGCATTGATCCAGCTAATTCCTGTACCCAGGGCTAGTCCCAAAGCAATTGTCTCCACACGTGGCATAAAGGCCGCTGCGAGAAAACAAATCATAAGAAAGTACATGATGAAAACAGTCATCGATCTGCGGTATCTGGTTAGTTCACTCATCACTTTCCCCCATGAATTTTTTCGCGATAAAGTAGATGCTTACACCGCCTGCCGCAAGAAAAAAGAGAACGCTTACGGCGATCCATATTCCGTTACCTCCGATGGTCTTGTCCAACCAGGAGCCAGCGTAATATCCGGCAACAGCGAGAATGGCAATCTCGATCCCAAAAGCTGTCACGAGTCCCATCGCTTTCCATACATTATCGTCATGGTTACGGGATGAATTTGGTTTGTTCGAATCGGCCATTTTCCACGCCACCCTTGCAATCCCAGTTAATTTTACTGAATGATGAGAGCCTTTGTCAATTGAATGATTTTAGCGTTTTAAAGGGGAAAACGACGGGAATACAGACCCTCAAAGCCCATAAACCCGCGTAAACCGTACAGTTTAACTGTATGCTATGCCCTTTATAAATCCGTCAGAAAAATTGTATTATTTTTTGAATTTTCTGTGAAATGATTCCGGACGCTCACTATTTACACCAAAATGGTGCAGAATCGCATTGACAATTCTTTCCGAAGCATGTCCATCACCGTATGGATTGGCAGCCTGACTCATGCTTGCATACAGGGTTTTGTCTGTAAGCAGAGCTTTGGTCCGTTCATACACACGTTCCTCTTCGGTACCTACCAGTTCCAGCGTTCCGGCTTCAATACCTTCCGGGCGTTCTGTTGTATCGCGCAATACGAGCACAGGCACACCAAACGAAGGTGCTTCTTCCTGCAAACCGCCTGAATCGGTCAAAATCAAGTGAGTGTGCGGGTAAAAGTTATGCAAATCCACCACGTCTAGTGGATCAATTAATTGAATACGGGGATGATTCCCCAAAATCGCGTGAGCCGGCTCCTTCACAGCAGGACTTGGATGCACCGGGTACACGATGGCAATATCTTCAAATTCGTCGGCAATCCGTTTGACGGCCTGGAAAATGTTGCGGTGAGGCTCGCCTTGAGATTCACGGCGATGAGCTGTCATCAGCACAAGGCGTTTGCCTTGGGCCCAATCAAGTACCGGGTGTGTGTAGTCCTCCCGTACTGTATATTGAAACACATCTGTTACCGTGTTGCCTGTGACGTACGTACTAGACTCCGATTTATTTTCTTTGGCAAGATTGGAAGAAGACCAATCCGTAGGCGCAAAGTGTAGATCAGCCAGTACTCCCGTCAGCTGACGATTCATCTCTTCCGGATATGGAGACAGCTTGTTCCACGTCCGCAGCCCCGCTTCCACATGCCCTACCTGAATCTGTTGCAAGAATGCTGCGTAGCTCGCTACAAAGGTAGTTAATGTATCTCCGTGAACCAGCACAATATCCGGCTTAGCTTCAGCTAACACCGGCTCCAGACCGCCAAGCACACGAATTGTGATTTCATTCAATGTCTGACGGTCCTTCATCACATCCAGATCATAATCGGGATGAATGTCGAAAACTTCAAGTACCTGATCCAACATCTGGCGATGCTGCGCAGTTACGCAAACAATAGATTCAATAGACTCAGGGTGTTTTTGCAATTCCAAAATAAGCGGAGCCATCTTAATGGCTTCCGGACGCACCCCGAAGATCGTCATGACTTTAATTTTGTTGGACATTCGAGCAAAGCCCCTTTTCTACTCCGCATGCAATATGCTTATTTAGTGCCGTATAGACGGTCTCCTGCATCTCCAAGCCCTGGAACGATATAACCATGATCATCCAGACGGTCGTCCAATGCTGCTACATAGATGTCCACATCGGGATGTGCATCTTGCACAGCTTTTACGCCTTCCGGTGCTGCAACCAGGTTCATCATTTTGATTTGGGTACAGCCACGTTTTTTGAGCACGTCAATAGCTGCAATTGCCGAACCACCCGTTGCCAGCATCGGATCAATTACAATCAATTGACGCTCTGTTACGTCTGTAGGCAGTTTGGTGTAGTATTCTACCGGTTGCAGTGTTTCCGGGTCACGGAACAGACCAACATGTCCAACTTTTGCCGCTGGCAACAATTTCACAACACCATCCAGCATTCCGAGTCCTGCACGCAGAATCGGCACCAGTCCAAGCATACGTCCAGAGATGACTTTACCTTGTGTTGCAGCTACAGGTGTCTGTACATCAATCGTCTCCAGTTCAACATCTCTTGTAATCTCATAAGCCATCAACGTTGCTACTTCATCCACCAATTCACGAAAATCTTTCGTATTCGTACGCATGTCGCGTATAAACGTCAGTTTGTGTTGAATCAAAGGGTGATCACATATTACTAATTTTCCCATCTAATTTGTCCCTCCGGTAAGTTCTTCATGTTAAGCATTTCCAAATATACCTAGCCACCATTCATGGGCTCGATAAATCCTGTATATTATATCATCACCAACAACGAATTACACCATCAAAGGGCACCCAATCATTACAGATTACCGAATCCTATAAAAAACAGGACCGGAAAATGATCCATCCGGTCCTGTTTTGCTCATGCTGTTATGTCATTGAGTGGGAAAAATATGAATACAAGTGATGCTCCGCAAACAGATTGCACCTACGATCGCTGTTATCCCCTGATTTTTTTGATTCTCCTATAAAAGGAGAAAATCATGGGATAAAGGCGAGCGCTTCGCTTCTCCGGTTGCATTCTGCCAGCTTCGTCTTTTGTATTCCAATTTATCAAAACTCAAAAGAAAGCAGCATGAGCAAAGTTTTTTAGTATTTAAGATCTGTATAGAGCGGGAATTGGTCTGTCAGTGCAGTCACTTCTGCACGAGCTTCATCCAACTTCGCTGTATCTTTTGGATTTTTCAGTGTTTTGGCAATGATCTTACCGATCGCTACCATAGCTTCTTCGTTCATGCCACGGGAAGTTGCAGCAGGTGTACCAATTCGAATACCACTCGTTACAAACGGGCTTGTAGGGTCGAATGGAATTGCATTTTTGTTCACGGTAATACCGATGGAATCGAGCACATGCTCAGCTTCCTTACCTGTGATGTTTACACTGCGTGTGTCAATCAGCATCAAGTGGTTATCTGTACCACCGGATACGATGTTCAATCCTTCAGCGATCAGTGTTTCAGCCAGAACCTGTGCGTTTTTCACAACGTTCTGTGCATATGTTTTGAACGAAGGCTGCAAAGCTTCTCCAAATGCTACCGCTTTGGAAGCGATCACGTGCATTAGAGGTCCACCTTGGGAACCAGGGAATACGGCTTTATCAATCGCTGCTGCCCACGCTTTGCGGCACAGAATCATACCACCACGAGGTCCACGAAGCGTTTTGTGTGTTGTTGTTGTTACGAAATGCGCATGTGGAACCGGGTTTGGATGCAAACCAGCAGCAACCAGTCCTGCGATGTGAGCCATGTCCACCATGAACAAAGCACCTACATCATTGGCAATGGAAGCCAACTTTTCAAAATCAATGGTACGCGGATATGCACTTGCACCTGCAACGATCAGACGAGGGCGGTGTTTGAAAGCCGCTTTGCGTACTTCATCATAATCAATCAGGAATGTATCTTCCTGTACGCCGTATGCTACAAAGTTGTACAGCAAACCGGATGCGTTAACCGGGCTACCGTGTGTGAGGTGTCCACCATGGGCAAGGTTCATACCAAGTACAGTATCACCAGGTTTCAACGCTGCAAGATAAACTGCCATGTTCGCTTGTGCACCGGAGTGAGGTTGAACATTCACGTGTTCTGCTCCGAACAATTCTTTTGCACGATCACGCGCGATGTCTTCAACGATGTCCACATGCTCACAACCGCCATAGTAACGTTTGCCTGGATATCCTTCAGCGTACTTGTTGGTCAGAACAGATCCCAATGCTTCGATTACTGCTTCACTTACGATGTTCTCGGATGCAATCAGTTCGATGTTGTTCTGTTGACGTTTCAGTTCAAGATTCATCGCTTCCAGTACTGCCGGGTCATTCTTGCGCAATTGTTCCATGATTAAATTCCTCCCAGTTTATAAGTGAATTTATAAAGTGAAACTAATGTTTACACGAAAACGGCGAGTGCAACACCAATCTGAAGAAACGAAGTAGTCGCCAAAAAGCTTTCTTTAGAAAGCTACTCCGGAAGCATAGGCTATCACCGGATTTCCCCTTCAAATAGGGAATAAAAAAATCTGGGGATAACAGCGATCGGAAGATGGTGATGCAATCAAAGTCAGGAGTGTAACCCAATTAGTCTCGCTTTATATGTTAGTCACAAAATGTCGAATCTGGTTGTTCTTCCATACGATACACCGCGCGTTCGCCGCCAATCAACTTCGGACGAGTCAACGCTGTGGTCACACGTGCATCTCCAACATAGCGGAGCGCTGTACGATAGGGTACGGCTACATGCCGGAGATGCATCCCAATCATCGTCTCCCCAATGTCCAGTCCCGCATGGGCCTGCACATGTTCAGCCAGGCATGGATCGGTCAGCGAACGATATGCTGCGGATGCCATTGAACCTCCGGCCTTGGGCACGGGTACTGCACCAACCTCGGTCAATCCAAGACGAGTAAGCACAGAACGTTCCATTACCAGCGCACGGTTCAGATGCTCACAACATTGGAATACCGTATCAAAACCGAATTCCTCCTGCACCTCGCGTATACCCGCAAGAAGCTGCTGTGCCACTTCAATGGCACCACTCGTACCAATCCGAGCGCCTGCGACTTCACTTGTGCTTGTACCGATCACAACGATCTGTCCAGGCCCAAGCTGTCCAGCAAGCGCCAGTTCATGCAGAATAGACGCGGTCTGTTCCTGCAATCCGGGTTGTTCCGAATCTAACTCTATAGTCATCCTATCATCGCCTCCCGATAAAATCATGCCCGCTGTCTCTTGGCTGTCCTTCGTATTCTTGCACGGCATCTCAGGTACTATTATAGCGAATAATCAGATGAAAGACGAAAAAAAGAGCAGTCTGCGGGTAACGCAGAATTGCTCTTTTGCCCAGGCGACCGGCCGTTTGTTCCGGTGCTCCATCGTGGTTATGCCCACTTCGTCGCCAGTTACACCGGATCCCTGTTTTCCCCTTCATCATAAAACAACCCGCGTCTAAAATCAACGGTTAATTTACATCACATGTCCTATTTCTATAACCTGCCCCGCAGGATCAGAATTATCCCAGCTTATCCAAAAGCCGGTCCAATGCAGTCCGAATCTCAGCTGCAGCTATATTGTAATCATCACGACTTCCCCCAAATGGATCGGAGATGTCGAAACTTGGGATTCGTTGTCTAATCTCAATGGCTCGTTCACGCTCCGATGCCAGGATCTCTTGCCCAAGGGCACGTTTCATCTCCAGCGTTGCAAACAGGCTGTCCAACTCCTGAACATCACTTAATACCTGTTCATCATCCTCCACATATTCTTTCAATGTATAGGTTTTGTGGACTGAATCGGGAAATACCTGCATGACATGTTGCTTATGACTCCGTGTTAATGTTAGAACCAGATCGGCCCAACCTACCAGGTTAGAGCTAAGTTGTGTGGAATGAGGTGGACCTTCAACGTTATGATCTCTCAACACTGCTTCCGCATGACGGGAGATCGGCATACCCGACGTTGCTGCCACACCTGCAGAGCGAACCTCTACCTGAATGCCACGCTCTGATGCCAGTTTTCGCAAAAGCCCCTCTGCCATGGGGCTGCGGCACGTATTTCCTGTACATACGAATAAAATATGTTTCATTGTGTTAGCCTCCCCATTTTACATATGATGCAAATGATATGATATCTCAAGTTTTATTCTAAAATATAAACAAAAGTCCAAACGCAAGCAAGATTGCGCCACCAATAGCTTCGCCGTAATCCCCTAGATTCTGGCTCACCCGACGGCCTAATAGCAGACCCATCACCGACATCACCCCGCCACAAACGCCGAAAGCAAGTACGGTTAAGATCAGATCACTGCTAAACATCCCTAAGGAAACGCCAACGGAGAACGAATCCACACTTACGCTGAGGGAGAACAAAACAACGCCGAGCAGGGAACGGTGGTCCACCAGCTTTGTATCGCCTTCACGGAATGCATTCAGAATCATATGAGCACCCAGCAAAACAAGCAATCCACCTGCCGCATACGTGGTAATGTCGCCGAGCAGGGAGCTGACGTATTTGCCCATATACATGCCGATGAGCGGCATGATGATATGAAATAGCGCTGTTACAATACTGATTCGCAATACATCCCGCAGCCGAATGCCCTTCATGCCAATTCCGATTCCGAGTGAGAACGCATCGAGGCCAAGCGCAACAGCCATGATCAAAATGGTTACCAACTGCCCTACATGGGCAGACACATCCCACATCCCCATACCCCCAAGTCACGTAAAGGTTCTTGTACACGATATGCGGACAAGGACCTAAACATGACCGATGAAAGGCAAACGGCGACGGATCTATGGTTGGATGCTGGCTTTATAGAATCTTGATTTTGTTTTGGAAAAAGAGTGATTACTCTCCTGACTGTATGATCAGGAGAGATTAAAAGGATTGCTGGTTGCCAACTTGTATGAGTTGGTTACCCGCAGCCTTGAGCAGCCGATTCATAACGGCTGCTCCCAGCCCTTCGCGTGAGCAGGCTTCAGCCACAATATATGTGGCGCCTTGCTCATCGCAGCTGCGCAGCGCGGCGTATAGCCGGCGCGCTGCTTCTTCCAGCTCGCTGGCGTCGCCCAGCGAGAACACGGCATCGGCGCGGTACTGCTCCGCGTGCTCGGCGAACGCCAGCACGGCGGTGCGCTCTCCGCGCTGCGCCGCCTCTGTGAGGGCGGCGCTGATCCAGGCCGCCACCGCTGCGGGCGGCCCTTCTACCACGCACAGCGCCCCTGCGGGTGCGTAGTGCGTGTACTTCATGCCCGGCGAGCGCGGCGCCGGGCTGCCCACGCCATCGGCCCCCTCCGCGAGTAGCGCGGGGTCCGTGGCGACACGGGCGGCAACGGCGGACAGTTGTTCCGCCGTAATGCCGCCAGGGCGCAGGATGGTGACGGTACCGTCGTCACCGACCTGCACAACCGTGGACTCGACGCCCACCCCGGTGGGGCCGCCGTCCACGATGCCGCCGATGCGGCCATACAGATCCTCGCGCACATGAGACGCGAGTGTCGGGCTTGGCCGCCCGGAGCGATTGGCGCTTGGCGCAGCCACAGGGCACGCCGCCGCCGCGATCAACTGCAAGGCCACCGGATGGTCCGGCATGCGCACGGCCACCGTGTCCAAACCGGCGGTGACACGTGGGGACACCGCCCCCGGCCTAACCGGCAGCACCAGCGTCAGTGGTCCCGGCCAGAAGGCCGCCATCAGCGCTTCCGCCGTTTCGTTCACTTCCGTGACCAGCGCATCCAACTGGTCACGGTGCGCGATATGCACAATCAGTGGATTGTCGGAAGGTCGGCCTTTGGCGACAAATACAGCCTCCACGGCTGCTGTGCTACGCGCATTAGCACCCAGGCCATAGACCGTCTCGGTCGGAAAGGCCACCGTCTGACCTTGACGAATGCAGGCTGCGGCAGCCTGCAAGTCGGCGAGCGCCTGTTGATCGGCGCTCCCCTTTTTCATACCCAACAATTCAATATTACCCATTCCATGATCATTCTCCGCGGCCAACAAAACACGTACATCCCATATCTCGGTGACCAGCTCTCCCGGAGTTTTCATCTCGCGATCTTCTCTAATATTCCTCAACTCAGAGGTGTGTTGCACAGGTTCGTTTTCTCTGCTCATATATCATCATTCCTAAGTTTCAAGTAGGTTAGTTCATATCCATATTCAATATAAGTAATTATAACATACCTGTCCCAACTCGGATGCCCTTCAAACTTCGCCCGGAAATTCACCACTAATTCATATTAAGAGGGCAGCTCCCTGAATCGAAGTCGCCCTCTGTTATAATATAAATACGTTGTTATGCGAACAATCCAGTTACCCAACTCCACAGTTTCACAGCCATATCCCACAGAAAGAATCTTGCTTCCGGTGCCGGTGTATCTCCCTGCACAGATGCCTCGGCATCTCCTGGTTCAGCCGCTGCGGCCGATACCGTTGAAGGTTTCGCCAGTGCATCCCCGGTCCCTGCATCAATGAAGCACAACGGCGGGAACAACACACACCACCAGTTCTGACCTTTTCCTTCGCCCAGCGTAATCCGAACCGCTTCATAGTCTCCGGCAGGATAGACGGTACCACCATATAGCTTGGTCGGGAACGGAACCGAACCCAGCTCCACCTGATATGTGTAATGCAAACCACGACTGGCCAACTCTTCTCCTACTCTATTCTCAATCTCGGACAAATGCTCACGAATAACCTTGCGCGCTTCATCCAGACTTTGCGGATTCTCCAGTTCGGCTACCCACTCGCCCATCTGAGCAACGACAGCATCCCGAATCTCACGTTTCACCAATTGATCTCCCGGTGCATCCGAGTTTGCTAGAATACGCAAGCGAATGGATTGTTCCGGAATTGCTGTGGCCGCCACAGCTGCATCCGTTTTCTGACCTTCCCACATCATGATAATCATCATAAGACATACAATAATAAGTCCAATTTGCTTTACAATTCTTCTGCTCATTCCGTTCTCCCCCTCGGCTCTCTGATCACGCTACCTGCAACTCTCTCATGTCTATCAGTATGCCCGGGAGAACCGGAAGTAAACCTAGCATTTGCAATAAATCTACTAGAGTTTGTTCAAAAGTCTGCTTTTATTACGAAGGATGCCTAGCTGCATCATCAACGTTGAATATGAAATTCAGACGAAATAAGCGGGAGGCTTACGAAGGTTGTTTCCGAAGGAAATATTTTGGTTGCTCACGTAGTTTATCCTACGTTCCACTACTCCACTTCTAGCTTCATCACATCTTCTCGGTCCTGAAAACCCAACTTTTTGAGCACGTACTACTAGAATGTGTGTTTAAACCAGGCAAGTTATACGATGACAAATGTCAGCGTCCAAAAAGCCTTGAAGACTGTACTGGCTGACCCTAGGCGAATGACCAGTCGATGTTCCAAGGAACCGAGGACGTCTTATTTGGCCTTCAGGTCTTCTTTTGAAATTGTAAGGAACATGAGGCACGTTATTTCCCATAATCATCTGATCAACACGTTACAAAAGGCTGTATCTGCTGATATAACATGTCTCAGATTCCTTAGTTTTCTCCGTGCACTTCAAATCTCTGAATAAGATGCGTCAGGTTCGTTAGCTCCCAACACCACCTAACAACTGGCACCTGAAACTCCAACCATGCCCATATACGCTCCTCCAGAATCTTTCGGTTCGCCTCAGCCTACAGCAGGCTCGAAGACACCTATGCATTGCTTCTCTCATCTCTCATTCAAACTTTCTCACCCATCATGTTAAAAAGGCTGATCTGCACCTGGTTACAGGGCAAATCAACCTCTTTATTCCTACAACGATCACGTTATACGTCTCACCGCTTTACTTTTCACTATACCGACTCAACAGTTTTACACAGCACTTTTCTCTTTCTTGAGCATATTCCATAAACGTTCCGACCATCGGGGTTGCTGCTCCCCCATCAGAAGTTCATCCTCCTCTTCTTGTCCATACAACTTAATACTCATGACTACACCGATACAAGCCATATTAATGAGCAAGGAGGTGCCGCCGTAACTGATGAAAGGTAACGTAATGCCTGTGAGCGGCATCAATCCGAGGAACGCCCCTACGTTCTCAAACACCTGATACAACAACATTCCGATAATACCTACAATGATGACGGGTCCCGCGCGATCTCTGCAAGTCAGAGCAATCAGCACCATACGTTGAATCAGAATAAAGTACAACAGAATCAGTACGGATGCACCAACAAAGCCAAACTCCTCTGCGATCACAACAAAAATGGAATCAGAATACGTATAGGGGACTCGTCCACTCTGAACGGATGTTCCTTGCAAATAACCTTTGCCGATGATGCCCCCTGAACCGATGGCTAAACCTGCATTTTTTGTATGCCAGGAAGCTTTGGAGGTAGCCTTTTCCGGTACAAGCCAGGGATCAATACGCTCTGCCCAATGCTCACGTTTTATCTTCTCAAGAAAAGTGAATACTTCATCATGGTAGAAGGTATAGGCTTTAACAAAACCAAAGAACGCTACCCCCACGATAGCCAGTGCAATCAAAGCGTGCTTCAGCCTCATATTTCCGATCCAGAATACCGCAGCCAAAATCACCACATACCCGAGCGCATTCCCCAAATCATTCTGAGCCATAACAAGGGCAAACGGAATAAACGCCCAGCAGCCAATCGGCACAATATCTCTCCAAAATTCCAACGTACCTCGTTGTCTCTTCACAATTAAATGGGCGAGGAACAGAATCAGAATCATCTTGAACAGCTCTGCCGGTTGAAAAGAAAATTCCCCCAGCTTAAGCCAGCCGTTAGCATTATTGATCGAACTGCCCAGGACATTAGCCAAGATCAGCAGTATAATTCCCAACCCATACAAATAAAACGCATATTTCACGTATAACTTGTAATTCACAAGCCCGATCACAAGCACCGCAATGAACCCGGCCACATAGAAATAAATCGTTTTGACATGGTGATTCGCCAGCTTGGCATCTGTCTGCGTTCCGCTGTAAATCGCAAATATACTAATAATCATGAGCAACAGCATTACAAAAAGAATAACACCGTCCATCTTTTTCAGCATTCTCAACATGACTCCATCCATCCCCCTGAAATCTAGCATTCTATGATTTCCAATTAAACTCAATATTACCATTGTATATAGTTGGATAATAAAATGGAAATCCTAATCTTCACAGGAACAAACAAAAAACCCCGGAGCAGCTATCCCAATGTGACTGGGATAGGCCTGTTCCAGGGTTCTATAGTTATATCGCTATTTACGCTTATACGCTTATACGCATATATCTTACGTTCTGTTCACGAGAGTTATTGCTCTTGCTGCGACGGCTTCCGTCTGAACAACTTCATGACCATCTCAGTGATACTGAGTTGTTCTGAAGAACCCAGGATATCTTCATTTTCTTCCGTGTGAACTTTAATACTCATGACAACACCCATACTGAGCATGTTGAGCACAAGAGAGGTACCACCGAAACTGATAAATGGAAGTGTGATCCCTGTTAATGGCATCAGACCGATAAACGGACCAATATTAACAAAAATCTGATATAGCAGCATCGAAATAATACCTACAATCAGGTACGGCCCAGCCCGATCTTTGCACTCCAGTGCGATCAACACCAGCCTGTGAATCAGAATAAAGTAGAGCAGTAACAATACCGAGGCTCCAACAAAACCGAATTCTTCACCAATCTGCACAAAGATGGAATCCGCGTATGCGAGCGGTACTCGATTGGACTGGATTGTCGTACCTTCGAGATACCCTTTACCACTGATTCCTCCGGAACCGATGGCTAACTTGGCATTATAGGTCTGCCACAATACATCTCTGGATGTCTGTTCTGGCACGAGCCAAGGGTCAAACCGCTCAGCCCAGTGAGCACGTCCAATATCCTTGAGGAACTTGGCAACTTCATCATGATAATGAATATAGGCCTGTGTTCCACCAATAAAGGCAGCGACAGCAATCACAAAACCAATCAATGCATGGCTGAATTTCACATTACCAATCCACAACAGGCCGACAAGAATGACTACATAACTCAAAGCATTCCCCAAGTCATTTTGAAGTAGAACCAACAACAAGGGAGGCAAAACGCACAGTGCGATCGGAATGACATCCCGCCCGAAGAATAAGGGTCTGTTTTTCTTTCTCGCAAGCAGAGCAGACAGGAAAACGATTAAACATAGCTTAAATAATTCCGCAGGCTGCAAACTCAGGCCAAATATGGATAACCAACCTTGAGCTCCATAATACGTAACACCGAAAAAGTTAACGATGACGAGTAGCAGTAAGCCCACACCGTAGATATATAAATAGTTTTTGATGATCACTTTATAGTTAATCATGGACATTCCGAAGAATACGATGAAACCTATAATATAGAAAATCCCTGCCTTTTGGGGATAGGATTCCCATCTTGGACGACCAAACGTTGTACTGTAAATCGACAAAATACTGATAACCATCAGAATAACAAGTATAAACACGATAGAATAGTCTATCTTTTTAAATTTGTGCAGCATGTAATTATGTTCCCCCAAGCATTCAGAAATCTTCGGTATATCTCATTGTAGAGGATTTCACGGTAAAAAGAAAACCCGCGGAACCTTACATTTTCGTCACCTGTTCCGAAGTACGAACACCCAGGACATGCCGCTCGATTCCGGCAAGGTCCGGTACAATGATAATTTCCGGCCAATGTCCCGCCGTTTCAAGCAGATCCGCGATGTCGCGAGCCTGCCCCTGGCCAAGTTCAAAACCAATGATCTGCGGCGGCGCAGGCAGCAGCGCCAGTTGCTCCAGCATGATACGGTACGGTGCAAGCCCGTCCGGACCGCCGTCCAGTGCCATGCGCGGCTCATGATCTCGCACCTCTTGTTGTAACCCGGCTATATCCGCCGCCGGGATATATGGCGGGTTGGACACCAAGATGTCCACCCGAGCCCCGGCGAACGGGGCCAGCAGATCGCCTTCACGGAAGTCGATCTGTACCCCGTTCGCGGCCGCGTTTCGCGCGGCCACTTGCAGGGCAGCCGCCGAGAGATCTCCGGCGCCTACCTGCCAGCGCGGGCGTAGTGAAGCCATCGTCACCGCGATGGCGCCACTGCCCGTTCCAATATCGACGGCGAACGGAGCGCTGTCAGGAAACACACGGTCGGCTTCGCGCAGCACAGCCTCGACCAACAGCTCGGTCTCCGGCCGCGGAATCAGCACGGCCGGCGTGACCTCGAACGGCAGCCCATAGAATTCCTGGCTGCCGATAATGTATTGCGCCGGCTCACCCGCAGCCTTGCGCGTGACGGCGTCTTCCCAGCGGCTGCGATGCTCGCTGGGAAAGGGCTCCGGCTGCATCATGTAATACGCGGCGCCATAAACGCCCAGTACATGTTCCAGCAGCAGCCGGGCATTGTTTTGCGGCTCATACACGCCGCACTTCTCCAAAAAAGAGGAAGCCTCCACGAAGGCTTCCCGACAGCTCTGTTCCGGCGTCATGACAAACTGCGCGCGGGTCACAGATTATTCTCCTCTATCCATCATCTCAGTCTGCTGAGCAATGGTCAGTGCAGACAGAATATCTTCAATCTCTCCGTTCATCACCTGATCCAGCTTGTGCATCGTCAGGCCGATACGGTGATCCGTCACACGGCTTTGCGGGAAGTTGTACGTACGAATACGCTCACTGCGGTCGCCCGTTCCCACTTTGCTCTTCCGCTCAACAGAGATCTTCGCTTCCTCTTCCATACGTTTCATATCGAATATACGTGTACGCAGAACCTGCAATGCTTTTTCCTTGTTGGAGTTCTGTGATTTTCCATCCTGACATGTCGCCACGATTCCCGTTGGAACGTGCGTTACCCGTACTGCGGATTTCGTGGTATTAACCGATTGTCCACCGGCACCACTGGAACAGAACGTATCAACACGAATGTCTTTGTCATGAATTTCGATATCAAAATCTTCGGCTTCAGGCATAACCGCAACCGTTGAAGTTGACGTATGAATACGTCCGCCAGACTCGGTTGTTGGAATACGCTGCACACGGTGTGCGCCGCTTTCGTAT
Source organism: Paenibacillus sp. PK1-4R (assembly GCF_030369595.1). NCBI lineage: Bacteria > Bacillati > Bacillota > Bacilli > Caryophanales > Paenibacillaceae > Paenibacillus > Paenibacillus sp. PK1-4R. The sequence continues at coordinate 6,330,645 of NZ_CP126535.1, forward strand.
TTCATTTTGCTGTATGCGCCACGTCCGTTGATCAGGAAAACAACCTCTTTGAATCCACCGAGATCATTCGTGTTAACGTCCATCAGCTCTACACGCCAGCCTTGTGCATCTGCATAACGTGTGTACATCCGATACAGATCTGCTGCAAACAACGCTGCTTCATCTCCACCAGCTGCTCCGCGAATCTCAACAATAACGTTTTTGTCGTCATTCGGATCTTTTGGCAACATAAGCACACGAATCAATTCGTCCAGTTCCTTCTGGCGAGTGCTCAGTTCGTCAATTTCCATTTTGACCATTTCGCGCATCTCATCATCCAGTTTCTCCCCCTGCATTTCCTTCGCAGCTTCGAGATCCTGACTTACCTGTTTGTATTCATTGTACGCTTCATAAGTCGGTTGCAGATCGGATTGTTCTTTGGAGTATTCCCGCAGCTTTTTGTTGTCACTTGCCACATCCGGGTCACACAAAAGCTCGCTCAACTTGTCATAACGGTCGGCTAACGCCTGTAATTTATCCAACATGTATAGTCACCTCACGCATTATTTTGTCCAAGCACATCACATTTTCGATAATTATTTCAATTCAACATTAATTACATCTATAATCTATATTCCACAACGCACAGGATTCTCACCGAATCCCCTGACCGCAGCATGTATTCACATTCATGTATGATCGACGTATAACATCGCTACAACGTCATCAAATCCTTTACTTTTAAAGTGATATCAAGAAATCGTGTACCCTGTATGAAACTCGCTTCAGCTCATCTGTTCAAGCGCGAATTTTAACGTGGTATACGACTCTTAATTATAGCATATTCTTACGGTTCTGAATAGTAACTATTCCGCAGGCGGATGAACTAATTTTTATAATGCAATTTTTCTCAACTTTCACTCGTTGCCATCCCGCTGATGGATTCGCCTACCGAAAATATTTGTAACAAATAGATCATTCCAGTTTATTTCTGATGTTGTAAAATATATACAAGGGACTCTATAATTCATAGTTTTGATATTTTAGTTTAGGAGGGAATGGATGATATGAACTTAACACCAGCTATTTTTCCAACAGAAAAATTAAAGATTGCTTTGGCACAATGTTCTTCGATCGACGGAAATATTGAAGAGAACGTTAATAGGGCTTATGAGATGATTGAAGAAGCTGGAAAAGAGCATGCCGATATTATCATGTTTCCAGAAAAATACCTGACGGGATATGTGCCAGAAATCGTAGAATCCAATTTAACTGAATATACACTATCCATTAATGATGCGAGGATTGAAAAGTTGCGTCAAGCATGCAAAAAGTACGGCATTTGGTCAATCATCGGAACTCCTGTAAGAAGAGGCGAGGATGTGTTCATCTCTTCAATTATAATAGATTCCAATGGCAATGAAGTAGGTGTTTATGACAAGTCTCATTTATTTCAGACCGAAAAGGAAATCTTTTCAACCAATAATGAGCAGGTCATCATCAAATTAAAGAACTGGAGTATTGGGATGGCCATCTGTTATGACGCAGGTTTTCCTGAACATTCTCGTCTTTTAGCACAAAATGGCTGTCATTTATATATGGGTAGCTCTCTTTTTAGTAAAGGAATGGGGTACAAAGAGTCACGAGTATGGTTTCCTGCCCGCGCTCTGGATAATACGATATTTACAGCGATGTGTAATCACGTTGGAACAACCGGAGTCTGGGATACGTGTGGACATAGCGGTGTATGGAACCCTCTAGGTGATAATATAATTGATGCCTCGCAAGACAACGTTGAGTTGCTCATAGCTGAATTAGACCCCGATCTTCTTAATCAAGCTAGAAATGGCGAAAGAATGCTTGCGGATTCGTTTGATATAAATAAAGAACACTATTCTTTCAAGACTATTGTCAGTAATTAAGCAAACCTCGTATGAATTGAAGCGTAAATAAGTACATTACGATTGAAGTGGCCCCATACATCGATACTAAAAACCCTACAATCTTCAGGAGAAGATCGTAGGGTTTTGGTTATTAAATCTACATATAAAGGTGTAACAACCTATACGTTGAAACGGAAGTGCATAACGTCGCCGTCATTTACAACGTACTCTTTACCTTCAAGACGAAGTTGTCCGCGCTCTTTGGCACCGTTCATGGAACCCGCTGCAACCAGATCGTCGTAGGAAACAACTTCAGCACGGATGAATCCACGTTCGAAGTCAGTGTGAATAACACCCGCTGCGCCTGGTGCTTTAGTACCCTTACGGATTGTCCAAGCACGAACTTCCTGCACACCTGCTGTGAAGTATGTGTACAGACCGAGCAATTTGTAGGCTGCTTTGATCAACAGGTTCAGACCGGAATCCTCGATACCGAGTTCTTCCAGGAACATTTGTTTATCTTCGCCTTCCAGCTCAGAAATTTCTTCTTCAACCTTCGCGCTGATTGGCACCACTTCTGCATTTTCAGCAGCTGCGAATTCCCTTACTTTTTGCACATAAGCATTGTTTGCCACATCACCGATTTCGTCCTCAGCTACATTGGCTGCGTACAGAACAGGCTTCAGGGTAAGCAAGTGCAGATCACGTATGATCAGAAGCTCATCATCGGTAAGTTCCATGCTGCGTGCCGGCTTGTCATCGTACAGAACAGCCTTCACTCTCTCCAATACTTCTACTTCTTGAGAGGCAGTCTTGTTGCCGCCCTTCATGTTTTTCTTGGAGCGATCGATTTTCTTCTCAACACTCTCGATATCGGCCAGGATCAGCTCCAGATTGATCGTCTGGATGTCGCTTACCGGGTCAATTTTGCCATCAACGTGTGTAATGTTCTCATCTACAAAGCAACGTACCACGTGTACAATCGCGTCTACTTCACGGATGTGGGCAAGGAACTTGTTACCAAGACCTTCGCCTTTGCTCGCACCACGAACAAGACCAGCGATATCTACAAACTCAAACGCCGTTGGTACTGTTTTCTTAGGTACAACGAGTTCTGTCAGTTTGTCCAAACGCTCATCTGGTACTTCAACGATCCCCACGTTAGGGTCAATCGTACAGAACGGATAGTTTGCCGATTCGGCACCTGCTTGTGTAATTGCGTTAAACAATGTAGATTTACCAACGTTAGGCAAACCCACGATTCCAGCTTTCAAAGCCATGTATATGACAACTCCTCATTGATTACTTGTTCGGTATGGATAATCCTATACATTATATATGACAAACCTCAAGGCATCAAGGAACTTCGCCAATTCGACCAGAGTCCCATCCGCTTCCCGAAATCCCCGGTTAATGCAGATAATTCGTTTTGCGCAGATCTTAAGTTTTGCCTAGAATATCCGCTATTAGGTTTACCCTTTGATTTCCTTATACATCGTCAGATCCGTTACCTCATATCCCATCTTGCGATACAGGCTGCTCGCCCGCACATTATGTCCAAAGACATGCAAACCAATGCGATCCACGCCAAGACTCAAGGCCGTCTGTTCAAGCGCCTGCATCGTCTCTGTTCCGTATCCCTTACCACGGTGTGCTTCTTCAACCACAATATCCAGCAAAAAAGCATCTTTTCCACGGCGATTATCCGTGATATTAAACCAGATATACCCCACGTTGCCGTCCACAGGGTGCACCAGATTGTAGAGATACGCTCCAGGTGTGTTCAAGCCTTCTGGCAGATAACGTTCATAAGATTCCTCCGCCAGTTGCTGTGCCTCTTCCTCAGCCCAGGTGCCCGCTTCTACTTTTTCCTGTGCAAAATCCTTAATCGATCGAATGCGAAAACTCGCATAATCTTCCTGATTCATTGGAGAAAGTTTCAACTTTTTCCCCTCCTTATTTCGAGTGATCTTGATTATGTATGATCTCTGTGCAGCCCTTTTTGCACTACTAGTATCTTATTGTATCCTGTTCTTCCGCTTAGCGCATGAAGTTATTCTGACGATTTGGATTTCAATTTTCATATTTATCCATTTTAATTATAACTTTTGATCTCTTCCCATCGTTTATACCTCATGAAGGAAAGGAGTGGATCACATTGAACACACGTCGCCGATTCTCAAAAAAGAAAATTATTATCATGTCCGCCATCGTACTCGTCATAGGCATCATCGCCTTTAAGAGCTTGCTGAATGCAGTCGATCCCTTTCGCCATTTAAGGATCACGATCCACAACCAGTCCGACTATGATCTCACCAATATTCAGGCTAGCCTAGTCCAAGGCGACAACTCATCTAACAACAACGAGAGTGGCTCCACCTACGTATTTGATAAGGATATTCCCAGCGGAACAAACGTGAAATTCGCCCCACGGCTGAAACTTTCCGGCGAGGGCGCCATCTCCTTGGCGTTTACGGACAGCCGCGGCAAAACCTATAACAAAATGGTTTGCGGTTATACGGAATACTTGTCAGGCAATTCCTACGTTACTGTAACCAATGGGAATATCACCGTGAAAGATGAATGTATGTAAAAGGTAGATCAGTCAATCATCAAATAAACATGCAATCTCCCTTTAGGAAGATTGCATGTTAGGGTCCTATTTTATTTCAACATCGTTTATCACCGTTATTAGTTAGTAAAAAGAACTTTTCGGGCCTTTTACTTCTTGCTATGCAATAGGTTATAGATTATCATTGCAGCCTCCTGTCGGGTTAGCTGCTTTTTAGGCATAAACTTCCGATCGGGGTATCCTTTCATAACAGATTCTTGAGTTACAAGACTGATACTATTTCTAGCCCAATTGGAAATCATTTGGTTGTCATCGTAAAGTGTGAATGATGATAATACATAACCTTGTTTTTTCATTACGTTCTCAATCATACTTGATGCTTCTTCTCTCGTAACGTCCACATTCGGTCTAAGCGAACCATCATTGAATCCTTTAAGTATACCTTGTTGTAATGCAGGAGTTATCTCCGAATAGTACCAAGAGTTAGATTGAACATCGTTGAATTCATTAATATAAGGAACCACAGAATTATATCCAAGGGCTCGTTGTAAGAAGATTGCAAATTCGGCTCTCGTCACTTTTTGATGTCCACCAAACGAACCATCGGAATAGCCTTTGACAATTCCCTTCTGTGCCAAGTAGATAATAGCTTCCTTCGCATAACTCTTTTCTATATCTCTAAAAGTAACACTTGCAGGATTTTTCACTTCTCCATTCGAACCCACAACTTGAGTATCAATTGTAATGCTGTCGTTTTCCCCCGTAACCACACTAGGGATAGGGGTATTATTAACATTATGGTAAGGAGGAATAGGATAATTATATCCATATACCGTTGCACCACTTCCATCTGCTGGAGTTGTTACAGCAACCGTCTGTTTGCCAATGACCTCTTCTGATCCATCAGGTCTGACACGAACAGCGATGACATTATACTCATAATATTTATTTCGTTCGACGCCCACTTCACTAAACTGCAACTTACCGTTCACAGCAGTCACCATACCCTCATCACGTGTTTCTCCAGTGGCAGTATTCAAATACGTCTTACGGTAAACACCGTTTCCTAGAGGTTCGTACTTCGTTTGTGGATTACGTTCAACGTAATGAACTGCTCCTTCAATAGGTTGATATTCAAAGGCAATCGTTGCGTTTGAGGCATTCATTGGAGCCACATTCATCGGTTGAGGTATGCCCGCCGTCTGCACTTCGATTGTACTAGATTCAACCTTTCCGTATTTGTTACTCGCTACAACCCGATAGGTATATGTTCTTCCTGGTTGGAGCGTGTATGCGATCATCGTATTTGAATGACCTGACCATACTTTACTCACTTGATCCTGGTAGATCTCATACTGGGTTGCGCCCTCCACCAGATTCCATTGTAGGTCCACTCTATTATCGTACACTCGATTGACTCTGATGTTAATTTGGCCTTTCGGTGCCTCGTCCTCAGTCACTTTAGGAATTTTCACACTTTTAACTGCAGCTGAACCTTCGTTGTCTCCGTCCCTGCCAACCACTTTATAGATGTATGTGGTGTCAGGTGTTACATTTACATCCTCGTATAAAGTTGACTTGGTTACCGCCAAAGGCTGATCATTACGGGTGATCACATACTCTACTGCATGGTCTACCTTGCTCCACGTAAGTCTAACTTTGGTGGAATTCAGTGCTTCTGCTCGGAAATCTGGTGGATATGGAATATGAGGTACATTTCCGATGGTGTACTTCGTTTCCTCACTGTAAATTTCGCCTTTGCGAGCTACTAATGTATACGTAGTGACAGCATTAAAATTCACACCTTCGTCTATATATTCTACAAGCGGACCCTCATAAAGGATTATGGAACCACGCTTGAGTATATATTGTTCAGCACCTTCCACAGCGTACCACTTCAACTGAATACCATTGTTACCGCCAGGACCCGAGTAGTAATATCTAGGTTTGTCGAGTTTTGTGATCACCGGCTCCCCGTCAGCTAGGGTCGGAATAACGTAAGGATCTTCAGGAGTCCCCTGTCCTTTAAATTCCACATTATTTTTTAAGAAGGCTTTATATTTGAAGTTTTGTACCGTGCCTGCATCGACAGGGTTCATGTGGTTATTTGGAAATGTATTTGAATCGGACGCATTCTCTGTAAAAACAAATCCCTTATTCTCGGATTTCCCAAGTGCACTTTCATATGTACTGGGATTACCCAAAGCAAGGCTAGGGATCATCCGATTAGGTTCCTTTGGGCCACTCAGAACAATTCCTGTATATTTTTCCAAATCTTCCTTGGTAACTAGCCCCACAGGAGATGAATAACCATAACTATACTCACCATTATCAAATGCATTCACTGTCCACCATTTCGTATAAAAAGGGGACTGTTTATCACCATTTATTCTACTTAAACCATAGCCAACACTATCTATGAACTTAGAGTACGTATCCACTCTCCACGTTGCAGCCTCACCCTGTATATCGATATATTTTGATACTGTATCTTGGGAGATTAATGTTTGATCATCAACAAGGTACCATTTACCGAATTGCTTGAGATCAACGATTGATCCAAATTCCGCCTTCATATCTCCTAATGTATAAGCATCTGGAGCTGGAGTTGTGATAATAAACTCTAATGAACTAATCTGAGACGGATCTACAATACTCGTCCAAGCTAATCGGATTACATTTTTCTCTCCTGGTTTCAGACCACTAATATGAGCACTTGAACTCACTTGGCTTGTCAATTTTGTACTTTTAACATCATTGACGTACACTTCCGCCTGAGCAATTCCCTCTAGTTTGTAGAACAAACTGATTGTATTGGCGTTCACAAGTCCCCAGTTTACATAAGTGAAACCATCTTTTACATTATCTAATTTACCTGACCGTTTCCCCGTAAAATCGATTCTTCCGGCATCGTCATAAATTGGTGCTGGCTCCTTTAATCTAATAAAGAGTAATTCTTGTTCTCCATACTTCTCCCCGTCAAAAGCAAGAACCGTGATCCTATATGTATATTCAGGTATCGCTCTTGTTATTGTGTATGTTCTCAGTTGCCCCACACCTCTGCCATCTCGATTAACCGTGACTGCATATTCTACCGCTCCAGGGATTTCATCCCAATTTAACGTTATGGAGTCCTCCGATGTGGTTACCGTTACGTTAGGTTTCGGCAAATATGACTTAGTCTTGGTATCACTTATCGTTTCAGACGATGTAGACAATATAGAAGTGTTTCTCTCAGACAAGTCGACAGAGTTATCATTCGACTTGGAAGACTCCGTAGTTATTTTATCTGTACGAGGCTCGTCATTCGCATGAGCTACTTCTGTCCCTACTCCTGAAATCAGTATATTAACCAACAATAAATTAATAACTAGCATGAAAATTAATAAGTTCTTGAACTTCATGTAAGTATCACCTCTAAGGAAATTGTGTTTAATGCCTCATATCTCATATGTATGATCTTAACAAACCTGCTTTATTACTTTGGATATGTAAAACTTAAATATATACTTATAATTTCAAAATTTTAACTTCTAGTCGTGAGTCAATCCATCCTTTCCTTAATTGTTAGTGAGTCTTCGTGCCTATAAAATTATTAAAAACCATTCCTTAAGACTCATCAATCATAATGTGTAATGTATTAACAAACAATAATAAATTTTACTTTGAATTAAATCTTCATCTTGTTATACATTACAAAAAAGCATGCCGTTGATTATCGACATGCTAAAAGTAATACACCAATATTAATCAATTGACTTGTCGCAGTCCAAAGTTGAAGTGCCAAGTCCATTCAATGAACATTTCCACGTTTTCCTCACAGTCTAACGAACCCAAGAGACACTATTCAGCATTTTTCCTGCGTTTTGAAAATCTAACGAACTATAGACTCGTTATTTACTCTTTCTTTGGCGTCATCCGCTGCAAATCGCAGTTTTCTATCTCATTAGCGTGTGTGAGATTCGTTAAATTCCCAACTAACGCCTAAATGGCCATATAAGGTGTTACAGGTTCGTTAGCGGAAGTTGCTCCATCAGACCCAGCGTATACTCTCACAAGTCAAAGCTGTTCAGAAAGACGTCATCTCTCGTTTTATCTAACGCCGTTCCACCAGACGTGACGTCTGCTTCAAATCTTCAATCCGCCCAGCCCCAATGCCAAACATCACGGTACGCAACTCGAATTCGACCTGTTCCAAACGCTCATTCAGCGCATCATCGGACGCTACTGCGGATTCGAGCAGCGATCGGCCAAAACCAGCCAGGTCCGCCCCGAGCGCTAGGGCTTTGGCCGCATCCACGCCAGTGTGCAGTCCACCACTACCAATCAGAGCGCCCTCTGGGTTCAGCGCTCGTACTTCCTGAATACACTCCGCTGTGGGAATGCCCCAGTCGGCAAAAGCTTCAGCAGCTGCCCGGCGTACCGGGTTATTGTTGCGGTACTTCTCCACCTGTACCCAGCTTGTACCTCCAGCGCCGGCTACATCGATAAACGCGACACCCGCTTCATATAGGCGTTGAGCCGTCACACCATCGATGCCAAAACCTACTTCTTTCACGCCAACAGGTACTTCTAGCTCGCGACACAAGTTCTCAATCCGCTGAAATAATCCGCTAAAGTTGGTGTTGCCTTCCGGCTGGAAAACTTCCTGCAACGTGTTCAGATGAAGGACAAGCATGTCCGCCCCCGCAATATCTACTGCACGTTGGAAGTCAGCTGTTGTGAAACCATAGTTCAGCTGCACCGCGCCCAGGTTGGCAATGACCGGGATGTCCGGTGCCCAGCGCCGCACATCGAAGGTACTTGCCAGTTCTGGCTGTTCCACGGCAGCCCGGATCGAACCTACGCCAAGCGCCCAGCCTCTGGCGTTTGCTACTCGAGCGAGGCGCTCATTGATGGCGCCCGTTGTTTTGCTTCCACCCGTCATCGAACTGATGAGCAAGGGTGTACGTACTTTTTTGCCAATAAACGAAGTCTCCAGATGCAACTCTTCAAAATCCAGTTCCGGCAGTGGGTGATGGCGAAAAGCAAACCGCTCCATACCGCTGGTTACCCCTTCTCCTGCCACATTCTCCTCAAGACAGAGGCGCACGTGTTCCAGCTTCCGTTCTCCCGTAGCCACTTCGGGAAGCAGCCGTTCGCCGGCTCGCTCTTGTTCATTCATGATGAGACCTCCTATGTGAGAATCGTGCGGATCGACAGGATAACCTGCCCGTTCCTTGCTTCTATGTATAGACGTCTTTTGTAAAAGACAAAACATTAATCCTATAAGCATTGCAGCTCAACTCTATCCAGTATAACGTTCCAAACCATCTATTGAAAGGATGCCCCGACACCAAATGTCTCACTTAAATCTCGGAGCACCACTATTTTATACCTACGCAAAAGCACGGATCATCCGTGGCATCTTCAAAGTTAATTAGCACAGACGACGCACATAGGTGTGGATCAACAGAATGCACTTCCACTCCATCATCCCACACAACAAACTTATCTCAAGATTTCCGATGCCAATTGCTCACCAACAAGCTGTCCGGACAACGTCACAATCGGGGTTCCGCCGCCTGGATGTGTCGTTCCGCCGACGTACCAGAGTCCTTGTACATCTTTGCTTCGGTTGCCCGGACGCATAAAGGTCTGCTTCACGGAGTTGGACGAGATACCGTAGATTGAACCTTGATGCGCCAAGGTATCCCGTTCGATATCTCGCGGCGTGTATCGGATCAGCACATCAGATTGGTTCAACCCGGTAATTCCTCGCGCCTCCAATCGTTCCAGTACAAACGCACCGTAACGTTCCGTCTGCAGCTCCCAATTCCACGAATCCGACAAGTAGGGGGCATTGACTAGAATGAATAGGTTACTGGCTCCCGCCGGGGCCATGCCTGCTTCCGAATAACCGGAATAACAGATGTAGATTGTGGGATCAGCAGGCATTTTACGTTCACGGAAAATATGGTCGAACTCCGGTTCATAACGTTCCGGGAAGAAAACCGTATGATGCAACAGTGCATCATATTGTCTTCGCACACCCGCCAGCGTCACAAATCCCGAAATGGATGGCTCATACTTCCGTATGCGAGCATCGCTCATCTCTTTCCGAAGTTCCGGTGCGAGCAGCAGTCGATTCACGCTAAGCACATCTCCATTGGCAACCACCTGGTCGGCTTCCCGGAAACCTTGATCCGTATCCACGCCAGCCACTTTGCCATTCCGAACAACAATCTGCCGGACCTCTGTGCCAGTAATAATTTGTACGCCTTTTTCCTGTGCCAGACGAGTCATTCCTTCGATCAGTTGATAGGTTCCACCTTTGACTCCGTAGATGCCCACCTCTGCTTCCACATGACCCATCATGGCAAAGATAGAAGGCGATTGATACGGCGATGATCCCACATAGGTCGCGTACCGTCCGAACATAGCCAGCGTATTCGGATGTTGGAAATACGAACGCAGCAACTTATCCAGCTTCACCGTTGGCCGTACGCGGAGCAGGCTGCGCAACATCTGAAGATTGTACTTGTCAGAGGGCGACAGCAACAACTTACCCAGAAAATGACGATTGGCTTCCGCATACAGTGCAGCAGACTCATCCATAAACGCATCATAACGGGCCGCATCCTCCGGACTGTACGCCGCGATCTGCTCCTTCATCCACCCGCGATTGCCTGACAAATCTACCACTGTGCCATCTGCGAATATATTACGCGTGCGGGGCTCTAACTCATATAACTGTACGTAATCTTCCATTGCTACTCCCGCATGGTCGAAGACTGAACGAAAGGTGGATGGCATCGTGATTGTGCTCGGTCCCCGGTCAAAATGATACCCGTCCCGCTCAATCTGCTGCAGCTTGCCACCTACGTGTTGCTGCCGTTCCAGAATGGTTACCTGCACACCTTGTGAAGCCAGTCGTATCGCACACGACAGACCTCCGAATCCTGCTCCGATAATAATGACGTTACCTCTCAACTGTACCGCCTACCTTTCCATACATACCCCTTGCCGGAGCGGCCTGCCTGCCAGGAAGCAAGTCCGATGGCAATGACACAGGCCATGCTGACCGGTTGCAGAAAGGCAAGCCACCAGGGTTGTCCGCCAGCATGATCCGCTACTCTTTTCACAGCCATACCAAGTAATGTTCCTATCAATCCATACAGAATGGACACCGAACTACCCATCATAATTCCAATAATCAAGCCTAGCGGGGGCACAATATACATCAGTGTATACATGAACATCGTGCCAAGCAGCAGTACGTCTTTACGTCCCATACCTTCGTACATATTTTTCTTATATCCGTTCCATACTTCTGCCCCGTTCTGATACATGCGGGTATTTGTTACGTCATGCACATCGGTCAGCATCACCGGATGGCCTGCACGCTTGACTGCTTTGGCGAGACTCATGTCATCCACCAGATGCGCCTGAATGGCAGCATGACCGCCGGATGCTTCGTAACTGGAGCGATGAATCAGCAAAAAAGCCCCCGTAGCGGCCACAAACATCGGACTGGATGATCTGCGTATCATAAAAATGGGCAGATGACTGATGATGGTGAAGACCATCATGGGCACAACAAGCTTTTCCATCCATGTCTTTGTTACCTGATAAGGAAAACCCGTTACCAGACCCCCGCTCTGCTCACATCCTGCCGCGAGAGTCTGCCGAATGGCACTTGGCTCCAGACGCACATCCGCATCCACAAACATAAACCATTCTCCCTTGGCCTCCTGAACCAGCCTGTGACACGCATGGGATTTCCCCATCCAGCCCTCGGGAAGATCGACGCCATGCAGCAGACGCACACGTGCATCGCGATCCGCAATCGCTTGTACCATGGCCGCTGTCTCATCTTCGGAGCGATCATCCAGCACCAGCACTTCCATCCGGAATCCCGACGTCTCGCTCGCGAGTACACTTTCCAGACATCCTTCGATATGTAGTCTTTCATTTCTGGCTGGAATCAGCACCGAAACCAGCAGGTCTGGTGGTTGTATTCGGTCTGCTCGGAATGAACGTACTTTGGGCAGACAGGAGACATTCCATAGAGCGAACAGCAACTGGATACCCAATATGCTTGTAAGCACAGTCCAGAAGATTTCAGATGCATTCATGCTAACGGTTCACCCGCTTTCGTGCCGCATCGTATTTTTCACTTGTCGAACGTACATGACGAATCAGCGGAAGCGCATCTGGCAAACTTCCCTGCCCCATCCGTATAAGCTCTGATCTATGATCGTCTAACTGCTGTTCCAGCACATCGCCGAGTCTGGCGGCAATCTCTTCACTCTTGAACGCCTTCCAGTCTTCCATCACAGGCGGGCCTGCCTGCATCGATATTTCCGGTAGATCATGCTGAACCATCCCATGGCACAAGGTTACCGGTACGGCGATGGCATTCGGAGAGCGACGAAGCAACAATCCAATGCCTGGACGGAACCGAATCGGTCTGGCCTCCTGATGTAATATTTCTCCTTGGGGAAAAATCCAGACCCTTTTGCCCGAATCCAGCAGTTCACTGGTGTACTGTAGAGAGGTCCGAATACCGGATGCACTCTCCTTATTGATTGAATACGCACCCAATTTACGAAAAAAAGCATATTGCTGAAGCTGCTGCTCCTCCATCATCACATAATGATCTCCCCGCGATGTCTGCCTGGACGCATGATAGAGCAGCAGACCATCCCACCAGGAACTGTGGTTCATGAAATAGATCACCGGACGAGTCGGTTCAATCGGGGAGTTGTCCCTGATGTCCACCTGCGGGTCCAGTGACCCTGTGAGCGTGAAGGAGCGGAAGCGCCGACGTAGCAGATAATAATGATTGTATAAGGCAAAAATATGATTAAACGATTTTGATTTTACGGCGCGAATCATATAGCCAGCTCCCTTCGGCAAGAAGCACACCAGCAATGGCGATGATAAAGCTGCCTGTAATCCCTTCCTTTAGAGCAAGCAGGCCGAACAGAAGAATAAACAGCTGATACAGCCATTTTGCACGCAGCAATGAGCTACGGTCCTTAGGCATGGCCGGAAGGAAGAGGGACAGGAATGCACCCATGATAAACCAGCTTATGTAATTGGTCCACGGAACACCGTAGAAACCACCTGGAGCCTGCCACTCCCAGAATCCTCTCGCATGTGCAACAGGGTCGAGTACCAGGTCGAGTACAATTGCCCAGAACCCGGTCTTCACTGCTCGAAGCAATTTGCCAGTCCAGGTTGAACCGCCACCACTTAACAGCGCCGAGTTACCAACCACTGCGATCCAGGCAAAACCCAGCGTAACTGGCACACTGAACATATGAATCCCGAAGAAGTCTGAGTAAGCATACTCACCAAAAGGCCAGTGCGTATGCACTCCTACCCACTCTACGCCCATACCTCCAAGCCAGATGATCACAGAGGAAATCCAGAGTCCGGGCTTCAGCCAGATGACTGACTGGTCGGACAGACCTGTCCGATTTCGCCCTTGATAGATCAGATCCAGCACATACAACGCATAGAAGATTAAGAATAAACCATTGGAAAAGGACAATACGTCCGGCACGCCGATCGTTAGCATCAAGGTTGCTCCAATGACATACCACGCCCAGTAAAGCCACTGGATCATCAGGATACCGCCGTTCGGGAGGCTTGATAGGCCAGCATCGGGTAACGTTTCACAATCGCACCCAGCATCTCCAGTTTCAATTCATCGCTAACATATGCCCGTTTGGTATATACGTCATAGTCGTTGCGTTCAACCGCGTGTAGAATGGTGGAGTAAAAGGCTGCTGCCAGCTCGATGGAAAACGCACTTTCCGTTGGGTACGTCTCCAGACGATCCATGCCAATACGGAACCAGTTCAATGCTGCAGCTTTTAATTCATGAACAATGGCAATAAAGCGTTCGTCCACGACCCCGTCTTCAAAGTCCTGCTCGGTGTAACCATGCTTCTCCATGATCTCCAGCGGAACATACCGGCGTACTCTGGCCCGATCTTCACCAACATCCCGAATTATATTAACGATCTGCATCCCTTTACCCAAAGCAATCCCGTTCATGGCTACTTCTGCGCCGTTATCATCCCGCAATACAGGCAACAACATCTCCCCTACGGTTCCGGCCACCAGATAACAATAATGCTCCAGTTCCTGCATCGTTGCATAATGCGTTACTTTAAGATCTGTGAGCTGCCCTTCCATCTGGCGGAAAAATGGCCCCTTATCCAGATGAGGAAAACTGCTGAACAACCATCTCAGTGCTGGCCAGATAAAGTGTCCTTCCGCTTCCTCTAGCCGATCAAACAAGTCATGGATCTCGTGAATCGTATAGGGCGAATGTTCCGGCTCGTCTACACTGTCATCAATCATGCGGCAGAAGGCATAAATGACATATACCGCTTCCCGACGTGGACTAGGCAGCCCTCTAAAGGCCTGATAAAAAGAGGAAGAACCCTTTTGCATCAACTCTTCACACCTGCTCAAAATCGCTTCATTCATGTTCCCATCTCCTTCATGAGTTGATTGACGGCCATACGTGCACTCTGCATCACAATCGGCACTCCGCCACCTGGATGTACAGATGCTCCTGCGGCATATAATCCCTTTATATTAGGGAATGGTTTCGGTTGTGGTCGGTATACACCGGACTGGAACAATACAGGTGCTATACCGAAGCTTCCGCCCCCATAGAGACCGTCTCGCTCTGCGTCAGCGGGTGTACGTACCTTTTTCCACTTGATCGCTGCACGAAGTCCCGGGAATCCTCGTTGCTCCGCTTCTACCAGTACCCGTTCTGCCAATGCTTCGCTCTCCTGATCCCAGTCGACACCTGAGGCATCTGGTACGGGAATGAGGAAATACAAAACACTCTGTCCTTGAGGCGCTGCAGTTTCATCCAATGCGACCGGATTAAATACGTAAAATGAGGGCTTTGCCGGAATGCGTCGCTGATTGAAGACTTCCTGCAAACTACCTTCAAGACTCGGTGGCAGGAAGAACTGGTGTGTCGTTGCATCTTCCCAGGTTTTATCTACGCCCACATAGAGCAGTACACATCCGGAGGAGGGACGATACGGCTTTCTTTTGCGCGCTACCTCTGGTGACTGTCCAAGCAAACCTGATAGATGGGGGAAATCACCATTGTAGATAACTGCATCCACATTTTCTGCGCCTGCTGCCGTTTCTATACTTTCACATACACCATTTTTAATCGTGAGCCCGGTAACTTCCGAATTCAGCACAACACGCCCACCACGCGATGTCAGCTCCTGTTCCAGAATGGCCGGTAATGCTGCATATCCGCCTTTGACCATCCAGATTCCATATTCATGCTCTGCATAAGGCAAAAGGGAATAGATGCCAGGGGTCCCGAACGGTGATCCACCGATATACAGACTTTGCAGAGAATAAGCGTCAAGCAATTCCTCGTGCTGAAAATAATCACCTACCGCTTTCCGGACACTTTTGTGTGCACGCAATCTGCCCATGAGTGACATGAGAGATGGTGTGAAGAAATCCCTTTTGCGCGGAAAAGCCCTTTCCAGGAACGCTGCCCGGCCTGCCGGAAACAACGTGTCCATATCTTTCATGAATCGTGTGAATCCCCGGCTTTCTCCCGGGAACAAACGTTCAATCTCCGCCGTCTGCTCTTCACGTGACGTCATCTTGGTCATGACCCGACCACTGTGGTAATGCACTCTGTATAGCGGATCACAGCGAAGTAACTCAATCTTCGAACGATCTACGCCTGCTTCCTCCAATATACCAAGTAACATCTCAGGCAGAAGCACAATGGTTGGCCCCTGATCGATCCTGTACTCCCCTTCCTGCTCATACCCAATTCGTCCGCCAACGCGGGAACCCCGTTCATACACGGTGACATCCCATCCCTGACGGTTCAATAACAGTGCAGAAGTAAGTCCGCCAATCCCTGCGCCTACAATAGCGGCCCGCTTCATGAATGTCCTCCAGCTTCTGCCGTCTTCACATACGAGGAAGGTTTGGAGCGTGTGCGCGCGTCCTCTTCCTGAATCAGTCTCACACTGATCCGTGCCGATTCGAAGATCGTGGGCAACCCGCTGCCCGGATGTGTTCCGCCGCCTACCAGCCATACACTTTTCAACTCTTCAAACTCGTTATGGGGACGCAAGTACATCATCTGACCCAGATTATGTGCCATATTAAACGTTGCTCCGCGATACACATCCAGTTCAGTCTCCCAATCAAGTGGAGTGAACAGCATACATTCTTCAATGCGACTGCGTATGTCTGCCAGCTCAGGAATGCCTTCCATGCGTTTCATCATGGCCTCTTGCACATTCTCCCGTTCTGCCTCCCAATCAATGTCTGCGGTAAGGTTAGGCGTAGGCATGAGAACATATAAAGCAGATTTCCCTTCCGGTGCCAGCGTCGAATCAAGTCTGGAAGGGTTATGAATATATAGAGATGGATCGGCTGATAACATTTTATGCTTCGTAATCTCATCAACGTTCAACCGGTAGTCCTCGGGAAAATAGATCGAGTGATGCAGCAGGTCCACCTCACCATCCACACCCAGATACAGCATTGCTGTAGAGCAGGAATACTTTTTGCGTTTCATTTTCTCAGGGGTATATTTCTTAAGTACGCCCGGTTCGAACAGATGATTCACCGCATGTGCGAAGTCGGCGTTCACCACCACATGGTCTGCTTCGATGCGTTCACCGTTCTCAAGCAACACACCTTCTGCACGACCATTGCGAACGATGACCTGTTTCACCGGGGTGGAAGTATGTATTCGTCCTCCGTATTCTTCCACGACATCAGCCATGGCCTGAAAGATCCGATTCACGCCGCCAATGGGGTGGAACAATCCGTAGTGATGCTCAATAAACGATAGTATGGTAAAGGTGCCCGGACAATCCCAAGCAGACATGCCAAGGTATTTGGATTGGAATGTAAATGCCCAGCGTAGACGCTCATCTGTAAAATAGCGGGACAAGATTCCATAGACTGTATTGTGGACATCAAGCTTGGGTAGAGCTGTTACCGCATCCTTGCGTAAATAGTCAGTCAGCTTGCCAAAAGGACGACGGAGCAAAGGCATGACTTTGCCAAACTTCACTTCCTCTTCTTGCATGAACCGAAGGTAATTGTCTTCATTGCCCGGGAACAATTTCTTAATCTGTGCAGCTGTATCTTCCCGATTACGAGAAGGCATGAACACCTTATCACCAAAGTTCAGTGAGTACAGTGGGGTTAACTCTTTCATATGCACATAATCGGATAACTTACGTCCCACCACGTCGAACATCTCTTCAATCAGCTGGGGCATCATCAAAAATGTAGCACCCCGGTCGAATCGATATTCACCCAGTTCCAATCTGGCAGAACGCCCCCCGATGACTGGCTGTTTCTCATACACATCTACCTCGTACCCCTGACCGGACAATAACATCGCTGCTGCAAGTCCACCCGGACCTGCGCCAATGACAGCTGCACGTTTGCGTTGTTGATTCGGTATCATGCCACTCACCTTTCTATGTAGGGAATTCCTATAGTTCTCTAGCCCCTAACCTATTATTAAACCGCCCAAGAACACTTTAAGCGGTAACTAGCAAAAACATTATACAAATATAATACAAATATTATACGACCTTGTAAACCAAAAAATGACCCGTCGGTCAAAATACGAGAATACTCCATTTATAAAAACAAAAAACATCCCTTGATCACTTTCGTCAAAGGATGTCCTGTATTCACTAACCTATTCATATCATTTGAGATTATGTTTAGTTATTTGCCTGTCCAAACCTCGCACCAGTTGGTCGATTTGCGAGATACTCACGTTCTATCCATGACTGCCAATCCGCTGAATCCTCTGGCATAATCCATTGCGGATAACGTGCATGCTCTGCACGCTCATAGCCCTTTCCACCAAGTACGAAGCGAATATGTGGAAACTCGTTTTTAATTCGCTCTATAAGCTGATCACACCGTTCAAGAAGCCCTGGGCTTGTGATTGAAAGGCAGACCAACTTGATCTTTTGCTCCCGAATAATCGGGAAGATGCCTTCTTCTGGCGTGTTCGCACCGAGATACAATACTTCCGCTCCATTTTTACGCATAAAGAGAGAGAACAGCAGCAATCCAACCTGATGGTGCTCCCCTTCCGGACACAACGCCAGAACTTTGGGCAGATGCGGATAGATCGGGAACAGATGGAAAAACTGATAAAACCGCTGTGAAATCAGCTGTGTCATGAAGTGTTCCTGAGCCACCGAAGCCCTGCCTTGCTCCCATGCATCTCCAACCCGAACCAGAATGGGCACCAACACATGATAGAACATCGAGTCATACCCATACATGGTGAACCCAAAATCAATCAAACCATTGGCACGTTCGCCCTGAAAGTTGTAGAGCGAGTCATAGATCTGATCTGCCATGCGTGCGTAGGCTTCTTCCATCGTAGGCACCGGAGCCATGATCGGCGTGGGCACAGCCTCGGGCGGATTTAATTTGTTTACTTTCAACATCCGTACCGCTTCCGAAATATTGGTCTGATGTAGCTCAACCTGTTCTTTCAACCAGCGCAGATCCGCAACATTCTCTTCGGTATACATTCGATAACCCGATTCCGTCCGCTCAGGGGTGACCGCACTATACCGATTCTCCCAAGCCCGGAGCGTCACCGTCGGGATACCGAGCATGGCAGCGACTTGTTTGATGGAATACACCTTATTACCCACTTTCTTTCCTAAATGTCCAGATTTCAAAGGTTATATCATTGGTTCCCCGTCCTTGTCAGGCATATAAAAACCCTAACATTCTACAAAAATAATACACTCATTATACACAACGCTCAGACACCTGTCGATTGCATACTGCCAATTTTGCCATATGCATTTTACTGCTACATTCCTTATGCTGGCGGGTTCTCCTGCGTCAACGTTATCATCCGTGTGGTAATAGAAGTCAGCAAGTTACAGAAGGGGGAGTCCACCGTTGGTCTCATTACACCGCCAATCTTCAGACCGCCAATCTTCACGCGGCAAATTTCCATACATACGCACAGGAATCGTCCTATTAGTCCTATGGCTCATCGCCGTCATGCTCTATCAGACCTACAAACCATTACCAACGGGCATTTCCTACGAAAGTCCGGAGTATCGTGTGGATCAAGTCGAGTTCCTGCATGACCTCACTTATCCTTCCTCCGACGGACAGATGGAGCACGAACAGCAGATTTTCCAGCGCATGATGCAAATTGTGGAGGAAGCAGAGCAGTTTGTCCTGGTGGATATGTTCCTGTTCAATAATTATCAGCACAAGGGACAGAACTTTCCTCCCGTGAGTACTGAATTCACCAAAGCGCTGGTCGCCAAAAAAAATCAACATCCTGATATGGACATCTGGTTTATTACAGATGAAGTAAATACCAACTATAACTCAGCACCCAATCCGTTGCTGGAACAAATGAAACAGGCAGGCATTCATGTGGTCATCACGGATGTGGACCCTTTGCGTGATTCAACTCCAGTATACTCTGCGGTCTGGCGGACCTTCTTCCAATGGTTTGGCCAATCTGGAGATGGCTGGATCAAAAACCTGATGGCCACCGATGGTCCAGATGTAACTGTACGTTCCTATCTCAAGCTGCTCAATGTGAAGGCCAATCATCGCAAAGTTGTTGTTAGTGAGAAGAAGGCCATTGTCTCTTCTGGCAATATTCATGATGCGAGTGCCTACCACTCGAACATTGCATTTGAAGTAACAGGTCCAATCATTGGCGATATTCTTCAGTCAGAGCAAGCGGTTCTCGACATCTCAGGCGGAGGTCAGGTTCCTGCCTACACAGCCCCTTCCACGAATACAAACACGGGAGATATACGAATACGCTATTTAACGGAAGGCAAAGTGAATGACGCTGTACTCCATGAGATCAATCAGGCTGGCAAAGGTGACACCTTATGGATGGGCATGTTCTATGTGGCCTCTCCAAAAGTATTGGAAGCCCTGCTGGAAGCCGCAAAACGAGGAACCGAGATCCGGCTTGTACTTGATCCAAATGAAAATGCCTTTGGTCAGGAAAAGATCGGCATTCCGAACCGTCCTGTCGCTGCTGAATTGCATGATAAATCCGACGGTAAAATTCAGATCCGCTGGTATAACACCACCAAGGAGCAATACCATACCAAGATGATCTATCTTGCCAAAGCAACCGGTGATCATATTGTCCTGGGAGGTTCAACTAATTTCACACCCCGAAACATGAATGACTACAATTTGGAGAATGATTTATGGATTTCTGCTCCTCCAGACAATAAGTTCACGCTTGATATCGCGAATTATTTCGAGCGTATTTGGAATAATGATGATGCGGAGTTTACGCTAAACCTGGATGAGTTTCAGGAGAAGACTACGTTTTTGAAAGGTATCCTATATAAGCTGCAGCTGATTCTGGGTCTTACGACCTTTTGATCAAAAACCACATTCATACCTGTTATATCCGCCTGTACTCTACTGTGCAGGCGGATATTTTCATCTTGACAGGCGATGTGAAGTGTGAAAACATAATTACCTAACGACCGTTAGGAAGGTGATTGAATGACTGCACAATCCATTCGGGATGCTGCCCTGTTCCATTTTGCGAGAGATGGCTATGAGGGAGCTTCTCTGAGAGCTATTGCTGATGAAGTCGGGATTAAAAAACCGTCCATATATGCACATTTTAGCTGCAAGGATGACTTGTTTTTGCACACTCTGGCCTTTGCTTTTCACGAGGTAAAACGGCACACACTGGAATATTTCCGCGATCATGCGGATCTGCCATTGGAGCAGAGGCTGAAAGGCTTGTTGATCTGGTTCGAACAAGAATACAATGCCCATGCTTCGGCTCGATTGATGTTGCGTAATTGTTTTTACCCACCCCTTTCTCTGTATGGCGAAGTGATGGATCAGGTGTATCCGTTTATCGATGGCATGGAACGTGCACTGAATCGTCTGCTGCAACGGGCAATGCGTAATGGAGATATACCGCCCCTTCCCGCGGAACAAGCCGCCATTGCATTTATGACGTTCCTCGACGGCATTACCGTGGAAATTATCTATGGAAGCTCACGTCGGTACAAGAGACGGTTGGAAGCATCCTGGCCTGTCTTTTGGCATGGCATTCATCATTTGAACGAAGAGGCACAAAGCGTTGTGCCGAAAGGAGATTTAACAACATGAACCGCAACTGGTTATATGTATTTATCGGTGGAATTATTGAGATTGTCTGGGTAAGCGGGCTGAAACATGCCTCGAATGCCTGGGAGTGGACTTTAACGGGGATTGCCATCGTGATCAGCTTTGGACTGATCATTGCCGCTTCCAAAAGACTGCCTGTGGGTACGGTGTATGCCGTCTTTACGGGAATTGGTACGGCGGGTACCGTCCTTACGGAAATGGTACTGTTCGGTGAACCGTTCCGCTTGGCCAAAGTATTGCTCATCGGGCTGCTGCTCTGCGGCGTAATCGGACTGAAGCTGGTTACGGATCAGCAAGAAGCCCAAGGAGGTGCAGCGTAATGGCTTGGATGGCAATTGTAGGTGCAGGGATATGTGAAATTTTCGGTGTAATCGGTATTAATGGTGCTTCCACCAAGAAAGGATGGCCATACATCGTACTTATGCTGGTGTCGTTTGTGTTCAGCTTCTCGCTGTTGTCCTACGCCATGACGTCCATTCCCATGGGCACAGCGTATGCCGTGTGGACGGGGATCGGGACGGTCGGCAGTACGTTAACAGGCATGTTCCTGTTCGGTGAACGGAAAGAAGCGAAGCGTATCCTGTTTATCGCGATGATTTTGGTGGCAGCCGTTGGTCTGAAACTGATCACATAACGGAACAACTGAATTACACTTTATATCTCCGATTGCAGTACCACTTTCCGATCGCTGTTATCCCCAGATTTCTTTGATTCCCTTTAAAGAGGGATAAATCTGGTGATAAAGGCGAACACTTCGTTTCTTCAAGTTGGTTCTGCAATCTACGTTATCGTGTAATTCTTAGCCTCCATTATGATATCTATTAAATTCTGTAATATAAAAAGACGACTTCGATCAGGAAGTCGTCTTTTTTGGGATATGATATAAATAGGGAACCTCTCTACAATCTGCTACGTAAGAAAGGATGTCGTAATCATGAAAAAATTATTGGCACGCATGGGTTCTTATACAGGGTATACCCTTCTGATCGGCATAGCCCTCTTCTATCTCATCGCTTTTGTCGCCATTATTATACTCGCCTTGTACGCCTTTGCCGGAGTAAACTAACTTATCCATTCTTGATACCTTATCCATAACGTACATACAAGCTACACCTTGTTACTTGCCGTCTCTACTTTCATTTGATCAACCTCTTTTCTCCGCTCTAATTTTCCAATTTACTCCCATTTGAATTCCTTCAACCAGATCGTTTATACTAAGTTTGACCCTAGAGTCAATTCAAGAACTCATAAGTTCCCTGATGAGGTGAAAGTATCGTTAATGAACCCTATACATGAGATGAATGAGAAGAAAAAACTCATCATTACTACAGCACTCAAGCTATTCTCGGAAAAAGGCAGTGCCGCAACCTCCATGCAGGAGATTGCAGAGATATGCGGGATGTCTAAGGGAAGCCTTTACCTTATATTCAAATCCAAAGAGGAATTGGAAGACAGCACGATGGAGTACTGCTTATTTACGCTCATAGACGAACTATCCCAGATCGAACATGAAGCTGACCTTACTCCGAGAGAACGTTCACACAAACAGATTGAGACACTGCTGGGCCATGTGTCCGAGCTAAAGGAATTTTTGCGTGTACAGATGCAAAGCATGATGATGAATGATGAGCCACATCGCAAGGAAAAATGCAGCCCGCAGCATAAAGATCTGGAGATCCTTACCCTACACGGTTTCAAGGACAAACTGGAAGATATGTACGGACCGGAGATTGAACCCTATACGATAGATCTTATTTTGCTCATACAGGGTATGTTCCTCTCCTACGTTAAGATCTGGTTTACCGAAATGCCTTCCCTTACCGTCTCCAAAATGGCAACCAATATGCTGCAAATGATTGATTATGCAGCTTACGGATTGCTCGATCAGCGCCCTGCGCCTTTGATTTTGTTGGAAGACTGGCCCGCATGGAATAGTGATCCAAACACAGACTCCACTGTGATGCGTCATCCCATTCACATCATCAAGCAAATGCAGGATATCGCTGGTTCCGAACTGCCCGCAGGGCAAACAAAGAATGATGTGCTCGAAACTATCGCCATTCTCAGACAGGAGA
Source organism: Paenibacillus sp. PK1-4R (assembly GCF_030369595.1). NCBI lineage: Bacteria > Bacillati > Bacillota > Bacilli > Caryophanales > Paenibacillaceae > Paenibacillus > Paenibacillus sp. PK1-4R. The sequence goes on from NZ_CP126535.1 coordinate 6,354,371, forward strand.
TGATGGAATTCACGCCTCGGCGTGCCATCATTCTCGGCATGATGCACAATTTGGAGAGCGTATCTGCCATCAAACCTTTGCACTCTGAGCTTAAGCACAGTCTGGATGCCAAGTATAGCCGGTTTATCCAGGCTGACTCGTCACACATATAAACAGGAGAAACAGAGAGGAGAAGAAACCATCGTATGAAAGGTATTATTAATTTTTCACTGAACAACAAGTTTGCGATCTGGATTCTGACAATTATCATCTCTTTTGCAGGTCTGTACAGCGGACTGACGATGAAACAAGAGACAATCCCGAACATCAACGTACCGTTTCTGAATGTCACTGCCATTGATCCGGGGGCTGCACCGGAGGGAATTGTTGAGGATGTCACGAAGCCGCTGGAAGTAAAACTACGTAATGTAGATGGCGTGAAGACGGTGACCTCCACTTCCATGGAGAATGCAGCATCCATTACACTCGAATTTGATTATGGAACAGATCTGACCAACGCAACTGCAACCGTTCGTGAGGCACTGAATGAAGTTCAATTGCCTGACAGCGTGCAGAAGCCGACCATTTCCAAGTTCAGCATTAACTCTTTCCCGGTTGTATCTCTAAGCCTGTCCGACAAGGACGGTGGTGACCTGGAGCAATTGACACGATTGGTTGAATCGGATATTCAGCCTGCACTCGAAGATATTGACGGTGTAGCTCAGGTTCAGGTGTCCGGTCAATATGTAAAAGAAGTTCAATTGAAGTTTGACCAAGCCAAAATGGCCGAGCTGGGCCTGACCGAAGATACGGTAAACGGCATCGTTCAAGGTTCATCCATTCGTGTGCCCCTTGGACTGTTTGAACTGGATAAATCCCAGAAAGCCGTTGTCGTAGATGGAAACATCATCGACATCGATGATCTGAAAAACCTTGCCATTCCAGTCGTACCTGGCGGTGCAGGTGCTTCCGCAGGCAATGGTGCAAGCGCAGCCCCACAAGGCTCTGGAGCACCAACTGGTGAAGCTGGTCAAGGTACAGCTCCTGGCTCTGCCCAAGGAACAGACCAAGCTGCAGGGCAAGCTGCCGGCGGTAATGCCAGTGTAGGGAGTCCTTCAGGCGCTGCCAATGCGCCTGGCATTCCAACTGTAAAACTAAGTGAAATTGCCAAGATCGAAGTCATCGGTCAAGCGGAATCCATTTCCCGGACAGACGGCAAGGAATCGATCGGTATTTCCATTGTAAAATCCAACGATGCCAACACGGTTGATGTCGTTAACGCAGTCAAAGATAAAGCGGAAGAGTTGCAATCGCAGTTCAAAAATGCTGATTTGACTGTACTGCTCGACCAAGGTAAGCCGATTCAGGACTCGGTGAACACGATGCTGGGCAAAGCCGTTTTTGGCGCCTTGTTTGCCATCCTGATCATCCTGCTCTTCCTGCGTAATATTCGTTCAACCATTATCTCCATTATCTCGATCCCGCTCTCCTTGCTGATGGCATTGACTGCGCTCAATATGATGGATATTACTTTGAACATGATGACGCTGGGTGCCATGACGGTTGCCATCGGACGGGTTGTCGATGACTCCATCGTTGTTATCGAGAACATCTACCGCAGATTAACACTCAAAGGCGAGAGATTGAAAGGCCGTGAACTGGTCCGCGAAGCAACTCGCGAGATGTTCATTCCAATTCTTTCTTCCACCATCGTAACAATTGCTGTATTCCTGCCACTGGCATTGGTAAGCGGTATGGTTGGTGAGCTATTCACACCATTTGCACTGACAATGGTATTCGCTTTGCTGGCATCCCTGATCGTTGCCATTACCATTGTGCCGATGCTCGCGCATACCCTGTTCCGTAAAGGGTTGAAGAATAAGCAGAATCATGAAGAAAAACCAGGCAAAATGGCGGAAGGTTACAAACGCCTGCTGAACTGGACACTGTCTCACAAACTCATCACGGTCAGTATTGCAGTGATCCTGCTGGTCGGCAGTTTATTCCTGTACCCGTTCATCGGTGCAAGCTTCTTGCCGGAACAACAAGATAAATATGTGACCATTACGTACAGCCCACAAACCGGAGCTTTGCGTGAAGATGTAGAAAAAGAAGCACTCGTTGCCGAGAAGTGGTTGCTGGAACAACCGGGTCTGGAGAAAATGCAATATTCCATCGGCGGAAGTAATCCACTGAGCAGTATGGGTGGCGGTGGTTCCAACTCGGCTCTATTCTATATTGAATATAACGAAGATACGAAAGACTTTACTCAAGTGAAGGAACAGCTTGTAGAAGGTCTGAAGAAAGAAGTTAGCGTAGGAACCTGGAGTGAGCTTGATATGTCCGGGGGTCTGGGTGGCAGCGGACTGAGCCTCTCCATCTATGGCGATAATGTAGAGCAACTCAAACCTGTATCGGATGAAATTCTGAAACTGGTTGAAGCGGATAAGGATAATTTTGAAAAAGCAGATACGACACTCGCTGACACCTACGGGCAGTATACTCTCGTTGCAGATCAGGAGAAACTAAGTTCCTTGGGCCTGACTGCAGGACAACTGGCTATGGCACTGAGCCCGACACGGGAACGTCCTGTGCTCACGGAAGTTGATATCGATAATAAAACGTACAAAGTATATGTAGAGACAGACGATAAAACATTCAGCAGTATTGATGAGATTGAGGATGAAACCGTCACTTCACCGCTTGGCATCCAAGTTCCGATCAAAGATGTTGCCAAAGTGGAAGAAGGTACGTCCCCGAACTCCATCATGCAAATTGATGGTAAGGTTGTTGTTCAAGTTACAGCCAACATCTTGGCTTCGGATGTAACGAAAGCTTCGAGTAACTTACAGGCTGAGATCGACAAACTGGATCTGCCTGATGGCGTTGAAGTGAAGTTCGGCGGTACAACTGAACAGATTAATGATACATTCACTCAACTGGGTCTCGCCATGCTGGCAGCCATCGCCATTGTATACTTCGTGCTCGTTGTTACATTCGGCGGCGGATTGGCACCATTCGCAATCCTGTTCTCCCTGCCATTTACGGTTATCGGTATTATGGTAGGTCTGTTCATCGCTGGTGGTACGCTTGATGTCTCCGCCATGATGGGTGGACTGATGCTCATCGGTATCGTGGTCACCAACGCCATCGTGTTGATCGACCGTGTTATTCACAAGGAAAAAGAGGGTATGCCTACCCGTGAAGCCTTGCTGGAAGCCGGTGCAACTCGTCTGCGTCCAATTCTGATGACCGCTCTCGCGACTATCGGTGCACTGTTGCCACTGGTAACGGGTCTCGAAGAGAGTGCCGGTATCATCTCCAAAGGATTGGGAATCACTGTAATCGGCGGTCTGATCAGCTCCACGCTGCTCACGCTGGTTATCGTACCGATTGTGTATGAGTTCCTAATGAAGTTTAAAAAGAAAAGAATCGAAGATTAAGAAGTAGAGAGTTGTGCTCATGTAAAGATTCGAGTACAACTTAACTAAAGACTGTACGCTCTAACCTCTCGCCCCTTAGCCCATATTGGAATGATTGAATTCCGATGTGATGCTAAGGGGCTTTTTTATTTGAGTCGAAATTACGTCACATAGACTGACATAGAAACCATTCATTTTAATCAAAATTACAAAAAGAATAGTCTCGATTGTCATTTGAAACAAATGAACGTCAGATTTCAGCTCATCGTCTGTAAATCGACTTATAATATGGATTAATTATGCAAGTTGACGGATTCCAGACTCCAGATAGATCACATGTGATTGGGGAAGGACGGTGGTTGTGTGGGGGAGACAACGCTTCATATTCAAGTCAGAGACATGTTAAAACGTCCCGTGTTTCGCAAGGCAGAAGTCCTTGCTAGTGAACGCGCACTGGAGCGGTATGTTCGCTGGGTTCATATTATGGAGGTTCCTGAAGTAGGGGACTTGCTCAATGGCGGGGAATTGGTACTGACGACAGGCATTGGCTGGCAGGAAGGTGAACAGCAAGGTCTGTCTTTTCTGCGTCAGTTAATTGCACGCGGGGCTGCCGGACTCTGTATGGAACTGGGGGATCACACCAAGTCGCAGCTCGGTGCCATGAAGGAAATTGCAGTCGCAGCGGATTTCCCGTTGATCTGGTTCCACGAACAAGTCCGTTATATTGATATTACGCAAGATCTGCATTTCACCCTGATTCGCAGTCATCAGCGGATGATCGCCGAACTCGATAGTCTCACCACCTCATTTAACCAGCTTCTTCTGAATGGAGATGGCGTACAACCTCTGCTTCGATTATTGTCACGAACAACCGGATGTGCCGTGGCGTTATACCCACTTGAAGGGGAAGCGAGCAGCGTTCCCTATTGCGCTCCAGAGCAGCTGGAGACTCGTCGGCAGGATTGGTTTTTGCAGCGGGGGCATTTGACGGGAGAGGATATTCCGAATGTAATGCAGCTGTCAGATAACATATTGCATGCGTTCAGCATGCCTGTTCGAGCGTTAGACTACACCTTTGCCGATCTTGTACTCATGCATCAGAAGCTGCCGGATCACGATTCAAGCATACCGATCAAACCCTCAGATGAATTCATCATTCAGGCACTGGAACGTTGCGCGGCCGCGATTGCCCAGGACTGGATGCGAACCAAATACATGGAAGAAAAACGCCGCTACAAGGAAGATATGTGGGTCATTGACTGGCTTAACGGACATCACTCCACGAAGGAAATCCATGAATATGTATCTACCGTTAATCCCCTTCTTGCAACGAGCAAAGCCACCATAATCTTATTCGACAGCAACCCCGCGTACACAGACAGCCTCAAACTTCAGAAATTATTGATCCAACGCAACATCGTTGCCCGTTCCGTGTTCACTCGGGAGAACTTCACCCTCTACAGCACCGTTCTGAACCACCAGATCATTCTTATCATTCTCGACCCACTCCCTGGATCTCAGCGCAAAAGCAGTCTCTGGCGCTGCATCGAACAGCTGCAGCAGCACGAGCAGGAACAGACCCACTGCCTATTCTCAGGCCTGATCGGTATCGGTCATAGCTGCACGGACCTCTCCCGTCTCAAGGACAGCCTGGATTCTGCGAAGGAGACACTGCGAATCCAGAAGGACATCGGTGTGATGCAACAGCCCTTTTACAGTAATCTTCATTGTTACCGCATCATCGCCAGTATGAAGCAGAGTGGCAATCTGGATGATTTCATCGAAGAATATCTGGGGCCGCTCATCCGTTACGATGTAGAAAAAGGAGGTCAGCTGCTTCGCACGCTCAAGCAATATTTGGTCCTGTGCTGCTCCAAGCAAGAGACCGCCACCGCTCTATATATCGTCAGACAGACCCTGTATCACCGGTTGGACAAAATCGAAGTCCTTTTGGGAGAAGACTATATCCTCCCAGAGAAGCGGGTAGCGATCGAACTTGCACTCTATGCCTATGAATACGTACACGGCCCGATCGCATGAAAAGCTTCAGCATGGTCTACGCTCCCCGTTGTTCCTGAAGCTGGCGAATCAGGATGTGACTGAACCACTTCCGTCCAGACGCCGTGCCCACGTATTGCTCTTGTTTCTCTTCGGGAAGATCCGGGTGCCCCCATATGACGTGAGCACCCTCCAGATGTTCCCGTACCGCATAGATCCGATAACCCTGTGCAACCATTCGCTCTATGGCGATCCTCTCGGCCTCAAACACATCATGATCCGACATCAGCTTCTCCCTCCATTCACTGCCGTCACAGGCTGTTTCATCGGTATAGGTGCGCCTGCATCATACTTGTTGCGCTTCACATATTGGCCTGCCCCTGCTGTTCCGGCATACTGCCGATCTCGAATGACATACTCCCCGCGGCACAACACCGTCACCGGACAACCCTGTACCTGCATACCTTCAAATGCACTGTAATCCACATTCATATGATGCGTATCTGCCGAGATCACCCTGTTTACAGATGGGTCAAAAATAACGATATCCGCATCTGTCCCTACAGCCAGAGTCCCTTTCTGCGGGAATAATCCAAATAACTTGCTCGCTCTTGTCGAACATAGATCGACCCACTGATTGAGCGTAATCCGCCCCATGGCTACACCTTCTGAATACAGAATGCTGAGGCGATCTTCGATGACGGGCCCACCGTTCGGAATTTTACTGAAATCATCCTTACCCAGATCCTTCTGCCCTTTGAAATTAAACGAACAATGATCGGAGCCGATCGTCTGCAACTGACCGCTTTTCAATGCATTCCACAACACTTCCTGATGTGCTGCTTCCCGCAGCGGTGGGGACCAAACATACTTTGCACCTTCAAAGTCCGGCTGATCCATGATCGACTGATCCAACGTCAAATACTGAGGACAGGTCTCCCCCCAGATTCGGTAACCCATTTCACGCATACGCGCGATTTGCTCTACAGCCTCCGCACAGGTCACATGCACCACATACAACTGTGAATCCGCAAGTGCAGCCAAACGGGCCGCCCGGCCTGTTGCTTCTCCCTCCAGCATGGATGGGCGCGTTAAGGCATGATGAATTGGTTCCGTGCGCCCTTCGGCGAGCGCCTGTCGAACCAGCAGGTCAATGACATCCCCGTTCTCGGCATGCACCATGACGAGTGCGCCGTACTCTTTGGCCTTTTGCAACGTCTGGAATAGAATCCCGTCATCGGCCTGAAACTGGTTTTTATACGCCATGAACACCTTAAAGGATGACACACCCTCTTCTTCAATGATCTGCGGTAACTCTTCCAGCACCTGATCATTCATCTCGCCAATCATGAGATGGAAACCGTAGTCGATGGCGGCTTTACCCTCGGCTTTGGCATGCCACTCCTGGAGGGATTCAATTAATGGACGGCCTTTTTGTGTCAGGCAGAAATCAATGATCGTCGTTGTACCACCAAAGGCTGCCGCTGTTGTTCCCGTCGCAAAATCATCCGCCGTTACCGTTCCACCGAATGGCATATCCAGATGCGTATGCGGGTCGATCCCGCCCGGAATAACGTAACAGCCCACTGCATCCACAACCTCCGTTCGTTCGTCAGGCACCAGTCCGATGCCAATCTGTGTGATTTTACCCTTTTCGATCAAAATATCTGCTTCAAAGGTATCTGACGCTGTGACCAACACACCATTACGAATCAATTTGCGGGTACTCATGATATCGCCTCCTTGGTTGATTGATCTCTAACGGATTGCAGCATGGCAATCGCAGACTGACGTTCATTCCAGGTTACAGGTTCCTGCTCAGGTACAAGTTCAACCATGTCAATCGCCCCATCCACCGGGCAAACGATCGAACACAGATTACAGCCAACACAGTCCTCTTCCACCACTTCCAGATAGGAGCCGGACGGGTCGGTCAACATATCAATACACTGATGCGAGGTGTCCTCACAAGCAATATGGCATTTGTTGCAATTGATGCAGATATCACGGTTGATGCGGGCGACGACTTTGTAGTTCAGATCGAGATTGCCCCAATCGGAGTAACGCGGAACCGTCTGACCTACCAGTTCTGCAACGCTGCTCAGACCCTTTTCATCCAAATAATCGTTCAGCCCATCAATCATGTCCTCCACAATGCGGAATCCATGATGCATCGCTGCGGTACATACCTGAACCCCTGTAGCACCCATGAGCAGAAACTCTGCCGTATCACGCCAGTCGGATATGCCACCAATACCCGAGATCGGCACACCCACCTCCGGATTACGGGCGCACTCGGCAACCATGTTCAGTGCAATGGGCTTCACCGCTGGGCCACAATAACCGCCATGTGCTCCTTTGCCGCCCACATGGGGCACGGTATTCCACGAATCCAGATCCACACCTGCGAGAGAGTTAATGGTATTGATCAGGGAGATCGCATCCGCGCCACCTCGTACTGCTGCCCGGGCGGTTGCCGTAATATCCGTGATATTCGGCGTAAGCTTCACGATCACCGGTGTGGTTGCCACTTCCTTCACCCACATCGTCTGGAGTTCTACGAGGTCAGGTTGCTGACCAGAGGCGGCTCCCATACCACGTTCGGCCATGCCGTGCGGGCAACCAAAGTTCAGCTCCAGCCCGTCGACGCCGACGGCTTCCACCTTTTTCACAATCTCATGCCATTTCTCCCGCGTAGGTTCCACCATCAGTGAAGCGACAACCGCACGATCCGGGAATCGCTTCTTGGTCTCGGCAATCTCCCGCAGGTTCACTTCCAGCGGACGATCGGATATCAATTCAATATTGTTAAACCCCGCCACCCGCTGTCCACCAAAATGGACTGCCGCGAAACGCGAGGATGTATTGATAATTGGCTCACCCAGCGTCTTCCACACCGCACCACCCCAACCCGCTTCGAATGCACGCTGAACCTGATATCCCGTATTGGTCGGTGGTGCAGAAGCCAGCCAAAATGGATTGGGTGATCGAATACCTGCCAGATTAATGGATAAGTCAGCCATAACAATCCCTCCTTGGTGTTGTTTGAACTTATTAGTTACACTGGACACTCCGATGACAGAACAACCTTCCGATCGCTGTTATTCCCAGATTTTTTTTTGATTCCTTTTCTAAAGGGAAAATCCGGGAATAAAGGCGAGCTTATGCTTCCGATGCAGCTTTCCTTCAGAAAGCTTTTAACTCCGTTTCTTCAGGTTTTTTCTGTCCTCTCCGTTATCGTGTAAATGATTAGTTCAACTTATATAGTTACACTGGAATATTTGGTCGTGCTCAGGATCTCTGCGTAGTAATAGGTTCTAGATAGCACGCAACTAAATACTAACGAACTATACAGCTCTTATTCGGCCCATATGCGGTGAATTCAAAATCTAACGAATCGTAGAAGTCTTATTGTGCTGTATTCGCTCATTTCGGCTTCATTTCAACGGTTCTCCATCAACATAAGACGTGTGAGATTCGTTAGATTTTCCAATTCTTCATAATTGCCACTATAAGGTGCGTAAGGTTCGTTAGCGCGTCAGGGACACCGCGCCAGACCTCTCGCTCAGATCTACACCTTCAACACTCTAGCAGTCCCTTGCGCCCTCCCACCCGCGCATCTCCTTCCACGCTTTCCGTGCACTCTCCACTTTTCTTTGTCTCCCTCACTGCTCACGCCGTCTCTTCCACCTGTCCAGGCAATGCCTTCATGACTGCCGCAGCAGCCAGCTTACCCTGCTGTGCAGCCGAGACAACCATCGCCTCACCCTGGCCCTGACCAAAAATAACGTCTCCTGCCGCATAGATCTGAGGATGCGAGGTACGGTACGTATGCGGATCGATCTCAACGACACCCCAGTGGTGACTCAGCCCAAACGCTTCAATTAATGGTAATAAACGATGCTGCCCAATCGCCCGGATGACCGTATCACATTCAATCATGAACTCCGATCCCTCGACAGGCACAGGCAACGCGCGCCCACCGCCAGGTGGGGTAATTAGCTCCATTTTCACGCATTCCACAGCCTGAACCCGACCGTTCTCGTCTCCAATAATACGCTGCGGCATCGTAAACCAGCGGAACTCCACACCCTCCTGCTTGGCAAAAGTATATTCAAACGCATACGCCGTCATCTGGCTTTCCCCGCGTCGATATAACATCTGCACCCGCTCGGCACCAAGACGTACCGAACAGGTCGCTGCATCTACCGCCGTATTGCCCGCGCCAATAACGGCAACCTTCAGACCATTCAGCGCGGGCGGAACACCCTGCTTGGTAGACTCCACCAGTTCAATCGCATCATAGACACCTTCCAGTGTCTCCCCTTCAATGCCCAGCATGGGTACTGAACCCATGCCACAGGCCAGAATGACCGCTTCATGCTGCTCCAGCAACTGCGAAGCAGGGATATCTACACCGATGCGCACCCCATAACGGATCTGCACACCAAGTGCCTCCACCTGCTCCACTTCCCATAGTGCAACCGATTCGGGCAAACGGAAGGATACGATGCCGTACGTATTCAGCCCGCCGCCTTTGGATTTTGCCTCGTAGATCGTCACCTCATACCCTTCGCGCCCCAGTTCACGTGCAGCCGACAGTCCCGCAGGACCTGCTCCCACAACGGCGACGCTTCTCCCATTGGCAGGTGCTGCCTGGAATAACGGCTCATTCTTCGCCCGTGCCCAGTCGGTGGCATAACGCTGCAAGTCACCAATCCGAATCGGCTTCGACGATTCGTTTAGCACACATGCGCCTTCACACAGCTCTTCCGTGGGACATACACGTGCGCAGCTGGCTCCAACCGGATTCGCATCCATGATGGTGCGGGCCGATCCTTTCAGGTGCCCTGTTGATATTTTGCTAATAAAAGAAGGAATATTAATGTCGGTTGGACAGGCCTTGATACAAGGTGCATCGTAACAGTACAGACAGCGGTTTGACTCCTCCATCGCTTCCTTACCTGTCATGGCGGGTTTCATCTCGGCAAAACGACTCTCCCACCCATAATCGGATAACGTTGTTCCTGAGCTGTTCATCAATGTCATGCACCTCCTGAAGTTTGATCCGGGCTAGTTTCCAGCTACTTTTACAAACTAACCAGATGTTCGTACGTTTCCGGCCTGCGATCGCGGTAGAACTGCCACACATTACGCACCTCACGAATCATCTCCGTATCCATCTCGCCAATGACGACCTCATCCTGATCACGGCTGCCGATTGCAACCATTCTGCCTCGCGGATCGACCAGGTACGACTGTCCGTAAAATTCACCCATATTCCACGGTGCTTCCACGCCAACCCGATTGATCGCTGCAACATAATAGCCGTTAGCTACCGCGTGAGCAGGCTGTTCCAGTTTCCACAGATATTCCGATGTACCCGCAACCGTAGCTGAAGGATTGAAAACAATCTCTGCCCCCGCCAACCCGAGCAATCGTGCGCCTTCCGGAAAATGACGATCATAACAGATGTACACGCCGACTCTGGCGTAGGCCGTATCAAAAACCGGAAACCCGAGGTTACCTGGTTTGAAATAATACTTTTCCCAGAACCCATTTGTACCCTCACCTGCTTCCACATGCGGGATATGATGTTTGCGGTATTTGCCCAGATATGAACCATCTGCATCAATGACAGCTGCCGTATTGTAATACGAAGCAATGCCCTCCACCTCATACACAGGTAAAATAATCACCACCGCAAGCTCCTTCGCCAGTTCCTGAAAACGTCTGGTCGTTGGCCCTTCCGGCACCGGTTCAGCGGATGCATACCATTTTGGATTCTGCTCTGTGCAAAAGTACGGGCCATAGAATACTTCCTGCAATCCGATGATCTTGGCCCCTCGTGCAGCAGCTTCACGGACCAGCGTTATGTGCTTCTGAACCGCAGCTTCTTTGTGTACCTCAACGGGAGCCGAACCTTCAATCTCATGAGAAGCCTGGATTAATCCGATGCTAATTTTGCCCATAACGTCACAACGCCTCCTCAGGTAAAATGATTGGTTGGTTCATTCCACTGCACATCCTCCGAATGGTGCGATATAACACTTCCGTGCCGAGTCCAATATCCTCCGGGGAGGAATATTCGCTGGGATGATGACTGATGCCGTCTTTGCTGCGGACAAAGATCATGCCATAATCACATACAAGCGAAAGGGCCAATGCATCATGGAACGGACCACTCATCAGTTCTGGCAAAGTAACCCCGATCTCTTCCGCGGATGAACGAATCACCGACATGATTGACTCTGCACAATACCGCGGCTCACTGTTCGTATCCTCTGTCAGCGAGTAGGTTAGACCATATCGGGAACTCACGTCATCCAAAATGTTCATCAATCGGGCTTCAAGCCGGTTCCTGCGCTCCATCTGCATATCTCGTAAATCAACCGTGAAACTGACTTCCTCCGGGATGATATTCCGCGAATCTGGAAACACCCTCAGACTACCCACCGTACCTACGGTTGGAGCTTCCGGGTCTTCTCTCACCATGTCGTCAAAAGCCGCAATGACTTTGGCGCTGCCTACCAAAGCATCATGTCGCATTGCCATTGGAACGGAGCCAGCATGACCCGCCATACCTTTCATCGTCACCGTAAGCCATAGCGGGCCCGAGATGCCCGTCACCAGACCCACAGGAGCATTGAGTGCTTCCAGTACAGGCCCCTGCTCAATGTGCAGCTCCAGATAACTGCCTATGGAACCTGGCGGATAGATCGCTTCTTCAAAATCCGAAGGAGAACAGCCGAAGGCTTCCAGTGCCTCCCGGCGGGTCACTCCGTTTTTATCCTGCCGCTCCAGTTCGCCTTCTTCCAACTGACCGGTTATGCCACGTGAGCCGAACAGGCCTTTGTTAAAACGGGAACCCTCTTCATCGCAAAAAGCAATCACCTCAATCGGCATACGGGGCTGAATGCCATTTTCGATCAAGCATTGCACCGCTTCGAGTGCGCCGAGCACACCAATCGCTCCATCATATCGACCGCCATATGGCTGAGAGTCGATATGGGAACCAATCATGAGGATCGGCTGCGCCTGATCCGCGCCTTCCAGACGACCAATCAGATTGCCGAAGGCATCAAGTCGTGTCGTCAGACCGGCCTTTTCCATCCAGAGACGAACCTGAATGATGCCGTCCATATCTTCCGGGGTCAGGGCAAGTCGGCAGACACCCGTCTCCGCGATTCGGCCAATGCGTGATAACTGCTCAATTCGTTCATTCAACCGAAGCTCATTAATGAGTGTGCCTGTTGTGGTCTGCATCCTCCCTCGCCTCCTTTCGCTTATTTATCGCGTAATGATATGAAAATCTCCAGCTCGCTTGCTAAACCGTAAACGTCTGTCGTACCTGTGTATTATCCATCTATGGCAACTAACCTGCGTCCAGACTACGTAGTGCAACGAGCAAGCTACCCGCGATCAGATCCAGCTCTTCCTCGGTGGTGACAAACGGTGGTGAGATTGTCAAAATGTTCGCAAACCCCGGCACGGTATCACCGTTCTTGCCAATCAGAATGCCGTCCCTTTTACAACTGGCGAGTACCTTCATCACTTTATCCGCTTCCGCAGGAGAACCATCTGCTTCAATCAATTCCACCCCACAGGCGAATCCAAATGAACGGATATCCCCCACAACGGACAGCTCTAGCAAAGGTTCCAACTTCTCACGAAGCAGGTATCCCAGTTCTTCCGCGCGGCTGACCAGATTTTCTCGTTCCAGAATCTCCAGATTCGCCAGTGCCACCCGGCAGGAAACGGGATTCCCGCCAAAGGTATTCACATGGCGAAAATGGGCATCCGGTCCGGATTCCCGGAACGTGTCATACAGATCGGCTCGCACGGCCGTTGCTGAGAGCGGCGAATAAGCACTGGTCATGCCTTTTGCCATCGTCACAATATCTGGCTGTACGCCGTAGTTCTGATGACCAAACTTCTGCCCCGAGCGGCCAAAACCACAGATTACCTCATCCACAATGAGCAAAACTCCATAGCGCTGACAGATCTCTTGCACGGTGCGCATATAATCCGGCGGGGGCACAATCATGCCGCCTCCTGTGATCACCGGCTCCATAATTACTGCGGCAACCGTCTCAGGACCTTCCCAACGAATCACCTCTTCATAGATGGTTGCACATTCGAGTCCGCATCCATCTTTGTTCCGTCCAAACGGGCAGCGATAACAATACGGTGGCGGAACATGAGAGAAACCTACGCCGAGCGGCTCGTACTTGATCTTGCGAGCGGCTTGCCCGGTCGCGCCCAGCGCGCCCATGGAGTTGCCGTGATAGGCACGGTGACGGGAGATGAATTTGTGCCGAGTAGGCTCACCATTCTGATGGTGATACTGACGGGCTATTTTAAAAGCCACCTCATTTGCATCTGAACCCGAGTTGGAGAAGAATATTCGATATTCCCCCTCCAGCCAGTCATTCAACTTCTCTGCCAACAAAATCGCCGGTTCGTGACTCTGCGTCATCGGTACGTAAGCGAGTGCTTTCATCTGTTCGTAGGCACTTCTCGCAATCTCCTCACGGCCATGCCCCACATTCACACACCACAGTCCAGACATCGCATCCAGATAACGTGTACCATCCTGATCAGTAATCCAGCTGCCCTCCCCACTTACCGCAATCATTGGATGATCGTTATGAGGCGAGATGTGATGCCACACGTATTTGCGATCCTTCTCCAGCCATTCTTCCTTCGTACCGCCAAGCGGCTGCGGCTGCTGATCTACAGAACTCATTCGTCATCCTCCTCCACGCTTATTTCACCGCTTCTTCATAGATGCTTTTCTCCAGCGCTTCATCCAGATTTGCGGCTTTTTTGATCAGGCCATAGTTCAGTGCAATATCCGCAGTTCGGGTAAATGACTCATCCACAAAACTGCCGACTTGCTGCTCCGTAAATCCTTCCGGGCGAATCAGCTTTGCAATCTCTTCGAGCATTGTGACCTGATGTTCACGAGTGGTGCTGCCCTCCGTCACATTACTCATCACGATATCCACCGTCTCATCCTGATTGTCGATGGCGTAATTCCAGCCTTTCAGAATGGCACGAGTCACTTTAACCGCAAGCTCACGGTTGCTGTCTACCCATTCCTTCTTGGCAATCAGCGTATCCTCCAGCATGCCAACACCAGCATCTTCAATGTTGAATACATCCAGATCGGATTCTTTTGTTCCACTTTCCAGCACCACGTGATATTCGTTGTAGATCGTTGCCGTCGCCACATCTACCTGATCATTGAAAAACTGATCCATCGTGAACCCCTGCTTCACCAGTTCAATGTCTTTCTTCGGATCCAGGCCGTTCTTCTCCATGAACGCGAGCACCTGAAACTGCTGACTGCCGAACCAGGTACTGACCTTTTTGCCTTTCATCTGAGCGGGATCGGTAATACCGAGGGACTTCTTGGCAATCAAGCGATAACTGCTCTTCTGTGAGATCTGGGCGAGCGAGACAAGCGGCAGACCGTTATCCCGGCTGACCAGCAAACTGTCTACTCCCGTGATCCCCACATCGGCCGCACCATTGACCACCTGCTGCTCTATCACGATATCCGGCCCACCCGGAATAATCTCGGCATCAATGCCTTCATCTGCAAAAAAACCTTTTTCCTTCGCTGCGTAAATCCCGGCAAACTGAGCCTGCGGCACCCATTTCAGCTGAATTTTCACTTTGATTAACGGTTGATCTGCTTCTCCCGCCCCTCCTGAACTCGCAGCTACAGGCTCAGCCGCTGGCTCGGACTTCGTAGAACATGCGCTCAGCATCGTAACAACCAACAGGACCAATACCAGCAAACCCGGCTTCAACGTTTTGTACATGTACAGAACAACCCCCTGTTTATATACGATTTTTCAAGCATCAGTCCGTGTTCAAAAAGTCTGCTTTTCAGTACCGTGGACTTTTTGAACAACCTCTATCAGGTATTACGATCTATGGTTGGTACCCTGATGTATGTTAGTGATCTGTGCGTGCACGATTCCACGGAATGAGTCGTTTTTCTGCCAGGACAACCGCTTCATACAACACAATACCGAGCGCGGCAGCGATGACAATGCAGGACCAGGCCAAGGGCATGTTCGCCAGTCTAATCTGATCCGAGAGCAAGTACCCCAGCCCTTGGGAGGCGATGAAAAATTCACCCACAATGGCCCCGATAATACTGGTGGACATGTTGATCTTCAGTCCTGCAAAGAGGGAAGGCAGCGCGTGAGGCAGTCTTAGTTTCCAAAAAAACTGCATCCTGCTTGCGGCAAGGCCACTCAGCAGATCACTGTACTGCGGCTGAATGGAAGTCAGCCCTTTGAACAGGCTGACGGCCATGGCGGCCATCGTAATAACCGTGACCACAGCAATACGCGACCAGATCCCGTCACCAAACCAATTGTTCATGATTGGGGCAAGAGCCACGATCGGAACAGCGTTCAGTGCAGACAGAACCGTAACCGCCGCCCTGCCGCTTGTTGGGAAGAACGATGCACCTGCCGCTGCCAGAGCGCCGAGCAGTGAGCCGAGCAAGAAACCTCCCAGCATTTCGGCTCCGCTGTACACCGCATAACGAAAGAGCATATTGGCATTTTCCTGTATCGATGCCGCAATCGCGGAAGGCACAGGCAGTTGGTAGCTTTCCAGCGAGAATATCCAATGAAACAGCCTGAGCTGCCAGAGAGCGAGAAACATCACACCTGCCCCCCAAGGAAGCATGCTCAGTACAATTGAGCGCCCGCGAACGCTGGTTCCCGATCTGGCCTTTTCGGCTTGTCCCTGTTGTCCATGAATTTCCGATCCAGGGGCAGATGTCACCTGTGAACCCGTGAGGGGCGTAGCTGCTCCAGTTACAGCAGCAATTGCCACACCTTCATCACGCTTCCGTTGCAAAACTCTACCTTCACTCATGTGGCATCACCTCCTTTGGCCCTGAACTCAGGCTGCCAGGGGGTTAGCCAACGTTCAGCCAGACTGATGACCAGATACGAGATCAGGCCAATGCCAATGCTAAGCATGATGGTGGCCCAGAACATGCCAACTTGGGCATGGCCGTAATATAACGAACTGACCATCAGGACGCCGAGTCCGTCGGGAGCGCCCATCAATTCCACAACGATGGAGGAAGTCACCGCGAGCGGAGCAGCTATTTTCATACCAGAAAATAGTCCCGGTAGTGCTGAGGGCAGCAGACATTTGATATATCGTGCGGTCAGTGAAGCTCCACAGGAACGCATAAGTTCCAGATGCTCTGGTGCTGCACTTTTCAATCCTTTTAACGTATGGATAATTATCGGGAAGAAGGTGACATACGCCGCCATAACAATTCGGGCCCACTCCGCGTTGTGGATGATGCCGTACACGATTGGTGCGAGACCAATAACCGGAACCATCTGTGAGGAGACAACATATGGCGATAACGTGCGCTCCAGCCAGATAGCCCCACTCATGAGTAGAGCCAGACCCAGACCAAGCAGCGTTCCCCCTGCAAAACCAATGGCTGCATTGCCAAAGGTGACAGCCCCCTGCTCTGCCAGCGTACCCGAGTAACGAAACAAGGCTACAAGGACATCATGCAGATAAGGAAGGCGAGACGCCGCCTGCTGGGGTGACAGGAACAGTTGGAGCATCCAGGCGATTCCTTCCCACAGCATCAATACGGATACAATCCAGATGACGATCCAAGATCGATATCCTGGTTTAAAGAACCTCAGGGACATGAGATTCATCACGCTCCTCGTAGAAGCAATTGCGAATGGTTGTGATCATGTGGTAGAAAGCTTCCGTTTCTCTCAGTTCACTATGGCGGTCAGAAGGCAGATTAACAGAATGAATGGAGTGCACTTGCCCCGGATGCGCCGAGAGTACGATGATCCGGTCGGACAGAAATACGGCTTCGGGGATGCTGTGTGTGACAAAGAGGAAGGTCTTGCCTGTTGAGCGCTTGATCTCAAGCAGCTCCAATTGAAGTTTTTCTTTGGTGAATTCGTCCAGGGCGGAAAAGGGTTCATCCATGAGCAGCAATGGTGGATCAAGCGCAAGGGCTCGTGCAATGGATACACGTTGCTGCATCCCTCCACTGAGTTGCCATGGATAATGGTCGGCGAAGCGAGTTAGTCCTACCATTTCAAGCAGTTCACTACTAATGCGGCGGCACTCCTTACGGCGGGTACCCAGCAGTTCCAAGGGCAATTCCACATTGTGACGAACGGTGCGCCAATCGAACAAGGCTGGTGTCTGGAAGACAATGCCGAACTGTCGCTGTAGCCGGGCCCGCTCAGGCTCCTGACCTGCAATGCGTACGTTGCCTGAGGTAGGTTGAAGTAGATCACCCACCAGCCGGAGCAAGGTCGACTTGCCGCAGCCGGAAGGGCCCAGCAGAGAGACAAACTCATTGGACTGGATCTGGAATGTAACATCCGACAAGGCAGTGACCTGTTGTGTACCTGTGCCAAAAACAACGGACACATGATCTACATCAATATGGCAGGCTTCGGGGACTGTAGCTGAGGATATGGAGGACATGGGCATTCTCCTTTGTGGGAAGTTGTTTTCATTGCACACCA
This sequence comes from Paenibacillus sp. PK1-4R, assembly GCF_030369595.1. Lineage (NCBI taxonomy): Bacteria > Bacillati > Bacillota > Bacilli > Caryophanales > Paenibacillaceae > Paenibacillus > Paenibacillus sp. PK1-4R. Next base: position 6,372,333 of record NZ_CP126535.1, read on the forward strand.
AGGCTGAATGGGAGGTTTATATACACGAACGTAACAGGTTTTGCTTGTTAGATAATACTATATCGCTTTGGGCGGGGATTACATTATACAGTGTGTTTTGAGTATGGGCCTGTTCATGTTACACAATGTAAAATGAGATGGATTCTCAGATACATCCATGTGAGTTTTCTTCGTAGATAGCTAACATTCAATTCACCTAACAACAAGCGCACAATCATTTGTATTTATTGATTAAATATTCGGAAAATATGACATATCCCCTCGTATTCTTGTTCGTTTTCTTGTATAAAGATTGAATAGACGTACAAGGGCTTCCACCTCAACGTGAGTCAACGATCCTGAATGATGAAGGCGGTATCACTGTTCTGGATCAATCACCACGCAGGTTGGATTCCTCTGTCACATATCACTTTGAAAATCACATATATAGGTCTATCCAAAGATCAGTAGAACGAAGCTTTCAAATCCAGAAATCGGGGTGGTCATGATGTTTGATTGGCTGGGATGGAAAAAAGGATTGCCGCTGTGGCGATCGTATCGGTTGAACGCACATATGAAAGAAGATGTGGAACAGATTTTTGAGGGGATTGCCGAAACGAGACGGCAGCTTATGATGGACTGGGCAGATGAACAATGGAACCACCTGGATCGTTTGCTTCAACAGATACAGTCGGTCCAGTTACAGGATGTATTACAAGGTTCACAGCAACTAAGCAAACTAGATGCATGGTTTCAATCCAGTTATATTCGAGCCGTAGACAGTACGGAGCTATTCATGCTGAACGAACAGAATCAGGTGGTATTCTCTACATATAAGAAACATATTGGACAGATTTATGAAGATTACGAAGCTTTAATTGGACCAGGATTGAAATACTCCAGAGCAGATCGTCATGGCAAAAAATGCTTGTATGGTCCATATTCTGATCCACTGACGTTGGATATTGGTCCACGCTCGTCCAATTTTCACGATGATGTCACCTTGCTGTTTATCTCCCCAATCCTGCAGGAAGGTCGATATGTCGGTTCATTATGCAGCCGAGTACCCGGGGATGTACTCGGTGACCTGATCCAACGAGAATCAGGTCATATCTATCCCGATTCTGGTGACAATTATCTCTTTATGGCTGAGTCAATATTACGGCCCCATCTGCAACCCGGTACCGCCTTATCCCGAAGCCGCTTCGAAGACCGCACCTTTACGCATGGGGAAAACCTCAAAGATGGTGTCACCACCGAATGGGGTATCGTTTCAGTCAAGGAGCATACCGAACTGGAACTCATGTTCACTGATCCATCGACTGGAGAACTACACCCCGGAGTAGCAAACACCATTCAGAATGGTTCCAATCTGTTCGTAGCCTTTCCCGGCTACTCGGATTATCGCCATATTTCTGTGATCGGCAAAGGCATCACCTTCCAGCTGCCACACTGTCCTGATCGCTGGGGCATGATGTGTGAAGGGGATCTGGAGGAAGTGTATCGGATACGAAGCATCGGCTGGCGCCAGTTCAAGCAACACAGTCTCTTCACGCTTTTGTCAGGCGTTGCAGGAGCCGCTCTTGTCTATGTCCTCACTGGTAGCGGTTGGAGTGCGGCAGCAATGGCCGCTTTTAATGTGTTATTCGGATTCTTCACTGCATTACAGCTGCATCGTAGCCAATATCGACGGGTTCATGAAGACTTACGCCGCATCAGCCGATTTATTCGAATTAACGCCGAAGGCAGGGGGGATCTAACCCAGCGCCTGGACACGTCTGCTTTTGCCCAAGACGAATCGGGTGAACTGGCGAAGTGGATCAACAACATGATTGACTCTCTGGAAGGCATTATGCTGAAGGTACAACTTGCCACGGTAGACGTTATGGACAACCAGTATCAGATGCGAACTTCAACAGAGACAACCCAAGGTACGACTGAGCGTGTGAACTACAAGCTTGGTTCGATGATTCAGGCCATTCGCACCCAACTGGAAGATCTCGACCAGGCCAAGATTGCTGCTGATCACATGCGCATAACGCTGCAACAACTGGAGACCTCTGCTACCGAACAGATCAGCGTGGCTCAGCAGGAAGTGGAACGAATCGGCGACAAAATGACCCAAATCTCAGGAGCGGTGTCCGATACCAACCGTACCATCCTGTCCTTCATGGATACGATGAAAGAGATTTACCGTGCACTGGCTGTCATTGATGAAATTTCAGCTCAGACCAACCTGCTGGCTCTCAATGCTACCATTGAGGCTGCACGCGTGGGCGAACATGGTCAAGGCTTCTCGGTCGTGGCAGGGGAAATCCGCAAACTGGCCGAGTTATCCCGCTCTTCTACGGAAAATATTCATCAGATTCTGGACCGAATCTCAACGGCAGCAGGAGCTGCGTCCCAATTGATCACAGAGGGTGATCAGGTACTGGCTGAAGGAACAACACTGGTTCAGGCCGCTTCGCAACTTCTGCAAAATGCTACGGCTGAAGAACCTGAGCGCACACAAGTCGTGGATCAAGTGGTCATGCTGATGGAGAATATTGCTGCAATCAGCCAGCAAAATCGGGCGACTTCTGCTGAGGTAGAAGCTGAGATGATGGAGCTGATTCATGATATGTTGCAGGTTCAGCATTCTTCGCATAACGTGGAAGCCATTACGGTCTTTCTGCAACAACTCGTGGGACAATTCCATCTGAATCACCCCGCCAAAAATACTGTCATCTGACGTCATCGTTGACGCGGATTGGAGAAATAGCTAAAATTTGATGCAACTGTTCCTTTTGAAATTGTCGTATCATTTATAATAGAAGATTTCCAATCTGAACCGATGAAAGGGTGGTCTGCATGGAACTGCTTCAGGATTCATTTGGCCGGATACATGACTACATCCGTATTTCTGTTACGGACCGCTGTAATTTACGCTGTGTGTACTGCATGCCTGCAGAGGGCATGGAATTTGCTCCACATGATGAGATTATGAGCTACGAAGAAATAGCACAGGTGCTGAAAGTGCTTGCTCCAATGGGCATGCGCAAAGTCCGACTCACCGGGGGCGAACCGTTGGTACGCAAAGATCTGCATAAGCTCGTCAGCATGATCTCGGCAATTGACGGGATTGACGATATTGCCCTGACTACTAACGCTCTTCTACTGGATAAGCAAGCTCAGGCATTGAAAGACGCTGGATTGAACCGGATTAACATCAGTCTGGATTCCCTGCGAGCTGATCGCTTCTCCATGATTACCCGCGGCGGAGATGTGAACAAGGTACTGAAAGGCATTGAAGCTGCAACAGCCGCTGGCCTTGCTCCGATCAAGCTGAATGTTGTGCTGATGAAGGGTATCAACGATGATGAAATCAAGGATTTTATTGCAATGACGATTGATCAACCTCTTCATGTACGTTTTATTGAATATATGCCGATTGGACAGGCTTCGGATTCATGGCGCAAATCTTATTTGCCGCTGGAAGCCGTGACAGATGTATGTGCTGAAGCAGGCTGGACGGTAGAAAATACAACAGGCCCTGCGGGCAATGGCCCATCACGTAATATGAAAATTGTGGGCTCCGAAGGCACATTTGGATTGATTCATCCCGTGAGCGATCACTTCTGTGACAATTGCAACCGACTTCGGCTGACCGCTGACGGACATATCAAAGCCTGCCTCTACTGGTCAGATGAGTATAATGTTCGCCGCTTCGTGGATGATCCGGATGCCATGGCGGCGCTCTTCCTCAAAGCACTGGGTACGAAACCAAAGAATCATGAAATGGCTCTGGCTTTGGAACAAAAAATGCAATCTCACACACCGACGGTACGGCGCATGTCCCAGATTGGCGGATAACAACAGTACGCATATAACACAACCGCGTATTACTGCGTACGTACGGTACATATTTGTACCGTCAGGATGACCTCTTCACACAACGGATGAGGTAACGCTGGCGGGGTGAACCCTTACGTAAATCAGCATCCATCACGTGAAGTGGAGCGTGTCATATGGCAAAGGTGGATAGCCAAAGCAGACAAGAACATGATGTTCTTGTCTGCTTTTTCGTTATGTTTTCATAAATTCCCGAAAAACTTCCATTCTCCTGTTTCATTTGTTGAAAATTTAATTAATATACTTTATGCCCTTATTAGGCCTTCAAGATTAACCTCATTCTGACGATGTATACAATACATCTAGATGATACATATACATTATAGGAGCTGAATCTTATTGAACATCGTTGAAGCACTCGTTGCAGCCAGTCCATATTTTAAAATTATGCTGAAAGAACACGATATCATGATTGCGGTAACCGATACCGAGAAGTTCTGGTATTATGTTCCCAGCAACGAGCTTGATCTGGGCATCAAGGCAGGAGACCCCGTTTCCCTCGATGACCCTACACTCCGCCGGGCACTTATACATGGGGAAACTTCAGCGAACCGAATTGATGCAAAATTCTATGGCACATCAATCAACTCGGCGGCTACCCCACTTCGGGATGAGCAAGGAAATATCGTGGGTACACTTGCCATCGGTTTCTCTCTTCAGAATGAGGAAAAACTGGAGTACTTCACTGAATTGATCGGCGGGATCAGCGGAAAATTAACAGATATGGTGCAGACGGTAGCTGCCCAATCCGAGCAGTTGACGGCCTCTTCCACGCAGATTTTGGATAATACCCGCATGGCTGTACAGAACTCAGGCGAAGTTAATAAGGTCGCCGCATTCATCCGTGAAATCTCAGAACAGACCAATCTACTGGGGCTGAATGCAGCCATCGAAGCGGCCCGAGCCGGTGAAGCAGGTGCCGGATTTAGCGTCGTTGCATCTGAAGTGCGTAAACTTTCTACAGGTACCAAAGAAGCTACGGTGAATATCGAACGTTCCTTGAAGGATGTTCAGCATTCCATTCAGCAGATGGAGCAAGAGATCACATCCATCTCACAGTCTAGCAACCAACAAGCGGTGCTGGTAACCGAGTTCAGCGAGGTCATTGATCAGTTGAACAGTGTAAGCCGTGATCTGAAAGTGTTTATTGAATCCATGTTACTGAAGGCAGAATAAATCCGATTACGATGACCTTAACTCAAATGAGCAACCATATATAATAGACGCTACACCAAAGCGTTATCGAGCACTACATGTTCCAACTCAATAACTAGATCACCAGGCTATGCTGATCACCAATTTCAGCATCCACATTGAACTCTTCGTGCGATTAACGTCACGGGGAGTTTTTTATTTTAACAAGTTGTACCAGCCACATCGCAGTCCTTCTAGGAATAGATGAGCTTCCACAGCATCATACATGCCAGCCCAACCATGACTACAGCGGACAACCGATTAAACACCAGACTGATGCGTCCAGTTCGATCCGTTCTCCCAATCACCCTGCCTGCACCTGCAAGTCCCAAGAACCATATCCAAGATACTACCGCGGCTGTCAGGGCAAAATAGACGCGCTCCACCCCTTCATACTGAAGTGAACTGGTGCCAATCACAGCAACCGTGTCCAGCAGAGCATGCGGATTGAGTAAAGACACCGATGCGGCAAACGCAATCTGTCGCCCCGCTGACATTACCGTCCCCGAACCTTCCACAGATTCGGATGACCTCCAGATACTCCATGCCATATACAGCAAAAACAAGCTTCCTGCGCCATACAACACATTCGCCAGCAATGGCCATTGCAGCAAAATGAGCGACACCCCTCCGACGGCTGCCCCGATCAACAACGTATCACTGACCCCTGCCGTTATTACAGCAGGCAGGGCATGTATATAACGCCTCTGGCTCATGCCCTGGTTAAAAATAAATACATTCTGCACACCCAGTGGCAAGATCAGGCCAAACGCCAGAACCACTGCATGAATAACAACCTCCATCGTTCTTCCCCCTTATCTCTGTCCTCCATATTAGGGCAGATGATAACTGACGTAACCAACCACTTGGATGGCATCAGACCCAACCAAATGATATAGTGTTTGTTACAAAGAAAAACGGAGGTGATTCTGCCGGTTATGGAACGCTCTGATTCCCGGCTAAACATGGGTTGGAAGCCAAATCCTTCTCTCGACTTGCCCTTATATCGCCAGATTGAAGCCTATATCCGGCAGAAAATCACAACGGGCGAATGGTCCGCAGGATACCGTCTCCCATCACAGCGAATATGGGCTGAGTCCATGGGAGTAAACCGCAGTACATTGGTCACTGCCCTTGATAATCTGGCCGCCGCGGGTCTGCTTGAAGGCAGACATGGCGGGGGAACTTATATTTCCGGCTCCGGTTGGCATGGCATGGCTCACGGAGCCATGCCCAACTGGAACGAAGCCATTGAGGAGGGCTGGTATTATCCCAACCTGCCCGAGATCCAGCAGATTAATCAGGCTGAATTCAGGCCTGGCATCATACGTCTTGGTACAGGGGAACTTGCCCCGGACCTGATGCCTCAGGATGCTTTTAACGACATTCTGTACTCCCTGTCCCATCGTTCTCGTACACTGAACTACCTGGAACCTCAAGGAAGCCTGGAGCTTCGTGAGGCTTTATCCGTCCATTTGCAGATTACCGGCATTCAGGCCTCTCCAGATTCCATACTGATTGTATCCGGTTCTCTTCAGGCGCTGCACTTGATTTCGGTCGGACTGCTCCCTCGCGGATCAGCGGTTCTGCTGGAAAAACCGTCGTATCTCTATTCCATTCACGCCTTTCAGTCAGCAGGGTTGAAAATGAGTGGTATCCCGATGGATAACGAAGGCCTACACATTGCACGCCTGGAGGATGCTGCGCAGCATGTCAAAGATCAAGATCATATCTCGCTTCTCTACACGATCCCGAGCTTTCACAATCCCACCAGCTCTGTCATGAGTGATCACCGCCGGGAAGAACTCATGACCACCGCTCGAACACTAGGCATCTCCATACTGGAGGATGCCGCCTACGGTGATCTATGGCTGGATACACCTCCTCCGTCATCACTGAAGGCGCGTGATCAGGAAGGACGGGTGCTGCATATGGGTACCCTGTCAAAGGCAGTCAGTCCCGGTCTGCGCCTCGGATGGCTGGTTGGGCCAGAGCCGGTCATTCGCCGTCTCGCAGATATCAAGATGCAGACCGATTATGGCACCAGTTCACTCGCCCAAGAAGCTGCTGCCCTGTGGTTCGCAGAAGGACATCATGCAGGACATATGGAACGCCTTCGCCCTGAGTTACGCAAACGAAGAGACTTCATGCTGGATCTGTTGCAACAGCACTTTCATGGCATAGCGGATTGGGAAATACCCGCTGGGGGCTTTTATATCTGGCTGCAATTCACTGTATCCCCTCTCTCTATCCGCCAGTTGTTCCATACCTGTCTGGAGCAGGATGTACTTATCCACCCGGGCTATCTGTATGACCGGTTAGATGCGAGTCACATTCGGCTGTCTTATGCCTATGCTTCCCCTGATGAGATGGAACGTGGGTTGCAATGCCTCGCAGAGGCCGTCCACAGACTTATAGATTCTGGCTCCTGACTTAGAACAATGCTGTTTCCTGATTTCACAACAAAAAACAGCCTTGACCTGGAAGGACCATCTCCTTCAGATCAAGGCTATTCGCGTAAGTTTCGAAAGTTTGGCCAAATACCCGAGCGGACAAATACCAGATGCGCTGCGGGATACCTTTGAATGTTTTACCCTTTTACAGCCCCCTCAGCAATCCCCTCCATGATGAACTTCTGGAAGAACGCATAGATCAGAATAACCGGAATCGCAGTCAGTACCAGGGATGACAGAATCAACGGCCATTCCTTGTTATATTCACCAAACAGCATGTTTGTGGACAGAATCAGCGTATAACGATTCACATCGGTCAACATGAGCAGTGGCAGCAAGAAGTCATTCCAGATCCACAGGAAGTCCAGAATCGCGATGGTGACTGTGATCGGAAGCAGCAGCGGGAAGATAATCTGGAAGAACGTCTGGAACTCATTACATCCGTCAATCTGAGCCGACTCCTCCAATTCACGCGGAATAGACTTCACAAACCCGTGATAGAGGAAGATTGCCATGTTCACACCAAGCCCGATATAGATCAGGGCCAATCCGTACGTGCTTCCTTGCACCCCCATGCCTTTGGCTACCCGTGTCAGCGGAATCATGATTGAGTGGAACGGTACCAGCATGGATGCAACAAACAGGAAGAAGATCAGGTTGCTCAAGCGGCCGGAGGTACGTGACAACTTGTATCCCGCAAGTGAGGCACAGAAGACGATTCCCCCGATCCCCAGAAAGGATACAATCGCCGAGTTCATCGAACTGCCCAACAGATTGATTTTGTTAAACGCGTCCGAATAATTCTCCCAGTGAAGCGTTGTTGGCAGCGCGATAAAGGACTGGAACATCTCACCCTGTGTTTTGAAAGAGTTCACAACCGCCATGTAGATCGGCAGCATAGCGACGAGAGAGCCCAGAATCAGCAGCAGTCGAATCAGATAACTGTTCAGTCGTTGCATCCTCATGCTTCCACCTCTTTCTTCTTCATGACGGTGATCTGGATGAGTGTAAAGATGAGCACGATGATGAACAGCACAACCGATTTGGCACTCGCATAGCCGTATCTGAAGTTATTGGAGAACGCTTCTTCATAGATGTTCATCGTGATAACCTGCGTGGCCCGACCCGGTCCACCACCAGTCAGTCCGTACACCACTTCGAACACTTTAAATGCTCCGTTCAACGTCAGGAAGAAACAGATGGTCACGGCATGAGTAATCATCGGCAACACCACATTGCGCAGTACCTGGAATGCGTTGGCCCCATCAATAACAGCCGCTTCCTTGAGACTTTTTGGCACTCCCTGGAGAGCGGCCAGATAGATGATCATCATATACCCTACACCGTTCCAGAGCGATACGATCAGAATGGAGTAAAATGAAAACTTCGGATCACCCAGCCACTGCTGGTCGAGGAACGAAAAAGCCAGTTTCTCTGCGAGTTGTGGTAACACCTGAGAGAAGATGAATGTCCACATGAAAGCACTGATGATTGTACTGATCATGTTAGGCATGAAGAACAGCGTCCGGAAAAGCCCTTTGCTGCGCGTCCGTGACTCTATCAACACGGCGAGTAACAAGGCAATTCCATTTTGCAGAATCAGCATAAATATTACATATTTCATCGTGAACCACAGGGAGTTCAGAAAGTCGGGATCTTCTTTGAACAATTCCACAAAGTTGCCCAGACCGATAAAGCTGTAATCCCGATTGAGTCCGTTCCAATCCGTCAGACTATAGAACATGCCACTAAACGTGGGATACAGCAGGAAAATCGCATAGATGACAAAGGCAGGCGCAGTGAACGCGAGCAGTGACAGATACTTCTTGAACACATTCGTAGCCATTGGTTCTCCCCCTTTTCACTCGAAGCGGATGATTGTAAACGAGGGAACGAAGAACGTTCTGCCTGCCATATCATCTGCTTGGAGACTGCGACGAAATAAAGTACCGCTAATTTGTTGACAAAACTCCCAAAACCGTTGAGATTTTGCCAACAAAAGCAGGTACTAAATTTCTCGCAACTCCTTACTTGTTGACCTTGTTGTAGGATTTCCACGCCTTGTCGAGCGCATCGATAACCTGCTGTTGATTTAATTGCCCAGAGTAGTAGCCTTGCAACGCTTTGCCTGACTCGTCTTTCACCGCTTGAGGAAGGGATGGGTCCTCATAAGCTTTACCTTCACTCACATATTTCTGGGCATCGTCTACCCACGGGAAGCTCTTGAAGTCATGGATCTTGGCAATCGGATTGAACTTGAGTGCTTCGAAGAATGCACTTGAATCCTTGTCATCGAGAATGTAGTTCACGAAATCGAGTGCCACTTCTTTGTTTTTGCTAGATGACGATACTGCCAGTGAAGTGGAGGTGCTCAGATTGATTTTGGTATCATCCGGATTGTCATTGATCGGCATTGGTGCTACACCAAAGTTAAAGTCCGGGTTGGACTTCAGAATCGTTTCGGCAAACCATGGTCCCTGAATCCACATCGCGGCGCTTCCTGATGCGAAGGCTGCTGAACCATCATCTCCACCCACTTCCAGCGCTTTGTCTGTTCCATTGGCATTGACGAGATCGAAGATATCGAACAATGCTTTCATATCGGAAAAGGAGCCCTGATCCTGATTCATCTTCTCCACGAAGTCTTTGTGCTCAGACTGAGTTAATGCACCCACGGTAAGTGGCAGGAATAATTGCGGAATCCAGGCTTCTTTGTAGGACAGTTCAAACGGTGTAATGTTGGCTGCTTTGAGTTTCTCCACGACCGCTTTCATTTCCGTTAACGTCGTTGGCACTTCCAGTCCTTGCTCTTTGAAAATATCTTTATTGTACAGATAGCCCCATGATACTGTTTCCAATGGAACAGCTACGATTTTGCCCTCCGCATCCGTTATGGAAGGTTTAACCGAATCCAGCAGCTTATCGACAAAAGGTTGGCCCGACAGGTCTTCCAGATAACCAGCTTTGCTGAACGGTGGAATCTCATTGACCGCATGCAAGGCGAACACATCCGGTGCATCATTGGAGGCGAGTCGTGTCTTCAGAATCTGAGGCGCATTGTCCGCAGGCGGCATCTCCAGTTGCACGTTCACCTCAATGTTTTTCTCTGCTTTCTCCTTGGCTTTGAACTGTTCTATATATTTATCGTAGTGTTCTTTCAGCCGAGGTTGTGCAACGAATACTTTGAGTGATACCGTGCTGCCTGACGCCGATTCCTCCTGCCCATTGTCCGTTCCTGCATTGGAACCGCAACCTGCGAGCAGAACACTGACCAGTACCGCACTTGCTACGCTTTTCCATACTTTCATCTCTTATGACCTCCCGGTGTGTAACTGGTTTGTCTTTCATAGGCTCATTATATATCAGAAAATGAAAGCGCTTCATTGGACAAAATTAGACTTGTGTATTGGATTATTTTAAACCTTAATCCTGCCACAAATGCTCTCTCAAACGACTCATTCCGTGCTACTGCCTGAATTGCCTGACATACGAGCTTGTCCCTTCCGCATCTCCCCTGGAGATACTCCGAAATGCTTCTTGAATACCCGATAGAAGTAGGACACATCCTCATAACCCGCCATCTCGGCAACATGCTTGAACGGAATCTGTTCATCCATCACCCATTCTTTCGCTCTCGTCATACGTAATTGGACAACATAGTCGGTCACGTTCACATCGTACTCTTTCTTGAATACCTTGCTGAGATATTCCTTGCTGACAAAAAAGATCTGGGCGAGCTGCTCCAGCGTAATCATCTCCATACAGTGCTGCTCAATATATTGCTTTACCTCATTCAGGTTCAGCTTGTTCTTGAATTTACGCTGCGCAATCAGCTGCTCCAAAGCCTGGTAGTATGGAGTCGAAATCCATGTGATCGTGGATTCGATGGAAGCCAGCGCTGTTGAAGGAGGTAGCGCCGTTGCTTCGGGCCGCTCGTACAAGCCATTGGAGACGCACAGTTCATCCAACAAAGCCTGTAGTTCATGAGCCACCCTTCCAAGCTGCCGAGGTCTGTTAATCTCGAATCGTTCCAGCTTCTGCTGCAATTGTTGGAACCACTCACGCAGACTCTGAACGTTCAGGTCATTAAACCGCAAGCGAGCCTGCTGCTGAAACAGGGAGAACTCACCTGCGAACGTAGAAGGATACGATTCCCATGATTCAGGCGCTGATTCAACCTTTTCCAACTCTTTTGCACATTTGGCAAGTACACCATTCAGTTCATCCGGATTCACCGGTTTGAGCAGATAATCTGCAGCCCGATGGCGGATTGCATGTTTTGCATAATTGAAGTCGTCATATCCGCTCACCACGATCACCTTGATCTGTGGGTACTGTCCGCTCAGCGTCTGTAGCAGCTCCACACCGTCTGTACCGGGCATGCGCATATCCGTAATGATAATGTGAGGCTGATGCTGCTTGACCAGTTGTATGGCCTGCTCACCATCCTCTGCCTCACCTGCAACGGTCATGCCGAGTTCATTCCAATCTCCCAGGTTGCGCAAAATATCCCGGTTCCACGGTTCATCGTCCACTAGCAGCACTCTGTACAGTTCTTTGTTCACAAGGCTTCGCCTCCTGTATTGCAGGGGATTCGTACCGTAACGCTTGTCCCCTGTCCGTATTCACTTTCCATGCTCATCCCATATTCAGGTCCAAAATGCATTATAATTCGTGAGGCAGCATTGACCAGTCCAATACTTGTACCTGAACTCCACACCCGATCTGCCTGCAAGGTAAGCCGCTCCAGTCTGGATTGCATCTCCGTTAGTTTCTCAGCATCCATACCCACGCCGTTATCACGAATTCGAATGGTTACATCTGTAGGTTCACAGACGACTTCAATGCCCAGCTTCCACTCGCCGGGTTTCTTCTCCAATCCATGTAAAAATGCGTTCTCCACAATGGGTTGCAAAGACAACTTGGGAATATAACATGCCCGAAGTTCCCCGGTAATCTCCAGGGTATATTCAAGCCTGCCGGCAAAACGTTGCTTCTGAATCAGCATATAATGCTCCAACTGATCGAGTTCAGACTGTAGAGGGACAAGTCCATCCGGCGCGCGCACAATATAACGAAACATCTCGCTTAAGGCTCGAATGACTTTGTAACTGTCTGCCGGTTTTTGCGAGTAGACCATGCCGCCAATCATCTGCAACGTATTTTGCAGGAAATGCGGATGGATCTGGGATTGCAGTGCTTTGAGCTCGGCCGTCTGCTTCTCAAGATTCATTAGGTAGTTGTCGCGAATATGTTCCCGAATACGACTAGCCATGCCGTGCAGATTTTTCTCCAGCAGACCAATCTCATCTACCCGGCCGCTTCGTACCACTTCCCTGTCCTTGATCAGCTGAATACCCTTCATGGAATTCGCCAGTCTGACAATGGGCTTTGATGTACGCCAGGCCACGAGCGCAGCCAGTCCCACAGATATGACGGTTGCCAGGCCACCCACAACCAGTCCGTATTTCATCGTGTCCAAAGCACTTTCGTTAACGACATGGGCAGGTACAATCTTGATCACACGCAATCCTGACGGCTCGATGGAGTGAAAGAATACATATTCTTTGGCTGTCCGTATGAAGCCCGAACTTTCTTTCGTGCTTGCCAATTTCTCCATTGCTTCCGCAGACGGCTGAATCTCTTGGTTTGGTTGATAGACCGGACTACCCGCGCTATCAGCAATGTATACCGCATAGTCTCCACGGCTATCCAGCAGCTCCAGGGTCTGGTTGAACTCAGCCCACTTGACCTCCAGACTGATGGCCCCGATCTGTGCCTGATCCTCGAAGCGGTTCATACTACGGGTCATGTGAAACTTTTGCGGATCGTCCGGATCATTGATAATCGTAAAATCTTTATGTTGTGCAAAAAGCTCATGATACCCCTCCGGTATTTCCGATACCGCCTTGATGCGAGAATCCATGGAGTTGAAGGTGAACAGGGTGTCCAATTCTTTCAGATACAGTTCAACGCCAAATACATAATTGCCGGCAGAATAGTATACACTGTTCAGCATATTGAACATGGCCTTCTGTTCGTCGAATCGGCTGGCTGCCGGCGCTTCCTCGTTCAACGCCAGATATTGATGCAATTCGTCACTGATCTGAATCGAATAGATAATATTGTTCATGCGAGCGAACTGTTCACCCAGATAGATGGAGGCCCAGTTCATATTGGCTCGGTTGGTCTCCATAATCTCCTCTTCCATGGAAGAGCGGGTATTCTCGGCTGCCATAGCGGTCATGGCAATGACGGGCAGAACGGCCAGCAGCGTCATGGTAAGAATCAATTTATTGCGAATGCTGCGTTTGAAAGGATCTGTCAGCTTCCGATAACATTCGGTAAACACAGCGCATCCACTCCTGAGCTAAAATAGACAAACGCCCCAGCATGGAAGCCGAGGGCGCTTTGGTCTTTATATTCGTTTGGAAATGTTACAACTAATGCTATTTACACGGACACTTCGATGGCAGAACAACCTTCGATCGCTGTTATCCCCAGATTTTTTCTGATTCCCTTTTTGAAAAGGGAAAATCCGGGGATAAAGGCGCACGCTTCGCTTCGTTAGGTTATTTCTGTCATCTCCGTTTTTGTGTAAATTTATAGTTCAGCATCCATTGCCTACTCTATTATTTCCTATTATTGTTCGATAATCCGTATGCCCCATGGCTCAAGTTCGATCTTCTCTCCCGCAACAATCGGGGTTCCTGCCAGAAGTTCGGTCCCTTCCCCATAGACATTGACGAAGGATGTTGCCTCATCCGCGTAATTGAAATAGTAGCGAATCGTGCTTCCTTGATCGTTCACACCTGTCTTCACAATGATAGGAAAAGCCAGCTCCTGCTCAGTTCCCCATACGCCCGCTTCCTTCATGACACGTTCCAACACCTTACGGATCACCGCAGAACTGGTATAACATCCGACATAGGTTGCTTTGCCTTTTCCATAGGTGTTCTGGGTAATTGCCGCATATTCGCCCCAATGTGGATGATCATACCAAGCAAGTACTTCAGCCGTTGTTGGTGTAATCAGTTCCATCCAGGTGTGAATCTGGTTCTGCTCCTGACCAACCTCGAATGGATCATCGCGCAGCGAGACATGTTTGGGCTCTACAAAAAGGTTATAGCTGATCCCGCATGCCTCACTGATCAGGCCGGGCTGGCGGGTAGAGCGTACCTTGATATGCTCATTTGCAAATCCGCTTTTGAACGAGTAGACGATATGTCCGCCATCCTGTACGAATTGATTTAATCTTTCCAACAATGCATCCGAAGCTGCATACAGAGCAGGTACAACGAGCACATCATACCCCGCATAACTCTCAACCGATGGATCGATCAGGTCACAGCCAATGTTCATCTTGTACAATTCATCGTACATCCAGCGCACCACGTCATTGTAGTTCTTGTCACTGGTGAAGTTAAATCCAAACCATTTAATCGATGTGAGCGCCTCATTGCTGAACAGCACAGCTACCCGATTCTTTTTCTTCAGATTAACGAGCTTTGGACTGAGTCGGGCAAAATCCCTGCCAATGGTCTTTGCTTCGTTGTACACCGGATTCGGTTCGAAATCATGACTGAGCAAACCTTTCCAATACGTCTCAAACGAATTGTGCAACGAATGCCAGTGCCAGTAAGCGACCATGTTCGCTCCCGATGCCAGATGACTGAATGCCTGCAAACGTAGCTGTCCCGGATAGGGAACCCAATGCCAGAACGCCTGGGCTTCGGTCTCCAGCACCAGATAGTTCGATTGTTTGGTGGAACGCGCCACATCGCCGCCGAATGAAATCTCGATGCCCGTCAGATCATCCTGGGAAGGATGGTAGATGTCCACACTGGTAATGTCAAAAGGCTTCGATGCGGCAAAATGATCCACATCCCCTTGAATGCCGTACGAATACCCACGCCAGTCAAAGTCAAAATTCTGAGTAACAAACTGTCCTTCCTGTTTGTATTCATTCACGATTCCCACTTGCCAAGCCAAAAAGTTGGTTACCAGCTGTCGCTGGAACTTGGCAAATTCAGCGCCAAGACTGCCGTTGATCGTTCCTACAACAGACGGGAAGTCCTCCCAGCTATTGATTCGATTGCTCCAGTAATCGAGACCAAATTCCTTGTTAAGCTCATCCAGGGAGCTGAACTTGTTACGCATATATTTTACGAATTGCAGTTGGACATTATCTCCGGCCGTATTGTAATGCTTCGTCTCGTTATCTGTCTGATATCCAATTACCGCTGGATGTGTGCTTACCCGAGAGATCAGCTTGCGTATGATCCGCTCGGCATAGAATAGATAGGTTGGATGAGTAATGTCCATAATCTGTCTTGCACCATATTTGCCAGGTCCCTGTGAGGTGGTAGCCAGCACGTCCGGATGTTCCTTAACCATCCACGTTGGAACAGCATACGTTGGTGTTCCTACGATAACCTGAATTCCTGCCTCATGCATGGCATCCAGCACACGGTCTACGGAAGAGAAATCAAATACGCCATTCTGTGGTTCATGAGTACTCCAGGTTGATTCTGCAATACGGACCACGTTGATCCCTGCATCCTTCATCATCTGAATGTCCTTGTCCAATCTTTCGTAAGGCATATATTCATCATAGTAAGCTACACCATATAATAATTTGTCCATGATTTAATCTCCTTTTTAGGTGGAAAATATAATGATCTTGACGTGTGCAAGAGTTGACATATTCCAATCCATAATGGTAGCGTTTACATTATTACCGATTGAAGAACTTGGATTGTTCAGCAACCACTTCAAACGCTGATACGTGCCATGGATTATCCATGCTTGCGTTAAACTGATTATAATGAAGTATACTACGGGTGCCGATTGTATAAGGCAAGTTGTTTTTACCCTTTTCCGAGGTGAATATGATGGATATGCGATCACAGCTCCGAGAAATGCCTCACCATACGCTGGCCCACTGGCTGCCTATTATCGACTGTAACATCAAATTCTATGGTGCGCACAGCCAACAAGTACCCTATGGATGGGCGATGCCGGAGGAATCACATCCGGGCTTTGAGATTATGTTGATCATCGAAGGTACGCAGGAGAGTGTGATTCATGGTTTTACCTATACCGTGGAGGAAGGTTCCATTCTTCTCATTCCTCCAGGGTTCAAACATACGAATCAATGTGTATCCACGGGAGGCATGACTTATTTTAGCGCTCACTTTAATGTGGATGATCCAGTCTTCACCCTGAAGCTGATGTCACAGCATAGCCAAATCTACGCAGCAGGTACGGCAGATAATAGGAAGTTGCGCGTTGTGCTGGAGAGTTGGATGGGGATGATTAACGTATCTGAAGCCTACACGTCTACTGACAAAATGATCATGCAGGCCCGCATGTTTGAACTGTTCGCCCTGTTGTCCCAAGCCGCTGACAATGAACCGGAGACCACCACTTCCGTTGCTGCTTCACATGCACCAGCTCCAACAGCCATGCATTATGCGGGAGCTATAGCGGAGGCAATCAAGCAGGCATTCCATGCCCAGCTTCGAACCAAGGAAAGCAGTGTATCCACGGTCAAAGTAGAGCAGATTATATCCTCTTTTGGCATCAGCCCGGGATATGGTCTACAGGTCTTTCGCAAGGTGTACGGGCGGTCGCCCAGGGCTTACCTGTCCAGCTTGAAGTTGCAGGAGGCCAAAGTACTGATCGAACAGCCAGAGCTGTCGCTTGGGGAAATTGCGTGGAAGCTCGGTTACACCCATCTGTCCCATTTCAGCAGACAATTCAAACGTTGGACAGGCCAAAGCCCGCTTCAATATCGTAATCATCATGCAGATGCATCAGGTGATCCTGTATCCTACAGATCTGAATCGAGTCCAGAATCTTGATTACGGATACGTTCGTACTCTTCCGGCGTGTTCATATTACTCATTTGCATTGCTAGTTTATGAACGCCAGCTCTCTCAAGCTCTTCCGCTTCGACATAACAGCAACCAATCTCTTCAAGCCATCGCATAACTCGAAGATGATCCTGTATCAGACGCTGCTCGAGATCAGGGATCACTCGTTTGTGGTAAGCCCCTGAAAGAGGGTGGACATGTCCATCCACGCGTGGAACGATAGCAGAATAAGAGTTATGCGATTCGACCAGTTTTTTTATTCCATCAAAAAAAGACGTTTGCAGGAGCGGCATATCGCAGGCGCATACCAGATTCCAGTCTGTATCGGAAGCTTCCAGTGCCGCGTGAAGACCGGCGAGTGGCCCCTTCCCCGGATAGAGATCCTGAACGCAGTCGTAGCCCATTGCACCATAGGTTGTCACATTGGGTCCGGCAGCCACGATGATACGGGATACGGCGGGTCTCATGGCCTTGGTGACATGTTGCAGTACAAGGGAACCGTTCAGTTCCAGCATGGCCTTGTTGGTCCCCATGCGGCTGGATAAACCTCCTGCCAATATGATGCCTGTCCACTCCCTCGTGTTCATGTTGTTATCCTCCTTCAGATCACGATATGTGTTTGACTGCATCAATTTCAAAACGTTCGCTATGCATTGAATCCCCTTTCAACAAATGATACATTGAACAATATGCATTTGAAAGGAATGGCTTAATTGGACAGACCTGCACCTTCAAGAGGCAACCCCTCATTGGTTTCTCTGAAACTATATAACTTTTTCATATATGGAGCCATCTCGATCTTCGCCGGATTCCTGCAGCTTTACCTGCAAGAGATTGGCATGACCAAACTGGAGATTGGCAGTCTCATGGCGATTGGGCCCTTTGTATCCTTGTTTGCCAACCCATTCTGGGGTTTCTGGAGCGATAAATCTCGCAACATTCGCATCATTTTGATGATTATGATGGGAGGCACATTTGTGCTCGCCCAGGGTGTGTTCTATGCGCCCACTTATACATGGATCTATGTAGCCATGATTTTCTTTTATTTTTTTCAAAGTCCATTATTTGCTCAAACCAATAGCCTGATTCTCGGATATATCGATGGTACAACCCAAAAATTTGGGTCATTCCGGCTCTGGGGTTCACTCGGTTGGGCACTGACTGCCGTCGCAGCCGGACCGCTCATTGACCGTTTTGGCATCGGCAGTGTATCCATTATATTTGCGTGCATGATTGCCACCGCCTTTGTATTATCCGTATTTCTACCCAGACAGCCGATCGCTTCGGATACACCCGTGGTTACTTTTCGGCGGTTTGGCAAAGTCATGTTCAATCCGTATTTTATGGCATTTATCGGCCTGGGTGTACTCGTATCGGTGCCTAATGCGATGAACAGTACTTTTATGTCACTATATATTGTAGAAATGGGTGGCGACAAACAGATGGTCGGCTGGGCCATCTTCACCTCATCCATTCTCGAAGTCGGCGTATTCCTGCTGCTCGACCGCCTACTCAAACGCAAGATGAGCATGCTCTTGGCATCTCTCATTTTGATCAGTTTGCTGTTTGCACTGCGCTGGCAGCTCATGGCACTGGCTAACAACCCGCTGGAGATTGTATTCATTCAGTTGATGCACTCCATTACGTTTGGTGGGTACTTCTATGTGGGTACGCAACTGACCATGCTGTTTATTCCAAGACCTTACCGTTCCTCCGGTCAAGCGGTGTATACGATGGCCTGGGGCGGTCTCTCCGGCGTGATTGCCGGTCTGTTCGGCGGCTGGTTGTTCCAGAGCTTCGGTGCGGAAATCATGTATAGCATCGGCGTATTCTTCTCGCTCATCGGCGCGGTCGGATTTGGCATCATGTGGTTATCGAATCGACGTAACGGCTATCAGCCGGTTGTATTGACGGAGATGGGTAATATGGATGAGGACAGATAATCTTTTGTTTGAAAAAGTTGAAAGAGATTTCCACTGGAGCACTACGAGGACAGAACAATCTTTCAATCGCTGTTATCCCCGGATTTTCTTGATTCCCTTTTCAAAGGGTGAAATCCGGGGATATAGCGGAGCTGTAGTTCGTTCTATCACAATATGAATACTATGCTAGTTTCTCTATAGATTTTAAAGTTGAACAAAAGAAAATACACGATTTTAACTAATCATTAAACTGAACAAACACATGCATATACTTATCTAATCCTGGAAGTCCGGTCGTTTCATTGATTTCCAAAAAATTGAGTTTTTCTTCCCAATCCAATCTTTCCTGATCGGAATCGTCAGCAGCATATTCAAAAATATATACTAAGACAAAAGCGTCAATACTCGAGACCCCGTTTTTCAACTGTACCCACTCTTGAGGGAGCACAACTTGATTTTTACCCGCTGTGATTTCTTTGCCAGAGAAATTAAGAATCAGTTCTTGTCCTTCATTTTTAATCGTGGTGATTTTTTTCTTTCCATCCCATTCAAACGTTGCTCCGGATCGTTTAAAAACATCTTTCACTGGGATATAAATGGAATTATAAGTTGTTTTTGTTGACTTTCCTTCCTTAATGACACTTAGTTCAACTTTTTTTAGTGATGAATTATACACATTTGCCGCACGTTCCTTAAAAGGGAGATCCATTAGGGATTGGTCCAAAGCAGCAGATGCAACGGATCCTACACAGACAACTAAAGTTAACATCAACAATAAAGAAACAAATCGCTTCATCTTGATTCCTCCTTGGAATTATTGTTCACATTAACTTAAACGTCGAAAGTTGGAAAAATGTTCATTTTAGTATCCCGTTGTATTAATAATTATTTTCTTGTGTATCCACACAGAACCAGGACTTGTACCAGTACAACCTTCTTTAGCAATTGCAGGCGCACAAGAAAAAGGCGTCTCCATTGGCTTATTGCCCTGGAGACGCCTTTTACGTTCATAGATTTAAGTTTACTGCTAACCTATCGTCCTACCTATACGCTTCACATTATGCCTTCGGCAGTTGGAATGAGCTTTTCAGGGATACAACCCGGTTAAATACCGGACGACCTGGCTCGGAATGTTTTGGATCTACACTGAAGTAACCATGACGGAAGAATTGGAATTTATCCTGCGCGTTCGCTTCCTTCATTTCTTGCTCCACATACCCGTGTACAACCTCAAGGGAGTTCGGGTTCAGTTGATCCAGGAACGTTTTCTCCGGTTGCTCTTCCACAACCTCAGTTTCAGCTCCAGCTACTGCCACTTCCACCTCTGCTTCCGGTGCTTCATCCAGGATCAAAGGCTCATACAGACGGAATTCAGCAGGTACCGCTTGAGTCGCTTCTACCCAGTGGATCGTACCTTTAACTTTACGGCCTGTGAATCCACTGCCGCTCTTCGTCTCTACATCATAGGTACAATGAATCTCGGTCACATTGCCTTCTGCGTCCTTGATCACATCATTACATTTGATGAAGTATGCATGTTTCAGACGAACTTCGTTGCCAGGGAACAAACGGAAGTATTTGTTCGGCGGATTTTCCATGAAATCGTCTTGTTCAATATAAATCTCACGGGAGAACGGAATTTGGCGATTACCCATCTCTGGGTTCTCCACATTGTTCTCTGCTTCGAGCCATTCCACTTGTCCTTCAGGGTAGTTGGTAATAACCACTTTAAGCGGGTGCAAGACAGCCATCGTGCGTGGAGCTTTCAGTTTCAAGTCTTCACGTACAAAGTGCTCCAGCGTTTGCAGGTCGATAACCCCTTGGCTCTTGGAAATGCCTGTTTCGAATACAAAATCACGAATGGCTTCCGGTGTATATCCCCGGCGGCGCAGACCCGAAATTGTCGGCATACGTGGATCATCCCATCCATCCACATGGCCTTCGTCCACGAGCAGTTTCAGCTTCCGCTTGCTTGTCACCATCTGGGACAGGTTCAGGCGGCCAAATTCGTATTGACGCGGCTTACTCTCCATCTCACATTCCGCAATAACCCAATCGTAGAATGGGCGTTGATCCTCAAACTCCAGCGAACAAAGGGAGTGCGTTACACCTTCAATCGCATCTTCGAGCGGGTGAGCGAAGGCGTACATTGGATAGATACACCATTTGTCACCCGTGTTATGATGGTGTGCGTGTGAAATCCGGTAAATCACCGGATCGCGCAGGTTGATATTCGGTGCAGACATATCGATCTTGGCACGCAGCACTTTCTCTCCGTTCTTGAATTCGCCTGCACGCATACGTGTGAACAGGTCGAGATTCTCTTCCACCGAACGATCACGGTACGGGCTGTTCTTGCCCGGCTCCGTTAGCGTTCCGCGCATTTGACGGATTTCGTCGGCGCTTTGGTCGTCGATGTAGGCTTTTCCTTTTTTAATCAACAAAACAGCACGGTTGTACATCTCATCAAAATAATCCGAGGCAAAACGTTTCTCGTTCCACTCGTATCCGAGCCATTTCACGTCTTCCTGAATCGATTGAACGTATTCTACATCTTCCTTGACCGGATTCGTGTCATCAAAGCGCAGATTCGTTTTGCCGCCAAATTCGCCGCCCAGCGTAAAGTTAATCCAGATCGCCTTGGCATGGCCGATATGCAGATAACCGTTCGGTTCCGGAGGAAAACGGGTAATAACTTCCTGGACTTTCCCAGACCGGAGATCTTCGGTAATAATATTTTTGATAAAGTTAGGTGGGGTTGTACGATTGTCCACAGGTATCAAACCTTTCATGAATGGATTGGAGCCTTCGGGAATTGCAGCAATTCCGGCTATAATTCCTTAATAACGAAGTCATTTCCTGAAAAAATCTATTTTCTTGGAAAGTTTCGTACGCGTTTCATTTAAATATACCTTTAACGGGGGAGGAGTTCAATAAAGAACGGCACCAAAGTCAGGATCAGCCGTGCATAAATAGGCCAAAAACCATTTTGACGGGTTCGCTCGAATCATGTAGCATGATAGTAAAAACAAATTAAAGGGAGGGTTTCCCATTGAACACGCTTAAACTGACCAAAGAACAGCAGGATGAAGCCATTCGCACCATCCAGTCGTATTTCGAAGAGGAACGTGGCGAAGAGCTCGGCGATCTGGCCGCTTGGGGTGTCCTCGACCTGTTCATGACACAGCTCGCTCCCTACATATATAATCAGGCACTCCGTGACGCACGCACAACAGTCAATCAACGCATGGCCTCAATGGAAGAAGACCTGTTTGCACTGGAGCAAAAGTTACCCAAGACTTCCCGTTAATCACTAATTTATAAAGAAAGAAGGTTGCATTCATGTTTACCTATTCATTGGATGAATATACCGAACTCCGGCCACTGGCCATGGAACATACCAAACCGCTGTTTGAACTGACGGATCGCTCGCGGGATCAATTGAGACATTGGTTGCCGTGGGTGGATCATGTGACAGAAGTGGAACACACCTCAAACTTCATTACTAACGCATTAAAACAAGGTGCTGAAAATGGCGGCTTCACCGCCGGCGTATGGTTAAAAGGCGATCTCGCAGGCGTCATCGGATTCCACGAAATTAACTGGACCAACCGCTCGGTAAGCATCGGATATTGGCTTGGCAAAGGTTTTGAGGGTCAGGGTTTGATGACAAGTGCTTGTCGCGTTCTGGTTGATTATGCACTAGTCACACTGGATCTAAATCGCGTCGAGATTCGCTCGGCAACAAACAATAAACGGAGTCGTGCCATCCCTGAAAGACTCGGATTTGTTCTCGAAGGTGTCATTCGCCAGGCAGAGAAGTTGCCTAAAGGTTACGTGAACCATGCAGTATACGGCATGCTTCAGCATGAATGGGAACTCTTGCGCTAATTCGCTTACATAATGAATCGGGAGTGATCTCTCCCAACATAATAGATCAACACGAATACCCTCGATCTCCACGGAATGTGGTGACAGAGGGTATTTATGTTATTGTATTCAATGACTTTTATAGGGCTCGGACCATTCCACCATCCACGATCAATGAGGTTCCGGTAATGTACGTATTGGCCCCGGATAACAGGAACACCACCGCTTTGGCAAACTCCTCTGGTTGACCATAACGGCCCAGTGGAATCTCCTTGCGGAACTGTTCAGAGACTTCGTCCTCACTGACTCCGTTCTGCTCTGCCCGTGCTGCATCCAGCTCACGAATGCGGTCTGTTGCAATACGACCCGGCGCCACCGTGTTGATCAAAATTCCGTATGGAGCCAGCTCCTGGGATAACGTCTTCGCCAATCCAAACACGCCGGTACGGAACGTGTTGGACAGCACCAGACCCGGAATGGGCTGCTTCACCGAAGTTGAAGCGATATTCACAATGTGTCCTCCGCTTTCTTTCATATAAGGAAGAGCACCGCGAATCAGCCTTACATAACTGAGTACATTTAATTCAAATGCACGCTCCCAATCTTCATCCGTCAGTGACTCAAATGAACCCGATGGCGGGCCACCCGAATTGTTCACCAGAATATCAATCTGTCCGAACATTTCTGCTGTCTTGTGAATCAGAGCCTCAATATCTTCCTTGCGTGTCACATCGGTTGCACAATATTCCACACGTCCACCACCACCAAGCGCCAGAAGCTCCTGCTTCACTGCTGTAAGCTTTTCTTCGCTTCGGCTGGCAAGCATGACGTCAGCACCTTCTGCTGCCAATTGAGCGGCTACCGCTTTGCCCAGCCCTCGACTGGAAGCCAACACCAGCGCTTTTTTACCTTGAAGTCCCATGTCCATCGTTGTTCCTCCTCCTCCTCAGCTAGTTTCTATTTGGTCTGGATAAAATAACCCATAAGAATATCGTCCACATACTTGCCGCCGATATAAAACTCAGACACCAACCTGCCTTCCGTCACAAACCCACACTGTGTATAAAACGTGATGGCTCCCGGATTGCTGGAGAGCACGCGCAGCCTGAGCTTGCGAACACCTTGTTGGGCCGCATGCTGCTTGATAGCATCCATCAAAGCTGTGGCAATGCCACAACGCCGATCATGAGGGTGAACTGCAATATGAATCTCGTAGACATGACGATTGACCGGCATACCTGTGGCTGGCTGAAAGCCCACATAACCACATACCCGCTCTCCCTGCACCGCAATCAATTGACTGCCTGGCGGGCAATGCTGCAGATATTGCTGTCTGGAGCGCCAATGCATCGGTGCAGGAGAGGTGTATTTGTCCCATACCAGGGCATCCAACCCCATTAGCTGGGCTGCATCTTTAATCTCCGATGGACGAATCGTAAATGTATGGCTGGTAAGCATAATAATTCAACCTTTCGTGCTATAGTCGACAACGCTGTACGTTACAACGTCGGGAGATTTAAGAAAGTTAAGAAATTTATGAAACTTTAGAAATACGTTGTTCGTTTGCTTCATTGTTTACATATGTTCGTTCTATATATTGTAGCATAGCCTCAGCTTTGACTAAAATTCCGCTCGGTCTTGAACCTTTTAGCAAAATGAGAAAAACACTTAACATTGCCGTAACGTCATGGTTTATACTGGTCCGATAAGGAGGGGATGCATGATGAATATCAAAGAGGCAGCAAGCAGGCTTGGTATATCGGCAAGAGCCATTCGTTTTTATGAAGAAAAAGGATTAATTCTCCCCGCCAAACAGTCCAGTAACGGGTATCGTACCTATACCGAGAATGATATCTGGCGGCTTCAGACCATTGCTGCGCTGCGTGAGATTGGCATGTCCCTACAGGATATAACACACGCGCTCGGAGAGATTGATCAAGGGAATCAGCAACAGCTGGAAGAATATCTGGAGCTGCAACAGGCCGTCATGTATGCCCAGTGGATTGAGTTGAAACGTATGATGGATACAACCCAGCGCATGATTGACCTGAATCGTCAGGACGGTCCGCTGGATGTCAGCCATCTACACGATCTCGCGGACAGTGCCCGTCGCCTGCGCGAAGCCCGGCAGAACTGGCATGATCGGTGGAATTATGACACGCAGGCAGCCATCCATGATCAACGAGTGCAGGCAGAAGGCAGAGTCAGTACTGAACACCCCAGCATAGAGGGCAGGCATCATTCAGCCACCCCCTCGCCTATAAGCGATGAGAATGAAGTTTCACATCCACACCAGGATGCAGATCATTCCGCGCCAAGCGATTCCAATGATACGGTACAGTCTTCCTTTTATCTGTATCACAACTATGAGGAAGCGCTCGAACAGACGGCTCAATGGATCTCTCCCACCCTTGGTGAGAAAGGACTCGATATTGGTACAGGCACAGGTAATCTGGCTGGGAAACTGCTACAGCACGGCGCAGACATGACTGCAATCGACCAATCCCGGGAGATGCTGCGCAGATGTCGTATCAAATATCCCGAGATGCATGTGAAACTTGGGAATTTTCTGGCGCTGCCTTTTGCCGATCATTCCTTCGATTTTGTTGTATCCAGCTTTGCTTTCCATCATCTGAGTCCAGACCAGCAACTACTGGCCTTACAGGAGATGCAGCGGGTATTAACCTCGCGCGGACGTATCGGTCTAACCGATCTGATGTTTGTTGATGCGACTCACCGTGATTCCTATATTCGACAGGCAGAAACCACAGGACACGAGGAACAGCTGCGCGCCTTGCGCGAACGTCACTTCCCTCTACTCAGTAAGCTATGCGGCTGGTTGGAACAACAGGGCTACGTAACAAAGCATGTGCGGCATAATGAGCTGTTACATACGTTGCTGGCAGTTCCACTGCGGTAAGCAATCGTAAGAGCGTATGGCAAAAAGGCCATCCCGCCTTTGAATAAAGGAGGATGACCTTGGTGTACATCATGCTATGAGATTACATATAGATATCAACAACCGTACGCTCAGTTGCACTGCGTGCTTGTCTGAACTCATCAAGCGAGATGCAGACCCCGCCCTGACGGTAACGGTTCGCTGTACGCTCGGTGCGAATGTCTTTGCCGTTCACCGCTACACGGCTCACAGCACCTTCGTTCAAGTGATAGATAAACGTCACCGGCTCACCTGCATACTCAAATTCGAATTGCATGCCGTTCAGCTCAGCTGGCAATACCGGGTCAATGACCAGATCGCCGCCCTCTTGACGAATGCCAAGTGCATTGGAGATCAGCTGGTTCATGTAGATTCCAGGACCGCTGGAGTAGATTCTCCATCCGCCTTTCACTTGTACAGTACCTTTACGAAGCTGGTCAAAATGCTCCTGTGCCTCGTAACGCGTATTAAACTTACCGTCCGAACTACTGAAGTATGAGTTCGCTTGGCGAATCTCTGCGTTAGGTACAACCTCGCCGATACCAACCGGGTTGATCATCGCGAGACCATTCCACACCTGATCTGTCTTACCTAGCTTCGCCATCGCTTCTACGTAACGGATATGAGCGTGTACATATTGCAACCCAATTTCCCGACCGAAGTTGGATGCTTGCTCTGCACGTTTGAAGTGTGTGCTTACTCCGCCAGCATACTGAGCCGGACGATTCATCAGACGCACGCCATCCGGGCACAGGAACTGTTCACGGATCAATGCGTAATGAGACTCTGCTTGCTCCGCATTCAGCAACTCACCAATCATGCTGCGCGTCATTGGCAACAGGCGATATTGAATACCTGTCTCTGTATCCGTTGGATGAAGCATCAGCTTCGCTTGGTCGGCTTCTTCCATGTATACAAAACCTGGAATCACATCTGTGCCCAGCATGTAACGGTTAAAGTCCTCACGAATGCCTTGAGCCAGCACATCCAGCTCCTGTGCAAAGTCCGCATCCTTGAATTTCAGTGCTTGCGAGAGCACATTCACGGACTGATACGTCAATGCCACCGTCCAACTGCTCACCATGTATTGCTTCAGCTGTGCATTGGCTGGTTGGAGCGTATCATCCCAGTCGCCATCTCCGTAGGAAGACAGGAACGTATCGTGCAGGAAGTGCGAACGGATATATTCGATTTCTTTTTTCGCGTGATCCAGTACCGTTGCTGTTTCTTCCGTGAACCCGAAGCTATGTTTAACCGTATAAGGTACTTTCTCATCCAGGATTGCATAGTCGCGAGTCGCTGTCAGGTAATCCGCCAGCACTTTCAGCGGCCATACGATGATGTCGCCATGGCTCTCTTCCTGTTGGATCGCAAAGTATTTATCAAACATGAACCATTGCGGCCAGTTGCCATCATCTTCATATTGGTGGGTATAAACCATTTTGATGATATCGCGAACTTGCTCATATTTTTGCGTTGCCATAAAGTACTCCACCGGACCTTGGCATACATCCCGTGTACCCCAAGCTGCACCGCCGTACTGCTCCAAACCGTGAGGCACGGAGTAGTGAACCAGCATGTTGTGGGTGTACCACCAAGCCAGCGCATTTACTTTGAACAGATCCTCAGCACTCTGACCTTCTCCACGGGACAAACGGAACCCGTTCATCACACCTGCGAAGAACTCGCGGTATGCCTGCACTTCCTCTTCAAAAGTAAGGCTTGAACCTGCTACCACTCCGCTATCCGCTTGACCTTCCAATACCCCCTGTACCTTCAGCGTCCATTCAGCACTCGCTTCCAGACTAAGGGTAACCAGTGATGCGGAACCACTGCGGATACCACTTGCCAGCAACGTTTCGTCACCTACATTTACAGTCGCGCCATCCACCGACATACGGTATTGCAGATCCGGATACGTTCCAGCACTAATCGCTTGTGGATCAGCCTTGAAGATCAATGTATCGCCGTCCTGCGTCATATGCAGTGGATACTCGTATTCATTCACATTCATCGTAATCTGGTTTGTTACCAGGTAACGGTATGCCGCGCCACTTGTGGAGCGTACGTTCATGCTTACTTCCGTAGTATGTGCGCCTGTGTAATTGGTCACGATGATCGTATCGGATGCCGTTTTGTAGATCCAACGTACATAGTTAAAGCCAATTTCGAACAGGGAAGGCATCGTCAGCAGACGATATTGTCCGTCCATTTCCACATAAATGCGTTGTCCGGCCGTCTTCGGTACGTTCAATGCATTGCGGGCATTACTGATCATTTTATTAAAATTGGTGTTACCAATAACGAGTTGTGAGTTGAAAATACCGTACATATACGATGTTGTCGTAATAACCTGTGCTCCAAGTTGCACGTTGCCACCACTCATCAGAATGTGACCGTGCGGACGCTCTACGAGCAATTCTTTTGCTTTCAGAACGATATGTTCATAGCTGCCTGTGAAGAAGGATAACAGTTCCTCACCGCTGTGCTCTTCCTGATGACGATCAGGGAACAGATCATGAATCTCATCTTGTGTCAGATCAAGTGTAACCAGCGGTTCGCCCAAGAAAGAGGAGAGTTTTACCTGTTCCAACGTATCTCCGTTTTCCACAGTCAGAGCCTGTACTTCATTCCATGCTGCTGTAACTTCATCTCCGAATTCCAGTGCAGAGATTCCTTCCGCATGATTAGGCTTCGCTAGCCCATAAAAGACCACCTGTGCTTCTCCGTTCAGATTCAGCAGTTCAGATTGCAGCGCCGTGTAGGCAAATTCATACTGATACGTCTCATTTGCCAGCGTTGGGCGCTTCAAGCTCTCTGGTTGATTCGTTTCCTTGTACGACAGACCGAAGAATTGGAATCCATCTGTGGAGTAACCGACTGCTTTCGTCAGGGAACCTTGTTGCATATAAGGAAATGCACCGCCCTGAGGCTGGTTTTGACGGGAACAAACGACATAACCTTTCGCTTCATCTTCAAACACCGTATGGTCAATGTATTGTGACAGATAAGCTTCATTGCTGCGTACCGCACCTGGATCAGCAAGACCTACATCCTGTCCGTACACCACGTCTACGTTATGTTGTTGTCCTGTGAGCTTCACATCCCAGAACCATACACCTTGCGGTGTAGCCGTAAATACGACCTGATAGCCAATGCCTTGTTCGCTACCTTCAAGCTGGACTGTGCCCTCCCAGATCAACTGGTTGCTGGACTGTGCTTTGCTTGTAATCACCTTGCTGTTCGAACGTACACCGAGCAACGGGAACGAGCTGATATTCTCCCCCTCATGTACACGCAGGTACAGGTTGTTCAGAGATCCATCAATCTGGTTGCTGAGCAACTGGTTCAGCATGGTTGTACCGGATGTAGCCTGGTATAGGTCGCCACTGTTCAAAAAGGTAAAAGATAACTCTCCGGCACTTAAGCGGATCGGTTCATTAATCATCGTTGTCATAAGGTTCACTCCTTGAATTAGTTAAAATCGAAACGTTTCGATAATTTTGAAAAAGAATAGGGGCCTCTTCAAACCGGCTTTTTACAGCCCGTCCGGACGATAACCCCATCATTAAACTTTTACTTCCCGCATGCAGGCAGTTCTTTGTTGTTCAGACTCGGTCTAAACCGAACGTACAGAGCTGCGCTCGATCATATTAATCGTTAACGTATATGAAGGGTCAACCGCTTCGCCATTGAGCATCTGGAATAACAGATGTCCGGCGAGCGACCCAGCTTCATGCTTCGGCTGGCGTATCGTTGTCAGCGGTGGATGCACATATTCGGACAACTGAATATCGTCGAAACCGATCACGGAAATATCATTCGGCACCGATATACCACGCTCTTCCAATGCTTTCAGGCCGCCAATCGCCATCTCATCGTTACCGTAAAATACCGCTGAGGGAAGCTCGCCCTGCATGATCATCATTTTGGTTGCACTGTATCCGCCCTCACGCACAAAGTTACCGTTCAGACGCCATTTGGACTTTTCTTCAAGTCCCGCTTCCCGCATCGCTCGCAGATACCCTTGGTAACGGAGCGCGTTGTCATACGAGTTGGATGGGCCACTGATATAAGCAATCTTCTGATGTCCCGCCTGAATCAGGTGGCGGGTTGCAAGGTAACCGCCCTGCTCTCCATCCACCAGCACGTTGACCAAATGGTCACTCGACAGCTGACGATCCATCACAATGATGGGGAAACGATGACCGGCAGATTCTACCAGAATATCATCATGAATGTTATGCGCCAGGATGATGGCTCCATCTACTCTTTTTTCACGCAAAAATCGCACTGCCGTTGAATCCCGTCCACCCATGGAGCTGCAAGCAATTAGGTCATACCCGTTTGCGAGGGCTACATCCTGTACACTACGGATCAACTCCGAGTAATACGGG
Source organism: Paenibacillus sp. PK1-4R (assembly GCF_030369595.1). Taxonomy (NCBI): domain Bacteria; kingdom Bacillati; phylum Bacillota; class Bacilli; order Caryophanales; family Paenibacillaceae; genus Paenibacillus; species Paenibacillus sp. PK1-4R. Next base: position 6,402,855 of record NZ_CP126535.1, read on the forward strand.
CCCGACAGATCGGTCAGGATCAAAGCGATCGTGTTCGTCCGGCTCCGTTTCAGGTCCATGGCAAAGCCGTTCTTGCGGTAATTCAGTTCTCGTGCTGCCTCAAGCACTTTAGCCTTGGTCTTGGCACTAACCTTGCTATCCCCGCTCAGCGCATAGGAAGCAGTCGAGAGTGCTACACCTGCCAGCTTTGCCACATCCTTAATCGTTGCCATTCCACGTTCGCTCCTTCTAAACTAAAACAAATTCAAGGTTATCTACATTCTATACGATACATGGTTAGAACAACCACTAAATCCTTCATTATCGTTTATTAATCTTTGTACATATCATAGCTATGGATGTCAATCGAAACGTTTCGAGGTATTCTCAAAAAAAATCCTTGTTTCGATCCTTCCGGTACCACTGTTGAAGTACCTCATTCCAATCCGTACCATTAATGATGGTTATGACGCGTATTTCAATCTGACGCCCCCTGAACAGTTTGTGCCTAACACAATGAAACTGGCAGTAAACGTCAGATTGAAACGTTTCGACATTTTCATTATAGTCGGTGTTGATAGCGATTTCAACCACTTTATCTATTTTTCATAGAAAAAGTTGATTTGTTCAATCTGTCCATCCACGTCACTTCGTTTATAGTATATACTGCATAATAGTCGAGATCCGAGAATTACGCCAGTACACCAGGGGCATGAGACGAATAATGCCTCTGCTGACTTATGTAAGGAGACAGTTATCTAATGAATATTTCCAAGCCCATTTATCATAAAAAATCGCTGTCCCGTCCCATTTCCTTGCAGAAGATTCAGTCCGTACCTGTTGCCCTTTTCAAGCTGTGCCATCTGGTGCAGCTTCACGACCGCGAGGCATTCTCCCGCATAGATGAGATGTGGAGCACACTTCACGTACTATACGTCATTACTGCTGGCCAGGCCAGGCTGATTAGTGAAGAGGGTAAACTGACATTAAATGCAGGCTGTGCAGTCGTTCGGCAAGCTGGAAGCCTGCTTCAGCACGAGAACAATCGCGGCACTCTGTCGCCAATACAGGGCATTGCTATTGCTTTTGATTTCACGGAAAATGAACAGCTATTCTGGCCGTTCGGGATACCAGCTCCCATTGCGAGTCGTACTCTCACTGATAGGGCACTAGAGCTGGTTCAAGCAAGTTCAAAGGGCCTTGATTCCAGCCCATTCAGGCCACATATGCTTTTCTATGAGTTACTGGATATTTTGCGGGATCATGTGGCTCACTCTGCTCATGAAGATCACTCCTGGCTCGATGCCGTGCTCAGACATATCCATCAGATGTATACCCATCCGTTAAGCCGCGAACAATTGGCACGGGATGCAAATGTGAGCCCTGAGCATTTTTCACGGGAGTTCAAGAAACATACTGGTCTTACGTTTGTTGAATATGTGACTCGTCTCAGAATCAGGATGGCTCAAGAACATCTGTTGTTCGCGAACCCTACACTACAGGAGATTGCACAACTGACAGGCTACAGGGACACTTTCTATCTGAGCCGCAAATTCAAACAGATGGTTGGATCGGCACCAACACACTACCGGAAAATGCCCAAAAAGATTGTATCTTTGACTTACAATTATACAGCCTCACTTCTGGCATTGGGCCACACTCCCCACATGGGTGCCGTCGCCAGCTGGATGGAAGAAAAACGTGGTGAACATGGTCATGAGCAATTTGAGCAACATTCCGAATACGAGCTGGTTAAACATACGGATCTGATTGCAAACGCTCAGCCCGATGTCATTGTCGGATATGCACCGCATCCCGCTTCCGATGAACTACGTCTGATCGCACCGACCATTCTGATGCCCTTTGAGGAACTCGATTGGCAGGAGCAGCTTCTTCATTTGGGCAGAATTACTGGGCTTGAGTCCAATGCACAGGAGTTGTTAGATCGATATCATCAACTTGAGCAAGAGGCCAATTATACGTTGGACCAACAGATGGAAGGAACACGTGGTTCCGCCGTTTGCATGTTTATGATTGGAGAAGACGGCGCTTATATCTATGGTCATGGCTGGGGCAGAGCTTCTCATGTGCTGTATCAATCGCTGGGCTTCACTCCACCCTCACGTATGGAGCAGGATGGACAGTTACTCACGGGGTACGTTCATGTTCCGTTGTCCGAGATTCACTTGTATGCCGCAGATCACATGTTTGTCGCCTTCCCTGAGGAACCTGCCGAACGAGAAATGCTGGATAACCTGCTGAATCAGGAATCCTGGGGGACCCTCTCCGCCGTTCGTGAAGGACGTGTATACGAGATTGATGCCGACATGTTCTATGGATTTGATCCCTTGTCCGTTATGGAGCAATTGCAGCATATCATGCATCACCTGACATCATAATTGTCCATGCAGTAGTGATCATAGTTGTCCATGTACAAATATCACATCTTCCTCTATGTTATTAATGAGAATAATAATCATTATTGATTGTACATAGGGGGAACAAAAATATGTTTGCTGTAAAAAAACGCTTTTCCGGCTTGCTGCTTATGCTCGCCATCATTATGATTCTGGCTGCTTGTAGCAGCGGAACGGGCTCGACTGCCACTGAACAGACATCGGCAGCGGGAACCGAAACGACGACAGCATCTTCCGAGACGAATACAGACACGTCGTCCGGTACAGACAATTCAAATGCTACACGAATCTACAAGTCATTAAGCGGGGATATTGAGATACCGGCTGAACCGAAACGAATCGTTACCGATATGTACGTAAGTGATCTGCTTGCACTGGGTGTGAAACCCGTTGGTGCTGTTCAATATTATTTGGAAAACCCGTTCTATGCAGATCAGGTGGCGGGCATAGAGAGTATTGGTGATCGGGCGGCGGTATCCATGGAGAAGGTTGTTGCCTTGAACCCGGATCTGATCATTACCTACTCTGATCAAGCCGAAGAGATTGAAAGTTATAAAAAAATCGCACCTACCGTGGTCATTCCGTATGGTACATTCACCAATGTGCATGACGAAATCCGGGGATTCGGAGAGCTGATGAACAAATCCGAAGCAGCCGAAGCTTGGCTGAAAACGTACGATGAACGGATTGAAGCCGCTCGCGCTAAGGTGAAAACAGTCATTAAACCGGAGGAAACCTTCTCCATCCTTGAGGTATCCGACAAGAGTTATTATGGATATGGAGACAATTTTGGTCGAGGAGGACAAGCGGTTTACCGTGCTTTGCAACTTGCCCCACTCGAAATCACCAAAAAAGAACTGATGGGTGATACCCAATGGAAAGAAATTTCGCTTGAAGTTGTTGGTGATTATGCAGGGGATCATATCTTTTTAACCGTTGGAGAGAACAATAAAAATTACCAAGGTGACTCCATCTGGCAATCCCTGCCGGCTGTAAAAAACAATCAGGTGTATGAGTTGCTGGAAGACCGTTACTGGTACTTCGACCCGATTGCGATTCAAGGTCAGGCTGAGGAATTCGCCGATATGATCGTAGAACGTGCCGAGCAAAACCGTAAATAACATAAGCATGAAACAGGTGTCCGGACAGGCTAATCAGCCTGCTCGGGCATTTGTGTCATATCGAGGAGGACTTACATATGCTTCGCCGTTTTATGTCTTATTATCGTCCTTACAAAAGGCTCTTTATCTTGGACTTCTCCTGTGCCATCGCCGCCGCTCTGCTGGAGCTGGCCTTTCCACTCGCCGTGAACCGGGTGGTCGATCAACTGCTTCCGGCTGGCAATTGGTCCATGATCTTAGCAGCGTGTGTTGGGTTGCTCGGCATCTACCTGCTCAGTTCCTTTTTCCATTATGCAGTGACCTACTGGGGCCACAAGCTTGGCATTAACATCGAATCCGATATGCGGCGTGAACTGTTTCAGCGTGTACAGAAGCAGTCCTTCCGTTTCTTCGATAACAATAAGACCGGACATCTGGTCTCCCGCATGACCAACGATCTGATGGATATTGGTGAGATCGCACATCACGGACCCGAGGACTTATTCATCGCCTTCATGACACTGGCCGGAGCTTTCGGTATTATGCTGGGGATCAACTGGCAACTCGCTGTGATGACGTTCATCATTGTGCCGCTGATGATCTACCTGTCGCTGTATTTCAGTCGCAAAATGTCCAAGGCGTTCAAGCGTATGTTTGCAGATATCGCCGATTATAATGCACGGGTTGAGAACAATGTGAGCGGCATCCGTGTGGTACAAGCTTTTGCCAATGAAAAACATGAAGTAGGACGTTTCGTTGAGAATAACGAACGTTTCCGGCTTACGAAACTAATCACCTACCGTATCATGGCCTGGAACTCTTCACTCAGTTTTATCCTGATGAAATTTGTATCGCTGTTTGTACTGGTGTGCGGAACCTGGTTTGTTATTCAAGGAAGTATGACCTACGGGGAATTCATCGCTTTTGTGATGTTATCCAATGTATTCCTCGGGCCGATTGAGAAGATTAACTCCGTCATCGAGACGTATCCCAAAGGCATCGCCGGATTCAGACGTTACCTGGAGTTGCTTGAGGCTGTACCAGATGTAGAAGATACTCCTCAGGCGAAACCGATTCCGAATGTCAAAGGCGATATTACCTTCCATAACGTTACCTTTTCTTATGGAGAACACAAACCTACGCTGTCTCAGGTCAATCTGGATATTCAGGCAGGCCAGACGGTTGCTCTGGTTGGACCTTCGGGCGGAGGTAAAACGACGTTATGCAGTCTGATCCCACGTTTCTACGATGTGGATGCGGGACATATCTCCATTGATGGCATTCCGGTGAAGGACATGACACTGGAATCACTGCGCTCCCATATCGGGATTGTACAGCAGGATATTTTCCTGTTTGACGGAACGATTCGCGAAAATATTGCATACGGCAAACTGAATGCTTCCGATGAAGAAATCTGGCAAGCCATTCGCCGGGCTCAACTGGAAGAGCTGGTACAATCCCAGCCAGATAGACTGGACACCATGATCGGTGAACGTGGCGTGAAACTGTCCGGCGGACAGAAGCAACGTTTGTCCATCGCAAGAATGATCCTGAAAAACCCGCCAATTCTCATTCTGGATGAAGCTACCTCCGCACTCGATACCGAGACGGAAGCTGCCATTCAACTGGCGTTGTCCGAGCTGGCCCAAGGACGTACGACATTGGTGATCGCCCATCGTCTGGCGACGATCAGACACGCCGATCGTATCGTAGTGGTGGAGAACGGCAGCGTAGCCGAACAAGGAAGTCATGAAGAACTACTCGCGCGTAAAGGCTCATACAGCCGACTGCATCAAGCCCAGTTTGGTTAAAGGTTCGCTTAAAAGTGAAACCAAGTGGTTTGTAGGCTTAAATGCTATAAGTTCAGTTCAATATATGAGTTGTACAAATAAGGCACTAAGCAGCAAAACAACCTTCCTTCTGTACTAGAGGGAAGGTTGTTCTGTCATCGGAGTGGCAAGTGTAACTAACGTTTAGTTCAATTTATATAACTACCCACCCAGAATGGCGTTCGCCCGCTCACGGAAATCCTTCGCCGCCTCCTCAGGCGTAATTTTGCCAAACAGCAGCAGATCATACAACTCTCGCAATACCGCAGTGACCTCTGGCGCACCTACGGGATCAGGCGGGTCCATCTGAGTGCTGTTATCGGCAACCCAATCAATATAATCAAACACCTGCGCCAGCTCCGGTTCAACCACCAGCTTCATCCGCTCTTTGACACTGGATGAGACGGGCACCCCCCGCTCCCCTTTGAGCAGCAGATTGGCATCCAAATCATTCACAAAAAAGCTGATGAACTTGGCCGCCTCCTCCTTATGTCTGGAATTGCCCGCCATGGAGAAAAACATGCCTGGCTTCAAAAACAATCCATCCTGGCTGTTTGGCCCAGGCATTGGGGAGATGGTTAAGGGTTTGCCATAACGCTGAGCGGTGCTGATAAATTGGTTGGAATACCCCCAGCTAAACAAAGCCTCTCCCAGATAAAACGGGTCGTTATCAGGCTGGCCAATATCTGATGTCCAGATATCCGGTGCAAAAATAAGCTGCTTCTCCGCGAGCTGCTGCATCCTGCCAAAGTATTCAATAAACAACCCATCATCCTCATAACCCAACCTCTCGCCATCCTCGGCGTACAGCTTGGAACCGTACTGTCTCAAGTAATACGCGAAAAACTGTTCCGGCGTGAAATAGGTTCCCAGATAGATGCCTTTCCCCAGCAATTGCTCGCCCATCCGGTCAAAATCCGCCCATGTCCACGTATCCGTTGGCAACTCAATAGCATTGGCCTTTAACACTTCCGGATCATAGATACTGAGCATGGCGTTAACCCCCAAACTGAGACCAAAGGTTTTTCCATTCAGGCTACCACTCTCCAGCTGTTCCTTCTCAATATCTGTCGTGTCAATCAACCCGCTCTGCATGTACGGCGTCATGTCTTCCAACAGTTGCAGCGAACTGTACTGGGACAGATAGGAGATGTCCATCTGGATAATGTCGGGCAACGCATTGCCTGCTGCATGTGGGGCAAGTTTTCTCCAGTATTCGTTGAAACTGCTATATTCGTATTCAATGTTTACATGTGGATTCAACTTCTCATACAGGTCGATAACAGCTATCGTTGCATTGTTGCGAAACTCCCCACCCCACCAAGCGATTCGCAGCGTTATCGGCTCTTCGTCCACAATCATGCCTGGCCTTTGATCCAACTGGTTCACGCAGCCAGGAAGAGTCAGCATAAGGCAGAGCATGCCTATCATTCGCATCCATCTTCCCATAACTTCTCCTCCTTACCTGGTGATGGGGGTGGCAGCAGCACCGTTACTCTCGTTCCAAGCCCCGGATTGCTCTCCAGCAGAACATCATATTCTTCGCCAAAAGCCAGACGTACCCGCTCCCTGATATTCAGCAGACCAATACCTGTGCCTCTGGTTTTCACTTCACCGCGCAGCACCTGTTCCACATATTCGGGTTCCATGCCGGGACCGTGATCCTCCACGATAAGGGCCAGTTTGCCACCTGATATCTCGGCATACACTCGAATCAGACATGATCCAACCTGTGGTTCCAAACCGTATTGAATGGCATTCTCCAGTAGCGGCTGTAGGGTCAACTTGGGAATGGCACAACCCAGATAAGAAGCAGGCACATCCATACGGAAATCCAGCCGTTGCCGGAAACGGTAGGTCTGAATGGTGATGTAATGATTGACAATCTCCAGTTCTTCGGCAATGGTAATGATATTTTGCTTAAAACTGATGGAGGAACGCAGCAAATATCCGAGTGATAACACCATACTGGAGATTTGCTCCTGCCTGTTCTTTTTGGCGAGCCAATGGATCGAATCCAGTGCATTATACAAAAAGTGAGGATTGATCTGCGCCTGTAATGCCTTGAACTCTGTTTCCTTAATGACCAGTTGGCTTGCATAATTTTCTTTGATCAATGTATTAATATGTGTAATCATCAGTCGATACGTACGCTGTAGTAACCCCAATTCATCCATGTGCTGGTGGGTTGGAATGGACAGATTGGCGTCTATGTTCTCCAGATCCCCATACTGAACCTCCTTCATCTGACTGATGAGCTGCCTGATCGGCCTTGTCAGACTACGTGCGAACACCATACCAAGCGCGAGAACAACCAGAATGGCGATAAGATAAACGACAATCAAACTATTTTTCAACCATATAATACGTTCAAAAATTGCATCATAAGAGGCCATATTATAATACACCCAGCCGGTGTATGCGGATTTCTTCTGGGAAAGAAATATCTCCCTCCCATCCAGATTTTTGATCTCATATCCCCCACTGCCTGGAAGTGGATTCAGCCCCGTGGACACCGCTTCTGGAAGCTGGCGATAAGGATAGACCACCTCACTGCCTGCTTTTAAAATAATGTCACTGTCCTGGCTATCAATGCCCGCATACTCCTCAACGAGTCGCTCGATATTAATACGCAGAAACAGTATGCCTACCGGTTCCAGGGTCATCGGTTCGTAGGCTCTCACCTGACGGACCATAACCAGCATCGGGTCATCGTCATCCGGGTATAACCAGCGTACTGCACCGTTGGCCTGCTCCGCAGCCGCAATCATCCGATCATATTTTTCCTGGGATACGGTTAGTGTCTCGCCATATTTATTGACTCTTCCTCTGGAATCAATCAGATGAACGGACTGCACATAACGTGCAGCCCCACTAATATGCTCCCATAGCCGATCCGTGATCTTCTTTCGTTCAATAAAGCTTGAATATGCACTATCGTCATCCAGCAACGACTTCAAAGCTCTTTGAATCTGAGTATCGGAAATCACGTTTAATGATAACGCTTCCAATTTCTGAAGTTCAACATCCACTGTAGACGAAGAAAGGTTCAGAAGTCGGGACGACTTATCAAACAGCTGTTTGTCATACACCGAGTACGTATAATACAAGGACCCAAACGCCAGGATGATGATAAACGCCATCATGAACATAATCATCAGAAACATTTTCATTTTGATGCTGAGTTTGCGGTAGGCTGTCATGACCAAAGCGCTCCTTTGAACCACGTGATACTATTAGGTATATCACATGCAGGAAGGTTTTCCCAAAGTTTTAGCGCTCGATTTCTCACGTATTATTTGGACTGATATCGGTCATAGGCCGCCTGATGAACCTCAATCGCCCGGTCAATGCCCATGCTCTTGATTGTTTCGGCCATCGTGTCAAATTCGGTGATCGGCTTCTGTCCGCTAATGATGGCAGTCATCGTTTCATTCAAATACGTATTCACCTGGCTCATGATGGACGTACTTGTGGTCACCTCATCTGTTGACAAACGAATTGGAGGAAGCGTTAAAGCTGAGCTTGCTTTCATCCATTCCGCATTCGCGGCACGTTGTCCGTCGTCAAATAGTAAGGCATCCAAATAACGACTATCCTGATTGATCGGACCGTCCATAATGGATAAGGCATAAGAAGCCAGTGCCTGATCATACGTCAGACCGTTCGGATTATTAATGATGGTATCTGTGAATTTGACACCTTCCCCATCACGAACATAGCTGTCATTTTCGATACCAAAGTTGAACAGATCACTACCCTCTTCGCTATAGTTGTAGTCCATCCACTGTACAATATATTTCAGTTTGTCTTCGTCCGCGGAAGCTGTAATGGCCTCACCATAAGTCAACACTTTAGCGTCCAGATTAAATGTCGCATACGAAGTTCCATCCGGAGATACAGGCCACGGTACACCAGTCACGTTAAAGTTCGGATCCGTATCTCTCATCAGATTAAAGTATTTCCCCATGCCGCTGAACACACCACCCTGATATGCGCCTGCCAGATTGCTGGTGACCTTGTAATCGAAAGCTTTACCGTCATTGGTCATGATCTCGGGATCAATCAGCCCTTCCTTGTACCACTTGGCCATGGTCTCCAAGAAATCACGGTAGCCCGGCTGAATCGGTCCAAACTCCACCTTGTCTCCATTCATCTGGAAGCCACCAATTACACCAAAGGCCGCGGCAAAATCATGGAGCTTAGTCAGGTTACCCGGTCCCCAGTTTCCGGTGAATGGCAGCTCATCTGGCTTGCCGTTGCCGTTGGGGTCCTGTTCCTTGAATGCCTTAAGCACCGTATACCACTCATCAATGTTGGTAGGTACTTTGAGATTTAATTTATCAAGCCAATCCTGGCGCATAATTAAACCGGAAGTAGCATTCAGCTTCAATGCATCCAGCTTGAGCAGCGGGAACATATAGATCGTGCCATCGTCGAGTGCAATCTGTTTCTTCACATCCGGATCGGATTCAATAATCCGCTTTAAGTTCGGTGCATAACTGTCGATCAGTTCGTTCAATCGAATGATCCGACCATCCTTGATCATTTTTTCCGGTCCGCCAACGGCATCCGCCCAGTTATAATAAATGACATCCGGTAGTTCTTTCGTGGAGATCAACAGATTGAACTGGTCACGTTGTTGTCCAAGCGGAGGATGTGTGAACTTCACTTTGATGCCCGTCAATTTCTCCTTTTCCTTGTAAGCTGCCATATCGCCAAAGTTGTTCAAGGAAGCTGTCAATTTGGCATCATTGGCGCGCCAGTAGTCAATGGTAAATGGCTCACTTGTAATCGGTAGTGGAATCTCGGTCAACGCCTGAACCGTAGGTTCTGTTTCTTCTGCTGGCTCTGCGTTACCTGGTTCATTATCCCCCGTACAGCCCGCCATTAAAGACATGGTAAGTAGCGATGACAACAAGATGGACCCCATTCTTTTTTTCACGTAATTCGCCTCCATAGGATACATTTTTTATTGTTTCACAGCACCGATTAGAGCGCCCTGAACAAAATAACGTTGGATGAACGGATATACCAGCATAATCGGCAGCGTGGAGATAATGATGGTTGCATATTTGATGTTCTCCCCAATGGCAAAGCCGGTATCAGCGCCAGCGCCCATAGCCTCTGTACTGCTGCTGATCAGAATATCACGCATAATAATCTGGATCGGATATAACTCCTGACTGCGCAGGTAGAGCATCGGTCCGACATAATCATTCCAATGGTCAACCGCATAATACAGCATCATGACCGCCAGGATTGGCTTTGACAAAGGCAGTACAATTCGGAACAAAATCAGAAAGTCATTGGCGCCATCAAGCTTCGCCGATTCGATCAGACTGATCGGAATGCCTTCGAAGTTTGTTTTCATAATGAGGAAATAGAATGTGCTGATGGCACCCGGAATAATAAGCGCAAAGCGGGTGTCCACCATGCCCAGATTTTGAATCAACAGAAAAGTCGGAATCATACCCCCGCCGAAGAACATCGTGAACGTAATTAACTTCATCAGCGTTTTTCTGCCCATCAGATCACCGCGTGACAGCCCATAGGCGGCCAGCGAAGTCATGAGCAGATTGATGGCGGTACCCACCACAACATAGAACAAGGTGTTCATATATCCCGTATAGATGCGAGTATCTTGAAATACCGACTTGTACGCTCCCAGCTGAAAACCTTCAGGAATGAGCATCAGTGAACGGGAACGCAGCATCTGGTCCGGGTCGCTGATTGAGGAATTGAACACGTACAGCATCGGGTAAAAACATAAAACCATGATCACCAAGAGCAGCAGTGTATTAAATACATCAAAAAGTCGTTCCCCTATAGACTGTTTCATCGCTTCACCTTCCGATTACCATAGACTGGTTGAGTTAAGCTTTCTGCTGATCGCGTTCGCGATAATGAGCAGCGCGAAATTAATGACGCCGTTAAATAGTCCGATGGCGGTTGAATACGTATAGTTCCCCTCCAAAATACCGGATCGATAAACAAAGGTGGATATGACATCCGATGTCTCATAGGTCGGTGCCGTTTGCATCAGCAATATTTTCTGAAAATCCGCGTTCATGACCGCCCCCATACGCAGAATTAACATGATCACAATCGTTGGCATAATGCCCGGCAGTGTAATATGTAATAGCTGTCTCCAGCGGCCTGCACCATCAATTTTGGAAGCCTCATACAACTGTGGATCAATCCCACTAAGTGCTGCCAAAAAGATAATCGAGGCCCAGCCTGCTCCCTGCCATATGTTGGACAGGATGTACATCGGACGGAACATATCTTTTTCCGCCAAAAACATAATCGGCTGCAGATCGAAAAAGTCACGAATGACGTTAAATAACCCACCGTCCAGAGATGAGAACGTTTTCAACATTCCAACCACGACGACAACCGAGATGAAATGCGGCATATAACTAATGGTCTGTACTGCGCCTCTGAACCACTTTTTCCGGACTTCATTCAGCAACAGTGCTAGTAGAATCGGAGCCGGGAAACCAAACACAATACTGTAAAAACTCAAAATCAGTGTGTTCTTAATCAGTCGCCAGAAATAATAACTTTCAAAAAACATGGTGAAGTTGTCAAATCCGACCCATTCGCCTGCCAAGATTCCTTTGATCGGGTTGTAGGATTCCTGAAATGCCATCAGTAGCCCGTACATTGGCCCATAGCTGAAAATCAGATAGTAGGCTACCACAGGAACGAGCATCAGATAGACGTATCTGTTGCGGACAAGTTCCTTTTTCACCGAACTCCATTTGCCAGCTGGCTTCAAACGCCCAGGTTCGATCCCCCGGCTTCGATTCAGCTCCATCCACTCAACCTCCACTCTCGGTATTGATTCACTAACATGACACTTCTAATGATAGAAGCGAGCGCCTTTTCTTCCCATGCTCATTTCCGTTAAATGGATGTTCAAAACCGAGTTCCGTCCGACAAAAAAAGACCCTGCTGCCGATGAATGGCGTACAGGGCCCGATCACAGATTAGATGTGATCGGATATAAAGATTAGCTATGTAAAAGCCAGAGCGACGCTGTCCTAGGGTACTTTTTTATACTCGGAAGGGGAGAATCCCGTGTATTTCTTGAACATTTTGCTGAAATACGGCCAGTTGGCACCAAAGCCTGTCTGTTCGGCAAGCGAGGATACAGTGCAGTTCCCGTCCTGCTCCAGAAGCTCCAACGCTTTACGGATTCGGTAGCTTAACACATAGTTCGTAAATTTCTCACCGGTTTCTTTTTTGAACATTTTGCCGATGTAGTCTGGATTCATGTATATTTCCCCAGCAATGGACTGGAGTGTTAATGTCTCGTCCTTGTAGCGTTTCTCTACCAACTGTTTCACACTACCTACCATCTGCGATTGTCTGGAGCGGTGTTGTTCGTAGCGGCGCAGCGTGATTTCCTTGGCGACGGCAAGCAGAAACTGTTGAAAAGAATGCAGCGTGCTGGATTCAATCATGCCCGGCAACTGGTCCATATACCTTTTCATCTCGGCAGAGCCACTGAGTCGAATCATCTCCATAAACATCTGAATAAGATAGGACTTTGTTTGGGATATATCGTATCGCAAGCTGGCAAGCATCTGAAACATCCGGTTCAGCTCTGATCCCACTTCCTGCCAGTGTCCCGCCTTGATTGCAGTAACCATCCGCTCCGGATCGTATTCGAATTCAGGAAGGGTGCGCTCCCCGGGAGAGTAGACATCCCGCTCCATAATGAGACTGCCCTCACCGAGGTAAAAGCGGTAATTGAGATAAACCAGCGTCTGCATGTACAAATGGCGTGCCTGCGATAGATCTCCTGGCTCGCTCAGCGCAATCGTGAGATCGTCATGATAATATCGGGTAAATGTGGCGCGAATCTCATCGATATTATGGAACAACTGTGTTTCAGACAACTTGTCCTCCATAATTAGTAGCACATGCCTTCCAACCGTGGCACTTAAGATGGGATTGTGAAAAATATCCTCGGCAATGTTCTTGACTGCGAACAAGTGCAAATACTCATGATCTCCCTCAATCTCTACTAGCAACAACCGCACACGCTGATCCTGAAACTGTACATCGAATAATTCCTCGAAATACTTCCATTCCTTGACCCCGTATGTTCTGTTCGTGACCAGCTCTTTCAGAAAATATTCCTTGGCATGTGGCAGTACACGCTCCAGATTATATTGAATCGACTGCACAAAACGCTCCTGATCGGTCAACTCCCGCTTCTCACTGACCAATTCACTGATAGCCTGTACGAGATGCTCCTCGCTGCAGGGCTTAAGCAAATAGTGCTTCACCCCATACTGCATGGCCGTTTTCGCATATTCGAACTCCGTAAAACCCGTGAGCATGATAAACGAGATATGCTGATACTTCTCTGCCACAGCTTCAACCAGCTGTAACCCATCCATTCCCGGCATACGGATGTCCGAGATGATAATATCCGGTCGTTGCCGCTCAATTGAAGCGAGCGCTTCCAATCCATCTTGAGCAATGCCTATCAGTTCTGTTCCTAATCGGGACCAGTTCACCACACTGGAGATCCCGTCCGAGATCATAAATTCATCATCAACCAGCAAAACCTTGTACATCGTATGCATCCCCCTGCCTTTAACCAGTTCCATTCTATTATATGGGCATTATGCACAAATAGAGGGGAGAACGTTGATTGACATGGGAATGCACTCTAACAAGTCTGATTTCTGAACATGTGTATCACATGCGAAGTTATTGGCTACCGAATCATGGTTTGTGCTGGTCCTTTGATCAAACCAAACAACCTTCACCCTGCCACAGGGTGAAGGTTGGTCGTTGTTATGCAAATGCGGGCTATATAGGTGACCATACATGCCCGGATTGATTTATTTTTTTACTGCGTGAATGAAATGTATCGTTTCAAATGCCCTTAGATAATCGATTCGATTCTGGAAAAACTGTTCCTGAATCGCCTCCGGAGTCAGATGCTCATAGATAAGCAACCCCGCTTCATCAAGCAAAGCCTCCATCTCCGCATATGCGTACCCGGATTGCATCGGCTCACCACCCATTGCAGCCAATTTAACCATATTTTCAACCCGATTAAACATTCCTTTTTCCTCAAAAAGATGCTCATCTGCATAATCCAGAACTATAGAGCTTCCGGTTGGCAGGTTCGAAAACACATGACGAATCACGTTAAACAGATCATTTTTGGGCAAATAATACGAAACACCCAGGAGACTAGCCAACGTCTTCCGTTTCTTCAAACCTTCAAGAGTCAAGCTGTCATTCGAAAGCTCACGCGTAAAATCCATGGGTACAAAGTGAAGATTGTCCGGAATAGTCAGCTCGGCCTGATTCAGCCGCTCCTTCTTGAATTGCTGTGTAGCCGGATAATCTACTTCAATGATATCCAGCGTGTCCTCCAATTCCGGATGCCTCATAGCAAACGTATCCATCCCGGCGCCAAGAATGACTACCTGCTTCAATCCCAACGCGACTTCATGCAAAAGTACATGCTCACAGTAAGCGGCCCGAGCCAGAGTTATTGGAGATAATTGTACCTGGGTAATCCATTTTAGAACCTTTTCCGGGTCGTCCTTGAGCTGGTGCGCCATATCCGGGTTGAAAAAATGAATGCCTCTAACCATGTTATTGCTGATATCTGAAAACTCTTGAGGAGTGATAAGCGCACTGGCTATAAAATCATTGAAAATAAGAGGTGTATCATATTGGCAATGATAGGCTCGGCCAAAAGCCGAAATCAAAGATGTAATACTGGATTCATTTTGCTTCATACCTATTCCTCCCGTACAAACAAAAATAAGATTCCCCCTGGCCAGGAGAACCTTAGTATATACGAAGAGATTTAATATGTAAATTATAGCATAAAAAGATTTTTTTGTCAATACAAATCAACAGGATGATCTGACAGGTTAAAGTAGCTTTCTTTTCTCCTCCACTATAACCTGTCCTCTCCCTTCATCATACGATTCAGCCCGCAAAGGCTAGGCGTCCACCCCATACTCCTTCACTTCACGATTACGGTTCAACACCGCATGCAATACAAAACCAAGTACCGCAATCGCCGCTGTGCCTGTTGCCAGCCACGCTACCGGAATAAGTCCCTGCTTGTCATACATGACCCCCATCGCATAGGGGCCGATAACCCGTCCAACCGCACCGATCCCACCCGATATCCCGATGTAAAAAGGTGCCGCCCTGCCAGCATGCTCGGAGATAAATGCAGGCGTTGCAGGGGAGATCAACATCTCTCCAAACGTGGCCAGTACCATTGCGAGCACCATGCCCGGATAGCTGTACATGGTAATCATCACAATGTAGGCCATGCCATAGAATACGGCACTCGCGGTCATCTGGGCAGTGGAGGTACGAGCCATGGTCCGTTTCACCCAGCTGGTAAAAGGTTGGCCCACAAAGATCAGCACCCCGTTCAGGGTCCAGAGCAGACCGTACATTCTTTTTTCCATACCCTCAGAGATGATATACGGGGACACACCTGTGTTCCAGATGGAGTTGCCGAATAACAGGAAGAGCACGCCCAAGCTCATAAACAGATATAATCGGGTATTACCCAGCAATGCCCAGACGCCCGGCCCATCGGGGACGGTTTTGCGTTTGGTCAGATGTACTTCCCCCTGATCCGGTTCGACCCGCGACAGATAATACCAGAAGAACATCGCGAACCCTGCTGAGGTCACTCCGTTCAGTACAAAGCTGAGGTGATAGGAAAAGTCAGCCAGAAAACCACTCAGCGCCGTACCAATCGCCACCCCGATATTGTTCGCCACATAGATAATATTGAATAATTCACCGCGTCGCTCCGCAAATCGGAAGCCAATAAAGGCCTGAATCGCTGGCAGCGACAATGAACTAAACAGACCAATCCAGCCCATCGCACATATAAATACGACCCAATACGCACTAATCCAGGGCAGCGCAAACAAACCTAACGCATTAAGCGCCAGTGAGCCAATAATCAGCTTCTTCACGCCCACCCGGTGATACAACGAACCTCCGAGCAACTGTCCGAAGATGCCACCCAGGGACTGAATGAGGATTACAAAACCCGCGTTGGCCATCGTCCGTCCAAGCTCATCAAACACATACATGGTGGTCAGCGGCCACATCAAGGCACTGCCTGTTGCGTTAACCAGACTTGCTAATAAAAATATTCTCACTTCTTTTGGATAGTTATCCAGCCATCTCATCATCGTTAATTCATTCTCCTTAGTACCTCTGCACAAACAAATAACCATAAAAAATAGACCTTTGCCCTGACGGCATAACCATAACCAGCCAGAGCGAAGGTTTTATGAAGTGTCACATGTATTGCTCTTTAGATCCTGCTCAAGTTTTATCCTTTGTTCATCTTACCTCAAAAAAATCATGCTGCAAGCACACTCATTGACGCTTCACTTCGACAGTGGCCGAGAAGAAGGTCGCCCCGTTACCCATGTCAGACAATCTGTTGGACGTGAGCGAATTGGCTCGCTGCTTCTTGCCATCACCATCCCACCATAAACCTTGGTTGATGACGGTTCCCGGCAGCATAGCTTCACTCACCTTGGCGGTAAGTTCGATGCGCCCACGATCATTCCATACGACCACTGCATCTCCATCCTCCACGTTTCTGCGGGCAGCGTCCTCGGGGTGCATTTGCAATAGAGGCATCTTTTCCAAACGTTGATGTTTGGCTGAATTACCAAAGGTGGAGTTCAGGAAATTATGGTTTGGCGGCGATAGGAACATCAATGGATACGTATCGGCAGGTCCAGCCGGATTCTCCCCATCATATCCTTCAACCAGAGCGCTATAGGTAGGGAGCGGCGGAAGACCTCGCTGTTCCATCATCTCCGAATATAATTCAATTTTGCCTGAAGGTGTGGGTAGCTGATCCAGAAACGCAGCATGTGGCGACATATCCAGTTTCACGAATCGGTGTTCCTTCAGTCCCTCCAACGTGATTCCATTCATGTAGGGGTTGCCTGTGCCCTGAAGTGCGTCCTCAATCATCTGTTCCGGCGTTTCTCCGAAGATTGCAGGATCGTACCCCATAGCCTGCCCAAGCAGTGAGAACAGTTCCACATTGCTCTTGCTCTCCCCAATCGGTGCAATTACCGGCTCTTGCAGATGAACGTACTGATGCCAATAAGAGGTGTACAGGTCCGTCGCTTCAAATGAAGATGTGGCTGGTAATACGATATCTGCATATTTCGCCGTATCCGTCATGAACAGATCATGCACAACCGTGAACAGATCTTCCCGTGCAAAACCTCGCTCCACCCGCTCAGTATCCGGTGCCACCACCAGTGGATTGCTGCAGTAGACCATCATCGCCCGGATTGGCTGCTCTGCTTCCAGTAACGCTTCACCAATCCGATTCATGTTCACTACTCGCGGCTCCGGATTCTGCCGCAGCTCCGGACGTTCCAGCGCGTCGCTATTCGTGCTCGCGTAGCTGTTCGTGCGAACAGCACCGCCGCCTTGCTTCAGCCATTGCCCTGTAATGGCAGGCAGACAAGCAACGCTACGCACGTTCATTCCCCCATTATCATGGTGCTGGAGGCCATTGCCGATGTGAATATGGGCTGCCTGTGCGTTGCCGTATAGTTCAGCCAGCTCCACAATGGTTTCCTCCGGCACGCCCGTAATGCGTGCAACACGTTCAGGGGTGTAACTGCGGACATGATCACGTAGTGCCTCATGACCTATCGTATACTTTTGCATAAACGCTTCATCCGTCAGTCCCCGTTCGAACAGCACATGCATCAATCCCAGCGCCAGTGCACTGTCCGTGCCCGGATACAGCGGGATAAACCAGTCGCCCCATTGGGCGGTACGATTGCGATGAACGTCGATTACGACGATCTTGGCGCCTTTCTTACGGGCTTTCTCCGCTAAAACGACCTGATGCATATTCGTACTGACGATATTACCGCCCCATACCAGGATGAGATCCGCATGCTCCGTATCTTCCGGCACCGTACCCCGGTTGGCGCCCATCGTATATTTCCAGCCAGTATTTCCAGCGGCATTACAGATTGTCTGCTCCAGCACACTCGCACCTAGCGCATTGAAGAAACGTCGATCCATGCCGTCTACACCAAGAATGCCCATGTTACCGTAAAAGCTGTAAGGCAGGATGCTCTCCGGGCCGTAGGTTTCGGACAATGCAGTGAATTTGGTCGTAATCTCGTGAATCGCTTCATCCCAACTGATTCGTTCGAACTTGCCTTCACCTTTGGCTCCTACACGTTTCATCGGATATTGTAGACGCTCGGGGTGATACACCCGCTCAGTCATATTTCTAACTTTATTACAGATGGCACCCTTGGTTATCGGATGATCCGGATTGCCTGCCACCTTCACAATTTTGCCGTTCTCTTTATGTAATAACAGACCACAAGTGTCCGGACAGTCGAGCGGGCACACCGCCGCAAATACACCATTCTCCTGATCGATCATCGTAAGGCTCCCCTCTTTAAAAGCTATCCCTATATCATATCTTCTTCGAGGTTAGCGCGTAAAGAGAACAGTATGTTTTTGCTTCATATTCGCCACTATAGCGGCTTTAAATTATTTTCAAAAAATGTTTTTGAGTTTGATTCAACTTCAGAATTCAGGGGTAAATTAAAAATAAGGCATTAGGCTAGTGTTTCCCCACTTCCTCCTCATGCCATATCATGGACCACTCCCGAAATTCGCCATGAACAGGTTTCGTTCCCCCGAACCTTGTCATGGCGAATTTATTTTGCGTTAAAATCCACAAGGACCCCATACCAAAAAAACGATCCCGCCTTGCTCCATCACAGCATATTCGCCATGAATCGAACAAGACCAGAATCGTCTTTACTTCTACATGAATGTTCCATTACCCATGTATACATACGTGTATATATGCCCCGCTACGCCTGCTTGCTCCACATCGCTCTGCCTTCCGTCTCCACAGCTTCGATCGACGTTGCTACCTCCGGTTTCACTTTCGGCTCAGCTTGGCGCAGGTACACCACCCAATAGGCTGCAGCTACAAACAGAGCACCTCCAGTCAGATTCCCGAGCCATACCGGAATGAAATTCATCACATATTGACCCCACGAATAATGTCCTTCGAAGATTGCCGCCGGAATGAGGAACATATTGGCCACAACGTGCTGAAATCCAATGGCCACAAATGCCATCGTTGGAAACCAAATGCCCAGTACCTTGCCACTCATCGTATCCGATGCATAAGATAGCCACACGGCCAGCGCGACCAGCCAGTTACAGCCGATGCCAGAGATGAAAGCTTGCAAGAAGCCGTCATGCAGCTTGTGCCCAGCCATATCCACCACTTTAGCCAGATATACACCCTCTCCGGTCAGACCAAGCACATGTCCAAACGCGTACGCGACAAACAAAGCTCCAACAAAGTTACCAATCGTCACTAAGGTTAGATTTTTCAACATATTACCTACGGATAACTTTCGAGCAATCGTCGCGAGTGGAACTGCCATCATGTTACCTGTCAGCAACTCGCCACCACCGATGAGCACCAAGATTAGTCCCACCGGGAACACTGCTGCACCAATCAGATTGACCAGACTCCCCCACTCAGCTGGCGCAGAAGCAATCACCCGAATATCCAATAGAAAACCCAGCGCAATAAAAGCCCCTGCCAGAAAACTAAGCACCAGTACAGAAGACACCGGATATTGAGCCTTCTTCATACCTGTTTGCGCCGTATATTGTGCAACCTCAAGAGGTGTTTTTGCTGCCATATCATTCACCCTCTCCTTCATTGTTCATCGTTTGGGAAAACTACCCGAATTTCATTGTTATGCGTTGAATGCTATATCTCAATTGTATCTTGGTACTGCGTGAAACTTTGTGCAAATTATCACAATGTTATTCAAAAATATGCTTTAAGAGCGTCTTTAAATAGTTAAGTCAGCAAAAGTATAGAAAAGCCTTTTATAGCTAAAAAACCAAAAAAAAGACTGACGATATACTCGCCAGTCTTCTCTTACCTTTATAATCGTCCGCCTTGTTTCGTAATCCTGGCAGTTATTGTACACCTCATATTTACGGACAAGCATGACTTATCTTTGTATGGCGTTTATCATGCTCGCTGTTCAACCATCTATTCTGCTTGCTTACACCATTGCTGGTGCTTTTACTTCTACCGGTGGCAGTGCTTGCAGACCAGCCGTGTTCAGGAAGTTCCATGGTTTGTTGTAATGTGGCTGGAAGAAAAAGTCGATGAAGGCCAGCTCATCTACGGTCATGTTGTTTTGGATGCAGACCGAGATCGTATTAATCGATTGGGTCAGATCAACCTGAGACATCACCTGTGCTCCAACGATCCGACGAGTAGCCTGCTCATATACCACTTTAAGCAACAGTTTCTCAGCCGTTGGCATGAACTCCGGACGGTAGCTGTCTTCCAGTAAGACAGCTTCCACAATCAAACCTTCGTCAGCAGCAGACATTTCCGTCATTCCTGTACCTGCGATATTTTGCTCATAAATTTTGATACCGGATGTTCCTTGTGTACCCATGTATGGTGTCGTAGGACGAACCAGGTTGCGGGCTACAAGTGTACCCATCCGTACGGCGTTGGTTGCCAGCGGAATGTAAGATGCTTTGCCTGTTGGGTTGTAATGAATAGCACAGCTGTCACCCGCAGCGAAGATGTCTTTTTGACTGGTTTGCATATATTTATCCACGATGATTGCGCCGTTTGGCAGCATATCCACTTGGCCTTTGAGCAGCTCTGTATTTGGACGGAAACCAATGCACAGAATAACCAGATCGGTTTCAAACTCTCCTTTGGACGTGATCACTTTAGTCACTTTGCCATTTTCACCAGTAAACTTCTGTACCGTTTGACCAAGAGCCAGCTTGATGCCGCGTCCAGTCAACGTATCTTCGATCGCATCCGTGAACTCAGGGTCCAGGTATTTGTTCAAAATCCGGTCCACACTGTCGATCAGGGTAACTTCTTTACCGTTCATCTGGAAAGCTTCCACCAGCTCTACGCCGATATATCCTGCACCTACAACAGTAACACGTTTGGCATCTTTGGCTTTTTCAATAATCGTGTTGGAATGATTGTAGTTTTTGCAAAGTAAAATATTATCCATCTCGATGCCTTCAAGCTTCGGAACGACAGGCCATGACCCCGTTGTCACGATCAGTTTGTCAAACGTATCTTCAAATTCTTCCCCAGTTTTCAGGTTTTTAGCCTGAAGGGTATGGCCCTTGGCATCTACTGCTGTTACTTCATGAAGCATCTTGGTCTCAACACCAAGCTCTGCCAATTGATTAGGCGAAGAATAGAACAAACCGTCAGGGTCTTTCACAACCCCACCTACGTAGAGCGCAATACCACAAGATAGGAAGGAGATATTGTCATTGCGCTCATACACCGTGATGGTAGCATTCGGGTACAATTTGGCGGTATTTACGATGGCTGCGGTTCCTGCGTGTGTACATCCGATAACTGCGATTTTCATTAAAAGTTCCTCCTCGAAATATATAAATGAGTTTGAATATAACGTTATTTTGGTTGTGAAATATTTCACTTCTTATTCGAAACTGTGTATGTGATTTATTTCACTTTACACACTCATTATAATGTGATATTTTTCACATTGCAATAGGTTGTGCAAAAAAATTTTGTCGAAAGAGGTTACTTCCCTGTATTTAAGCCTTTCTTCCCTTCATTGTATTGAATTCATTGTCCCCGGATATGGGTCGGTTTATGCTATGTAATGGCTTCCTCAATCCCTGTATAAACGCAGTATGGACGTATAAAGTTAGAGTTCTCTCCCACATTCATCTTTTACTTGTACAACATAAATGCATTCCATTTCCGCTACAGTGTTAATTTTTAAATTGGTAAACGCTCACAAATTGCTCCTGAAGCCAACCCCTACCTGTGAAGAGAATGTAGCCACTCTATATAAAATAATCAAAGAAGCCTATCCTTGCACATGCAAGGACAGGCTTCTCAAACGTTCATGTATTAACCGAGCAATTTCTCGATATCTGCAATCATTGTCTCCGGAGATTCTTTTGGTTCAACACGACCTACCACTTCACCTTCACGGTTAACAAGGAACTTGGTGAAGTTCCATTGGATGTCGCTTGTTTCACCTACGCCAGGTTGTTGCTCCTTCAGGTATTGGAACAGGGGATGAGTGTCCTCACCATTCACATCTACCTTGGCAAACACCGGGAAATTCACACCATAGTTAATCTGGCAAAATGATTCCGCTTCCTCACTTGTACCTGGCTCCTGCCCTCCAAACTGGTTACAAGGGAAACCCAGTACAACCAAGCCTTGATCGCGATAACGATCATAGAGCTTCTGCAATTCACCGTATTGCGGGGTCAGCCCACACTTGCTGGCTGTATTAGCAATGACCAATACCTTACCTTGATACAGATCCAGTGAGACTTCTTGGTTCGCGGTGGTTACCGCCTGATATGAATATACGGACATGACTGATTCCTCCCATGACATATGTTGGTTTGGGCTGTTGCGAGCACGTTGGTATAACCAATGAACCCACAGCCTGTCCTATTATTATAGACCTGATCCGATGCGATTACCAAATCCCGGGTCTGCCCATATCCCATTGCTCCCATGAGTTGCAAATTCCCCTGAATGCAAAAGAGCCGTGTGCGATAGCGCACAGCGGCTTCATTCTATAATGTAAGGACCACATATGGCCCATTTCGTTAACTTCCTGTCGCTTGAACACGTGGTTCTGTCCGTCCTCCAGCATGAACCATCGCACTGTTCATGACCATTTGTTCCGGCGGCTTCGCTTGTTGGCGTTCACCTGCAAGCGCGTAAGGCAAGCAGAGTGGTACACCCGAACGCGGATCAATCACGATATCTGCTTCAATGTTGAATACTTCACGAAGCACATCCGAGTTCATAACTTCCACAGGTGAACCATGAGCAATGGCTTTACCTTTTTTGATACCAATCATGTGATGTGCATAACGGGAAGCATGATTCAAGTCATGTACAACCATAACAATGGTACGGTTAGCTGTGGCATTCAGCTGCTCCAGCAGTTGCAGTACTTCAAGCTGGTGAGCCATATCCAGGAACGTTGTAGGCTCGTCCAGGAAAAGGATATCTGTCTCTTGAGCAAGGGCCATGGCAATCCAGGCACGTTGACGCTGTCCACCGGACAGTTGATCAATCGGACGATCGTGGAATTCTGTCATGCCTGTCACTTCGATAGCCCATTCAATCATGCGTTTGTCTTCCGCACGCATGGAGCCAAATCCTTTTTGATAAGGAAAGCGACCATACGATACCAGTTCAGTAACGGTAAGACCTTCAGGGGCTGTTGGATTCTGTGGCAAAATCGCAAGTTGCTTGGCAACTTCACGCGTGGACTGTTTATGAATGGACTTCCCGTCGAGCAATACATTACCTGCTTTTGGAGCCATAATACGTGCCATCGTTTTCAGGATGGTTGACTTCCCTGAACCATTGGCTCCAACAAGTGCTGTGATCTTTCCTTGGGGAATCTGAATATTCAGATCCTCTACAATTAGTCTTTCCTCATAAGCGATATCCAGCTTGGTCGTCTCCAGACGAAACATGCGATCATCCCTCTCTCATTTATCCCGGTTATGTAATCCGGCTATGACAACAAAAACGAAATTGTAATTCTGTGATTTCCGACGCAAATATCTTCTACACTAAAGATACTGATAATCATTATCATTTGTCAACATAAAAAACCAAATTTTCTTCTCTTTTCGTGCTTTATTTGGTCTTTCTGTAGCAGAAATCCCCCTCTTTTCTCAAGTAAACATGAGACCTTTTCTCATTCATTCCGCGCACTTTATCACTTCTGACTGTTTTTCAAACTCTTGAATCGCAAATTTTGTGTCTGAATTGTGAATCTGTGAGTTTTTTTCATGCGTTTGCTATATCCGCCATATCAAATAAAAAAAGATGACCTTGAAATTCAAGTTCAAGGTCATCTCACATACGCTCGATTAATAAGGTATGAAGTCAGCATTTTCATTATTGGATCAAAAGACACTTAATGAATCTATGCAACATGTTCATATAAAATAACTTACAGCTTCGGCTGTGGCATCAATTGGATTACAGTCATCCCACCCTGAGTGCTCTGCACACTGGCAATACTCTCGGCATCAATATCTGCTGGAAGATCGATCTGCAGTCCATACGGATAGAGACGATCTACCTCTCCAATAGACATCTGTGAAGAAGTCGTCGCATCCGCATCCTGTTCATTGGATACAGATGTGTCAGGCGATGTGGAACCAGTAGCTTGATCGGCATCCGTACCTTGATCCGTGTCTCCACTCGCAGCATTAGACGATTCATTCGTACCTGTATCCGTTGTTGTATCGGTAGCAGGATCTGAAGTGGAATCACCCGATGTTGAAAGATCTACCTGCTGATCGCCATCCTCCGTCTGCTCTACGTTCCCCGCGTTTCCCGCTGACGCCCCATCCGTACTCCCTTCGGAAGTACTTCCTGAACTACTATCGGAAGGAACTTGGTTATCTGGCTCCTCATTCCGATTAAAGCTCTCCCACTTGCCTGTGGTATCCAACTCCTGAGTACTGCCATCTTTCATTGTCAATTGAAGTTTGCCTTGCTCAAACTCAGTGCTTCCCGTATCGTTCCTGAAACGGATCACCAGTTGAGCAGGTGATTGCGTACCCTCCTGTTCACTCGCAGGAATCATATAAGCAATCTGCTCCGCGAGCTGTACCTCAGGTTCAGCCGGAATGGCAGGATCCTGGGTGGATGGAGGGGATGCCGCCGGCGGCTCTACAGAATTTTTCATCCATGCATATGTACCGCCAGCAATACCCAGAACCAGGATCAATAGGAGTAATCCGAACAGATTTTTCCTTTTACCCGTTAGCATCCGCACCAGTGGAGAGGACAATTCCGTCTTCGCACGGTCATAGACCGGCTTCATTGTCTTGCTGGCTCTCACGTAATACGGTTTGAAAGCTGACTTCGACTTGAATGCTTCACGATCATGGGCTTTGAAATACGCCACGATGGCATCCGCATATCCTTTATGCGCATTGGAACCCCGGACAAACATTCGATGATCTCCTGACCATTCGAAGAATGGATACAGCCCTTCAGCACGACTTGCATTGGTGCGGATGAATTCAATCAGGCCAGGATAATCCAACCGATTGCTGCCGCTTCCTCCCCGATAAAAAGCCATCGGCAAAGCTTCATATGCCGCGATCCCCGGATGAGCCTGCAGCTCTCCGGCAAGCCAGCGACGCGTCCAGCGTTGAAGTTCATTGCGTTCTGCCAGGGAAAGTGCCTCCAATGCCTCTTCTTCATTCCCCTCGCCACTAAGCCACGCTCTTGCAGCCAGCATCATGTTCGTTCGAGCGGATACATCAGAGCCCTGACGTGCCGCCCAATCCCGAACCTCATTGCCATGCTGCAAAATATCAATGCTTAATAGCTGTTCACGGTTAACCCGATCCAGATCCAGATCCTGAATCATAAACAGGTTAATGACATAAGCAAGCTTGTCTGCAAGGCGGGTTAACTCCTCCTGATATGCCGAATCTTGACTGGCAGACGGAGATCCCCCTTTGCGATTAGGGCGGGCTGTAGCTTCAGATTGACCAATTCGTGCCGTAATGCCTATATCATAGGTGACATCAGCGGATACCCGATCCAGTATGCTAACACGCTGGAGGGCTTCATTCGCAGACTGTACCGGATTAGGCGCAGAACATAACCGTTCACGCAGCTCATTGGCTGTCCGCTCCTGCAAGAAGCTGTAGTGGATCGCAGATGGATGGGACGTAACCCATCTTCGGATCACTTCCACAACGTTCGCTGCCGATTCCGTGCGTTTCAGCTGATTGTCCAGATAAGGCTCGAACAACAGCTTGGTGAGCGATTCATTGGCCAGCACTTTATCAAAGAAAGCTCGATTCAGCTGCGGATCCCGATCCAGCACAGCATACAATTCCTGTACAGCACGCATACGCTTCTGGGCGCGAGCATTATTCACACCATAGATGAAATAGTCCACAATCCAGGATTGCACTACGGGTGCGGCAACACTGAAATATTCTCCAATGCGAGCAGCGACCGCTTCTTCGGGTACATTCTCACGCTTCACGCTGTCCAGTTCCCGGCTGAGTAAGGTTAGGAACAACTCATTCAGACGCGAACGCTGCTGTACTCCACCTTCCGGCTTCAAATAGGTCAACAAGCCACTCAGGACATGGCTTTTGTTATCCAGGTACAGATCTTCCATGCCTTGTTCAAGAGCATAGAACACCGATAGTTCGCCATAGGCTTCAATGGAAAGCTCCCGTCCAGGCTCCATGCCAGACAGCATTTCGTCCGCAAAGGTATAGAACGCATCCGCAGCACGAGGTTCCTGCAATAAAGCCCAGGCGAATTCCGCGTAAGGTAACTTCGCCACAGATGCATCCGCATGTGTCACTCTGCCGGATACCAGATCAAAGGTGAAGTCCTTCTCCGTATTCCGGTCTTTCGGACGCAACGTCCCCCGCTCTACAAACTGAACATGGATGCCCTTCTTGGCCTGCGGCTCCTTGGCAAACGTCATGAATCCCAGCTGCCGCCGGAAGGCGTATGGTAACGCTGTGTACAGCAAACGCAGCAATCCTTTGGCCCCTGCGGTCACTTCTTCTGCGGGAAGGTCCAGCGCAATGTATACTTTTCTGCGTGTTGCTACAGACTGCATTACGGCGTAGAGCAAGCGCTTGAACAGCACTTCGTTCATTTTCAAGGCGCTCAGCACTTGGGTTGGTGATGAATCAGGACCACTTCCCGGTGAGATGGGCAATTCAGCAAGCGCCGGCAGTACTGTACCTTGTTCGATGTCATAGGACGTGGCGAACACGGCATCCAGCCAGCCGCCTTGCTTCATCTGCACTTCCGAGCGTTCGGGAGACAAGACGTAATTATGAGCAAAAAAGGCACTGCGCAGCCCCGTGAAATCCGCAGACTGGTACACATTTTGCCCAAGGATCGTCTCCCCACTCTCCAGATGAAGCAGGTGAATGGAAGCCGGAAACTTCGTCTCGTCCTTCTCGCTACGGCCTGTTAGCTCCGCTGGAGCGTCATAGACACAGTAGGGGTGAAGCACTTTTTTGATAAAAGAAGGGTCCAGTCCCGGCGATGCCGCAACCGTATCAAACCCCTCTGTTGTGCGAAACACCCCGCGCCGCTCTCGGGTATACAACTGTTGTTCAATGGGCGGGGTTACGGAAGAACGCATCATCCCACTCTCCCCTCAATGTACTTCAGCTTGTACAATAGCCATAAGAAGGGTTCATCCACGCGAATCGGACTAACCACACCCTGCAATTTCATATCCACCGGATTGCTGCCCAGCGCAGAGACTGCGAAATAGGCTGTATCCTTGAAGTACACATCCATCGTGCCCTTGAACGGACGATCCACCTTCTCGATAAAACGCCGGATCTCCCCGTCGATATTTTCAAACTCGGTTAAGTCGAACCAATCGCGATGCACCATATTGCGGAAGACATTACTGTTCGATTTGATATAATCCCCCTCTTCATCCTTGAGGGAATGCAGCATGTCGCTTTTGGTGAGCACAACAGCCGTTGGAATATTGGTCTTGGCTTTGTCCTGATACGCGATAAAATCTCCGAACATCGTCAGCACCACGTCACGTGGCTCATCGTATCGTGGTGTCCACTCTCCAGGCTCGTTGCCGAGGTTAATGCGGATTTTGTCCCGAATCGAACGAATCTGAAGCGGGTCCACCATAAACAGGATACCTGCCGAGTTCTTGATGTGCTGCCCGTGAAGTCCGAGATAATCCTGCTCCACCATACCTTCGCCCGCAACGTCAAAGAATACCAAGGTCAGCGGCGCTTTATCTTCATCTTTGAAAACAAACTGGAAGATAAACGGCTCTTGCAACTTCTCCTTCTGTGTGGAATCCAGCAAATCGCCCCGTTCGAACAACGGTTCTTCATAATCCGCACGGAACCGGCGGCTGATCTCCGCATTCAGTGGCATGCAAGCCGCGTCAAAATGATCCGCTGTATAATGCTGCAATGTATGAATTAATGAAGTCATGTAGACGGATTTACCCACCTGGGACGCACCAATAATGGAAATGATGTTGCTCGGTGCTTTACCTGCCGTAACAGGCAACTCGTTATGACATTGCGGACACAACCGGCGGCGTGTAACGACACCATACCGATCGTTAAGACCCATCACGATGTTATCGGAATAAATACGATGTTCCTCCGGTACATCATGCGGAGCCAATACGGCCTCCATATCAAATACCGTGTCGAGTCCGAATCTTTCACGATACCGATTCAACTTTGCATCTTCCCCGAGTGCGTAGTCCTCATCATCATCGCGGTGATGGGCGGCGCGGAACACCACCTCTTCCGGTGAAAACTTACTGAAACAATAAGGGCATACAATATCGTAAAACAGCGGACGTTCCTCCGGCTGTTGTCTCTTCAAAAACCGACTAAAAAAGCTCATAGCCACTCCCCTCCCCTGATCAGTCAGACTAAGGTGATTTACACTTGCACTACGATGACAGAGTAACCTTCCAATCGCTAGTCCAACTATCTAGTCTGATATAAGCCTATAGGCGGCTCCATATTTCGGTCCGTCCGTGAAGAATAATCTCACATAATCATCCTTGGCGACTTCAACGGGCGGCATCTCATTTCTTCCGGGAGCAAAATCACTCACAAAAGGATACACCGTACCATCTTCCTTATTCAGCGGAACCCCGCCCTGCTTGCGAACATAACAGAGGGCTTCCTTCGGAACAGGTACTTCCGCTGTGACGGTGATCAATACACTTTTTCGTTTCTGAAAAAAACCGCTCTTGTAGCGAATGGAAAAGCGGATATCCGCCTTCCCTGCGCTTGCAATCACCATATTGTCCTCGTCTCGTTGACGGATCAGCACAGGCCCGTCTTCCTCCATCTGACACACATACACCGTGTACTTGATGGCACCAAAACCTGTGATCCGATCCGTGTAACCATTGCTTGCCTTGTATTCCTCTCTCGTGTACAGCTTCAGCTTGCCCTGTGCAGGCTGTTCTTCAGTACGATCATTGCTCATCATATCCAGCTCCAGCCGTTCCACATAGACAGCTTCTACTGATTCCGGCCAGAGCCAGCGAAGTGTACAACGTCCTTCGTCCACCGCAAGTGTCAGTTTTCGAATCAAGGGTGTCGAAGGGTCTGCATCCGTAAACCGCATTTCCATTGACCTCCCGGCGTTAGAATCCTTTGCTGCGTGTATCTCTTGGTCTCTGACCGAATCCTTCAGCTGAAGAAGTTCCGCCGCCAGCTTCACGACGACCTCGGCTCTTCCGCGGCGTATTCTCCTTGATCGGAACAATCCATGAGAAGAGGGTTAATACACCTGACAAGATGAGCATCGCTCCGAGTCGTACAAAGGTATCACCCACGTTCGAACCGTCGAGGCCCCATTCCAGTAGCAACCCTGCCAGTAGACCCGATACCGCACCACCAATACCAAAGCTGAGCGCGAGATGACGGTTATCAAACACGAGTCCGAGTGACACACCCAGTGCTACTCCAATTAGCAGTACGGCAACGACACGGAAAATCGACAGATAAACGCTGTGCTCCATCATGCCTGTACGCTCCGTTACCAGCGTCCGTTCATCAATCGTATCGTAGATCTGCTGGAATGCCAGATTCAGACCACCGGAATCTGGTACATCATAGTACATGCCACCCGTTTGCTGGGCAATATTACGCAGCAAATCCGTTCCTGATGGGTCAACCAGACTGAGGCCGACTGTATTAATGGAAATCTGTTCGTTGTTATATTGGGACAAAATATCTGCCGTATCCGCTTCACTGAAGCCATCAGATAACAAGATGACCACGGTACCACGTTTCGGGTCCTGTTTGCCTTGAATCTGTTCCATGCCTTCCCGCAACACGGCATCGAAATTGGTGCCGCCCGAAGTTGTGACAATGCCATCAATTTTGCTATAAACCTCATTCTTGGCCGCTTCACTATCCAGCGCAATAAATGGCTGCAACAACTGCGGCTGGTCATCAAATGTAATGACAGCTACCTGTTTGTCACTCTCCATTTGACTGATCAGTGTCTTGGCGGCTTCAAAGCGTCCATTATCCGGATCTGTCTCGCTCATGCTGCCCGAGTTATCGATCATGAGTACGATGTCTTTCACTTGCTTCACACCGCCCGGATTGATCTGATACAACAATTGCAGGGCGAGTCCAACAACAAACAACAGAGCCAGTGTTGCCGGAACAAGCAATTTCCACGACAGTCCCAGATACCGGAGCTTCCATGAAGCGCCATTCAGCTTGGGTGAGATCATCTCTGCGATCAAACAGAACAATCCCACACTCAGCGCCAGTACGCCAAAGTATAATCCCATCAGCAACAGACGTGGCATCTCCCCAAGCCATTGACGCAGCATGATTTCTCCTGCCGCAAAGCCCACTGCCCCGCCAATCAGGCTGAACAGGACCAGGAGAAGATTGATTTTTCGCTGCATGTCTACATGCATCCTTTCCATACCAGCCCTAAGCAGGCTGAGTTAATACAAAATTGGTGCTGGGTATAGGACACCGCCAGACATCTTAACGGATGGGTGACAACTTCTCCACCAGACCTGCGGGGTGAAGTTCATAGCCATTTTCCGTATACGAGTCGTAATATACCTTACCGTTCCGATACACCATGAGATCCTCCAGATGGAAACCTCCCATCAGATTGAGCTTCTCTACACCACTGCTGCGTTCTTCGTACACCACACCCAGCTTGTAGATGCGTGACGTCTCTTCGGCATGCGCCGCGTAGTCCATGAAAGCACTATGATGGTCACCAAAGAAATACTTCTCTTCATACCGATGTTCCTGTGTATAATCGAATACCCTTACCCGAACGACCGCCTGATCCTCCAGCGTATGGTATAACCTGCGGAACAGATCATCCCGGGTTAATACGTCTTTGTCTCCGTAGGCAATCGTTACATTGGCCCGTTGCAACAGCTCTTCTTCAAATGGCAATCGCAACGGCTCGGCCGTAAGCAGCAACGAGTGACATACCTCCATCAGCCGTTTCAACAGACGGTCATCGCCTTCCGTTGCGAGCCGGTTCATGTCACCCATGTAACGGTCCTCAAACCATACGTCCCGTCCGCGCTTGGCTTCCAGGTCGATGATTAGCTCTTCCGTCACTTTACCGTAGTACTCCATCACGTTCTGGCCGATGTATTCATCCGCAGCGGCGATACTTTGGGCAGCTGTCTCGCGCAGTGTGCGTTCCAGCGCTTCAAGTGCTGCTGTGACGTGGCGACTAAAACGGTGAAGCTCTTCCATCTCCGTATCGTAGATGCGCAGCAGATGTAATTCATTATCCAGTCGCAATAATTCTACCTTGGGTACATATACTCGCTCCAGCATGCAGTCAATCAGATTGCGTACATTCTGTTTATCACGGAACAACGCTCGTTTGAACGACTGATCTTCCACACGCTCTTGCTGACGTTGCTCCAGAAGAGCACGTGCCGATTCAAGCTGCATCGATTTATCCCGAATCAATCCGAGCAGCGCTTCACGTACACTGCCAGGCTCACTGTCACTCCAGGCCGCCCACTGGAAGTAACCAACCTCTGGATGCTCCGCGCGGGAATGTTCAGCCTGACGGCGCAGGGAACCGCTAGAGCTACGCTCGCGCACACGCTCTTCGACAAGACGGACAACGTTATCGCGGAAGTACGCTTCAGCTCCTTGTCCAAACAACGCTCTCTCTGCTTCACGAAGGGAGAGCGGCTTCAGATCAGAGAAACTGACGTTATGCGTCATGATGCCGCTCATGCCACTAACCAGATCTTCATTGGGCAGCAGACCTTCGACTTTGCGTTCTACCGAGGCCGCGTCCAGTCCAAAGAAAGCGAGCTTGTCCTTGATGCTCCAATCCGGCTCCTGCCGCATGCGTGCAAGCAGATACCGATACATGTGATATAACACCGCCAGTGCAATCGGCTTGTTTGGCCGCCTAATCTCGGCAAAACCCGCGCTTGCATAACCATGCTGATCAGAGGTGGTACGAATATTGTTTTTAAAGGATGTATTGTTGTACGTGTTCGCTCCTGTGCTTGAAACGGTACCCGAGTGATTCCCATCCTGTTTCCTGTTCTTCAGCAGGCAGATGCGGCAGATAATCTCGGCATTTTCGATCCAACCACCGGGAACGCCGGTTCCACGCTCATTTTTGTCGGACAACAGATATACAAGATCAAACAACGGTGACGCGGGATGTGTAACGGGAATGGAGATCCCATCCTCCGTCACCAGCAGATTGCCGCTGAACGTGTAGTCCAGCGACTGCATATAATCCAGTTCCCGCAGAAAAGCGAGGCCTGCTGCGCTGGCATACCCGAAGGAATCCACCTGTTCCATCTCGCTGACCAATACATGCAGATCCGTCTGCACCGACTTGAAGGCTTGGGACAAAATGGTCTCCGTCAGCTTGGTGAGCTCTGGCAACAATACATTTAACGGATCATCCGCTCTGGTTACCACCGTAACGTAAATCCGATCAAATGACGAGTATAACCGTCCATATTCGGCAATTCGGTTACTGACCCGCCGAAGCGTACGATTCAGGTCAAAGAGCGCCTGATCCGATTCGTGGAAACTACGATGTACGTCCTTACGCCGTGTTTTGGACGGACGCTCCGTCTGCCCAGCGGACAAAGGCAAGCGGTGACGAGTCACCTGACCATCATCGGACGAGCCACCATTCCTCGTTTCAACCGGATGCTCTTTCTGATCTTCTGTACCAACCTGAACGTAGACCACACCGTCTCCATTATCCCATTTCAGCCGATTGATCTCCTGCACGGCAGACACTGCAGGTGCAACCAGATCACCCACAAACAGGAACAGCGCCGGGTAATGGATACTGCTGCGACCATCACCCAGGCTGCCTTGACGCTCCTGCTCTATTGCATACTGCTCGGCATATTTCTCCAGATCACGCTTCAGGGTATTGTTCGAATTGAACTCCATCCCGGCCGCCATCTTACTTCAGCCTTCTGCGAATGTCGTTCAGCTTGGACGACATCGTTCTGTAGAACTGATAGATGTCTTCTCCGTTAGCCAGCTCTACCCGCTCGTATTCGAGACGATCACGTGATTCCATGAACAGCGCAGCCAGATCATCAAGCTTTGTCAGCAGTGGGGTGATATCCTCTGAAGCTGTCAGATCGTTATCGCGGCGGGAGGCTTTGCGCAGCAATGTACTGCGATCCTTCTCCGCCAGACCGCGGAAGTTGCCAAACACTTCATACTCGGCAAAGTTACGGCTCTTCATCAGGTTTGCGAATGGCTCCCATGCGTCTTCTTCCGGGTCACGGTCATAGACGTAGAGTGCCCCTTTTTTGACGATGGTGTCGGTATATAACGCTTCGATGAAGCGGTCATACCACTGCTCCTCGTCTTGGTACTGGGCAAGAATGCCTTCGAGTTCGGCGACTTTGGCCGAGATGGCATTCATCTTTGCCAGTTCCTCACGTACACGTGCGATCAGCTGCGGAGAGCGTACCAGGTTTTCTTTGGCCATATCTTCATTAATACTTCCGAAAATATCCTTAACGCCTACACGCGGTAACCCTTCGGATTGCAGACGTTTCAGCTCGATCACGGCCCGCTTCACTTCGCCGAGGTTCGGCGTGGTGGACGTCAGACGCATGTCGTAGGCTCCCAGTTTGGCAGACAAATCAAACGCTTCTGTTGTCACAATCGCATACCGGTTGCTTGTATTCTCATCAATGGATTTGGCTGTCACAATGTTGTATCCGAGCGCCTGCTCAAACTCGTTACGTACACGGGCGTTATACTGCTTCACGCGGGCGTTCTCGTACACATCTCCCCATGATTTCTCCGGAATCGGAGACGGCAGATAGGTCCAGTTGTTTTTCTCCGTTTGCACCAAGTGACGACCAATGCCTTCTTTGTCCAAAATGGTACGTTCATAACTTTCCTCATATACCTTGAGCGGTGTATACACAAAGAGTGGTACCCCGTTGCGGGTGTTCAGCCAGAATATCCGGTTACGCACTTCACTTTCCTTGACGGTAAAATGAGACTTGCCCACCGCATTGTTCTGATAATTACGAATCCCTTTCAGAATGCCTGGCGCCTGTGCCGGTACCGATACAAATCCCCATGAAGGGAAATGCAGACTGCCTGTACTGTTGCTCAGATTAAACACCGGAACGGCCTCATCATCCAGCTTGCCAGCAATGAAACGTTCCACGAATTTCTCAACCGACTCATCCTGACCATATTTGATCACCAGGAAATCTTCCATGGAACGCGTAATCAGATCACCGAATTTCTCACTCAGGAAGTCGGAGATGGAGCTGACGATATCAATCTCGTTCTCTTTCACCCACTGGCTGGAGTTTTCCAGCAATTCACGGGAGAAGTCACGAATCAGATCATCCGTATCACGCTTATCCAGCAGCCCGTCCACCACACTGACGATATCCGGTACACTTACGACGTTCCAGTAATATGTTTTGTTGCCTTTGTGATCGGCTTGTTCTTCACCGCGTGTCAGCAAATCACCATTCTTGGCGAATATCGAGCTAAGGGCGTTCAGCGTTTCGGTAAATACGTTATAAATGCGGCTGTTTTCCTGGTTCAGCAACTCATACAGATCTTCATAGAACTCGATCATCTGATCGTTGCGTTCCACGTCGGCGTGCAGCCAGTACTCATGAATTTTTGCTTCAATATAAGCATTCTTTTTCTTCTCTTTGGAGACAAAAGCACTCTTCGCATCGCCCAGTTTCTCTTCGGACTGCTCCTGAGCTGCTTCAATATCACGCGGAATGCGGAAGGCATTCTCACGCAGCGTTTCGATGTACGACTGAATCATCTTCAGTACACAGAAACCTTTTTCCGTATAAATTAGACGAGAGACATAGAACGGACCTTGTTCGGGATGCAAAAACATACGCCGGATCTGTTCAGTGAACTGACCCGCAATCTCACCCGGCAGCTGTTTCTTCGCCTTGATATATTCTTCACGAGCACGAGCCAGGAAGTTCTGCTCCAGTTCGGTATCCATATTCACAACCTGTGATTTCACCACGTTGCCATAGGATAAACGCTCGCTGTTCTGATAACCAGGCAGCGGCTCTGGCACGCGCGCTTCAAAGGACTTGACCACACTTTCGAGATCAATGCCCAGCTTGCGGGCAAACTTCTCGGTATCCTCCTGGTTCGGTGCTTTGGAGAACATCGTGTTCATTTTGTCGAACATGCGATACGCCAGATAGGTGGTCATCTCTTCGATTGGCAGTACAGCCGAAGAGGCACCAATGATGTTGTAATCATAGTTCGCCGGGTACACCTTATTCATCTGTGCAATGTTGGTGCGAATGTTGCTGATATAGTCATGGATCGCAAACTCCTCACCCGACTGCTTCTCCTCACTTGCCATGAAGTTGGTAATGTTCTCGGCCGTGACGTTCATGCAGTAATCGTAGGCGTTCTCCAGCAATTTGCCCTCTGTATTCGTCGCAGAGATCAGGTGACACAGGTTAAATGGCGGTAGTGGTGAGTTGACTGTTAAAATATTGCCGTACTTCTGTGTAAACCGCTCACCGCGGCTATCCACGTTCATCCAGTAATCCAGCTCTTTGAGCGCAGCATATCCGTTCTTACGAATGTATTCGCGAGTGTGTTCGCTCAAGCTTTTGTTGGACAGGTTCACGTCTGGCGTGAACAGATACCCCAGCGTATTGACACGGTCAATCCCGGCAGAGCCATGATCCCGTTCGATAATGCCGCGTACGATATAGGAAATATCGAGGAAACAGCCGCTGCCTGTACCGCCGGACAGACCTGTCAGCAGGAACACCATCAGTTTTTTGTTGGTGCCTACGGATAAGGTTTTGATCTTTTTGTCGATGGCCTGTACGACCTGATTAATCTTCGTGAACAGGAGCAGACGTCCAGCCTGACGCACACCTGCGGCGCCGTTCATGCCGTCCGTGATGCTCAGTTCTGGAGACAGCCAGTCCGTGATATACGGTTCCAGCACGCTGCGGTTCTGTAGAAGTCCGCCAATCTCGGCATTGGACAGCAAAACGAATTCATTGATCGGATCAAGTCCGATCCCTTTATACTTTTTGGCACGATCCTGTTCGTTTGTCTCAAAAGCCAGAAACTCCACATTGTCCGGCTTGTCCATTTTTTTCTTGGATACCGGGTCCTGTGGCAGCTTGAAACGACGGTTGATCTGATATTTGAGGCGCAGCAACGCATCAATTCCCGTTCCTCCCAGACCAATAATCAGAATGGGGTTATCAATTGTATCAACTCTGATCTTCTCACTGACAATACCTCCGCCAAGTGATACATCCAGTTGCTGAATATGTTCTCTAACAATCGGCTTCATTCCATGTCCTCCTTTGATTAACAAAGTTGGAACTGCAACTTCATTACACTTGCCACTCCGATGACAGAATAACATTCCGATCGCTGTTATCCCCAGATTTTTTCAATTCACTTTTACAAAGTGAAAATCCGGGGATAAAGGCGAACGCTTCCGCTTCTTCACGTTATTTCTGTCCTCTGCGTTCTCGTGTAAACAGTTGGTCCCAAATTTTATTGGCATCCTTTTAAACTAAACAATCAACTTAAATCAAATAATCCTTCACACCAGATACTCAATTAAAATGGTCTTGTCCGCCTGTTGCAGCGGGATGCTCAGTCGGTCACCGTTCTTCAGTTCAACGCCTGAGCTTGCATCGACTGCACGACCGGATTTCTCCAGCGTACCGCCTGCGGTGTTACGGATTATAATTCGATCCCCATTGCTGGGCGTAAATACATATTTTTCGGTTTCCTTCAACTCAGGGTCCAGTTGCAACAACTGATGCAGATGGAATCTGCCCCGGAAGGATACCAGCTTTTTATATTGTGGATATGACTTGTCTCCCGTGTTCTCATCACGTATCTCCACAATCATCTGACCCACAAATCCCCGGTTTTTGCGTTTCAGCCAGCCCATTAGGAACCAGGCACCAACACCGACCACAATCAGGGCTATAACACCCAGGATGACAGGTAACCAAGGAAACGGCTTGTCCTGTTCACCGCCTGACGTTGTTGGTTGAGATCCACTTCCGGCTGCTCCGCTCGCGTTGATCGTGATTGGCTCACTTTCACGGTAGAAGCTGTCTTCTTCCGCACGGATGACTAATTCATAGTTATGATTGTCCGGTACTTCAAATGTACCAGCAAAACCAGAACCTGTGTTTTCCAGCGATTGTTCTTCACTCTTGCCTGTATCCACATCTTTTACAACTAACGTGGCCTTCATATCTGCATACAGATCATTATCCTGAAGTGGCTGACCGCCATTCTCCAGTTTGGCAGCAAGATCAACCTTGTCCCCTTTGGTATAGGACTTGGTCTTAATTGGGTCCACAACAAGCTGAAGATCATAGTTGAACAACAGGTTGATATCGATGCTGTCTTTCGGAGCCCCTTTTACCCGAAGTTTCCAGTCTCCCTCTTGGGGTTTCAACAGCTTCACTAGTGAATAACTCTTCGATGTTGAGAGCTTGGCTGCATCCGAGTTCAGGTCTACGGCTTGTCCGGAAGGGTCTGTCAATTGTACTTCCACCGGCTTCGAGGACATGATCGAAATGTTTGCTTCCAGCACACTGTCGTTTGGCACGTTCACGGTAACTTCCTGATAACTGCCGTTTCCCGTTACAGAGGGCAGCTTCACCACATTCAGTTTGGCATGATCGGCGAAGATCTC
This sequence comes from Paenibacillus sp. PK1-4R, assembly GCF_030369595.1. Taxonomy (NCBI): domain Bacteria; kingdom Bacillati; phylum Bacillota; class Bacilli; order Caryophanales; family Paenibacillaceae; genus Paenibacillus; species Paenibacillus sp. PK1-4R. Next base: position 6,441,079 of record NZ_CP126535.1, read on the forward strand.
ACTCAGAATCTGTGGCAGATCATCCGGCGTATCGGTAATGAATGACTTGCCTCCGGTCTGCTGGGCCAGGTCTGCGAGTGCATCCTTGTTCAACTTGCCATCCGCGTTCAGTCCAATCGTATACACCGGGATACCCTGATCCTGTGCTTCCTTCACGGCTTTTGCCAGGTCAGCATCGGATTGTGCCTGTGTACGGCCTTTGGTTTTGTTAAAGTCATTGTTGCCATCCGCCAGCAGCACGATCATTGGCGAGTGGGATGGGTCTGCACCATGATTCAGTATGTTCACGGCTTCAGCGACACCAACAGAGACATCGGTATATGGCCCCCGGCCGAGCTGATCAATAAAATCTTTCAGGCTGCTCTTGTCCGCATCGGACTGAATCTCCAGCATAGCCTTTTCCCGCTCCACCTGATCGGTATAAGCGACAATCCCTACCTTGTCCCCCTGGACTGGCAGCATATCAATAAACATTTTCATGGCTTCATTACTGATCTTGTCACGGTCACTTGTATTCATTGAGTTACTTACATCGGCTACAAGTACCGCATCGATTCCGCTCGTCTGTGCCTGAGCCGCTGCAGCTTGTGGCAGCAACGCTTGAGGTAACAGTAGCGTTAGAATTGCCAGCAGAACCATCGTTCCACTGAGCCAGCGTATTTTGCGTGTCCGCAGCATTGGGTGTACTCCTTCACGTTTGAGATTAAAATGGGAATAGTTTATTATAGGCGTCAAGCCTTAAGGAAATCTTAACAGTCTACTAATAAATTCTGAAAAGCACCCCTATCTTGAGTTACAGTTTTGTAATGACTGACAAAAATCGACGATTTCATGCCTGTAACTGGCACAAAAGTACCAACTATGGAAATATGATATAGTTATTGCCAGCAAACTGCAATATAACAGCGCTTGTTTACCAAGCCATAGAAGGGAACGGATTATGGTTACATACGGATGCCTCGCCATATTGTTTCTTTTTGTCATCATAAAGGTAATTGCACTCCAGCTTCATCGGCGGAAACCGGTCTCCCGCGAAGACACGGATCGTACCCTCTACACTATTCTGAATGGTGAGCGTGATTGAGCATGAGTACTAAACTAGTTGTATCCATACGACCATTTCAACGAACGACATATGCCTATGAAAAGTTGCAAGTCTGCACCCGTTGTGGACAGTATACCTGCCTGTGGGAAGAGGAGTGCACGGCCTGTGGCCGGGGTACCCTAAATTCCGTCCAAGCGAAGGCAACTTCCCGTGTGAAACGCCGCATTGCACGCGACCTGTTCATTACGATATTGTTCGGTGCAGCTGCCACCTATTTCGGTGAGACCATAGATCAGACCATGGCGGCAGCCAGCGTTTCCCTGCTGCTTCTGGCCTTACTAATCTTCATGCAGAAACGTTCGTTCGAGGTAGAGCAGCAGCGCGAGTTGAAGCGCATGTTGCAACAGGACGAGGAACTCATCCGCCAGGGCATCAACCGCAACTGGGCTCTGGTCGCCGAAGCCCGAAAGCAGGATGAAGCACTCGCCTATGAGATGCTCCGCGAGATCGGCTCCCTCGTCTACAATGACCGGATTCGACTGCAACAGGTTGCGCTGTTACAATCCTTTGTCCTGCGCAGTGATATGGATCTGCAGCTCAAGCCCTTGCTGCTACGCAGCTTCGAGCGGCTGCTGGCTGAATATATCGGTGAGATTGCACGGCTTAAGCCGGATTTGATCCGGGAAGATGCGATTCGTTATATCGCTACCTATGAAGTGAACATTTTACAGCTCCACAACGGAATTCAGATTCTTACAGCGGTAGCTGCTGCTGCTGTGCGCAAGAGCAAATATATTGAGTTATTCCCTAGTCTTATTACCCGCTACGCCCGCTTTATGCCCAAGGATCGATTCATGAGACTTTATCATACGATTGAACGCTATCCGAGCAAGGCACGCGGGGGACTGGCGGAGTCGGTAGGCCGGGTGTATAACGAGAAATATCGGGATCAATACGCAGATGTTCATGTATAGGAATGATATATTGAGAAAGAAAAACGTAATTTAGTGCAAACTCACTCCGTGTATATAGACGAATGGAATTTCAACCACCCCTGCATGCGCGTCAGCACCACAGATCAAAGGTTATGATTCTAATAATATAAGAATTAATCCAAAAACACCCCATCCTTAGGTCTAGGATGAGGTGTTTTGAAGTTTATGGCAGTCTGCCAAGTGCTATGCGCAGTACACGGACACAAAGAAAAAATACCCAAATGGCATTTCCCATGGAATGATGCAGGCGCGCAAACAGGCACTCGCAGACGACAAAAACAATAAGCGCAAATGATCAACTATCCTGTTGAAAAAGGGCCGCGACGTGGTTCCGTCGCGACCCTTGATCTGAGGGTTCGGTACATGTGTACCCGAACCCTCTCATATGTGCCATGCCAAACCCTGTGGCATGGCATGGTGCCTGCGCAAGTGCGGCTGCATCGCCGCTTGCGCCAAGGCTTTACCGTCCGCGACGAGAATCGCGACGGTCACCCTTCGCCGGTCCGCGTCCTGCGGATTCCGGACGGCGAGAGCCTTCGCTGCTGCGCCCGGAGGTGCGCTTGTCGGCACTACGGCCAGCCCAGCCGCTGCTAGCTGCACCGCGGCCGCCTTGGCCCGCTGCACCGCGACTGCTGTCGCTGCTGCGCGCGGAACCACGACCTGCGCTGCGCTCGTCGCCACTGCGACCCGCACCGCGTCCACCTTGGCCTGCTGCACCGCGACTGCTGTCGCTGCTGCGGCCACCGCTACGACCACCACTGCGTCCGCCTTCACTGCGTCCACCTTCGCCGCCACGGGAACCACGACCCCCACGTCCGCCATCTCTGCGATCGTTACGACCTGCACCGCGACGGGCACTGCCTGTTCCGGAAGAGCGTCCGCCTGAACGTTCGTCATCCCCTTGACTGTTGATGGAACGTCTAGCTGCTCCAGTTGAAGCAATTGGACCTTCGCTTGTCCACTGGATACGGGACAGTTTCTGGTCAATCCCTTGTTCAATACGTGCAAGTTCCGGTCTGTCATGCTCTGTTGCAAACGTTACAGCAAGACCTGTACCGCCTGCACGGCCCGTACGACCAATCCGGTGGATATAACTTTCCGCATCATGCGGCATATCGTAGTTAAATACATGCGTTACGCCCTCAACATCAAGTCCACGTGCAGCTACATCTGTAGCAACCAGCACTTGCAGTTTGGCATCGCGGAACGCTTTCATTACGTTCTCACGTTTGGATTGGGACAGATCTCCATGAAGTTCATCACTTGCATAACCTGCTTCACGCAGATCTTGGTTCAGCTTGGATGCACGACGCTTGGTCCGGCAGAAAATAATCGCCAAGTAAGGGCGATACGTATCAATCATGCCGCGAAGCGCTTCGAGCTTACCGCGATCCGTACATTCCAGAACTTGCTGGCGAATCTGTTTGATCGGAATAACAGATTGGGAAGATACCTTCACATCTTCCGGATCTTTCATATAGGTTTTCGCCAGATTGCGAATGCCCTTTGGCATCGTTGCCGAGAACAGCATTGTCTGACGTTTATGTGGCAGCTCGCTAAGAATCGTTTCCACATCGTCCAGGAAGCCCATGTGCAACATTTGGTCGGCTTCATCCAGCACCAGTTTTTTCACATTATCAAGCTTCAACGTGCCACGGCGCAGGTGATCCAGCAGACGACCCGGTGTACCAATAACGATCTGGGTACCGTTCTGCAATTTACGCAGTTGTTTGTCCACATCCTGCCCGCCGTATACGGCAAGCACATGCAGTTTATCGTCGTTTGCCGTGAGTTTCTTCGCTTCTTCCGTAATTTGCAGCGCAAGCTCACGCGTAGGCGCAATAATCAGCGCTTGTGGCGAACGGTCGGATACGTTAATTTTCTGAATAATCGGCAGCAAAAATGCCAGCGTTTTCCCTGTTCCTGTCTGTGCCTCGGCGATAATATCGCGTCCACCCAGCAGTACCGGAATCGAACGCTCCTGTACCGGAGTCGGCACGGCGATGCCCTGATGTTTCAGGATCTCGCACCATTCCGGGCGAATGCCCAGTTGTTCAAAGTTTGCCAATCGTTACACCTCTGTATATTCATTTAGATAAGTCCATTTCATAATGACCTTAGTATCAGTATCTGCCATCAAGACTAGTTTTCCTTATATCAATCATGATTATGAAATGAATTTTTTAAAAAGCAATCCACTCGTTGCTCTTCTTCTCCATACCCTGTAGTTTACACGTTAGTCAAGCAAAACAAAAGGGGATACAGCGTTACACCCCCAACTTGTAGCACAAAATCCCAAGATCAGCGTAAGTTGTATCGACCAAGTGAGTTTGAGGATGGTTTTGAGAGCAACTACAGAAGCACCTCTGAGAATGATGATGAGTGAAACAAGCTAAAGCGCTAGCTTGAAGTATGACCCTGACTCTGTAGAATGGGGTTGAGGGTTGAGGATTGAACTGCATGTGGTCAGGCGGAGGGCATAGCGGGGGTATATGTCTAATGGTACTTTTTGAGAAGTATGTAATGGATCGTGATGTTCATAACCCAAGATAGTTTAGTGATATCGTTGAGATAGCTGTTATGCTTCTATGTCATCCTGAAAACAGATAAAAAGAGAGCTATTTTGCAAAAGTTTCAGGAATTGAAAGGTCCTTACACAACTCTCTACATTGAGATCAAGATTCAAGATTTCTCGCGGTTCAAAAATAGCTCTAACGATGCAATTCCCACGTACCACTAATTCTAACGAATCCAGGACACCCTATTACGCCAATTAGAGCCGTTTCGATTTTCTAACGAACCCCAGTCACCTTATTACTCGGAAACATCGGCTGTACGGCTTCTTTATTGGCGATATTGGCAAAATAAGATGTCTGAGATTCGTTAAAATAACGAAAACATGAAATAACCCCACATAAGACGTGCCAGGTTCGTTAGATTTTACACATAGGGAAGGACACAAGCATCAACACAGTAACATTAGCTAAAGCAATAACAACATTTACTAGGACCAGAACACCAACTACAAAAACTAGAACTAGTAACAACAACAGCAACCAAAAACAATCAACACTACCTATACTCTTACTTTTACTCCAACTACAACTTCTATTAGAACTTCTTCTTCTTCGTTCTTTTTTCTTTTCTCTTCTTCACTGTACACACCACACTCTAATAAAAAAACAGCGGCGCCCTCTCCCCGACTTACATTGGGAAAAAGTGCGCCGCTGATAAAAAGTATCTTTTTATGTTGTCTACTTCATAGGGCTGTCGCATGTCTGCTCAACACTACTTTAGGGCAGTTGCCTTCCTAACTTCATTGCTTGTTTAGATCCTTAATTCCAGCCGTTCATTTTTCACCTTGTCTGCGTAACGACGTTTCGACATTGTACCTTTGTACAACAACCTTTGTACAACCAAGTTACGAACTGTGCCCGCCCGCTGTGGCAAACCCACTCCGTTCAAGAATACGGGAGCTTTCCTCGTTTAAACCGCGCAGGTGCACCGTTTTGCCTAGCTTCGCGTATTTGAACTTCACTTTGCCGATAGCCACAACAGCAGTGTTATCCCAGATATGTGACCCTCCGAAATCAATCGTGATCTCCTTCGGATCAGCTTCTGCATCGAACTCATCTACAAAGCGGGACGAAGAACCAAAGAAGAACGGTCCGTGAACCCGATATACTTTCTGCCCTTGCTCTTGGCTCGCCTGTACGCGAATCTTGGTCTGTTTCCAGCCAAAATGCAGCACACTGAGCACAACGCCAACCATAACCCCGATCGACAGATCGTGGGTATAGACCACAATTGTCACTGTCACGATCATGACAAAGGCTTCCGCGCGCGGCACGCGAGCAATATTTTTGATAGAACTCCAGTCGAATGTTCCGATACACACCATAAACATTACACCGACGAGCGCCCCCATCGGTACCTGTTTCACCACACCGCTAAATAACAGCAACAGGATTGCCAGAAACGCACCCGCAGTAAACGTAGATAATCTTCCACGTCCCCCAGACTTCACATTAATGACCGACTGCCCAATCATCGCACAGCCGCCCATGCCGCCAAACAAGCCGTTCACGAAATTTGCGATACCCTGACCACGCACCTCACGGTTCTTACTGCTCTTGGTCTCGGTCATCTCATCTACGATGGTTGCGGTCAGCAGCGATTCCAATAGCCCAACCAGTGCCATAGTGAATGAATAAGGCAGCAGAATCATTAGCGTGTCCCAAGTCCATGCAATATTCGGCAAGTGGAACATCGGCAGAGTACTCGTTATATTCCCCATGTCTCCGACCGTTCTTACGTCCAGATGAAACACCAAGGTAATAATTGTCATCACGATGATTGCAATCAGTGGAGCCGGAACGCCTTTGAAAAACCGTGGCAAAATATAAACGATCGCTAACGTGCCCGCCACCATCGCATACATGATCCAGTTCGCTCCCGTGAAGTGGGTTAACTGCGCCATAAAGATCAGGATAGCCAGTGCATTCACGAATCCGGTCAGTACCGAATGAGGCACAAACGTAATAAATCGCCCAACCTTAAATATGCCCAGTAGAAACTGGATAATGCCCGTCAAAATCGTCGCTGCAAAAAGATATTCCACGCCATAATCCTTGACGAGTCCAACCATCAGTACCGCCATGGCACCTGTTGCCGCCGAGATCATGCCTGGTCTTCCACCAGCAATCGAGATCACAATCGCAATCGTAATCGAAGCGTATAATCCGACCATCGGATCAACACCTGCAATGATGGAGAAAGCAATGGCTTCCGGAATTAACGCCAGCGCTACCGTAATGCCTGCCAGCACGTCTCCGCGAATGTTGCCAAACCATTGTTGTTTTAAAGTATTCATATGTTCTTGCCGTTCCTCCTACGTGTATTCCTCATAATGGACAATCTTACTGAAGAGTAACAGAAGCCGTTCACACTAACCAACTACCCAGGACAGCACAAAACAACGGATTCCTCTCCGCATCATTCGCCTATGCTGTTGCCTGAATTGCATCATTCTTCACCATCCGTATATCCTTGACGGTTAATGTGCACTCACGTTTTTTCCGTTCCAATGTGTACCGCTATTGTTCCATTACCTTCAGTTGTCTTACTCATGCCACATCAGGAGTTGATCCTGATGCCAATAGGTTTTCCCCTCTCAGAAAAACCGGGTCCGTTAATGTACTGACCTATTATTATAGTCACAGGACCGGATATGTACTAATACAGTTAAGGCGAAAAAATAGAACCTTTCCTTCTATTATCTTAATCTTTCTATAATTTACTCACCAATTCTCTACTCACAAAAAATAACCCGCAAAGATCCTTTGAAGAAAGTCTCTTTACGGGTGTTCATGTAATACTATGCTAGAATCTTCCTGATTTGAATATCGAATAGAGCAGGAACGCCACCATCAGAATCGCCACCAGGAAACCAATCTCAATGACCGGAATATCCCACAGCATCGTGGATTGATGACTGATCGACGAACCGATAATCAAGCCCACCATGATAATACAAAAGGCAAGTAACACGATACTGAAGGACAGTCGATTACTAATCTGGTCCATTCTACGCATGAGTGCATCCAGTTCAGGGACACTAATCTCCAGCCTCAGCTTGCCTTTGCTAATAATGGATGATAATTGCCTTAACTGCCCTGGCAGACCAATGACACTCTCGGCCATATCAGCCGCACTGCGGAACAATCGATTCTTGATTCTTCCGGCACTAAAACGTTCCTTGATCAGCTTACGGCCAAAGGGTTCAGCCATATCTACAATGCTCAGGGAAGGATCAAGATGTTCAATCACACCTTCCATCGTCAGCAACGATTTACCGAGCAGCAGAATATCGGCAGGCATGACAACCCGGTGCCTCTGGGCTACGCCGAACAAGTCATTCAGCGCCTGACCCACACTAATCTTGGAAAAGGGAATATCGTAATATTTGTTACGCAACTTGTCCAAATCCACATGAAGCCCACGCAGATCCATGTCATCTGGCATCATGCCAAGTTTCTCAATTGCCCGGATCATACTGTCCGTATCTTTGCGCATTAACCCAATAATAAGCGAAGCAAGCTGCTGTTTCATCTCATCACTCAGACTGCCCACCATACCAAAGTCTATAAAGGCAAGACGTCCATCCTTCAATACCATCAGGTTGCCCGGATGTGGGTCAGCGTGAAAGAATCCATGAATAAAGATCTGATTCAATAATGAGTCTACCAGCCGCTCAGCAATATTGTTCAGATCATGACCGCGTCTGACCAGTTCTTCACGATCATTGAGTTTGATACCTTCGATATACTCCATCGTGAGCACACGGGACGACGTCTGATCCCAGTAAATTACCGGGATTTTCACCTTGTTGTCCTGTTGGTATTGCTGTGCAATCTTTTCCGTATTGCGGCCTTCGACCGTATAATCCAGCTCGGCCATCAGTGCCTGAGCATATTCTTCGACCATTTGCGGAATCTGATATTGCTTCACCCAGTCCCAGCGCTTCTCGGCCATGGCTGTCAGTTCACGCAAAATATCCAGGTCACGCTGCACAATACGCGATATACCCGGCCGCTGAATCTTGATGGCTACCGACTCACCGCTTCGAAGTTTGCCCAGATGCACCTGTCCAATGCTGGCCGCAGCTACAGGGGTATCCTCGAACCGGGAAAAGATCTCCTCCAGCGGTGTATCCAATTCCTGTTCCAAAATACCCCGTGCCGTCTCGGAAGAGAACGGCGGGACCTGATCCTGCAACTTCACCAGCTCACGAATGACAGACTCAGGCAATAGATCTGCCCTTGTGCTTGCGAGTTGCCCCAGCTTAACGAAAGCTGGCCCCAGCTCCTGCAGCACAAGCCTGATGCGTTCACTCAGCGTTTTGGTGGTGTGTGCTTCACGCGACATCCACCGTCTGGGCAGAGCCAGCAGCTGGAACAAACCCAGCTCCTCGACCATATAACCGAAGCCATGACGCACTAGCGCCATGGCAATTTCACGGTATCTGCCGACATGTTTGATTCGCACTGCCATCTACTCGATCTCGTTTCCTTTGAGAGGAGGAGGAACTTCAAGTGGAGCTGGGGATTCATCAGGTTGGAGTTGTGGTGATTGGCCCAGTTCCGCAAGTTTTTTCTCCAGGACAGCAACGCGCTGTTCCAGACTGGTTACATCACTTTCGGATGCCACACCAGCTTCCTGAAGCACTCGCTTGACCTGTTCCTGAATCATTCTCTTGAACTGGCCCTGTTCTTCATCGCCCCGTTCCAGCAGACGTTCAACCAAAGCTTTGGATTCACCGGGCGCAAGTTCCCCGCGCTTGACCAAATCATCCACGGTTTTCTCAATTTTTTCTTTGCTTACGACAGTAAGACCAAGCCCTAACGAGATCGCCTTTTTGAACAAATCGCTCATTTTTGTCATCCTCCTCTTCGTTGATCTCTATATTATACCCCTTATACTCTGCATGCAAAGATGTCTGTCCGATCAGACGTAACGCGCAGCCCATTTGCCTGCTTGCAGAAGTAACTTCCGGTACGTTTCGTGTGCAAAAGACGGCACATGGTGACCCGGCATCAGATAAACAATACGCCCAACACCATATCGATGAGCCCAAACCGCAGGCTTTGGTCCTTCCTCGGATTGATATTCCAGCAATATTTTCGTCTCGGCAAAAGAACCAAATTCGAACTGATACGGCTCTTCTTCCATTGTGAAATTGGAAATGCCCTCCGTCACGGGATGGCTTTCCGCCGTTACAGTGAATTCAAGCGGTGCATACGCCGGATGATGGAGGAACTTGGCACCGATCATCTGTTTGAGCTCATAACGATTTTGGAGCGAAATGCCGTTATGTATAATGACCAGTCCACCTCCATTACTTACATAGGACAACAAACCTGCTGTCTGCTGTGGAGAGACTTTCCCTTTCCAATCGTCCATGTATGAGATACATACATCAAACCCGGTTATATTTTCTTGCAGCAGCATATTCCGATTCTCACTGCACTGCACAGTCATAGTATCATGGAAAATTCGGCTAATCTCCGCATCCACACCTTGAAGCGGGTGCCAATCCGGATGTGTATAATCGCCAAGTAGTAATGCTTTTTTACGATGATCCATTCAATCAATCTCCTTTCTTGTTCACCTCACTGTATCAATCAACTACCAGGGGAGCTTCTCACCCTTGTAGTCCACATATGCGGGTTGATCTCCTTTAAACTGTTCATGGCGGTCGATAAGTACTGCGATATGCTGTGCAGATTGCTCGGGCGTGAGATCCGCAGCAACATCCAATTCGCCCCTCATATAACTCTGTACCCAACCGGGATGCACAAGCATCACTTGTCCGCCTTCATCCTTCAGACCATTGTGCACAAGACGGGCCTGCATGTTCAAAGCAGCTTTGGACATACAATAGGCATACCACCCATCCCGACTGCATTGCTCTATACTTCCAGCCTCGGAAGAGATATCAACAATCAGCTTGACCTGTCCTTGAAGAAGGAGGGGTAACAGGGAATGAGTCACACGCAGTGTGCCTAAGGTGTTCACATTAAATACTTCAGCCATCTCCGCCATATTCATCGGCCCGCGGATATGATCCGTAATACTTCCTAGTATAGCCGCATTATTGATCAGCATATCCAAATGATTCGTATCCAGCTTCAATGTCTCCGTGAACAGAGCTACCGACAGGTCGTCCGCGATATCCAGTTCGATGGCGCGCAGATGGTCCGGATATCCTTCTGCAAGCATACGAATCCCCTCGGAATCTTCCACGTCCAGACCGGCCGCATACACGAGATACCCTCTCTTCAGCATCTGTGCCGTCAAAGCCAATCCCAATCCCCGAGCAGCTCCCGTTACACATACGGTTCTCATCATGATGTCCCTCCCTCGCATAATGATTCTGTCTTTTATTCATTCCACATATTCATCTGAAAACCTTTAATTCAGAATGGGATCGCCAACTTCACGACCAAAGACTCATGAGGTAAAAGCGAGATTAGAGCCATTTTGCTTATTGAATTCAGCTATCTATTTGAGCTATAAAAAGCTGATATTATCTCTGCATATATCGATCCTGCCGATAGGCTAAACAATGTTCCACCCATCTTCGAGCAGCTGCCGGATAAGAGCCCAGATGAACGTGCGTATACCCCGCCACGATGTTGCCTGCGGCATATCCCTCTTGCTTCAATCCACGCAACCCCTTTGTCTCATACGCATAAGGGATCGTTTCTTCATCACGATAGGTCATTGTCGAATAATGAAATTCATGACCCCGAAGTACTTCACCCTTTTTCAGCAAAAAGGAATCCTGAACGCTACTCGCTTCACGATAGCCAAGCGCAGCGCGCTTCTTCTGCATCTGCACCTGTGCGGGGATAATACCCGCCATGTCGAAAGTAACGCCCTCTCGGTCGGTCAACGTTTCCCCGAGCACCATGTAACCACCACACTCGGCAAATAAAGGCATGTTGGATTGTGCTGCTTGTCGAAGTCCTTCCAGAAACCTTTGGTTACCGGAAATATCTGCTGCAAATTCCTCAGGAAATCCGCCGCCCAAATAGATGCCATCCACATCCGTTGGAATACCTTCACCAGCGAGCGGACTGAAATATTGTAATCGGGCCCCGGCTGCTTCGAGCAATTCCAGATTATCGGGATAATAGAAATTAAATGCGGCATCGCGCGCAACGGCAATGACAGGCTGTACCGCATATGATACATGTCGATTATTAACGTGGATCACTGAATTGAAATGTGGATCGTAATTCGAGCCTGGTTCAGTATTAGCTGAATCCATGTGGGTAGTAGTCGCAGGACTCACTTCTTCTGCATTCAAAGGCGGGGCGCTTGCTGCCAGCTCCAGCAGAAGATCCAGATCGGTGCCTTCCATTAACACATCGGCTGCACGTTGGAATAATGGTTCCAGTTCACCGCGCTCGATGGCAGGCACCAGTCCCAGATGTCTCTCAGGAATGGACATGCCCTCGTCCCGCTTCAGCCAGCCAACCACCGGAATGCCGCACATCTGCTCAATGGCTTTTTGCACAATGGTATAATGACCCGCACTTCCACACCGATTGACAATCACTCCGGCAATATTTAATTCAGGCTCCAACTGTTGAAAACCCAGTACAATCGCGGCCGCACTGCGAGCCATACTGCGTACGTCCACAACCAGGATTACAGGGGTTTGTGTGACCAGAGCAATCTCTGCAGTTGAGCCTGTATTGCTGAGCGGATCTTTGCCATCGTAGAGGCCCATAACGCCTTCTATAATGGAAATATCGTGTCCCACCGATGCCTTCTCGAACGTATATCTCACATACTCAGGCGATGTCATCCATGCATCCAGATTACGTGACGGTCTGCCCGTGACGGCGGTATGGTATGTCGGATCAATATAGTCCGGGCCGCATTTGAACCCTTGTACACTCAACCCACGCTGAGCGAGTGCCCTCATTAGCCCCAAGGTTACTGTCGTTTTTCCTGCACCACTTCCGGTGCCTGCAATGATCAGTCGGGGTCTGGCGTTACGATCTGCAATGGGCATCGTCATTTCCACCTTTTCTTCGAAATAACAAAACCGCATCATATAGCGATGCGGTTAAGCTTAATGCATACTCTTTATTCATGAAATGAATGTTTACACAATAACGGAGAGGACAGAAAAACCTGAAGAAGCGACGCCAAAAGCTTTTTGTCGAACTGATCTAAAAGCAGGCCACTAATCTCTAATCTTGGCCGCACGCCCTGCTGCAAAGTAACGTCCAAGCTCAACGATGAGTGCTCCCATCTTCTCTTCCTCCGGAATGACCAGTGCCTCAATGCCTTCTTCACGCATGGAGTTTGCTGTAACTTTACCTACAGACGCAGGGATTACGCCTTGTCTAAAGGCTGCAAGCATCGGCTCAAGCTTGTCCTGGGAGGCCGCATATTGCGTCAGAAATCTGACCTGCGGTCCACTTGTGAACGCAACAGCATCTACCTCGAAATTTAGAATTTCATTCAATAACTGTTCCAGCTCTGCCTCTTCTGGCGGTACATGGCGGTAAGGAAGCACTTGTCTGACGAGTGCGCCTTGTTCTTCCAACCATGCGACAAGTTTGGGAGCTGTCTCCCCATGAAGCTGCAACATAACCTTTTTCCCTGCGAGATCATGTGGGGCGAATTCTCGAATGAGCCCGTCCGTACTACCATCATCGTCTCGTACCAGCGGTGTTAACTTGCGCTTTTTGAGCGCATTCACCGTCTTGTATCCCCTTGCCGCAATGGAGGATTGCGATAATACATCCAACAATTGGCCTGCCACTTCCATATCCTCAGCCATTTCAAACAATGCATCCAATCCCATACCCGTAGTTAACACCGCCCAGTCTGGCGGGTCTGAGATCCAAGATACCAGCCCATCCCTGATACTCCGATCATCCAGGAATACGGTCCCCTGTGCCGGTCGCACAAGCGGGATTCCACCCATTTTTTCAACCAGTACGGACATTTCTTTCGATTTTCGTGGTCCTGTTAATGCTACACGCACACCTGCCAAATGTTGAGCCATTCATGTTCCCCCCGTTAGTTCAGCCGAATGTTCATCAGTCTGACTACAGTATACAGGGTACTTCTGTGAAGGGAAACTGTGCTTCCCCTCTTTTTGCCCGTTCATCTATAAGGATTTTTGATGGAATGTATCAGGAAGGCTGGAGTTCTCCGCCATGAGAATCTTTCCGTCTTTTCTCTCCGTCCTTCTCCGAATCAGCCGATTTTTGTTCCGGCTCATGTTTCTCTTTCTTTGAAAGGTCTCCCGATCTCTGTTGGGTAGATTCTTTTTTATCCTTTTTGCGAGGACGAAGGAAAAGAAACAGCACAATGGGGAACAACGCTTCAAAAATAATGGCAATCCATGTCCATTCCCGAGTAAAACGATTGAGCTGAATGGCATTTCGGAAGAACCAGAATGCACAGACAAATCCGACGAGGGCAATCGGGCCTGTCAATACCTTTCCCGATACGTTCGGAATCATTCGCTTCAATCCCCAGCAGACAAAGTACAGGTCAAATGCAATCTTTGTGATCATGGTAGGCAAGGTTGCCGCTGCGAGCGCAAGGTCAAACCGGTCCAGAAAATCACTAATTTGCAGCTGTCTTGCCAGCTCATAGGAAGGGTATACCAGTCTTGAAGCAATCGGAACGCCAATAGAAGTGATGGTTTCCACAACAATCAGCATCATGAGCAGTGCCGAGAGGATAATTCCCCCCAGGGCAGACTTAAAACGAAAATCACTACCCTTGATGACAAAGGGCAATGCAATCATCTCGCCATAAAATGAAAATATGTACCAACTCCCTTTACCTACGCCTGCAACATCGACATGAAAATAGGGCATCAGGTTGTCCATGTCGACTTGTTGAATGAGCATGAAAGGTACAATTACCGAGTTCAACAAGAACAAAGTGACGTACAATTCCGTCATTCCAATCAAGGAGCCCAGTCCGCCCCGAACGATAAAAACGCCCATAATCATCAGTGACATCACAATGATAGAGATTGGTGTTGTCTCCAGCAATGTGATACTGATATAGTCACCTGTTAACCGAATATCTCTTGCAAACACAAAGAAAAAAAACAGAATATACAGAAACGCCATTAATCTTCCCAGTAAGGGGAATCTTCCGATGAGCGACTCGAACAGATCCTTCTCAGGAAATCTCCGCTGAACACGACTTAACATCCACATCGATACGATCATCACTACGACTACGGGTATATACGAGAGATAAGCGTGTTGTTCCGCATAGTAGATAGCTTGCGCATGTGGCTGAATTAACGTACCTGAAACACTGAGCAGCAGCACGAGCAGGATCATCTGACGGTGTGTCACTCTCTGATTCATGAAATACCTCCTCTCCCTCTCGTGATTCCGCAAACTTAATGCATCCTGTCCACAACCTAGGGCAGTGGCAGTAAGCGCTGGATAACGTGGCTTATCCATACCGACACAAATAAGGTTTTGCTTAGATTAGTCACATAGAACCAAATGCCTGTACCCAATGCAATCAAACTATAGGATAGCCAGCGATTAATGGCAGCTGCCTGTTTCAAATGTCTGAAATCCATCAAAATGACCGCGATTACCATGGCCAGGTAGGTAAATAAGAGTGGTTTAATCATGTACAACTTCATCCTCTCCGACGCCAATTGGTTTATTGCTCACCCCAACGTTTTCAATAATGACATGGGGAGTAACCGTCACCTCGACTTCAGGGTATATGTCATCCCAGCGATCTTTCATCGTGTCCCACTTGGCTGGCAGATGTTGATGAATGGATCGACCGATTCCAAGGATGTCCGCATGATATTTTCCCTGAACCAACCGGACACCTTCCTCGATATCCAATTTTATTTTCTCGTGAATGGCTTCATGTAACTTCAGAATTTCATTCTCACGCCGGTCACCATAATTGGATTCGTTATCTACGAGAACTCCCTTGGCATACAATTCAATATTCACGGTGACCTTGTCAGCCTTGATACTGGGATGTAGTGAAGCGTTGTTCTCGTTCAACTTGATGAACATATCTCCATCTCCGCCAGGAGCTTTAACCATAATCTCCGGCGCATTGGCCTCGCCCATAGCAAGAATGAGGGCATCAGCTGGAGCTTTGTCGATCATGCCAACCAGCTTATCTTTCTTGAAAATGGCCAACCCATCCAGCTTGATGTTTGTTTTGGCGTCCTTCCACCCTTTTGGAACATTGCTCACTTTCGAAGCGACAGGCAGGAATGGATCGACACCCTCACTAAGAATGGCATCTATAAACGTTTTAAGTGAACGTGGATTACGCATATTGAGGAAGCACAGTTCCCGCACCATCTCGGATGGAAACTTCTCTATAGGTGCATCCGTATCCATGACCTCATATGCTGAACCTTTTGTGACCACTGGCAATGCAGAGAATCGGTTCAGCGGATACCGCGTAAACAGATCAAGCATGGAGGCGACTCCATCCCTGGCAAGCTCCTCACCAATAAGCATCGTACGGCGATGCGCATAATAGATTGTTCGTGAGAGTTCCTTTTGACCTTCAATAGACGTACCATGCAATGATTTGGCTGTATTGGATAACATAAACCAGGATTTATCCCCACTCGTGCCGCCTCCGCCTCCTTCACTACCGGAAGAACCGGATTGTCCCGGCAGAGCAATCTGAAGACTGGATCTGTAATTGTCCCCCTCCTTATCGACAGCAATACCAATCACAAAGGCAACATCGTTAATCTCCTTACGATCCCAGCAACCTGAAATAAAAGTGGTACATAACAACAGCGCTATCACTGCCCGGTACTTATATATGAACTGCATGGGTTCACCACCCTTCCTCAGCTTCAGGGGAACCGTTGATCTTTTCGGTCATCCGTTTCTGATCCCGATGTACCGTAGAAGGACGATTGATCATTTTCCACCATGGCACACGAATGAGAATGTCTTTGGTATCTGTTTTACTGTACGGGCTAAGACCGGAGAGATATGGGACACCGAACGAAGTCATCTGTGTCAGATGCACCGAGATCAGGACCAAGCCGATGACGATGCCATATAATCCAAGCATACCTGCCAGTAACATGATCGGAAATCGGAGCAGACGCACCGTAATCGCGAAGTTAAATCGCGGGATCGTGAAGGAAGCTATCCCTGTCATGGATACGATAATAACCATCGGTGCCGATACAATCCCCGCCTGAACTGCGGCCTGTCCGATCACAAGTGCACCGAGGATACTGACTGCCTGACCCACTGTCTTGGGTAACCTGACCCCCGCTTCCCGGAGAGCTTCGAACGACAGTTCCATGATGAGGGCTTCCACCAAAGCCGGAAAAGGAATAGCTTCCCGTGCACCCGCAATACTCAGAATCAGCGTGGTGGGCAACATGTCCTGATGAAATGTAGTGATGGAGATATAAAGCGCCGGCAGAAATAGAGCGATGGCTACGAACAGGAAGCGAATCCACCGCACCAGATTACTGATGAAGAATCGCTCGTAATAATCCTCGCTGGCTTGCAGCATCTGCCACATCGTGACTGGAGCAATCAGCGAGAATGGAGTTCCATCTACCATAATGGCAAAGCGTCCTTCCAACAGATTGCCTGCAACGGTATCCGGCCGCTCCGAGTAGTGCATCTGAGGGAAAGGGGAATACGGATGATCTTCAATCAATTCCTCGATATAACCCGTCTCCAGGATCCCATCAATATTGATTTTTTCCAGACGTTTCTTAACATCTTGAATCGTTTTTGGATCGGCAATACCTTCCAGGTAGGTCAGCACAATATCTGTCTTGGTGTCTGTTCCAAGGGTCATACTCACCATCTTGAGAGCAGGTGTTTTCAACTTGAACCGCAATAAGGCCGTATTCACACGGAGCGTTTCGGTAAATCCCTCCCGCGGTCCCCGAATCACGGATTCTGTCTGCGGTTCCTCCACACCACGTCTGACGCCACCTTTGACATTGAACATCCAGGCTTTGTTACTTCCATCGACCACCAGAAGGGCAGAGGATGCCAGCACCCCTTCTGTCGCAGCAGCCCAAGTATCCACTCGCTTCACCTGTGTCAGCTCAACGGTTGTATCATCCAGTGGAACATCAGGTTCATCTGTACGTTGCTGCACCAGCCCTCGAATAATCGGACGCAGCATGTGTTCCTGGATATCAGCCGAATTGACAATGCCTTCGATATAGACCAGAAGTCCTTTCACTTCAGGCGTAATCATGACGTTGCGAAAAACCACATCCGAGCAATCGGAGAATATCTCCTTTACCGCCTTAATCTGAGTTTCATGTACTGCACTAATCGGCTGCCGAAGAAAAGGCGGGGACGGCAGTCCCAAAGGAATATGTTTTTTTTCTTCTGAAGCTCGTCCCGGTTGCCGGGACTTGTCTTTCCCAGATGTTTTGTCCGCCATATGCCGCCCCTCCGTTCTTGTTTTTATACAAGGTAGCTTGTGCCAGACAGCTGGGAATTATGTGGTCTTTTTTGCAAATTACGATTAAATTCTCTGAGTTTTCATACAGCAAAAAGGCCTCTGTATTGAACAGAGACCTTCCTGACACCCAGCACATGCATTGTTTAATTCACTTTAGTTGATGCTTGCGTCCACTTCCTTAATCATTTCTTGAATGGATTCCAACCCACCACCAGACAAATACCAGTAATTCGGATCCAGATAAACAATATGTCCTTCTTTATATGCTGTTGTATTCTTCACCAAATCGTTCTCGATCACTTGTTTTGCCGGGGATGCCTCACCGTTACCTGCAACCACGGCACTGCGATCAACGACAAAGAGGTAATCTGGATTCTGCTCCATGACATATTCAAATGAAACGCTCTGCCCATGTGTGGATACTTCGATGTTTGCATCTGATGGAGTAAAACCAAATACGTCATGAATAATACCAAAACGGGAACCGGCACCATAGGCGCTCAGTTTGCCTTCGTTTGTCAGGACGATTAGCGCATTTTTACCTGTAGCCGTTACTTTATCATGTAGTGCCTTAACGGATGTTTCGATCGATGCAATGGCTTCTTCTGCTTCTTTTTCTTTACCAAAGATGTCCCCGAGGGTCTTCACGTTATTGGTCAGAGAATTCATATAATCTGCCGTATCTACCGCCATATATATGGTTGGTGCAATCTCACTCAGTTCTTCATACGAATCCTGGAGTCGTCCCGAGATTATGATCAAATCTGGTTTCATCGCGTTAACCTTCTCAAAATCAGCTTCTTTCAAGCCACCAACATTGGTGTACTTCGCATCATTATACTTGTCCAGATAAGGAGGTACGCCTTCCTGCGGAACACCTGCAACTTCTACGCCCAGCTGATCCAGTGAATCCAGTACACCGTAGTCAAAAACAACGACCTTCTCCGGATTTTTCTTCACGGTTGTTTGGCCCAGTTTATGTTTGATGACCACTTCTTCACTTGCTTGATCTGCTGGTGCAGTAGCTTCTGATCCTGTGCCACTGCTTGCACCTGTATTATCCGCTGCCTTATTCCCACCACAAGCTGCCAGGACAACCGACAACACCACGAATAACGTAAACAGCCAACCCTTTTTCATGAATAAACACCTCTCGATCTCTATATTGGACTACCTTACTCACTCACGCAAAATATACACAAATCTTACGTCCATCGATCCATTGCACAGGGATGTGCATATCATAGACGCTCTGCAATACATCCGTATCGATGATGTCTTCCGTCTTGCCCTCTTTCACTACGCGTCCATCCTTGAGCGCAACAATATAGTCGGAGTAACAGGAGGCAAAATTGATGTCATGAATGACAATGACAATTGTTTTGCCGAGTTCATCCACCATTCTGCGCAGCACCTTCATAATCTGAACAGAATGTTTCATATCCAGGTTATTCAAAGGTTCATCGAGCAAAATATACTCGGTGTTCTGGGCAATCACCATGGCGATATATGCCCGCTGCCGCTGTCCGCCACTCAGTTCATCCAGATACTTCTTGCGAAATGGGGCCAGTTCCATATAGTCGATGGCCTCCTGAATCCACTGTTGATCCTCAGGTGTGAGCCTTCCTTGTGAATACGGGAACCGGCCAAAAGCCACAAGATCCTCCACAGTTAACCGAATGTTGATGTGATTGGACTGTTTAAGGACTGATATTTTGCGCGACAAGTCCTTGTTCTTCCAGCTTTCAATCTCGCGCCCTTCAATCAGGACTTGTCCTGTATCCTTGCTTATTAGCCTGGTAATCATGGACAACAAGGTGCTTTTCCCGGCTCCATTTGGACCAATAAATGATGTAATCTTTCCCTTGGCAATGTTCAGTGATACGTCATCCACTACCCGGACGCCGCCGTATTGTTTTGTAACATTTCTGACTTCTACCACGACTTATTCTCCTTTAGCAGTAAATAGATGAAGTACACGCCGCCTACAAAGTTAATAATGACACTTACTGTAGTTGCAAATGTAAACACCCGCTCTACAATGAGTTGTCCACCAACCAATGCAACGACTGCAATCATGACCGAACCCCAGATCAGCACTTTATGCCGATGTGTCCGGAATACCTGATGCGCCAGATTCACGACCAGCAGCCCCAAAAACATAATTGGACCCACCAGCGCTGTGGAGATCGATACCAGAACCATCACCACCAGCAGCAGCCTCTTCACAATGTAATCGTAATCCACCCCGAGATTCACTGCGTGATCTTTGCCGAGAGACAGTACGTCGAGATATTTGGTAAACTTCTGCGCGTACAGCAGGATAAGAATAATCGCAGCGATTGAGATGATCAGCAGATCCGTATTCACATTGTTAAAGCTCGCAAACATCTTGCCCTGCAGCACAAGGAACTCATTAGGGTCAATGAGTACCTCCATGAAGGAAGACATGCTCTGGAACAGCGTACCCAGGATAAGACCCACCAGTAGCAACAGATAAATATTACGCCCCTGTTCCCTGCGGAACATGAACTGATGCAGTAGTAGAGCAAACAACGTCATGAGCAGGACAGATATTGCAAAATTAAGGTTTTTGTTCACAAAGCTGATATGTGTGCTTCCAAACACAAACACTGCAAACGTCTGAAATAGCATATACAAGGAATCGAGGCCCATGATGCCAGGTGTCAGAATTCGATTGTTGGTTATCGTTTGGAAAATAGCTGTAGAGTACGCGATGCAGGCACCTGTCAATACAATGGCGAGAATCTTTTTCCCTCTTCGAGGCAATATGTAATCCCAGTTCCCTCCGGATTGAATGACCAGAAATACGCCAATCAGCAGCACTGCCGCTGCAATTAACAAGACCAACTTCCATGTATTCGCCGTATATTTCATTCTCATGATCCATAAGCCTTTCTTCGAAGCAGTAAATACAGGAATAATACACTTCCCACAACTCCCACCGTCAGACTGATCGAAAGTTGATAAGGATAAATAATTAATTGACCCAGAATATCGCAGACCAGAACAAAGATCGCACCAAGCACTGCCGTATGAGGCAATGTATCACGTAAGTTATCCCCTTTGTACAGTGTTACGATATTTGGCACGACAAGGCCCAGAAACGGAATTGTACCTACAGTAATAATCACTACTGCTGAAACCATCGCCACCAGGATCAGGCCGACATTCACAACTCGTCGATACGCCAGTCCAAGGTTGGTTGAGAAATCTTCGCCCATTCCTGCAAGTGTAAAACGATTAGCGAACAGGTACACAATAATGAGCAACGGGATACTGATATAGATCAGTTCATAACGTCCCTTCATGATGGTGGAGAAGTCACCCTGTAACCAAGACGAGATGTTCTGGATCAGATCGTTTTTGTAAGCAAAAAATGTCGTGACGGAGCTTACAATGTTGCCAAACATAAGACCTAGCAGAGCGATATATATCGTATCCTTGAACTTGACTTTCTCCAGAATTCGCATGAAAATCAGTGTTCCCGCCAGAGCAAAGGCAAAAGCGACCAACATTTTTTGCAGAGGGGATGCTCCCGGGAACCACATTAACGTCACAAGAATACCCAATCTGGCTGAATCCATCGTTCCTGCTGTAGTTGGGGAAACGAATCGGTTGCGTGTCAGCTGCTGCATAATCAGTCCGATTACACTCATGCTGATTCCGGCGACAAGGATGCTGATCAGGCGGGGAAACCGGCTAACTTGTAATACCTGTAGCTGGACTGAGGACAAATGAAATATATCCAATGGTGAAATGTCTGAATTTCCAATAAATATGTATACGATAGACAGTACAGCCAGTACGATCAACATATAACGTAACTTCATCTCTCTACTAATCCCCTTACCGATCGCCGTAAAACATTCGTAGTTGCTCTACCTCGCATCATTTGATATTGATACTCATTATCAATTAAGTGAATTATATCGATATTAAATTCATCATGTCAACCTTCCGTTGCTCTTTTTTCTTAAATTTCATGAAACAACCTGAAATACATATACTATAAGATTGATGATATATAAGGAAAAAAGCCTTCCATGTGGAAGGCTTAATATTTATTATAACGTGTAGTTAATCCGCAAAATAATCTTCAGGCACATAACGAATCTCCGACTTCGCATAGATGCTTAGCGTGTGACTCTCCCTGTCGTACACAACCCGCTCACCTTCTACGTAGTACCAGTGTTTCAAAAGGGGCTGATTCTTGCGTTGGACGAATCGAAATACGTTCAGTTCCTGTCTAAGATCCATAATCTGTTCCACAATCTGCTCGTCCAGACCCGTAACGGTAAATATGAAACCTGTACCCTCCTGTTGGAACCGATAGGATAGGGAATCTGTTTTGCTATTAGCTAATCCTCGCCCGGTCACCGCATGTTTGACCATAAACCATTCCTGTTGCGCCATACGTGTATATCCTCCTTCATCTTGGAGTTCATTTCATCAGCCATCTACGGCAAATCAATAATCATATAGAACGTATCTTCGTTTGCTTGCAGTTCGATTGAATCCCGCTGTTCCACACGAGCCGTGTCGCCTTCGTTCAACAGGTACTCTTCATCCAATCCCAGCTTGCCCTCGATGGAGAAAATGTACATCCGGCGGCCCGAATCCTGATTAAAGGTTAACGTTTCGTCTTTGGCTAATCGGCCAAGGTAGATCGTCATATCCTGATGAATGGTCGCAACTCTTGGGCCCCCTTCTGGGGATACAATCGGCACGAGTGCTCCTGCCAATGCCGCTGGATCAAATGATGTGGTCTCATAGGAGGGCTCCACCCCTCTTGTCTTTGGCATGAACCAGAGCTGAAGCAAACGTACTTCTTCGGTATCGGATGCATTATGTTCGGTATGAATCATGCCACTGCCTGCTGACATCCGCTGGATACCACCAAAGCCTGTAACGGCTACATTCCCCAGGTTATCTTCATGTCGCAACTTGCCGCTGAGTACGATGGATACAATCTCCATGTCACTATGCGGGTGAGCCCCAAAACCGCGACCAGGCGCGATCACATCGTCGTTCGCTACCCTCATCGGTCCAAACGCCGTATTCTCCGGGTCTTGGTATTCTCCGAAAGAAAAGCTGTGACTCCCCCGGAGCCAGCCTCGATCGAAGCTGGAGCGGGCATCGGATGGAATGACGTTAATCATAAAATGCATCCTCCTTATTTTTTCTTAGTAGCATACTTATTCTCATTGTAACAAACCTCAGGCATGTCGTCCAAATGAAAAAAGTTCTCTACTGATCAGCCCGGTTCGCAAATCAATTCCCGAACCGGCCTGGCCAATAAAGAACCTCGTTACAGGACTCATCCTGCACTTCATTATTTTTTAGCAATCGTTAGTCAATTCAAGCACTCACATTCTGGCGAGCGCTCCCCTGTCTGGAGAACAGATAATCCACGGCCAGGAAGCGGCTTCCTGTGAAGAGCAGTGTCAGGGAACCCGCCAGCAGCAGGTAATCTAACTCGGTACCACTCAGGAACGGCTCACCCATTTTGGCTGTAAACAGAACGCCAACCATCACGATGGCAAACAGGGCAGCAAACACACGTGTTCCCAGACCCAGAATCATCGCTGCACCACCCACCAACTCAATAATGGCTACAACGGATGCAAGAAATCCGGGAATACCGATACTTTCGAAAAAACCTACTGTACCGCTGATTCCACCTTCGAATTTACTCCAGCCGTGCAATACAAAGATCAAACCGATCATAATCCTTGAGAAAAATAATCCAATCTCTACACTTTTATTATTCATGTTCATCTTCCTTCCTCGTTATATTCGACTTCACATTTAGCCAAATTAATTTATCCGATGGACCAAACAAACAAGATAGACAGCAATAGAAAAACAGTAGCCGACATCAGAACAGCATAACGTGGCAACCTCAGCGTAACGTCCTGTTCTGGGTCCAGCAGACGTGAAATTCGGACATTCACCGACGTATCCGCAAATGAGGACTGAACGGTCAGTTCTTTGGCTCCCCAAGGTTCAGGACAAGCACGGAGCAGCTTGAGCAAAGCACTGCCAATGCCTGCCACATTGCCTGTACGCTCAATGGCCTCATTGTCTGCCAGAATTTCTCTAACAATATTGTAATGTTTCGAAGTATGCTTCAATACGGGAATATACGGCATCATGATTGCAAATACCGATAGCAGTGTCGTCTTCAGTGGGTCACGGTGCCACAGGTGATGGACTTCATGGTACACAACTGCAGTCTCCTCTTCTGCATCCAACATCGTCAGTAGCCCTGTGGAGAGTACAATACATGGTCTCCATAAACCAATTGTGAATGCAACCGGAGAATGCTTGTCCACCACAATGAATCCTGGCTGTCCGAGATGGTGATACTTGGACTCCAGTTCGCGAGACAATGCACGCACCTCCATGGAGCGAAGTTTACGTAGGGCGGCTCTGGTTTTCATCATACGCACCATTAGCAACCAACCTGTTCCCGCAAAAGTCAGCAATACCAGTGCCAGCAGGAAATGTCCCACGGATAACCAACCCAGTCGACTCATCCAATGATTGCAGAGCCAGAGCAGGTTAAACGGGATATCCCAGCCAAAAATTTTGTACATCGCGTACATGAACATCTGCATGAACACGAGTAACGGAATGCCAAACCCGACGGTAAACAAAAGTTTCGAGCGGGTCTTCCACATTTTAATCGCTATCCTTTTTCCATTGTTTGATCTTCTGTTCCAGGCGTTCAATTAGACCCGCATCTGCTTCGTCCAGCGCATCCAGCATATGATTCAATGCCAGAGCTCCG
Organism: Paenibacillus sp. PK1-4R; assembly: GCF_030369595.1. Taxonomy (NCBI): domain Bacteria; kingdom Bacillati; phylum Bacillota; class Bacilli; order Caryophanales; family Paenibacillaceae; genus Paenibacillus; species Paenibacillus sp. PK1-4R. The sequence goes on from NZ_CP126535.1 coordinate 6,465,953, forward strand.
AATTCATCCACCAACTCATGTGACAGTTCCTTGGATTGGTCGTTCATAAACTCCTCCTTACTCTGTACCGGTTGGTACAAAGATGTTCTGCCCTTTTGTGACTTTCCGAGAAGTCCCTTGTCTACGAGCCGGTTCATCACGGTCATGACTGTATTAAAATTGACGTCTTTGTCTTGTTCAAGTGCGGTCTGCACTTCACGGATGCTGCTGCCAGGACGAGACCATAAAATGTCCATGATCTTGGCCTCCAGCGGACCAAAAAATCGGTTGAGCCCACGCTCACCCACTTTGAAATTGTGTATTCTCATGTTCTGACACCCCTCACACTACCCATTGTAGTGCCAACAAATGAGAAGTCAACCTCTATGTCAGCTATTTTATGTAAATGATTTGTAAATTTGTTTTCCATTTCAGTGAAAAAGGCCAAAGACCGGGAAATTCCGCACGCTCACGGTTTTCCCGGTCTTCACCGAATATCAGTCAGTATGATGTTATGAGTACAGGGTCAAACTGCACTTTATTTGCCATCCTGTGACGGCATATGTGCAGAAATATCCACGCCGAGTCCATGAGCCAAACGTCCGCCAAGCTGTCCATCCGCCCGGAAGAAGTGGCACAGGGCACGCATTTGAATATCAACAGATACGCCCTTAAGGTCATTGATCAGATTATCAAGTAAATGTTGCTGCTCTACAGGAGTAAATGAACGGAAAAGCTCCCCTGCCTGCGTGTAATCATCCGTTTTCTCGATTTTTTCTCGTGTAACATGCCCTTGCAATGGAACCTGACTGTCCCGATATGCCGGATCTTCCTGCGGGCTGTTTCCTGAACTGTTGGGTTCATAGTTCACCGGAGATGGGTCCTGATTCACATTCATGAGTCCATCACGCTGATGATTACGAACGGGTGCGTACGGGCAATTCACCGGAATTTGCAAATAGTTCGTTCCAAGCCGGTGACGCTGTGTATCTGGATAAGAGAATAGACGTCCTTGCAGCAATTTGTCTTCGGAAGGTTCAATTCCAGGTACAAGTGCACTAGGTGAAAAGGCAGCCTGCTCCACTTCAGCAAAGAAGTTTTGTGGATTCCGATTCAGGGTCATGGTCCCTACCGTATGGAACGGCAATACATCTTCAGGCCAAGTTTTGGTCGGGTCGAGCGGATCAAAAGAAAAATCATCCATTTGCTCCGGCTTCAAGAGCTGTACCTGTAACTTCCACTGCGGGTATTGCCCGTTCTTGATATGTTCATGCAGGTCCCGGGTAGCATGGTTAAAGTCTTGCCCCTGTACCTCGGCAGCTTCCTGACGTGAAAAGCCGCGAACCCCCTGTGCAGACTCCCACTTGTACTTCACATAGTGGACCTGTCCCTGTGCATTGATCCATTTGAAAGCATGTACGCCGAATCCATCCATTTCCCGATAACTTGCCGGTGTACCCAGGTCAGAGAACAACCAGGTCATCATATGGGTTGATTCCGGCGAGAGGGTCATGAAATCCCAATAGCGAGCTGGGTCCTGAATGTTGGTATCCGGAGCTGGCTTCAAGGAATGCACCATGTCAGGGAACTTCATGGCATCACGAATGAAGAACACAGGCAGATGGTTGCCGACAATATCATAGTTGCCTTCACGTGTGTAGAATTTGACGGCAAATCCACGTGGATCTCGTGCAGTCTCTGGTGACCCCGTACCGTGAATAACGGTTGAGAAACGAACCAGCACATCCGTCTCCGTACCCGGATCTTGCAGGAAGTCCGCTGTTGTATACTCCTTCATACTCTGCTCTAGCGTGAACACACCATGAGCACCTGCTCCTCTTGCATGTACAACTCTTTCGGGAATACGTTCACGGTCAAAGTGGGCTATTTTCTCAATGAGATGGTAGTCTTCAAGCAGTGTTGGCCCTCTTCTGCCTGCTGTGCGGGAATTCTGGTTGTCACCTACAGGTGCTCCCTGATTCGTAGTCATACGTTCTGTCATCATGTCATCCTCCTCTAATGGGTCTCACGGCTGCTATATATCTACTATTAAAATCATATTCGGCTTCGGTTTAAATATACATTTAGACTTGATCTAACTGTTAAATTGATTCTAACATGTCCCACTCTGCTCTTGCATGAGGTTCACATGAGATTAAGATGAGGTTCTTCAACACTTCATGAATGAACTATGAACATGTATCTAAGTGAACGATAAATTTGGGCAAAAAAAAGCGGACTAATCCGCCAGGCGGTAGCCCACTCCTCTTACTGTTACGATATATTGCGGCGAAGATGCGTTATCGCCCAATTTTTTGCGCAAGCTTTTGATATGAACATCAACCACATTACTTCCACCCGTAAAGTCTGTCTCCCAAATATCGCTGAGCATCTCCTCACGGGAAATGACTGCACCTTTGGCATCAATCAGCTTGAGTAACAGATCATACTCGGTCTTGGTCAGATGAATCCGATTATTATCGCGCTGCACACTCATCCGTTCCCGATCAAGCCACAGATCCTTAAATCCGATACGCTGCCCTTCCTCAGGCAAAAACCCACGTTTGGGCAGAGCAGGGCTGTTGCCAATCATACGCTGCACCCGATATAGAGCTTCCTGCGGGCGTGCAGGCCACACCAGCAATTCCTCCTGAAGCATCGGTCCACTCGCGCTGCCAATCATCTTCTCACCGACCAGATACAGACAAGGGGTTGTATGCTCAGCCTCACGATTCAATCGGCTGCTAATGCCGGCAAATGCATCGATCGTTCCGGCAACAGATAGGTCATAGATCAACAGATCAAAGACAAGACGCTCATGCAGATCCGGTTCCCAGCGATGGAAAACCAGTACATCAAAGCAGCTATCCGTTAAGGCTTTTACCAGTTCATGAACCTGCCCCGGCATCGGGCTAATCAGAATAACACGCCGTGTAACAGGACAATTGTCCACAAGGGGCGCTGCATCGGACAAGGCGGGTTTAACCCTAAGGGGTAAACGACGGCCAGGCAGTTTTATTTTTACTTGATCCGTTTGTTTCTGCATTCCCCGCAGACACCTCCAAAGACCACATGAGCATGATCGATTGCATATCCAGTTTCTTCAGCTACCTGTTTCATCCATTGTGGAGGAACCTCCGTCATCACCTCGTCCACTTTGCCGCACACTTCACACATAATGTGCTGATGATCATCCATACGGGCATCGTACCTACTTGCTGTCTCTCCGAGTTTAAGTTCCCGTATCAATTCTTTGTCCGTCAGATAACGAAGAGAATTATACACCGTACCATAGGCCAGATTATATCCTTGTTCCACGAGTCGATTCATGACATCAGCAGCTGTCGGGTGATCCTCCGAATGACGCACCACATCATATACCGCTTGCCGTTGTATCGTCAGATTTAAAGTTCTCACAACCATTTCTCCTTTATTATTGATCCATTTTATATGAAATCAGACACTGATATTCTACTTATGATGGTCTTCCCAAAAAGAAGGAATAAATTTTGATTTAGATTAAGTATAAATCTCATTGTATATTGAAGTCAATATCACTCTAACATCCTGTATATGCAAATAAAACATCTTTCCCAGCAATCCCCTCATAAATTTGGGATAATATGGTTCGCTACAGCACCACTTTTCAGATAAAATATAGGGATGTGCGTAAAAAGGGGGAATGTCGGTTGTTTAGCACTTTTTTCATTAATATCTGTGTCATGATTACGTTTATGTATGTGTCCGGGATCATCGCAAAGTTCTATAGTATCCGATTGCCTTTTCCCTCGTTACGTGTTCAGTTGATCGGCGGCTTATTATTCGGTATATATGGCACAGTACTCATGAACTATTCCTTCCCTCTGAACGAGACTACGATTGTAGATCTACGGCATCTGGCCATCGTCACCGCAGCGGTATATCTGGGAGGAGTGGCTTCGGTCGTTACTGGACTCATGATCTCGGTCCTTCGTATTCTGATGTTCGGTTTATCATCCTCTGCCATAGATGCAGGATTTGTCATGACTCTGATCGGACTGTCCGGTGTATACTTCGCCTATGCTCCCTGGTCCAGACTGACCAAAATAATTACAATGAATCTGCTTGGCATAACATTAATCTTTATCATCCTTATGTTGAATACAGACAGCATGAATTCATTAATGAAGATATATCCGTTACAAATGACCATTTCCTTTGCCGGTGGAATATTTATCTATTTCATCGCAGAATTCATTAATAAATCCAATGAAATGTTATTTCTATTGGAAAAAAGAGCATCTACCGATCATCTTACCAACCTGAGCAATCGACGACAGTTCGAAAAATCACTTCAACTGGAACTCCATCGTGCGCGGGATTACCAACAAAAGCTTTCCTTGCTTGCCATTGATATTGACCGGTTCAAAAAGGTAAATGACACCTTTGGTCATTCCGCCGGTGATGCGGTCCTGAAGCAACTTGGACAACTGCTCGTTGAGCACGCACGTTCTGCTGATATCGTGTCACGAAACGGTGGGGAAGAATTCGCCATTCTCTTGCTCGACTGTGGACACCGTCAGGCCGTGGCTACCGCCGAATCTATCCGGCAGGCAGTAGAGAAATACCATTTTGCTCTGCCCGACGGACACACAACACGTCTAACCATCTCCATTGGTGTGGCCGTGTATCCGGATCATTGTGATGCTCATGACGATGACGACTTCTTCGAACAGGCCGACCGTGCTTTATATGAAGCCAAGAATACAGGGCGTAACCGTGTGTGTGCCTTAAATTTTCGTTCCTTGCCTCTTACACAGTAAGATCTTGCCTTTCAATAAGCTAACCTTTCAACGTTCTCCAAAAAAGGGATGTCTCGTTCGCCTATTCAGGCGCACAAGACATCCCTTGCTTTATGGATTAGTATATATCATCTCAGCTTGTGTGCTCACAGAAAATCAAGCAAGGATGCTCTCGATCTCCTCAACAATGGCAGCATCCAGCTTCACGCCAGATGCAGCCGCGTTCTCTTTTACCTGCTCGGGACGACTCGCCCCGACAAGTGCACTGGATACATTGTTCTGGCGCAGAATCCAGGCAAGGGCCAGTTGGCCAACCTTCAGATCCAGCTTGTCCGCCACTTCAATCAGTTGACGAACTTTCCCGATGCGATCCGCATTGATCTTTCCTTCGTCCCATCCTAGCTTGGCCGCACGGCTATTCTCTGGGATATCGGAAACGGACGTATATTTCCCGGTCAATAGACCTTGAGCAAGCGGGGAGTATACGACTTGTCCGATGCCTTTACGCTCGCCGAGCGGGATAATCTCATTTTCGATATAACGGTCAAACATGTTGTACACCGGCTGATTGACCACGATACGATCCAGGAGCAGACGGTCTGCTGTACCCAACGCAGCTTCCATCTGAGCCGCAGTCCACTGGCTGACGCCGACATATAACACTTTGCCTTGACGTACCAGATCATCCAGCGCCCGGAGTGTTTCTTCAATTGGTGTTTCGGTATGATAACGATGGCAGTAATAGATATCCACATATTCAACGCCCAGGCGCTTCAAGCTGGCTTCACATTGCTCCTTGATATGTTTGCGAGACAGCCCCTGGTCATTCGGACCATCACCCATTTTGCCAAATACTTTGGTTGCAAGTACATAAGAGTCACGGGAATAAGCTTTGAGCGTCTGCCCAAGCAGTTCTTCTGCTGCACCCCGTTCATATACATTGGCTGTATCAAAAAAGTTAATGCCTTCATCAAATGCAGTTTCAATTGATTTCACCGCATTCTCACGTTCCACATACCCTCCGTACGTCAGCCAGCTTCCCAGGCTGATCTCGCTTACTTTCAGTCCGCTTCCACCTAATCTGCGATAATCCAATGTACATCCTCCTCTGTTGGTTATAAAGATGAAGTTCACTTTCTATTGTAACGTAACCAGCTCGGAATAAAAGGGCTTTGGCTCAGAAAATGGAAAATGAAAAAAAGCGCACCTATAAGGTGCGCCAATTAAATATTCCTTCATGTATCTGCTCATTTAAGGCAAAGTAATGCTCAATGCATTCAACAGATCAGCTTGTCTGACTGGCTTTGTCAGGACAGCATCAAAGGCTTCTGCTTCATGCAATTCAATGTGCATACCATAAGGAACAAGAACAATGACGGGCAGATTTTCCAGTCGCTGTTTCAGTTCATGTACAAAATCAACCGCTCCGCCTTCCAGTAATCCCATATCCACCACGGCTACATCAGGCATGAATCCTTCCTTGATCCAATCATGCGCTAATGTTAAACCCGAGGTCATGTGTACATCCATCTCCCACCTACGCATCAGGGAAGAGACGCCTTGCAAAATGTCAGGGTCCTTGGCGAGTAACACCTTTTTCCCTTTTAACCGCTGCTGAACACTTGCGAGTTGAGGTAACTCCCAGTATCTGCGCAATGGAAGGGAGATATTGAATTCCGTCTCATTTTCCTTCACACTGCTCACCTGAATACGGCCATGCATGAGAATGGCAAGATTCTGGCTTACAGCTAAACCCAGATTGCTTCCAATCAGTTTTTGGATATTCAAATTTTCATCTTGGCTGTTAAAGGTTTGTGTCTTCTTCTCCGATAACATCTGACCCGTGTACTTCACCTTGAGCTGAAGTGTACCGGTCTCCTCCAATTCTTCTCCGTTCACCACTGCTGTGATCAGAACGGAACCTTCACGCGTTGAATCGAGAGCATACTGAATGACGTGTGCAAGCAACTGTCCGATCTTGACTTCATCACCAACGAACACTTGTGATACATTCAGTTCAAGATTTAATCCCAGCTCAATGTTCTTGCCCGTCGCAATGCCGGCATAGAGATACACGGTATTCTCAATGGTGCCTACCAGATCAAACGGATCATCATGTATAACCGTTTTACCTGCTTCATTAATGTTGAAATTCATCATATTATTCAGCAAGGAAAGCAGAATATTGCCGCTTGTCTCAATCATGTTCACATATTCGGACTGCTCCTCTGGCATATCCGGTGTGCGCATCAGATCTGTCAGTCCCAAAATACCATTCAAGGGATTGCGAATCTCGTGACTCATCAATTTCAACATCTGTGTTTTGGTCATGGCCTCAGATTCGGCACGTTCTTTCTCTGCCTGGAGCTGTTCTTGCATTTGTTCCGAATCACTCAATTTCCGCTCCTGAACATGCAACGTGCTTTCCAAATCGACAACATAGCCCAGGAATACAGCCATCGCCTTCAGTGTCTTCATATCGGTTTCGCTGATCACATAACCAGGATCATCCATTAGACATATGGTACCAAATGTTTCGCCCGATCTTCTCATAATAGGCACGCCCACGAAGAAGCGATTGCCAAGTCCGCTCGTAACGCCCATGGATCGTGTCATCGGATGTTCACATGTATCCGGGATCGTAAGAACACTACCGTTGTCTCTTAATACCAGGCTGCAATATGAATCCGTAAAAGGAAGTGTACTGCCTTTAACAACTAACTCTTCCGTACGATTAAAGGCCTCCAAAATGACATTGGTCACACCGTCATTCGTGGCAATAAAGATGGTATTGACCTTCAATATACCGCTTAATACGTCTACGATATGGGCCGCAGCTTCCTTTATATCTTCATAGAAGCCTCTCGTAATGCCTTCTGCCGTCCCCATGATCCACCCCTTTTGTCTTAGCTGCACTTTCTAATCTGTATATCAGAATGTTAATCACGTACAAGGGCTCATCAAGAATCCGAATAGCTGTCACAATCTATACTTATATGATTAACACCGTAGAAGTAAAAGAGAATCATACTGCCTGCCGATAGCCCGTTTTCGGACAAAAGCAGGTCTTGAACTGATAGTTAAAGACTGAAAATGTACTGCAAATCGCCTTTTCAGCTTGATTAAAGTCCATCTTGTCCAACTTCGAATATTATCCTTGCAAGATAACTAGAAATTATACGCTTCTACTCAGACTTTGGAAACCTTTATCCGCAGCAATTAAAGGAAAGTCCACTTTGCCCACTACGTTGTGTGACCATTATCACACCCAAAAAACCACATATAGTTTATAAATGGATAATACGAATCTACATATAGTATTTAACGTGAATTAAATGATAACCAAATCATTTTAGGAGGAACCTTACATGAACATGCTTGAGTATGCCACTCCACCGGCATCCGATCTATTATCCGACCTGGGAAGACGCATTATTGGCGCAGAAGACGCCGATACGCTGAGGGAAAATGCAAATCTGAACGGGGACTCCTTCAGCGGCAAGATGAGCAGGCTCGGTTCGGAGACCGCCAAGTGGCATGCTCTGCGTCATGTGTTGCCGGAAGAGCTTGCCCAAGCTGTGGAGAATGGGGATCTGTATGTACACGATCTGGATCAGTATGCACTTGGAACGACCAACTGCATCTTTATCCCGTTTGACCGTCTCCTTGCTGCGGGTTTCAATACAGGCAACGGATCGGTTCGCACACCTCAGACGATCATGTCTGCAATGGCCCTGGTTGCGATCATCTTCCAATCCCAGCAGAACAGTCAATATGGCGGTGTATCGGCCAATAAGATTGACTGGGATTTGGCCCCTTATGTACAGCGATCGTTCCGCAAACATTATCGCAAAGGGCAACGCCTCTTTGGTGAGCATGCCCTGCTTGAGGATGAACAGCTTTATCTGGACAGCATCGAAGCGAAAAATCAGTGCCCGCGCGCATATGCCTTCGCCTATGAAGAGACTGAGCTGGAGACAGGACAAGCTGCTGAATCACTGATTCATAACTTGAATACAATGAGCAGCCGGGCAGGTGGTCAGATTCCATTCACTTCACTGAACTATGGATTATGTACTTCAGCGGAAGGAAGGTTGGTATCGCGTTCATTGCTCGAAGCAACCATCCGTGGCCTGGGCAACGGGGAGACTCCCGTGTTCCCTCAACATATTTTCCAATGTAAACAGGGGATCAATCAGGCTCATGGAGAGCCGAACTATGATTTGTTCCGCCTCGCAGTCACCTGTTCATCCCGGCGGATGTATCCCAACTTTGTCAATGTTGATGCTTCGTTCAATCTGCCTTTCTATCATCCGGAAGATCCGGATACGATCATTGCAACTATGGGATGCCGCACACGTACACTGGCTGACCGGTTTGGTCGCAATCGTCAAAGTGGCAAAGGTAATCTGTCCTTCAACACCATTAACCTCGTGAAACTCGGCATCCGGTTTGGCATCTGCCAAGGTGCCAGAGCTGTCGCTGACCGTGCGGGATTCTACACTGCTTTGGAGTCGGTTATGCATAATGCCACTTCCGGCCTGCTGCATCGCTACCGAATTCAGACAGCACAGCCTGCCAAAGCATCGGACTTCATGATGCGGGAGGGTGTATGGGAAGGTGGAGAACAGCTTGGCCCGAACGAGCCGGTTGCCGATCTATTAAAACATGGAACATTATCTCTTGGTTTTATCGGTCTTGCGGAATGTATGACAGCTCTCTATGGGCGCCATCATGGGCAGGACCCACATGTACACCACGAAGCGCTCAACATTATTCGGACCATGAGAGAGTTCTGTGACCGGATGAGCGAGCAGCATAACCTGAATATCACCCTGTTTGCCACACCTGCCGAAGGCTTGTCCGGCAAATTCACGAAGATCGACAGAGAACGATACGGCCTCATTGCCGGGGTTAATGATCGTGAGTATTATACGAACTCATTCCATATCCCGGTATACCACACTCTTCCAGCTTATCGGAAGATTGAACTGGAGGCCCCGTTCCACACTTTATGTAACGCGGGTGCAATCTCCTATGTGGAGCTTGACGGAAACGTTCGGGCCAACACCGTAGCTTTCCTGCGAATTGTGCAGTATGCACTGGCACAGGATATCGGTTATTTCTCTATTAATCATCCGATTGATCGCTGCCCTGCATGTGGTTATGAAGGCGTCATTGGGGATGTATGTCCAGGCTGTGAAGCCCACGAGAACCATGTGCACTTCCAGCGGTTACGCCGCGTAACTGGCTATCTGACCGGAGATTACAAAGTACGCTTCAATGCTGCGAAGCAAGCCGAAGTGCGGGATCGGGTGAAGCACCGGTGAATCTATATGGTTACATCCCGGAATCGGTGAATGAAGGGACAGGCCTGCGTGCTGTGTTGTTCATCAGCGGATGTCGTCACGCCTGTCCAGGCTGCTTCAGTCCGGATTCGTGGAGCTTTCGAGCGGGTGAGCCCTTTACAGAGGAGCGGCAGCAGCAGATTCTGCATGAAGTGACGACCCATCCATTGCTGGATGGCGTTACGTTGTGTGGTGGTGATCCCTTTTTCTCGGCAGCAGAATGTACGTCTTGGGTCCAGCAGCTCCGAGCTGCACGTCCTGATCTGACGGTATGGGCCTACACGGGATTTGGATATGAAGAACTGATTACCGACCCTGCGAGAGCGGAGCTTGCCCAGTTGTGTGATGTGATTATTGACGGGCGATACGTTGAAGCGGAGCGTGATGTCTCCCTTCCCTTCCGCGGCAGTCGGAATCAGCGTTTGATTGATGTCAGTGCAACACTAGCCACTCGAACCATCGTTACAATGCAGCTCAGTATGCTGTAAAATTTGGTTTTATTCCCCTCACCAACTAACATGGCACGAGTCCCCAGCGGACTCGTGTCTTTTTGGCGTATAGCGGTCTGCTTTAAGAAATAGGTTTTATCCATTCTCTCTATTTTCTTCTCTATTGCATGACGATATATAATATAGGTAGTTACTAAGTTAGCATTTAAAATTTAACCGTTTACATAAGGTAACCAGGGAGGAATCATCTTTTATATGGATATTGTTCAAGCATTAATTACATGTATGCCTTTCTTTCGAGATACGATTCGTCAGGATGTAACCCTCTCCGTTATTGATCATGAGAAATTCCTATATTTCTCAGCAGGGGAATCGTTAAAGCAACTGAATTATCAACCCGGCGACCCTCTATTGGATGGAAATCGAAATTTTGCTGATCTCAACGGCGGTACAGTCAAACGATTCGATCACTACCCTAAAGATTTATTCGGTGTTCCTTTTGACGTGGCTTTTATCCCCATTAAAAATGAAAAAGGTGAAGTCATCGCCCTGTTTAACCTGCTCTACAGTATGGATGACCAGGACCAGCTGCAACAGCTCATGGATGCTACCGAAAATCTGACCAACCAGTTAATTGACAGTGTACAGCATGTAGCTGCACACTCCGAGGAACTCAGTGCCACAACCGAAGAGATCCGGAATAATTCCAAACAAGCCGTACAGAAATCAGGCAATGTAACTCAAGTCGCCAGCTTCATTCGTGAAATCTCCGAACAAACCAATCTGCTCGGCTTGAATGCAGCCATTGAAGCTGCTCGTGTAGGGGAAGCTGGTGCAGGTTTTGGCGTTGTTGCCAAAGAAATTCGCAAACTGTCTGTGGATACCAAAGAAGCAACGGCCCGTATTGAAGATTCTCTTCTCTCGGTTCGGCAATCCATTCAAGGCATGGAGAATGAACTTGGTGAGATCACTGCGAGCTCCCAAGAACAGGCTGAACTCGTAAACAATTTTATGAGCACAATTGAGCAGCTGAATGAAACCAACAAACAATTGAAACAATTTGTGCAAAAAATGATTACGTTTGACGGAAAATAAAAATACGTTTAATGGACAATAAAAAATGCGTTTGATAGCAAACAATAAACAAAAGCCTCCGAATAAGTTCGGAGGCTTTTTCATGAGTTATTTGACTTAACGAATCTCGAAGTGACTGATGCGCACGCCTGCAGACAACACAATGTATACATCCTGCGCACCTGATGCACCTGTGAGTTCAGCCATCACGGTAGACCACTGCTGGGCTTCACCTTGCGCCAGTTCCACACGTCCTGCGAGCGTACCGTCTGCTGAACCGAGTCGAACTTCTAACACAGCACCTGCTTGTTCTGCGGAGACACGCGCTCCAATTGCTGCTGCCCCACTACCCAGATCGGCATCCTTGAAAGCAATCCATCCTTGCTCGCCAACTGCACGGACAGCACTTCCGCCCTCTTTGCTCTCATCCAGATCAACACCCAGGTAAGCATCATAATTCTCAGCACGAGTAGCCACACCCAGATTACGGGCAGGGATCGTCTCTCCTTCTACCGTCAGGTCTGCAACCAGTTGGACATCAGAGGATGACTTGGCAACCATGATGGAGTAAGTTCCACTTTCCACGACATACCGATCACGAGTTACATCCCAGATTGCCAGTTCCTGAACAGGCAAGGTGAAGCTGACTTTCGCTGTAGCTCCCGCTTCGATATGAAGACGACGGAATCCTTTTAACGTTTTGAGTGGACGTTTCACACGCGATTTGCCTGCACGAACGTACAACTGTACAACTTCGTCACTGGCGATTGAACCCGTATTGCTCACATCTACAGTTACCGTAACGTTGCCCTCTGTACCCACTTGAGCTGGGCTAAGTTCCAAATTGCTGTATTTAAACGTTGCATACGTCAGACCATGTCCAAACGGATACAATACATTACCTTCAAAATATTGATATGTCCGACCGGATTGAATGATATCGTAATCCTTGATGTCGGTCAGTTGATCTGCTGATTGTACCCATGTCATGTTCAAACGGCCTGCTGGCGCATAGTCGCCATAGAGTACGTCTGCTACTGCGTTACCCAGTTCCTGTCCTGCGTGTGAAGTGTACAATACCGCCGGGATGTTCTCCTGAACCCAATTCGATGTGAATGGATAACTACCCACGATGACCACAACCGTATTCGGGTTCGCGGCATAGACCGCCTCAACCAAACGTTGCTGAGATTCGGCCAGATCCAGACTTGGACGATCAATTTCTTCTTTACCATTTACAAGCGGATTGTTACCAACAAAGACAATCGCCGTTTCCGCAGCCTTGGCAGCTGCTACCGCCTCCTCAAGTCCATCCACAACCACATCCTGCTTGAATGTCTCTGTGGCACCAAAGGTTTTCAGTTCTTCGGACACTGCAAATGCATCGTTTCCACCATTAGGTGCAGTCACTGTTTTGCCGTTCCAAGTGGTCAGACCTACACTGCCATCCTCTTGTGGCAACAGGTGGAATACTTCCTTCACTAACCAACCATACACTTCATCTGCGGAAGCCGTTACGGTCTCTTCATCTGTGGTCAGATATTTGCCGTTGCTTTCCGCCTGCAAGGTATAACTTCCGAAGCCCCAGTCGGATACCATAAATGTCTCTGCTTCACCCGAAGCAATGACAGGTGATTTTTCACCATCTGCCAGTCCAATCTTCTTCCCATTGGCTACGGAAGTTAACGTAATACGGTCATTACCATCCTTGAACGATACTTTATCGCTGCCTACTTTGCCACGGATCGCCTCAAGTGGGGATACGTTATACGGCATGGTGCCTGCATACCAGTCACGATAGACCGTTCCGCCCAATTGACCAATCACAGCCACTTTACCAGCTTTTGTTTTGTCCAGCGGGAGCGTGCCTTGGTCGTTTTTGAGCAATACCACTTGTTCTCTGGCAGCTCTGAGCGACAGTTCTTTTGCTTTCTCCGTCATCATGGACTCTTCACCAATAGCAGCGTACGGGTTGCCTTCTTCCGGATCAAACTCGCCCAGACGGAAACGCACACGGAACGTATTAAACAACGCTTTGTCGATGTCATCCATCGTGAGTGTACCTTGTTCCAATCCTTCACGTAGTGCCTGTTTGGACAGTTCGGCATCATCGGTGATGCTATCAATTCCTGCCTTCACAGATTCTACCGTACCCGGTGTGTGGGAATCATAGTATTTATGATCGTTCTTGATGCCCATTACATCGCCTGCGTCGCTGACAATGAAACCATCCATGCCCCATTCGCCTTTGACAATCTCGTTCACAAATGGATGCAACAACGCTGGTGTACCATTAATGGAGTTGTACGCCGTCATCATGGACTGTGCGCCGCCTTCCTTAAATGGCTTCTCGAACGCTTTCAGATAATATTCACGCATGTTGCGCGGATCAATGCTGGACGAACCACTTCCGCGATCCACTTCGTTATTATTCGCAAGAAAATGCTTCAAAGTAGCAACCGCTTTGTAATACTTCGGATGGTCGCCCTGAATTCCTTTGACCATTGCTGTTGTCAGCTCGGCTGTCAGTTCTGGATCTTCACCATACGCCTCTTCATTCCGTCCCCAGCGCGGGTCACGTTCCATATCTACTGTAGGTGCCCACAGCGTAAGACCGTTCACTGCCGGATTTCGTTTATAAAATACACGTGCCTCGTCTCCGAGCACGGAGCCAATCTCCTTCATCAGATCCGCATCCCACGTGCATGCAAGCCCCACTGGTTGTGGGAAAGATGTTGCTTCGCCAAGCCAGGCCAAGCCGTGGGCCGCTTCTGTTCCGTGTTTGTATGCAGGCACACCCAGGCGGTCTACTGCTGGCTGATATTGCAGCATGGATTCAATTTTTTCATCTTCCGTCAAGCGGGATACAAGGTCCTTCACACGGGTGTCTAACTCTAGTGCTGTATCTTGAAACGGATATTTCGTTTGGTTGGTCGTCATATGGAATCTCCTTTGGTTATCGGTAGTTAATTAAAATGATAGCGAATACATATATCAAGAAAAAACGGAGGTTAATTCGGTTGAAATCTTTCTTCCGATGGATAGACTAATTCTTTTATAATCAACGTTTACAGGTGTAAAACTCTACCTCCTTTTCAAAACCTAAAACGGTTTCGGTAATCCTATCATATAGCATGTCTAACAAAAAAACAGAGGTTCTGTGCAGGAAATTGTGAACATCCCCTCTGCAAAATCTGAACAACACCGTTTTTTCCTGGCATAGTCTGGCAATCATGAATAAGAGTACAACGATGTGCGCTGAACAACATCCCATTCGATAGATTGAAGACGATCAAGGAGGAAAAAAAATGAGCGACAATCAGCAGCCCAAGACGGGTCTGCCCCCGGTCCCCGAATCACTGTGGCGTGCTACGCATGAATTCGATAGCTATCCAAAACTGACCGAAGATATCACCGCTGATGTAGCGATTATTGGAGCCGGTATTGCAGGCATTACTACAGCCTATCTGCTCGCGCAGACGGGTATGCGTGTAGTCGTGCTGGAGGCTGGAAAAGTGTTGGATGGCACGACCGGTCATACCACTGCCAAGGTATCTACACAACACGGCGTCATATTTGATGAAATTATGCATCACTTCGGACAAGAACAGGCTCGGATGTACTATGAAGGCAATGCCGATGCTGCCAAGTGGATGCGCAATCTGGTGAAGGAAAAACAGATTGATTGCCAGTGGGCAGAGGAAGATGCCTACGTCTATATTCAATCAGAGGAAAACATTAAAAAACTGGAGATCGAGCTGACCGCCTATGGCAAACTCAATATCCCTGGTGAGTGGGTAGATCCACTCCCTATTCCAGTTCCCGCCAGAGCGGGTATCCGCATGCCGGGTCAGGCACGCTTTGATCCGCTGGCCTACCTGCACTACTTGCTCGATTCCGCTGTGAAACAAGGGGTACAGATCTACGAGCATACGACAGTTACGGATGTAGAGGAAGACGCTTCACTACATGTCAGAACTTATGGAGATGGCCCATCCGTAACAGCGGAACATGTTGTCGTGGCTTCTCATTTTCCCGTCTATGATTCCGGGTTTTATTTCACACGATTACACGCCGAACGATCCTACGCTGTATTAGTCGAACCGGAGAAACCCTATGCGGGCGGCATGTACATCTCGGACGATACACCGTACCGTTCCTTGCGTACCGTCTTGCATGACGGTAAGGAACTTATCCTCTTTGGCGGCGAAAATCACAAAACCGGACAAGGCATCTGCACCTTCGGTCATTATGAACGTCTGGAGCAGTTCGCAGCGGAGACATTTGGCATTCGCAACATTCCTTTTCGCTGGTCAGCCCAGGATCTGATCTCTATTGACAAGGTGCCTTACATTGGACCGATTACCGGAAGACATGAACGTGTCTATGTGGCGACCGGGTTTGCCAAATGGGGAATGACAACTGGCACGATGGCAGGACACATTCTTGCGGATCGCATCAGTGGACGTGACAATCCTCATGCCGCTGTATTCGATCCG
This sequence comes from Paenibacillus sp. PK1-4R, assembly GCF_030369595.1. Classification (NCBI taxonomy): domain Bacteria; kingdom Bacillati; phylum Bacillota; class Bacilli; order Caryophanales; family Paenibacillaceae; genus Paenibacillus; species Paenibacillus sp. PK1-4R. The sequence continues at coordinate 6,482,083 of NZ_CP126535.1, forward strand.
GCAAGATTCAAGGCCGATCCTGGCATGAAACATTTTATTGTGGAAAATGTGAATGTAGCCAAGGAATTAATCTCCGGTAAAGTAGGTATTGTGCACAAAAACGTTAGTGATATTGGCGAAGACGAAGGAGCCGTCGTTCGTCATAATGGCAAACGTGCTGGCGCCTACAAGGACACCAGTGGCAAGCTGTTTCTGGTGGATACCACCTGTACTCATCTGGGGTGCGAAGTCGAATGGAACGAGGGCGAGCGTTCGTGGGATTGCCCATGCCATGGTTCCCGCTTCGATTATGCAGGCCATGTCATTGAGGGCCCTGCTGTGGAAGACCTTAAAGTTCTGGATGCACAAGAATAACCGACATTTAGCGATTAACCTGTAAACCAAAGAAACAAAAGTTCATCTCACAGACCGGATCGGAATCCGCCTCCAGACGGAAGTAACCGATCCGGTTTTTGCGTATGCTGAATTATAGCTAAACAGACAGCTTCAGCTAAGCATCAGTATTAAACGAACTTATTATCGATCAATCGTGATACGGAACTATTTTAAAATCACTACCTTGCATTAAACAGTACTGGATGCTATGATGACTTCACCACTACTGAACAATATACAATAGCTATAAATGAAGCTACGAAGGAGGAACCTGTGTGAATGTGAACATCCAGTTCAAAAAAGGAGTATTGGAGCTGTGCGTCCTGGTATTAATAAACCGCCAGGATCGGTATGGCTACGAACTGGCTCAGGCTGTCTCCAAACATATCGAAGTTGCTGAAGGTGCACTGTATCCCTTGCTTCGCCGGCTTGTGAATGACGGTTACTGCACCACCTACCTGCAAGAATCAACTGAAGGCCCGCCGCGCAAGTATTACCGACTGTCCGATACAGGTCGCGACTACATGACGGCACTGACGACAGAATGGAATGAATTTGTGCGCAATGTCGCAAATCTGATTGAGGAAGGAACCCCTAATGAATAGACAACAATTTATGAAAGCCATGGAAGTTCATCTACGGCCGATGGACCCATTCGAACGGGCTGAGTTGCTCGCCGACTATGATCAACATTTCGAGCTTGGACTACGAGAAGGCAGGCTGGAAGAAGAGATCGCTCGGGAACTCGGACAGCCGGAAGAAATCGCCAAGGAAGCACTCGGTGATCGTTATGACATTCATACGCCGGGTTCAGATGCATTCTATGCACCGACGTATCGCGAAATGCGGTCACCCAGAAACAGCACCAGAGCCACTCGCAAATTTTTCACAGCCATCGGCCTGTTATTTCTGAATCTGATTCTTGGCATCCCCCTTGGTCTCATGATGTGGTCGGTATGGCTTGTTATTGCCAGCCTTTCCTTGCTGGTATTGGCTCCTGTGGCAGCGGTTGTGGATTTCTTATTCCTGAGCCAACTCGATAAAGCAGAGATCTTCGTTGCGATTGGCGCTTTCGGTGTCGGCATTTTGTTTGCCATCACATCGAATTATGTCTTTAGAGCCTTCAAAATCGTCACTCTTCAATATATTAGATGGAATAAAAACACGATGAAAGGAGATGTTTCCGCATGAGTACCAAAAAATGGCTTGCGCTTGCCGTGATATGTATCGGAATAGGTTTACTTGGGACATCCATTTATGGCGTTCAGTTCGGGGATGAACGGGAGCATTATTCCAAACGATGGGATTTCAAAGCAGATGAATTGCAGAACATTATCATGAATGCTAATTTCAGTGCAGATATTGAATTTGTTGTAAGCCCGGATTCGAATGGTTATATCGAAGTGGATGGCAAATGGGACCCTGCTGTAGTCAAAAGCTTCGAACAGGCCACTTTATCCAACGGCACATTCCAACTGGCGCAGACAGAACGTGAACGATTGCAGTTTTTCACCTTGTACTGGAATGATCAAGACTCCACAATAACCGTTGCCCTGCCTGAAGGACACCAACTAAATGAGGTTAAGCTGGACTCCTCTTCAAGTGAATGGGATCTGACAGGGCTAAATGCCAATCAGCTTGAGCTGAATAATACCTCAGGTTCAATACGTCTGGAAAACATCAAGGCGCCCAATATTGAATTGGTTCTAACTTCGGGTGACATTAACGCTTCCATGATTGATGGAGACATGACCGTGAAACAGACATCCGGAAGCTTCACAGCAGATCAGATTGCCGGTCATGTAAACAGTAAGATTAAATCAGGAGATATTGAGATTACTGAATTAAACGGCGCAGCTGATGTTCAATTCACTTCGGGTAGCATTCATATTGAGCAGTCCCATTCCGCCCCGATTAATGCGTCTGGAACATCAGGAGATATTTTCATTCAAGCTGCACCTGATTTTGACGGAATCTACGATGCTAAGGCTACTTCGGGAAGTGTGGATGTACCTGAATCCCCAATGGTAAGCCGGGAAGTAATCAAGGCCCGTACCTCCTCTGGCAGCATCGAGATTACCAAATAGTGATGAAGCAAATTTCCGAACTGTGGGTAATATAGTATAATCAAATGCCAGTCCAATTCTAAGGAGGAATTATCCACATGGAACTTAAAAATAAAACAGCTGTCATCACAGGTGCCGGAAAAGGTATCGGTCGTGCCATCGCTGAAGCCCTTGCCAAAGAAGGTGTGCACCTTGGCCTTATCGCACGTACCGCTTCCGATCTACAGGCTCTTCAACAGTCTCTTAGTCAAGAATACGGTGTGAAAGTAACCAGTGCTGTAGCAGATATCTCGGATCGCACACAGGCGGAAGCCGCTGTAGCAGCCATTGAGATGGAACTCGGCGCGGTGGATATCCTCATCAATAATGCAGGTATCGCAAGCTTCGGCACATTGCTGGATATGGACCCGGAAGAGTGGGAACGCATTCTGCATGTTAACGTTATGGGTACATATTACGTCACACGTGCTGTCCTTCCAAGCATGATCAAGGAAAGTAGCGGCAGTATCATCAATATTGCTTCCACTGCAGGTGAACGCGGATTCGCTACAGGTTCGGCATACTGTGCATCCAAATTTGCGCTACTTGGCATGACCGAATCTCTGATGCAGGAAGTGCGCAAGTCCAACATTCGTGTAACAGCACTGACACCAAGCACCGTTAATACGGAGCTTGCGACCAATGCCGGACTGAAAATTGGCGACGAAGATCGCATGATGCAAGCGGAAGATGTAGCTGAACTTGCACTCGCAACGCTCAAGCTGTCCGACCGTGTCTTCGTTAAAGCAGCAGGCATCTGGACGACTAATCCACAATAGACAGGTGCTTCTGACCTTTCTAACGAATCTCTCGCACCTTATTGTGCTTTTTTGCAGGAAATGAGAAACGTAACGAATCTCTGCGACGTTATTTCGCCAGAAGTCTTGTGAAATGTAGCCAAATACACGCACAGCAGTGAACTAAAGCGTCTGAGATTCGTTACATCTCGATATCTGCTTTAAATCACCTAATAGGGCTCGCTCAGTTCGTTAGAAATATAAAAGGACGTTTCCCATTGTACATGTATGCAGGTTCGCATGTTCATGACTTGGGAGCCGTCCTTTTTTTATTCTATAAATGATCCAGACCCAATTCTTTGGACACTGCAATGAGCACCACCGCAGGCTCCTCACCGATATTGGTCACTTCATGGGGCACGATCGCATTCCAGGTAAACGAATCACCCACTTCAAGAACTTCCACATCCTCGCATTGCTCCGCACGAATCTTGCCCTGCAACACCAGATGGCTTTCCTCTCCGGCATGTTTGCTCACCCCGGTTGAAGCACCTGGCGGTAACTCCACAATGGACATACGCATCGCACCTTTGGCTGTAAGCTGCTGCACTTTGATCTGTCCGCTTCCCGCCGTTGTTTCCTTGCGCTCGTTCTTGCGTACCACATTCATCCGTTGCTCCGGTGTCAGCAGTAAATAGGGAAGTGGCACTTCCAGATAATCCGCAATACTCTCAAGCGTAGCAATGGAAGGTGACGTTTTGTTATTTTCCACGTTGCTGATAAAACCTTTGGACAACCCCGTGCCCTCACACATCTGCATGATCGTAATCTGTTTCTGCTTGCGGATCGTACGAATAGCCAAGCCAATATCCATATTGCGTCCCTCCCCTTCTATTGATCTATCTAAGACACCAGTCGTACGCGTCGCTTCTTCAGGTTAACTATTCGGCGCTTGCCTCAACAAATATAATCCGATTACCAAACGGATCTGTCACGGTCATTTCTCTTGAATTCCAAGGGGTCTCCTCTATACCTGGTCTCGCATTTTTGTACTTTTTCTGACGAAGTGCACCATGGAATGTATCCAAGTTATCTGTTTCCACGCGCAAGGCAGCTCCAGGTGTACAATCTCCATGATGTTCGGACAGATGAATCACGATGGAATCGAGCGAAACCTGCATATATAAGGGCATATCTTGCTCAAATCGATGTTCCCAATCCAATTGAAACCCTAGATATTCAAGGTAGAACTCTCTAGCTTTATTTTCATCAAATATTCTCAGAATAGGCACGATACTTTTTAACATCCTGATCACGTCCTCGGGAATAAGATATAAACCATTCGCAGCGGCATTTATTGTAGATACATTCAAGATTTTTAATAAACAACATATATTCATCATACAAAAAAAGTATTGACCCTACAATGAAACCATGATAAATTTTGTTCATAAATAAGAATATTTATTTCATATTAGTGAACTTTATCATCAAAGCGATATATTAACTCATTCCTCATCAGGTGGTGTTTTCAATGAATTCTCCTTATATACATGAAGTCCGCTTACCGTCCCATTACAATGCAGATCAACGTTACCCTGTAATCTTCGCCTTACATGGCATGGGATCAGATGAACAGGATATGCTTCGTTTAATGGAGCCTATGCAGTCTGATTTTATTATTGTTGCCATCCGTGGGCCTATCGTTCAGGGTAGTGGTTATGCTTATTTTCAGATCAAAAGCATTGGCAACCCCATCCGTGAATTGTATGATGCCTCTGTGCTGGGATTGCAACAGTTGATTGTTGATCTGTCCGCCAAATATGCGATTGATCCCACGCGGCGTTATATCGCCGGATTCAGCCAGGGCGCTATTATGGCAATGACCCTATCGCTGGTGATGGGAGATGCCATTAAAGGCATAGTAGCCATGAGTGGGTACATCCCGCAATTTGTGAAAGACGAGTACAAGCTGCAACCCGATTCGGAGCTGTCTGTGTTCATCTCACATGGAGATCAGGATCATCTATTCCCGCTGCAACTGGGCGAAGATAACGCCAATTTCTTCCGTCAACACACCAATCACGTCACATATGTACCTTACAACGGTGGACACCAGGTGACCCCCGATCTATATCAACAATTTCAACACTGGCTTCGGACGGATGCAAATCTGACTACCGAAGACCGAAAGGACTGAATTCAAAATGATGCCATCTCTGTTTATTGCTCACGGTGCCCCGTCACTTGCACTGGAGGAGAATGTGTACACCGAATTTCTGCAGAAACTCGGACAGGAACTGCCAAAACCTAAAGCAATCGTATTGTTCTCTGCTCACTGGGAATCCACCACTCAGCTTGTATCCTCGGTAGCTAATTACGAGACCATCTATGATTTCGGTGGTTTCCAACCCGAGCTGTATCAGATCAAGTACCCGGCTCAAGGACAGGCAGAGACCACAGCCGAGGTAGAGCGTTTATTTGCAGAAGCAGGGATCCCGGTACAAACGGATGATGTTCGTGGCCTGGATCACGGCGCCTGGGTCGTTCTACGCCTGCTCTACCCAGATGCGGACATTCCCGTAATTGCCTTGTCCGTGAATCGCTATCTGACAGGTGAGCAGCAATATCAGGTTGGACAAGCGCTCGCTTCCTTACGCGAGCAAGACATTCTTGTGATCGGCAGCGGCGGAACCGTCCACAATCTACGTCGATTGAACTGGGAAAGTAACGGTGTTGACCCGTGGGCATCAGAGTTTGATAACTGGCTGCATGACAAGCTGGTGAGTTGGGATACGGAGTCTCTCTTTTCCTATGATACACTGGCACCTTCAGCTCAAGCCGCCGTGCCTACGCCGGAGCATTTTGTACCACTGTTGCTCGCTATGGGTGCGGGGCATCAGAACAAACAGGCATCGCTCCTGTTCAAAGCCTATCAGTATGGCAACCTGAGTTTGTCCTGCTGGAAGTTTGATTAAAGAGGACTATATAAAACGAACTAAAGTATTTACACTCGCTACTCCGATGACAGAACAACCTTCCGATCGCTGTTATCCCCAGATTTTTTATTTACTTTATATAAAGGTGAAAATCTGGTGATAAAGGCGAACACTTCGCTTCTTCAGGTTATTTCTGCCCTCTACGTTTTCGTGTAAAAGATTAGTTTTATTTATATAGTAGATAAATAACTAGCGTGAGTTACAGGGGGGTCCCCTGTTGCTCACGCTTTATTTGTTGTTACCGCCTTTGAATAATGAGACCATTGTAGTAGGTAAAGCAAGGACTCCGGTTTCTTGTGTGCTTTTCCGGATTATAACTATAATATGAGGTGAAATCAGGCACAGTTTGCTCGCATATCACTCACCATATTATCTGAATAGCTCATACGGAGGGAATTGGATGCCAGAACAGCGTATATATGAATTGATGGATGAACTGGATATGTTGCTGGAGGAGAAGGTACAAGATGAGGAAAACCGGGAGCTGCTCACCGCATATCGCGAGTTTGAAGGCGTGACGGATGAGCAGCTTGACGCATTCGAGCAGGAACACGGTATTCGATTACCTGCTGATTTTCGTGCGTTTTATAAACGTAAAAATGGGAGTGGATATGGCTTTCACGTCTTGTATCCAAGCCTCGAGGAAGGGCGAGAGTCTGAGCCATTTTACCTGTTATCCCTGGAAAAGATTCAAAAGGAGCAGTCCACTCTGGTGGAGAACCGCATGGATGATTATTTTACCGAAGAAGAGATCCGTGAGCTTGATCCTCGAATCAAACCCTACCTTTTTCAAAAGAAATGGATCACGTTTGGCATGCTTGGAGGTGGCTCACTGTATCTGATGTTCGATTTTGATCCGACAGAGCAAGGAACGGTTGGGCAAATTATTATGTATGTACATGATCCGGATTTTGTATATTATGTCACTGGGACGTTTACGGAACTGTTGGAACAGTCTAACCGGAATTTACGTGAATTGGATGCCATTGAGTACTGAGATGCACATGATGATATGACCTTTTTTGCATAATGCTGGGATATGTCAAAGCGGTTATAATAACATTTAGTGGAAATGCACATGCTGTATAGATAAAATGCCTTTTCTACACCTAATACATTGATCTGGGAGGAACACACGAAGTGGCTGAACAACCGAAGTCTGAGAGCTTTATGTCTCTCGTCAAAAAAGGAAACACATCCTCCGCTGTAGCGATGGCAGGTAATGCTGTTCTTGCGGTGTGCAAAGGGGGAGCCTTCCTATTCAGTGGCAGTGGTGCCATGTTCGCTTCGGCGATGCATTCACTCGCTGATGCCATTAACCAAGGGTTTGTCTTTGTCGGAAGTGTGTTGTCCGAGAAAAAACCTACACGCCGCTTCCCGACCGGATTCGGACGGGTCATCAACATTTTCTGTATGATCGCCGTTATTGTCGTGACGATTATGGCCTATGAGACCATTCATGAGGGGATTCACCTGCTCCAGCATCCTGTTGGTCATACCGGCGGTCTCTGGATTAACATCGGAGTGCTTGTTCTGAACATTGTCATTGACGGGGCCATCCTGATCAAAGCCATGAAGGAAATTCTAAAAGAAGCACGCGCACCCAAAGCCGCCGGATTGGCCTTGGTCCCTGCTGCCATCAAAAATGTAGGCCGTGCTGCGCCACCAACCCGTCTCGTATTCTACGAAGATGTTGTAGCAGTACTCGGTGCGACACTCGCCTTGATCTCCGTTGTAGTCATTGCATTAACCAATTTTGCATTGCTCGATGGCATTGTGACAACGATTATTGGATGTCTGATGATCGCTGTAGCCTTCCGTGTCGGTTACGATAATATGATCGGATTGATTGGTGTAGCGGCTCCACAGGATATTGAGGACAAAGTGTCCCAAACCATTCTGGCAGACACACATGTTGCTGACATTCAGATGATGCGTATTATTCAGGAAGGCCGTTATTATCATGTGGAAGGTCTCATTGAGTTGACCAAAGGACTCAGCCTGGCTGATGCGGATGACATCAAGTTCCGTATTCAGGAGAAACTGATGACGAACCCCGATATCGCCGACGCTGCCATCTCCATTATTGAGGATGACGGTGTGAACAGCTGGGGCAAGAAACATTCAGATGTGGTGAAATAACAAGCTTCGTTTTGGATAAAAAGAATGACAGAACCCACTCTTCAACAGAGTGGGTTTTTAGTATGTTCAACTACACACTCATCTACAAAGAGGTAGTTGCCCAAATACTTACCTAGACTTTGGTCTAGGTTCACTTTAACTCCAAAGACGGAGGATAGACTTTTCCAGTTCATGGTATGCTGTGAATAACGAAAGTATTGCTCTACATACAACCGTTCGGAAATTGATCTTGTATTAAGAAGGAGAGATATTATGGCTAAACGTACGATCCTTGCGCCTGTTCTCATTTTGCTGGGCGTGTACCTGATTCTGAACCAGGGAGGTTCACTCGGTCCGGGTACGATCTTTGCGACTTTCTGGCCCACGTTGTTCGTGATTCCACTAGGACTGTTCTTCCACTGGCTGTACTTCTCCATGATTGGCAGAGGGGTTGGACTACTGGTTCCCGGTGGGTTGTTACTCACTGTTGGTATCGTCTGTCAGATCGCTATGCTGTTTAACAACTGGGGTACGATGTGGCCGGGCTTCATTCTGGCTGTAGCTGTTGGTTTGTTCGAATTATACTGGTTCGGTGGTCGGAACAAATGGTTGCTGATCCCCATCAACATTCTAACGGTTATCTCCCTGCTGTTCTTTGCCGTGATGTCGATTGGCACGATGCTGAGCAGTTTGAGCTTTATCCAGCCGTTTGTGGCGATTGTGCTGATTATGGGTGGGGCTTGGATCATGGTGGGTCGCAAAAAGCGCATGTAGTGTCATTCATATAAGATGAATAAGGTACGGGTTCACACTGAGCCACTCCACGTGCAGAATAATCTTTCGATCGCTGTTATCCCCGGATTTTTTGATTCCCATTTTACAATGGGAAAATCCGGTGATAAAGGCGAACGCTCCGCTTCTATAGCTTATTTCTGCCCGCTCCGTTAACGTGTGCCCTGTAATGTTCATCTTATATGGCACTTCAAGCGCTATTGCTCTGAAGTAGGTAATAAAAAAGGGTTGCTGCTCGTCATTCAAATGAAATGACGAGCAGCAACCCTTTTTGTTTTTTTCATAATCTAACGAACTGTGCACACGTTATTGGCGGTTATTTACTGTGCATTTTAAACTCCAGGAACAGGTCGTTATAATGCGAGAGCATTTTTTTACCCAGATTATCGTAGACCTCCAGCTTACCTGTCAGTGTCTCGTCTGGATAGAACCGTTCATCCTCCGAGATGTCCTCTGGCAGCAGCTTAAGGGCCTCAGCGTTTGGTGTGGAATATCCCACATACTCGGCATTGCGAGCCGCATGGTCTGGGTCCAGCATGAAGTTGATAAACTGGTGTGCCCCTTCAATATTACTCGCCGTCTTTGGAATAACCATGTTATCGAACCAGAGGTTTGATCCCTCTTCTGGCACCATGTAATCCAGCTTGTCGTTCTCATCCATAATCTCGGATGCATCCCCGGACCATACAAGTCCAACTGCCGCTTCCTCGTTCGCAAGCAGCATCTTGATCTCATCACCCACAATTGCTCTGACGTTTGGTGTCAATGTAGACAGCTTCTTCAGCGCTTCTTGCAAATGGTCTTCGTTGGTATCATTCAGAGAATACCCGAGACTGTTCAATCCCATCCCAATGACTTCGCGTGCGCCATCAAGGAGCAGGATTTGGTTTTTCAGACGCGGGTCCCACAGGTCGTTCCAGCTATCAAACGTCAATCCATCCACCAGTTCGGGATTGAACACAACCCCCACTGTTCCCCAGAAATAAGGGATCGAGTACTTGTTGCCTTCGTCAAAGGACAAGTCCAAGAATCGCGGATCGATGTTGCTCAGGTTAGTCAATTTGCTGTGATCAATTGGAACGAGCAGGTCTTCCTCTTTCATTTTGCTAATCGCATATTCAGAAGGAATCGCCACATCAAACGTAGTACCGCCCTGCTCAATCTTGGTCAGCATCGCTTCATTGGAATCAAACGTCTGATAGATGACCTTAATGCCTGTCTCATCCTCAAATTCCTTGAGCAGATCCGGGTCGATATAATCGCCCCAGTTATAGATGGTCAGCGTGTTTCCGCCAGAATACCCCTGACTCTTATTCAGATACGAAGCCAGGATCATCAGGGCAAAGGCGGCCACAAAAACAAGCGCAAATGTCCGTACCAGTTGCTTCATGGTCGCAGCCCCTTTCCTCCTGGAGGTATCCGTGTTGCACGGCGGTTAATGAAGTAATATCCAACCACCAGCAGCACCGTGAGCAGGAACAACAGGGTAGACAAAGCATTGATGGACAAGGAAACACCCTGCCTTGCTCTGGAGTATATCTCTACCGAGAGTGTGGAGTATCCATTACCCGTGACAAAGAATGTTACCGCAAAATCATCGAGCGAGTACGTCAATGCCATGAAGAATCCGGCAAAAATACCCGGTTTCACGTATGGCAGCACCACACGCGTCAGAATCTGCCATGAACCAGCGCCCAGATCGCGTGCTGCATCCATCAGTGTTGGACTCATCTCCTGCAGCTTCGGCAGTACCATGATCACAACGATCGGTACACTGAATGCGATATGAGACAGCAGGACCGAAGTGAAGCCCAGTTTGATACCAATCATGGTAAACAGGATCAGGAACGATGCACCAATGATGACATCGGGACTCACGATGAGCACGTTATTGAGTGACAGCAGCGTGTTCTTGGTCCGTTTGCGACGCACATGGTAGATCGCCAGTGCTCCTGCAACACCAAGGATCGTTGAGATCGCTGATGACAGGAGCGCAATGATAAATGTATTCAGCACAATGATGAGCAGCCGTGTATCGGCAAACACTTCTCTGTACCATTCAAGCGTGAATCCTTCGAAGCTGCGCATGTGACCGCCGCTGTTGAAGGAGTAGAAGATCAGATACGCAATCGGTGCGTACAATATGGCGAATACAACGGCCAGATAGACGTTAGACAGCTTTCCGTTTCTTCCCATTACGCACCTCCTTCTTGCCTGATCCAGTCAGGAACATAATAATCGCCATCGCAATAATCAAAAAGACGGCAATCGTTGAACCCATCCCCCAGTCCTGGGTGACGAGAAAATGCTGTTCAATCGCTGTTCCCAGCGTAATTACACGGTTCCCCGCAATAAGGCGGGTAATCATGAACAGAGACAGTGCTGGAATAAATACAGCCTGACAGCCTGATTTCACACCGCTAATCGTCAGCGGAAAGATAACCCGGCGGAAGGTCAGCCAAGATGAGGCACCCAGATCCCGCGCCGCGTAGATCAACGATGGATTCATCTCTTCCAACGCATTGAAGATCGGCAGGATCATGAATGGAATGAAGATGTACACCGAGACAAAGATAAAACTGAAATCGGTGAACAAAATCTGCTGTGTGCCAATACCCACGACTTCAAGCAGGGAGTTGGTCAAACCGTACGTTCCAAACAAGCCGATAAAGGCGTACGCTTTTAACAAAAGATTGATCCAGCTTGGCAGAATGATCAGCAGCAACCACAGCTGCTTGTGCTTCGTCCGGGTCAGCATATACGCCGTTGGATACGAGATAAGCAGCGAGAACGCCGTAATCAGAAATGCATACCAGAACGAACTGAGCGTCATCTGCAAGTACACCGGCGTAAAGAAGCGGGCGTAGTTGCCAAACGTGAAGTTACCCTCCACATCGAAGAATGAATAATAGATGACCAGCAGAACCGGCGCCACAACAAACAACACCATCCATAGTACATATGGAATCAGATACGCATTGCGTGTGCTGGCCTTAGTCTGCATGAGCGGCCTCTTGATAGGCTTCGAGTCGTTTGTCGAACTCTTCTTCGGTCTCGTTAAAGCGCATAACGTGTACAGCTTCCGGGTCAAAATAGAGCCCTATCCGCGCGCCGACAACAGCTTTCTTGGTTGAATGAACAAGCCACTCATTGCCCGCATCGTCGTACGTGGATATTTCGTAATGCACTCCGCGGAATAACTGGGAGTCCACATTGACCTTCAGCTTACCTTGTTCTTCGGTTGTAATCTCAAGATCCTCTGGGCGAATGACAATCTCTACCGGCTCGTCCGGCTGGAGACCCTGATCGACACACTCGTGCTGTGCGCCAGCGAATTCCACCACAAAGTCCTGCTTCATTTTGCCCGATACAATGTTCGATTCCCCGATAAAGTCTGCCACAAAGCGGTTAATCGGCTCATCATAGATATCATTCGGTGTACCGCTCTGTTGGATCACGCCGCCATTCAGGACAAAGATCTCGTCGGACATCGCCAAGGCTTCTTCCTGATCATGTGTAACAAAGATAAACGTGATGCCCAGTCGCTGTTGCAGCTCCCTTAATTCATACTGCATTTCGGTCCGCAGCTTCAGATCGAGTGCTGAGAGCGGCTCGTCCAGCAGCAGAATTTCAGGTTCGTTCACAATGGCGCGTGCAATCGCAACACGTTGTCGTTGTCCACCAGACATTTCGCCAATTTCACGGTTCTCATAACCGGACAGATTGACGAATTTGAGGGCTTCCAACACTTTGCTGCGAATTTCAGCCGTTTTCATCTTTTTGATCCGCAAGCCAAAAGCTACGTTCTCAAATACATTCAAATGTGGAAATAACGCATAATCCTGAAATACGGTATTCACTTGCCGCTGGTGGGCAGGCACTCGGTTGATGAGCGCACCATTAAAATAAATACTGCCCTGAGTCGGCTCCGCAAAACCGGCAATCAACCGCAATATCGTTGTTTTCCCGCAGCCCGATGGGCCAAGAAGCGTATAAAATTTACCCCGCTCAATCTCAAAGCTGACTGCCTTCAATACGGCTTCATCCTGATCGTATTGCTGAGTCACCGCTTCAAAGCGGATAATCGGTTGTTGTTCTGACATGCTTCACATCGCCCCCTTATACTTGAGGTACCTCTTAATTCTGTACACTTTCATTCATGCATCCTTATAGATAACCCATCTATTATATATGATTCAGGTATATCCGCAATGGTTTTGATGTAAACGCCGCATGTCATTTCTTCTTATTGTTTAAAATTCTGCATACATTACAGGTAATGTCGATAATACGTACCCATATGGAGTAATTGAAGGATTTTTAGGATTCCATTTTATGTGTGAGAGGAGTCTTGGCTCTTGGATATTCGTCGTAACCTGCCTTTGCTGATGACCATTTGTTTCCTCAGTCAGATGGGCGGATTCATGATCCTGCCCCTGTTTCCTTTGTTTATTGAGGAATTCGGCCTGTCCGGCTGGATGATGGGGGTTATTTTTGCACTCTTTTATGTGGGGAAAGTGATTGGCGGTGTTCCTGCTGCGGCAATTTATAAAAAGCTCGGAGGGAAAAATGCGCTCATCCTGATGCTGATCCTGCTCGCTGTCTGTATGGGCGGCTTCGCATTGTCTTCTGCTGCGGTATTATTCGGTCTGCTTCGGCTGCTGCAAGGACTCGCTTCCACCGGCCTTACCGTGGTTGTGCGTTCCATCATCGGAGATGGGGGTAATATAGACAACCGCGGGCTGTACAATGGGTATATCAGCAGCAGTGAAGGTGGCGGTATGGTACTTGGCCCAGTCATTAGTGGCTGGCTTGCGCTGCACTGGACATTGTCGGTGCCTTTTTTACTCGTTACCGTATGTTGTCTGATGGCCGTGGTCGCTGCGATGGGGATGAAGACGTCGGCACCTGCTAGAGCTAATCATGAGTCTGGGGATAGGTTGAACGAACCAGTAATAGAAGAGCTTTCGGCTGTTGTGGAGCAAGAACCACTGGACAACTTAACACACCCGGTGCTCCACACGGATGAGACCCCTCCTTTACCTTCAGCAACCTCTAATGCACTGTATTCAGAAGCTACGGATACCTCCTTAACTTACCAATCCAACCAATCTCACAAATCAACAACGATTGGCAAATACACAAAGCTCACACAGCGGCAACAGCTTCTCGGCTACGGCACAGTACATTTTTTGGAGATGAGCGCCTATGCGGTATTCCTCACCTATTTTGCACTGTATGCAGCTCACATCATGCATTGGGACCCGTTTGCAACCAGTCTCGCCTTCACCGTCTCAGGGATTTCTACGCTTGCCGCTGCTCCCTTTGTTGGTTATCTCTCTGACCGGTTAGGCGATCGTCTGTTACTCTGTATGCTCGGCATGTTTCTCATTGGAATCGAAGTTGCTGTATTTCTAAGCACGTCCTCCCATCTATGGGTCTACGTTGGCATGTTGATTGGCGGGGTGGGCGGAGCATGTTACATGGATTCGTTCTTTGCTCATATTGGTGATCATATCCCGGACGAGAGTCGAAGTTCTGTCATAGGCAAAATTGTCTCAGCTGCCGAGATCGGCTCCATCGTATCTCCACTGGTTGCTGCGTTGCTTATGGAAGTTGGATCGCTTTACTCCGTGTTTGTGTTCAATCTGGTGTTGATTGCTGTTGCCATTGTAGTTCAGGCCGCGATGCGAAGTCGGTATAAGACAAGACGGGTGTAAAAGCAAAAGGGAGATGTCCCACAAGTCACGAACATGACGGAGGACATCCCTTTATTGGCATAATTATTTTCTAACGAACTGCACAAGTGTTATTTGCTTCAATTTCTACTTCGTTAAATTACAATTCCACAAATAATCCGCCCTATAAGAAGCGCTCGGTTCGTTAGCTCTACAACTCGTGAGAGAAACCATTTCGGTGGCAACCTCTCGATTATACTTTTCCCAATAATGTTGCTATATGCTCTGCATTTTCTTGGATTTTTCTTTTTAAGTAAGGGTCGGTCCTTTCAGGCAATTCCGTTGGTTTGAAAAATTCCGCTTCAAAGACTTCAACCCCATCTGGCTTCAGTTCTCCCTCATACTCCGTGCAAATATAACCAATGACCACATTGTAGTATTCATGCCCATTTCTTAATTTCGTGTATAACTCTTTTCCTGAGAAGACGCCATACAGATGAAGTTTCTTGATCTCTATCCCAATCTCTTCTCTGACTTCTCTTATTGCAGACTCTTCCACCGATTCGCCGAGCTCCATATTTCCACCCGGTACTCCCCACGTATCATCCAGATGTCGAACCAATAGAATCTCACCTGTCTTGTTTAAGATCAATATACTCGGTCTCACCAAAATAACAGGAGCATTGCCAACCATTCCTCGCAACGTTTCAATATAACCCATGGATTGTTCCCTCCCCTATGTGAAGTCAAAGTCATGGCTTCATTATAGGTGTGTTATATATTTCCATATAGAGAAAGAATCTTTTCATTTTTTTCCTATTTTAAAGCCCTTCGTTTGATAAAAAAGGATCACAAAAAATAACCCGCCTGCACAATTTAATGTGCAAACGGGCATTTCATTGGTGCATCTCCGGCCTGTGGCTGGGGATTCTCTACCTGTGCATTCTGCTGCTCGCTACTTCTCGGCTCTGCGGCAGATGCCACACCATCTTTCAGGGTATACGCCTGATCCTGATGGAAAAAGTTCGGCTTCACGATCTCATTACGATAGGAGCTGTGGAAAATATGCGTTGTCGCTGGAGACACTGGCGGAATCAGCCACACCCAATCCCCGGTCAGCTCACGTCCAGCCTTCTCTTCCCGCTGTTCAAACATAGCAAATTGCGCTGCCGCCGTGTGGTGATCCACAATGCTCACGCCTGCTTTTTTGAACGAATGCAGCACAGCAACATTCAGCTCCACCAAAGCACGGTCCTTCCACAATGTCGTTTCACTCGACGTATTCAATCCAAATGCTGCCGCCACCGCAGGCAATTTGTTATACCGGAACGTGTCCGCCAGATTACGGGCGCCAATCTCAGTACCCATATACCAACCATTGAACGGCGCTGCCGGGTAGGATATACCACCAATCTCCAGACGCATATCGGCGATCATCGGCACACCGTACCAGCGCATGCCAAGCTCCGCAATCTCTTCCCGCTCTGGGTGTTCAATCATCACTTCCACAATCTCTTCTTCGGGTATAACATACCACTCTGGCGCTTGTCCTTGTACCTGAATAATGAGCGGTAACACATCATATGAGCTACCTGCTCCTTGCCAGCCAAGTGACATCGCCGCCTTGGTCAGTTCCACCGAAGCAGGATCTCCAATAATGCCTTGCTCTGTCTCATATCCTGCATAACGAATAAGCTGATGATTCCAGACACGTACCGGAGCTCCATTCGGCCCATCCGGTGGAAGGATAGTAATCATCGGAATTACTTTGCCTCCGTTTGATGCCACATGAATATGATTCAACACAGCATCCGCTGCCGTTCCTGCCGTATCGGCATGACGGGCATCCACGATCCGAAGTTTGTCCCAGAACAGCCGTCCGATGCAGCGATTACTGTTCCGCCATGCCATTTTACAACCCTGCTCCAATTCCTCTGTGGTATGCACATAAGTACCGGTTACTTCGATCTCGCCCATAACGGCAACAAGCCGGGCCTGCGCGTCTTCACGCGAATGGCCCAGCTCTTCATAACATGTATATATAAACCGTTCAGCTTCTTCCTGCAATTGTTCCAGGTCTGACCGCATTGTTCATTCCACCATTCTGTACATCTTGAATGCCATCATTATACGGCAAGCGCACCGGATTTGTAAGCGAACGGACACTTTGTTCACGGACTCTACATATCGTTGTCAGGATGTAGGGTGACTTTGCTTATTTGCCCAGAAATGCGTTTAACATCCAGACCTCTTTATCCAGTGCAGCAGTGAATCCAATCAGCATATCTTCCGTTGCGTTATCTTCTACTTCTCCTGCTTCGTGAATGCCTTGACGAATCACTTCCACCATCGTGCGTAGATCAGCAACCACCGAATCTACCATACGTTCAGCAGACAACTGGCCTTGTGCCTCTTCAATTGGAGACAGACGCAGCTGTTCAGCCATCGTAGCCACCGGACGTCCACCAATAGCCAGCAAACGTTCTGCAACTTCGTCCATATTCGCTGTAGCCAAATTGTACAGCTCTTCGAATTTGGCATGCAGTGTGAAGAAATGAGGTCCTTGAACATACCAGTGGAAGTTATGCATTTTCGTGTACAGTACAGACCAGCCTGCGATCTGACGGTTCAGAACCTCTTGAAGTGCTGTGGCGTTGTTAGCAAAAGTGTTGTTTCTAGTTTGGATTGTGTTCATGGAATTTATCCCCTCTCGAATATAAAAATAGAATTTGAATGATTGTTATGGATTGCTTTAATTCGTTATTTTAATTTAGACTTAATCTAAATCTTGTTTTAATTATAACACCGTATATATTATTTGGGAAGGCTCTGAACTACTCTTTCGAATGAAGATTTCATGAAGCAGAGCTTCATAGAAACGTTGGCACAGACAATTAACAAAATGATGAATGTGAGCAAATTGTTCCTAAACGATTGGAGCTATGATAGACTCATCTGATTGGATTATCCATAAATTAGTGAAATAGGATGATACCCATCATAAAGATAGTTACCATTATAGGAAGTTAACTTAGTCACTATTGCGGAGGTAAACATGAGGATGTTTCAATTTAAACAAGAGTCAGGAAAAAAGATAACCAAATTTGATTCTAATTTTGTAATGTCACGTATTACGCAGACCAACAAAGCAGCTCATATCGGATGTATGCATTTAGCTGAAGGTGGAGTAGTAGGTTATCACCAAGCTGTGGTTCCTCAACTCCTTTTGATCGTAAGTGGAGAGGGTTGGGTTAGAGGTGAAGCAAATGAATACATCAAGGTTCGTTGTGGCGAAGCGGTTCTCTGGGATATACATGAATGGCACGAAACCAAAACAGAAACTGGACTCATGGCAATTGTAATCGAAAGCGAAGAGTTAGACACTTCATTATTGACGCCTTTAGAAGTTATTGTATAAAAAAAAGCAGACCTGCACCTAAGACGGTAAAAGGACTGCTCCTTTAAACATAAGTCTCCTTAAACTCGGACAGGTTCAAATGTCAGAATAGAACTGATTTCCTCATAGCTACGTGCTACAAAATGAGGTTGATGATCGGACTCCGGCAGCGCATCCCGATGGTTGAACCAGATAACTGTCCAGCCCGCATCCACTGCACCTACCACATCATTACGCCACGAGTCTCCGATGTAATAGCTGGAACGAGCATCTGTCCCGGACTGCTTACTCACATATTCAAACAACCTGCGATCAGGCTTCGCATAACCAGTCATACCGGAGATGAAGATCAGATGCTCGTCCACGAGACTAAGCACATCCAGTGCTTCAAGCTTGCGCCGCTGATGTTCTCCTTCTCCATTGGTGATTAGACCAACAGTATGGCCTTCTGCCTGAAGCTTTCTGATCAGCTCATACGCTCCTTCAAAAGGCACAATCTCGAACTGTCTGCTCAGATACTGTGCTTGCAGTTTTTCAGCCTGTCCCAGTTGTAGGGGAAGTCCAAATTCCTCCATCGTCAACTCAAACCTCCGACGGCGCATTCGCTCCACTGCATCCGGCTCCGGTACAGCGGACAGATCTTCTTGTGCAGACAGCCAGTCACTGTAATAACGAAAACGGTGATAGGCCTCAGCATAAGAAAAATCATCCGGCAGGCCGAGAACGTCCTGCAACGCGCCACGAAGCGGCTGTAAGTGATCATATAAGGTGTCATCCACGTCGAAAAATATGGTTTTAGCATTATTTATTTCATTCATAGTGGTTGTCTATCCTCCTGCTTTTGCGTCCAAACATTCTCTTCTTACTATATACGTATTCAATTGTCCCGTCCAAACAATGAAACATCGTACTATAGACGATCAGATCTTTGCATATGAGCGAAGCCTACACAAACAGATATATAAGCAATTGTCTTGTTCCAGTTAATGGAATATAATATATTAAAGAACCTATTAAAGATTAAAAGGTGGGATGAATATATGGAGAAATGTACTGATTGTGGAGGAACGTCTTTCGTACAAGCAACGGATTTTATCAATCTTCGTCCAATGGATAAGAAATTGGCGCTTGGCTCAGAAAGAGTATTCACGGTTTGCTTGGATTGCGGAGAGGTTGTTTCAATTAAAGTGAAAAACCCGGAGAAATTATTATAATTTGACGATGAAGCAATTTGTATAAGAGCTATAAACATAGCCCAATGAAAATCGCTAAATTAGCGATTTTTTTATTTTATGAGGGCAAATTCTTCTCGCGGGTCAAATAAGGATAGGCGAAATCGAGCGGGTAGCTTTTGAAAGAAAGCTGGTGGCTCTTTTATATAAAAAGAACACCCCCCTTCCACAACATAAATCGTAGTGAACTGAGGTGCCCTTCTTTTTCTAATCCAAATTTACTCCACTATCAAACGATCTAATTGGAGGTACACCACAGAATGTGTGTATTCTAATTAAATTACTAACGATACAACCTTACCTGCATTCACATCAATCAGGCCATGGTCCGTAATTTTCAGCGCCGGACTTACCGCAAGGGAGTGAGTACTGATCGACATGATCGGGTTGTAATGTACATATCCAAGAGACAACATCGCTGCTCTCAGTTCCTTCACTTGATGGGACACCACTGCAAGTGGTTCTTCCGTCAAAATGCCACCTACGGGAAGTTCCAGATGGGACAGCACCTTACCGTCTTCCACCACACAGAAGCCACCTTGGCTTGAAATTACCGTGTTAGCTGCGATTATCATATCTTCACGATTACGTCCTACAACCAGCAGGTTGTGATTGTCGTGTGAATATGTCGTTGCAATGGCGCCACGCTTGATGGTGTCTCCACCAATCAGACCATGTGCACGATTGCCGTTCACACCATAACGTTCAAAGGTCGCGATTTGCGCATATCCGCTTTCTTCCCATAACAATTCACCATCCGAAGACTGAACCGGTGCAATATGTTCTTCTACAAAAGTAGAACCATCCTTGACCATCATGACACGGCATTGATACTCACCTTCACCAGCGAAATCAACACCTGATCCGCTGACTTTTGGGTCTGACAACTGAATTGCAAAATCTGCTACGCCCAACTTCTCCAACTGTACACTCTTATAGAAGTGAGGTGGGAACTGCCCGGTTATGCGTTCCTGCTTATACGGTTCGTAATCGTCATAAGCTTTGCGGCCGTTTTTGTACACCTGATCAATAGCGAGCTCCTCCAGGTTGGATACCAACACATAATCGGCCACTTTGCCTGGGGCTACGCTGCCACGATCGGTCATTTTCATTCGGGAAGCAGGGGTAGATGTTGCGGCGTAGATCGCATCTTCCGGACGCATCCCCATCTGAATCGCTTTACGTACAATATGATTCAGATGACCATGCTCCACCAGTGAATCCGGCATCACATCATCTGTTACAAAGCAGAAGTGCTGTGCCACATCATGTTGAATCAGGTACTCCATGACTTCCGGTGTCATTGATTTCTCCTGAATTTCAATAAACATACCTGCCGCAATCCGCGCCTGCAATCCCTCAATGCTCTGATGAGTATGGTCCGAATCGATACCTGCGTAGATCAGTCGATGCAGATCGAGTCCAAGCAGTTTCGGTGTATGACCTTCGATCACCAGATCGGGATAGTTTTTGCGGATATGCTGTAAAATCTGGTTTGTCTTACACTCCGGATCACGGATGACATCGACATAGTTCATGATCTCGCCCAGACAAATGATCTCGCCAGTGGCGAGCAACACGTCCATATCTTCGATTTCAATCGAACCACCTGTTGTCTCCATCGGGGTTGCAGGAACGGAACTTGGAATCGCATAGAACATGTCCACCGTCGTCTCCCGACTCGCAGTCATCATCTCCTGCACACCCTCCAGCCCAAATACATTAGCCATCTCATGCGGTTCTGCGACAATGGATGTTACCCCGCTGCCAATCAGACCATGAGAAAAGGTTTCCGGTGTCACCATCGTACTTTCGATATGCAGATGGATATCAATCAAGCCAGGAATCATGTATCTTCCCCGCGCATCAATGACTTCGTCTGCCTGAATCATCTCAGGCCCACCGGGTCCAACATACAGGAATCTGCCGTCGAGTACAGCAACGTTGTTCATTTCAAACCGTTTATAATAACTGTTATACACATGTACATTAACAATCAGTTGATCTGCACGCATGGGGCATAATCTCCTTCTTCACAAGCATTTCACCGCGATGCCAACCGGACAATGAACCTGCACTTTAATCTGCTGTACTGCACATGACTGCGCACCACTGCCCTCGTCCGGAATCATCGCATGAGTTGCCTTCTTTACTGCTCTTATTTCCTCAAGCTATTCCAACCATTCACGACTACTCCACCAGTACAAGCTTGTCCTGTGGGAAAATCAGGCTAACACGTTGCCCACTAAGGTAAGGTGTCTCCATCTCCTGATTTGCTGTAAAATCACCGAGTTCCGTCTCAATTACATACTGATAACTGCGTCCCAGATACGTGCTGACTTTGATAATCCCCGGCAAAGCATTCACCACATCCGCAGAAGTATCTCCACTAACGATCAGATCATCCGGGCGAATCGCGCCTTTACGAGCACCCGGACGTGATGTTCCGGGATGTGCTGTTGCAGTAAATGTGCGTCCACCTGCGGTCAATGTGATCACTTCACCTGCATCACTACGCTCCGCAAATTCAATGAAATTATGGAACCCGATAAACCGTGCTACAAACTCCGTTGCCGGATATTTAAAAATCGTTTCCGGGCGGTCGAGCTGCTCAACCACACCTTTGTTCATAATCGCTACCTGATCCGAGATCGAGAAACACTCTTCCTGATCATGAGAGACATACAACGTTGTAATGCCCAGCTCTTGCTGAATCCGGCGAATCTCCACCCGCATGTTAAGGCGCAGGTTGGCATCCAGGTTACTGAGCGGTTCGTCGAACAAGAGCAGGTCAGGTTCAATGACCAATGCGCGGGCAATCGCCACACGCTGACGCTGTCCACCGGACAGTTCTTGTGGAAAACGTTTCTCAAATCCATTTAGGTTAACAACTTCCAGGATTCGCATCACACGGGAAGAGATATCCTTGTCTTTTACTTTACGCATCCTGAGGCCAAAGGCCACGTTGTCATAGACAGACAGATGCGGGAATAACGCGTAACTCTGAAATACAAATCCGAAGTTCCGCTTGTTCGCCGGAACCTTTGTATAATCCTTGCCGCCGAACATAAACTTGCCCTGCGATGCTTCCAGAAATCCGGCGATGAGGCGCAGCGTAGTTGTTTTGCCGCAACCGCTCGGTCCGAGCAGGGAGAGCAGTTTACCTTTTTCCAGCTCCAACTGAAAATCCTTCAGGATTGTCTGCTTATCGTATGCCACGGATACGTGGTCTAATGTCAGCAATGCCATAGCGTTCTGCGCCTCCAATTAACGTTTAGTAAAGTATGAAAAACCGCCCATGATCCGTTCGATCACGAACATTAAGAGTCCGGTCAGTACCATCAACAGCACGGAAATCGCTGCAATCGTTGGGTCAAAGTAATTCTCCACATACGTCAGCATCTGGATCGGTAATGTGCTTACCCCTGGTCCGGTCATGAACACCGAGATGTCCACGTTGTTGAAGGACTCCAAGAAGGCAATCAACACCGCAGCGATAATTCCTGAGCGGATGTTAGGAAGCACAATCGTAAAGAACGTTCTTACCCGTCCCGCACCAAGACTCAGCGCAGCTTCTTCCACTGCAAAGTCAAAGCTCGACAGACTCGATGCGATAACTCGAATGATAAATGGAAGCATGATAATCGTATGACCGATCAATAGTCCGAGATACATTGGCAGATGGTAGATTACGATCAGGTATTTCATCAATGTAAAACCAAGCACGATTCCCGGGATCAGTACCGGGGACAGGAACAGTGCGTTCAGCACAGACTTGCCTTTGAAATCGTAACGACTGAGTGCATACGCAGCCGGAACTCCGAGCACCAGCGCCAACAGGTTCCCCAGCAGGGAAATGATGATGGACGTTTGGAATGTGCGGAGGAATCCGCCTGTGTTGAAAATATTCTCATACCAGCGGAAGGAGAACCCTTCCGGCGGAAATTTGAGTACCGTTCCCGGTTCAAACGAAGTGACCGATATGATCAGAAGCGGGCCCAGCAGAAAGATAAAGACCAGCAGACTGAACAGGCCCAGCCCGATATGTTTCTCCCGCATATGTCTACCCCTTCGGATTTAAAGTTTTGGCCATTTTGTTCATGACACCGACCACGACAAATGTAATTACAATCATAATCGCGGCAACAACCGAGGCCAGATACCAGTCGTTGAGGGTCATGGCGTTTTGATACAGGAACGTAGCAATTACACGTTGCTTGCCTCCAAGGAGGGCAGGTGTGG
The DNA here is from genome assembly GCF_030369595.1 of Paenibacillus sp. PK1-4R. Lineage (NCBI taxonomy): Bacteria > Bacillati > Bacillota > Bacilli > Caryophanales > Paenibacillaceae > Paenibacillus > Paenibacillus sp. PK1-4R. Next base: position 6,505,761 of record NZ_CP126535.1, read on the forward strand.
TATACGCCGTCAGGCTTCCGACAAAGACAAGCACGGCTCCGATCACAAGTCCTGGCACAGCCAGTGGGAACACGACCCGGCGGAATGCCGTAATACGCGAGGCGCCCAGACTTTGTGCTGCTTTGAGCAGGTCACCGTCAATGTTCTCCAGCACGCCCACCAGAGAGATAATCATCAATGGCAGGAACAGGTGTGTCAGACCGATCATCATCGCTGCCGGCGTGTACAGAATGTCCAGCGGCTTGTCCACGATACCAAGGCCTACAAGGGTGTTATTAATCAGCCCTTTGCGTCCAAGAATGATCATCCAGCTAAACGAGCGCACGACCGGGCTCGTCAGCAGTGGGAAGATCGCCAGTGCCAGCAAAATACCTTTGCGGCGCGGCGCTTTCTGCGAAATATAATAAGCTGTCGGGAATCCGAGCACCACACAGACGATGGTGGTGACCACGCTGACTTGCAGCGTCGTAAGCAATATTTTCAAAAAGTATGGGTCTCTGAAAAAATGCATGTATCCTTCAAACGTGAAGGAGTTTTCTTGGAAAAACGTCGACCCGATCGTCAGGACAATCGGAATTATCATAAATGCCGCCAAAAACACGAATCCCGGCAGCAGTAGCCAGTAGATTACTGATTTCTTCATCGCGATACTCCTGACTTGTAAAATGGTTTTATTCACACGTTAAAAGCACAACTTTACACTAGCCCACTCCGTGCCAGAAGAATCTTTCGATCGCTGTTATCCCCAGATTTTTTGATCCTTATTGAAAAGGTGAAATCCGGGGATAAAGGCGAACGCTTCGCTTCTCCAGCTTTCTTCTGTCACTACGTTATTGTGTAAAACATGAATTTAACTATCATAGCTACGCATTTAATGCGTTGATAAACAGTTCAAGGAATGCTTCTGCGTCTACGGTTTCGCAGACGAGCGTGTTGGGCTGCTCACCCAAACGGTTTTGGAAGTCACATACCATCTGGCCATCGCACAGGCGGCTGGCGGTTTCGACATCGACGTAATAGGATTTGCGTCCTACCAGTTCCGGGGCAAGGGCTACGCCAACGGCTAGTGGATCATGTAACGCGCAAGCGCGGACGCCGTTCATTTGTTCATATCGGTTGATATAAATCTCCGTGCTCTGAGCCACGTAAGCGCGTAGTGCAGGATTGGTGAGACGCTCAATCGTTGCTTCATTCAGCAGCGTTTGACGCGTTACATCCAGTCCGACTTGAGTAAGCTTCTCGATACCTGCATGCAGTACAATGCGAGCGGCCTCTGGATCAGCGTATGTGTTGTACTCAGCGGTTGGTGTAATATTGCCATGTCCGCGAACAACACCACCCATGAAGATGACTTCCTTCAATAAAGAAGGCAATTCAGGGCACTTCATAAGCGCGAGGGCCAAGTTCGTTAAGGGTGCGGTCATGATTAATGTCAGTTCGCCCGGATATTGCTTGGCTTGTTCCACGATAAAGTCTGGCGCAAAACCTTCCTCGGCTTTCTTAGACACGGCAGGATCAGGCAGCGCACCGCCCAATCCGTCCTGTCCATGTACCCGGTGTTCATAATGCGATTTGCGAGTGAGCGGTCCAGCTGCTCCGGCAATGACCGGAATTTCAGGTGCACCCGCGAGTTCAAGAATTTTGCACGTATTCTCTGTTGCCTGCTGGAGTGATACGTTCCCACAGACTGTGGTGATACCGAGAATGTCCAACTTCCGGCTTTTGACGGCCAGCAAAATCGCCAGTGCATCGTCAATCCCCGTGTCCACGTCCAGAATGATGCGATTTTGCGCTTCACTCATCCGTTCTCAACTCCTATGCGGTGATATGGTTGCTTGCTGCAAATGATATAAGTTAAACATGTTGACCAAAGATAACTTTTAAGTCAGTCGGTTACTTGTATTTATTGTGCAATCTCGCGGTTCCAGCGATCTGTCCAGCCTTTAACCTGTTGATTCACAAATTCCATATCCAGCTTGTTCAGCTTCTCAACAACTTCAGCGCCGTATGTTACGCCTTCTGCTTCTTCAGCAGTCAGTTCAACCTTTGTATTAACCGGGGAATCAACTTTAGCTTTGGCAGATTTCGCTTGTACATCCTGGCTCAGCTGCCAGTTGATGAACTCTTCAGCCAGCTCTTTGTTTTTGCTGCCCTTCACGACATTGATCGTGTTCATCACGGCATATGCACCTTCGCTAGGTGTAACAAACTTTGCATTGGGCACGGCTGCTTTCAGATCTTTGAAATACATTTCCATGATCGGTCCGCCAGCAATCTCTTCTTGGGAGAACATGTTCACGAATTCGGATGTTTGGCTGTAGAATTTCACCACATTGCCGCTCAGTTTTTTCAGTTCAGCAAATGCCGCATCTTCATTAAACGTATCGTTTCCAGCTACACGAGAAGCTGCATCCACAATCATTGGGCCTGCTGTTGCCGTAATATTCGGAATGGTCAGGTTACCTTCGAACGCCGGGTCCCACAGGTCACTCCATGAAGTCACTTCTTTGGATACGAGATCCGGGTTATAAGCGATACCGAGCTGTCCAACCGTGTAGGCCGGGCCATAATCTTCACCAAGTGGTGCTTTGGCAATATCATAAATGTCATTTACATTTGGAATTTTGGAGCGGTCGATTTTCTCAAACAGACCTTCATCGATACCTTGTTGTGCATAATAATCAGACAGGTAGATAACATCGACATTTGATGTACCTTGACGAATTTTATTCAGACGTTCAGCGTTATTGCCGACTTCGAGCACGATGTCTACATTATGTTCTTTTTCAAAGGGACCAAATACTTCTTCATTAAAGAAATCTTCCGAGAAGCCCCAAGTGGAGATAACCAATTTGTTCGCTGCTGTTCCCCCACTGCCTGATCCGCCTGTCGCATCATCCGTGCTGCTGCCACAACCTGCAAGTAATACTGATGTCATTGCCACTGCTGCCAAACCGCTAATCCACTTTTTCATCATGATCCTGATTCCCCCTGATATATGTGTTTTAACAACCCAACCATTAAGTTGAACTAGCTTACATGCTCTGCTAAGCATTTACACATAACGGAGAGGACAGAAATAACCTGAAGAAGCGAAGCGTGCGCCTTTATCACCGGATTTCACCTTTATTAAAGGATCAAAAAATCTGGGGATAACAGCGATCGGAAGGTTGTTCTGTCATCGAGTGCCCGTGTAAATTGCGTTAGTTGAGTGTGTATAGTTCGACTTAAAAAACAAAAAGAAAAGCATTCTTGTATAAACAAGAACACTTTTCTTCGTAAACAAAGGAAAGCGACACCCGCTGCCGGTACATCATCGGTTTCTGCTTCAGAATCAATCCAAAGACAGACGCCATCATATGAAATTGTACGGAACCTGATCATGAATCCGGGCCATAACCTCTGCATACATCAACAAGAATTAATCCTGCCGATCCATCCTAAGCCTGTTCCAGAATCACATTTGTGATCGCCCACTGAGTGGACGCATCATAATCCCGCAATATAGCTTCAATTGGCAAACCCATGTGTTGCTCGAGCTTCTCCCGGAATTTCTTCTTATATAAGACAGACATGCGGAAGTCCACTTCCAGCTTTAAGCCGGGGGCCTCCCCTTCCAGGGCATCAGAGCGCGGTGAACGTCGGTGCTTCGCGTAGAAGGTCACAATATTCTGGTCAATGGTCACTCTCAGGAGAGTGGTGCCAAATCCGAACAGTTCCTTCGAGATTTCGTTATAATACTGGCACATCTTCTTCTTGCTCTCATTGCTGTCCAGTAGTTCCATGAACTCACCCACATCTCTTACTACCGTACATTCGACGTGTTAACACGATTGATTATACATAAATCTTCTGAAATGAGCAACCCAAAAGATATACTTAACATGTAAATCACACACAGAAGCGAACGATAAGACATTTACCCCCAAAAAAAATTCGTCTTAAACCACGGTGAATTTACATTAAAATGCCTGCATGTCAGTCCTATACTATTGTTACTTCTAAACTACGTTTTAATACACAGCATTCGAGTCTTCGTTTCAACTTTCTCTCTGTAGGGGTATTAATTCCTGCGAAACATAGACAAACTTCGTCATCAACCGTTAAAATGAGACACAATGTTGACATGTTTTTATTTTCTAGAAATTGGAGGCTTATACCATGAAATGTCCAGTATGTAATCATGAAAATGGAGATGCCCATTTTTGCGAGAGGTGCGGCTCTAATCTGACGCAAACAACCTCATCACCAACTCCTGTACCGAACCCGGAATCTGCTGCTGCTTCCGAACCCGAATATACCCGTTGGTCCAGCACACAGGCTACCTCTTCCCAGGCATCCGCTCCATCCAACACACCATCCGTATCTATTCACAAGGAACAGGCAAGAGAATCAACAGGCACCAATGACCATGCTTCTGCAGGAGACAATAGCTCCAATCAGTGGAATAATATCGTGCAGAATGAGAAAGTTCAGCAAGCCAAAGAAGTAAGTAAACAGTATCTATCCTATTTCCTCAGTGTATTGGCCCGTCCTTATCAGACGATGAAAACCGTTGGCGACCAGCATTCACTAAACGGATGGCTAACGATGGCGCTGATTGCAGTTCTATCTTCTACATACTTCTTAATTACCTTTAGTCGCATAGGCATGGACGGCTTGTTCATTGGTGGATTTTTAAGGCCGCTATTGTTCACCGTCATTATCCTAATTGCCTCAATTGCACTGATGTACGCTATTCTGAAGATTGAAAAAATAACCTTCCGTCCCAAAACATTGGTTGCCCAGTTCGGTACATTGCTTGTTCCTGCTGTAGTATCCCTTGTTCTGGCGAATCTGTTTATTATTATCTCGTATTCCATCGCGATCTCCTTGCTTGCTGTCTCATATATCATTGTCTTTGTCGCTCTGAACTCGGTGCTGTTCCAATATCCACTGAATCGCACCAAAGCAGCCATCGACAGCATGTACAGTGTGCTGATCGCCAATGCGGTCGTGTTCTTTATTGTTTATCAATTGCTGGGTGAAATTATTATTGGACTGATCAGCCTGATGCTTTCACCATTTGGTCGTCTGTAAAATAGTTCAGTTGGAATAAAGCTATTTACACTCGTTACTTCGATGACAGAACAACCTTCCGATCGCTGTTATCCCATTAGATTATATTAAGGCGTTCCCTGCTCACGCGGGGAACGTCTTTTTTTGATTTTCCAAGACAGCGTTGCGCCGAATATGTTTCATACACTATAATGTGTAGTGCAAGAGGTATGTTCTTATAGCAACTCTCGTTACGTAATGAGAGGATTCACCGTTGCCATAAACACTACATTATGTAGTGTATTAATCACTCATTTTACAAAGAAAGCAGAGGAACTCTCTATGGACATGACTCATATGGATCATATGCAAATGGAGCACGAGGCAGGTACATCCTACCTGTGGCTCATCGTAGGTGTAATCGTGTTGCTGTTCTCCATCGCCGCCTATATCTGGGCATCACGCACACAGGGCAAAATCCTGGGCCACATGAAAAAGAAAGAGCGGGCGGACATTCAGAAAAAAAGTCGATCCCTTCGGCTGGCTGCACACGTAATGATGGCTGTGTCGATTATTACGTTTGGCCTTTTCTTCATGCAAGGGGCAGGTAAAACATATAATGTAGCTGATCTGGAGTCCAACGCGACAATCGACGTGACGGACGATAAATATTACGGGGCTGACCATACGGAGGACCCTATTCAGTATGAGATGAAGATCCCGACTTCAGGGCCGCATAATCCGCATGATATCAAGTTTGGATTTTACACCGACTTCCCGGGTTATAATTACCTGGTACACAATCTGGAGCACGGGGATATCATCATCTATTATCGTGAGAACGCAAGCGAGGATTTGAAGGAACATCTGAAATACCTCGCTAAATTCCGCGAAGCCGGAGCAGGTATTCTGGCTGTACCCAACAAGGATATTCCCGAAGGCAGTGAAGTCGTGGTGACCGCATGGACCAAAACGATGAAGCTCGACCAATTCGATGATGCCAAGGTGGGTACTTTTATTAATAAATATATTAATCAGGGACCTGAAAAGATTCCTGCCTCTGTTCGCCAGGGCGGCGGAACAATGTAATCAGGTAATCACTCAGTTATATGAAGCCCCTCTAAGGAGTAACCATGAGGTTTCTTCCAATGATGGGCATGGTCAATATAGGATTGAAACGAAACTAGCTCCCGGATCAAATTGACTTGGGGGCTAATTCTTTATGGACCGGATGCCGATATTTCAAGTAGAAAACTGTATATTGGATATACAATACATACGAACCAAAGAAGAACGACAAACACCAAGTAAAGAGACAAAGAGACGATTGATTCAACAGATCAAGGGGGAACACTTTTACCAATGAACAGTTTGTTTATGAGGATCTTTTTATTTTTTTCCTGTCTGATGCTGGCCGCGGGTGCGGTTCTTGGCATTACCATGTACCGTTCATCGGCTCAACTGGTCGAACAATCCATGGGGATGCAGGCACAGGCTGTGGCTGAACGGGCAGTAGCAATAATTGACACCTCTCTGTATGCACCACTCAGTACCGGACAGGAGGAGACAGCGTATTATGGCACATTGCGTGAGCAGCTTAGTCAGCTGCGCGAGGCCAATGGGCTCAAATATCTGTACACACTTGGTACTCGCGAAGAAAATGGAACAAATACATATTTCTACGTTGTGGATGGGGCTGCTGCGGATGTGGCAGAGGATGACTTCTCCCCTTACGGTTCCGCAGAAGAGACCCATTATGAAGGAATGCTGCAAGCTTTTGAACAGAATGAGCCTATTCGGGGTGAACTCACACAGGATGAATATGGCGCTACCATTACAGCATATGTGCCGATCCATGGAGATGACGGAAAAGTACTGGGGCTGGTCGGTGCGGATCTGGACTCCACTGCGGTCTATGAACTGATGTCCCGCAACCGTATGACCATGATCTGGACAGCCTTGGCTATTGTTCTGCTGAGTGTCTTGCTGGTGTATGGATTCGCCCATTACTTGACCCGACCATTGGTGAAGTTGAAGAAGTTAATTACCCAGGTAGGAAAAGGCGACCTGACCGTCAACGTTGAACTTAGTCGCAAGGACGAGGTGGGACAGCTCGCTTCCGAGTTCAAACATCTGGTTACAGGTACCCGGGATGTCATGACGGGCATCCGTCAAAGCTCCGATTCTCTGCTAGAGGCTGCAGAAGGTGTATCGAAACATTCACAGGCGACTGCCGAAGCTAGTCAGCGTATTGCCGAGCATACCAATCATACGGCCAATGGAGCTGCAGAACAGGTAGCACGTGCAGGCGAAGTCACAGTAGCCATGGAAGAGATTACGCGTAGCATGCAGCATATTGCCAATTCTTCCTCCATGGTCGCGGATGTCTCACAGGAAACGACTAATAACGCGGTGCAAGGTCAAGCCAACATCAACACGGCGATTGACAGCATGGACAAAATTCATCAAGCAAATGTGCAGATGGTGGCCTCCACCTCTCAGCTGGAGCAGTACTCAGGTAAAATTGAATCGGTGGCACATCTGATGAAAGGCATCGCTTCACAGACCAATCTGCTCGCACTTAATGCAAGTATTGAAGCGGCTCGTGCAGGAGAGTATGGCAGCGGGTTTGCGGTGGTTGCCTCAGAGGTTCGCAAGCTTGCGGGGGAATCAGAGCAATCATCCCAGCATGTAACCGAACTGATCGCCGAGATGACACGCCAGACCGCCCTGTTGTCAGAACATATGTCTGCCAGCACATCAGCAGTTCAATCCGGTCTCGCTGTTGTTCAGGAGGCAGGCCGTTCATTCACATCCATTCATACCGGGATAGAGACGATGAATGATCGTCTGCACGAAGTATCCGCAGCATCCGAGCAGCTGTCTGCCAGTGCAGAAGAAGTATCCGCTTCTGTGGAGGATATGGAACATATCTCACGCGAATCCTCTTCAAGTATCCAACAGGTGTCGCACGCTACCGGAAGCCAGTTGCAATCTATGGATGAGATGCGTGCATCCGCCGAATCTCTGCGGGTATTGTCCAGTGAGCTGAACGGATTGATTAGTCGATTTAAAATATAGCGGGCAGCTTAGATTGTTATACAGATTGAACTTAAGAATATTCACACATGCCACTTCGATGACAGAACAAACTTCCGATCGCTGTTATCAATCTATATAAAATCAGCCCAAAACAAAAAGCCGCACGGCAGGGACGGGATTATGGGGTCAACCCCATTTCCGGACACTGCCTGCGGCTTTATTTTTGTTGTACCTTTAAGGATGGCAAGCCCAGAGGCTGCCTGAATTAGTAGCGCTGCGGAGCAGCTTTTTTACCCAAATCCGTCATGTACGTAAAGAACGCTTCCGGATCGGTATCATACACCAGTTGTACTGGACGTCCGTCTGCTTGCTCCACCGTGCGGCCCTGGCTAGGACCATCCGGGATGACAATACAGTTTACGGTTTTCTTCTTCACGATGTCCTCGCGTCCAACGGAAGCCGTTGTCAGCACATCCCACAGATAGTAGGTGGAATTTGTCTCACTATACACCAGTGGCGGACAACCTGCGTAACAGTTACCCAAGAAGTCAACGCCTTCGAAGCGACGCTCCGCTGCCCAGCGGTTACGAACGGCTGGAGTCAGAGGTACTTTGTTTGTGCTTTCCAGTGCAACCAGATCGATCTGGATGCCACTTTGCCATACACGGTAAGCCGCTTCCGGGTCCCAGAATACGTTCCATTCAGCTGTGCCATCATGCTCAGGTTCTTCTACGTTACCACGCTCAAATGTACCGCCCATCCATACCAGCTTGTCGATTTTCTCTTCAATGTCTGGTGCTTCGTCGAGTGCACGCGCAAGGTCAGTCAGTGGGCCTGTGAACAGGAGCAACGTTTTGCCTTCGGTATTGCGCACTTTCTCGATCAGATGCTGGTGTGCTGGAACAGCAGAGAGTGGTGCTTCCATTTTGCCGGATTCATTCAGTACTGGAAGTGCATCTACATAGAAGGAATGCAGTCTCCACGCCGCAGGAAATGGATTTTTCCCTCTGGAGTTGGATTTGGATACCTCTACGGAATATGTACCGAAACGATCGATGATTTTACGGCTGGCATCTGTTGCTGGCTCCAGATATCCGTCTGCCGGAATAACCGATACGCCGGTTACATGTACATTGTCCATTTGCAGAAGCATGAACAGCGATACGAGGTCATCTACGCCGCCGTCATGGTTGAAATACACATTAAGTTGGTTCGTCATGCTTGCTTTCATCCTTCCCCTGGTTGTCCCATTGTTGTTAATTCTTCCGTCTGCCCTAAGCCGACGCTTCCTCTATTATGTCCCAAAACACTTGGTTACGTAAACCTTCCCCATACAAAGAAAGCCAGGATTACGTCTCATCCTGCGGATATTTTACAGTTCCACCATTCCATCTCAGGAGGACAACGAGTTGAGGTCATCATCGTTCGGAAAATAAAGAAATGGACAGCAGGCTTGAAGCCCCGCCGTCCATCTCACCCAATCCATGCATTACATGGACTGGTTCTGTTTCTCCTCATTCTTCTCTGCAATTGGAACATACTTGCCTGGCCAGAAAGCCCATTTGCCCAGCAATGCGGTGATAGCCGGCACCATGAACGGACGAACCAGGAAGGTATCCAACATCACACCAACAGCTGTGATAATACCAAACTGCACCAACACCTGAATTGGTAATGTAGCAAGTACCGCAAACGTTCCTGCCAAAATCAGACCTGCAGATGTAATAACAGAGCTTGTCTCGCCAACACCTTCTCTAATCGCTTGACGAAGCGGCATCGTTTTGCGTTTCTGCCAGATGCTAGAGATCATGAAGATGTTGTAGTCTTCACCCAGTGCCACGAGGAATACGAAGGAATACAGCGGAATCGCTCCCTGAATTGCATCTGCGCCAAGTCCGTAGTGAATGATGATCCAACCCAGACCCAGTGCAGAGAAATACGACAGAACAACCGTTGCAATCAGATACGCCGTAGCTACAACTGAACGCAGATATAATAGTAATAACAATGTAATCATACCGATGACCACTGGGATAATGATCTTGGCATCCCGTTCTCCAGCCACTTCAATGTCATACTGTTCAGCCGTCTGACCATCGATCCAGACCTGACTGTCCACATTAGCTACACCAGCGTCTTGAAGCGCCTGTTCCGCAGTAGCCCGCAGATCAGGAATATGCTGCATAGCCTCCATGGAATATGGATTCAGATTAAATTCCACATCAAAGGCGGTAATGTTGGCATTCTCTGCACCCTGCTGGGCATCGCCTACTTTGCTAATGTAATCCAGCGATTCGAGACGCTGCTTCAGATCAGTTTCTTTGCCTTCGGCATCAACGATCACTTTCACTGGAGCCAGCTCACCTTGGGAGAATTGTTCGCCAATGACCGTGAAACCTTCGCGGGAAGGCACATCCTCCGGGAAGGAAGACAACAGATCATACGTAAATTTAACCTGAGTAGAGAATGCCGCCAGTCCTCCCAGCAATACCAACGTAATTGCAAGAACGGTCCATGGCTTTGTTACTACAACACGGCCAATCCAGCTTTCCTTCACTTTGCGCGGGGCAGGAGCCGGTTTACCTTTTTTCTTCGCACGTTCGACTTCCATCTCATGGGTACGCGGTACGAACGGGTAGAATGAACCCCGGCCGAAGATTGCGAGAAGTGCCGGAACCAGCGTCAGACTTGCAATAAACATGATAAATATGGACAGACTGAAAGGTACGGCAAAGCGATGATATGCACCGTATTCAGCCAGCAACAACACGAGTAGTGCTGCAACGACCGTGAATCCACTCATGGCAATAGCGCCGGAAGATCCGGTGATTGCCTGGAAGATGGCTTTCTTTTTGTCCGGCTCATGATAGAGAATTTGGCGGTATCTGGAGATCATGAACAGACAGTAATCCGTTCCTGCTCCAAATAACAATACGGTCATGATCGAGATCGACTGTGCATCCACCGTAATCCAGCCCTGATCCGCCATGAATCCGAGAATGGGGCTTGTCACCATATATGCGAATCCAACGGCAATGATCGGGATAATCGCCAGTACCGGCGAGCGATAGATCAACAACAGCAGGACTAATACCAGTACAACCGTAGCGATCAGCAAGGATACATCGGCGGAAGAGAACAGTCCGCTTGCGTCAATGGATATCCCTACCGGCCCTGTCACACGGGCAACCAATGTATTGGTATCGTCTATAGCTACATCGAACGGGTTTGCCCCGAAGATGTCTTGTGTCTTTTGCTCAAGTGCTTCAATACCTTCCTTCAATTGTTCCGAATCGGCACCTTCATTGAAGAAAAGTGGCATAACCAAAGTACTTCCGTCTTCCGAAAGCTGGCCTTTCAATGCCTGTGGTGGTAATTGATAGAGTGGCACAACGGACTGTTGTTGTTCTACCGGATCTTGATCCAGTCGCTCCGTTAATGCCTGAATGTTCTGAATCTGCTCATCCGTCAGACCGCCGGCTTGACGCCATACGATCAGCGCGGGCAGTCCTTCACCACCAGGGAATTCCTTCTCGGCAAGTGCAGCTGCCTGAACCGATGGTTTGGATTCACTCAGATCCTGCGCGTTATTGGTTTCACGATCACCTACAGCAGGCCATACCATGCCAAGCACAACAGCGATAATGATCCATACCAACAGTGTAATCCATTTGCTTCGTTTGCCGGCAACCCAGCGGCCGTAACCCGAACCTTCCTGCATTGTCTCTTCATCTCCCTATTCTGTTTCTATGAAGCCCTAATATATATGATGGTGTAGTAATGAACCACGGGTCATAGTATAATCGAGTTAATTATATATACCGGAAGGTTAATTTTGCAATGCCTAATTTTGTGAACACTTCTAACAAGCAATTAAATACGTAAAGAGGTATGTACTTATGAGCAAAAAAACAAACATTCCCCGTTCACCGGGTAGACCCAAAACAGGTGTGGATCAAGCATCTGTGCAATCCAACATATTGATGACCGCTTCACGTCTGTTTATGGAATACGGGTATGAACCCGTTTCTCTCCAGCAGATTGCTTCATTATGCAATGTAACCAAAGCATCAATCTATTATCACTTCACCAGCAAAGCCGATCTGTTCACTGTTGCCATTACCCGCATGATGGCGATGGGCATGCAGCAGACTTCGCTCCGTCTGGAAGAACCCGGCTCATTGCAAGAAAGGCTGGTTAAGGTTGCTGAAGCAAAGATGCAACACTCCCATATTGAAACGGAGACCATGATGCGAGAAGCCGAGAAACATCTGGACACGGAGCAACTCGCCCAGATTCGAGAAGCGGAGGTTCGCATATTTGAAGTGCTAGCCACCCATTTTCAGAAGGAGATGGACAATGGTTACTTGCGGGTCGGAAACCCCATGCTGCTTGCCCATGCATTTACGTCACTGCTGATGCTCGCGAACCGCGAAGATGTACGCAACATGAATGACGGCAGCATTGAGGAACTCGCACGGGAACTGGTGGCCCTGTTTCTGGATGGAGCGGTTAAGCGGAACTAAAATATATAGCTGTATCTCAAAAGCAGTTATGCCAAAAAACCATCGGGCGATGCAATGAACACACCTACCGATGGTTTATTTGTTAAAATCTAATCATGATTTTAGGACTCTGCTCCTGAAAGTTTTGAATTGATCCTGTAATTACTTACCTGGTACTTAATCGACAGTGATATAAATAGATATATTAGGGCCATCACTACTATTCTCCGTATAGAATTTACCTTCACCCGTTGGTCTTCCGTTTTTAAACATGCCCACATAGACTAACTTACCGTTTAAGTACCCTTTACCTTTGCCGGTAATAGCTCCATTTTTAGCCTGCCCATCATAGATGATTACACCATCTTCGTACAATTTAATTTTGCCAGAATACGTGGGTACTCCTTTATCAAATGCACCAACATAGGCAATTTCTCCATATTGATATGCTTTACCTTGTCCCTGTGGCAAACCATTCTTAAACGTACCCTGATAGAACATTTCACCATATTCTGTATACCACTTACCTTGACCATGAAACGAACCATTCAAAAAATCGCCCTTATATTTAACCGTTCCATTTATGTCGTACTCGGTACCTTTACCTGAGGGAAGCCATGTTTCCTTATCCACCTTACCAACATAATTAAACTTTCCATTTGGGTAATAGATCTTTCCCTGTCCATTAGAGATATCCGAGTACAGCTTCCCATCAGAGTTATACCTTTTTCCTTCATGAGGCCTCCCCGCTAAAAACTTACCTTCAAAGCTCTTCTTCCCATTTGGAAAGTAGGATATTCCTTTACCATTAGGAACACCATTTTTGACTTCTCCTACATATCTGTGTTTTTCTCCAGAAAGAGTGATATAGATCTCTTTTTTCGCTGCTGAGACCTGTCCAGATGAAGTAAACAGCGGTGTAGCCAAAATTAAAAAAACAGTAAACCACTTCAAACAATTCTCTAACTTTCGCATTTCGTTAAATCCCCATTTCTATTCTTATAGAATCTATCGGCCTGCTAAGGTAAACTGATACGTCTCTTTAAGACTATGAATGTCTGGTTTACTACAACGCAGCTATGTATACAGTACAGCAAATCAAAATATGTAATTCGAGCAGAGTAATACGAATCTTCAAACTAGGTTTCTCTTCGACTTAGCAAGCACGACAATACTTATATCGACCATTATAGCTACAAGCATGAGAAAATATGGTAAAGTGTTGTTAATTATCTATTTTCCGTTGATTAATACGATACATAACATGAATAACACTAGCCTTGAACCCATAGGAGGAAACAACTATGTCACCACCAAAACAATCCCCACGTATCCCCCGTCTGCTAGAAACGTCGCGCATATATCTGCGTCCTTTCGAGATTACAGATGTGGATGCTTATTTCCCCGGTCTGTTTGACGCCGAGATGCGTAGGCTGACAGGAACACAGAACAGTTTTACACGCGCTCAGGTTGAACGTTATGTTGAGAGCGCTGCACAAGATGACACCAGACTCATGCTACTTATTGCTTTACAGGAAAATGACCAGATCATCGGAGATGTCGTCCTGATGGACATGCATGCCAAGAATCGCAGTGCACATATTCGGGTTGCCATCGATCAGGCGGAGCATCAAGGAAAAGGCTACGGTAGTGAGGCTTTGCTGCTTATGCTGGACTACGGCTTCGGCATCTGTAACCTGCATCGAATCGAGCTTGAGGTGTACGCCTTTAACGAGCGAGCCATTCGCACGTATGAGAAACTTGGATTCCAGCGCGAGGGTGTGAAGCGAGATGTCTTGTTCTACAATCATCAATACCATGATGCCATTCAGATGAGCATGCTGGAGGATGAGTTTAGGCAACGTCATATGAAAGATCAGGTAGGGAATGTTTAAGTTTCCGATCAGCTAAAATCAACCTAAAAAACCGGGGGATCTAATAACCCTCCCCGGTTAGAAACTTCAGATGACCCGTCAGCACCGAAAGCTCGGCGGGGGTCTTCATATACAATTCGCCGTCCGTGTCAGCTGACATCGGGACATCCGTCTTCACTTTTAGTGTAGATGCCTTGAAGTATGAAATACTCTCACTCTGAGGTTGCCAATCTCCCTCCGGCTTGTGCGACAGAATCTCTCGCAGCAGCGGAATGCCTGTCTCATGAATAATGGGCACGTCCAGTTCGCCATCCTGCAACGCATCCGGTGCAAAGGGTAATGCATTGGTTCCCAGAAAACGGCCGTTGGCTGCATAGATCATCACAGCTTCGCCTTCCATCTCTTTCCCATCCGCCTCCAGTTGGTATCGAAACGGCTCTGTATGACTAATTGTCTGTAAGGTGCTGATAAAGTAACTGAGCTTACCCAGCGCGCCTTTCAAATTCTCGTTAATATTCTGCGATGCATCACTGATCAAGCCAATACCAAAAAAGTTCGTGAACACCCGATCATTAGCTCGTCCAACATCAATGGATACCACCCGACCTGCCAGCATTTCTTGTGCCGCTGTTTCTGCATCCGGTGAAATACCGAGCGAACGCGCAAAGTCATTACACGTGCCTCCAGGCAATATACCAATCAACGGAGGATGTTGCAGATCGGCCAGTCCATTCACGCATTCATGCACCGTGCCATCCCCACCCAGGATAAACACCACATCGAATTGCTCCCCGCGCTCACGACACAACTTCTCTCCTTCACCCGGTTCATCCGTACGCACAATGACGAGTTCATGGACAGCGGGAGCCAGCACACCAGCCACAAGTCCCACTGTATTCTCACGATTGGCCTTGCCTGAATGATGATGATGAATTAACAACGCTTTGTTAAACTCCATCCTTCTCTTCCTCCATTCCAATGCTTGTTAACCTTTACCCACAAAGGTCGAAGCCGTAAACAAGCCTTGCGCTAAGTACTCATCATGATTTCAAATAGGTTCCCCAACCGGATATGCATCCTAATCGTCATTCATTTCGTAATAGCTAGATGGCCCGTTTATCCATAAACCATTTCCTTTTTTAACCAGATGTATGCATGAGAAAGAGGGTTTCTCCGCACCTTAATGTCATAAGGCTGCAAATTTTGCTGGTGAGAACCCATTCAAATCGAGTCAAAACGGTTATATCTATACCATATACGAATGGAGGGATTCCCTATGATTCCGGCAACGTTGGAACAATTGGAGCAAGTTCGCAAGGAATGCCGTACCATGGTTCGCAAAAGAGCTACCGCATCTGCCGGTACAACACTCGTTCCGCTGCCCGGTACAGACGTACTGGCTGATGTGGGGATGCTGATGCAGCTGTTGCCTGCCATTAACAATAAATTCGGATTATCACAAAAACAGCTGGACGGCATGGACCCCGAGACCAAATCCATGATCTATGGATTCGTCATGTCCATCGGAAGCAAAGTCATCGGTCGTATGATCACCAAGGAATTGGTGGTACAGGTTCTGAAAAGAGTCGGCGTACGCGTAGCCACCAAATCGGTCGCCAAATTTGTTCCCTTTGCAGGACAGGGACTGGCTGCCGCACTCAGCTTCACAGCCATGCGCTATGTGGGTAACAAACATGTGGATGACTGTTATGAAGTCGTCAAACGCATGATTGAGCAGCGCGAATTGATCCCGGGTGAACCCGCTCCGTCTGCACTGGAGGAAGTGAACAGCGACGACGTGAAAGTAGAATCGAAGTCAATCTCTAGCAACGGAGCAGATGAACCTGCGAAGGATTCTAAGGATCAGTAAATAAATACTTCATATCTCAGCGTCAATCCTCTGGAGATACGACAAATAGCCGGGAACCCTACTAGGGTGCTCCCGGCTATTCTTTTTAATTACATCTGTAATCAGATCGCCTGCGGTTGTTGCTCCGCAAACTGACTATTGTACAGATCCGCGTAGAAGCCCTGACTTGCCATCAATTCATCATGATTGCCCTGTTCAATCACATTACCATGATCCATAACCAGGATCAGATCGGCGCCGCGAATGGTGGACAAACGGTGTGCAATGACAAAGCTTGTGCGATCCTTCATCAGATCATTCATCGCTTTCTGGATAAATACTTCGGTCCGTGTATCCACGCTACTTGTCGCTTCATCCAGAATGAGGATGGCCGGGTTCGCCAGAATCGCTCTTGCAATGGTCAGCAACTGTTTCTGCCCTTGAGAGATGTTCGACGCCTCTTCATTCAGCACCGTATCATAACCATCAGGCAGTGTACGGATAAAGTGATCCGCATGTGCCGCAACGGCTGCCTTGATGACATCCTCTTCCGTAGAACCTTCTCGACCATACGCGATGTTGTCCCGAATCGTTCCGTTGAACAACCAGGTATCCTGAAGCACCATGCCGAACAGACTGCGCAGCTTGCCACGCTCCATGTCCTTAATGTCGGCACCGTCAATCGTAATCCGACCATCCTGTAACTCGTAGAAACGCATTAACAGGTTGATCAGAGTTGTTTTACCGGCTCCCGTTGGTCCAACAATGGCTACCGTCTGTCCCGGTTTTACATCAATATTCATGTTATGAATGAGCAGTTCATTTTCTTTATATCCAAAGTTAACACCTTGGAATGCAACCGCACCTTTAGGCTGCTGTAATTGCACGGGTTGTTTGGACTCCGGAACTTCTTCCTCTTCATCCAACAACTCGAATACACGTTCTGCCGAAGCAATCGTTGATTGAATGATATTGGAGATATTTGCAATCTGGTTAATCGGTTGTGTGAATTGACGGGAGTACTGTGTGAAGGCCAGAATATCCCCGATAGAGATCGATCCGCGTGTAACGAAAATCCCACCAACCACACAGATCAGCACATAACCCAGGTTACCAACAAAACTCATGAGCGGCATAATAATACCGGAGATAAACTGGGCTTTCCAGCCGGATTCATACAGTTCTTCATTGACCTTCTCAAATTGCTGTACGGATTGTTCTTCACGTCCAAATGCTTTGACAACCTTGTGTCCCGTGTACATCTCTTCGACATGACCATTCAGTTCCCCAAGGGATTTCTGTTGACCCGCAAAGTGTTTTTGCGAACGGGATGCGACCAGCATGACAACAACCACACTGAGTGGCAGCGTCAAAATCGTGATCAGCGTCATCCATGGACTAATCGTCAGCATCATGATAATTACGCCGACAATCGTGACGATGGACGTAATGAACTGTGCCAAACTTTGCTGAAGTGTATTACTGATATTGTCCACGTCATTCGTGGCACGGCTAAGTGTCTCCCCAGTTGTGCGGGAGTCAAAATATTTCAATGGAAGACGTCCAACCTTCGCACTGATCTGCTCACGCATGTCATACACAACACGCTGGGCCACACCGGCCATCAGATATTGCTGAACATACATAAATGCAGCACTGAACAGATACAGTCCGCCAAGCAGATATAATACTTTCATTAATGCAGGAAAATCAATCCCGGCTCCCTGCACACCCTGAAGGATGGCAATGGCGCCTTTACTGAGAATATCCGTTCCTTCTGCCATAACTTTTGGACTGATGATGCTGAATACGGTACTCAAAATGGCTGCGACCAGCACACCTAACAGACGAGAACTATGGGGCTGGAGATAACGAATCAAACGACGCAGTGTGCCTTTGAAATCTTTTGCTTTCTCAGCGGGAGGTCGCATGCCCATTCCGGGACCTGGACCCGGCCCACCAGGGGGACGATGCGACTTGCGTTCTGTACGTTCACTCATGCGATCTCCTCCTCTGTCAGCTGGGAGGATACAATCTCGCGATACACTTCATTGTGCTCCAACAGCTCTTTATGTGTTCCTGAACCGACAATTCGGCCCTCATCCATAACCAGAATACGATCGGCATCCATTACTGTGCTTACGCGTTGCGCAACAATCAACACAGCCGCTTCTGTCGTTTCGGACTTCAGCGCAGCACGAAGTTTAGCATCGGTTTTGAAATCGAGAGCAGAGAAACTGTCATCAAAGATATAAACTTCCGGACGGCGAACAAGTGCGCGAGCAATGGACAGACGTTGCTTTTGTCCACCAGACACGTTGTTACCACCTTGTGCGATCAGGCTGTCATATCCCTCTTTCATCTCGGTAATGAAATTCTCAGCCTGAGCCGTTCGAGCCGCATGAACAACTTCATCCATTGTGGCATCGTCTTTCCCGTGACGGATATTCTCTGTAATCGTACCCGTAAAGAGGACTGCCTTTTGTGGTACAAAGCCAATTTTGGCACGCAGATCTTCCTGCCGAATTTCACGCACATCCGTACCATTTACCCGAACACTGCCTTCGGTCACATCATAAAATCGTGGAATAAGGCTGAGCAATGTCGATTTTCCAGAACCCGTACCACCGATAATGGCTGTTGTCTCACCTGAGCGAGCTGTGAAGGAGATATCGGACAAAGCTGGATTCTCAGCGCCCGGATAACGAAAAGTTACATTGTCAAACTCAATCATACCCTGCATGGATTTCATGCCAAGAGGCTGCTCGGGATTGCTAAGATCCGGCTGCATATCAAGCACTTCGTTGATCCGTTCTGCCGATGCTGAAGCTCTTGGAATCATGACAAAGATCATGGAAACCATAATCAGTGAGAACATGATTTGCATTGCATATTGGATAAAGGCAATCAATGCACCGATGTTCATATTGCCACTGTCGATCCGCATTCCCCCAAAATAAAGGATGGCAATCATTGAAAAGTTCATAACCAGCATCATCACAGGCATGATGGTTGCCATGAGCACATTAACTTTGATCGATGAATCTCTCAGTTCTGTATTGGCACCGTTAAAGCGCACTTTCTCATGCTCCCCACGGTTAAAGGAACGAACAACCCGAATCCCTGTTAACTGCTCACGCAGCACCAGGTTGAGACGGTCCAGCTTTTTCTGAATGGTTTTGAACAAAGGTAAACCCTTGGCACCAATCAGCGCAATAGCTCCACCCAGTACCGGAAGCACGACCAGGAAAATCGTAGACAATTTGGCGTCCTGAGATACCGCCATAAAGATACCCCCGATACACATGAGCGGAGCCATAATCATCATTCGCAGCATCATCGTAAGTACATTCTGTACCTGCGTGATGTCATTCGTTGTACGCGTAATCAGTGAAGCAGTCCCCATCTTATCGAACTCTTGGAGAGAGAAGTTCTCCACATGGCGAAATACTCTGCTCCGCAGTTGTTTGGCAAATCCACCCGCTGTTCGAGATGAGAGATAACTGGCAATCACCGAACACGCTGTTCCGCCAATCGCGATGACCAACATCCATCCACCAATCTGCCAGATATACGGGATATCCCCTTTAATGATGCCGTCATTCACAATATCTGCCATTAACGTAGGCAGGTACAATTCAGCAAGCGACTGAAACAGTACCAAAACCAGAATGAAAATAATCGGAATTCGGTATGGCTTCAGCATGCTAAACAGTTTCATCATGGCGTATCATCTCCTCTTGTCGAATCATCCTTTTGCAAGGAAGTTAATGTATCAAAAAAGGTGTATACCTTTGTCAACAACTCAGCCAGCTGAGTACTGTCTTGCTCACCCAAATGCTCAACTAACTTATTGAATATTTCCATACGCTCTTGGTGAGCAGCCCGAATAATTTCACGACCTGCTTCAGTGATCGTGATGCGGACAGCACGGCGATCCTCCGGGTCCATCGTCCGTTTGACCAGCCCCTCATCTTCAAGGCCACGAATAACAGGTGTAATGGTTGGTGACTTCACTCGTAACAATGCGCTGATTTCCGAGACTTTCATTCCAGGATGATTGGATTGGATCGTGTCATTGAAATCAGGCGGATTGTCCTGCCAGTTCAATTGTTCTCCCGGATGCATCCCGTGGAGTAAACAACCCAGCACCATAATTTCATTGTGATTGCGCCCATGAGGTTTATGTTGCCTCCATTTGCCTTTATTAAACTGCATAATGGAGTACAAAAGCTTCTGAGCGACCGGATCTATACCAGTCATAATGGGTCCCTCCTTCTTCCTTTATCATTCCATAGACATCCAACATCATAGGACATCTATTAAATAGCAGTACAATTAAATAGATGCACAATTAATTAGGTGTACTAAGTATATTATCGTAAGAAGCCAATGTCAAACATCTAAAAATAACCAATATAAACCCATAACCAAGAGCCTATACGCGCTTGATTGTGGGTTTTGTCATTTGGCATTCATTGGAGGCCGCTATACTTATTATGTGCCATTCCATAAATTCAACTTACAAAGAAGCTCCCATTCCCTACTCCGGTGGATGATGACCCGGAGTAGGAATGGGAGCATTTTGGATTGCGATTGAAAAGTAGAAACTAGAGAATCTTTCTATTGTATAACCTGCATGATTAGATGCGCTTGTTAATCATCAGGACTGTGAAGCAGAGACTGTTTTAAGCACTGAGGCAAACGGGAAATATTCTTTTGCATTGTTGTAGGCGATGCCCTGCACGATCTGACCAAGCAGCTCCAGATCCTGCGGTGCCTCCCCTTGTTCGGCCCATTCACCGATGAGGTTGCAGACCAGACGACGGAAATACTCATGCCGGGTGTAGGACAGGAAGCTGCGTGAATCGGTCAGCATGCCGACAAATCGGCTGAGCAGACCAACATTCGCCAGTGCTTTCATCTGAGCAAGCATGCCATCCTTTGTATCATTGAACCACCAGGCTGCACCAAGCTGGATTTTGCCCGGAATGCCCCCGCCCTGGAAGCTGCCGATGATCGCCGCGAGCACCTCGTTGTCCCTTGGATTCAGAGAATACAAAATCGTTTTGGGCAGCGCTTGTTGCTGCTCCAACGCGTCGAGCAATCCAATCATTGCCGATGACAGTGGCGTATCATTCACGGCATCATAACCGGTATCCGGCCCAAGCTTGGCAAACATCCGCGTATTGTTGTTACGGGCTGCATTAATGTGGAACTGCATCACCCAGCCTCGCTCTGCATACAGTTTGCCAAGGAACGTCAGCGTCACTGTCTTGTACTTGTCCTCTTCCTCACGAGTTACCTTCTGACCTGCAAGTGCCTTTGCAAAGATGGCACCAGCCTCTTCGCGTGTAGCCACGCCGTATGGAACATAATCCAGTGCATGGTCAGAGACTCTGCCGCCGACGGAATGGAAGAATTCCACTCGGGACTCCAACGCAGCAAGGAAGGATTCATAATCTGAAATCGCAGTGCCAGATGCCTGCGACAGCTTGCCTACCCATTCCACGAAGGTATCCCGGTTCAATTCCAAGCCTTTATCCGGGCGGAAAGAAGGCAATACCGCCGTGTCAAAGCCTTCGATTTCCTGAATCTTCAGATGATACTCCAGAGAATCCGTTGGATCATCGGTTGTGCACACAACAGTGACATTGGATTTGGTAATTAGATCACGTGCACCGAATCCGTCACTGTTCAGTTTGGCATTTACTTTGTCCCAGATGGTTGGTGCGCTTGTCTCATTCAGTACTTCGTAGACGCCGAAATATCGCTGTAATTCCAGATGAGACCAGGCGTACAACGGATTACCAATCATCATGGGGACCGTTTTGGCGTAAGCCAGGAAACGATCGTAATCGGTTACTCCCTCGCCGCCGGTCACATATTGCTCTTCAATTCCGTTTGCGCGCATGAGCCGCCACTTATAGTGATCACCGTATAACCAAGCCTCTGTAAGATTGCCAAAGGTTTTGTTCTCGTAGATCTCCTGAGGACTGAGGTGGCAATGATAATCAATAATCGGCATGTCTTTGGCATAATCCTCATATAACTTGATCGCCGTTTCATTGTGCAGCAAAAATTGTTCATCCAGAAAAGATTTCATTCGCCTCGCACGCTCCCTTTAGGTGAGTTTACGTTCATATGGGTTCACTTCCCATCTTTACGCTACACTGTTTGCCATCAAAGTTCAATATAAAATGATAGCGTTATCAAAAAAGGTTGATTTAGGCATATATTCGGGAGCAAGGTATACTGGATTTAACGCAAGGATGCTTATCTGAAGATCACACAAGGAGATGAAATGAATTGAAAATTACTTTTCTCGGCACAGGAGATATGTTTAGCGTGGAGCAGCACCACAATAGTATGTTGGCTGAATTCGGTGACACGCATCTGGTCATTGATTTCCCGGAATCAAATGCCAAAGCACTCAAGGAATATGGATTCGCCATGACCGATATCCACAATGTTTTTATTACGCATCTGCATGAAGATCATATTAATGGTGTACAGATGCTTGGTTATTACGCACAGATCGTGGGTGACCGCAAACCCCGTCTGTTCATCCACGAACAATTGGTAGATCCGCTCTGGAACATTCTATCCCCAGGCATGCGCTACACAACAGATGGTGAACGTACCATGAGCGATTACTATGATGTCGTTCCCCTGCCAGATGGAGGCACATTTGAACTGGGCGGCGTGACGTTTGAGACCTTTCGGACAAAACATGTTCCCGGTATGGTCAGCAATGGGCTACTTGCCAAGCCTTACTTCTATTACAGTGCAGACAGTACACTCGACCAGGAACGGGTGGAGCAAGTTGCCGCTGATGTGCAGCTGATTTTCCATGAATGTCATATGCACGATCTGGTGATCAAATCCCATACCTCATTGAAGGATCTGGAGCAGTTACCCGCCGAAGTGAGACAGAAAACCGTACTAATGCATTATCATGATGAATACGCCGATGCGGACAAACGGGAACAATTCAACCGCATGCATGATCTGCGGATGGTTGGCACGTTGGAATCATTTGAACTGGAGTAGGTAAACGGAGGGTATTAGATAAGTGATGGATTCGTATCGTAATCGTTCTGTATCCTAATGGAGGTAAATGCTATGGAGTATCGATTTGAACAAGGTTACTTTCTGATATATTCTCCTGCAAGAAGCACCAGTAGTGGAGACATCATGGTGGTTAAATTACTGGAAAGACCCTTTAAGGATAGAATTGAATTCCTTATTAACAGCAAAAACTATGAGTGTACTACACACCGTGAATACTTAAACTTTGAGCCAACTTCTCATCATAAACCTGAGAAGCCTGGAGCATTTTCAATGGAACGAAGTGAGTTCAATCGAATGTGGGATACGATGAATCAGTATTTTGAAGAGTAATAACCTTATCCTGCTGTTAAATCTAAGCTGATTCCTTTCTCATTTCATGTTTTTACTTGTAGCAGTGATTCGTTTGCCTATGGCGGCGAGCCTTAACCCACGTTAAGCTAACGAATCTGAGAGGCCTTATTCGGCTGAAATCCGAGTTACCAGTATTCTAACGAATCTCAAACGCGTTAATCTAGTGATGTTGCTCCAATTGGCACTATTTCAATCGTTTTTGAGAGTAATAAGGTTACTGAGATTCGTTAGAATTCCAATAACGCTAATTCAGTGCAAATAAGGTGCGCTCAGTTCGTTAGGATGGAGTTTTAGTTGTACCTAGAAAAATGAAAAAAACCACCTGAACACAGGCATGCATGCTCTCCTGTTCAGGTGATTCAACGATCTATATACTGTTTTTATACGGGCGGTGTACGTTTCTTATCCTGCCTAGCACTATGCCGTTACTCAGCGTCAGCACAGTCCTCATTCTGTTCAGGAAGGGCCCATACCGAGACGCCTCCACCGCACACATGGAAGGTGGCCCAGCCGTCTTCCTCAATGGTAATCTGATCATCACAGCTGTTCGTCAGATCCACCCAGACTTCACCAGCACGATGCTCTCCGATAAACATTCTCTTCTCACCGTCATCCCCGTTGGAGATGACCACTGCACAACCGGAGCCTTCGATTTCCTCTACGCCGCGACGCACCCAGCCAATCGTATTCGCGTGATCGAAGTAATCTTCCTGCTCTCCATATGCCTTGTTGCAGCGGGCAGACAGCAGAATGTCCAGAATCTCCTTTTTGCCATCCACAGGTTCAGGTCCACCAATGCCGTAATAATCGCCGTAAAATACAACCGGATAACCATCACGACGTAATAGCGTCAAGGCATAAGCGCTCGGCTTAAACCAATCTCCAATCCATGATTCCAACGCTTCATGAGGTTGTGAGTCATGGTTATCTACAAAAGTTACCGCATGGGTAGGATGTGTCTGCACCAGGGTGTCATCAAAAATTTTGGAGAGATCAAAGTCTCTGCCTGCAAGCGAAGCCTCATGCAACTTGTAGTGAAGAGACACATCAAACAGGTCGATCTGATAGTCTACCGTATCAAGGAATTCACGACATGCATCCAGGTTTGAATTCCAGAACTCACCTACGATGTAGAAATCCTGACCGCGTTTGCGGATCATCTCTGCTGCGAACTCCTTGATGAATTCGTGGTTGATATGCTTAATCGCATCCAGCCGGAACCCACCGCACTGAAGGGTATCGATCAGCCATTTCCCCCAATCGATCATCTCGCGCCGAACATCCGGGTGGTTATAATCTATATTGGCGAACATCAGATAGTCATAGTTGCCAAACTCATCATCGACATTCTCATTCCATTTTTTATTCTCTCCTGCGATGCGGAATACACCTGTTCGTTCTCCCTTGGCGTCAAAGTCTGTACCGTTGAAATGTTCAGAACTCCACTTAAAGGAGGAGTATTGATCTCCGCGACCCGGGAATGTGAACTTGGTCCAGCCCTCAATTTCGAACGGCTCAGAAATTTCCTTCGTTCGATCATTGGGATCAACCTCGATCACTTTGAACACTTCCGTCTCATCTGCTCCGGCCTTGTGATTCATAACCAGATCCACATAGACGGCAATGCCGTTCTTCTGACACTCAGCAATGGCCTCCACCAGTTCCTGCTTGGTGCCATATTTGGTCCGTACGGTACCCTTTTGATCAAATTCGCCCAGATCATACAGATCATATACACCATAACCTGTATCTTCTGCTGACACTGCCTTGGTTACGGGTGGTACCCATACCGAGTCAATACCTTTGGCTTTCAGTTCCGGGGCCATTTCAGCCAGTCGCTTCCAATGATCTCCGTCTGCAGCCAGGTGCCATTCAAAAAACTGCATCATGGTATGATTTCTCTTCATTATAACCGACCTCCTTGATTGCTTTCGAAGCGGACCGCGGAACGGATAGGGTAATCGCCGTTGTTCGTTCGTTGCTAACCAAGTTATAACCCTTTCACCCTACCCTTCAATCATATAAAGGAAAGAAATCTGAGAAAAATGTTAAACTTCTTGGTTCAGCATTTGCCTGATATCATTCAAATTGCTGTGAAGATGCATCATATTCAAATTCGTTTATAGTCCCGCCACTCCTCTGGCAGTAGGGAACGATACGGTTCTTGGATAAAACGATCGTCGACCAGCACCAACACACCCCTATCTTCCTCCGTCCGAATCAGCCGTCCACCTGCCTGCAGCACCTTATTCATACCCGGGAAAATATAGGCATAATTGAATCCGTTGCGTCCTGTCCGATCATAGTAATCACGTAATACGTTGTTCTCCAGACCAATCTGCGGCAGCCCCGCACCTACCACAACCACGCCATTCAAGCGGTCTCCCGGCAGATCGACACCCTCTGAGAATACGCCACCCATGACGGCAAATACCAAGCGTGTTCGTTCAGGATTGGGTTGGAAACCATCCAGAAACTGCTCCCGTTCCAGCTCGTTCATGCCTTGCTTTTGTATGACCGTATCCGCTTCACTTGGAAGCTGTGCATAGGTTTCATATATCTCGCGCATATAAGGATAGGAAGGGAAGAACACCATTAGATTGCTGCGCGGCCATTCACTTACCAGCTGTTGCAGCATCTCCGCAATGGGGCGCCGGGACTGTTCCCTGTCCTTATAACGCACGGATAAGGGCAGGAGTCTCACATCCAATTGTTCGCGCTGAAACGGCGATGGAATCTGCAATGTATAATCCTCTTCCTCTGCACCCAGCATATCCCGATAATAGCGAAGGGGTGACAATGTGGCCGAGAAATGAATGAGGGAGCGGAATCCTTTGGCCGTCTGACGAAGCAGTACCGAAGGGTCGAGACAAAATAACTTCACTCTCACTTCACTTCGAACACACTCTGCATACGTAATAAAACGTTCATCATACAGCTTGGCAATGCGCAGGAAATTCTGTGCCGTGAAGTAGGCATCCAACAGCAACTGATCCGTCTCGGCATTCCCCGAACCACCTTCCACAAGACATTGCTCCGCGACCATGACAAAAGGCTCCAGCCGTTCAATCAGTTCCTCCGGCGCTTCCTGCTGGATGATCTTTCCTTCTTCTCCACCGTTTTTCCGAAGGGTAATCAGATACTTATCAATGGCCCCCGTGTAGTCAACAATGGCTTTGGCAGCAGGCACACTGCTATCCAGCGACTGGAACTCTCTTTTCACATCCAGGAACACTGCCTTCTCCAGCTCGGCGGAAAACATCATTCGGCCACGATCGACCAGATTATGAGCCTCGTCCACCAGTAACACCGTCTTGCGTTTCTGCTCTTCCAACATTCTTTTCAGAGAGATCCTTGGATCAAAAATATAGTTATAATCGCAGATCACCGCATCGGCTGCATACGCCGCATCCAGAGAAAACTCAAACGGACACACCCGATGTTTGCGCGCATACTGCTCGATGACTGGACGTGTCATCAACGTCTCATGTTCCAGCATGTCCAGCACGGCCCCGTTAATACGGTCATAATATCCTTCACACATGCCGCACTGCCCCGTATCACAAGCTTCCTCTTCCTTAAAACAAATCTTGTCCTTCGCGGTCAGACTGATCACATGCATCTTCAATCCTTCCGATTGCATCCGGGCAAAAGCTTCTTCTGCCGCCACCCGTGTCGTCGTCCTCGCGGTCAGATAGAACAATCGGCTTGCTTCGCCTTCACCAATCGCTTTGACCGTGGGAAACAGAACGGACATCGTTTTACCGATGCCTGTTGGTGCTTTGGCCATCAATCCCTGACCCTCACGGATCGTCTTGTATACAGCTCCTGCCAGCTTTCGCTGCCCCTCTCTGTATTTGCGAAAAGGAAACGGCAGCTCTCGCACACTGATATCACGCTTTTCTTCATACGTAGCGATCATCTCAGCATATGGCGCATAACCGGCAATCACTTCTGCAGCAAACCGCTCCAGTTCCTGTCGATCTGCCATTCGGCGAAACCGTCTTTCTTCATGGGTCACCGAATGCACATACGTCAACTGCACTTGCATGCGTGGTTCATCTTGCTGAACGGCGTACATATAGGCATACATCATGGCCTGTGCCCAGTGCACGGGAAGACCCTCTCCCAGATCATCCAGATTGCCCGCAGTTGATTTGATCTCATCCACCGTCAACTGACCGTCCAGACGAATTAAACCGTCACATCGCCCCTCCACCACATAGGTCAGATCCCCATGTTGGATCTCAGCTTCGAGCACAATTTCTTTTAGATCCTCTTCGGTGTACTCCTTCTGTACCCTTTGATGAATTCGAGTCCCTTCCTGCATCGAGGCATTGGTCCGGAATCCTGGACGTATGCTGCCACTGCGGTACACATACTCCACCAAAGGTCTAACCGATATCCGAATTGTTGTTGTCATACGATCACCCGTTCTGTTTGTAGTGATTATACTTTATCATGAAATATGCTTTTGGACACAGCACCACCTCGAAGAAGTGGAAAATATTATAAAGAGTTATTGACATCACATCGTCGCATAAGTAAAGTTAACTTTACGTAAAGCGAACTTTACTTATGGGAGGATATACTTGCAAAATCTAATCAGAGACAAACGAATACATATGCACATCACACAGGAAGAACTGTCTCAACGGCTAAAGGTCTCCAGGCAGACCATCATATCGTTGGAATCCGGAAAGTACAAACCTTCTCTTGTGCTTGCTCACAAGCTTGCCCAATTATTTGGCTGTCAGATCGAGGAATTATTTATTTTTGAAGGAGATGAGAATATTGAGTTCTGAATCACTGAATCGGATGATCGGGATCGGTGGAATTGTAGCTGGTTTGTTATTTGCAATACTCATTATTTTTTTCACAAGATTGATTGCAAGAAAGCAAAACGGACTGGATGAGCGGTACCTCTATTGTATCACGAGAGCAAAAGCCTTCTCCTGGAATGCGACCACTATCAGTCTTGCTCTGGCTTGGATCCTCGTAGTTATACTAGACGGGATATCACTTTCCTTTTTCATTATTACCGCAGTGTTTGTCATTCATTGTTTATCTTCTATTGCGGCAAACCTATACTACACTGCTCGGAATTAGCCCACCTGTCCGATACATGTGAACCGATTGGACTCGCTGATTTCCATATGCTATCTTGAAATAGAATGTACTTAATGAGGAGGCAGCTTCTATGTATATCTATTTGGTTCCTTCAACGATTCCGGATGCACTTGCTGCATACCCGCATCTAACTTTGCGAAGTGAAGAGCATGTGCGTCTGGCAATTGAATCCGCAGAACGCCTGATGAATATCGAGTCTGATGATAAAGTAGCCGCATATGAAGCTTTTGATGCCGCAGGCTCCTGGGCTGGCGGTGGTTACGCTGTCTTGAACAATATCCCTGTCACAGAGGATGGTCGTAACGATTTTGAAGAACGGTTTAAGAACCGTGCCCGCAAGGTAGAAGACGAGCCTGGCTTTGTCGGTATTCGTGTGCTTCGTCCTCTGAAGGATGACACATATGTCGTACTTACACTCTGGCAGTCCGAGGAACACTTCAAAGGCTGGCAGGAATCCCAAGCATATAGTCACGCTCACCGTAACCGCAGTACAAGCGAAGGGCTGACTGCACAGAAGCCTACCATGTTCCCCAGACCTTCTTACGTCACAACGTACACTATAGAATAACGAATTGGGTCGCATCTGGCTTTTATCGCGGTAACCCATGTTTTTTCAAACCTCTTCCTGCGTAGAAGAGGTTTTTTTACCGTCAATTATTGAAACCTTTCATTTTTGACAGAGCTATGCTGAGATAGGATAATAATTGTTAAATGAAACTTCGGAAGGGAAGGCGGTACCTTGTCACGCAGTTCACTCACCCGATTTCTAAGCGGACCGTTTATATTCTTTACCATTATCATGATGATCAAAAGTTCACTGGCCTGGATCGTTATCTTCGATGACATCCCTGTCTGGAAACCACTGCTGACTGAATTGCCGCTCATCTGGATCGGCTTCTGTCTGATTGAGTGGTTTGCTGCCAAGCGGCGGATGTGGATATACCTTGCCATGAATTTGCTGCTCTCAGGGATTTTCTTTGCAGCCATCATGTACTACAAATACTATGGTGTAATCGTTAACTATCACGCGTTGGCACAGGTAAATCAGGTGACATCGGTCAAGAGCAGCATGTTTTCATTGCTTGATCCCTATTACTTGTTTATTTTTGCAGATGTTCTAATCATTGGGGGGATACTCATTCGTCGTCGGATCAAACTCGGGAGTACAGAACGTCCGAACCGCATTCCGCTTGAACGACGTGCCAGAAGACGGGTTGCCTCGGTCATTCTGACCCTGTCCATGATCCTGTGCATGCTCAACATCTATCCCAATCGAGCCAGCATGAGTGAGCTTACACAAGCAGAACAGATGGGCATCCTCGGTTACGAGGCATATACCATCCTGGATCGACCTGATAAACCTGTGCCCATCACTCACATCGATCAGGCTGACATCGACCAACTGAAGCAAACGACCGAACTTCCTGCGATTGTGGAGCAGGGTGCCGCGAGCGGACGCAATGTGATTATGCTCCAGTTGGAATCGTTTCAGAACTTCCTGATTGGATTAGAGGTAGATGGACAGGAGATTACGCCTAATCTGAATCAATTGGCTAGACAGAGCCTGTATTTTCCGAACTTTTATCAGCAAGTCGGACAGGGAAATACATCGGATGCAGAATTTGTTGTGAACACATCGTTCTACACCCCGCCGAACGGGGCAGCAACAACTGTATATGCGGATAAAGCTCTGCCAAGTCTACCCAAGTTGATGTCAGCAAACGGATATCAGACAGCTACATTCCATACAAATGATGTTCGTTTCTGGAATAGGGATCAGTTATACAAGGCACTTGGATTCGACCAGTATTATGATATTGATTATTTCGGCACACAGGACACTATCGCCTTTTCGGCCTCGGATGAAGTACTATATTCCAAAACACTGGATAAGCTGGAATCCATACAGTCTTCGGGTGATCCCTTCTATGCCCATATCATCTCCATGTCTGCCCACCATCCGTACACTTTGCCTAAAAACAAGGTGAAGCTGACGCTGCCAGAGCGTTACAAGGATACGTTGCCCGGTGATTATCTGATATCACAGCATTATGCCGATCAGGCGGTTAGACAGTTGATTGCTGGATTGAAAGAACGGGGATTATGGGAAAATAGCTTGTTTGTCTTGTACGGGGATCACCTGGGACTTCCCATCTATTCACTGGATCGGGATGACAAAGTCCTTATGAAAGAGTTGTATGGTCGGGAATACACATCAGCAGATATGATTAATATTCCACTCATTATCTCGGCCCCGGGCGTTACCCCGGGTGTACAACTGGAACAGATCGGAGGTCAGGTGGACATTCTGCCAACGATTGCGGGACTCACCGGGGTATCGCTGAAGGACCAATTACACTTCGGACAGGATTTACTGCGTGAAGGCGGAAACCTGCTACCCGAACGTTATTACCTTCCTTCCGGGTCGGTGCTAAACGATGCTTCTCTCTTCATTCCGGCGAAAGGATACGGGGATGGAACGCATTATTCCCTAGCTGATGCGGGCAGACAGGATGCCGTGCAACAGCAGTTGAATGTTCCGTCAGAAGAGACGCCGAAGATTTCGGGAGATGAGAAATCTCCAGCTATAGCCACACCCAATAACAGTGGGCAGTCTTCTTCACGGTTTATCACGAAGGAACAATATGATCGGGCATTGGATCTTGCACACTTGTCCAACAGTTATTTGAGCCAGCTACCGGATCGAAAGGACGCAAAATAAAAATTAATCGTAGAGTATACGGTTACTATCCTGGCGAATGGGTAGACGATTTTCTAAGGAACTCAGGACGTCTTATTCGACCTTTAGGTCCTCTTTATACATTGTAAAGAACATCAGACACGCTATATCCGAATAAAACGCTGCAAACTGCTGTTTATTCGGATATAGCGTGTCTCAGGTTCCTTAGATTTCTTCGGGTGCTTCAAATCCCTGAATAAGGCGCCTCAGATTCGTTAGGGCTCGCTTCTTGCTTTGCTCCAACCACAAGCTTAGCAATCATTTTATATCTACATCCAATATCCTTATTGAAGCCGAAAAAGCCCATTAAACAGAACGAATCACGGTCTGATTAACGGGTCTTTTCTTGGTTTTATTGTGGCTTAGGACATTACAACGTCATCCTCTGTGACAGCCCTGCTCCCGTTTACAACGGCAGTAACGCAACCGACTTGCGAGCAGTCAATTGATCCACCATGGCAAGCCATTCTTGCGGTTTGTTCGGTAACACCGCATAATATCGATTCAGGAAATCAGCCACCAGGCTTGCTGGTAGTTCACCAAGCGACTCATCACCTGGCATGAAGCACAGATCCAATCCGCCAACTGCTTCACCGTCACCTTGCCAAGATGGATGAACATATGGGAAGTCCAGACGCTGGTATCCCAGATGGGACAATACTTCGCGACGTACATACGGGTCCATCGGCTTGATACCGCCAAACTCGTGATCCTGACTCAGATAAGGGTTATAGATTTCGGCAAACATACCGAACAATTCTTTCCCGTTTGCCGCAGCCAGCTTCTGCAGATCACGCTTGCGGTGATTCGCCAGGAAACTGCCGATCCCCAGTCCTTCGCGCCCAATAATCGTGAAGTCCGTCATGGCTACGTTCCAATCCTCGTAATAACGGTACTCTGTCGCTCCAACAACCTGTCCCTCATGCACAGCCACGAACACCCGAATACTCGGATCTTCCAGCGGTTCTTCCCACAGGGGAAAGTCCAGCACTTCTTCCCGCGGGAAAATCTCCTGCATCAGCTTGTGCATTTGGGCAAACAATGGATCTTTAATAGATGTAATACGCGTGAATTCCATGAATAAATACCCCCTCGATTGATGATGTATTTCGTTTAACATTTCTTTATCTGAACGGACTCCGCCACTCCATCAGGGCAGCATAGTTGCAGGATTCCTCATCGTCCAGATAGTCTGCGGTCACACCAACCGGCATGCGGCCACAGCGAAGCAGGAACGATATCACCGGGTCACGTCTCTCTCCCGCTGCTACCTGATCCAGATATTCCTGCGCAGACAGTTGGTCTGCAACCAGATGATAACCGGGCATTCTACCAGCACCTAGTAACCGATCCATCCCCTGAGCGATGACAAGGTGGTACATCGCCTGCATCATAAGCTGAGCCAGTCCCCATTTGCGGTACTTTGGACGAACACAGAGATCGACAATATACAGCGTGTTGCCATCCGGCTGGTGGTTACGAATATAGCCGTCATCCGTTACTTCGGCCCAGGTATGACTTGCTGGATGTGCAGGGTCCCACTGCATCCGCAGCGAGGTCATTGAGCCAGCCAATTCTCCACCCACTTCAATACAGATGGCACCCTCCGGGTAATGCTTCACATGACTGGTGAGCTGCTCGTGACTCCAGAGCAGCTCTTCCGGATAAGGAGGAGGGAAACTCTCCGCCTGAATGCGAATGAGTTCCTCAAAGTCGGCTGCAACATAATTGCGAACGACTGCCTTTACCCTTTTGCCACTTTGCTCCGGGTCGGTGATCAACATTTCTTTTGTATACATCTTGCCGGATCGCCCCTTTCCACTGACAAATGAATTCCTGCTATGTTCCGTTCGACTATAAAAGTTGCTGTTTACTCCCAATCGGTATACAGATCGGTACGGCGGTCACGCCAGGTCGTTACCGATCCACGTTCGCGCACCTCATACAGCAAATCCAGATCCAGATCGGCGGTCACGATCATATCGTTGTTAATCTCACCCTCGGCCAGAATGCCACGTGGCGGGAACGGAATATCATTTGGCGTAATAATTGCAGCCTGTCCATAGTTGGCACGCATGAAGTCAACGGTCGGCAGGTTACCCACTGTTCCGGTTAACACAACATACACCTGATTCTCCACCGCGCGGGCATGACTCGTATAACGCACACGGTAGAATCCGTGACGATCGTCCGTACAGGAAGGACAGAAAATCACGTCAGCGCCTTTGGCTTTAGCCATCCGCACAATTTCCGGGAACTCAATATCATAACAGGTCAGCATGGCAATACGGCCTTTATCCGTGTCGAACACCTCAAGTCCATCTCCGGGAGCCATATTCCATTCCTGTACTTCGGTTGGTGTAATGTGAATTTTGTCCTGGCGCGCGATGCGACCATCCGGGTAGAACATGTGGGCTGTATTATACAGCTTCCCTTCACGGCGAATGACGTGGGTTCCCCCGATGACGTGCATACCATATTTGGCAGCAAGTGACGTGAACAGTTGTTCATATTTCTCCGTAAAGTTTGGCAAATCCTCAATTGTCAGTGCATTGCCTTGTTCGTCTCCAATGGACATTAATTGCGTTGTGAAAAATTCAGGGAACAGCACAAATTCGGTTCCGTATTCATTCGCTGTCCGTATGTAATGCTCAGCCTGAGCGGCGAACTGCTCAAACGAGCTGATTGTGTGCAATTGGTATTGTACAGCGGATACCCGCAGTTTCATGTTCGTACACCTCCACCATTATTATCCTTCCATTGTAACAACGATCCGGGGTCAACAAAAGAGTATTTACACTAGGCACTACAATGACAGAATAACCTTCCGATCGCCCCCTTACTCACCCAGCATCGACTGTGTGAATCCAATCCACTCTCTCGTGGCAAATGAAAGATAGCGGTCCTTCCGCCAGATCATACCGAGCTGCCATGGAATCACCGGTTCCACCACCGGTATAATGCGCACGCGCATATGGTCCACCTCACGACAGATCGTCTCAGGTAGTAAAGCTACACCCAGATTGGCGGCAACCATCGCGCTGAGCAGATCCCACTGGGAGCTTTCATATACCACACGGGGCTGGAACCCGGCATGTTGACAAGCCACAATAATCCGGTCATGCAATGCAAAATCTTCCCGAAACAGCACAAAGGCGTCGTTTTCCAGTTCGTGCAGCGCAACCGCTTCTTTCCCCGCAAGTGGATGTGAGGGGTGTACAAGCAGGTTCAGCTTCTCTTTCACAAACACAAAATGATCCAACAGCTCATCCACGGTTGGCAGTACGGCAACGCCAATATCCAGTGCACCACTGATCACATCGGCCTCCACTTTTTTGGCACCATCCTCAAACAGCTGAATGGTCACCTGCGGGTAGGCTTTGTGAAATTCGCCAATGATCATAGGGAAAAAGCTGGACCCCACCATTGGCGGCAAGCCAATCCGCAGATGACCTTTCTTCAAGTTCATCAGATCGTCCAATTCGGACGACAGACTGCGGAATGATTTTTCAATCTCAAGTGCCTGCCGAAAAAACACATGGCCCGCATCGGTTAGTTCCACCTTTTTCCCATAACGGTCCAACAACGTGATACCCAATTCCTCTTCAAGACTCTTGACCGTCTTGCTGATCGTAGGCTGGGTGATATACAGTACTTCGGCGGCTTTTGTGAAGCTCTGCTGCCGGGCAACTTCCAGAAAATATTGCAAATGGCGGATATCCATAGGTTGATTCCCACCTCTCATAGATAAATGGAATAGTAAACATTCTTAATATGCATTTTACTCATGAAAGAATGCCATGTAAAATTTGTGATATCAAACAACGTTTCCATTCATTTTCATAATAACTCAAACGATTACGTTGATTATACAAGGAGGGATTGAAGTGAAAAAATGGGGCCTTGGTATTGCACAGGTTGCGCTCTTAATGGTTTTTTCACTGCTCATGGACCTGCTGGCCCGTACTCTCCATCTTCCTGTACCGGGTTCAATACTCGGTATGGTTGTGTTATTCATTCTGCTTCAGACTCGTGTCGTGAAGCTGCGCTGGATTGAAGTTGGAGCTGCCTGGCTGCTCGGTGAACTATTGTTATTTTTTATCCCGTCAGCCGTTGGCATTATGAACTATATGCCCATGCTGGAGCATGACGGACTGCAGATTTTATTCATCGTATTACTTAGCACATTCCTGGTCATGTCCTGCACAGGCCTGGTTGCTACACGAATTGCCAAACGAAAGGAGCGTCACACCGGATGATTGGATTTCTCTGCCTCTTGTTAACCGTCGGTATCTATGGGGTCGCCAAACGAATGTATCGTAATCTGCCAAAAGTATATCTGTCACCATTGCTCATTACGCCGCTGCTTGTCGTTGGCATATTGCTCGCAACGGGAACGGATTATACCACGTATAGCAGTGGCGGCAAATGGCTGAGTCTGCTTCTTCAACCGGCCACCGTGGCTTTTGCCGTACCGCTTTACACCTTTTTCCATGTACTCAAAAAACATATTTCCGAGATTGTCTTCAGTGTCATGACCGGCTCGGTCGTTGCCGTACTTTCTTCTGCCCTGCTCGCCAAATGGTTGCGTCTGGATTCCGGTCTCATTCATAGTCTGATCCCAAGATCGATTACCACCCCAATTGCCATGAACGTTTCGGCTACCATCGGTGGCATACCCGCAGTGACAGCTGTTTTTGTTATTATGACTGGTCTGCTCGGAGTGATTATGGGACCTTCGATCGTCAAAATGCTGCGCATCGATGGGGAGATTGCACGAGGCACACTGTTTGGAACCGGTGCCCATGGCACAGGGACATCCAAGGCATTTGAACTAAGTTCCCTGACTGGTACCATTTCCAGCATCTCCATGGTGCTCGCTGCATTATTCACTTTAGCCGTCGCCCCCATCCTTTCCAAACTTATTTTCCCATAATAGATGGAATTATTCCACTTTTTTGAAATATTATTGTTGTATTAAAGCCCTTTCTTCCTTACAATAAGGACAGGTTTTAATTGTGAATATTGCGGAGGAGATGCGATGAAAAGAACCGGAATGAAGAGATCTCTGGACCGTCTTGGACGAATTGTCCTTCCCAAAGAAATGCGGGATACGATGGAAATCCATATCGGCGATCCGCTTGAGTTTTTCATTGAAGGGAAAGAGTTGATTTTACGAAAGTACAAATCAACATTATGTATTTTTTGCGGTGATGTAGATACGGAAATGTATTTCAAAGAACAATTCATCTGCCGGACTTGTGCAATTCAATTAAAACACCCGGATGACTCTCCCGACTGGTTCGTACCTCAGAACAAACAGGCTCCTGCACCCGTGGAGCGTCCTGCTTCCAAATCCGCCTCAGTCTCATCTCCCGCTAGGGAAGAAGGGACCACAGCTGACAACCAAGAATACCCGGATCTGCGGCCGAAGACGGCACGCATGCTGCAACAGATGAAAGAAATTGTTGAACAGAATCCCGGTTTGGCTCAACAGCAAATTGCGGAAAAGCTTGGCATCAGCCAAGGACGCGTCTCTCAATTAAAAAAGTTACTATAATCAAAATGGCATTTGATCATTTATAGTCAGAAGACCTTCCAATCCAGGAAGTCCCGCTGCAAGAGAACCCGTTGTTTTTCGTGGGTTCTTCTTTTTTTTATATTAAATCCCATTCAATCATAAAAAAGATGACCTATGCTCATCTGCAGCGGCCATCTCATGATATCGTTTCAAATCTTCTATTTATCTTTCCTTTACGCCTGAATCGCGTCCATCTGGCCTTCTTCTTCCGCTTCCAATCTGCGCATGCCTACCACCAGGACAATAATGTTAGCTACCAACAACACAGCCGGGAACGGAACAGCAGCGTATTGTGCATAGATCAGATGACTTCCCACGGCCCCAATCAGAATGAATGTCAGTATGCCAGAAGCCAGGATGCGAGTCCGTGGAATCAGCAATCCTACTGCACTAAGTAACTCCGCAGCGCCCAGCAGATACATGGTCCATGTCGGATAAGAGAAACTTTCGAATGTCTGAATCATCATGTCTGCCCCACTAATCTTGTTAAACCCTGTCATGACAAACACACCTGCAAGAATAACTAGAAAAATATAACCCAAAATTTTGTTCATATGTAGATCCTCCTGTACAAATTATATGTTCCTACTATGTAATGATTATTTGTGCTGCACATTGTAAAAAAAGAATCTATGTAAAAGTTCCCAAAGGTCACTCTGTTTTCAACCGTTCAGCCGAGTTCAATTTTCAGAATAGTACGCGTTCATATTATACGTATTATTTATCACCAACTTACTTTTATGAAGTTAGTATATAATAATAATATAATTTCTTCAAGTAATTTTTCGCTGTATGATGTATAATACATACAAAAGGTATGTTACAGTATATTTTGTAGTAACCCTCATTTATATGGATGTCCTATATTCTTAAAGCGGCAGAAACCATGTCCTTTCATATACAACCTGCGAAAAAATAACCATGAATCGAGGTGAATACGTTGAAGCTGAAAAAAGTAAAAGCACCAAGTCCCTGTATGATCACTCAAGCCATAGATATCATAGGCAAGAAGTGGGTACTGTTAATCATGTACCAACTGTTGTCCGGACCCAAGCGGTTTACGGAGCTTGAAGCAGAGATGGCGATCAGTGGACGACTTTTATCGGAGCGATTGAAGGAAATGGAGACGGAAGGTATCGTAACCCGACACATGTTTCCCGAGATACCTCCCCGTGTAGAGTATGAATTGACACCGAAAGGCAGAGCCATTGAACCTGTCATTGATCAGATCTACAGTTGGTCATCCGACTGGTTGAAACAGCAGAAATCCGAGTAGTTGAATTGCTACTTAATAATCTCTACTCAACACAAATACGCCTGAATCAGGCTGATCTGCGGATCATTCCCTGATTCAGGCATATTTATATTACCTTCAACCTTTTAATGAGAGAGATGCTTTGAAGGCTGAAGCTGTACAGGCAGACCGGAATCTGCCGATGCCAGCGCCGCCGTAGTAATCTCCTGTGTACGGCAGGCATCCGCATAATCGGACAGAATTCGTGAACGGTCTCCCGTACGCAGGGCATGAATGAACGCTTCATTCTCACGCTCGTATGGATTATGTCCTGCCGGAATCTCCAGACCTGCCATCGCATGTTTTGCGGCACTTGGCAGAAGCAAACGTTCTGGCGTCCAATCCCACACACCTGCATCCGTGTAGAACTGGAGCCCAGCGCCCCCCTCTCCGTCTGGCAACAGACATGTATTGGCGATACTGGCAATCGCTCCACTTTCCAGCTTGAGCGTCACATTCGCCACATCAGCAACGGTCACATGCTCATGCTTCTCATGCATGCTTCGCTGAGCTGCTACAGCATATACCTCCGTAACTTCTCCTGCACAATACCGAAGCAAGTCTACAATATGTGTAGTTTGCTCTACGAATTGTCCTCCTGAACCGTCCTGACGCCGCCACCAGGCGACCCCTGGCATTCCGCCCATCCAGCGGCCAAGTGCCATGCCGACCGTCTGTTCTTTCATCGACTGCTGCAGGACCTGCGCGGCCTCCTGATAACGGAAATGGTATCCTACAGAGGTTAACAATCCGCTCTTTTGCACCTGATCCAACACCTGACGCGGAACATCCATTCCGGTGCTCAAAGGTTTCTCCACCAGGAATGGAATACCACGGCGGATTAATTCGGACTCAATCGATCCGTGAGACATCGGAGGCACACAGATATACACCGCATCCAGCTTCTCACCATCCAGCATATGTTCAAGTTCCCCGTAACCAACAGCATCATAAACGGAGGCCATAGCCTCTGCCTTTTCGAGCGATGTTCCACAGACACTCGCAACACGAACACCTTCCATCCGTGCGAGAATATCCGCGTGTACCTTACTGAACCAGCCTGTTCCAATGATTCCGATCTGTAATGTCATGGATGCAATCCCCTCTCTATGTTACACGCTTACATGTTCCATTCGACTCTCGATCTTGAAATCCTGCCTCAGATTTTGCCGGATGCTTCCAGCAACAGCTGATCCAGTTCCTGTGTATGTTTAACCTCTTCCTCTTCAGACCAGTTCAAACGACCTGCCATATACGAGATAACCGCTGCTTTATAGCGACGAACTTCATCAATACGGAAGAATAAATCACCTGTTCTTCGTACCAAAAAATCAGACGGGGTTACAGCCATCTCTTCATCAATCGCGTAACTTAACATCAACAGTAGCTCCTGTGGCATGCCATGAAGCTCGGACTTGGTGCGTGGATCGGGCATTCGCTCATATAGTGCCTCCACATTGGAACCATACGTGCGGACCAGTCGCTCCGCAGCAGGTCGAGCAAGTCCCAAGGCAACACCATCCTTGATCTTGCGTTCCGCATACGATACAAATCCAGCCGATCCCCCTACATCACCGCCGGAGATGGGCATCTTCTTCGTTACACAAGGGCCTATGGAATGCCCGCTCTCCTGCTCCATCTGGCGTGCGACCAGATCAACGACCATCTCGGCCATTTTACGGTATCCGGTTAATTTGCCCCCGGCAATCGTAATCAGATTGGATTGGGATACCCAGACTTCATCTTTACGTGAAATTTCGGAAGGATTCTTGCCTTCCTCATGGATTAGTGGACGTACACCCGCCCATCCGGATTCCACATCCTCGGTACCAATCCGTACATCTGGAAACATGCCATTGACTGCATTAATGACATAATCACGGTCGGAGTCGGAAATTTGGGGGTGTGCAGGATCGTCCTGATATACGGTGTCGGTTGTCCCCACATAGGTTTTGCCATCACGCGGGACAGCAAACACCATTCGACCATCTGGTGTATCAAAATAAACCGCCTGTCTTAGCGGGAATCGTTTACCATCAAAGACCAAATGGATGCCTTTGGTCATCTGTAGCGTTTTCCCCTGGCGCGAACCATCCAATTCCCGCAGACCGTCCACCCATGGACCGGAAGCGTTGATCACCTTGCTTGCTTTTAGCGTATAGGTCTGCCCATCGATCTGATCAATAGCTTCAATACCTGTAATCTTGCCATTCTCCTTCAGGAAACCTTTCGCCTTAACGTAGTTCACTGCCTGTACCCCACGTTTGACAGCTTCTTTCATGACTTCAATGGTGAGCCTGGCATCGTCTGTCCGGTACTCCACATAGAGCCCACCACCTAACAGTCCCTGCTTGCGTAGTAAAGGTTCACTATCTGACACCGCTCCAGCATTCAACATTTGGCGCCGTTCACTGCGCTTCACCCCGGCGAGCCGATCATACACCATCAGTCCAATGGACGTGCTGAAGCGGCCGAACGTACCTGCCGTATAGATCGGTAGCAACATCGGTTCTGGCGTGGTCACATGTGGCCCATTCTCGTAGACTACAGCCCGCTCCCGTCCTACCTCAGCAACCATCTTCACTTCATATTGCTTCAAATAACGCAATCCGCCATGGACAAGTTTGGTCGATCGACTGGATGTACCTGCTGCGAAATCCTGCATTTCTACAAGCGCTGTCTTCAATCCACGGGAAGCCGCGTCCAATGCAATCCCTGCGCCTGTAATCCCACCACCAATAATTAATACGTCAAAATGTACATTCGCCATGTTTTGCAAATATTCGGTCCGGTGTGCTGACGAGAACGTTTCTGTCATTCTTGAACCTCCTATTGATTTTCTCAATTTTTCCGTAAAAAAAACAAAAAAAGGACCACGTCATTCGCTCAGCAATTGCTGAGCGGCACGTGGTCCCTCCCGATCTCCAGACATCATTTTTTAACTTGTGCCTTTATCCTATCACAGATTTTTGACGGCGTGAAGTCCTGAAATGACACATTATTCAAAAAAAATTCAAAAAGTTGTTCTGCCAAAGGATGGAATTTCAAATGAATCCACTAACCTTGTTTTTTTCCTTATAGTGGATATATATTTTACCTTCTCCAGGAAGAATAACCCTGTAAATCATGCATCATTTTCCACCAGTAAATATCATTTATAACATATGTTTAGTTAAAAAGTACAAATACCCACCCAAGAAATATTCATTTCATTCCTCTTATTTAGCATTTTTCATAATTCGAACCATTCCGCTCACGGGTACAAAAGTTGGACAGGAAGAAGCATCCTGATCCAACCAGTGTATAGACGAACAAAATCATTTCGATCTATTTCTTGCTGATTTGAAGACGCTCAGGTGATTTATGCAAAATGCTTATTTAAAAGCCATTGCTGCGTTCACTGCACGCTTCCAGCCTGCATACAGTTCTATTCGTTGTTGCTCAGCCATAACAGGCTGGAAGACACGCTCCGTATTTTCATGATCGGTCAATTCATCCGCACTCGTCCAATATCCAACCGCCAATCCTGCCAGATAAGCCGCACCCAATGCAGTTGTTTCATTCACCGTTGGGCGTTCGACAGGAATGCCCAGAATATCACTCTGGAACTGCATGAGAAAATCATTGGCCGCCGCTCCTCCATCCACACGCAGAGCATGTACGGGAATACCCGAGTCGGATTCCATTGCCTCCAGTACATCTTTGGTCTGATACGCCAACGCCTCAAGCGTAGCACGGATAAAGTGTTCCTTCGTCGTGCCTCGGGTCAAGCCAAACACCGCACCCTTAACCTCACTATCCCAATACGGACTGCCCAGTCCCACAAATGCAGGTACCATATAAACGCCGTCTGTCGAAGGCACACGTGAGGCGTAATCCTCGCTATCTTTTGAAGAGCGAAGCATCCTTAATCCGTCACGCAGCCACTGAACCGCTGAACCTGCAACAAAAATGCTGCCTTC
Source organism: Paenibacillus sp. PK1-4R (assembly GCF_030369595.1). Taxonomy (NCBI): domain Bacteria; kingdom Bacillati; phylum Bacillota; class Bacilli; order Caryophanales; family Paenibacillaceae; genus Paenibacillus; species Paenibacillus sp. PK1-4R. The sequence continues at coordinate 6,548,200 of NZ_CP126535.1, forward strand.
GAGCGCATATTCAACCTTGCCATTCATCCCCCAGGCAATCGTTGTAATCAGTCCATGATTGGATTGTACCGGGTTCTCGCCCGTATTCATAAGCATAAAACAACCGGTACCATATGTATTTTTCATACTGCCCTTGGTGTAACAGCCCTGACCAAACATCGCTGCCTGTTGATCTCCTGCCGCTCCCGCAATCGGAATCCGATGCCCGAAGAAATGATAGTCTGTTGTGTGTGCATACACCTCGGATGAACCTCCCACCTCTGGCAGCATCGCCTTAGGAATGTCGAGGATATCCAACAATTCGTCATCCCATTGCAGATCATAGATGTTATAGATTAGGGTACGTGAGGCATTGGATATATCCGTGACATGTGTCCCCCCGCTCAGTTTCCAGATCAGCCAGCTATCAATCGTGCCAAACAGCACTTCACCCTTCTCTGCCCGCTCCCGGGCACCAGGGACATGATCCAGAATCCACTTAATCTTTGTTCCCGAGAAGTAGGGATCGATTAATAATCCTGTTTTACGGCGGAAAAGGTCCCCGAGACCCTGCGTCTTCAATTCTTCACAGATATCTGCGGTCTGTCTGGATTGCCATACCACTGCATTATAGATGGGTCTGCCTGTTTCTTTGTCCCATACCACAACCGTCTCCCGCTGATTGGTAATTCCAATTCCGGCAATCTGGACCGGTTTGATTCCGCTCTCTGCCAGACATGAAGCCATCACGGCAAGAATGGAACTCCAGATTTCGTTGGCATTCTGCTCTACCCAGCCCGGTTTGGGGAAATATTGAGGGAATTCCTGCTGTGCAATGTGCACGATCTCTCCGCCACGGTTAAACAGAATAGCTCGGGAGCTTGTTGTTCCCTGATCCAGAGCCAATATATATTTTTCCATACAGCCAACCTCCTGTTGTGGGTTCTTTTTACGGTGTAAGCGATTTCTCAAAGTGTCGAATCAGATCTGCATTGGATGTGGTCACTGCCGTAGCCCCGACGCCAAGCGCAAGTTCGACCTCTTCCGGTGAACGGATCAATCCCCCCGCAATAATGGGTATCCCTGTACGCACAGATACTTCCGCAATAATATGCGGAATGACGCCAGGTAATACTTCAATATAATCCGGTTGGGTTTTGGCCAGCAACAGATAACTTTTCTCCAGCGCATGGGTATCCAGTAGAAAAATACGTTGAATCGCTGTAATGCCTTTCTGCTTTGCCTTCTGAATGACACTCGCTCGCGTAGAGATCAGTCCTGCCGGGCGAATGTGCTGACACAGATACTCTGCCGCATACTCATCGTTTTTTAAACCCTGAACCAAATCTGCATGCAAAAGTATCTTCTTGTCATACCGCCGCGCCTCGTCCATTACACTCTGAAGCTGTGCAATATGGGTTTCCAGCATCACCCCATAGGTATAAGGGCCTTCAATCATCGCTTCAAACTGCTTCATGCTCTTTGCAGCCGGCAATATACGTTGTCCCTCAAATGGCACCTTGGTTCCTCCCGCATTCATCAGATGACTATATTGTATAATCCACACTGTGGGAACGGCAAGCCATTCCATGAATCAGGAAAACCTGATCGCTACCCTGTTCTCCATACCAAAAAGCCGCTGCTGTACTTCTCCATAACGGAGAGTACTACAACGACTAATCAACTAATCAATTACGTCTATTAAATAATTAAGCCTGCGCATGCGGAAGCAACGTCTCTGCTCCAGCCCAGCCATCACTTTCCGCCAAGTGACCGGAACGATTCACTTTCGTTTGCAGATACTTCTCGTTAAAAGCAGAACGATCTCCCCACAGCGGAACACGTCCGCCCACATTTAATCCCGCTTCCTGCAAGGCAGCCAGCTTCCGTGGATTGTTGGTGATCAAGGTAACCGGTGCTGTGCGAAGTGCACGCAACACAGCAATCGCATCGTCATAATTACGAGCATCGTCTGTGAATCCAAGCTGCAAGTTTGCATCTACCGTATCCAGACCTTCTTCTTGCAAAATGTACGCCATGGCTTTGCTGAACAGACCAATGCCACGTCCCTCATGGTTCGCAAGATAGAACAGTGCACCCGCTCCGTGAGCGGCGATCATTTTCATGGATTGCTCCAATTGGAAGCCGCAATCACAGCGTTTGCTGCCAAAGATGTCGCCTGTATGACAGATGCTATGCATCCGGATCAGCGCTTCCTGCGCTTCAGCAAAGTCACCATACACCAGAACACTGGATTGTTGACGCTCTGCCAGTTCAGCAGCAGCAAGAGATTCGATTAACTCGCCGCTCTCCATCGCTTTGTCCGATTTCATCCAGCTGTACCACTGGAATGTCTTGGTCTCCCCATCGAGGTTAACCGGAAGCTTGATTGGTCCCACCAGGTATATGAACTCTTTTCCACTCGGAAAAGTCTGAATTTTGGGGGCAAGCAGTTGAATAATATGTGAATTGATCATTGTCGTTCCTCCTGTTTAGGCCAACTTGTATGTTGATTGATTCGCATCCAGCGTGAAATTGGATCACTTGGATGTTATATAGTACGTATCTATATTATTCTCATCATCATTAGTTACTTTATGTAAGTTAGTTTAGAATAAAAATTATAAAGTGTCAAGTAACTTTTATTTTTAAAGTAACTACTAAAATTATGTTACGCAACGGACACAAATATGTGTTTCATTTTAGGAATATTGGGTATGAGTTTATAAACTGCTCATACACTAATGTTGTAGTCCAAAGCACTTCATGCCTCGAACTTAACGATGAGGGGGTAATACACATGATCCGCCGGAAAAGAACATGCTGGACAGCCATACTGATGGTCTGCGTCCTGCTCATAAGCGGATGCTCCATCTGGCCCGGACAGGACGATTCAGCGAACAACAAAAAGGTAGCGCTTACATTATGGTACTGGAATCGGTCCATCGATGATAAGTTGCTTGCCAGGGCTAAGGAAAAATTCCCCAATATCGAACTGACAGCTCAGAAAATCGGCGGTGATTTCAAAGCAAAGCTCAAAACAACACTCGCTGCACGCTCAGGTGAACCAGACATTGTCGCATTGAACGACTGGATCATGGAGCTTTTCCCCAGTGAGGACCGTTTCTATAATCTGTATGATCTCGGTGCAGGAGATATTGAAGACCAATATCTGCCGTGGAAATGGAAGCAAGGCGTTACGCCAAGCGGACAGATGATTGGTTTCCCGATGGATACGGGACCAACAGCCCTCTTCTACCGAGAAGATCTGTTCAAAGAGGCCGGATTGCCATCTGATCCCGAAGACGTTACACGCCAGATCAACAGCTGGGATGCATATGCTGCTGCCGGAGAACAGCTCAAGGAGAAATTCGGAGGCAAGGTTTTTCTAACCGACAATATTGCAACCGTTTACAACCAAGTCATATCGCAGTCTGCTGAGCGTTACTTCCGGCCGGACGGGTCCTTTATCGGCATGGATTCCCCTACTGTGGGCAAGAGCTGGGATACGGCCGTTGCTTTTAAAGAAAAGGGACTGCTTGCCAATGCAGATGGCTGGACTCCAGGCTGGAACGCCGCGATGAATAATGGTGAAATCGCCTCTTTCGTAGGTGCTGTCTGGATGAAACAAGTTCTTCAGGAAGCCGCTCCGGATACATCCGGGAAGTGGCGTGTCGCTCGGGCACCAGGGGGAGATGGCAATAACGGAGGATCATTCCTGTCCATCCTGAAGTCGAGTGAACATCCTCAGGAAGCCTTTGAACTGGTTCGCTGGCTGCAAAGTCCCGAAAATCAACTGGAGCAATATCAGACATTGAACCTTTTCCCTTCTGCACCAGGTGTGTTTGATGATCCTGCCATGAAAGAAAAAGAACCTTTCTTCGGTGGACAGGCGACAGGGCCTGTATTTGCCGAATCGGCACAGGAGGTGCCGGATGCTTTCTTTGGCGAACGATACCCATCCGTACACAACATTATCACCCGGCGGCTGAATGATGTCGCGAAGCAAAATGCCGATCCACAGCAAGTCTGGACAGATACGGTACACCGCGTCGAGCGGGAATTGCAGCGTTAACCTGAAGAACGTGTGGTTTCGTTATCCGCAAAGGAGGAATTCATATGGCTGTAACTGAACCTCGTCTTACTCCCGATCCCGGACATGCAAGACCTGATCTGGATCGGCAGAAGTCACTATGGGCGAGAATGTGGGAGCATCGTGCACTCTATGTTGCGATATCGCCGTTTTATATTCTGTTTGCAGTATTTGGGCTGTTCCCGATTGGGTTCTCACTCTATCTGGCTTTTCATAAATGGGATGGCATCGGTGTCATGACGTACAACGGGTTCAACAACTTCAAATACATGCTGACCGATGCCGAGTTCTGGCAAGCCGTGGGCAACACGTTCATGATCTGGATCTATTCGACGATTCCAATGCTCTTCTTCGCCCTGATTATTGCCTTTTTGCTGCATGCACCATTTGTGAAGTTCCGTACCCTGTTTCGGGTCGGTTATTTCCTGCCAAACGTCACGTCCATCGTAGCGGTAGCCATTATCTTCGGTGCCTTATTTGCCAACAATTATGGCTTTCTCAATTATCTGTTGCAGTCGGTCGGGCTACCGGTTGTGGAGTGGCTTAATGCACCATGGGGCATTAAAGTCGCAATCTCCTCCATGGTGGTCTGGCGCTGGACCGGATATAACGCCGTCATCTACCTGGCCGGACTTCAGAGTATCCCGCAGACATTATACGAAGCGGCAAAGATTGACGGCGCATCAGCGATACAGTCCTTTTTCCGAATTACAATTCCGATGCTGCGTCCTGTGATCCTGTTCACGGTCATTACATCAACGATTGGCGGTATGCAGCTGTTCACCGAGCCTCAAGTATTGGTAGGTAATGATGGCGGCGCTGGTGCAGCAGGCATGACAATTGTACTCTACCTCTACCGTGAGTCCTTCATTAACAATTACTTCGGATATGGCGCTGCTGTTGGCTGGGGTATGTTCCTCATTATCGCCCTGTTCTCGATTGTGAACTGGAAGCTTGTTCAAGGCAAATCATCCTGATGTGATAAGGGGGAGCGCACATGGCGACCAAACACCTCAAATCGCTGGTGTTGTATACCGGTCTTATCGGGGGCATGCTCATATCCATGTTCCCGTTCTATTGGCTGATTGTAATGTCCACCCGGACAACGTCCGATATCTACAAGTTCCCACCTCAGCTCTGGTTCGGGGGTGAACTGTGGAATAATATTACGCGCGTATTGCAGCAGATTGATTTCTGGGGCGCCTTTCTGAATACGCTGTTTGTGTCGGGCCTTGTGACTATTCTTGTACTGTTTTTTGACTCACTGGCGGGGTTTGCGTTTGCGAAGTTCGAATTTCCCGGCAAAAAGTGGCTCTTCATCTTGCTGCTTGCTACCATGATGGTGCCTTCCCAGCTGTCGCTGGTGCCTTCCTTCGTACTCATGGCCACGTTCGGTTGGGTTGGTTCCTTCAAAGCCCTCATTATTCCGGGCATGGTGAACGCCTTCGGTATCTTCTGGATTCGTCAGTATGCCACGGAGTCGATTCCGAACGATCTGCTGGATGCAGGCCGCATCGACGGCTGTAATTTCTTCCGACTTTATTGGAACGTGGCGCTGCCAATTCTGCGACCTGCCTTTGCTTTCCTCGGCGCGTTCACCTTTATCGGCGTATGGAATGATTATCTGTGGCCGTTGATCGTCCTGACGGATGAACGCAAATACACGTTGCAGATTGCATTGTCTCAATTAAACGGGCTGTATAACACAGACTATGCGATGGTCATCGCAGGTACGTTGCTTGCCGTCATTCCGCTCATCGTTATGTTCCTGTTCATCAGCCGCCAGTTTATCTCGGATATTGCCGCAGGAGCTGTGAAGGACTAGGGTTCTGCATTTTGATCCATCCCTCAAGTCTGATATTCTTATCTATAGATGAAATAACAGATGCCATATAAGTTGGATGAATAGCGCCACGTGCACAAAGGGGACAGAAAGGGCCTGAAGAAATGGAATGTTCGCATTTATAACCAAATTTCTCCCTTTGAAGAGGGGATCAAAGAAATTTGGGAATAACGGCGATCGGAAGGCTTTCTGCACCCGAAGTGTTAACGTTTAACAGCATTCATTCACTTATATATTCAAGAAAGAGGGATGACAAAATGGCTTCTTCACCCTATATGATCGGCGTAGATATCGGCACGACCTCCACCAAGGCCGTCTTGTTCGAACAGAACGGAACCATTGTGGCACAAGGCAGTGCCGATTATCCGCTGCACACCCCCACACCTGCGATTGCGGAGCAGGATGCGGAAGATATTTTCAAAGCAGTCATTACATCGGTTAAACAGGCCACTTCCAAAGCGGGAGTGAAGCCAGAGGACATCCTGTTTGTATCCTTCAGTTCGGCCATGCACAGCATTCTGCCTGTCGATCAACACGGCACACCGCTGATGCGGGCCATGACATGGGCAGATAATCGCAGTGCCGAGTGGACCGAAGTACTCAAATCCGAGATGAATGGTCACGAAATCTATCTGAGAACAGGTACGCCGATTCATCCGATGTCCCCACTCACCAAGATCATGTGGCTCACTCGGGATCAACCGGAACTGTTCCAACAGACGCACAAATTCATATCCATGAAAGAATATGTCTTCTATAAATTATTCTCTGAATACGTCATCGACCACTCGATGGCCTCAGCCACCGGACTCATGAATCTGGAAAAACTCGACTGGGATGCAGAAGCGCTGCATGTGGCGGGTATTACCTCGGAACATTTGTCCCGATTAGTACCGACCACACATGTGCTGAAACAGGGATTGCACCCGGAGTACGCCAAGGAGATGGGCATTGCGGTCACTACACCGTTTGTCATTGGAGCCAGTGATGGCGTGCTCTCCAATCTGGGCGTGAACGCCATTGATCCAGGCGTCGTGGCCGTGACCATTGGTACCAGTGGAGCGATTCGTACAGTCGTAGATAAACCGGTGACCGATCCAAAAGGACGCTTCTTCTGTTATGCACTCACGGAGGATGCCTGGGTCATTGGCGGACCGGTGAACAACGGCGGTGTTATTTTCCGCTGGATTCGGGACGAGTTTGCGGCTTCCGAGGTGGAGACGGCGAAACGACTTGGCATCGATCCATATGAAGTGCTCACTCGTGTCGCCGAAAATGTACCTCCGGGTTCGGAAGGCCTTTTGTTCCATCCGTACATGACGGGTGAGCGGGCCCCGCTCTGGAATCCCAATGCACGTGGTTCGTTCTTCGGACTGACGCTGCATCATAAGAAGGAACATATGATTCGCGCTGCGCTCGAAGGTGTATTGTTTAACCTCTACACGGTCATGCTCGCGATTGAAGAAAAGATCGGTCGTCCGAAAAAAATCCAGGCGACAGGCGGCTTCGCCCGCTCTGAGCTATGGCGGCAGATGATGGCCGATATTTTCGATCAGGATGTCATCATTCCCGAAAGTATCGAAAGCTCCTGCCTCGGCGCAGCCGTACTGGGCTTGTACGCCCTTGGCCGCATTGATTCCCTGAGTGCCGTCTCCGGCATGATCGGATCGACGCACCGGCACCAACCAGACCCGGACAGTGTCCGTGTCTATCGTGAACTGCTGCCGATCTTTATCCGCATCTCCCGCAAATTCGAAGAAGAGTATGCGGATATCGCTGCTTTTCAAAATAAGACGATGCAGGGGTAGGGAAAACGTGGGATGGCATACAGGATGACGGAGGATGGGACGGTTTAGGCTCTGAGCTTTTGAGCTTTTGAGGGTTGGAAATTTACACGGTGGAGGGTCAAAACGTTGAACATGGAATGGTCTAACGAATCGTAGACGTCTTATATGATGTTTATAACATGTTTTCAAAATCTAACGAACCTGAGACACCTTATATCGGATTTTAGCCGCGGAAAACTGCCCCAAAGTTAGAATAACCGGAAAATAGCGTCTCAGCGATTCGTTAGAATCTGACTTATGCAGATTTTTGGCCAATAGCGCGTCTCTGGTTCGTTAGAATTGACCGACCATCGTCACCACCATGTAGTTGCCCCCCCCTGCTAAGCTGCGTCTGGCTCAGAATAACCTGCGGCTCTAGCGAGTACATCTTATGCACGTTCATAAGGACCGTCCCGCCATGTTTAAAACATGCGGGACGGTCTTTTTCATGTACAGTTTTTGTGTACCGATCTACCTGTAGAAACTGTGCTACCAGAGTGATGAAGCCCTCGTTCTCAGCGCCTTTCAAATCACCTAAATATTCCACCAAAAAAAGCCCCACAGCTTGATAGACTGTAGAGCTTCATTTCCTAACCATTGCATTATTACTTATTTACACTGCGCTATTACTGATTATACTTGCTGAATGCATTCTGATCGGCCTGTACATTCTCCAGATACACAATCTGCCCCGCATCATTTACACGCGCGATATCAATGCCTGCTTTGGCGTATACCGTTCCGTCTGCCGCTTGTCCGCACACCGCCCAGTTGGTCTGGTAGCTGCCGTCAGGCTGTTGCACCCACGCGTCCCACATATGTTTTACATCCTTATTGTATTCGTAGAAAGCTTTCATGAAACCATCGAATCCTGTTCGACTAGTGCCGTTAAGCACAATCTCTGCGTCAGGTGTAAACAGGGACAATAAATCCTGCATGGCGCGCTCGTCTGTACGTGAAGCATCAAATAAACGGAAATAGTTGTTCAACAGTGTAGTTGTATTTGTAGTACTCATTCATATTCCTCCTAGAATAAAAAGCCGTTTTCCAATCTTTCAGTTCGAATATTTTCGAACTAATTGAAAAGAAATGTAACATACTTCTTATACTGCCTGCAAGAAATATATAAGTTGAGACCGACTTTTACACTAACACGGAGAGTGCAGAACCAATCTGAAGAAGCGAAGCGTGCGCATTTATCACCGGATTTTTCCCTTGGACCAAGGGAATAAAGAAAATCTGGGGATAAGAGCGATCGAAAGATGGTACTGCAATCGGAGTAAACAAGTGTAATAGTTACAGTTCAACTTCTATAGTTCGATTTTTTTCAAACATTGAAAGGTACAGCCGAATATGCTAACGTCATAGATATGAGAACTCCAACGATACCTATGGCTTCGGAATTGAAGCTGACCACGGTCTGCAATGCATTGGGCGATCCGATCCGCATGAAAATTGCACACTGTCTGGCCAGTTCTGGCGAGAAAAACTGCTCCGCCTTCGAAGTTGACCATATTTCCAAATCCACGTTGTCCCATCACATCAAAATTTTACGTGAAGCTGGCGTGATCCAGCCGCGCATTGAAGGTAAACAGCACTTTTATTCCCTACGAAAGGAAGAGCTAAACACACGTTTTCCAGGCCTCGTCGACATGATTCTGAATACAACCGAGGAATACGTACATTAAAGTAAGCAGGTTTGAGATTGAAGAACTACTTTCATCATGATCGCAATTCCCATAAAGGAGGCTAACCATATGGACAAAAAAGCGGCAAAGATATTGCTGAGCACCTTCTGGGGAGGTGGGGGCTGGAAAACAACCTCTCTACCCTTCTCCGGGGAGGAATTTGAATATGCCAAAAGCAAAGGTGTTATGTTCGATCCACTCACGATCACGCATGACGAGATAGTCCAGCGCCTATACGACATGCATCAGGATGACTCGCTCAAGGAGCGGGTCATGTCGGCCTTTTTACATAGTCTGTCCACCAAAAAAGTCTACCTGCGTAGCGCATTATCCAGCTGGGCTTTAACATCGAATATGCCTTTGCATACCTATGCGGAACGCCCTGCCCTTCACCCTAACACCAGTGCCTGTGGGGATTGTAACTTCCTGCGTTTGCAGTCAGACAAGGAATATTCCAACGTCGACTTAAACGTCCTTAATTTTGAACGGATCAAGTGGGGCGGCGTGCGTCATGGCTGGCTTATCTATTGCCTGATGGATCTGGAATTACTGCTTCAGGACAACGATGCAAACTATGAAGTAACCCAGGAAGACCAAGCAATCCTGGTAAACCTGCTTGAAGCTGCTCAGACGGAAGATCCCAAGGACAGTGCACGTTCACTGGAGAAGAAGTGGAAGGATCTCTTCCCTTCCAGCAAACAGGAGCGAGATGCCCTGCTGGAAATTTGGGCTGCAGCCGGCATATTGGTTCCTGGAGATAAACCGAGAAAACGCAAAGGTGGTTCCAGCGATTTTGTCTTTGCAGCAACCTGGCAAGGTGATGATGGATATCATGCAGAAGCCGTAAAACATTATTTTGGCTCCTATCTTCCTCAAATGTGATAAAACCTGAACTTTTGCTCACCTTTGCGTACGTCTGGTTACAATAATGACATCGACAGATTTCCTGTTTAACTCGTATAATAAGGGGAAATTGGTAGATGGGAGTGAAACAAGCGAGTTTATGGTATACATACTGGCTTTTATAGTGTCTTTTGCTGTCGTGGTTCTGCTTATTCCGCCGCTTGGTCGATTGGCTCACCGGCTCGATTTTGTGGACAAGCCCCGGGAAGATGTGGAGCGTAAGCTGCACAGGCAACCGATCCCGCTCACGGCGAGTTACGCGATATTTACTGGATTTTTCCTGACATACATTGCTCTGACCAAAGAAATCACATGGGAAACAGCGGCTCTGGTCGCTGGTGGTATGCTTTTGCTAACGATTGGTACCGTCGACGACTGGTACAAAACAAAAGGCAAAGATTTTCCTGCTCTGCCCAAAATGCTCGTACAAGTCTCTGCGGCAGTACTCGTGTTTGCTTCTGGCATTGCGTTCACTGGATTCGTGAATCCCTTCAACGCGGAATATGTCATGCTTCCAATCTGGCTGCAATTCATTCTCACGATCCTCTGGATCTTTGGGGTGACAACAGTCATCAACTTCTCGGACGGCATGGACGGACTGGCTGGCGGATTATCAGCTATCTCGGCGATCACACTGTTCATTGTGGCGCTTGCCAAAGGTCAAACTGATTCCGCACTCATGTCGATCATTCTGGTCGGTGTGACGATTGGTTATCTGAAGTACAACAAAGCTCCTGCCAAAGTGTTCATGGGTGATGCAGGCGCAACGTTCCTTGGCTTCATTTTGGCGGTTATCGCTCTGGATGGTGCATTCAAACAAGCAACCATGTTGTCCATCTTCATTCCGATTTTGGCGCTGGGTGTACCGATCTTCGACAACATCTTTGTCGTTATCAAACGTTTCATTCAAGGTAAAGCAATCTATCAGGCCGACGCGAGTCAAGCGCACTATCGACTGCTGCGTGCCGGATTGAATCACAAACAGGTTGTTGCTGTCCTCTATCTGGTTAGTACCTGCCTGTGTCTGTCTTCCATTATATTGATGCTGGTAGAGATGTAAGTATCCGCAACAAAAGCGGTCATATCGGAATGTAAAAAGAGACGAGTCCAAGATTTCTTGGCTCGTCTCTTTTTTATGCTTATATGGTTAAGTGCTCATTACGCACTCATTCGGTGTCATTCGCTAAATTGATAATTCATGTATATCAGTTCAGTTCGACCATCTGGACTGGTATGCAAAATCCACACGTCTGGAACCGCAGGCGCTCACAGACTCTCACACTTATCTGGAAGCTACGGGTGGCAACGGTTGTTCTTGTTGTTGCCGACCTGTCCATCCCGGCCGATCAAGTTCAATGAGACGGCGGTATCGCTCTTCCCCAGCCAGCAATTGTTCGTGAGAACCCTGCATGGCAATCTTTCCATTTTCCATAAAAATAAGTTCGTCCATCTGTTCCGCACCAATCAGGTGATGGGTGACCCAGATCATCGTTTTGCCTTGCAAGCTATCCAGAATGGTTCGCATCAACTCGCGTTCAGTCACAGGATCAAGCCCAACGGTTGGTTCATCCAATATAATAACAGGTGTCTCCCGGAGCAGTACCCGGGCCAGTGCAATTCGTTGCCTTTCCCCACCGGAGAAACGCAGACCTGTCTCCAGCATCGGCGTATCATATCCCTGCGGCAAGGATTCGATCAGACCGGATAAACCTACTTGGGCGGCCACCTGACGAATCTGCTCATCTGTTGCATGCGGACGTCCAATCCGCAAATTATTGGCTACTGTGGTGTCGAACAGGTGTGGGCTTTGATTCAGCACCGCAATGACATCAGTGACACTCTCACCCAAGGTTTGCACAGGCATATTATTGATCAGAACTTTCCCCCCAGATGGACGTAAAGCCCCCTGAATCAGCTTCAACAAGGTTGATTTGCCGCCGCCGCTTCGTCCAAGAATAGCCAGACGTTTGCCTTGTGGCAGATGAAGGGATACATCCTGTACGGCATAAGTATCATCAGATGCATAGCGGTAACTAACGTGATTGATCTCGATGTCTGCTCTGAGTTTGGGCGGAATGCGAAGACGAATTCGTCTGTCAGGGATATCACTAGCAGTTGGCAAGGACTCCGATGTCTGTCTAACCATCACGTTGCCGTTTTTTACTGCAGAGATCGAGTCGCCCGTTCCGCCAACATCATCCGCTCCATTCTGCCCCGGAAGATACCCTTTCCCTTCCAGCTGTTTCAAGCGGTCCAGTGATTCCCGGTACTGTGGAAGATGCTCCACAGCATCCCCTACTGGCAGAAGTGATTCCGTGAGCGGAAATAACACCAGCACAAAAGCAGCAATCATTACGGAAGGTAATTGTCCGACAGAAGCGGCGTTTCCAGCCCATAACGTAACCGATACTACCATCAGGCCAATGACGCACTGAGCCATCAGATCACGCCAACGTATCCAACGCCTCAACTTGCGACGAACTGCGTCGACCTGTTCTTCTGCCTCTTCCTGTTGCTGAACAAACTCTGCGGCTCGTCCACTTGCAAGCCAATCTCCCAGTCCAAGCACACCGTCAGTTAGACGGGTATACAACCTGCTGTTTTCCTTTTTCAGCCGCACACGCCATTTCCACGTCACTTTCAGAGAGATCGCAGGTAGCGCGGCAACGAGAAATAACATATACAAGCCCATCCACACCGCAAATCCCAGATCTACACTGCCAAAAGCACTCACAGCTGCACCGTACATCACAAGCGCGGTAACGGCAGGAAACACGGTACGCAGATAGATATCTTGCAACCGCTCCACATCATCGGCAAGTGCTCCGAGTACATCTCCTGTCTGCATACGAGAGCGCAGGAACAGGGCCTGTGGCTCCAGAATGCGATATAGCTTCACCCGTTGATCAGCCAACACACGCAGTACGGCATCATGTCCTGCCAATCGTTCGATATATCGAAACACGGCGCGGAATATCCCAAATGCACGTACCCCAACAATAGGTACATACACCATCAAAATATTTTCAGGACGCAGCGCAGACTTGGAGATCAGAAATCCGGAGGTAAACAGCAACAATACCGCACACAAGGCAGCACAAGTGCCTAGCGCAATGACTGCAAGGAATCTCCAGCGGTACTGTGCCACATACGGAGCAATCCAGCTATTTTTTTCTTTTCCGTTACGGACGGTCTCCATATGCTCATATCCGGACTTCATTTTATATCGCCTCCATCTGGGCCTGAATCATCTGATAATATACACCTTGCCTTGCGAGCAGTTCCTGATGTGTTCCTGTCTCTGCCACCGTGCCGCCATCCATGACTATAATTCGATCCATATGCGGCATCCAGTGCAGACGATGGGTAGCCAAAAATACAAGTTTGCCATCAAACAGCGGCAGCATCGTCTGTTTCAGTTCATACTCTGTCTCTACATCCAGATGAGCTGTCGGTTCATCAAGCAGCAGGATGTTCCGTTGACTAAGCAAAGCTCTTGCCAGCGCCACCCGTTGCTCCTGCCCACCACTTAGCTGTCTGCCACCAGCCCCAATAAGTTCATGTAGTCCACCGGATAATGAAGACAGTAGCTTGGTTAATCCAGCTGCGCTAATGGCCTTGGCCACTTCCGCATCCGAAGCCTCCGGCATATAGAAACGAACGTTATCGGCCAGGCTTCCACTGAAAATATACGGATGCTGCGGGATAGCTGCCGTCTGTCTTCGCCAGGATTCAAGCATATCCTGTGTCACAGGCTGTCCGTTGGCTAATACTTGGCCTGAAGTAGGAAGCTGAAATCCAGCCAATACATCAATCAACGTGGATTTACCTGCTCCGCTGGCGCCAATAATACCGATTTTGCCAAGACCCGTGATCTGAAATGTGACATCTTTTAGCGAATAAGGACCTTCATCATCATGCCGTACCTGTACATCCGTTAGAGCCAATCTGCTATTCTCATTCCAGGAGAACACTGAGGAAGCGGAAGAAACAAGCTCAGGAATAGTAGAAACAGAAGCAGGATCAGGAGCAAGATGCCCCGCAGCCATTTTATCGTTCAACACGACACGTATGGTCGAAGTGCTGGCTTTCCTTTTACCCAAATATAATGATGGTGTAGATCCAGCCTCATCCTCTGCCGTAACCGGATGTGCAACAACATTTGCATAGGCTTCTTTTTGTTTCTGTTCAGCAGCTTTCCCCCGTTCAATCACTTGGTTGATAGCCGCTCCGGCTTCCTTACCGTCCAATGTGGCATGGTAATCAGCGCCGAGCATACGTACAGGCAGGAAATATTCGGGAGCGAGAATGAGTACCGTCAGCGCAGGGCCAAGCAGCATATGCCCCTCCGTCAGACGTAATCCCAGACCAACTGCCACGGAAGCAACGGACAGCATGGTGAAGAAGTCGAGTGCAAACGAAGAAAGAAAAGCCATGCGCAGGGTGGACATCGTTGCCTTCCGATACCGCTGACTGACCCGCAAAATGGACCCTTCGTGTGTTCTGCTTTGTCCCAGTGTTTTCAGTGTTTCCAGACCTCGCAAGGTATCGACAAAATGGTTAGCGAGTGCTTTGTAGGATCGGAATTGTCCGTCTATCTTCCGCTGCGCAGCGAGGCCAATCAGAATCATGAACACGATCAGGATTGGGAGAGTCAGCATCAGAATAACCCCGGACATCAGATCCAGCTTGAACACATACAGCAAAATGACGATAGGTGTGAATCCTATGCCCAGCATACGAGGAATGAATAGTTCGAGATACGTCTTGTATTGTGCTGTTCCCTCACGTGCCAGTGTAACCATATGGCCTGTGCCTTCCGTCTTGGCATAACGCGGCCCGAGCCTGAACCACTGCTCCACCATCTGTCTGCGCAGATCAGTCCCTGTCCTCTCCGCATATCGTGAGGTCACGAGTTGTAACCAGAAGGATAAGGCGTAGCGGGCGGCAAAAGCAGCCAGGAACAGCAGCAGTACTGGGTACTGCTCCGTTACGGATGAACCTTCAAACAATGCCGTGATGGCCTGTGCCAGCCATTTGGCTTGCATCATGATCGTCATCGCCTGCAACAGTACCAGCGCTGATGCCAGCGCCAGTACAGGCCGGATGCCCGGCAGCTTCATCAGCCCCCGTCCCATATCAGTACTCCAGGTGGTGCTGCTCGTTCAGACGTTTGCGGAAGATATAATAACTCCAGATCTGATAACCAAGAACAAACGGCAGCAATGTGCAAGCTACAATTGTCATTACTTTCAATGAATAAGCGCCGGATGCGGCGTTGTATACAGTCAGGTCATATGCCGCCCCAAAGGAACTCACCATCACTCTTGGGAAAAGTCCGATAAAGACCGAGGCAAAGGCAATTGCAATAACTCCCCCAGTCATTCCAAAAGCCCAACCTTCACGCTTCTGACGAACAAAGTATGCCGCAAGTGCAAGCGAAACTGCGCCAAGTACAACCATGATCCAAAGAGCCCAGCCGCGTACGGCGAATACATCGGTCATGAAATACGTCATTAACGCGTAAACGGCGAGCAGTGCAGCCAGCGGCAGCATCAATTTTTGCGCTGTCTTCAAGGCACGCTCTCTGAGATCACCTACTGTTCGTAGTGATGCAAACAGCAATCCATGAACCAGACACAGCAGGGTTACACTCAAGCCACCAATCACGGTGTACGGATTAACAATATCGAGGAATCCTGCACGCAACTGCATCTCCCCATCAATGGGCAGACCTTTCATCAACGTGGCAAAGACCACGCCGAACAGGAACGGCAAGAGCGCACTGGAGACAACAATGATGATGTCCCACGTTTTGCGCCAGCGCTGCTGTTTCATTTTACTGCGGAATTCGAAAGCAACTCCGCGGCCAATCAAGGCGAGTAACACCACCACAAGTGGCAGGTAAAAACCACTGAACAACGTCGCATACCAGTGCGGGAAGGCAGCAAACATCGCGCCCCCCGCCGTAATCAGCCATACTTCATTACCATCCCAGAACGGACCGATCGAGTTAATCAGGGTCCGGCGTTCACGGTCTGTTTTGGCAATAATGCCTGTAGACATCCCCACACCAAAATCAAATCCTTCCAAAAAGAAAAAACCAACAAACAATACGGCAATCAGCAAAAACCACAACTCACTTAGTGACAACGGAATAACCTCCATCCACGCCGAACGGATCGGCCGATTCATCGTGATCTTCTGGCTTCTCGACCGCAAACGGCCCTGCCTTGATCTCACGTACGAACAGGTATACCATCACGATACCGAGAACCGTATACGCAGCTGTGAACGCAATGGTCGAGAACAGGATCATTCCTGCGGATACATTCGGTGAGACTCCGGCTTCGGTGGTCATATAACCAAATACCGTCCATGGCTGTCTTCCAACCTCGGTCATAATCCAACCTGATGTATTGGCGATAAACGGCAAGGATATGGCAAATACCATCAGACGCATAAACCACTTCCCAGCGACCTCCAGCTTCTTACGCATGGCTAGGAACGTACCGTATAGCGCCAGTGCAATCATCAAACCCCCCGCTGCAATCATGATACGGAAACTCCAGAACGTTGTCCGTACTGGCGGGATATAGTCCCCCGGTCCATACGTCTGTTCATACTCCGCTTGAAGCTCCTTCATGCCTTTGACACTACCGGAGAACTTGCTGTAGGACAGGTAACTGAGCAATCCAGGGATTTTGATCTCACCCGTACTCTCCTGTTTATCCGGATCGATAAAAGCGACCACCGTCCATGGCGCCGGATCTTCTGTCGTTGTCCATGTGCCCTCACTGGCTGCCATCTTCATCGGCTGTGTCTCCACCAGATATTGCGCCTGGAAGTGACCCGAGAATGCGACGCCGAATGAAGAAACAAGAGCGATAATGATCGCAATATTAAACGATTTGCGGAAGATCTCCACATCTTGCTTTTTCATCAATTTGTAGGCACTAATCCCGGTTACGACGAAAGCCCCTGTCATCAATGCCCCAAAGATTGTATGTGGGAACTCGACGAGAAGCTGACCATTTGTGATGAGTGCAAAGAAATCATTCATCTCGGCTCGGCCGTTGTTAATCTCAAACCCGACAGGATGTTGCATAAATGAATTGGCTGCCAGAATCCACAGCGCGGACAGGAATGTGCCGACAAACACCAGCCAGATGCAGGCCAGATGCACTTTTTTGGACAAACGATCCCATCCGAATATCCACAACCCAATAAATGTAGACTCCATAAAAAACGCTAGTAGCGCTTCAATAGCCAGTGGCGCACCAAACACGTCTCCCACAAACCGAGAGTACTCGGACCAGTTCATGCCAAACTGGAATTCTTGCAGAATACCTGTGACAACCCCGACGGCAAAGTTAATCAGGAACAGCTTGCCCCAGAACTTGGCCATCGTTTTGTAGATCTCCTTACCCTTAACAACGTACAACGTCTCCATGATTGCAACCAACAGTACAAGACCGATGGATAGCGGGACAAAAAAGAAATGGAAAATCGTTGTAAGTGCATATTGGATACGCGATAACATAATCGGATCCATACCGTTACCCCTTCTTTCTGTTCACTTCGCAGTATGCGTATCTGGCATTGAAGCTGCACCTTCGCTGTCTGTCCGCCAAATACGTTGATGAACGTATTGTGCCAGATTACCTATTTTATACATGTGAGAATTATCACAATCTTCGTCTCTAGAGCAAAAAAAAGTGATCCTGGTCACACAAAAGATAAAATTCAGCCTATTATCATAGCTTGCCAACTTCATCTATTCATGGAAGATACTCATGTTTGGGACGGAATGCCCATATGTTAGTCTCAGGCATATCATGCGAAGTACCGTGAGGGCTTTACATATGAAGTGAAAGCATGCAGTACATGCAGAGCGAATGACGCTCCATATTACAGTCAAGGTGAGGTGAACTTTTCATGGAAAAACCTGCACCACTGCCAGGTGAAGACACCGAAGCCAGCCTGGATAAGGCCAGCACAACACAGCCCCCTGTCCGATATGTTCTCTTCCCTCGCAAAGGTGGCTGGTCATCCTTTCCCTATCCCGATATTGCTGCACTGCTGTCGATCGAGGGAGAGGTCTACTATGTCAGCAGCCTGACGCAAACAGAAGATGTACCTCCGGTCATTACCGTCATCTCCCTCCCTGAAGCCGAGCAGCTATTGCTGGAACCTCGCACCGTAGCCGTAGTCGCCCATCCCTACTGGCTAATGGCTACAGCCTCGCTGGAGCCGGAGCTATGTATCGCCCTGCTCCCTGAGCCTGCTGGGGAAGAATCATCTTCTCCCCTATGGGAGAGCAGTATTTCCAAACTGGTCGGCATCGCCGATCTGGTAGGCACATCCTCCGAGACACGTTATATGAAGCTGTTATTCCAAGGCGTACGTGTTATCTGGCTGGGCGGCGAAGACCCTGCACCTGCGGGTACGATGCAAAAGGATGATCTCGAAGTCCCTCTCCGGGACTACGAACTGTTCTTCCTGCATGCGCTGCGGCAGGTCTTGTCAGGCACTTCGGATAGCGTCAGCCTGCTTCAATGCAGTGTACGTGCCGACTTCTACCGACAGCTCCGAGCCAAAGCAGGCCCACATGAGACGATATCCTTTTTGCTGGCAGCCTATGAGTACTTGCTTGAAGATCGGCGGGCCGTCCATTCGCTGCAAGAGGCCTTCACCCACGCGGTCATGAACGGTCGCAGTGATTGTGTGGTTTCCCATTATCGATTCCTGTCTGCCATTCATGCCCGGGCCGGACAGTTGGAGGACGCCCTGCGGGTGTACGGAATTAGTGCAGCAGATGAACAAGAACGGCATCATTATGAACAGTTATGTCGCTGGCTTGAGGCAGGAGAAGATCAACTTGTACGAGCGGAACTACTGCGTATGAACGATGATTACGGAAACGCCCTGCGTATCCTGGACGAACTTGGCGGAGAAACGGCGAGACATTGGAAATTCCGCATTTATCAGGAGACAGGACGTGTGGAAGAGGCACTGGCTCTGGTGCATGCAGTCGATATTCAGGATGATGCCAGTCGCCGGGATTATCAGCAATTATCCGGCAGTGCGCTGGCACTGCGAGGGGAACGGCACGGGGCAGTCCGACATTTTCTCGAAACGGCACTGGAGGATGAAGATGCGCTCGCCCGGATTGTCGAACTGGAGTTGTTGGATTATGCTGTACAGCAATTGCTTGGGGAGGTGCCATGATGCTGGACCCGAAGAAGCGTAGACAACAGTTGAATGGGCCAATGGTGCACAGGGATATCCGAACCGAAACCACTTACACGCCAACCGAAACAGTCGATCGAACACATACAGACGCATTGGAAAATGGAGATCACACCCCGGATCATGCACAACCAACACAGGACATCCGAAGCCAAGTGCATCACTGGGGTGATTCACAAGGTCAGGCAGAACAGAATGCAGCTATAACACAAGAGGAAACAAGTGTATTCAAAGAGCCCTTCTCCATTCGTCGGGTTCGCAAAAACAAAGGTAACAAGCTGACCGCCATGCTCCAGGTTCGCAACGAACGTGGCCGATACCTTGAAGAAGTATTGCATGATCTGAGTGAGTTCGTGGATGAGATCGTCATTGTAGACGATGCCAGCACAGACGGAACACCGGACATATGCAAAGCCTATTCGAAGGTAGTCCGTCTGGAGGTATTGGAGAAACCACTGTTCGCCGAGGAATGGCGCCTTCGCAACACCTTATGGCAAGCTGCTGCGGGAACATGTCCCGACTGGTTGCTCTCAGTTGATGCGGATGAGCTGTACAGCTTAGAGGCCAAGAAAGCCATACGCACTCTGATTAATCAGGAATATGCAGACTGGTTTGCATTTCGTTTCTACGACATGTGGGGTGGCCGGACCCACTACCGGGAAGATGAACTTTGGTGTCTGCATAAACGGCATACGGCTTCACTTGTACGGTATATGCCTGGATATCCTTATTTTTATCCACAACAGAATCATCATGTTCCCCGTCTTCCCTTGTCCTGCACTGTGTTGCCTGGAGTCAGTACGGAACTGAAGGTTCAGCATCTCGGCTGGGCAGGCAGTCTGGAGGACCGGGTTCGTAAATATTTGCGTTACAAGCGCATTGATCCTAGCGGTGAGTGGGGCAATCTTGCACATTACGAGTCTATTCTCGATCCGGAACCTCGGCTGATTCCCTGGAAGGAGGGACCGTGAGATGGGCGTGGTAAGTATTCTGACGCATAGTTTCACCGACGGGTACAACCGGGAATTCGGTCGTGTATTTGGGGGTGGACTGGAACGCTACATTCTGGATCTGTGCAGTGTCATCCGAGGACTCGGGCATATTCCCGAGGTTCATCAGCTGTCCTATTTTGAAGCATTCCAGACTCGGACGGAGCAGATTGACGTATTTGGTTATTCGTACGACATGGATAATGTACCGGAAGCCTTTGACCGGATGGCAGCAGCAGCGCGCGGCCCAGTGATCTATGCCAGCTGTCTGTGGCAACCCATCACCTACAAACCCGGCAGTCTTGGCATCTGTCACGGCATTAACTGGGATCGTCCCGGACTTCCACTGGAGACCAAACAACAAGTGGCGGAACATATTCAACTGGCTCTGGATGGACTCGTGCGCATTGTATCCGTGGATTCTCATTTCCAGACCTTTTGCCGAGCTGCATGCACCTATACCGATCCAAGACAGGTTGTCCTGATTCCCAATGCGGTGGATACTTCCTATTTCACACCTGCCCCACCAACGCGAACCTTTGAGCAAGAACAGGAAGACGAATGGCTTGTCGCATGGAAGAATGATCTGGCGAGTTATGAGGAGAATGCTGGTGCAGTTATATCAGGGGTGCAAGCTGTAAAAGGCCAGGGCGGAACGAGTTGTGCTGGAGCGAACAGTGGTAAGGCTAACGGAGATGGAGGTGGGGATACAGATAGCGATCAAGAACCAGAGGGGAAAGAAACGGTAGATCTCCATTTGCAGTTATCGAAACTGGAAGAAGTCGGGGCAGATGGCGAAACGTATAGGTTTGCTCATAACCACCGATATTCAAAGGATTGGGCTACAGATATTCTAGCAGAAGCAGATGCTGAGCATCAGGTTAATGGTCCGATTCAAGGGCAGGTTGAAAAGAAAACTGTGGAGGCCCGTGTGACCTCTCCCCGCCCAATTCGCATTATCTATCCACGCCGCATCAGCATGGAACGGGGTATTATTCCAATGATGCTGGCAGCAGATAAACTACTTGGAGCCTTTCCGGATCTGGAGGTTGAATTTGCCGGGGAACTGGTCGAAGGCAGTACGGTAGGGAGAGTCTTTCGTTACTGGCATCGTACTCATCCACATGCGGAGCGAATTAACCAGCGCACGTATGATTTCCGGGATATTCGGGAGGCCTACCATCAGGCAGATATTGCCGTAATTCCAACCGTGTTCTCGGAAGGCACATCCTATGCCTGTCTGGAAGCAATGAGCTGTGGACTTCCGGTGATTGCCTCCAATGTTGGCGGATTGAATGATCTGATTCAGGATGGGTTTAACGGGCTATTGGTACCTCCTGATGAGCAGGAACTAACCGCTGCACTGGTACGTCTTGTACAGGATCGGGCCGAGCGAGAACGACTGGGAATCTATGCGCGCGAGACTGCATTGTCCTATGATCTTGCCAGGTGGCGGAGCCGGTGGTGCACAGTGTTGGAATCTTTTTTGGCAGAGACAGGATTAAAGGAGGGAATTCGGGGATGATGGATACGCCCAAGGCAACGGAATTCATGGAATCAAGATACATTCGGCAAAGTGACCCTAAAACGGACACATTGGTCTTCCCGCTGCATCCGGCATGGTGGAGCCGTCCCTACGAATATGAATGGGCCCGGCGGTTTGCACGTCCGGACGATGTTGTCCTTGATGCAGCCTGCGGCATCTCCCATCCGTTCAAATTCTGGCTTGCCGAACACTGCCGCGAGGTTCACGCCTGCGACTGGGATGAACGTATTTTGTCTGAAGAGGCGATAAGACTGGATATCGTTTCTGATTTTGGCGAGCAAGCCGCCCAGGATCTTCCGGAATCAACTCTCGTCCGATTGCACCGTGCAAAGGCTAATCTGGCCCAGCTTCCGTACGAGTCGGGTAAGTTTGATCGGGTGTTCTGTATCTCTGTACTGGAGCATCTGGATACGGGCACAATGTTGCGGGCGTTTCGGGAATTCGCCCGGGTACTGAAGCCAAACGGACAATTGATCGCTACCTTCGATGTCCCCGAGATGCGCCCTGATCTGCTGGAGACAATCATGGCTGTCACCGGATTAACCATTGAAGATAAGCTGAACGTGAAAGAGCCAGACGATGCCATCTGGTCTGATATGTACGGCACGCCGATCCGTTGTTTTCGAGCGGTGATATGCAAAGCTTGAGACAAATTGGGTTACGTTGAGTTAAGAGCAGAGTGGAAAATTGCGGACTTGAGGGTTCGACCCATTAGCAACGGAAATATACACGGTTCGGGCAATGCTCCGATTACCGGTAGCTCCGTTGCTTTTGCAATTTCAATCGGATGGGCTAGTTCGGGAATATATGGGGATGGAGGTTGGGGACTAGAGACTAGAAATCAGTGATTAGTGATTAAAGATTAAAGGAAATTATAGGTGTACCAGTAACATGTTGCACTGGTTGGTGTACTCTTTGGCAGAGGCTGCGCCGGGTGCTGTCAGGCGCAGCAGGGTGTGCAGGCCCGGCGGGATTGTCTTCGCCGGGCGACCTGTGGCGGCAGGTTGCCGCGCAGTGAGTTGGGCCGATTCGGCCCATTCACGCGCCAGGTTCTGCCGCCCGGCGAGCAGCGCGAGTGTGCCCGCGAGGAGCGCGTGAGCGGTGCGCTCCGAGGCGGGCACTTCGTCCGCGTGGGGCTGCTGCGCGCCATCAGGCGTGCCGCACAGCGCAAGCAGCCCTTCGCGGACGCTCGCGGGTGCGCGCAGCAGCCCGCAGCGTGCCGCAGGCGGAAGCGCTGCGAGCAACGCCAGCGCGCCGCGGGGCGGCAGGGCATGCAGCAGGCGCAGCCATGCGGCCCAGGCGCCTACGCTGGCGAGCGCTTGCGCAGCGGCGAGCACGCAGCCCGGCGCAGACGCGGCCGGGCCGCGAGGCGAGCCGCCGGGCGTTGCGCCGCAGGGCAGGCTGCCGCAGCTGCATGCCCTGCCGCTGCCGCGGGCCAAGGCCCCGCGCTGCAGCAACGCCTCGGCGGCGTGGGCCGCTGCGGGCAGTGCTGCCGCATGGCGAGCCGCCGCTCGGGCGTTGCGCCCGCCGGGCTGCTTGTGGCCCAGCGCCCACAGCGCGAGCGCCGCCTCTGGCCCGTGCTGCGCATGCGCCGCCCAGGGCTGCAAAGCCGCCCGAGCCCCGGCGTCCTCGCCCAGCTGGGCCAGCGCTAGCCCGGCGGCCAGCGGCTGGGCCCGCAGCGGTGCAGCCAGCGCCGCCGCATGGCGCAGCAGCCACTCCGGCCGATGCGCGGCAAGCGCGGCCGGGATCAACGCTTGCCATGCCGCAGGCGGCAAGCTTACCCGAGCCGCGGCGCTGGCGATGGCGTGCGGCCGCCCTGTGGCTGCGGCGAGCAACAACAGCCGCTGCCATGCAGGCGAGCTGCCGGATTGCAGGCCCAGCGCCGCTATGTACGCGGCTTCTGCCTCTGCCCAACGGCCAGCCCGCTCATATGCCATGCCTTCCAGCGTCAGGCTGCGATAGGTCCCAGCACCAGAGACTGATGTATACCTGCTGGCTGTAGAAGCAGCTGATTTAGCCTGTTTTAACCAGTTCAAGGCCACATCCTCTCTCCCTTGATCCAGTTCTAGTACAGCACCAAGCTCCAACAAATCCGGAAAATCCTCATACACAGGCGCCCATGCTTCCACCACAGCAAGCGCCCGTTCCGGGCTGCCAATCTCTCGCCAGGCGTAAGCCGTTTTCAGCACCAGATCCGAGTGATATCCGCAATCCGGCATAAGTTGTGCCAATAATGGCTGTAACAAACGGAGTGTTTCATCATACTTCGCTTGCTGAAACCATTCGGCGGCCAGAGCATATAACAGCTCCGGTTGATCGCCCTCCTGATTCAACGCGAAACGAATCAACTGCATGTTCCGCGCACCTTTATTTTTAGCGGTAATCGCCTGCTCCAGATATCCGTAATGAATGACCTCAAGCCCAGAATGAAGCACACCTTGCGGAGCCAGTGCCATGATAGATGAAGCGATCTCTTCATGAATTCTGCCCTGAAAGGCAATTCGGGGATCGTTTCGGAACAATCGACATACCGCATCCGTCACACGCTCTTCACCGGACACACCCAGCAGACTTGTGACCTGTATCCAGTACCCCCATACGTCGTCCCTGCTTGTCGCTAACAACTGCATGAGTTCTGTCTTCATCTGCGGAGTCTGTGCCCATACTTCATCCGCATCAAGCACCAGAATCCACGGTTTCGTAGCAGCGGCCAGCGACAGATTACGGGCTTCACTGAAATCTCCGTTCCATTCCGTTCGGATTACAACGGCACCATGAAGGCGGGCAATTTCGATTGTATTATCCACCGATCCAGTATCCACGATGATGATCTCATCCACAACATCCCTGACTGCATTCAAGCACCGCTGGAGTGACCCGGCTTCATCCTTCACGATCATACACAAGCTAATCCCTATGCCCATATTCATCACCACCCCTCACCAACGAAGTTCAGCCCCACCCATTAGCCCGCTGAATTAAGTTGAACTCCCGGACCTGCCTGATACCCTCTCAGCTCTCAAACCCGTCCGCTCCCGGCAACTCCAGCCGAATATGCTGAACGACAGGCCAACAACGGTGCTTCTGTCCATCTGCATGCTGAGCGAACACCTCCAGATGATGATCCGCAGCACTGACCAATCCTTTCACCAGCCAGCTTGTTCCCGTCAGGGTATCCGAAGCCCCGGGGAACGACTCAATGTCACTCATCTGCCCTTTTTCCTTTTTCCCTTCCATCTCTTTCTCCTTCTCTCCCACTCGAACGCTCTCTCCCACCGATAACCCTTCTCCCGCCAATTGCTGTCGACACATCTGAATCAGGCTATGCAGCTCTTTCCATCTCCCTGACTGTACACACCCTTCCATCAACAGTCCGAGCGCCTGCCAGCCATCATACTCTGCTCCCGCAACCGTTACGTCCATGCTGGAGTCCATATCCTTCTTCTTTGTCGCTCTCAGACCAACCGTTCTCCCTGTCTGCACAGCAGATTCCTCATTCGTTCCTTCACCCACCTGCGAACTAAGCTTCAACCACAAGGTTAATGGATCATCTCCGTTGACTTCCTTGCCTTCTATCCACTCCAAACGTTCGAGCCATTGAGCAGACGAGATCGCGAGCAGCCCTTTTTTCCGCTGCACAGGTTCCAGTTTCAGACGCGCCTTGTTCCATCTTCCCTGTTGGATTTGGAGCATCGCCTCCGCCACAGATAAACGCTCCCTCATCTCTGCGGAAGGTTGTGAGGATATAACCGATAACAATTGCAAAGCCGCATCATAACAACGAGATTGCTCCAGAATGCCCAATACTTTGTGTGTAGCCTCTTCCGAACTGAGCGCAAAGCGCTCCCTCACCAGCTCTGGAATCTGATGTTCCTGCCCGGAGACTCGCATAATTCGGAATATCCGATAGAGCGGCGGTAACAGACTCGATTTGGCACGTACCGCTTCCACGTAAGCATCCACCGCACCCTCCAGATCTGCCCTTCCTTCGAGCAATCGCCCTAACGTATACCACGTCTGATAAGTGCCGATGCCTTCTTCCGTATGGTATATGGGCGGAGGTGGCCCCATGCGAACAGCTTCACGGAGCGAATATTCTGCCTGATCTGCATCGCCCAATGCGTCTGCACATACCCCGCGATGGTGCATCAGATCCGTGTACTCTGGAAAGAGTTCAAGCGCAGCATCAATGCGATTCAATGCCTCCTGCCAGCGATTCAGATGCTGGAGACAACGAACTTCATACTTGAACAGCAGATGCGCGTAACTGGTCACCGCAGGATCAATACCCATCCGAGCCACACCAAACGTCTCCAACGCCCTCTCTGCTTCCCCCACACGCAAATACTCGACGCCCAGATTATAGTGATGGAAAGGCTGACCCGGTTCTTCCTCCACTGCCTGTTGCAGCAGGCGGACATTACGGTTCACTTTATCTTTGCGCTCCACAATCGCCGTCTGATACCCATAATGATGGATGACCATGTCCGTCACATGAAAAGCAGCCTCTGGGTTCCTACGGCAAATCGCCCCCGCAATCTGCTCATGAATTCGACCTTCGAACCTATGCTCCGGGGCATTACGGAAGAGACGCAAAACCGGATTCACGGTAACCCCCTGCTGACCCGTACCTGTATAGTTATGAATGTTTAAAAACAATCCGTCACATCCGCTGACCGTCGTCCAGCTCATGATCTGCTCCCGCGCAGCCCTATCGAGCGCCTCGTCCGCATCAAGAAAGAGAATCCAGTCGCCGGAAGCGCGCTCCAGGCCAGCATTCCGTGCTGCGGCAAAATCTTCGCACCACTCAAACCCCACAACCACCGCTCCATATTGCTGCGCAATCTCCGCGCTTCGGTCCGACGAACCGGTGTCCACCACAATAATTTCGTCCACCGCTCCCTGGACACTGGCAAGACAATGAGGCAGCAACTCTTCCTCATCCTTCACGATCATGCATAGGGAAATTCGTTCCGCTCGCAAGCTGATTCCTCCTTTCCTTCGCTTGGAAAAGCGTACGCCACGGGATGCCTTCGGTCGTTCCCAGCCTTTGTTCCAGTGCAGTATATTGTGCATCGAGTACACCCGAAGATGAAGAACGAACCATTTCCTGCCGAATCGCCTCCATTGCCAACCGCATGTAACATACAGCAGCTCCAGCTCGGGCCTGCCGCATATCAGGCTTCTGCTCCAGAGCCTGCTCGAACAGAGACAGCGCATGATCATTGTGGCCTTTGGCATACAGCGTTTCACCTAGCCAGAATAAACCTTCAGCATCCAGTTCACTCTCGGTCATGCACTGAATGAGGATGTTCGCGGCTACCATGGTATACCCCTGACGATACAGCAGACTTGCAAACTCCCGTCGTAAAGTTATAGCCGTTCCCCAATGGTCACGCATCATCATGGCCCGCAACTCATGCAGTTGCTCAGCAAGTGTAAGCTGTCCTGTCTTTACGGCTTGCTGCACAACCTTTTCTGCTACCATCTCTGCCTGCGGACCCCATTGCATAAGCTTTTGTTCTTGTGAAGCAGGTTTTATGCTTCGCGGCTCTTTGGTTAACTGATTCAGCAGTCGATCCATGACCTTCCATACGTTCTTTTCTTGTGGAAGCGTAGTTGCGAGGAACGCCTCGGATAATCGTAATCCGTTGGTCCAACAAGCCAGTGCCCAATCCATTCTGTGCTCAGCCGGCAGATTGACTTCATTTACACACCCTACGCTCCAGTGTTCTTCTGCCAGTTGTAGTGCTTCGGAAACCCTATTCGCACATAACATCCAATGTATTCGATCCGCTACATGGATACGAGCAGTACGCGCATCTGCATCCAGTATTTTCAATGCCTGTTCATATGCTCCACAGCCTGCTAGAACATAGATCACATACACCAGATGATCCTCATTCTTCACTGCATATGAATGTGGCATTTCACCACGAATCGAATCACCGCGGCCCGATTCCTTGATTCCTCGGCATCTGGCAAGCAATGTTTCTGCTATGTTCGCATCCGTTTCACCGGATTGTTGCAGCACATCTGCCAACCCTGCCCATGCCGGGGCATATGTGAACATGCTGTCCAGAGCCAGCCCGTACAGATGTGCAGACTCATTAAGGAATCCCCGTTTCTGCGCAAGTCTTGCCATGGCGGTATAGGCTCTGTAACTGTCTGAACCTGCTTCTGTTACGTATGACGTGCCTATCGCGCTACTGCCATCACTGTGTCCAACACGGTCTATTCCCTCCCGGCAGTTCGTTGCTCGTGCATAGGATTGATATGCACGTTCCTCCAAACCTTGCTGCTCCAACGTCTCCCCATACAACAGATGCAGATCAGCATAGGATGGATAACGCTGTCTTTCCACAGCCAGAATTGCATGCGCCTCGTCGTAATGTTCCGATCCTACAAGGGTCTTTGCATAATCCCTAACCAGAGTAGAACGATATGGCGCGAGCGACTCTGCCAGGCGCAATGATTCACGGAACGCTTCAATTGCCTTTTCGACCTGACCAAGCTGGCAATACGTTACTCCCAGATTGTACAGGTGAAAAGGCTGTGCAGGCTCATCTGCGAGTTCCCGCTCAATCAGTTTCAAATTACGTCTTGGCTTATGCTCTTGCGCAATCGTAGAGGCCAGATATCCATCATGAACCAGACATAGTGGAGCAAGCGGTTCAGTCTCGATCAATTGGCTTTGTTCATCTGTATAGGTCTCGCTCTTATTCATATCAGCAGCCTCATCCAGGACAAGCTTGCTTGGCATACAACGAACCAACTGCTCATGGACGCGTCCCGCATATCGATATCCCTGATGAGCACGGAACAGCCTCACTGGCTGAGAGATAACGCTCTCTTCTACCCCTTCACCGTATCGATTCTCTATGGCAATACGTAATCTCGAAATGCTTTTATGGACTTTAGGTAAATAATTCAGCAGTTCTTCCAATCCCTGCGTAACATACTCATCGGCATCCAAACACAGGACCCATTCCGTGCTCGCCAGAGGCAGACTGATATTTCGTGCATGAGCAAAGTCATCTTGCCAACAGGCGTGCAACACCGTTGCTCCGTACGTTCTGGCGATCTCGGGTGTACGGTCAGATGAGCCAGTATCGGTGATAAAACATTCCGTGCTGATATGCTTCAAGCTGTCGAGACAGCGGGGCAGATGATGTTCTTCATTTTGCACAATCATATGAATTCCAAGTAAACGGTTCTTCAAATCCAACCACCTCCAATACAAAAAAGTACATGAAGTCCACCAAAGGAACTCCATGTACCTATATGACAAATAAATGGGTTATGTGCCTTGTCCATTGAAGAACACATCAATCGTGCTTGGTGCGCCGATTAGGCTGGAGCGGTAGGAAAGACGCGTATATTTGAGAAAACGCTGCGGTACCAATACATCCACTGACCCGGACAAAATGCCCGTTACTGTCGTCACATCCGTGTACCAGTTTGTTCCGTTGGCGCTAATCTCAACAAGAGCATCTACCCGGTTCACACCCGGCCCCCGGTTATATACAAAGAAAGAATACGTGCCAAATACACTGGTCGTAACCGCCGGGAGCGCTGTGAAGGTGTTTGCGGTCGGGGTGCTTATGAGTTGGGACTCCTGAAAACTCTTCTGTGAAATGGACGTCACACTGCTAAGTGTTCCCGCGGTAATTGTAGCACCCAGCACGCTGGTAATTGTACCATTTAGCAGGTTCGTCAACGTTCCTGCAGTTACCGTTGCGCCAAGTACGCTTGTAATGGTTCCGTTCAATAAGTTTGTAAGTGTTCCTGCGGTAATCGTTGCTCCCAATACACTCGTGATCGTACCATTCAGCAAGTTCGTCAACGTACCCGCTGTTACCGTTGCACCGAGTACGCTGGTAATGGTTCCGTTCAACAGGTTCGTCAGTGTTCCTGCGGTTATTGTCGCTCCGAGTATACCTGTGATGGTACCCGCTGTAATCGTGGCCCCGAGCACACTCGTGATCGTTCCGGCGGTAATCGTCGCTCCCAATACACTTGTGATCGTACCATTCAGCAAGTTCGTCAGCGTTCCTGCGGTCACCGTTGCTCCGAGCACACTCGTGATCGTTCCGGCTGTGATCGTTGCTCCCAATACACTCGTAATCGTACCATTCAGCAAGTTCGTCAGCGTTCCTGCGGTCACCGTGGCCCCGAGCACGCTCGTGATCGTTCCGGCGGTAATCGTCGCTCCCAATACACTTGTGATCGTACCATTCAGCAAGTTCGTCAGCGTTCCTGCGGTCACCGTTGCTCCAAGCACACTGGTGATCGTTCCGGCGGTAATCGTTGCTCCCAATACACTCGTAATCGTACCATTCAGCAAGTTCGTCAGCGTTCCTGCGGTCACCGTGGCCCCGAGCACGCTCGTGATCGTTCCGGCGGTAATCGTTGCTCCAAGTACACTTGTGATCGTACCATTCAGCAGGTTCGTTAATGTACCTGCTGTTACTGTCGCTCCAAGCACACTGTTGATCGTACCTGCCGTGATCGTCGCTCCAAGTACACTTGTGATGGTTCCGTTCAGAATGTTGGTAATGGTTCCGGCGTTAATTGTAACCGTGGTCAGACCTGAGATATTACTGATGGTTCCGTCCAAAATAATACCAACCACGTTCCCGCTCGTATCCGTTCTGACAGGCTGGGCTGTGCCTGTACTATCCTGGCCGAAAATCAACGTTCTCAGATTATCCGGATTCGTATTAAACGTTGTAAAGTTAGGCATGTGCCTCGTCCTCCTCCCTGGTCAAATCTGTGAGATCATAACTCCCTTACGGCATACGCTGTGCCTGAAAGTAAACATCGAGCCGGGTCGGTTGATCCGGTTCAACGGATCGAATTGCAAGCCGGGTATAGTGCAAAAATCGCAATGGTACCAGCGCTTTGGTCTGGCCTCCCGCGACCACCTCCTGGCTGTCCACAGCATAATCTACGGCATTGGGGCTGATCTGGATCTGTACAAGAGCCGGATGTTTTCCCCGATTCACAACGCCATAGGTATACATGCTGAGTGATGAGGTGTCTTGTGCCGGGAGTGAATCCATGCTGCTACTGGTTTCGGCTCCGACATACGTATGCTCTGTAAAACAATGAATAGCACCAGGGAGTTTCGTGCGTGAGGAAGCACCCTGCTTGAACCGGGGACGAGTAATCCGGGAACAAGGGGGTTTCAGCAATTTAGCGCGGCAGGAATGACGGGAGCGGCGGCGACTGACATATTTAGTTGGTTGCTTCGTTCTCTTCTTGCTTCGCTTCGCTGTTCGACTCATCTCGATTTCCCCTTAAAAAATGTGCTTACGCATCGTATGCCCGGTTTGTATATGCGGGCACGGCATCTGCCGTTATTTCCAGATATACGGCTCAGTCCCCAATCCATTTTGCTTCTTTTCACATACACTGCAAGTACAATGAAATGCGAATCAATCGGAATGTTGCTCAAATGAACTGGTCTATGGGAGGTGGATGAGATGACCAACTATAATGTATTCAACCAATCCAATCGTCCCCTGTTTACTCAACTGACCAATACCTTCTCAGCCCCCGGCATTGAAGCGTCACCAGACAGCGGTGCAGCTGCTGCAGGCAGCTTTTTTGCCCTGACGACCAACAATACCTCGATTCCTTCCAACCAGAACCTTCTTCTACAGATCTTGAATGCGGCCGGCAGCGGCCGAACAATACGCATATCCAGCCTCACAGGAGGCACAACAGCGGCGGCTACTCTTGTTATCTATTCAGGAGGAACCGTGACTGTTGGTAGCACACCAGTGCCCGTCAATACATTACTGGGCAATACCAATGCCAGTGTAGTTACCACAAGGCAAAATACTGGTACTCTGGGGGGAACCTTCACGAGTATTGCAAGTATTCCGCTCACCGCAGGAATTTTTTCACTGGATCTGAATGGCTCCATTATTGTGCCACCGGGACAAACATTATCCATTAGCGTAGGCACGGGGAATCAGACGGCAGCCATTAATCTGTTCTGGTGGGAATTCTGAGTTTGATCCTGATAAAAGGAGGTGCACACATTGCCAAACAATAATGTATTCAACCCGTTAAGCCAGCCCGTCTATACGTCCAACACAAACACGTATATTTCTCCAGGCATTGTTGCACCTCCGGAGAATAATGCTGGCAGTACAGGCAATCTGTACAATGCGGGTTCCACCAACTCCACAACACTGGGCTTGCTGGGAGGAACGGTTATCGCCACCGTACAATTGGCCAATCCAGCAGGGAGTGGGAAAACCCTATACGTATCACGACTCTCCGGTGGAATCACGGTTGCACTGAATCTGTTGTCATCCTTCAGCGGTTCCATGAGTCTGAGCGCTAATGGAACACTGACATCGCCCACCACACTCACGCCGGTAAACAGCAATCTTTCCAGCAGCAATACCAGCGTAGCCATCGTACGATTCTCTGCTGCTGCGCCTTCAGGAGCGACCCCATTGATGGCTATGCCCCTTCAAGCAGGGCCGTTTCTATCCAATGAATTTGGCCGTTACGTGGTTCCTCCGGGTCAAGCTATTAACCTCTCTGTCAGCGGATCACTTTCGGTTGGTGGACTGATGGCCTCTACTGCTTATTTTGCTTGGTGGGAAGTGTAATTCGCTCAATCGTGCTTAACAATGCAATGTGCAAACAGCCGCCTTCGGATGAGTACCGAAAGCGGCTGTTCGTTATATTGTAGATGTAATGATATTTAAAAATGTCCGGGCAAAGGCTATCAGGCCGATTCCTGCGGAATGATCTCTTTGGCTTCAGACACGAGAGGTTGCTTTCCCTCCCACAAAATGCGTTGCAGCAGTATGCCGGCAAGACCAATCACCAGCGTAGCGAGACCGATATATTGAAAGGTAGGGCTCGGCCCTGCAACTCGGATGAGCGCTCCACCTGCAAGTGGAGCTACGACCAGTACAACACTGGATAGTGAATTTTGAATGCCGAAGACGCGCCCTACATAGGCAGGAGGGGTCTCTTTTTGCAACAAATAATTCAGAGTTACCATAAAGAGCCCATTACCCAGCCCAATGCAGAGGCCCCAGATAATAACCCAAATTTCAGGTGTTTGTGGGCCGATCCACCCCAGCGCAGCAATTCCGGCACCCACGAACAGATATCCTCCACCCAGTCCCCACCCATACCCAATTCTCGGCAAGCGATTTAATAACAAAATGATGACTACTGCCCCTGCTCCTGCCGACGACCCCAACCAGCCGAGCAGTGATTCGTTACCTGGCTTGATCTCTCGAAACAGGCTCGTAAACTGATAATCAATCATCAGAATGGCCATCAGTCCAAAACAGCCGAACAAAATCGTACTCAGCACGGTGCGACTGCTCCGTATAAAATGCCAGCCTTGCTTCCATTGGGAGAACAAGGATTCCGATCCATCCTTTTCACTAGCAGCACTTCCGTCTGAAGCTACGGACTCCGACTTTTCCACTAAACGCCGCAAGGGCCACAATACCGCACCTGACAACAGGCGGGTACAGGCATTAATGACAATACAGATTTGTGGTGAGAAAAAGGCCAAAATGACTGCACCTAGAAGTGGTCCCGCCACTTTCGAACACTGGCTTACAAAACCGTTTAGGGACGATGCCTGAAACAGATGCTCCTCTGCCACCACCTGGCGGGTTAACGCCTGCTGGGCTGGAACATGAAAAACACCCATCATGGCCCGCAGGGCAAGAAGCGGAAGCAACCATGCCGGGCTTGGTGCGAATAAAATAGCAACGGTTAATCCCACGGTGATCACATCACACAGGATCATGATTTTCACTTTGTGCAGTCGATCAGCAAGGGCACCAGCAAAGGAGCCCAGCAGTATACCCGGGACAGCCATACATACAGGAATAAGCGCAATGATCAGCGGATCAGCACCCCAGCGGTAGGCCACCATCACCTGGATGGCGAGTGCATCGAACCAATCTCCAAACGTAGCCAGCGAGTATGCGATAAACATGCGGACAAACCGGAGGTTAGTCCTTAAGCTTTTGGAAGATTGCGCAGATGAGGCGGGTGATTCGGTAGATTCATTAGATGTGGGTTCATTTGAAATGACGGTCATACATGTACTTCCTCCCTTGATTACAGCCGCTTGTGGTCTGTATGTTCCTTGGCTGTAATCATAAAGGAGTTATATCAGAGGAAGATCAGAGGATGGGGAGGTAGGAGATAAAAAGTTACGTACTTCATCTGCAATTTGTTGTCCATATAAGGGAACACCGTAACTTTTGCCGATCTCAGCGTACACTTGACGATACTTACTCCGAAGTCTGCCTTCGATTCGATGATGACCCAGGAATAGGAGAATCTGATATGCAGCATTCAGATATAGCGGTGCGTTCAGCGACATTTTCAATACATCCAGACCGTCATCCATTCTTAACTCTGCCTCACGAACTCGTCCTTGCCGAAGTAACCATAACCCCTCCATCACCTGAAAACGTCCGATCTCTCGCAGATACGGGGCATCCTTCAATCCCGCTCGCAGGACTGCCATCTGGGCCTCAATAGCTTCACCGCTGCCACCCCACAGTTCCACATACAACGCTGCAAGTGCTACAGGCAGTCTGAAATTCTTGAGCTCGTCAGTCTCTATTACACGATACGTTTCTTCAAGCTGCGTTTTGGCACGTTGATACTGGCCCACCTCTACATAGACTTCAACGATGTTCAGAATGCGGAGTTCGCGAAGCTGATCGGCAGATAATGCAGATGAACTCAATGCCTGCTCATACAAAGGTAAGCTTTCTGATGGTTCAATTAGCGAATGAACAAAGATCAATAACCAGTATAAGCGCTCTTCAAAAGCGATTTCTTTCGTTGTAATCAGCCATTCCAGATCTCCCTGTATAAAATGAATATACAACTGATAATACGGGACAATCTGAATGCCAAGCGCTTCTTGCTGTTGAACCAGGGTCTGTATGGCATTTCCCTGCCCAAACAAGTGATATTTACGAAGTAATCCGTGAATGACTTCCTGCATTTCTGGGTCCTGAGCAGAAGGGCTAGCGGGTAGAGCGGACTTGTTCTTCTGCACAGCAAGCCGGTATCCATAGCCCCGTACCGTGTCCAGACTGATCTCATCCCAGCGTTTCAATTTCTTGCGCAGGCGATAGATATGATCGTCCACGGTGCGTTCAACCGGATATTCCAGCGGCCATACCCGATCCAGCAGTTGACTGCGGGTGAAGGCTTTTTCCTTGTTTTCATACAGAAAATGCAGCAGTGCAAATTCCTTGGCGAGCAGGCGAATGGATTCCGTTCGCCGCGTGACCGTATATGTCCCTTCATTCCATTGCAAAGACATTTCAGGGTCCTCCTACTATGTATAATTCGCTATTCCAAAATAATATAGATTCATTCCATTTTCTTCAACGTGTTCAACATACCATAAAAACCCTTTGCGAGAACGCAAAAGGTTTTTATCGTCTATCTTATAGCTGGCTTAGATTGTAGATCACGCTACGTATATCTGTTCTTCCAACAAGTATTCACTTGTCTTAACCCAGCACGACACGATCATCTGCCATCTTTTTGCCGCTAATCCGTTCGAATTCACCAAGCAACTCAGGTACAGTCAACGTACGCTTGCGCTCTTCGCTGACATCCAGAATAATTCGGCCCTTGTCCATCATGATCAGACGGTTACCCAGACGAATGGCCTGCTCCATATTGTGCGTCACCATCAAGGTAGTCAGTCTCATCTCACGCACAAGTGTCTCTGTTAGTTCCGTGATCAGTTCGGCACGTGAAGGGTCAAGAGCTGCCGTATGCTCATCCAGTAGCAAAATCTGCGGCTGGGTAAACGTAGCCATCAACAGGCTAAGTGCCTGCCGCTCCCCGCCAGACAAAAGCCCCACTTTTGCATTGAGACGCTTCTCCAGTCCGATTCCAAGCTTCTCCAGTTGCGTGTTGAAAATCTCACGTCTGGCACGGGTAACTCCGAAGCCCAGTCCGCGTCCTTTGCCACGTTTATATGCCATCGCCATATTTTCTTCAATGGACATATGTGGTGCTGTACCTGCCATCGGGTCCTGAAACACCCGGCCAATCCAGCTGCTGCGTTTATGCTCCGGCAGATTTTTAATGGAGCGGTCATTGATCAGTACATCGCCCATATCCGGCTTCATCACACCCGAAATGATGTTCATCAACGTGGATTTACCGGCTCCGTTACTGCCAATCACCGTCACAAAATCTCCCGGATTCATCGTCAGATTCACGCCAACCAGCGCGGTCTTCTCATCCGTTGTGCCTGGGTTGAACAGCTTGGTTACTTGCGTAATCTCCAGCATGATCACATACCTCCCTTCGCCTGATGGCCCCCGGATCGCATCAACTCTTCTGTTCGTTTGCGAGCCAGACTTCGCTGCTTCATGGAGCGCTGCATCGTTGGGAATACAAGGGCAATAATGACGATCACCGCGGTGATCAACTTCAGATCAGATGTATCGAACCATTCGACTTGAAGGGCAAGCGCGACCACAATCCGGTAAATGATTGAACCAACGATCGCTGCAAGTGTAGCCCAGAATACCGTTCTTGCACCAAGAATGGCCTCACCGATAATCACGGAAGCCAGTCCGATAACGATCATACCGATGCCCATCGTGATGTCCGCAAAACCTGATTGCTGTGCAATGAATGCACCAGACAGGGCAACCAATCCATTGGATAAGCTGACACCTACAATTGTAGTCACATCCGTATTTGCACCAAAGCTGCGAATCATGCGTTTGTTATCACCTGTCGCGCGGAGTGCCAGTCCAACATCTGTTTTCATGAACAGATCGAGCATGATTTTAAACACCAGCACCACGATGATAATTAGTACCATGACATGTTCACCCGAGAATGGATTGTCCATGCCCATAATGGATTTATTCGGTGCGCCAAGAATACGCATATTAATGGAGTAAAGCGCGATCATCATCAAAATCCCGGATAACAATCCGTTGATTTTGCCTTTGGTATGAAGCAGACCTGTACAAGCCCCGGCCACCATGCCGCCAGCCATTGCCGCCAAACAGGCGAGCCAAGGAGAGAAGTCATTGGAGATCATAACCGCCGCGATTGCGCCTCCTGTTGTAAAACTTCCGTCTACGGTAAGGTCAGGAAAATCGAGTATGCGGAACGTAATATATACACCAAGTGCCATCAGTGCATATAAAAGCCCCAGCTCGATTGCTCCTTCAATTGAATTCCAGCTTATACTCACGCTACTTCCTCCCTGTCTATCGAAAAGAATGAGGCGAACCCGTTGCATGTTCGCCTCGCATCCATACAGCCGGTTTACACTCCGGTCAGATTATTGAATCAATCTCAGATTCTATTGAATAATGTTGTTTTCCTGGTCTTTTACTTCCGCTTTCATCTCATCCGTAACCGTGATGCCTTGGGCTTCAGCTGCTTTCAGGTTCAGGATCAGATCCAGCTTGTCCGGAACGGTGACTTTCATATCACCAGGATTCGTACCATTTTTCAGAATGTCCGCGGCCATCTCACCAACCTGATATCCATGGTCATAATATTTGAAGCCAACGGTTGCGAAAGCTCCTTTTTCAACGGTATCCCGATCACTGGAAAAGAACGGAATTTTATTACTGTTCGCCGTTTGGATGATCGTATCAACCGCACTCACGACAGAATTATCAAGTGTAATGTAGAAGGCATCTACTTTGCCAACCAGAGAATCCGTTGCCTGTTTTACTTCAGATGTATTCGTAACTGGTGCTTTCACCAGCTTGATATTATGTGTTGCGAGCGCTTTTTCTGCGTTATCTGCCATAACCACCGCATTTGGTTCACCTTCGTTAATGACCAAACCTACCGTTTTCACATCCGGCAGATTTTTGGCGATAAAGTCAGCCAATTGTACGATAGCCTCCGGATTCGTGTCGGATGCACCTGTAACATTGCCGCCCGGCTTGTCCATATCGGTCACCAGTTTGGCACCCAACGGGTCCGTTACCGCTGCAAACAGCAATGGCTTGTCCTTCACTTGTTGAGCCAGAGCCAGCGCAGATGGTGTTGCGATTCCGAGTACGAGATCATTTTTGGAATCACCCGAGATTTTCTGTGAAATGGACAGGTTGTTCGTCGAATCACCCTGCGCGTTATTGTAATCGATTTTGAGGTTCTTGTTTTCTTCAATGCCCGCATCCTTCAGGGCTGCAATAAATCCTTCGCGTGTAGCATCCAGGGATGGATGTTCAACAATCTGCGAGATGGCAATCTGGTATGATTTTTCCTCGCTGCCTCCACCTGTTGTACTTCCCGATCCTTCGGATTCCGTGCCTGTACCGCTGTTATTTCCGCAACCTGCCGCAACGATCATTGAAGCAACCATCATCAGTGACATCCAAAATTTCTTTTTCATGTGTGAGAACCCCTCTCCATCTTATAAAATGTGGTTACCCTTATCGAGATTCCATTGACACGATAGGGCGGGACAAAACAAACGCTTCAACGCATTGTTGCTTTGATCGACAAAAGCAGACAAATATAGACTTTTCCCATGCGACTGAAGTCCATGACCCGTGTTGGTGTTTTATTGTTCCCCTAATATTAAGGGGCGTCCCGATATCCGTCAATGGTTGAACCGCTTCCAATTTAGTTTCATCGTATGGTTGTGATAGAAAACATTACATAAAACATAAAAAGCACCCACATTGTTCTGTAGATGGTCGCCATGGGTACAACAAAATAAGGTCCTACTCATGAAAGTCGAGTATGAAGTCTTCTTCTAATCTCGTCCACGAGCATTGTTTTCTCCGCTTCCGATATGGCCTCCGCGATCAATTTGCGTGCCGCAACAGGCGCAATCCAGGGTTCGATATCTGCATAGGCAATACCGGACAACTTCTCATACTCCTCCATAAAGATGCGAATGCTGGCCTCTCTGGTAGCACAAAGAGCAACCGTCGCTTCATGTCGCAGATGCGGGGACAGTATTGCGCAACGAATCATAATGATATATTCGGCCAAGTCGGCTTTCGGATTTCCGGTAGAAGCATTGTTCCAGTCAATAATAAAGGTATCACGCTCTCGAAGGAGTATGTTACCCGGGTTGGGATCACCGTGACATAGTTGCTGCTTCATGGGTAATTGATCCAACTGGGCAATCACGGCAGCTATCTCCGCTCCAGACAAGTACTGTGCTTCATCATGAGATTTTTCATATTTAAAATTTTCAAAAAAAAGAGGCATCCCTCCCAATGTACTTTGGGTATGGTCGCCTTATATCAATCAAAGAATAGCTCCAGAGTGCTTATTCCTTTTCTTTTTGCAGTTCCTCTAATTCAGATGAGGTTAGCCCGGTAGCCTTAATAATTATAGCCTGATCAAGACCTAAAGTGAGCATATTCATTGCGATTTTCCGCTTGCTCTCAGCTTCACCTTCTTTGATTCCCTCTTTGATCCCTTCTTCGATTCCTTTTTGAATTCCTTCCTCCATGCCTTTCTTGAGACCCTCTTCTCGTGCGCCCTCAATCATGGAAGCTTCGTCCCACAGAAATTTCTGACGGTCGATATATCGTTGACGTGCTTGCTCATCCTGGCTCAGAAACTCCAATACACTCATGGCTTTTTTCAAAGCCGGTTCCGGTTCGTGCATCATTAACGCCTCCCAGCTTGATCTAGTCATTCCTTTCAGAAATAACAGCCAACGCACCAATCCATCTTTTATTTGAATATTTTCATCATTCAGCTTTGGTATTTCCATAAAATGAATCTCTATAACGTCCGTCAACGGAATATCAGTATGGTCTTCTCTTAAATGAAATACGTTGTGATACTGGTCATTAGCGAGCATTTTGAAATTAACAATGTTGATCGCTACGCATTTTTTGAGTTGACTATATCTCTGTCCTTCAAGTAATTGTCTGGAATATTGTTTACCCCAATAGAACAAAGTCCTCTTCTCTAAATCATACTGATTAAACAACTGCATTTAGCTCACCTTGATCTGTTTTGGCCCGTATGTCCAGTATGGACTGTTTATCTCTCGGTGTATCCTTGTCCAGATAAGGGTTAATTAACACAATCTCGGTCAGTAAAGATTCACCTGCATTTTTGAAGGTATGATTCAGAAAAGCCAAAAGAACATCCTTATTCTCTTCACTTCCAAAGATTCGTTTAAACACATAATCGTTCTTGGGATCAAGCAACTCTGTCATCATTATTCACTCCTACGCGCAAAATGAACAGGATATATCTGCTGAAGTATCAGCAAATATAAGGATGCGAACATGCACTGGATGTTAACTCCATTATAACACGCATCGCCATCCCTAAATAGCGTTTATACGTAATTCATTATCAAAAAAAGAGACTATTTCGACGAATCGAAACAATCTCTTTGTATAAAACCAGTTAATTCCCCGACGCTTCGCGAATCTCATACTTGCACCTTTTGCCGCCATCGGCGTAACATTCGGTACGCTCTACCTCAGCTTGAAGTAGCGAGCGGAACAGTTCCAGTTCACAGCGGCAAGCCTGCTTGTAGACACTCGCGACTTGCACAATCGGGCAATTCATTTCCGTAATGACGTAGGTTCCATCTTCTTCTCTGGACGCATCCGCCATATATCCGTTGGCATTCTGGATTCGTGCGAGTTCCTCCACCCGTCCGGCCAGATCCTGGCCCTCCATCTGTGGCAATCCGCTACGAAGCAGCTTGTCCCGGCGACTCTCGAACAATGCATCCACCACACCGCTCCCGGCTGAGTCAGACAATTCTTCAAGTAGCTCCAGCGTAAGGGACGAATATGATTTCGGGAAAAAGCTGTCCCCACGTACCGTCAATTGGTACACCGAGGACGGACGTCCAGCCGTAGCCCGCGCCTCCCGAACCTCGATCCAGCCGTCCTGCTCCAGTGCCGTCAGATGACGGCGAATGGCCATGCCGGTCAGACCCAAATCAGCTGTCATTTCCCTCGCGGTCAATGTGCCTTGCTGCTTCAGCATGAACAAAATCCGTTCACGCGTCGTTCGTTCCTCTTCACGCTTCACGATCAGCACCTGCTCTCCTGCTTATGCGTGTACCGGTGCTGCCTCCCGGCAAGCATCCGAGCAAAAGCGGTTATGCGTCTCTTCGCAATCCTCACAGCTTACGTGCTGCAGGTTGCAGGTTGGACAATTAATATATCGGTCATGTGTCGTTCCACAGTGATAACAGCTGGCAATGACAATATCCTCGTCTGTCCGGTTAATCGGTACAGAGATCCGCTCGTCAAATACGTAACACTTGCCATCAAACAGATGCCCTTGTACTTCTGGATCTTTACCGTATGTGACAATACCGCCGTCCAATTGAGCCACGTCCTGGAATCCTTCATTGATCATGAACCCAGTCAGCTTCTCGCAGCGAATGCCGCCAGTACAATAAGTAATAATGGTTTTGTCCTTCATGTCACCCAGGTTCTCTCGAATCCACTCCGGAAACTCGCGGAACGACTCAACATCTGGACGGATGGCCCCGCGGAAGTGACCAATTTCGTATTCATAATCATTGCGACCATCGATAACGATGACGTCATCACGTTGCAAATG
Source organism: Paenibacillus sp. PK1-4R (assembly GCF_030369595.1). NCBI lineage: Bacteria > Bacillati > Bacillota > Bacilli > Caryophanales > Paenibacillaceae > Paenibacillus > Paenibacillus sp. PK1-4R. The sequence goes on from NZ_CP126535.1 coordinate 6,589,912, forward strand.
CTCATGGAACTCTTTCGGTGAAAGGCGTTTGCCACTAATCACATTTGGATCAAGATCTTCGTCCACGCGGAACGTAACCAGCTCTGCTTTGTGACGAACAAAGATTTTTTTGAACGCATGCTCTTCCACATCATCAATCTTAAACACCATGTCGCTGAACAGCGGGTTGGCATGCATGTCTTTCATATACTGTTCCGTCTGTTCAGGAGTTCCGGATACCGTACCGTTAATGCCTTCGGATGCGATCAGAATACGGCCTTTCACACCGAGGTCCTTACAGTATTGCAGATGCTCTTGTGTAAACGTCTCAGGGTCTTCAATCTTCACGAACTTATAATATAAAAGCACGCGGTACGCGCTGTTACACATGTATATCACCTGTTCCTATTCCATGTTGTTGTTAGCCGGATCATCCGGCAAGACGACTACGTTGCACCCTTACTTGTAAAAAGAAAAGAAACAGCCGCCCGAAACTTCGTCTCGAACTGCTGTCTGACATTCGACTTTTATTCCTGCATTCTAGTTTATCGGAAGCGGAATAGCTTAGTCAATATAAATGTATAGAAAGGGATGAAAGATATGGAACATATCTGTCCGCAACAACCATCCTATTCGGAGATCGTAATAACCGAAGTTACAAAGTGATACGATTCATTCTCCAATATGGCCTGCGATAAAAGGATCTTATTACCTTCCGGGCTCCAGGCGAGCGGGTCAGAGGCGTTATCCATATCCGCTGAGATCTGGAACTGCTCAGCCGACTCCGTGTTGGAGACAAACAGCCCTTTCTCATTATCATTCTCGGAATTGATGGTGTATGCAATCTTGGAATCATCACCCGACCAGCTGGTGCCGAAGATCTGCGTACCTCTGGCGAGCGTGGCCTTCTCATTACCTTCCAGATCGGTGAGCACCAGCGCCCGTTTGGTATCCGCCGTTCTTTTCACAATCGCAAGCCTTGTTCCATCATTAGAAGGAATGACCCACTCCACACTTTTCAGCACCTGTTTCACGTCACCCGTCTTCACCTCGTATGCATTCAACTGGCCGTCCTCGCCCGTAATATAATAGAGCATATTGCCTGACACTTTGATACTCCGCACATTGAAATTGCCCGTCTCCACCAGTACTTTCGTTGTACCGTCCACACTTGCAGAGATCAGATCACCCTTCATATCGGGGAAAACAACATGTTCATTATCCAGCCACGCGCCCTCTTGGATGAATCCATCCTCCTTACCAGCAGGGGTTGTCTCCCCGTTATGCAGGTTCAGGAAGTAGCCTTTGCCCGTATTTTCCTCCGGCTCCCGGTAGAACAGGTACTGACCATCCGGTGACACCAGCGGTGCACCCAGACTGGCTTCACTTTCCTTGAGCGGCGTGTCTGTACCTTTCGTCAGATCATACATATATAAGTTATGCGGATATCTTTCCTGGCCTTCAACCGTGACGGGTTTCAAGGACTTGTTCTCCTTGTCGGATACAATCCAATCATCACTAAGCCATGCAATTCCGCGCATATTCGGCAATTTATCAATTTTCTCCAACTTGAAGCTCTGGTACACGGACGTGTTGGTATTATCTTTTACTGTAATATCGGTGCCCGTTTTCCCGCCTTGTGCATTGCCCCCCGGCTCTGTTGTTCCCCCACATGCTGCTGTTGTTAACAGAGCAATGGCCCCAAACGTCCCCAAAGCTGCTTGTTTCCAATTCATCATGGTCCCCCCTGGTTTCTCTTCTATAAGACCAAGCATACACATGGCATACTTCCAAAGTTATTCAGACTTGTTTCGAACTTGTAAACTTGAATCAGCCAAAGGGAAAATGAGCTGAAACGTCACACCTTCCCCATCTTCTGGATCATCCGACAGCAGGGTGATTGTACCGCCCTGTTTTTCAACAAACTGCTTCACGAGAGATAGTCCCAGTCCGGTTCCACCGGTTTTTCTGGCCCTGTCTTTGTTCACAGTATAAAAGGGTTCAAAAATCTTCTCCCGCGCCTCTGCCGGAATCGGCGTACCCGAGTTATAGATGCGAATGACCGCTTGACGCTCCTGCATCCGCAGTTCATTCTCCACCCGGATCACACCATCCGGAACGTTATATTTGATCGCATTATCCAGCATGTTGATGAAAATATGCATAAGACTCTCCCGATCGCTGCGGATCACCGCCGGTTCAAGATCCAGTTCCATATTCAGCGCGAACTTCTCCGCTTTTCCACGCATCCGGCCACAGGCATCCTCCAGCAGAGCACTGACCTCAACATCTTCGGCCTGGTTCTCGAAGTCATACTTCTCCATAGCAGATAAATGTAGTACTTTCTCGACCATCTCGTACAGCCGCTCCGTTTCTTTGCCAATGTTACTCGTGGCATCATCAAGCAGTTGCGGATCATCCTTATACATGTCGAGCAGCTCCACATAAGCTTTGATCGATGTCAGCGGTGTCTTGAACTCATGGCTGATGTTACCGATATATTGTTTCTGCTGCTGTTCCAGCGCCTGCAACTTCTCTATCGCCAGTTGCAGCTTCTGCTGCTCCGCATGCATGGCTGTGATATTTTGCTGAATGGATGTACTCATATAATAAATGCCCTGCCCCAGCTCTCCCAATTCATCCTTGCGCCTTACAGGAGACTCCGTAATGTAGTTCCCTTCTCGAATGAAATCTGCGGACCTCTTCAGCCGGGTAATCGCAACGGCAAACCGATTGTAGAACAGATAACCTAATATGAAACTCAGCGCAACAACAGTAATTCCGGCCCATATGAACAATTGAAGGATGCGAGTATAGAATTCATGGTAGCTTTGGACCGGATATTGCATCCATACAGCACCCATCTGTCCATCCGGACCGTCCAGTGGTGCGGCATAGAGCAAGGTATCCCCTTGTTCATGATAGGCAATTTTATTTTGCAGTGCATAGTTAAGCGTATCCTGAACAATCGCACTCTCCCCGGAGCTGATCGATGAACCGACTTGCTGGCCATTCATATCATAGAGCGCTATCGGCAATCCGGTAGAATTGGCTAGTTCCTGTGCAAGCCTGCGGCCGTTTTGTTGTAAAAAAACGTCCTGTTCGAGATGAACGGACTCCGTATAGTAGGCTTGTCTCACGTTCAAGTTGACCAGCCGTGTCTGTTGGGACAGAATACCCTCAATCTGTGACTGCTGATTGCGTTCAATACCGCGCAGAACCAGTGAACTAAGCACAACCACGGTCAGGATAAGCAAGGCTGCCAGAAAAACACTGAACTTCAGCTTGATGCTGACTCTCATATGGCCCCGCCTGTTTCAGGCGCAGAAGCTTTGTAACCAATCCCGTACACGGTCTGCAATTTTTGCTGATCTGTATCCCCGATTTTCTTGCGCAAACGCTGGATGTGAATGTCCACGGTCCGTGTCCCACCTGCATATTCCATGCCCCAGACCCGGTCCAGCAGATCGTCTCGTGTGTACACACGCTCGGGATTGGACATGAGAATGGTCAGCAGGTCGAACTCTTTTGGTGTCAGATCCAGCTTCTCCTCATTCACGGTCACTGTGCGGTGAGCAACATGAATACGCAGTGTGCCATTCACGATGGCCTGATTCTTCGAATCGTCAGGTGGTGGACTGCTTTTCTCGACACGGCGCATGAGCGCTTTCACCCTTGCGAGCAGTTCACGGATCTCGAATGGTTTGGTCATGTAATCATCGGCGCCCATTTCCAGGCCAACGATTTTGTCCACGATATCATTTTTGACGGTCAGCAAAATAATGCCGATATCCTCGCGGTCCTCCAGCCTGCGGCATACGCCGTATCCATCAAGCCTTGGCATCATGACGTCCAGAATTATGACCTGTGGGTGAAACGATGCGACCTTGACCAAGGCCTCTTCGCCGTCACTCGCAGTATCTACTTCATATCCTTCGCGCCGCAGCGCGTAAGCAATGGCACTGACGATACTTGATTCGTCATCTACCACGAGCACTTTTTTATTCATGGGATTCATCCTCTTTATCTATGTCATGAGTTAGTTTATGGGTCTATGTTAGCAAGGTCCGTGGGAATTAGCTATGGATGAGTTTGCAATTTGTATGAGAAGCCTGCATCCTCTCAGCTTGGACTTGGCTCTACTTTCTTTATACCCCAAAGGCAACAAAAAGAGCCAACCCATAATTGGATCAGCCCTTGATCTATAGATTTCCAAATCATGTTAATGTTTAAGTCAGCCGTTTAAGGCCCCCTTCTGCATCTACTCCTCAAATGACAGATTCAGCGGCTCGTCCGACATCTCGTACTCTGTCTCCATATGTGTCAGTGGTGTGTTCAGATCAACCTCCTCGAAGCGGAAGCTGTCGACCCACACTTTTCCTTTGCCGTTCAAAATAACCCCGAATGAAATGACCGCGCTGCCCTCCGGCACATCAAGCACAATACTGTACTGATTCCATGGCTGCGTACCCGTAATTGGCCGATCATGCATGTTATCAAATTGAAGTACATCATGGACGTTATTATCCACACGCATCCATAATCCGCAGAACGCATCCACATGCTCGGTCTTCACGAATCCCGATAACTTCATCCGCTTACCCACATACTTGTCCGCTCTGAACTGTTGCATCATTGTTGCGAACTCGTTAGGCTCCATCGGCGTAACGGCCTTCAAATATCCTGAAGCTTTCCCCTGATGCACTTCAGCCGGATCAATGCCCATCTCATAATTCTGCGGATGACTCCCGGTTAACATCCAACCTGTAATTGTTGACGTCTGATTCATCTGTAATTCTCCTCCTCTGGTTCTTCCTTCGAATAATTTCAGATCGAACAATTTGCGAAAACGTCCTGGTGGCATGCCATATAATTTGCGGAATGCACGGGTGAAGGCTTCTTGACTCTCAAAACCACATGCCAGAGCGATGTCCAAAATGCCCGCATCCGTCGATCGGAGGGTCGTGGACGCCAGACTCATCCGGCGATTGCGGATATAATCCACCACGGTCATGCCCACCTCATTACGGAAAATTCGATGGTAGTGATATGGCGACAACAACGCCTCGGATGCCACTTCTTCCAGTCCAATCTGCTCATGCAGATGAGTCTCAATATAGAACAAACTTTGCTGAATCATTGCACGGTAACGGCTCAACTGAGGTAAAGCCCCCTTCCATATCCTTACTATACGTGAAGGATGTCATCGCCGTTTTGATCATTTTTGCTATCTTCACTTTGGTTGGCCTCTATCCCGAACGAAAAAAAGAGCCAATCACGGATGGAATCCTTTCCGTAATTGACTCTTCTGGGAAACCGCCGTCCTGTGGCTACTCTAGAGCCACTTCATTGATCTACAGCAGGTTCATTTATATCTTTGCACAACATTCTTCGTCAGACAGCCGGTACCGGCTGTGCACCAACCTCTTCGTCATCATGCTCCACCAATTCATGTTTCTCCCAAGCTCTGCTCTTCCAGCGGAAGAACATAATGACCGCGCGGGTCCACTCATCTGCCGCAATGGCAAGCCACACACCCGCGAGCCCCAGATGAAGCTTGAATATGAGCAGGTACCCCAGTGGCAGACTCATGCAGACCATGGAGATCAGCCCCATGTATACCGGGAATTTTGCATCCCCTGCCGCACGCAGGGAACCAATGATCACAATATTGCAGGTACGCCCGGTTTCGAGCAAAAGACTGAGTAGAATCACTTGAGCCCCCAGCTTGATAATTTCCGGATTATCCGTAAATATGCTCATCAGCGGCACACGGAACAGAATGATGAATATATCAATGACAACCGTGGCCAGAAGCGCCCATTTTACACTGTCAAAAACACGTTTGTACGCATCGTCTTTGCGCCGCGCACCCACAAGCCGGCCTACAATGATCGATGTCCCCATACCAATCGCCATGCTGAACAAGTAGATATAGCTGGAGATATTACCCGCATACTGCTTCGTTGCCATAGCTTCTGCACCCAGATAGGTCACATACAGCGTGAACACGAGCTGGCAGGAATGATATACCATCGATTCCATCGCAGACGGAATGCCAATCCGCAGAATTTTGCCAATGAATTTCTTGGACAACTTAATGTAGTATTCAAAATCCACCCGTACCTCGCTCACACGATACAACAACCAGAAGAAGATCAGAAGGCAGATAAAACGGCTCCCCACCGTGGAGATCGCTGCCCCTTCCACCCCAAGCTTCGGCAGGCCGAAGTGTCCAAAGATCAATGCATAGTTACCAACAACGTGAATCACGTTCATAAATACAGCAACATACATCGTTTCTTTGGTGTAACCATGTGTACGAATCGTCGCAGCCAGCGCATTAATGAGCGCCTGAAGGAAGATACCGCCACCAACGATATTTATATACGAACGGGCAAAATCATAAATTTCGCCTTGAATGTTCAGGAGTGATAACAAATGTCCTCCGAACAGAAGGAAGATTCCGCTCAGGACCAGACCTACGATAAGATTCAGTGTGATCGCATTACCCGTAACTTGTGCTGCTTCACTTAACTTTTTGGATCCGATATATTGTGCGACTACAATCGCAGCACCATGTCCAATGACTTCCAATACAAGGATAGCGATAGAAATAATCTGATTGGCTGCTCCAACGCCGGAGACCGCATTATCGGATACCGAGCTGAGCATGAGCGTATCCACGCTCCCCATCAACATAAATAAGAAGAGTTCCAAGAAAATAGGCCATGTAAGTCGAATCAGATTCAGATCCTTGGCATCAGAACGAAGGGACTCTTTGGTTGAGGATATTGCTGTCATTTTCTCACCTTTCCCATGTGGGCTTTAATTCTTAGGGTATGTTAGCACAGGTGGTTTGAAAATGCAGTAGTTTTGCGAAAAAAGTTGAAAGTTTTTTGTAATTCCATAAATAGGTATTTTCACTGCTTTCATATAGCCCATCTTCCGTACGCCTGCCAGAGGTTTTAGAAGACAAAAAAGGTCCTTCCCAACTCGCTTTTGAGCAAGTAATGGAAGGACCTTAAACCCTCAGCCTTTTAACCTTTAACAGAACCCGCAGCAATTCCCTCCACGATTCGGTTACTCAAGATAAGAAAAGCAATCAGGATTGGCATAATGCTAATCATCAGCGTTGCACCAATGGCTCCCCAATCCGTTGTGTATTGACCAATAAAGTTCTGTACCCCAACAGTCAGGGTTTTGTACGAATCTGTACTGATGAACGTATTAACAAAGATGAATTCATTCCAGTTATAGATCATGTTAATGATCGCCGTTGTGGAAATGACCGAAGACGTCATCGGCAGCACAATCCGAAAGAAAATCCGATGCACGGAGCAACCATCCATCACTGCGGCTTCTTCCACTTCCCGGGGGAGAGCGTAGTAGAATCCAAGTAGAATCATAATGGTAATTGGCATATTAAAGGCAATATAAGACAGGATGACTGACAAAGGATGATCTGTGAGATGAAGCTTCAGGAACAAGCTGAACAGCGGGATCAACGTGGAGTGTACAGGGATCATCAGACCCACCATGAACAGCCCCAGCACCAGCGAACGACCTTTCCAGCGCATACGTGTAATGGCAAAGGTCACCAGACTGGCGAACAGCACGGTGATCACCACCGAGACCACCGTAATCCATACACTGTTGAAGAAGTACAAGCTGATATTTCCCTCTGTCCATACCTTGACATAGTTTTCCCAACGCGGAGTGGCAGGAAGGGAAAAAGGCGCCATGTCGAATACTTCCTGATTATTTTTAAGCGAGAATAACAGCAACCATACCAAAGGTAAAATTTGCAGCAAAGCTACCAGGGACAAGAGGAAATACAGCAGAATATAGCCAAATCTCCTTAACCATGCCGAACCTCGGCTTGTCCCCGGGTAAGTTGGTAATCTTACAGCCGTATCCGTCTTCACCGGGATGGACCTCCTTTCATTTCACTAGGGCGTGTCTGGAAACTCCGAAGGTGGCAGATTTTGCCGAATTTTCGTTCCAAGCAAGGAAATTTTCCGCAGGCGTGCCGGGGCACGTCAAGGGAAAGTGACGCAGCAGGGGGCGAAAAGGCGGTAAAAGATGCACTTCAGCGAGTTTTCAGACACGAACTAGCGTCAGGAATACTGGATCGTATCTTTGGATGCTGTCGCTTTTCGAAGCAGCCAGGTAACAAGCAGACAGATCAAGAGCAGGAAGAACCCTACAGCACTGCTGTAACCAAAGTCGAAGCTACGGAACGCCTGACGATACATATAGGAGGCCATCACTTCGCTGGAACCATTCGGTCCGCCATCGGTCATCACGTAGATGAGATCAAAATACTTGAGTGAGCCTACCACAGCCAGTACCACAGTCACCTTGATGACTTCTGTAATAAGGGGCAGCTTGATTCGAAAAGCGATCTGCCAAGGGCTTGCTCCATCAATCCGGGCTGCTTCCACCAGAGATTCCGGAATATTTTTGAGGGCCGCATAATAGATCAAAATATAGAAGCCTGCATACTGCCATAGAATCGGCACGAACAGTGCATACAACACCAGGGATGGCTCCGCCAGCCAGGCTGGCGGATTGCTGAAGCCGATCGCTTCCAGAAAGGTGTTTAGCACACCATTGCTGGGATGATAGATCTTCAGCCATAACTGGGCGATCGCGACCGAAGACAGCAGCATCGGGATCAAATATATTTTACGGAACAGATTGGCACCCTTGATCTTGCCTGACAGCACCAAAGCAATCATCAGATAACCGATCAGACTCAGCGCAGAGAACAAAGCAAGTAAAAAGGTATGATTCGCACTCTGCCAGAATGTTCCGTCTTGAAGAAGTCTGGCGTAATTATCCAATCCAATAAAGGTCATTGCACCGATCCCGTCCCATTGCATCAACCCATAATACCCGGTGAGCACGATCGGGATGTAAACCAAGACCAGCAGCAGAAGCAGTGCAGGAAGCACGTACAACGCAGCAACGAGACGGTTGGACATGACTTTGTCCATCACATTATCCTCCCTTCAAGCGTTCAAACGTGTGTACGTCAATTGCCTTTATCAATTGCAGCCTGATGATTCTTCACAAAGTCCTCCGGTGTTACCGCTTTGCCAAACAACGCCTGAATCATGTCGAGATGGGCCTGAGCGGCTGCCGGTTTCATCTGTACATCTGCAAAGAGCGTAAGGCTGCTGGCCTGATTCAATTCGTTCAGCAGGTCAATATAGAGCTGTGGCAACTGTACTGCCGCCGTATCCACTTTGGTAGCCGGGATGACGCCTGCTTCAGTTACCGAACTTTCACCCCATTTTTCCACAAAGTATTGCACAAACTTCTGCGCTTCTTCCTTCACTTTGGAGTTCTGGGCCACGAACAACCCTACACCTGGACCACCTACCCAGCTATTAATATCGCTCTTGCCATCTTCCATTGTTGGGAATTTGAAAAATCCGATCTTGTCTTTGAATTCCTGCGGGATGTCCGGGTTAGTCGTGAAGTTTGGCAGTTCCCAGGTACCCATCAGATACATAGCAGCTTTTTCGTTCATGAATTCGGATTTGCCCTCATCGTTAGACAACCCGTTAAAGCCTTTGTTGAAAGCATTCATATCCACCAGTTTTTGTACCTCGGCAGCAGCTTGAGTCAGCGCAGGATCGTCAAACTTGCCAGAGCCATTGATGGCCTTTTCCAGTGCATCTCCACCTAACCGATTCGCCAGATACATATACCAGAGTGAGCCGGTCCAGCGGTCTTTATTGCCCAGTGCGATCGGAACCTCACCGTTCTCTGTCAGTGTCTTCAGCACACTCAGGAATTCATCGTACGTTGCTGGCGGCTGCAAGTTATATTTCGCAAAAATGGCTTTGTTATAATAAATGGGGGAGATATTCAACTCGATTGGTAGCGCATATGTTTTGCCGTCTATGGCATAAGCTTCTGTTGTTCCGGCTATGAATTTCTCGCCCAGCGAGTCACTCAGCAGATCATCGACCGGTGCGAACAGGTTCCCCTTTACATAAGGCTCCAGAAATCCAGCAGCCCAAGTTACACCAACATCGGGAAGTTCATTGGATGCCGACAGGATTTTCAATTTGTTCTTATATTGTTCATTCTCCAGCACTTCCTGCTTAATGGTTACATTCGGATAATCCGTCTGATACTGCTTGATGATATCGTTGACCAGTTTGTTTTGCTGTGCGGAACTGCCTGCTGGCCAGAGGTGCATAAATTTGAGGGTTACTTTCCCATCTGTGCCGTTGCTGCCTGTTTCACCCTCTTCATCCGAACTTGAACTGTTACATCCGGATAAAATTACGGCGAGAACCAGCGTCCATGACAGAAGAATGGCCATCGTCTTTTTGCTCATTATTCCAACCCCCTTGGTTTTATCGGTTAATGTAACCGCTTTAACCAAATTGTAGCACGCGCCTATCACACCTATAAGACCAGAACAATTTGGAAAAACTCCACTTTTTTGAGGTTATTTGTTACTTCGTTCAGATAGGGAATGCCGATATTTGCTTGGACTTAGCCCCTCAAGACTTTTAAATACTGTGATAAAATACTTATCCGTCTGATAACCCACCTGTTCGGCAATTTCCGAGATTGGCATCGTTGTCTGTACAAGCAACTCCTTCGCGCGCTGAATCCGTTTGCGGGTAAGATATTCACTAAAATTGATGCCGATCTGTTCCTTGAACAATACGCTGAAGTAACTGGAGTTGAGATGGAGTAGATCAGCGATTTCACGCATGGTCACATGTTCACCCAGATGAGCATCCACATAGGTCAAAGCTTCACTGATCTGGCTATTGAGCCTCTGTTCTCCGCGCTCCTTAACATCCAGCAGCTTCGGGTCAACCATTTCTTGCATCGTTTGAATACGTCGCTGTTGTTCGCTGAACTTTAGGGCTTTTTCGACGGTCTGCAGCAATTGTTCCTTATCAATCGGTTTCAACATATACTCCACAACACCCAGCTTAATGGCCTGCTGGGCGTATTGAAAATCGGCATGCCCCGACATAATCAGGACAACAGGCTTGTTCGAAAAATGTTGAATGGCTTCAATCAGAGACAAGCCAGAGAATTCCGGCATGCGAACATCCGTTATTAACAGATCTGCCGGCTTTTTCTTGAGCCATTCCACAGCCTCGACGCCACTTTCTGCAGTCTGAATGTGATTTCGTCCTGCCGACCATCCCTCCAGTGTTTTGCGAATACCCTCTCTTGTACGCGGCTCATCATCCACGATAAGAATTGTTTTGTCATGAATCATATGCACCCTCCGTTCCCATGGGAATCTCAAAGCAAATGACAGTCCCTTCCCCAACCTTACTTGTTATAGAAAGCTTGCAACGTTCGCCAAGTTGGCTGCCAAAGTAAAGCTTCAGTCGCCGATGTACGTTGATTAGACCTACGCCTGTACCCTTGTTAGATACAGCGGGGCCACCATGTAAGGCATGAATTACAGATTGAAGCCGTGATTCATCCATACCGGGACCATCATCCCGAACCTCAATGCGAACCAGATTTTTCTCGGTCGAAGCATCCACATGGACGCTTATCGTTCCCGGACCCAGTTTACTTTCAACCCCATGAAGAATCGCATTTTCAACCAAGGGCTGTATGAGCAGTTTCGGGATGTGGACCTCACGTACCGCATCGCTCAGCTGAATCTGCCATTGCATTCTCTCTCCCAACCGCATCTGCATAATTTGAAGATAACGCTCGGCGTGTTCCAGCTCGTCGGCCATCGTAACCCATTCATCCTGTTGCGAGCTGGAGATGATGTAACGAAATAATCGGGACATCGCCACCACCATACGTGCCATCTCCTCGTCTCCCTTTTCCTCAAGGGACCAATAGAACGCTTCCAGCGTGTTGAATAGAAAATGGGGATTAATCTGAGACTGCAACGCCTTCAGCTCAGCCCGGGACTGCATGACTTCCTTCTCATGAACCACACGGGTCAATTCATTCTGCCTGTAGACCATCTGGTTATATACGTTGTTAAGTTCATTGATCTCCATCGTAGAGCTAACCATTAGATTAGGTCTCATTGCTCCCGGCTCTGCACTGCGCATGGCCCGCATCAGCCGTATGAGTGGACGTGTAATCATGGTGGACAGGAAGAAGGACATGATAAGGAACAGAACAACACCAATCATTCCCGAGACGAGCAACGCTGTTCTCAGGATGGATACACCTTCCGTTGTCTCCCGCAACGGGGTCAGGACAGCAAGTGTCCATCCCGTTAACTCCGATTTTTGCCTGACGACGATATAGGATTCCTCCCCGTTCTGCACGACTGATCCGCTGTCCAATATGGCCTTTGGATCGAGATTAATTTCCAGATCGGAACTCACCACTTCGCCTGCACCATCCAAGAGCATGATAGAGTCCTGCGAACCATCTGTCCCATTCGAATCATTGAGTTGAAAAAAACTACGCTGCATCCGCACCACCACATAACCTCCGTGTTCGAAAGAATGATCCAGCAGGTTAATCCGCCGAATAGCCAGGAGCACACCCGGATCTTCAGGGTCAGCGCCTGCCCATACCAGTCTGCCTTTTCCTTCATCCGCCAGGTTGATCCAGTTGCGCTCCACTCTGAGATCGAGGGATCGGTCATCCATCGGAAAGATACGGTTATAACCCGTAGTGTATATCTCCATACTTTGCGCTCCGTTGATGAAAGACTGATAACTACCTGCAATCTGCAAGAGAGCTTGGCGCTGATTAAAGGTAGCTGGGTTGCCTTGCTTCTCATCGCTAAGCAGACGCTGCACGTATGAATCATCCGCCACCTGGGCGGTCAGCGAATTCACTTGTGCAATGAGTGCATCCAATCTGCCACTGGCTTGGACGGCGGTTTGGTGAATATGTTTCTCCGCATTGCTTTTCAGCAGAGCAGCTACCCGATCATAGGCCGATATGCCTGCGAGCAGCAGAACAACAAGCATCACCATAACAAAACCAATGAAGATCTGATTCCGAAGTGAGTTAAAATGTCCTTTTTTCCCGTGCAACTTCCCCAATCTCCTCTCTTTTTGGCATGTAAAAGAACCCACCACCTTACGCCCGTGCTCTTGAAGACTGGGTACAAACGATGCCGGATTTATCTACGTATTCAGTTTTTCTCGTTAAAGCGCTTGCAGAAATGAACCTTACTCTTCTTCTCTCTTAGTCTTTGTTTACCGATTAAACTAACGACTAAAAAATAGCATAGTTTTACAGGTTAATCAATCCTCCCGAAGAGTTCCCAGACGTTAAATGACAAGGATCAAAAAAAGAGAGGGGACTTTTAAAGTCCACCTCTCTTTGTTCATATCCCTTCACACATATTCTTTTCTTTGGTACATCTTCAGTTATTTCACAGACCCTTGTGTAACCCCGTTGATGATCCACTTCTGTGCAAACAGGTAGATGATAATCATCGGCAGCAACGCGAGCAGGTATGATGCAAACGCAAGGTTAAACTCGGTATTAAACTGTCCTTGGAATACATACTGTACCAGCGGCAACGTGTACTGTCCCGGATCACTGATAATAATGAGTGGCAGCAAGAAGTCGTTGTACGTGGACAGGCAGGTCAGAATACCAACCGTGGCACTGATTGGCGCCATGAGCGGGAAAATGATTTTCCAGAACGTGCCCCAGGTTGTCGCCCCATCTACAAAAGCCGCTTCCTCCAGCGCTACCGGAATGGACCGGATATATCCAACGTATACAAATACGTTGAATGCCAGACCATAGACCGTGTGCAGCAGGATCAGACCTACCAGATTCGTCATCTCCAGGGATGCGGTCAGCTTAACAATTGGCAGCATGATGATCGGGAACGGAATGAACATCGCGCTGACGAAGTAATAATACAGCCCTTTGAAAAACTTGCGTTTCTCCATATTCCGCGCAATGGCATAAGCCACCATCGAGTTACTGAGCAACGTCAAAAGTACGGTTGATGCAGTAACAATCGCACTGTTACGGAACGACTGGAAGAAGTTTGTCATGTCGATGGCCCTCGAGAAATTCTCCCAGTGAAGCGTTGTCGGGATGGCAAAGACCGATTGGGCCATCTGCTCCGGATTTTTCAAAGCAATCGTAACGGTCATATACAGTGGGAACAGGATAAACAGGGTACCCAGCACAACGAGCAGCATAACGAGCCAATTGATTCGTGTACGGCCTCTCATTACAGATCCATCTCCCTTCTTTGCAGGAACCGGATTTGCAGAATTGAAATCACCGCAATAACGATGAAGTAAATAACCGAGTTCGCAGATTGATATGCATATTCGCCGCCTTCAAATCCTCCGGTGTAGATCAGATGGGAGATGGACTGCGTCGCCCGTCCGGGACCACCGTTGGTCAAGGCTACGATTTGGTCGAAGACCATAAGTGAGTTTTTCATCGCAAGCACCATATTAATGGTGAAGAAAGGTGCAATCAGCGGGAATGTAATACTCCAGAATTCACGCCATTTGCCTGCACCGTCGAGGTTGGATGCCTCGTATAGTGTCGTTGGTATCGTTTGCAGACCAGCCAAATACAGAATCGTATTCAGGGCCACCGATTGCCATACTGCAACAATGACGATACCAATCCAAGCCAGACTCTCGCTGCCGAGAATGTTGGTGGATAGCGCATTGATGCCCAGATTTTGTCCCCAGATCGGGAATACGTTGGAGAACAGGTAGTTAAATATGTAACCCACGATCAGTACACTCAGAATATTGGGCAGGAAGTAGATGCCGCGGAAAAAGTTACGGAACTTAATCTTGGCATTCAGCCCGAGTGCAATGAGCAGGCTCAGAATATTGGTCAGGATCGTCACCACGATCGCAAATTTGAACGTAAACCAGTAGGCGTTACCTACATTGTCATCCTGGAATAAGTTGAAATAGTTTTTAAAGCCAACAAAATCATACTCTTTCCCGAATCCGTTATAATTCGTAAATGAATAATAGATGCCCTGGAGGGCCGGCAGTGTCATAAATACAAAGAACAATACTACCGCCGGAACCGTCATCCAGTAATAAGGTGCGATACGTTTGTTCATACTCCATCCTCCTTCAGACAAGGCTTAACGCCGATTAGCAACCTTGTCCCATTCTTTGTCGAGTGTATCTAGATAGTTGTCGATGTTTTGATTCTGCAAAAAGGACTGTACGATGGAATTCAGCTGCACCGCAGCCGGAATATAGTGATCGGGAAAGTCAACAACCTTGCCCTGCTCGATATAAGGCATCAATTCCTGTACCGCAGGGTCATCCTGCTTCACATCTTCTACGGCAGAGAACAGCGTCTGTTCGTCAATGTATCTTCCGATATTTTCAGGCTTTAACAGGAACGCAATAAACGTCTCTGCCTGCTCACGGTTAGGCGTGTCCGCCGCAATGGTAAACAGGGAGTCGATCCCGTTCACCAGCTTGATCTCGCTTGCATCGTTGCCCGTTGGGAATGGGAAGAAACCAATGTCTACATTTGGGTTCGCTTTGCGAATCTCCGAGATGGCCCAGGTTCCCTGGATGTACATGAAAGCTTCACCGTTAGCAAAAGCACGGTTACCGTCCGAATAAGCTTTACCAAAGTTATCTCCGTGACCGTACTTCATGATTTCCAGCTGTTTCTCAGCTACCTCGCGGTACTTCTCCTTGAACGTCACTTTGTTATCGCGCCGCTCTTGGTAGAAATCAATACCGACCAGATTAGAGGCCAGTGCATTGAAGGGCAGACTCGTCTGCCAGTCATCCTTGTATGTGAAGTAAAATGGAATCTCACCTGCATCTTTAATCTTTTGGGCGGTCGCAATCAGCTCATCCCACGTCTTGGGCACGTCCAATCCCATTTCCTTAAACAGCGTTTTATTGTACATAATACCGTTTGCATTAGTCGCGTAAGGAATACCTGTCACTTCGTCCATACCTGTGAGATCGTTGAGCATTTGTATGTAGTTTGGATCAATCGTCTGGAGTAATGAACTATCCGTCAGATCGGTGAAAATATCACTCTGGGCCAGGATTGAATACGTATCCGTTGCCCCCATAGCCATAATATCCGGGATATCGTTTTTGACGACACGCGTCTTCAGTACTGTCTCCGCATCGGGCGGATTCACCTGTGTCACCTGAATATCGTCATGCTCCGCGTTAAACGTCTTGATCAATTCATCAAAGGTTGTTTTGGCTTCAGGCTTGTTCTGGAAAAATTCAATCTGCACTTTGCCATTCGCGCTATCTCCACTGGTACAGGAAGATAAAAGTACAGCCATCATTCCACACAGCAACATTGTCCCGAGAGCCTTGGTAAGCGTTCTTCTCATGTTGTACCTCCCTCAGCTTTATACGTAAAGATTTACCCATTCAGATGGTGAAATAACCATTTGGTTAATCCTTCCACATACTCATACTATGAGCGTTGGCTATACAAGCCTTTATTATTCCTAAAACGGTTTCGATAAAAATGAATCAAGACATTTCTTCCCATGACCTGAATCGGGCATAACAAAAAGGACACTGGATGATATCCAATGTCCCTCATTCAATAAGCTTATATTCAGCCACTGTAACGCTTTTATCCAACCTATTACGAACGCTCAACCTTCGGCAAAGCATTGCGTAAACGCTTGGCTCGATAACTCTGATATGCACGAATTAACATGCCGATGATGATCATGACCACACCGATGTTAATTGCGACATCAGCGAGATTCAAGATCCCGCGTCCTGACGGAAATACGAGGAAATCCGTTACCCGCGCATAGATAAATCGATCGATTGCATTTCCTAAAGCCCCACCGACCATAAAACCCGCGCCAGCTTGCATCCAGAAACCGCGAATCTCACCTTTACTCCGGTAATACAGCATGCCCGCTATGAACAGAACAGCAATCACACCGAACAGACGCGCATTTCCCTGAAACATGCTGCCCGCCATGCCACTGTTCTCATAATGCTGTAACTGCATGCCCGAGTCACCCAGTCTCATGACGTCGCCAACTTCCATATACATCCTCACTGCAATCTTGGTTCCCTGATCCACCAAAGTCACCAGCAGTGCTACAAAATAAAACAGCATCGTGCTTCTCCTCCTGCCTACTTAGCGATAACTTATTTTAACTTTAAGAGTTTTGAGTATATTAGGTTCCCTTCACTTTAACACAGCCGATGTACGCTCTCCAAATGAGCCGTCTTCAACCACGCCTATAACATCCACTAACATCGTCCAGTCCGCATTTGGAAGGTACTAAACCTATTCATGTCGAATGTAGACATCAATCATATATGTAAAGGGGCTGCCTGTAATTTGAACCTGACCATGATCGAAAAATTAAAGGAAATGCAGCAGGAAGAAATGGACTTGGTATTTGGCACATTTGATTCTGAAACGGCGCTTAACCTTGGCCTGCATCTGGTTGAAGAAGCGAAGCGTCGCTCCCAAGCCGTGACCATCGACGTTACCCTGAAAGGACATCGTCTCTTTTTGCATGCGATGGAAGGCACTCATCCCGACAACGAAAACTGGATTCGCCGCAAGAACAACGTGGTGAATCATTTCTCCTCCAGTTCTTGGCATACGGCTCTACGCCTAAGAAACGAGGACCAAACGCTTGAGCAGGATTTCAACCTGCCTGCATCTGACTATGTTCTGGCTGGTGGCGCTTTCCCGCTTATTCTGAAAAATGAGGGACAAGTCGGCACCATTACAGTATCAGGTTTGCCCGATGAAGAAGACCATGATCTGGTCACGACCGGAATTCGCTCGTTTTTGTTGCAGCAAAACTAGATTAAGTGGAGCAAAAAAAGCCCACCTGATCAATATAGATCAAGTGGGCTTTACTAGCTAAAGCAGCATGCTCAGGACGGATTTTTACTTTTCATAATATGGTACACATTGCTAAAGCTGCCGGAGAGAATGCCTGTAATCGGGAATATGGCCCAATTGATATCCCACCGTTGATATACAAAGCCTGTGAACAAGAAGATGGCTGTCGCCAGCGGCCATACAATCGCTTCCACGGCTCTCACAACCTTTACCTCTTGCTTCTTCTCTACCGTCAACTGGTGCTTCTCCAGCAAGTTCGTGTAAGCCCCCTGAATGTTCCCGTAATATACAAACAAGAATGCTCCTACCCCAGCCATGACCATAAAGGCAGATACACCATAAGAGGCGTAGTTATCATTGATAGAGGAGGCTGCGAAAATAAACACAGGAGACAGAATGCACAGGCAGACACCCGTAATGATGGCTATTCGATAAGTCAGAGCGAAGCTCTCCCGACTATGCTGAATACTCATTTTAAGTGTATAAGGAAGCTGGAAGCCCTTCTCCATATGACTGAAGCGTTCAAGCTTCATGCCACTGTGAATGAACATGCCTACCGCAATGGCAATGAGCACGAACATGCCGATCAGGCCCAGTACAGCCCCCGTTTCCACCGAACGGTTTGCAGCTGAAGTGGCATAGTTCTCAAATAAAGTATCCATGAAAATCAGAAACGCCACACCCAACGCGCACAATAAAACACCCAGCCCGATCCAAAATCCGGCATTTCTTTTGGCAGTGGTATATGCGTAGGCTTCTTCTTCCGTCAGCACAGGTACTGCCTCTTCCGCACTGACTGGCTGAATACCGAGTTCTGCAGTTAACTCCTCGATATTACCAAATTCCGAGATCACAATGCCGATGGCTTCATTCTCCGACTTGCCTTCCCGCTTCAACTCCAGGTACTTATCTTCCATCCCCGAAAGAAGCTCCTGCTTCAGATGCTCCACCTCGGGGGTCTTCGGTAGACCAGCAAACATGTTCTCCAGATACACCATAATTGTCTCCATGTTCCGTCACAACTCCCTGATAAATAGATTAACAACCTCCTGCGTAACCTTCCATTCCTCACACTTTTCTCTGTAATAGTCGAGGCCGGGCGGCGTAATCCGGTAATAGGTACGACGCTTTCCCAAACTATTTTCATCCAGGTAAAACGATTCAATATAACCGTTCTTCTCCAATCGGGTGAAGGCCGAGTATAATGTCGTCTCCTTCATGACGTACTTTTCCTCTGTCAGCTGCCTGATGTTCTTGGAAATCTCGTAGCCGTACGACTCCCCTTCGAGCAGCATGTAGAGGATCAGCGTATCATTGTAGCCACGTATAACGTCACTGCTGATCACAAAAGATACTCCTCCTCATTACTTCATCTGTCGTAGTAGTTGAAGTATAGCACAATTTACTACGACAGGTGAAGTAGTTATTCCAAAAATGGGCAATAAAAAATCCGTACCTGGGATAGGCACGGATTTTCTTCTTTTTCCTGCAGTTAAATTCCTGCGTTTACTGAATCGCTGAGAGAACATCCAGCAGCATGGATTTGAATTTTGGTCGATCAATGGCCTCACATACACGTACATTCGGCTCTTTGCCAAAACGTCCGTTGATATCCACCACACTGTATCCGCGTGTCAGTTCTCCTGCTGCTTCTACATCCACATAATATTGACCCGACTTGGTCATGATGGATTCATCTGCCGCAACAGCCATCAACAACGTATCGGGATGAGTAGTGCCATTCAGCTTATGTACCGACTTGTTGAACTTCATAACCACTTTGTTGATTGCGGTGAAGAAATCGGCACCCGATGTTCCGAGAGCTGCAATCTCTGCATGATCGTCATCGTCCATGACTGAATATTGCGTACACATTTCCCAGCCAACCATCGTGATTGGAATGCCCGCATGCAGTACAATTTTCGCCGCTTCCGGGTCCACGTAGAAGTTATACTCCGCCGCTGGTGTGATATTGCCCAGCGCATTATTCGTTCCGCCCATAATGTACAGGTGAGCAATCTCCGGAATAATCGTTGGGTCTTTCTGGATCGCCATTGCAATATTGGTCAGCGGGGCAATCGCCAAAAGTTCAATTTCACCCGGATGTGCATGCACCTTCTCAATGATAAAATCAACCGCGTGCCCGCTCTCGGGACGCTGATCCGCCTTCGGGAAATGCGCGCCGCCCATGCCGTCATCGCCATGCACGTCTTCCACTGTACGGTGCTGAGCTTTACCGTAGGCCATTAGCGGACGCTCGCAACCTTTATATACAGGCACCTTGCCGCCATGTCCAGCAACCTGTACCGTGTACAGGGCATTTTCAACCTCCTGGTCGAATTGTACGTTACCGCCCGTAATGGTGATACCTTCCACCTGAAAGTGATGCAATGCCGTCAGGATCGCAATCGTATCGTCTCCTGCTGTATCTGTATCGATGATGACTCTTCTCATGATGCCGCGCTCCTTCTACCGTTTGTTATTCATTTAGAACAAAAATACAACATTACACTTAATAACTCTGCGTACAGAACAATCTTAAGATCGCTGTTACCCTCAGATTTTTTTATATACCCTTTCAAAGGTAAAAATCCGATGATAAAAGCGACCGCTTCGCTTCTCCAGATTTTTTCTGTCCTCTTCGTTTTCGTGTAAACACTATATTCATTCTAAATTATCGTTTATCTCTAAG
The DNA here is from genome assembly GCF_030369595.1 of Paenibacillus sp. PK1-4R. Lineage (NCBI taxonomy): Bacteria > Bacillati > Bacillota > Bacilli > Caryophanales > Paenibacillaceae > Paenibacillus > Paenibacillus sp. PK1-4R. The sequence continues at coordinate 6,610,403 of NZ_CP126535.1, forward strand.
CTTATTTTACATCAAAAATGTACCGATGACGATGGAAACGCCGATGATAATCGAACGCAGCAGTTGTGCTACTGCCATATTGCCACGTGCGATTTCGTCGCATACCCGCATTTTTGGAATCAGGAAATCAAATATAATATAGACCAGGCACAGCACAATAATTCCAAACGCCGACCACAGCAGCATATCCAACCACGAATGCGTCGAGAAAGATACCATGCCCACAATAATACACAGTCCCAGCAATTTGCTACCCATATACATGCCTGCCGCCTCGTTACCTTTGGCGATCTCCTCACTATCGTTATACCGGGTCAATTTGCTAAAAGCGAAATATCCACATACCAATACAACCAGCAGAATGCCTACACCCACCGCCACATTCACGAGGTTTAATCCCAAGTTCTCCATTCCTTCTCCTCCTCATCATTCATCCGTACACGAACTGTAGCCGCACAATAATAGGCCATATCTCCAGTTACTTTCTCCCCAACCCTGGGTAACACCCCAGCCAAACGCCCACCGATAACAAACACTCCTGTAAGCAGATAGCCACTGTACGCTCCATCTTCCGTCTCGATCACGGCCTGTTCCATCGGAACCAGCTGCTGATAGATTTTGGGTTGGTTTTCGTAATAAGCTGCAATCTCTTCATCCTCGTCTGTTGCCCCAGTTGCAAGATTGGATTCCAGCGCCTCGTTAAGAGGATGCTCCATATCCTGCTTTCCAGAGGCATTGTCCGTTCCACCCTCCAGCAAAAGAGTTCCTCTACCTTCACGCCCCCAGTAGCTTTTGGCTACATATGGTATGGCGTCCAGTTCGAATGGCTCAGCCGAAAAATAGGTTGGTAGCAGATATCGGGAAATCACATCCATTTCTGCTTCATCAAAGAGGGTAAACCCGCAATATTCCGGGGTTTGCTCGTTACGCTCGTAGAGCGACCAGATCGCCGCCATGAAGCCTTTGCTCTGCATCAGGACATGCTGAACGGGATTCATCAAGCCTAGCCGTCCCTCACGTACAAGATCAAGCAGTGCAGCACCAATGTCCACTCCTGTCGTCTCATCCCGATCATCGATCAGATACTCCAGTGGATAAAGGCGATACAGTAGGTTAATCTCCCGACCCTGATGGTAAAGCGCCTCCCCCGGAACAATCTCCAGTTCATCCAGTGGAGCATAGAAGACTTCATATCCGGCTTCCTGACAACGTCTCATCAGGTATTCCGTATTCGTTCGATCTTCGACATGTTCGCCAAAAGAAGTAAACGTCACCGGACCCTGCAATCCTTGGTTTGCATAGAATTCCAGCCATATCCTGAAACACTGCCGAATACGTGTATCCATCTCGGCAGATGGCCCAGTTAGCGTAGTATCCTCAGCAAGAGCGACCAGAATATCTTCCAGTGTTGCAACCTCCGGGATACCCGTAGGGGTGTCCGTATTATTTTCAATACACTTCGGTCCAGCTTCTCCAATAATCCAGTCCTGACGGGTAATGCCTCCAGTTACCATCTCCATACGTGCTGCCGAAATAAGCCCCGGATGGATACCCAACTGATGCTCCAAAAAAGAATCCGGCATATATTGCTGGATAAATCGCATCACTTTACAGTAAATGCCGTCTACCGCCTCAGCTGCGGTACGCAGCTCTTGTATCTCCGAGGGAGAATAGACCGTCAATGCAGGCACACAATACTGCTTCCCGTACATTCGATGGTATGGAATCTGTTGTCCCGCTTCACCCTGAAACACCTCTTCGTGACTAAACGGCAGTTGAACCACTTGCCTCATCCGGTTATCCTCCCGAACTGCGGAAGAAGCTACCGAAGCCGATTGATTTGGACTTGGATTTGCTATAGGAGCTGTTACTGTCCTTGTTGCTTCGATACGACGACCCACCGTAGTAATAGTGCCCACTGCTGGAATCATATTCACATCCGGTATCATACTCCGGGTCACATTCATCATTGTTGCTGCCACAACCCGATAACACGGCAGGTACCGCCAGCATCAGGGAGAAAGCAACCAGCTTTGCTTTTGAACCGGGTTTCGATGCTTGCCCCCGCTCTTGGTCACTCATTACAGATCCACCTCTTTCATATAAAACAACACTTTCTTGCGATCCGCATCCAGCACGGAATACAGGAATTCATACGTCTTGCCATCGCGAACCATGTAATGGTCCAGCAGTTGCTCGGCAAGCTCCATCGTATAGGTGGATGACGCTGTGAGTTCCAACTCCTGAAACGAACTTCCATTCCACAACATATACTCTGCGCTGTACATGGAAGACATTTTGCACATCGCCAGCGCAGCATCCGCAATGGCTGCACCGTACTCATCCGGCATCTGTTGCTCATACGCCGTTACATATACTGCATGTTCCCGCCCATCCTGGCATTCATTGGACAGATGCGCCCAGAGTTTGTTTTTCACCAGGGTGGCATCCACCAGTTTGCGCATGAACAGTTCATCGCGTGTGACTGAAGTCTGTTCCAGCACCCCCGTCTCCGCCTGTCGATCATCCGACCAACTCCGATACGTCAATGAATAATAGATACCGATAACCTCCCTTTTTGCGAGCTCTTAGGTGAGCCGTTTCAATTCATACAAACGTATTTAACGCATGGGGAGGTAAAAAGTTACACTATTCCCCATGACATGTAAAAATAAGAACAGGTTGTCGCCCAGTTCTTGGATCAACAAAGCTTGAAAAAACAAGCAAATTCCGCGTTCGCTATGTAATTCAGTTCAAAAAGGCCGGAGATGATTCTCCGACCTCGCTTGTTCAATCTTATGCTTGTGCCATTCAGACTTATAACTCAGCCCACTGGGCCAATAGATCATTGTATTCAGCGGACAATTGCTCACGTTCATTCCAGATTTGTTCCAATTCAAGCGGATTGTTCTGCACCGTTTCCAGCTGTTGATCCAGCACCTGAATCTGTGCCTCAAGACGAGCCAAAGTCTGTTCCAGCTTCTCCGCAGACTGTTTGTTGCCACTGCCGTTTCTATGATTCGATACAGCTGTTGCTGAAGGAGTTAACGCCTTACCTGATTCAGTAGAAGCTTCATGATCTCGACTTCCATCGATAGCCGCAACAGTGGAACCGTTCATTGTCGAGGTTGCTTCTGGTTTCTTCCCTGATCTGGTAGTCCCGCCGGACGCAGACGTTAAACCTGACTTCATCTCTGACTTGGCGTTCCCACGAGAAGAAATTCCCACTCCTGCTGTAGCCTGAGTCGCCGCCGCCGAACGAGCTTGCAAATCAAGCTTCTTCTCGCGATACGCCTCATAGTCTCCCAGATAAGCGGTCATCTGCCCGTTCTCCAGTTCCCAGACACGGGAAGCGAGGCGATTGACGAAGTACCGATCATGTGAGATGGCAAGTACGGTCCCTTCAAAATCAACCAGCGACTCTTCCAGCGCTTCTCTGGATGCGATATCCAGATGGTTAGTTGGCTCATCGAGAAGCAGTACATTGGGTTTACACTGCACCAGTAGAGCCAGACGCAAGCGCGTCCATTCCCCGCCGGATAATTGCCCGACAGAGCGGAATACATCCGCTCCATAGAACAGGTATCGGGCCAGAATTCCGCGAGCCTCTCCCTCTTCCACGCCTGCTTCCAGACGGAAGTATTCGAGTACGTTCAGCTTTGGATTCGTGGGTTCCTCCTGTTGAGCCAGATACCCCACATCCACACGCGCCCCCCACTCCAGCTTGCCCGCATTGGGCTGCTCGTCACCAAGCAACAGCTTGAACAGGGTCGTCTTGCCGGAGCCATTGCGGCCAATGAGTGCAATTTTATCCCCATATTCCAGCAGACCCGAGACTCCGCGCAGGATTTCACGCTCACCATAGCTCTTCTCGACCTGTTCCAATACCGCTACCCGTTTACCCGTTCGATCCGTAGGACGCACATCGAACTCGGCATTGCGGCGCTCCAGTACAGGACGCTTCACCTGTTCCATCCGCTCGATGGCTTTACGCATAGAAGCCGCCCGTCTGAAGAACTTTTCATTCCCACCAACTCGGCCCCACTCCTCTAACTGGCGGATCGTTTCCTTCATTTTCTTGATAACCTTCTGTTGCTCCTTGAACTCCTCGAATTGCTGCAACAGCCGTTGTTCCTTCACTTTCATATATTCCGTATAACCGCCAGCAGACGTTTCCGCTTCTCCATCCTCCAGCTCCAGTGTTCGATTCACGACCCGATCCAGAAAATAGCGATCATGTGAGATCAGGACAATGGTGCCGGGGTATTCTCGTAAAAATCCTTCCAGCCACTCGACCCGCTCCAGATCAAGATGGTTTGTCGGCTCATCCAGCAATAACAGATCAGGTTTTACGATCAGCTGCGAGGCCAGCACAACCCGGGTCTGTTCCCCACCGGACAGGGAACCGAAGCGCCATTCATAATGCGCCTTGGCGATATCCAGACCGTCCGCCACCTGATCGATCCGCGCATCCATTTCGTATCCACCTTCACGCTCAAACTGGTCTTGCAGCGCTGCATAACGTTTCAACAGGCGCTCCAATTGATTAGGGTCTGCTGCACATGCTGGATCGGACATCTGCTGCTCCATTTCCTTCATTTGCGTGCGACATATCATAAGCTCCTTGAATCCAAGGCTCAGCACATCCAGAACGGTATGGTCATCCAGTCCTTCTGGAACTTGGGCCACGTAACCCATTCGTGTATCTTTTTTGATCATCAATTGCCCTTCATCCGGCTTGTTCAGTCTTGCCATCAGGCGCATAAGTGTGGTCTTGCCGCTTCCGTTGCGGCCGATCAGGGCGACCTTGTCACCTTCCATAATTTCAAACGTAATGCCGTCCAGCACCAGATGTGCTCCATGGTATTGAGTCAGTTGTTGCGCGCTAATCATCATCATAATAAGGTTCCTCCTATGGTATGGAAGATCCTGACCGCAACACAAAAAGAGCCGCAGGAGGTTAGCTCCGCGGCCCTTCAGAATTCAAGCAATATCGCTTATCGTCCGAATGAGGTCAAGGCAGGCATCTTCTCGCAAATGTTAACTTCCGTATATTCAAAATTGGACAGACTTCTCCCGTTGGTCAGAAAAGTATGAACAATGCCAGCCATAGCAATCGGCAGCTGGCTAATACGGTTGTTAAGCATCTCGTGATTCACCTGTCTTCACCTCCCTTGTCATAATTAATGTCAATATATCACAGACGAATGCGTTTCCGCAACCATCCCTTCGCCCAATTCAATCATACTGTAAAGTAGTTTCATTATCCCGCTTAGTTCCTGCCCCGTCGCCGAAGCATCACATCCCTGATCGCCACCGTAATAAGTGTTAACATTCCCGCGGCACCCAGTGATGCACCGAGCAGGGCATATCCGATGCCGTTCCACCCGCCAATATCGATGCTGATCATGATTACAACGGCACCGCCAAGCAAGGCCACACATGGCAATATATATTGAACCCACGTCATTCGCCGTCCTTGCAAACGGTAGATAAGCCATTCAATCAGCAGCTGCACCGCCCACATTCCCAATGTCCACAAGATCAATACTTCCATAAGGTTCCCCTCCTGTTGCTGGATGGATTAAGCCCTTTGTTACAGACCTTACGTTACTTCAACCAATCCGAGAAAAAGTTTTGGTACCCTTCTTTCATCTTCGTGCGCGAAAAAGCACCAAACGCATACTCCCGGTTGTCTTCTGACACACTGCGCGGCGCGGCCGCAGCCATGTTCACCAGTTCAAACCAGTTATCCTCGTTGCCTGCAAAGGCATGCGTGGATCGAATGTGACCGTAGCAGGCATGCTCCGGTTTCACGACCATTTTGCCCATCGCCATCGCTTCCGTCAGAGGCATCGCAAACGTATCAAAGGCCGAACAGCTCCAATACACCTTCGCAGAATTCATCAACGTAAATATCTCATCCTGCGTGAGCGCAAACTTAAGCTTCACGTTGGCAGGAATGTCGTACTTCTTCATGGTTTCCCGATAGCGCACACCGCCGAATACCATGTACACTTCCTTGTCCGGGTTCTGCCGAGCATATTCCAACACCAGATCCGGTCGACGGTTCGCTTCATCCCTACCGATCCAGAGCACCCGATTATGTACAACCTGACTCGGGTCATAGTGCCGGTTCGCCAGCTCTTCACTAAAGCCAATCGGGATGACGTTCACGTCATGTACGCCGAAATTGCGGCCAAGTTCTGTTTTCAAAAACTCCGTCTGTACAATCGCTTTATCCACCATCGTATAGAATGGCTTCATCATCTCATATCCCGTTAGTGCGGGATCGGGGAAACTGTGCGGGAACAATACACTCTTTGGTAGGAACATCTTCAAAAACGTAAACCCGGATACGGTGTAGATGACATGCTCTATATTTTGGCTATGAATCTGGTCCAGCACGATATCGTAATTCACCAGGTCACCTTTCTCATGCTCATACCCCGGCAACCAGTCGTATCCGCTGACATGACGCTCCGGCGAGATGAACACAATATCCACACCCAGCTCCAGACCAATCTGCTTCAGCCGATCCGCAAATACGCGTGGCCCTTGTGCTTCCGTGAATTGAATTTTACGCATAACAAGTCCGACTTTACGCAAGCTTCTCACCCCTCATTTCTATTCCTCACCCAAGTGCTTCATGCACTGTTCCAGCGTTGCTGCCGTCTCATGCCACTGGTTACGCAACTGTTCCTTCGGCCACACACATTCCTCACTTCTCAGGTCACCGTCAATCAAACGCAGCATCCAGAGCGAAAATACAATAGCATAGGCGTTGTACCATTCTGCAAAAGAAACCCGTTCAATCTGTACACCCAAGCTCCCCAGTTTGTCCAAATAAACATCCATAACCCGCTCTCGCAATGCAGGCGTAACCGTTCTGGGAAACAGCGGATGCGAGAGATCCACTAGATGAACTACGTCCCACAGCGGCGTATTCAGATGGGCATGCTCCCAATCCAAGATGACCAGTCTGCCGTCCACCTCCGCCATGTTACCTGGATGCAGGTCTCCGTGACACAAAACAGTAGGAAGTTCTTCCTCTGCCGTGAGGATCAACCTGGTGACTTTGTCCCAATTCGATGCGGACAGCTGCATATCCAGTCTGGATAACAGGTCGTCCGTAGATAGTCTGTGCATTTGTAACTCATCCAACATCGTGCGAATGGACGGTTTCTGGCCCACGCGAGGCAGCTCACTCCAATCCGTAACAGACAACGCATGCCATGCTGCCATATGTACCGCTACCCCAAGCATTGTCTCTTCTTGTGAATCATGCATCAGTTGCCCCAGATCCTCGTAGATCATCCAGCTCTGTGCCGGGTCAGTGGTAAGATCCGACGCTGCAATGAGTTGCGGATAAATCGGTGGCAGGCCTGACATTACACGCTCGTACATCCATCGTTCCCGTCCGTGCTGTGCAGGATTCGTCAGTGGTTTGAAAATATAACTTTCACCGGTAGGAACAGTGAATCGCTCCACATATCGTCCGTTCATTCCTTTATACAACTGTTCACGGCTTGTTATATATTGATCATTCAGCATTCCTTCGGGCGTCACCCAGCTGTATGCATCCATCTCTTCTTTCACGCATCCACCATCCGTTTCGTTCTCGCTGCTGCTCCCAATTATGATTTCTATTCATCATACGTTGCCATTCACAAGCCTGCAAGCTTTGTTCGTAAGCGCTTATTCAGTGTTTCAATTCAGAGTTTCAAAATTGCTTGTTGCATTTTGGTTAGTAATCACTTACTATACAATCATGAAGAACAAATCTCATGTGGACAGCAAAAAGAAAGATATCCTACAAGCGGCGATGCGCTTGTTCGCAACCAAAGGCGTTGACGGCATATCCGTCAAAGAGATCGGTGACGCCGCCGGAGTAACCGATGCGGCGATCTACAAACATTTTAAAAACAAAGATGCCGTTGCACTGGAAGCCTTCACCCAATACTGTGTCGACTATACTGCACTAATTGATGGGTATGTTCGACAGGAAGGTCCGGTGCTGGAACGCTTCAAGCAACTGGTTACCGAGGTTCTCCATCTGCATGATGAAGATCCCTACGGGCTGCTGCTGATTTCACAGAATCATGAAATATTCATTGAAGCCGGAAGCAGCGAGGATTACCGTCAGCCGCTGGATGCGTTAATGGATCTGATCGATCAGGGAATGATGCGGGGTGAGCTGCCTCAGCAGGATTCACGGCTCACAGCCGTGCTGGTGATCGGTGCAATTACACGTATGGCGGTCTCCAGTATGCAGGGTGAACTGCCAGAGCTGTTAGTACCTTATACGGGGGAAACGGTTCACCGTCTTGCATCGATGTTGGGGCAGGTACCCCAGGAGTAACAATGGAGATGGGATGAAGCTAGAAATGGAGTAGCGGAGCGTAGGGAAAACGACGTGAGCAACTACATTGTTTCCGAAGCAAACAACCTTCGTAAACATCCGCTTATCTCGGCTGAATCCCATATTCCGATGCGGATGATGCCACTAGGCATGATTTGGAATCAAAAGCGGACTTGTTGAATAACTTCTAAAGAGAATCGTCAACATACCATCAGGATATACAGATGGATTACCGGGTCATACGTGACCTTTTCTTTTTGCACATGAGGTTAGTGTTCATTAACTAAAATAGTCAGGACGTGTCATCTTCCATGAAAAAAATATTAATTATTCAAGGCAATCCCGTCTCACCCAGTTACAACGGCGCAATCGCCGAGGCTTACCGCAAAGGTGCGGTGCAAGCTGGTGCTGACGTCCGCATGATCACCTTGAACGAGTTGGCGTTCAACATGAATCTGGAAGGAGGATATCGTAATAAACTTCCACTTGAACCAGATTTGCTGGAGGCCCAAGAAGCAATCAAATGGGCCGAGCATCTCGTATGGGTGTTCCCAATATGGTGGGGAGGACCGCCTGCCCTGCTGAAAGGTTTTGTAGACCGAATCTTCATGCCAGGTTACGCCTTCAAGTATCAAAAAGGAAAACCCTTCCCCGATCAGTTGCTCAAAGGCCGTACCGCCCGCATGATCACCACGATGGATGGTCCGAGCTGGTACTTCAAATGGTTCCAAGGTGAGCCTGCACATAAAATGATGAAAATCTCCACATTTGGACTTACCGGCATCAAACCCGTGCGGATAACAACCGTAGATCAAGTTGGGAAGAAGTCAGATGAACAGAGAAAGAATTGGTTGGATAAGATCGAACAGCTTGGGCGGAAGATGGGGTAAAAGATTTCTGCAAGAAAGCCTCATCGGAAGTATACGCTTCTCTCCAGATGTTCACTTTGTAAGTTAAATCAAAAATCTGGGGATAAGCGTAATTCAGAGGTAGTCCTGTAATCCGCGAGTGGCGCAATTGTCATTTTAGTTTAACTTATATCAGAAAGCAGGAAATGTGCCTATTCTCAGTTACAAAAAAAAGGGTTGTCCCTACGTCTTGTTCAAGACGTAGGGGACAACCCTTTAGCATTCATTATGATCTAACGAACCGTAAACACGCTATTAGTGCCATTTTCGATAAGTATGCGGTTTAACGAATCGTAGACGCGTTATTTCCTCGATCTGTGTATCTTTTGGCAGTTTTCCACTGGTTTGCACCGGAATAACTTCACTGAGGTTCGTTACATTTTGCATTCCACGCTAAATCGCCATTTAACGCTCATTCGGTTCGTTAGCGACTTGCCCATCTACAACCATACAAACAACGCATTACCCAAACGAAATACGACCCGACGGATGCTCAGGCAAAATAGCTGTAACCAACTGCTGCACAGCCGGATGATCCGACTGCATTACCGAACCCCCAGCATCACCGCTATAGACCAGCTTCCCCTGATCCATCACGGCAATGCGGTCACAGATCGTCATGGCGGCACGAATATCATGCGTGATAAAAAGGTACGACAACCCGTACGATGCTCTTAACTCAGCCAATAAGGATAGGATTTGCGTCTGGTGCACCATATCCAGGCTGCTGATCGATTCGTCCAGTACGATTAACTTTGGCTTGAGCGCGATAGCTCGTGCGATATTAACTCGCTGTAATTGGCCACCGCTGAACTGGTGCGGAAGCTTGTTAGCATCCTCTGGTGTAAGTCCCACCTGCTCGAGCAGTTGTCCAATCACACGAAGTTGTTCTTTTGCCGAAAATCGCTCGTAATTATCCAGCGGCTCCCCAATGATCTGCGCGGCAGTCATGAGCGGATTAACAGCCGAATAACAGTCCTGGAACACGACCTGCAGATCACGCCGTAATCCCTTAAGCACGGGTTTACTGGATCGGTAGATATCCTGCCCTTGAAACAAAACCTGACCCTGGCTAGGCTTCTCCAGCCCAAGTATGATTTTTCCCAAAGTACTTTTACCTGCCCCACTCGTACCCAGCAGTCCCAGACAAACACCCTTTTCAATCGTAAGTGAGATGTCTGCCAGCACAGGAGGACGCGCTCCCGAACGATCCAGCCAATTGCGTTTGCCATAGCTATGGCTTACTTCCCGTACCTGAAGCATCAGGTCATCCTCCTCTCTTGTACTTGGCAGAAGCAATCTCCGAAGAAGAAATTCCACATGATCATGTCCATTCCACCCCTGCGCTACCCGCTTCAAACATAGCTCACACCAGTACTACACTTACATTCACTAACGATTCAACTCTTTATTAATCGCTATCGTCCTATCGTCCCAAAGACATACTAGGCCTGGCATTTAACAACATCCGGGTATACTCATGCTGCGGGTGATCGAACAGTTGGTACACATCTGCCTGCTCCACAATTCGTCCCTTCTGCATGACTGCGACTTCATCCGCCATTTGTGAGATCACGCCCAGATCATGCGAGATGAGCAAGATGGATGTGCCATATTCCGTACGTAGCCGATCCAATTCCTGAAGCACCTTCAACTGATTCACAACATCCAGCGCCGTCGTTGGTTCGTCAGCAATAACCAAGGCTGGTCGCAGGCACATCGATATGGCGATCATCACCCGCTGCAACATGCCCCCACTCAGTTGGAATGGATATCGCTTCATTAGCTTGGCCGGCTCGGGCAGGTTCATGTCTGCCAAGGCAGCAATCGCCTGTTCTCTCGCTTGTCCCTTGGACATTCCCGTATGCGTACGCAAAGTTTCAATGAATTGAGATCCAATCGTATATACGGGTGTAAAAGCATTCATCGGATTCTGCATAATAAATCCGATTTCCTTGCCGCGGATGCGTCGCATCTCCTCACCTGACAACGAGCCAAGCTCCCGTCCATTCAGGCGGATGCTGCCCGACACTTCCATCCTGCGCGGATCAAGCATATGGAGCAACGCGTTACATGTAACGGTCTTGCCGCTGCCACTCTCACCAACCAGACCGAAGACACGACCTTTTTTTAATTCAAAATCAATGGGCTCCAGTAACGGGACTGAACCCTCTGTTGTTCTAAGATTCACTTGCAGACCACGAACTTCGAGTACCTTCGCTGCATCATCCATCGTTACGTTCACCCCTCATATGCCTTCGATTCCGAACCACTACCTTTTTGCAATGCCATAACGCTCGGATAACGCTTCTCCCAAAATGTTGAACGTAATGACTACGAGCAGAATCAATGCCCCCGGGTAGATCATCAACTCCGGATGACTGCGAATATATCCCGTTCCTTCATGGATCATGGCTCCCCACTCTGCATTCGGTGGTTGAATACCGAGTCCCAGGAAGGACAGAGCAGATATATCCATAATCGCCCATCCCATCTCCAACGTGCCCATCACAACAATCGGACGCTGCACGTTGGGGATGATATGTTTGCGAATAATCGTCCACGAAGAAGAGCCGCTAATTCGCGCCGCAGCGATGAAGTTCCGTTCTTTCAGACTAACGACCATGTTCCGGCAGATACGTGCATAATACACCCACTGCACCATCATGAGTGCTAGAAGCACCTGCATCAGACCTGGACCAAAAATCCCCACAATACCCAGCACCAGCACCAGATTCGGAAACGCCATAATGCCTTCACACAAGCGCATCAACAGACTGTCCACCCAGCCACCAAGGTAACCGGAGATTGAACCTACAATGACACCTATTAGCAAAGAAGACAGAAAGATCAGGGTAGCAAATCCAAGCGACACCCTCGCTCCATACATCAGTCTGGTGAGATTGTCGCGTCCCAGATGATCCGTTCCCAGCCAATGCTCAAGCGATGGTCTCGCCAGCTTCTGTAACAGATTCACCTTCACAGGGTCATGAGGAGCAATCCATGGAGCTAGTAACGCGATCACGAAGAAAAGCAATATGATCACCGAGCAGATCTGGATGGCTCTCTGTCCTTTTAATACCGCACGCCATTTGTTTATCAATGTTCTGCCCGTCCTTTCGCTGAAATCCGTGGGTCCATAACGAGTTGCACCAGATCAACGAGCAGATTGCATACGATGAACAGGCAGGCCGCCAAGAAGACATAACATTGAATAACGGGAATATCCCGGTTAAATATCGCATCAACAAAGTATCGTCCGAACCCAGGCCAGGAAAACACCTGCTCCACAATAATGGTGCCTGTGAGCAGCTTGCCCATACTCATTCCCATCCCCGTAATGAGGGGCGATATAGCGATCTTCAGGACATGTTTCAGCATAATGACTCGTTCGCGAATCCCGCGTGTTCTCGCGTACTGTACATATGTCTCCTGCAATTGCTCCAGTACACTGGAACGCAACAATCGGGTGTAGACCGCAATAAGAATCAAGGAGAGTGTAATCGTAGGCAGAACCAGATTCTCCCACGATCCACGCCCCTCCACAGGTAGCCAGTCCAATTTCACCGAGAAAAAGAAGATCAGCAGGTAACCGAGCCAGAATTGCGGAATAGATGCTCCAAAATAGGAAATAGCACGGCTGACCATGTCAATCCAGCTATTCTTGTACACCGCCGCCAGTATTCCCAAAGGAATACTCACCAAAGCCGATAACAATATACTCCAGAAGGCTAGTTCAGCCGTAGCGGGAAGCCTTAATTTCACTTCATCCCATACGGGTTTATTGGTGAGATACGAGGTGCCGAAGTCGAGCTTGGCAATCTTCTGAATCGTATGCGCATATTGGGTTAACAAAGGCTGATCCAGGCCAAACTCATGCCGTTTTTGCGCAAGCAACTCCGGTGTTGGATAGATATGAGCGGCTGTCAGATAAGCCTCGGCCGGATCAACCGGTGAAATATGAATAAGCGCAAAGGTAACAAGTGTAGCGATAAAAACGATAGGAATGATCGCGATCATTCGTTTACCGATATAACTGATCACCAAACGTTCCTCCCTTTTATCAAGCTACATGAAATTACTAATTATTGATTGCCCAATTCGATTCCTACAAACGGATTTTCGTCACGGTTTGCCGGGAAAATAAAGTTGGAGATTTTCTTCTGATATACAGCCGTTTTCTTAATATAAGAGATCGGTACGATCGCCGATTGCTCCTGAAGTGTTTTCAGGATAGAGCCATATAACTCCTGGCGTTTCGTCTCGTCTGTAGATGACAGTGCTGCATGCACCTGATCGTCCAGTTCCTTTTTCATCGGCAACGCACTCAAGGTCTCGGAAATCCCGAATCCAGGGCTCGCCACAACGTTAATGAAGGAATGTGGATCATATGGAGCGCCATAGTTGTACCAGAAATACAGGTCGAAATCATTGGCCTTCAAACGTTTGATCTGTACCGTCAGTTCCAGCCCAGTGAGGTTCACTTTAACCCCAAGTTCGCTCCATTCCGCCTGAATGGTCTCAGCCATCGCTTTCTGAATCGGGTCCGTTTTGTCAAAAATCATCTCGAAATCAAGCTGCTGACCGTCTTTCTCACGAACCGTACCACCAGCCGGAAGCTTCCAACCTGCTTCATCCAGTAATGCCTTGGATTTTTCTACGTCATACGTGATCGGTTCCAGGTCTACATTGGTGTATGGATAGTTTTTGGACAATACGGTATCGGCTGGTTCTTCCAATCCGGAAGTCACGCCTTCCACCATCGCCTTTTTGTTAAACCCTTGCTGGAGCGCCATCCGCACTCTGACATCGGACAGCTTTGGATTGGAAGAGTTCAGCAACAGACTGCGTGTGCCCACCGGATCAGACAATTGGGTCACATATTTATCATTGTCACGCAGCTCCTGGAACGCATCCAGACTGATCATACCTTCACCATAGATCAGGTCGAGATCGCCTTTTTCAAAAGCAAGGACACGGGTTTCACCGTCAGGAATGATTTTGACCGTAATCTGATCTACCTTTGGTGCTGTTCCCCAATAATTCGGGTTGCGTTTGAAAACAGCATATTCGTCCTGCTTGTAATCCGCCAGCATCCACGGGCCTGTTCCAACTGGCTCTTTGATGCCTTGGGAGGTATCTCCATCATCCGGGAATCCAGCTTCACCCAAGAAGCGGAACGGACGGACCACAGACAAGTCCTGAAGAACCGGATAATACGGCTCTGTGAGTGTCAATCGGAAAGTATGGTCATCCACAACTTCCGTCTTGTCGAGCACGCCTACAATGCCCAGCCAGCTATGTGTGTCTTTATTTTTCATTACAGCATCAAAGTTCTTTTTCACAATCTCAGCATTAAATGGCGTACCATCTGAGAATTTCACACCTTGGCGAAGCTTGAATGTATATACCTTGCCGTCATCGGAAATGGTCCATGATTCTGCCAGAGCAGGTTCCAGTTTTCCGTCCTTCTGGTAACTGATCAGTGGCTCATAGAGCATGGATTGGGCAAATAATTGCGAAGGATTGTACGTATGCGGATTCATTGTACCGATATCACGTGGCCATGACATCGTAATCGACTTCGTAGATGTTTGATCCGAAGCAGCAGATGAGGATTCATCTCCACTTCCTGTATTGCTGCAACCCACAATAACGAATAACAACAAGAGCATAGTTGCCAGCGTGAGGGCCGAAGATTTGCGATGTTGAACAGACATGGATGTTGAACCCCTTTTCTCTATTTTATGATAATGATTATCATATTCATCCATTAAGAATAGGCAGGAGCCCTCCTTTTGTCAACAAAATTCGACATAGTATGTGTTGTTATTAAAATAGCCAAAAAAGCCCTTCCTATAGGAGGAAGAGCCTCTCGACCTGAATATAAATTGCAACTGCAAAAATAAGTTCCACAATAATCTGCTATTCCTTGCTCACAGCAAGGTAATCACGAAAGTACATATGCAGATATATTACTGAAATCCATCTTCATACGCCTTCTTGTTTCTCATTTAAACGTCTACAGCGATGCCCTCATAGAACCGACGAATCACCTGCTCCGCTGGCTTGCCGTAAACTCCATATCCGTCATCGGTCAGCGCATCCTTCTCCGCGTGCAGATGTGCGCTCCAATCCCACAGACCGAATCCGCGTACCCAATGACGCTGACTGACATGCCGGAACATCGCCTCATAAAAACGCTCTTGTTCCTCCGCATTCACTTCGCCTTCCAGTCCCCAATCGTTTGGTACCTGGGCTGATCCACTGCGGCTGGGACAGCCTGCTTCTGCTAAGAAGAAAGGTTTGCCGTAGGGAGCAATCGCCTGCTCAATTCGATCCAGCTGTGCCTCCCAATCTCCGATGGGATAATACCCACTGGAAGAGATGACGTCCACAGCATCCCACCATTTCACATGACCTTCCTGATATTTGTCTGTATTGTATGACACCGGTCCCGTGTACACTTCACGCACACCAGCGATTACCTCGCGCCATTCCTGATCCCGACGCTCGGATTGCACCATCTCACAGCCTACGATGAACATCTCACACTTTTCCTGCTCTGCAATCCCTGCATAATGCTTCTGAAATGCCGTGTAACTGCAGAACCAATCCTTCCACTTCGGCTCACAAGGCACATCGATATCAAAAAAGTTAATGTGTGCACGCCATGTGCCGTCGGTGCAGTTAACGGTTGGTTTCAGAATGATACGCAGCCCGAGTGTACGGGCATAACGAATCATGTCGATTAGTTCATCATCCTCTACCAGATGTTCACCCCGATACTTGACCTCTACCGCCTGCGGATGATCCTGATGTGCCGCCAGTGCAAAAATAACATGTGAACTGCCTGTACGTTCAGCCATCAGGCGCAAGGATTCTTTGGCTTCCGGCTTGCGGAAGTCGCCCTTGCCACTCATCCAGCCAAATGTAAATCCCTTAATATAATCCATATGCATTGCTCCCCAGTGTTCCTGTTAACTTAATGTAAATACAATGACCGAATATATACACTTTCACTTCAATTACAGCTTGCCTTCCTCGTGATCTCCTGCAATGACTTCGTCCGTCTCGATCACATAGTTCACGATCTCTTCGATGGTCGTGTAAGCCACGCCCACATACGTGTCGGCTGCGCCGTAATAGATGGCGATACGTCCGGTATCAGCATCATGCAGTGTTGCACACGGGAAGATGACGTTATCAACGAAGCCTTGCTCCTCGTACCATTTTTCCGGTGTCAGTACAAAGTTAGAAGAACGATATTTTACTTTGGAGGGTTCATCTAGATCCAGAATGACCGCACCCATGCTATATACCAAACCGTTACAGGTTCCAGTGACGCCGTGGTAGAACATCAGCCAGCCTTCGGACGTTTCAATCGGAGCAGGACCGCCGCCAATTTTGACCGATTGCCACCAGCCCTGGCCGCCTTTGCTCATCACATGACGGTGCTTGCCCCAATACACGAGATCCGGGCTTTCGCTCAGGAAAATATCCCCGAATGGCGTATGTCCACTGTCACTTGGTCTGGACAACATTACATAGTTATCGTTGATTTTGCGTGGGAACAACACGCCATTCCGGTTGAATGGCAGCATTGGATTTTCGAGGCGGACAAATGTTTTAAAGTCATCTGTTTTGGCCAGACCCAGTGCTGCACCGTAGAAGTCTGTACACCAGATGATGTAATACGTGTCTTCGACTTTGACCAAACGTGGATCGTACGCATAGTTCGGCATAAACGGATCGCCATTCTCATCCACAAATGCAATACGCTCCTCTTCAATCGTCCACTCCAGACCGTCCTCACTCGCCCCCATGTGCAGGTGCGGACGGCCATTAACGGTTTCAGCGCGGAATACACCAATGAATTTTCCTTCATACGGTATAACAGCACTGTTGAAAATACGGGCAACACCCTTGACCGGGTTACGCGGAACCACCGGATTCGCCGAGTGTCTCCATACCGGGCCTTCCGTTCCCTCCGGTTTGGCTTCCCATGGCATATTCGGCAAAGCATCCCCAACAATGTGTACGTTTTTCGTTTCGGCAACTGACATTTTTCATTTCTCCCTTCGGATTTTATTTAACTGAGCCTTGCGCGAAGCCGTTGTAGATGTACTTCTGTAACAACAGGAAGATGATCATGGTTGGAATAATGGCGATCATGATGCCAGCGCTGATGACTTCCCACTGCGATCCAAACGGTCCCTTGAATTTGAACAAGGCGGTGGATATGACCTGTAGATCGGTCTTTGGCATGTACAAGAACGGTGTGTAGAAGTCGTTATAGATGTTCACACCCTTCACGATAATGACCGTTACAATGGCCGGTTTCAGCAGTGGCAGAATGATTCTCCAGTAGATCGTGAAGTACGACGCGCCGTCCAGCATGGCGGATTCATCCAGTGCACTTGAGATGGAGCCAAGGAACTGCAGGAAAATATAAACCGCGATGATATCTGTACCCAGGTACATCACGATGGCCGCCCAGCGTGTGTTGAACAGGTCGAGCGCGTTGATGATCTGGAATGTGGCGACCTGTGTCGTAACACTTGGAATCAGGGTAGCGAGCAGGAATGCCGCGACCATGATTTTCTTGCCTTTGAATTTGAACCGATCCAGCACATACGCGATCATGGAACCCGTTAAGGTCGCCCCTATAATGGAGATGACCAAGATAATAATTGTATTTTTGAAACCAACCAGCATGTTGCCATCCACAAAAGCCTTCGCATAGTTCGCAAAGTTCAGCCAGTTGGCTGGCGGGGCAAGCGGGCTGCTGGTAGCGTATTCTGCATTCGTTTTGAGAGATGCAAACAGGATGACCACGATAGGTAACAGTGCGATAAACGCCGCAAGCACCAGGGAAGCATATTTAACCACGCTCGCAAGGGTGTATTTGAGTTGTGTCACGTTTATTCCTCCCCTTTCATGGTGACGCGCTGCACAAGCGTAACGAGAATAACGATCAAGAGCAGCACCACAGCCATGGCGGATGCCAGTCCCAGCTTGCCATATTTAAATGCCAAGTGAACCGTTTGGATTACAAATGTCATACTGCCGTTGGAACCATCGGTCATGATATATGGAATATCGAACGCACTAATTGCGCCGCTAATCGCCAAGATCAGGTTAAGCTGCAGGATGCGTGTAATGCTTGGCAGGATGATGTGGCGGAATTGCTGCCAGCGATTGGCACCATCAATATCGGATGCTTCATACACATCCTTCGGAATGGAGGAGATTGCACCCAGGAAAATGATAAAGTTGAAGCCCATGTATCTCCATACCGATGCACCTGCGAGTGACACGTTAATAATATTGGGATTACCGAGCCAGAGCTGCGTGTATTGTCCCAGCCCTACAGCATGCATGAGCATATCGAGTGTACCGTCAGGTTTGAAGAAAAAGAGGAAGATAAAACCGATGGCTACCCCATTCAGCAAATAAGGGAAAAACAGTATGCCTTTGAAGAAGTTTTTGCCTCGAACTTTGAAACTCAGAATCGTGGCAAAGTAAAGCGCCAATCCCATCTGTAAGAACGTAGCCACGAAGTAGTACAAGCTGACAATAAATACTTTGAAGTATTCGGGATCACTGAATATGCGAGTGTAGTTCTCAAAGCCAACATAATCGAACCTTTTACTATATCCGTTCCAATCGGTGAAACTGTATTTGAACATGTTGATGACTGGTAAGTATGCAAACGTGAACAACAACGCCAGCGGAATAATTGAGAAGGCACAGATGATAAATATGCGTTGCGCTGAGTAGCCCCAATTCGAAAGTTTTAAGTACTTCATGCTCTCCACACCTCCAAGCGGTTCTCCCGCCTATATATCGAAAGACTCCCGTCCAATGGAATTCCTGCGGAATAACTGCCGGGGGAAGAGCATGGGTATCATGCTTTCAAATACCACATACTCCATGCTCCATTCATAAATGGATTCCTATATCCCCGCAGTTCATTCATCACCTGATCCACTTACGTTAATCCAATTATTTCGTGAGTTCTGCTCTTGCTTTGACCCACTTATCGTTCAGATCTTTCATAATGTCGTCATACGATTCCTTGCGGTTCCCAATACCTGCTTCGATAATGCGTTTCTTGAAGTCAGGCTGCCAGAGACCGATTTCGCCTTCGTTATCAATCTTGTCGACCAGACCTTCCTGACCTTCTTTGGCAGGTGTAAGCGTGGAGAATTTAACGTCTTTATATTGATCCAAAATGGGTGGTAATTCCGCGTTTTTGTCTGCATCCATACCGCCGCCCTGTTCAACCGCGTAGTTTGATTTCGCCAGGAACCAGTCAATCCAGGCTTTGGCAGCAGGTTTGTTCTCACTGTTCACGTTCATGCCGATGTTATAGTCTGCGGAGAGCGGAACCACAACCTCACTTGCATTGGTTGGGAAAGGTAAGAAACCAATGTCGTCCGGAGTATCCGTCATGCCTTGGATCTGTGTGATCGCCCAAGATCCAAGTGCCATCGTAGCAATTTTGCCTTTGGCGAGATCCGCTTTGGAGCTTTCCCAGTCGGTTGTTGTTGGATCTTTCTCGATTAGACCGTTCTTGGCTGCATCATAGAGCACTTTATATAGTTCATAGTGCGGCTGACCAGGCACAAAGTTCTCATCTGTGTTCGGTTGGTCCACGTTAACGTAATCCACACTGCCTGCAACAGTTGGCAGGTCCGATTCCCATTGGGTGAGGGCCCAGCCGGATGCATAGTTGGTGTAGAGCGGAACCGCGTCAGTATTGTCTTTGATCAACTGAAGCGCAGCCTGGAATTGTTCAGGTGTCTTAGGCACTTCATTGATACCGGCTTCTTTGAAGACCTGTTTGTTATAGATAATTCCCGAGAACGTGATGACCGTAGGGATACCGTATACCTGACCATCCACCATGCGTTCTTCAATAGCCGTGTATTTGTCTTTCAGTTCATCGTACGTGCCAAGCGGCTCGAAGAAGTCCGGGATATCCGCGATCGGAACGCTCGTCGGGATCATCAATACGTCACCGTAATCTTTGGTGCTCATACGAATTTTCACTTGTCCTTCATAGTCTGCCAGTGCCTGAAAGTTCACTTTGACATCCGGGTATTCCTTATTGAACTCAGCAGCGTAGTCTTTGAATACGGTATCAACAATATCTGTACGTTGTGTAAGGACAGTAATCTCACCCTTGATATCTGCCGGATCTGTACTGATCTCCTCCCCTGCCTGCGAAGATCCACCTCCGGATGAACATGCAGCAAGTAGTGAAGTGATGAGCAGCATCGTCAGCAACATCATCCAACCTTTGTTTTTTCTCAATTGTTTCGACCCCTCTCTTAAGTCAATTAAGTTATCGTTAAGGTTACAAAATGAATTCTATTATGGTAACGCTTACCTGTCAATTAAATTATTTATAACTTAACAAGAAAAATTGCGATGCATTTCGTTGACATCTGTTTTTCAGAGCACTAATATTATTTAATAAAGTTACCGTTAACTTAATTTAATTAGATTGATGCACTATTTTGAAGGAGCGCTCACTTATGAATACAAAAACACCCCAACTCCAATCTGAAATTAAGGCGCATTGGGAGAAGCAGATTTTACCCTTCTGGTCCAACCTTAAAGATACAACCCACGGTGGATTCTACGGTTGGGTTGGCAATGATCTTCAGGTGAATCCACAGGCACCCAAAGGCGGGATCGCCACGGCACGGCAACTCTGGTCTTTTGCAGCAGCCTATCGGATTACCGGAAACGAAAGATGGCGCGAGCATGCTGAACATGCATACCGTTTTCTCGCTGACCATGTGATGGATACCGAATATGGCGGTATGTACTGGATGGTAGATTACACAGGGGAAGCACTGGATACGAGCAAACATGTGTATACGCAATCATTCGGCGTGTATTCACTCAGTGAGTACTATCGTGCTACCGGGGATGCTTCTGCATTGGAACTTGCGAAAACGCTTTTTGCTCTAATCGAGGACAAAGGTCTGGATGCCGAACTACCTGCGTATAAGGAACAATTTGATCGCACATGGAAGGAACAGCCCAATGAAATGCTGAGCGAAAATGGGGTTATTGCGGATTACACAATGAATACGCATATCCATGTGTTAGAGGCCTACACCACGCTCTATCGCGTGTGGCCAGATCAACAAGTGAAGGCGGCGCTGGAACGCCTGCTCGGAATTCTATATGAACGGGTGTATGACCAAGACACCAAGTTTCTCGGGGTATTTTTCAACAAACAGTGGGAATCCATCATCGATCTGCGCTCGTTCGGACATGACATTGAAGCCAGCTGGCTGATCGACGAAGCACTGAAAGTTCTGGGGATGGAACAACATCCGGAGTATGCAGCGATGGTAACGGATATCGCCTATAACATCTCCAATGTAGCCGTGAATGCCGATGGTTCCCTGTTAAATGAACAAGAAGGTGAACATATCGATGAGAAGCGAATCTGGTGGGTTCAAGCTGAGGCGATGGTCGGTTTCTATAACGCGTATCAGCGTACAGGCGATCCCTTGTTTCTGGAGAGAGTGGAACGCTTGTGGACCTATACAAAAGAAAACATCATTGATCAGCGCGCTGGTGGGGAATGGTACTGGTCGGTTGATGGGAACGGTACACCGGATCAGAGCGAGATTGCTGGACCGTGGAAATGCCCGTATCACAATAGCAGATTCTGTATTGAACTAATCGAGAGGATGGGATCAGAATGATACACCCGAAATACAAGGAGTTACTGGAGAAACAGGAGCAGCTACTTAGTCGCCCCAATGAGATCAATTCTTCCTTCTACAATGGCGTATATGATCGGTATCAATATCCGGTAATCACTCGCCATCATGTACCGCTGCATTGGAGATTCGATCTGGATGAGACGACGAACCCGCATTTTATGGAGCGTCTGGGCATTAATGCGACGTTGAATCCGGGAGCCATCTATTTCAATGGCAAATACGTCATGGTTATTCGTACGGAAGGATTAGATCGCAAATCAATCTTTGCGCTCGCCGAGAGTGACAATGGCATCGATGGATTCCGTTTCACGGGTAAACCATTGGTCTGGGATGATATCGATGCGGATGAAACCAATCAGTATGATATGCGCCTTGTTCAACATGAAGATGGCTGGATCTATGGCATCTATTGCTCGGAACGCAAAGACCCGGAAGCTCCTGCATTTGATACATCCAGCGCAGTTGCACAGGCAGGACTGGTTCGTACACGTGATCTTACAAGCTGGGAACGGTTGCCCAACATCACAACGAATTCCCCTCAACAACGCAATGTCGTGTTGCACCCGGAATTCGTGGATGGAAAGTATGCCTTCTACACCCGTCCACAGGACGGTTTCATCTCAACAGGCAGCGGCGGCGGAATCGCCTTTGGTCTGTGTGAGGATATCTTGAACCCTGTCATTCATGAAGAGACCATTATAGACGAACGGCAATATCATACGGTCTATGAGGTCAAAAACGGCCAAGGCCCTGCTCCGCTCAAGACAGATCGCGGCTGGATTCACATTGCTCATGGGGTTCGGAATACCGCAGCAGGCCTGCGTTATGTGTTATACACCTTCGCTACGGATCTGAATGATCCGGCGCGTATTATTGCCAAGCCGGGCGGCCACTTCATTGCCCCTTATGACGATGAGCGGGTAGGCGATGTGTCCAATGTTATTTTCTGCAATGGTGCTGTGGTCAATGAAAAAGAAGAAGTCTTTATCTATTACGCATCCAGTGATACCCGCTGTCATGTAGCAACAACGACTCTGGAGAAACTGGTCGATTATACGTTCAATACACCGGCTGATCCATATCGTTCCTTGGACTGTGCTAGCCAACGGGGTCAGCTGATTGAACAGAATGAGAAGCTTTTACAGAAACAATTGACATAACATCGCTATAACAGCCTTTCAAGCAAGCCTAAAATATGCTGAAAATAGCGAAACAACAGTCAGAATGGCTTTATTCCAAGTTGGTAACGATGTATACTGATATGGATTGTTATTATGTGCGGAGAAAGCACTCATCATAATGACAGCACATTGTGCCTATACCGGCTTGAAGGAGGCGACCATACTGAAGAACAATATCACCATGCGGGATATCGCCGACAGGCTCGGGGTCAGCAGTGTGACCGTCTCGAAAGCATTGAATGATAAAGATGGCGTGAGTGGCGAATTAAAGGAAAAAATTAAAGTGCTTGCTGTTGAAATGGGCTATCGGTATAATGCTGCTGCCCGTTCCATGAAGGAAGGCTTAACCCATAATATTGGCGTAATTATCCCGGAGCGTTTTACCGGGCCTACGCAGTCGTTCTATGTACGCGTGTTCCAACGCATCACCAAACATCTGGAGGAACAGGGCTACTACGGCATTCTACACATTCTGAATGTGGAGGATGAGGAGGAATTAACACTGCCCAAGCTGTACAGCGACAACAAGGTCGATGGTTTCATCGTGCTCGGACAGATCAGCAAAGAGTATATTGAACTGGTGCGATCGATGGAGGTTCCCAAAATGTTTCTCGACTTCTACGATGAACATTCGGACATCGATTCCGTCGTTACCGATAACTTCTACGCTGCCTATGAGCTGACGAACTATCTGGTTCAGCAGGGCCACCGTAACATTGCTTATGTGGGGAACCTGTATTCCACGAGCAGCATCCAGGACCGATTCCTCGGGTATTACAAATCCTTGCTGGAACATCGGTTGCCGATGAATCCAGAGCTGGTTCTGAATGATCGGGATGAACGAGGTACGTTTATTGAGATTGATCTGCCGGAACAGCTGCCAACCGCCTTTGTATGCAACTGTGATCAGGTCGCTCATCTGCTCGTCCAAAAACTGACTTCCATGGATATTCAGGTGCCTGGCCAATGCTCTGTTGTTGGTTTTGACAATGATATCTATGCGATGCTCTCCGATCCCAAGCTGACAACTGTTGAAGTGGATGTGGAACAGATGGCGCGCACGGCAGTCCAGTCGATGCTCAAAAAGGTCGACAACCCGAACCGCAGTTTCGGCCGTGTACACGTGAAAGGTAATATCATCTATCGTGACTCGGTGAGTGCTGTGTCTGCCTCATCAGATACTATGGATATCTGAATTATACAATTAAATAAACGAACACAGATGACTGGCCTTTATCTTACTGGCCAGTCTTTTCTGATGCATCGGAGCTTAACGAGGGCGACGATCTGTTGAATTCTTCAAAAATGTAGTCGTTCTCCAAATCGAGAGGATGAGGATTAACTCATACACATTGGTTAAAGTTCCGGTTTCCACTGGCAGGGAGATTAACTGTCCTACAAACAATAATGCAGTCCCAACAAACAGCCATACCCATTCATGTTTGAAAAGAACGATCAGGCTAACAAACAAGAGTACAATCCCCACGATGATCACCATCATCGGCGGACCTCCATGACCTTCTGCCATATATCTCAGTACTCCATACTCTTCTATAACCTTGAGATTTTTAACCTCGGATAAAGTAAAACCTACAATCTGGTAGATAACCAAACCTAAAGTTATCAGCCATGCTACCACACTCGTTATACTTCTATTTGCAAACTTGGCGCCTGAGCTGCGCAAGATATGGTAGCCAACAAGAATAAGGGTAGGGGTAGCAAAGGCATGCAGCCAAAATCGAAGGCTACTGAGAAACATTAACACTTCCCCCTCCCCTATCAAATTACCTACAGCAATAATTCCATTGTCATATGCCAAGCTGAACGCTACGAATAGCTGAAAACTGGAATAATCGAGCCATTGCTTCCGCTGGGTTAAATAGACGGCCATCCGAACAACAAGTATCAAATAAACAAGAATAAGTGCGGAGTATATCCATACATCCAAGCTGCTTCACCATCCTTTCGACAATCTTCAAGAGCCGGATCCGTTCTCCGAATTCAACTCATATTCACTTGCTCGTTTTTGTATATTGGTACATAAGTGGTCAATTCTAATAAATTATATTTACCGGTAAGTAAAATTACAAGGCTTACTTGTATAAATGGTTAATTTGTCATAAATTACTCACTAATATAATGAAGATGAATATCGATATATAACGATCACCCGGGAGACCAACACATGCTGTAGCTGGAGATGTTCCACCCTAACAAGGAGTCACTTTTCAAGCGGCCCGCCAAACTGTTTATGGAGCTAATTCATATAAAAAGAGCACTCCCGGCTATCGTAGCTGCAGGAGCACTCTTTTCCTTATTTGAAGAACGTAAAAGCAACAGGTTACTCTGATATCAATAACTTGTCTTCAACCAATTATCCTTGGACCAGGTCAGTTTACCCGAACCCGCGCCATTGGAAGCCGTGAGGCGTGCATTCAACGTAGATGGATCATCCGTGGGGTAGCTGTAAGGAAGTGTCGAGAAGCCGTTCCAGGAGAACGATTTCACCGCGGCCGGGATTGGCGCCAGTGGACTGCCAGACGTATCACTGCTGCCCCGGAATGAGCTTCCATCCAAAGAATACATGGTATCGGTCACTCTGATTTTGCCGGTATAGGTTGGGTCTGCCGGATCGGTCTGATTGTTACGAACAGGGTACAGCACATCCTTAATGACTGATTTCTCAACCAAGACGGCCCCGCTCTCTGTAGAGATTGCCCCGTTACCAATAATATCGAACTTATAACCTTTGGACGCAATCGCTGTTGCCATCGCCGTTGTAATTTTGGCTTTAGCGGCACGTGCCCCTGTTGCATCCATTACGATGTTGTACGCATGTGCGTTGCCTCCACGCAGGCGTGGCATCCGGTCCTGAATATCCTTGTATAAGTTATGGTGCAGAGTCATGGACAGGTTGGCATTAGCCGATTCCAGGCTGGTCGAACCGACCAGATGTCCTTTCTTTTGTGGTCCCGAGATGGCGATAATATCGGCTTTGCTGAGACCTACAGCACTGCTGCGCAGGTAGTTGTACATGGGATAGGAAGCCTTGTTTGCTTCCAATTCGTTAATCTGCTGGGTGACCCAGCTGTTCGAGCTGCCGTCATCCCCTTTGAAGAGGGACCAGGAGATGGTCACGCCGCTGGTTCCTTTTTTCGAATCGATGAGTCCGTCATAGGCTTTATTAAATGTGCAGTGATCAATCCATACGTTGCTGTTCTCCTCCAGGGTGATGTAATCCCAATCGTTCTTGTCGTAATCACCTTTGGTTGATTCATCCCATTCCCATAACTCATCAAATTCCAGGTTGCGGATGATGACATTTGAGCTTCGTTTCACGCTGATCGCAGCGTGTTTGATCTTGGAACCATTGGCGGAGAAAATCGTGAGTCCATTGAAACCGTCAATCGTGAGTTTGCTGACACCGGTCTGTTTCAATACGGGATGTGTCAGCGCATCATTATGCTTGGCAAAAGGAGAAGTCTGCGCTGCGCTCGGAATTTCATTCCATCCCAGATTCAGATCGTTCATGATCTCAACAACTTTGACACCGGAGTTCTTTTTCAGCGCCAGTGCCAGATCGTTCGCATTATACACTTTCTTATACGTGGCTGTGTTTGATTCGCTAATGATGCCGCCGCCCGCGTTCCCTTGAGAGAAGCCTGTGAGATTGTAGTCTGCGTTACCCGCTGCCTGCAAACTTGCCGGGCCGGACAATAAAGTTAACCCCAACGTTAGAGCCAGGGCTGTGCTGCATAAACTTCGAAATTTCGTTTTCATCGATTCCATTCCTCCCAATATATGATGATAACATTCGTCCATCGCTGCCATGCCAAGTTACGAAGGACATGTTCTCAATGTAAATGTTGAAAGCGATTACAACAATAATCCCTATCTCACATGTGCTTAGGAAAGGCTGGTATGGTAAGGGTTTGTACTGTAAACAACCTTGAATCGTACGAAGTTAACTTTGGGGGTAAGGTTTCAGGGATATATCGTGGCAACAAGAAGATCTCGGGTAAAATGAAACCAAAAAAGCAGGACTGCATCTGCTGCAGACCTGCTCGATTTTACTTTTTGATGGAACGTGTCCAGAAGCCGCCATGGAACTGTTTGGGCTCCACGGTAATGACAAATGCTTTGGGGTCCAGGCTGAGAATCGTCTGATAGAGCAGTTTCTGGTTTTTTCGTTTCGCCAGAATCTCCATCACGAGCCGATCTCCATCACGTCCACTACCCACCCAGGCAGTAACGCCATATCCTTTATCTCGCAGGGCATTCGCGACGCTTCCATCCAGCTGATTACAGATTACTTTAACGGTGATATAACCGAGCGCAATCTTTTCTTCAATCCACGCTCCGAGCAGCACACCCAATCCGTAACCTACCGCATATACAATCAGGGCCTCCGGTTGTTTCAGATAGTTTAACACCAGATTCAGACCGAGCACATAGATCACAATCTCACCCATGCTGATCAGTGCGGCGATATATTTCTGTCCTTTGAGTGTCAGAATCATCCGGAGTGTATAAGCCGATACGTACACAATCTGGATCAAAAAGATAAATACCAATATTTTAAACAATCGTAATCCCTCTTTCCTGGCCTTCACAACGAAATTGGCCCTCTGCTGCATATCCTCGACGATTTCGTTTCATCTATGCTTCCTGTATGTTCGCTCTATCTCCATCATTGGACGTTATGCCCTCATTCTAAACGGTTGAATGTAAATCCGTAGGCATTTTCTGCTCTCTGGCATGCCGGAACTGCAATTATAGAACCGTTTGTACCGATTATCAACCCGGCGGAGGTCCCAGGGTCGAAAACGGGGGTCTTTGAATATGCTGTATCATCATAAAGCCAAGCACGCTGGCACAGGATATCAGGTCAGAACCAGGATGGATGGGTCAAAAAAAAAAGGGGGTACCGTCATGCAGCTATGGCAGGAGATGGAGCGGGAAGGCATGGAGGAACTCATTTTTTGCCATGATGCAGATAGTGGATTGAGGGCGGTCATTGCCATTCATAACACGGTCCTTGGACCTGCGCTCGGCGGATGCCGCTACTGGACGTACGCGTCCGAGGAAGAAGCTGTTCGGGATGCTGTGAAGCTTGCCAAAGGCATGACGTACAAAAATGCAATCTCTGGACTGCCGTATGGTGGCGGGAAAGTGGTCATATGGGATTCACCCTTTGCGAAGAGTGCAAAACCGGATGTGGATGGTTGCGGGTCTGTTAGTGGTGAGCAGGTCGCTGGAGATCTAGGGGTAGAGCAGCAAAAGAGCGCTGCCACGGAACGAGAAGTCGCCGCCGATCAGGTTGCTGATCGTATAGATAAGAGCCTGGATACGGACGTATCCAAGCGGGCGCAGCGCTTTCGCGCATTGGGTCGTTGTCTGGAGCGGCTGAACGGACGGTACGTGACAGGTCTGGATCTGGGTACCACGGCGACAGACATGGACCAGATCCGACTGGAGACCGCACATGTGACGGACACCACGGGTTCGCTTGGGGCGCAGGATGACTTCACTGCCGAGATGACCGCCTACGGCGTACACATCGGCATTGTGACCTCGCTGCGCCAGCAAGGCATTGCATCTTTGCAGGGCATTCCCGTTGCCGTCCAGGGACTGGGCAAGGTCGGGCATGCCCTGTGCCGTTACCTGCATGCAGCCGGGGCACGGCTCATTGTGGCAGACGTTGTACCGGAGCGTGTACAACGTGCCCTTGTGCAGTTCAGCGGCGCCATCTCGGCCGATCCGGCCCATATCCACGCCGCTGACTGCAAGGTCTTCGCCCCCTGTGCCCTAGGGGGCGTACTTACCCCGGCAACGGTGGAGGAGCTGCGCTGCTCCATCGTTGCCGGGGCGGCCAACAACCAGCTGAGTGAACGACAGCTGGTTGTTGGCCGCATGCAGGCGCGCGGCATCCTGTACGCGCCTGATTATGTGCTCAACGCAGGCGGAATCATCTCCACCGCCTACGAGCTGGAAGGCGCGGGGCCTGACCTGATCCGCCAAAAGGTGGCGGGGATTGCAGGCACGCTGAGCAAGGTATACGCAGAAGCTACGCAATCTGCGATCTCCACAGCGGATGCAGCCGATCGGCTGGCGGAATCCATCCTTCGATCAGGCTATAAGAAATAGGGCACCCCACTCTGCCCAAAGATACAGATCAAGAACCGTTCCAATAGCAGACCCCTAGCCGTAAACAAGTCCAGAACCATCCGTTAGATTACTCACTTCTACCACAATTCACGCGGGTGATTGCGTACTCATGTGTCCCCACATACCTGAACCTAATATTTGCTTGCTGGGCGCGACGTTACTGCTAGTCCTTATTACTAAATTGGATACAGCTTCTATATACAAACACCCTGCCACCTAAGTATATTCACACCGCCAACACATCGGCCGTCTCCCTATTGATTCAAAGTTATAGTATTACCTGGAACTCATTATGGGCTTCACTCGATTTAGATATTTCGACGTACCTAAAGAGAGCCTCCACTGCTTCACTCCATTTTAACGAACCTGATACACGTTATAAGCCCCTTTTAGCATGGATCTAATATCTAACGAATCTCAGACATCCTATTGTGCCTAGTTTGGTCCTTTTTCAAGCTAAATAACTACTTTCCGAAGGATAGCGTTCCTGAGGTTCGTTAGAATTTATATTTCAGATTTTGACCGTGAATAGGTTGTCTCAGGTTCGTTAGCGCTGCGGATGAAGTTTCTTTGGGGGTAGCATCACCTAACAAAAAGAGCTAACCCCGACATCCATGTCCAGGTTAGCTCTTCTTAGCTCTTCTTAGTTCTTCTTAGCACTCTTAACTCTTCTAGGCTCTTATCACTTCGTCCTTCTACTTTCTAATCCCTTATCGCTTTTCTTTTATTCTTCTGTTCTGCTGTAACTTCTCAAACTGCAACCGGCCTCTTCTTCGCTGTCTTCTTCTCTCGAAACAGCAGCGTCCACAGCAACACATTCGCTACGATCAGTAGCGCACCATATATCCATACGCCCCCCGATACCGAACGGAAAAAGACATGGACTCCCCATAACATGGCAAGCACAGGGAGGGCGGCAAATACATACCAGCCATCACTTTGCTGCGCCATACTGAAAGATTGGGAGAACGGCGGCTTACGCAGCAACAATTTGCCTGCCAGTGGGACAAGTGCCGTAGCCGTCAACAAAATTATCGCAATATCCGGCAGTATCCGTGATCCAAATGCCCAGGTGAACAGAATGGCATTTGCCAGAAATATAGGCAGGAACATGTTGTACAGGAACGCCTTCAGAGCGCCTTTGTATAACGCGCTATCGTTCGCCATCGGTGCAGCGCGAAAGGTCCAGAACGCCTTATATTGTCCCGAAAATTTCAACATGACCACCACCGTTACAACCAGCATCAGCACAATGTAAAAGGTGTATACAAACGAACTTTGCCTAAACTCCGCCCAGGTAGAAGATTGTAATTCGGTAAACCAAAATACATAAGGTAAAACAAATGATAAACCAAGTGATGGATACACCTTCAGCTTGAATTCCCGTTCATTACGCATCATGCTGGCTGACAGACGGAAGCAAGCCTGCTCCTCTCTGGAACGACTGACCACCTTGGAGATCAACCGATCCCATCTTCCGTGTCTGCGTCCAGAGGACTGACCCGAATGTGCCATTTTTTCCAAATACAATTCAAAGGAAGGCATAAGCTTCACATATACGATCATACTCACCACAGGAACCAAGACTGCAAGTGCTGTGAACGTATAGATCCACACATTCCCACCGCCCGCGAATAACCATTCATAGGCAGCCGCATACCATAACGGAGGCAGCAGCAACTGCCACCAAGCCGGTGTAAATACCATACCAAAGTCAATAATGCTGAACGAACGAATCACCAGCTGATAACCGATTGCAATCCCCACGGAAAGCAGGATCTGTACCATATTGATCATATCCTTCAGCTTCTCGCCATCCAGAAACTTCATCATGAACAGATAAATCAGAGACGTTGTCACCAGAATCAGCATATTGATTAGAATCAATTCTACGAGGAAAATCAGAAAGAATCCGATCCCATGCGTCACCAACGCGGCAATTAGCGGTATACCGGTTAATGAACCCGTCAGCAGTAGCAGATATACGCCCGCATGGATGGCTCGGGCCATCCCCACCGTTCGTCCATTAACGGGCTTGGTCATAATAATATTACGATCCCGAATGTCCAGCAGTACGGAGGAAAAATCCGAGATCATGGACGTCATGATCATAAACATTAAGATGCCAAACACAAGACCCATCTGAAGCATGAAATGCCCCGTATCCCAGACGATGAAGGGGACCATCATCAGTCCCATTAATCCATACAACCACAGGGAACGAAGAAACTGATTCCCTTCCTTGCGCTCTTTTTTTCCTGAATTGTTGGACAAAATGGTGGGTACTCTGCGTTGATCCATCTGGAATTTCACCCGCAAAATCAGGCGAAGCACATCATAATCCGCCCCTGTTCTGGCGATGAGCGGACGAAAGCGATCCAGAATCTTGAGTGTGCGGAAGTCGGAGGATTCCTCCATATCAGTACACCTCCTGCACAATCGATACAAATCGCTCCGCAATGGCTTTGTGCTCATTGAAGCCTGTCAATTGATTAAATACTTCCTCCAGCGTCCCTTCCATGGACTGCTGTTGGAGCTGCTTGAACGTACCGTCTGCCACCACGCGTCCTTCAGCGATCAGTACAATTCGACTGCTGATCTTCTCCACCACATCCATGATGTGTGACGAATAGAAGATCGTTGTGCCTTTGGCTGACAATTGTGACAAAATCTCTTTGACCACCATCACACTATTGGCATCCAATCCGCTGAGTGGTTCATCCAGAAATAGCAGATCCGGGTCATGCAGCAGCGCAGAGATTAACAGCACTTTCTGACGCATACCTTTAGAAAAGGATGCAATGCGGGAATGATATGATTTTTCCAGCCCAAAACAATCCATCAATAGCTTGGCTTTGTAATCCGCATCTTCATAGGACATGCCGTATAACTCTCCCGTAAAAGTCAGATACTCCGCAGGCGTTAATTGTTCGTACAATTCCGCGACCTCCGGAACATAACCGATTCTGCGCTTATACTCTACATCCCCATCCGCAATATCTTTACCAAAGATTCGCACCGTGCCTACATATCCTTCAACCAGCCCGAGTAAAATCTTAACCGTTGTACTTTTGCCAGCCCCATTGGGACCAATATATCCAATCATCTCACCGCGATTCACTTCCAGATCGATGCCATTCAGCACATAACGTCCGTTATATCTCATACGTAAGCTTTCAATTGACAGCACTTGTTGTTCACTCACTTCGTTATCCAGCTCCTGTCTCTATCTTTTTCTACAATTCTACTAGTTTACCACAGATTGGGATGGTAATGATCGGAAATAGGTCACGATATCAGCCATCGTCTGGATATCCCCTTTGAGTATGAGCATCACGTAACAAGCGTGAACACATCACAAAGCCCCTGTCCCACCTTACGGTAAGAGACAAGGGCTTCCACTTTATGTTGAACCTTATTTTATAATATTTAAAACGTCTTACTGCACCTTAACAATCTGAAAATGCTGATTCGTGCCGCCATTATCCGTCCACTGGATGGCCGCAGCCCCATCTGCCAGGGATTGACCGGAGATGTCCAAGACCTTGCCTGTACTGCGGTTCTTCAGTTTATAATAACCACCACCTACATGGACGAGCTGCCATTGCTGACTGGCCCAGCCGCCATCATTCCACTGTTCAATGACAGCCCCATCGGTCGTGGCACCATTTTCCACACCGATTAGCTTACCACTGGAACGGTTGATGATTTTGACATAGCCGCCACCCGCATCGGTAATCTGCCACTGTTGACTTGTTGTTCCCCCATCTGCTCGCTGCTCCAGATCCGCACCGTTGGCGGAAGAACCCCCGATGACATTAAGCAACTTGTTACTTTTACGACTAATCAGCTGATATGAAGCATTCGGGTCCCATACATCCGGTGTATTCACTCCGGTCACGATCCCTGTTGCTGTATCAATCGTAATACTGCTGGCCCAGTTCATCGCCAGACTGGTTGCGCTTGGGAATGAAAGTGGCAGCCAGACATACTTGGAATCCTGCACAGGTCCGCTCCACGCTCCAGCCCAGCGATCACCCATGTAGAGATAGGAGGTTGTTTGTGAACCCTCTACCGGAACAACATAGGTGGATTGGGAACCATACGTTGTACTGTCTCCAAAGTTACTGAGACCGCTCCATGTGCCTGTAATGCTGGAGGCTGTCGCATATTTCGCCTGATTCGGATTCCAGCCAGTGGCACCCGAGGTGATCAGGAAGTAGACGCCATCTTTTTTGAATAGGGCAGGTGCTTCACGATATTGTCCGGGCCACAGTGTTGTGACAAGGGATTCCACACCGAGGAAATCCGGGGTCAGCTTATATATATTCAGATCTGCATTCACTCGGGTCGCGGAGATCAGATAAGCGGTTCCGTTATCGTTGTACACCGTCATGTCTCTGGAATCATACCCAAGTGGACGATAGCTGCCCACATACGTGTAGTTGCCATCAACCGTATTCGAAGTAGCTACGGCCACTCGGGCCTCGCCATAATCCAGACCATTCTCCTTGTGCATCCACAGCACATATTTGCCAGTCGAACTGTTATAGATGACCTTCGGGCGTTCAATGTTGGAGATATTTAACTCGGCTGCCGAGCTGCTGGTGAGCACATCATTGCGATACTCCCAGTTCTTCAGATCCGATGAACGATACACCGATACCGCCTTGAACGTTCCATTCGTATTACGATTCTCCCCAAACCAGTAATAATACCCATTTGCCTTGATCATCCCGCCCCCATGAGCATGAACGACATTGCCATTGGTATCCTTGAACTGTATCCCGTTCGTTACACTGAGCGGAGCAGCTGAAGCATTCGGTCCGGGTGCAAGCAGCATACCTATTGATTGCAGCGCCAAAACCAAAGCAAGCAGATAACTTAAGCGGCGGGTAAAGCGACGTGAATGTGTATTCTTTTTCAACCATCCATCGTTCATAGCCATATCGTAATGCACCTCCATATTTTTTGTGAAGCGCTTACATAAAATAAAATCGATATGTCTCATCTGCCTCCGATCGATGATGCATTTTAGCAATAGAATTCTTGGCAAGATTGGCTGGGCATTCACCTCCTTGATTCCGATTGTATCCGCCACGTTCCTGCTCGGATAGTGAACAATCCGGCGGAAGATGTACAATTTCATACTCCATTCTCTTCATCAACAGCAAAAAGACGCTTCCCCCGAAGCGTCCTCTGCTATACCTGCCCTGCCCCTCCATGATGTAACGATCTCTAGCTGTGTGCGGCTGTTGATAGGCAGGTTTTTATATGATGTTTTATCGGCGTACTCTCGCCCTTATTGCTTAGTCTTGGTCGTCAAAATCCTGGTCGAACGATAACACTTTACCTGTGTTGGCATCGATATCTACATCTGCTTCACCTTGAGCGGTTCTCAGTTCGATCTCATACACATAGCGACCATCATCATGATCCAGCTCGACCTTGGTTACTTTACCACCCGTAACTTGTTTCAGCGCAATGTTTGAAGCTTGGGATGCCGTCAATTTGACCTGCTTGGAAGCAGAGTTGTTAGATGTGTTGCCTGTCACATTATCTTTATAATCGTCGTCATCGTAGTCTTCATCGTTCACGACCGCAAGAATTTTGCCTGTATAAGCATCCAGACGAACGACAACATCATTGGTTCCTTTTCTGTCGATCTCAACTTCATAGAACGTTTGGCCGTTTCTACGCTCCAGATCCACGTCATCCACTTTACCATCGGCTGCTTTTAACGCCAACGCTTTTGCTTGTGATGCATTCAGCATTTTACCTGTGTTGTTCTGATTCTGTGTTGCAGATTGTGTTGTTGACGTTGGTGTAGTTTGCACCGATTGTCCGTTCACATTCCCGCTAGCCGCTACGGCTGATCCACCAAGTAATACTGCTGCTGACAAGCTACCAATCCAAAGTTTATGTTTGTTCATCATCATCATTCATCTCCTCGTTTGTTGTTTCGTTCTCGTCTACATTTATAGAATAACCTGCAGGAATGAGAGATCAGCGAGAGTTAGATTAGAATTTGATGAGAAAATGAAGAGAATGCTCATTTAACAGGTATTCATTGTCCATCTAATTGAAAAAGATGACCCCTAAACTAGGAATCATCTCTCTAAAGCAGTTTAACACTATAACTATATTTAATGGGTTCTTTGCAAAAGGTTAATCCTCGTCCTCATCCCAAGTCACGGAACGAATCGCTCCTGAGATGGCATTCACCTGCACAATAGCCTCTCGGCCATCCTCCAGATCAATTTCAACCAGATAATATGGATTCCCACTGTTGGTTCCACGCAGTTCGATGTCGTCCACTTCTCCCGGGACCTCCGCAAGTGCCTTCTGCTTGGCTTGTTTCTCGCTCAGAAACTGAGGTTTGGGATCATCCTTGGTTGGTTCAGTTGTCGGGGCTGCTATTGTTTTGGAAGCTATCGTCTCTCCCGTGTATGGATCGATCGTAAGTTCTTCACGGCTGTTATCCTTCGCCTTCACGACCGCGGTGTATACCGGACTGCCTTGCTGCTCGACAAGTTCTAGCGAGACCAATTGGTTATCTGTTTGTTGTTTTAACAACGCCGTCTTGATCTGCTCGCGGCTCCATAACGTCTTTTCTTCCGCTTGTGGGTTGGACTCCAGCCGTTTAATGGAATTCACGGTAGCCGTGACGGCATCCACCTGCACGTCATACAGTCCGGTCTCCGAGCGGAGCTGCATGATATACGTCCCGTCCTTCAACGTGGAATTCACAATCTCACCTGGATATTGATCCAGTACGGATTGTGCTGCCGCATCTGCCGTAAGTACCGCACCCGTCGATTGCCACGGCTTCCACCACACAACAGCTGCCACAATCAGCACAACGAGAAGCCCTGCACCCCACCAAAGTGACTTTCGTGATTTCGCCCATCCACTGTTCCCTTGTTCATGCCGTTTCATCTCCGGTGGTCGCTGCTCATGCTCTGTCATCACGTTTCCCCCTATGCACTCTCTTATCATCCCCAGTTGATCTGATGCTTATCAGTATATAAGAGAAGAATGAGAATTTCATGAGAGCGGTCTGTTCTGAACCGATAAAGGCAAAATAATCGACGCCTCGGTGCCTTCACCCTCGGTACTACTCAATTCAATCCGGGCTCCCACTGCACCTGCTAGTTCTTTGGCAAGAGACAATCCCAGACCCGAACCGCTTGCGCCTAAGCTGCGTGTTCTGGCCGGATCAACCCGGTAGAATCGGTCAAATACCTTCTCCAGCTCGTCCTCCCGCATACCAATTCCGGTATCCACGATCCGAATTCGGCACTCTTGTCCCTTGGCTTCCAGCCTGACTTCAATTGCATCTTCACTATACTTCCGGGCATTATCCAGCAAAATAAACAACAGCTGCTTCAGCTTGCTCTCATCGCTGATCGCCCAGATTGGACCTGGATCTTCACACCGGACTTCGCGGTGATAGGCTTCGCGAAACGCACGTGTGGAGTCTGTTGCCAGTCTCGTAATATCCACACGCTCCAACTGTACATTCCACTGCTCTGGCTGCTTCGCGAGCAGTAACAGTTGCTCGGTCATCTCTCGCATGCGAACCGATTCGGACAGAATCGCTTCCACCGCTTCATCAAATACCTCGGGCCGCTCTTTCCCTCGCCGCTGTAGCAGACTGGCATAGCTTTCAATAATGGTCAGCGGTGTTTTGAGCTCATGAGATGCATCGGATACAAACCGTTCTTGTCGTTCAAAGTTGGATTCGAGTAGATCCATCATCCGGTTAAACGTCTGTCCCATCGTTTTCAGTTCATCCTTCGACCCTTCCTCCAGTGGAAGACGCTTGAATTGGCCGCTGGACTGAATGTCACTCATCGTGCGTGTCATCTGCTGAATCGGTCTGGTCATCCGATTCGCCAGAATCCGGCTGGAGATAATGGCTGGGATCAGAGCAATAATCGTGACCGCCACAAGCACAGTCCGAAGTACAGACAGACGATTCTCCGTCTCTGCAATGCTCTCAGTGACCTGTACATTCACCACCTCGCCATCAGGCCAGATGACCGGGACTGATACCCACACATAACCAATCTGTTCAACTTGGGTATACTCCGATTTCTTCTCACTTTCGTACTTATAAGGTAGCTTGCTCAGCTGCTCGGAAGCTGCTGTTGTTGTCACCGGGGAACTGGTGCCGTCTTCATTAACGATCCGAAGCATGCCGTTCACAGGCGCGTAGGCCCGCAACAAGTCATCTGGCGGAATGGAGCCGGCAGACTGACGTACTCCTTTGACAATAGACTCCGCTTCCGCTTCCACCCGATTAACCTCGTTATCAATCGACATCCGTTCAAACACGATGTAGACCGACAGGTTCACCGCGATTAACAGCACAGCAAATAATACAGACGAATATCCGTAGATTTTACTGCGCAGGCTCATAACTGTTCCTTCAGGACGTATCCTACGCCCCTTACGGTATGTATTAAGGGTGGTGTGAATCCGTTATCCACCTTTTTGCGCACATAACGGATGTACACATCCACCACATTGGTATCTCCATAATAATCGTATCCCCACACGGCCTGCACAATCTGGTCACGACTGAGCACCTGACGTTGATTCTGAAGCAGATACACGAGCAGGTCGAACTCACGTGGAGTAAGCTCAATGGCCACACCATCTCGGGATACCTCTCGCGTTCCTTCATTCAGTTTCAACCCGGCAGCCGTCAACCAGCCTGCCTCAGCTTCATCCTGATGCCCAGACGAGTCATTCCCCGTATCAGCCGGAGTAGACGAAGAAGCGGAAGAAACAACCGACGCCACTGCACTAAGCCGCAATGCGGCCCGAACTCGGGCAAGCAGCTCTTCAATCTGGAACGGCTTGGTGATGTAGTCATTGGCTCCGAGATCCAGACCAGATACTTTGTCTTCTACCGAATCTTTGGCAGTGAGCATAATGATCGGAACTGTAGCGTCTTTGGCCCGAACTCGACGCAACACCTCAATGCCACTCAGACCAGGCAACATCACATCCAGCAGAATCAGATCCCACTGTCCTTCTGCATACTTCTCCAGTCCTTCTGTTCCACTACCCGCCTTGCCTACCTGATAGCCCTCATACTGTAGTTCCAGTTCCAGCAGACGTGCTATTTTGGGCTCATCCTCTATGACCAGCACGGCTTCGTTCATGCAGCGCTCCCCCTCATCCCCATCATTTCATTCTCCCGTTATCTTACAATAACATCTACAATTTGCCCAAGGCATCTTCAACCGGATGCTCTCCGGCAATCAGATCAAAGGCCATCCGGTACGTCTTCTCTTCCTGCAAAGAAGCCACGATTACGCGGGCTACATCTTCACGCGGGATGCTTCCTGGCTCCAGATCGGTTCCAACTGCAATCTTGCCTGTGCCTGGTTCATTCTTCAGACCACCTGGACGTATAATCGTGTAATTGAGATCACTTGCAAACAACACACGATCCGCATAATGTTTCGCCACGTAATAAGGTTTAATGGACTCTGACCATTTCTCCCGTTGATCTGCGCCATACGCACTGACCAGAATATATCTGGAGATTCCTTGTTGCTCTGCGGCTTCCATCGTTTTCACCGCACCGTCGAGATCAATAAGCAGTGTTTTGTCCTGACCGGTAGATCCGCCAGAACCCGCCGTAAACACAATGGCATTATGATCCTTCATTGCCTCAGCCAAGTCCTCCACACTACCCTCCAGATTACCGATCACCACATCTGCACCGAGTTCCTTCAGTGTACCCGCCTGCTCCGGTTTGCGGATCATAGCCGTTACTTTATGTTTGCCTTCCTGTGCCAGCTGCTCCACCACAAACTTACCGATTTGTCCATTCGCTCCTATAACTAAAACGTTCATACGTCATTTCTCCTCTCAGTTGAACGGATGGCTTGTTGTTGCTCCCCGTTCCTTTTATTTAAAGATGCTCATCCTATAATTTAAACGAAAGCCGGCGCTTCTAAGCGCCGGCTTCATGTCCATGCCCGTTCAGTACCTCTATGAAATGTGACGTCTTCCGTTGTCCCATTAATATGCCATATACCCTAGGTGGTTTATACGCCACCTCACATCGACCACTTCTGTCGCACCTTTTTTCCATCTGATTATCTGTTATTCTTTGTAATGGTGACAACCAAAAAGGACGCCCAAAAGGGCGCCCTTGAATGGCATTAAGATTAGTAAGCCAGTGCGAACAAACCGTGAATATGAGCCAGGTAACGGATGTTACTTGCTTCTTTCATCATGGTTGCAGGCAGACCTTTCAGACGAGTCTGGTTGCCACCGATCATGCCGACAGCATCTTTACGACCCAGACTTCCCAGCGTACCGGAGAATACTGGTGTGAAGGATTCCATTGCGCCACCTTTGAACATAACGCCCAAGTTGTGACCAATAGTCTCACCCATTTGCCAAGCCAATTGTGCTGTTGGAGGGTAAGGGCGAGCGCCTTCGCTAGGGAAGACCACTGCGCTGTCACCAGCAACAAACACGTCTTTGTGAGAAGTAGATTGCAGAACTTCCGTAACTTTCGCACGGCCACGATCCACTTCAATTCCGCTGTTAGCAACAACAGCGTTGCCTTGTACGCCACCTGTCCATACGAGTGTGTTCGTAGGGATAGAGCTGCCGTCTTTCAGCAGAACTTCGTTTTCTTTCATCTCGGTAATCGCTACGCCAACGATGAAGTTAACGCCACGTTTCTCAAGACTTGATTTAGCACGCTCAACCAGCTCCGGCGGGAATCCTGCCAGGATGGAAGGACCTGCTTCAACTGTGTACAGGGATACTTCTTTGAAGTCGATGCCTTTTTCTTGGCATACTGCAGGAAGCAGGTCAGCGAATTCGCCAACAAGCTCAATACCTGTCAAGCCGCCGCCACCAATAACAAACGTAGCGTCTGCTTTGTTGCCGGACTGTTTGTAAGCATCAAGACGTGCTTCAACGTGTGCACGAATACGGTTTGCATCGCTAACCGATTTGAGCGTGAAGCTGTACTCTTGCAATCCTGGAATTCCGAAGAATGCCGTTTCGCTGCCCAGAGCAACGACAAGTGCATCGTAAGAGTATGTGGAGCCGCTGGTCATCAGAACTTTCTTCTCGTCCGGCTTGATAGTATCCACCGTATCGATTTTCAAGTTCACGTTTTTGCCACGCAGCAATTTTTCGAGTGGAAGAGCAACTGCTTGTTCAGCAATGCTTCCCGCTGCAAGACGGTGCAGTTCCGTGATAATTTGGTGTGTAGGGTAACGGTTCACGACAGTAATTGTCGCTTCTTCCGGAGACAAGTATTGACGCGCAGTCAATGCAGTCAACAGACCACCGTATCCTCCACCCAAGATCAAAATTTGCTTCGACATATCCATCCTCCGTTCTTCTAAGTCTTAACGTTTCGGTTGTTGACGCTCGTTCAGGATGCTCAAGAAAGATTGAGCAAAACGAAGCGATTGTTGTACGTTTGGATCTTTAAGCATTTTCAGCATAGCGAACAAGCCAACTGAAGTTTGCTCTGTTTGCGCACGGTCATTGGCTTCGATAGCAGCAGAAGCTACACCTTTAGCTTTGTCTACAACAGGCTTAGCGAACTCGCCCATTGCGCTCATTGTGTCGCTGATCAGAACTTTGTCTGTTGCTACACTTTGTGCAAAGTCATAAGCTTTCGTCATAGCAGTAACCATTTCAGCCAATTTAGGCAGGTTCTCCACCAGAACGGTTAAAGACTCCTGTACCTCAGGCTTCATCAGTTGATCCAGAACGTCCAAGGACTGGCGCTCGGAAACGTTGGCACCTTCTGTAACTGGCACCTCTTGTTGAGTAGGCGATTGTGACATAAGAGAAAGTCCTCCTTTACTTTGGGATAGAAGTCCGCGACTTTCATGATGCCTGTCAAGCAGAGCCGAACCACAAAATACATCGAATACATCTAAATGTACCAAATTTCACACAATAGGATGAGCGTAGCTCATGGCCACTCCCATATCATGCATTGTATCTTGGATCTATTGCGGACAACATGTGTTGACGCACAAAACGACAAGCAGGCCGAAACCGAACTCTATACCCTTATATTACACCTCTTACACATGAACATGAAAAAGAAATTTTTTACACTTGTGAAGATATTGTGAACATTGTAGCAAAATCGATTTTTTTGTCAAGCATTGCGGTCGGATTAAAATCGATTATTCTCCTGTCCCAGATCCGTCATCCTACCACATGTGGTATGAAGACAAGATCCCATATGACCATATGTGCGATATGTACACAAGGAAGGATTTTTTCAACTAATGATTCAGGAATTGTTTTCCAAAATCATGAATTTCATGCAACGAAATTGGTCACTGTCGTTATTATGCAGCTAGGGGTGCAGCCTTATTCCTGAAATGACATCATTTCTTGTTCAAGTATGAACCTCTTGCGTCACGAATGCAAAACTTGGAACACACCCTATGCGTTTAGAATGCAGACATCCCGGTTAATAAGGACTACACCAGAAACGAAGGAGATGTTCGATATGAGTAATTCAACTAGCGATAAAATCAAAGCAGGCGTAAACAAGGCTAAAGGCGAAGTGAAGGATCAGATCGGTAATGCAACCAATAACAGATCCCTTCAGGCTGAGGGTAAAAAAGACAAAGCCAAAGGTGCTGTACAGGATAAAATTGCCGACGTTAAAAGAGATCACTAGATCCTTTTGATGCAAAAGTCAGAAAGCACGAAGATTTCGTGCAATAGATTGTTTTAAAATAGCCTGACCGTCCGTGTTCGAAAGCTATCCGAAAATGAGACGGAGGCGCAAAAAAGCCAAGGAAGGTGTTACTCAATACACCCTTCCCTGGCTTTTTTTGTGTAATTTATACGGCTGGAACTGCGTATCTTGCCATATCGATAATGAAACTGCGCGTTTCCCTTGTTGTATGGTATTCACGGCTGAACTGTCTGACCCATTCGGGGTGTTCCTGATACCAACGGAAGGTTTTTTCCAATCCTTTTTCCAATGTGGTTTGAGGTAACCATCCCAATTCCGCCCGTAATCTGCCTGAATGCACGACCAGACTGGACCCTCTGGACTGGGTTGGTTCTTGCTCCCGAATCTCTACAGCAGCTAAGGATCGATCCATTGGTTTCAATATCTCCCCGATCTCCTGCATGGTTGTTCCAAGTCCTGTCGATATATTGTAGACCTGTCCGTCTTTGCCTTTCAACATGATCTGTTCAATGGCCCGGAGGGCATCATCTACATACAAGAAATCACGCACTGCCGATCCCTGGATATCCAGAGGCAGTCCGTCCAACATCCGACCAAAATTTCGGGGAATAATACGGTCTGGTAATTGCCATGGACCATAGAGGTTGGTCAAACGAAAAAGTTTGACTGGAAGCTGGTAACATTGAGCGTAAGAGTGAGCAAGCATTTCACACGCGACTTTGGACGCGGAATAAGGAGAGACGGGCGCATATGGATCTGATTCGTGATAGACTCTGCCCCAATCGCCGCCATACACTTCAACGGACGAAGCCAGCAAGACTGGAATGTGATGTTCCGTAGCATATTGCAGGATAGCCTGTGTGCTGAGTGTATTATTGCGGAAAACTTCCCCTGGCTGATGATACGAGTAATCCACGTGTGGCATGGCCGCCAGATGAATTATGTAATCTGTTCCTGGAGGCAGATGAATCCGGTCTGATGCAAGGTCACAACAGATGAACGGCATCTCGTGCAGAGGAGAGATATGAACAAGCCTCTGACAATAATCATCCCGATCCAGAAGGGTAATTCGATGCCCCTTTTGCGCCAAATACTGTGAAAGATTAAATCCCACAAATCCAGAAGCCCCTGTAATAACAATGTTCACACACGATTCCCCCTTGCGATTTATACAACGAGTGCACCTGAAGAGAGTTTATGTACTGAGTATAACCTTAAAATGATACATTTTGTATCATTTTACAATTGTTTTTTGTTCGTCCTTGAGGTTATAGGGTAATTTATAGTGAGGTGATGTGAGATGAATGAACGGAAAAAGGACATAGAGACGTTATTCTTTCAGGATGACGGTGTAATTCCCAATCATCCGACCCTGCCTGTGCTTTTGTATAAGAATGTATGGGCTGAAGAGGCTCTTCATGCAGAATCGTTGCTGAATCGTAATGGATGGGGAAATAGCTGGTTGAATGGTGTGTTCAATTATCATCATTATCATAGTAATGCTCATGAGGCTCTTGCTGTGGTGAGTGGATTCGTGAAACTGATTTTAGGCGGAGAAAATGGGCAGAAAGTTTACCTTCAAACAGGCGACGTTGTCGTGCTTCCCGCTGGAACAGGGCATAAACGTCTGGAGTCCAGCACTGATTTTCGTATTGCCGGTGCCTATCCGGGCGGCATGAGTTACAACACATGCACAGGTGAAGAAGACGATCGTGCCAAGGTTATTC
This sequence comes from Paenibacillus sp. PK1-4R, assembly GCF_030369595.1. Classification (NCBI taxonomy): domain Bacteria; kingdom Bacillati; phylum Bacillota; class Bacilli; order Caryophanales; family Paenibacillaceae; genus Paenibacillus; species Paenibacillus sp. PK1-4R. Next base: position 6,654,231 of record NZ_CP126535.1, read on the forward strand.
AGGAAATCCGAGAGGTTCCGATCCCGAATACCGATCCGGTCTATGGGCAGCACGGACCGCTAATAGAAATCTGGAATGGAAAGAAATCTTAATACAATGATGATCATAAAGATGAATATTATTGGACAATGCACAAGCGAAGTTGGTTCAGTAATCAAGGATGAAAAATAGACTGTTCCCCGGACAAGTAGGAGTTACTCATCGGGAACAGTCTATTTAAGTGTTAAATCTGAACAGCTGGTAACAGAGATACTTCGTGATCATATTCCTGTCTGTGCAAGGAACTGCTCAAATCTTCCGTCTTAGTTCAAACTTTGCGATCTCGTCGCTTACTTTCTATCTGTGCGCTTCATACCTTGTCACTTTCAGCGCTCGGCAAGCCGAACACTGTAATACCTCATTGCAAGTGGCTTCCCATCCATTTCAAGTTGGCCTTGCAGCACCAGTTGTCGCAGCCGGTATTCCACGAATGCAGCAGTAATATGCTGACTGCTCGTACCAATCACTTCGCCCACAATACGAGCTGCTCGTATATATTGTCCTGGCTCCCAGTTCGGTGTCAGTTCACTCACCTTCTGCATGATGTACTCATCCAACGCATCTTCAGGCAGACTCCGAATCACGTCATTCTCCATCATACGTAATAGCCCAGGCTGCGCCGAAAGCTCCAGCCAATCCTGCTCCAGTTGGCGGCGCTCTTGCTTGGACAACGGCTCTTGCTCAGAGCATACGTGCCACATCGCCAGAAGCTTTTCCGGAAGGATCTCGCCTGTGTGGAGCACATCGTATTGAACGTCAGGTGTATTGAATAATTGCTGGTATAAGCCACTCGTTTCGATAAGATATATGGGGCTCTCACTGCTCCGCAATAGATGTATGGCATAGAGCAGTCCCGTCTTCTCATGTGCATTATTCGAATACCATATGATAATTGACGTTTTGGAATCAAAGGACTGTATTGTGGCGTTGAGCTCAAATAATGATTCCAGTTCATGCAAGGCATATGCCTCACGGTCATTGAGACACATTCGTTCGGTCAGCCAGAGATGCCTGCGTTGCAAAGCTGCACGATGGGTTAGATCACCTAACGGACCCACAGCATAATCATCATCCATGGAGAAAAAACTCCGTTTTTCCTGATCAGGTAATGTACTCATCCCCATTTTCAGACTACTTAGAGGTGAATCTCCAAACGTGATATGAATTTCATTTGGCTTGTCGACCTCGGCAAGAGCTTGTTGTTCCAGACGCCCCAGATCAAAAGGGGTATCCATATTCCGAAACAGTGACTGTACCGCTTCCGCAAAATCGACCTTTTCGCCTTGCTCTTCCTGCCGCTTGACCACTTGTGCTGATTTCATATAGAGCATACGCAGTACTGAACGAAGTTCATCTTCACTCATACGATTTATCGTTCGGCTGAATGCATAGATATTATCATTCATGCTGGGTCCTCCTTCGAGCTAACGAGATTACTGACATCCTATATCCGCGCACTGATCATTCTTTTATTTATGAAGAAATCGATTTTCCAGCTGGTTGATTCAGATCATGTAGATCTTCTCCATCTGACGATGACCGGGTAAAGTGTCGCTCCAGTTTGCGGCTTGCCCACAGGGACACCGCGATGAACAGTAATACGCCTACCCAGCGTACAGGGTGCTCCAGAAATTGTTCCACATTGGAACCGATATACGTAACAGAGAAAATCATGATCGCTTTACCACAGCCCACCGCAAGCAGGAAGGATAACAATCGCATTCGCGCGATACCTGCCGCCACATTAATAATAACGAACGGACCTACCGGGAAGATACTCAGCAGAAAAACATAACTGAATGCATTCCTTCGAATCCATACCATGCTGCGTTGCACACGAGGTTTGCGTGCCCATCGCTCTACAAAAGCGGATTTCCCAATCTCCCGTACGATCAGGAACGTAACGGTACAGCCGAGCACCATGCCGATCCATGAATATAAAAATCCTGCCCACAGACCATATACCGCACCGTTCACGCCTACAATTAATAGCGTTGGAAGCGGCGGCACAAATGATTTCATAAACGTAAGCAAAATTCCCGGTAACGGGCCAAGGGAGCGAAACTTCTCCAGCCAGAAACGAATATTTTCTTCCGTAATATATGACATAATGTCCAATGCTGCCGGGGTCATCTGCATCCATCCAATCTATACAGTCTAAGTTCTCAGGCTTGATGTTCACTATACATTTCATCATTCATATGGATGATGAAGCTTCTTTAGCAACTCCCTCCCAGTATAACGTACATCTTCGATGAACACCGTTGTCAATTTGAAGAAATTATTGCACAGCAAACTCACTTCCCACCCAAATCAGAATTAAATCAAAAAAGCACACCTCGACCTCTGTGGTCTTGGTGTGCTCTTCATATCAAAACCCCGATTCCATGTTCGGGGGCATTTATCCTTCTTCCAGCTGCGCTTCCTGCATTGCCAGTTCAATCAGTTCTGCCTGATGTGCAGCATTCCATTCGGGAATACCGGAACGCATGAACTCTTCGGCATCCATCGCTGCTTTGGACTGGTTGCACAGATTACAGGCGCAGACACAGTTGAGCGGGGTGGTATGTCCACCTTTGGCACGCGGCAGCAGATGGTCAATCGTATCTCCATACGATCCACAGAAGTAACAGGTGTAGTGATCTCGGGTTAAAATATACCGCTTGAAATCCTTGTTGCTGAACAATCGGCGAATCGTGTACCGATTGACCACCACAGCGGCTTTTTCCTTGACCAGCGTGACCGCAAGCTCCATGTCCACTTCCTGATGCCAGCGTCTGCCCTTGTCGGTCTTGCCTCGCATCCGTACCATGCCTTGCCGGTTGGTCCGGAGCGAAGCCGGATCTTCCGGGTCGATGGCCACCGGGGCCGCCGGCGTCTGGCGGCGAGGACGGCCGTCCGTGCCAGCCCCGTGACTGCGGCTGGCATGCGAGGGTCGCTGCCCGGATGTAACGCGGGCAGCGACTTCGCCGCTCGCCTTGGGCGCACGTTCCTTGCGCGCCTGGCGCGGCTTGGACCCTGGCGAGCCAGGCTGGCGCACGGGCGCAGGAGGCCCTGCCTCCGCAGCAGCCCCCGGCGCTTGCCCGGGCTCGCGCCCGGTGGCGGCAGGCTGTGCCTCCGCCGCCGTAGGTGCAGCGACCGTGGTGGCATCGCCACGGTCGCTCAAGGCCGGCGCATGGGCCTCAGCAGCTACGCTGCGGGCCTGCCCTGCGCCGGGCGCGAGCGCGCCAGCACGCTTGCGGCGCCGCTTGCGCTTGCGTTTGGCTGCGGTCGGTTGATCCGCAGCCATGGGCTCTGCTGCCGGGCCTTGCGGCTCAGCCGGCAGCAGAGCTTGGTGGGCCGCCGCGGTCTGCTCGGCGGCCTGCACTGCAGCGGTTGCTCGCGCGCCAGCCCGCTGTGCAGTGCCCTTATCATTCGCAGCAGCATGCCCCTGCGAATGCCCTTCTACCCCACGCCAGCGCTCACCTGGCTGTGGCTCATGTCCTACCTCACTTGCCAAACCATCCTGCTCCAGACTCGTCTCTCTCAGCTCATTGCCCGTTATGCTCTCTGATCGCTTGCTCTTCCTCCGTCTTCTCCTCTTCTTCCGAATACCCGAAGAAGAGGGAGAGGAAGTAACCAAGTCAGCACGTTCATCGTCATTCGAAGATGACGAGTCTACTGACGGTTGAGACACCAGACTTCTGTCAGACTCAGCCAACGTAGCAGTTCCCTGCTCCATAACATGAGAGGTACGACCTGCTTCATTCCTTGCAGTTGCAGAGGGTCTGGCAGTAACCTCACGTGTATCCAAACCATCCCATTGACGCCCGATCCGTTCATTCGTTTGCCCGCCCACGCTTGAACCTGCATCGTGGTCAGCCTGTCCACCGAGTTGGCGACAGCTGCGACAGGCTCCACGCCTGGCTCCGGGACCTGCCCGCTTTCCGGTTCTGCGCCGGAATTCGGACATCGGCCGCTGTTGTCCGCAATACATACACGTTTTGCTCAGTCGCGCTTCTTGTTCCGTCTTTCCTTGCCGGAAAGGGGCTGGACCCGTCTCCATGTTGTCACCTCGGTTCCGTATGAATCCGGTTTCTTTCTATTGTATCACATCTGCTCGTGAACACCCTCATGGCCATAGGCCTGATAATCTTTCGAGTTGTACTCCTGTGTCTGTTCACTGCATTCGTGAAGAATGTGTTCCACATATTCCAATATATCCTGCATCGGTCTCCCGCATTTTTCGCATGTTGTCATTATATTCACCTTAATCCTGTTATCCATAATGTATTATCGTTCCGCCTTATGATTACCCCTCATACATGAAAAAGAAACACTCGTTCCCCATATCACACATATCTTTATAGACAAAAAACCGCTCCCTGCTCTCCCCTAAGGTCGACCAAGAAACGGTTTATTATTCCTGTGTTGGAAAACTATCTTAACGAACGTCCAGTTGTCCCGAGTTCTGTTGTGGGACGAGACGTGGTTTGGGTTTTGGCAGATTGCCAAAGATGACCCATGCATATGGAACAAACCTTGCTGTCAATCCAACGACGATCCACGAAGCGATTAGAGCTACACCGAATCCTCCGGCATACCACAGATGCACTAACCACGATACTCCTGTTTGAGGTGGATAATTCCGATACACCAGCAGGAAGAATGGATGAATCAGATAGATGCCAAAGGACAATGCCCCAAGCCGATTCAGCGGCTTGACGATGAGTGAAGGCCCTTTGCGATAGAGCAGATAGGCAATCTGGATAAGTACCAGCGCACAAGCAAAGGTATGCACATTCCAGAAGAATTCATACCACAGTGTGTTATACGTTGCGATCTTCAGACGCAGCAGGTAATAGATATACACATGGCCAAGTCCGGCAATGATCCATACCGCCCAGAGCAGAATCCATGAAGCTACGCGTCCTTTGGTTGCATTGGCCCGACTGATGACAAACCATTGCTTGATTTTAGGGAAATATACCCCGATAAAAGCACCCAGCATGAAATAAGAGAAGTATGAGAACGCCCAGCTTCCCTTGTTGGGTACCTGAAATCCATATTTATTACTTACGATAAATGCCCATTGAATCAATAGTCCAATCGGAACAGACCATTTCACCACAGAAGGATACTTCTTAAGCAGCCATAACACCAATGGGAATAAAAGATAAAATTGCATGTTAATAAACACAAAGTACAGATGGGTATAGGCCTTACCTGTAAACAATTTCGTAATAAAACTTACTGCCGATTCGCCGAAAGGTCGGCCCTGATAATGCGTGAAATGCAGCAACACAAAATACATTAATGAAAACAGGAAATACGGAAGCAAAATATACACAAATCTTTTCTTGTAGAAGTTACTCACGAGTTTCTTATCCAGCGGACGGGAATAATAGTTATAGAACAGTACAAAACTGCTCATAAAAATAAAGGTTGGCGTACCATATTTCATAAAGATATTAATAAAGTTGTACAGCCAGTAGTAGCCTGAACCCGTCATGTCCACCGTCGCATAGGACGTGGAATGCACGCACAGTACGCCGATAATTGCCATGGCACGCACCAGATTCAGCTCTGGGATTCGCTCTCTTTTCAGTGTTTCACTCATGTTTACGTTTCTCCTTAATGTGTTCGTCAATATGTCAGATATGACTTAATACAATAAAGCTCTCTATCTATTAAAAGCCATAATGCTTAAGATGGATAGTCCATTTTCTTAACAATTCCTAAATTTTCAACACATTTCACACTATTTTCATGTCTATATATGTAAAAAAGACCGCGAGTACGCGGTCTGTGGAACATCCTGCTCCCAACCAAATGAATATTGGATCAACCGGATGATAATGGTAAATTTGGGTTGGTACATGATCACACCCCTGACTGAGTCTACTTCCCACGACTCGCCAGAATCTGTTTATACACGTCAATAGCTGCCTGTCTCGATGCCTTCAGATCAACAATGGCATCCTTGCGCGGCTGATGAATGTCCTTGCTGTGCAGATCCTTCAATTCAGGCAACCACTTGCGAATATAATCACCTTGCGGATCATACTTCTCGGATTGTGTTACCGGGTTATTCACGCGAAAATACGGAGCCGCATTCTCACCAAGCGAGGCACACCATAACCAGTTACCACGGTTTTGAATGTTATCATAGTCACGCAGCTTGCGCCTGAAATAGGCTTCGCCCAAGGTGAACGGACATTGCAGGTTTTTGGTGAGAAACATCGCCGTGAGAATCCGCAGCCGGTTTGGCATATGTCCGGTCTCATTCAGTTCCGTCATCGCTGCATCAATAATCGGAATGCCTGTCTCCGCCTTGCACCACCGTTCAAAGTGATCATTATGGAGAGCCGAGAGATCGTACACCTTTTCATATGTAAAATAGTGACTCTCATAAACTGCACGATACAGATAGAAGTCGCGGAAGCACAACTGCCTGATCCATTCCCCCGCTTCTGCCGTGCGACTCGCCGCATCATACATCTTGCGAATGGATACAGCCCCCACAGCCACGTAAGAACTGAGATGACTCGGCTCGTAAGCCTCATATTCATCCCGATGATCCCCATATTCAGCAATTCGATCCGACAAAAATTGATCCAATAGCAGATGCGGGTCCTCGTCATTCGAACCACTGCCCTCCAGCAACTCCGGAGGTACCTGCATTGCATCCGGCCATTCAATCTGACGATCACTCACCTTCAACTCTGCAACCGTTGTTGCCGAAGGAGGGTTGGGATGTTCATTCATGAATTCCACCCACCGCCGATGGAAAGCCGCAAATACCTTATATGGCTCCGACTTGCCTGTAAAATTGGCAAATCCATTCAGATCCACCAGCAGATGATCCGTCAGTTGTGTGAACGAAACCTCGTGCGCCTCACTGACTTTGCGTATGGCCCTATCCCGCTCGATTGCATATGGCGTCATATCCCGATGGACCACAATCTCGTTAATCTCACCTTTGAATTCGTTCAAGATGAATTCAACCACTTCAGCTGGATTGCCATAAGCAACATGCAGTTTTCTTTTGGCTTCAAGATAACGTCTGCCTAATTCCGCTGCATGCTGCCTGAAATTCACACCGCTGTGTTCCTTCTCTCGGCCTTGCCGCAGGAGGAATGCATCATAGATGAGAACATGCACACTCTCTTCTTGGTTTTCCCGCAAATAATCGAATGCGGCCAGATCATCCGTACGCAAGTCTTTGCGGTGTATGAATAGCTTCATGCCTCACCCTCCTGTCTGAACTTACGTTACATACGTTTATTTGTCCGTCAGGTTCTGATATAACCTGCTTGTTTCGGGCTCGGGCTGATACCCCAGATCCTCAATTAATGTCAATGTAAATGTATGATATAAACGAAGTATGCCTTGCTGATCATCCATGGATGCATACACTTCCATCATGAGTCGGCAGATTTCTTCCGAATAAGGCTCCCGTTCCTGCAATATCGTTAATTGCTCAATCGCTTCCTTGCCACGACCATGTTCCATGTCCCATCTCGCGATATCCATAACCAGCCCTGTATACTTGCGTCTGAGTTCCCTTGCTTTGGCCTGTGCCCAACGATAGTCATGCTCTTCCAGATAATCGCCACGATAAAGCGGAATCATATGCCTCAAGTCATCGATATTGTCTGATGTGATGACGTTGTAGACCATGGATTTTTCAAATTGGTCCACATCACTTACCAGATTGCCTGCTAACAGACGATAACGGTTCATATTGTACTCCAGCTTGCCCGTCATGTTCCATTCCTTAAGCAGCTTTCGAATCTGGTACACGGATGTATGTAGATGGGTTAATCCCTTTTCCTGGGAAACATCACCCCATAACTTATCCAACAAAATCTCCTTGCTTACCCATTCTTCCCTGTGATGGAACAAAAAAGCAAACAATTCCTGTGATTTGGTTGTGCGCCACTTATGTTTCTTGGCACCCTGATCCAAACTTCTGTAGATATCCAGATGTTTGAACGTGAGCAGCCCCGGAACTTCAGTATCCAACTCCACAGGTACGGGTTCCGATCCCTTTACCTCGGCGGTGGCTGCAACTTGGGAATGATGCGACATTATGCCCGCGATTCGATCAACGGTTTTGGCCAATCGGGCGGAGCTTACCGGTTTCAGTACATAATCCAGTGCATGCAGCTCAAATGCTTCCACTGCATGGTCCGCATATGCCGTAACAAAGATAATACGAATACTCTGATCCAATTGCTGTATATATTCAGCCGCTTCCAGGCCATTCATCTCGGGCATTCCAATGTCCAAAAATACAACATCTACACGTTCCTTTGCCAGAAAATGCAGACCATCACGAGCTGTTGAAAAACATTGCACGGGTGTAATTCTTCCGTCCGTTCGTAGTAGTCGCTCCAGATGAAGCTGCGCTGGCTTCTCATCATCGATCACAATGGCTCTCACCGTTCTTTTAGCCTCCTGCTATGAAAGATTCAATAGGAATACCGATTTTATCGGCATCCGCTTATTAGTCTGTTAACCATAATTGCTTAACTCGGCACACTAATTGGAATAATCCACCTTTTGCACAGGGATACGGAATCGGATCTGCGTGCCTTTACCCACATGGCTATGAATCTCCAGTCCCTGACCATAGAGAGACATCAGGCGACGGTTTATATTTTGCAGCCCGACACCCCCCGGACCTTCGGTGCGCCCAGACTTGACCTGAGCCATACGCTCAGGAGGGATACCTACTCCATCATCTTGAACCTGTACGACTACATGCTCGCTCTCTTTGAAAACCCTAAGGTGAACTGTCCCGCCGGCTGCCCGCTCCATCACGCCGTGGCGAATGGCATTCTCCACAAGCGGCTGAATACTGAGAGGTGGCAGATACAGATACACGTCCGATTCCACCTCATACTCAACCACCAGTCTTTCCTCAAATCTGGCCTGTTCCAGATGCACATATGACTCCACCAATTCCAGCTCTTTGGTCAAAGGAACAAGCTGCTCCCTGTTCTGGAAGTCAAAACTTCCGCGCAGGTAATGACTCAATTCAATCAGCAGATCGGTTGCTTTGTCCGGATTCACTGCACAGGTCGCAATAATGACATTGAGTGCATTATATAGAAAGTGCGGCTTAATCTGGGCCTGCAAAAAGGCCATTTCGGTACGAATAGCTTCCTGCACAGAACTCCGCATCTCAATTAATGTCCGAACTCTGGCGCGCAATTCACCAGCATCCACCGGTTTGCTCAGGAAGTCATTGGCTCCCGCCTGGAATCCGTGTTTGATATCCTCGGGCAACCCGCGGGCGGTCAGCATCAGAATCGGTAACTCCGACAAGGAACTGTGCTCGCGCAGTTTGCGACATAACTCAAGCCCGGACATCTTAGGCATCATCCAGTCCGTAATAACAAGATCAATGGACGGGAACTCCTCACGGAGTTTCAATGCAGTGGACCCGCTGTCCGCTGCGAGCACGCGATATCGTTCCGTCGATAACAGATTCAGCAATACCTGTCGATTGACGGGATCATCGTCTATAATCAGAATCGTATGCTCCGCTTCCGTAAGATCATCCTGCTCATCTGACTCTCTTGTCACAAGCTCCTTCGCCCCTGCCCCCTGTGCAGCAACATATCGGGCGGCAGCTGGTTTCGAATGAGATTTCAGCAGCGGCAACTTCATAACAGGCAGGGTGAAATGAAAGGTCGAACCTTGCCCCGGCTCCGATTCAACCCAGATCTCACCACCGCCAAGCTCAACGAGTTTCCGTGTAATACTCAGACCCAGTCCGGTTCCATTATTCAATCGCTCGATCGTGCCGTTATTCTGCTCATACGCCTGGAAGATATCCTCCTGTTTGTCCAAGGCAATGCCTACCCCTGTATCAGCGACCGATACCTTCACCCACTCCCCTTCAACACTGGCGTACAATCGAATCTCACCCTGCTCAGTGTACTTATAGGCGTTACCCAGCAAGTTGTACAGAACTTGCCTTAGGCGATCTTCGTCTGCCTCCACAAGTGGCAACGACTGGGGCCATTGTTGAATCAATATAACCGGCTTGTCCTCAAACGTGAAACCCGAGACTTCAACCACAGTACGAGCAACGGATTCGAGATCAACAGGTACCCGTTTCAACTCGATCTCACTATTTTTTAATTTGGAAAAATCCAAAATATCGTTAACCAGCAGTGAAAGGCGCTTGCCGGTTGAAGTAATCATGGACAGATTTTTGGCTTGCTTGGGCGTGACTGCTCCGGCCGCCCCTTCCAGCATGGATTGCGCAATATTAATGATGCCATGCAGGGGAGTTCGCAACTCATGAGACGTATTCGCCATGAACTCGTCCTTCAGACTGTCGATGGCCAGCAAACGCTCCGATAGTGCTTCCACGTCTCGGAATGATTGTGCGAAGCGGATTGCGGTCACTATCATCTGGGCAAATACAAATAATAAAAGTTCAATCAGCGCAAAGAACGCTGTGTCTAGGGTAGTGAACGCACCAAGCGTATACAACACAACAACCATGAGTATGCTCATCATGCTCACCAGTGCAAAGTGGCTGTCATTCGGCCGTCCTTTCAACCAATAGAACATGGCTCGCAGCGTATAAAACATGACAACAAGTGAGATCAGCAACATGGGAAGCTCAAGAGACGAGAAAAGCGTCGGAGGGAGCGTAATACCCACAATGGTCTGGGTAATGATCAGCACTACAGCCAGACGAACAAACCACTGATGAACTGCTCCTGGCACACGGGCATCCATATACCGAAGCAAAAAGTAATAGGCAAAGGCTGAACTAAGGAGCTGAATACGAAGTATCTCATTATTGGTCAGGAACGGTACAAACGTACCCAGTAACTTCTCCCCATGTGTCAGAGCGTACACCGCACCAGAAAGGCTGAATAATCCGAGAAAACGAAGTTCCTTCTCCGTACGTCGTAATCTGAACAGAAGTAGAAAAAAGGCGGCTGGCATGATAAAACCGAATAAGGCCATCAGATCCTTGAGCCAACCTTGTTGCTGGCTTTTCAGAATACTATGCTCGTCTCCAAACAAAATGGGCGCTACAATGCCCCCAGACGAGTAACTATAATTTGATACCTGAATGATAATATCAGCCGTGTTGCCCTCAATGGACGTGAATCCTGTAAAGGGCAGATTTAATTGTATATCTGTCGCCTTGGTCTTTCCTGGCAGGCCTTTGCCACCAATCTCTTTACCATCAATAAATACCCGGTGGGCCATGCGTATATTCTGCGTGCGTATACCATAATCGTTTTTCATCGTTCGGGGTGTAAGCTGGACTTGCAAATGATAGGTTCCATACCCATGGGCCTGACCCAAAGATTTGTTCCATCGGGCAGGAACTTGAGTGCCCGACGAAGCCGGCAAAGGCTTGCGACCGGATACACTTGCTTCAATATCTGCCGGACTCAGCAACTGCCCAGGGTAGAAATCCCAGACACCCTTTAGAGACGCTGCACCCTTGCGATCAAAGTCCCATTGGGTCAGGTCAATTTTTCCATCCGTAGCCTGGGGGTTACTCCGCTCGCTAATTAACGTCTGGGCGATCCAGCCCAGCGGAACAATGACAATGCATATGAAACTTATGGTCAGCATAATCCAGTGTTTTCTCATCTATGTATTCCTTCCATCCACAATGGCGAGAGACGTCTAATTCTGTCGATTTATAACTATAATTCATGTTACACGTTTCTGGTGCTCACGGAAATAGTTTCCGTCTCATAATCGGTCAACTTCCTTATAATTTTAAGGATCTCTATCTGTTATCGCCAGCTCCTGGTACACCAAGAAACCCCAGGCCGAATTTCACCGGAATGAACGGGCGAAATGGCCTGGGGTTGATTGAATGAAGATTTATTTAACAACTTGGGCAAGCTTCTGAACGATTCCGGCCCATCCCTGTTCCATACGTTCGCGTACGATAGCATGGGCCTGTCCAAACTCGGTCAGTTTATCCGCATCCCAACCGCTGTGAATCAGTGTGAAATCCGTACCTTCCGGCTTTTCATTCAGTTGGAACGTCAACGTCCAGTCCTTACCCCAGCGAAATGACAGCTTGTGCAGCGGAAGAACTTCCGTCACCTGACATGGTGATTGGCCGAAGGGGCCTGCTTCCAATATAAACTCATGACCTTCCACCGGTTCCAGATTGCCCGGCATGAACCAGGTTTTCAGTCCCTGCTCGGTCGAGACCATCTCCCACACCTTCTCTACAGGTGCATGGAGCACAAGTTCCTGCCGGATATCTGGCAGTGCACTTGATGAACTTGATGATGAATCCATTCGAATCACCTCCTTATACATTTCATTTCGTATAACTACCCGAATAGAAGTTGACCTCCGCTTTATCCCCACCCTATAATTGGAACATATTACATAAAAGGTGCGTGATTCCTATGATAGTCTGCTCTGAAAATTCCAATTCCAACCGTTGCCGGAAGGGATAATCTTAGTGAGTTCCCTTCCACGTTTGCAATTCATTATATCAAAATGTGGGGGACACCTATACTATGTCATTCAGTTATTACGGTCCATTATGCACCGCCGTTTATGATCTAACGAAACCTGTGGGACATTCCTTGGGAGGAGACATTGAATTTTATCGCCATTATCTTCAGCGCTGCAAAGGACGTATCCTTGAAGCCATGTCGGGATCAGGCCGAGTGCTCATTCCTTTGCTTGAAGCAGGCTTGAAGGTGGATGGAATTGATTATTCAATGGATATGATTGACTCTTGCCGTTCTCGTTGCACCGAGCGGGCATTGCCCATGCCTGAGCTGTTTGTTGCCGATCTGGAGAAGCTTGACCTTCCATATCGATACGAGGCAATTATCATTCCCGGTGGTTCTCTGCTCCTCATCCAAGACAGACAGGCGTCGATTAACGCATTACGTAATCTATTTCAGCATTTAGAACCTGGCGGCAGGCTCGTGTTTGATCTTTTTCTACCCGATGTGACACAACCCTCTTCTGTAGAAACATCAACCGTTTCATTACCCGATGGTGATACGATCACGGTAGAAGTGACAACCATTGAAGTGAACCTTCTTCAACAGTACAAAGTGAGTCTAATTCGCTACGAACAATGGCATCAGGGTGCTCTTGTTGCTACGGAGCTGCAACAACTTACCCTGCGTTGGTACGGCATCGAAGAGTTACGCCTAATTCTCGAACACATTGGTTTCTCTGATATTAAAGTATACGCCGACTTTAACCCGAATCAGCCACCTACACAGTCCAATCAAAAATTCGTATACGAAGCAACTCGAAGAACGTAGTCATCGATAATTGGATGCATATGCTTCTCAATATCCAAAATCAGGCCACAGCATGAGGTTTAACCCATGCTGTGGCCTTTTTTACTACATAAGATTTGCAATAAACATTTACACGAGAACGCAGAGGACAGAAATAGCCTGAAGAAGCGAAGCTACAAGCTTTCTGCAAGAAAGCTACATCGAAAGCATACACTTCGCCTTTATCCTCAGATCGGAAAGTTATTCTGTCATCGGAGTGGCAAGTGTACATACAATTTAGAGCAAATTAGTATCCACGAGAATATTGCTCTGCAATGGCAGCTTGATCCTTGCTGACACCCAGTTCCAGAGCGGCATGGTTCGCCCAGTACGGATCACGCAGCATACCTCTGCCAACGGCAACCAGATCCGCATCACCGTTTCCAATCACCGCCTGAGCCAAGGCTGCATCCTCCAGCATACCCACTGCGATTACAGGAACGTTCAGTTCTTCACGGAAGCGACGGGCAAATGGTACCTGATACCCCGGATAGTTCCCCGGTTTCCGCTGTCCAGAAGGACCTTCGCCACCTGAACTGATATGGAACATGTCCACACCTGCATCTTGGTAAGCACGGGCAATATTAATCGTGTGGTCGATGTCGTATCCACCATCAGCGTATTCTACAGCCGAAATCCGCAAAATCAGCGGCATATCTGCTGGCATTTCTTTTTTCACTGCCCGAATGACTTCAACGCCAAAACGGGACAGATCCTGCCCATATACATCCTCACGATGGTTCATCAGCGGAGAATGGAACTGGTGGATCAGGTATCCATGTGCACCGTGCAGTTCAATGGTATCTACTCCAGCCTGTACTGCGCGGCGAACACCGTCTGCGAACTTCTGCACCATAGCTTCTACCTCTTCGGTACTTAACGCGCGTGGTTCCTTGTACTTTTCTCCCGGGAATGTAACTACCGATGGGGCAACCGGCTGCGGAGCATCCTCTGCTTTTCGTCCGGCGTGTGCGATCTGAATAGCTACTTTGGAGCCGTAGGCATGAATTCCGTCTACAAGTTTGGTGAAGGCAGGCACATGCTCATCTGACCATATACCCAAGTCATTATCGGTAATACGTCCATCCGGATCTACATCGGTCATCTCGATTACAATCAGTCCTGTTCCTCCAACCGCACGGCTCACATAGTGAACCTGATGCCAATCGTTCGGAATGCCATCCTTCGCTGTCACGGAATATTGGCACATCGGTGCCATGACGACACGGTTATTTAATTGCAGACTCTTGAATTGATAAGGGGAAAATAATTGTTCAGTCATTAATTCTACATCTCCTGTTCCATGATCATGATATATATGAAGCCTTACTTATTTGTCTAAGTCCGAAAACAGTTTTCCGTTCTTGCCGTAATTGTCCTTCTCCAAATCCTCAATGAAGATAAAGACTTTGCTCGGATCAACATCCAGTGTCTCACAAGCCACCTGAGTCATACGTTCAATCAACTGACGTTTCTGCTCAACCGACTTGCCTTCCAATACCTTAACAGTGATAAATGGCATGTCTAGGACTCATCCTTTCTTCATCATTTATTATGAACCTCAGTTGTAGAAATACAAGTACGTACATTTTTGTGACCTAGTACCCTTTTTGATACCTAGGAAACCTCATATTTCGGTTCAGCCCCATTCTGGAAATGACTGCAAAACATGATATGATAACCGTAGAGAACCACATTAATTACTATACCCAATTTACATAAGTTGTGACTAAAGGTTACACGATAACGGAGAGGGCAGAAATAACCTGTAGAAGCGGAGCTAAAAGCTTTCTGCAAGAAAGCTACTTCGAAAGCATACACTTCGCCTAAAAGCTTTCTGAAAGAAAGCTGCATCGAAAGCATACGCTATCCTCAGATTTTCACCTTTGTAAAGTGAATCAAAAAATCTGGGGATAACAGCGATCAGAGGGTTATTCTGGCCTGTAGTGGATCAGTGTAAAACAAGTAGCTCAACTTATATACTACTCAAGCTAGGGAGCGATTATAGATGAAAGATGTATTAATTCAAAGACTGAGTACTTATGTTCAAATGGATACCCAATCCGATGAAAATAGTGAGACCTGCCCTTCCACACCCGGCCAACTGGCCTTGGGCAAACTGCTCGTTGAAGAATGTACCTCCATTGGTCTGCAAGATGTGACGATGGATGAGAATGGTTATGTCATGGCTACACTGCCATCCAATACCGACAAGGATGTTCCTGTAATTGGTTTCCTGGCTCACCTCGATACAGCGACCGACTTTACTGGCAAAAATGTCAAACCACAGGTTATCGATAACTATGATGGTGCTGACATTGTGCTGAACTCGGAGCTGGATGTAGTACTGTCCAACAAGGATTTCCCGGAGCTGCACGAGTATAAAGGCCACACCCTGATCACAACCGATGGTACAACGTTGCTTGGTGCAGATAATAAGGCAGGCATTGCCGAGATCATGACGGCGATGGCCTATCTGATTGAACACCCGGAAGTGAAACACGGTAAGATTCGGGTTGCTTTTACCCCGGATGAAGAGATTGGCCGTGGACCGCACAAGTTCGATGTAGCTGCTTTTGGAGCCAAATATGCTTACACAGTCGACGGTGGACCACTTGGTGAGCTGGAATACGAGAGCTTTAACGCAGCTGCCGCTAAAATTACCGTACGAGGCACCAATGTACATCCTGGAACTGCGAAGGATAAGATGGTGAACTCCCTGAAAATTGCGATGGAATTGAATCGACGCCTGCCTGTGGAGGAAGCTCCTGAATTCACGGACGGTTATGATGGATTCTATCATCTGTTGTCTCTGGAGGGTGATGTTGAGCTGACAAAGATGAGTTACATCATCCGTGATTTCGACCGGGCGAAGTTTGAAGAGCGCAAAACAAATCTATTGAATATCGCGAACGAACTGAAGACCAAGTATGGAGAGAAAAGCATCACGATTGAATTGAATGACCAGTACTATAACATGCGCGAGAAAATTGAACCCGTACGCCAGATCGTCGACATTGCCCATGAAGCCATGACCCGACTGGACATCGAACCTGTTATTCGTCCCATCCGGGGAGGAACAGATGGTTCCCAGCTATCCTATATGGGCATGCCAACACCAAATATCTTTACTGGTGGTGAGAACTACCACGGCAAATTCGAATATGTATCGGTAGACAATATGGTGAAGGCCACCCGTGTCATTGTAGAGATCGCTCAATTGTTCGAGCAACGCGGAGATATCTAATTCACTTAAATGCAGAGTAAAAAGGGCACCCCTTGGTATATTCGGGAGGGTGCTCTTTGTTGTGCCATATTGTATTTTATTGTGTCGCGTCATGTCACATAGATATGCAGGCTTAGTCTTTATTTTAAAATGCCATCACTCATATATATTGCCTCCTGCGATGACACGCAACTGTTCCAGATCACAGATCACTAGCTTTCGCTGCACTTTACGAATAATATCTCGATTACACAGATCTTGAACAACTCTATTAAGATGTCTATAGCTGGTGCCCAGCATATCCGCTAGTTCGGTGAGCTTCGAGGTCTGGATCTCTTCGGAAGAAGACTCGTCCTGGCCCATTGTGGACAACAGATAGCTGGCAAATCGGCTCTCGACCGGATATAACATATTCAGACTCGACAGGTTGGAAAAGGTATACAATTTGTGTGTAACTTGACCGAGCATAAAGTGGAGAAACTTAGGGTTCTCTGCATACGTATTCTGGAGAGCGCGGTAGCTGATACCCAGCAGCAGGCTTTTGCTCACAGACTCTACCGTATTCATAGCCTCCTTGCCATTCACCAGTTCCAAATCTCCCACAAGCGCAAGTGGTGTACTGAAACGAAGCAACAGAGACTTCCCGTTAGGCAAGGTGGTATAGATCTTGAGCTTGCCCTGCACGAGAAAATACAATCGCTCGGGTCGTTCACCTTTGGCACATATCATCTCGCCCTTCGCAGCCTCAAGTAGTCGCAACTCAGCGATTGCAGGCTCGTCCAGCACCTGATCCAACCCATTCTCACGAGCGAGTTGCCGCACAAGTCCAAAGTCCATGATTTCTTTCATTCCGACTTCCCCTCCGTTGTCGTATATAACGTATGCAAAAGGACATATGTCCCATAATTAATATACATCCGTACAAATATCTTGATATAAAAATAGTTACAACTAACACTTATATCCAGTAAAACAGTTCAACTGGGAAATATTTTAAAATTTAATCATAAAATGTTCATTCTTTCATGCAAAATGCCGTTCACGAAAATCCATTTCTATCCGATGAAAGATAGAGCATTCCATAGATCGTTAAAAATAATACATTCAAATATTGAAAGGATGGTCCTCTTCCATGAACGTTGTAGATGCCCTGCTTAAAGTAATGCCTTATATCAGCATGATCCTTAGAGAACCAGCTAGTTTAACTGTATATGATCACGAAAAGGTATTGGAGGTTGTTACCACCGACAAGTTTGACCTTGGTTTTGAAAAAGGAATGCCACTCTTGGAATCGTATCAAAACTTTGCCATCTTAAAAAACGGAAGAGAAGCTACTCTCGCTACTCTCTCCAAGGAAGTTTATGGTATCGAACTGGATATTCTGAACATTCCGATCTTTGATGATCACCAAAAAGTTGTTGCTGTTTTCTGTGTATCTTACGACCAGTCTAACCAGAACCAACTTGAAGACATTATACAAGAAAATCAAACCATCAATGGTAACCTCGTTGATATGGTGCAACATGTCGCCGCTCATGCCGAAGAATTGCAAGCAACCAGTGAACAGATCTTGCAGAACACAAGACTTGCTGTTCAGAACTCTTCCCAAATCAACAAAGTAGCCGGGTTCATTCGTGAAATCTCTGAGCAAACCAACTTGCTTGGCCTGAATGCCGCTATTGAAGCCGCTCGCGTTGGTGAAGCCGGTGCCGGCTTCGGAGTGGTTGCTTCCGAAGTACGCAAACTCTCTGTGGATGCCAAACAAGCTACAAGTGATATCGATACCAGTCTGAGAGATGTACAACAGGTCATCAAACAGATGGAAGTTGAAGTCTCCCAGATTGCAGCCTCTTCACAGGAACAAGCAACGCTTGTATCCTCCTTTACGGATGTGATTGAGCAGCTTAATGAAACAGGCGAGCGAATGAAAGCTCTGTCCGAACAACTGATCAGTTATTCCGTTAAAAATTAATCAAAATATATCTTTGATGAAATTTGTTAGTGCAAAGATACATTTTATATGCAACAAACAGGACTTGGGTTGCCCATGATGGATAATCCAAGTCCTGTTGTTTGTTGTGTCCATTTTATATAACCAACTACATTCAGATAAAATCTTAATTGGCTACATGTATTGATTTATCTCCAATAACTTCTTCTTCCGACTGCCAGCATTCCACTTCACCCGGAATATGAATTCGGTCCCGGGTAAAGACGGGATCACGTCCTTCAGCCTTTTGTTTCTTGTAGTCCTTCAACGCTTCGAAAGTCACCTTGGACAGCATCAGAATTGCAATCAGGTTCACCACCACCATGAGCCCCATGAACAGGTCAGCCAAATCCCATACCAGCTGCACTTTGGCTACCGCACCAAACACCACCATCGCGATAACGCAAATACGGTATACCCACAGCCAGACTTTGTTGGATTTGATAAACTCAATGTTAGTTTCTCCATAGTAATAATTTCCAATTAGTGTACTGAAAGCAAACAGGAACACCATAACCGCCAGGAATCCCGATGCCCATGAACCAATATGTACACTTAATGCAGCCTGAGTTAATTCAATGCCACCCAGATTGGAACCCTTGTATACCCCGGATAGCAAAATAATCATGGCAGTGCTTGTACATATCACCAACGTATCTGTCAGCACGCCAAACGCCTGAATAAGTCCCTGTTTCACCGGATGTGTTGTATCCGCCGTTGCAGCAGCATTCGGGGCGCTACCCATCCCCGCCTCATTGGAGAACAATCCGCGTTTCACACCGTTCATCAGTGCAGCGCCCAACGTTCCGCCAGCCACCTGTTCAATGCCGAAGGCATTTTTGACGATCAATGCAATCATGGCCGGAAGCTGGGTAATGTTCGCCAGCACCACAAAAGCCGCTACCCCAATGTACAATACGGCCAGTACAACAACGATGTATTCCGATGCTTTTGCAATCCGTTTGACACCGCCCATGATAATTCCTGCAAATATCACAGCCATAATGATACCCACGGTTAACCGATCCGTGCCAAATGAGTTCTCAAATGCAACTGTAATCGTGTTAGACTGCACTGCATTAAAGACCAAACCGAATGAAAGTGTGATGAGAATGGCAAATAAAATCCCCATCCAGCGCTTTCCTAGCCCACGCTCCATATAATACGCCGGACCCCCGCGGAATCCGCCCTTATCCTTCACTTTATAGATCTGAGCCAGCGTGCTCTCCACAAAACTGGAGGCAGAACCAATAATCGCAATAACCCACATCCAGAATACAGCCCCGGGTCCCCCCAGTGCGATGGCCAGTGCAATACCGGTAATATTGCCTGTGCCTACACGGGCCGCCATACTAATACAGAACGCCTGAAAAGGTGAAATTTTGCCTGGTTCCTTGCTTTTTGGCTCTAGAAGCACCTTCACCATATCTCCAATCATGCGGAATTGCATGAATCGGGTCTTGGTGGTGAAGTATATCCCACATACTACCAATAGTATAATTAACACTTTGGACCATAGAAAATCATTGAAAATGACGACAATATCTTGTATTGTTTGCTCCATCGGTATGCCCCTTTTTATGGTGTATTTCAAGCACAGAGATGGGTCACGTGAAAAGTTTGTACCATTCTGCACAACACTAGCCCCAGACTTCGGGATGTTACTTATACTACAAGGGCATCTACGAAAATCGACAAATACCTACATGCAATTTCTACATTTATTTTAAAAATGGGCTTTGATTGCCCAAACATTGTCATAGAACCTGACATGTCAGGTTCTATGCAAGAAGGAAAGGAACGATTACACTGGAACGAGAGTTCATGGCGGAGTTAGCCGCCTTTACCATAGATTTATCAATCACACCATTCGCAGAGAAAGGGAATGACTGACATGCGTTATTTTATCGTGGATGATGATCCTGGCGTTCGTTCCATGTTGATGGATATTATTGAGGATGAAGGCCTTGGCGATATTGCCGGGGAAGCTGAGGACGGAGCACATATTCACGCGGAACTGTTGGAATTGCATAAGGTGGATGTCCTGCTGATTGATCTGCTGATGCCACAACGAGACGGGATTCAGACCGTGCGGGCGCTTGAAGGAAGGTTCGAGGGTAAGATCGTCATGATCTCCCAGATCGAGTCGAAAAATATGATCGGAGAAGCCTATTCACTAGGCATTGAATATTATATTACGAAGCCGATTAACCGGTTGGAGATTCTATCTGTTCTGCGGCTGGTGAGCGAAAGGCTTCGGATGCAGCAATCCATCGCAGATATTCAGCGGACATTGCAGGGATTGTCCGGTTTGAATTCTATCGAACGTACCGCAGCTCCGGTTCCGGACAAAACAATCACGACAGCAGGACATTTCCTGCTATCCGAGATGGGCATGATCGGCGAAGCAGGCAGCAGGGATCTGCTGGACATGCTGGAATATCTGGAGCAGGTAGAGACAGATGAGCATAAGCTGTCCCCCTATACGTTCCCATCCCTCAAAGACATCTTCCAGAATGTAGCGATACGTAAACTGGGAGAAGACGCCTCTCTCGCAGAGGTGAACAAGGAGATCAAGGCATCGGAACAACGTGTTCGCAGGGCCATCTTCCAGACGCTGAGCCATGTGGTTTCTCTGGGATTAACAGATTATACACATCCCAAGTTCGAGAATTATGCATCCAAATTTTTCGATTTCACCGAAATTCGCAAGAAAATGCTGGAGCTGCAAAACAATGTGGAGCCTTCCTTGTCCCAGACACGCATTAATACGAAAAAATTCGTACAGGTGTTATATTTGGAAGCCAAACGATTGCTGCATTAAACAGATGCATGATGGATACGATGCAAAAACAAACGGGCATGAATATTACGCCGGTAGGATACCGCCTCTTCAACTGAGGCTGTCCACACCGGCTATATTCATGCCCGTCTGTACGATCAAGCGTTACAATCTATGTGATTTGTTCCGTGGATAAAATTAAAATCGCTTTGGGTTCAGGCCCGTGAATGGTTTCGGCTAATTCGGTTATACTCATTAATCAATTCGTCCAATGCCATAGACTGCCGAATCACATCGGGATGCCCAAGACCACCCTTGTTATGCTCTACCAGCATATGAAGGTTATGTCTGGCCTTCTCTATTTTATTTTTCAAATCCAAACTCATAACCATGACCCCTGATACCTCCTTATTCTGTGAACCATTTTAGTTTTTCCTGTCAATCTATAGTTGGATTAACATATGGCATAGGAGACAAGGATGTTTTGTATTCTTCTCCATTTTTTGATAAAGATTATTTTATCACACAAGAGCTTATCCGAAAATGGCTGATATGACGCAATTTTAGTGGTATTATCGAGAGTTGGATTCTAGC
Organism: Paenibacillus sp. PK1-4R; assembly: GCF_030369595.1. Lineage (NCBI taxonomy): Bacteria > Bacillati > Bacillota > Bacilli > Caryophanales > Paenibacillaceae > Paenibacillus > Paenibacillus sp. PK1-4R. The sequence goes on from NZ_CP126535.1 coordinate 6,676,166, forward strand.
GTCTGGCCTCATCATTCACGGCCAGAACGGATTGTGTCGTAAATGTGTATATTGAAAAAACAAAAAGTCTATTGGTTCAAAAGGTAATAAAATCCCTTTCCATAATGGGGTCATTCAGGTACAATAGGGCGATGTGTGTGTCCGGACCCGGCGGATACAAATGATGTAATTTAGAGGACGGCCAACGACGGCCATGGATCCTGATTTGATATTATTGGAGGCTTATCATCACCATGCAGACCGATTCACAGACTAAAGTCAAAATTGTTAACGCCGATCCCAGCGCAATGGGATTATTTGGGTTGGCTATCGTAACCCTGGTCGCTTCTTCCCAAAAGCTTGGCATTACGGATGGACTTAGCTATGCTATTCCTTGGGCGATCTTCCTGGGTGCATTTGCCCAGCTATTCGCATGTATTCAAGATTCCAAACGCAACAATACCTTTGGCACAACAGCTTTTGGCGCGTACGCATTCTTCTGGTTTGCCATGGCTGCCAACTGGATGATCAAAATGGGCGTATTTGGCTCCACTCTCGCTGAACAGGCCGATGGCAAGCAGCTCGGATTTGCTTTTGCCGGATACCTTGTATTCACCCTGTTCATGACAATCGGTGCGATTGAAGCGAATAAAGTATTGCTTATCATCTTCATTCTGATTGACTTCCTGTTCCTTGGCTTGACCTTTGACGCTTTCGGCGTAGCTCCTCACATTTTCCACACTATTGCAGCATACGCTGAAATGGCTATCGGAATTGTGTCCCTGTATGGTACAGGTGCTTCGGTACTGAATGCTCACTTCGGTTATGCGTTCTTGCCGATCGGCAAACCGTCCGGCATTTTCAAACCCAAGGCTTAATATACAGCAGTAAACCGCCAGCGCGCCGGTCCGCGCCTGGCGGTTTTTTTGCAGTCCAACTTCATTTGAATATGTATCTGACCGACACCTATACTAGGGATAATAGATCAGAAATAGACCCTGCAACACCTGAAATGAAATGTCACAGCAGCCATACTGTCAGGAGGAAAAAACATGAGAGAGATACCGAAACCAACGGAGATGGATCAGGTGGAGAAAAAATATGTACGCGAAACACGTTGTTTCAAGACGGCACGGGTGTTCCCAACCGATGTCAACAATCATAATACGCTATTCGGCGGCAAGCTTATGTCCTACATCGATGATATTGCATCCATCGCCGCTTCCAAGCTATGTCGGGTCAATACTGTAACAGCTTCAACCGACTCTGTCGATTTCCTGTACCCGATCAACCCAACAGACTCCGTTACACTTGAATCGTTCGCGTCCTGGACAGGACGAAGTTCCATGGAGATTTTTGTGAAGGTGATTCGAGAGGATCTGAAGACCGGAGAGAAGAAAATTGCGGCGACGGCATTTCTGACCTTTGTGGCCCTGGACGAAAATAATCGCAAACTGATCGTACCCCGCATTATCCCGGAGACGGAAGAAGAGAAGAAATTATACGAGACCGCTCCGGATCGGGCGGCCATGCGGAAACAACGGCGGGAAGAGAGCAAGAAATTCGCCGACTTCCTGACCGTTACTTATCCTTGGGAATAAAAACACGCTAAACGATAACAAGATTGAACACCAGCATTACATTATCTGGACGATGCCGGATAGATGGACACCGCTCTGTTATCCGGCAGTTCGCCACCCATGGAGACACACCACTGTTGATAGATGCGATACGCTGCACCACTCTCCAGCAACCCCTGACAAGTGTATATGCCCTCTTCGATGGAATTGACACGCCCCGCCGCGTACAAGCGGAAACCTCCATTTAACAAGACCTGATTCACAAAAGCAATATGACCCTCACCGCTTAACACACTTTCCGCCACTTCAAGCTGCTTCGCAGCCGTCCAGACCAGTTCCGGCACGGGCATATCCAGTTCATAGGCTGCAGGATCAACCAATTCCAGCTTCATATCGCCGTCTTCCACGGCGTATACGCGGGTTGGCCGATCAATATACAGATCCTCAGAACCTTCCATTCCCTGTACCACATAAGCACGGCGATAGTTAAACCGGGTGAGCAACTTCGCAATCCGATCCAGAAAGGTATTATGAAACACACCAAACACCAAATACGGTGAATGGTTATAATCAATGAGTTTCTCTGCTGTGTTCAGCACTGTGCGGAATCCCAGCTCTTCCCGTAACGGACGAAGCTTGCGAAGAGGCCCACACCACTCCTCGGAGGATACGTACATGACACCTGAACGCAACGCAGCACCTCTGGCATCTTCCCGATCCATCTTACCCGTATCTATTCCTGCTTCCTTTAACAGAACCGACAACGTGACGCCCCACTTGGGTGGTAAAGGATCACTCCCGTGCAAAGTCACCGGCAACCCGGCCGCCGCGAGTACAAATGCAACCGAAAACGTGGCCATGAACGACTTCGTCCGTCCATCATAAGGACCCGCGCAGTCCAATCCATCCTGAAATATGGAGAAACGTTCCGCACTGTTACGACATGCATGAACAAAAGCTTCCAGTTCCTCAACGTTTTCCATTTTCATTCGTTCAGCCATTAGAAATGCGGCCGTCTGGGCAGGGGAAACCTCCTGTTTCAGGATTTTCTCTGCTACGGTCAGTGCCTCTGTATAATTCAGATCACGTGAGCCTCGTTTCCCACGTCCGACCTCTCGGAGTATCTGAGACATATCCATGGAGAATCCTCCTTCCAATTAAGACTGGAGCAGTTGATGGGCCTTCACAATCGCTGTGGCTACATCGACCATCCGTTTGCGTTCATCCATCGCTTTCTTGCGTAACAGGTCATAAGCTTCGGCCTCGGAGATCTGCTTCAGATCACTAAGGATGGCCTTCGCCATATCAATCCACTTCCGATCCTCCAGCCTGGATTGCAGCTGCTTCCGTTCCTGCTCCCACTGTTTGCGTTCCATGTAACGCCGAGCTGCAAAGTGAAGAGTCCAGTGGATCTCAGGCCCGGTCATGGATGGTGTAAGTATTCCATCAAATGAAGTTTCGACCTCGCAGGATTCTGCGGAGGAAGAAGCCGTATCTGGCGCGCACCACCAGAGCAACGGGGAATCCGACTTCCCCTTTCCCAGGCAGTTCACCCAGTACTCCACATCAGCCAGCGACAGATGCAAGATGGACGCTTCCGCTGCCCGAGCCAGCTTCAACGCTTCCGTTTCACTGCCCGCCACCTGTACATGGTACCCGTTTGCTCCCAGCAGCCTCTCCGGTGTCAGAGGGATTGCATCGGATGAGGCAGCTATCGTTGGTTGAACACGGATGACCAATAAAGATCGCATGATGGATCAATCCCTCCCTATGGCGTATAGTCAGAGTCCACAACATTTAAGACGTTAATACATCAAAGCGATAAACGTGTTATATTACCTAACAAAAAACCAAGTAGTGATGATTATACGTCTTGATTTCAACATTAGAATGATCTTTTCATGCCTCATCATGCTGTATAAAAAAGGGGGACACCATACACATGGCACCTTTTCTACAGTATTTATTGTATAAGGCATGCTAAATTCAGTTAAATCCTTCAATTTATGAAGATATGTGCGTAAAACGTCGTCGTCCATTCGATATTCCAATAAACTCATGTAAACATAATTAACTTTAAATTTCAAATACTTTTTTATGTTAACTATATTGACATGGGTAGATCGATCTTTTATAGTTAAGCCACAACAACTCCATATTTGAATCGATCACAGTTACAACGGCGTAGCTGGTTGAAACGGCAATGAAGCCTGTTTTGCAATCTCGGAGCAAGGGATGCGTATGTATATGCGCAGTCCTCCGAGGCATAACAGGCTTTTTCGATTTTAGAGACAAGGTTTTGAGGCAGTTTGCAGAATGGACCTAAGGGGGCTAATCATAATGAGTACAACGAAAAAACTGGTGCTGGTCGGCAATGGCATGGCGGGAATCCGCACAATCGAACATATCCTTAAGCTTGCTCCACACGCTTATGAAATTACAGTCTTCGGCGCAGAGCCGCATCCCAACTACAACCGGATCATGTTATCTACTGTACTGGCTGGCGGAACATCCATCGAAGATATCGTAATCAATGAGTGGAGCTGGTACGAAGATAACGGCATTCGGGTGTACCCGGGTGATCCGGTCGTTCAGATCGATCCCAAGCGCAAGGAAGTTGTATCTCAAAATGGTGTACGCGCAGCCTATGATGAGCTGATTATGGCAACTGGTTCACAAGCGTTCATTCTCCCTCTTCCCGGCGCTAACAAGGAAGGCGTGATCGGTTTCCGCGATATTAAAGACTGCGAGACCATGATGGCAGCATCGCAAAAGTATCGCAAAGCTGCCGTCATTGGAGGCGGATTGCTAGGACTGGAAGCAGCGCGGGGGCTGCTCAATCTGGGCATGGACGTCACGGTCATCCATATTAACGGCCATCTGATGGACCGGAACCTGGATTTGCCGGCAGGCCTGATGCTCCAGCGTGAGCTTGAAGAACAAGGCATGAAGTTCCTTTTGAACAAACATACCGAAGAAATCACAGGCAAACATCGAGTAAAAGCCATTCGTTTCACTGATCAAACGGTACTTGAAGCAGATCTGGTTGTCATGGCTGTCGGGATTCGCCCTCAGATTGAACTGGCTCGTAATACCGGCCTCGATGTGAATCGTGGAGTCATTGTAGATGATTATATGCATACCAGCATTCCTGGCATCTCTGCCGTCGGCGAATGTGCAGAACACCGCGGTATTGCCTATGGACTGGTTGCTCCATTATATGAACAAGGTATGGTACTCGCTAAACGTCTTGCAGGCGCGACAACTGAAGGATACGAAGGTTCGGTCACTTCTACCAAGCTGAAAGTATCCGGTGTTGACGTATTCTCTGCCGGACAATTCAAAGACGCTGCGAACACTCGCAGCATTCGTATTCAGGATGATGTCGATGGTGTATACAAAAAGATGGTGATCAAGGATGGGCAGCTCATTGGAGCTGTATTGTTCGGGGATACCACGGATGGCGCATCGCTGTTTTCCCTCATTAAGAGTGGTGAGAACATCAGTGGTCGGGAGAAAGAAATTTTGCTCGGTGTACCCTCTGGTGGTTCAGGCTCGGGTCCATCTGTCGCAGAACGCATGGCGAGTATGCCGGATGACGAGATCGTGTGTGGTTGTAATGGTGTTACCAAATCTTCCATCGGGGACGCCGTTCTGAACAAAGGCTGCAACACCCTCGGTGCAATCAAATCCTGCACCAAAGCCTCCGCTTCTTGCGGTGGGTGCAAGCCTATTATCGAAAACCTGCTCACGTATTACGCAGGTGATAATGTAGGCGAACAGACCAAAGAAGGCATCTGTGGCTGCACCTCCTATGATCGGGATGAGATTGTTGCCCAGATCAAGGAAATGGGACTCAAAAGCGTGAAGGAAGTTATGAACGTTCTCGGTTGGGATGAGCCGGAAGGTTGTTCCAAGTGTCGTCCTTCACTCAACTATTATCTCGGTATGATCTGGCCGGCTGAATACACAGATGAGCGTGTATCCAAATTCACCAATGAACGTTATCACGCCAACATCCAGAAGGACGGTACCTACTCCGTTATTCCACGGATCTATGGTGGTGTCACTTCCCCAGCGGAATTGATCAAGATTGCGACTGTCGCGGAGAAATATGATGTGCCGTTGGTGAAATTCACGGGTGGACAACGACTCGATCTGCTCGGTGTACAGAAAGAGAATCTGCCGAAGATCTGGGAAGAGCTCGATATGCCTTCCGGTTTTGGTTATGGCAAGGCGCTTCGTACGGTGAAAACTTGTGTTGGTAATACATTCTGCCGATTCGGCACACAGGATTCCATTGAGATGGGTATTCGTCTGGAGAAAAAACTCGATAAGATGGTGGCTCCGGCCAAAGTGAAACTCGCTGTCTCCGGATGTCCGCGGAACTGTGCTGAAGCGACCATCAAGGATCTGGGTGTTGTCGCCATTGATGGCGCTTGGGAAATTCATGTTGGCGGTAACGCGGGAGTCAAGGTTCGTGCAGCCGAGTTGCTCTGTACGGTGAAGACCGATGCGGAAGTGGAAGAGTGGACTTACTCTTACCTGCAATATTATAGAGAGAATGCAAAATGGAATGAGAGAACAGCGGCATGGATTGAACGGGTAGGTCTGGATCATGTGAAGGAGGCATTGGCGGATCGGGATGTACGTCTCGCTCTGGTCGAACGTCTGGAAGTTACACTGGGTCACACGGTTGATCCTTGGAAAGAAATCATTCAAGACGAGAAATTACGTAAAAACTTCACCCCACTGTCCGGTGCCGAGCCGGTAACCCACTAGAAGAGGAGGAACAGCGATGAACAAATTCCGGATTGGACACCTTGCGGATATTGATGAAAAGGGAGCACGGACCTTCCTGATACAGGATACCGAAATTGCAGTCTTCAAACTGAGCGACGGAAGTCTGCACGCCGTCGAGAATCGCTGCCCTCACAAGGGCGGCAAGCTGTCGGAAGGCATGGTGTGCGGGACAGCAGTTCATTGTCCTTTGCATGATTGGAAGATTGATCTGCGTAACGGTAAGGTACACGAGCCGGATGAAGGCTGCTTGAATACCTACAAAACAGAAGTAGACGGCAACAGCGGAGAAATCTTCATCACAATTGCGGGTTAAAGGCTAGAGAATACCCTGACATCAAGGAGGCGTGCGCTATGGATTTTGTGAAACCTGCAGAAGTGTTGCAATCGATGATCGAAGCTGGTGAGAGCAAAGCCAGAATGAATCGGGTACAGATGCTGATCCGCGGTTTTCTGGCGGGGGCTATCCTTGCCTTTGCAACCACACTGGCATATACCGCTGTATCTCAAACTTCCGTTGGTTTGGCAGGTGCACTGATATTCCCGGCAGGATTTGTCATCATTATTCTGCTGGGTCTCGAATTGGTGACAGGAAACTTTGCGATGCTTCCACTCGCAGTGTTGAAACGCAGAATTACATGGATGGATATGCTCCGAAATTATTTCTGGGTGATCACAGGACATCTAATCGGATGTGCATTCTATGCTCTCTTATACGGCCTGACCATTACCAAGATGGGTACGGATATGAGCAACCCTCTAATTCAAACGCTGATCCAGACCAGTGAAACCAAAACATTGGGGTATCAGCACTTGGGCGGGGCTGGCATTGTACTGGTCATCATCAAAGCCATTCTATGTAACTGGATGGTCACACTCGGGGCAGTGATGGCAATGACGTCCACTTCCACACTGGGAAAAATCGTAGCGATGTGGCTGCCCATTACCATATTTTTCGCTCAGGGATTTGAGCATGCTGTGGTAAATATGTTCGTCATTCCGGCAGGCATGATGCTTGGTGCACAGGTCAGTCTCGCTGACTGGTGGCTGTGGAATCAGATCCCGGTGTTGTTGGGTAACCTCATTGGCGGAGCTGTATTTACAGGCCTCGGTCTATATGCTGCACACCACTGGGGGAATCCGGTGAAACTATCGACGAAACTGGCAACCATTCAGGGTGGTCGTTCAGGATTGGCAAGTTCCGATGTTGCACCGAAATTGGGAACACGATCATGAGCCGGGGCCTGGTTAGTATTGTTGGCGCTGGTCCTGGAGATCCGGATCTGATTACGGTAAAAGCCCTGAAACGTATTCAGTCCGCAGATGTCATTATGTATGATCGGCTTGTGAATGATCAATTGCTCGCTGAGGCTCGTGAAGGAGCACTCCGCATCTACTGCGGCAAGGCGCCAGGCCTTCACTCCATGAGTCAGGAGATGATTGGAAGGATGCTTGCTGCCCATGCAGCGGAAGGCAAACAAGTTGTACGACTCAAGGGTGGTGATCCGTTTATCTTTGGTCGTGGTGGTGAAGAAGCGCTTGTGCTGGCGGAAGCAGGGATTGCATTTGAGATTATTCCTGGAATCACTTCAGCTGTAGGTTCATCCGCTTCCTCCCTTATTCCGTTAACCCATCGCGGGATTGCTTCATCCTTCGCATGTGTCACGGGAACCGGCAGTGACGGAAGTGTATCATCGGTTCGCTGGGATCTACTCGCTCATAGTGTAGATACGTTGGTCATTTACATGGGTATTAGCCAACTGCCCCAGATCCAACATGAATTGCTTCACCATGGCAAAAGCGGACACACCCCTGCGGCTTTAATCGAACGAGGAACCACTTCGGAGGAACGGATTATTACCGGCACACTTGCCGAACTCCATTCCCTCGCCCTGTCACATCAAGTGAATAACCCCGCATTAATCATGATCGGCGAGTCGGTCCTGATCCGCGAACAGTTGCTTCAGATGCAACAGGCCGCTAATGCCTCCATGACCGGATAATCTGACTCAATCCAACAGCATACGCTCGTGAATAGTCCGGCCCTTCTGCCCTGGTTCAATCAGCAGACGGGTCGGTTTGATGTTAATCAGCGCCGTAAGCTGCTCTCCCATATAATGCGCAGAATACTTGAATCCAATCTCCGCCCAATGCATGATTACACCTACCGTCGCAGATACCAGATAACTTAACATAATGTCGTAATTAATCGTCCACTCACTATCCTCGGTCACCAATACAAAATCTTCGGTTAGATACATTCTAAACATATTGCACAGCCGGGAACCCATATCCGAATGCATTGTTATTAATGCACGAAAGATATCCTGATGGGCTTCAATATATTCGAATACAGGCATCGTGGATGGCAGCAACACAGTCATGTCCACTTCCTTGAGCTGTGCGTATGGTTCTGCATAAGCTCGCCCCACTCCCTGCATGAAATCATCAAGTATAAACTGCAACAACTCCGGTTTGCCGGGAAAATGTAAATAAAAGGTTCCACGGTTGTAATCCGCCCGCTCCGTAATATCCCGAATGGTTAAAGCGTCTGCTCCCTTCTCCAATATCAAAGAAACCGCCGCAGCGATGATCGCATCCTGTGTTCTTCGTGCTCTCCGATCCTGAGGATGTTCAATGATCAACATTCTCGCCTCCTTTGTTCATTATTGTAATATAAATAAACACCGCTTACACCTCTGTCCGATAGCTGACATATGCGCTGTCAATGATTATTGTCACATTGCTATGTATATCTTAACATTGAGACAGGAAAGATAGACGACAGGTTGAAACTTTTTTTGAGAAATACCTGCCAATAATGAATAAGGAGCGAATATATCATGAGTACAACGTATACACATACAGCCGTAATTACAGGAGCAGCCGGAGGCATTGGTAAAGAATTGGCACGCCGCCTTGCAGAGCGCAAAATCAATCTAGTTCTGGTCGACCTGAATGAAGAAGCCATCCAGCAGACGATTACTGATCTGAACCTCGACAAAGAGCACGTCATCGCAGTAAAAGCGAACGTATCTCAAGAAGCAGACGTGAAAAACTATGTGCAAAAAGCATTGGATGCGTTTGGCCGAATCGATTATTTTGCTAACAACGCCGGAATTGAAGGTCCAACAGGGCTGATCGAAGACCTGAGTGTTGAAGCACTGGATACGGTATATAACGTCAACATTCGCGGGGTATTCCTGGGTCTGCAAAATGTCATTCCGGTTATGAAAAAACAAAAATCCGGTGCGATTCTAAATACCTCTTCCCTCGCGGGTCTGATGGGTGCACCTGCCGTATCTCCATATATTATGTCCAAACATGCAGTAGTTGGCCTCACGCGTACCGCTGCCAATGAACTGGCACCTTATAATATCCGGGTTAACGCTGTATTGCCAGGCACAATCAATACCCGTATGATGCGTCAGATCGAAGCTAACTCCGGCAACGTGGAAGATTACCAATCTGCTACGGTATCTGCCATTCCAATGGGCCGTTACGGTGAACCGGAAGAAGTTGCTGCGGTGATGAACTTCCTGTTGTCTGAAGAAGCATCCTATGTAACAGCTTCCCTCTACACTGTAGATGGCGGTATGATGGGTCAATAAGAAGCTGTAAACGGTAGGATTGATAGGGATTCCCTAAAAATCTCACCTTACAGTGATGTCCAATAAGGATGACTGTAGGGCAAAACGGATGCAAACAGATGAGTACAGCTCAATGAGGCTGTCCGATAGGTCAACACTCATCCAGCTGTACTCATAGCGAGACTCGACAAATGATCCGATATAGATCCGGTCCGATAGAACTTCAAGTCCATCCTTAAAAAAGTTATACCGACAGGTGTTCCCGAAGGGATGCCTGGTCGCTACAATCTAAAAAAGGCCTCAACACCACAGTATTGTGGAGTTGAGGTCTTTTTTATAGTACTACACTTGCCATGCATAAGGCTGTATCTGTGAAAATGTACTTTTGAAACAGCCATTTAACACCTCGTTGCACCTTGTGATTACTCTAACGAACCTAAGGCACCTTATTTCGGCAAAAAGCGCTTATTTCCCGAACTAACGAATCTCAAACACGCTAATTCCGCGGAAATGCTGCAATTGCATCGAAAAGTCCTAAAATCCAGAGAATAACACGTCTCAGATTCGTTACATTCCCAATCGAGCGAGAAATACCCGAATAAGTCGTGTCAGGTTCGTTAGATTTTACCTACGCTTAACTTAATCGATGTATCCCGCGTGACCCTTGTCCATCAAGTAGTCCATCTCAGCATCCAGGATGCTTTCCACGGTCAACTCATCCAGCTTCACATCTTTGCGACTAAGGATGTAGTCCGCCAGATCATCGCCGTCAATATCCACATCGTTACCTTTGGCATTTTCGTGCGCCTTGTTGATGTACGCTTGCTCATGCTTCAACACAAGAGCGATGTTCGCTTGGCTTGCCTTTGTTTTATCTGCAATATATTGCATCATTTCTTGTTCATTAATTGCGTTTGCTTCTGCCACGTTCAGTTCATCTCCTTGATTCATACATACTGTTGCCATTGTAGCATAGGTTAACCCACTACAGGCAGAACTTATGCCTGAAGAACAATTATAGAGCGGGAGCGAAGGATTAGTGTAGAGCCCGCTCATCACTCTGCCCCTACGACAACCGCACGTAAAATGTAGCCCCCTCTCCGACCACGCTTCGAGCGTACAACTCTCCTTTGTGCTGATCCACAATGGAACGAGCAATCGCCAGCCCCAGACCATGCCCACCATGTTTGCGTGCTCTTGACGAATCCGTACGATAGAATCGATCGAAGATCCGATCCAGATGTTCCGGTGCAATGCCTTCACCTGTGTTGGATACGGCCAGCATGACATCATTATTCTGTTTCTGGAGGGTGACGTTTACGGCGCCTTTTGGACCGGAATATTTCACAGCATTATCAAGCAGGATCAGAATGACCTGTTTAATCTGCTCACTACTCCCATGGACCGTAAGATTCGGCTCAATGTTGTAATCGAGGGAGATGTTTTTCTCAAAAATAACGGCCTCCATTGGCAAAATAATACTTTCTACCGCATCACTCATATTAAACTTCGCATGAATCATCGTGGAGCGCGAGTCATCCATCTGAGTCAGATAGAGCAGATCATTCGTAAGTCCGGTCATGCGCTCAGTTTCCGACTTGATATAGTGCAGCCACTTCGCCTGGTTTGCTATAGTATCCTCCTGATTCGCAAGCAGTACGTCAGCATTGGTATTGATGATCGCCAGAGGTGTCTTCAGCTCATGTGAAGCATCACCGATGAATTGTTTTTGCTTCTCAAACGCTTCTCTGACTGGTGCAATGGAACGATTGGCAAAATAACGGCTCAGGAAGTAGATCACAATCAACATAATTAATCCAACAACAGCAAATGTATAGATCAGGTTCGTCAGAATGCCCTGTTGTGCCGTCACATCAATAAATACGATCATATGCCCGTCACCGCTCGGATCAACCACATAGGCCCAATCCGTTCCATCCAGCGCAAATTGTCCTGTCTGCCGTTCCGAATCACCAACTTTATTCTGGTCAACCTTTTGCAGCGCCTCGGTGTAGAACGTATCTTCCATATCAAATCGGGAATGTGTATCCGTAATCTTCCACTGATCATCCGTCTTAATCATAAACGAAACGGAACGTGCCGGTGGTGAGTTGGGATCCCCTCCCGGTCCTCCATTATCACCACCCATGGCATCGGAGGGCAACGAATCTGAACCGGAACCTGAGCCTGTACTACCACCTGTACCGGAACCCTGCCCTTCCCCGCGCGGCATCTTGGATGAATTATAAGGACTGTGATAGAAATCAGAAACCTTGTAGAGCTCCATATTTGTCTCACGCTGCACATTCTGATAAGTAATTGTATAGATCGTTGCAAATGCCACCAGCATCATAATAGATATGGACACCAGATTCACGATCAGGAATCGATTTCGGAGTTTCTTGAACATCAGGACGTCACCTCAAGTACATACCCCACACCCCGAATCGTGTTAATGCGGACAGCCGAGTTCAGGAAGGTTAATTTTTTGCGCAAAAACGAGATGTACACCTCCACATTGTTATACTCCACTTCCGAATCAAATCCCCATAACTTCTCAATAATCTGCTCTTTGGAGGTAATCGCCTGTTTGCGAGCAATCAACAGCTCTAGCAGTTCATTCTCCTTCAGATTCAGCTTGATCTCCTTACCCTGAACACTCAGCTTCAACTGAGTTGTATTCAGCTCAATGTCGCCAAACTTCAGCCCATCCTCGGGAACCACTTCGCCCTTCCGCCGTAAAGCTGCACGAATCCGGGCCAGCAGTTCCTCTGTGGCAAAAGGCTTGGCGATATAATCATCGGCACCATAATCAAGGCCTGTGACTTTGTCCGATAGTTCACCCTTGGCAGTAAGCAGAATGACAGGCGTATGATTCCCTTCACTGCGGAGTTTCTTCAGGACGGTGATCCCGTCCATCTCCGGCATCATGATGTCGAGTAGTAACAGGTCGTAGATACCGCTCTGCGCATAATCGAGTCCTGATCTGCCGTCGTGGACCATATCCACGGAGTAGTTGTTTTTTTTCAAAATCTGCGATACAGCCTCTGCCAAATGAACCTCATCTTCCGCAATTAATATTCTCATCATCTATTCATTCCTCTGCTTGAATTATTTCTCTCAATGGACTTGTTTTATATGTTCTTATTCTATCAATCAAACCTTGAATCAATCTTAATTCATTTTGTGTATGCGCACTATTATAGGAAGGTAAAAAAATGTTAACGCAATGTAAAACCATTTAAGATTCATTCAAGGTTGGGGCTCTAAGATACAGACATGGAAGCAATACACGATGAAAAAAAACATACAACCCACAGACGAAAGGAATGAATCCCACATGGCGATTGAAGTATTCAACCGATATGAGAGCAAGTATCTTCTGACGGATGAGCAGTACGCACATTTCTACAACGACCTGCTGAAATACATGGAGCTGGATGCCTACAACAAGAAACATGAGTATTACTCCATCAGCAACCTGTACTTCGACACTCCACAGGATTCGCTGATTCGCGCCAGTCTCTCCAAACCAAAATACAAGGAGAAGCTGAGACTACGGGCTTATGGAATACCTGAAGAGAACGCAAAAGTATATCTGGAGATCAAAAAGAAAGTCTTTGGCCTGGTGAACAAACGCAGAACAGCTTTGAAGCTGGATGAAGCTTATGAATTCGTCCGTTCGGGACAGGCGCCGGAGCTCGCGGATTACATGAACAAACAAGTTGTCGAAGAGATCAAATATTTCCTTCGGGTATACGATCTGGAACCGAAAGTGTATCTGGCATATGAACGCAAAGCGCTCTTCGACAAGAACAGCCGCGATCTCCGCATTACCTTTGACACCAACATTCGTAGCCGCAGATATGATCTGAAGCTCGAACAAGGCGATTACGGTGAACCGCTGGTGAAGGACGGTCGATGGCTGATGGAAGTGAAAGCAGAGAAAACCGTTCCGCTATGGCTGTCGCAACTGCTCTGTGAGCATGGTCTATATCGCACCGGATTTTCGAAATACGGCAACGAGTTCAGACATCTGGCGAGAACAACCAACCTGAATTACCAGACGGAACGCACCCTTGTACCAGGTACCGATTTCAACCCATCCATAGAACAAGATAAAACGATTATAGAAAGAGAGCGTGTCCTATATGCTTGATTCACTGTTCAGTTCAGCCCTAACCGATACCAACCTGACGTTTAACAACGCAGTCATTACCATTGGTCTTGCCATCATTCTGGGATTGGTCATCAGCCTCACCTACATGAAGACTAACCAAAGCACATACTCGCAAAGCTTTACCTTAACGATGGTTGTCCTGCCCGTCATTGTCGCCATCATCATCCTGCTTATCGGCAGCAACATCGCTCGAGCATTCAGCTTGGCAGGTGCCTTCTCGATCATCCGATTCCGAAGTGCCCCTGGTGATCCAAAGGACATTGCTTATGTATTGTTCACGATGGCTTCCGGTCTTGCCTGTGGTGTAGGCGCTTTTGGATACGCGGTTCTGTTCACCATTATCCTGTGTGTACTGATGTTTGTCCTGAGTCGCTTCAACTTCGGCGGCAAGAAAAGTCAGATGAAAACGCTGAAAGTCACCATCCCTGAAAACTTGAGCTATGAAGAAGCACTTAATGAAGTGTTCCATACATTCAATGTACCTTTTGATTTGAAAAAAATCAGAACGACCGAACTCGGCAGTCTGTATGAGCTGGTCTACAGTGTAACCATTCACGAAAGTGTTAGCCAAAAGGAATTCCTCGATGCGATCCGCACACGGAACGGCAACCTGGATATCTCGTTAACCATGAGTCCAACAACGGAATATTAATTTTTAATTCGAAGGGAACGATCTAATATGAAGAAAAACATGATAACAGGCAGCAAACTTTGGTCCATCGCCATGATTACCAGCCTACTCGCAGCATGCAGTTCACCAGCAACCACAAGCACAACGGCCAATGCCGCAACATCAACGACAGGAACAACCAAAACGGTATCCGTCAGCGAGCAAACTTCTGTAAAATACGCGGATCTGGTCTCTCTGGATGCTGACGATACCAATATTAGCTGGAGTGAGGCAGATTCCACAGCGATTAAGCTGAACGGAACAACTGCAACGGTGACCGGTTCGGGCGCCAAAGCAGCGAATGGTTCGGTAACCATCTCCGAAGCAGGCACTTATGTACTTAGCGGTGAGCTAACGGATGGCCAGATTGTGGTTAACGTTGCCGATAAGGGTACTGTGCATCTCGTATTAAACGGAGCAACCATTCATGATAACGACAGCGCCGCGATCTACATTCAGAAGGCTGGTAAAGCGGTGATTACGCTCGAAAAAGGAACCAAGAATACCGTTTCCGATGGTAAAACATATGTGTACGCCGATGCTACGACAGACGAGCCCGATGCTGCAATCTTCAGCAAAGCGGATCTTACATTCAATGGTGCAGGTCAATTGACCGTCACAGGTAACTATAATGAAGGTATTACGAGCAAGGATGATCTGAAAATCATTAGTGGTAGCATCAGCGTCAAAGCAGCCGATGACGGCATCAAAGGTAAAGATATGGTCGCAATTCAAGCGGGCACCATTACCATTGAAGCCAAAGGCGACGGTATTAAATCAACCAATGACACAGATACCACCAAAGGTTACGTTGCTATCGCAGGAGGTACCTTCGATATCCAAAGCGGTAACGACGGTATTCAAGCCGAAACCGCACTCGTTACGGATGGCGGCACATACAACATTGTAACGGGCGGCGGTAGCGCCAATGCACCAGCCAAAGTAGAAGAAGGTCCATTTGGTGGCGGTGGATGGGGAGGCGGCACACCACCAACCGATATGGGTACACCACCAGATGGCGAACCTCCTGCGGATATGCCGGAGATGCCTAATAACGGCGGTACCAATGCAGGTGCTAATACAAACGGCGCAGCAGCATCCAGCTCTGCCAATGCAACAGCAACAACGGATTCTAATGCCGATGCTGACACAGCAACAACAGCAACCGAGTCCACAAGTGCCAAAGCACTCAAAGCAGGTACAGATCTTACGGTTAATGGCGGTAAGTATACCATAGATTCCATGGATGATTCCCTGCACAGCAACAATAACGTGACAGTTAACGACGGAACATTCAACATTGAATCTGGTGATGACGGCATTCATGCCGATCAGGCCCTGACGATTAACGGCGGAACGATCACGATTGCGAAGAGTTATGAAGGACTTGAAGGAGCAATCATCACCCTGAACGATGGGGATGTAGATGTAACGGCATCCGATGATGGCGTAAATGCTGCAGGTGGCGAGACGGAAACAGCTGCGAATACAACGGCAAGTACAGGTAGCGCTACTACAGCAACCGATGCAACAACGACATCGAACATCTCTGTAACCGAAACGACAGGTACAACATCAACTACCGATCAGGCATCCCAAGGTACAACTGCTAATCAGCAAGGACGTGGACCGGGCGGTATGGGTGGTGCAGCAGCAAGCAATAACGAGTTCCACATTAACGGCGGCTCCCTCACTGTGAACGCAGGTGGTGACGGACTGGATTCCAATGGTTCCATTAATATGACTGGCGGAACGGTTATTGTGAACGGACCGACGGATAACGGTAACGGAGCATTGGATTATGACGGTACATTTGAAATCAGCGGTGGATACCTCGTGGCTGCCGGAAGCTCTGGTATGGCACAAGGAACATCCGATGCGTCTACGCAAAATACCATTGTGATGACATTCCCTGCAACGCAAAAAGCTGGAACACTTGTACATGTACAAGACAGCGAAGGCAACAACATTCTGACGTTCGCTCCAGCAAAAGATTATCAAACCGTGGTTGTCAGCTCACCGGATCTGAAAAAAGATGGCTCCTACGTGATCTACTCCGGTGGTACGTCTACAGGTAAAGCGGTGGATGGACTCTACACAGACGGTACCTACAGTGGCGGAACCCAGGTGGTTGCATTCCAATCGACCAGTAATGTGACTTGGGTGAATGAATCTGGTGTAACTACAGCCAATACAGGTATGGGCGGTCCTGGTGGAGGTGGACAAGGCGGATTCGGAGGTGGACGGAATCGTTCGCAATCCGGTACAACATCGGACAGCACAGGCACTACCGATTCTGCAAAATAATCATAATTTTAGTTAAGTGTATAATAAGAAGCACTAGGTCCCGAAATCACGATAACAGTGAATTCGGGGCCTAGTGCTTTCATTTTTTCAGGAAGAACATGAGTAACTGTTCATGCGTTCCTTTTATTTGTAAGATACAAACTAGGGATTAGAATAATTACAAGAATAACGCTGGATAATAGAAATCCAGCATGGTACCCCTTCAACTCATTTATGACCGTTGGTTGCAACCCTTGTATAACCGTTGCAACAACCGTCGCGATAATAGCTGAGCCAAAGCTTGAACCAAGATTCTCAATCATATTAATGCCCACACTCGCTTCAGGGAGCTGTGTGCTATCAAGCCCAGTGTATGCTTCACTTGTTAACGGCAGGCTAATCCCTCCAATACTCGCACCACGAATTAACAATATAACGGAGATCCAGATCATACTTGTTTTATCAGAGATGAAAATAAGCGGAATTGAACCAATGAGAGAAAGAAATAAACTGACGATCACTACATATTTGGGTCCAATTTTATCAATCATTTTTCCAAGTAAAGGCCGAGTAACAAGCATCCCAACCCCTTGGGGGATAAGAGCAACTGCTGTTTCAATCGCCGTAAAATGGCGAAAGTTTTGAAAGAATAGCGGGAGGATTAACATCGGACCCATAAGAGCAATATTTGCCATAAACAAGCCGGCGCTTGAAGCAGCAAAACTTTTATAAGTAAACAAACTCATGGGCAGGACCGTTTGATTCTTGCGAATGAGATTATAAGCCATATATATGACAGCCAAACCCACACCAATACCCACCCATAAGATCGTTTCATTATTGTTAAACGTAGCATGTTCCGCAGCTCTCGTTATCCCGTAGATTAAAGCCCCGCTCATGGAAGACAAATTAATAATGCCAAACAGATCAAGCTTATTCTCTTTGTTGAAAGGTTCAAAGTCAGGAATTGTTTTCATCATTACAGGCGCAGCAATCAACACGATGAACACGTTAATGAAGAAAATCCATTGCCAGGATGCCACCTGAACGATGAATCCTCCAAGGACTGGACCCAGAATAGGGCCGAAGATCATAGGCGTACTTACGATGGCCATCACTTTTCCCAAGTGATCTTTCCCTGCCGTTTTCACCAAGAGGGTAAACATGAGGGTCGTAATCACCCCTGCGCTGAACCCTTGAAGTAAACGAAAGAAGATAAAACTCGAAATGTTCCAGCTAACACCTACTAAAATAGAAATCACTCCAAATAGGATAACAGCACCAATGAAAATCTTCTTGCTATTAAACTTGTTCATAAGCCAACCGGAGATGGGAACTGCCATGGCAAGAGCGAGAACATATCCTGTAATGGCCCATTGAATAATAGTCAAGGTTGTATTGAAATCATGTGTTAATTGATCTATGGCAATATTCACCATGGTAGAGTCAAGCAAAGGTGCAATGGCTCCAAGAGCTATAGCCCAGGCTGCAATGAGCACCTCTTTGGGTAATTCAGTGGTTTTGACGTTTTCTTTAGTCATATGTGTCTCCTCTTTGTATTATTGTTTCCTATTCAACAAAAAATGTAACTCTTTTTAGTTTCCTTGTCAACAATAATTATTCAAATAAAAAAGCAACCTACCCTCGATTAGAGTAAGTTGCTTTTTTGTGTTACCCTTCATTACACACATTTATCTAAATGTCCAAACCCTGTTTCTTTATCTCTGCGTCCAAATGTTTGCTGTATTGCTCCATAAACCTGAGCATGCCCTCCAATTGCGCTTCGGTTACCTGCTCAAACACAGCCTGATCCCGCTTTTGAAATTCTTGGTGAAGTTCCTCGTGAATACCGAATACAACGGTCCCTTTCTCGGTCAGTCTGAAATAGACTTCTTTCTTGTTCTCCGGCTTCTGGTAGACTTCGATCAATTTTTTTTCGATAAGTTTCTTCGTCAATTTACTTATGGCACCCTTTGTCATATACAGCGACTCTGCAAGCTTTGTCACATTGGGATCGATATTCTTTCCAATATATTCAATGCAATGAACTTCGGAAGACTTATAACCACGAAGACTGGCTTCCATCTTCGACTTGTTAATCCAGACCAGTTTATTAAATAATTCTCTGAAATGATCAGTCACTTGTTCTTGTTTATTCATAGCTATATACACCCCACGTGAGTTATAACATGCATTGAAAAAAAGCAGAAACATGAGGGTCTCATTCCTCCGGTTTCTCCTGTCTCCAATCATAAGCTTCTTCATCAAAAAGCATACACATACACTTTGGTACGTAGGGCATCTCGACATGTTATTGTGCGTAGCGGTTCCTTGCCCGGCAGGGCAAAACAGATACTAATCACCTTGGCACCCGGCGGAAGCTCCCGACTGAACTTGTCCAGAAGTCGGGTCATCGCTCCCGGAAACAGATAACAGATCACACAATCCGCATGTTCATAGGAACTGGTGTAGATATCCCCGCGCATGAAGCGCAGTCTGCCCTTGAGAGAGTGGTTGTTTCCCTTCGCTCGGCGTAAGCGAACACTGAGATAGGCAATTATTTGGGAAGACCATAAGGGAATGATAGAATTCTCAATTCCGGTCAGCCTTTTACCAGGGCAATGCCTTACAACATCCATTCCCAGTGTGCCCCATCCGGAGCCGGCTTCGAGCACATCGCCGTACCCTGGAATGCGGTTTACCTCTTGAATGACCACCTGCCTGACGCGGCCGGATGTGGGCATCGGGGAAATCCCGTTTTTCCAACTGACAAGTACGATGGATATGACACCGATCAATGTCACCACGGCAATCAGCCATGGAATCAGGTAAATGATAAACATGAACTCATCCCTTTGTTATCACTCATTCATTCAGGCACATGAGACTTCATATATACACCCTTTTTATAAACGGACTTAATGGTAAAGTGTACACCCAACTTACGATTCGTCCGATAGATTAAGGAGTTAATCTCGTCAATCCCTACCGCTTCACTCTCCAGCATGCTCCGCTCCGGCCACACCTGAGCCACAATCTGCTCTCGGGTCACAAAATGGTCCAGTTGACTATACAGCAGCTTGAACAGCTGATACTCCTTCTTGGACAGCGGAATCTCCACTTCTCCAATCTGCACGGTTTGCAGGTGATCCTGTAAACGTACACCCTCACCCAGCAGATCCGACAACCGATATTCCCTCGTCTCTCCAAGATCACCTTCAGCGCGAAGCTGGATCAGGCCGTTGACCAACGTCAGGCTGTCTCCTTCACCAAACGGATATTTCTCATGTGGAACGAGGCGCTGCCCATTCAGTTCGGTTCCATTTTTGCTATCCAGATCCTCAATCCATAACTGTTGCTGTACATCATAATGAATGCGGCAATGCCGCTTCGATATCATCTGATTATAGACAGACAAGTCCAATTCACTACCGCCTGTATAACGTCCCACCGTAATGGAGCGACCCTGGCTTACATAAGCGAATGAGCCGTCACTCTCCTGTCCTGGCGTACGAATGACGATTTTTGCCGTCTCCCGCATGTTATTCTCCCACCTTCAACGATCACTCGATCTCTATAAACATTTCATAACAATAATGATAAATTCATCAGATTTGTTCCATTGTTTGCACCGCTATAGTTCAATATAGTGGTATACAGGAACGATCTATGTTTGGTTCTACTCACTCTACTATACCAGACGTTGTGCTTTTTTTCTCATGACGGTCGGATGTCTACTTCAGCTCATTCAACAAGAGAGGTACCTTCTAATGAACAAAAAAAACATTTTCATATACGTGCTACTCGCCTTTGCCCTGTCCATGACATTAACCGTGCTCTCCCGTATGAATGATGATGGCGGAGAATCACTGAAAGGCACATCGGCTTCCGAAACCTCATGGTTACAAATGAAGATCCAGCCCTAGTCTACTCTATTATAACGTGATTTCCACGCAAAACGTTTCACGAATGTCATCTTAGGCTAAGACATAGACTCCAATCAATAAGGCCCCAGATTGCTGTTCACAGCAGCCCGGAGCCTCATTTTAATACCAAAAATCTATATTACACAAAAGATCATCTATCCGTTTGATCAACAGAGATAACGACTTATTTCCCAAAGCGAAACGAAGTGGACAATGGACATCCCCACCATCCACACTCACCTTAACGCCGTTTCTTTCTCACACCGAATTTCCTCCACGCATACACGATAAGAGCTACAGGGCCAGCAAGCCATAACAGTTGCCAAAGCATGATTTTCATATCGAATCCCATTTCAAGAATCCCTCCCCATATAACCGCAAATGCAACTTCGGCCGTTCAGAATCAAAGTCAGTCTTCTTCCTCCGGCACAGTCGGTTCGTCGCCAATCTTCGCTGTCTCTCTGGACTGTATTTCCTCCATCCGGCTCGACACCTTCTGATACAGGTAAGAGATCCCAAGCAATAGTACGCCAAAGCTGAAATAAGCAAAGATTTTGCTGCCCGAGGTAAGCATCCCTACATCATAGAACACCATCTTACCCGTGGCGAACAACGTTAGACCCAGGCCCAGACGCCGAATCATGACATATTTTCTACGGAATCCATAGGCAATATAGAGAATCGCCAGCAGCAGATAGATCAGGCTGAACATCAGCCCCACATCACCCCAATGGAACTGGATCGTCAGGAATACGGTGATGACCCCTAGCAGATATACCCCTGCGATAACCGGGTACCATTCAATGCTCTTGAACTGCCCGCGGATGCCGGCAATCAGCAGATCCCTTCCTGCAAAGAATACCCCTACATTAAAGATAATCAGCACCAGCAAACCAACAATCTCTGCCGCTGTATGCTGCTGAACCTCCGGCTGAAGCGCTGGCTGAAGCGCTGGCATGGTTAAGGTTACGGCCAGTGCAATACAGCAGCCAATAGCATGCAGGAAGGTGGTATACACCTGTACGTATCGATCATACAGCAGCTTCACCTTGCTCAGTCCATAGGCCAATGCAATCGTGAGCGCTGCGAACATGAGTAACTTGTAGAACATGTATAACAGGAACGTCCCATCGACTGCTCTGGTATACAATTCATTTGACTCATACAGCACGTATAACCACAGATTCGCAAGTGTCACATACTTGAATCCGTTCAGGAAACCCAGTTCCAGTGCGCTGTAATTGAATCTCTCTCTGGAAGATGAGTTGCTGTGAACTGCCCAGGCATAATACAGTGTAATCAGCAGGGTCCCCAGCGTAATGCTGGTGTATTTTAACATAAAGTAAGAACGTTCCCCGATGAAGAATAGCGCCAGCAGGTCATAGTACACAAAAGTGAATAGACATAGAAGCACGATGCCCCATCCGGCACGTTCCACCGATTTGAACCGTTTCAGATGTCCGAGTGTGACCAGCAGAACGCCTTCAATTAACCAACCCATGGATAACCACTTGGCCCCGAACTGGAACGGGATAATCAGAATGGCAAAGGTCAGGGAAGTGACATAGAAGAGCAGAATCGTCTGTTTCTCCTGAGCCATATGGCGCTGAACGAATCGTGCGAGGCCCAGATACACCGCGCAGAAGATTAACGCCAGCAAGCCCTGAGCATCATTCCAACCTGCCACATCAAATAACATGTATAACATCAGACAGCTGATGCTTGTATTCATAGCGAGCAGAGCGAAATCCCACCAGGTTAACTTCATCCGGTGTTTGAACGGATACGCCAGTGTAATGCCCAGATATAATGCAAACGTCACAATGGAATACAACATGCCAATCTTCTCACTTGGTGACAGCCATAAGAGGATGAGCATGGATGGTGTGTTGAACAGGAAACTGATATAGTGCACCACCGGCCACCGTTTGCCAAACGAAATGAACACAATAATGCCGTTTAAGAGCAGCAGATAGATCATGGCTACATAGACAGCAGTGCCCTCAAGCCCGAACGAGAACATATACGAGAATAGCGGAAGATATCCGCCTACCAGACCCAATGAACAGATGGTCTTCGACTGATACCTTAGGGACAACAACACGGAGATTGCCGATACCAATACAGACAGGGCAAGTCCCGTATATAACCCGATAATATGCAGTAAAAAATAACTATAGAAGATGGACCCGAACAACACGGAGATCCCGCCGCCGAGCAGCCCCATTGCAAACGTCTGCTTTTTGCGACGAAACAGCAACTCTCCTCCAGCGAGCATCAGAGCACCAAGCAGGAAAAAGGCTCCACTCTTCATCTCGTCATTAAACCAGGTCGAGTACGAGTATTGGAACGCTGCTCCAACGCCTAGAATAAGCAGCAGAATGGCTACTTTGTTGATCCAGCTAAGTCCAATCTTCATCTCCATACGATTCTGCTTGATCCGACGCTGAATGGTCTCTTCGCTCAAGCCCTCCTCCGCCATCTGCTCATATCCACGCTCCATGTGCCCACGCAGAGCCTCTTCTCGCTCCCGTACGGCCCGCTTGTGCGATTCAATGCGCTCATTCACCTCTGCAGCAAGGTAAGCAATCCTCTCCTTCACCTCGTGGGAGTCCTCTTGCAACTCCTCTGCTGCCCGGTTGTACAGCGCGTTCAGATTGGATTTGGTTCGATGTTCATGGAATGCAATTCGATCATTATGTACCGCTGTTTTCCCTTGAAAATAGGTCTCCATCTTCTCTCGGGATACCCGAATCAGATTCAGCTTCTCATCCAGCATCTGTTCAGATAACGCCATGCGAAGACGTGCATTCTCTTCTTCCATCTTGCGCGAGCGAAGTTCAAGCTCGCGCAGCTTGAGCTTATGGGCTTCATACTGTTCCTGCAACTGTTCATTCTGAACGATCAGATCATCGGACTGGTATTCCTGGAGCAAGGCGTGATACTCCTTCGCCAGCTGTTTCTGCTGCTCCTGAACCTGCCCAAGCCGTTCCTTAAACTCCTTCATGAGCTTCCTCCGTTGGTTGATGTTTAATCTTTTCCCTATATTTTACTATATGTATGCCATAAAAAGAGGTTTAAACATTAGATATATCTGTACAATATTCCATCCGTAGGATTTCAAACGCAAAAAAGCCGGGAAGCAACCGCTTCTCCCGACTTATATTCATATGAGCTTTGCACAAGAATCGATGCTTATGCTGCATCTGGTGTATCTGCCTGGTCCGCTGACTCCGGTTCAATAATCTCGGTAGCATCCGGGTCCAGCCAGCTGGCGATCATGCCACGCACATATTGCAGATCGTCCTCCGACAGATCGTAGTACCATGTGCCACTGCGCGTTGCACCCTCACCCTTCAGCATGTAATTGCTGATCGTGGGTACACTGTCTTTCATATATAAGGACTCGGCAAATTTCACGATAAAGTCCGAGGTCATGTTGGTTGTAAAATTCGATCCGGCAATCTGGATTACGTCCGGGATCTTGGTCAGATTTTTGACTTCGAGTGCACGATTCATGAAAGCACTTAGGAAAATCCGGTGACGCATCGTCCGATTGAAATCGGAATCCTCTCGGTAACGCACATAACCAAGCGCTTCTTCGCCGCTATAGATCGGTTTATTCGCTTCAACAAACAGCTTCTCATGAATTTTGAGCTTGTTCTCAATATTCTTTTTGATCGGCAGTTCAACACCGCCCACCGCATCAACAATATCCTTGAGCCCGTTAAAATTAATCGCGGCATAGAAATCTACTTTGTTCCCCAGCAGATTCTCCACCGTATCCATCGCCATCTTGGCTTCACCATGGGCATACGCTGAGTTGATCTTTGACTTCACATCCCGGCCGACAATCTCGGTATAGGAATCACGTGGAATGGACAGCAGCAGCACTTTATTGTCTTCTGGACGCACGACGGAATAGATGATGGTATCCGAACGGCTTGGTTCGTTATCCCGTTGGTCTATCCCTAGCA
The DNA here is from genome assembly GCF_030369595.1 of Paenibacillus sp. PK1-4R. NCBI lineage: Bacteria > Bacillati > Bacillota > Bacilli > Caryophanales > Paenibacillaceae > Paenibacillus > Paenibacillus sp. PK1-4R. Next base: position 6,701,154 of record NZ_CP126535.1, read on the forward strand.
GTAACAATGAGAATGGGTCCGTATGTTCCACAACAGGGGCATCCTTATCGCCAGCTGGTACAAAGGAGTCATCCAAGGCATCCTTCACCGTAGCTGAAGCGAACATGTTAAAGGCAAACACGACGAGTTGCTTTTGATAAATAAATCCGAGTCCTCCCAACACAAGCAGCACACTTAGGGTGATGATCAATGGCTTCTTCCATTTCTTCTTCGGTTTCTTCGGCTTCCGTCTTGTTAAATGTGCGGCACTGTTTTCCATCATATCTCCTTTAATAACGGGTTCTTAGAATCATTTAACTATATTAATAACACGTTTTCAATAGATTACGTTATAATCTGCATTACATAAATAAACAGAGAAGGAGCAATGAATGATGGAATATCGACGTTTGGGCAATAGTGGTTTGCGTGTGTCGGCACTGGGGCTCGGCACCAATGCGTTTGGCAAACGCGCGGATGAAGCAGCTTCTACCCGCATTATTCATGCAGCGATGGATCAGGGCATCAACTTTATCGATACCGCCAATATCTACGCAGGCACGGAATCGGAACGCATCATCGGACAGGCTCTCACAGGTCGACGGGAAAACGCGGTGCTTGCTACCAAGGCCGGATTACCCCGGCATGATGGTCCTCATGGGCGGGGTTCCTCCCGCTACCACCTGCAACAAGAGCTGGAACATAGCCTGCGGCGCCTACAAACGGATTATGTGGATCTGTACCAGATCCATACTTTTGATCCGCATACACCGCTGGATGAGACACTCCGCACGCTAGACGATATGGTCACTTCCGGCAAAGTCCGTTACATCGGTGCCTCCAACTATGCAGCTTGGGAGCTGATGAAAGCTTTAGGTATCAGTGAACAGAAAGGTTATGTGCGCTACATCTCCACCCAAACCAGCTACTCCCTGGCAGACCGTACGCCTGAGTTGGAACTGGTACCGATGTGTCTGGATCAGGGTGTAGGCATTATTCCGTATTTCCCGCTGGCAGGTGGTATTCTGACCGGTAAATATAACGGACAGACCAGTGTGCCTTCTGGTTCCAGAGCAGACACCGATCCGTCCTTCAACCGTTTCCTGCTGGAGCATAATATCCAACTGAGTGAACAAGTGAGTGCTAAAGCTGCCTCATATGGATGCTCCCCGAGTGTGCTGTCGCTCGCATGGCTACTGACACGTCCAGCTGTATCCACAGTGATTGTGGGCGCTACACGCACCGAACAGCTGGAACATAATTTGGCTAGTCTGGACATGTCACTGCCCGATGAGCTGTTGGCCGATCTGGACCAGATCAGTGACTCTTTCCGTCGCCGCGAGCCGTTTGCGTCCTACCGAATCGATTGAGCAACCCAAATAGACCTCCCGACAAGATGAAGTCAGGGGGTCTATTTGGATTTTGCAGAGGTGCTATAATTATTAACAATCAGAAAAATTTCCAATTCCACTACATTCTGTAGTTTAATACATTAAAAAAAGATATATTACGGATCAACTCTCTGTTTTTTGGCGAAGAAACTCTTGCATAATCTCCATATACTCTTCCTTACGATCATCCAAAGTTTCGAAAAATGCCTTGTCCGATTCCTCGACCAGATGAATTCCCTCCACAGCCAATCGGGTTCCTTCTTCCGTTGTTGTGATAATATTGGCACGCGTATCTGTCTGATGACGAGCGCGGGTAATTAATCCCCTTTTTTCAAGCGCACGTAGAACCTGAGAAGTCACGTTAACATCCACCTTGGCAAACTGAGCAATTTGAACCTGAGTAACTCCTTTGCCTTCCTCATCGTGTTCATTGAGCCACAAACAGGCGTGCAACAATACAAATTGAGGTTGTGTCAGTTCGAGGGGCTCCAGCACCCTGCGTACTTCCTTTTGCCACATGGCTGTAACCTGCCATAACAGATATCCCGGGCTTTCTTGTGCGTTTTTATACCGTGAGCTTGTCATCTCATACCTCCATGATGTGCGACCTTATGCAACAGAATATGTACCCGTCAGTCAATGAAGTAAATCCATTATTCATATAACGATGTTGGAAACATATCCGTTGCAACTCTGTGTGTTCTTTCTCAAAAAAATAATTAGCGCGCAGGGATAAACTGCTTCACCCATTGTCCGAATCCTTGAGGATTGCGGCTCTGTATAAGAATGGTTCCTTCTCCCCGGAACCGACATACCAGTCCTTCTCCACTTGTAACACTGGATAACCAGCCCTGTGAAGCTTTCTCAATACGGTAATCTACATAATGAGGCCATGCCACCAAATGGGCGTTATCCACGATCATTTCTTCACCTGCTGCCAGATTAATCGCATGGATGGCACCATAGGAAGACAGAAATACAGTTCCACGTCCACTGATCTCAATAATGAAGAAACCTTCTCCCGAAAAGAGACCTTTTTTCAGATTTTGCATTTTGGTATTCACCTGAATGCCCTCGGTTCCTGCCAGAAATCCGTCTTTCTGCACATAGAGTGAATAGGAACCGTCCAATTCAACAGCTTCTACATCGCCCATGCTTGAAGGTGAGAGCAGAATCTCTGCCGACCCGCCCGCAGCCGTCAGTTCCTGAAAGAAAAACTTCTCCCCGCTCAGCATCCGACCGAACCCGGCAAACATCCCACCTTCTGCTGAACCCTTTAGTTCGACCGTAGGAGTCATGGATACCATCGCACCACTCTCGGCCTTGAACCGCTCTCCCCGCTGCAAATGTACCTTGAGCATCGCAAAAGCACCATCATATAAAATCTCATAGTTCACGGTTGCACCAGCTCCCTATTGTCAGAGTTAAAATCATTGAGTCCATTATCTTCCAGAACTGCTGATTTGTCTCCGTATTCCTTCACAATATGTTGATCCCCCCAATTACATAGCGCATTGAGAATCGGTTCAAGACTTCTCCCGTAATCACTCAATTCGTATTCTACTTTGGGAGGGACCTGATTATATACGATTCGATTCACGATCCCGTCGTTTTCAAGCTCTCTCAGTTGCTGTGTTAACATTTTTTGTGTGATTGCGGGCATAATACGCTTAAGATCACTGGTTCGTCTTTTCCCATGTGTCAGATGACAGAGAATGACGCATTTCCACTTGCCACCGATCACCTCTAAGGTAGCTTCAACCGAGATGTTATATTTTTTTCTAACCATAACTTGCTTCCTCCCTGATGAATTGAATTACATCCGTCGCATGCTGTATAGGCACCAAAAAGTACGTAGGGTACTAAAAAGTACGTACTATTCAATCTATACCGAATAACTCATAATAGCATTTGCCGGTACGTAAATCTACATTCGGGGGAGTTGAGCAAGAAATGTTACAAGATTCAAAGCGCAGCACGTGGGCACTGCTAGCACTGGCCATTAGTGCCTTCGCGATCGGTACCACAGAATTTATCAGCGTTGGGCTACTGCCCCTCATTGCAGATGACCTGGGCATTTCCGTAACTTCAGCGGGACTGACCGTTACTTTATATGCATTAGGCGTTACCTTTGGGGCTCCTGTTCTGACCTCACTGACGTCTACCATATCACGCAAAACGCTATTGCTTGCCATCATGATTGTCTTCATTGCGGGTAACACGATGGCTGCACTATCGACGGGCATCACCATGTTACTCATTGCACGAGTAGTATCCGCTCTGGCACACGGGGTGTTCATGTCCATTGGCTCCACGATTGCAGCCGATCTGGTGCCTGCCAACCGTAGGGCAAGTGCCATTGCGATCATGTTCTCCGGTCTTACCATTGCCACAGTAACCGGTGTACCTCTCGGTACACTCATTGGTCAACATTGGGGCTGGCGCGCTGCCTTTATCCTGATTGTTGTGGTTGGCATTATTGCAATGATCGGAAACCTGATACTCGTGCCATCCACGTTGAAGCGAGGAACACGGACGGCATTTCGGGATCAGTTGAAGCTTGTTACAGGTGGACGCTTGCTGCTTGCTTTTGCCATTACTGCCGTTGGGTACGGAGGAACATTTGTTGTCTTTACGTATTTGTCCCCGTTGTTGCATGATATCAGTGGATATTCTGAGAAAACAGTAGCGTTCATTCTGTTGTTGTACGGAATAGCCATCGCTGTTGGCAACATCATCGGCGGCAGAGCAGCCAATCGCAACCCGCTCAAGGCGCTCTTCTACATGTTCATCATTCAGACCATCATTCTCGGCGTGATGTACTTCACCGTCCCGTTTAAGTTGGCAGCACTGCTCACCATTATGGGTATGGGTCTGCTCGCCTTCATGAATGTGCCTGGTCTTCAGATGTACGTTGTAACCTTGGCTGAACGATATGCACCACAGGCCAAGGATGTAGCCTCAGCCTTTAACATCGCCGCATTTAATGCAGGGATCGCTATAGGTGCCTATTTGGGTGGAGTGATCAATGACTCCATTGGTTTGATTCACACGACATGGGTCGGAGCCCTGATGGTTCTCGTAGCTGTAATCCTGACCGCATGGGCTAAAATGCTGGAAAGCAAGGATCAACATGCATCAGTCGAAATGGAGAAAGCTTCGTTCTAATTTCCATTCCGACCATGGGTCTCACTCTTATATATATCAATTCCAGCCTTCGAGGGGAACCGGTTTCACATTGTATTTTATTATACTATAATACGTTGAACCCAATTTGATCTACTATGATTTAATTTTGTATGATAAAACAACGATAATTCAGCTTGAAACGATTGATTTTCACACAATTTAAGGAGGAAATCTCATGACAACAGCTCAAACCGCACAACATTTACAATCCACAGTAACTCTGCATAACGGTGTTTCTATGCCTTGGTTCGGACTTGGTGTATTTAAGGTAGAAGAAGGATCTGAACTGATTGAAGCCGTGAAAAATGCGATTAAACATGGCTACCGCAGCATTGATACTGCTGCAATATACGGCAATGAAGCCGGTGTTGGCCAAGCGATTGCCGAAGCTTTGCAAGAAAACAACCTGAAACGTGAAGAACTGTTTGTTACATCTAAAGTATGGAATGCAGACCTCGGATATGAAGAGACTCTTGCGGCTTTTGATACAACCTTGAACAAACTGGGACTGGAATACCTGGACCTGTATCTGATTCACTGGCCTAAGGCAGGCAAATACAAAGCAGCCTGGAAAGCGATCGAGGAACTGTACGCAGCCGGCCGCATTAAGGCCATTGGCGTAAGTAACTTCCAGATTCATCATCTCGAAGACCTGATGCAGGATGCCAAAGTGAAACCGATGGTCAATCAGGTAGAATACCACCCTCGCCTGACTCAGGTTGAGCTTAAGGCATTCTGTGAGAAGCATGATATCCAGCTTGAAGCTTGGTCACCTCTGATGCAGGGTCAGCTTTTGGACAATCCGGTGCTCACGGCGATTGCTTCAGCCAAAGGCAAATCGGTTGCACAAGTCATCCTGCGTTGGGATCTGCAAAATGGAGTCATTACTATTCCAAAGTCCACTAAGGAACAGCGGATTATCGAGAACTCCTCCATCTTCGACTTTGAACTTTCAAATGAAGAGATGGATCAGATCAGTGCCCTGAACGAAGATGTTCGCGTTGGACCTGATCCGGACAACTTCGATTTCTAATAGATAGCCTTTTTTGTATGCTGCATTGTTTGACATTGACATAGCATAGCGAAAAACCACCGGACCAGGAGCCGGTGGTTTTTTGTTATATTCTCTTCACTTTAGCCAAGAGCCGCTAACACTGCGCGTTTCAATTCAAAATGTGGTAATCCATTTTTTAACTATTGAATCTGCCACAATGCAGGGACATTGGATGGTTCCCACCCAGGCAAGGAAGTGTGGGCCTGCAAACATTTATACGTCTTGCCGCTATACGTGACCAGCTGTCCTACAGTATAGGCTGTATTCGCCTGCCAGGCGGAAACGCCCGGATTCGTCGTTCCTGCTGTTGTTTTCACGGTCACCGCATTGCTCGCAGCAGATACATTCCCCGCCGCATCCTTTGCTTTTACCGTAAATGTATACGAGGTATCCGCTACAAGTCCACTGATCGTTGCTGTTGTTCCGGTCACGGATGTCGCAAGTGTCGTTCCATTGTACACATCATAACCCGTTACACCCACGTTATCCGTGGATGCCGCCCAGCTCAGCGTTATACTGGATGTTGTTTGCGCGGTTGATGCGAGGTTCGTTGGCGCAGTTGGCGCCTGCGTATCACCTCCCGGCGAAGTGGCAGTGCTTACGATTACAGCATTACTGGCTGCAGACAGATTGCCTGCCGCATCCTTTGCTTTTACCGTAAAGCTATAGGATGTACCCGCTGACAGTCCGCTGATTGTTGCGGTCGTCCCGTTGACGGAGGTCACAAGATTGGCACCATTGTAGACGTTATAACCGGTAACACCCACATTATCTGTTGAAGCATTCCAAGCCAGCGTTACCGAGGTAGCCGTCACACCTGTCGAACGGGCATTACCGGGTACGCTTGGCGCCGTCGTATCTGCTGGAGGCACTGTACCTCCGGTAGGCAGATCGGCTTTCAGTTTATTTTGAAGTGTTTTGTTCCGGTCACCGCTAAGTTCCCAGAACATCGCTCCGCCGAGTCCTTTGCTTTTGATATAAGCGGTTTTATATCCAATAGACTCCGCATCGTCATAGCTAATAAATCGCTTGTTGGTCGCATTATAGAGATATGGCACCTTGGCCGTGTCATTCCAGTAACGCGTGTACCCGTTTTTGTTAATGTAATTGGTCTCCAGATCATAGAAATCAAAGGAGCCTGCTTCCCAAGTTCCAACGGAAGAACCTCCCGCGCAGGTCTGATACTGGCCATTGCCCGCCTGTGCGCATCCATCCCAGCCGCGGCCGTAGAATGGAACACCAAGCACAAGTTTGGCGGCCGGTACCCCAGCATTCAGATGCCCTTGCGCTCCGGCAGCTACGTTAAATGTATTGGCATCCGGCACCCCAGCAGCTGAAGCCGCAGGGTCATAGTTCAACGGCGCGTTATGCGCGCTGACTTTTTGCCAAGCCCCGTTAAAATCATATGTCATAATGTTAATCCAGTCGACGATGGCAGCTATATTGGCAAGCTCTGTATTCGCAGCATAGGTCGTCGATGCACCGCTTGCAATCGTAAGCAGATACTTCTTGCCGTCCACAGCTCCGGCAGCATCCAGCTTCTCACGAATTTTGCTCAGAAGCAGTGTGTAATTCTGCTTATCCTCAGGACGTTTGCTGTTACCATCAAGTCCGCCTGATACCGGATACTCCCAGTCCAGATCTACCCCGTCAAAATTGTATTTCCGCAGGAAGTCGACGGCAGAATTTGCAAATACCTCTCGCGTTGCAGCAGTCGCAGCTACATCAGAAAAGCGGTTGGACCATGTCCATCCTCCCACGGAGATGATTGTCTTCAGGCTGGGATTGATCTGTTTCAGCTTGTTAAGCTGATTGATATTGCCTGCAATGGGCTGATCCCACGTATCCCCTGCAAATGTCTTGCCGGTATCAATCCATGGATCGCCAAGCACGATCGTTCCATTCGGTACATTGATTGTCTGGCTCTTCTCATTCTGACATGTCCAAGTCACCGGGTTAGGGCCCGAAGGGTCCGGATTTCCATGAATACCGTTCCAGCAAATATCGGCAAAAGCATAGTTGATATGCGTGACTTTGGTCGGGTCGATATCCGTTACATTATAGTTTCTCCCGTACGCAGCCCAGGACGGGTAGTAACCAACAATTTTATAAGAATCTGCAGCTGCTGCCGTAGCGGGTTGGAGCACAAAAGAAGGAACAATGACGGATAAGAGCAGGGATAGACCCAGGAGAAACTTTGCGGTTTTCTTGAAAGCAGTGTGTTTATTTAAATGTATCATCTAATACACAACCTCCTTTGTCGTTTGCGTACTCAGCCCGTTCAGGAACGGACGATGTGCGCTCGAAAACTGGTTATTCGTATATGCGTCCCAGTTGATTGACCAGGTCATAATCCCTTTTATCCCCCCATAGCCCGCAGGCTGGAGCAAGGTATAGGAACCGCCGTATGACACACCTTTGATCAAATAATTCAGTGCCTTTTGCAGATCGGCTGACGTTGTATAACCACCTCCGGCAGCCTGTTGGGAAGCCGGCACACCGATGGCAATCTGATCCGGTCGCAAGGGACTAAAGAATGGGCCTGTGCTGCCGCCTACATGAAAGCCTTGAAGCAGCATCTCCGCCATGGCCACATGGAAATCAGCTGTTCCTTGAGCGTAAGAGCGCCCATCCAGCCCCACCATGGAGCCCGTATTATAATGCTGCACATGAAGCAGGGTCAGGTCATTACGCAAGGCATGGATGACTGGCAAGTATGCTCCCCAAGGGCCGCCGTAGCTCAGATATCCACCCTGTACATAGGCCGTCTCCGGCGCAGCCGTCAGGATAAAATTGGAACCGAAGTATGACTTAACCGCTTTCACGCCTTGGATGAGGTTAATAATTTTCGGTGTAGTTGGACTACGGAAATCGGTATCCCCTGCATTCAGAGACAGGGAGCTTCCTTCCAGATCGATATCAAGACCATTGAAACCATACGTGGAAATGATCGATTTTAACGAGTCTTCGAATTGCTGTCTCTTGGTCGTGTCGGTGAGCTCAATGGTACCGTTGGCTCCCCCCATGGAAAGCAGTACTTTTTTCCCCTGACTTTGAAGATAGGCAATATCGGATTTGAATTCGGCTACCGTTGCATTGTATGGAGTAAAAGCAAGTGTTCCGCTGCCGTGTGAGATCGGTTCGGCAAAGGAGACATTAATGACGTCATAGGCTGTTGATACGTTACGAAGTCTGATATTCGTTGAACCATTATCGAAGTTGTGCCAGTAGCCAATCAGCCATTTGCTGCCGGTTGGCCCCGGATTGGAAGATCCATTGGAAGTTGTCACACTGAGGGAGGTGCTCGCAGCGGATATATTGCCTGCGGCATCTTTGGCTTTTACCGTAAAAGCATAAGTCGTGCTGGCTGTCAGTCCAGTGACTACAGCTGTTGTAGTTGAAGTACTTGTCACAAGAACGCCGTTCCGGTACACCTCATACCCCGCTACGCCCACATTATCCGTGGATGCATTCCAGGAAAGACTCACGGAGGTGTCCGTGATGGAGGATGAAGTCAGACCCGCAGGAACAGAAGGTGGTGCCGTATCTGGCGTTGGCGTTTCCCCTCCCGAACCTTCCCCGACGTATTTCCACAACGCGGGCACAACAGAGGGCTCCCATCCGGTCAACGCCGTGTGGGCCTGAATACACTTATAATCTTTATTTTGATATGTTACGAGGTCTCCTTTCTTGTATGCGGTGCCTGCCTGCCACTGGGCGGCGGCATCGGCTCTCGGTGCAAACCACGAAATAAGTAGAAGAAATGCCAAAGCAAATGTAATGACCGGGCGGAATCGAACAGCTTGATTCAAGCAAAATCCCTCCTGTACTAAGGATACGTTCACCTTGCAAACAAAAGCTTTAATAGTCCACCTGCATCTGATCTGTGATCGATTAGAGCCAACCTCATTCAGCCATCTGATGCTGCGTGTCACTTCACTCCCTTCCCTTACCAAAATGGACCTTCCCTCTCGTGTTCTCTTTTTGCAGGCACCATCCAAATTTTACAGGGAATTTACAGATCCTCACCCTGTATTTAATCAGTAAAATGCAAAAGAGATAAGGGATAAAATAGTTCTATTGGGGGCGAAAAATGTAATATAGCGCACAAAAAAGGTTTTCTTTCAACTCCTTAGGAGACTTGAAAGAAAACCTGTGTTAGATATTGCGCAGAGAAGAGGGCGTATCTTACTGCCGCTGCTCCCCTCTCCCTTCCAAAGGCTGCCATCCATCCACGCCGGACAGAATCAGAGGTACAGTGTACTCGGCCGCTTCCTGTTCGGTCAGTATTTTGGCCCAAGGCACACGATCAGCAGCACATCCGGCACCAGGCCCTGCGCTGTTGTATTCCGCATACCGAACGGTCTGCTCTGCATCTGTCTTGTTCCAGTTGTGCCATCCCTCCCGCTTCACATGAGCGCCGATCCAGCAGTTCAGAAAACAGACTTTGGCATGATGACGCCACGGTCTGCCCAGATACACCGACTGCGGCGGTGCATTGCTGGTCAGATCACAGTCCAGAAACACATAGCCGTAACGCACATCCTCCGGCGTAGAGGCTGCGGTAATCCAACCGTTCACTTGTCCATCTGCAGCCTCCGCTTCAGTCAGGCGATTCTTCGTAAAGATCTCGCAGCCTTTAAACACCACCGTAGCCGAGCCAAAAATAAAATCGATATCACCTTCGATGTAACAGTCCTCGAAATACTGCCGCAGTTTGCGCCGCTCAGCACCATCGCGTGGCCCGCCAAAGTAACTGCGATCCATGGGCTGCTCCGGCAGCGGGCCGGTGAAGATCGTATCCTGGTGACCGATCAAACGACAGCGGCGAAAGGCCGCACGGTCTCCATCCACATAAACGGCCAACGCCTGACCAACTTGCTTGCCTGGCCCGGCAGCATTTACGAAGGAAATTCCCTCTGCCGTGAAATCATCAGCACCGATGAAAGCCGTATAGGAATGAAACGTATGATATGGCGACCCGTCCGGGAACTTCTTGAGTGCATGATCATCATACGTAATGATCGTCTGCTCCGCCCCCTCACCAATCAGGTGGATGCCCGGCTTCTCCATATGCAGCTTCTCATGATACAGTCCAGCCTTCACTCGAATTGGAACGGTTCCGATGCCATTCTCCGGCAGCGCATCAACAGCAGCCTGGATCGTCACATAATCCCCTGACCCGTCTGAAGCAACAGTCAGACAGGGAGCCGATGATTTCAATGCTGTATTTGGCAATCTCTGCTGCGTCATGGCAATCGCTCCATTTCCAGCGCTGCCAGCAGAAGTGGGGCCACCCCCATAAAGGAATCGCTTACAACCGCTTCACTTACATAGTAGTTGTACGAGCCATCCCGATCCAGGCTTAGTCCTGCGCCATGACAGATCCCGTTTAACCGAACGCCGTCAGCAGTCTCCTCCACCAATCTGGAGGAAAGTCCCTGCCATCCCTTCTCCGCCGCAGCTCTGAAATGCGGCTCTAGATACCTTAGTCGCACACCCTTCGCAAGTGCATATACAAACATGCTTGACCCGGATGCTTCTAGATAGTTGCCTTTGCGGAAGCCCTGATCCAGCACCTGAAACCATAACCCGCTCTCCTGCTCCTGCACGCCTACCAAAGCATGGCACATCCGTTCGAAGATACCGATGATGGTGCCGCGCTTTGGATGATTCACGGGGAAATGCTCCACACTGTCCACAATCGCCATGGCATACCAGCCCATCGCCCGGCTCCAGAAGTGTGGCGAGCACCCTGTCGATGAATCTGCCCAGACCTGTTCCTTCGATTCATCCCAGCCATGATAGAGCAGTCCGGTCCGAGGATCACGGGTCTGGCGTTCGATCAGCAAAATCTGATGTGCTACTTCATCCCATAACTCGGGTTGATGAAATGTCTTCGCATACTCGGACAAAAAGGGAGAGGACATATACAGGCCGTCCAGCCACATCTGGAATGGATAGATTTTTTTGTGCCAGAAGCCGCCTTCCGACGTGCGGGGTTGCCCCGCGAGCTGTGCTGCCAAGAGATGCGCCGCTTCTGCGTAACGCTGATCTTCAGCACCATCCAGTAATGCAAACAGGTTTTTCCCCTGATTAATCTGATCCAGATTATATTCTTCCAAAGTATAGGTGACAATAGAGCCGTCCGGCTGGATATACAGGTCCATATGTTTTTTCATAAAATCAACATACTCTTGCTTGCCATAATACTGCCCGGTTCGTGCCATCGCCATCAAGGTCATGCCTTCCACGTATGCCCATCGTCCCGAAGGGAACGCATGATAACCGTCCCCGTCACATTGCTGGATAATTGTTGCTGCAATTCGCTCAGACCAGGATAACTGCGTCTGTACCTGCATAAGCAATTCCTCCTTGAATGTTGTACTCACCTAATACATGTATGACTAACTGCTGTTGAATTGCGAAGGTTCAGCTTGGGCTGAATAACTACCGGAACGTCGACCTGTTCATCACGGATTAACGATACAATCAGCTCTGCTGCCTGCACGGCCAGTTCATCCAGAGACGGGCCAATCGTTGTCAAGGCTACTTCGGCATACTGCATATCCGGCAGATCATCATACCCGATTAACGAGATATCGCGTGGAACACTGTAACCTGCCTCAAGCAAAGCCCGGAGCGCCCCTCGGGTGACCAGATTGTTCAGTCCAATAAAAGCTGTTGGCGACTCCGGCCCAAACACATGATTACGTATGGCAAAATACCCGTCCTCCCAAGAGGAATACGCAGGCAGCACATGATCTTCGTTAAAATCCAGACCCGTACGCTGCAACGCTTCCCGGTATCCCTCCAGCTTGACGTGCTGGGAGTTGCCGATGAATCCGATTCGGCTGTGGCCCAGCGATTTTAGATGCTCCACTGCTTTGAACAGCCCTTCTTTGCGATCAATCTTGATGTAAGGAGAGTTCGGCGCTTCATCTGTACCCAGCACAAAACATGGCATGTTGAGTGTGGCGAACTTTTTCCAGAACATCTCCCGATTGTCCAGTGCATAGTCCCACAGAATACATCCGTCCACGCGCAGCTGGCTGAAGACATCCACACCATCATCCGCCACAACCAGGATCATCTGATATCCCCGCTTCTTCAGCTCGGTGTGCAGACGGCCGGAGATGTTCGAGAATAACGGATTGCTCAGCTCATCCAGCACAAAACCGATGATGTTGCTCCTGCCGGTGGAGAGCTGCCGCGCCAACATATTTTTTCGATACTGGTGTTTCTCCGCGACCGCCAGCACCTTCTGCTTTGTTGCTGGTTTGATTCGGGGATCATCATTCAGCGCCTTTGATACCGTGCTATAGCTCACCCCCGCCAGTTTGGCAATGTCTTTAATGGTTATCAAAATCAATCAACACCTCTCATACGCCTGAAACCCTAATTTTCTATTTCTGTGCAGCCTTATAACGATCATATTGTGCCTGTCTGCCTGCAATAACCTGCTCTATATTCATCTTCTTCAACGTCTCAATATAACTGTCAAACTGGTCCAGACTGGCATCACCACTAATAAACTTGAAGTTCATCTCTTCCACATATGTGGTGATGTCAGGCATCGCCATGCTTTCCACACTCGCTTCATCTGGCAGCGCATAGACAAATGGGAACGGTTCGCGCACATACGGCTCCAGTTCTTTATCCATCTTTGCATGCCAAGGGGCTACGACGGAATCGGCAGAATCGGTCGATTGGATGTTCGGCAGATTCACCGGACCAATGCCGAGCTTCTGAATGTATTCATTGTCTTTGCCTTTGTCCGTAAATGTCTTCACGCCGTTCTCTTCCGTATACGTGTCATCCTTGATGCCCCACGTATAATACGTCTGTGCTTCCTCACTTACCGCATAATCCAGGAAGCGGAAAGCCAGCTCAGGATTTTTACTGTCCCGCGTGATGCCGAAGATGCCGCTAACCGGGGTACGACCGATGTAGAACTGATCGCCATGCGGTCCTTTCAGTGGCAGAATGCCTTTGATGATTGGCTCTTCCGGATTGTAATCCTTGAACAGCGGGCTGTAGACCATCGACATGTACCAGCTAAAATTAAACGTTGCTCCCGTCACATCCTGAGAGATGCGCGATGTGACCTGATCACTCGTGGTACTCGCATAATCCACCCCAAGCAGACCTTCCTTGTACAGTCCGTTCAGATAGGTCAGGTACTCCTTGTACGCCGGCTCATAGTAGCTGAAATGTACCTTGCCCTGATCGTCTGCATAAAACTGATTGGACAGATCAAGTCCAAATGCCGGGCCAAAGGCCATGGACACAAATTTGGCTTCCATGGACAGCGGAATCTCATCAGCTTTTCCGTTGCCGTTCGGGTCATCTGTCTTGAACTTGCGCAGCATCGCCGTAAATTCATCCAGCGTGGTCGGCTCGCTTAATCCCAGCTTATCAAGCCAGCGCACATTGACCATAAATACCGGCATGTAGTTGCGGGTTAGCGTTTGCTGCGGAATATAATACATTTTACCATCTGGCGTCGTTAAACTGGCTTTAACCGAAGGGGACTTTTCATATATTTTTTTGAGATTCACGCCGTACTTCTCTACCAGCTCGTCAATCGGGATAAACAGGCCACTATTGATGTACTTCATCAATTGATCCTGATCCGGCAGGTACACGATATCGGGCAAACCGGTACCGGCAGCCAGCCTCGGATTTACGGCATCCGCATAGTTCTGCGGCGGAATTAGATCCCAATCCACCGTAACACCTGCGTTGCCCTCGATTTTCTTAACGATCGCTGCGGTGGACAAGTCCACATTAGTCGTCCAAGCGTTGGTGCCCAGAATAGACAACTTGGCATCCGGTTGATCCGTCACCGGCCCTGCTCCGGTATAATTGAAGGCTGGCTCTGAACTGGATGGGGTGCTCCCCGCATCAGTTCCCGACCCTGTTCCACCGCTACATCCCGCCAGGCTGATTGCCAGTATCGCTGCGATTACACTTTTTCTTCCTGCCCCTTTAAATCTCATCCATCATTCCTCCTTGGTATGAACCATTTTGAACTCCCTTGAATGACATGACACTTAAGTATTAAAAGCTATCCTTTCACGGCTCCGAGGGTAATCCCCTTAACGAAGTACCGTTGGATAAACGGGTAGATCGTAACAATAGGCAGAATGCTGACCACAATGGATACATAACGGACCTGAAGCGTTGATACCGCAAGTGCACCGGATGTCATCGTACCGCCCATCTTTTGCATCACTTCCGGCGAAGCCATGATCAGCACTCTTCGCAGGAACATCTGTAAGGGCTGCATATCCTGTTTGCCCAGATATAATAGGGCCGTGAAAAAGTTGTTCCAGTGGAATACCGCATAGTACAGCGTGAGCACAGCCAGTGTTGGCTTGATGATCGGAACCGCCAGACGATACAGCATCGTCATCTCGTTGGCCCCGTCTATACTGGCACTTTCGAATATTTCATTCGGAATACCTTCGAACGCTGAGCGGCAGATCATGACGTTAAACGTAATCACCAGCACAGGCAGCACCATAACCCAGCGGGTGTTGTACAGCCCAAGCGATGTAATCAGCATGTAGACCGGAATGAGTCCACCCGAGAAATACATGGTGAAGGCGATGAAAAAATTCAGCTTGCGACGTAAGAAAAACTGCTGTCTGGATAATGGAAACGCGGCAAGACAAGTTGCCACAATGTTTAACAGTGTGCCTACCACGGTGTACCAGAGAGTGTTGTAGAACGAAACCCATAACTCCTTGTATTGCAGTACCATTTGATAACCTGACAGGGTAAATCCAACGGGCCACAATACCACTTTTTGTTTGTCGATGGCATCCACCGAGCTGAATGAAATGCTAATGACGTACAGAAAGGGATACAACGTGACAACAACCGCCAGTATGGTCAGCAGGTAGACACATCCGTAGAACAAACGGTCACTTCTCGATTTTTGCATACAGATCTCCTTTGGTCCGGGTTATAGTCTTACCAGAGTGACATCTTGGTCAGGCGGCGGGTCATGGAATTGGCAGCAAACACAAGGACAAAGGTGATAACGGAGTTGAACAAGCCGACCGCTGTGGCGAAGCCGTAATTCTGGCCCTCAATCCCCATCCGGTATACATAGGTGGACAGGACATCAGCCGTTTCGTAGGTGGCTCCGTTGTAGAGCAGATATACTTTCTCGAAACCTACACTCATAATGCCGCCAAGCGACAGAAGCAGAAGAATGACAATGGTTGGTTTGATACTGGGAAGGGTCAGGTGCCATAGCTCCTGGAATTTGTTGACGCCGTCGATTTTGCCGGAATCATACATCTCGGGGTCGATCCCCATAATGGCTGCAATGTAGATGATGGAGCTGAAGCCAAAGCTCTGCCAGATGTCGGAACTGGTGAAGATGGTGCGGAACCAGCTGGCATCCATCATGAAGTTCACTTTTTCCATGCCAAGACTCGCGATGAGGGTGTTCACAATACCGTCTGTTGGTGACAGGAAGTTAATAATCATGCCGGCTACAACAACAGTGGAGATGAAGTGAGGAAGGTACGTAACGGTCTGGGCAAATCGCTTGAATGTCCGGTTCTTGATCTCTACGATGCAGACAGCGAATAAAATCGGAATGGAGAAACCAAACAGGAGTGGCAGGAAGGCGAGCAGAAATGTGTTACGCAGCAGTCGCCAGAAGTAAATGGAATTCACAAACTGTTCGAACCAGCGCAGTCCCACCCACTCCCCGCTGAGCATGCCCTGCCCCGGCAAGAAATTGCGAAATGCCAACAGCACGCCAGGCATCGGAAGGTACATGAAGATGAGGTAATACAGAAAGATAGGCGAAAACATCAGTAGCAAATACTTATCCCGTCTGATCAGGCTGAACAGCGTGGACATGCGTTTTTTCAACGTGAAACACTCCCCTTCGCTACATAATTACAACGTTTGAATTTTTAAATAAAAAAGAACTGTCATTTCACTGACGTATTTGTTATTCATCTCATTCACATTTTGTAACAACCTATATCATTCTGCGTACTAACGAGATAATTACTTGAAATAGTCCTCCTCACACCATAGTTCTGTCTTTGTAATAATTTTCAAAACCATAATTACAACGTTGTAATTTTAACTTAAATGTATACGCTTACATAAACTTTTTCCCATCTTAGCAAAGTCTCCATCGTTTGGCAACAACAAAAATCAGTGTCATGTTATAACATTCAAAATACAGTCTCGCATATGCGAGACTGCCCGTTAAAATCTACACGTGATTCCGATATTCCATCGGTGTCATAACATACACTCGCTGAAAGGCTCTGTAAAACTGACTGACGCTGGAAAATCCCAGTTCATAACTGATTGTGGTTACTGAATCCGTTGTATGGCGAAGCCTCTTGGACGCTTCTTCTACGCGCAAATTCAGCAAATATTGATACGGTGTTGTTCCCGTAAGAGCCTTAAAAGAACGCATAAAATGATACCGGCTCTGATGCGCGACCATCGCCATCGAATCAATATCCATTGGGCCTGTATAGGCACTGTGAATGTAATCCAGCACTCGTTGGAGATGAGGGTCAATGAATGTACCGGGATTTACAGTCCTTTTTTCATTTTCCTGCCCCGTCAACATACGTCTTAGATACGTTTCGATCGCCAGTTCTGTTTCCTGCACTTGCAGCATTTCGGGCACATCATCTAACAAAATGGAATTCCAGCCTCGAAACAGACTGCTGATCTCAGCAGGATCAAATGTCTGGGTAGGTCTAAACTCAGCTCGTTCCCCACTTAACTCCGCACCTCCGAAACTGCCTAATGGCGGTTTACGGAACTTGATCACAATGACAGCCGAATCCGACCCTATCTCAAAATAATGCTCAGTCTGGGGATGAGCAATAATCCCTATGCCTGCTTTTAGCGGGTATGCCTGCCGTTCCTGTACCAGATGACATTGGCCTCTGACCGGCAGCGTTAGCTGATACCAGTCGTCATGTACATGCGGCTCATTCGCAAACCCTCCGGTAGCTTTCCATAATTCCAACCCATTTAGTGTCATGTTTAATTCCATCGTTTGCTCACCTGCTGACATTATAGCAAATTGTGCTCACTTTCCAAGCACTTTTCACAAAGACACGATCTGCCCCCATCTTTTATCATTGAAAAAAATAATTCGAGGTGATCTCCCATGGCTCAGGCCACTTTAAGCAAAATGCAAATCAACTCCTCCGCCAATTGGGCACTCGCCGGAGTCAGCTTCGCCCATCTGCTAAATGATGCGATGCAGACAGTCGTTCCGTCTGCATTCCCGCTATTCCAGCAGACCATGCAGCTCAGTTTCGCCCAGATGGGCTGGATTGCCTTCACCCTGAATATTACCGCATCCGTCCTTCAGCCACTGGTCGGTTATATGTCAGACCGCAAGCCAATGCCGATCCTGCTTCCCGGAGGTATGTTATTCTCCCTGATCGGTGTTCTCGGCTTAGCCTTGTCTTCCGAGTTATGGATGCTGCTTGTTGCGGCAGCATTGATTGGCATAGGCTCATCCATCCTCCACCCCGAATCCTCACGCGTGGCTCATATGGCAGCCGGCCGTGGACGTGGAATGGCGCAGTCGATCTTCCAGGTGGGAGGCAACACAGGACAGGCTATTGCTCCATTACTGGTCGCCTTCATCCTGCTGCCACATGGACAGCGTAGTTTTCTATGGCTGATGGGCTTTGCCCTGATCGGCATCTTCATTCAGTCTTTTGTCAGTCGTTGGTACAGAGACAAGCTTGCCGAGACTCGCATTCGTCAGCAACAGCCTCTAAAATCAAGCGGCGCAGAGCCAGTAACTCGGCCTGTGAGCAGAGGATTCATCGCTTTTACCATGGGTATCCTCATCCTGCTGCTGTTCTCCAAATTCGTATATATTGCAGGCATGACCGGGTACTACGCCTTCTATTACGCCGATGCATATAACTTGCCTCTCTCCCAGGCACAGATCTGTCTGTTTATTTTGCAATTTGCAGGTATGGTCGGAACCTTGCTCGGCGGCCCACTCGCTGACCGCTACGGACGCAAACCGATGATCTGGTTCTCCATTGCAGGCACTGCACCGTTTTCCCTGTTGCTACCTTATGCGGGACCCGTCTTGTCCATGGTATTATGCGGAATGATTGGACTCATCCTGATGTCCGGCTTCAGCGTCATCATTGTTTATGCGCAGGAATTGCTTCCTCGTCATATTGGAACGGTATCCGGATTGTTTTTTGGCCTATCGTTCGGCATGGCTGGACTTGGCTCGGTTGTGCTGGGGTCCTTAATTGACGTGACCAGCATTGCGTTTGTTATCAAGTTATGTTCGTTTTTGCCACTGCTTGGTGTGTGTGCTGTATTTCTGCGCAAGGACCAACCAAGAACAGCGTGATAACCGTTGAAACCTCACTGATTTTGTGACTACAATACACCTAAGACAATCGAGGATAACAGAAGGAAGGAATAACGCATGATTATTGATGTACAACATGTCACTTGGAAAAGGGGACCCCTTACCCTGCTGAACGATGTGAGCTGGCAGGTTAATGATGGTGAACACTGGGCGTTGCTTGGCCTGAATGGCTCCGGCAAAACAACACTCCTGAACATGATCACCGGGTATCTCTGGCCGACCGAAGGCAAGATATCCGTGTTAGGCCATGAATATGGTGATGTGGATCTGAGGCAGCTCCGCAAATCCATCGGCTGGGTCAGTTCGTCTCTGCAAGAGAAATTGTACGGTACGGATCGCACACAGTATGTCGTGATCAGTGGCAAACACGCCACCATTGGCCTGTATGACAAGCTGTCAGATGATGATCTGGAACAGGCAAAACAATTGATGCAAACGCTGGGCTGTCAGCACCTGTGGGATCGGGAATATCGTACCTGTTCTCAAGGCGAGAAACAGAAACTTCTTATTGCCCGAGCACTCATGGCCAATCCGCGCGTACTTATTCTGGACGAGCCTTGCAATGGACTGGATCTGTTCTCAAGAGAGCGATTGCTGGACAGCATTCGTGAATTATCACAGCGTCCAGACACCCCTTCACTCATCTACGTCACCCATCATACCGAGGAAATATTGCCTGTCTTTAGTCACAGCCTCCTGCTTCGCCGGGGTGAAATAGTCCATAGCGGATTAACTAACAATCTGATGAACACCGAAGTGCTGAGTAACTTCTTCGAGGCACCTGTGGAAGTTGATCGGCACGGGGATCGTGTCTATGTCAGAGCTGCGGCGGATTCATAATTGCGGGGTTATACACAGCAAACGTAACATAGGTGTAGAAACATAACAGTAATAGCCCAATATCTTATCCACATGTGGATAGATTTTGGGCTTTTCACTGCTATATCTAGTGTTATCCACCGTTTTCTGTGTAGAACTTTCTAATTTATGAGTATAACTTAGTTATGTCCTTCTATTTATCTATACGCTTTATCACTATCTACTTCCGGGCACTTAAAAACAGAAACAATGGAATACGCTGCCTGCGCAGATAGGTTTCCTCGTTTACAAAATAAGCACGTTGTGGTGCTGACTCACGTAAATGTTCTACATGGAACCCTGCCCGCTGCAATGCCATAAAGTACGATTCAATGGAACGATGCATCTTTTTCACAGAACCGCCCAGCCACTGCTGCTCACGATATCCTTCTACAAAATACTGATCAACCACCCAATCCGTTCGCGTCCCGGAAGGTTGCAGTGTGGACGTGATCACAGGATGTTCTACCGAAAATATGAATGTGCCATTTTCATTTAACGTGTTATATATCTTGTGGAATAGGCTCTCCACATCCTCGATGTAGTGAACAGACAGTCGGGATATAACCAGATCGTATGTACCTGCCGGATAGGTCCAGTCTTCCATGAATGCCTGTTCAATCTGTGCATTCGTGCCTTTAACCGATTCGTTAGCTGCCCGCACCATATTCAGTGAACCTTCAACTCCCGTGTAAGTTGTACCCTCGCGCTCCCCACTCAGCAATTCTGCGGCGAACCTTGCATCTCCACAACCAAGGTCCAGTATGTTCTTGCCGGCAACATCACCAATCAACTCCAGCATCACCGGCTTCTCCAATGTATCATTGGCGTTCTCCTGCCACTTGCGACGTTCCATGTACTTCTCAAAGTTTTCCTCATTATCGTAAAACTCAGGTCCCCTGTAGCCCATTCCACACGCCTCCGTTTCCTTTATGCAACGTTCAATATGTACAGCCTGAAAGAGTATACATAATGCCAACCAATCTTTCCATAGTAAAAAAAAAAGACTGCCTTCTGAACGAATCCAGAAAACAGCCCTTCATTTATAAGTTGATGTTTCTCAGCCAAAACGCTGCGTTTTGTACCATTTGGTTTCTCTCCGGAATAGCTTATCTCCAATAAGCGAGATAAATGCTTTGACGGATATGACCAGAAATAACTGGGCATATGTGAAATAGGAGAGGCAGGCCACAATAAAATTCTGCGTATTGCTTTGCCCAATATCTGCTGAGAGTGCGAGATTAATTTGTAGTACATAAATGTAGTACATTAATGCCCATGCTATTACGAGATACACGTAAACATCCCCTGAGAACTGGAAGGGAGAAATGACATTCGGATTAAATAATGCAATAACCTGATACACTAGATTCGAGACAAAAATAATATCCGATACAATAATAGCGATCATAAACCAGAAATAACTTGCAGCATAGTACAGAACATGCAGTTTAATTCTCCAGCTAGTACGGTCAAATAAATGCTTCACATTGTCGATAACAACCTGGTAATTTCCCTTGGACCAGCGCTGGCGCTGTTTCATATATACCGATAATTGCTCAGGTTCCTGCTGGTAAGCCTCTGCTTGTGGCGCTAATGCAATAAGCTGACCCCGAGTAAGAATATCAAACGACACGGCCGTATCTTCCGTGATCGCATCAGGGTCCCATCCACCAATCTCACGGATCAGTGCTGCCTTGATAATATAGTTCGTACCAGGAATCGTGCCCAGTTTGAATAACTCCCATAGCCCCGTATGGTGAACACGTTGGACCGTTACAAGTTCCAGATTAATGCAACGGGAGAGAAAATTCTGACCCCGATTACGAGCTTTGTTTCGACCAAATACAGCACCATACTTCTCCGGGTTTTCCAATGCTTTTTGTGTCAAAAACATCAATGCATTCCGCTCAGGCGCCGCATCTGCGTCATAGATACATATCCATTCTCCCCACGCCAGTTCAAGGCCATCATTCAAAGCTCCCGACTTCCCACCTGTACCGGTACGCTCCAGAATGGTAAAGTCACGATCTGCATAACTCGTCTTGGCCTTGAGTTCCTTCAGGCGCTCTGCTGTATTATCTGTACAATTATCTGCAATAACAATAACTTGAACTTTATGCTCAGGGTAGTTCAGACGCAATATATGCTCAACGGTAGACACGATAACTACCCCTTCATTATGCGCAGGCACCATGACAGTCACAGTGGGGTAATCATCCATACTTTCAGGAATTTGAATTCCCTTTTTTTCTTGTTTGTTAATGAAACGAATAGCTCCAGCCATAATGACAATCGACTCGGTGACGGATATCCAAATACTGAGGATGGACATCAACAGCAGGAAATCAGCCATTCAATTTCCTCCGATCATATTTCCTGTTAATTTTCCCTCGAAAACGAAGAGTCGCAAAGGTTAATATAAGAATCGTAATGGCAAAGAAACTGCTAACTACAATACATAATGGAACAAACCATGTTAAATAATTCACAGAAATACTCCTCCCCCATAGCATCTAGATGTATTCACCAATGAGATCTGTCTCTGTGTTCCGTTCCAGTGCCGCAATAACAGCATCGATATCCTCATACTTACTGAATTGTTCCTTCTGGAATACCAGTGCACCCGATCGAATAACCGTCTGCAACTCATTTCCCTTTTTATCGATGATTTGCAGATCCATCATGGCTTTTTTGATCCGTTGTGTCAGGATGGGCAAGTACTCCACATTGGTCATTGGACAGATAATCACAAAACGTCCTCGACCCACAAAAAATTTATAATCCTCAAACCGAATCTGCTTCTGTATGGTAGTGGATAGTTCAAGAAGGAACTGTGCATAACGTACGGAACCGAGTGATTCCAGTACCAACGGCAAAAACTCGATCTTGAACATCGCCATGCTGAATCCATATTGCTCCGAATAACGTCTGGCTAGATTACTTTGCTTAACAAGCGTATCCGCAAGTGCATCCTTATTGCCCAGGGAGGTATCCAGATCAATCTCCGGATTACGCTCCTGAAGCTCCTGCAGACGCTCCATGACACGCGCATTGCGCACAAGACTTGCCTTGATAAAAGCAGCCACAGCCACATTGGCTGGAATGAGCAGCCACCAAGAGAACGTAAGTACACTTACATCCGCGTAGGTAACAAGCCATACAAAATAAGAGACCAGATAGATAAATCCGGCGACGACAGATACCCCGACAGGTATCACAAAACCCAGGATCAGCGCTCCAAGCGACACAATGCTAAACACCACATCCAGTGTAGTATAACTCTGATTCATATAAATCTTAAGATAGACAACGAGCTGCTGGATTACGGCTAATCCAATCAAACTCGCATATCCCCATGCAATACGAAGGATGGGTGCTTTATTCCTCATAGGTTTCTTCTCTCCAGTAGATTGGTTAGTGATATTTCGAGTAAACAATATATGACATGAATAGACAAACATTATGTTAACACATAGTTGAATATATTAAACGACATTTTTATTACTTTTTAAGTAACTTTTGTAATTCAGTCTCCCCAAGCAAAGGAAACAGGTTATCAAACATATGTGTGTTTCCACTAAATACATATCCGCCTGGATAACTGGCGTCCAGACTACGCATGCTGATCATATGCTTATACAGCTGTTTCGCCCATTTTGGATCACCTGACTGAACCGCAAGCAGCATCGCGAGTCCATATACGGATGGAGATTGGTAAGATACCGCAGGTGTGCGAGTACTACGCTTATATTGTCCCGGCAGCTGATGACGGGTATTGAATTCTTTTTTCAAAAAAGCAATGAGCTTGTCCGGTTTGCGGCTGGTCGCAGTTAGATGGTTCGCTACGATCAGCTGATCAATCAGATTCACTGTGTCATCATATGTATACTCTTTCGTCCCCACATTGAATGTTTTCGGATAAAATATCCCGTCATCCGGCATACTCTTCAACATGGATTCGTATTTGGCATATGTGCCCGGCTCCAGCATTTCATGCTTCTCCATTAATTGGAGAGACGGTAGATCCACATAAACCAGGCTTAACATATCCGCGGAGTAACCGTTGCCAAAATCGTGAAAATCAACATAATATCCTTTATTCTGAACCGACTGCGTCAGTGTACGGGAAATATCCGAGGCCGTTGCCAGTTTGGCTTCTCTTCCCTGTTGCCATTGATCTGCTGCCTTTAATAAGGCACCTACAATTCGGAAATCATCACCGAGCGCGTTAGTGGTCACGTGAGATTTTCCCTCAGCATCCAGCTTCCAGGCAATATATTTTTGCGGCATGAGGAAATAGGTCGTCAGCAGCTCATAGCTTTGCTCAAATAACGCCTGATCGTTCTTGGCTACAGCATATTGCATCCAAAGACCAAGTGATTCAGATAAAACCTCTCTGCCTGCTACGATATCCGCTTTTTCGGATGTGGCATCCTGCAAATAGGACGCAAGTAAACCATTGGGATTGGTCATATGATCTTGGACAAAGGATACTGTAGGGGATAATTCATTCATCACGAACCGCTCCTTCATGAAAATAATGAACGCTGCTGCAATACTGACCACCAATATGACCAACCACGTTACTGTTTTCCGGTTCATTCTCTTCATGATTCCCTCCTGTATTTTTGCTATTGTGAGATAATGACTCTGCTCCTTGAGATCGGTTCGGCTAGGGTCTGGGATGTAGGGGTCAAGGATAGAGGTATTGTTCATTCTAAGATATCCATGTAGGACCGCCGTCCGCCCTTTTTGACAAATTTCCAGTCTACCTCGATGTTGTGGCGCATTCGGCGGAGAAGCTTAACCGCGGTCTCTATATCTTCATCCGTAAAGCCGTCCAGCGTCACCTGGTCGGAATGCTCGCCCTCTTTACGAATGAATTCCCATGCTTTCAGGCCAGCTTCTGTCGGATATAACAACTTGTTCTTCTTATTGTCTATTGCCGACTGTTTGACAATAAATCCATCGGATTCGAGTTTGCTAATCGCTCTGGCCGCTGTCGTTCGATCTACTTTGATTAGTTCAGCCAGCTGGTTGGGAATAATGCCCGGATTCTCACATATGCGATAAAGATACAGATATTGGCCTCGGGACAAGTTCAGATGTTGAAATTCGACATTGCTGATCGAATCCAGACAGCGGGCAATCATGCCAATTTCACGCAACACTTCTTTTTTATCAGTCAATGCGCTCACGCCCTTTTATAAAATTGTTGCATTCACAACATAAATAGTGATATAACTACAGTTAACTTGGATTAAATTTTAACCAAGATACTCACATGGAACGGCTGCAATGATTATGCTATATACCAGTTTATCATGCCCGGATATGATTACTATCGTCCAAAGGAGAAACATTCATGAATACAACGATTGTTGAAGTTAATAATCAGGAATTGCTCGATGCCTGCTTCGCCATTCGAACTGCTATTTTTGTCGAAGAACAAGGCGTACCCGCAGCGGATGAATTCGATGCTTATGATACATTAGACGCGGAGGCACGCCACATTCTGCTCTACGTAGACGGTGTACCTGCTGCTTCCTCCAGACTGCGCATTGTGGAACAGGTCGCCAAATTGGAACGGATCTGCGTCATGCTCGATTACCGCAAACACGGCCTGGGCCGTGTGCTGATCGACAAGCTGGAGCAGATGGCTGTTGCCGAAGGACTTGAGAAAGCGAAGCTGCATGCACAGGTACAAGCTTCCGGGTTCTACGAACGTCTCGGATATGCACCCGCTTCGGAAGTATTTATGGAAGACGGCATCCCCCATCTGCTGATGACCAAAAAACTGAAATAATGAAACTCCAAAAAACGCCTCCGTTATCACTTCTCAGTGATATACAGAGGCGTTTTGCATTAAGACCAGGCAACGCATTCGCAACCCAACAACGGTAAATGGCACGTAGAGGCACCTACTAGAGCAACCAAGTATCCTAACTTTACTTGCCAGCTCCGCGTTGTGTCTTATCCCAATGCCAGACGGTCTGGCTCAGATTCGGCAGCGTTGTTCTTCATTTGTTTACTGCGCAGCTGTCCGCAAGCAGCATCGATATCCGTACCATGTTCCATACGTACAGTGGAGTTGATGTTGTTCTTTTTGAGCGTATCATAGAAACCCAGAATCGATTCTTCTGTACTCCGTTGATACTGACTGTGCTCATCCACCGGGTTGTATGGGATCAGATTCACACTGACCATACTTCTGCGACTGGACAACAGTTCAGCGAGCTCCGCGGCATGCTCACGTTGATCGTTAACATCACGTAACAGAATGTACTCAAACATGATGCGTTTGTTCGTTGTAGCCAGATAATAATCCACTGCATCCATCAATTGCTCAATCGGGAAAGCCCGGTTGATCTTCATGATGTGTGTACGCAGTTCATTATTAGGTGCATGCAGAGAGATTGCCAGGTTAACTTGCAGACTGCTGTCTGCAAATTCCTTGATTTTGTCCGGAAGGCCACTCGTGGATACAGTAATCCGTTTGGCGGCAAGTGCCAGTCCTTTACGATCCTTGATGACTTCGATGAAATCACTCATGTGCTGGAAGTTGTCGAATGGTTCGCCAATCCCCATCACCACCACGTTGGTCACCCGCTCGTCTTGACCGGCTGCATCCAAATGTCGCTGCACATGCATAATCTGTTCCACAATCTCGCCAGCGGTCAGGTCTCGGCTCTTCTTGATCAGACCGCTCGCACAGAAGCTACAGCCAATGTTACAGCCCACTTGTGTGGTCACACAGACGGTAAGCCCGTATTTTTGCCGCATCAATACTGTCTCAATCAGGTTGCCGTCCTGCATCCGAAGCAAAAACTTCACGGTACCATCTGCCGATTCCTGCTTCACATGTTCGCTAAGAGAGTTCATGGTGAAATGTTCGGAAAGTACATCCAGACATTCTTGACGGACATCGGACATGGCCGGAAAATCGTGTACACGCTCCTGATATAACCATTCCCAGATCCGGGATGCACGGGATTTCTTCTGCCCATGCTCCGGCAGCCAGGAACGTAATTGCTCTAATGTTAATCCATATATGGATGATTTGTTCATTGTATAATCCTCTTTTCGCAAAAAAGCATATGGCTTATCGGTCCTACCCAAAAAACCTCTACTCCGTATTGTCCCAAAATTGACGAGGGAAAACAAGGGCTTTTGCATTTCTTCCAAGAGGTTTTATCCATGGTAAATCTGCACAACAGACCATATTTCACCCTATCGGGCCTTCACCATTAGAAGTGAATGATACCGGATGTGTGCAGTAGAACCAGCAGAACCAGGATCGGAGCTACGTAACGCAGCATGAACAGCCACACCCGGAACCATCCGGAACGCAGGCCGGAAGCTTCCGCAGCCGTTTTCCAGAAGTATCCGGCAAAAATCGTCACAAGCAATCCACCTACAGGCAGCAGGATGTTGGATGCTACAAAGTCCATCCAGTCGAACACACTCTTCGATCCAATCGTCCATTCAGGCTGCAAGCCGAGCGACAATACCGAAGGAAGTCCCACGATGAAGACCGCTAGCGATATCACCCATACCGCACGACTGCGGCTCCAGGACAAACGTTCCATGAAATATTTCACCGGAACTTCCAGCAAGGATACCGCTGACGTTAATGCCGCAATAGCCAGCAGGATGAAGAACAGTCCGCCAAACAAGAAGCCAAGTGGCATTGCCGAGAAGGCCGCCGGAAGTGCCACGAAGATCAATGACGGTCCTTGGTCCGGTGCAATACCAAACGAGAATGTTGTTGGGAAGATGATCAGACCCGCAATGAATGCATAGATCAGGTCACCTGCACCAACGGCGACGGTTGCCGCACCGAGGGATTGATTTTTATCCACATACGAACCGTAGGTTACAAGAATACCCATCCCCAGTGACAGGGAGAAGAAGGCATGTCCAAGCGCCACCAGTGCGGATTCCGTTGTAAGTTGTGAGAAGTCCGGATTCAGGAAGAAGGAAACCCCAGCTCCTGCACCCGGCAATGTAACTGCACGAATCATCAGGATAATGAGCAGTACCAACATCGCTGGAATCAGTACCTTGTTAAACTTCTCGATTCCGTTAGATACCCCTTTGGCAACAATCCAGCCTGTGATCAGAACTGAAACCAGTTGCCATACAATCGGCATATAACCGCCTATGAAGGAATTGAACTGTCCGGCATAATCCGGATTGTTGAACAATGTTCCACTGAATGATGTAATTGCATATTGCAAGGTCCAGCCTGCAATAATGACATAAAAAGACAGGATGATAAACGGCGTCAGTACTTGCAGCAATCCGGCTGCGAGCCAGCCCTTATGTCCACCTGCTTTGATAAAAGCAGTAGCTGCACTACCTCTGCCACTGCGACCAATCGCAAGTTCAGCCAAGAGCACTGGCAGACCGATGAGCAGCAAACAGACGATGAAGAGCAGGAAAAACGCAGCCCCTCCGTTCTCACCCGTAATGTACGGGAATTTCCACATGTTGCCCAGACCAACCGAACTACCAATGGCCGCCAGGATAAATCCAGCTTGGGAGAAACGTTCTCCTTTGCCAGCGTTGTCTTGATCTAGATTAGGCTTACTAAAATTCATCGTATCTACTCCATCACTTTAAAGTTTTCCCGTAATTATATACTACTCACCTTGTCAGGTCATTCGAAATTCGAAATTTGTCGAAATGTTATTTTTTTACATATAAAACACACGGAAATCTTCATCTCATAAGTTCCTTAAACACAGTATGTGATAAAGTCCGTTAGTCCAACCGTATGAAGTTTCAACAAATCCCTATTCCCAACCGTTCAAAGCCCAATAGAATCAAAAAAAGGTGTCCCCTCAGCCACTTGGATGACTGCGGAGCACCTCTCTTTTTGAATTACACTTTGATTTGAAGTAACTCGTACTTGATAACGCCCATCGGAGCATTGACATGAATGACGCTGCCCACTTCTTTGCCCATCAATTCCTTGCCCAGCGGGCTCTCGTACGAAATTTTATTATCCGCAACATCGGCCTCGGCAGGGCCAACCACTTTATATTCAATCTTCTCGGCGAACTCAATGTCATTAAGCAACACCGTCGATCCAATGCTCACTTTGTTGGAGTCTATATTGTCTGAAGAGATGACTCTTGCTTTTGTCAACATCTTCTCCAGAATCAAAATCCGTGTCTCCATAAAGGCCTGATCATCTTTGGCTGAATGATACTCACTATTTTCCTTCAGGTCACCGTAACTGATCGCGAGTTTCAGACGCTCAGCCAGTTCCTTACGCTTCACCGTCTTCAGATCCCTCAGTTCGTCCTCCAGCTTTTCCAAGCCTTCCTGTGTCAAAATCACTTCATCATTAGCCATTTTTCCATCTCCTAATCCTGCTATCTATCTATATTCTAACCTATATCCACTCCAAAGGGTTAGCATACCCCAGAAAAAGAAATAGCTCATCCATATATTGTATTTCAATGAGATCAAAACCATGTCCATCTCTTGAGATGATTTTCAAGGTTTCCTGTGAATTGTACCGTTACAATTGGTTCAACTGATCATGTTGTTTTCACCCGTTGAATTTTACAATGAACTCAGGGCAGCAGAAGTTTTATAACCATCGCCTGCAGTCCACTATATGACGTGAGGTGATCTGAATGATTGAACTATTGAATACAACTGAAATACAGGCCTATCTGAAGCGGATCGGCATAGATGATATAAAGGAACCTACACTGGAATTCTTATTTGAACTCCAGCGAGCACATGTCCAATATTTAACCTGGCAAACGGTCGATATTTTTGCAGGTCGTCCTGCGGGAATCGGTCTTCAAGATTCCATTCAGCTTATATTACAGGGACGCAGCGGCTACTGCTTTCATCTAAATGGTGCATTTAGTGTTCTTCTCCGCTCGCTGGGTTATACGGTTGATTGGCATCGCGGGGGAGTACAGCCTCATGGGGAACAACCCCGTGTGAACTCATTCCATCTCGGTCTATCTGTGCTTCTACCGGATGCTGACCCGACAGTTGAACGCTGGATTGTAGATGTAGGTCTGGGCGGAATGCCCTTTGAACCTCTGCCACT
This sequence comes from Paenibacillus sp. PK1-4R, assembly GCF_030369595.1. Lineage (NCBI taxonomy): Bacteria > Bacillati > Bacillota > Bacilli > Caryophanales > Paenibacillaceae > Paenibacillus > Paenibacillus sp. PK1-4R. Next base: position 6,731,129 of record NZ_CP126535.1, read on the forward strand.
TCGTTATGGAACCTATGGTTCAGCTCCGTTCACATACCAATTGATCCCTTCATCTGTTGCTAGTGGGGGATGGCGACTTGAGTACGAGCCAAATGGGCCAAGTGCAGGAGTCGACTATGCTCCCGAGGTAGTCCACGATCTGGGGGAGTTCATTCCCAAACATGAATTCTACAGTCAAACGGTCGAATCACCTTGGCATAACGCATTTTTGCTTCGTCAGCGGGATGAGATCCGTAGTCATGAACTACGTGGATGTATGCTTCGAACACATGATTTGGAAGGAATCCAGAAAATAGAGATCCGGAATTATACTGAGTGGCGTAACGTATTAACTGAAATATTCCATGAACCCTTGGTGAATTACAGCGAACTGGAATGCCAGGATATGTGGCAGCGAGTGCAGTCTGCACATACGGAATGGAAACAAGCGCAAGAAGCATGAGAGTCCGTTCCATATAAAGGAAAGTTATTGATCCACGCCGAATACGTACTCAGGTGATTAATGATGATAACTATTCGTGTACTCCAAGTTCCAGAAGTATTGCCCGAGGCGAACTGGAACCAATTGCTATCGCAAGTCTCTGCGGAGCGACGTGCTCAGGCTTCGCGTTTTGTGCGTCAGGCTGACGCGTATCGCTCCGTGCTGGGAGAGATATTGACTCGTGTGACTTTGAGCAAGTTAACTGGACTGAGACCTGCTGAGCTTTCTTTTACCCGTAATTCCTACGGCAAACCTTCACTCAGTCACTATTCGGATGTACAATTCAACGTCTCCCATTCAGGTGATTGGATTGCTCTGATCTCTGGCAGTACAGATGAACTGGGCGTGGATGTGGAAAAAATAGCTCCAATTGACATGCAGATTGCAGAGCGTTTCTTCTCTCCTAAGGAGAGCCAGTTCTTGGCTGCCGAGCCTGACAATCGTCGGCTGGAAACCTTCTACCGTCTATGGACGCTGAAGGAAAGTTATATCAAAGCTGTCGGTATGGGGTTGTCCATACCACTGGACTCCTTCGCCATCCTACCTGATGAGCGGGAAGATTGGCATTGTGAACAGGCGGGGACATATCTCTTTCTCAGTCAGCGACTGGATGATGGACATATGCTTGCGGCATGTTCGGCTGGTGGAGAGCTGCCGAGCCAGCCCGAAATTTTAACCTTGAAAAAATTTTACACGGATTTGGTTTAGTGTGCGGCTAGTTGGGCCTAATTGGGGGATATCTTGGAGTTTAAGTTAAGATCGAGCTGTAACGAATCTGAGACACCTTAATAACTAGAAATACACGACTTTGGTATTCTAAGGAATCCTACACACGCTAATCCCCTCTATATGCTCTATTTCACGTTGTTATTGCTGAACTCTGTACAAATAAGATGTCTAAGGTTCGTTAGGTTTCACTAATCACTAAAAATCCTCTATTAAGAGTTATGAGATTCGTTACATCTGGCATTATGATGAAGGAGAGGTCAATGACCCTCCTTTATTTTACTATTGATCAAAAATCAAAAAGAGCATATATCTCATAGGAAACCATAATTTTCAAAAAAAGATTAACATCCTGTCCAGTTAATGGCACTATAGGACCAAAAGGAAGAAGAATAGGTAATAATAATCAGGTATTTATAACTAGAATTATACTACATACTTGTTAATACTCAATTCTCTCTCCGATTCATTATTTTAGAAGGAAGTGGACAGATGCATATCTTTTTGCAAAACAGTGCAGGTGTAACCAAGAACGTGAAAGTAGGTTTCAGCTGGACTACATTATTTTTCGGATTTTTCCCTGCGTTGTTCCGTGGTGATTTGAAATGGGCTGCCATCATGTTCTTGATCTCCGTAGCCGTTGGTATTTTCACTGTAGGATTCGGAGCTTGGATTAGTGGGATCGTATTCTCTTTCGTTTACAACAAAATCTACATTAAAGAGTTGCTCGAAAAAGGCTACCGTCCTTCAAACGCTGAAGCTCAAGCAGTTCTGGAAAGTAACCAGATTATTGCTCGAGCAGCTTAAAACCAAAGCAATACATGGATGAACATAGCAATTATAAGCTTTTAGATTTTTATTGTAGATATACCAACCAGCAATCATGTCGAGATAAACACCAAAAATCCCTGGCGAAAACGTCAGGGATTTTTGGTGTTTATTCAGATAACAGGACCTATTCTTTGATTGCACCGATCATTCCTGCACCAATGATAATGATTTCTTTCTCTTTGGTCTTTTGCGTGATATACACTCTGGCCCCAGTCGTCAGTGGCAGGAAGATCTCCAGTACGGAGATGTCAGAAGCAATCGTGGTCAACAACAGCTACCCGTCTTACTGACCGCCCCGCAGTCTCGTCCTCATATACCAAAAAAGCTAACGACGTGAGTAACACGCGTTAGCTTTTTAACTTTAAATCCACACTCCGTTTACGTCTCTGACGTATCGAATAGAACTAATCCCGGCTCCGCAATTTGCCAAGCAGACGGATGATCTCAATGTACAGCCATACCAGTGTTACCATCAATCCAAATGCACCGTACCACTCCATGTACTTGGGCGCACCACGTTCAGCACCACCCTCGATGAAGTCGAAATCAAGGACCAGATTGAGGGCAGCCACAATCACGATAACGACCGAAATACCAATGCCGATCAAGCTGTTATCATGCAGATAAGGAATCGAAATTCCGAAGAAACTCAGTACAAAGCTCAGCAGATACATGATCATGATACCACCAGTTGCAGCCACGACCCCAAGCTTGAAGTTCTCCGTAGCTTTGATCAATCTAGTTTTGTATGCCATCAGCAGGGCGATGAATACAGCCATGGTCAATAGGGCCGCCTGCAAGGTAATTCCGTTATACAGTGACTCATAGGTTGCTGAGAGTGCGCCTAGGAATAGCCCTTCTGCCACGGCATAGACGGGTACTAGATACGGTGCCGCTACTGGTTTGAATGAAATGACAAGTGCCAGAATGAAACCAACCATTAATCCGCCATAAGCGAGCGGCATCACTTGTTGTCCGTTAAAGAACATCATCCATGTTGCAAACGCACTGCCCAGCAGAATCACCAGCGTAATAAACGCTTTGTTCACCGTGCCGTTGATCGTCATGTAATTCTGATACCGATCTTCTCCATATCCTCTGTTTTCAAACGTGCTGTCTTTAAGTGTAGGGTTACCGCTACGACCGATCAACACAATCACCTCTTCATATGTATTTGGTATATCTGTGATACTAAGCTTGGGCTTACTACGTTTCAATTCTACAAGCTACTCCCTCGAAAAGATCGGGATGGCACCAGAAGGGATCGGATGTAATCCTTCGATTACATCCTTACCCCCAGGCGCAACACTTAGGACATATGTCCCAGACATTGCATATTCATGTGATTTTTAAGCGTCTTATTTGTACAAGACTTTATCTACATTGTATTTCGCACGCATCGTGTTGATGATATACGTCTCGTAAATTTCACGATCTACCGGATCTTCAACCAGGCATACTTCAATCTTCGTTACTTCTTCGCGGTGATTCTTAATTGGTGATACCGTGTCTTCAAAATGCTTTTTGATACGTGGTCTTAATTTACGTGCTTTCCCGACAAATAACAATTCTCCATCGGCATTGTAAAACATGAAAATCCCGCCTAGTTCCCGGGTAATCAGGTGAAAATCAGTAAATCCATAAATGTGGCTAAGCTGTGGATCAACCTGCTTTGTGATGGTTACATCCGGTGTTGGCACAGTAATATTAATCAATAGGCTCACTTCCTCATTATCTATAGGTTTACATCCTATCACATATTATAAAGGGACACCATTTCAATCTATATGAAGTACAATTCACGCAATTTTCGCTATTACGACAAATATTTCAAAAAAAAGGTTAACTTCCCTGATTCAAAGTGGTACTATAGGGGTATGAGGAAGAAATTGGGCACTGAGACATACGTCTTTATATCTACCTCCGTCTATTGTACCCTATGATTGAATATCTTTTTCATGCTGAATTCTGTTATGTGATCACGACAAGAGTACAGTTAGCAAGAACCCTAGCTTATAGATTGTGGATTCATCATCTAATCGACCCTTGCAGCAAGCAAACCTAGAAAGACCTAGATTCATGATTCACTGTAGATTTTAAGTATCACCTAGAAAGCCTGCAATTATAGTCGTACTGAAGTTAATAGACACACGTAGAAGGTCAGATAGCTATCGATCCTAGAGAGACTAGTCATGCAATACAACTGTAGAAATTATAGCAGCAGTACTATAGAAAATGGATCAAGTTTCACCACCAGGCCCCGGCATACTGCCAGGGCTTTTTTGCGTTTGTGCGAACAACCAACCACACGCTCAGGGAAACAGAGGTATCGTGGTTCTTTCTGCTGGGTTTATAATATGGCAAGATACCAGTAGAGGGAGTGATGGGATGTATTCCGATCTGAAATTGACGGAGGACCGCCCTGTATATATACAAGTTAAAGATTATATGAAGCGATTGATGCTCAAAGGCGGCCTGCAAGCCAAACAAAAGCTACCCTCGACCCGTGAACTCAGTACACTCATGAAGGTTAGTCGCAGCACGGTCCTGCTCGCTTATGCCGAGCTTGAAGATGAAGGGCTGATCTATGCAGTCAAAGGCAAGGGCAATTACGTCAGTGCCTCCATCGAAACACCTGAGGCAGCAGCAAGCTGGAAACTGGACTGGACGACAGAGGTAAGCGAGTATGCCATTCAGGCAGAGCAGTACGATCTGATGAAACATGGCTCCGGAGCGGAGCGCGGCGAGATATCGTTTACCAGCATAGCACCGGATGAAAAGCTGTTTGATCTGCACAACGTGAAACGGGCTTTTCTGGATCGCATGTCACTTGAAGGCGAAGTACTGCTGAATTACGGATATGCGCAGGGATACAGACCGCTGATGAACTATTTACTACGTTATATGGAGAACAAAGGTGTTGACCTCCGTGGCAAGGACATCCTGATCACCAACGGATTCACGGAAGGTTTCGATCTGGTGCTTGGAGCGTTGCGCAAAAAAAGCGGAAAAGCGCTCTGCGAGAATCCAACGCACCACACGGCGATTAAAAATCTAAAGTTGCACCAGTTCCACCTGACCGGTGTGAACATGGAGCCGGATGGCTTGGACTTGAAACAACTGGAACATGAACTTGAGGCAAGTCCATATGATCTGGCATATCTCGTGCCCTCCTATCACAATCCAACCGGGATTGTGACGTCCCCTGCAAAACGGGTAGAGATCATCCGGTTGATGAACAAGTATGAGGTACCCATCATTGAGGACGGATTCAATGAAGAATTACGCTATTCCGGTTCCCACGTATCTCCCCTGATCGCCAGCATGGGGAAAGGCAATGGACTGGTGTATCTGGGCAGCTTCTCCAAAGTACTGTTCCCAGGTCTGCGTGTAGGTTGGATTATTGCGGATGCGGCGCTGATTGATTATCTGGAGAGTATGAAACGGGCACGCAGCATCCATACCTCCACGCTGGACCAATCGTTATTGTATCAATATCTGAGCAACGGTAATTTCGAGAAATATTTGAAGCGAGCTCGTACAGAGTATAAGCGAAAATATGAATTGGTTGTGCGTTGCCTGAAGCAGCATCTGCCAATGTGCCGGATTTCCGGTGCGGGTGGTCTGCATCTGTTCGTGCAGTTCCCGTCCGAATACAAAACCCGTGAACTGCTGGCGGCCTGTAAAGTGAAAGGTGTAACGTTCACACCAGGGGATACCTTTTATCTGGAACATGGTCAGGGCGTAAACACGATGCGTCTGGGTTTCTCCAGAGTCAGCGATGAGAATATACGCAAGGGCATTCGCATCATTGGCGAGACAGCAGCTCAAATGAGATAAGGAGGATTTCACATGAAAGTTGGCGTGATTATGGGCGGTACATCTTCAGAGCGGGATATTTCACTGCTCACCGGACAGGAGATGATTGCGAATCTCAATAGAGACAAATACGAGGTTGTGCCCATTGAGCTGAACACCAAGCGCGATCTAATCGACAAGTCAGCGGGGATCGATGTGGCACTGCTTGCCCTGCATGGCAAATACGGCGAAGACGGTACGGTCCAGGGTACATTAGAATCTCTGGGTATTCCCTACACAGGCTGTGGTGTGCTTGCAAGCAGTGTATGCATGGATAAAGACATGTCCAAACAACTCATGCAGCATGCAGGTGTGCTTACCGGAGAATGGCTACGGGTGAGCCATATGGAGGAACTGTCCTCTATTGCTGTTCAACAATTAACGTACCCCGTGGTGGTCAAACCGAATTCAGGCGGTTCCAGTATCGGTACCCAAGTGGTGAAGGAAGCTTCCGCCCTGCCCGCTGCTGTAGAGGCTGCCCTCGCCTGGGATGATACGGTCATGATTGAACAGTATATCGAAGGTGAGGAGATTACCTGTGCCATTCTGGATGGTAAGATGCTGCCGGTGATCTCCATTCGTTCGAACGCTGAGTTTTTCGACTATGCTTCCAAATACGATGACCACGGGGCCGATGAGCAGGTTGTGCAATTGCCTTTGGACCTTCACAATCGCGTTGAAGCCGCGGCGTTGGCCTGCTATCAGGTGCTCAAATGCAGCGTCTACGCTCGCGTGGATATGATGATTCGGGAAGGCATGCCGTATGTGCTTGAAGTGAACACGCTGCCGGGTCTTACCCGTAACAGTCTGCTGCCCAAAAGTGCAGCTGCTGCAGGCATTACTTTTGCAGAGCTGCTGGATACCATTATTGAACTTTCATTGAAGGAAAGACCCAAGGAGGATACAACATTATGAGCCTGGATGTAACGATTAGACATAGCTCCCCTACCGATCTGCAAGATATGGTCATTCTGATGGACCAACTTGGTTATCCCACCACGTACGCCGAGATGGAAGAGCGCTATACCCATATCTCTGCGGACGCAAACTTTACTACACTGGTTGCTGAAGCACGAGGCCGCGTAGTTGGACTGATCGGATTACAGACGTCTTATCTATATGAAAAGAACGGAAGACACTGCCGTATCTTGGCATTGGTTGTACACGACCAGTTCAGGGGCTCAGGCATCGGTCGTCAGCTCATTCTTGAAGCTGAGCAATGGGCAGCCACGCATAACGTGGATTCCTTGTCTCTGAACAGTGGCAATCGCCCAGAACGTGAAGCCGCACATGAATTCTATCGCCAGATGGGCTTTACAGCCGGGAGTACCGGGTTTAGCAAAAAGCCGCAGATTTTACAGCACACTTAATCTGCGAATAAGTTACACCGAATCCTGAATATCACACCAAAAAGAACGCCCCATCCGCACATTGGCGAAAAAGGGCGTTCTTCAGTATATGTCTATGTCGCATGGATACGCGGTTTGATTATGGGATCAATATTTAGCTGACTGTGCACCATCGATTGGAATAATAGCTCCATTGATAAATGGTGCTTCGCCGGACAGCAAGAAGGCAACGAGACGCCCTACTTCCTTCGGTTCACCCAAGCGTTTCGCCGGGTTGTCCTTAACGAACTCTTTGGATGCTGACTCCCAGTCATTCGGATTGATCTGTTTAAACGAACCGATGACCATATCTGTCAAAATGGCCCCGGGTGCAATTGCATTAATGCTGATCCCGTGCTCGGCGTATTCAATCGCTGCATCTTTGGTCATGCCGGCTACGGCATGTTTGCTCGCTCCGTAGGCAACCAGGTTTGGCACGGCGCGAATCCCACCAACAGAGGACGCGTTCACGATGTAGCCTTCTCCCTGTTTTTTCATCACAGGTAGAACGTGCTTCAACCCGAAAAATACACCCTTCAGGTTGATATCGATAACTTTATTGAACATCTCCGTCTCGTAGTTTTCGATCAGGTTTTGCTTGCCTTCAATGCCTGCATTGTTGAAAAATGCATCGATACGTCCAAACTCATTGACCGTATCGCTAACATACTTCTTCACAGCTTCTTCGTCCGATACGTCACCTTCGATTAACAGAAACTCGGCATGCTTCACCTCATCGGAGATTACACGTTTGGTCTCTTCCAGCGCCTTCATGTTTACATCCACCAAGGCAAGTTTTGCGCCTTCACGTGCAACTTCCACAGCAGCTGATCGTCCAAGACCGGAGCCACCGCCTGTAATCAGGACCACTTTACCCGCAAATCGTTCAGTCATAATCCATAGACCTCCCTTTGCTGTTTTTGACATCCTCCATACGTAAGTAAATACCCATTTCTTCATTTGCTCTAATCTAACGGGGATCTGTTACAACCAGCATCTCAACCGGATTAGTATGCTTCCGTATTCGCCCTGCCATTCGTCCTCAGGACTTCATAGCCTCATAGGCTGCAAGTAATTTCTTTACTTCTACTCCATTGATCTTCATCCCGTTCACTTGACACTGTTCCAACTGCACTCCAGATAGATCGCAATCGATAAAGCGACTTCCCCCAAGATCACAATGCGCCCAATGCATGGGTACACGGTCAGATCCAAGATGTGTATCCTGGAATTGAACGCCATCCAAAGCACAGAATTCAACCTTGCTGTCGGTTAGGCGTAAATCAGCTAGCAATATATTGGTCATATTTAGATTGGTAAATTTGCTTCCACTCAGATTGCAGTCAGTAATCCGACTATTGGTCAGATTACTGGTGCTGTAACGGACTGAGTCCAGATTAGCTTGAACATATTCAACCACTGACTCACCCGAGTCCATGGATAATGCCACGTCACATGTTGGATCAAAAGGATCAATTGACATGTTCTTCTCATATCCAAACTCATCCTCAGATGCATAGATACAAACATATCCCATTTTTTCGTAAAAATGATGATTATCCTGCTGCCGACCTGAGGTCTCCAGCTTCCAGATTTCAATCTGCGGAAATTCAGTCTCAATAAGCCTCATGACTTGAGTTCCCACGCCACGTCCCTGGCATACGGGATCAATATAGATCTTATCAATCCTGGCATGTTTTCGTCCGAGCACGTTAACACTCACCCCGCCAATAACACATCCATCTGATTCTACAACATAATAATCCCATTCACGGATCACGTAACGATGCATTCGAACTGACGAATAATCAGGTGGACATAAATTGTTATCGATATCCTTCTCATTATCCGCCCAGACTTTTATGACATGATCAAAAGCACGAGTACAAATCTCTGTAAGTACAACAGCATCTTCTTGCTGCGCTCGTCGTAAGCGAATTTCAGAATGTACCTGCTTCGGTTGCACTGGTTCGGACTTTACTTTGAGCAGTTCAAAATAATCGTAGTTCTCCTGGTCCACTAGCTTTTTGCGAGAGATATAACAAAAACCCGTATGCTCCAGAACTTTGCGTGACGGCTGGTTGTGCGGCTTCACAATGCCCACGATTCGATCCAGCAAGGTATGCTCAAATACATATGCTGTTAGCGCCTGCACAGCCTCTGTGATGTATCCTTTATTCCGGTAATCCCGTGAGATGGCGTAAGCCACTTCACGGTCAGCCCGAACCAGCATGTCATTCGGAAACACACCACACCAACCAATGATACGCTGATCTTTATTGTGTACAACGGCAAGCAGGATGCGTACATCTTCCGGGTTGAACTGTTCGTAACTGCCAACGACAAATTGTAAAAATTCGCGCAACTGCTCCTCGGTCATCTTCCAATCTGGCAGGACATCTGTGATTTCAGGTTGTTGGGTTAATGCATACACGGCAGCCTGATCTTCAAGCGTAAATGGACGCAACGTAACGGAGTTGGAATGGATGAACAATTGACTTTTCATATACAACACCTCTGGGGATTTATTTAGGATGACACAACAAAGAGGAGCACCTCCAATAGAGGCACTCCCCGATCCGTTTCATCATTTCAGAAACGCCGAAGCTCCTCGTAATGGGTCAAAAGGACACACGTATCCCGTTCATGGTCTAACGGAATTTTTGCGGTGTTCTTTTCACGATCATTACGAGAAATCTGGCATACTCTGAAATCCCCTCTCATGCTAAGGACTACTTCAACGTCTCACTTAAGGACGGTCAATGTAAATCCAGCCTGTTTCTTGTTCTTTATCTACAGTAGCTCCAAGGGATTCAGCCACAAAGCGCAACGGCACATACGTCTTGCCGTCCTTGCCTACATAAGCGGATTCCACCATAGTTACTTCTTTACCAGCAACGGTTGCCTTCTTGGAACCTACGGTTAGGACAATCTCATCACCAGTGATGTCGTCAATGACAACGATCTGGTTCGAGCCTTTGGTCCATTTCACTTCAGCATCCAATTCTTCAGACACGTAGCGAAGCGGAACAAATGTTGTATTCTTAACCGTGATCGCCCCAGCGTATTCATCATCCGGGAAGAGCACTACACTTTTACTCGTGATCCCAGCTTCATCTTTCAGCAATTGGTATGCCAATGAATTGGAATCAAAATTGCGCAGCATCTGTCCAGGCGTAATATCATCCTTCATCAGATCCATAACGCCGCCTGATACATCCACTTCATCAACTGCAACTGTGCCACCGATATTCCACTGTTCACTGTCTCCACTTACGGTTACGGAGTTCACCGGAAGATCTTCGGAAGCCGGCAGCGCTACTTTCAGTTCAAAGTTTTGCTTGCGAATATCCAGCTTGCTGTCGAGATAAAAATCCAATTTCAGTTTGGTTTCTGTGCCAAATACCGTTTTGAATTCAGGGGTCTCATTCAACAGGTTGTTCAGCTCCTGATCATAATTGACCAGCATACTGTCCAGTCCTACTTTGATGATGGCATATAGTGACGCAACGGCTTCATCTTTCGATTCAGGAACGATCGAATTCAGCGTTTCATCTCCCCCGCCTTCAACCTCATTCACAGCTTCCAGTACAGGGTAGAACACATCGTACAGATCGCCAATCAGCTCTTTCAGTCCTTGCTCATCCTTCGAGATACTCGTCAGGAACGGTTTAACCATAGCAAGCATCTCTTCACCACTAACTTCCAGATGCAGCTTGGAGAGGCTAAGCGCTTCGCCATTCACGGATTCCTGTACCGGTGTTACGGAGATGTTCTTCGGATTGGACAGATGCTTCAGGACAAAAGAGAACAGTTTCGGGGAAATTTCCTCGAGTTGTTTCTCCAGAGCCTTCGTATCTACCATTGGAAGAGCCTGTGCATCTTGGAGCGTATCCAGAGATATGTACAGCGGTTTCTGGGCTCCGTCCAGATCAATGACCAATTGGGACTCATTCATGGACAGGTGGAAAGGTAATTTCGTTCCCTCCATGCTCAGTGTACCTTTGATCGATGCTGTCTTCGCATCTTTCATTTTGGCTTGATCAATATCCAGGGATATGGAATTAATGAGTTCGATCATTTCAAGGTCTTTTTCTGTAGCAAATTCCTTAGCCGGTTCTATGTTTATATTCATGGATTGTCTGGATTCACCGGACTTGATACTCGCGCCATTGGCCATTGCTTTGCCAACGTCTACTCCACCCACAGCCTGACATCCTGTAAGAACAACCATTAAAAGTACTAGTGGCACTGCCATCCATTGGACTAACTTCCGATTCGTAATATGAACTCCTCCTTAGAAAAATATGGTTCATTTCCATTATGAAGGTATAGGTAATTCTTGTAAACGGATACGCAAAAAAATAAACCAAAAGGCCGGAACATGTCCGACCTCTGGTCTATCTATATTTCAGCATATCGTATGTTTCGATAAAACATCCTGCTTCATTATGCAATGCTGGGAGTTATTCTTGCTCCTGATCTTCAGCGAGTTTCTCATCCGTTTCTTCATCTTCCGCAGTTGCGGGAGTCTCGAATTGATCCGGCTCGTCCTCTTGAATTGCTTTGTTCTCTTCGTTCTGATCCTGTGTCATATCGCATTCCCTCTCTTCTACCGGATTGTCATGTCATCAAGACCTGAGCCTTGTGTCTATCAATAACCCGAATAGGAGCAGTTCAAACCTGTCTCAACGTCGGCCATAGAATTCCCATCATAATTTCAATGCTCACTTAGAAAACATAAAAGATGATCCCGTTCCCACTTGCAGCCGTGGCCTGAAACAAGGCCTGGATATCATCCACAGTCTGAACGATCTCCTGAAATGTCTCTTCCGCATCCCAATCTTCCATAACAGGGTAAACGCCTTCAGCGATCATCTGGTCCAGACTATACCGTTGCTTCAATTCCTCCGGTGTGAGCTGCTCCAATGCCATGTAGGCTTCCAGCACCTGCTCGTTACTAAGCAAAAATAGATCCATGTCCGAATAGTTTCCCACGTATTGCTCACCTGCGAGAGGCACCACATAGCCCAGGGGCGGCTCCCCTTCTAACAAGTTACCGTTCAGCGTGAATTGAAGCATCTGCCACGTTTTATCAATATCCAGATCCACTGCACAATCATGCACACTAATCTCACCTGACTTGATGGATTCAACTAACTCCTTCGTTACCACAAGATATCTGCCGGACATTCCCATACCGCTATCCCTCCTGTGTAATTCCTTCTATTGTTCCCCATTAACCGTGCTTGTTGGTTCAGAATCGGGGTAATCCCTATCAAGGAGGGTGTATACATGAAAAAATTTGATTACAGTCTCAATTATGATGAGTTGGATCTGCGCAAACATCCTGAGCTGTACACCGTAGGCCGGGGCGAGCAGGGTGTTCTGATGGTAGAGCCGTACAAAGGCGAGATTCTACCACACTGGCGATTCAAAACACCCGAGATTGCGACAGAGTCATCGGAGAAGATCTATGAGCTATTTTTGGAGTATAAGAAAAAGGGAGATTTCGTTGGTATGGATATGGATCGTAAATTTCTCCAGATGGGTTATACACGGGCCAGACGGTATACAAATCACAAAGGAGGACGCAAATACTCGAAGGAGGATGGCTCGATCTTGCCCTATCAGAATGACAAGGTGAAGGCAGAAGCCGCGGCTATATTTAAAGCACAATGGGAGATTGCGAAGACGGATCCAGACTATGTGAAGATGAAGAAGGAGCATCGGGAAAAGTACGAGTCAGAACAGGCGTAGGAATACCGGATATATGATTGACTTATGGAAACATTTGTCTCAGAATCGATCTTGTTACTGTTCATTCTCAACCATTATATTGGAGAAGAGAGGCGCATTCGATTATGACAGATTCGTTCATCCACTTAAACACAGGCCAGAATATCAGTATCAACGAATCCACCCAACTTCAGGTAACCATTCAGTGTACATCATCTCCTTCTCCCTTGGATGTTAGCTGCTTTATGGTGAACGAAGAGGGAAAAGTCCCATCTGACGACTATTTTGTATTTTATAATCAGAAGGCTGATCCGCACCACAGTGTACTTCTGCAACAGGCAGATGAACTGCAATCCTCTTTTGTACTGGATACGAATCAATTAAGGCAAGCTCCTGTAGAAAAATGTGTGTTTACGGCTACTCTGGATGCGGAAGGCACATTCGCCAATGTTCAGGCATGTCAGGCGATTGTACGAGCTGGTTCCCAGCAGATTACCTATGAGATCACGCAGGTCACTGCGGAAACAGCGCTTATTTTCATTGAAATCTACAAGTATCGTGACGGATTCAAAGTGCGTGCGATTGGACGAGGTTTCTTTGGTGGATTGCAGCCGCTGGCAGAATCATTTGGTGTTGAGATCGAGAGTAACGATACTTCAGAAGCCGAACAGGTTCTTAACACGGCACGAGCTGAAGTTGCAGCCGCCTCTCTAGAAGCCCTGGCACCTGTTGCTGCACCGAACACGAATCATGCGCCGCTAAACCTGACCAAGATCGATCTCCTCAAACATAAAGTAACCCTGTCTCTCCAAAAGAAAAAGATTGAACCTATACAGGCACGTGTTGCCGTCATATTTGACGCATCAGGCTCCATGTACCATCTGTATCGCAAAGGCATCGTGCAAGAAGCCTTCGAGCGTATCCTGGCGATTGCATCAGCATTTGACGATAACGGGGAGTTGGACGTCTGGTTCTTCGCCAAAGACTTCTTGCGTGCACCTAGCGTCACCGCCAGGGATTTCGAGAATTATATTGAACGCACATATACGCTGGGAAGCAAAGGTGGTACCAATAACGAACCTCCTGTGATGCAGGATGTCATTCGCAAATATACGATCGAGGAACCCGATGTGAAGATTCCAACGTATATTATCTTTTTTAGCGATGGTGGAGTCAGTCAAAAAGGGAAAATCATGCGGCTTATTACCGAAAGTTCAACCAAAAATTTGTTCTGGCAATTCGTTGGCCTGGGACAAGCCAATTACGGTATTCTGGAGAATCTTGATGATATGACTGGACGTTTCATCGATAATGCTGACTTTTTTGCTCTCGACGACATCTCCAAGATCAGCGATGAAGAATTGTACGATCGTCTCCTCACTGAATTTCCAGGTTGGATAAAGGAAGCTCGGGCCAAAGGCATTTTGGCCTAAAGCTTTATCCCTATACCACTAATCAGGCTTGTACTTTTTATGCTTTACCATCCTTCGAACGTGGACGGAGCATACTTCCTACAATTCGCAACATCAACTTGCGTGGCACGAGGCGGGTGAACTGCGCTGTCCAGTAATTACCGGCCCCCGGCACAGCATAAGGTTTGCCTGACTCGAGTGCTCTCATGGCCACCGCCACGACATGCTCAGGGGTATCACGTTTACCCACCGAAGCTTCATCAGCGCCCACTACATCAAAGAACGAAGTCTCGGTTGAGCCTGGGCATAGTGCCAAAAACTGAACGCCACGCTTCCTGTTTTCTTCATATAATGCCTCGGTAAAAGAAAGTACAAATGCCTTTGTCGCTCCATACACAGCCATATATGGATCAGGTTGAAAGGCAGCCGTCGAAGAGACATTAATGACAGCACCATTTCGCTTCTGTAACATGCCTGGCAAGAAAAGATGCGTCATGTTTGTCAAGGCGAGCACATTCAACATAATCTCCTCCTGCTGGCGGGAACCATCCACCTGTTCAAAACATCCATGGGTAGCAAATCCCGCATTGTTGATCAGCATATCGATGTGTATTCCCCGATTCTGACATTCCTCATATACCCTCTGAGGTGCATCGACTTGAGACAAATCCGATACGATCACCTCAGCCCTTACTTGATATGTACGTTCTATACGCTCTGCCAATTGATTCAGTTTGGATTCTGTTCTGGCCACCAGCACAATATTTTTACCCTTGGAAGCCATTTCGAGTGCAAAAACTTCCCCAATACCTGAAGAAGCACCTGTAATAAGTACCCATTGATGCTGTTCTTTTATCATCTCTCATCCATCCTCTATGCATAATTTGAACACTTGTTTTTATTAGGAAACACTGTTTCTGTATAGAATCATCGTAACCAAAATCCATGACGCTGTCAAATACATTTGTTAAATTTAAATCTAGAACGTGGTGCTTACTTATTAAATTCGGATTAAATTGACGTCATCCGGCGTAAAACAGTAGAATGACCATAAGAAAAAAATATATCGACGTACTTTCATAGAAGACAGACCGCATTTAAGCTGAAGTTTTTCTTGCCATCATCGAATCCTTCAGCTCCGCTGAAAACGTATAAATTCTATAATCTTAAGAAAAGGAAACGTAGTTTCTGTTCAACAACAATACGGTTACGAGGATGAAATCAATGAAGGATCTTAATTCGGGTTCCACAGAATCTGCACATACGGTAACAACCTTTCAGGAAGCCAGACTCCAGCACTCGGATAATCTGCGGCAAAATATTGTGCATGCTGCTGCTGCTTTACTGCAAGAGCATGGACCAGAAGCCGTCACGGTACGCCGTGTAGCTGAACGCATGGAGTGCTCCACCAAAATCATATATAACCTTTTTGGCAAAAAAGAAGGGTTAGCCAAACATCTGTATTTAGAGGGATGCTCCCTCATGGCCCAGCGATTTGAAACTATACCCCGGCAGACATCGTTCGAACAGTATTTCCGTGATCTGGCCTACGTCTACTGGGACTTCGGCATTTCTCAATCCAGCTTCTATCAGCTGATGTTTGGAGGATCTTTTTCCGAATTCAAACCAGATGGAGAAACCTTACAGGGAACAGCGACTGCACTTAAGCAAGTGTCTGCCTTAGTGGAGGTAGCCATTGAACAGGGAATGCTTCAGGTACAAGATCCCATGCTTGCAGTTCGGATGATCTGGGCTCCCTTACACGGTGTTATTCATCTGTATTTGGGAGGCCATATTGAGAGCGAAGAAGCTGCCAAAACCCTCTATGATCATACGTTATCCATGGTTATACACTCCCTTGTGAGTACATCTGCGAATGGATAGGCATGAAGTTGGTGATGTGTTAGAAGCTTTTAGAAGATAAACGAAAAAGGAGCAGATCCATTGGCGTAATACGCCTAGGTCATGCTCCTTTATTTGGTTGACTCTATCTAGTTCCGTAACGGTTTCAGTCGATTAACGTGCCTCTTGGTTCTCAGCTTCCCAACGTGCAATTTCTTTGCGCACAATTGGAGCGACTTCTTTACCAAGTAGCTCGATTGCTCTCATAACCTCGTTGTGCGGCATTGTGCCGAGGGGGGTGTGCAACATGAAGCGTGTGATCCCGACTTCTTTACGCAGGTAAATAATTTTCTGAGCTACGGTCTCCACATCACCTACATACAATGCACCTTCCAGGCTGCGCGCCGCATCAAATGTCGCACGGCTGTAGTGTCCCCATCCACGTTCACGACCCAGTAAGTTCATGACCGCTTGCGCTGGCGGGAAGAATTTCTCCACGGCTTCGTCTGTTGTATCGGCAATGAAGCCGTGAGAGTGAGAAGCAACGGTCAGCTTGGAAGCATCATGTCCTGCATGTGCAGCTGCTTTCTTGTACAGTTCCACCAGTGGTGCGAATTGCACCGGACGACCACCGATAATGGCAAGCACCAGTGGCAAACCGAGCAGTCCTGCACGAACTACCGATTCCTGATTACCGCCACTGCCAATCCATACCGGAAGTTTTTCCTGTACCGGGCGCGGGTAGATGCCCAGATTGTTAAAGGAAGGGCGGTGTTTGCCTTCCCAGGTTACTTTTTCCGAATCACGCAGCTTGAGCAGCAAATCCAGTTTCTCGTCGAATAACTCATCGTAGTCGTTCAGATCATAGCCGAACAGTGGGAACGATTCGATAAATGATCCCCGCCCTGCCATAATCTCTGCACGTCCGTTCGAAATGCCATCTAATGTCGCAAAATCTTGATATACCCGTACCGGGTCATGCGATGACAGCACGGTTACCGCACTCGTCAAGCGAATATTCTTGGTCTGTGAAGCTGCGGCCGCCAGAATGACAGCTGGTGATGAAGCGGCGTAGTCGGCACGATGATGTTCTCCCACGCCATATACATCCAGACCCACCTGATCTGCCAAAACAATCTCTTCAACAACATCGCGAATGCGCTGCGCATGACTGATAAGTTCTCCTGTTTTTACATCCGGGTTCGTCTCCACAAATGTACTAATTCCGATTTCCATTGTCTGTTCCTCCCTGGTATGAAGCGATCCGTTGTTCATCTAACCTATTGTAAGTAGATCACCTTTTGTTATGTATCTTAATATTGAACTATTTTGATAAAAAACACAAGTACCCTCTGTTTCCAGAGGGCACATTTATGTTTATTTTCTATAGATTACAGCTTATCTATACTTAGTTCCATCAGGTTGGCATTAATTACAACACCGGTCTGTTTCATAAAATTAAATCCCAGAATTCCGTCAATCTCCAAACCATAATCCATATTTCCTATTTCAACTTGAAAATCATTAATCGTTGTTCCATCTACAGTTATAGAATCGAGTGACTTGGTGTAAACATACTCTATACCGCCTACACCTCTTATAATATCAACGAGATCATCCTCTTCAGGAACCATTCCTACTTCCCGAACTGCATCTGCATTCAACAATGTACTAGCTGATCCGGTATCCAAAAGGACTTTTTCTAATTGTAGTACTTCTCCTCTAAATTCAAGTTTTATGCTTGTGAAGGGTAGACCATAAAACTCTGAAATTTTCATCGAGGACCTCTCATGCCAACATATCGTTCTCTTGCCACAACTTCTGGACGTGAAGTGTGAAAAAAGCAGTATTCCCGTCTGGGATCTTCCTGATGCAATTCACCATAACGTTTTAGTGCCTTTGTAGAATCATCAAATGAATCAATCACTGCCATCTCTTCAATATAACGCTGGCCTTCTCTAGAATGCGCCTTGGTTGCCTCAAAAACGACCCACTCATTAGGGAATCGCTCCTGAACTTCCTTCCATTGCATAGTGACACCTCCAGACCATTAGATAGAGATATTATATCATGTGGAAACAGTATTCCACGGGCTGAAATTCTAAAATACATAGATTTTTAGAGCATTGCCTGTAAGTCTATTATTTCTTCCTCCCGATGTACAGCAGATGCGACGAGATTCCCAATATGGAAGGGTCTTTGGCGGCTTCGATCATATATTGCATGAGTTCATCGTACTCGCCACGCTCTTTCCAGTATTGCTGCTGCTCGTCCGTGAGCATCGCTCTAAGGCTGGATGAACCAATCAAATCAACGGTTTCAAATCCATGTTGCTCCATGAAGGGTGTAACATCCTGAATATTAAAATAGTATGCTCCCGTAAATCGTCCTTGATCCTGATGATCGAATCTACCCTTTTCCACAAAAGAATGGATTGCTGCCATGTTATCATTCGGTTTCCAGTGCTGCGGAGATTGCAGCGAATTGATACTCATGCGCATTCGGCTCTGCATCGCTACAAACACCACGCCTCCTCGCTTGGTCACACGGTACAACTCCTGTACAGCAGCCATCCGCTCTTCGTCTGTCTGCAGATGATATAACGGCCCCAGCATAAGGGATGCATCATATTTCTCGTCAGCCATACCGGAGAGCGAAGTGGCATCGAGGACATGGAATCCATCGAATTGCTGTGTCAATCCAAACTCCTGAGCCTTTTGCCGCGCAGTATCCACGGAGGAAGGTGTCAGATCCGATAAAGTGACTTGGTATCCCAGCTTCGCAAGCTCCATGGCATACTTTCCTGGTCCTGCGCCATTATCCAGAATACAACCAGTAGCGGGGAGATGTTCCCTGATGTAATGCATGTTAATGATGAATTCAATTGGTTCCCGCTCCAGTCTGCCCCACTCATCAAACCCGGAATAATATTTAATAATATGATCTCTCTTCATCGCTCTGACACCTGCCTTTTCTTATATGTAGACCACCTAACCATGTTCAAAATTAAATTCCAACCAGTATATATCTACTAAATATTTCCTGTCAAACAAAAAAACGTTCAATTTCCATTGAATGCGGAACTGAACGTTTTTCGATCTTATATCTTTTTCACAAACTCAGATTTCAACTTCATTGCACCCAAGCTGTCGATCTTGCAATCAATATCATGATCCCCATCAATTAGGCGAATATTCTTCACCTTCGTGCCCTGTTTAACTACAAGCGAGCTACCTTTTACCTTCAGATCTTTAATGACGGTAACGGTATCGCCATCACTTAGCACATTTCCGTTGGCATCACGGATTACTTTTGCATCCTCTGCGTTATCATTGTCTGCTTCCAAAGACCATTCATGCGCACACTCCGGGCAAACCAGCAGGTTACCATCCTCGTACGTGTACTCCGAATTACATTTGGGGCAGTTAGGCAAATTAGACATATGTATTAAACTCTCCATTCTACGATTGGCATTCCCGCAAGTATACGGGATTTCGGCGGTATATTCCATACGCTTGGTCACTGCATGGATGGATTTAAACCAAATTTAAGGTTCATGCATCCCTCACTTTAAGGGTAACTACTTATAATGTAACTAATAGATACGCACTACACATACATGAATTTTTCTGTTTCTATGAATGTTATTATATTTAATACCAAAGGAGTTCCTACTCATGTCCTCATATGTTTTCCCTGTGCAAACGGCTTTTTTGATCTTTGTTGTTGCGGCCATGTTTTTGCTGGTGCCTTGGTTGATCTATGGTTATCGCAAAGACGGCTTCTTCAGTTGGTCACGGTTTGGCGTGAGCTTTTCTTTTATCTTTTATATTCTAGCTGCCTATTGCCTCGTTATTCTTCCGTTTCCGACTACGCGAGATACCTGTGCGCAGCAAGCCGCTGACACGATCTACTACAATCTGGTTCCATTCACTTTTGTCAAAGACATTATGAAAGAAACACCCATTGTATGGTCTCAGCCATCTAGTTATATCGGAATGATTCAGGGCAGAGCCTTCTTGCAAGTTCTATTTAACGTCCTGCTTCTTATGCCGCTGGGTGTATATATCCGTTATTTTTTTCAAAAAAGAGTCTTCTGGAAGTACGCCCTGCTAGGTGGATTCGGGCTCTCCTTATTCTTCGAGATCACCCAGATCACCGGATTCTACGGGTATTATAATTGTCCTTACCGTCTCTTTGATGTAGATGATCTGTTATTGAATACTTCAGGAGCGGTCATTGGATTCTTCACAGCGCCCATCCTGCTTGCTTTATTCCCATCACGTGCAAGCATTCAGGCGAAGAGCGAACAGATCGTGGAGCAAAACCAAGTGTATGTTATGCCTCAATTGCTCGCGTTAATTATCGATGGAGTCGTTGTTGTCTTCCTCTCGAATCTGATTTCGATCTTCACAGCATCTGATGTGATCAGTGATGCGCTAAGTACATCCATTGCTATGGTCATTGTGCTGTTCTTCATCCCTTGGGTAAGAAATGGGGTAACTCCAGGCTCAATTATCTTGCGATTCCGCTATGTAGATCGTCAGACCGGCACACCCACCAGTGAATCGTTATTTAAAAGATTTGCCGCACTCTATGTTCCATGGCTGCTAGTTACGATCATTCGCCTGGTCAACGATTATGCCTTCACCAGTAATCAGGATGTTATGCTCCAGCCTTATCAAATATTGCTTTCCCTGGGAACAGTCGGTGTCTATATGTTGGTCTATGCCGTGCTCTTCATTCATGTCTTAATTGTGCTGTTCTCCCGTGGAAAACGTTCCTTCTACTTCGATGAGGTGTCACGCACGCGTGCCTCTCGTAAATAATGTTTGGAGTATAACAATGCAATGCATAATGTATCCCCCTAATTGGTGCTTACGTTCTGCTACTCTCCAGCCGGATTACAAAAAGAGGAGGTTCATTCTGAGAATGAACCTCCTCTTTTGATTAAGCGTATAGCAGTTATTCAGAGTATTCATTTCAAATAATCGGCTTGGATTATAACCCTAACAGCTCTCGCTTGGCTGCATCCGGATCATGTACGACCTCAATCTCATGGTTGAAGATTAGTGTCCCTCGATCCTGCTCATATTCAGGCCAGTTCACACCTGCAACTTCAGGTTGGCCATTCTTGGCAAAGGAAATCCAGGCATCCTGTACCTTGAGGGCAAGTGCCGCCGCAGCTTCATCCGGCTCCGCATTCATGAATTTGAGGACATGTAGTGTATTAAACACAAAGAACATTTCGATACTGTGAATCGCTCTTTTTAACAAGGGATGTTCCGGCATCACCCAATCAAATCGATACATCCACACGGGGGCATACTTCTGCTGTGCCGCAGCATATTGCAGCGCTGACCGCCAGAAGAACATATCGGTCATCACTTGGGCTTGTCCATCTGCCGTTTTTGGATAACTATCCGCGATGGCTACCCGGTTCTCCAGATCTGGTGTCATAAAGTCTACGCCCTGAACCATATCGATTTCTTTTGAAAAAGGTACATGCGGCTGGATGAACAGTGCACCCTCGTGCAATGTCGTACCAATCAGCACCGGAATATCCTGCGCTGAACCTTCGCTCACCGCCTGAAGTGGCACCTGTGGTAATGTATGCCCCTCCAATACAGGTTGGAACAATAATGCCATACCTGCCCCGCTCTGCTGTTTGACCGTTTCACCCGCTGCAATAATCTGCTCTACAGGAATTGTATTTAACTTCTGCAGGTTGTCCCGATCCACCCCAAGAATCTTCAGCATCGCTTCCCGCAACGCTGAGGCTTGCTCTGCTGGCATGAACTGGGATGCACCACTCTCCATAATGGCACGTTGGAACAGTCCTTTGGCCGCTGGCATCGCCATCAGTGCTGCAATACTCATACTGCCTGCTGATTCGCCGAACACCGTAACTTGATCCGGGTTACCACCAAAAGCAGAGATATTATCCTTCACCCACTGTAATGCCGCAACCTGATCCAGCAGACCTGCATTGGATACATATGAATCACCTAATGGAGCCATATGAAGGAATCCCAAAGGTCCTAATCGGTAGTTGATCGTCACAACGATGACGTCCCCCCGAACCGCTAACTGTGTACCATCATACATCGGCTGGCTACCTGAACCTGATACAAAGGAGCCGCCGTGAATCCATACCATGACCGGCAATGGTGTTGCTCCCTTTTCCTTAGGTGCCCAGATGTTCAGATATAGACTATCTTCTGACTCATTCGGAATTTCTGTCTGGCCTTCTGGTTGATGATTTCGAGGTTGTATATTCTCAGGCCCAAATTGTGTAGCCTGTCTGATTCCATCCCATGACTCGGGCTGTACCGGAGCCTTGAAACGCAGCTCACCTACCGGAGGTTTCGCATAGGGAATGCCTTTCCATACGCTTGCATCGTGCAAAAGTTCGCCTTGAACGGTACCATATGTCGTTTGAACCTGAAGTTCTCTCATGCCGGTTCTACTTCCTCTCCGTAAATAGGTTAAATTAACGAGTATGTGCATATCATGTGTTCTTATTTGAGTATAGTTTGTAATCATACCCATTTACAACTTTACCCAACTCTAGCCTCACCTGCTACGTTTCACGTGGAACTTTATGGGGTGGATGATCTGAACATACCTTTAAGATGGACACCAAAAAGGCCACCCATTGAGTAATATCATCAAGTCTAAATTATCTTAATGACATTGACCCTTAGCATGACCCTTTCCCGTTGACTATCCAAATAACTACCCTTCTACAGGATATGACACTGTAAACTCAACACCTTCAATCCATTCGCCCGCGACAAAGTCCCGTCCCTTCACAACCACTCGATCCTTATATATCTCCACATGAAGTCCTTCACTGCCCTCCAGATGCTCATCCTCATCTGTCCAGAGATAACCTACAGAGGACGCATTAAACATGGTTGGCATGTGCCCCGCACCATCGTACATCGTATGCTTTGCTTCAAGTTGCCAATGGGTATGTCCCGAGAAAAGGATCGCTTGCGGGTATTTAGCCAGAACGGCCTTAAGTTCTGCATCCTGATTCACACCATACCAGCCTTGTTCCTTCAGCGATCCTGCTACCGTATCCATGAGTGGCTGGTGCAAGAACAGGAAGATGGGATGATCTGGCGTTGCATGCTCAGACAATTTCGCATCCAGCCACTCCAATTGTTCAGCCGACATATCACAATCCTTCGGATGAGGTTGCTCGGTGCCCAGGAAAATATAATGATAACCATCAATCCAGTGATCGTGGTAAGAGCCCTTCATGCCGGTTATTGCTTCAAAATCACTCAATCGACGTTGCCATAACCCGGCGACTGTAATGGGGTCGACTCCTGAAGAGATCGGTCCCTCATCCTGACCCTCCTGCTCCGGAGGTGCAGCCGACAACGTATATGTCCCGACGGATAGTTGCTCAATCAGTGCAGCTGATTCAGCAGCGGTTTGTTTTGTTACCAGCTCCATTTCTGCTTCCTGCTCCAATAACTCAGCTACTTCGTCCTCTTTCATCTCAAGCAAAACGATCGGTGGATCTTGCCATACCACGGCTCCAATATCATGATTACCTACCGTGTATCTGATGTCAGGCAAGCTCTCCGCATGTTGCTTCCATATGCGTTGCAACTCACGATATTCGCTCGGCAGACCTCGATCCGTCACATCGCCCACATGCATAATCCCGCTGCTCCCCTGACTAAATGTAGCTATGTCGGCTAATGCTTGGTCCAGATGCCGGTTATGAATATGGTCTGCCTCTTCTCGCACATGTGTGTCCGTAATAACCTGGAAGCTGGCAATAGGTTGCTCCGGTGTATGTTCATTTTTCATCAAGAATCACTCCATTTCAGTCCAATAATGCCAATCAGAATAAAACCGATCCATACCATCGACGCGAGCCGCAGACGTTCACCAAAAAAGTAATGCCCTACAACGCCAATGAGCGTAATGCCCACCCCAGACCAGATCGCATAAGCTACAGCCAGCGGCATATACTTCACTGCAAAATTAAGAAAAGTAAAACTTGCGCCATAACAGACAAACATCAACACCGAAGGCCATAACCGCGAGAACCCATCCGATACTTTTAGCAAAATGGTAGCACTAAGCTCCAGCCCGATAGCCAGTGCCAACAGTACCCAGCCCAAGTAGGCGTGACTGTTCGTCATCGATTCAGCCCACCATTCAGCAATTCATGGAAGGATTGAATCGTTCTATCGGCCAAGTGGATTCTTCCCGGTTCTCCAATGGCAATCCTGTACCCCGCACCAGCGGTTCGTGCCATCTCCATGTCTCCGTCCGTATCTCCAATGACCACAGTATGCTGCACAGATACACCCAACCGTTCACAGGCAAGCAGTAGCATATCGGGAAATGGTTTCCCCCGTTCCACCAGATCTGTACCAATCACCACGTCAAAAAAGGAATCCAACCCCATCCACTGTAAATGTTTAATTGCACTTGGTGTATCATCTGCCGTCACAACACCCATAACCACGCCTTCGCTACGGCACTGTTCAAGAAATCTTTGAACTCCCGGTAACGGACGTGCCGGACGATGCTGTTCCATCTCTTCCTCCGCTCGCGCCAAACACTCCCGAACCATGATCTTGGCTTCCGCCCAGCTGAGACCCGCACGATATCCATGCCACGTCAGCACGGCATACACTTCATCCATCGTGCCCATCGCAAGTGGCCCCCGCACGTCATACCCATTCATCCGGCCTTGGTCATCGTGGAATGTACCCCAGATCTGTGGGAATTCCTCTGTATCGATACGAAGTCCCCTGGTCGCCAACTGGTCTCTGAAGTCGTTCAACACACAATCGGTCCAGAACCCCCACATGCCCGTAAAATCAAGTAATGTTCCGTCCTTATCGAACAAAACGGCTTTAATCGGATTTGATAATCCATCCACATACGTTTCATCTTGCATTGGTCAAACTCCTTGTCTGCGATCTTTATGAACGGAAAGGACGGTACAGCATGTACCGCCCTTTCCGCTTGAGTTACTTATAGTGATTAGTGATACGTTATGTTTACAATTCAGTCAGGTTCACGACCGAGTCTCTTGGAAACAGTTCTTGTCGATATCGTTATTTCGTTACACGATCCAGTTCCTTCTGCGCTTTCTCTTTTGCTTCCTTCAGTGCTTGTTCCGCTGGCATATTATTGATCTGTACCTGATCAGCTGCATCCTTCAATGCATCATTGATCTTGCCACCCGTTGGATCCTGGAATGGAGCCGAAGCGTGAGCTGCTTGTTGCAATGGTACCGTGATCTGTGGATTTTCCTCACTGAATTTCATGAACTCTGGATCTTGTTGAGCCGATTGACGTACTGCAATATATCCGGTGTTCATGGACCATGAAGCTGTATTCGAAGTTTCAGAGAAATACGTAAGCCACTTGTAAGCAGCCTGTTGTTGCTCTGGACTCGCTGCTGACGGAATACCTGCCGATATGGCACTTGCTACCGGTTTTCCTTCACCAATACCTTCCCAGCCTGGTTGTTGCATTGCAGCGACTACGCTAAAGTCCAAGTCACCTTGGTCACCACTAGATCCGGTGTAACCTGCTGCTTTATTTTTCATCACATCATCAATCGTTTTGTACCAGTACTCCCAGCCCTGACCTCCATAATGAATGCCCATAATCTTGTCTTCGTTAATCCATTTACGGAACAAGTCCCATGTCTCGATCCATTCCGGAGAGTCGATCATAACGGTTTTGCCATCGTCGCTAAGAATCTGTCCGCCCTTACCCAGCACGGCATCAATCATATTGTCTCTACCCCACATCGGTTCCCAACCGTAGAAGGTGGTCTTGCCATTTTCTTGTTTGCTCATCTTCGCAGCCGCCTCAGCCAGCTTCTCCCATGTCGTCAGAGTTGCTGGGTCGATTCCGTTCTCCTTGAACGTATCCATACGGTAGTACATAATCTGAGTTGTACCGTACATTGGCAAAAAGTATTGCTTTCCATCCACCTGTCCCTGGTTCAGGAATGTCTGAATGAAATCGTCTTTCTTAAAATTCGGATCAGCGGCAATCATCTCATCCATAGGTGCATAATATCCTTTACGTGCCCAGTCTATATTGGAGCTGAGTACAGCGGCTGGAACCTTCTTGGAAGCAATTGCTGCTTGCAGCTTCTGTTCCGTTTCCGTGTAATCTGCTTGTACAATCCCTTTTACAACGACTTCGTTCTGGGAGGCGTTGAACGCATCAATCGTCTTTTTCATGTTATCGCCCAGATTACCACCCAGACCATACCAGAACTCAATCTCCACCGGATCTTTCGCCTGAGCTTCGGTTCCACTGGCAGCAGCCGTCGTGCCTGATTCTGCGGGTGCTTGTGTTCCACAAGCGGTCAATAGAGCAAAGCTGGTCGCGAGTACCAGCGACATGCCACCCTTCCAGTTCAACCTCAATCTCTTTTTCCATGTCATGCTTGCTTGACTCCAGTTCATTGTCGTTCCTCCCGTTTTAGGTGAATGGTAGTGCATATCAGTTCTTGTTCACACCAGCCGTGATATTCACGCTCTGCATGATCGTCTTCTGGGTGAACAGGAAGAGAATAAGTAGGGGTGCGATGGTGAAGGCACTCGCTGCCATAATCTGTGGCCAAGCCAGTCCATATGCCCCGCCTTCTACAAAGAAGCTGCGCAGACCCGCCGATACCAGCTGTAAATCAGGGTCTTTGGTGATGAGCATAGGCCAGAAATAGTTGTTGTACTGTTCAATAAACGTAATCAGCACCATCACGGCGAAGCTTGAGCGAACAAGCGGCGTGATAATCGTCCAGAGAATCCGGAAGTGGGATGCACCGTCCAGCTGTCCGGCTTCCACCAATTCATGCGATACCTGCATGAACGCCTGCCGGATCAGGAAGATCGAGAACACGCTGACACAGTTGGATACAATTAAGCCTGTGTAGGAATCAAGCAGATTAAGTTCGCTAAGCACCAGGTAACTAGGCAGATATACGGCTGTACTCGGTATCATATAACCCACCAGAATCAGGGATGTCAGTACACCTTTGAGACGAAATTTCATATGTGTTAGGGCGTACGCCATCATACTGGAGTTGACGATCTGAAATAGACAGATGGCTAATGCTACCCCGGTACTGTTTAGAATGTAACGGGCAAATGGTGCCGCATTCCAGGCATCCACATAGTTGCTCCACAGGAAAGTCTCCGGCCAGAAGGTCGGCGGAAACTGCCAGATCTCATCATTGGTTTTGAACCCGCTAATGACCATCCAATAGAAGGGAAAAGCTGTACCTAGCGCGATAACGGCTAACAGGAGGTAGCGGATCATTTTACTTATTTTAAAATTCGGTTGTGACACGTTCTGCAACTCCTTGCGCTTCATCCGTTTAGACTTTTTGTTAGGCAATGTCATTGTCATTAGTAGTGCACCAGACGTCTGCCAAGCAGGAAGGATACACCCGACAGCAACACGCAGATCAGAATAATCACAACGGCGATGGACGAAGCCTCACCTACATTAAAGGATTCGAATGCAGACTGGTAATACATGTACAGCAACGTTCTCGTTGATCCCGCCGGTCCACCCTGCGTCATGACATTGATCTGGTCATAGGCTTGCAAGGACTGGATTGTAAGAATAATCGATAGAAAGAATGTTGTTGGTGAGATCAGCGGCAATGTGATACTTCTGAACTTGTCCCAACCGTTGGCTCCATCGATTGAAGCTGCTTCAAGCAGATCGGACGGTAGATTTCGTAGCGCAACGAGATAAAATACCATTGCCCATCCTATCGACTTCCAGAGCGTGACAATCAGAACAGCAACCAACGCCCAGTCCGCGTCACGCAACCATCCGATCGGAGATACGCCAACCCAGCCCAGCATCAGATTAGCGAGTCCGACTTCTGGCTCGAAGATCCAGGACCACGCAATGGACACCGCAACTGTCGGGGTGACCCAAGGTGAGAATAGTAATGTCCGGAAGATGCCGGATGATTTGATTTTGCTATTCATGAGCATCGCAAGCGCCAATCCGCCCACAATGGTTGGGATTACACTGCCCAATCCGAATAACAAGGTGACTTTCAGTGATCGATAGAATTCAGAGTTTGTCAGCAGATAACTGTAATTGTCCAAACCAACAAACAGCTTGTCCGGGCTCATAAAGTCCCAATCGGTGAAACTGAGATAAACGATATATCCCAGAGGTCCCAGCCAGAAGATCAGCAATGGGATTAGAGCTGGCAGCGTGAATAAGACCGCCTCAGACTCCCTCCATAGTTTTAAACGCAAATCCCCCACTCCTTACTGTCCAATTTTTCTTTAATGATTGGGAATTTTTGAGTATAATCAGCTTTATATTTATTCTGTACAAAATTGATTGTACACTCGTATTGAAAATTCTAATTCCGGCTTATGTTAAAATTGGAGCAAGTCATGTAAAATATGAGGCAGCTAGTGGGAACGCTATCATAAACCAGAGGTGACATTGTGGGAAAAGAAACTGCCGGGAACCCGAATCATTCTTCGTTACCTGATCGGCATGCGCTGAGGGAGAGAGTCATTGAGGCCATCGCCAATACGATGGATCTATATGGGGTTAATCATACGTTTGGCAAATTATACGGCATCATGTATTTTGAAGATCGACCGAT
Organism: Paenibacillus sp. PK1-4R; assembly: GCF_030369595.1. Classification (NCBI taxonomy): domain Bacteria; kingdom Bacillati; phylum Bacillota; class Bacilli; order Caryophanales; family Paenibacillaceae; genus Paenibacillus; species Paenibacillus sp. PK1-4R. Next base: position 6,760,058 of record NZ_CP126535.1, read on the forward strand.
GACACTTGAAGAGATGAAGAATTCAATGAATATGAGCAAGAGCAACATGAGCTATGCGGTTCGGTCACTTACGGAGTCACAGATGATCTATAAACTGGAGGAAAAGAAGGAGCGCCAGGATCAATATCTGGCTGAGACCGACTTTTATCGTACATTTCAGAATTTCTTTGGAGCCAAGCTCCAACGGGAAGTAGATGTCATGTTAGAAGGCATTCGTGAGGTCATTCCTGACCTGTCGGCCATGATCCTTTCGGAACATACCTCGTCCAAAGATCGAGATGATGCACTGCGTGATCTGCACAAACTCCAACACGCAGAGCAGTATTACGTCTGGCTCCAAGGATTCGTGGATCAGTTGCGGGACGGTAAATTTTACGAGAATGCTGCACACACGCCCGATAAAGAGTAGTACAACTGCGTAAACAGAATAACTAATAGGTGACCCAGGGGCGCTAACGAACCTAGACGATCTGACGCACCATTGTTGAGTCACACTAAACCGCAAAAAGGAGCTGTTCCTAGCCAATATATGGCTTTTGGAACAGCTCTTTTTTTATTCTATCTATTGTATTGTCATATCCTATCCGTCATTAGGGGTTCTCTTTTCCATATGCAACTGCGTTAATGGCCCCTTTTTTCTTTTAAAAATATTACTTTTGCGCTGCAGCTTCGATATCAGCATATGCCCAGTGCGTTGCTGGTACATCACTGAACGTTGGCGTAACTGCGCCAGTGAGTGGTGTCCGGTTGAACAATACGTTCAACACTTTCACCGCTTCAGCACGCGTCAGCTTACTGTCCGGTTTGAATGTACCATCGTTGTAACCAACCATCAGGCCAGCGGATTGCACGTATGCAATCGCATCTGCTGCCCACAGGTCTGCGGATACGTCTGTGAAGGAAACTGCTGGACCATTCACGGTTGTTGCACTCGCTTGTTGCTGCATCCAGCGATACGCAATTGCCGCCATCTGCGCACGGGTGATCGAACCTTCCGGTGCAAATTGAGTGTTACTCATGCCGTTCATGATGCCAGCGAATTGTGCTTTTTGAATCTCACTTGTTGCCCAGTGTGTCGCAGATACATCCTTGTAGCTCTCGCTATTCGCAGAACCTGCTGCTTCAGTTGAAAGATTTCGAGCCAGCATAGCTGCCATCTGTGCACGTGTTACGAATGCATCTGGGCGGAAATCTACACCAAAACCTTGGATGTACGGTTGATGTGTACTTTGTGAAGCTTTCAGTCCATCCACAACAACGAGGGTGAACGTACTGAATTTGGTTACAGTAAACTCAATGCCTTCGCTGTTATCAGCGAGTTTCACCAATTTGCCTTGAATCAATTCTTTTGTGCCGTCACTGTGTTCGATGTAGATTGCCAAGTTGTCCAATGCTTGCTGACGCGCAGCCGGATCAGTTGGCAGACTGTCACGCAGTGGCAAAGTCAACGTCACTTCGCGGCTCTGCATATTCGTGTCGATCTCTACCGGACGAGCCAATACGCGAACATTCGTATTCGGAGCAACTTGTTGAATCAATTGCTCTTTCTTCGCACGCTCTTCGACTTCCTTACGCTCGGATTCCTTTTTCAAAGGTACAACGCGGAAGTACAAGTCTTGATCAAATCCAGCGATGGAATTCGTCGGAACGGAAATCACTACATTTTCAGTGGAAATCTCCAGCTTGAGCGAGCCATCATTCAATTCTTTTACCGCTGCCTTAGGCAGTTCAATACGTGTCTCAGACACGGAATCTTTGGTATCTGGAATGACAATACGTGCGGTGTTCATGTTTAATTGTTTCGCTTTTTCCACCGATTCCTTGGCAATCGCTTCGGTCATTTTCACCAAATCTTTAATCATGCCGTTGGTTTCGGTTGTACGGGTAATCGGTGTTTTGGTCAGGTTGGTGCCATTAGTTCCATTAACGTCAACCACGATCTGCTCCTGTTTCGTCGTCGGTGCAGGTGCAGTCGTAGATGATCCGCCGCCTATGCTACCACCCGGGTTAGGCGTTGGAGTATTACCATTATCAGTGTTGCTATCACCGTTCTGTGTAAAGACAATCTTTATTGCGCGCCCTGGCAGTTCATCACTGATCGCCTTATAGCGAACCCATACCGTTTTGTTACCGCTGAAGTCCGTTTTCTGAATAGAGGCAACATCAATCCAGTGTAGCTTATCGTCAAAGGAGATCTCCATCGTGCTGTCCAAGCCAATTATGGAGTTATTGATGTCATTCCCCTTCACATTAGGAGCCGTAAAGAATCGGTTAAATACATATTGTAGATTTTCGACATCTTCGTAGCTGTCTTGTTCAGTGAGCAACCATTCTGCCAATTCCTTTTGGTCTTCAGGACTCAGCTCTGCTCTTTTGGATAAATCAAGGGCGCCTGTACGATCAAACTTGTATTTGTTGAAGAATGCTTCACCTGTAATGTAATCATTCATAGCTGAATCAAGCCATTGATCCATTCGATCAACCTTGGTAGCCTTATCGATAGACTGGTATGGCGTAGTCAAAAGCCCTAGCACTACCATAGGTTCCACGATATCTCCGTGGAAAGTCCCCTCTAACTTCTCGAAGGCCACCGAATACAAGTATCTGTAAGCAAAAACACTTTTGTCTATTTCGTTGGTACGTTTCAAGTATTCTTGACCAATACTACGATATTCTTCGCTTTGTTGATCATTAAAGGAAACTGGCAAATTCGCTAACTTCTGGGCAAGTGCATCCAGCTTGTTTTTAAGAGTAATAAGTTCTTTTTGCTCCCAAACCGATTGTGTGAGGACACCAAGTTCAATCATGTACTGAACCTGTTCTTTATTTTTGAACTCTTTACTTACATATTGAATCAGGAACCCTGCAATGAAATTTTTGACCTGCGGGGTTAGAGCGCCGTAGCCATCAGGCAGAGTAATACCCAGATCCGGGTTTTCCATCGCTGCACGCATTGCTGCTACATCAAAGTTATTCTTTGCCGTATTTAATACAGTCAATAGGTCGGTTTCGTTATCATCAGAGAAAAATTTATCAAATGCAGTCTGGATTTCTTCGAAACTTGCATAGCCATTGTCCGGGCGAAGCTCAAACATTTGTTCGACCAATTCAATTTTCTCATCGCTTTCTAGTGTATTGAATTTGCTGAAATCCAGAGGAAACTTCTCCATAGGGTTGTTCGGATTATCCTTATTATATTTTTCTACGTTTTGTTGAATGTATATGAATTTTTCTAATGATTCCTTCATCTGTTCTTGCGTCACGGCTTGATTCAGATGAGGAGTCAACTCTACTGCTGAGTCCGTATATCCCATCACACGAGAGATCGATGAGTTTGATTTGAGTCTAAGTTCAAATCGGTATTCAGTCATACGCTTTTCCACTTCAGAGGATGTAAGATATGTATCAACAAGTTGATAGAAGCTCTCTCTCTCAATAGCATCATTAAAGTATTCAGCACGTTCAGCTTGTTTAGCATAGAAATTATCCATTGCAATTCTTGAGGTTGGTCCTCCAATTTGCTGCGTCAGTTTAAGGGCCAGCATAGCCAATTCCACCATATATTGAACTTGCTTTTGGCTCGTATATCCTTCAACTGTCGGTGGATCGATTCTTAATAAGTAATAAGCTACCGCCACCTGATCTTCATTAGATAGGGATTCAAAATCAGGTACTCCGAACAGCTTATTGTTAAACAATGCCACAGCTTCCTGAATGTCTTCGGGGTTATTCCTATTTGCTCTCTTTTTGAATTCGTTATATTGATTCAACCAGGTTGTATCCATGAAGAATGCATCAAATGTAGTTTGCACCTGTGCAACTGTATCGAAACCATTCGGTGGTCTGTGATCAATCATCCATTGAGCAAGCTCATTTTTTTCTGTGTCATCTATATTAGACATTTTATCCATATTTACTGGAAATGGCTGAACGCTAAGATTGGGATACCACTCACTGAACATACTGGTCATTAAGTAGTGTTCATACAAGCCAGTTAATGTTTCCTTCATAACTGAACCTTCATTGAGAGCGTTAATCGGAAGGTATTCGGACAGCGTTTTTATTAATGCATCAAGCTGACCCTGGTAATGGATCTTATCTGGGTTGGGACCTATAACAGGTTCAAACATGATAATGTTCGTAAAAATTTGCTTATCGGCGCCTTTCAACAAGCTGTATTTAACACTCGCTTCAACCATTGGTTCGGCTTGATCAAAAGGAAGAAAACTAGTGGCTTCTCGATACGAAGTGTTGTATAGATGATCCAACATTTGTTGGACATGATCCGGATTTTTTTCTCTGGGCAGGACTACTAATTCGTGTAGTAGAAGGAAAACGTCCAGAATCTGATCAGAACTACTGTAATCCGTCCCGCTCGGTAGCAAGAGTATCATGCCTCGTGCGATTTCACTCTTTTGAATACTATCCAACTCGTTATAAATACTGTCTACACCAATTATGCCGTCATCTTCCAATACACTCTGAAGATTTAAAACAATCTCTTCAATATCCTTATTTGAATTTTTTAATTCATTCATTTGCTCTACTGGACTAACCGGGTCAGCACTTGCAACCCCACCCACGCTAACCACCTGTAATAACAAAACCGCAATTAAAAGGCAGCTTATCAGCTTTCTGTAATTCATGTACTTGATCCTCCCTGTCTCATGTTTTTTACATATAAATTCAATCCCTCTGATACGTAAGGCCTATTGTATTGCAATGCAATAAACAGAATCTAAACAAAAAGAGTAAGTAAAAGGAAAAAGATCCACCCTGTAGTACAAAAACAGGATAGATCTCAACTTTTTTCGTCATATTTCATCATTTTATTTTTAAAAAAGTATTCTTTTGGACCTATATAACTCCGACTCTTAAATCAAGGTGTACCCGCCATCCACATACAATGTGCTGCCGGTCGTAAACGTATTGGTCATCAGATACGTAACGGTATGTGCAATTTCCTCATTGTAGCCAACCCGCTTGAGCAGAGACAGCTTCTCATAATCTTTAAAATGATCACCACGCGGCGTCCCTTCTTGACCCTCCCGCCAGATGGTTCCAGGGGATACAACATTCACACGAACCGGTGCCAATTCTACTGCAAGCGCCTTACCCAGACTCTCGATTGCGCCGTTACATGCAGCGTAGGAAGCACCCCCATCCAGTGGTCGCTGGCTGAATCCACCAGACATTAACGTGATCGAGCCGGAAGTCGAAAGAGATGGTGCAGCGTATTTAGCCGCAAAGTATTGAGGCCAGAATTTGCCTTTGAAACAGCTCTCTGCCGTCTCTCGATCCGAAGTCAGTGGGCCTCTAGTGTAGGCTGCTCCTGGCGTGAAGAGATGATCGAACCTGCCGATTCGGGCAAAAAGTGCTTCGAGCTGTTGCTCATCCTGATTGTCCAATACATGAACTTCCACCACCGTTTCTCCAGCCATGCCCTTGCCCGCAGCCTTCGTAATCTGTTCCCTTGCTTCCTCCAGTCTGGACGCCGATCTACCTGCTAACACCAATTCCGCACCTGCGGCAGCTGCCTGAATTGCCGTAGCCAGTCCGATGCCCGAGCTGCCTCCGATAACAACGACCCGTTTATTCGCCAATGTAAATTGATTCATCTATGATCATCCTCTCATCTCCGGTTATGTATGTGCATGTGCGCTCACGTTGTGTTCATTATTCATGAAATGAAGGACGTTGAATAGTACGCATTTACATCGTACCTAGTATGAATATTCGTACTATTGGTACGAGATTACGACGGTTCCCCTCCTCTTTTCACAGAGTCAATCAAGCAGAGATCGTGAAAATCCGATATGATGGAGATACATATTGTCGTATAAAACGAGGTGATTACTATGGATTTACAAGAACCCAGGTTACAGGGAGTATTAACAACGCTGGACACCATTAATGGGAAGTGGAAACCCCTTATCTTGTTTATTTTATTAAAGGAAGGTACGAAACGATTTGGTGAACTACGACGCATGATTCCTGATGTAGCCCAAGGCACCTTAACGAAACAACTACGCGAGCTGGAGCAGGATCGAATTATTGTGCGTACGCTCTATGGGGATGTTCCACCGAAGGTGGAATACAGCTTGTCCGAACACGGCCAGACCATTGGTGCGTTATTGGACGGCATGTGTGGTTGGGGCAAAGCACATCTGAACTATTTGAACAGTACACAAGGTACCACTATGGATACATGAACACCTTCAATTCGAACTGTCGTGTTTGTGTAAGCCTTACCATTCCTCTATAATTTCGTTCAGATGCACAATATGGTATCGGGCGGAATCATCATCAGAGAAGATGCGCATTTAGCACGATGAGATGGAAGGGGAGGAGCTTCGTTGTTGCAGCTTTCGGAAAAACAGGCACAGGATATCGTAGATAAAATGATGCAAGACATTCCATACAACATCAACATCATGAATGAGCATGGCATTATTATTGGAAGTGGTCAGAAGGAACGTGTGGGCACAGTTCATCAGGGCGCTGTCCGCGCATTAACAACAGGAAGCATGATCGAGGTTTGGCAGGATGGCATACTTGAGAAGATGGGCACCAACGAACCGATTCTAATCAATCAGCAGCATGTCGGAGTCATTGGCATATCCGGTCATCCGGATGAAGTTCGGCCTTTCTGCAACATCGTGCGTACTACCGTATCTCTCTTAATCGAACAGCGTAATCAAATGGAAAGTATGGCTCATGAAGCTTCACGTAAAAAAGCCTTTATCGAACGACTGCTCAATCAGCCGGGTTCATACTCACAAAAGGTCAAAAAGGAAGCCCTGCAATACCGTATTGATCTGCAATTGCCAACCATTCTTCTATATGTCCGTCTCCCCAAAAACTCCTTGGCCGCTGAGACGGAGGTTAACCGCATATTGCTCCAAGTCCCTTCATTCTCTATTGAAGGTGATGGTGATGATCAGATTATTCTGATCCAGAATGAAGCAGACGTTGATCGGATAATCCAGCGTTTGAGACAGATCACACCCACAGCATTCATCGCCGTCAGCCAAAAAGAAGCGAATATCGCCACCAGTTACGAACAGGCCCGGTCCGTGATGAACATTATGGTGGCACTTCAACCAGACTCGCCGATCATTCGGTATGAGGATGTACCCTTTCTGGTACGATTCAGCGCGGCTGATCTAACACCTCATGCCAATATCATCAGCAAACTTGAGGATACAGTTGACCTGCTGGATACACTCCGCAGTTTTATCCAACATAACGGCAGTATGACCACGACAGCAGACCATCTCAATATTCACCGCAATACCCTTCAATATCGGCTCAAACGCATACAGACCCTTACGGGCAAAGATCCCCGTAATTTGCTGGAACTCATTGAACTTACACATGGACTACTCGCGTTCTACCAATAGCGTCAGAACAGCTTCGAGAATAGCAAAAGACGAGACACAGATCACCTGATTTCAGGCATATCCGTATCCCGTCTATTTTACATTGCATTCCAATACAATCACGTAACTCCCCGTACGATCCCGATCGTCACTGATCTAAGATAGTAGACCCAGTTTCAGCACCCTGGCAATATTCTCAGTTGTACGCTCCACATTCTCAGGGCCTTCTTGCAATAACCGCTCCAGATCTGCTGCCCCGGGCACAATACCAAATATGGCATCAATGCCTTCCCCGTACAGGGTGTCGATTCCTTCGCCCACACAACCTGCAATGGCAATTACAGGTTTACCCGCTTCCTTGGCTGCCCGAGCAACGCCATAGGGGGTCTTGCCAAATTTCGTTTGAAAGTCGATACCGCCTTCGCCCGTAAATACGACATCCGCAGCAATTAATTTTTCACGCAACTCAGTGTATTCAATGACAATTTCAATGCCTTTACGCAACACTGCCTGTGTAAAAATCAAGAGTCCCGCACCCAGCCCGCCAGCCGCTCCGGCACCTGGCATATCACGGATATCTTTGTGCAACTGCTGTTTCACCACATCTGCATAATGGGACAGGTTCGCATCCAGTTGCTCAACCATCTCTGGGGTAGCCCCTTTTTGTGGCCCAAACACCCTTGATGCGCCATGCTCTCCACAGAGCGGATTGGTCACATCACAGGCGACAATGAACTCCACTTCCTGCAAACGCACATCCAGACCGGATACATCAATCTGAGTCAGTTGATCCAAAGCCCCGCCACCCCGCGCAAGCGGCTGACCCTGTTCATCCAGAAATTTCGCGCCAAGCGCTTCAGCCATGCCGGCACCACCATCGTTAGTTGCACTGCCACCAATGCCGATGATGATTTTGCGTATGCCAAGGTCCAGACAAGCTCGAATCAACTCTCCCGTTCCATAGGTTGTCGTCTGTAGCGGATCTCGGGTTTCTTTGGTTACGAGATGTATGCCACTGGCCGATGCCATCTCGATGGCCGCCGTTGATCCGTCACCCAAAATGCCATACTGGGCAGTCACTGTCTGACCCAATGGTCCGCTTACCTCTTGCTGGTGAAGGGAACCGCCGGAAGCATCCACAAGGGACTGCACCGTGCCTTCCCCACCATCCGCCATGGGTACATGAATATATCCTGCGGTCGGATATATTTTACGCAATCCTTTTTCCATCGCGATACATACTTCTTTCGCTGTCATGCTTTCTTTAAACGAATCCGGTGCCAGAACAAATGTCTTCTCTCTAGTCCCTACAGTTTCTCTCATCTCTCTCACTCCATCCGTTAGATTAAAGGATAAATCCGTACAGTAACGTCGCTACGATAGCCATCGTGCCACCCACAATTGCCTCATATGGAATCACGCCCATCCGCTGACGAATCGTCATCTTCATGCTATCAGCCGACACGTGGAAGTAATTGCCCTGTGGCAGGGAATCAATAACAGTCGCACCCGTGTGCACCATAACTGCCGCTGCAAGCGGTGCCGTACCCATGTTCAGGATGGCATCACCGAAGGAGCCCGTTGCTAGAATAACACCTGTTGACGTCGAGGCCGTCGCTGCCGCCATCAAAATACCCGCGATTGGTGCGAGGAAGGTACCGGATATTCCAGAGGCTTCAATCAGACCCACCACCTGACCTGACAGATCTGAAGCAGAGATGAGCCCTGCTATTCCGCCTGCACCTACCAGAATGAGCACAGTTGCGGTCATTTTGTTTAATCCTGCGGTTGTATACTTCACAATATTTCTGCCTTGCCCCATCGCCAGCATACCGATGATGCCTGCAATCGGCAGAATGTACATCGCATCCACTTTAAAAGTAGACAATGCTTCAATGCCCGCAATAGAACCGATGGGATTAATCATCAATAGGATGATCGCAACCAAAGGGGCAACAATGGCTTTGCCAAGTGGTGGATACTTCGATGTATCTACATTGCCCTGTTCGGCTTCCTGATCAGAAACCATAACCCCTTTGTTCTTAAGCATTGAAGCTACAAGAACAGTTACAATCAAACCGCAGATGGCTGGAATTACGCCTGCCAGCATAACGTTGCTCAGATCCAGATCGAATCCTCGCGCTGCTGCAATGGTATTGGGATTCGGGGAGATAATGTTCCCCGCTTTGCCTCCACCCGATAAGGCCAGTAACAGGGCCAATTTGGATATGCCCATTTTATTACCTACAGACAATGCAATCGGTGCAACGATCAACACGGCTACGGGGATAAATACACCAACTGCGGTAATGATCATCGTAGCCAGCGCCAAGGCGAGAATGGCTTTGCTGCCGCCAAATTTCCGTACAATTGCCTGCGCTATCGTCTCTGCTGCTCCCGATTCCATCATCACACCCGCAAGCACCCCGGCTGCCAGTACACGGAGTACGGTTCCCATGACACTTTGTGTGCCATCTACCAGTATATTTACGGTCTCTTCCAGGTTAGCGCCGCCAATTAAAGCGCCTACAATTGCACCCAGAAATAAAGAATAGACCGGATTCAGCTTCCTCAAAATTAAAATGATGGCAATAGCCAGTCCTGCCAGCGCGCCAATCCAGCTAATTGTTAATGGTTCCATTGTCAATTGCCCCCCACGCACTTGTTGAACACGCTTTCATTATAGTTGCTGGAGGCGAGAATAAATATTGATGAAAGGACGAAATTCATTGTGCATTTGCACAACACGAAGGACAGACTATCCTCATCATCACCCTAGAGTACGTTTTCAAAGCTGAAACCCAAGCGAACGGGATTCAAATCCTTCCTCTCACTCACTATTGGAGCAAAGGGTGAAACCGAGCGCTAAAGAATCTGAGACGTCTTATTGAGCGGTTAGAAGCGTCCTCAGAAATGTAAGGAACCTGAGACACGTTATATCTGAATAAATAGCCGTTTGCAGCGTTTTTATCAAGGGATTGCGGGAAATAACGTGTCTAATGTTCCTTACATTTTCAAAAGAGGGCCAAGAGGCCAAATAAGACGTCCTGTGTTCCTTAGAAAATCGTTCACTCATTCGCGGGATCAGCTCGGCTTGGGTTCGAGACTTTTAGGGCACTAACATCCACACTTGTATAGCTTGCCTGACCTTGAAAATACAACCTAGAGGAGAATACGGTTTTCCATAATATTTTTCATGCTGATATGGGATTTCGAGGGTCCCAGCTTCACCAGTGAATCCTGGAACTCGGCAAGTTCTTCAATGGACGCCGTCTGTACCTTGATCAGATAGTTATACTCACCGCTAATCCGATAAACGTCCGTGACTTCGATGGCCTGTTCACAGAACTGGACCAACTCGTCGCAATGCTCTGTTTTGAGCAAAATAAACGTCGTGGTTCCACGGTTTAACCGGGCCAGATTATAGATGGTTGAATATCCCGTTATCACACCTCTTTCCTCCAGTTTCAGGATTCTTTCCTTAACCGAAGGTTGGGACATGTTAATTTCTTTGCTTATCTGTGCAACGGGGATACGTGCATGATGTTGCAGCAAACGCATAATCTGCTGATCGATCTCATCTATCATGTGTTCCATTTGTAAGACCTCCGAGTCATGACCTTATTTAATAAGGTTATCCTGATAAATTAGCTAAAAATAGTTAGATTTCATCTCATTATATCCTTTGATATTGTATGGTTCCAATGCGATATCAGCCCTATAATTTAAACTACAATCTGAAGAAGGAGCGATGTAATGTGAGTGTTATTGGACTTGCACATGTGGCAATTCAGGCCCGAAATTATAAAGATACCCTGGCGTTTTATACAAAAGTATTGGGATTTAAGGTCGGTCACTCCTGGAGTTTGCCTTCCTTCCACATTACCGAGGCATGTATGCTGATCTCTCCGGATCAGCGCACCTGCATTGAGGTATTTGACCCAAAAGCCGTCATTCCCGCCGAGGGTGAACCTGCCACCTCTCCTGAAGCGGTCCGGCACGGCGCACTGTTACATTTCGCCTTTTACGTGCATGATGTAGAAGATATCTATGAGCGTGCGCTCGCCCATGGAGCCAAGGCCTATGTTGAACCGGATTGGATATCGCTTGGCGAACCTGCACTTCGGGTTAGAAATGCGCTCATCCACAGTCCCAATGGTGAAGTGATTGAATTCCTCGAAGAGGTTAATTTTGACCGATCCTTACCATCATCCATATGAAATACACAAACAGCCTGTTGCCTCGTCATCCGTGGCAGCAGGCTATTTCATGATTGGATTTGCTTGGCAAGCATCAGCATACGCACTACCCTACTCTTGCTCTGCATTCCCCAGCGTATACTCGCGTAGCTTTCCTTCATAAACCAGTTGCAATCGTTCACTCTGGCGAAAATCATCCGGTGTCACCAGCGCCGGCAGCTTATTCCACAATTTGATTCCCGAACGCTGTAGAATCTCGGCTACAAATTGGGAGCAGAAGTAGGAGTTGCTGAACTCCACCGGTTCCTTGAGCGTAATGCCAATCACGCCGAGCAGATTGTACATATATTTCTGACGGCTGCGGATGAAGATGTGCAGCACACGTTTCATCTTTTCCACTTCACGATCCGTCACCTTAAGCTCATATATGACACATGTCGTATTGGGATACTTGCTGTATGTACCTGTCTGAATATCTTCCTTCACAAACCCGCCATTCAGCGGATTACTCGGATGTTTGCGACCGAAGCTGTACAGCTCGGATAATTCTCTGTCAAATGAGATCGATGCGTGATTATATGGCGCTCGAGTATAACTCTGAATAACCTTGGTAAACAGCGTTCCTGTATTCGTAAGCAGGATATAGATGGAGCGTTCATCTGTCATAACAAAATTTCCCCTTATCAAGTTGGCACTATTCCTTCATAATAACATAGGTACCCTATAATGGAATCTTACTTTGAATAAGCAGGTGATCGGTACGTGAGCAGTTCACTCTTTACACTAACGTTAATCTTCACAGCTTTACTTGTGATACATATCGTGTACAAAATTATTGCGAAGCTTCAGCCAAGCAAAGACTATTCAGGCATCGGCCAAAAAATCAAAACCTGGTGGGGTATGTTTGTGATATTCTGCCTCGCTACCCTTTTTAACCCCATCGTGTCCCTGATCTCCCTCATGGTGCTTGCATTCTTCTCACTCAAAGAATACTTCTCCATGATTCGCAGTACACGTAAAGCCGACCGCAGGCTGTTCCTGTGGGCGTATCTGGCGATTCCGGTTCAGTTCTACTGGATCTACATTGGATGGTATGGCATGTTTATCGTGTTTATTCCACTATATGTGTTCCTGGTGCTGCCCTTGCCACGCCTAATTAACAAAGGTACGGTCGGGTTCCTGCGCAGTGTCAGCTCCACACAATGGGGACTAATGCTGATGGTGTTTGGACTGAGCCACCTGGCCTATTTCCCTTTCGCCACACCGGAGTACGGCTCCAAGCTGGTGCTGTTCTTGGTCGTGTTAACACAGCTTAATGATGTGGTGCATTATCTGGTCTCTCTTTATCTGGGCAAACGAAAAGTGGTGCCTACCGCCAATCCTTTTGTCACCTGGGAAGGGTTCGCGTGTGCGTTCATTGTGACGACAGCAACGTCTTATTTCATCCATCCCTACCTGACGCCATTTGATTGGAAATTCTCGCTGTTCATCGGGGTGTTGATCAGTCTGGCCGGATTCTTCGGCAGTCTGACGGTGTCTGTACTGAAGCGAGATCTGTTAATTGGAGATGACAACAAGTTCGATTCACTCAAAAAAAGCTACCTGAGCCGGGTCGACAGCCTGACCTATACCTCGCCGGTTATGTTCCACGTGGTCCGTTATTTCTTTGACTTTATGTAGCAACTATATAAATTAAATTGAACTAAAAAGTAATTTTTACACTTGCTACTCCGATGACAGAACAACCTTCAGATCGCTGTTATCCCCCGATTTTTTCACTTTTATAAAGGTGAAAATCAGGGGATAAAGGCTAACGCTCCGCTTCTTCTGGTTATTTCTGTCCTCTACGTTCTCGTGTAAATCTTCAGTTCAATCTTTATAGATGTAGCAACAGACAGATCGGCGATCTTGTAATTATGTATGTCAAAAAAAGCAGCCCAAGTGGCTGCTTTTCCTGTTCAACAGGCTCCAGACTGAGCCTTCATGATGTGCCTGCTACTTCAACGTAATTTCTTTCTCGGACATGATTTCGTTCCCCTCATCATTCGTGAAGACAAATGTCGCTTTGCCCCGCTCGCCCTTCATCTCATCCGAATAGATAAAGCCGGAGAATTGTCCATTGCCGCTAAAGTAAAAGCCATCTTCTCCATTTCCACCATGTTCAATGGCTTCCTGTAGTGAATTCACAATCGTCACCGTGTTAGACGTCCATCGCATCTCCGTTAGTGTATAGCCCTTCGGAACCTGCTTGATTCCAAAATCAAAACTGTTACCCTCGCTCGGTTTCTCCGACTGGTCAATGACGATATCAATCTGCTCAGACGGTTCAGTGGATTCCGATTGAGCCGTAGGCTTGCCCTCTTCACCACTGGCACTGCCTTGGCTATTGTTATTCTTCGCATCCGCATTCGGAACAGAGTTTTCTCCAGCTTCCTCTACGGGTTGCTTCGATTGCGGATAGGCGTGCTCCTGAACCGATTCATTATTATTCTTGGCGCCACAGGCACTAACTAATAGCGAAATACAGAGCACAGACATGCAAAGTGCAGATTTCTTTATATTCATGTTCATCATCTCATTCTCCCTTCATTCATCTACAGCACATAGATCGGATACACCACTTATTAATCACTACACCATATCGTCCCACATGAAGCTCCATTATATGTAAATGATTAATAAATTCAGTATGTAACTGCATCTCAATGAATAAAGAAAGAGCTCTGTTCATGACTTCATACACGTATTATTTTATCGATCAAACCCAGGCAAGACCAACACTTGTCCAATCTGGATGGCGTTATGCTCGATTTTGTTCACTTTCTTGATAGCTTCTACATACACACGAGTGTCCATCTGCTGAGGTTTATGTACCAATGAAATGCCCCACAGTGTATCTCCCTGAGATACAACGATCTGGTCCCCCGACAACAATTGCTCATCCCCGGCAAATGCAGTGAATACAGCACTACACCCTATGATTATAATTAGAGTTATAGTGACGATCTTCATTAGCCAGGTTGGCGTCTTCACACGCTGCATGAGTTGATCTTTAACATTCATGATGCGGGACTCGGACGTTTTGGTATAAACGGATTCATAAATACTTTTGTACGTGGAATATCTCATTCTAGTCGACCTCCAAACTTTCGTTCCGCTAATCTTTAATTTCATGTTTACCTATGTATTTTTCCTATAACAATGAATGATCAATAATTATATTTTTCACTATATAGGTATCTTTGCCTAAGTAACCCTACACTGATAGGTCTATACTACCAGTTCACTCTAAACAAATTCTGAACAACCGAATTTCAATGTGATATCCAATTTAATCTATCCAATATTCATGCCTGATTTTCGGCGATGCTTGCTGCAACGTTTTTCTATAATAGGTTATAGATAAAGATTCTAATGAGTAAGGACGTGCCCCCATGATTTCTGCTGATCTGAAGGAACAATATTACGAGGCACTTGTGGCCAAGGATTCGGAATACGAGGGTTTATTCTATGTTGGAGTCCGAACCACGGGTGTGTTCTGTCGTCCCACATGCCCTGCGCGAAAGCCAAAATTCGAAAACTGCGAATTCTATGAGACGGCTCAGCAGGCACTTCTGGCCTCTTATCGCCCTTGCCAGCGCTGTCGCCCGCTCTCTCACCCCAACCAAGTATCCGATGTCGTTCGCATATTAGTGGAAGCTGTGGAGAACAATCCGGAGAAACGCTGGAAAGGACAGGATTTCAAGGAACTCTCCATCGATGAATCCACGGCGCGCCGACAGTTCAAGAAGCGGTTCGGCATGACCTTTGTCGAATATGCCCGTGCCCGCCGCATGGGACTTGCACTAAAAAATATTCGCTCCGGTCGCACCGTGATCGATAGCCAATTATCTACCGGATATGAGTCAAGCAGCGGCTTCCGCGATGCCTTTTCACGGATCATGGGTGCCGCCCCTACACAAGTCGATGAAGGACATATCCTAAAAGCGTCCTGGATTGACACCCGCCTCGGCCCGATGATGGCCATTGCTGATGAGGAGTCGCTATATTTACTGGAATTTGTGGACCGCAGAGGTCTGGAACGCGAAGTTGAGCGTCTGCGCAAACGAACCAAATCAGCGATTGTGCCCGGCACTACAGCTCCCATCCAGTCCATTGAGCGTGAACTAAACGAGTACTTTCAAGGTATTCGGACAGCATTCGACACACCGTTGTTCTGTTTAGGAACACCATTTCAAAAGCGTGTGTGGGACGAGTTGCTGGCCATTCCGGCTGGTGAAACGAGGTCATATCAAGAGATTGCAAATGCACTGGGAAAACCGACTGCTTGCCGAGCTGTGGCACAGGCGAATGGGGCCAATCAGCTTGCGATTGTGATTCCATGTCACCGTGTAATTAATGCCAGTGGGGAACTGGGTGGATACGGCGGGGGATTAACTCGCAAAAACTGGCTTTTGACTCACGAGAAACAAAAAAACGGTAGCTGAAAAACAGAATGAAGTAATGAAGTACGCATCAAATGTCCAAAGGAATGCATGATATAACAAAGGAGAGTCAACATAATATGAGTACCTTAGAAGAAAAAGCAGCGTTGTTCCAACAATACCATGTGAAAGGAAAACCACTTGTTCTCGTTAATGTGTGGGATGCCGGAAGTGCGCAAGCCATTCAATCCGCTGGAGCAACGGCCATCGCAACCGGAAGCTGGTCCGTTGCTGCGGCCCATGGTGAGCAAGATGGGGAAGCCATGCCATTCCATCTGGTACTTGCCAATCTGGCACGGATTACAGCGAGCGTGGATCTACCTGTAACGATCGATATAGAGGGAGGGTATGGGAGGTTGGTGTCAGAAGTGAAGCAAAATATCCTGCAAGTCATCGATCATGGTGCTGTAGGAGTCAACATTGAAGACCAACTTCCCACTGGCTTGGGATTGTACTCTGTGGAGGAGCAGTGCACGAGACTGTCCGCCGCCCGGGAAGCTGCGGAGCAGGCAGGCATACCGTTGTTCATTAACGCCCGCACAGATATTTTTCTGCAACATGCACCTGAACACCATAACCACTCCCTCCTGGAGGAAGCACTTATACGTTCGAGCCAATATGCAGATGCAGGAGCCAGTGGTCTGTTTGTACCCGGTTTGCAGGATCACCAACTGATTCAGGAATTGTGTGAGCGTTCATCGCTGCCAATTAACATTATGGTTACGTCTCCTGAGCCTTCACCAAAACAGCTTGCCGCACTGGGTGTAGCACGTGTAAGCTATGGGCCATATCCCTATCTGCAAGTTATGGAACACCTGAAAGAACTAGGACGAAGCATTTTGATGAATAGTTCCGAATCGTCATAAGTGATTACCTATGTTATAATCACCCCTATTGAACACTAACTAGGAGGCAATTATGCTTAACGTGGAACAAAAGCTTGAAGTGCTACAATCGTATCCCCAACTGCAACGCAAAGATGTTTCTCTCGGTCGTGTTAATTTCCACTACGAGGATAGTGCGTATGATAAAAAAATTGTTGCTCTCCATATTCACCCTAACGGTAACGGTTATATCTATGCAGGGCTGCTGCCTGACTATGAGACCGATGCTAAAGGATTCGTCAATATTCGTGATTACTCCGAAGCAGATCTGCGCACATTGTTAGATGAAACGATCCAAGCGATGTCTCACAATCCCAACGCAGTTGAATTCGAAGAGCCAGAACAAGTAAAAGCTGTTGCTCCTGCCTTGTCTACAACCTCTACGGGTGGCGGAACATGGGTTGATGAAGATGGACATACGCTGACTTTAAAATACGAAGATGACATGTGGTATGTGTATTCCGGTGTTAATCTGGATATGGCTTTTGAAACGCGTAGCGAAGCCGGCGAGTACCTCAAAGACGAAGGATTCAAACCGCAGGCTCAGGCTTAAGGGATACACCTTCATTTTGAATTGCGTACAAAGATTGTTGGATAGGTATATTCAGTGATTTAGGATGATACAAAAAACACGAGGCGTGTTCGCACTCGTGTTTTTCAGATTACAGGAAGTTTCGCTTAGATTCCTTGCCTATATAAGTTGAACTAAAGATTATTTACACTGACACTACGATGACAGAACAACCTTCCAATCGCTGTTATCCCCAGATTTTTTCGATCCCCTTTCTCATGGGAAAATCCGGTGATAAAGGCGCACGCTTCGCTTTTTCAGGTTTTTTCTGTCCTCTCCGTTATCGTGTAAATGATTAGTTCAACTTATATAGATTCCTTTATAACTGTTTCCTGTCAGTCTTTTTTGGATTTCATGGTAAGCGGCGCATTCTTCATCATCGGGTACGTAGATAGAAGTAGCGCACCACCAATACACCCCAGAACGGTGAACAATGTCATGCGATCAATCCTAGCAATCCACAACATAAACTCACCAAGATCGCCCAATGTAATGACCAGCGTAATGACCAAGCCAACCCCAAAGAACATAATGAAAAAGTCGCGCATCCCCAATCGCATCCAACAAACCGTTGGGAAGACAGAGATTCCCAGTACGAGAAAACCGCACATCAGATCGATCCACAGGTAGGATAAGAAATGATATTCGCTTGAATACAACATGCCTGGTTGATAAAGGGTTACGTCAACAATTCCTTTTTCCTGAAGCAGGTGTATGAGGAAATATGCCACATGCAGAATGACCATGGTACCTGCAACCATCCATACCGAGTTCATATAGAAGGATTTCATGAATTGAATTCGCGTACTACCCATACCAATCGCAACAGGAAACAGTGTAATAATTCCCCCGATTGCAAACGTACATATCCCTCCGTACATGGGACCAAACAGTTGCGTGGTATACGAGACATCAAATATGAAGCCAATGGCCAGATATACAACGGTGAGCATTAGAGCGATGGATGAAAATATACCCAGATACAAACGCATATCATCGCGAATCAGTCGATTCGTACCTTTTACTGCGTTCATGGTTTAACCCCCTCTTGATTACGGGTCCTGTTAACCAAATAATCTTGTAATGTCGCTTTCTCAATGGAAAGACCCTGCGAATGAGCGATATCCTTCCACATTTTCGAGTAGGGCTCATCAATCATCACTTTTACAGTCGATCCCATCTGGGAAGATTCGATAACTTTAACATCTGCTGTGACTTGGTTGATATCATCAATTCTCCCTGTTAGAAGAACTCCTTTTTCGCGCATCTCTTCCATCGGTTGATTTAACAACACCTCTCCGGCTTGCAAAACGATAAGGGACTCACATAAAGGCTGAATCTCCTCAATATGATGGCTGGATATCAGAATCAGACGCGGGTTATCTTCATAACTTTCCAGTAACGCATTATAGAAGAATTTACGCTTCTCAGCATCGAGCCCATTGGTGGGTTCATCCAGAATGGTTATCTTTGCATTACTGGCAAGACCTAATATAATCTGGGTGGCAGTCTTCATGCCTTTCGAAAATTTAATGATCTTTTTCTTCGCCGGTAGTTCGAACACATCCATTAAACGCTCCGCCAAATCCTGATTCCACTGCGGATGAAAATATTGCCCCATTTGAACCATGTCACTAACCGTCCAGTTTTTCCCCAGGGGATGATTCTCCTGGATGTAGCACAGATGCTCTTGGGCAGCCAGATTATTATAGGGGTCTTGACCCATGATCTGAACGGTTCCACTGTCAGGGCGGTTATGCCCTGCCAGTAAACTCATCATGGTTGTTTTACCCGCTCCATTTCTTCCCCAGATTGCACTAATGATTGGCTCACTCTCATGTAGCGTAACCTGGTTCAGAACGGGCGTCTTCTGGTAGCTGTAGTTGACCTGCTCCATATGAATCATAACTCACTCTCCTTATCCTTCTTGCCGCGAATCAGATCAATGATCATGTCTTCATTCATGTGAATCCGTCTGGCTTCTTCAAGTAAAGGCTTGATGTATTCTTCATAAAAATCTTGCTTCCGTTCAACGAGCAATGCTTCTCTTGCTCCCTTTGCAACAAACATTCCAACACCTCGCTGTTTGTATATAATCCCCTTGTCCACGAGTTCCTGCAGCCCTTTGCGGGCTGTAGCCGGATTGATATTGTAGAAGCGTGACAGTTCATTGGTTGAGGGAACCTGTTCTTCCACCTTCAATCTGCCCTCCACAATATCGTCCATAATCATCGTGGCAATCTGATGAAAAATAGGCTGAGATTCATCCAAAGTCGATTTCATGTGCTTCCAACTTTCATACGTATTCATTAGTCAGTTAGTCGGTTAGTTACTCATGTAACTAACTATAGTATACAAAGACGCAAATGTAAATAGGCGAACTTAATTCATTGCCTTTCCTACCTTGGCTCTGTTGTATTGATTAATAAGCCCGTCCAGGACTACGGATT
The DNA here is from genome assembly GCF_030369595.1 of Paenibacillus sp. PK1-4R. Lineage (NCBI taxonomy): Bacteria > Bacillati > Bacillota > Bacilli > Caryophanales > Paenibacillaceae > Paenibacillus > Paenibacillus sp. PK1-4R. The sequence continues at coordinate 6,780,028 of NZ_CP126535.1, forward strand.
GCTGGATCACTTCCGGATGAAGCAGACTGCCGTATTCCATATGCATGCGATATAACAACTGTCTGGCATCTTCGATCCGTGATATCAAATCCAGGCAATCCATAGTATCCCTCCTTTTTGTCATATTTTAGTGTATTATGCCAATCATAAGCGCATGTGAGATACGACATACTTATTCTTCCACTTTGATACACAAAAAGAACGCTTCTGAATAAATCAGAAGCGTTCTTTACTTTTATTACGTTCCAAATCCATGATCAGCGGGTCTCATAATTTCGGGGTTCGGGATTTCCTTGCCTGGGACAGGTTCCGTAGCAGGGGCTACGATGAATACAACGATACTACAGGTAGCTATCAGCAAAGCCAACTTTCTCTTCATTGAGTTTCTGCACCTCACTAATTATCATTTTGTATTGCTGTTTCGCCGTCTCAGATGCAAATTCCCGGTATTGCTCAAACAGTCCGACACCTCTAAGCATACCTCGTCCACTACTAATTTCAATAGAAAATTTTAAACTATCCAGAACAAATTCTATCCCTAAATGAAACTCGTCCTTCTTTAAATAATATGCACCCAAGTCTGCTAAAAGTCGTAAATATCGATCATCCGTAACCTGTCTGCTCACTTTGCCAATTCGGTTACTCTGTTCCTGATAAGTGAAATAGGATTCATACTGTTTGAGAACATGATCAATATCCTTATCATAGCGATTAGCCGCTGTTACAATATCACACAGCGCTGGGAATATCTCATTTTCCTTCGTGGAGATATACGCCAGATAATCAGGTAACACCTCAAAATGACCGCCCATTAAATGATATATATATCGATTCGCTTCAGCCCATTCCTGAAACTGATTCATAACGACGATTTCATCTGTATCCGGGTTCCTCACCCAGCGATTATCCGAATATAAAGAAACATATTTTAGTGCTCCAGTGTAGTCTTTCAAATGATAACAGGCACTTCCTGCAGCTAGATCGGAGTACAGAATATAGAAGACAATTGGTCTTTTTGTCTCTTCTTGTTTCCTTCGGCCATTCATCTCGTAATGGATGGACGCTTTTATTTTCAATTTTTCAGATAACTCCTGAACCTTGTTCCATCTATGCAACGCTCCAAATGCATTAATTAGTTCGTTAAGCGCATCCAATTGATAGCGCTCATCCAGCCGATCCACATAATATTCGAACCGAGCTGCGATAATCAGATTCCGCTGCTGATCATTAGTCAGTCCCAACCGGAACAGTCGATACTGACAGAGTGCCAGCCGCTCGGAATGTTGCATTTTCTCGCTTTCAGCAATGTTTTCATATAGAAGAATGGCCGGTTTGAATTTACCCGCTTGGTAGAATTCTTCAGCCACATCAAATAACAAAGGAATATAGGATAGATTATCCATCATCAGACGAATAACCTCTTCAATACAGTCCAACTTGTCCAACTCGGCACAGCGATGAAGGAAGGGTCCCAGTCTTCGCCAGTCCGGGGTCGCGTGTACAAAACACTCGTCTATGTATAACTCATAGAAGTAACCTTCTTCCAGTCTCATGGCGGAAGTGATGCGATCCAACTGCTGCATGGCAATAGGCCGATTTTTATTCAAAATATTGCTGAGCGTACCCGAATTAATCCCTGACGTTTCCGAAAAATGACTAATGGACATCTGTTCACGCTTCAGATAACTTTCCAAGTGATCGCGTATCGTGGTTGTCGACTCCAAACGAACACCACCCTCCAAAATAAAAAACATAAACGGGATTATCGGTATGCAAAAGTAATTATATGTAATTAGAAAGTATCGGTCAATATAATAATTTCAACTAATTTGTATTAATTACATTTTAATCCTTTAATTAAGCCACAAATCTCTATCCTTATTTTATATCGGAAACGCGCCTGACATCAAACCTGAAAATAGACAAAAAACACGAGCCATCTACGGGCTCGTGTTCTCAACTGACTCAGCAGTCATCATGCTCACTATAACTTGGATTTAAGGCAGTATATTGCCTGCCGCACGGTAAATTTCATACCACTCTGGACGCGTAAGATGAACATCTCCTGCTTTTACACAGTCTTGCAGACGTTCGATATTCATCGTGCCTGTCACAGGTTGCATCTGCGCAGGGTGACGAAGCAACCATGCGATTGCAATCGTTGTATTGCTCACGTCATACTTCGCAGCAATCTCGTCAATCTTTGCATTCAATTCCGGGAACTTGTCACTACCCAGGAATACACCTTCAAAGAATCCGTACTGGAACGGGGACCACGGCTGAATGGTGATATCATGCAGACGACAGTAATCAAGAATGCTACCGTCACGATTAACCGCGGCATCGTTCTCCATGTTCACGTTGATGCCACTGTCAATCATCGTCGTATTGGTAATACTCATCTGCAACTGGTTGGCTACCAGTGGCTGTTTCACGTATTTTTTCAATAATTCGATCTGGTTCGGATTCTGGTTCGATACCCCGAAGTGACGCACTTTACCTTCGCGCTCCAGTTGATCAAAGGCTTCAGCCACTTCCTCCGGCTCAACCAATGCATCAGGACGGTGCAACAGCAGAACGTCAAGATATTCCGTTTTCAGACGTTGCAGGATGCCATCGACTGAGTTCAGGATGTGTTCTTTGGAGAAATCAAACATGCCTTTGCGAATCCCGCATTTGGATTGAAGAATCATATTTTCACGAACTTGGGGATTCATCTGTACCGCTTCGGCGAAGATCTCCTCACATGTTCCTGTACCATAAATGTCGGCATGGTCAAAGAAATTTGCGCCAACCTCCATTGCAGAACGAACAAAATGTTCGGCTTCCTTACCGTCTAGTGAATTAATCCGCATGCAGCCCACCGCGACTACAGGTACTTCTAGTGCACTGCTGCCCAATTTAATGGTTCTCAAGATGTTTTCCCTCCATATTCGAATATTATCGTGTATCTTACCTTTGATTGTGACATATATCTGCAATCGGTTTCAATAGATTTATCCTACTTTCATATGGAGAAATGATAGGTTCTTCATTCCAGCCTATAGATCCAAAAGAATATACTATACTTCTTCCGGTACAATGACCTCAATATGCCTTGGCAGGACACGGATATGAATCGGCAGGGCAGGACCTTCTTCCCCATCTACATTGGTGCGAATGGCTTCGTCTGAGCGAACATGAACTTCTTTCGCTGTAAAATAGTCCACGTCCTTATGGTCTTTCAGACTACCAAAGAAAAGGGAAGTGCCAAGGGTCAGACTGTTAAACACACTGATATTACGAACAACAAAACAATGTATCAGACCATCGTCCACCTCAGCATCCGGGGACAACTTCTCAAATCCTCCGACGGAGTTGGTCAGCGCCGCCAAAAAAAGTGGCGATTCCCCCTCCCAGATCTGTCCGTCATATTCGATGGTTAGATGATTGGCTGGTGTATTCACCAGGTCTTTCAAGCCTTCTTTGAGATATGCGAATGAACCCAACTTCGACTTCTCTTCCGAGGATACGGAGAACAGAGCTTCTGCCAAAGAACCTGCAGCCACAACGTTGGCAAACAGGCGATCATTGATTTTCCCCAAATCCACGATATGGGTCTGATCCGAACGTAACTGCCTAATGGCTTCTTCCGGGTCAAGCGAAATATTCAGCGCACGTGCAAAATCATTCACCGTACCTAGCGGTATAACGCCTAATCGGGGACGATGATCCTGATCCATCATGCCGTTAATCGTCTCATGTAGTGTACCGTCGCCTCCGATGGAGATGACCAGATCACAGCCGTCTTTGCAGGCGCTAAGGCAGTAGTTGGTGGCATCACCTTCCCCGGCCGTCTCATTAACAACCACCTCATACTGCTGTGACTCCAGAATTTCTCTGACTTGGGACACATACTGCTCGGCCTCTTCCTTACCTGACGATGGATTACTAATGATCATGGCTTGGCGCATACTCACATCTTCCCCTCCAAAATGGCATCTTTACTTCATCTTTACCCGTTTCAAGGGTGGATTGAATAGGGTCGGCGGGAGATGTTCTATTTTTTTTGATAAACATGTCTCTGAAGAGTGCAGATCAGGGTTTGTTTCATATAGAATAGAAGTATAGGAATACCACTTACGAAATTTCTTGTTCCTTTTTCCTGTTGACGGGTTAATAACTATAGATGTGCTTTTAGCCGAACCTGCAAAAATTAAACAGATTGATTTACACATAGCACTCCGATTGACAGAACAACCCTACGATTACTACTGTTCGGAGTATTTTATATTTTTATATCATCGGAATCGGAGGGAATGCATGCAATGAGAAGAATGACGCTACTATTTCTAGTATTCATCCTGAGTCTCGGGGCATCGGGGCAAGCCATGGCTTACACAACTACGGACTTGGGCGAGGGAATCATTGAAGATCCCGCTTTGGAGGACGGACTGAAGTTAATCCTGAACAAACCTCTGGATGTACCATTAACTTCAACGGATCTGGAGCAGCTTGAGGTGGTAGATCTAAGCAATGCAGGTATTCACAGCCTGACCGGTCTCGAATATGCAACCAACCTGACACACCTCCGATTATATGGGAATGAGATTGAGGATCTCACACCGCTGGAGCACCTAACCCAGCTTCGCGAGATCGATGTTCGCAACAATTACATTACATCCATAGACGCACTTACTGAATTAAAAGACTTGGGACGGCTGTACATCAGCAACAATTCCATTTCTTCCATAGAGGTTGTACGTGGGTTCAACCGATTACATACGTTCCACGCCAGCGGTAACCAGATTGCCAGTCTTGCGGCCCTCTCAGATGCGGATGCACTGAAGTGGCTTGAGATCTCGAACAATACGATTAACGATCTGACACCGCTCATGGGTAAAACACGGCTCCAACAACTCAATGTAGCAAACAACCAGATTCAGACGCTGGACGTACTGGCTGAATTGCCTAATACACTGCGGAATCTGAATGTGGCAGGCAACCAAATTACGGATCTGACACCACTGGAGCACATGACACGTCTTCGGACACTTGATATCTCTGGTAACCAAGTACAGCACCTCAAGGGGCTTGAGGGACTGACTGGGCTGACGGAGCTGAATGCAGAGTCCAATCAGATCTATGATCTGGAACCTTTACGGCAGCTTTCCAGCCTGGACGTATTAAAATTATCCAACAACCGGGTGTGGGATCTGACACCGATCGCAGGTTTTACGTTTACCCGTGATCAGTCAGCGACAAATGCTATACAGGATATCTCGGCGTCAACCTCGTTATCCTCCGGTATTCAGACGTCTGTCTCAGAGGTTGAGCCTGCCGGACTCACGGTACAGAACAACTATCTGGATGTTGTGAGTGGCAGTCATACGATGCAGCTACTGAATCGGATGAATGTGCGTGAGCAGAAACGAACGCCGCAAGGCAGCTTCCAACGTCTGATTGAAGGGTCCACCACTGCCTATGTCGGGGATCGTGCTTACGCACTGGATGCTGCACCTTTTATCGATGAAGGGCGGACCTATGTGCCTCTGCGTTTTGTCTCGGAGCAGTTAAATGCCCGTGTGAACTGGAACAGCGGTACGCGCGAAGCTGTGATCACACAGAATGATAAGACCATCCGTTGGAGCGTGGGTAACAAACAAGTTGTCGTGAATGATACGCTTGCGATCAATGATGCTCCTCTTCTGATGAAAAATGGTAAAGCTTTTGTACCGGTACGATTCATTTCAGAGCAATTCAATACCTCTGTTGGTTACATCGGAAGCAGCAAAACGATTCTGATTTTTGAAAATAAACAGCTTGGTGAGAGTGCACAGCCTTAAGAAAAACATAGCGAAAGTCCCCGTCTGAACAATCAGCGGGGATTTTTGTTGTGTTATGACAGTTGCGTAATGACATTGGATAATGGTATATGGACATCGCCGATCACAAGCAAATTGCAGCATACGATCTGTCTGTGCGGATACGAACTCGTAATGCTTTATCTTGGATTAGGGTAAATTTCACACGGTTTAGCATATCTTCTTTTGCCGTGGGAGTTGTTATACTGAACGTAATATATATATGACAACTGAGGTTCAATCGAGGAGGAAATTCACATGACATTCATGCTCACTGGTTATTCCACAACCCAAGACAACCCGTGGAGAGAGCTATCTTTTGTGCTGACTAATGAAAGCGCTAACTTAAAACTGACGGGTGAGCAACACCAGCTTGTAGAAGGGTTTGGCGGATGTTTCAACGAGCTTGGTTATATTGCTCTATCCCACTTGAATGAGGAGCAGCGCCATGAGGTATTTCATTCCCTCTTCCATCCGGAAGGTGAGAACAAGTTTAACATCTGTCGCCTGCCGATCGGCGCAAGTGACTATGCAGAGCAGTGGTACAGCCACAACGAGGTGGACGGAGACGTGGCCATGGAACATTTTTCAATCGAACGTGATTTCAAATATCTGATTCCTTACATTAAGGAAGCTCTAAGTTATAACCCGAACCTGCAATTCTTCGCCTCCCCATGGAGTCCGCCAACGTGGATGAAATCGCCGAAAGCCTATAACTATGGCACGCTTCGTTGGGAGAAAGCTATTCTGGAAGCCTACGCCCTGTATTTCGTAAAATTTGTACAGGCCTACCGTGAAGCAGGCATTACCATCCATCAGGTGCATGTACAGAACGAAGTGATTGCAGATCAGAAATTCCCTTCTTGCATGTGGACAGGTGAGCAGCTTCGTGAGTTTATCGCTGATTATCTGGGCCCGGCTTTTGACAAACACGGTCTGGATACCGAAATCTGGCTGGGGACGATCAACGCCCCTGATCCATGGGAAGAATTAATCAAGAAAAAAACAAATGACTTCGATGAGTACGCCGGGCTTGTCCTGAGTGATCCAAAGGCCTATTCCTATATCAAGGGTGTTGGGTATCAATGGGCTGGTAAAAATGCCATTCAACGTACCTCGGCAAGTTATCCGGAGTTGCGTTATATGCAGACCGAGAACGAATGCGGCGATGGCAACAACTCATGGAACTATGCCAAATATGTATATAATCTCTACCAGCATTACTTCAGCAACGGAGTGAACGCGTACATCTACTGGAACATGGTTCTGGAACCCAAAGGCCGCAGCACATGGGGCTGGGAGCAAAACTCCATGATCACCGTAGATCCGGACAATAAGGAGGTTACTCGGAACCCCGAGTATTATGTGATGAAACACTTCGCTCATCATATTGTTCCTGGTGCTCGAAGAGTCGGTCTGTCAGGCGCGTGGAGCGGGAAATCCGTTGCTTTCCGCAACCCGGATAACAGTCTCGTGATTGTCATCAACAATCCATTCCAGGACCGTCGGGACCTGTATCTAACCATCGAGGAAGGGCAGACCCTTCATATTGAGCTGGAGGCTGATTCCTTCAACAGCATGGTTATTCAACCGAAATAACTAATCCAACACATCGTTAAAAACGCGGACATCAATAGCGTTGGGCTCAGGAATTCCTTGAGCCGGCGCTATTTTTCATGGACCAGACCATGCCTACTGTCACCATGATTACTCCTGTAGAACACAAGCCGAAGACGACTTAAAGATATGACGTTTCACCTTTTATATTTACAAATCTATAAATCTAGATATAATGTAATCCAGAGAACTTACTCTCATGTCCATCATATTATAGGAGGAAAGGCAGTCCCATTTTAGAATATTATATCTACTTTTCTGTATATTTAAATTAATTGGAGGTACGCTTTACATGAAATCACAACAGGTCAACCCGCTCCTTATCCTGATTCTGGCAATCGGTGTATTCGGGATCATTACAACAGAAATGGGAATTGTGGGGGTACTGCCTCAGGTTGCGCATAAATTCGGTATCTCGGCTGCACAGGCAGGATGGCTGGTCAGTATATTTGCGCTGGTCGTAGCCATTGCGGGTCCCTTTCTCACCTTGCTGGCGTCCGGAATTAATCGCAAAATCATCCTTTTAACCGCTGTGCTGATGTTTGCCATTTCGAACATCGTCTATGCCTACGCCACAACATTTGATACCATGCTTATCTTCCGTATCATTCCCGCGTTATTCCATCCCGTCTTCTTTTCCGTAGCCCTGGTCACCAGTGCCCAACTCGTTCCGGCAGAGAAAAGCAGCCAGGCCGTCGCCAAAGTATTCACCGGAGTTACCGCGGGCTTTGCCTTTGGCGTGCCGCTGACATCGTATCTTGCTGAACGCCTATCTCTCGAAGTCGCCTTTCTGTTTGGAGCGATGGTCAGTGTGGTCGCCTTTATCGGAATTTGGATCTGGTTACCCTCAATGCCCGTGAAGGAAAAGATGTCCTATGGTAAGCAGCTTGGTATTCTGCGCAAACCCGGGTTATGGCTGAATGTTGCCGCAGTCATTTTTATATTCGCCGCCATGTTCTCTGTATACAGCTATTTCGCCGAGTATCTTGGGCAAGTCACTCAAATGAGCGGATCATGGATCAGTGTCATGCTGACCGTCTTTGGTGTCGTCATGATTATCGGAAATTTGGGGTTTGGACAGTTTCTGCGTAAGAGCGTGGTCCGAACTGTCCTCATGTTCCCCCTGCTGTATGTAGCAGCTTACGCACTCGTCTATTGGGCCGGTCCTCACTTCATATGGATGGTTATTGTAGTCATCCTCTGGGCATCCGTGCATTCAGGAGGATTGATTGTTAGCCAAACCTGGTTAACCGCTGAAGCGCAGGATGCGCCTGAATTCGGCAACAGTTTGTATGTATCCTTTTCTAACCTTGGTATTACCCTGGGTACTGCCATCGGCGGCTGGTTCATCGCAAATCTGGGAATACATCAACTGATCTGGAGCGGAATGATCTTTGCACTGATCGCTTTTGTATTGGTTTGGATTAAAATTAAATGCTTCCCTGCACCATGAATTGCCTAACACTGTTGAGACAAAGCATTAACACAAATAGCGCCATATTCCCATGCTTAACATGTAGAACAGGCGCTATTTGGTGTTATATGATTACCGGATTTGCAAGAGATGCTCAGACTTGTCAAAACGCAAGCTTAAGGATTGTTCGCCAGGTAATTTCTCAGCCATTGCATAGCCGGACGTTCTGTACCGTTGCTATTGACCAAGTGGGAGCCTGCCTGCCAAGTTTGATTTTGGTTGTAACCCCACAGCGTCACACCTTTAACAGCAGAGTGTTTCCACAGCACAGGGAATTTCTGCTGATAACGTTGCAATTGTGTATTGTCGTCACCTGTCATATCCAGCTCGGATACATAGATTGGCAACCCTGTCGCTGCAAGCTTGTTCAATACCGTGTTCATCGTGCTCACAGAAACGTTGTCCATATTGAAGTAATGCGCTTGGATTCCAATACCATCAACTAGACCTCTGTTTTTCAAAAGGTTGATAATCTGGATGTATTGGTCCGCTTTAGCGGGATCACCGATAATACCATATTCATTAATTAACAATTTGGAGTTAGGGAAGGCTTGTCTCGCCTGTTGGAATGACCAGATAACCCAATCCCAACCCGTTGCCCCATCTCCACCAATGGCATTGCGATAGGATGGTTTCGCATGCAGAGGTTCATTTACCACATCAACAAAGGCAGACTTCGAATACCGCTGTCCTGCGGCTTTAATCCATTGTGTCACTTCAGCCTTCTGATCTGCAGCTGAGAGACTGTTAATCCAATTTGGCTGTTGATTTCCCCATACGAGCGTATGGAATTTGAACGGGAATCCGTTGTTGTTAGCATAGTTGTAGGCCATGTCCGCCTGGCCCCAATTCATTACGTTGCGTGTGCCTTCAACAGCATCCCACTTGGTAGAGTTCTCCGGAGTTACCTGATTCCAATATGGGCTAAAATTCGAAGGAACCTGGTTGGCAATAATATTGCCCAGAAATTTGCTACCTTTCGCCAAACCAGCACTCACACTACCAACCGCAACAGAAGCAGCGAGAATCCCTACCAATGCCAGTGAGCCGACTGTTTTAAACCACTTAGACTTAATCAATGATTTTCCTCCTTAGTACTCATTTTTTGTTAAGCGCTTACAAACATCATTTTACTGGATAATTTTGGTTTTTAACACCTGTCAAATTATAGTATTTTATTGTAAAAAAGTAGAATTAAGTTATTTTTCTGAAGCTATTCATAGATTCACTCTCTTAAATCGAACATAACTCTTACAGTGCGAGTTCAAAAAGTTTGGTTTTCAGTACCGAGAAGATGGAATGAAGTTAGAAATGGAGTAGCGGAGCGTAGGGAAAACTACGTGAGCAACGGACATTTCGGCTGAATTTCAACTTCGATGCTGATGATGCCGCTAGGCATGATTCGTAATCAAAAGCGGACTTTTTGAACAACCTCTTACATTGGAGTTTACATTCACCACATGTTTATCTAGTATAAAATGATACATATCTTTACATACACTAGATAACAAGGGAGATTACAACATGCGCAAAATTTCAACAAAACGTTTCGCCGGATGGCCCCTATCATTTCTCTTATGTGCCTCCATTTTGTTCGCCCCTTTTGCTTCCACTCCGGTTCAGGCTGCTGAGGCAGACAAGGAAACCAAGATCACGTTGCTGGGTACATCGGATATACATGGTCGATTCATGCCGTGGGACTATGCTCTGGACGGTCCAAATCCAACTGGTAGCATGACACAGCTCTACACGATTGTGAAAAAAGTCCGTGCAGAGAATCCCAACACGATCCTGCTGGATGCAGGAGACATGATTCAAGATAACTCGGCTGAGTTGTTCAATGATCAACCTCAATCTCCCATGATGGTTGCAATGAACGAGATGAAGTATGACGCATGGGTTATGGGTAACCATGAGTTTAACTTTGGACTGGACGTACTGGAGAAGATCTCTTCCCAATTCAATGGACAGCCTCTCGTGGGTAACATTTTCAAAGAAAACGGCGACCGCTACATGCCTGCCTATACGATTATCGAGAAAGACGGAATCAAAGTGGGTGTCATTGGAATGAACACACCTATGATTACCGAGTTTGAAAAAGGGACGGATCACCTGAACGGTATCATCGTCAAAGATCCTGTGGAAGAAACCAAGAAGGCCATTGCTGAGTTGAAAGGCAAAGTCGATGTCATGGTTGGACTCATGCATATGGGATTGGATAACGAGAACGGAAATCCGGGCACCGGAGTGACGGATATCGCCAACGCCAACCCGGAGCTGGCTGCCATTTTTGCCGGACACATGCATACCTTGATTGAATCCCAAACGGTTAACGGCGTATTGATCTCCGAACCGAATAAATATGGCTCACATATTTCACGAATCGATCTGACATTTGAAAAAGACGGCGACAAAATTGTGCTGAAAAGCAAGGAAGCTCAAGCTCTCGCTGTAAAAGCAGCCGACGGAACATATGAAGTCTCCGATCCTGCGCTGGAAGAGACTTTGCACCCATTCCACGAGTTCGCTCGTGCCGATGCCAATATTGAAGTGGCTGAACTGAAAGGAACGAACCTGGTGCCTGCTGATGAGATTAAGGGTATCCCTGCGGTGCAGATCCAGGAAACACCTTTGTCTGACTTTTTCACCGAAGTGATGTTGCACTACAGCGATGCCGATGTGGTCGCGCACCAGATTGATAACGACAAGGCCAAGCTGGATATAGGCCCGATTAAGAAAAAGGATATTGCGTTCAACTACCAATACACCTTTGGTGAAGTAACCGTATATGAAGTAACCGGACGTGATCTGAAGGATTACATGGAGTGGTCTGCGGGGTACTTCAACTCCACACGCCCGGGTGATGTGACCATCAGTTTTGATCCGAAACGACGTGCTTCCAAATACAGCACCGATGATTTCTTCGGCGGCGTAACGTATGAGATTGACCTGACCAAACCATACGGCAGTCGGATTACAAATCTCAAGTACAGCAACGGTACGACAGTAAAAGAAGACGATACGTTGAAACTTGGCATGAACGCCTATCGAATGGAAGCGCTGATTGCCAAAGGCGGAGCCATGGAAGGGCGCAAGTTCAAGCAGCTCTGGTCCTCCAAGGATGCTTCGGCATTTGGTGAGATTCAAGGCACAATTCGCAACCTGTCCATCGCCTATCTGAAAGATGTCATGAAAGGTGTCTACGAACCGAAGATTCAACACAACTGGAAAATCACTGGCGTAGACCTGACTGCACCGGAGCGTGCAGATGTGGTGGAGTTAATTAACGATGGCATCATGTCTGTGCCAACAACAGAAGATGGCAAGTACACCAACATTGCCTCCATTAACATTTTGGATACGGTGACTCAGGAAGAGATTGATACGCTATCTGCCAAAGCAGATGTGAGTGCGGCACAATTCGCAGGCGTGAAAACCAAGGGAGCGTTCTATCAACAGCTGAACAAAGCTCGCAAAGCGGCAGGCAATGGCGAGGGAGAAACTACTCCTGAGGAGCCTACGACACCAACAGTACCAAAACCAACACCGACTCCAGGCACGTCGAAACCTGTTAAACCATCAACACCAAGCACTGGTAAACCGGATACCGTCATCAAAGGCAAACAAGCCAAGGTTACTGCGGCTTACCTGAACGTACGCGCTGGCGCTTCATCCAAAGCCAAGGTCGTTGCTGCCGTACCGAAAGGTACCCTGCTTGAGGTAATTAGTACAGACAAGTATGGTTGGGTAAAAGTGAAGTTGGATGGACGTGTAGCATTTGTATACGGGAAATATGTGAGTATCTTGAAATAGATACAATCGTTACGCACCACGCTTAACGAAAAAGAAAAAAGGGCGATTCTCCCATGAATATCATGGTGAGGATCGCCTTTTGCTAGGTTAACAAACCGTTAGGATTATCGCTGTAACTGCTCTATGGGAAAAAGTCATTTAGCCTTGTGGCAGGTTCTTGATTTTATCTATAAAAGAATCCAGCTGTATTCCATTCGTTTGTTCCGTAAAGTCACGTAATTCATCCGATTCACCCTCATAGGCAGCAAGTACGTAGTCATCATCGACAATATAGTATGTGCCGTAGCGAGTGAACGAATTATATACCTTCGATGCTCAACCTCTCTTTACATCCCAGTTTGCCAGCATGCCTCTCGCCATTTCCATCGTCGACTCTTCCCCTGTGGTTAGAGCAAATTTGGCAACCAGTGCCGGGTAAGCAGCCCATTGTTCACGAATATGTTCAAACATCTGAGGCCATGTCCTTCCCCCTGCCTTCTCGTATCGCTTCAGCAGATCGCGTAGTCCATCATCTTGGAAAAGTCCATAAAGGATTACAAAATCCTTACCCGGATCAGCGATCTCCGCTTCCGTCCAGTCGATGAGTCCGGTTACCCGCTGTGTATCATCGACAATGATATGCGGTGGGTGCAGATCCCCGTGATTAAACGTCGAGTGCTTCGGCCAATAGCTACCCACAGACAGCCACACCGTCCAGCGTTCCGCCAGTTGGTCCGGTACCGTAAAATTCTTTTTAATCTCCTCTATATTTGCCGCAAACTCTTTGCGAGCTTCCATAGGCGTCTTGATCCGAACTCCGCCCCTGGCCGCCTCCTCAGGATCAATGTTGTGCAATGCGGCAAGTGTAGCAGCCAGTGAATCCAGGAACTCGTCAGACAAGGTCTCCTGCGGGAAACGCCACGCATATCCTGCGCCAGCAGGATCTACCACTGCAATCGGGTCGCCATCCAATAGTGGATAAGCGATAAGTTCGGGCGTGCAGATTCGCCAGTCCGGTACCTGTGCCGGAACACTCCCCCGGACAACGTCCAGTACTCTACGTTCATTCTCGGCACGCCCCCATACGTCTTCACGCCGCGGCTGACGCAGAACCCACTTTTGTCCACTTATATCAGTGGCGAAGGCTACACGGAAGTCCATCCCGGACTCATTGATTTCCATTGATTCCTTGCGGATTTGAAGCCCATTTTGTTCAGCCAGCAACCATATATCCTGTGTGAAATCCACTTGTTCATTTGACTTTGTCATATCCAAACCTCCCCTTTTCCTTGGAAAAATAAAAAACACAGACATTCATGCCTGTGCTTTCGATCTCGGAATAGGGCTATACCTATTTTTGCGCATCCCCATAGTGGTACATCAAAGAACCACTCTTATGCAAGAGTGTCCACTACAAATAACGGCATACGTGTAAACAGGCAAACTTCTCCCGATGATCTGCACACAGGCAGTGAAACAGCAAGCGCAAGCAAACGTTCCGCTACTATCTCAATCGAAAAAAATTTACCACACGTATCCCTCCGTTCAGTAAGATAACTATATGCTAACATATTCCAATTTCTAGCACCAGACTGAATCGACTGATTTTCGTTTTTTTATTGATGTACAGGAACTTCATCCTCTCAGGTAACGTCCATAGTTATAGATTGATTAAAAAGGATGCGAGGTGAGCACCCCAATGTCCATTGTACGAAGGTTATCCTTATTACCAGTGATCTTGCTTCTGCTAACGCTCGGATGCGCAGAGCAATCCGAGGAACAAGGGAAAGAGAAGCCACATGTACGAGGAATTATTACGGATTTTGAGGAAGAAAGAGGTCAGGTACTCATCGACAATAAAGAAGATGGCGGTGTTGATTCAGGACCGATTTGGGTCTCGCTCAGCAAGGACGCCGAACTCATCGTTGGAGGAGAGATTGTCGCCGTCTCTTTGGATGAAACAATGGTTGGTCGAAGTGCAGAAGTGTGGGTCAATGGAATTATTGCTCAATCTTACCCTCCCCAAACCAAGGCTGTAAAAATGGTCATTCACTAACACCAAGCAAACTACCGATACATTTCGTTTCACGTGGAACGTTATGATACACATACGAATAGCAACAAACGTTGCTCCCTCAAATCAGAAATCATGAAAACAATTTACACACTTAAAGCATTTACTCCGTTAGCCTGCCTGCATATAGAGTATAATGAAGAGGTATACGATAAATGTACGGTGCAATGCTTGTATGTAGAGTATTCAAAACTAACGCAAAAGAGGTAAACGATGAGCGAGCAACAATTTAAAGATTATGGACTTGGTGAAGAGATCGTAAAAGCACTGGACAGTCTGGGCTATGAGACACCAACCGAGGTTCAAACTAAAGTTATTCCGGTAGCACTTGAGAATCAGGATCTTGTGGTCAAATCACAGACAGGCAGTGGTAAAACAGCCGCCTACGGCATTCCGCTCTGTGAGCTTGTGGATTGGAATGAGAATAAGCCACAGGCTTTGATTCTTACCCCAACCCGGGAACTGGCTTTGCAGGTTAACGAAGATATTACGAATATCGGCCGCTTTAAGCGTATTAAAGCAACCGCACTATACGGACAGTCCCCTTTTCATATCCAAAAAGCAGAGTTAAAACAAAGAACACACGTGGCTGTTGGTACACCAGGTCGGGTACTGGATCATATCGAACGCGGCACGCTGCCACTCGAACGGATCGCCTATCTCGTTATTGACGAGGCTGATGAGATGTTGAATATGGGCTTTATTGAGACGGTACAGTCCATCATTCAGAAACTGCCGCAGGAGCGAGTAACGATGTTGTTCTCCGCTACGTTCCCTGAAGATGTAGCCAAGCTGTCACGCAAATACATGAACAAAACGGTGGAGATTGAGATCAAGGCAAGTGGACTGACAACAGCCACCATCGAACATGCCGTGATTCACGTTCCAGAGGTGAACAAAACCGCGCTGCTTCAGGACTTGTTCATTGTGGAAAATCCGGATAGCTGCATTGTGTTCTGCCGTACGCAGGAAAATGTGGACAAACTGTTCCGTGTCATGGCTGACCTTGACTATCCAGCAGATCGTATCCATGGTGGTATGGAGCAGGATGAGCGGATTGAAGTAATGAACGCATTCCGACGGGGACAATTCCGTTATCTGATCGCGACAGATGTAGCTGCACGTGGTATTGATATCACAAATATTACTCATGTCATCAACTACGATATTCCTTTGGAAAAAGAGGGATATGTTCACCGTACAGGCCGTACGGGGCGCGCAGGCAAAACAGGTAAAGCCATTACGTTGATTACACCGAAAGATGGCAGACGTCTGGCGGAGATTGAATCCTATATTGGATTCGAAATCCCTGTCGTGAAAGCACCTTCCGAGGAAGCTGTAGATCGCCGCAGAGAAGATTTTGAGAAGCGATTGAAGATCGTTCCTGAACGTAAAAAGGACAAGCGTGAACAGCTGAACCAACAGATCATGAAGCTGAACTTCAACGGAGGCAAGAAGAAGAAACTTCGCGCCGTTGACTTTGTAGGTACCATCGCCAAGCTTGAAGGGGTTACTGCAGACGACATCGGGATCATTACGATTCTGGATAATGTGACGGATGTAGAGATTCTGAACGGCAAAGGCCCACTCGTATTAGAGCTCATGCAGAATACAACGATCAAAAAGATGCAGCTCAAGGTTCGCAAAGGTCATAAATAGTTTGGTAAACACGGTTAAATAAATAGAAATTCAAACAGGGATAGTGGACTCTTTTCTAAGTCTGCCATCCCTGTTTTTCATTACCTCTTCTTTTTCCGCACTGTACCGCCTTCCACCGTATACCTAAATAGCGCATCTTCGGCGCCCCCTGTATCATCCGTAACTTGAAACGTCGCTGCATCTCCCGACTTATAAACCCCACCCGTCACAAAGCTGAACACTACACGGTCGTCTTTGCCCCAATATGGATTCAGCATGACAAATGTACTTCCATTGACACCCTTTACCGTACGGTTGCCATTGGCATTATATAGACCATTCTGATCCGTGGCCCAACTCTGGGGATCGGCATCGAATAGATGTGTAAAGCTGGCACGATCGATATGTTTATTTGGTTTACCCCATAGATATATATGATCGGCATCCACTGCCCAGCTCCCGGAAGGTGTTATTAACTCAAATGTCGATGCATCCGCCCCCTTGATCATCTGAAGCACATCGTCTGGATGACCAAAAGGCTGACTTGTCCGAACAACCTCGGCACGATACACATGGTGCTGATCCTTGGAAAGTCCGAGATGCTCTGTCCCGGCAAACACTTCAAACTCCCGAGCATCTGCCTCATCGACACGGTATCCGTTGTAATACACATGATTGCGGTCACGTCCAAAAGGTCCACCTAGTGGCTGAAACGTATCCGGGTCTGCTCCTTTTACAGTGCGCCACTGAAAATAAACACGTTCCCGGTCACGTGCAAACTGCTCATCCAGCGGTTCAAAGGTAGACCTGTCCACTTCACGAACAAGGTTAAATACGCCCTTCGCTTCTCGATGAGCCGTAACGCCCCATTCTGTTTTATAAAAAATAGACGACGCAGTCTCAACCCAATTCCCTGTGATCTGCGTAGCGCCCTCTGCACTGTGTGCATATTGATCATTCCACCAGCCAGGTACGTCGGAATGATGCTCACGCAACCATTCTCTCACCTCATCCTTGTCCCCATTCGCATAGCGAAGAGAGCTGGACAGATGGAACAGGTGGTCTTTGTCGGTACAATAATCGTGATGAGCAATCACAGCATTTGTATCGATATCCTCAAAAAGATGAAAATGCTGGCTACTCTTCACATATAAATAACGTTGGTCCTGCGCAAAGTAGGGCGTATCCGGCAACAGCCGAAAGCCTTCCGGATCGGAGTCAGGCACGGCCTGATCCTCCAGATAGACGTACTGAGAGTCGCAGCAGTAATCTTCATCAATCACACGGAAAGCTTCCGTATCCTGGCTGAACAAACTCGCCTTGTTCTTACGGGCATTAAACCACCATATTCCCTGATGATCACGGAGATAGGCGAAGGTCAACCACCCCTTTTGATAAGTGGAGATGACTTCAAAATCCTGAGCGGTAATGCCTCCCTTAATCGGAGTGCTGGTGCTATCTTCTTCATTATGCAATATCACCTGAAGGTCCTCATCTACAATAAACTTGTTCATGACGGTCCACCCTCCAACCATGATGTGAATTCAGTCTAGCTTTATTTTAACGTGTGTACCTGATCCGCTCTACATCATCGTACTTGATATTTAGCAACATTTCCTCTGCTCTCACCGCTCAGCCACGATGAAATGAAGGTTTGTTCAGCAATGGATGGATTGTTCACTTGAAAAAGAGTCTAGCCGAACTACAATATAAATGAAAGCGCTACATTTTATCTGATATCTTTCGGGAGGTGTATGTAATGGGTAACAGAAAAGCCGTCTGGTTTCTGGTCTTTGCACTCACGTTCACCCTGTTTGGACTTCATCCTGAACGAACAAGCGCAGCAAGTGTCACGATAACCAATGGCACCGATTGGCTCGACACCGCAGGCAACCCCATCCATGCGAACAGCGGCAACATTCTGCAGGTAGGCTCGACGTATTATCTGTACGGTGAACATGCGGTGGGTGGCAGGTTCGACAGTGTGAACGTGTACACCTCCACCGATCTGAAGAACTGGACTTTCAGCAACGCCATTCTGACAAAAGATTCGGCAACTGAGTTGGCCTCCAGTAAAATCGAACGCCCCAAAGTCATCTATAACGCCTCCACCAATCAGTATGTGCTCTGGGCACACTATGAGAACGGTACAGACTACAACCTCGGGCGTGTAGCAGTTGCAACAAGCAATACCCCGAATGGCAAATTCACCTATGAGGGCAGCTTCCGCCCGCTGAATTATGAATCCCGTGACATGACCGTCTTTGTTGATACAGATGGCACAGGTTATCTGGTTACTGCTTCACGCAAAAATGGCGGTGCCAATGATACGATGGCTATTTTTAAAATGAATGCAAGTTACACCGGAATACAATCCTTCGAGGGCTGGCTGTTTGAGAACGCCTATCGTGAAGCGCCTGCCGTTGTGAAAAAAGGAAACCGTTACTACCTCTTCACCTCCCAAGCGGCTGGCTGGTATCCGAATCAAGGTGCTTATGCTACAGCAACTTCCATGACGGGCCCATGGACTGCGCTTACGCCATATGGCAATCCATCTGCCTTCGGTTCGCAGATTCATGATATTGCCACGATTACAGGCAGCAATACCACATCCTACGTCTACATGGGGGATCGCTGGAATCCGATGAACCTCGGAGAGCACAAACATATCTGGCTGCCGCTAACCTTGAATGATTCGAACGGAACAGCATCACTGGAGTGGTATACAACATGGAATATCGATGCAGTAACGGGTGCAGTAACACCACCTGCTCTCGTCAACCATGCACAAGGCAAAACAGCTACCGCCATCTCCACAGCCTCCGGCTCGTCTGCATCCAACGTTAATGATGGTAACTACCAGACTTCATGGGTGGCTTCCTCCAATAGCTGGCCTGCCTGGTGGCAAGTGGACTTCGGCGCACCCAAGACGATCACCGAGATCGACACCTCCTGGTTTATGTATAAAGGTTCTGAAGGGTACTACAAATACAAAATTGAGATTAGCAACGATGGTGTTAATTACTCCACCTTGGATCGCACCAACAATCTGACCTATGGTTTCACCACGGACGCCGTGCACTTCACCGCCCGTTATGTACGGATCAATATGGTGAACGCCGTCTTGTGGAATAATCCGGGGAACTGGTACACCCCAACCCTGCACGAGGTCAAAATGTTGGGCCCTGCAACACCTGAAGCCACAGGTTACAGCCGGTTCAGTTCACACAACTATCCGGATCGATACATCCGTCATGCCAATTACACCGCTCGCGTGGATGCCAACGTCTCTCCTGTTCTGGATTCACAGTTCCGCGTCGTACCGGGTCTTGCCAGCTCCACGGGAATATCACTGGAGTCCCTTAACTTCCCAGGCTACTTTCTGAAGCGTAATGCCAGCAACAAAATTGTACTTGAAGCCTACGCCGACACCGCTGCCTATAAAGGAGATGCTACGTTCCTAAGCAGCCCTGGTTGGGCTGACAGCACCAAAGTATCCCTTCAATCGTACAGTCAGCCCGGATATTACATCCGGCATTATGATTACGTATTACAACTCGATGCCATCAATACATCCAGCAGCTCAACGGTAAAGAGTGACGCCACGTTTGGGCGAACAAATTTCTAAACCAATGAATTGGAGATGAGGATTAGCCACCTACATCTATAATTTAAATCTTGGGGAAAGGCCGCTTATTCAGGAGTCACAACTGAAGAAGCGGTTCTTTCTGCTTCACCATTTCAGATATAGATCACGTAACCCCATCTCAGACTGAAAATGTAGGTTTAATTAAAGCATAATCGCCAGCCAGACTGGCTAGTGGCTGCCAGCTCTCTATCGCTATTTTATAATGACCGGCATATGCCTCTGCATCGACCCTTACGTGCTCTACTTTTCCAAGAACCAGATGATCTGTTCCCACCTCAATAATTCGATCCAGCGTAAGTTCAAAAGCAATCGGAGATTCGAGCACGGAAGGTACATCTACACGTATGCCCGCTTTCGGAGTAACCCCCGCCAGTTCAAATTCATCTTCGTCCGATGCTACATCTGCTGACGAACGCTGCATGGACGCTGCAAGTACAGCGGGAACTACATTGATCACAAACTCTCCCGTCTCCCGAATATTGAGGAGCGTATCCTTCACGGTACCTTGCCTCTCACCTACACCGGGTCCAACAGATATGAGCAGGGTTGGTGGATTGCGCGAAGCAACGGTAAAAAAACTAAAGGGCGCCAGATTAAGAGCACCGTCCTTGCTTCTCGTAGAAACCCAGGCAATAGGCCGTGGCACCACGGAACCAATCATCAATTTATACATTTCATCGATGGTGATATCATCTGCTGCAAACTCAAATGCATTGTCTTTTGCCAATGACACTAACTCCTTTTCTCCATTCCAACAGAAGCTCCTTCGGTTTACAAAGCCCCATGGGAAACATATAGTTGGTATAAGAATATACACTTGTTCACCACAAAAAAAGTACGCACTTTGAAGTGCGTACCTGCATAAAGGAGCTTATTCGTGATGGATAATCCGAGCACAATCCCAATGGAAACACTAACTCCATTCGACTACACCCTATCCATTATCGGCGGGAAGTGGAAGATGAAGATCATGTATCAACTTGCCTTCCATGGGGTCACACGCTACGGCGAACTCAAAAGACGTGTCCCCGGGATTACCTACAAGGTGTTAACCTCTCAACTGAACGATTTGGAACGTGAAGGTGTGATAAAACGAGTGGAGTATGATCAGACTCCGCCCAAAGTGGAGTATTCCTTAACCCCTCGAGGCAAGAGTCTAATGCCCATTCTGGAGGAGATATGCAAGTGGGGTGTGCATAATGTGCCGGAATCACAGACACTTCATGAACTATAGAGAACTATTGATGATGTCTGCGAATGCATCCCTGTTGTACGTATCATCCTGAATGCGCCATTCTCCCTGATCTTGCAAAAAGGTGATATCCCCCGATAACGGAATGGACTTGAACTCCTTGCCGTTATCGTCTGTAAATTTCAGATCAAGCGTGTATTCCACAAGAATCCAGTCGCTCTTGTTATCTTTGATCTTGGTTTGTATATTTTCAGGATGCAGTTTCGCTTGTTCGATGCTTGCAACCTGAAGAGGCAAGACAATATATCGATTAGCCATATAAGCCTCATAATTCCTGGAGGTCAGGAATGGCTTCATCGTCTCTCCTTTGGCCAATAACCCTTCCATCTCTAACGTATCATCATAATCCTTACCATCCACGGTGAGTTCTGTTGTCTTATAATCGAGCGACATTTCCAGCGCTTGTTGCTGCTCCTCCGCCGTCGCCTTCTGGTCCCCCGTATCACTTGGCTGTTCCGTTGCTGGTGGAGTGATGGGTTCAGTGCTTTCCGCTGGTTCAGATGGTGTACATCCCATTAACATGGCGGCGAAAAGAAATAATGTACCCATCACATATGCCAACTTGCGCATAGGTAATCCCTCCCTTTCTCGTCAGTATTACTCTCAATTATCCCTTCAATAGGATATAATGTCCAGTTATTGGGCACATCTGAACAGACACCCAGTGAATTACATCCATTGGGTGTCATCTTCATCATAGATTGTGTTATAGTCATCGGGAAGTGATTTGGAGGAGATAATGATGATGATCAAAATTACAACTGGACCAACTCAAGAAGGATAGCGCCTGCGGGTCCAATAACTGCGTGTTTCCTTCAACATTGAAGGTGTAAAGCTATGTCAACTTATCAAGTCGTTCCTATGATCTATGATTCCAAGGAACAGATTGAAGCTATTATTTTGTTCGAACAACAATGTAGACAGCTTGATTCCATTCATCTGAAAGCAGACCTTGACCATATCAGCAAAAAAGACGGAGACCACGCGCTCCTCTGTTATCGCCACGGTGATTTGGTAGGGCTCCTCAGCTGGTATGCTTCTGACGCTGTAACCGGGAATATTAATGCCATCGTACACCCAGATTTTCGTCGCCAAGGTGTGTTCAGCAGCCTACTGAAAAGGGTAATTCTGGACATGAAACCACAGGGAATCAACCAATTCAGTTATCGTGTTCCTCAGGGCTTATCTCCGGGCCTTCTTACTGCCCAATCCCTTGGAGCCATCTATGATCGTGCGGAGTACTCGATGCAACTTGTGAATGAGGTCCTTTCGGTTGTGGAGCCGCCTGAACTAACGTTGTCCGTGGCAGAAGCCGAGGATATGGAGTTTGTGGTCACTTGCTCATCCCAAGCCTTTGGAGATTCGGAAGACTGGACACGCGAGTACTTTATGCAAACAAATGAACCCAGCCGAGTCACCTATATTGCATGGCAGAATCAACTGCCTGTTGGGCTGGTACGGGTCAACTCCATTAATGCAACAACTGCATTTATTCATAATTTCTGTATCTTTCCTGCTTATCAGGGACAGAAACTGGGGCGCACTGCGCTTAGCATCCTGGTTGATCTCCTAAGAAAACAAAGTTACACAGATATCCGCTTATCCGTTGTTACCGAGAACAAACGTGCTTTGAATCTGTACCGCAGTGTTGGTTTTGAAGTGAATTCTGAGTATCACTATTTCAACGGTAGTTTATAAAAGGCAGTGGAGAGAGATCGTTTTCCTCAAAGGGAGACGGTCTCTCTTTATATATTGGAGAATTGAAAAATCAATTTATAGCCATCGAACGTTTGCCCGTACATTTCTCGATAGTTACCTTTGGTATAATGATTCACTGTTTTCCGCCAGAAAGATTGGCCAATCTTATTTGTCTCCGATGGATTGGTGAACAACTCCCAGTTTCCTCTAAACATGCCGAAGATCGTCGATGCCACGTGTTCAGCAACACCTACACCTCGAAACGGCTGCATCAGAAAGAAGTCATGTACAAAGAAATCAGTGCCTTGTGAACAATATGGCGGAGTAGCTATGAACGCAAACCCTGCCGGTATGCCATCCACAATCATGAGGAACGGATAAAGGCACTCTGGTTTTTCCCACCAGATGTTCTGTACATCATACTGATCCTGTAACGTTTTATAATCAGGACTTGGTTCGAAAATGCCATGTTTGTTCGGGGTATGCTCTCCACCCAGACCATAATGTCCGGATAGATCATGAAGGTATAGCGGGTACATATTTTTAATCATATACGCCTCGTCTTTATTCGTTAATTTCACTTCTATATTCATATTCACCAACCTTACCAGATGATTTAAGGAGTTATTTCACGAACTCTCACCGCATAACCTTGTACCGTTAAATGAATTGTACGCGCAGTTACACTACTCGAATATATAAAGAATCCTTAATAACCATTCTTTACAGTAAAAAAGCCACATTCGATTGCTCGAACATGGCTTCTATCGTTTCATCCCTTTTTGCAATACACAATTTTCTTGATGCTATCGATGGATAAACAGTATTGGTCCGCAAGCTGATCGATAGTTGTTCCCGCAGCAAAAAACCTGCGGATCTCGTCGTTCCGCTCCTGGACAACCCTTCTGCCACCCGAATTCTCTCCCCACTTCTTATGGGCATCCTTGGGCCTCGGAATATAGACCAGGCCTCCGGGAATATGACGCTGTATTTCTTTGAGTAATTCTTCCGGAAAGATTGTATCCGCATTAATATATTTCACGTTGCTCCACTCCTTAAAAGTTAAAATCTTTAAGGCAGCAGAGTCGTACGATGAACGCATTGGATATGCACTATAATGATATGGCGGAAATGGATTTCACGCTCTATACAAACAACCGCCGTTGTTCATCGCATGGACTCTGCATAGAGCGGATCGTGAAACTTCTTATGAATCGAATCATGGTAGCCCCCCATTCAGTTAATCTTATTCGTGCTGAAGAACTTTTAACTGTCCATTCCATAATAAGGTTTACTTTCCCTAATGGCAAAATCTACACGTCGAATCTGTAATATACCCCTGTTAATTCTTCTGATACGCTCCATAGCTTGTTTGAAATGTTAGCATCATATAATTTTTCGATGATCTTAGCGCTCTTGGGATAGCCCTTAGTGCCGCCCATACCACTGGGAGCAATATACTCCCCTCCCGTGATCGTCGGATCTGCTGCAGCATATAAGGTAGGTAATGCCCCCATATGTGCCGGTTGACTAATGATTTTCAAAAGACTGCGCATGAATATATTGGTCTGTTTCCCCGAACCGAAGGAAAATAGATTGGTATGCGAAATTCCTGGATGAGCGGCGATACTCATGGAATCAATATGGGCGGAATTAAATTTATTCTGCAGCTCTTTCGCAAACATCAGATTGGCTAGCTTACTTTGACTGTAGAACTTCATGGGATTATATCCTTTGGAGCCATCTAAATTATTAAAATCAATTACACCATTATGAGCAGCCATACTACTTACAGTGACTACTCTCGATTTCGGAGTAGAGATCAATCGAGGCAATAGTAGACCCGTAAGCGCAAAATGGCCTAGATGATTACTACCAAACTGTAATTCAAAGCCATCTTTCGTCAACTGGAATGGAGGGTTCATAATTCCTGCATTATTAACGAGAATGGACAAAGAATCGTATTGCTCAAGAAAAGCGGCTGCGAACTCACGGATACTAGCTAAATCGCTAAGGTCGAGCTGCATAACGATTACCTCTCCAGCTACATGCACAGACGACTTTATTTTATTAGCTGCCTTTTCACCTTTTTCCAGATTACGAACTGCAAGGATAACTTTTGCGCCTTTTTCAGCTAACGCTAATGCCGTTTCATACCCTAACCCGCCGTTCGAACCTGTCACAATCACTACTTTATCGGATACAGTCGGGATGATGTCTTTAGTCCAAACTTCGCTCATTTGTCTACACACCTTTCCTATCTCTTCCTTGATACCCTAATATCCAGCGTTTGAAAGCTTTTATCCCCCACCATACTGACTTAAACTCCGTTCCAGCATCCCTCTAACCTGCTGTTGCAGTTCGAGCGGAGACACCACCTTCACTTCCGGCCCATAGGAGAGTAACTTTCGTGCTGTAAAAGAGAACTCTTCAGGCGGAATCAGTCCGCGCCACTCATGGCCTTCAACCGACTTGAACAACACATCTGACGCAGCAATCCTTGCTCCAAATTCCGTGAATTTCAGCACCACTTCTACGCTTGCTCTGTCTTCTTTGGCATCTAGCCATGCCTTCAGGCTTGGAACAGATTCATCCACCGACTCCATAACAACCAACTGCTGCATGCGATCCACCCGATACAACAATACGCGATCCTTATTTCGGGCTGGCATGTACCAATGTCCCTGCTCATAGTAAATACCATATGGGAAGACCTGGACTTTTTTATGCCCATTGCGGGCATGATACATAAATTCGATTTCTCTCTTTTCTACCGCTGCACTCAATATCTCGGTTGTTAAAGGCTCGGAATGCTCACCAGGATGCTGGACAAAGGTGATATGCTCTCTCATTCGCATAATGAGATCCTGTACATCTTCGGGCAAAGTAGAGAAGTATTGCTCAGCCAGATGCTCACGCATCGACCCATACGGAAAATCCGGGACTTGCTGTAGATATTCCAGCATCATAAATAGTCCTAATGCCTCCTGCTGTGTCAGTTGAAGAGGTGGCAAAATCCGATTGGGCAACACACGGTATCCCCCGTTCACACCAACTTCGGTGTACAAGGGAAAACCCAGTGCCTGCAACGCATCCAGATCTCGCTGGATCGTACGTACGGATACGTCAAATCGTTCTGCCAGTTCCCGGGCTGTGAACTTCTGTCTGGAATCCATCAGGCGCATGATCGCGAGCTTCCGATTATTCATGAATTCAACATCCTAACTACGTCAACTTTTGTCATAGTTAAAGTGTATCATACATTTTGGAAGGGAGCGATGAACATGTCTGATAACAAAACAATTTTGTACATTGCTATGAGTTTGGATGGATATATCGCAAGACTGGACGGTTCGGTCGATTGGTTATTTGATGTGGAGGGTGATGGTGGAGACAACGGGTATGCTGCATTTTATCAAACGATCGGTAGCGTTGTTATGGGACGTTATACGTATGAAGAGGTGCTCACACTTTCCGAAGATTTCCCCTATGCTGATCGCCCAACGTATGTGCTTTCCCGCTCGGAACAGCCGCCCGCTCCGCATGTACAGTTTACAACCGAGACGGTAGATACGCTCATTCCCCGGTTAAAGCAGACTTCTGACGGAGATGTGTGGATTGTGGGTGGCGGAATACTGGTTGAAGCTGTGTTAGCCAAAAAAATGCTGGATGAGATTGAAGTCGCCATTATTCCCAAAATTCTTGGTGAAGGCATCCCCTTATTCCCGACAGGCTCGGTACCAAGTCAATTCAAAATGGTCCGGACCCAGACGCTGGGACAGATCATTTCGATTCGTTATGAGGTACAGAACAGCGGCACAGTGGACACACCCTCGAATGTCTAGATAATGTATATAAGTTGAACTAATCATTTACATGATAACGGAGAGGACAGAAATAACCTGAAAAAGCGAAGCGTTCGCCTTTATCCACGGATTTTCCCCTTTAAAAAAGGGAATGAAAAAAATCTGGGGATAACAGCGATTGAAAGGTTGTTCTGTCATCGTAGTGTCAGTGTAAATAATCTTTAGTTCAACTTATATAGAAAAGGAAAAAGACCATTCTTATGAAGAAGGGACCTCATAAAGTTAGACACCATCTAACCATTGAGGTACATTTCATGAAAGAGTGGTCTTTCCTCTTCCATATTTCAAGCTATCCTATCATTCCTCGTACATATTCCGCTAACACCTCTGCCGTCCTACGGTGAGATAACTCGCCTGGATGGGTGCGCGCCCCTACCGTCTCTTCGGTTGTATCAGGAAGCTGGATGATTGAGACCTTGTGGTCGCCTGTCCCCTTCATATACGCATCAACCGCGCGGTAGATGGCGGGCATCATGGGAAAACCAAGCATGCCATAAGCCCATACGAGATGTGCCGCCGGATTGTTTTTCCGAAGTTTGAACAGGTACTGTTCCACCGCTTTCTCAAAAGCGGCCAGATCCTCTTCATGATACGTTCCGTCCTCGTTCATCCGCTGCTTGTACACCTTGCCAGTGTCGGGATCTTTCCACTCGGGTGACTGAAATGCACCCCCATCATTGCTGCCCAGGTTCACAACCACCACATCCGGTTGCCACGAACCAA
The DNA here is from genome assembly GCF_030369595.1 of Paenibacillus sp. PK1-4R. Classification (NCBI taxonomy): domain Bacteria; kingdom Bacillati; phylum Bacillota; class Bacilli; order Caryophanales; family Paenibacillaceae; genus Paenibacillus; species Paenibacillus sp. PK1-4R. The sequence goes on from NZ_CP126535.1 coordinate 6,807,654, forward strand.
AATCATGCATTTCTCCTGCGCCGAGCGCTTTGTTACGTTCTCCGGCAAGCAGGCCACAGACCTGCTCGTAATAATCGGGGATGTTCCCCTTCGGGTTGTTATCCCAACTTGTCAGCACACCCCAGCCACTTTGCGAGATGACCCGGTATTCTGCATTCAATGCCTCTGCTGTCATATACGTATAATTATGTATGGCACTAAACCACATCGGAATCCAATCTTCTTCCGCTTTTGCCCCAATCGCACCTTCGCCAGATGTAATGCTGTCACCGATGAACTCGATTTTGTACGGTTTTTCCCGCACAGGCAGGAACGCTCCATCGGATTTCACCGCATGAATCTGCAAGGAACACCCCGGGTCACCACTCATCGCTTGAACATCCTTAACGATCCGAACATTCTTCACCACATCCGCGTTCATACCCCGGAATACACAGACCCAGTATCTTCCCGCCACTAACATCTGTCTGCTCACCGGAACACCGTTGATCAGAATGCTGATCCATGACTCATACATGTCATACTGCGACTCCAACTCAACCCATAGTTCGGCGCCCTGTACATTAAGTTCTACTGCACTTCCCGTCCAAAATAACGTCAACGGCGCCAGCTCTCCAGTTGTTCTGCCATGCACTTTGAGATTATGAACATCGGGCAGAGCAGTTACCTTTAAACTCTCATTAGCTATCACCATGCAAACCTCCTACGTTTGACTCAGATTATAAGCAGGCTCTCTACATGCTTCGGATATGCACTTAACTGATATTATGCAACTTTTGAAGCGCTTCCTCTTTGTTTTTCAAAAAGAAAAAATGCTTGCCATTGTTGCACTCATAGATGAAATCTCTCAGGCTCTTGCTGGTATGTCCTTCGAAATCTCCCACAATAGCAAGCTTAACATGATAGTTCACGTATTTCTGCAAAATCTCCCCTGCAAGCTTGGTTTTCAGTTCGAAGAACTCTTCGGTGATGTTCGTTTTGTCGATAATGAGCTTGTCAGCATCATCGGTATACCTTACCGAAGCCATCAAATCCAGTGCATCTTGAGCATTGTTGATGACGATGCCATTACTTTCAATTATGGCGACCTTGGAATTGCCTTGCTGATCAATGGTTATGTTCATTTCACTTTCTCCTCCTCTGGACATCGTTTCTTTATAATATCTCGCAGTTTTATAATAAAAAGCAATAATCGTAAAGTGCGTTCAATCATTAGCGTGATTCCCTAACCTCGAGTTGTCCTTTCTTAGTAGTTATAGACTGTAATTCAGGACGGTGCCTGGGCGTTGCCCGGCGGCTGGGGTGATATTGGCTTTTCGCCATCGGAAATAGCCGGGAAAGAAATTAAAGAAGAATCCGGGTTTGATGTCCTGCCGATGAGACTTTTAGCCGTATTGGACAAAAAATATTTCATGATCATCCACCCGAACCCTATCATGTATATAAGATGTTTATTCAATGTGAAATTGTTGGAGGAAAAGCTGAAACAGGGGTGGAGACCAGTGCGGTTGAATTCTTCTCATTGGACGAATTGCCTCAGCTTTCGTTGGAAAGGAATACGATTGAACAAGTTAAAACCATGTTTGAGTTTCTTGACCAGCCCGATAAAGAAGTGATTCTGGATTAAATTTTATAAAATTGATTCGTATGACAAGACCCGCAAACTAGCAATTCATCCCTCAAAATAGCACCGCCACTTTGAGCTGTCCCGAATATTAACTAGCACTCTAAACGGCGCATGCCCTATCTTAGTTGCGGTTTTCTCAAACAAAATGCAGGCCAGACTACACGCTAGTTTAATAACGCCTATAGCCTCCTTGACAATCTAACTATATGTTTTTCATTACATATCAGACTCATCACAAAAAATCCCTTGCAGCTGACCATGTTCAATCAAAAGGGATTGAAAAAGACTAAAAACTCCGAACAATAAATTCAGAGAGTTCAGAAAGGAACTACAATCATTATTATTATGAATGTCTTCTCACAATAATGTTAACATTTACTTAATATAAACAAACATAATATCTTATATTACAATAAATAATATAAAAATATAATTTTTTCCTTTTATTATATTTACTTAAAAGGGTTTTTATGGTATAAATAATATAGAATTCCGGAATTCTACATAAAAAACCTTCAGGAGAGTGAAAAAAATGAAAAAAAAACTTCTTACTATGACACTTGCTGCAGCTGTTCTTCTTGTTCCAATTAGTCAAGCGATGGCACAAACTAATCAAACCGCTAATAGTGGCTCGGTTGATTTGACTAACATCATTACAGAAGATCTTATAACTACATTTGCTACAGCAGATAATGGTGGCGGTACTTGGGATTATGGCACTTCTGTAGTGATGGAAAGTCTTGTAACTTATAAGAAGAAAGTCTGGTCCAACTATAACCATGCCACTAAGATACATTCTTCCACAGCCAGCATAGGTACACAAATTTCACGTAGCGGGCAAGTGAACAAAGGAGTAACTTCTTACGCCAGTGCAATTGGAGGGCTTACTGATGATACTCATGCTTATTGGAATGTTTATTAATACATGAGGCTAAATAATAAATATTGGTAGTTTTTGAATGATCTAGATTCCTCATTCCTTTTTATGTATATACGAGTATGGGGAATCTAGTTCAATTCTATACATCATGTGCTTGAAGGGGATTTGAGGATTGAAAAAATTAGTGGTTTTTTTTATATTATTCACGTGTTTTATGTCATTATATACGAGTTATAACGTTTATGATCAACAGGAAATAGGACGCGTTTATGGATTAGATCAACAATTAGGTTCTGAATTTTTCATTCCAGATAATCTGGTGTTATCCAATCCTGATGAAGTCTATCCTATTTTATTAAATACATCTACCAAAATGCATGTCAATATTATGCGGCCAGCCATCAACAATAAGCCTGATCAACAGATCGAATTGGTGAAATACATATTACTGAATGGAGAAACTTCTTTTTTTGATGCATTTAAACTGGAATCAGGGAGAGTTCTTAATGATAAAGACACTCTAAGTACGACAATGTATATGTCAACTTCAACTCATCGGGACCAAAATCAAGTTGGAGTGATCGAGGAATTTGGTGGAAATGATACAATTACAATACGGACTCTTAAAAGCTCTTACAATTACTTGCCAGTAAGTGGATATTATTATCTGGAGGCAGACCAAACTGTTCTAAATAAATTTTTGGGGAAGTTTTCTCAAAATCTGAACAACCACTACAGCCAGCAAGGGTTATCTGTTAATTTTTCACCTAATGACTTCACCAATACTACATCTCCAAAAGATTCATACAAGCCTGCACCAAAGTCAGATGTTAAAACATTATCTTACATTTTAATGTTCATAAACGGTTTTTTTGTGCTCTATTATAGCTTTAAGGAGACGAAACGCGTCGCTGTATACAAACTAATAGGTTTTTCTACTATACGAATATGGACTGAAGTAATTGGGAAAAATATTACGTTTATTTTTGCTCTCAGTGCAGGTTTTGCCCTATTTCTATTTCTCCTTGTCCCACATTCTAGTATCCTATTCTTTTATTTTCTAATGTATGAGCAAGTCAAGTTGTTCCTGATTGTGGTCATTTCGACAATACCAGCGTTAGTTTATATGAACTATATTAAAATAAGTGACGCTATTAAAAATAGAAACAAAACATTTTTAATTTTTTTGATAAATGTTCCACTTAAAATAGTTACCACGATCGTGGTTATGTCTTTATTCTCGGTATTGGTCAGTCAATATAATGCTGTTAAAAATGAAGAATATAACCTGCGAAATTGGAAGGAAAGTAGTGGATTTGGTGTATTTTATCCTGTGAACCAGGGATATGATGCACTAGATTTTCAGAATGGTGCTATTCGATTTATTCGTGCAACAGCAGGCCAACTTTATCCTGTATTAAATGAGTTGGGCTCCCTCCTTATTAATTCTCGTCAGTATGAGGAAACGGCACTTTTATTGGACAAAGATTATAGTGGATTTCGGTCTTTGCAAGTCAATACTAATTACCTTAGGGAATTTCCTGTATACGATAATAGTGGAAAGCCCATCCTTATATCTGATCAGGAAACTAGTTGGATTATATTGGTTCCTGAACAGTTCAAAAATCAGGAAGATGAGATTGTCCATTTTTTTAAAGATGAGCGCGAACAAAGGTCAACGTTCGAGAAAGAGCAACTGCAGCTGGAAATTCCAGCGCTGAAAAAACAACAAAACATTCAGATTATATGGTCTGCAAATCATCAGAATATCTTCAGCTTCAACCCGGATGTCAACCCAAAAAACAATAATACCATTTTAGATCCTATCATTCAGGTGGTTACTGAAAAAAATAGTTTATTAGGAGATCGGGACGCAATTCTTGGTGGAGGAAGTACAGATCCAATGAAAGTCAAATTACTCGATGGAGATACGGCGGGAACATATTCACTTTTAGAACCTACTTTGAAAGAGTATCAATTGGATGATAATCTCCATTACCTTATTACCGTTGATCAGTACATTGCGGAGAAATTATATCATTTGCAGAAACAACTTTATTCTACTTTAGTTTCTCTAACTATCAGTGTGATTATTTTTTGCCTTCTTATGATTCAGCATCTATCCATTTTATTCAGTAAATTTCAACAAAAATTTATTATGCGAGGACTTTTTGGCCTCTCTGATGCCAAACAATATAAAGAATTCATTCTGTTTTTCAGCATTATATGGGGAAGTGCCAGTATTGGTATTTACGTATTAGGGCTTTTCGATTCGCTTCTGACTATTGTTATTGTTATCGCTCTCATCATTCTGGAACTATGCTTCTCCGTAGCTTGGCTAACTCGAATTTCACGCAAACACACTATCAAAATGCTAAAAGGAGGGCACTAATTTGAAGGTTGTACCGGTATATGCACTTCATAATGTGAGTAAAAGTTATTCTACAAATCACATCATAAGTAACCTTAACCTAAATATTTTACATGGACAGATGGTCGCAATAGTAGGAAAGAGTGGTTCAGGTAAATCGACATTGTTAAATATGCTTGGTATGTTGGAAAAGCCCGATGAGGGAAGCATTAAGTTTTATGATGAAGATATCCTGAAAATTGGAAGAAAGAGGCGCACACATGTTTTGCGTAATCAAATCTCTTATTTGTTCCAAAATTACGCTCTGATTGAGAATGATCGTGTAGACGGAAACTTGGAAGTGGCTCTGGCCTACAGCCGTAAATCTAAAAAAGAGAAACAGGACTTAAAAATGGAAGCTTTAAGAAAAGTAGGATTGAATATTCCTTTGAACAAGAAAGTATATGAGTTATCGGGTGGAGAGCAGCAACGTGTGGCGCTGGCCCGGATTTTATTAAAACCATGTGATGTTATTTTAGCAGATGAGCCAACAGGCTCTCTGGATGCAATCAATCGTGATTTTGTTGTAAACATGCTTACTGCTCTTAACCGACAGGGTAAGACAATTGTAGTTGTTACCCATGATGATATCGTAGCTGAACATTGTGAACAAATTATTGAATTGTAACAAATTACAATAAAAAAAGAGGGTCATAATCTTGGGCTATGCCATGTAGATTCTGACCTCAATGTTTGTTTACACCGACTGTAAAAAGGGGATTAAATCGTATCTGATGTAATTTGTGTAAGGGAGATCGTAAAGGGCATTCACATTAAATATAGTTATAGAATCTTACCCAGAAACGCCTGTGTGCGTTCATGTTGGGCATTTTGGAAGATATGCGACGGCGTACCTTCCTCCACGCATAGTGCTCAAACTTATAATTGCTGTAGTCTGCCAAGCCGATCGAAGCCATGTTATTCAAGGCAGATATAACCGTCCGGCGGATCCGCTGCTCCATCGCTTTACTCTCTTTCTCCACTTCTTTGCTTGTAAGCTTGTAGCTCCGGGCAACGGCTTCATACAACACTTTAAGAGGCGGCCACTCTGCTGCTCGTCTCTGTTCAATCGCGTACTCCATCAGTGCAATAATATCTTTGCTGCCGCTCTCACCGATGATCCCCAGATCCATTAGAATCATTCTGGCTGCCTCACGAACCTTTCGTCCTTTGGATGCGGGAGGGGATTCCACCATATTTAATTTGGCCATGGAATGCCTGATTTCCAGCACGTAACGCTCATACTTCCACTGGTCATTCACTTTGCTGAGCACATGCTCCACTTCCACCCGATTAATCGGTTTATGAATGAAAAATTCAATTCCGTTCTGGTAGGCCGCACCTACCATCTCTTTATTCTCCACCTGAGAGATCATGATAAATTTCCCGGTATATCCGCTCTGCTTCAGCTTCGCCACCGTCTCAATTCCGTCCTGATCCGGCATCAGCAGATCAATCAGCACCACGTCGGGACGCAGATCCATAATCATCCGTGCCCCTTCTATACCGCCCTCTGCCATGCCTGCAAGCTCGCCGATTCCACAGGATTCGATGATATCATGCAGCATGCTCCGGCTTACCACATCATCATCCACGATCATGATAGAAAGTGTCATCGACATCGCCCCCCTTGATTAGATTCATTTTGGGAATCGCTATAGCAAATGTAGTCCCTCTAGCTCCCGGAGGCGCAGATTCAACCTTAATCTGTCCCGCCAATGACTGAACGATATCACGTACATGAGACAGGCCAATGCCTGTTGCAGCAATGCCAACTTCATTGAATTTCGTTGTATAGCCCGGTTCGAAGATCACATCCCGTTTGGCTTCAGGTATACCTTTCCCAGTATCCATCACGACCAAATGCACGTCATCGTCCTGCTCATACACACGAATTCGGACCGTCCCATCATGCTCAATCGCCTCTACCGCATTGGCAATCAGGTTGTTCATTACCGTTAGAAGAGGAATGTAATACGGAGACTCACAATCATACTGTTGCTCGATGTCGATCCCCACCTGCTTATGCAGCATCTCGCTATATTTTCGGTTTGCTTTGCTGGCAAAGTTCAGCACTTCGGACAAGCTCATGTTGACCGCTTTTTCGTTATCATACAGCTTCAGCAGACCCGCGAGAATGCGTTGTGAATCCTTCTTCACTTCATGAATCTGCTGAGCGATGCCCAGCGTGCGCTGACTGTATTGATTCATGTCCTGCTCCCGGAGATCGCGATATAGATCATAGCTGTCTGCCGTAATGCCCTCGATCGTATTCATCGCTTTCTTCAAGTAAAAGACCTCGCCATACAGACCTGAGTTCACACTCAGCATCTGCTCCATCCGCTTCTCCTGCTCTGCATGTAATAGCCTCATCTGCCTCACCGCAAAGCTGTTATAGAGCCCAATCACAAAGTAACTTCGCAGACCGCCTACCACAAGCAGATACAACCATTCCTTCATATAAAAGATATTGGTCCCGCTTAACATTCCGCGAAAAAGCAGCTCAACAAGATTAGAGGAGAAATCGATACATGTAATTAACCCGCCGAGTAGAAGAGGCTGCATCTCATGGAATCGATGCTTGAACTTGCTAAGCCCATAGGCAAAGACCACATAATACACACCTGCTCCCAGATTGTCCCGCATGCTTTCCAGAATGGACACGGTCTGTACATGATTGATGAGATCTGCTGACTGAAACAGCAAATTCGCGATGCCTGTCAGGATTCCTGTCTTCACATAAGACAAGTGTGGCATGATCATCAGCAGAAATAAAAGGATGCTAACCCCCAGCCCGATTCGGAAGTAATCTTCCCGGAACGGATTTATCTTGAATTGCGCCCCTACCGCTGTGGCAAAGGCAATGGCCGTCATCTGCACATTCTCATTTTTGACCCAATTGCGCATCGATCTCTTCACCCACTATAACAACGTTTAGCGCCCAATGCCGGAACCCGCGCTTCTAATGTTAAATATACTAACATATGAAAGAAGCATTAGAAATAATTAAAATTAGGGAATGAACACGCAAGCAGAACAAAAAGGCCGGAAGTCTTCACTTCTGCGGCCTTTTCCTTATATCTCATCCGGAATATCAAATGACACCATCGTTCCCTCACCCGGCTCACTTACGATCGATAATCCCTGACCATACCGTTGCATCAATCTGCGGTTTGTATTCACAATACCTATTCCGCCTTTTCCACCTGGCGTAGCATGTAGCAGTTCTACAACCTTTTCCGGTTCCATGCCTTTGCCATTATCCTTCACCTCAATACGGGTATAACCCTCATGACGAGTGATGGATAGGCATAACGTACCGCCTACATTGCGGCTTAATAGACCGTGTCTGACGGCATTTTCAATCAATGGCTGAATTGATAGCGGCGGGAGAAGCAACGGAAGGTCCGGCTCTACGTTTAATACCACCGACAATCGATCTTCAAATCGTGTTTTTTCAATAAAAAGATAGGCTTCAACGAGTTCCAGCTCGTATGATAATTTCACCAGTTCCCCTGTATTGAGATAGTTGAAGCTGATCCGTAAATAGGATGAAAAAGCATCGCCAAGCTTCCGCATATGCTCTGTATCAATATCACTTAAAACCATAAGTGAATTCAACGTATTGAATAGGAAGTGAGGCTGAATCTGAGCCTGTAAATAAGCGGCCTCCATGCGCAGGCGCTCTTGGATAGACTGATTTAGCATGGTCAATGCACGTATCCGATATTTCAGTTCCACCGCATCTACAGGCTTCGTGACATAATCATTGGCCCCCGATGCAAACCCCGTGTAGATATCTGGCGGCTGACTTCGTGCCGTCAACAGCAACACAGGAAGCTCAGACATCGAGAATTGTTCCCTCACCTTCTGGGTTAACTCATATCCGGACATATTGGGCATCATCACATCTGTAATGAGCAGATCCCACTGACGTGTGCCGAGCAATTCCATCGCTTCCTGACCCGAACCTGCTGTAGTTATATCATATGGTTCCGTCGAAAGAATGCTGACCAACACATCCAGATTCACCGGATCATCATCCACAGCCAGAATGGTAGCTCTCCCCTCTTTTAACAACGGAGCCATCTCTGCTGTCGCCAAGGCTTCCGCGTCCCCCATACCTTGGCGGGGTAACAGGAATCCGCTAGGTGCATCTTCCATCATCTCGGCGGCCTGTTCCCATATCAGGGGAAGTTGTGACTGAGCCTGATCGGCGGCTTCATCCGCGAGTGGTAGATCGAAGCTGAATGCCGAGCCCTTTCCGAGTTCCGAGTGAACCGTAAGTGCCCCGCCGTGCAGTTCTACGAGCTCTTTGCAGATGTTCAGTCCAAGCCCGATGCCTTGTCCATCACTGATTCCATATGACCCTTGTTCATACGGGAGGAAAATACGCATCCGTGTATCCTCATCCATGCCAATGCCCGTATCCGTCACATGAATCAGAGCATGTCCTTCACGAATTTCGGCACTTACGGATATCGTTCCTTCCTCTGTATGTTTAAGCGCGTTATGCAGCAGATTATACAAAATCTGAACAAGCCTTTCTTCATCAGCCATGACCTGAGGGAACGATTCCGGAATCTCCATATGAAGGTGGACTGGTTTTCGTTCTGCCATGAACTGCAGCATGGCGATAACGCCAGGCACAACCGACTGTATGGAAAGAGGCCCCTGACGTAACTCAATGCGGTGCTCCTTCAGCCGAACTACATCCAGTAGATCACCAAGAAGATGTGACATCCGTCGGCCGATCGTAATCAGCAACTCCATATCCTCCAGGCTCCGTTCATCCAACCGGTTTTTCTCTCGGGTGATGACGTTATGAGCGATGTTAATGATCCCGTGCAGCGGGGTCCGCAGTTCATGTGATGTATTCGCCAAGAACTGATCTTTAATTTTGTCGCCCTTCTGCAGCTCTGTATTCAGCTTCATATTCTCCCTGACATTCCTGAAGTATTTCTTGAACCAATAGGCAGAGAAGCCCGTAATCGCAAAGATGATGTCGATAGGATAATAGACAGTTGTCACATCTTTAGCTGTCTCGGCCACACTCCATATCAGGTTGGATGTAATGCCTCCTGCAGTAAGTAGCAGAAAAACAATGTCCCGGTCCGCCTGTTTCCTGAAGATCATCGTTCCGACGATGTATAGAAACCAGATCATGGATACAAGAAAGAATAGGTTAATGACGTTGTAATGGATCATGGCATATGTAATATGAATGGGCACCACCACAATCACGGCCGTATAGATCAAGGTCATGACAACATGCCACTGTAGCCATGCCTTTCGTACATGAACCATCGTTAATCTCTGGAATAACAGAAGGATACAAGCATTTTGCAGCAACAATGAGATCAATCGAATTTTAATGCCCCAGGTATAATTAATTGGAAGCCATAACATCAATATATTGTCATGACCCATCGTAACCGTGATGCCAACAGCTAAAGTTAATACGGCTCCAACCAGCAAGGAACGTTCCTGTCGATTAAATGCGTAAAGAATACAGGCATACATGCCGTGGAGGAGCATAACCAGAAAGGTGAGCATCTGAAAACCAATGGAATACCAACGCGAAAAATCAACAGCTGCCTGTGAACCAAAGCGAACAGGTTTGCTAATTCCGCCCATATACGGGCTGTCGTAATTGGCTACACGGACCAATAATTCAATGGAGGTTGTTCCTTCCTGATCGTAGGTCGCTGTATATGAAGTGCTTCTGGGTATATATGTACTGCTATCCGTGGAGACCTCACCCATGCCCCCGTCCGCGTCTCCATTCATCTCAACCTGGGATGAACTTCGGATTCCCTTGAACCAGAAGGTTACCGGCGTCTGAAGCGGATCTGTCAAAATGCGCAATCGATATGTTCCGTAACCGTACGAACTCTCTTGTTCCTGATTCTGTGCACTCCCCCAGTCCCCAGGGACCTGAACACTCTTGGCACCGCCATTCCTCTTCACAATATCTTGTTGGGTCAGCAACTCATCCGGATAAAGTTCCCATTCCCCATTCAAGTACATGACTGGAGATTGATCCAGATCCACGCCCCTTAAATCCAGCACCCCGTTAACGGCGCGATGCTCATCTACTGTGTGGAATAGCTCAGACCATACCGAGCGCATGCCAATTAACACTCCAAAAATGATTAGCATAATGAACAAATATTTGTAACGGTCCATACGTTTCGTTTGAAGTAATTTCATTAATTATTTTTTCATGACTTTGGTTAAACCGAGCTTCCAGTCCTGATACCATTCGGTAATGTCCTCACTGATCGGGATCTCCAAATCTTGCTCCATTCTGGTGGTTAAGAGACGATACTGCTCCTCCACACCGAGATCGTTGTCCATTTCATCATATAACTTCATTAGCATAAAATAACTTTCTTCTTCATCCGGAAGCATATGCTGGATACGTTGTGTACTCTCGATCACTTTCTCCGCCAGCCCATGCTGCTGGTAATACAGACTTAGTTGTCTCATATGATACAGCCACAGATAGCGTAATCTTTCCCGCTCAGGTTCAGCCCACATGTATTCATAATTGCCAAGATAGGTACCCTTATATAGATGAAGCGCTTGCTCATAGGCATGAACGGTACTTTCGTCTACAGCTTTCCATTGCCTGATTTCCCGTTCCCACTGCTCACTATCCAACTGAGCCTCACCCAATTCGAGTCGATAGCCTGCCTCCAGGTGTCCACTCTGAATCGTGATCATATTCATATTGCAAGTTTTCAGGGTTTGGCGGACATGATAAATCGCAGTGTAGAGTTGGTGTGCCGTCTTCTCCTCTTCCATTCCCGGCCACAGAAGCTCCAGCAGAACACTGCGATGGATGACCTGGTTCCGGTGGTGAAGCAAGTATGCAAACAGTTCCTGCGCCTTGCTTGTACGCCATTTGGCAACCTGGGTATCCTTTCCTGGAAGCTTAAACTGAATCTGATTAAAACAGCAAATTAAAGGTACGTTTGTATCCTTTGACCGCTGCTCCCGTTTTACGCTCAGTTTCTCTCTTACGCGGCTCACCGTCTGCTTCAATCGATCCTTTTGGATGGGCTTCATCACATAGTCCAAAGCCTGTAGTTCGAAAGCATGCACCGCATATTGATCGTAACTGGTCACAAATATAATTTCGATGCCCGGTGTTGCAGCCTGAATCTGTCTTCCCAGATCCATACCATCCATCTCCGGCATATGAATATCCAGAAATACAACATCAGGACGGTGTTCCACAATACCTGCCACAGCCTCTGTTGGATTCATATATGTAGCGATAATTTCAATGCCGCTTACTTCTTTTTCTAGTGATTTTTGAAGGCCTATCAACGCTAGACGTTCGTCGTCAACCAATATCACTTTCACAGGAGCTTCCTCCTCGACCCTGAGGTCTTGAGATTTATTTTCACTATTATATCATAGGCATTTTAAGTATTTAGGTTCTTGTTTCCTATTTTCAATTTGTAGCAATTTAATTGTATAATACTTAATAGAAGACAGGTTATCAGATCCGGTCTTGGAAGAGAGGAAGGTACCATATGTCAGATGTTAATCAAAGCTTTGGGCAAGCCCTTGTCAAATCATTAGTCGGGGAACGCGGTCATATCCGCATCGCCCGTGCTCTGCCCGATATCGATGTCACACTTGCTGCTCGTACGCACGATGCCATGCCATATACAATTTATCAGTTGGTGAAGCACATGCATTATTGGCAGCAATTCATGCTCGATCACTTGGAAGGACGCAAACCTCAGCTCCCTGCTAACGTGAGTGAGAGCTGGCCTGAGGAGAAGGGTCCACAGGACGAAGCCACGTGGAAGGCAGATATTCAGGCATTCTTGGATGGGGTTGATCAAGCCGTAGCCATTGCCGAAAATGCACAATTAGATGATCCACTGCTCTATTTCCCGGGTGAAACCAAAGCAGGACTTTTGCGCAATATCGCATCCCATAACTCGTACCATCTGGGTGAGATTGTTCTGCTGCGTCGCTTCTACGGCGCATGGCCGCCTCCAGGTGGCGGATATCCGGCGTAAACCATATTTACAACAGATCTATTGAACGAATATACAGACACATCTAAGCTGTGAAAGGACGATTGTTCCTTTTACAGCTTCTTGTGGTTATAGGCAAGTAACATCCATTGAAGTGCAATTATAACGCTCATATCCTGTACCAGGCTCATATATTACTTCAAAGTACGTATATGACTTTGAAGTGCGTACTTCTCATCCTTCTTTTTCTGACCCACAATATGAACAGAAGAAGAGAGGAGCATGTCCATTGAAACCCGAACAATCCGTTCCCCGTTACACCGCACTTGTCATTGGTGCTGGAGGCGTCATTGGAAGAAACCTTATTGATTATCTGGTGACACTTCCGCAATGGGATGTCATTGGTGTATCTCGCCGCGGAGGAGAAGATGCCCCTGGATTACGTTATATATCAGCTGATTTACTGAACGAAGCAGACACACAAGACAAACTGAGTCATTTAACAACGGTTACGCATATTTTCTACGCCGCGTATCAGGATCGCCCAACCTGGGCCGAATTGGTACAGCCCAACTTGGCCATGCTCGTCAATGTGGTGAATACCATCGAACCGATCGCTCCAAATCTCCAACATATTAGCCTAATGCAAGGTTATAAAGTGTACGGCGCACATCTGGGGCCATTCAAAACACCTGCCAAAGAAACGGACGCATATCATATGCCCCCTGAATTCAATGTCGATCAGCAACAGTTTCTGGAGGATCGGCAACCCGGAAGCAGCTGGACCTGGTCAGCCCTGCGCCCTTCTGTTGTATGTGGATTCGCTCTGGGTAATCCAATGAACCTTGCCATGGTTATTGGCGTTTATGCGTCTATCTCCAAGGAACTTGGCTTGCCACTTCGATTCCCTGGGAAACCAGGAGCGTATCATTCGCTTCTTGAAATGACTGATGCGACATTGCTGGCTCATGCAACCGTATGGGCAGCAACCGAACCTCGCTGTGCCAATCAGGCATTCAATATCACCAATGGCGATCTGTTTCGCTGGAATGAACTATGGCCCCAAATCGCTGCATTTTTCGAATTGGAAACCGCACCTCCACTCCCCCTCTCACTTACAACAGTGATGGCAGATAAAGAAGATCTTTGGAAGTCCATGATTGAAAAGTATGGTTTGGTAAACACCCCTTATGATGATGTCTCTTCCTGGGCATTTGGTGACTTTGTCTTCTCGTGGGATTACGATTTCTTCGCAGATGGTTCCAAAGCTCGCCGCTTCGGATTTCATGAATTCATTGACACTGAGGCTATGTTTATGGATATTTTCAGAAATCTACGTGATCGTAAGATCCTTCCGTAAAGTAAATAAAATGCATAATAAGCCGATTCCTGAATTCCAGAATCGGCTTATATAATTCACTCAACGTTAGTAGTAGTTGGCGGCTTAAACAGAATTTTTCCTCGATCACCATAAACATTCTCCACGTGTGTATCGCCCCACCTACACATCAGATGAAGAATCTCTTTAAGACTCCCCCCGTACTCTGTTAACTCATACTCCACTTTAGGCGGGACCTGGTGATGGGAAATTCGGACAATGATCCCCGCCTCCGTTAGTTCACCAAGTTGCTGAGTCAACACTTTCTGGGTGATCGCAGGGATCAGTTTCATCAGCTCACCATTACGTTTCTTCCCAAAGGTAAGATGGAATAGAATAACGGGCTTCCACTTTCCCCCGATTACTTCAAGAAAAGCTTCAACTGCGGTGTTATATACTTTGAGCGGTTCCTCCATATCACCTTCTGTCTCCCTTCCAGACTATTGCTCAATCTTCCCGATTCATCTTCTCAAAAATATGGACTAATTGCGCTCGATCCTCTTCGTTTAATTTCTGGAATAAATTCTTGCGCAGCTTCTGGCCCTCCAATATTGCTCTTCCGAGGACTTCGGCCCCTTTATCCGTAATGTTCAAATAAATAATGCGACGGTCCGCTTCATCTACCATTCTGACGACTAATTCCTTGGCTACCATCTTGTCAGATAAATAACTGAGTGTAGGCGGAGTGAACCCTAAAATTTTTGCAATATCCGAAGGTCGGCTTTTTCCATTTTGATGGAGATGGCTGAGTACAAGCACATGAGAAACACCGAGGTCCTCATTGAATGATTTGTTCCATTGTATGATCAATTTATTGGTGAAATTATCCATGTTGTGTATAAGCTCAAAAATGTTCTGTTCTTCCATTAGATCCTCCTCGAAAAAATAAACAACAGCCCTCATTTAACTTAAGGGCTGTCATCATTTTACACGCTATTGGGCTGAGTAGCCACCATCGATCACCAGTTCAGATCCTGTAATGTACGAAGAATCATCCGATGCCAGGAACAACGCCGCTTTGGCAATATCGCTTGCTTGGCCCAGACGCTGCAAAGGCGTTGCCTGAATTAATCGTTCAAGCAGTTCCTTGGATGTGTTCAAGGATTGGGTCATTGGTGTTTCGATGATCCCAGGAAAAAGAGCATTCACCCGAATACCTTGACGTCCGAAGGTGGTCGCAGCGGCTTTGGATAATGCACGTACCGCGCCTTTGGATGCCGAGTAATGGTTAAAGCCTTGTCCAATCAAAGCGGTGTATGATGAAATGTTAACGATGGAACCTTTCTTCTGGGCTGCCATATAAGGAGTGACATGTTTCATGCCAGCGAATGGGCCGAAGCCATTAATGGAGAGCATTTTCTCCCAATCCTGTGCATTGATTTCCTCAAACGGCTTTTCCGAAGAAATGCCTGCATTGTTGACCAGAATGTCAATTTTCCCAAAACGTTCATTCACTACTTTCGCCAGTGCCTGCCAACCTTCATCCGAAGATACATTCAACTTCATTCCGTACACATTCTCTTTTTGGCTGGCTTTCTCCAGTGCTTCCTCATTAATGTCTGCTGCAATGACGATGGCGCCTTCCTGTGCAAAAAGATCAACCATACCCTCCCCGATTCCCGAGGCTCCGCCAGTAATAATGGCTACTTTATTATCTAATTTTCCCATGTGAATTGCTCCTAACGTATTTTATTTATTTGTAAGTAACAAGGGCTACTTTGTCTTTCATTCTTAACATGATGCTTAAGCCCCTTTCTTGAAGAAACCAAAGTATTTAGATATATAATATTTAGATGACTAATTATTATATGTCTAAATACTAGCAAAGTAACTGCCTTAATGCAACGAGTACAGCTCTATATACTTATTTTGCATATCTTAGCGAAGCTAACGCATTTGAAAAAAAGCCCGTTATTGGCGACCATTTCCGCCTTATCACGCATAACTAGGCAACAAAAAACTGCATCCGTCATTACGGATGCAGCCTTTTCAACGTTTCCTATAAAGAGAAGCTCATACCCTTACTTACAGTGAACCTTCAAGGTTTGCAGGTTGATTTTCCTCATTCAACAGACCTTGAATAAAGGTTTCAAAATTGGGCGCAAGCCAAGTGATCTTGTAACTTTCTTTTTTATCCACATGAACAACTTCGGGCTCACCAGCATTGCCGGATTCACGATAATCCAGCATCACCACCTCCGAATCGGAAGGGCACTCACAGATAACAACACCGATTTCGGGATAACCACCCTGTTCGATAATAAACCGGCTGCCAGCTTCACCACCTAATGAATGTGCTTTCTCCCGCCCAATACCCAATATACCCGCGACCTCAACGCGGACCTTCTTGGCAGCCTCTGCTTGGCTAACAGGAAAATACCGATAGTGGGGAACACCCCCATTATGTAATTTCATCATGTTAATATAGGATGTTGGCAGCTTGAAGACCAACTGCTCCTCCACTGACTCGACCTGTTCGTCGGTAGGCGGGGCCAACACATATTGATCCAAGGCTTCAGCACTGTCATTCCAAAAACCCATTGGTTCCAGATGGCCAACACTAACAGGTGCGGTTGAGATTTCAGAGACAGATGGGACGGTATCCACGAGCTTCTCTACGGATTCCTCTGCTGTTTTGCTTCGAATCCATCCCAGAAACTCCAGCGTATCTTCATCCCCAGGGTCCAATTCATCCGCTCTTTCAAACGCCTGTAGCGCATGCGCATATTGCTCCAGATAATAATAAGCCAGTCCAATCCGATAATGCCAGAGTGGGTCACCTGTGCCCTCTTTAGCAACCGTCAGGAATTGTTCAACCGCTTCTTCATACTGTTCCAGGTTATTTAGCGCTCGTCCCAAATGGTTAACCAGCTCATAATCTCTTTCTTCCACAGGAATTGCTTGAATTGCATCTACAATTTCCTGAAATTCATCTTCTTCATGCCACTCTTGCAATTGAACCAACAGATCGTCTCTCATTCTCTTTTCCTCCCCGTTCATTCACTCATGATTACGTATTGAAAATTATACCACTATCCGGATCACCATCTCCAGCAAACCAAGATCCTTAGGGATATCATGAATCGATATCTTTTCATTTCTGATGACAATACTAAAAGAGGTAACCTGAGCCCGGTTAAGAAAACCAGGCAGGCTACCTTCTTTATTCCTTCCAATACATTGAATTCTTAATTCAATTCAGCAACTCAACACAATCGTAGACCCAACCTGCACTTAACCAGTTACCCAAGTCACTGGAACCGCTGATCGGCGTAATAGTGATGGTATTGGAACCATTCACGAAGTAGGATGCTGGAACATTCCAGCTAAAGGTTGTGTTGTTCCCACGATACGTACCAATGGTGAAGCTACGAGAATTGGGCTGTGAAGATGCAGCAGGATTGGTTAAAGCATGTCCATTAACCGTTACACTAGGTCTGCCATTATTGTAAGCTGCGGTAATACCGATGTTGAGCGTATGAGAAGATGCCGCTTGAGATGCATTCAAATTAAACGTTATTGTGGTTGGAGAATTCTGACCACGGAACTGGATTGCCGGGAAGCGATTGGTCGCGCTACCGGTAGCATAGGTGACAGGCCCCCAGCTTGGGTTGCGACTATCGGAAGGGTGACGAATCGGAATCGTCTGTCCATTCAGGAACTCCCGTGGTGTACCATCCCAGTTACCGATTCGCCAGATGTTAGAGGCTTTGCTTGGATCATTGTTGATCGTACGTGTATTCAGAGTCGTCGTTTGTCCAGCCGTGACATTAACCGTTTCCATATATACGGCCAGTTCTCCCTTATATGCTGTCATGGTGTACGTCCCAGGAATCATGCTGTATTTGGCGGCCGCCCCACTTGAAGACGTCCCCACCCAATACTGGGCATTACTATTAGCGAACCCAATTGTGTATGCATACCCTGTATCCATCCCGGAGAGACCATTAAGCACCACGTTCCCCCGACTGGATACCCAACCTTGCAGATTCAGACCAGACATCCAGCTGAAATCGGGTACACTTGGTGTACCTCCGGTTGTAAAGATCAAAGCGTACGGCCCATGCAGACCCAGGCGCCAATTCTCCGTCTGTGCATGTCCCGAGTTCATATAGTTATATACTTCCGTCTCTGTTCCACTTTGGAACTGGATGTCGCGAAAGAACGGACCACCAGAGCTTTTTTCCCGATTGCCGTAGGCCATAAATACACCGACACCATTCCCCGTAACTCCACGAACGGATAAATCTTTGGCCTGATCATTACCATAATATTTGGAGGCCGACTGTCCATTTGCAAACCCGAACACATCCTGACTCTCGATTGCTCCTGTGTTACCTCGATTATTGGAATTCGCCGGAACACCCGTCAACACACTACCATTACCGCGGAAAATGTACCGCAGCTCCCCGATCGAAGGTTGAGCCGTGATATGCGTTGCCATGTATATGATGTTCTCCCCACCACGCGAAGCATAATAGTGAGTCAGTGTGCTTGTGGATACCGTGATTAACACGGTTGATCCTGAAGGTGAGGTATTCCACGTCACATTGGCCGAGGAGCCCAAACCTGAGCCGATATGTGACCCTCTGTTGCTGTTCAGCTCCGTACCGTTCATTTTGGCTGAGATAATATCCCCATTGGTTTTGTTCACCACATAGACTAATCCTGAACCGGTGTTTACTTCAATTCTGGAGCCGTTATCCGTAACATTAATGGTTGCCGCGTGTCCGGTAGATGCAGGGTATACAACAGCTGTTGCGATCATAACGACAATTAAAAACAAACCAAGCGCCTTTCTCACTATACTTTTGGTCATGAGTAAATCCCTCCTTGGAACTCTTTTAATAAAGCGCTTACATTATAGTGTATAATAACTGACACTTCCGTCTCATATCGATATGTCTGCTATGTGAGCCTGTCCATAATCAATGGAATGTTATGTCTGCGTGCGTATAGAATAGAGTCATCACTTCATGTAAACCTGATCTCGCCACCCCCTTTTTAAATCACTCTTCTACATACAAGAATTCTTACAATTCCAATAAAATAATACCATTATATTACATATATTGGCAATGAAAATGAACCGTTTATCCAATAGTAAGTTCTGAAAACAAAATTTACTTCAACATGCAGAAGTCTGATTTTCATTCTCATTCCCGCACTCTCCAATGTTCGTTTAGATGCGTCGTTATAGTACCAGCATACGAGTACATTGAAAAGTTTTTGTGCCAATTCTTCATTGTGGTGATATGCCGTTCCTCTTATTTTCCGTTTACATATTTTATAGAGAACTAGTTTTGATCTTAACGGACAAGGGGTGCAATTGAAATGGGAGCTAAGCCACATGGCGCTATCCAAAAGCAGGGGGTTTCTATTATTGCCTGCACGAAACGTCAAAGCTATATAAGAAACTTGTTCAATAACTACAGTCGACAGATCCACGCCAGGAAGGAACTTATCATTATTGTCAATAACAATAACATTCCCCTTACCCCATATCTAAGTCTAGCCAAAAAACTTTCAAACGTACACGTCTATCGTCTTCCAGAACGCACTTCCCTCGGCGCCTGTCTAAATTATGCTATCAAGAAGACGAAATACAACTATATTGCCAAGTTTGACGATGATGATTATTACGCCCCCTACTATTTGAAGGAAAGTATGCAGACCTTTCAAAGAACCAATGCTGATGTCATTGGCAAGAAGGCTCATTACATGTATTTACGCGGATCTAAGACGTTTATCCTTCGTTCTCCTCATGATGAACATCGACCGGTGACCCTAATCCCTGGGGCAACGCTTGTTTTTAAACGCAAGGTAGTAAACCAAGTACCGTTCCCGAATCAAAGCGTCGGTGAGGACGACCTATTTTGCATTAGAAGCAAACGAAAGGGTTATCGTGTATATTCTGCTGGAAAAAATAATTTTGTTGCGATCCGCAGGCGAAACTCATCCAACCATACTTGGATCATTAGCGATAAAGAACTCATATCTCAAAGCCAAAAAATACCTTCTGTTACCAATTACAAAAAGTATGTACAGAAAAAGCCCAGGGGCTAACCCTGTTAACCACAAATTGAGTCTCAAAAAAGAGCAGTACTCCGCTGCTCTTCTCTGTTCTCGACCCTTTATTCACATGCATTTGGACTCAAACCAGATACTCCGCCATAATCTGCTCGATATCATACGGCGTAACGCCTTGATCCACCGAATAGATCGTATCCGCCTGATCTATTGTATCCACTAGTTCTCCTCTAGCTTTGGCATGGAGCATGAACAAGTCATGCAGATCGGGTTTGCGTAAAGTCGTCAGTGCTTTGCCCATCAGGACCATGCCTTTTTGATTGCCTTCCACATTATTGTAGTAATCCGGGTGGCTTGTCAGCGCCAGGTCTGTCCAGATGACGGTACGTTCAACCAGGTCCATAATGACAGGGATCGCAATCTGCGTATCTGCGGTAATATCGATTTTGTTAGCTACGGTTGACGGCTCGAAGATCTCGCCAGAACCCGGCTTCTTCCGCATCATCCACCCTACAAAACATTCCGGCAGATCACAATACGGATGACTGGTAAACGAAAGCAGTGTTGCCACCACATATCGTCCACCATAAGCCACGATGGATGGAATATGCAGATCAATGAACTCACTTGCTCCGTTAGGTGCAGTCACGATATCTCCGCTATGGGCAGCCTTATAGTTAGAGGATCGCAGATTCGTATAGGAAATATGCTCCACATAGTTCCAGTCCTTATCATACATCACCGCAGACAAGTCAATGTCCACGCGCCCTGTAGACTTTCCATCCACGTCCCCCTCTTTCCACCAGTTGAAGAAACGGATGGTATCACCCTCTGCCATCGACACACGGCTTCCACGAACGATGGTATGCAGAGCCTTGCTCGCCGATCTCTGGGAAAAGGGTACCAGATAATCATGAAGCCGTGGATCGACATAGGTCTTCCCAAGCGGGGCAAGGGCAGCGAATCGCTCTACCAGCGCCTGCTCGCATAATTGCACGACATCACGACACGTGGCTTCATCAATGTCTGGCAGCTCATTCGGAACAGCAAAAGCTTTGGCTACATTGCCTTTCGGGAAGAAGACACGCAGATCCTGCGGTTCATTACGCCGAGCAAAATGCTGTCTCACCTGCAATAACACCGGGGTGGATACTTGCTCCAGTACCTCACCAAATGCCAGCAGTACATACGCTTCATCTTCGGTCATCCGCAGCAAGTGATCCAGTCTTCTTGCGAATTCACCTGGACGCTGTGACAACAGATCGATCAGACTCCAGACATTCCGATATTGGAAGGCAAGCTCCACACTTCCGTTGAAGGTCGAATAAGGCTTATTATTACGCAAAATATCAAAAGCTTCTTCGCATCGTGGATACCGAAGCTTATATTCCGATGGATGCAGAATTTCGCCAAGGCGAATCCAACGATCCTTATATCGCAGCATATCCTCCGTGATGGAGCCACATTGCTCCAATAATCCGAGCAAAAGGCGTCTCTCGCGGCGTTTGAATTTTCGGAAGGGAGAAGCCACAGCGAGGCTGACATCACCGTCGGACCAGGCAACCGCCAGACGCAGAACATCACTTGCCGTTTTGAAATACGGACCAATCCGGTCGATGTTCGCCTTTTCATGCTTCAACAGCGAGGAGACCACGAAGCCTACATTTTCTTTGAACGGAATCTCAGCAGGTAGAATCGCATCCACCTCACTTGGGTCTGCATGCTCCAATACCATGTCGATATCCGCCTTGTCCGTTTCCGAGATGGAACCTTTTGCTTCAATGATCTGACGAATGAGCGTCTGGAATGCTTGCTGGTTTCCCAAACCAATGACTTTCAAGTCCGTCTTCTCCAGCAAAGGCATTCTTTCCACAGATTGTTGATCCGGATAGACCACAGTCAGGTTGGTCAGATAATGAATAATCGCATTGAGATATAACTCGGCCTCATCCGCTTGCATCACCTGCATTGGGAATCCAGCATACATCGGTGTGTACTTCACATGTGCGCCGACCATGACTCTTAGATCAGCCACAAGTTGAATATATACTGTTTCAAACTGTTCCTTGGACAGCTGCCGCATCGCTTGAATCAACTCATCCGAGAAGGTGTATCCGAGTGCTTCAATATTTTTGAGGGCAGTCGCCAGGTGTGTCTTCGGCAACTGTTGTTTCCCTTCGTTTGATTCAATAATGAGTTTGTTCGCTCTGCGCAAATAGATTGTATTGTTCATGATAAAAGAGTCCAGGAAAGCCATATTCCTATTAACATTTGGTAGATGGCTTTAGAAGGAAGGAATATGATAGCCTGGACGCCTCCTCTCTGAAATGAAATCTTCAGGAGAGCTGCGACCCTATGATCTCCAATGATTGTAGAAGGAAGGATCGCAATAGCCTGAAGGCCAGCGGTTCAAAGTTTGTCACCCGAACCTCTGGTGAACCCATCATCTCAGATTCCATGATCTGCCAACAGGGCGAAAGTATTACGACATGAATTTAAGAATTTAATGAAAATAGAAAAAAGCCTTTGCCGACCCCCAATGTCAGCAAAGGCTTTTCCGTATAGATGTGTTACTTATCAATCAGGTTTGTTACTTTCAACATTCTTGCAATCAATGCAGTGACCTCAGCACGGGTCATCGTGGTCTTTGGACTCAGAACCTCTGGCCCATTACCTTGGATGATCCCCGCTGCAATCAACTGGGCTACATCTTCTTTTGCCCAATTCGATACATCGGCTGCATCACTGTAACGCTCCAGTTCAGAGTTCATCTGTTCCGGGCTGATTGCCGCTTTTGGTTCAATCAGACGGTAGGCACGAGCGACCATGGCAAATCCTTGCTCACGTGTGATCTCCTGATTACCGTAGAAGTTGCCATTATCGTAACCGCGAACGATACCGAATTCATTCGCAAGGGCTACCGCGGAGCGGAACCATGCGGATTCGTTAACGTCAGGGAATAGATTCTGTGGTGCATCCTGACGCATTAGGCCCAGTCCAAGTACAACAATCTCGGCAAACTCAGAACGAGTAACCTGACGGTTCGGTGAGAACGTGTTATCTCCGTTACCTTTCAGATCTAATCTCGCAGCGATGTTGTTCACATCGGTTTTACCCCAATGGGACTTGGCATCTTCAAAATCCTGCGGATTCCAGATGACTGAGTAACTTCCGCTGCTGCGCAGGTCATTAATGAGTGCATAGTATCGGCTATCGACTTTGGTAACAACCGTTGGTACATGGAAGATGCTACCGTCCGGGTTGATGATCACTCCTGTTGTAATCCGGTTCGGGTCGATGCCTTCTGGAAGTGCAATATACTTCGGTGCATAGCCATTCAGCTGGCTAGATCGCACAGTCTGTCCATCTTTCGTAAACGTCAGATCCAGATCAACTGGTGTGACAAGTAGCTCGTATCCTTGGGATGCGGCTCTTGTCTCGGCGCTGTCAATCAATGCATCCGAGGAACGTGCAATATCAATATGGACATCAATATCATTCAACGCTGCATTACCAAGCTGTTTGGACACACCATTCAAGTCCATTTTGCCACCAGGTACCGGATAGATCGCTAACGGATTGCTAATGTTCAATCTGGAACCTTGATCTACTAATTGTTTCAGTGTTTCGAGGGTTAAACCGTCCACCTTAATATTCCCATCATTCGGTGAATGAATGGCGAACTGTTGTCCTGTGCCTTGTGACATGGCAACATTCAGCTTGGCTGGATCAACTTGAACCAACGTTTCTTTGTTGTTAGATGGTTTGGATGTAGCAAATGGTTGATGGCTACCATCCCGAGTTGTCTCCAAATTATCCTTCACGGGTGCCGGCGTTGGCGTTGGTACTGGCGCAGGTGTAGGTGCTGGTGTGCTTCCACTGTTACCTCCCGTATTTCCGCCGCCATTGTTGCCTCCACCATTGTTACCATTGTCATTGGATGCTCTAGTCACGTTAATTTTATACTCCGTAACGTGGCCAAGTGAATCCGTTACTCTAACAACGATCTTATTTCCGCCAACTTGGAGCGGTAGATTCTCACTTACAGCACCACTTGAAATCTCGTTCCATTCTCCATCTCCAACAGCTATTTCAATCTTCGCAAGTGGATCAAGTGCCGTTGGCGTTAGCTGGAATTGATATACGCTATTCGGAACAGAAATGGTGTAGGTATCTTTAGCCGGATCAAAGGCCGGAGACAAGCTTCCCACGGAAGGGACCAATGTTTGCAAGGTAGATGCATCCGTACCAATCACTTTGGTAAGTCCTGTTCTTGCATCAGTCAGATCTTGAAGTGCCTTATCTACCTGCGCTTGAGTTACTGTCGGATCATTCAACACTCGCTCTGCTTCGTTCATCGCATTATCCAGTGCTGTCCAGCTCGCTGGTGTGTACGCTGACTCTTCCAGGCTTTCACCTGTAATTTCAGTTACTTTCGCTTGCAAAGCTGATTTATCTACAACTGGTACAGATGTTGTAGGGATTAGACCCGTTCTTGCATCTGTCAGATCCAAAAGTGCCTTGTCTACCTGCGCTTGGGTCGCTGTCGGATCATTCAACACTCGTTCTGCTTCATTCATCGCATTATCCAGTGCTGTCCAGCTCGCTGGTGTGTACGCTGACTCTTTCAGGCTTTCACCTGTAATTTCAGTTACTTTCGCTTGCAAAGCTGATTTATCTACATCTGGTACAGATGTTGTAGGGATTAGGCCCGTTCTTGCATCTGTCAGATCCAAAAGTGCCTTGTCTACCTGCGCTTGGGTTGCCGTCGGATCATTCAGCACTCGCTCTGCTTCATTCATCGCATCATCGAGTGCTGTCCAGCTCACTGGCGTGTACGCTGACTCTTTCAGGCTTTCACCTGTAATTTCAGTTACTTTCGCTTGCAAAACTGATTTATCTACAACTGGTACAGATGTTGTAGGGATTAGGCCCGTTCTTGCATCTGTCAGATCCAAAAGTCCCTTGTCTACCTGCGCTTGGGTCGCTGTCGGATCATTCAACACTCGCTCTGCTTCGTTCATCGCATTATTCAGTGCTGTCCAGCTCACTGGTGTGTACTCAGATTCCTCTAGACCCTCGCCTGTAACTTCAGTTACTTTGGCTTGCAACAAGGACTTGTCTACCTTTGTCACAGCATTTTCGCTAAAACTTTGAGCTGGGGCACCGTTAGTCCCTTTTAGATTACCATCTTCAATATCGTAAGAAACGATCACTGATGCATTGGAAGGGATAATCTGACTCGTTTTTAACTTCAATGTCTTGCTGTTCGCTCCTCGTTCGAAACTGTCGATCGTGATTGGTTGGCCGTTGATCTCCAGTTTGAAGCCAGTTAAACTTGCTATATTCGAAAAATCGAGCTCCTCATCGAACGTTACAATAACCTCATCTTCTGTCACAGACACATTACTTACATTTGCGCTTGTGAATTTTGGTGCCCACGCACTGAACGTGAAATACTCTCCGTCTTTTAATGCCGCCTTGGCTGTATAATGTGGAATTCCATTTACATCTTTGAGGCTCAATTCATAGCCAGATGCATCTGTAAAATCTTCACTGTCACTTACCAGTAATTGATAACCTGCTGGAACTGACACTTCCGGGATACCAATCTCCACTTCACCCACGTTATTCGTATTCTGCACTTTCCAAACTCTTTGCGCATGATATTGTCCCGGTTTATTTATAGACTGATCATAGGTCAATGGCAGACCGTTATCCGCCCATACGAAATATT
Source organism: Paenibacillus sp. PK1-4R (assembly GCF_030369595.1). Taxonomy (NCBI): domain Bacteria; kingdom Bacillati; phylum Bacillota; class Bacilli; order Caryophanales; family Paenibacillaceae; genus Paenibacillus; species Paenibacillus sp. PK1-4R. Next base: position 6,833,719 of record NZ_CP126535.1, read on the forward strand.
GCTGATCCGTCAAAATGCTGGAATTATCTGCATTTGTAGCAGCCAGCGTGTTAACACCTACGGCGACTTGTGGTACTCCAGCATTGATGCTTAAGCTTTGTTTTTGATTCAAGCCCTGTGCTTCATCTTTGCCGATTCCTGCAATATTGTGCTTATACTTGGAATCGACAGTCCACACTTCACTTCCGTTAGTTGAAAGATAAGGACTTGCTCCGTTGTTGAGCGTAATGCCATATTTAATGGCTAGATAAGACTCAATTTTTGAAGCATCCATAGCTGTCTGATTGTCATACAAAATAATCTCAGCAACATCAGCTACAAGACCACCCCAGTTATAAGTGGCACTTCCGCCGTTGGTAGCACCTATAACAGGAGTAAAGTTAATCTCTCCAAAGGCCCCTTTCCGACTGAAGCTAGCTTCAACACCATCTACTCGTGCTGTATGATTATTATTACTTACGATATCAAAGTTCACGATCTGAGCTCTACTTCTATCCACCAGATTGAAATAGTCATAAACACCATCGACGCCATTACCTGAGGCAAAATTGTTTCCATATCCACCCATTAAAATGACGCCATTGGTTCCTGTAGGAGTAGTCGCTCCGACAAGAGCTCCCCCGTTGTTATTTTTATAAACGGCATAGCCAGATTGGAATTTAATTGGTTTGTCACCTACCAGCTTTACGGAGCTACTATAGTGGCCCCCACCTGTCGGATTGTTGAATTTTACACTGGGGTTAAAGTTAATTCCTCCCGGATTATAACTCGGTGCTGTCTTCCCAGAAGGAATAACCAGGTCAAATTCTACCTCGTTAGCTGATTGGTCCTTCCAATCGGTCAGTAAACCTTCCACCGTATCAGCATCCGAGTCTGCTTTCAGCCATAACACAGGTTCAAGACCCGTTCCCCCTGGAACAGGGCTGCTAGCTGCGCTTACTCTCTCTGAACCAATTGAAGAGATGAATGTGCTTAATAACAACATGCTAACTACGGACACTTTAAATCCTTTTTTCCACTTCTTACTGTACAAAAACGACATACTTATCCTCCCTCTTTTACATTTCGCATAATATCGACCCTCATCTTGCTTATTCTACACATAGCCTCTTACCAAACTCTTACCAAACTCCTCGCTAACAAATACAACAAAAAAAACAGCCTCGCAAGTGAAGCTGCGAGGCTGAATATTTTCAATTAAATATTTGAATTTTTCCATTGTTGGTACCATAACTCAACTTCCAGGCCGGGACGTATACCTGCCTCTTGCTCTAAAGCGATAACCAACTGGTTATATTGAGCGACCACAGGATCTTTATTGCCTAATCGATCGTAGGTCTTCATTAAGGCCAGTCCGACTTCCTCCAATGATGGCTCGAATTGCTGTACCCGGTGATATACCGTGAGTGCTTCCGTATTCTGTCCCAGTTCGATGTAATATTGCGCGAGTTGCATGGCGTGGTTACGCCAGAGTGCATGCAATCGTTCGCGCTCCAACTCAGCCCATACATAATCGTCTTCACTATAATATTTGCCCTCATATTGATCTGAGGTCTGCCGATGTTCAGCTATTGTAGACGAAGATAACAGAGGCAATCGGTTAAGACGACTCTCCCATTCTTCAGCATCAATCCTGAATTCTCCCGTTTCCAATAGATAACCAAACTGTTGATAACGAATGACCATCTTGTCCTCACCCATGGATTCGTTCATCATGCTGCGTAAGCGATGGATGCCACTGTGCAGATTGGATATACCTCTCCGCTCATCCAACTCTGGCCACAACAGCTCGAGTAACGTATCCCGTTTAATCGGTTTGTTCCGATGGTGAAGCAAATAGGCGAATAACTCTCTAATCTTGGTTGTTCTGAACTTCATATGTTTTGGCGGCTCATTTGGGTGCAGTTGGACTTGGAGCATCCCCAGACAACGGATCAACATGGATGGCCCTTCTGTTATATTCAGACTTGCTGACACCGTTCGGCGTTGATACATCTTCATCGTTTTTTCCAAACGGTCACGCGTTACAGGCTTCATGATATAGTCCAGCACTTCAAGCCCATAGGCCGTCAGTGCATGTTCGTTATAGGCTGTTGTGAAAATAACCTCTGTTCCAGGGGAAACCTCATGGATACGTTCGGTCGCCTCAATCCCGTTCATCCCCGGCATCTGAACGTCCATGAAGACGATTTCCGGCAGATGAAGTTTGATCTGATCGATGGCTTCCTGTGCCGTCAGAAAAGAGCCGATAACTTCGCAATCCTCTCTCTCTAGCAACAGTTTGTTCAACCTGCTCAGAGCGAGATATTCATCATCTACCAAAATCACTCTCATATGCACAACTCCTCTGGCTCACTGATCACCCTTTAATCTATAATTTTACCATAAATCCTGACGTGGGACCGCTATCATTTAAATATAGAATCTATGTTCCGGTATTCAAAAAAATGTTCATCTTTGGCAGAGGGCATGCAGGAATTTGAAGTAAACTGTCGAAAACTAAAGTCTGCCATGAAACCAATAACCTATAAAAAGATACCCCGATATGTAGTGCTGTCGATTCTATTCCTGACTATTTTGCTTGGCTTTCGCTGGATATGGTCCGAGACTTTCACTATACCCGCACATCCTGAACCCATTGAAGGCTTGTTGGACCTTCGAGGCTGGGACCTCGCCAACACTTCACCCATATCCCTGGATGGAGAATGGGAATTTTATCCCCAGGCGTTAATCTCTAATCGTGACGCGAAAATAACGGATAACCTATCCTCATGGATTCAAGTTCCCGGTGACTGGCGTAATGCATTACCACAATCCTCATCATCGTTCGGATATGGGACGTACCGTCTTCGCATACTTTTAGACCCATCTGTGGAGGAAGTCTCTCTCTGGGCTCAGAAAATCCAGACATCATCGATTATTGAGATGAACGGGACCATTGTTGCCGAATTCGGCCAACCTGCCACTCATGCCGAAGCCTATCGACCAGAAAGGACTGCATTTACGACTTCCTATGTGCTTGACGGTTCTACCGAACTCAATCTTTTGGTGCAGACAGCCAATTTTGACGATCCTTATAGTGGAGGGATCACACGCTCTCTCTATTTTGGTTCTCCAGAAGCCATTGGCAGTGAGCGAGGACTATCCATTGACTTGCAAAAGATTACATTCGCTATACTGCTTTTGCACAGCCTATACGCTTTTGTGATGTTTCTGTTTATCCGAAAGGAACGAGCTCTGCTGACGTTCTCGATGCTGACACTGGTAGCTGGCCTAACGGTCGTCTCCGACCATGACAGTCTGTTATTGGGTTGGATTCCACTCAACTTCACTTGGATCGTTAAGGCCAAAGCGTTGTCCTATCCGTTGTTCGCATTCTTTCTTTTACAGATGGCTAGAAGCTTCTCCTATAGTCTACAAGGGCGTAAACTGTTCCGTATCTATGCCAGCGTGCTTGGCGTTTACTGTTTATTTTTGCTCGTCGCACCAGTGACCCTGATCTATCATGTACTTGAGATTGGGCTTTCTGATTTCCTTTATCTGTTTGCCATCGGCTGGTCTGTCTACCTATTCTTCCGAATGGCAGCCGAGAAACGAAGCGACGCAAGCTTTTTGCTCTTTGCGGCTACTAGCAGCCTATCAAGCGTGTTATGGGGAATTGTGAACTCACATAGCGAAATTACCAACGTGTATTATCCGATCGATGTGATCGCGGCCATGTTTGGCTTCTCCGCCTATTGGTTTAGAAAATACTTCCGCAATTCAAGTGAGATCGAGAAGTTGTACGAACAACTCAAAGAGGAGGATCGCCAGAAGGATCAGTTTCTTGTGAATACGGCTCATGAGTTGCGTACACCGCTGCACGGGATCATCAATATCGCCGAGAGCATCGCAGTCCGTGAACGGCGTAAATCAGGTGGGCAGCAGGCAGAAGACATGAAGCTCTTAGTTACCATCGGCCGACGCATGTCCCAACTGGTTGATGACCTCTTGGATGTTATTCGTTTGAAGGAAAAACGCATTACGCTTCAGAAGAAATCTTTATCTCTTGCATCTGTCATTCCTGGCGTGATCGGTATGTTCCGATTCATGGCAGAGGGCAAGCCCATCCATATGCAGGTAGATATTCCAGAATCACTGCCGTTGATTCAGGCCGATGAGAGAAGACTTGTTCAGGTGCTCTACAACCTGTTGCATAATGCGCTCAAATTTACCGATGAGGGTACAATTACCGTGTCCGTTCGGGAACATGGAGAGTACGTCTTGATTCAAGTTTCAGATACAGGTGTTGGTATGAGTGAGGAGATACAACAGCGAATATTCGAGGCGTATGAACAAGGGACCCCAGAGGCTCGTTTAAGCGGAGGAATCGGCCTCGGTCTCAATATTAGCAGGCAGCTCACAGAACTCCATGGCGGCCAACTCACCGTGCAATCCGTACCTGGGCAAGGATCCACCTTCCAGATCTCGCTTCCACGGGAAGACACCGCATCGCTATCGGACCAGACTGAGCAGCAATGGGACGCTCACAGCTTCGATGAAATTGCGATTGCAGAGCCACAGCAGCAGACCATATCTCAGGATAAGACTGCCGCCCGTATTCTTGCCGTCGATGATGATCCTGTAAACCTGCGAGTACTGATCTCCATGCTTGCGAATGAACCTTACCATATTCAACCTGCAGCCTCGGCGCTTGAAGCACTTGAATTGCTGGATAAGGAGCCTTGGGACTTACTAATTGCCGATGTCATGATGCCTCATATGTCCGGTTATGAACTGACCGAGAACGTACGCAAGCGTTATTCGGTATCGGAGCTTCCCATCCTGTTGTTGACGGCTCGTAATGAACCAGCTGATGTGTACGCCGGATTCATGGCCGGTGCAACGGACTATGTCACCAAGCCCGTGGATGCCGTTGAATTAAGGCATCGCATCGGGTCTCTGATCGTACTGAAACAATCTATTGATGAGCGACTGCGCATGGAGGCTGCTTACTTACAAGCACAGATTCAGCCCCATTTTCTTTTTAATACGCTCAATTCAATCATGGTTCTTAGTGAGATGGACACGGAGCGAATGCAGAAACTGGGCGATGCTTTTATCGAGTATCTTCAGACCAGCTTTCATTTTGTCAATTCGGAGAAAATGGTTGAGGTCACTCATGAGTTGGATCTCTCCCGTGCCTATCTCTACATTGAGAAAGAACGATTCATGCATCGGTTGAATGTCATCTGGGATATTCCCGATGATCTTGATCTATCCCTGCCGCCACTCACCATTCAACCGCTCATTGAGAATGCTGTTCGACATGGTATTCTCAGCAAAGTTGAGGGTGGAACCGTGCATATCCGAATCATCAACCAAACCAACGGAACCTTGATCGAAATCGAGGATGACGGTGTTGGGATGCAGCCCGAGCAGATCGAACGGGCACTGGCGTGGCCCAAGAAAGGTCCCGGCGGAACGGGAGGTATTGGATTAACCAATACACATCGCCGGTTAACCCAGATGTACGGACAAGGTTTGACCATCGTCAGCTCGCCGGGTCAAGGCACGAAAGTTTCCTTTGTCATCCCTTTGGACCGCAGCACAAGATTCTGAGCGATAAGATCGTTCTATGACTCTACAGTGGACATACTGTACTGTACGATCCGTATCCAGATGCTTAGGTGTAAGGTCTAGAGGAACGCGATGGTAGCGGACATGTTCATGTTCAATTCCAAATTCAAGCTCACGATCAAGTTCTGATATACGAAATAAACCTAAAAAAGAGAGCTAGGCACGGGTGTCGCCCCGGCTTAGCTCTCTTCTTTGGCTTGATTATTATCTAACACGATAAGCTAATGGTTATACGTGCATGACATGTTTTTCATCCGATAACCCCAGCGCCTTGGCTGTTGAAGAATGAACCTCTTTGAGGAGATCCAGATTCTCCACAAGGGATATGCCATAAGAAGGAATCATTTCCTTGATCTTTGGCTCCCATGCCTCCATATGCTGCGGGAAGCACCGCTGAAGAATCTCAAGCATGACCTGAACTGCGGTGGATGCACCCGGTGATGCACCTAACAAAGCCGCAATCGTTCCATCTGCAGACGTGACCACTTCCGTACCAAATTGGAGCGTTCCTTTGCCACCTTGGACGGTATCTTTGATCACCTGCACACGCTGCCCCGCCAGAACCATATCCCAATCCTCGCTCTTCGCACCCGGAACAAAGTCGCGCAATTCTGCCATACGTTGTTCTTTGGATAACATCAGTTGTTGGATCAAGTACTTGGTCAAAGAGATTTCTTTGACACCTGCTGCGAGCATCGTAAGCAGATTATGCATCTTAACAGACGTGATTAAGTCGGCATTGGAACCCGTCTTCAGGAACTTCGGCGAGAACCCGGCAAACGGTCCAAATAGCAGCGACTTCTTATTGTCGATAAAACGGGTATCCAGATGCGGAACAGACATCGGCGGAGCCCCTACCGAAGCCTTGCCGTATACTTTGGCATGATGCTGTTCCACGACTTTTGGATTTTTGCACACCATAAAGATGCCACTGACCGGGAATCCGCCGATATGTTTACCTTCCGGAATGCCAGTCTTCTGGAGCAAATGCAGACTTCCACCGCCCGCGCCAATAAAGACGAATTTTGCCTTATGGCGTTCGACTGCACCGCTCTTCAGGTTTTTCACGGTTAATTCCCATTGCCCATCGCTGGTACGTTTCATATTCTTCACGCTATGTTCGTAGTGGATACCCACGTTTTGTTCCTTCAAATGTCTGATCAGCATACGCGTTAAAGCACCAAAGTTAACGTCCGTACCGGAGTCAATTTTGGTCGCTGCAACAGGTTCATTACTTGTACGATCTTTCATCATCAGCGGCATCCATTTCGCCAGCTCTTTCTTGTCATCCGAGAATTCCATGCCTGCGAACAGCGGATGATTCGACAAGGAGTCATAACGTCTTTTCAAAAACTGGACATTGCTCTCTCCGTGTACATAACTCAAATGAGGAATCGGCATAATGAAGTCCCGCGGATTACGAATCAGACGGCTATTGACGAGATAGGACCAAAATTGCTTTGAGATCTGAAATTGTTCATTCACTTTAATCGCTTTGCTAATATCTACGGTTCCGTCTGGTCGTTCAACGGTATAGTTAAGTTCGCACAATGCAGCATGCCCGGTTCCGGCATTATTCCATTCGTTGGAGCTTTCCTCTCCTGCAGTGGCTAGCTTTTCGAAAACCTTAATATTCCAGTCTGGTGCCAATTCTTTTAGCAAAGTTCCCAAAGTTGCACTCATAATTCCGGCACCAATCAAGATAACATCTGTACTCGTTTGTCCCTGGCTCATGTCTACCGTCCTTATATCCTATATTTGCCAAAAGGATGTAAGCGTTATCGATTTGGCATTTGCAGCAAGCCCATTCTTGAACGGGGTCGCACCTTCTCTGAATGATTATAACCTTGATCTAGTGTATCAATAATATAGAGCAATTTAAATATGCAATTTCAAGATATTTGCTATTCCATCAGTATACGCTAGTTTACATCGGAACGTTAGCCCGGTTATAGGCCTGAAAGATATATTTGTTCAAAACAAAGAAAGGAACCCGGTTTTAGGGGGACTTTGGGTTATTACATGGATGCACTAAAAGCCGCTCTCGAATCTCTTCGTAAGGCGGCTTCATATATAAATTAACAATTACCACCCCCGGCGTCTCCGGGAGTACTCAGAAAATTGAAATCAGTTCCTTTGTATACGGATGGCGTTCTTCAGCGAACAACGCATCTGCACCAAAGCGGTCAACGATCTGACCTTCCCGCATAACGATGATGCGCTGGCTCATGCGATGTACCGCGGCCAAGTCATGCGAGATGAACACGTATGAAAGACCAAGTGATGTCCGCAGATCGGTAAGCAATTGCAGAACTGCACCTTGCGAGATCACGTCCAGGCTGGCCGTAGGTTCATCCAGAACGACAACGTCCGGTTCAATACCAATAGCACGTGCAATCGTGACGCGCTGACGCTGTCCACCACTTAGCTCATGGGGGTAACGTCCAGCCAAATCGCTAGGAAGCTCCACCGCTTCAAGCAGCTTTTGGACGTAAGCCTCCTTCGATGTATAGGTAAAGTGGGACAGCTCGGCGTTCCGTCCAAGTTGTTCGTACGGATCGATTAGTGAATCAGCAATCTTGAGCTTGGGATTCAGTGCTGCCATTGGATTCTGGAAAACAATCTGAATCTTCCGGCGATGAGGCCGCAACCGTCGGCCGCTCAGCCGTGCAATATCCTGTCCACCCAGTGTAATCGAGCCCGTATCTGCATCTTCGATCCTCAACAGACAGCGGGCGAGCGTACTCTTGCCGCACCCGCTCTCACCAACCAGGCCAAGGCACTCGCCGCGGTTCAGAGTGAAGGAAATATCGTTCACAGCCGGTCGGTCTGCACCTGCATACGTTCGGCTCAGATGTTCCACGTGAAGCACAGGATTGCCTGGGATGCTGAGCGATGAAGCATTGTCTGAACCGGCAGTATCTATATCCGCATCTGTAACTGCATGATCTGTTTCTGTAGTATTTATGACTGTATTGTCTGTGTCTGCATGGTTTAAGTCTTTAGCAAAATCGTGGCTTCGCACACCAGATTCTTCTTCGGACTGCATGAGTCCACGGTGTTCATCATTTGCGGTTGTCTTCATTCGGCTCCTGCCTCCTTCAATCCCGACTTCAGCGAGCGACTCAGAACGGGAGCCGCATCAATCAGCTGGCGCGTATATTCATGCTGGGGATGATCAAGAATGCGATGTTTCCCGCCAGATTCGACGATCTGACCTTCCTTCATCACAGCCAAGCGGTTGGCATAGCGACGTACATGGCGCCAGTCGTGTGTGATAAACAAAATGGCACATCCCGTCTCCGCTTGTTTGCGTGCCAGCAGTTCCAGTACGCGATGACCGGATACACTATCGAGCGCCGTCGTTGCCTCGTCTGCGATTAACAAACGAGGAGACAGCATCAGCGATGTGGCAATCGAGGCCCGCTGAAGCTGCCCACCGCTCAACTGGAACGGGTAGCGGCGCAGCAATTCAGCGCCAAGGCCAACGGATTCCAATGCTTCCTCAGCCCGTTTCTTGCGGATGGAAGAAGACTTTTCCCCATGTACCTTCTGGTATTCATCAAAGTGTCCGCCAATGCTACGGAATGGCGTAAACGCTCCCTGATAGTCTTGAAAAATATATGAGATGCGGCTTCCCCGCAGGGCGCGCATCTCCTTTGGCTTCCGTTCGAGCAGGTTGCTGCCTTCGAACATGACTCGACCCGACGCATGCAGGTTGGGCGGCAACAGACGACCAATGGCTTGCGAGAGCAAGCTTTTGCCGCTACCGCTCTGTCCAACCAATGCCATGAATTCACCTTCGCGAACAGCCAGAGAGACTTGATCTACAATCGTACGATCCTGGCTGGAGATGCTTAGTTCCTCAATGGAGAGAATCATGGCTGCACCTCCTTCTTCACGTCAAACCGGTCTCGAAGATAGTCGCCCAGCATGTTCGCGAGCAGTACTACCGAGACAATGGCAAGACCAGGATAGATCATCAGCTCTGGCCGAGACTGGAAGTAAGGCCGCGAGTCATTCAGCATCGCACCCCATTCAGGTGTTGGCGGCTGTGCGCCAAGGCCAATGTAGGACAATGATGAGATGAGCAGGATAATTTTGCCCAGATCAAGACTGGCCAGCACGAGCACATGGCCTGCGATATGCGGAAGCAGATGTTTTCTCATGATACGACCGTCCGAAAGTCCGTTGGTCCGGGCGATGCGAATGTAATCCTTTTGTGACTCAGATAAGACCGTACTTCGAACGAGACGGGCGTAGCTAACCCACTTCACAATCACGATTGCCAATACCAGATTACCGATTCCCGCGCCAAGCAGGCCACTGAGCACAATCGCCACGATAGTATCAGGGAAAGCTAGAAAAGCATCAGCAATTCGCATGAACAGCTTATCGACCCAGCCACGTTTGTATCCTGCGATCAAACCAAATGGAATGCCAATCAGCAATGCGGCACCGAGTGCTAGCAAGCTATAACCCATTGTTTGGCCGCCGCCAAGCAGCAGACGTGTCAGTACGTCACGACCTAAATGGTCGGTGCCGAACGGATGGAGAGCACTTGCATCCTGCAATCGTGCGCGCAGATCGGTTAAGGTATGATCATGCTTCAAGTATAAAAAGGCATATAAGGAGGCCGCGATGACCAGCAGTGCAAACAGCAGACCAATGATCGCCTGCCAGTTATGTTTTTTAGATTTTGTCGTTGGAATGGGCAGGGGCATGGTTTTCATCTGTGGGCCTCCTTTTCCTTGAGTTTCATTTCGGGATTCAAATAACGGTACGACAGATCAACCGCTGTATTCACGAGGAATACCACGATAGCCATGATCAAGATGTAACCCTGGATCAGTGGATAATCACGCTGGCGGATAGCATCAACGACAAGTTTGCCGATACCCGGATAAGCGAACAACACTTCAATCACGACGACTCCACCAATCAGGCTGCCGAGGCTTACGCCGAATACCGTAATGACAGGCGGAAGACTATGCCGAAACGCGTGTAGCATGAAGATCCGGCCTTCGGATAACCCTCTTGCTCGAGCGGACCGAACGAACTCCTGACTGAGTGAATCCAACAAGCTGGAACGCAAAAGACGCACATAAACGCTGGAGATGGCAAGTCCCAGCGTCAGAGATGGCAGAATAAGTGATGTGAATCCATCCCGCCCCATGGTTGGCAGATTGCCAAAGCGTACGCCGAACATGTCGATCAGGATCAGACCCAGCCAGAAGCTCGGCACCGCCGCACCCACAATGGAGAGCATTCGGCTGCCGCGGTCAATCCAACTACCACGATGGAGCGCTGATAGCGAGCCGAGCGGGATCGCTATCACGAGCATGACCAGCAGTGCGCCAATCGTCAGTTCAGCCGTAGCTGGCAGCGCACGCATCAGGGTCTGCATAACAGGCTGGCCTGTTGAATACGACACGCCGAAGTCGAGTCGAACGAAATCGAGCAACCAATTGCCGAACTGGACAGGAAGCGAATCGTTGAAGCCCATTTCCTCGCGTACAGCTTCGACCTGCTCCTGGCTAACAGACAGTTCGTCCACGTTCAGGATCGTCAGCACCGGATCACCGGGAGCCAGACGAATGAACAGAAAGCTCACAAACATAATGAACAACAAAAAGATAAATACCTCAAGGAACTTTCGAAGCAAAATGCGAAACATTACATCACATCCAGCTTATTGGTAATCATGTAATATTCACTGCGAGTGGTAACCCAGTTCTTGATCTTCTTACCGTTGTAGGCAACGATTGTACCTGGATGCAGCACGAATGAGTTCAGCACGTTGTCATGCACGTAGTTGGCTGCCTTCTCGGCAAGCTCTGCGCGCTTCTCCGGTGCAACTGTGAGATTCAATTCGTCGATGATCTTGGTCAACTCCGGATCTTCCGATCCACTAAAGTTAAGAGCACCTTTCGGATGGTACGTTGCATTCAGGTAATATCCTGCATCCCCACGAGGAGCCGTCAAATTACTGTACGTCGCAATATCCCAGTCACGGTTGGATGCCATATAATCTTCTGGCGTGTCAATCTGGCGAATCTGCACGTCGATACCGATCTTCTTCGCATCAGATTGGAACACTTGAGCAATTAGTGGCAGATCGGCACGAGCCGAATACGTCAGCAGCGTCAACTGCAACGGTTTGCCGTCCTTGGTCATCACGCCGTTTTGCTGCGTGTACCCTGCTTCGCCAAGATATTTTACAGCGACATCAGCTCCAGATTCCGTTGCTGTATCCGTATAGGTTGGCGCAAATGGCAGCGATGGCAGGAACGGTCCGATAGCAGCTTCGCCATATCCTAGCAGGATCGTATCCACAATGCCCTGACGGTCAATCAGCGCGTCCAGCGCACGACGAACATTGAGGTCCTTCATACTCTCCCGCTGCATGTTCATCGTTAGCTGATGCACGCGGAACGTCGATGTAGATTCAACGGTCATGCCGTCCATCGCTTTGAGCGATTCGAGACTCTCTACCTCCGGACGGTATACGATATCTACCTGTCCAGATTTAAGCGCTAGTGTGCGGGCATTGGCATCTTCATTGAATGAGAACGTGATGGAATCCAGAGGCGATGCTCCGTCCCAGTATTCATCATAACGATCTAGATCCAGCTTGCTGCCTGGGGTAAAAGAAGTCAGCTTGAACGGGCCCGTACCAATCGGCTTGTTCACAATGTCCGGCTCACTCACGTCGATAATCGCCGTGTTGGGGTTCACCAGTTCCGAAGCGAACTCCGGGAACGGCTGAGTTGTAGTGATCTCCAGCTTGTCGCCCTCGGCTTCAATCGTATCGATCTTCAGCGCGTTCTGGATGGCTACATTCTCTTCCAGTGCCCGCTCAAGGGATGCCTTAACGGATTCACCCGTCATTGGCTTGCCGTTCTGGAAGGTCACATCATCTCGCAGGTCGATCGTCCAATGCTGACCGTCTTCGCTCTCCCAGCTCTCGGCGAGCCATGGAGCAACCGTCAGATTCTCTTCATCGAGACGAACCAGCGTTTCCGTAATGCCCGCGCGCAGCGGCACATAGCTGGAATCCACATGTGGATCTAGCGAACTCGTGGAGAAGTTATATAGGAAGTGAACATTTTTATTATCGGTGGATGGTTGCGCAGCGGGACTGGACTCAGATGATCCGCAGGCGCTCAACAGTCCAGCGCTCAAGGCCAAGGAGACCAGCGCTAGCAGTGGCGTCTTTTTATTCAAGGTAATGCCCCTCTCTCTTAATCGTAATCATTATGATCTAAACAATGAGTATTATCATATCGTAATGATTACGTTTTGACAAGAGTTATGTTGGTGTTGGAACGAGAAAGAATCCGACTCTCGAATGAGAGCGGATTCTTCATGTTTTTTGTTACATAAGAGGGCTTTATTAGTGGGCATTTCCTTTACGATCCGGGATTGTTTGCAGGTAGAACCATCCAAAATTTCTAGAAGAGTTACAACCCAGTTTCGTAGTCTTCCAGCATATGTGACCAGTAACCTCGATGTTGTTATCACAATTTTAAAGGCTGACCTTTTTCAGAAAACGTTCTAATAACTCAGCGTACTCTTCCTGATCTTCTTCATCAGCCCATTCGAACTGAGAAAGATTACTCTTGATAGTCTGGAGTAATTTTTTCAGTTGTAATAAGTCTCTGAAATTATTCGTTTCAATAGAACAAAGAAGCTTCAACAGATGTCCATCATACATCTCCCCAGCAAGGGGATCTTCTGATAAAATTTCTATAGCCTTTTCTATACCAAGATCTATAAATACATGTTGGCCCAACATTCTACTAACATCTTCTAAGTCAAGCTCATCTACTGATTTATGGAGTAGCTTATCATACCATTGATCCAGAGGAGCGTCGCCAATCGCTGTCTGAACATTTTGATCTACGGAGTATATTTCTTTAATTAGTTTACCCAACCTTACCCCTCCGGTTATGAATGCATGAATGGAACCCACAATTTTCTCAAATCAACCCTGCCATATCCTTCTCAATAAAGTTTCCATCCAGTAAATCATAAGGCCAATCATAGATATCAGGGTTCTCTCTGCAATGCGAGTTAATCACAAGTTGACCATCAGACCTGAGAAAAATCACGCCAGATTCACTATCTGTCAATGCAATATCCTCATCTAATCTGTCTGATAGAGTATTAATCGCTTGGAATATGACTTGTAATCCCTCTTCGGGTGAGTGTGAGAAAACGGAAATATTGATACAATAATTAATATTTAAATTCAACTCTTCTCTCGTAAAACTCACTAATTCATCATCGTCTTGTACGATAAATGAGAAGTTAGGATTGGTTATCGTGTAATAATCCTCACTCGATTTCATATGGGTCTCCTGAGAAAAATCTTTTAAAGAACTCAACAATAATTCGGCTAATTGTTTCGTGTCTTTTTTATAAAATAGGTACAATGCTAAATCCATACTATTCCCTCCAGAAGAGCAGATCTATTTTCCCGTCTTTAATAATAAATAATTCCTGTAGCCGTCTTAAATCTCCGTTCGGGTTAGTTTTCCCCAAGATTTTTTGACTCACTTCTGCTACTTTTGCATCTGTGAATCCATCTAAATTTAAGATAACTCTATCTGCTTGATCTTTAGTCTTACGTTTAATCTCTTCAGCTATTCCATTGGCGCTTTTAGTATTAATAGGTGCATAATGGTCAAATACTTTTCCTTCAATTAGGAAGTCAGGATTACTTCCTTCCTTAATGCCGTACCCATTTCCTCCATCAATTTCATCAAGCATTTTAATATGATAGCCCTCTTTAGCGAAGATGTTAGCTGACTCATTCTGTTTAGTCCAGCCTCTATCCTTCCCCACAGCATAATTACCTTCAGGAGAAGCGCCTTTTGTTAAGGATGGTTCTGTCCGAATATTTCCCTCACTGATTCTAGGTTTGTTATTTTCCCCTAGAACTCTACCTTGTGCGTTATCTTTCTTCGCCTTAGCTGCCTCAATATGCTGCTTAATCTTCGCCACAGCTGGATTAGAAGCAGGCAATCGATGAGGTCCTTTACCACCCGGCATGCTCCCGCGAACCATCTGAATCGCCATGAATATCTGACTAAACTTCAGAGAGGTCACCATCATCTGAGCATACTTATCGGATACAGGCTCTCCCGTCGTAGGATGAATCCCCATCTCAAACGCCTTGATCTGTAATGCAAAAATATCTTCCCCAGGCGGTTCAACGTTCACAGCTTGCATGCGATTAAAGTCCAGATTTCCCTGATCCCTCTGATAAGCCTGAAGAGCAGCCTGATCCGCAACACCATTCTCGTTGACAGGCATCCATACCCACTTACCAAACATATTGACTTGCGCCATCCGATAGCCCTTGTCACCCGAACCTGAATCACCTGATGATTTGGTCATCATAGCTGCGGCACCGACTGCTCCAAACGCACCACCCAGACTTCCCTTCTGAGCATCTGCATCTTGGAAACGCATGGCGATATCCTTCAATTCCTTCGATGTGTTCACCATACTCTCCATCGCTTTATCCAGTATAGGTCGTGACTGCTCGAACTCATAGTAAAATCGCTCCTGCGTCGCGCCCATCCACATCATCTGAACGAACATGATCTGTCTCGTCAGTTCACTTCGTATACTCTCCAACTGTTGTCTGGCTTGATCCACCTGATTCGATACGTGATGTAGTTGTTCAGGGGTAACTTTGATTGTACTCATACGTTTCTCCGCTCATTCGAAATAGGATTATCCTATGTTAGCAGAAGTGTAATATGTAAACTATCCGGCTAACATCCTGATTTCACCATGCTAAAAACACAATCTGTGCTACTTATCGGTGCTATGGTCCTATATGCATATACCCACTTCATATTTAAGATACTTATAAGACGTGTACCCATTAAATTACCACTGGCCTTACTATCTAAACTTTTGAACCTATAATATTAATAGCCTCTGCATTTATGGGCAGAGGCTGGTTTCGTTCTATAAATATGAATATCCAAAGTCATGACTATAATCGGTCGTATCATTTCCTGTAATTGTAATCTCTTCTGCTACACTTTTAAATGCCTCCAGCATTCCTGTTGATAAGTTGTTCCAATCTTTAAAATAAGGTTTTAGTAACTTTGTAGCAGCTTTATCATCATACTTAGTGAGGAAATCTCTAGTTGTATTCAATGAGATTATTAATATTATATAATCACCTTCTGGTATTCCACTGATCTTGTAATCACCTTTGCCATTCACTTTTGTGTAATATATACCAACTGAATTAGCTTTTATCTTTTTGTCTGAAATATCAATCATCTGTTGGGTAGTAATTGAAGCCTTCTTTTGTTTTTTTGGAATTAAGTAAACTTCTGCTCCAACATCCGATTTAGTTCCAATAAACTTATTATATTGATAGGTAACTGCCCCTTCTAATTTACCGACTACTGGTTTTTTAGTAGTCTTTGTGGCTGCATCAACACCTGGTGAAAATAATGTAGTTAACATAAAGACTGTGATTACAAGTAACATAACTTTACGCATGCTAAACCCCCGTTAATTTTATTTGACTTTACTATTTACTCAACTTAGCTTCGCCAAGAACAATATCAATTTGTTCCCCTTTATCTAAAGCTGATTCAAAAATAATCTGAAGTTTTAAAACACCTGTGACATCAACATTAATGCTTTCAGGCATGTCTCCGCCCTTCATTTCATCTTTCCTAAACAATTCTTCCCCATCACCTTTTATTACAATGGAACCTGCGTTTGTAGAATTTCGTGTATAATCATCAATTCCGATAAACCCGGTTAATTTCTTATAGCCACCATTTAAGTTATAATCTACAGACAATAATTCGTCTTTAGTGTAAGTATAATTATCTAGTATCGTTCCAATACCGTGAAGATACTTTTGATTTGCTATAGTAAATTTCAACCCTTTAGGGTTCTCCCAATTCTTAAAATAAACTCTATCAACAATACCATCTATTCTAGCGTAGGAAACTTCATCTAAATACTTAAATGTTCCGGATTTAGTACCGAATGAGGCTGTTTTGCTCTTTCCGTCATACGTAAAAGATTCACCCATGGTTTGGGCTGCTGTTTTGGCAGGTACGTACAAATTACCGTTATACACGATTGATTGGGTTGTGCTCTTATGTACTCCGTTGAACATCATCTTAACGTTCTCCATAACTACACTAATCTTAGTATTAGTTCCTGCAAAAGCTGTTGCTCCTGTTAATAGTGAACCTATTAATACACCTATAACTAAACCTTTAACTTTGTCTTTCATGTCTTTTCTCCTTTTTGGGTATATTGAATTCTTGATAAGCATTCCAATAATACCCAAAAAGGAGGCCATTGTATATAGTATTGTTGTTAGATGAGACACTAGCTTTATTCGTTGATCTACTTCATCCCCTCCAGCATAACCCGATACCGCCCAATCTGCTCCTCTGTAGCCTCTTCCCGCAATGATTCCAATAATGCCGTGCACCTTATAAAATACCGATTCATCCCAAGCTTATCCGCTAACCGAATAGCCTGCAAAATGAACTCCAATGCCTCCTGTGGTCTTCCCATCCACTGTTCATACAAAGCCCGCTGATAACAGTAATGGTACATATCATCGTTGTTTGAAGAATCCTCTTCTCTGCCAATACCCTGTATCTGATCCTCGAACACATGTAAAACCCGATCAATCTGCCATCTATGCCGCACTGCTGCCTCCGTAATCACCTTCAGACCTGCCAAACCTTCCTCCAGATGCTCAAGCAAAAAGTTCACAAACTCCTCCAGCAGTTCCACCTGCCCAGCTTCAATCTCAAGAGCATATCGATTCACCAGTGCCTTATGTCTGAACTCCTGTACCACCAGCATATCTACCTCATCCAGATCCTCCAACCATCCCAGTTCTGCATATTGATCGATACATGCCCTCGCCTGATCTACCTGTCCCAACTTCTGGTGAGCCATACCCCGCATTAAGTGACTGATCCCGTAATAGTAGACCAAGGGCCGCTCGATGTGTATATGTGGTGCAGGCACTCCCTCTGACCGATACTCCTGGCGCTCTTCATGGATAGACTGAACACATTGATATAACATGTCCGCCCTCTCCATTACCTTGTTCCAATTCTCAAAAGCCACAGCCATATCCAGCATTTCAACAATGATGTGCGGTTTGAGTGATTTCAGGATAGATTTTCGCAAAAGGAGATCCTCCTTAATTATCCATTTTTTTATAATTGTATAGATAAATCAAAAGAAGATCAATATAAATTGTACTTATAAGTACTTTTATTCAACAAAACAGTTTGCACATATTAGTCTGTAAGGATTCTATAACCTCTTCTAACCTTAAGTGGAGGTGATCAAATGAGTTTACCAGAGGACGTAGGAAATCGAATACGTGAGTTAAGGAAGGCAAAAGGCTGGACTCAGGAACAACTGGCGGAAGCAGCAGGTCTTCATTATAGCTATATTGGTGGGGTTGAACGTGGAGATCGAAATATTTCATTGGAGACTTTGGAAAAAATAATAATAGGATTGCAAATTCCTGCTAATGAACTTTTCCAATTTAATAATAATTCAGAACGACATATTGCCATTGATGAACACATGACCTTGATTAACAGTAGAAGTACAGCGGAAATAAAAATACTTACAAAGATAAATACCGAGGTAATTCAGGCTATTAAAAATAATAATCGATAAGTAAAATGTTGAAAATGTCCATATATTAATTACTCAACAATGTTATAGTTTCATAGCGAGATTAAATTTTTTATAAATTATTCTCATCTTCCATATTTCAGAGCTAACGAATGACTACAAGGGTTACTTGAAAAGAAGGCGCTCGTAAGATTTACGAACGCCTTCAATTTAATTTAGTTTTATTTTCATTTCTTGAAATTTATCAATTAACTCTTTATTTAAACTTATTCTCTTGGTTGTCTCCGTATCATTAATATCTTCGACAACCTTATCAATAACAGTTGTAAGTTCTTTAAAGACATCCAGCAAATTACCATTGTATAGAATTTTGTTGATATCCTCACAATATCTATTTATTTTCTTTGAATTGAAATTTGGAACTTTTTCCTCGTTCGAATAGATTTTAAGTAACATTAATATATGATACTTAAATTTACGATATTTCGAATCTAGGTTTTTATTTCTAAAATAAAATTCCAGCTTATATAAAGCAAATGAACTAGTATAATAAGGTAAAAGTTCGTGATCTTCTAAAAATGCTGTACCTTGTAGTTCTTCTAGCAATTTACCATAAAATCTACTAGCTAGATGCGGCTTATCTAAAAACATTGATGCAAAACTTCTGACTTGGGAGGATATAGTTATAATTCTCACCCTCTCAATGCCCGGATCAGAATCATATTGCTTTGATCTTCTTTCATAATATAAGCGTTTTTTGGGATCATCTATAGAATTATAAAATAGCTCAAGATTTTTTTGAAAATCACTTAATGCCATTAATTCTTCTTTTTTGACTTCCGTTTGGCTATTATTTGCTACAATTATATCATTTACTACTTCATCGTTTTCTGGAACAATTATTTTTATCGGCAAAGAAACATCTAAATTTAAAAATTCACGATTATTGTAAATTACATGAGAAGTTTGGCATCCGTTAACAATTTGATAGTCTTCCAAAGAAAAGTCATTTCTAGCCACAGTCAAGGTCTTTGTCACTATTGTAATACCATTATTAAGAACAGCTAATCTACCTGATTTACTGGAACGTAATGTTTTCTCAATGCTCAAATTAACATCATTTTCGCCTTGGAAATCTCTTACGTTATCATAAAAAATTCCTCTCTTTATATTACCCAGATCATCTACGATTATTTTTAAGTATTCTTTTAATTCCAATGTACCAATATACGATTCTTGAACTCCCTCAATATCAGGTATTAACACCTTATTTTGAAACTTGATGGTTGCATTTACTTTTTCTTGTGTCTCTCTATAATATTTTTGTATTTCTTTTGCTCCTAATGGAGTAAAGTTTATCTCTTTAAATAAACTTAAATTTTCTACTTCCTCTTGCACTTTTGAAATTCTTGACAATAAGTTTTGATCATCTAACCACTTTCCAGTTGTAACATAAAACATTTTGCATGTTATTTTTTTCACTTTTGCTGCTATACTGATAATTTTTTCTACCAATTTCGCTTTTTTTTGTATAAACTCATTTCGAACTAATCCTGGATTCTCAGAGAAAAAGTCGATCACTCCATCACCAAAGGTTCTCATTTCTCCTCCATCAAAAGAAGAGGAGGTCTTTGATTGTACTAAAATGATATTAACTTCAGATATTAAACCTGAACGTTCTAATATGTCATCAATTTCTTCTACTGTATTCACCAAAATTCCACTAAAAATTATTGCAAGTCCATCTATTCCACAATCTCCACCTTCTCCACCAACTACATCGTCCAGCTCAAATTTCTCACTGTGGTGTTTTGATAAAATAGAATATGTAGAAAACATCTCAAATAATTTACTTTGATTATTTGTTTCTATTTCCATTACTTTAGAGAAATCATCCATAAGACTTTTAGTTATTCTATCCACGTAAATCCTCCTTATTACCCATTTTATTCAAGTAAATTTCACTATATACTCAAAATTCCTCAAAATCAAGGGTCTGTCATTATTAGAAAATTTCATAATATCTCTGCATTATCTTAAAGGAAATTATGCTTCTTAAAGAATTCTTCTTTTAAGAAGAAATTAAACTTTCATTTCGGAAATTCACGAATTCCCCCTAATTACAGATTACATTTAATCTTTCTCAAACAACTCCCCGCTCAAACTCCGCAAACGCCACTCTGTTACGCCCATTCTGCTTCGCCTGATACAAGGCCTTATCCACCGCAGCGAACAGTTGAGTCAAATACCCCTCTGGATTGTCCGGCACATGCTCCACTTCAAAATCCTCAAAGGACAGAATCCCAATACTAATCGTAATGGATACCTGCATAATCTCGTGATCCACCATAATCCGGTTGGACTCCACAGCGGTTCTCACGCGCTCCGCGATTTGGTTCGCCAAGTCATGCTCCGTGTGCGGAAGGTAGATCATGAACTCCTCCCCGCCATAACGCGTCAGAATATCCGTACTGCGTATGGATTGTTTGACGGCCTCTGCCGTGTGGACGAGCACTTCATCACCGATGACATGTCCATAGCGATCATTGATCGCTTTGAAGTAGTCAATATCGAGCAACAGGAGTGAAAATGGTGTTTTGTATTGAATATTGGTAATGACCTCATGATTCAGGTGTTGGGTCAGATAACGGCGGTTGTAACAGTTGGTTAAACTGTCCGTCAGCGCGAGTTCCTCCAGTTTGCGATTGGCCTCGGATAACTCCTGACGGATCAAGTCTAGCGCCTGATTACGCTCCTGAAGCGTCTCGTTCTGGCGATTCATCTCTTTCACATAGAAGCGCTCCTGCGAGACATCCTGGAACGTAAGAATATGGCCGATCGGCACAAGCGCCGAATCCACAATCGGAGACGATTGCAGAATATAGTGCCGAATGTTGTTGTCCCGCTCCACGATCACTTCAATATGAGAGAGGGTATTTTCCTTTTTCTTATAATGATTCACGAACTCCCGACAGCTGCCCACAACTTGAACAGACTCCAGAAATACCTCCATATCAAAAGAATCCCCCACATGCAGATCCATAAAGGATCGAGAGGCTTTGTTTGCTTCAACAATGACTTCATTCTCATCCAGTACTAGGATGCCATATGGAATGGTATTGATTACGTCCTCATGCGCGATGGAGACCAGATCGAATACATTGTATCTTTTGATCACATAGACAAAGAACAGGTCTGACAGAAAGATTCCCAGCGAAGTCATGCCAGGGATGATTGGCAACCAGCGGGCTAGCACAACATTCAGGATCGCATCAATGGTTGCAAAAACAGCCAAGACAAAGATACCCCATAGGGTGATCCGCACCTGTTTTTTGATCATGGCAGACGTCTGCGATGAATACACCGCACGGAACAGAACGACGAGAGACGCCAAAAAATAGCTCACCAGAATAACCATCACAACCCAGAACCAAGGCCCATAAGCCCGCTCGATGTACCCGCCCTCCAGTGGGATGACGAACTCATTCCATGGGTTTGCGACTACACCTATAGCCCCGATCACCGCAGGGACAAATAGCAGGAAGGTTCCTTTTGCACTTAACCGCTCCGCATAACCGGTAATAAAGATCGTCAGTAGAAGCCATCCGCTCCCAAGCAGGGAGACCGCGACAAAAGATAATGTCACATAGAACAACTGCAAACCGGAATCATCCGTGAGCGTACTCGCAAATTGACAGAAAGGCCAGAGCATCATCAACCCGTGGAATAAAAAGTACACCTTATGTAAGTTCGTAATTCTAACAGTAGCAAACACATATACACCTACACCGAACAATAGGACAAATAAAAAGAGATCATACCATACTAATGGGTTCACGAATCTTCTCCTTCTTAGATGCTACAATGACAACGTGGTTGTTCATGATTCTATGTGATACTTATATATAACTTCAATAAACACCTATACAATTCTGCTACGCCATAATTATTGGTTAATTTAACCATATCTTATCACACCACCATAAGGGTGAGTAGCCCATACACTGGAAGTCCGACCAACCTCTGATCGAAATGCTGATCTATTTCTGATTATTTGTGAATGCTTTTGAAGGTTTAGAGTACAAATAGGAGAGGAAGATCAGCTGCTCGGGAGTTATTCGGATTTCATCAAGTGGTCGATATTGAGCCATCCGGCTACCGGACGGCCCTTGTATCATTCGGTTACTGCATTTAGAGGGAGATTGTCCGTGAATAGGTCGGGGTTATCCTTCAGCATTTCCGTAATTACCTCTGCTGTCTTAGCCGCATCACACACTCTAACAACCGCATCCCCGAGTCGTCCTTTACGCATCGCACCTTCGCGAACCAGTACCTCGTCTACTTTCCAGAAATGCTCCGACCATGGCAACCCACAATGTCTGCGGGACGGTACTGAAATCTGGCTTCCATCCGGTAAAACCGTATACAGCATCTCATGCTCGTCCGTCATTCTGCCAGGGATGTCCACCCACTCTTCGACCCCATGGATAAATGTATTCCGCTTCAAATCAACGCCTACTAACAAAATCGTCGCTTTCCGATCAAGCAGTTTCCCCCATGCCGAACCTCTCGCACATGGTGTATCGAAGAGATGATCGTCCTTCGTAAATGCCTCTGCATCCCTTCCGAGTGCTGCTACCGAGTGCGTTGGGTGCCAGGAACGAACTACGCCCGGACGTTTACGGAATAGTTCAGGAAGAATACCCACACAACAGGAAGAAGTTTCCACGTGGAACACTGGGTTATCCGCATTAATGGTAGACCACGTATGCGTGGGAAGCACCAACAATCCCTCTTTCATATAGTCGCTAAAGGCATCCAACACCGTGTCTGCCCCACCTTCAACCTCGCCTATACTTTTCATTGAAGAGTGAATGAGCAACGTGCCTTGCCTATCCATACCAAGCTGCTCTAGTTGCTGAATCAAGCTTTCTTTTGTATACATGTCCTTCCTCCTTCATTTCTTATCCTTTTCGATGAAAAAGCAAATCCTTACTCAGCTTCACATCATGCTTCTCAGCATAACAAACAAATGGCCGAGGGTTAACCCCCGGCCACAGAGAAAGAATTTGTATGAGTTCAGGCAGTAACACCGCTCAACTTTTACTTAATAATAACGTACTCCAGATTCACCAGCTTCGCATACGTCACGATCTGATCTGTCGTCAGGTTCAAGGATACAACTGTATGGTGACCGCCACCATTTTCGATCCATGCTTTCACTCCATCTTGGAAGTTCGGCTTCACGCTCCACAGAACACGTGCTACCGGCAGGTTAGGTGCTGGAACGGTTGGCTCGAATGCAGATACTTCGTTGATCAGCAATTTGTAATGTGTACCGAAGTCTGCCATGGATACCACGACACCTTCGCCTGCTTTGCCATCGAACACAAGACGAGCTGGATCTTCGCGATCGCCAATGCCAAGAGGGGACACGATGATTCTCGGTTTGGTGCTGGCAAGTGTAGGATCTACTTCAAGCATGTGAGATTGCAGGATAGCTTCCTGTCCAGTAGCCATCTCGTATGTGTAATCTTCCATGAAGCCCGTATTCTCGTTATGGGCCATAATTTTCAGCAAGCGATCCAGCGCAGCTGTTTTCCAGTCACCCTCACCGGCAAATCCGTACCCTTGAGCCATTAGGCGTTGTACTGCCAGACCCGGAAGCTGTTTCATGCCATGCAGATCTTCGAAGTTTGTAGTGAAGGCACTGTAACCACCTTCGTCCAAGAAACGTTTAATGGCAATCTCATAACTCGCTTGCACACGTACACTGGCTTCCCAAGCTTCCTTGCTGTTCGTGCCATAATCGAACTCGTAGAGATCTCCGTACTGAGCGATCAAATCATCGATTTCCTGCTCTGTTACAGCGTTCACGTATTGCACGAGGTCGCCGATGCCGAAGTAATCAACCGTCCATCCAAATTGGATCTGTGCCTCTACTTTATCACCTTCGGTTACGCCCACGTTGCGCATGTTATCACCGAAGCGAGCTACTTTGATGTTAAAGCTTTCATTATAAGCTACCGCTACGTCCATCCAATCAGCAACCTGCTGTTGCACTTCTGGGCGCTCCCAGTAGCCAACAACGATTTTATTTTGTTTTCTCAGACGGGCATTGATGAAGCCATATTCGCGGTCACCATGTGCCGCTTGGTTCAAGTTCATGAAGTCCATATCGATGGTTGCCCAAGGAATGCTTTCATTGAATTGGGTCGCCAAGTGCAGCAAAGGTTTTTGCAGCAATTTTGTACCACGAATCCACATTTTCGCCGGGGAGAATGTATGCATCCATGTGATGACACCTGCTACTTCGTCGCGGTAGTTGACTTCTTTCATCGTACTCGTGATTTTATCTGCGCTTACCGCCAGATCCTGCAATACGAGCGGGTACGGCAGTACGCCGCTTGCATTAAGGGCATCCGTGATTTTCTGTGCATTGGCTTTTACTTCACCCAGTGCTTCTTCTCCGTACAAGTGCTGTGAACCGACCACAAACCAGAATTCTTTTGCTGCTGACATATAATCATCCTCATTTCATTATTTTATAGTTGAACAAATGGGTTACACTTACCACTCCGATTGCAGTACCATCTTCCGATCGCTGGTTATCCCCGGATTTCTTTGATCAATTTTAATAAGGATGATATCCGGTTATAAAGGCGAGCGCTTCGCTTCTACAGATTGGTACTGCACTCTCCGTTATCGTGTAAAAAGTGTAGTTGAACATGTCATTCCCAAACTAAACCACTTGTAAGCCAGAACATGCTTCCAATCACTGTTATAACCTAATTACTTCTGTCCGTAATACGCGTCTTTTCCGTGTTTTCGCAGATAGTGTTTATCCAGAATGCCTTGTGGCAGTTCCTTCGCGAAGTTATTTAACTGCCGCGCGTACAGGTTCATTTTGCATACTTCCTCCAGCACGACACTGTTTACCACCGCAGACTTGGCATCTTTCCCCCACGTAAACGGCGCATGCCCATGGAGCAATACTGCCGGAACAGCCATAACATCAATCCCACGCTGTTCAAACGTTTCAATAATGACGCGTCCTGTCTCTTCTTCGTATCCACGATCAACCTCGTCCTGATTCAGGAACCGTGCACAAGGCACTGCTCCATAGAACGTGTCTGCATGTGTTGTTCCCATAACAGGTACGTCCAGTCCGGCTTGCGCCCAGATGGTCGCCCATGTGGAGTGTGTGTGCACGATGCCACCAATCTCCGAGTAATGCTTATATAGTACGGCATGTGTTGCAGTGTCCGAGGAAGGTCGCATCTCACCCTCCACCACGTTACCGTCCAGATCGACCACAACCATGTCGCTTGCTTTCATCACATCGTAGCTAACGCCACTTGGTTTGATCACGAACAGACCGCTTTCCCGATCAATTGCACTGACGTTACCCCAAGTGAATTTTACAAGTCCGTGCTTTGGCAGTTCCAGATTCGCCTGGAATACCTCTTCTTTCAGTTGTTCTAACATGTTATTCCCTCCCGTTCTCTACCAGATGATCTACAGCTGATTGCTCAATTGTGAGTCCACTCCGATACCGTTCGATAAATGCTTCAAACCCTTTCACATCCGATGCATCCGGCGCCACTTCAACTCCCTCAACATCGTTAAAGACCTTCTGCTCCAGGAACACATCCAGGCTCTCCTCTTGATCCTTGTTGATCATGTACGAAGCCAGAAGTGCCATGCCCCATGCGCCGCCTTCACCAGCGGTAGACATTACCGACACCGGTACGTTCATCGCAGCAGCTACAATCCGTTGTCCGACCACAGGGGTCTTGAAGAGGCCACCGTGAGCCAAAATACTGTCAATGGCTACATTCTCTTCCTCCGTCAAAATGTCCATACCCAGCTTGAGTGCACCGAAGGCACTGAACAGATGTGTCCGCATGAAGTTTGCCAAATTGAAGTTGCTTTCCGGGGAGCGGACGAACAATGGACGGCCTTTCTCAAGTCCAGTAATGTTCTCACCTGAGTAGTATCCATAGCTGAGCAAGCCACCACCATCAGGGTCTGCCTCCAAAGCCTTGTTAAACAACACGCTGAACAACTTGCCGTTATCCACTTCATATCCCATCGCTTGAGAAAACTCACGGAACAATCCTACCCATGCGTTGATATCACTGGAACAGTTGTTGGCATGCACCATCCCTACTGGACTACCATCCGGCGTGGTGACCATATCGATCTCGGGATATACTTTGGATAATTCCTTCTCCAGTACAATCATCGCAAATACAGATGTGCCGACGGAGATGTTCCCCGTACGTTTTCTCACGCTATTCGTTGCCACCATACCCGTT
Organism: Paenibacillus sp. PK1-4R; assembly: GCF_030369595.1. Classification (NCBI taxonomy): domain Bacteria; kingdom Bacillati; phylum Bacillota; class Bacilli; order Caryophanales; family Paenibacillaceae; genus Paenibacillus; species Paenibacillus sp. PK1-4R. The sequence goes on from NZ_CP126535.1 coordinate 6,860,331, forward strand.
CCGGCATCGCCTTCTGGCGGGCAGAGCGGAATACCTGCTTGCAGATCTTGCGAAGGGTCGAGCAACTTGGCTCCCGCTTCCGTCAATGCACCTGCGTTCTCACCCGCGAGATAGACCTTGGGAAGAAGGTCTTCGACTTTCCACGGATAACCTTTGCCTGCGATCTGTTCGTCGAACTGTTGGATCATGGATGGGTGATAGTTATGTGTAGACTCGTCAATTGGGAAAATGCCTGATGCATCGCCGATCCCAATCGCCTTATTGCCCGTCAGCAACCAGTGGATGTATCCAGCCAAAGTTGTCAGGTGATCGATCTGTGGCACATGTGCCTCTTCGTTCAAAATGGCTTGGTACAAGTGGGCGATGCTCCAGCGTTCCGGAATATTGAATTGCAGAAGTTCCGTTAGCTCCCTTGCAGCTGCTCCCGTCGTAGCATTACGCCAGGTTCGGAAAGGTACCAGCATTTCACCTGCGCTATCCAATGCGATATATCCGTGCATCATGGCCGAGAATCCGATAGAACCGACCGTTCGCAGCGTAATTCCGTATTTCTGTTCCACATCTTGCTTCATCTCACGATAAGCCGTTTGCAGGCCTGTGATGATATCCTCCTGGTTGTACGTCCAATATCCATCTTTCAGGAGGTTCTCCCATTCATAACTGCCTGATGCGATGGTTTCAAAACACTCGTCAATCAACACCGCCTTAATCCGCGTTGATCCAAATTCAATACCGAGCGAAGTAGCGCCCTTGGTAATGGCTTCTTTCAAGTCCAGTTGACTCATAATCACGTGTATCCCCTCTCCGGTCGCGATTTCACATCCCAAAGGATGCATATATAAGGTGAAGCTCTTACTTATGACAGTAGCTAATAATGAATTTTGTATAGATGCGTTCCGTTGTGTTTTCAAAGAATGCGCTTTCCTTTTCTGACAGCCTTAGTATATTTTTTGTACGTACATTTGTCAATAATATATAATAGTTATACTTACAAAGGACACATAATGTACTCTATTTGACTATCCAAAGGTCTTATATGGCTATAAAATGGCTATGCTGTAAGGTACACCTCTATGTGAAAAGGCTGAATATGTACGGTTTATTTTGAAAAATGTTCGGTTTTATTTTCATCCCATCTGAATCATGCTAGAATATGTACGTACAACTATTTGAACAATAACGTTGATATAGATGAGTAACGATGAAAGAAGTGGACTACATGAAGCCAAAATACCAGGTCATCATTGATGATATTAAGAGTCATATCCTTTCGGGGACATATAGCATAGGCGAACAGATCCCAACCGAGTTGGCATTACAGGAAAGCTACACCGTAAGTCGCCAGACGGTGCGGAAGGCTATTTTGGAGTTATCTAATGAAGGGTTTTTACGAAGCGAAAAGGGGTCAGGAACCTACGTTAGCAATCAATATCGATCACGATCAGGCGGCAATACGTCGAAGAAAACGATCGGTGTGATCACGACATACATCTCGGATTATATCTTTCCGTCCATTATCCGCGGCATTGAGAGTCGTCTGAATGAGGACAACTACTCGTTACTGCTGGCCAGTACCAATAATGATGTAGCGCAGGAGAAAAAAGCCCTCGAAATGATGCTCTCCTACGGCGTCGATGGCCTGATCGTCGAACCGACCAAAAGTAATCTGTATAATCCCAATATTGCATACTACCTGTCGTTCAAGGAGCAGGATGTGCCGTTTACGATGATTAATGCGTTTTATGAGGAGCTGGAGGTTCCGTTCTTCTGTCTGGATGATGTACAATCCAGCTATCTTGCCACACGGGAATTGATCGCCAAAGGCCACACCCAGATCGGCATTATTGCCAAAATGGATGATCTACAAGGCAAGTACCGGATGAAAGGATACATCAAGGCACTGGGTGAAGCGAAGTTACGGTTCCATCCTGAGCAAGTGCTTTCCTTTGATACCGCATCGAAACCGGAGTTATCCTCTAATGTAGCAACGTATCTGGACGAAAACAGGGATGCGCTCACCGCGATCGTCTGTTACAACGATGAGGTGGGACTGGAGGTCGTGCACGCCTGCAGGCAACTGGGCATCTCGATCCCGGATGAGTTATCCATCATTGGACAAGACAATTCGTATATCGCCAAGAACGCCAACATCAGGCTTACAACGCTAACCCACCCCCAAGAACAAATGGGCCGCGATGCTGCCGACTGGGTGATCAAGAATCTGCAAGGCAAAAAGGATCTGCCCACAAACACCTACTATCAGCCGATACTGGTTGAGGGAGAGACGGTGAAGGAGATCGAAGTGGAATAATATTGTTGTGGGATGGGCGTTAAGTTGTTACCGAGCGTCACTTTCCAACATGCTTAAAGAAGGTCGTCAGAATATCTGCGGCCTTCTTTGTTTTTGTTCACTATTAATGAGGGATTACTTCTTCTTACATATACATATGCATATACATCTTCTCTAAGCGAAACTACTTCTCCTCATCCGCTTCATCACTCACCAGACTTACAACGACGCCTTTCTTCTTCAATTTTTTCACAACCTGCTCTGCACGCTCATTCAACGGATTGTTAGCCAAATATACCTCTGTTAGATGTGGAATGGTTTCGAGCACTGCAATATCCTCAATGAGGTTATCTTCTATATATAGATACTCCAAGGTTGGATGGTTCTTTAAAGGAGTTAGATCCTGAATTTTATTATCATTCATAATGACCCATTCCAGCTTTAACTTCTGAAGAGGACTTAGATCAGTCACCTGATTCCCACTGGCGAGTAAACTGGTCAGCTTATGCATATTTTTTAATGGAGCCAGGCTTTTTATTTTGTTATTGTCCATAACCAGATTTTGCAGATTAGTCAGACCTAAAAGCGGTGAGATATCTGCAATCTGATTGCCTTCAACAGCTAAGAACGTCAATTTCTTTAACTTGTTAAGTGGTTTAATATTTTTTATATTTTGACCAGGCAAGAATAGATCCGTCATATTAACGGCATGTTCAAGACCTTGCAGGTTGGAAATCTTACTTTTTAATTCCATAGCATATAGAGATTTTAATTTTTTCAAATCGGCAGCCTTTATTTCCTTCTTAGCCGACATCTTCAAATCTGCTCGAATAACTTTGGCCAAGACCGGGTCCTTAATAAGCGACGACGCAGCCAAAACGCTCGTTGCTGGTAGTAATACAAAAACCAAACAAAGTACGATCAACTTTTTTATGAATTGATTATGCATGTAGAATCTCCTTACATTATTTAATACTAGAAATATACCATGATCTGGAATGAAATACATTGATATTATCTTCATCCGAATTTAATAGAACCCCTCCTGCTCTCATCCTATAACTGTTCCGTTAAGAACGGATAGTGGATTACGCTACCAAGGAATGTAACCCTAATATAATATGGGTGTTTACAATTTTTCATTGACACTGCATTTAATAAAAAGATATATTTATTGATGTTGATAATCATTATCATATGTATAAAACGTTTTATATCTCTATTTTTATACATCTCAATGGATGTAATTGATCAAGCAGGATGTTAAGCAGTACCCAATACATTTTAGGATTCAGGAAGGGGAAACACATGAATACAAAGAGAAAGTTTCCATTAACGGCGTTACTGATTTCACTGGTCTTTATCCTGGCATTGGTAGGTTGTGGCAACCAAACAGCTGACCCAGCAGCAACTCCTGCTGCAAGTGATTCGGCAGCTCCAGCTACAGAAACACCAGCCGCTACAGATGAGAATGTCGAATATCCAATTACAATCAAGCATGCTTTGGGCGAAACGGTTATTGAGAAAAAACCTGAGCGTGTAGCTACAGTACAATGGGCCAACCAAGATGTCGTTCTCGCGCTTGGACAAGTTCCTGTAGGCTTCTCTGCAGCTAACTTTGGTGTTCAGGATGACAGCGGATTGTTGCCTTGGACTGCTAAGAAACTCGATGAACTCGGTGTAACCGACCCGAACGTTTTCCAAGATACAGACGGACTTGATTTTGAAGCCATTTCTGATTCCAATCCGGATGTTATTCTTGCGGCATACTCCGGTATCACTCAGGAAGACTACGATCTTCTTAGTGAAATTGCTCCGGTTGTAGCTTACCCAACGGCTCCATGGGCAACAACATGGCGCGAGCAGGTTACGTTTAATGCCCAGGGTATGGGTATGGAAGCAGAAGGCGAGCAACTGATCAAAGATACGGAGGCCATGGTTAACGAGAAATTAGCCGCATATCCTCAGATCAAAGACAAAAAAGTGGTTTGGGTTAACTTCTCTGCTGAAGACATGTCCAAACTTCATATCTATACACCTGTCGATTCTCGTGTATCTTTCCTGGGTGAGCTAGGTTTGGTTGTCCCAGATAGTATCACTAGCCAAATTACAGACCCTAATAGCTACTCCCTGAGCTTAAGTGCTGAGAATGCTGAAGCACTTAATGATGCGGATATCCTCGTTGGATACGGAGATGCTGAGTTGCTGAAAGCTATTCAGGCTGATCCTTTGCTGGGTAAAATCCCTGCGGTTAAACGTGGTTCTGTAGCGTTCATTGAAGCAGATACACCATTGGTTGCTGCTGGAACGCCAAACCCACTTTCCATTTCCTATACTATTGATGATTACCTGAAATTAATTAGTGGAGCCATCGATAAAATCAATGAATAGTACATCGCTTTCGAACGATAATCGAATACGAGCACATGTCCCCAAGAACTTCATCTTGGTGTTAGTCATTTGTTTTATCCTGCTCGGTGCAACTCTGATTGCCTCACTGGTCTTTGGCTCTAGACCCGTGAGGTTTCATGAGTTAATCGACGGATTATTTCACCCGGAAGTAGACTCTTATGGGGCAAACATCGTGCGCAAACGAATCTCCCGAACAGTCTTCAGTTTGTTATGCGGGGTAGCACTCGGCGTATCAGGAGCACTTATGCAAGCCGTTACCCGGAACCCACTTGCTGACCCAAGTATATTGGGCGTCAACACAGGGGCATCCCTGTTTGTGGTGATCGGTATTGCCTTCCTGAACATCAGCAGCGCCAATCAATATATCTGGCTGGCACTGGCCGGAGCTGCAATAACGGCTGTGTTCGTATTCGGAATCGGCTCAATGGGGCGTGGCGGAGCCACGCCCATTAAGCTTGTTTTGGCCGGAGCGGCCATTAGCGCCGCGCTCTCCTCACTCGTCACCGCCATTATGATCCCTCGTTCGTATGTCATGGACCAGTTCAGGTTCTGGCAAGTGGGCAGCGTAGGATCGGCAACTTGGAGTGGAATCAGTACGTTTATCCCATTCCTAGTCATCGGCGTACTCATTGCGTTTCTTACGGCTCCGGCACTGAATGCCCTGGCTCTGGGTGACGATGTTGCAACAGGACTCGGTGTTCGCACAGGAACACTTCGATTCATTGCGGCTCTTGCAGGGGTTCTATTGTGTGGTGCAGCGACTGCACTTGCTGGACCGATTGGTTTCATCGGATTGTTATCGACCCACGTCATACGCCTTATACTGGGCCCCGACTTACGTTTTGTCATACCCATGTCAGCCATAGCTGGAGCGATCATTCTAACGATATCGGATGTGGGCGGCAGACTCATCAGCAATCCTGGAGAGCTTGAGGTCGGTGTTGTTACCGCATTTATAGGTGCTCCAATATTAATCATCCTTGCGATGCGATCGAAAGTGCGTTCATTATGAGAGATCAAGCGATTGAATTTATTATGGCGGGCAGACGTCATCGACGTCGCCGCTGGATACTTGTCACCAGTCTCCTTGCCATACTTGCATGTGCTCTTTGCTGCGCCATGCTTTTGCTCGGCAATACAATCTATCCGATTAAAGATGTCATCAGCTCCCTTTCGGGAGAGAAGATCAAAGGTGTTTCTTTTGCCGTAAATACGATACGTCTACCGAGAATGCTCACAGGTTTATTTGCTGGATTTGCCTTCGGTATTGCAGGTTATACCTTCCAGACCATGTTGCGGAATCCACTGGCAAATCCTAATGTCATTGGGATCACATCGGGGTCAAGCGCGGCGGCTGTGTTCTGTATCGTTGTACTTCATGCAAGCGGAGCCATTGTCTCCTTGGCTTCAGTCATTGCAGGTCTGGCTACGGTGTTGTTCATATATGTGCTCTCCAGAGGAAAAGTGTTCTCCATCGGACGGTTAATACTTATCGGAATCGGTATTCAAGCCATGCTTGATGCGGTCATCTCTTATCTCTTACTGGTTAGTTCTGAAAAGGATATTCCTGCTGCAATCCGCTGGCTTACAGGCAGTCTAAACGGTTCTCAGATGAGTGCACTACCGCCTCTCGTGATTACCGTGCTAATCTGCTCACCCATCATCATGATGCTGGGCAAACACCTCAGTATATTGGAACTCGGAGAACAATCGGCCTTTTCACTAGGTGTAGACACGGACAAGACCAGAATTGCGCTTATTGTGAGTGCGGTCTGCATGGTCGCGATTGCTACAGCAACTACAGGTCCGATTGCCTTTGTCTCCTTCCTTGCGGGACCTATTGCGAAGAGACTCGTAGGTGTAGGCTCTTTGAACATTATCCCGGCAGGTCTGGTTGGCGTTAATCTGGTTCTAGCCTCAGATCTCATCGGACAGTTTGCTTTTGAGTACAGATTCCCCGTAGGCGTCATTACCGGATTACTCGGAGCACCGTATCTGATCTTCCTGTTAATCCGAATGAATCGTAAGGGGGAGTTATAATGAAACCGACACATGTATTTGAAGCGAAACAACTCGTTGCCGGATATGAAAATAAAACCATTATCCACGGTGTGGACATTGTTATACCGAGTAATAAAATTAGCGTCATTATTGGCTCTAATGGTTGCGGTAAGTCTACCCTTTTGAAAACGATGGCCAGGCTCATTAAGCCTACATCTGGTAGCATTACGCTGGACGGCAAAGCCATTAGCAAGATCCCGCCCAAGCAATTGGCTCGTGTGATCGGACTACTCCCGCAGTCTCCTATTGTTCCGGAAGGTATTTCGGTAGCGGATCTGGTTGGCCGTGGAAGATTTCCACACCAGTCCTTGTTCAGTGGCTGGACCAAGAAGGATTATGAGGCAGTAGCCGAAGCCATGACCATTATGAACATTACCGAGTTTGCCAATCACAATATTGATGAGCTTTCAGGCGGTCAGCGTCAGCGCGTCTGGATTGCCATGGCGCTGGCGCAACAGACAGATATCCTTTTTCTTGATGAGCCTACGACCTTCTTGGACATCACGTATCAAGTCGAGATTCTCGACCTGCTTACCGAACTGAACCGCAAACATGGAACGACCATTGTGATGGTCCTGCACGATATCAACTTATCGGCACGGTATGCAGATCATGTCTTTGCGCTTCACACCGGAAAACTTGTGGCTGAGGGTAAGCCCGCAGAGGTAATAACCGCTCCACAAGTCAAAGACATTTTCGGATTGGAATGTACTGTTATTGAAGACCCCGTATCGGGATCACCAATGGTGGTACCCAAAGGTCGATATCATGCGAGATAGACAAATAGCGGCAGTTGAGACAAAGATCCCTTTGTCCTAACTGTCGCTATTTTATTTCGTCCACCACACCTCTTCCTCAGTCATACCGCTTCCCTGATCTGTTATTCTCATCTCTACCCATGGCTTCACTCTCTTGGGGGTTATGGGCTCTGATCAAACATCCACTCTACAATGAGGACTACACCAAAAAGCCATACGGATGATGATCCGTACGGCTTTTTAGCAGTTTTATTTATGCACAACACATGCGTGAATGATGAATGAAGCTGCAAATGTTACTTCCAAAGCTCTTCAGCAATTTCCTTAATGAAGGCAAGCTTGCGCCATTGCTGTTCCTCGGTCAGATGGTTGCCTTCTTCCGTGGAAGCGAATCCGCATTGTGGACTCAGGCAGATTCGATCCAGATCAACATATTGTGTAGCTTCCTCAATCCGTTTCAGGATATCTTCCTTGTTCTCCAACTCTCCGAATTTGGAAGAGAAGAGGCCAAGTACAACCTGCTGATTGTCCTTCAGGAAACGAAGTGGCTTGAAGTCACCAGCCCGTTCCGTATCAAACTCCAGATAGAATCCTGAGTAGTTATCGATGCTCAGAAGTGTCTGCGCAATCGGCTCGTAACCGCCACCGACTCCTGCAAATGTCGAAACATAATTACCGCGGCAGACATGAGTGGTTACCACGAGGTCTTCCGGCAGGCCAGATACCACATCTTCGTTCAGTTTTGCAAGTTCGTTTGCGTACTCTTCCACATTAACGCCAATCTGCTCCATCACTGTGATGAACTGTTGGTCACACAGTGCGCCCCACGTGCAATCATCAATCTGGATGCTGCGGCAGCCGGCTTCATAAAAGGCCAAGATGGATGCTTTGTACGCCCCGGCAATGTCCGAGAGAAGCTCTTGGCGGTTCGGATAGATGGCCTGTGTGCTTTCCTTATTATCTGCCCGGTCCAATTCGAATAGGAACTGTGCAGCTGCTGGGATGGACTGACGGGCAACAACGTCTTTCCCAGCGGCTTCTTTCAAGAAGGCATAATGCGCTACAAATGGATGACTGCTATAACTGATTTTGCCACTCAGACGAGCTGTTTCCGGTCTGGATGTTGCTCCGTTGAATCGGTAGCCTTCCTCAATGATCGTCCGCTCTACACCATCCAGTCCCCAGAAGAAGTCCAGATGCCACCAAGAGCGGCGGAATTCGCCGTCCGTTACAGCCTGAAGTCCAACCTCTTTTTGCTTCTGTACAAGTTTCACAATCTCGGCATTCTCCACTTCATTCAACTGTTCCGTGGTAATTTCGCCGTTCTGGTATTTTAATCGGGCATCCTTCAACGCACTTGGGCGCAGGAAACTGCCCACAATATCATATCGAAATGGAGTGACTGTTCGTTGTTTAGGTTCTGTTTGTAGGCTCATAGTTTAATCTCCCCGTTTATCATTATAGAACTAAATATAACATATCCGATCGGAATAGCTGTTCTACGAAAGAGTTATAGCCCGCTATAGGTATTAGCTATAGCGGGCTATATTTAAGGGGACTCTATATACAATCATGTATTTAATCTTACCTGACCGGATGTCCGGAACAGGGTTTCAACATCTATGATCTCAAGTCAACGTAAGAACGATCTGATCCCCGGAACGGGTGATTTTGTAGATACCCTCCTGCATGTCGATGCCATAATGCTTTTTCAGCAACCACTTGGCGTTGAGATCGGTCTCGACGACCACTAGATAATCGTAGCCGCTCAGAAGGTTGTCCATATTGTCCTCATAGAACAACACAATCCCGTCTACATGTGGAGCATACAAGAAATACTTCCCTACATATTGCATGTAATAGTTCGTGACCTGCTGGTCCCTGTCTGAGGCGTAGAAGAGATATCTGTTGTTATCCTCTTGACCACCTGAGTACCACCGATCACCAGTAACCGCATGAATCTTGTAAGGGAGCGTAGTATCATAACTTTGGGCGATAGAGACGATACCATTATATTCGGACAAAAGGATGGTGGCCGCAACCGCCATACAACCGATAATGCCTTTCTGATAATGCCCCTTCGTCTCAACCGTCTTAAAGGATTGATAATCAGGCACTTCACCGATCCGATAGTGAAATGATCGCTCCAGGTCGATTGCAGCGCACAACACCAGCCCACCGGCGAACAGCACCACGATACTCGATGCATAACGCTCAAAGCCTGCCAGGACAATGGCTTCATCCAATGGCATGGAGAAGAGATACAACGCCAGAATACCTGCATAATACAGTAACAGTACAACGTCCAAAGCAATTAATGCTTTCCATAAGTTCCACTTCTTCTTGAGCACAACGATGGCAAATACAGATGCTGCGATTGCGATAAGCTGGAAAATAACAATGCCGATCACTGGCCGTGTCGTCAGATCCGTACTTGCCTTGAGGAAAGTCCACAGAATCTCATGCATCTGCTCCGGCGTTTTGCCGGCTTGAATCCCCGAGGCAGCCACATCGAACTTGTTATCAATCCCTTGGAACACCGTTGCCATTCGCAAGCTCCATCCGAAGTAGGGAATTAGCACACCGCAGATCGTGCCCACAACAGCGAGTGCTGTTTTCCAATCGAACTTTTGCTTATGTTTTAACCATGTATACACCAGGAAAATCAGGCCGATCGCGGCGAAAATAATACCTGTGCTTTTGATAATGGTCAGCAATCCCGCAAGCGGAAGAACAACAATACATGCTTTTTTGATCTCATTACGATATTGGTAAATAACCGCCAGGATCGCAAGCGCGTAGATTGGAAGCAAGAAATCCACGAGTAGATTCGTGATCCGAATCGTCAGATTGAAAAAAGAAAGTGTAGATAACCCGAGTCCGAGAAAAGCGTACAGAAGAAAGCGTTTCTTCTCCGAAACAATGCCAAACATGGCATAAAAACAGGAAAAGATAAGCAATCCCTGTGCCAAGAGCATTACGGACTGGGAGTGCCCCATGAAGCGACAGACATAATAAATAAATGACGAAGTCCCCAGCGGATAGTTTTTAAAATCAATCAGGTTGGAGTCTGGCGTCGGAAAGGCGTCTGTACTCAGCATCTGCTTTAATACGATAGCCCAATGCGAGAAATTATCGTAATGTGTTAATTGGTTCTGAAAGAGCACCAGCAAGAAAACAAAAGTCCCTGCCAGGAATGAAAATTGGAATATGGAAAAAGACATACGTAATGATGCCCCTCGGCGCAGCCTGAGAAACAACATTCCCCCATACAAAAGCAAACCTGCAATCAGGATGACAAGGCTACCCGTAAAGAGCTGCCCTGCCAAACCACTCAGAAAAACAATGCAGGCAATCGAGGAAAACACGAATACAGGGATGAACTCCCAACGCAGTGAAAGTGCCTTCCGTACAAACTGCATATAACCAAGAAAGGAGAATATCAATAAAACTCCCATCACAAAATGAAGCACAGTGAGCATCTTTATCTCTCCTAACCCTCTCTGGTGGAACGATCGGAATGTGGCTGAATCAGATCCGTCAGCAATTGGTCGATCAGGCCCTTCTCCACAATATCATCGATATTCTCCACCGAGAGAAGCACTTCGCGCTCACGGGCTGTCGTTTTTCCCGTATGTTGCAAAATGACTTCAATATTACTCTTCGTATAAAAAGTAACAACCGCTCCTGCCGCAATATCACCATGGAAACCCGTCGCGGAGAAGAAACGATAATTGAAGCTGCGCAGCGTACAGCTAGCATCATTGGTGAAATGAACTGGAAGCTGAAGGGAAAGCCGCGGCATTTTTCGCTGATCCGATCTGGGTTGAACAATCCGTTTTTTCACATTGCGAAGCATATCGTCATAAGCCGTATCCCACAGATTCATCTGCTCTGGCAATGAGTGTTTACGGTCGTAGATGATTTGCATGTATTGGCGGTTATCATTCTCATCGACCGGCTGAACCGTTGCAGAATAACGCCAGCCCTCCCCATCCTGTTTCACATAAACGATGACTGCATCGAGGTTCGCCTCATATCGCTCGGTTTTGACGACCAGAGAGATGATCTTCTGCTCAGCCAAATAAATGGGATAAGGGACATAAAAGGCAATCCCTTGTTCGGATACATCCACCGTCTTGGCCTGATATCGCAGATTGTTGGCTTGGTCATGAATCGTGACATCTTCCTGCGCCCGAATCCGTTCTGTCTCCCGATACGCACGGCGGCCAATCATGAAGAACAGGGCGTAACACAGCGCAATCATGTTATGAATCAGCCAGAAAATAATGATACTGCTGAAGAACAGCGCAATGCCGTACTTGCCATTGACATACCGAATCACGGCTGCAATGGATAGCAACAGCAAGAAGATATGCGGAAGTGCATATAACAGAGCAGACATCCATTGTCGACCGCTTGCTCTGCTTTTGTTGGTGACCTTGAATTTTTTCTCACGAATACCCAGCGTCTCCAGGAGAACCGGCCAGATCAGATAAGGCATGAATATGGTATCGATAACCTGACTCCAGCGCTGATTCCGAATATTGCTGGACAGATATCGCATGGATACACTGTAGAAGAAATAAGATGGAAGCCAGAATATTAAGATTTGCCAGAAGGTTGTGTTCACAATCTGGAAGTCGAATAACGCAAACAAGATAGGGGCCAAAATGAAAATCAACCGGTTAAAGAAGGACCACCAGTATAAGAAACTGCTTAAGTAGGTTACTCTCGTCCAGAAAGGAAGCTTCCTAGACAAGGGTGCACGCGTATTCTGCAGGCTCTGAATGATACCCCTTGCCCAGCGAATCCGCTGCTTAATCATGCTCTTCACTGTTGTTGTTGTCTGCCCGGCAGCTTGAACCTCTTGAGTCGCATAAGTAATATAACCTTCCTGTTGCAAGCGGATGCTTGTCTCGAAGTCCTCGGTGATCGTATTGAGCGGAAAACCTCCTATGTCTTCCATACCCTGCCGAGAAATGATCGTATTACTTCCTGTATAGGCTACCGCATTGGAGGCATTACGCAGGATGTTCACTTCTCTGGAGAAGAAATCCTGTTCATTCGGAATGCCTTGCTCTGCATACAGGTTAAACTGGAATAGATCCGGATTGTAGAAGCTCTGCGGGGTCTGTACCAGCCCAAGCTTGAACTTAGGGTCCATCTCATCCTCTCGGCGAGGACGCCATACCTCATTCTCCTTAATAAACGTGGAGAGCATGAAATAGGGTACCGTTTTCATCAAAAAGGTGTGTTGTGGAATCATATCCGCATCAAACGTTGCAATGAGCGGCGAAGAGCTTTTGCTCAGTGCATTGTTCAGATTACCAGACTTGGCATCCTTGTTTCCGGGGAACCCCAGATATCCCACGCCAAACTGTCTGGCAAGCTCCTCTACCTCTGGTCTTGCTCCATCGTCACAGAGATAGATATGAACCTTCTGCTTGTCCGGGTAATCCATGAACGTACAGGCATTAACGGTTTTATATAACAGATCAACAGGCTCATTATGCGTAGCAATAAATACATCCACATCCGGATAGTACTCCGGCGGAACGATTGGAAAGTCGAGCTGTGTACGTTCTTTTTGCATCTTTTGAAAGAATAATTCAAAGGTTGTCAGTACGGTGACCGCTTCAGCCACAATCAGCAGCATACCAAAAATGACGTTCAGTACGCCTTCACCCCATGGCAACGTAAAGAACGTACGCCATACCAAATAAATCGACATCAGGATCATCGTGATGACAAAAAAGATATTCTGCCTTTTTTCGTTTTGCACTACAGCTGCTTCCTCCTTGCTGCAAATACCCATCTTCGCTGCAATTGGAAACTGAGCAGGAACAGCAAGGCATCACAGACGAATTTCGCCAATTTCTCATCTACGAAGAGAACGGTATGGAATATATATACACCGGTACTGGAAAGCAAGATCACCACTCCGCATAACGTCAGATAGCGCCATAGACTTCCCTGGCTATCCTCCTTGCGGAATACAAAATGTCTGTTCAGTACATAGTTGACCACAATGGAAATCACTCTCGCAATCACAGTTGCAAGCAGAATTCTTAGATAGTGCTGCTCACCCAACACGGGCCGTAAGGCGTCGATCAAAAACCAGGCGATACCCAAATCAACAACAGAACTGGCCACCGATGATGAAATGAACCGCAGAAAATTGGAGAACAACACACCCATTACTCGGGTACTATCCTGGATTGCTTTAAAATGAGTTCCCGCATTGCCATTTTCATAAATGACTTGGATTGGCATGGTATGAATCGGTATGCCAGACTGAATGCACGAGATGAGCATCTGAAGCTCATATTCAAATCGAATACCGCGAACATCCTGCATAAACGCAAGTAACCCTGGACCGAAGGCACGAAGCCCAGTCTGGGTATCTGACAGCTTTTTACCATACAGCATGGCAAAAATAAAGGAGGTCATCCGATTGCCTAACAGGGACTTTGGCGGTATGTTCCCCTCACTGAAGTTCCTTACCCCGAGCACCAACGAATCTGGATGAAGCCTTGCTTCTTGGGCTATACGGTAGACATCCTCAGCTGCGTGCTGTCCGTCTGAATCAGCGGTTACAACGAAGGAAGATGCATCTAATTGCTGAGCAATATACTGAAATCCGGTCTTAAGTGCCGCACCCTTCCCCTGATTTTCCGCATGTGTTAGCAGAGCACAACCATTCTCACGAAGCTCCTCGAAAATCGACTGGTAGGCCTCACCCGATCCGTCGTCCACAATAACAATATTGGTCAAGCCATACTCTCGCAATTGCCGTACATAGGTTGGAAGTCTCTCATCCGGTTCAAGTGATGGAATGAGGATGATCGCTTCGCCGTTTTGTTTACCTATAATCATCCTGATAAGCCTCAATTCGACATATTTCAACAATTTTTTTGAATATTGTGAGTATAACATCGAAAAGGCATACAGTAAACGAATAATCTGTATATTTATTAGTAAAAAAGTCGCACTTTTTACAAGCTAATTTATAGGTAAAAAGAACTATCGGGAGGTTAGTCTAGTACTACTCAAACCATTTCACATTTGGCTCTTGTTTCAGTACATGTACCAGCACCGCATGCCGTTATCCATGGTGGTGATAGAAGTGAGCCTGCGTATCCAGAAGCCACTCGAAGCTTGAATGAACACCTCCCCAGAGTGCAGTCATTTCTCGCAAAAGTTCATCTTCTGTCTCCATCGACCGATTGGACATGCATCGACTTACAAATCTGGACGAATGGCCACTTATGCGGATCACGAATTTGAATTAGAATTACCGTAGACGATTGAAAAAGGCTGTGATTCCAATGTTATTCGAAAGAGACAAATGGTTGCAGTATGGCATTCTGCGCGATGAGCCCTCTCTAGCTGAACGTTTGCCAGAAACACAGTTGCTTGAGAAGGATACGCTAACGAAGATGCTTCTTCAGTATCCCAGCGTTGTACTGAAACCTCGTAATGGCAGTTACGGAAGGGGTATCCTGTTCATTAAACGAAGCGGTGCAAATGCTTATCGTATTCAAAATGAAAATAACACAGTCACCATGAGAGACAACGAGCAGTTACTCGAATGGTTCGAACAAACAATCAAAAGTGATGAATATATTGTCCAAAAGCGTCTGCAGCTTGCTCAAATTAAACACAGGCCGTTCGACATTCGGATCATGGTTCAGCGCAAAAAGAGTTCCTCGTCCACTTGGAACGTGACAGGTTCCTATGCTAAAGTCGCAGCACAAGGATACCAAGTCACCAATGTGAATAACCGCCCCATTCCGGTTCTTAAAGCACTGAGACTAGCTCGAATTGGAGATCGGCGCTTACTTGTCAGAGCGGAACAAGTTGCACGATTAGCTGCCAAACGATTGGGAGAGCATTACCCTATGCTTAGACAAGTCGGGTTCGATATAGCCATCGACAAGAAACGGCGAATTTGGATTATCGAAGGCAATTATCAACCAGCCTTACGGCCTTTCCGACTTTTGAAAGATTCCTCGATGCACCGCAGAATATTATGGTACAAAGAACATTAAAGCAAAAGAAGACGACCAGCCCTTTTACTCATGGCCAGTCGTCTCTTCCTGTTTAGTATCTGTTCTTGATATTAACCCTCTTCGGTTATTTCCGGCATTTTCTAATCGCACTTGTAACACGTGTCACTCGGAACTGATTTACCCCTACCTGTATAATGGCGAACTGGCTGTACGAAGTACCAGAAGAGGTATACGGTTCAGCCTCAATATTTCCACTCGGTGTTCTAACTGTCGCGGTGATTCTAGTTACCAGGCACACACCACGGCCGGAAGATCTCCAAGTCTCATCACGCTGAACACTATATCTATCATTACTACAGAAGATAGATGCATACTCCACTACTCCACTCGCATTAAATGAAGTCGAGTTATAGATCTGAACGGGGTCATAACCACCTCTTGGTGCTCCAGGTCTTCTATTTCCCATTCTCAAAACCTCCTTTTTTATTGATAGTCTATTAAATGCAATTAAATAGTTTTGGTGAGGTATAAATGTGGACAAGGTAGAAAAAGTGTGTTTGTCCGAGGGTCGCAGACACAAAAAAGAACCACTCTTTCATGTGCAAAGGTGGTTCGAGAATTATAGTCCTACTGTCAGTAGCATCTTATTGGGCCAATTGAGTCGAAACGATAAATCATAGACGTTCAAAACTCCCCAAATGCAGATGCTTCTATTCTGCCGCCTCCGCCAACCATGCTTGCATAGCCGGGGATTCCGCCCGATTCAAACGTAAGGCGATTTCGGTATTGATCGTATCCGGCGGTATGACTTCAACAAGGATACATACGGACTCTCGCGGTTGATTTAAGGCAAATATGCCTTCATCATCGAGCATTTTCATCGCCAGCTCCATAGCGTTCAGCCTCACATCCAACTCGCGATTCCAATCATCATACTCCAGATCCGCAATGAAAGGACGCTCGTTATATCGTTGTTTGACACCGTCAAAGTGATCATCCCCAAAACAACAATAGGGCGAATCCGCATACGACCATTTGATGAGATCCGCAATCGTGGATACCGGCGTATCACTTTCTTCTGCTTGCCTAGCCGACTCCAACGCCAAAGCTTCCCACGACCAGGCAGAGATGCTTGGCGCATGTCCTTCTCCAGTAGTGTATAACGTACAATAATAGTAACGTTCACCATTTTCAAAAAGAGTGCAAAAAGACGTTCTGGCGGCAGCAGCAATCTCTATGGCCAGTGTCTCTATTTCCTGTATTGGCTTCACGATTAGAGTTCCCCTTTCCATTCGTTGATCATTTGCCCCTTCGATATGAATTGGCTATTTGGACTAGATACCAAACACCCGCACCCACAAGGATAGTAAACACCAGATTGATGCAGCCGAACACAATGAGTGACTTTGCTTGGCCTGGACCGATCCGGAAAGCGGTAGCTAGCTGGAAAACAGCCGGTAGCAAAAATGCCAGCCAGGAGATGGTTATAAGCTTTTCTGTTCTGAAGCTCCACCATACTGCGGAACATGAGGCAACTAGCAGTACCCAGGTACAGATAATATTTAGGGCGAACGTCATTTCGTCCCCCTCCTATTTGCCATGAATCACAAGTCCATATTTACTGAATATCCACGATTGGCTCAATTCGTGCATTGCATCATGGCTTATACGCACAGAGGGCTTTTGCTCCTTCATCGCATCTGCATCATGGGCTGAGAAGCGAAGGGGTTTGGTCATTTTTTTGATAGAGTCTCTTATTTCATCGAAAAACGCATAGGTTAGCGGCTTATGGTCCCGGATATCCTCATACATATAGTACTTTCCTTTTTCATCTTCCACATTAACTTGAAAACCTTTCGGAAATGAAAGCAAGATACACGGCAGTTCATCCTCTGCCCATTCTCCGTGATATGGAAAAGAAACCCCTTCATTTCTCACAAAAAATCCTGAACTTTCTTGATCCGATGCAATCGAAATAGAGTAAACAAAGAAGGGATGGATGTCATCTCTCTTTTCTCCTGCCACAAAATACTGATAGAACGTCTGATACTCCTCGTACACCTGATTATAATCATGCTCTGTTCGGGCAGCATTGGTACGATAGAATTGCGCTTGCCGATGCTCCAAAAGCTGCAAAAGGCTTTTAAACTCTTCAGGAGTGATGAAGAATCTCAGTTTATAGAATCCGCTATTCTTTAATTTGTCCATTTTTTTTCGCTCACCGCCCTGTTTAGAAATGTTATGCCATTGAACTTAGCAGTTCAGGTTTACCCACCGCTCTTCCTCATCTATATCTCTATCTCTATCTCTATATTGAGCGTTAATTCATCCGTATCTGTTCTTATATATCAACTTATATGTATCTTATTTCCATTATAGTGATTACCTTTCCTGAGTCTACCTACTTTACACCTGAATTTTGCGAATGAACTTTGAAAGGGTAGCGAAATATCAGGATCATTGCGCCTGTACGCGAGCAAAAGACATACGTAAGGTGAATTTTAGATTACCCGCTTTGTGAGGATGGGGGCACGCCAACATATCGTGATCAGCACAAATTAGCCGTACGGATGATCACCCGTACGGCTAATTTTGACTTATTCAGCTCTGCGAATTTGGAATTGTTAAGGTTTAACTACAGAGAGAAGAGACTCATTCCCCTCAGAGATCACCGTTACATCTGGAGCAAACGTTGCATCACTTACATGTAACGTTTCTCCAAGTTCCATAGTACTAATGTCAAATTCAATCGACGTTGGCAAGTGTCTCGGCAATGCCTCCACTTCAATAGAAGCTAATTGAACTTGCACGACACCGCCCTGTTTTGTGCCAATCGGTGTGCCATTGAACTTGACAGGAATTTTAGTGCGCATGATCTCATTGGTCTGCACCTGTTGAAAATCCACATGAATCAAATCTCGTGTAACCGAATCACGTTGAAGGTCTTCCAATAATACGGTCAATGGGCCTTTCTCTTCAAACTGCAATTCGATAAAACCAGACGCTCCTTGCTTCAACCACTTCTGAAATTCTATTGTTGGAATATGAATCATCTCATTCTCCGTATTTCTGCCAAAAACAATACCTGGCAAACGCCCGGATTTACGTAGATCCTTAAGTCGAGAAGAATTTAATGGAATGCGGGTCTCCGCCTGAAAACGAGTAGTCATGCTATGTTCGCTCCTCTTTATTAAATGATATTTTCACATTTTTAATACTCATCCAACCATCCCCTGTTGGGGCTAAAGAGAGAAACATAGCATCACCACCTCCATATACGATCCAATTGATTTTAAAATACATTTAATGTAAGCTCCCATAATATACATGAAGGCACTCTACTCCGAAGAGTAGAATGCCTATGGGATGCCTCCACCCTATCATAGAAACATACTTTTGTCGATCAACCCGAAGTAATCGAACAGATGAGTAAAGGTATTGCTGGTGAAGAACCGCTGTTAGTATTTATAGCAGAAGGGGCTCTTCCTTTGTCAGGAAGAGCCCCTATTAATATAAAGTTTGAATAAGTTCTAAATTATGAAGCTTTTGCTGCAACAGCTTTTTCAATCAATGCTTTTGCATCGTTAGTAGTAAGACCTTGTTTAGGTTGAAGTGATTTTTTATCTGTTCCAGCAAAAATACCTTTGTCAATCAATTTTGCCATAGGTTTAATTGCATAAGCAGACACGGATTTACCATCTTCAAAACTAGCAATAATCGTAGCAGCGTCTTTATCAGTCGCTTGATCTTTTACCAATTTAGCAAGAATCGTAGCAGCTTCTTCACGCGTGATATCCCGATCAGGATAGAAGTTTCCACCATACCCTTGAATAAATCCAGCATGCGTAGCTTCAGCAATCGCGTCTGCATATGCAGCATTAGCTGCAACATCCTTGAATGCAGGTGCTGTAGCTACTTCGTTAAGTTTCAACATGTCGACCAGAGCACTTACAAATTCAGCACGAGAAATGACTTCTGTTGTTACAGGCGTTTCTGTTGGCTCGGTAGATGCAGCCAGGTTTGTGATACGTCCTTCATTTTTAGATTTGATGCTACCGCCTTTATACGTATCTACGATGTATTGGTAGAATACATCCAGATCGATAGGACCTGCCAGGGATGATTTAGCATCCAGCAGCACTTTATAGTTATCTCCACCTGCAGCCATAAAGTTGTTAACTACAGCCGTATATGTTTTTGCAGGATCAATAGGTGTACCATCTTCAAGACTAAGACCAGTAACACGTTCTGCGACCGGCTTATTGAAATCTGCAGTGTATTTCAAACCAGAGATTTGAAGTGTTTTGGTATTAGGTGTACCGTCAGCGTTGGTACCCCATTGTTGTTGCAACAAAGTTTTAATTTGTTCGCCAGTCAGTTCCAGCTTCACTAGAGTGTTACCGAACGGTTGGATTTTGGCAAGATCAGCAAAGGTCACATCGCCTTGTGGCAGATCCGCACGAATACCGCCTGGATTCATAAATGCAAAGTCAGCAGCACTTGCCTTATCCCCAAAGTCTGCTTCACGCATTGAATCTGCAATGAGGTTGCCTAGAGGGGCTTCGTTATTATAAGCATCTGTACGGGTAACAGAACCATCCGTTGTACCTACTGGCTTCGTCAGCTCAGGATGCTTGTCCAATGATTTTTTAATAATAGCTAAAGATTCAGGGTCTTCTTTTACACCCTCTTGGAAAGTCGTTGTAACAGTCGCTGATTTTTCAGTTACATCCCCGGTAGCAGGGTCAATCATCAACTTGATATCTTCAAACGCCGTACCATAGGAATAAGCTTGAACGATCAACTTTCCATTCACTTCACCGTTAGCCAATGCATGATTGTCACCTGCAACGATAACGTCAACAGGGGAATCCGCCGGTAAAGCTTTTGCCAGATCAGCTGCTTCTCCAGTAGTTACGCCTTCTTTGGTTGTTGCTGGATCATGTGCCAAAACAATGATCGTTTCTACACCTTGGTTTTGCAATTCTTTAGCATATTTATTAACGGCTTCCACTTCTTCTTCTGCGCTCAAGAAACGTACGCCAGCTGTCCCAGATGGAGATACTTTGGCAGGTGTGGATTTCGTCACTAGTCCGATAAATCCAATTTTGACTCCGCCCACTTCTTTAATCACATACGGCTTAATCAATGTTTTTCCTGTGGCAGTTTCAATCACGTTTGCATTGACGTAATCAAATTTTGCACCGGCATGCGTTACTTTTCCTTCTTTTGGATCAAGGCCACCAAAGATTTGTGCTTTCAAAGCAGCGACACCTTGGTCAAATTCATGATTCCCTAAGGACCCTACATCAAAGCCCATCATATTCATCCATTCCATGGTAGGCTCGTCACGATCCAAAGATGAGGCTGGAGCAGATGCACCAACAGAGTCTCCATTATGGAAGAGTAGGGAGTGTTCATATTTGGCTTGCGCTTCTTTGAGGTAGGTTGCTAGAATTGGAGCCGTTCCTGCCTTCTTATCACCCACCATTGATGTGGTATCTAACTGACCGTG
The DNA here is from genome assembly GCF_030369595.1 of Paenibacillus sp. PK1-4R. Classification (NCBI taxonomy): domain Bacteria; kingdom Bacillati; phylum Bacillota; class Bacilli; order Caryophanales; family Paenibacillaceae; genus Paenibacillus; species Paenibacillus sp. PK1-4R. The sequence continues at coordinate 6,881,382 of NZ_CP126535.1, forward strand.
GAAATCATTGATTCCAATCAAGTGAACTTCTACATCGTTACCTGCGGCAGAGACAGAACCCGCTGCGCCCAATAGTTGCGTGAGTAATAGTGCAGCAGTAGCTACACGCAGTGTGCTTTTACCCAAAACTTTTTTCCAAAACATGAATGAAAAAACCCCTCTCCAATTTTAGATCCTGAGATATTTTACCATAGTTCAATTCATAAAAATCATTAAATATATAAAATGTATGTAAAAATTTTGGGAGATTTATAGAGGAGATGCATAGTTACTACTAGCTAAAAATAAAGACACCCTACAGGGTGCCTTTATTTCCTTCATATAATTGCTCAGAACACTCAACTGCAAGAGTATCTTTCACCCCAATTTCCTCTCTATAGAGGTAGAGATGTTTCTCTGTTAATTACTATTCTGCTTTGGTTTTATCTAACATGTTCATCAATATAACAACAGCCTCTGCTCTGGTGGTTGGTGATTTAGGTTTAAAATCGTTGTTACCCATACCTTCGACAAGGCCAAGTTTCTTCAAGGCTGCCACAGAGGTTTTTGCCCAAACAGGAATAGATTTCTCATCTGAAAAAGACGTTGCATCATTTCCTATAGTAGATACCTTGAGCGCATTCGCAACCATCACTACCATCTCGGCACGTGTTATATTGGCGTTCGGCCGGAACGTGTCATCCGGATAACCGCTAAGAATGCCTTCTTGCACGGCTTGCGAGACTGCCATTTTGGCCCAAGCTCCAATTTCCGTTTTATCTGAGAATACCAGTTCCACTCCAGCTTTTTGTGAATTCAACGCACTCATCAGCATGACTGAGAACTCGGCACGTGTGACGTTTTTCCCCGGATTGAACGTTCCATCCGGATAACCGGTAATCATACCGCTGCTTAAAGCTTGTTTAATTCTTGCTTCTGCCCAGTGTCCCGAGATATCGCCAAAACCAGGTTCCGTCGTGGGTTCAACCGGATTATTCAAGACCGGCTTTCCGCTGATTTTATCTACAACAAGGACTGCATACTTCGTAAAGTGATTAACCTCGACTATGATTTGGTTCCCTTTTATAATACCTCCGTCCACTTTCTCCCATGCCTTATTCACTTCATCATAATAAAATACAGCTGCCGAATGATGACTCTCAAGACCTGATGAATCAAATGTAAATGTCATTTTTACCGGCTTGAGAAAGTTCTCTGTGAAATTCTTCAGAAGCTCAAATACCGGGCTGGCCAGAATCTCTTTATTTCTTAGCAGAGTTTCGGTATCAGATACTTTATCAATCGACAAAGTCAGTTCTTGAGGTGATCCTCCTGCTGGAATTGAGATTTGAATCTCCTTGCCCAAGCTAACAACGCCTGACTTACCCATCGGAACGGTTATTTTACCCGTTGTTGAAGTGACTATATTGTCTATCGGAGCCGTTGGTGCAGAAGGAGTACTCGGACTTGTTGTTTGTACGGGCTGTACAGTGAAAACTGAATACGGATTGGACTCCGTTATACCCTGTCCTGCATTACCAGCACCGTTGGACACTCCATTATTCTGAAGGGTGATGACATTGACCGATTTGCTCACGTTAGCTTGAGGTGTTAACGTAGCTGTCCACGTCACGCCCCCATCGGATGAATGAACAGCACTCAGGGTACCGTTCGCAACCGTCAGATCCGCATTATCAAAACCCGACACAGCCTCAGAGAATGTGATCGTTACCGCTGATGTTTTGCCACTGGTCAGCGTTGTATCGGCTACAACAATCGTTGCCGTTGGTTGGGCGGTATAAACCGTATAATTATTCGAATCCGTCTTACCCGTGCCGGCATTGCCTGCAACATCATTGATGCCTGTATTATTAAGCGTAATGTTATTCGTTCCATTCGTGATACCCACAGTCGGCGTCAATATCGCGGTCCATGTAATGCCTCCATCTGAAGAACTAACGGCACTCAGCGTACCGTTTGCAACGGTCAGATCATCATTGGTAAAGCCTGTTACTGCTTCGGAAAACGTGAAGGTGACCTCCGATGTCTTCCCGGCGGTAAGTGCAGCATTGGCTACGACAATCATTGCTGTGGGCCTTACTGTATCGATTGCGAAGTTATTTGAGTCTGTTGTTCCTGTGCCTGCAATGCTGCCTTGATTTATCACACCCGTATTGTCGAGTGTAATCTTGTTGGTTCCAGCAGTCATGCCGACAGGCGGGATTAGTTCTGCTGTATAGCTAATATTATCATTGGTGGCTAGATTGTGAATTGTTCCATTCGTCACCGCAAGGTCTGCGAGGGTAAAACCTGTCACGGCCTCAGAGAATGTGATCGTTACCTGTGATGTCTTGCCAATGGTCAGTGTTGTATCGGCTACAACAATCGTTGCCTTTGGCCGGGGGGTATTGACCTCATAATTATTCGAGGTGGTTATACCTACACCTACAATACGGTCCTGATTCATCACACCCCCATTGTCGAGAGTAATGACGTTGGTTGCATCTGTAATGCCGAGGTCAGGTGTGAGAGTTGCGGTCCACGTAATGCCTCCATCTGAAGATGAAGGTGCAGTCAGTGTAGCGTTTGGAACCGTTAAGTCTCCAGTATCCAACCCTTGTACCGCTTCCGAGAAAGTAAAGGTTACCTTTGATGTGCTACCAATTTTCAGCAGCGTATTATCCATTGTGATTGTTGACGTTGGAGCCGCAGCATACACCTTATCCGATGGTTTTAAGTACAACAGTCCTGTAATGAGAGACAAGACCAGAATGAAGCTCCCTATCCTTTTGCCAAAATTCATATGACCCTCCTCGTATCTTTCCTCTGGATAAAAAAAATCATCTGAAACTCTTTTGAAATACTTCAAATTCAAACTAATCAATCATTCGACACATTCGTCCAAATTCCTATATCCACAAATAAAAATAAATCGTTTGCCACAGCTGAACTACTAACTGTAAGTCGAGAGTAAGACTAGTTAAAAGTATTCATTTATGCCTTCCACTATCGTCCGGAAAGATTTTAATAGAAAATTATGTATTTTATCTTTTTAGTTGATATAATGGGATAAAAAGTAATATTTATTTCGTGATCACATGTACGGGCAGTTATGATAGCAAGCTACCGCGGACCTCCATCTCCCTCAACTCTAGTTAACACATATCCATTTACATACTATGTATTCAAGCAACTTCTTGTCTATTAAAGGAGGTGAACCCGTAGAGCATTGTAAATCGATTTTCCCTATAACTACCACTTATAAAGAACATAGGAGCGTGTCCAATGAACAGACAACTTTTCCCCAGATCTTTTCGAATTCTTATGGCTTGCTTGTTGATTCTTGCATTTGCCGTACCAGCGACAGCTTCTGCCGGCTATCTCGGAGATAAGCTCACGATCGGCCAAAGCATGGCAAAGGGTGACTATCTCACTTCCCAGGATGGCAGGTTCTCAGCCATTTGGCAAAATGACGGGAATTTTGTTATCTATCAGAATGGTTCTTCTCTTTGGAGTAGCGGTACCAGTAACAGTGGGGCTCTTTCGTTCAAGTTTGAACCACAATACGGGAAACCTGTCATCTATAAATATGGCATGAAATATCAAGATGTTTACCAATATGGTTATCGTTATGGTTTCAATCCGGCTACAGGTAAATTCGAATATTATACCGGTTGGGGATGGGATAAAGTTTTGGTGATTGATACTTCTGTACAGACAGCTGCTTGGTCTCCTAATACCACCTCATGGATTCCAGGCCATCACGGAAGCAGCTTACCGGCTAACACAACAGGTGATACACTGGTCATGCAAAGTGATGGGAATTTAGTTCTCTATAACACAACCCTGACCAATGACTATTATCCTAACAGTTGGATTCCTGTCTGGGCTTCGAATACGGGCGGGCGCTAAAATCAGAGGGAGAGCCGCATGATGCGCGGCTCTTTTTTTGTTTTTCAAGGAAGTTGATAGATTTATCACAAATTGAAAAGAGGCCTTCCCAGAACGTAGATCCACCTTCTGCGCTTGATAGCGCGTTGCATTTGAATTTTTCATTTTCTTGAGGGATTTTTCCTACATAGAGGAAATTACACATGTTGCTCATTTATATCAACTTTATAATCTTCGACACTTTTATTCTGATAGTCTCCGCGTTTATTTTTCGAAGACAGTCTCGAATAACTGAATGCCAGCAAAAATGGCAGCATGAGGTCGGGCAAGTAACTTTGAACAAAAAACAAAAAATCGGATTGAATAATTAGTAAACCTTTCCACAGTATCAATGTTGTGAGTAGCGCATAAACACCCACGCCAGTATAAAGGAACAGAGTCATCATCCGCGATTCAGCAGGCAGTAGTAGCGATACCGCAATGATCGTAAGAACTCCCCAGTCTGTGGTGGTCGTATTGTACCATAGCTGTACCGTGCCATATCCGACCGCAATACCCGCCAGCACCCAAGCAGCGATGTGGCCGCCTAGCCGATTAAGCCTTGTTGTTCTAGCAATGACGCCTCCGAGATAGGAGACCACCTTTAAGTCCGCTATCCAGCGAATAATGCACAGAATGATAATAACAGCCCAGAGATGCAATGCAATATACGTAATCTCCCTGTATTGAAATTGTGTTATCGACAGTAAAGTCACACCGGAAACAACCATGAATGTAATCAGCATGTGAAGCGAGGCTTTGGTTCTCACCGTCAATTCAATAAATAGAAGAAAATAAAGGGATATCCCTATGGTTAGACCTAGAAAATACGTCGCAAGCCCAATCAAAATCGAGCTATACAGCATGCGCTCATCTACCAATCGTACGAGCCTACTTAGCCGTCCTTGCGATGTTTGTTCCATTACTTCCACCATCCCAGTGTCAACCTCCCCCCTATTTGTTGTAAACTGCTCGCTGGCCCCTCATCTTTCGCAATGTTCAGCAAGCCATCCTCTGATCCTCCTAGGCTGAGCATGCTGTGCTTATCGCCGCCGAGCGTAATATTCAGTCCTTCCTTCTTCGACTGGCTATCGCTAGGCATGACAATATCGTAGGTCAATGACTGGGAATCAGCGATTGTCTCATAAATTGCAGCTAACTGTCCCGGATCAGCTGTAAAAAAGAGTAATCCTCCCGTCCGATTGGCAATTTCAGTAAGTACCGGAATATCCACATCGCCTAACCCGACAACATGAATAGCCACATGATGAGCCGCTGCCGTTGCAACGGCAGATTCCAATGTCGTGCTACTGCTCTCGTCCGCGCCGTCAGTCATGAGCAGTATTGACTTCTCACCGGGCTCTTTGGACAAATCAGCTACAACACGTTCAATCGTATCGTAAATGGCAGTGCCTCCGGTGAAGTTGGCATATACCGAGTGGCTTGCCGCTTCATGGTCCGACGTAAAATCAATGAGCTGCTTTGTTGTATCTGCAAATCCATAAACACCTAAATTGATGTCTTTGGGCAAGTTCATCACAAATTGCTCTGCTCCCTGCTTCGACTGGGCAAGGGGCAATCCATCCATACTGCTAGAATAATCCAAAACGACTGCAAGGCTACCATCCCTGCTAATCGCAGCCCACTGCTTACGATTCACGTAATATTTCAATCCATTATCAACATCAAAATCATCCGTAATCAGATCCTTCAGTGGCTCCCCAGTTATAGGGTCTGTTGCCTTAACAGTAATGCTGCGAATGCCATTATTTATTTCGTCGCGAATCAAGGTCAAGTCCACGTCCTTACTCTTCTCATCTGCTTGCCCTGAGTACTCCACCGTATAACGGAGGTGGTCATTAAATAGATCATTGCTCATAGATGTATCATCGCTATCGGGATTGAGAATGACGTAATCCTCATATTGCTGAAAGTCCAATTCAACATTTGCAGAAAACACAGTACATGTACTGCATCTGTTGAACAGACTAATATGACGTACCACTCCCTCCTTGTCTCTTCCCAACACGTAGGCACCCAGTGCACCATAGCTATTGCTCCTGACTTTGATCTGCACCTTCTGGCCTCGTAACGTATCATCCGCAGAGACGACAATCAGCGGGGCATCCATTACACTAGGCTGACTTTCACTAACCGTCATCGAATGGGCATCGTCATTATAACCCGTCAACGGGTGGAGCATTTGAGCAGACAGTAGGCCAACCGCATCCCGTTGATTACTGTGCAAAATATCCAAATTTGCATTATACACATGCCGATCCGTCAGCACGTGTGGCAGATGTACATTACCTATTGGTACCACACTATCATGATGGATTACACTGTCGAGCGTATAATTCCATAAACCCCAGCGCTGATTGTCCATGAACGCCTCCACACCAATGTAGTCCATATTCGGTAACCACGTCCCCCAATGATCCGTCTTAGTCGCTATTGTAATATACTGAGGCACCGTCTTGCCCGACCGTACCCGATCATACCGATAGGCCGCTTCGCCTCGATTCAAGGTATCCAAGAACAGATTGGCTGTAATAACATCTCGTTCCTTCTGGCCTTTTTTGTTGAGTTGGGTAAAAATCGAGAAGGATTCCGACATCAATCGGTCCTGTACAATATTTTTTGCAGTACTGCTTTGTTTGTACTTTGCCTTTCCTTTTATAAACTCAAGCGTCCCAGTACCTTCATCAATATTACTTGATTCCGGATAAGCCGTCTTATCAGTATAGACGTCATAAGTTTCTATCTCTAACAGTTGATTCTTCGTTAGCATACGCCCGTACATCAATTTGACATATTCAGCGAATCCCTTTGAATACCGATATGCATACCCGCTATCCAGAGGTTTCGTACCAATCTGCTTATACGGATTTGCGCCTGTTTTCTCAAGTCCTTTGATTCTTGCTATAACCTCGGTATGGGTATCGTAAAGCCATTCTTCGTATGTCTTCAGCGCTTTCCGGTTCTGAAAGGTGAAGTCTATGTATTCCACGTACAGTTCCGTATACCTCTTGATATCTTGTGCATCCGGATTGCTAAAATCCTCCAGGCTACCGAAATAGTCAGACGGGTCATCAAACATATCGGATACACGATTGTAGAAAGCAACTTGAGAACCACGATTCGGCGTGCCGATGAAAACGACCTTGCGAATGCTATCGAACAGTTTTTCATCCTTCTGGTCATACAAGTACCATCTTGTAATCAACCCGCCCATACTATGTACGACAATATCGATTTCGCCGTCCTTGTTGCCAAGCGCCTTACTCCTACTAATTGCACTCCTTATAGTCTTATCAATGATGTTCTGCGCAGCTGTGCCCGTAACATCATTGCGACTGTGTTCCCCATAATCCACATAAAAGAGATGGTTGCTGGAATAACCGTTTTGAACGAGCCACTTTTTAAAATCCGATCCCGACCAGTCCTCTGCGTTGTTATTGTAGCCATGTACCATGACTACCGGCACGATTTTACTACCTGATGCCTGTACATTTCCGAACGACAAAGGTATGGTTGCGTTCCATAGCAGAAAACATATTAACAAAATGCCTATTTTCCTCAAGCCCTGCCCCACCTTTCTATTTATATAATAGAATCATCTACTGCCAAGTGTGGTTAATACCATGTTCCCTCCTTGAAGGTTATATTGGTGTATTCTCTACATAGGTCATGTCGGAGGTATTCCATTTGCCATAATTAATAAACAGCATACGAGAACGAAGCCCCTTGTCCTCCCGATTAATTACCTCAGTTTGTCCAGGCTGAAGGATAATCTGCTTGGTTTGCTCACCATAGGACCAGTTAACGATCATATCCACTCCGTTATCCGCAAGTTTCACTTCATAGATGGCATTCAAAAATAATCTCTGTTCATTCCTAATGGGATCAGGCATATCCGAGATCTCCAACTCAATAGGAGCAACCTTAAAGTCTCCCTTTTGATTCAAGTTATACACGTTGTCCTCAAGCAGGATGTCCATTGCATATGTTTTGCTGAGAACCAAGAACTGCGTATCCTCTGTGGGCAAATAAAGGTCTGAGTAGAAATAGAGGGCTTTCGTATCACTATTAAAAGATGTCTGCTCCGAAACTACCGAGCCCTGGTAATGAGAAGATAGTCCACCCAGATTCAATTCTTCCATATAGAAGATCGGAATTTCTGCGTCAAAAGGGAGCTTGGCTTCTACTACCTCATCTTGTGTGGCGAGCCATTCATCATAATCGAACGGATCAATCGTCTGTTCAATCGCGTTACTCTTGTTCTCAAACATCGGGTAAATGATCGACGCTGCTATAAACAAAGTAAATAATATCATTGATAGTCCTTTTCTCATCGTGCACTCTCTCCATCCTCTTCTTAATTCACAGCAAAAAAAATAACCCCAACCCGATCCATAAAAAATATGGCGGATTAAGGTTATTGCGATTATTCTGTCTTCGCTCCGCAAGAGGTACAGAATACGGAATCGCTCTCTAGCTGCAAACCGCAGCCGGTGCAAAAGGTATTCGTTTGCTGCTCTGCTTCAACCTGAGCTGGTTCAGATACAACGTATTCTGCTTTAAATTCACTGCCGCAAGTATTGCAAAACCTTGATTCTGCCGGGATTACAGCACCACAGTTGCACTGTTTCCCCCCTTTGACTCTAAGTAACTGCGCTTCCAACGATTCAATCTCTAACTCCACCTGTGTGATAGCAGTAGAATGCTGCTGAATTTGCTCTATTGATTCCTGCATCCTTCCTCTTTGATTTGCTTGATGAACAATCTCCCCAAGCTTCTCCAGCTGGGAAGCTCTCTCTTTGTGAATGCTTGAAATTTGTGAGCTTAAGCGGGTAATTTCTACCGTTTGTGCAGCTTTATCTTTTACCTGATTCATACCTGATTTCATTTTATTCAAAAAGCTCATCATCTAATCCTCCAACTCTATTCGTTATTTCAAGGCATAGGATGACGCAGAATACCTAAACAACGCATAACCCAAGTATACATATACAGCTGGCGTAATCATGCCCGACAAGGAAAGACCCGTAAAAGGGAATAGCATAATAAATGCATAGGCCCATAATGCATAAGGCATATATTTTGCATTATTCGACACAAGCGTCGTCCATACTGTAAGTAAAAACACAACATGTACCAGCGCCGCTACTGGGATAGTATAGAAAATCGTGTTCAATGTACTAAATGTGCTTACCGGTAGGAAAGCATACAACAACTCCCGTAACAGCTTAATTACCAATGCTCCAAATAATAGTTGCAGTTCGATTGCCCTTATGAACGGGTACCACTTCATTGTCTGGAACCAGTTGCCCAGTTCTGTTACTACTTTCGAAAACTGCTGCATTATTGTTCCTCCTTGAGATTAAAAGTTAGAAAAACTGTCATTAATGTACCACTTACTTCCTACATTTATTAAATCAAAAGAGTCCTCTGTCGTTTTCACTTCGTCCCCACGCTGAAACTTAATCATATAGTCAACCGTCGCTTCTTTTCCCTCGATTTCCACATCAAGGATTTTATAATCCTTGACCTGGTTGGATTGCTCCTTGATCATTTCTTTCAATTGATCTTTAAAAAAAGCCAGATCAGACTGGTTGATATCTTTATCCGGAACAAAGAACTTGTACATCTTGTCGACATCCTGTTTTTGGAAAGCTTTAATAAATCCTGCTACCGTTCCCTTAGGACTGGACATATCCCCTCCAATGCTGAACATTTTTGGAATAAAGATGAGGACCAAAATAGCAGCAACGACGATTATACCCCATTTTTTAAAATTAATTGTTGTTATCTTAACCTCAGCTGATTTCCTAACCGGTTTGCCGCAGTTGTCGCATTGCCTCGCATGTTCTTGAAGCTTGTTTCCACATTGTCCGCAGTACATTTTATGAGCCACCTTATTCAAAATTATATTTCTTTTGTTTCAATCAGCGTATGAACCTTCCAATTACCATTATGCGATACAAGTTTATATGTACTCACGTAGCTTTTTTCCTTCAGATTGCCGTCCTTATCTATAATGTTAAAGGTCTCATTGGTCCTGACCTCAACGCTTGTTTCATCTAATACACGGAAAGAAACGCCTTCTACATTCAGAATCTCTTCTGTAATGCCCTTCTTCTCCAAATAGGAGATATATTTCTCTGACTCCTTGTATGCAGGACCTGTTGTATCCAATAGTACCGATACTAGACTGAAATCTCTGCTGTTGATAGCATTTACGTATGATGTCAGATAGTCATGTATAAACGTTTCCAAAGACGGCAGGTCTGCCTGCTTCGACGTACTTTGTACCGCGGCTTCATGTGCAACCGCCTTTTGCTCGACGAACTCCTTGAGGTTGTCGCTGAACTCTCCACCATCGTAGAAGATATCTACAGCATCCATCAGCCAATGTTTCCGTTTCTCATCATAGATTAGCGTGAAATATCTGCCTTGCGAATTTTCAACACCAACTCCCCATTCTCCACCTTCTTTGTACTCATAGTTGTACTTGCCTGTCGTTAGTACTCTTACTTGCCATACTCCATCAATCTGATAGATAACAAAGGAATCCAGATCAAATGTCGAGCTTAAATAGGTCACTCGATGCGGTGTTGTGCTCTGCCTGTTTTGATCCACGATCGTCTGTTCATAGCTTAATATCCTATCCGTTACCGAGCCCAGCAAGGCCAAATTGCCTGTCGCCAGAGCTTCTACCTCATCACGATTAAACTGTACGATTTGCTCGATCATTTCATTCTCGAGAGCAGTATCTTGAACATCTCCTATGTTAATTAACACAACGCTACTCTCGACTGGTACTTCTTCCGTTCGCATTTTTCCCCATGGTAGCTCCGTATCAATTGATAGTTTCACAGTGCCGTCCGTAGGGACTGGTCCGAAAGTCTGTTTTTCATATGGATTTAAGCCCGTTGAAGTGCCGTTTACAAGAAGGTCTCCCTTAAGGGTCGATACATCGTAATAGCCGGTATTGATTGTAACCTCTGTGCCGTCCAGTTCCATGTTTGCGATATAATCCTGCCATCCACTCATAACTGTCGCCATTTCTTTTCGCTCTAGATCGATCCAATCTGTACGTAGCACCGTTTCAAGCTCGAATGTGCCAGGGAAATATGGGCCGAAGGTTTGATCAAAACTAGCTTTATCTGTAACAGCAACTTCTTCTCCATTGATTCTAATAATCGTGTCTTTATAATTAGTTGTAATATTGATATGTACTGGTATGATACGAAGCTTATATTCTTTGAAAATAAGTGCAGTCTTCCCCTCTTGCTGAAGCATTACTTCATGAATGATGTTGCTGTCCGTTTCGCCGCCGCTTTTAAGAGCGAAAGCTTGCTTCCTTAAATCTTTTATTACATCGCTTACTAGGTCCTTATTTCCCTTCAAGTAATCTACATAATCCTTAACAGTCTGCTCGTTAATAACCAGTTTCTCTTCATCAGAAGTAAACATAGAAGCTACTGCTTTATAATCTTGTGATTGGATCGATTTCTCGAATTGACTAATTAACCGCCCATCCGATGTCCAATAGCTTCCAATTTGGTAACCACCTATTAGCAATACTACAAATAGAAGCAGGGATAATGCCCAAATCATTCTTGTGCGTAGCTTTCCCTTACGGAATACGGGACTGGACTCTGATACAATTGACGGGATAAGATTATCCGTGGATTTGATTGACATATTCTCCACTTGTTTGGTTGCTGCCTGGTCAAGCTTCGGTTCCGACGAAGAAGTTATCACTTCTACCTCATGGTTTACTGCGTGATGAGGTGCTGATTTTACTTCTTCTACATCGATTAGGGTCCCGCAGCTTTTACAAAACCTATATCCAGTCATGACTGTTGACCCACATTTCTTACATTCTTGCAATTCTATCATTCCTCATTCCTATGATAATGATACTATTTTCGCTGCTAACTAGGACAAAAGATACATTTTCCATTATATAACTGGTATTTTTATACTGTAAAGTAGAAAATGTTGATTTTACATATAAAAATAGTGAAAATGCGAAAAGAGAGTAGCACAAGGTTACTTTTAAACGTTTTTTCACCGATTCTAGAGACAACAAAAATCACTCTATTTTAGTCTCAGTACACCATTCAACGAATCTGACTGATATTCCCCCATATCGATCCTTCTCGCAATAAGAGAGGCTTATTTTCATACATTAACAAATAAATGTGTTAGTCTACTAAAAGAAGAATTGCCGATCCATACTAAAGAACGCTACACAACTGGATGCAGGCAGTTATTACGATAAACGTAGTTAGAAAGGAAACCCCATGAATCGTTCCTTGAAGCAACGAATGAAATCATTAGTAGCACCAGCGTTTCCCGGTGGAATCATAACCATTCTGATATTTTATCTGGATTACTTTCAATTCGAACTTGTTGAAAAATTTCTGCTGTTTGCGGCTTTCGTTATTGTGCCTCTTGTAATTTTACTTTTGGACCATGACGCGAAGAATACATATCAACGAATGATGTATGCCGCTATGAAGTGGCTTCAATTTCCCGCTGCGCTTCTTACTCTAGCTTCGGTAATGAGTAGTAAGATGTGGGGGTTAGAAAGTACGGCAATCCCAGGAATTCTGTCCCTTGGGTGGCTACTGTTCACACTGCTGCTTGGCATCTATGGCTTGACCACTATAGTGATCGCTAAAGGAAAAGCAGCGGAAATAGCAATTGGTGCGGGGCTCGTTTATTTTTTCATCGGGGGTATTTGGTTTACCTTATATCAATATCAATTGAACCTCTTTCAAGCTAATCCTTCAACGCACGCGTTAAGCTCGCTCCACTTTCATTTCTCATCTGCGATCGTTCCCATTTTTATTGGTGAACTGGGACGCATCATGACGAAGAAAAGCTGGTATCCCTGGGTTGTTGCCGTCGATATCATCGGACCCATCTTGATTGCTATAGGTATGATTTTCTCCAAGCCGATTGAATACATTGGTGTCGCTTTGTTCGCCTGTAATATTGTGGTTTACACCGCTTATCTCCTTACTTACTTGAGGAAAAACGCTTTGGATATTAAGGCAACCATCTTTTTAGGCCTTTCTTGCCTAGCCTTTTACACGGTGGTTGTCATTTCCATCTTCTATCCGTTACTGAAAAATATGTACTCATTAACCATACGCGATTTCATTCCCATTTACGGAGCTCTGCATGCGTTTGGTTTTGTCTTATGTGGACTGATTGGTTGGGTGTTCATGGTAGACTTCGTTAAGGAAAAGGCTAACCAATCGGCTTCATAGGAGTAGTTTAGTCAGGTTCGTGCTATAATAGTGATCACATAAATAACATTCATCATTCTGCCGAGATGGCGATGATTAAGGAGATTGAATTTTGACGAACAACCATGAAGTTGGAGCAGTGAACGAACTACCGGAGAACTTTGAAGAGCTCAAACGAGCGGCTAACCGTACGTCAAGCTGGAGAGACAGACTGAATGCGGTGAACGAATTGGGAAACTGGGATACAGCCCCTACCATTAAGTTACTTCAGCATGTTTTGAAAAATGATCAAGTGTTCCAGGTGCGTGAAGCCGCATATCACAAGCTGAAACAGTTGGATGAAGATGTACAAATGCCTGCCAAAAACAAAGGCGAGCTGTTTAAAGGTACTAACAAAATTTTGCTGCGGATCAAAAAAAGCCTTCCTGAAGGTCACACATTTGAGGAATTTAAGGAAAAACTGCAAAAGACACGTCTGGATATTTATGATACTTACGAGGGCGACAAAGATGCTGAGTTCGACTCCTGGCTCCATGGAATTTGGGAGACACTAGGCAGAAGATAGTCGTTGTTCACCGTATATTAGCTGAACACGAAGCCACTCCATTTTTTTGGAGTGGCTTCTTTATTTCTTATTGTTTGGATTTCCACCAGAGCAAGGTATAGCCTGCATTCCATTTCACAGGTACATTCCCTGTAGATGCGAAGTGAAGTGATATAAAATTTATTCTGGTATATAAGGAAGATCCAGTGTCTTCGGAACGTTGATGACATGTTTTTCTGTATACGTGCGGATACCTTCGGCGCCGTATTCACGGCCAATACCAGATTGCTTGAAGCCACCGAAAGGGAACCGAACGTCGAGACCCTGCACAGCAGCTGTATTGATCATGGTCGTTCCAGCTTCGAGTTGACGTGCGACGGAGATGGCATCCTCTTCTTTGCCCCACACAGAACTCGTCAATCCATATATGCTTTCATTGTGTAGATGAATAACCTGCTCTTCATCGTCAAATGGCAGAATCGGAACCGTAGGGCCAAACTGTTCCTCTACTACAATCGGATCATGAACATCGCAACCCAGAACAAGCGTAGGTTGTAAGAAGTAACCTTGGTCAAACAGTTTCTGATCCAAAATTTGGCCGAGAGGGATGACCTTAGCCCCGCGCTTTTGCGCATCTTCAACCAAACCAAGCACGTAATTTTTCTGTTTCAAATTATTAACCGGACCTACTGTCGTATTTGAATCAAATGGATCACCAATTCGAATCCAGCGATTAGCCGCCTCTATATATTTTTCCACAAACTCATCATAAATAGAACGGTGTACATACACACGTTTGGCGATCATACAGATCTGGCCTGCTGTCAAGAAATTAGAAATGACAATCCGGCGCATTGCTCGCTCATCATGAACATCAAAGCTTTCCAAGAAGATAGCCGCATCATTACCACCAAGCTCAAGCGTCATATCTTTAATCGTTTCAGAAGCCGCTTTAATAATATGCTTAGCTGTTGCGGTTCCACCTGTAAAGGCGATTTTAGTAACCAAAGGATTACTAGTCAGTTCAACGCCCACATCCGCATCACCATGAACCACATTGATAACACCAGCCGGGAACTCACTCGCAATAATCTCTGCTACCTTCGCTGCCGCCAGTGGTGCAAACGGGCTTGGTTTAAGCACAATCGTGTTGCCTGCAAGTAAGGCAGGAGCAATCTTAATGGTAGATAAAGCAATGGGATAGTTCCATGGACTAATCGCTGCCACCACACCAATTGGATCATAAGTAAGAATTGTTTTACCATTCTCATGCTCTTTGATCTCTTCCTGTAGAGCCGATTTGGCTTCATTACAAGCAAATTCCATCCACATTAACGAAACATAAATTTCACCGTGTGCATCATACAGGGGCTTGCCATGCTCTCTGGACAGCAAATGAACAATTTCATTCTCAGCTGCTCTAATCTTCTCGATCGCCTTGCGCATCATAATAATGCGTTCATCAATGGAGGTCTGCTTCCATGTTTTAAAAGCCCCTGCCGCTGCTTCAATCGCTTCAACCGCTTGTTCTCTCGTAGTGACAGGGAAATAGCCTACGATCTCGGATGGGTTTGTCGGATTCTCTTTTGCTAACTGGGAAAGGGATTTTACATTTTGACCATTAATCAACGCTTCAACGATAATTGTCTCTTGGTCTGCTTGCGTCGTCATTTTACATCCCCTCCGTTATTTAGATGGATTCATTCCAAACTTCTTCTGCAATTTCCTTCACATAACGAAGTTTACACCATTGTTGTTCTTCCGTTAAAATGTTGCCTTCTTCTGTAGATGAAAAACCACATTGCGGGCTCAAACATAGTTGCTCAAGTGGTACATACGTTGCCGCCTCTGCAATCCGAGCTTTAATCCGTTCTTTATCCTCCAACTGCCCTGTTTTCGAAGTAAGTAAACCAAGCACGATTTTCAAATCTTTTCGATTCACATATTGTAAAGGCTCGAAGCCACCTGAGCGCTCATCATCAAATTCCAAGAATAATCCATCTACGTTTAAGCCACCAAAGATAACTTCAGAAGCGTACTCGTAACCACCCGTTGAGAAATAATTTGATTTATAGTTACCACGACAAATATGCATCGTCACAACTAAATCTGCCGGTTTATGAGCTAAAGTTTCGTTAATCATTCGCTGCATCGTTTTCAACTCTTCTGCCGGTTCCAGACCTTTGGCACGCAGCTTATCATGACCAGCTTCTGAGAATAGGTCTGCCCAAGCGGTATCATCTAATTGCAGGTATCGACATCCCGCATCATAAAAAGCTTGAATGGCTTTTTGATACGCCGCAATCGTATCCTGAAGGAATTGCTCCCGGTCCGTATAGATATTGGCGCCATTTTCCAACCGATATAGAAGCATGTTGGGACTTGGAATGGTCTGTTTCGCCACTGCATCACCTGCATGATTTTTCAAAAACTCAAAATCCTTAACAAAAGGATGACTCGAAAAATCAACTTTACCAATAACACGAATTCCACCCTTGCGCGTTTGCATATTATGGAATTTTGGTCCGTCTATTTGCTCATACAACTCTACGCCATCCAAGCCACCCAGAAAATCAAAATGCCACCAGCTTCTGCGGAATTCACCATCCGTAACTGCCAATACGCCATTTTCCTTTTGCTTTTCAATAATTCGAATAATCTCTTTATCTTCTACAGCTCTTAATTCCTCATATGTGATGTTGCCTGATTTATATTGTTCACGTGCCTGACTTAAATCTGCAGGACGTAGAAAGCTACCTACATGATCATTACGAAATGGTATCATAACTATTTCTCCTTCTAACTTTTTAGTCTAATGAGTATAGCATGATGAAAAGGAATGCTTGTTATATGAAAAAAGCATGGCTAGTCATAGCTTTTAACAATAGCTAAAAGACTCAAAAAGCAAAAAAAACAACCTCATAGGGTAATGAATGTGGTTTAGCTTTTATCAGTATCCATTTAGCCTAACATTCATCTCCCTATCTCTCCCATTATATTTATTTTCTAGTATAATAACGGGATACAACAAACATTTTAAAATAGAAGGAGAGTTGTTATGGAATATCATGTATCCAACCATGGGAATGATCAAGGAAGAGGAACAGCGGATCAACCCCTTCGTACCATATCACGCGCTGCGGCTCATGCCATGGCTGGTGATACCGTTATTGTTCATGCGGGAGTATACAGAGAGTGGGTTAACCCGGCTAATGGGGGAACAGCGGAGCATAGAATCGTATATCGATCCGCAGGAGACGGAGAAGTCGTGATTACAGGAGCTGAGCGGATTACCAACTGGAAGTCTGAAGGAGACCATGTCTGGAGCACAGAAGTGCTCAATTCCCTCTTTTCCGTTCGTAATCCCTATGAGGTGGAGCTCAGTGGAGACTGGTTGTTTGACGGGCCCTTCCCGATTCATCTCGGCGATGTCTATTTGGATGGCAAATCATTGTATGAATGCGATAGTATTGAAAGCGTTAACAATCCTGAAGTTTGGTCCGAAGCCAAGTATCCCAAGGATTCATTGTTAAAATGGTATGCCCAAGTTGGTTCTACAACAACAAAAATCTGGGCCAACTTTGGTGGAAAAGATCCTTGTAAGGAAAATGTAGAAATTAATGTACGTCCTTATTGCTTCTGGCCTGAGAAGCCGGGACTCAATTATATCACCGTAAGTGGCTTCACACTTCGTCAAGCCTCTCCTCAATGGGCACCGCCTACCGACTACCAGGAAGGTTTGATTGGACCCCACTGGAGCAAGGGCTGGATTATTGAAAACAATATAATTAGTGAATCCAAGTGCGTTGGTATTAGCCTGGGTACCGAAATCGGTACAGGTCACAGCAAGTCTTTGGAGAAGCATAGTAAAGGCGGTACTCAACGCGAGCAGGAGGTTATTTTACAAGCATTACGCTCCGGCTGGCATAAGGATAACATCGGCAGTCACATTGTTCGAGGTAATGTGATTCATGATTGCGAACAGGCAGGTATTGTGGGTCATATGGGAGCAGCCTTCAGCCACATTTATCAGAACCGTATATATAATATTCACCACAAACGACTCAGACACGGTGCCGAAGTTGCGGGAATTAAACTGCATGCTTCACTGGATACTCAAATTAGCGAAAATATAATGTATAGCTGTTACCGTGCGCTTTGGCTGGACTGGCAGGCACAGGGCACTCGCATCAGCCGTAATATATTTTTTGACAATCTTTCGGAGGACCTCTTCGTTGAGGTTTGCCATGGTCCGTATATGGTCGATCACAACCTATTTCTCTCTCCGATGAATTTCAGAAATATGGCTCAGGGCGGGGCATTTGCTCATAATTTGTTTGCAGGGAGATTTGTAGTTCGTTCTGAAATTACTCGTATTACGCCATATCACTTCCCTCACGAGACTGCCATGGCCGGATACTCCAATATCACTGGAGGCGATGACAGGTACTACAATAATATCTTTATAGGAGACAATGATCCTAATAAGGAACCTACGCCCATCACCTTTTTTGAGCATCTTCCCCTTAAACCAAGGGATGAAGTTGGAGAGGACGGGAAGACGGTCATGGATGGTGTCCCGGACAATTCCATATGTTATCTGCATGCTGTGGGACTTGGAGGCTACGATCAACATCCTGATGTGAAAGATAAGAAATGGTGGGAATACACCAAAGAGGAGCTTCTTGAGCTTGGCGATGCGGCGAAGGATTTCTTTATAGGCAATGCCGTTCTTCCGGTGGCTATGGGTGGCAATGCATTTCTTAACGATGCGGTTCCAAGTCGTCACGAATCGGATGCGAAGATTGTTGCACAGAAGGGAATCAATGTTGAGATTGATCCTGCGCAAGGTAAGGTGCACATTCAGATCAATGAGCCCGAATTGCTTCGGGGAGCCTCTGAAATGTTAGTTACCACGGATCTGCTTGGAAAGACTTATCACGCCAATATGAAGTATGAAGAGCCGGACAGCAGTCCATATCATTTTGACTCCGACTTTTTCGGAACAAAGAGACCCGATGCAGATGTCACACCAGGTCCCTTTGAATTAACCGACGAGAGTACGATTGATTTTGAAATTTAGTGTATGATTGAGGATCCAGTCATGATTTTAGGTGATTGGTCTTTATCATCTGTAAAGCCTCTATTCCGCTAATCGGGATAGAGGCTTTTAATTGGTGAACGATACTCTGTTTTCTTTCGGGTAATCTCTATTTTTATCAAGAGTATTCCGCTGTTACTTGTGGTACGGTTTACCGTATCACTTTAAAAGCGAATCATAATTATTTCAAATTTGTTCTTGGAGCACATTAAGAAAAGTTGGTAACAACTCATCTATAATCGTAAAAGGAGCATTTGCAATAAAACGTTAGCTGCGCATCTTATCGCAACAGGCATTCGATATAGGAAAGTAAAAGGTTGTCGGCTTTGTTCTCGACCGATAGCATGGCATGAACAGCCTCATCGATACAATGCTTCTAGTTGTCCTTATTCAATTAATGCTAAGATGGGGAGGATGTAGCTCATGTGTGGTGACTCCCATTTTAAACGAAGTCGGCATGGGTCTTTTTATTCTGTTGTTATGCTTCATCATTACAATCCGTAATTGTAAAATAAAACCACTTCCAATATAATACGAAGTGGCTAAGTTAATTTATAATTTTTTATTTAATCCCAATCTAAGTCCTTAATCATCTTTATAAACTTTGCACCCTTTACTGGATCAACCATATAAATAAATCGCGCTAATCCAATTAAATACCCCTTATAATTAGCAATAGTGATGAGCCCTTGATATTTTAGATGTCCATTTACTCCGAATTTACGACAATAATAAATTTCTTTATTGAGTCTACGAATATATTTTTGTGGAATCCTTACACCTTGTGAAGTAACAACTAAACCCGTTATAATTTTGGGATGTTTACCCTTCATTAATCGGGTTTTCGCTTCGTTGACTATAAAATTATGTTTGCTTAGAACAGATGTCACAATTTGTTTTAACTTTTCAGAAAGTACAAGGTAACCCTTTTTTTGAACACCTGAAAAAGTAATGTCATCTGCATATCTAGAATATCGAATATGGTACCGACTAGCTATTTGTTGAAATTCTTCATCTATATCTCGAAAAAAAAGGTTGGACAGCATCGGACTGGTAGGAAAACCCTGCGCTAACTTCCCATGAACAGTCGTTAACAAGCTAAGTGCCTCACTAACCTCGTTTGAATAGCCAATCCCCATAAAAATTCTCTTAACTTCGTGATACTTAATAGACGGAAAGAAATCTTTAATATCCATTGAAAACACCCAAAACTGTTCTTTATGTTGATGGGTTTCGGCGTTCGTTAGAATGGACTTAGATTTCACAAATCCGTGGGCACATTCTGACACTTTTATCTCATTTAAAATATTTTTCAGAATCCATTTTTGAATCGTCTTTAGTTTATAGTTTGGCTTCCAAACTTCTCTTAAATCACCATTTCGTTTTTTGATAGAATAATGATTCATGTTTTCAGTCATGAATCTTTTTAGATCATGATCCTGTAACTCAAATAACTTCATTAAATGTTGATTGTCGAAAATAACTGGACATTGCTTAAAATATAAATTTTCAGCATAGTAAATGAGATCCTTCTTCTCTTGTTCAGGTAAATCGCTTAACTGAATATTAAATATAACTTGCTTTATCATATTCTATATGTTTAGTGACTACCTCACCTTTAAATTAAGGAGACTGCTAGATTTTAGTTCTTAATTTAAAGGTGATGATGATTCTGCGGTTTTTGCAGAATTATCATTATGGTTTGAAGTAAGAAATAAAATAGATACTTACTTCGATTAGCACTTGCTAAAAGTCTAGTCACCGCTAAACATTATACCTCCTTTAAAGCTTTTTTGGAACATAATTTCCCAATACACTTTCATCGACTACATACTTTAATTCATTCATCCCCTCAAACGAAATTGAATCAAGATTTGAATGTTCTAATTTGCTGGTACCCTCCAACGTTATTATTAGTCTACCTTCTTTAAAATCAACCCATTTCGAAGAAATAAGATAATCAATACTATGAAACGCTTGCTCTGTTGTAATATTTAAATACTCCTTTATCGTATCTATAATCAGAGCCATATCATAGTCTCTTATAATTATTAACAAAATGTCCCTTTTTAAAGAAGAAAACTTCATATGGTACCTCCCCCCTTACTCCCGTAAATACTGATAAGTATCTCTCATATCTTTGATACTCACTTCTCTTTCGACCTTATTCCTTTTGGTTCTAAGAAACAGAGCTTTCCAAGTTGGACTTTCCTCTGAAAGTAAGGTTAAGTTGTTATTTGGTGCATTTACAAACGAAGCAATGGCATGATTCTTACAATACGGACTTGGTTTCAGTCGATTTTGTTTATTTACTTTTTCTATGAGTGCTTTTACTTCCTCTATATTGTCTCTGGAAAATATTATATCTCCCGCTAATACATCTATTGTTTTCTTGTAGAAACTAATATGAATCTCAATTTCTAATTCTTTTACTGTATCTTCGATTGCTTCCATTCCTGACTCACTTGCTTCGATCACCCACAAAAATAAGTTAATAGTAATTTTACTTCCTCTTATAGTTTTATCTAATTTTTTTAAAAATTGGACTACAGAGTCACCTGTCCCAATAAAGTCGTCAATGATAATCAGATTTTTAATTGAATAATAGTTTTGATGAAACTCTTTAATTGATTTATCTATACGTTCTTTTTTTCTAGCTTTAATTGCTTGTAACTTGCTAATCTGCTTTTCTATTGAAGAACGTATCTTTCGGTTTGCTCTATAGGCTTCTAACTTAGTTTGTAAACCGTGAATTGAAACTTCCCCTTTAACCACTTCTTGATCAAATTCTTTAATAGCTTTGCTGTTAAATTCTTTACTTGCTTTATACTTTTCTAGATAGTCTACTGCACCATTTACATGAGTCTTATTAGCATCTATTCGGTTAGCTAATCTAAAGATTGAAAACATATCTACAGATGATTCAATTCTTTCTTTCCTTCTTAAGGGTAGAAACAAAGATTGTTCAAAAAATGGTGTTACACTGTAGTTTTTATTAAAAATATCTTTATACGCCAAAGATGTTACACCCTCGGAATAATAAATAAAATTACTACATATCTCTAGTATTGTTTTAAAGTCATCCTTCCCAAGCTTAGTCTCCCACATATTTAAAATTTCTAGTTTTTCATCTCTTTGTACTTGGTTTAAATCCCAATTGTTTACAATTCTGATGCTATCTTTAGTTTGATTTACCATATTGTTATTCCTCGGAACACGCTATCACTACCTCCTTATTATTTTAAAGCATCACTAAACAAAAGTGAAAGAATGCCCTGTTAGCAAATCCATAGTTAACATATTCTGCTGAGAGAGGTATTAAAGAGATTAAGCTAATCTTATCTTTAATACCTCTCTCAATAATGATAACTTTAATGTTTGCTTGTGGTACCGTTTACCGCACTCTCTGTAACGGCAAGTTTAGTGAATTCTACTTATAATACCTGCAAAACACAAACTAGACCACATATGAGTGATCTAATTTTGTTATTTATTTTCTTTAATATTTAGCAGTGAATAGGTGACTTTTTCTTCACTTGTTGTTGGATTTATCTCCAGAGTCTCCTCAATTTCTGCAATAACATTATATGTAGGGACTTTAAAGAAAACACCGCTGTCCACTTGGCCTAACAAATCATCAGATAAAGTACCTTTGTAAGTCTCTCCTTCAATTGATACGAATTCAAAACTGGAACGCTTCTTATTTTTATTTGTCTGAACACCTATTAAGCGTAGATCGCCCATCAATTCTAACTTTTGAACAGTGTCCTCTCCCTCTAAGTCCATAATGCCTATAGCTGAACGAATATCCTGTATTGACAAGCTCGCTACTCTTTTCTCCCTAAATGGCGAACCCCACTCTGCTTTGAAAGAGATGTTTGCTTGTTCAAGCGCTTGTAGGAAAAAACGATATCGTGCGATGGATCTACTTTGCAATTTCTTTAATATTGCTAATAGATCTTCCTTACTAGCACCAGCTTCTATTAGGTCCATTAATGTACTCAATGCATCGTGTACAGAAGTAGGAATCAATCCATTGTGTTTTGCCTCTAGCCTTATGCCAACAGATGCTGCAAAATTACCAGCATAGTACATGGTAACTTCTTCCTTTGTAGATGCTGGAATTCTTCCTCTTGTTGCAGCATCCTTATGGGCTAATGTCTCTAGCATACCTTGAGAACGAAGTAGTATAAGACCTAAATCATTTGCCGGAATTGTTTGAGAGTGATGACCATCATTTAGGTAGAGCAAGAAAACATCTCTAAAGGTTTGTTCTGCATCTCTAGCTGCATCCAAATCTAAGACAGGAAGGCGTCTTTCAGGAAGATTTAAAAATACATCCTTTGCTGGTAAATCATGATCAGCCAATTCATTACAATAACGTATTTCTGCTGTACCTTTTGACTCATCAAATGGAGTAGTTATCTCCCAAATCCATCCTTGTTCGGCTAATAATAAAGAATCCCTCAATGAAATTTTACCGGTTCGAACAAACTCAACTCTTAATTCAGTTGAGGGTATAAGAAACCATTTCTCACAGAATTCATCATCATCAACAAGGTGAACAATGTATTTTGAATTAGTCTTATCGACACACAAAAAAATATATGGTCTATCATAAAACAGAAAATGTTCAATAACACTCATGATTCCTAAAGGTGTAACGAAGGGTTCCATAAGATATCTCCCCTGTTAGATTACGCTAAAATGATCTGTTACGACTTTTTCCTTAAAAATCCAATATGTTAAATGTGATGTTCTTTCTTGTACAGGTGTATTTCTCACCATTCCATATTCTGGATTAGTCCTTCCAACAGCGATTCTTTTCTTCGGCAAGTTATTACGCTGAAAATAAATAGAACCTGCCAGCACCTCATTCTGTTGAACTGCATCGTCATACAACTCAAAGACAGATAATCCACACGCTTGACATGCATCCCCTCTTACTTTACGCCCTTGCTGGGATAAGGCAATAAAGTCACTTTCCAGAGGGGGATTATTGTCAACTAAACGAAAAACTTCTACAAACTTCCCTTCAGCATTGATTGGACATCCTTCTGGGAAATGCTCCGGCCACATTATGATAGTATCCTCCAGATTGGTGAAATATTAAACATAGATATTTCAATATTTTACCACAGACAATACCATAAGAATAGTATATTTGGCCTACACTAAAAAGATGAAATAAATTAATCGACATAAGAAAACAGGCTGCTTAATAAACAAAGTGGAATGTTTCAAAGGACATTCCACTTACACTAGCTATAAAGCATGCTGATAACATAATCTACAAGATCATCGTAAGTCCTAAAGGCCTTTTCACCCTTCTTGTCAGCAAATTTTTAGCCTTACTTATGGTACGGCTCCCCCCGATTTATCTTCACTGCACGATAAATCTGCTCCACCAATACCAGCCGCATAAGCTGATGCGGCAGGGTCATGCGCCCGAAGCTCAAGCGCTGCTTCGCGCGGCGCAACACCTCATCGGAGAGCCCGTGGCTTCCTCCGATGACAAACACGACATGGCTCGTCCCATACGTGCCGAGCTTGTCGATCTCTAATGCCAGCTCCTCGGAACTCCAGAGCTGGCCATCCAATGCGAGCGCGACAACATGCGCCTCGCTCTTCACATGCGCGAGGATGCGTTCGCCCTCGCGTTCTTTTACCCCCCGAACCTCAGCTTCGCTCAGGGTATCGGGCGCCTTTTCGTCTGCGACCTCGATCATCTGAAACTTGATGTACGGGGCGAGACGCTTGGCATATTCCTGAATGCCCAGCGTCAGATATTTTTCCTTCAATTTACCTACGCCAATAATCTGAATAAACATAACAATCCATTCCTCCTAAATTGTCTTGCGAGATATTCTATAAGTAAGATGCTTCATCGCATCGTTCGTTCCAACTGTATTAAACCCATACTACACATTTCTCCAAATGCTAACGAACCGCACACACCTTATTCAGCCCCATTTCGGCTACTTTAAAATCTAACGAATCTGAAACACGCTATCCCAGTTAAAACAAGCGTTCCCCACCTCTTTCGAGGACATTTCAGTAATATAGGGTGTCTACGATTCGTTAGATTTCAACCAGACGGTATTTGCCCCTAATAAGGTTCCTTAGGTTCGTTAGAGCTACTCAACCCAGCCACGCCACCGTCCCTACCCACATCGCTGTTACACAACTTCAATTTCCCCATGCCGGGTGCCATCTACTTCTATTACCTACACCTTCCACCTTTGCTACAACCTAGCTCACTCCTAACTCGGAACTCGGCACCTTACTAACTTTACCTATTACTCTCCCCTACTCCACCGTCATCCCCCACAACCATCGCCTAACTCTACGCTGCCTAACAACCACCACCAATTCCCCATACAAAGACAAAAAGAGCGCTCATCACGCTCTCCTTGGCTTCTTGCTGCGATGTTCATACCGGATGCAAAGTCAGCCCGAAGCGCCACCTTAAGTCACGCCTCCAGCCGTCTAAGTCCTACAGTACGCTAAACGACGAGGAATTCCGCGTGCTGCTCGCACTCGGCGCACTTCGCAGGCGGGTCCCAATCGGCAAATTCCGTCTCCTTCAGATCAACGATATCTGGAGCGTCCTCATACTCATCGACAAACATGTCGATGGCAATGTCCACGTGTTCTTTGCATACAACGTACATCCGTTAAGCATCCTTTCTGTAACCAGCTATGTTCCCGATTCACAACCGCTTATCCCATTACAGGATAGCCACTTCTCAGTTCTATCACACCTGCCGCCGAAAAGAAACCCCCAGCCCTAATTTATCGTGCCCGACCTCCACCAAACCTCTTCATTCGCCGTAAAAGAACACAAAAAGCATCCTTTCAGATACCTCCACGGTACCACAAAAAGAATGCTCCTGTAACATTAACAATCACTTCACATAGCGAATGAATCTTGCTCCTGCGCCTAAATTACGAATACAGAGTTACTTATTGCCCTGTTCCATTCCATGAATTGTCTCTAATCCACACTCGTTTTAATTCAATCCCGACTGCGCCTTCGTCAACAGCTTCCCGCCTTGAAAAGCAATAACCGCATTGGCACCATTGCCGGCTGTGCCTTTATAGTTGTAAACCACCATATTCTCCGCTTCACTCAGCGCTTCACCTTCGCCGCCGAGGATCTCGATGACATCTTCCACCGACATGCCAACCTCAAGCTTCTCATACTGGGCAAACGTAATCAGGACCCCATCGCCTTTCCCGGCCGATCCGTTATTTCCCGATGTTACAGGCGTTTGACCACCAGCTCCACCTGCAGCAATCACATTTGTACTCAGCTCATTCAACTTGGTCTCAAGTGCTGCGATTTTTTGCTCCTGCTCAACGCTCTTGGCTCCCTGCTCCACCAGTTTCTTCTCAAGCCCTGCAATCTTCTCTTGCAGAGCACTCGTATCCACGGATGCTCCTGTCGTAGCTACCTCAGATCCACAGGCCGACAGCATAAACAGTGACAGCGCCAAGCTCGTTCCCCCAAGCATCTTTTTCTTCAAATGTTTCATCAAAAATACCCCTTCCATTCTGAAATAAAAATATGATCGACAAACAGATGTTATTGCATCAGCGACCGTCTCCAACATATTGACAACAGTTTACCACAGCCCTAGTCTTATGTATCTGCTCCTTTGGCTCCGGGTCTAACTGATCATGGGAAGATATAAATGCTTAATCTACTCATTTACTGTCGAATGAACAAGTCCACTCATAGTCGGCCAGTGGTAAGTACCAGTTAAGTACTCCTTTTCTTCTTTAATTACAACCTAACCCATCCCTTACAATCAAGCATTGCGTAATGCTCATCATCCAACAACTAAAAAAGAGTGGTCAGTTGATCTGATCACTCTTCTAGCATTGCCCTATTACAATCCAAACAACAGCATAAGCTCCGTTCGAAACTTCCCTTACTCCGGTTTATCCGTCAGCTTCACCGATACTTTCTCCACTTTGCCATCCCGGTAGAAGGTCACTTCAATCGTATCCCCAATCTTCTTCTCATCGTACAGATATTTCCGTAGATCCAGCGTAGAGGTAATTTTTTGCCCGTCAAATTCCGTAATGACATCATTCAGCTTCATGCCGGCTTCGGATGCTGGACCAGATGCTTCCAGCACAACCACACCGCTGTCCACATGAGATGGCAGCTTCAGATCCTTACGCTGCTCGTCATCCAGTGGTGCATATGGGTTGCTCAGATCGACCGTGTACACGCCCAGGTATGGACGAGATACTTTGCCGTTCAGTAGCAGGGAATCTACTGTTTTCATCACTTCGTTCATCGGAATCGCGAAGCCGAGACCTTCAACACCCGTATCCGAGATCTTCATCGTGTTGATGCCGACCACTTTGCCGTTCAGATCGACCAATGCACCACCGCTATTGCCTTCATTAATCGCCGCATCCGTCTGAATTACGTTTTGCTCCCAGTCGTATACTCCATCCTGATTAATCGATACCGGTAGAATACGATCCGTGTAACTGACAATACCGGATGTCAGCGTACCGCCCAGACCGAGTGGGTTTCCGATTGCCAACACCGTTTGACCGCGCTGAAGTTTGCTGGAATCGCCAATTTCCGCGACTGCACCCAGCCCTTTATCTTCTGCGGATAATACAGCAATGTCACTTACACGGTCTTTACCGACCAGCTTCGCTTTGTGTGTCTCCCCATCTACGGTCACAATCTCCAGATCACTCGCACCCTCCACGACGTGGTGGTTGGTCATGATGTAGGCCTTGCCATCTTCCTTTTTGAAAATGACCCCTGAGCCCAGCGCCGAATCTTCCATCGACAGACTGCTACCCGTTTTATGGTTCACAATGCTCACCACGGAAGGACGAACATGGGCTGCCGCCTGGATAATCCGGTCGTATGGATCAGCTGCCTGCGCTGTCTGTGCACCGCCTCCACCACCATTCCCCGTAGCATTAGCCAGCGGTAACGAAGCGGGCTGTGTGATGAAGCTAAACAGCAGGACGGTCACGATGGAGCTGATCACCGAGCTAATCACAGCTACCTTCACTGTGGAACTGATTCCCGTACGCGATCTGCGCGGATTGCTCCAGCGGTCACGTCCACGTGCTCTGCCTCCAGGGCGGATGATCTGAAGTTTGCCTTTCTGTTCAGGTTCGGCGCGTCTTGATACTTTGGTTGAATAAAAATCGTCTCCAAACAATCCCATCGTGATCCTCTCCCCTTCGTTGTCACGCATCAAGACCCTGACTGCCGCCTAAGTTGTCGCATGGTTCAACGATGGAGTTCTCACTTACACCACTCCGCCAACAGACGAACCTTCCGATCGCTGTTACTCACAAATTTTTTTGATCCCCTCTTCCAAGGTGAAAATTTGTTCCTAAAGGCGAACACTTTGTTTCTTCAGGTTTCTTCTGTCGTCTTCGTTACGTGAAGACTCCAACGGTTTCCCATGCTTTTTTGCATTTTTATAAAATGGTCTTGCATATCGCCGCATCCCGGCTTCCAATTGAATCAAGATACAGCGTCTATGTACAACAGAACGGACACGCCATTCTGTCAGTGACTCTATCAATCATGCTCTCGCATTCTATGACATGCCATTTCACACGCAAAACAGCCAAAATCACAATGCTCCTCATATACTAAACACGTCAAATCACAAAAAGTTGCATATTTACGAAAATTAAAGCAAATTTCCGCTATAACGCGCTTAACAATAAAGGTCCATAGTATCTATCACCACAAAATCCGGTCCGCTAAGCGCCATTTTGGCAAATTTGAAGAACTTTTTCACCCCTGCATAGTCACAGGTTCAGCATACACGTCTCATCACACAAATGTTAGCGGCAAAAAGAGGAATGTTTTCCATCAAGCCTGACTACAATAATAGTAAAAGACAATTCGAAGCTTCATAGAGGAGGATATATATGGATCGCACACGTACACTCACAGCCATGGATGAAGTTCATATGGCGGCCAAGCTGGCCGATCTCAAAGAAGAACACTATCGCAACACACTTGCACTCAGTACCATCATCGAACTGCTTATTGATAAAGGAATTCTGACCCGCGAGGAAGTCGAGCGCAAAGCCGCCGAACTCGACAGCTTTATGGCTCACCCACCCTATCCCATGGCGTAGGACGGTCATAATAGGTATCACAGAGTTTGAACTCATGATCCCGATAAAAACATCCACGGCTCTCCATCGCGTCGCGCACCGACATTTTCGCCAAGTCCATCATATTATGATCTCGGCTAAGATGTGCCAGATACGTGCGCTTGATGCGTCCGTTCATCAGTTCACTAAGCGCTGCCCCTGCTGCTTCGTTCGACAAATGCCCAATGTCACTCAAAATCCGGCGCTTGGTGTTCCACGGATAACGCCCCATACGCAGCAATTCGACATCATGATTCGCCTCCAGCACCAGTACGTCAGAATCTGCGATCGCATCGCGAACCTTGTCGCTCATGTACCCGAGATCCGTTGCAACAGACAGCTTCTCCGTACCATCATCGAACGTATAACCTACCGGCTCAGCCGCATCATGCGAGATCCCGAAGGATTCCACGCGCAGTGAACCAAAATCATGCTTTTCACCCGTCTCAAATACCCTCCGGTTTTCCTCTGGAATCGCCCCAACCGACTTCTCCAGTGCCGCCCACGTATTCAGATTCGCGTAGATTGGTAAATTATATTTCCGAGACATCGCGCCTAGTCCTTTAATGTGATCGGAATGTTCATGTGTAACCAGAATCCCGTCCAGTTCCGCCCCAGAAATCTCCCTTTCCTGAAACAGTGCATCCAATCGCTTCGCACTAAGACCCGCGTCAATCATGAGTGAGGTACCCCCATGTTGTATGACTGTGGCATTACCTGTCGAACCGCTGGATAACACGGTAAAATATATCCCCATAACGCATTACTCCCCTGGTTTGTCTGTCTTGGGACTGAATACATCCCCACTGATGCCCTGCACGTACAACACTTCGCCACTTTCCAGCACGAACCGCCATGCCGGCATCGCTACCTGTATATCTGAATTGAACAACTGGCCGTAATAGCCCAGCTGAATATCTTTGACAATTGCATCATTTGGCAAAAAGTTCTCGATCAGTGTTCCCAGCGCCTTCGACGCCGGAAGCACCTGCTGATCGCTCTCCTCTGCGGTTGTAATCCGCACTGGAGTTTGACGGTAACCCGTTATTTTCTGGTCGCTGTAGAATAGCTCCAGACTCACATTAAAGAGCGGCCATTTGCCATCCACCAGTGGGTGAAGCACAAAAGCCCCATCCTCGGCCATCAGCTGATCCAGCCGATACGTCCCGATCTGTGGAATCTCACGCTCTAATGCATCTTCCAGCTCGCTCTGCGAGAAGATTAACTTGCTATCTACAGGCTGTTCCAGTTCCATATCCACGCCAGCCTTGTCCTCTTCAATGAACTCATAGGACAACTTTGGCAGCTTTGGCGTTTCATTCGGAATCGGAGCCAGCACCTGAATGCCCTTCTCTTCCATCGCCTGCTGTGTATTATCTGCCAGTGAGGTGAAGTCCAGATTGGCTCCGGCCGTCTCGCGCGCATC
The DNA here is from genome assembly GCF_030369595.1 of Paenibacillus sp. PK1-4R. Taxonomy (NCBI): domain Bacteria; kingdom Bacillati; phylum Bacillota; class Bacilli; order Caryophanales; family Paenibacillaceae; genus Paenibacillus; species Paenibacillus sp. PK1-4R. Next base: position 6,911,798 of record NZ_CP126535.1, read on the forward strand.
CATCCAGATCTGGTATCCCAGCACCAGATTGAGCAGCAGAAAGGCATAGATCAACACATTTTTCGCCCGTCCCCAATCCAAAACATTCACCTCCGTCCATTTGATAAAAGCAACTAATATCACACTGGCCCACTCCGTGGTCAGAACAACCTTCCGATCGCTGTTATCCCCAAATTTCTTGATTCCCTTTTCCTAAGGAAGAAATCCGGCGATAAAGGCGAACGCTTCGCTTCTCCAGCTTTTTTCTGCCCTCTCCGTTATCGTGTGACCTTACACCTCGCTCGGATATCGAATGACTCCATTACCCTACAACCCATCAAGAAACGGTGGTTTCCTCCCCGTTTCCAAAGCGGATTACCCATACCGGAATCAGCTTTAGTCCGTCCTCAATCGAAGAAGGACGATAAGCCGGGTACACGTCCACAACCTGGCGATTCTCACCTGCCACCTTTTTAATAAGAGCTTTCAGCTTGTCTCCGCCAGGCAACTTTACCGATTTCTTCGTCTCTGCGCCTTCGTTCAGGTATTCCAGCGATCGTTCATAGCTGGATACCGTCTCCTGCTGCATCTCCATGGTGATCGTGCCAAAGCGGAACTGCATGGAATCCATAATCGGATAGCTGCCATAATACTGTTGGAATTCAAGCCGCGTCTTACTGTCGGCGGTCTCCAGCATCATGCGCGACCGGCCTTTCCAGCCACCATGCTGATTCACAAAATCAACCGCAGACAGCGCATCCTTCGCGGGATCAATCTGTCCCGCAGGCGGTGCGGCCGGATCGGTGTAACTAATCCAGCGTTGTTCCTGTTTTACTTGCAGGCTACGTTTACTATCCGTGTAGATCTCCGATCCATCTTTTTCCCGGATATTCCGGGTCATACTTGGATCGAAGAACAGACTACGCTGCATCTGCTCAACCGTGAACTGACCTGTTGGCACATCCGCCTCAATCGTCTCCAGAGCTTCCGCCGGGATATAATACCCGCCATCCATCAAGGTATATGGCGTCCAGTTCGTACCAAAGTCAACATGCTGCTGCACGTCTTGTACTGTAAGGTCTGCCTGCGTTGCTTCGTATACCACGTCTCCCTTGGCGCTGAAGAACAGCGCGTGGGCCTTTGTTTCATTTTTGGACGTATAGATCGAGATTCGGTTAATGGTCTCGCCTTGGAATAAGGAATCCGTCCCGAGCCTCATCACCCGCTGTAACAATGCTACGGGAATACCTTCTTTGAACGATAGCTCAAACCCAGGGTTCTCCTTGCGAATCTGATCCCAGTTCACCGATTGCACACTGCGGCGCTGAAAATCATCGAAAGCACGCCCCTGTAACCGTGAATAGATCAACTGATAGAACGTATTGCCAGGGTAAAACACCGTATGTTTATCCTCACCCAGATGAATAATCATCTGATCGGGGAAGATCAATTCTTCAATATTGCGTTCCTGACCCATATTTTCCGTCTTCACATAATTCGTCTCTGACGTCACGATGGAATCCCCGCCTCCGGGCAAACGGTAGATCAGGAAATAACTCTGAACCAGACTGGCTACGACAAGGGTAGCGAGCACCAGGGATTTAATCCGTTCCTTCACGGTGCTCACCCCCTTTCTCACGCATCGGCAGTGTGAACGTTACTGTTGTTCCCACATCTACCTCAGAATCCAAAGAGATGCTGCCATCATGCGCCTTCACAATTTCCCGGGCAATGGACAGTCCTAGCCCTGTGCCTCCCATACTGCGGGAACGAGCCTTGTCCACCCGATAAAACCGCTCAAAAATGCGATCCAGATCACGCTGTGGGATACCCATTCCGGTATCCGATACCGAGATGGCAAGTGCATGTTCATCACTGCGTCTAGCCGCAATCGTAATGGTGCCGCCTTCCAATGTATATTTCAGCGCATTGGACACGACATTATCCAGCACCTGATCAATCTGGTCGCGATCCAGCGGAACAGCCGGAATATTATTCTCTACAGACAGCACAGGCTGAATATCCTTCTGATGCATCTGGAATGAGAATCGATCCGTCACTTCCTCCAGCATTTCCAGAATGTCGGTTGGCTGCTTGCGCAGTAAAGCTTCCTTGGAATCCAGCCGAGATAGATGCAGCAGATCCGTAACCAGTCGTATCATTCGCTCCGTCTCGTTCTGAATAACACCCACGAAACGACCGGCAAGCTGTGGATCTTCCAATGCACCGTCATCCAGTGCTTCCGCGTAACTCTTGATCGTGGTCAGTGGTGTACGCAGTTCATGGGATACATTGGCTACGAATTCACGCCGGGATGCTTCAAGTTCTTCCTGCTCGGTAACATCCTGAAGTACGGCAATGGTACCCGTGATTCCCCGTTCACGCCGATGAACCGGTGTGAACGTCATCCGAATGACCACAGGCTCTTCTTGTCCTGCGGGTGCAATCTGCAGCAAAGTTGAACCTGTGAAACCACTCGCGAGAGCTTCCGCATCTTCCGGATCAATGCCGAGTAATATGGCAAAGTGTCTTCCTTCAATATCCGCAGGATGCATACCCAGAATGCTGCTGGCACGACGGTTTACGAGAATGACTTTACCATACTCATCCGTAGCCACCACACCATCACTCATATTCGTCAGAATGGAGGTCAACTTCTCCTTCTCCTCTTCATTCAGTGAAAGTGCATCCCGAAGCCTGCTGGTCATATAGTTAAAAGCCCGACTGAGCTGACCAATCTCATCCGTGCCAAATACAGGTGTCTGCTGATCAAAGTTACCTTCTGCGACCGCTGTCGCTCTCCGAGTCACTTCCTTAATCGGCTGCGTAATCGTATGGGACAGGATCACGCCAAGCACCGCCGTTAACACCAAGGCAATCAGAATGCCGGAGATAAAGATTTTGTTGATTCCCTCCATCGTGGAATACAGCTCGTTCATGGACGCCGCGATGTAGACCGCGCCAATGATCTTTCCGCCGGATAGCACCGGCTTGGCGACGACCTTTTTGCGAACATTATCCTCGTCCACGATGTATTCCTCATTATCCCGAATGCCTTGCAGCGCACGGCTGACAACGGTTTGGGTGTTTTTGCGCCCCACATAATCCGAATGTGAACTTAGCGAGGTCGTGAGTACCTTGCCGCTGGCATCCAACACCTGAATCTCGGCACCGTTAATGTTGAACAGGTTGTTCACCAGCACACGCAGATTTTCCGTTTTGTCCTCGCCGGCCTCTGCTTCTCCACCCGCCATCGTCTCCCCCACGAGAACCGACAGCATTTCCGCACGCGCCTGCAAGTCTTCCGTAAAGTTGCTCGTTAGTGAGTTCTTCATCGCGCTCACAAAATAAACCCCGATCAATTGCATCGCAATCAGAATCAGCAGTACATAGATAATGATCAATTTCGCCTGAATCGTTCGGAAGAACGAGAACCGCGCGAATCGGCCCATTATATCCCCACGCTTTTGGCACTGCGCACGAGATAACCGAGCCCGCGGCGTGTCAGAATCGTTTCCGGTTTGCTCGGATTCTCCTCAATCTTCTCACGCAGACGACGAATCGTTACATCCACGGTACGTACATCACCAAAATATTCATATCCCCACACCGCTTGCAGCAGATGTTCCCGTGTCATAACCTTGCCGGAATGCTTCGCCATATAATAGAGAAGTTCATACTCACGGTGGGTCAGATCGAGCGGTTCCCCGCCTTTGTAAGCCGTATACATGTCCATATCAAAAGCCAGATCAAACAGCCGCATGACCTGCTTCTCTTCGTCTTCGTGCGCTTCTGCCGTAATCGCAAGTTTTTGCCGTCTGCGCATCTGTGCCTTCACCCGTGCAAGCAGCTCACGCGTACTAAATGGCTTCGTCACGTAATCATCCGCACCCAATTCGAGCCCGAGCACCTTGTCGATCTCGCCATCTTTGGCGGTAAGCATAATGATCGGCATCTCCAGATGAGCGCGCACCTCACGACATACATCCATACCGTCCTTGCCCGGGAGCATCAGATCCAGCAGCATCAGATCCGGTTTCTCGGATAACGCCAGTTCAACCGCACGAATGCCATCAAATGCACAGATGACCTCGTACCCCTCTTTTTCCAAATTAAACTTCAGAATGTCCGCGATGGGTTGTTCATCGTCCACCACTAAAATCTTCCCCTGCATCGGCTAAGTTCACCCCTATATCCTGCTTAATCCGCGTTAGCGTTTATATCTCTCTTCTATGTTTAGCTTGTACCAAGCCTGCTTGATTTGTTTCTCTAGTTTGTTGTTTATACTCTATAGTTTAACATACCTGAAGCACCGTCACATCCCGATCCGAGGGTTGGAAGGTCTTTCATCTGAAAATTTTTTACAGCAGCAAAAAACAAGGCCAGCATTATAGCCAACCTTGCTCTACTTAAGCTCTATATTAGTTCAGATACGTTAACGGATTTTCTACCGTTCCATTCTTAATAATCTCAAAATGCAGATGTGTTCCGGTCGAACGACCCGTGTTGCCCATAACGCCGATACTCTCGCCTTTTTCAACCACTTGTCCAACCTTAACGCCAATGCTGTTCAAATGTCCATACAGTGTTTCGTATCCGTTACGGTGGTTAATAATGATGACATTACCATAACCGCTTTTCTGTCCAGCAAAAGTAATTACACCCTCGTCAGACGCTTTCACATCGCGGTTACCTACCAGATCGACACCTTTGTGCTGGCGACCCCAGCGTTGTCCAAAGCTGCTGCTCATCGTTGCATTTGATACCGGCCAAGCAAATTCACCTGTGCCCTCACCAACAACTTTTGTTCCGCTAAGGACCACTTCAGTTACAGCTGCTTTAATCACTTCCTGACCAAGCCACTCTTCCTGAACAACTTCACCATTTTCTTTGGTTATACGGTACTGCATGCTTTTCAACCCGCTTTGTCCAGGGCGCACGACTTTTGTTGTACCTGCTTTCAACTCAGCACTTTTGCGCACTTCCACCTGCGGTTTGATCTCAATCTGTTCAACAACCTGCTCAACCGATTTAACGGTTACTGCCGGTTTCGGAACGGTCAGGGTCAGTTCGTCTCCGATTTGAAGCGACGTTTCCTTGATGCCCGGATTATGCTGACGAATCTCGCTTTGTGTAATTTCATACTTGGCAGCGATCGAAGAGATCGTATCTCCTTCACGAACCACATAAGTTACAGGCGCGTCTTTACCAACGGTTAATGCTTTAACCGCCTCGGACACGTCCCATATTTTGTTTGGATCAGCCTTCACCACATCTGTCGCTACATCTTCCTTGATGCCTACCGACTTCAGGGTTGTACTTGGTCCCTCGTTTTTCTTCGAGGAGTTAGCCGATACCGACTTCGTCTTCAGCGAACTTCGCACAGTCGATGCCGATATGTATTTGCTCTGCACTTGTTCCAGGATTGCATCTGCTGTTGCCTGATCCTTTACAATACCAATGACTTCACCGTCTACCTTGAGCTCCACACCTTTGGCATAGGCTGTCAGCATGTCACCCAGTTTATCCAGCGTCTCTTCACTGTTCACTTCAGGTTTATACGCTCTTACCGTTTCAGTTGTGATGCCATCCGTGTTCAGCACCATTTCTGCATCCGGATATTTATTTTGATATTCCTCAGTTTTGTCTGTAAATAGTTGTTGTAATTGTGCCTCATCTGCAATGGTACCAATCTCGCTACCTTTAACCATTACTTTATAGTAAGGTACGGTGTTTGCAGTAACATATTGTTTGCCTGCGAACCCGAGCGATGCTGCGATGAATACACCACATGCTGCTGTAATGATCCATTTGCGCGAGGCCAGAACGCGCTTCTTATTCACACTGAAGGTGGACATGCTCATGTTGTTTTTGTCTTCGGCCGTCCGGTGTTCCCCGGATTGTTCGTGTACCCGGTCTTTGCCCGGTTGGCGTATGCCTCTGAAACCTTTCATGATTCTCTCCTTTTCAGCACTTCTCAGTTCGCATTTCTGTCAAGACATCACCCATCGTGTCTGTCCCATGCTTGTTGATACTTGTATTGGGTGTCCGCAAAATCAGGACTTTAGCTGCGCTCGTAAAAGTGTCAAAATTTTAACCTTTTATCACACCCGTATACTTTAACACAGGTTTTACACTCATTTCAACTCTACACGTCACACCGCAAAGCCACGCCCCGCTTGGTTTCCCTGAATTATCCATAAGATAGTACGGCTGGTCCATCACCCATTATGCCTCAACATCCGCTGTACTATGTACTTTTGCCTGCAATTTAAGACTAGGTTCTAAGACCCAGTGAAATATGCTTTATTTTTCATAAAAATACAAATAAAATCCCTCACCAGATCAACTCTGATAAGGGATTACGTAAACAACCTGATTGTGGTTTATCTTAAACTGGATTTCATCCCATGCCACAATAGAAATTAACTTTTATGTCTCTATTCTTTGACTGCAAGAATTACAAATCGCTTCTGCTGTACTTCCCAGAATCCATTGTGCTCCATCTCCGTATGAATATACATTAATGGCTCACGGAACTGTTCTACCTTGAAATCAGGTACTTGCCACGGGATGGTCTTTAGATAATAGACCAGTGCCCCTATATCATAGAAACGCTGCGCGGGAGTTGCTTCCCGTTGCTCCAGAATACGGAATCCACACTGTTCCAGCTGAAGAACAGCACGATCCAGCTCCCATCCAGCGTAATCCACGGGCATAGGAATGCCGAGCCGATCATTGATCTCCCTGCAATCTGACCAACCTACCTGTTGAGTCAGAAACAGTCCACCTACCGATAGAATCCGCCTAACTTCCTGCTCATCATACGACTCATGCCGATTAAGAATCAGATCGAATTCCCCGTCTACAAAAGGAAGTTGCGAATCATCAGTCACCGGAAGCACCTTCACACCTAACGGCTGTAAACGTTCCTCTGCAATAGGTATATTCGGAAGATAACCTTCGGTCGCACATGTGTATGGAGGAAGTGGAAGGAGTCTGGACAGCATTTCTCCTCCACCCGTCCCCATGTCGAGCATTCGCTCTGTCTGATTCATCAATCGGCGCGCCATCGTTCCATAGGACCAAGGCAACATTCCGCTCTGAAGTCGCTCACTTCCTGTTACATAGCTAAAATCCCAGCCACTAAACGGCTGATCCGCCTCTTGCAACCCTTGCTCGTATCGCTCATTCGTCGCCTCGGTAAACTTTTTTACTGATGGTTCTGAATTAGAATGATATAAGTTCATGTCCAATAAAACCTCCAATTAGTGTATTCATAAACACAAGTCCATCGGATCTCTTGAATGCACCTATGAACGGAGGTCCACGAATTGGATTGGAGGTTTCTGCAATGTTGCCTGAACGTTTTTATATGTTGTGCTCTTTACCTTTATATTTCATACACTGTTCCCTCCTACAGGCATTTCCAGTATTTATTTAAATAAATTATATTCAATCACCATCGACAAGTCCATTACATTATGAATCAGGCGATACCCGTCTATGAGTACGCCTGCTTTACCTACCAATCTTATTCTGTTTGCAGTACTTCCATCAGGTTGTCGTACTCTTCACTGGTCAGGTACTTCGAGATCACCTGTTCAATCTCACGCAGTTCCTGTTCCGTTAGGCCACCTTCCATGGCGCCTGAGATCTGTTGCATTTCTTTCTGTGGCAGCTTGTTCATGAGCAGGCTGAAGATTTTTTCTTTCTCCTCTGCTGGCAGCTTGTCCTTCGCTCCTGTGATGTCATCCGGCGATACTACAATGGCGTCACTGCCTGAAGAAGCACCGCCGCTGGTCGATCCGGTTCCGTTCCCCGAAGCTGAACCACTACCCTGATCTGTTCCTGATTCATTACCCGTGCCCGTATCCGTCCCATTGCCTGCACTTGTGCCTGAGTTTGATCCTACGGTCGTATCTGTACCTGAACCTTCCCCTGTGCCCTCGTTTGAGCCGCTCCCTTGGGACGCATTGTTGCCTGCATCTACGTCAGATTGACCGCTCTCTGTCCCGTTCCCCATAACTGAAACAGCATCTTCCGGAACCTGCTCTTCGTCCGCTCCTGTCGGCTGATCTGTCTTCCCATTTCCCGATTTATTCCCCTCGCTGGTTTTACCGCCCAAGGCACCTTGGAACATGGCGGTTAACCCCATGGGTTGACCTTCCCACTGAATATTGAAACTCGCGAGTAGCGACTTCGCATATGACTGTACAATTAATCCGGTCGTGAGCAGTGTTAATGAACTGACCAGCACCACGGTTAGCAAGATTTTAACAAACCACACAAGCAACTTCATTCCGTTCTCTCCCTCCGATTATCCCACCCGTCTAACATGCGCATGTCGGGGTCTGTGACTCTACTGTTAACCAGTATTGACGGAAATCTCGGGATTATATCCGAAAAACATACAAAAAACCTCCAGTCATCGCTATAAAAGCAACAACTGGAGGCTTAACATGCCTAAGTCAGCAGAGGATTCTATTTTATAATTCAAGAAACAATCTCTCTATTTCTTCGATTACTCGTAGATTGGAAGTACTTGATTCGTTTGCTCACGGTTACGACCAACGGAGAAGATGGCAATTGGAATGCCTGTCAGTTCGGAAACACGTTTTACATAATTCTGTGTGTTCACTGGCAGGTCTTCGAGTTTCTTCGCTCCAGTGATATCTTCGCTCCAGCCTGGCATCTCTTCGTATACCGCTTCACATTCTGCCAGCATTTTGAGGCTTGCCGGATAGTGTGTGATGACCTCGCCGCGGAATTTGTATCCTGTGCAGATTTTTACGGTTTCCAGACCTGTCATTACGTCCAGAGAGTTCAGGGACAGACCTGTGATTCCACTGACACGACGCGCGTGGCGAACAACAACACTATCGAACCAACCTACACGACGTGGACGTCCAGTTACCGTACCGTACTCATGTCCTGTCTCACGGATTTGGTCACCGATTGCATCATGCAATTCCGTAGGGAATGGGCCATCTCCTACACGGGTTGTGTATGCTTTCGCTACCCCAATGACTTGCTGAATACGAGCCGGGCCTACGCCAGAACCGATACATACGCCACCTGCGGACGGATTGGATGATGTAACAAATGGATAAGTTCCTTGATCAAGGTCCAACATAACGCCTTGTGCGCCTTCAAACAATACCTTTTTGTCCTCATCAATATATTCATTAAGAACAACAGATGTATCACGTACGTAAGGACGCAGAATTTCAGCATATCCGAGGTAATCTTGCAGAATCTCTTCCACATCAACAGGCTGACCGCCGTAGACTTGCTCGATGACACGGTTCTTTTCTTTGACCAGATGACGCAGTTTCAGTTCGAAATCTTCAGCATCCAGCAGGTCAACCATCCGAATACCAATACGAGCTGATTTGTCCATGTAACATGGGCCAATTCCTTTGCCAGTCGTACCGATTTTGTTCGGACCCTTGCTCTCTTCTTCGAGTGCATCCAGTACCATGTGATATGGCAGGATGATATGTGCGCGCTCACTGATGGACAGGTTCTTGGTTGTGAAATCATTGTCATGAATATAATTAATTTCTTCGATGAGAGCCTTCGGGTTGATAACCATTCCGTTACCAATAACACACGCTTTATCCGTGTAGAAAATCCCTGATGGAATCATCGTCAGTTTATATTTTTTGTTATCAATCAGAATTGTATGACCCGCATTGTTACCACCTTGATAACGAGCCACCACATCAGCGCTCTCCGCCAAATAATCCGTGATTTTACCTTTTCCTTCGTCTCCCCATTGCGTTCCCACTACAACTACCGTTGACATAGTTAACATTCCTCCGTGGGTGCCTTGCGCACCTTTGTATTGGTCTGTCCGTCCTCTATCCCGGCAGGCGTGTTACGCAATAAACCGACTGAGAAGCGTGCTAACGGACAGTAAAAATGTCCTTCCGTTACATTCAAGGGAAGGTTTGCGCTGCTTTAACGCAGCAGTATTAGTGTACCAGTACCCTTTTTCAAAGTCAAATCAAATGGCGAACAATTAGATATAGTACAACTGTAATGTTCGGGATTTACCCACTATTTCGACACAAAAAACCGGAGACTACAGTCCAAGCTTGCTTGACTGCTATCACCGGTTCAAGGATACCCATTTCAATGTGAATCTATATCTGGTATTTATAAGACATGTTTGAGTTTAGTGGCTCTAATGGTTGATCTTCGGGACAGACGATTTTGCTTCATGACCAAAGCCGTCAGCACCTGCCCGTTACATCGCGAAGGCGTCATTGTGCGCCCTCTCGTAATTGACGAATTTATTAAAGTTTTTCAGGAAGACCAGTTCCACCGTACCTACCGGACCGTTACGCTGTTTAGCGATAATGATCTCGATAATATTTTTCTTCTCGGTCTCTTGGTTGTAGTAGTCATCCCGGTACAGGAACGCTACGATGTCGGCATCTTGCTCGATCGAACCCGATTCCCGCAAGTCACTCATCATCGGACGTTTGTCCTGACGTTGCTCTACACCCCGGCTCAGCTGGGACAAGGCAATAACTGGAACTTCCAGTTCCCGGCCAATCTGTTTCAGTGTACGTGAAATCTCGGATACCTCTTGTTGACGGTTCTCCCCTGCTTTACCACGTCCACTAATCAGTTGAAGATAGTCGATCAGGATCATGCCAAGGCCTTTCTCTTTCTTCAGGCGACGGCATTTGGCACGAATATCCGCTACGGTAATCCCTGGCGTATCATCTATGAAGATGTTGGCTTCTGACAAAGCTGCAATACCCATCGTCAGCTTCTGCCAGTCTTCATCACCCTTGAAATCACCCATACGCATCACGCTGGCATCCAGGTTGGCTTCCGCACAGATCATACGTTGCACCAACTGGGCAGCTGACATCTCCAGACTGAAGATGGCTACCGTCTCCTGTGCTCGAATGGCAACGTTCTGAGCGATATTCAGGGCAAAGGCCGTCTTACCTACGGAAGGACGGGCCGCTACAATGATCAAGTCACTGCGCTGGAATCCGGCAGTCATTTTGTCCAGATCAATAAACCCGGAGGGAATACCTGTCGTTGTCCCCTTATTCTGATGAAGTGTTTCCACACGATCAAATACTTCCATCAGTACGTCCTGAATGGCTATAAAACCACTACTGGAGCGACGGTTGGAGATCTCCAGAATGCGACGTTCAGCTTCTCCAAGCATCGCTGCAACATCTTCGCCGCCTGTATATCCTTCACTCACGATCTGTGTTGCCGTACGAATCAGGCGACGCAGCATCGATTTCTCTTCGATAATCTGAGCGTAATAGTCTACGTTCGCGGCTGTAGGTACACCATGGGCTAGCTTAGCCAGATAACTAACGCCCCCGATGTCCTCCAGCTCACCTTTATCCTTCAGAAGCGAAGTCAGTGTCACGAGGTCAATCGGTTGATTTCCCTCACCAAGCTGGATCATCGCTTCAAAGATTAATTGATGGGGCTTATCATAGAAATCCTCGGTTTGCACCCGTTCCATCGCTGTAATCAGGGCCTCGCCCTGCAACAGGATTGCACCCAGCACGGCCTGTTCGGCTTCCAGGTTCTGCGGGGGAATCCGGTCGAATAACATTTCTCCGCCCATCTTACTCTTCCGTTACCTGTACCTTCAAGGTTGCCTTCACTTCAGGGTGAACCTTGACAGTTACTTGTGTTACGCCGAGTGTACGAATAGGCTCGTCCAGCTCAATTTTGCGTTTGTCTACTTTCAGACCCTTTTTAGACAAAGCTTCTGCGATCTGTTTGCTGGTAATGGCGCCGAACAGACGACCACCTTCGCCGGACTTGGCTTTCAGTTCAGTCACTTCTGCTTCCAGCTTTTTCGCAAGTGCTTCCGCTTCCGCTTTCTCTTCCTGTTTGAGTCTTTCCTCAGCCGCCTTCTGGTTGTCCAGTGTCTTCATGTTGCCGTCCGTTGCCAGACGTGCGATTCCCCGTGGCAATAGGAAGTTCTGTGCGTAACCCTCAGATACTTCTTTCACTTGCCCTTTCTTGCCTTGACCCTTCATATCTTTTATAAAAATGACTTTCATTCGAACAGCCCCTCTTCCTTTTCGATTTCAGCCAGTACGTTCGTCAGCCGTTTTTCTGCCTCTCCAAGCGTTCCTTCAAGCTGCACGGCAGCATTCGTCAAATGTCCGCCACCGCCCAGTCGTTCCATGACAACCTGAACATTCATGCGCCCCAGCGATCTCGCGCTGATGCCAATCAGTCCATCAGGACGCTCACTAATCACAAATGAAGCGACCACGTCAGTCATGTTCAGCAATGTGTCCGCCACCTGGGCGATCATCATCTGTGAAATCTTGCTGCCAGGGTCTGTGACCGCCAGCGCAATGTTTCCATATACCATTTTAGCATGCTTTATGATTTCTGCCTTAGCAATATATTCTGACAGATCCTCTTTCATCAACCGCTGGATCATAATGGTGTCCGCACCGCTACGGCGCAAGAAGCCTGCCGCTTCGAACGTTCTGGACCCCGTGTGCAGTGCAAAATGCTTCGTATCCACCGTAATCCCGGCAAGTAGAGCCGTAGCTTCTAGCGGAGTGAATTGTACCTTATCATGAATGTATTGCAAGAGTTCGGTTACCAATTCGGCAGCAGAAGACGCATAAGGTTCCAGATAGATCAACACTGCGTCATTGATGAACTCTTCGCCACGGCGATGGTGATCCACAACTACGACACGGGTAGCAGACTGTACCAGTTTCGGTTCCATGGTCATGGAGGCCTTATGAGTATCCACCACCACCAACAACGTGTGCTCGGTCATCATCTGGGTTGCCTGTTCCGGTGATACAAATGCTTTGGATAACTTCTCGTCCTTGTTCACTTGCTCCATCATGCGTTCAATAGATGGATTAATTCCATCCAAAACAATCCGTGCTTCCACATTGTACAGACTGGCCGCTTTCCACACTCCGATGGATGCGCCGATCGCGTCCATATCCGGAATTTTGTGCCCCATGATGAGCACCCGATCGCTCTCCTGCATGAGATCACGCAGCGCGTGCGCAATAACGCGGGCTCTTACCCGTGTCCGTTTCTCCACTGCGTTAGACTTACCGCCATAGAAAGACAGGCGTTGTCCGGACTTCACGGCAGCCTGATCACCACCACGTCCAAGCGCCATGTCCAGACTGGACTGTGCCAGTTCTCCCATCTCGCTGATGCTATCCGATCCAAACGCCAGTCCAACACTGAGTGTCATTGGCACTTTGAGGTCAGCAGTCATCTCCCGAACTTCATCCAAAATGACAAATCGGCTCTGTTCCAGTTCCTGCAAAGACTTATGATTCAGCATCAACAGATAACGATCAGAAGACAGACGGCGCAGGTACACTTCGTACCGCTTGGCCCATGACGTAATCTCGCTAGTCACTCGAGCAATCAGCGCTGTACGCTGTTGATCGTCCATGCCTTGGGCAGCCTCGTCCAGATTATCAAGAACGAGAATTCCCAATGCAAGGCGTTCATTTTCATATTTATCACGAAGAATGGCTAGCTCTGTAATCTCGTATACATATACATACCGCTCCTGCGGGTTATGAATAACTCCATAATGCCGATCATCCAACTGGAATTCGTCATGCAACTCCTTGGATGAATGTTCCTTCGTCCCATCCTTCTTCTCTTTAGGCTGAGGAAGTTTGGGAAACAAATTAAGTAGCGGATTACCCACCATTGTCTTCTCCTGGAACATCTCCGCGACAAAGCGGTTATGCCACTCTACCGTACGATCTTCGCTGTACAGCACAATTCCGAATGGAAGCATGCTGACCGCTTCCCCCTCCATCCGTTTGATCCGAATAGATAGGCCATTAATGTAGTCGTTAAGCTCACGGCGGAACGCGAGCTCCGCCTTAATCATGACGATTCCCAGCGCCGAAGCCAGTATCAGACTAATCAAACCAAGCGTCCAGTTATAAATGGTAACGAACATAACGAGCAACAGCAGCAGTATGAACGCCCATACGGTATAGTAGCCGTGCCAGCGTTTCTTCAGAAATTTAGGCATGACTCATCACCCTATCGTTTTGATTTCGATATTGCCTCACGAAGCGGGAACGCCAGATCGATAATTCCGATAATCCGAAGCGGACCAATGAAGAAGACCGCAGCCGCCAGGAAATATGGTATAACCGGATTCCATTTCTTTGTATGTGAGAGAAAGAAGAAGAAACCGATCGCTTGAATCATGAAGCCCAGATTGATTAACGGCGACAGATTCATGGCAATCATAGTCCAGTATGTTCCATCACTTTGTCTGGAGATCACTTCAATCAACAGTGCGAGGAAATAATACCAGATCAACGCACGCGGCATACGCCATTCTCTCGCTGGTGGAAGTTTCGATACCACCATACCCATCACGTTCAGAATCGGACGAGCAATGGCGTGTGTAATAAAGGCCATTACCATCGATGTAACAACGAGAGCAAACGGAATCATAAGCTGTGTTTGTTTGGCAACATCCTCGGTCATCTCAGGTGTCCATGCAAACCCGTTGATCATCTGATTCGATGTATTGGTTAACGGTTCAATGGTCAATTTGACCACATCTTCAATATAACTGGACAGGTCGAATTGGAAAATGACACTGCCGACCAAGAGCAACAACAAGTATTCTGCCAACATCATGCCACTTCCCGCCATCAGGGCAAACAGGGCCGATTTGCGTGTTTTATACGCGTGACCCATAACGATCGCAGGCAGGGTAAAGATGAGCAGTAGTAGCAGATAGATGGGGTGGAATACGACCAAAATAACGGCTACGGGCACGAGATGCCATATAAATGATTTTAAAGATAATGAAGCATACAAAATAACTCCCGGAATCATCATAAAAAATATGGCAAGTACCGATAAAGGAGTTAACAGCGAAAGTAGCAAGAGCAGATAAACTGCGCTCCAAACAGCTGATTTAAAGCTAAATTTCAACAAATTCACCTCTTACGCATATGATCTTCTAGCGAGGAAATATCCTGGTACCAGTCTTCAAGCTGGTGACCTTCCTGTTTATGCTTTTTCAACTTCTCAACTAGCAGTGCATCCAGATCCTTGAAAGGAATACCGAGCCTGCGGCCCAATATGTAACTACTCATAATCAAACTGGCAAGACTGTCCCCGATTCGAGTTGTACTGCCTTCCCATAACGCCTTGAATAATCGGGATACCTGATCAAGCACTTCGGTTTTCAGCCATTCAATCACTTTAGCGCGTTTGGCTACATCCAGTTCTTTAGGCATTTGGCGAAAGTCACTCTCCCCCGAAAAAGCTTTATTCTCGATTATAGCATAAAAAGAGGGCCCGCAAAATTACCCCAAAAAGCGGAGAAGTTCTCCGAAACTGATGTCAGGTACTTATGCGGAGTCCTCCGTACATCCTATCGACCTATATAAATGTAAAAAACTTCGAATGCGCCCTTGGTTCAGGACTTCTTAAGTTTAACATGATACCGGACGGCTGTGATTATCCCTAATGACACAATAATGTTTAAATTCGTAACATCCTTACTTAGCCTTGATCGATTCTTTGGCTACAATGCCCTCGCAGTACTCAATAATCTGACTCCGTCTGACAATACCAATGAACCGATCCATATCATCGACCACAGGAACAAAGTTCTGAACTTTAGCCAGATTAATCAGGTCCTCCATGTTGGCATCAATGGATACGGGTTTAATATCCAAGCGAAGGGGAACGTCCTTGAGCAAGAACTTTGAAGCGTTTTCAAATGAAATCTTTCCCTCGGCATTCTTCATATACCACAGTAAGTCGCCTTCGGTAACCGTACCAATATATTTGCCCTCTTTATTCAAAATGGGTACCGCTGTAAAACGATGATATTCCATCCGTTCCAACGTTTGCCGCAGCGTAGAATCCGACGTCACGCACGTAACCTCTTGTTTGGGTAGCAAAAAAAATGCGATGTTCATACCCTTGTGTATCCTCCTTGTGAATTTCTTCGTTCAACTTATCTCGCTCAACTTATATTATACGGATCAGAACGCAGGATGTTCCAAAAGGATAATAGTTCTCACTACAAAGAAAAAAAACAGCAGCCCGCGAATAAACGTACTGCTGATTGTGGTCTACAACACATCATTGGTATGGAATTGGTTATTCAATCTTTTGCCGGTCAGGGATCATTACTTCACCGGCTGGGGTCGATTGATCCATCCAGTTGTTAATCAGCTCTTTGGCATATTGGACATCTTTCTCGTCAGCCTGACCATAATAGATACCGTCTTTTTTCATCCCCTCACCCAGAATGGTGAAGCTTGAAATCTGCGGTTTCTCCTGAGTAAGCACTTGTTTAGCCAGATCAATAATGAAAGAAGCTCGCATATCCGTCTGGAAGCTGTCTCCCATGATCTGAATCAATTCCGGGATTTTGGCGATTTGATTCAAATTCAGCATCTCATTCGCCATCGCGTTCAGGAAAATCTGCTGCCGCTTGGTACGATTAAAATCGCTATCCTCACGATATCTTACATAATACAGTGCTTCCTGCCCGTCATAGATCGGCTTACCGCCTTCAATCGTGAATTGCACATGATCCGGGTTCTTGTTTACAATGTCCTCATCAATTGGCAGTTTTACACCACCAAGCGCATCAACCACTTTTTTGATTCCGTCGAAGTTGATCGTTGCATAGTAACCCACATCAGCATCAAGAAATTTCTCCACGGTATTGATGGACATATTCTCCCCACCAAAAGCATAGGCATGCGCCAGCTTATCATAATCATCTACGCCGTCCTTGTTAGCATCCCGTCCCACAATCTGCACATACGTATCACGTGGAATGGATACCAGAAGCACGCGGGATTCCTTGGGACGTACTACAGCATAGATAACCGTATCCGAACGTCCGCGCGTCTTCTCATAGGCTCGTTTGTCCGAACCCAGCAGTAACACGGAGAAAGGTTCCTTACGATATACCGTTGGATCAGGCGTATTGTTGCCTTCTTGCGGTACATAAGAACGGGATAACTGATCTTCTACCGAACCGGCGAGAAACAGATCAAATGCCGCTACAGCCAGTTGCTGACGGAACAAATAACCTCCGATTAACAAAACAACAAGTGAAACGAGCGTTATATATAGGCCTTTTCTTCTTTTCTTCTTATCTTTAGTTCTGCTTTTCATCCATTGATTCCTTCTTCACTGTCAAAATGATACTGCCTACTATATAAGTTTCATCTAATATTTACACTAATAACGGAGAGGTCAGAAAAAACCTGAAGAAGTGTAGCTAAAAGCTTTCTGAAAGAAAGCTGCATCGAAAGCACACGCTTCGCCTTTATCACCGGATTTTTACCTTTGGAAAGGAAATCAAAAAATCTGGGGATAACAGCGATCGGAAGGTTATTCTGAACTCGCAGTGATGAAGTGTAACGATTCGTTCAACTTATATAATACCAATTAAACGTCTGGGATGCCTTGTGACTCGGTGTTCACTGAAGTTTTCTCTCTCTGGAATCAAGACACCGCTTACGCTCGTTCTATTGTAATCATTGCAGGAGCAAGAAAAGTTACAATCCGGTTAAATTGAAAAGAACAGCGACTCCTTTTTAGTTTCAAAAGGTACACTGTTCTCTTCATTTTCACATGCGATCCTATCCGTTCGTGGACACACTTTCCACATGTTGGCTCTTCTCTTTTTGACGCAGACGTCCCGTTATAAGCGCAGCTACCAGCGTAAGCACACTGAATACCACCGCAGACCAGAAAAGGCCATTATAACCCTGCCCTGTCGTTTGATGCACTGCCTGGAGCAACACATCACGGATACCTTCATCAGGAATCTGGGACAGGCCCTCTGTCAGACTGGAGACATCACTCCCTGAAGCTCCACCTGACGCATATTGCTCCAGCATCTCGGGCGGCACCTGAATTCCTTTGTCAGCGAATCCTGCCTGAATGTTGGACCCCAGATTAATGAAAGAACGTGCCAGGAATCCGGCAAAAATGGTAGGTGCAATAGCCATCGCCATCTGGCGGAATAACGAGCTGGTCGCTACCGCGATGCCTTTGTTGTTCTCCCCTGCCTGTTCTGTGACAAGTACGTTAACTGGCGCACCAAGCATCATGCCGAAGCCGATACCTACGAGCGTACTCGCGATGACAAATTGCCAGATATGCTCCACCCATAGCGGGAACAGCAGGAATCCAATCGCAGATAGCAGCCCCGCAACCGATAACGTCCAGATTGGACCTTTGCGGTCAACGAGGTATCCACCTCCACCTGCCCCGATGCCGGATGCCAGCGCAAGCGGAGTAAACCAGTACCCGGAAGCTGTATTGGATACGCCGAGATATTGCTCAACAAATCCGGGAATAAAGATCACCGAGGCCAGAATGGCTCCGGAGAAAAAGGCAATTAACAGCGTCCAGCGAAAGGACGCAATGCCCAGAAGCTGTGTCGATACAACAGGTTCACGTTCAGATCCTTCCAGCCTTTTTTCCATGAAGTAAAAGAGCACCAGAATGATCACACCTGCCAAGAAAAAGCCGTAGAACATCGGTGATCCCAGGCTTTGAAGCATGTTCACACCGTCCAGATTGCTGAAGCTATACATTAAACTGAGTACACCCAACGTTAGGACAGCAATACCGCTCCAGTCCACTGCTGCACGATTCAGTTCCTGCTCTTCCTGAATGAATCGAATACCTGCTATGAATAGCAGAATAGCGATAGGTACATTGATCAGAAATAACCAATGCCAGTTGCCAGTAAGATCCAGTATAAAAGCACCGACATTGGGTCCCAAAATAGCGGCAACACCATTCATACCTCCGAGCAGACCCAAAGCTGTACCCTGACGCTCCGCCGGGAACTTGCTTAATACGTATGAGCTGGCAATGATAAAGATCCCCCCGCCGCCCAAAGCTTGAATGACACGAGCAATCAGGAAAAAGGTAAACGATGTGCTCAGCGCGACGAGCAGGGACCCGATCCCAAACAACGCCACTTCAATCAAAAATAGTTTCTTGCGACCATAACGGTCCGACAGTTTGCCGGCAATAGGAACACTCACTGCAAGCCCCAGCGTGTAGAGCGTAATCGTCCATGCCCCCCACGTTGGCGACACACCAAATGATGCATTTAAGGTGGTCAGTGAAGAGGTGATGATCCCGTTATCCAGCGCCGCCATAAATACCCCTATGGCAAACAGGATTAGCGGCCATTTCATTTGTTTTTGCATCACATGTTACCTCCCGATCAGATCGTAAATTCAGTATCGTACAGTTGGTTTGGTACATATATATTAAACCGAATTGAATAATAATGACTCACTGGTCATTTTAAAACAAAAGAAAACCATATGTCAATTTAATAATATGGTTGTAAGGATCAAATTTTTCCTCTTATTCGATAAAATAGAGCTGCCATAGGTTCAGTCGAACCTGCGGACAGCCCTCATATCTTATCTAACGTACTAACGCTTGCGTAATGCTTCAATAATCTGGTCTGACTCGGTTTGTTTGACACGTGGATCAATGGCGCCCTGAAGGTCTCTTTGATGATGCCTATGTACGCCCTCTCATTTTGAGCCCGAAAACCCATAGTTGAACAACTTCCGAGTCTCCACAAAACGCCCTTCACGAGTATCTGTTCCAAATACAACTGATATCAGTCTTTTGCCATCACGTTCAGCTGTCCCCACAAAATGATATCCGGAATCTTCATCATACCCTGTCTTCAATCCGTCATTTCCATCATAAGCATACGGCCCACCAATGGAGGACAACATCCAGTTCGTGTTACTCATGTACATCCCTTTTTGGTGCATTGATACTTGCATTTGACTGGAGATTCTTAAAATCTCGGGATGGTTATTCAGCAGATATCGCGCAAGCTTGCATGCATCTATAGCCGTCATTAAGGTCTGCCCTTGTATATCCATCGGACGGTTAGGACCAAGCAGCTTTTCACTGAGGCCCGTTGAATTCGTGAATTGTGTATCCTCAGAAAGTCCAATCTGAGTTGCCTTCTGATTCATCTGTTGAACGAACTTCTGCTCTGTACCACTGATATGTTCAGCCAAAGCAACAGTTGCATCATTGGCTGAATAGACAGCTACGATCTCAAACAACTCCTGAACGGTGAATTGCTCTCCCTGTTTCAGGGTCAATTGACTGCCCCCAACGGAGCTAGCATATAGACTCACATTCACAAGATCATTCCAGCTTATATCACCATTGATCACAGCCTCCATCACAAGTAATTCTGTCATCAACTTACTGACGCCTGCCGGAGCGATCTCCTCGGAGCCGTTAAAGTCCATTAAGATCTGTTCAGAGTTCATATCCATTAATACCGCAGATTCAGCTTTAATTCCCGGTTTGCCTACCAGCATGTCCGGTTTCACACCCAAATATATAATGAGCAGCAGAGCCAGCAGCATTCCTGCCCGTTTCCACCATTTTTTCATAAGATGATCACCTCTTACCTATATAGACGAAGTAAAGAGGCATTTTGTCTGCACTTTTTTGAAAAAAAGTTAAATTTTTTTTATTTTTTGGTTACAAAAAAAACATGAACCCCATACACCCATGCCAGAGTGTACAGAATCCATGTTTTTAAAGACACTTTTTTCAATTTCCCAGGAGATTTCTTCATTATAATCTAGCAACCGGCTTCTTAAAGGACCCCAATCCTTACAGCTGCTAATTTAAGAATGTTTTACTGAGCTACAACTGCTTTGTCTGCATTAACTTGCAGGTCGCTCAGGTAAACGCCTGTTCCATCACCAATCGCATAGTTCATTACACGTTTGTTAACTGGCGCTACAACTGCACGATACAGTGTAGGGAATACAGGCACTTCATCTACCATGTATTGCTGCCATTGATTGTAGATCTCTTTACGCTTGTCTACATCGAATGCTTCAGCAGAGATACCTTGTGCCAGCAATTTGTCATTCTCTTCGCTGGAGAATCTGGAGAAGTTGTAGAGTGCATCACGACCATACAGACCAGATGGATCTACGTCAATACCAACGCCCCATGCGGCTTGATACACATCAATGTTTGGATCATCTTTACCTGTGTTACCTACACGGTCATAGAAGCTGTTGAACTCAACCATTTCCAGGTTTACTTTCAAACCAATAGCTGCCCATGATTGAACATAATAACGAGCCAATGGTTCAGCTGTGTCGCCACCTGTCATGGATACAAAGTTGATTTCGAGTGGTGTTCCATCCGGATTCGTACGGAATTCACCATCCAGTTTGTAACCAGCTTCGTCGAGCAATGCTTTCGCTGCTTCTGGATCATATGCTACACCCGGATTGTTGGAATCATGGAATTCTGGGTGAGATGGTGGAATCAGGGTTGTTGCATTCCAACGGAGGCCATTATAGAAACGTTTACCTACTTGATCGTTATCTACAGCCATCCACATTGCTTTACGCAAGTTTTTGTCGCCCATTTTTGCTTCGGCATTGCTTACAACTTTTCCGTTCTCTTCATCCCACGTACCCAGTTTGAAACCGATGTACGTATAAGCACGATCGATTGCGCCCAGGAATTCTACATTGGACAGGTTAGCATTATCTTTGTATTGATCTGTCGGGAATGCATCCACGAGGTCTACCCCGCCAGATTTCAGTTCTTGAACAACCGTTGTCGGGTTGATAACTTTCAGAGTCACTTTGTCCAGTTTAGGAGCTCCACGCCAGTAGTCTTCGTTCTTAACATAAGTTACAGACTCACCCGGAGTGATGACATCCACTTTAAATGGACCAAAACCAATTGGTTTTTCACGTACTTCTTTGGAAGAAGACATTTTTGCTACATCCATATCTCCGAAGATATGTTTAGCCAGTGGATACGTCCATACGCCACCTGTCAGCAGGGACGGAGTAGATTCTTTATACGTAATGCTGATTTGTTTGTCGCTCAGCACTTTAATACCAGAGATTGTTTTTGCTTTTCCAGCATGATACTCGTCCATACCTACTACACTAGTGAAGTTGGAGTCGTAACGAGGACCATCATAGCCTTTACTACCGATTACTTCATAAGCAAATTGCAGATCTTCAGCCGTTACTGGCTTACCATCATGCCAGTTCACATTGTCACGAATGGTCAGTGTGAACGTTTTGCCATCTTCAGATGTCTCATACGTTGCCGCACCATCGTTGGTATACACATAGTCTTTATCCCAAGTCAGCAAGCCTTCATCGAACCATTGAAGAACCTGTACATCCGGATTACCGGAATAGAAATTGTAGTTCAGTGTACCTTCAAAAGCAGTATCCGATACAAGTCCGAATGTAATCGATCCACCCTCGATCGCAGTACCCTCATTCGTTTTGACATTGTTGAAGTCTTCAATGGAGTAAACGCCCTCTTCATTAGCAGGTTTTTCCTCCGTTTTTCCCTCTTCTGTGTTGGAAGCTGGAGCTGGAGTAGCTGCTTCTTTCTCAGAGCACGCTGCGAGCACCAATACAAAGACCAACATCATCGTGAAAAATAGTCCCCGTGAAAATAATCCCTTTTTCATGAACCTTTCCTCCCTTTTTTTAACCTCTTCTTTGTCTTGCATCAGTCGCACGCTTTAGGGCTTGACCGACATTATTTATACTCAACATCAATACCAGAATCAGTACCGATGCGGGTAGCCATATCCACCATCTGGATTCCAGGGTTTGCGGATTACGTGCATAACTTACGAGTGTTCCAAGACTAGGCGTACTTTCCGGAAAACCAAATCCAAGGAAAGATAACCCTGATTCGAGGCCAATGTTGGCAGCGAGATTTAAGGTCATCGTTACGATGATAATGGAGCTCAGATTTGGAAGAACCTGTGAGAGCATAATCTTCAGATGAGAAGAGCCCAATGTTTTTGAAGCTTTTACATAATCCAGTTCCCGTTCCTGTAATGCTTTGGAGCGAATCAATCTGGCGATACCCATCCAAAGAAATGCCGTCATGATTAGAGAGAACGAGATGATATTGTATTTCGGTACTGCGGTAACAAACGCGATAACAATCATCAACATCGGAAGGATCATGAAGAAATCAACAACACGCATAAACAGGTTGTCTATCATTCCACCGAAATAACCGGATAAAAGGCCAATTAAGATACCTATGAAGCCAGTCATTAACGTTACGATAATTCCAATGGTCAGGGAGTTACGTGTACCGATGACCAGCTGGCCAAATACATCGCGACCTCCATAGTCCGTTCCTAACCAATATTTCGCGGATGGTGGTTCATATAAGGCAAACAGATCCACGCGTACGATATCATCCTGATTCAGAATGAGAGACGTGCCATATACTAGCAACATGACCAAGCCCAAGAAAATGAGCGAGATTAGTGCCACCTTATCTCTGACAAGCTCCCTCCATAAAATACTCAAGCTGGAGGGGCTTTTATCAACCTTTTGTGAAGTTACAACTACCTCGTTGGCCTTGCTCATCTTGTTTTCACCCCGAAATCTTCAAGTTCTTACTTGATCCGTATACGTGGATCTACAATTCCTAGAATTATGTCAGACAGCAATGCCCCGAGAATGGAAGCTACGCCATACAACAATACGAGTGCAGTCACAACGCTGAAGTCACGCAATGAGATGGAACTCAGGAACAACTGCCCCATACCTGGATAACTGAATATACTTTCAATAAATACCGTACCTCCGATAAGTCCTGTGATCTCATATCCAAAGAACGCGGCGATAGGTAATAGTGAATTCCTCAAGATATGCCTGTTGTATATCCGGGATTCCGAGGCACCTTTGGCTCTGGCAGTAATAACAAATTCCTTATGCTTGATATCAATGATTTCACTACGCAAATATTGAACCGTTGATACCGTAGTAATCAGTGCCATGGATAGTGCCGGCAATAATAGATGATAGAACTTACTCATTATGTAGCTGAATGTGCCTGGTGTAAGTCCTGGCGCAACGCTACCTCCTGTCGGGAACCAGCCGAAGTGAAATCCGAAGATCCATACCATCACCAGTGCGAAAATGAACAATGGTGCGGCAAAGCCCAGGTAGGTGTATCCCGTGATCAACCGATCAGACCAGGTATCGTTGTAACGACCACTGATGATACCCAGCGGAATAGCGATCAGGTAAGTCAGTACAAGTGTCGCCAGTGCCAGCCAGAATGTATTTGCTACACGCTGACCGATCAAGTCGGTAACCGGCATTTTGAAACGGAAGGATTGTCCAAAATCACCTTGGACGGCGTTTTTGATCCAGTCCCAATATTGCACGTACCAGGGATTATTCAATCCCAGTCTCTCTCGCTGGGCTTCCAATGCTTTGGGATCAACGCTTGGATCAAGCAATCCGGTTAGCGCGTCGCCCGGCATGGCCTTGGCCATCAGAAAGACCAAAAGACTTAGTAAAAAGATCTGAGGGATCATTATGATAATTCTGCGTACTATCGTTTTCCACATATGGCCTTCAACCTTTCTGAGGTAGAGCTACTCGGTGAGTATCGGAAATGGATTTGAGCGAGTATGCAAGCCCTTCCTCATCAAAGAAATTTCGGTATGAATGTTCATACTCGGATTTGACCTGTTGACGGAAGGCTACCATTTCCTCTCGTTTGGTTGGGTCCATATCCGGAATGGCTGCAATGAGACGTTTGGTATAGATGTGTTGTGGATTCTCAAAAATATCATTTGTTGTGCCCTGTTCCACATATCGACCTTTATACATAATTCCAATCTGATCACACATATGACGGATGATGCCCAGATCGTGACTGATGAACAGATAGGTCAGATTTAATTCTTTTTGAATTTCCTGCATGAAGTTGAGTACCTGGGCCTGTACCGATACATCGAGTGCAGATACAGGTTCATCCGCGATAATTAGCTTCGGCTTCAGTGCAATAGCCCGTGCAATGCCAATCCGTTGACGCTGTCCGCCGGAGAATTCATGCGGATATTTATAGATTGATTCCGGACTCAAGCCAACCTTTTCAAGTAATTCTCTTACTTGTCTTTTCTCCTCAGTAGCTGTCAGACGCTCATAGTTACGAAACGGCTCAGCGATAATATCGATAACCCGCTTCTTTGGATTCAGTGATGAATATGGGTCTTGAAAAATCATTTGTACATCCCGTTGGAGCTGCCTGTTCTTACGTCGCTCCGTAGCCAGATTTTTGCCGTTAAACAGTATCTTTCCGTCAGTGACATGGTTTAGCCCAATAATGGCTCTGCCTGTTGTTGTCTTACCTGAACCTGATTCGCCAACCAGACCATAGGTCTGCCCTTGTTCAATGGAGAAACTAACATCATCAACAGCCTTTACACTGCCAATTTCCCGTTTAAGCAATCCACCGCGAATCGGAAAGTGTATCTTGAGCCCTTCTACTTCGAGTAATGCCATTATGTTATTCCTCCTCAGCTTTGGTCAGGGAAATGAAAGTGCTGGTAACAGGTACACCGTACAAAGTGACCTGGTGCAATTTCATGCATCTGTGGGTTCTCTTCATGAGCCGATTCAGTAATCCATGGAATTCGGGCTTTGAATCTGCACCCTTTGCGAGGAAGATTTTTGAGCGATGGTACAATACCTTGGATGACATGCAATTTGGATCTTTCTTCAGACAGGGTGGGAATAGAATTCAACAGTGAGCGGGTATATGGATGCTTCGCATCGTTCATCAATGTGAAGATATCTGCGATCTCAACAATTTCGCCTGCATACATAACTGCAACGCGATCAGCCATCTCAGCTACGACACCCAGATCATGTGTAATCAGAATAATGCCTGCGTTAATTTCATTCTTCAGATCACGGATCAGCTCCAGAATCTGTAGTTGAATCGTAACGTCAAGCGCCGTCGTTGGTTCATCGGCTATAAGTAGTTCCGGTTTGTTGGCAATCGCAATGGCGATAACAATTCTCTGTCTCATACCACCAGATAATTCGTGGGGATACTGCTTGTATATTTGTTCGGGACGTGGAATCCCTACCTGATTCAATAAGTGAATGACCTTTTCTCTCTTCTCTCTGGAAGACAGCTTGGACTGATGAAGTGTGAGAATCTCTTCAATCTGTTCACCAATAATCATTAGAGGATTTAGTGCGGACAATGGGTCCTGAAAAATCATACCCATTTCTTTGCCGCGTAGCTTGTTCAACTTGCTTGGGGAGATGTTGGCAATATCTTGTCCTTTATAGAGAATCTGGCCTTCGATTTTTGCTTTGTTATGCAAACCCATAAGAGAGAATGCAAAAGCACTTTTACCTGACCCGGATTCACCTACAATCGCCAACACTTCATTTTTCTTCACCGTAAGGTTAACGTGATCCACTGCTGCATAATAGTCATCTTCAATTCTGAATGATGTTGTTAGATTTCTGACTTCCAATAGCTCTGTATTCAAATCAATCACCCTAACCCCATAATTTCCGTAGATTGTATTCGTGTGTAGAGGAATGCATCCACTGTATATTTCCAAGTTCTTGAAGATAACGAACAATAGCTTATACAAAATACCAAATTGTTAGGAGAAACAAGTTTAAGAGACTTATATTTAGACCATTGGTCAATTAATGTTGATAATTCCTAGCGGAATTATATATCAAAATAATTAATGTAATCATACGTGTAATTTTAGCTAACGTCAATGCTTATTTTGAGATTTTTGGTATAAATGTTTTTTATACTACAGATTTGGATATTAGTAATACTATAAAGGCATATAGCAGGGATTTTGAGAGGTGTTATCTTGTTTTTGGCTGGGAGGTGGACATAGGCAATTGGTCAAAATAACATATACATAACATAGTGGTTACATCTAGTGTATGTGTATGTTTTAATTTAAGTAGACATTCTTAATTTTGCGTGAGGTAAATGTTACATATATGAGTGGTGATTATATCTCGATCTATAGCTGAATTTTATTTAATCGGAGCCATTATGCTTACAAATGAAATAATCTGTGCGAGCAAAGTAAAAAATCTAGTTAATCTAGTATAGTTTTATTTATTTGCTAATGTAAAGACCAAATTGTCATCTTTTATCATTTATTTTACAAAAGAAAGAAAAAAGCCCTGCAAAATGCAGAGCTTATCTAATAATTATTCATTTAAATGTATATAAAATACTCTTTACTGAGAATCAGGAGGTCTTTTACCACGTTTTAACTCATTGATACTCAAGCCAAAATCCATCTGCAAGTGAGGATAGTCCGGAAAGTTTGCCCAGTCTCCCCCCCAAGTGAAACCTAACTCTTTGGCGAGATCCACAACTTCCATCCAGTCTGCCTTGCCATTCCCGTTATCATCACGTTCCATATCCCACACCACATCACCGTCAGGCGTCCTCAGTGCAAAATCAATTGCTAATCCGTAGTTATGATATGACTCACCACCACGTGCATTAGTAACGATATTGCCTGCGCTTGAGCGTCCTTGGTTGAATAGTGCATCTTGTTCCTCGGAACTTCGATAGCCGTGGGTGATGATAATCTCTATTCCACGTCTGGCTGCCTTACGTACCAATAAACTCTCATTCTCTGCTACCACAGGATGTAGGCCGGTAATTGGCAGAGCTTCTTGGATTGTTGTCCCGGGCCACATGTTATCTATATCACCTTTTTGCTGTAACCATACATATATAATGGAAAGTAAAAGAGTAGCTATAATCCAGGTTTTCAGACTGCTCTTTTTTCTCTGTTTGCCTTTACGTTTTGATGTATTCATATCCACTCCTGGTGTTTATTCTGAAATAAACAGCTATTCCTGCTGCCTGAACCTTTTCAGTAGATTAGACTCTATTATAATTCATTTGAGCCTTGAATGCTTCTATCACCATAGTATTGAATTCTTCCATTTGTTAGAGTGAATCTATTATTTCTATTACTTCTATTGATATATACAAAAAAGCAGCCGGCTATAAGCCGACTGCTTCGTATGCAAGCTGAGTAAAAACTACTCAGTTGTGTATGGCAATAATGCGATTTGACGGGAGCGTTTGATTGCAATCGTCAGCATGCGTTGATATTTAGCGCTAGTACCTGTTACACGGCGTGGCAAAATTTTTCCACGTTCGCTGATAAATTTACGAAGCAAGTCCGTATCTTTATAATCGATGTGAGTAATTTTGTTAGCTGTGAAGAAGCACACTTTACGACGTTTATTACGGCCGCCACGACGTGCCGGTCTTTTATCGTTGTCTCCGCCTTCTCTTTGCTTGAAGCCCATGCTTTTCAGTCCTTTCCTATCATGTAACCCATATCTCCTAAGAGTATCAGTTCATGTTAAAATGGCAAATCATCATCCGATATATCAATCGGTTTTCCGTCATCGGAAAAAGGATCCTGATTGTTGCTACGCGAATTATTGTTATTGTTCGCGCGTCCGCCGCCTCCATAAGAAGGCTCTTCACGCATTGGTTGCCCACCGCCGCCACCGCTATTATCACGGTTAGCTGACTCCAAGAAACGGACATTATCGGCAATGACTTCGGTCACGTATACACGTTTTCCTTCGTTATTCTCGTAGTTCCGTACTTGAATGCGTCCTTCGACTGCAGCCAGGCGTCCTTTGCGCAAGTAGTTCGCACAGGTCTCGGCAAGCTGTCTCCAGGTTACGACCGGAATGAAATCGGCTTCCTTTTCTCCCCCTTGGCTTGTAAACGGTCTGTCCACTGCCAAAGTAAATTGCGTAACTGCCACTCCTGCTGGAGTGTAACGCAACTCAGGATCCCGGGTTAACCGGCCGATCAGAATGACACGGTTCAACAATGTAATCCCCTCCTTCAGAGCGTATTGGTGCGTTAATCACGAGTAGTCTTAAGCAGACTTAACGTCGTTGGTAATGAGATAACGAATTACTTCGTCAGAAATCTTCATGAGACGCTCAAGTTCAGTTACAACTGCTGGTTCAGCAGTGAAATGTACCAGAACATAAAAACCATCACGGAATTTCTTGATCTCATACGCAAGACGGCGTTTACCCATAACGTCGTGAGCTGTAACTTCACCACCGCCGTTGGAGATGATGCCTTGGAATTTATCGACTGTAGCTTGAACAACTTCTTGCTCAATGTCAGGACGAATAATGTACATCACTTCATATTTGCGCATAATTTTCACCTCCTTATGGACTCTGGCCCTCAATCTAGGTTGAGAGCAAGGAACGAGCACAAACTCGAACTATATTAATATAACAAATACCGAGTTAAAGTGCAAGCAAACGTTCCCTGTACATATTGGCACATGATCAGCCCGGCTATGGAGCACACTACAGAAGCAACAAAGTAACATAATCTGCAGAGGAGGTTTTATCATGGGTGAAAAAACCGAGTTTGAACCAGGAGACAAAGCCCCAAACGATGGAGAGTACACGGAAGTTGGGGAAAAAAGCTTTGTCACGGAAATTCAGAACCCTAAGCGGGTAACGCTGCAAAAAGGTGAAGCTTTTCCCGAAACAAGCAATCATAATCGCAAGTGGAAGAAACTGACCAAAGCCCGCGTCCATTAATCGCAATACTTTTTACGATCCATGTATATAAAACGAAATAAAGCACATAATACAATCAGGCGGTGCACGAGAGAGGTGTGGTTCCGTTGGACAACGAAGCCGATCATTCGCTGTTGGAGATTCATCACGTAATCTAAGAAGCAAGTGGTTATGTGTTGTAAGGCCCTTCGTCTGAAGCACGCGTATTGCTACGTGCAGTACACCAAGTTTCTGATTGTTACGACCGATTGTTTCCTAACAAACAAATGCACCGCCGGATAAAGAGCCCTTAGGGGCTCTTTATTTTTTGTTTTGGTCATTAATGATGCCTTTGATATGGCTACATGTTCAATACATGTTCAATAAAACGTTATACAAAAAAAGACTTTCCTAATGGAAAGTCTTCTTATCGATCTTTTTATTAAGCTCAATGTGTATTGAGTAAGTTACAATTGAAGTGGCGGAAAGGGTGGGATTCGAACCCACGCACGCTGTGACACGCCTAACTGATTTCGAGTCAGCCCCCTTGGGCCTCTTGGGTACCTTTCCGCAGCAATATTGATTATAGCATGATCATTTACAGAACGCAATACTCCTACGGAGCCTACATGTAAACGTTATTACGCGTACTGCATACCGAATTATTGCAAGATCAGGATTCAGTGGAATCTTCGGCTGAGCGCAATACCTTCTTCATGTTTTTCTCAAATTTCGCTCTTGGAATCAACACGCTATGTTTACATCCGACACACTTGATCCGAATATCCATACCCATACGAATGATCTCCATCTCATTGCTGCCACAGGGATGCTGCTTCTTCATCTGCACGATATCCCCAAGCTGGAAACTTTTACGCTCCACCTGTGCCATCCCCCTCATCTTTCTCCAAAGCTACTGCCTGTTCCAATGCTGCTTGATGACTCATCTCATGATACTCCAGCGTTTTCTTCACATCGCCCTGAATCTGACGTTCCACAGACGCACGAGAGTTAGGCATACATTCGGCTACAATTCGAACCACATACTCTGACGTAGACATCGACTGTATACCGAGTACATCCGGTACCTTCACAATATTTAGATCACGCTCTTCAATCCCAACCAAAGACTTCTTCACCAGGTGTACAGACTCATCGAGACTCAAGTCCGCCTTCATCGGAATATCCACTACAGCCAGCGAATTTGACATGGAGTAGTTCGTTACACTTGCAATCGCCCCGTTCGGGATAATGTGCACCTCACCTTGCCAGCTGACCAGTTTGGTAGTTCTAAGACCAATCACCTCAACCGTTCCCTTGTAGGTTCCCGTCTGAATAACATCCCCCACAGCGAATTGATCCTCCAATATAATGAAGAAACCCGTAATAACATCCTTGACCAAACCCTGTGCACCGAAACCAATGGCAAGCCCGAGCACACCGGCACTCGCGAGTAGCGGCCCAACTTGGATATTGATCTCAGATAACAGTAGCAGAATCATAATAAAATTACATGTTATGGAGGTCGCATTTTTCAACAGTTCCCCTACGGTTACGAATCTGCGCGGATTCACGCGAATCTTGCCTTCCTGCTTGCGTTCCATGGAACGATCTATAATCCGATATACCACCTTAATGACAATACGGGTGATGATAAAAATAATGATAATCCGAATTGAGCTGAACATAATGTTAAGCCACATATCCGGATCTGCAATTTTGTTCCAGACTTTATCCGTCCAACGAAGGGCTTCATTTACAGCACCAGCAGCACCGGTCTCATCCCCTTGAGCAAACTGAAATGACAACATTCATCATGCCTCCTCTACATCGGTATGTTATCATAGCTGTCTTCTGTTTTGAAATAGAGGCCTCGGATCTCTACGAACTCGTTACGAATGATCTTTTGCACTCGCTCCAGATCCTCTTTTGGAAACTGGATACATAGCGCACACCCTGCTGTAATTTCTTTTGGCGTAGGGAACAAATCAATTTCTATCTCGGCAAACTCCAGCAGCATTTCAGCACGCAGTGCCTGCTGGGTTGAATCAAATGCAATCAGCATCCAATCGTTAATCCATTCGTCCATGTTCGTCTCCTTTCGCCATACGTCCAACCCTAGAGAAAAAGCTTGTCCTCGTGAAGTATAAAACGCTCTACCTTTCCATATACTGTTACTACTATTCCAAGGGAAAGGATAGATCCTATGAATCCTACTTCGCGTTCCTTTTCATCACAAGACATGACCAGTTTGAAAATCCCCCATACCGATCCAGGTATTCACTCGGCCATTACCCATCGTTTAATGTTCCATCTCTATAAAGCCCATTCTCTGCAAAATGTAGTGATTGTCTGCATCGGCACAGATCGCTCAACAGGCGACTGCCTTGGTCCTCTGGTCGGATCAGCCCTTTCCAAGTGGGACAGCCCTTTATTCCATCTATATGGTACCTTGGATGAACCAGTCCATGCGATGAACCTGCAAGATACACTCCACAACATACAGAAAACACACCATAACCCTTATGTGATTGGCATTGATGCCTGTCTCGGACAATCATCCAGTGTGGGATGCATTCAAGTTGTAAATGGTCCACTCAAGCCGGGTGCGGGGGTAAATAAAGAATTACCGCCGGTCGGCGATATCCATCTGACAGGTATCGTTAACGTCGGCGGCTTTATGGAATACTTTGTTCTACAGAACACACGGCTCAGTCTTGTTATGCGCATGTCCGAGATTATATCCAGCAGTCTGTACTCGGCCATTCGGGAATGGCATACACGTTCTACTCTGCTTGCTGTGCCAGAGTAATAGCTTCCTTTTCCTCTGGGGACAGAGTATACGTGGACTCTCCCCCTTTAAGAGGTTTGGCATATACGTAAGAACCGTCACGGTTATATATCCCCGTAAGGATCATGCCATCCTGGCTATCATTAATCATGGCCATTGAGAAGCTCAGATCACTGCCACGCTCTCCATAAGCATTGTATCTTTTCACGCCAACTTTACCTTGAATGCGGGTCAGCTTTTGCATGACAACTTGCAGCTGATTCGTTTGCAGTTTGTGTTCATCCTCAATGCTGTCCATCTGAATTTTCAGATTAATCAGCAACGATTCCAGGTCCTCTACTCCACTGCCAGCCATCATGGCTTCATATTTACGTTTAAACTTTCGTAACTTTGCCCCTTGAACAATACTCACAATCAGCAAGATCACCGTAAGTAATGCCATTCCGCCAATAATCCATAACAGCTGCTCCAGAATCAGCTCGTTTAATTCAGCCATGTAATTGCAACTACCCCTCTATATTTTTGATCAGATTAACGTCTGTCCTGTAATATTATCATTCATTATAAATCAACCCGATATCCATAAGCTTAATCAAGCAATCCTGTATCAAATGAGTTCATCATTTCAACTCTAATCTAGTCTGCCCCAGTCAATTCCAACACTGCCTTAACGAGTGCTTCCACATGTACTCTAGTTGAATTGTATCCCACACTGGCCCTTACTGCTCCGGTAGCGGTTGTACCAGCAGATTCGTGTGCAAGCGGTGTACAATGAAAACCGGAGCGTACCGCAATCCCATAATTCCGATCTAATCGGAAGGCGAGTTGCGCCGAATCATACCCATCTACAGTAAAAGATACTAATCCGGTACGAGGCTGTCCAATCTCTGGACCAAGCATTCGAATGCCTTTAACGGATGACAGCCCATCCATTATGTGTTGGGTCAGTTCCCAATCGTGTTGGTAGATGAACGCGGGTGTCATCTCAAGTACATGCTTCACACCCGCATTCAGCCCTGCGATCCCGACTGTATTCGGCGTCCCCGCTTCATACCGATCAGGACGCACCTTTGGCTGCTCCAGAGCTTCTGACTGACTTCCTGTTCCTCCATGAAGTAAAGGCTCTATATCGAGCTCTGGCGCAATGTACAAGCCCCCT
The DNA here is from genome assembly GCF_030369595.1 of Paenibacillus sp. PK1-4R. Classification (NCBI taxonomy): domain Bacteria; kingdom Bacillati; phylum Bacillota; class Bacilli; order Caryophanales; family Paenibacillaceae; genus Paenibacillus; species Paenibacillus sp. PK1-4R. The sequence continues at coordinate 6,945,204 of NZ_CP126535.1, forward strand.
GTACCCTGAGGACCAAGCAGTCCTTTATGCCCTGGAAAAGCCAACATATCAATGCCCAATTGTTGTACATTCACAGGCATAACCCCAGCACTCTGAGCCGCATCTACCAATAAGATCGCCCGATGTTTACGACACAGGAGCGAAATTTCTCCAATAGGAAGAATACTGCCAAGCAGATTGGAACTATGTGTACATACCACCAATCTGGTATTCGAACGAAACATACGTTCCATTTGCATCAGATCAATGGCTCCCGCAGCATTAACAGGTACATAATCAATCTCTACATTTCGGAGTCTTCGCATGTACTCCAGTGGTCGTCTGACTGAGTTATGTTCAGCCATGGTGGCAATCACATGGTCGCCCTCTCTAAGCGAGCCTTGAATAGCTAGATTTAGCGCTTCTGTCGTATTTGATCCGAATGCAATATCGTTCGCATTTTTGATTCCAAAAATATCGGATAAGGATTTTCTCGCCTCGAACAATACACGACTTGCCTGAACAGCCATGCGGTGACTTCCTCTGCCAGGATTGGCTCCGGCAATCTCCAATGCACTCAACATCGCATCACCGACAGCAGGTGGTTTGGGCCAAGATGTTGCTGCATGATCTAGATAGATAACTCCCTCCACCTCACAACCACCTCTGTCCCATAAATTAATAATTCGCCTGCACATATCGCACATATAACCCTATAAACAAAGAATGACATATCGTTTCTCCATGGTACAGAGGCGATATGTCATGACATGAGTAAGCCCCGCATGTTGTTAATGAATCATAGACCCGACTGTTATTGTAACAATTCCAATAGCCGTTCCAGATCCTGTTGACTGTAGTAGTTGAGCTCAATTTTACCTTTATCTTTATTGTGCTTGATTTTCACTGTTGTTTTGAAACGTTCACGAAGAGATTCTTCCAATGTATCAATGAATGGATCTTTCTTTTTTAACTTCGATTTGGCTTTAGCCTCACCTGTTTTGGATCGATCCAATTGTTGAACAGCTTCCTCCAACTCACGTACACTCCATTGCTGATCAATGGTTTGTTTTGCAAGTTGCTTCACCATAACCTCGTCCTTCACACCCACGATGGCACGTGCATGTCCCATAGATAATGTTCCACGTGAAACATGGTCTTTAACTTCATCTGGCAATGATAACAGACGCAAGAAGTTAGCAATGTGAGAACGTGATTTACCTACTTTTACAGACAACTCTTCCTGAGTCAACGCGAATTGATCCATTAACCCCTGATAAGCAACTGCAACTTCCATGGCGTTCAGATTCTCCCGCTGCAGGTTCTCAATCAACGCAATCTCCATTACCTGCTGATCACTGAAGTTACGGACTACAGCCGGTACGGTGGCATTACCACAATATTGCGAAGCTCTAAACCGTCGTTCTCCGGCAATAATCTCATAACCTCGTAACACCGGACGAACAATAATGGGTTGTATGACACCATGCTGACGAATAGACTCAGCCAGTTCATGTATTGCGCCCTCATCAAATACTTTACGTGGTTGATAGGGGTTAGCCCGCAGTTGACTAATCGGGATTTCTACGACTTTATCATCGTCATTAATTGAAAGCGAAGGAATGAGGGCATCAAGACCTTTTCCAAGCCGCTTACTCATAAGAAATCACTTCCTTTGCGAGCTCTAAATACACTTCCGCCCCTCTTGAACGAGGGTCATACGTGATAATGGATTGACCATGAGATGGTGCTTCACTAAGCCGTACATTACGCGGAATAATTGTTTGATATACTTTTTGTTGAAAATACTTTTTCACTTCTTCAATAACCTGAATTCCCAGATTGGTCCGCGCATCAAACATCGTCAGCAATACCCCTTCAATCTGCAGGGATGTATTCAGATGTTTCTGTACCAGACGAACCGTATTAAGCAACTGGCTTAATCCTTCAAGTGCATAATACTCACACTGAATCGGAATGATCACCGAATCGGAAGCAGTCAACGAATTAATCGTTAACATACCAAGGGATGGTGGACAATCGATCAGTATGTAATCATAGTTTTTTTTCACCATGGCGAGTGATTTTTTCAAGCGAACTTCCCGTGATATCGTGGACACCAATTCGATCTCGGCTCCGGCAAGCTGAATCGTTGCAGGTATGATATGAAGGCCTTCAATCTGAGTCTCCACAATCGCTTCTTGAGGAGGAACCTCATTAATAATGACATCATATATACAATTAGCCACATCTGCTTTATTGATTCCGACTCCGCTGGTTGTATTCCCCTGAGGGTCAATATCGACAAGCAATACTCTTTTCCCGAGTGAAGCCAGTCCTGCACCCAAGTTAACAGATGTCGTCGTTTTCCCCACACCGCCCTTTTGATTTGCTACGGCCATAATCTTAGACAATTACTTCACCTCAAATAAAATAGGAGTCTTTTCTTGTAGGTTGTGAGATATTGTTAACAAAAAGCAGGCGGCTATCGTCCACACAAACAACAACTACCGTTCCATCAATATACCGACTGTTCTTTAAAAATGTCAGACCTAACTTGATTTATAGACATAAAAAGCGGCCCATTGCCGCCATAAGCTTCAATTATTTGCGTTTTGGAATATGGATAACGATCTCATAATGATCCTCATGGTCTGCTTCTTTTGTTTTGATGTCCAGACCTGAGCCAGTTACCATATCAATGGATTGGCGAATCGTATTAAGTGCAAGTCTTACATCCTTGGTAAAGGAAACACGTTTGGATTTTTTGATTTTGGAAGATTCCTTATAAAAGGCAACACGCGCCTCTGTCTGTTTGACGTTCAATTCTTTTTCAATAATCTCACCGAGCAACTTCATCTGCAGTTCTTCCGTATCGAGAGAAAGTAATGCTCTTGCATGCCGTTCAGAAATTTTTCGTTCCATCAATGCGGCCTTAATACCTTCTGGAAGCTGTAACAATCGAATTTTGTTCGCGATGGTTGACTGGCTTTTGCCGAGTCGTTGTGCCAGACTTTCCTGTGTCAATTGATGCAAGTCGATCAGCTTCTGATAAGCGACAGCTTCTTCAATTGAAGTCAATCCTTCACGCTGCAAGTTCTCAATCAGTGCAATGGATGCGGCCTGAGAATCGTTGAATTCACGCACAATAGCCGGAATCGTATCCAAACCCAGTTTTCGAACTGCACGCCAGCGACGTTCCCCGGCAATAATCTCATATGATCCATTTCGCACGCGAACGACAATAGGCTGAATTACGCCATGTGTTTTGATCGTCTGCAACAACTCATCAATTTTATCATCATCAAAAATAGTACGGGGTTGATATGGGCTGCTCACAATTTCATTGACCGGAATCTGTTTGATCTCATCTCCGTTATTGCGCTCCGCCAAACCAAACAACTTCGAAAATTGTTCTTTCATTCCGCAGATTACCACCTAGTTTCGTAATAGCTCCCACAGTCTTTGCAGGTGCTTCTTATTCAATAAGCGACCTTTCACATGCATCGTTCTTGGAATAAGTTTTGCCTTTCATAATGCTTTCTGTCATGCAACATCGAACGCATATCCATCTATCTATACATATAATCTATGATCGCTGTGACCCAAGATCGGATACTTCTATTCTATCATCTTTTCTATCATAATCCTATGCTTACCTATTCTTTAAACTCTGCTAATTTTCCTGCTTTTTCTTTGTGAATATTGGAAATATGACGACTTGCACACATTCAATTAATGAAATTGTCCATGAGTTACTGTGCGTGAAATTCATCATTATAGTTTCTTTAAGAGATATGTAATACGGAGTATCCGCAATGTTGATCCAGTCCTCCATTTCAGAAAACAAAAAAGAGAATGTTTCACGTGAAACATCCTCTTTATCTATGTCTAAATTTCTATTTTGTTTTGACTCACTTCAAAACCATCACGCAACTATATCAGCGGAGTCTTCATTGGAGTACCTGGTTTACGCGGATACTTATATGGTGTCTTATCAAATTTCTGAATCAGAATGATGTGACGCTCTGATTCTTCAACCGGCAGCTGGAAAGGATGAACGGCCTTAACCCGTCCTTTCAGCTGATTGAAGCTGAACTCCGCTTCCTTCATTTCTTCACGCGGGTCTCCGCCCTTCATGGCAGCGAATATTCCACTTTTACGAACAAACGGAAGGCAGAATTCATTCAGCACAGCCAGCTTGGCTACTGCACGCGCCGTAACGAGATCGTAGCTGTCACGATACCCTTCTTTGCGTCCAATCTCTTCAGCACGTCCATGGACCAATTCCACATCAGTCAGGCCAAGGATATCTACCACATGCTGTAGAAAGCCAATACGTTTATTTAATGAATCAATGATCGTAAGCTTAATATGCGGGAAACAGATCTTCAGTGGCAATCCCGGAAAACCCGCTCCTGATCCAATGTCAGCAAGCATATTCACTTTGGTCATGTCAGTATAAAAAGCCAGTGATACCGAATCATAGAAATGTTTGGTATACACTTGCTCCCGATCCGTTATGCCCGTCAGATTCATCTTTTCATTCCATGATACCAGCTCCTGATAATACAGTTCGAATTGCTCCAATTGGAGTTCTCCCAGCTCTAATCCATGTTTCTTTAAGCGCCGCTGCAGTTGCTGTTGAATATCGTCCATTATTGTCCCCTTGCTGCGGTTACACGGTTATAATGCTCCAAGTAGACCAGCAGAATGGAGATGTCGGCAGGAGTAACTCCAGCAATACGAGAAGCCTGACCAATCGAGATTGGACGAATCGTAGCGAGCTTCTGTTTGGCTTCCATAGCAAGACCATGAATCTCATCATATACGATAGTGTCCGGAATTTTCTTTTTCTCCATCTTTTGCAAACGTTCCACGTGGATCAATTGTTTCTCAATATAACCCGCATATTTAATTTGTATTTCGACTTGTTCTTTCATATCTGCTGTCAGTTCTACCTCAGATGGTGAGATCTGTTCAATCAGTTCATACCCCAGCTCCGGGCGACGCAGCAAGGTAAGCAACGTACTGCCATCCTGAATAGGTGTAGATCCATACTCTTCCAGCTTGGCGTTCACTTCAACTGGGCGAGCTTTAGCCACTTTCAGACGCGCGACTTCCTGCTCGACTTTTGCCTTTTTATCCAGGAATTTCGCATAACGATCTTCAGGGATCAGGCCAATGTCATGTCCGATTTCCGTCAAACGCATATCTGCATTATCATGGCGAAGCAACAGACGATATTCAGCGCGTGAAGTCAACAGACGATATGGCTCATTAGTACCCTTCGTTACCAAATCATCAATCAGCACACCAATATAACCTTGGGAACGATCAAGCACAATCGGCTCTTTATCTTGTACTTTCCGTGCTGCATTAATGCCGGCCATAACGCCTTGTCCAGCCGCTTCTTCGTAACCGGAAGTACCATTAATCTGACCTGCTGTGAACAGACCTGGCAGACGTTTGGTTTCAAGTGATGGCCACAATTGTGTAGGTACCATCGCATCGTATTCAATCGCATAACCGTTACGCATCATTTCCACTTTTTCCATACCCGGAATGGAGCGCAGAACCGCAAGTTGAACATCTTCTGGCAGACTTGTAGATAGTCCCTGCACATAATACTCGGATGTATTTTTGCCTTCCGGCTCCAGGAAAATCTGATGTTTCGGTTTGTCGCTAAACCGGACAATTTTATCCTCAATGGATGGACAATAACGCGGTCCAGTCCCTTCAATTACACCGGAAAACATCGGTGCACGATGCAGATTATCATTAATAATCTGATGTGTTTCCACGGATGTATACGTCAACCAGCAAGGCAGCTGCTCATTATCAGAAGATTCTGTTTCATAGGAAAAGAACTTCGGCTCATCATCGCCAGGCTGAATTTCAGTTTTGCTAAAATCAATCGTATCCTTGTGCACACGTGGTGGTGTACCTGTTTTGAAACGAACCAGATCAAAGCCAAGTTCACGCAGATGCTCTGACAATTTAAGAGATGGTTGTTGATTGTTTGGTCCACTCTCATACATCAACTCACCCATGATCACTTTACCGCGCAAGTATGTGCCTGTTGTCAGAACAACCGCTTTAGCCCGATACTCTGTTCCGGTCTGAGTCACAACGCCTACACATTTTCCGTCTTCAACGATCAGGCGATCAACCATACCCTGACGCATCGTCAGATTACGTTCATTCTCCATCGTTTCCTTCATTTTGTGCTGGTAGGAGAATTTATCTGCCTGAGCACGAAGCGCGTGAACAGCAGGGCCTTTACCTGTGTTGAGCATCCGCATCTGAATAAAGGTTTTATCGATATTCCGTCCCATTTCTCCACCAAGAGCATCAATCTCACGAACAACATGTCCTTTGGCCGGTCCCCCAATAGATGGGTTACAAGGCATAAAGGCCACCATATCCAGATTGATCGTAATCATTAGTGTTTTGGACCCCATACGAGCTGCGGCCAGCGCGGATTCCACACCAGCATGTCCTGCACCAACGACGATTACATCATAACTGCCGCCATCAAAAGCCATTCCCGTTTACCTCCTTATTCCGCTGCATTTGGTGTAACTCACACAGACGGATCATGTTCTACAATAATGAAACTACTTCTAACCGTTCATCGGAACTTGCATTCCTATCTATATGAAACCAACACGTAATGGCTACAACATCATTCCATCCTTTGACAACAGGCAGAAATTGTACCTTTCCATCATACACTACGATTCAAGTCAATCCGCAGTATATTTTTTTTACTTTCCTAGACAGAACTGGGAGAAAATCTGATCAATTAATGCATCATGTGCCGTATCTCCAACAATCTCGCCCAAATGCTCCCACGCCAAACGAACATCAATCTGAATCATATCGATCGGAATGAACTGCTCTGCTGCTTCATAGGCATCCACGAGGGACTGCTTCGCTTTTTTGAGCAAAGCAATATGACGCACATTGCTGACATAGGTCAGATCTGCGGACTCCAGTTTACCACTGAAGAATAGCGTAGAGATGGCATCTTCCAGTCGATCCACACCCAGATCATCTTTCACCGACATCGGTACAAGTCGTTCTTCCGGAATGTAACGAAGCAGCACGTCACGTTCTACCTGTGGCGTTAAGTCCATTTTATTCATAATGATTATTGATTGTCTACCGCGGATTTGTTCCAATAATTCAATCTCATCGGGATGAAGTGGCTCCGCAGCATTCACAACCATTAAGATCAGATCGGCTTCACTTACCGCAGAGCGAGAGCGTTCTACCCCGATCTTCTCTACAACGTCCATTGTTTCCCGGATTCCTGCCGTATCCAGCAATTTCAGCGGGATATTATTAATCGTAATGAACTCCTCGATCACATCACGAGTTGTTCCTGGAATGTCCGTGACGATGGCCCGATTGTCTTGGGCAAGTGTATTCATCAATGAGGATTTGCCTACGTTAGGTCGTCCAACAATAGCCGTCGTGATACCTTCTCGCAGGATCTTACCTTGCTCTGCTGTAGTCAGCAATTTATCAATTTCAGTCATAACCTGACTGGACTTTTCTTTAATAAAATCAGACGTTAACGACTCCACATCATGCTCAGGGTAATCGATATTTACTTCAATATGAGCCAGTGTTTCCACCAGTGTATATCGTAGATCACGCAATTTGGAGGATAGTTTGCCTTCAACCTGTTTCAATGCAACCGAGAAAGCTCTGTCCGATTTGGAACGAATAAGATCCATGACACCTTCCGCCTGAGACAGGTCAATCCGCCCATTAAGGAAAGCACGCTTCGTGAATTCACCGGGTTCAGCCAGACGAATATCAAGCTGTAATAGCAGGTCCATGACCCGTTTTACAGACACTACACCGCCATGCGCACTGATCTCCACGACATCTTCTGTTGTGAACGAGCGTGGTGCTCGCATTACCGTAACCAGTACTTCCTCAATCTTTTCCCCATTAACGGGATCTATGATATGACCATAATGAACTGTGTGAGATGCCGCCTGAGTTAAAGGGGTTTTGCTGCGAAAAATCTTTTCCGTCTCCGACACTGCATCCGGGCCGCTGACCCGGATCACGGCGATACCCGCCTCTCCAACAGCTGTTGATATCGCTGTGATCGTATCACTGATCATGGTTATCTCTCCTTGCTCTATTTTAAAATTGCCGCCCCTCAGGGGGACGCCATATCCATTTTCAAATCTATTAATGATATAACATATGACATGCCACTAATCGTATTAAGTTCACTCTTTACTCGCTCTTCACTTGCTCTATGCAGCTTACCAAATTGCTTCTGTACGAAAAAAGCAATGGCTTCTGCACCGGGCAGGAAGCCATTGCGTCTTCAATTTCGTGTTATTTCGTCGTAATAACCACACGCCGATTAGGCTCTTCACCCTTACTTAACGTCTTAATCTGCGGGTGGTTTTGCAGTTTTGCATGAATGACTTTTCGTTCGAGCGGAGGCATTGGTTCCAGTACAACTTCCTTGCCGGTACGGATTGCTTGTCCAGCCAACCTTTCAGCCAAGTCCTCCAGCGTCTTCCGCCGACGTTGACGGAAATTCTCCGCGTCGAGCACAATTCGAACGAAGCTTTCCGAATATCGGTTCGCTACAATGTTCGTTAGATACTGAAGCGCATCCAGCGTCTGTCCACGTCTGCCAATAATCATGCCCAGATCTTCACCGGCAATATTGAAGATATGTCCATCCCGCTGTTTTTTGATATGCACTTCAACATCCAGTCCCATACCTGCTGCGACCTCTTTCAAGAAAGCAGCCGCTTCTTCATAGGGATTTTTAGCTGCAACATCCTCAAGTAATGCATCTACTTCAGGTTTGTATGCAGCTGGCTTGATCGGCTGTGGAACAACTTCCGGCACAGGCAATAATTTCACTTCAACTTTGGCCGCCCTCACCCCGAACAAACCCAGGAATCCTTTTGACGGCTGCTCTAACACTTGTATCTCGACCTTGTCCCGACTTACGCCAAGCTCGGTCAATCCTTGGTTTACAGCATCTTCAACGGTTTTTCCTGACGTAATGACTTTGGTCATTTCGATTTTTTGGCCCCTTTCGACCCTTTTCCAGAGACGGTCGCTTTGCCACCGTTTTTGCGTTTAGCTCCATTTTTGGAAGAGCTATTCTGCTTCACGTTGACCTCAGCCACGATTTTATCATTATTCCGGTAAAGGAAATAGTTTTGCACGATCGTGTAGATGTTACTGTAGAACCAGTACAGCGGAAGTGCTGACGGGAACTGGTAAGACATCACAAAGATCAAAATTGGGTATACCCATAGCATAAACTGCATCGGACCAACTTGCTGTGCAGGATTCATACGCATCATCATCCATGTTTGAATGAATGTTGTGATGGCAGCCAGCACTGGCAAAATAAACAGGTGATCCGGTTCCCCGAGCTGAAGCCACAAGAAATCATGTGTTCTCAGACTGGAGTTTCCGTAAATTGAGTTATAAAGTGCGATGTAAATCGGCATCTGAATCAGAAGTGGCAGACAACCCGCCATCGGATTAACTTTGTTCTCCTGAAACAACTTCATTGTTTCTTGCTGAACTTTCTCAGGTGTATCTTTAAACTTGGCTTGAATCTCCTTCAGCTGCGGCTGAATGGCCTGCATAGCTTTGGAGCTACGGACTTGTTTCATTGTTAATGGTAAAATCAATGTCCGTACAATAAGCACCATCACGAGGACGGCCAGTCCATATTCACCTTTGAACCAGTTGGCGAATGTATCCAGCGCCAGTGAGAACCAGTACACAACATTGGCTTGCCAAAAAGAATCACTATTCTTTAGATCTTCCGTAGTAACCCCGGCTCCTTGTGGAGTACATCCGGCGAGTACAGTGACCATTGCAATGACTGCAATGAGGAGAATCCACTTCCCCTTTGATGTCTTCAATCGCGACACTTCATAACCCCTCTCTTAACCATTCCATTCCACCGTAAATCATACCATAATTAGGAGGACAAATAAACCGAAGCTTACCGCTTGCTCGACTTCAAAAGAGAGCCCTTTCGCATCGCATGTAGCAGGCTTTTTTCCATTTCCTTATAGGGCATGTCCAGTGCACCTTTTCTGACGATAAAAATCAGATCCATCTGCGTGACGATCTCATGCTCATGATGACGAACAATTTCCTTGATCATGCGTCTCATCCGGTTGCGTACGACAGCGTTTCCGATTTTCTTGCTGCATGATACGCCGACCCGAAATTGTTCCGTATCTTTACGGCGACAGCCATACACCACGAATTGATGATTGGCAAACGATTTCCCATACCGGTATACGCGGCTAAAGTCCGCCCGGTTTCGTAGACGCAGTCTTTTATACACGGCGCTTCTCCTTGCTGTTCTCCACCAATGTTATTGACGGAGGCCTCATTACTGATTTAGTATAGGCTTTCTTGAATGACGGTAAACCGTCTTGGCGACAACTTCATTTGGGATGATTGTTAACCAGCTACTTGAACTGATCCGCATTCATCCGGGATGAATGTTGATTGGCTATTTTAAACCTATCAACGATTCATCATTATATAAGGTAAGTTTTCGAAAAATGGAAAACTCACTCAACATACATCATATGTGTTCAGCACTTTTTCGCAGACCATTCAGACCTGATCTGTAGCAGCATCCAGTCTGATTTGAGCTAATTAAGAAAAAAAAGACCACCTCGGTGGTCTTCAATGCATTAAGCACTCAGGTTTTTACGGCCTTTAAGGCGACGTGCGGCCAAAATTTTACGGCCGTTGCTCGTGCTCATTCTTTTCCGGAAACCATGAACTTTTTTACGTTTGCTAACGTTCGGTTTGAATGTAGGTCTCAATGTATTGCACCTCCTCACAAGGAAATACTTATGTGATGAATCACTTTCATCTTCACAGAAAACACCTTTATATATTTAACCATGATCACCTGGAAAAGTCAACTGCAAGGCGCAAGGCTTCTCCCTCTTTTATATACACTCTCCATCCCACTCAAAGTAATGACCACAGTCCGTTCACTAGAATACCATTACCAAGCCCCGAAGAGAGTTCTGAAAGTTATCCCCAGACCCTGATCAGATCGCCATATTTCAGCATTTATAGTTATCCACAACCTCCAATGCCTGTTATCTCCTTCATTACATCCTGTTTAAAGTTATTCACATGTGGATAATGATTATAGGCTATAAATATCGTCGAATTCTAATCAGGTTGTATCCGCTTCAATTAAGGTTTACAAGCTTTTGAGAAAGGTGTAGGATAAACATCACATCTTGTATACAAGTATATGGATGAAGCTGATTTACTTACCCGCCTTTAGTAGTCCTTTGAAAAAAACATTAGCCGTTAGCTTGTAGCTACAGACTATGGATTGAACTGAATGTCCAGTCCGCAAAATAGTTATGCTATGATCAGTAATGGACTGATTACTTATTAATAGGAGCGTTAGCCATATGTTATTTCCTTCTTCCTGGCTTCAAGGGGCTTCTCGTGGTGAAGCCATTGCCTGCGAATTAAGGCTGCGGATCATCAGCGGTACCCTTCGACCTGGAGAGATTTTGTCGGAAAATCGAATTGCGGCTGATTTTGACAGCAGTCGTTCACCTGTCCGTGAAGCGTTACGAACTTTGTCCAATGAAGGACTTATTCGACTTGAACGTATGGGTGTCGTTGTCATTGGACTACGAATCAAGGATGTCGAGGAATTGTATGATGTCCGTTTCCTGATTGAAAGTTTTGTGCAGCAGCGACTCGCTGGTGATGTCCCAGAATCATTAATCACCCAGCTGCGTAACGTGATCGACAAAATGCAACTTGCTGGACGGCATCAGGACGCCGTCGAATTCGCCTATCAGGATCTCATTTTCCACGAGACCATCATTGAAGCTGCTCAGCATTCCCGTATTTCACATCTATGGAAGAGTATTCGATATGTTGTGATGACCGTTATGCTGCTCACAACGCGCAGAGTATTCGTTCAAGGCGAGCAGAAAGTAAGCGCTGTAATTGAGAAACACCGTTTGCTTGTTGAAGCACTGGAGTCTGGTGACAAAATGCTCATTCAGGCTGGAGTCCGCACGTATTTTCAAGATTCTGGTAAAACACTGCACGAAAGCTTTGATTCCTAAAGGAGCAAGGCGTTTGCAATCATATCCATCGTGAATGATTGCGGCTTAACTTGTCGACAAGTATACAAAATGCGTTTTGTTTTCATTTTGGGCATGATAAAACTACATTTCTCGCCAACACCTCTTTTTCAGTACCTGCACGAATTCAATTGTTGACGATAATTTCACTTGTAAGCGTTCTATATCAGAAATAAAGGAGCACATAACATCATGAGCACTCTTTTTGGACTATCCCACAACGCAACATTATTGGTTTGGACGTTAATTGCGATCGTTTTTCTGATCGTCTTGATTTCCAAGTATAAATGGAATCCCTTCATCACCCTGCTGTTGTCCGCATTAATGCTCGGTTTGCTTACAGGCATGAAACCTGCCGATGTAATCTCTTCCATTACCGGGGGACTTGGCGGCACACTTGGAACCATTGCAATTGTTATTGCTCTCGGTACGATGCTTGGTAAGATGATGGCCGAATCTGGCGGTGCCGAGCGCATTGCAACTACATTGGTTGATCGGTTTGGTGTGAAACGTGTGCACTGGGCCATGATGATTGTTGGATTTATCGTTGGTATTCCTGTTTTCTTCGAAGTCGGCGTGATTTTGATGATTCCCATCATTTTCACCGTTGCACGTAAAACCAATATGTCTCTGCTGCAGATTGGTATTCCCATTTTGGCAGGTCTGTCGACTGTACACGGTTTGGTTCCACCCCACCCAGCGCCAATGATAGCGATTGAAGCCTACAGCGCGGATTTGGGTAAAACCATTTTGTACTCCCTTATTGTTGGTATTCCTACAGCGATTATTGCAGGTCCTTTGTTTGGTAAATTTATTGGCAAAAGAATACACACCGAACCGCCAGCTGAACTGGCTGAACAATTCGCAACCAAAACAAACAGCAACATGCCTGGGTTTGGTATTACCTTGTTTACCATATTGCTGCCGGTTATTTTGATGTTGATTGGTTCCATAGCAAGCATCATTGACCCAAATGCAACAAGCGGCTTCACCGTTTTCAGTGAATTTATCGGTCATGAGATCATTGCTCTGCTGATTTCAGTTGTATTTGCCCTCTTTTCACTCGGCTTTGCACGTGGATTCACCAAACACGATATTTCTCGCTTCACCAGTGAATGTCTGGCGCCTACGGCGACCATCATTCTCATTATTGGCGGAGGCGGTGCCTTCAAACAGGTATTGATCAATAGTGGTGTGGGCAACGCCATTGCTGATGTCGCTACCCATGCTAACATCAACGTGATCCTGTTTGCCTGGCTTGTCGCTGCGCTCATTCGTGTAGCTACCGGTTCAGCAACCGTAGCTATGACAACTGCTGCCGGCATTGTCGCTCCAGTGCTTGCACTCACACCAGGTGCCAATATTGAGCTGGTTGTACTCGCCACAGGTGCAGGGTCACTCATCTTGTCCCATGTGAACGATGCGGGATTCTGGATGATCAAAGAATTCTTTAATATGAGCGTTTCCCAGACATTGAAAACGTGGACCGTTATGGAAACACTATTATCCGTGGTGGGACTGATCTTTATTTTGCTCCTGAGCACAGTGGTATAAATGGACTCTATATAGTAGAAAGAAATTAAAATCTCATCGCTTTCTGGAGAAAGAAGGATTAAATATATGAACAACTACATGATTGGGATCGATATTGGTACCACCAGTACCAAATCCGTATTATTTACCGAGCAAGGCTCCGTCGTCAGTACCTCAACGCAGGAATACCCTTTGTATACCCCTGCACCAGATGTTGCCGAGCAGGACCCTGAAGAGATTGTACAAGCGGCCCTCCGCTCTGTCCGAGGAGTCATGGATCAGAGCGGCGTTGCTGCCGAGCAGATCCTGTTTGTATCCTGCAGCTCAGCTATGCATAGTGTCATTGCCATGGGACAGGACAACACACCCATAACCCGTTGCATTACCTGGGCGGATAATCGAAGTGCGGCATTTTCTGCCCAGTTGCAAGAGAATGGATTGGGCCATCGCATCTATCTGCGCACAGGTACACCGATCCATCCCATGTCACCGCTGACCAAATTAATGTGGCTGCGCCACGATGAACCTGATCTTTTTGAGCGTACCGCCAAATTTATTTCGATTAAAGAATATCTGTTCTTCCGTCTATTCGGACAATATGTCGTCGACCATTCCATCGCTTCCTGCACGGGCTTGCTCAATCTGGAACAACTGGACTGGGACGCAGAAGCCCTTGAGATTGCAGGCATTACACCCGACCATCTATCGAAGCTCGTACCCACAACACATATATTAGAAGGAATGAATCACGAATCGGCTGAAAAAATGGCTCTCTCCCCCTCCACGCCCTTTGTTATTGGCGCAAGTGACGGGGTTTTATCCAATCTCGGCGTAAACGCCATTGAACCTGGTGTTGTCGCAGCAACCATCGGAACCAGCGGGGCCATTCGTACAGTCGTGGACCGTCCGGTTACCGATCCCAAAGGTCGTACGTTCTGTTACGCCCTTACAGAGAATCTTTGGGTTATTGGTGGGCCTGTGAATAACGGTGGCATGTTGTTTCGCTGGGTGCGGGATGAATTCGCCGCGTCTGAAGTGGAGACAGCGAAGCGACTTGGCATCAATTCCTATGATGTTCTAACCAAAATTGCGGAACGTGTCCGCCCGGGATCGGAAGGACTTCTGTTTCATCCGTACCTTTCGGGCGAACGTGCCCCATTGTGGAATCCGGATGCCCGTGGTTCCTTTTTTGGCTTAACACTCCATCACCAGAAAGAGCATATGATCCGTGCTGTTCTGGAAGGGGTTATTTTCAACCTATATACGGTACTGCTCGCCATGGAAGAACAGATTGGGCAACCTACCTCCATTCAAGCCACAGGTGGGTTTGCGCGATCTCCTCTCTGGCGCCAGATGATGTCCGATATCTTCAATCAGGAAGTGGTTGTACCCGAGAGCTTCGAAAGTTCCTGTCTGGGTGCCGTCGTGCTTGGTTTGTACGCTACAGGGCGAATCCAATCGCTTCATGCCGTTTCTTCCATGGTGGGTACAACGCATCGGCATACCCCTGTCAAAGAGAATGCTGTTCTCTACCAGGAGCTGCTGCCCATCTTTATTCGGATCTCTCGCAAACTGGAAGAGGAATACGCAGATATCGCTGAATTCCAGCGTAAAATGTCCCTTCCCCGTCTCTAAATCATCAATCCATAGTTCGTGTCTGCACCAAAAAAAGAGGGTGTCGCCCAAAACCAGAAATCGGTTTTGGGCGACACCCTCTTTTGCTATACACGCATAATCTATCCTTTGAATTCATATTATAAAATCATATACTTCAACCTCCATATTTGATTATCACCTTACCTCTTAATTCCGGATAATTCACATTACATATGTCTTAAAATGAAGTCCTCTTGGTCCATTATTCTTATACATTGCCATCACAGAATTACCATCTGCCCAGAAAATACACCACTGATCTTGTTCAATTAAAGGCATGAGTTTACTCCCCTCTCCGTCTCTCATCCCGACACTGAATTTGTCGCTTTCATCATCGCCCCATTGGCAAGAAAAACACGAGAGTGAGAGGTCGCTCTTTTTCCGATCTTGATCATGCTTCATTTTCACTTCACGGTTATCCACAGACAGGTTATTCACAAACGAAGAATACTTTTACACACAATTTGGCATCATTTGACGGATAACCTGTGTATAAAACATTTTTGGTTTTTGGGTCATTCTGTCGAAAATTAAACAGTTTATAAACAATATATTGTGTTGTGACTAAAAATTATACACAAGTTATTGAATTTGTGGATAAAATCACGCGATACGTTGAAATGCGGGGTTTCTTTTGCTATGATTGTATTACTTTTGGATGTGAATATGTGATCTGACCCATAATATTATCAACAGCCTGTGGATAAAGTTGTGAACAATTTTCCGTTGTTCATACTTTTTTTGTTTTCGACCTGCGGGGGTTTGGGGATAAATTCAACAATATATCTCGTATTTCGACACTGCATCATGGCTTAAGCCACACTTGGAACATGTAAAAGGAGTGACAGTCT